>NZ_GL872413.1:0-39063 GCF_000192225.1 Capnocytophaga sp. oral taxon 338 str. F0234
TCCCTACTATTGGAGTTATTTCTGTATAATTAGTGATGGTAAAAGACTGATAGAACATAGTATCTCCTAAACATCTTCTTCCACGCATATTGGGCTTATACCCATAGGTATACCCTTTGTCTTCAGGCTTATCTATAGCCGTATACCAAAATCGCCATGTAGGATTAATCCCCAAAATATAATTTCCTGGAGGAAGATTCCCTATCTTCCCTGTTACACTCCTTTTTGAAGCATCAGGATTGGCTACTTCATCTAATTCTTTAGCAATATATGATCCATTAATACCCGTTAATGATGTTCGCTTATACAAAGGTTCAGTACTTGTTGATGGATCTGCAGCAGTATCCTTAAAAACAAACATATAATTAAAAGGAGATACATTATACTTTCCATGGATCCCTGTAAATGTTACTTCCCCACGACTATCCTGTCCATTCTTACTACAATCCGTCTTTACTTCATACTTAAGATCATAATAAGCACTCTCTAAAGGAGTACTCATATCAATATTGACAACACGAGTAGCTCCACATCCATCTCGCATTGTGATCTTATACTTTCCTGTAGGTAAGTCCGATATTACATAAACGTGATTAACTCCTTCATTCATAGAAGGATAGAATTCCTTCTCAAAAGGAAATTTCACCTTGTAAGTACCTGCTAAGTTCCATGGACCTGTAGAGTTCAGAATTACTTCTGATTTACCATCTTCTCGCTCAATTTTTACTTTCAAGTGATTGGTCTCCGTAATATAATTGACCAAGCCTGATCTATTCGGGTCATCAGCACCAAAAATTATATTCGATCCTCTATCCGCTACCTGTAATATCCAACGAGGATCATCTGATTTTCTCACAAGAATCCCATCCAAAAGACTATTGGGTATAGATGATTTAAGGTCTTTGGAAAGATAATGCTTACAACTATTAGGAGATGTCCCATCAAGAGTTGCTGTAGCTTCCGCATATTCCACCTTATATTGAGTTCCTGAAAGAGAGTTAACTCTTATCCTGTGTATATTCTCATCCACTCCATCATAATACTTAAACAGTTTATTGGGGTACAGAGGATCCTCTGTATAAGGTGACCAAGTTCCTGACTGATTTGTTCTGGCTTTTATTCCCGCTACATTGCAAAAAGCATTATAGGTAACAAGCCAAGAGGAAGAGGCATTATATTGAAATCGCGTTTCAAATATAAGTCTTTTAGTACAGGGAGTTGTTGCACTGGTAGATTCCAACTTCACTTGTGTTAATGGCATATCAGCCTTGAGAGCTTCTACAGTGTGGGTAAGCTGCTTGGTTTTTCCATCCCCATCCTTATAAGAGAGCTCAATCACATCTCCTACTTTTAATTTCTCTGATATATCTGTATGTAAAAAAGGTCTTTTCCAATTCCAATAACGAAACTCTCTATTCCCATAAATATGATGTGATCCCTCTGTTGCTGAAGGTGTTTTTATAGCTTCTACACTAGTGAACTCTTTAGGAAATCCTGCAACAGGAACTCCTCCACGAGTAACTTTCATAGTAAGCAAATAAGGATAATACCATTCCTTATTAGTACTATGTTGATAAATTACTTCTAAAGCGATATTGAATTCATTACAATCACTACAAGAAGGCACTAAGTGCATACGAAGTTGCTCTGCAGAATATGTATATTTTACATTTTCTGTTCTTACTGCTGTACAACTACCGTCCGTTACAGTAATCTGATAAGTTTTATTAGCTTCAAGCTTCTTGCCTCCATCTGGTTCTATAACCTTTGAGGTTGTCCCTGTAGCACCACTTTTATTAATACTTTGTGAGGCAATAATCACCTCACCTGTAGTTTTATTCACTACTTTTACACTAAAAGGACCCGCTCCTGCAGAGGCATTATTAATTTCTATTTTTACAAGTCCTCTTTCTCCTTGAGTTTCTGTAGATTTAAGAGGACGTGATGTTTCCATTGTTACATTATGAAGGAAAGATCCTGAAGCACCTAAAGTAGTAAAACTCCTTCCACTACTTCTATTTTCTGTAATAGAACAACTTCCTCCTCCTACTTGGTCAGTGATTTCTACTTCATACTTAGTATTAGGCTTGAGTCCTGTAAGGAGAACATTTGTCTCATTGCCTGTTTTATTAGTAGGGGCTGAAGTAACTGCAACCGCAGTCTGCCCTACTTCATAGAGTTTTACTATGAAGGGACCCGCACCATCCTTAATCTTAACAGTAACTTTTCCATCAGCAGTACATTCACCAGTAGCTCTTTCAGCTGCTGTCTGTGCTATTGCATCCACCACAAAGCGCCTATAGGTGGAGACTACCGCTTGGGTAACTACTGTAGGATGGGTCATAGTACCATCCTTCCTAACAAGTTTTACCTTATAGGTGCCTGAGGAAAGATTCTTGAATTCTGCCTTTCCTGCACTATCAAATGCCTGCTGGGATTGTTTATTAGCACCACTATTATCATACAACTCTGCCCACCAGTCAGCCACATAAGCAACTCCTTTAGCGGCTACAGCAGCACTCCAATCCACTTTCACTGTACCCCCACATACTGTGTTCTGAACACTCGTACTATATGGAGGAGGGGTAGCTTGTGCCTTACCTAACAGAGGTACGAGCATCCATATTATCAAATATAATAGGTGATGCACTTTCATAATTTTATTGGATTTATTCATTATCATAATCTTATAATTGTTAATTAATTTCTATCCAAAAGTTTTTTCATATTATCATTTCTTCACTCTTAGCGGAAGAATGTTTCCACAGCAATCAATGAACCACAACCTGCAAGAAATCCTAAGAGAGCAAGCCAAGAAATATGTTTTACATACCAGAAAAAGTCAATTTTTTCCATTCCCATAGCTGCCACTCCAGCAGCAGATCCTATAATAAGCAAACTGCCTCCTGTTCCTGCAGAGAAGGCTATAAAATGCCATAGAGAAGCATCCAAAGGCTCTTGGAACATACCAATAGCTGCGGCTACCAAAGGAACATTATCTATTACAGCAGAGCCAAATCCTAAGATCATGACTACTATATTCTTATTAGGTACTACAGAATCCAACCAACCAGCAAAATGGAATAAAGAGCCTATAGACTCCAAGGCCGCTACTGCTAAAAGAATTCCTAAGAAAAATAGAATACTGGAATGTTCTATACGCCCTAATGCTCTATGTACGGAGAAAGAAGGTTTTGCTTCCTCACTAAGTTCACTATTAGGCTTCAAAAGTTCAGAGAAAAACCATACCGTTGCTAAAGAGAATAACATTCCCAAGTAAGGGGGTAGATGAAATATGGATTTGAAGATAGGCACAAAGATAATAGCCAATACCCCTATAATAAGGATAGGCGTACTACTTTTGTAAGCCTGTGTTTTGTCCATCTGAGGAATTTCCAAGCGACCCTTGAAAATAGGCATGAAAGAAGCTATAAGGAAAGGAACCACAAAACAGAAAACTGCCGGAAGCACTACATAGTCAATAAGCCTTGAAGCAGTTACCTTATTAGCCATCCACAGCATGGTAGTGGTTACATCCCCGATAGGTGACCACGCTCCCCCCGCATTAGCAGCAATAATAAGCAGAGATGCATACCAGATACGTTCCTCACGGAAAGGTACGAGCTTACGTAGGATGGTTATCATTATTATAATAGTGGTAAGATTATCTATCAAGGAAGAAAGGAAAAAGGATACAATTCCCAATACCCAAAGTAACTTTTTCTTTTTGCGAGTTTTGACCATCTTCTTAATAATTTCAAAACCACGATGCATATCTATAATCTCAACAATAGTCATGGCACCAATAAGGAAAAAGAGAATTTCTGCCACCTTTCCTAAGTGATGGAGTAGCAAATTATCAATGGCTTGATGATTATCTCCTCCATAATTATCTGCAAGAGGTTTTAATCCATCTTCAATCTCAAAAACGGGTAAATCCGCCGTTTTAAGGATAGTCCAACAAATAACTGCCATTCCAAGAGCGGAAATAGTCTTATCAATTTTCACTTGGTGTTCTACTGTAATAAACAGATAACCAATAAAAAACACTGCTACAATGAGTAAATCCATAGTACTTTTCTTTCATTATATTTTGCGGGCGCAAGTTATAAATTTTTTATTAAAAAACCCAATTTTATTATAGTTATTTTTCACACATTGTTGATAACTTTTTAAGGAACCCATTATTCCTTGACATTTTCCATTCCATCTGCTATTTCCTAAACTATTAATATATAAATTTAACAGTCCATCTTATTAAAAATATTATCATTTTCTTTTCTATTCTAAAAAAAATATGTACCTTTGCGAGGAAATAAATATTAATATTACTTTAATTCCCTCAGAGTATGATACCAAACTTTAAGTACCCTACTCCTATTGATAAGGAAGTGGATTGGGATAAGTCCAAAACTATTATGAGTCGTACTGATGCCGCCGGGGTTATAGACTATGTAAATCAGGTATTTTGTAATGTATGTGGTTATACTGAAGAAGAACTTTTAGGCTCTCCTCACAATATTATTCGCCATCCGGATATGCCCCGTATTATTTTCAAAGTACTATGGGATAATATACAACAAGGCATTAATTTCCACGCTGTAGCTAAGAATCTTGCTAAATCAGGGGAATATTATTGGGTGGTAACAGATTTTGATATATTCAAAGATGCTCAAGGGAAAATAGTAAACTATCTCGCCCGTCGTACCTCCGTACCTACGCAAAGTGTTCAGAAATACATAGCTCCTCTCTATGCTAAGCTCCTCCAAGTGGAAGCTGTAGGAGGCATGGAAGCCAGTGGGGCATACTTAGTTAATTTTCTGAAAGAAAATGGTTATTTTGATTATATTGACTTTATAGAAAATGCTATTTTAGAATTCAAATAAGGTTATTAGTTACTGCGCATATATTATTTTTGTTAAGAAGCCATCCGTTGAGGATGGTTTTTTATTTACTTATACCTCTTTACCTTTTATTTTCAAAAGTAGATACACTCCTATCCCTAATAACCCAGCTGCAATACTGGCTAAAAGGAAACTCCCAATAAGGTATTGAATAAGGTTTTCCTTAATAAATTCTTGGGTAATCTCTCCTTTGGGAGGGAGCATCTTTCCTCCTGTGAAGAGGCTTCCAATCTTAAGAGAAGTCAGTACAATTATAGGAATCATGGGAGGAATACTCACATTGGAACAGAGAAAAGCAAGAGATTTGTTCAGCCTAAAAAATACCGCAAAAGCAAGGGTGAGAACGGTTTGAAATCCCCAGAAAGGAGCTATCCCAAAAAAGACTCCTAAGGCAACCGAATAAGCCTTATTACTATCAGAGACATTACTCTCTAAGAGATCTTCCTTGAGAAATCGGATAAAACTTTTTTTTTTAGACCTCGAAAGAAATCACGTGGTTTTATATATAAGAAAGCAATAAGCACCAAGAAAGTATTCAGTATACTGATACGAATAAAGTCTTTTATTGGGCGAAAATGAGATACACGCTCTTTAGGATCATATAATACACGTATAGGCACATCCTTTATTGCAATCCCTCGCCAAGAGGTGCGCACTAATATTTCTATCTCAAATTCAAATTTCCCAGTAAAATATCTTTTAGGAATCTCCATAAGAGGGTAAAGCCTATATCCAGACTGTGTATCGGAAAGACTCACTCCTGTTTCCAAACGGAACCAAAAATTAGAGAATCTACGTCCAAAGCTACTTTTCTTAGGTATGGTATCCCCAGACATATTACGACTTCCTACCAATAACACAGGCATTTTTTCCCTTTCCAAAGCCTGTACAAAAGCGGGTATATCTTCAGGAAAATGTTGCCCATCAGAATCTATAGTAAGTGCATAAGTATATCCCCTTGAACGAAGCTCCTGAAAACCTATCCTCAAGGCATTCCCCTTGCCTGTATTCTTAGGAAAGGTTATTATCTGAACAGAAGGATATTGGGATAAAATTACAGCCGTATCATCCGTAGATCCATCATTGATTACCCATACATGAGAGGTATACTCAAGTACCCTTTCCAATACATCTGCTAATGTCTTGGCATTGTCATAGGTAGGGATAAGTACACAGATATGTAGATGTTCTATTTTATGTGAAACCTCTTTGTTCATTCAGTCATTTTTTTGGCAAAGATAAAGTTTTTGTCCGAAAGAGAGAGATAATATTAAGAGAACTATCGTAAAAACGGATAGTTCTCTTAAAAAATACATATAATTAATAAAGCTTTTTACTAAGAATCTACTTTATTTTCTGATTGTAAATACCAATAGTTAAACTATTGTTATTTATATCTTTAATAGCATGTCCAGTACCTTTTTCCAAATCGTACATATTTGCTTCTTTACTACTTTGGGCTGCTCTTACCAACTCTTCAAAGGAAGGAAGTTTAAAAGAAAGTGTTTTACCATGTTTTGTTTTTACATTGATAAAGATTTTTTCTCCCTTCTCAAAAGAAATGATTTTCTTGGTAATTTTTCCTGAATTATCATAATAATCTCTCGTAGGATTAGGTTGTTCAGAACTCTTAGGATTCCATCTTTCAATAGTGTAATACTCTGTGGACAACTCTTTTCCCAAAGCATCTCTTAATTCTCCTCGCTTAATAACCAAATCAAAATCTAATGTTTTATCATCAATAGAAGAAGCATCATTTTTTAGATATTTAGAGTAAATCACCGTTTTAAAAGTCTCATTAGTACCTAACTCTCTTAAACGATAGGAAAGCGGTACACCGAGATTTTCTTTTCCAAAAGTAGCTCCTTCTTCTAAGAAGGTACGTATTGAAGCGAAATCCCCAATAGTTTTCCCTGCCAATTTAGCATTTCCTCCAAAAACACGTCCTGTGATGGTAGCACTTTTTTTCAACTCATTATAAGCTGTCTCAGCTTCCGCAGTGAACTTACCACTTAGAATAGAGGCATTTATTTTAGCTTCTAAGTCAATCTTACTAAGAGTGGACTCTATACCGAGTAATAATACTCGCCCATATTTGATAGAAGAGATATAAACAGGCTTTTCTGCTCCAAACTGGGTTCTATAATCAAAATTATCATTAAAGAAATCAGAAGCTTTTTTAGGAAGATCTATATCTACTGTATAGAATACCTGTTCAATTTTGACAATATATCTTGTTTTTTCTTTATCATATTTGAAATTAGTACTTCCTTTCACTGTATTTACAGCACCAGAGTAACTTGCACCTAATGCCAATTTCAAATGCTGCTCATCATGTACTTCATAGCTATTATAAGTCATATTAGCAGGTGGTGCATTGAAGTTCTTATTTAACAGTTCACTAATCGCTGCACGCATTGTAGACAGAGAGGGATTCTCAACAGTAACCCTAGGAGAGTCTCCTGTTAATGAAACTGAAATAGTAATAGGTTTTCGTGGTACAATAATAGGAGAATAAGACCCATCAACCACTGTTTTTGATTTTACCAAAGCTCCTGGATAAAAAACTTCATCATTTTCGGTAAAAAGCAATTGATTCTCATACTCTTTAGCTTGTTCATAGTAATGAGTAGCTGCCACACTCATCATTGGGGCTCCGAAAAGAGAAGCTGTTTTAGGTGCTTGCTGGGAGGCTAATCTCTCAGAGAAAGGAGCACGCTGTTTTACAGAAGGAAGCTGCGCTACATAACTGTCTAATTGCGCTGCATTTAAAGCCGTTCTGTTTGATTCATTGGCATCTTCTTTTTTGCATGAAAAGAGAGCCATAGCAGAGAAAAACAATGTCATGTTTTTCAAAGAATGCAAATTTAATAATTTCATATAGTATGTTTTATAAATTACTAAGAATGTATTAAATTTATTTCCCTGTTTATTGCTTAAAAAACTAAAGTAAATAAACAATAGATGTATTCTTATCACACAACATTAATATTTCCTCAGCACAAAATCATTAACCTTTACAGGAATTTTTCTTTACTTATAGAAATTAAATAATTTCCAATATATAGCAAAAATCTAATACAAAAAATATATTAGTTTGTTAGTTAAATTTTTTTGTTAGTTAAATTTTTCAAAACCTTTTCCATAAACGGCTTCCACATTAGCACGAGTAACAAAGGCATCAGGGTCTATACTATTAATCAAACGAAAAATAGCAGTTCCTTCTCCACGACGGGCAAAGACAATGATTACTTTTTGAGAGTTTTTGGTATACCAACCTATACCATCAACCACTGTACAACCTCGCTTAAGCTCAGTATTAATATGGGTGGCTATCTCCTCATATTTCTTTGAGAGAATAATAACCTGTATGGCTTGCTTGGCTCCATTCATAATCACATCCACCGCCTGATACATCACCGGAAGTAAGATAAGCCCTAAAACCATTTTTTCTATCGTATACCCTTTCAATATAAAGATAGAAGATAATACAATAAGTACATCCACATATAGGAGAATACGAGAGATTCGTATTTTAAAATACTTGGTAACCAAAAAGCCAATAATATCCACTCCTCCTGTACTTCCATTAACAGAATATACCATTCCTAAAGCGACTCCCATAAAGATACCCCCCAACACAATAGCAATAAATGGATCATGCACAGGTGGGTTGGCTAAAAAATAAGGTTTTAAGTACACCTCTCCTAACCTTACTCCAACGGTAAGCATTCCCGCCCCTATAATAGTATTGATAACAAATTTCTTTCCCAAAGGACGGAAGGCTACTATCAGAAGCAATACATTCACTACGAAAATCGTACTGGATACATTAATTCCTGTGGCATAATTCAATAGAAGAGCAGCTCCCGCTAGCCCCCCTGACACTACTTGGTTGGGCATAATGAATCCCGTAAGCCCAATAGTATAAATAAAAATGGCAAGCGCCATTATTAGGTAATCTTTTATATAAAAAGATTTCAAATACTCCATTGTATTACGTTTCTTAT
This sequence comes from Capnocytophaga sp. oral taxon 338 str. F0234, assembly GCF_000192225.1. Classification (GTDB taxonomy): domain Bacteria; phylum Bacteroidota; class Bacteroidia; order Flavobacteriales; family Flavobacteriaceae; genus Capnocytophaga. Next base: position 8,915 of record NZ_GL872413.1, read on the forward strand.
TCATAGTGTATAATTTCTTAACAGAGCACAAAAATACGATTTTTTAGCATAAAAAAAGCATTTTCAGCACAATTTTAATTTATATTTTAGCACTCTTTTCTAATTCTTTTTTATATAATTCTCTTGATTATTAGAAATAAAGATTATTTATAAATAAATCTATTTTCGCAATATGATACTTTTCAAAAATAAAAACTATCATTTATCACTCAATACTTGTAGAATTCAGCAAGCGATATTAAGCATTTTTACTTCCTCCTAATTAAATAATTTATTTCCTTTTATTAATTATTAGCTCTTTATTAATATTATCTTAAGAATAATCTTAAATATCTCTGTGCTTGATCTCTTCTTGGATGAATATTCTTTTTAAAGTTTAACAATGAAAACATTAGCTTTTTAAATATTTTCTATCTTAATCCTTTAAAAAATATTACACACAGTTAGTCAAAAAGCAATAGAAAAATAAATAAATTCGTATTTTTGCAAACATATTGGAGAATCTTTTTACAGAGTGTAAGGACTCTCAATTAATTATAACTTTTGTCAAATAATTTAAAATGACCTATTTTTCTACAGACTTTACCTTAGGTATACTTGGAGGTGGACAGTTAGGAAAGATGCTCCTTGCTGAGACCCTTAAGTACGATATTCGCACTGCAGTGCTTGACCCAAGTGCAGACGCTCCGGCACGCTTTGGCTGTCAACGGTTTGAACAAGGAGATCTATTGGATTATGATACTGTGTATCAGTTTGGTAAAAAAGTAAATCTTCTTACCTTTGAGATAGAAAATGTAAATGTAGATGCTCTAGAACAGTTAGAGAAAGAAGGCGTTACTGTATACCCTACCCCTAAGAGTCTACGCACTATACAAGATAAAGGCTTACAAAAAGATTTTTATAAGAAACACAATATTCCTACGGCTCCCTTTGAATATTTCTCCTCTCCTACTCTCTTAAATGAATCCCTTATACAAGGAAAATGGAGCTATCCTTTTGTATGGAAAAGTACCCGATTTGGTTATGATGGTAATGGAGTAAAAATAGTTCGTAATGATAAGGACTTAGCTTCACTTCCTCAAGGGGACTGTATCGCAGAAGAATATGCCTCAATAACAAAAGAACTTGCAGTAATAGTAGCTCGTAATGCTAAAGGAGAAACCGTTACTTACCCTGTGGTAGAAATGGAGTTTCACCCTGAAGCTAACCAAGTAGAATATGTTCTCTGTCCGGCACGTATTCCTCAGACAATCAGCGAGAGAGCTCAAAAGATAGCCTTACAAGTAGCTCAATCCTTTGAGAGTATAGGACTATTGGCAGTAGAGCTATTCCTCACCCAAACAGGAGAAATATGGGTCAATGAGGTAGCTCCTCGTCCACACAATTCTGGACATTATTCTATCGAAGCAAGTTATACGAACCAATTTGAACAGCATCTTAGAGCCATTTTGAATTTGCCTTTAGGAAGTCCTAAAAGCAAAGTAGCTGGTGTCATGGTTAACCTAGTAGGAGAAGAAGGTTATACAGGAGATGTACTCTATAAGCATATAGAAGAAGTCCTAGCACTGGAAGGGGTTACCCCTCATATCTATGGTAAGCGGCAAACACGTCCTTTTAGAAAAATGGGACATATTACTATAGTACACCCTAATATAGAGATAGCACGTATTATTGCCCAAAAAGTGAAGGAAACCATCAGAGTAATTGCTAAAAAATAAATTTTTATCAAAAATTATCCTTTAATCATGAGTCATTAATCATTAAATTCGTATCTTTGTGCCTTTAAAAACAACAACGTTAAACTTAGATTATTGCTATGATTTACATTGAATTATTGATTGTCCTTGCAGCTATTTTTATAGGAGCAAGGGTAGGAGGTATCGGTCTGGGTATCTTCGGTATGATTGGATTGGGAATTTTGGTTTTTGGCTTTGGGCTTAAGCCAGGTAACCCTCCTATTGATGTAATGCTCATCATCGTAGCGGTTATCACCGCAGCAGCTACCCTACAGGCAGCAGGAGGGTTGGATTATTTGGTAAAAGTTGCCGAGAAAATCCTTAGGAAAAATCCTGCTATGATTACTTTTCTTGCTCCTGTAGTATGCTATTTCTTCACTTTATTCTCTGGTACAGGGCACATTGCTTACTCCTTGTTACCTATCATTTCAGAAATTGCTACCGACAGCAAGGTACGCCCTGAGCGTCCACTCTCTATTTCTGTAATCGCTTCCCAACAAGCTATTACAGCAAGTCCTATATCCGCAGCCACCGCTGCCCTTCTCTCAGCTGAACTTTTAGGAGATAAGGGAATTACCTTGGGAAATATCCTTATGGTATGTATCCCCTCTACACTTATTGGAGTGATTGTTGGTGCTATTGCAGTGAATTTCATAGGAGTTCCTTTGGAAAAAGATCCTGAATATCTTCGTCGCCTTAAGGAAGGGCTTATCAGCAAAGAAGAACAAGATAAACCTAAACCTTCAGAAGCAGACCTTAAAAAAGCAAAAACCTCTGTAATTATCTTTCTCATTGGAGTGCTCTCTATCGTTCTTTTCGGTTCTGTAGATGCCTTGCGCCCATCATTTGAAATAGATGGTAAGATGGTACAACTTGGTATGACTCAAACTATTGAAATTGTAATGATGTCCACCGCAGGACTTATGCTTATTTTCTCCAAAGCAGATATTAATAAAGCTGTAAAAGGATCTGTATTTATTGCGGGAATGCAAGCGGTTATTGCTATTTTTGGGATTGCATGGATGGGAGACACCTACTTTAATGGAAACATTGAGTTCTTCAAGACACACATAGCTGAGATTGTAACTCAATATCCATTCCTCTTCGCTGTGGCACTTTTTGTGATGTCCATCTTCCTATTCAGTCAAGCAGCAACCGTACGCACATTATATCCTTTAGGTATTGCTTTAGGTATTTCTCCCCTTGCTTTAGTGGCAATGTTTCCTGCAGTCAATGGATATTTCTTTATCCCTAACTACCCTACTGTAGTAGCAGCTATTAACTTTGACCGTACTGGTACCACTCATATTGGGAAGTATGTACTAAACCACTCTTTCCAAATTCCTGGCTTTGTCGCCACTATTGTAGCGATTGTGGTAGGTTATGCAATTATTATGTTTATGTAATGATCATTCATTTATGGTAAATTTTCTCAAAACAATATTAGCTGTAATTATTGGTTTTTTTATTTCAATATGCCTCATACTTCTTGCTTTTATTGGAATGGGATCTGCTTTCTCTCCAAAAAAAGAGAGTACTAAGGAGAATTCCATATTGAGTTTGGATTTCAAAAAGCCTGTATATGAATACAGCCAGCCAATATACATTAAAAATTTCAATTATGAGATAACTGAAGAAAATACACTTACAGCAATTCTCAGAGCTATTAAGTATGCCAAGACAGATAAGCATATTAAGGGAATTATACTGGGATCCACTGAAGGAATCACAGGGAAGACACATCTGGCAGATATTCGTAAAGCAGTAGCCGATTTCAAAACTACTGGAAAGTTTGTCTATGCTTTTGGAGAATCTATTTCCCAGTATGATTATTTTCTCCATAGTGTTGCTGACTCTCTCTTTTTAGGAACATTGGGCAGTGTAGACATACAGGGGCTTAGTGCAGAGGTGTTATACTATAAGGATTTGCAGGAAAAAACAGGTATACACATGGAAATATTCCGCCATGGTAAGTACAAGAGCGCTGTAGAGCCTTTCTTAGAGAACACTATGAGTGAAGCCAACAGAGAACAAATAAGTGCCTATTTGCATTCCTTATGGCAAAGTTATGCCGATGAGGTAGTACAAAGTAGAGGTTTTTCTCTTAGTGATCTTAACCAAATTGCAGACAGCCTATGGGGACGTACTCCTGAACTTGCGCTAAAGCATCATTTGGTAGATAAGATTGCTTTCCATGATGAATTTGAAAATAGTCTTTGTAAGGTTACTAAAAGTGAAAAAATAGAAGACCTTCACCTTATCCCTATTGAAGAATATGCACAAAATGTTTCCCTTGAAACCCTAAAAGAAGCTCCTAAAAAAGCAAAGAAGGATAAAATTGCTATTATCTTCTGCGATGGAGAAATCATAGAGGGAAAATCCCAGCGAGAAAAAATTGGTAATGAAACTATCATAGAATCCTTAAGGGATGCTCGCGAGGATAAAAACATTAAAGCTATCATACTAAGGATAAATTCACCAGGTGGAAGTGGATTAGCCTCAGAACTTATTCATCGGGAAATTGCACTCACTCAAAAAGTAAAACCTGTATATACCTCTATGGGTAATTGGGCAGCATCGGGAGGTTACTATATAGCATGTAATTCCAATCGCATTTTTGCTGATAAGGAAACCTTGACAGGCTCTATAGGGGTATTTGGTCTTATCCCTAATGCTAAAGAATTAGCTGATAAAATAGGCATTCATAGCCAACAAGTAGAAACACACCCTCATGCTCTTACTTATAGTCTTTTAGAAAAGACCCCTGAAAAAACACGTGAAGTAATTACTGAAGGCATAGAACGTTTCTATAAAAAATTTGTACAACGAGTAGCAGATGGTCGTAAAATGACTTGGGAAAAAGTAGATTCCTTAGCTCAAGGACGTGTATGGACAGGTGCTGATGCTTTAAAGCATGGACTTATTGACCAAATAGGTTCCTTAAATGATGTTATTGACTATGTAGCCAAGGAGAAGAATCTTTCAAGCGGTAATTATAGCCTTATTGCTTATCCTATAATAGAAGTGGACTTTAGTGAATTCTTTAAGAAACAGTTCCAAGCCTCCACCAGAGCAGAACTTAGATTCCTATTACGTGAAGAAATAGGGGAAGATACCTATGACCAACTCCAACGGATAAATTATTCCACACGATATCCTCATTCTTTCTTACAAGCAAGGGTACCGTATGAGATCAAGGTAAAGTAATGAAAGAAAATTCTATACTTTAGCGCAGAAGTTCTCTGTAAAACTGAGGATAAGTTTTCTGGAGAATTTCTGCTTCTTCCAATAGGAAAGGTTTTTCCAAGGAAGTAATATAGGAAAGAGCATCTTTAGGTAAAACTCCTTTAATAGTAGTGATAGCATCAGAATAGCGAGAAGCTATTTTTATAAAATTCATGCTATTAGGTTCTAAAAGTTCTGGAGCTTCTTTTTGAGTGATTCCATCAAAAGCCATTTTAGAAAGAAGTTGCTTGCTAAGAGTTCCTTCAAAAGGAGATCTTAAAAAACTAGTAATTATTTTGGTATGAGAAAAGATAGCCTCTTCTGCATAAGTAGTACGTAAGTATAGGGGTAACAAAGCTCCCAACCAACCTTGTACATGTATAAGGTCAGGTGTCCAATTAAGTTTTTTAACAGTTTCTATAATTCCTTTTGCAAAGAAAATGCAACGCTCATCATTATCAGCATAGAGTTTCCCTTCAGTATCAAAGGTATCCTCCAGCTTAAAATATTCATCATTATCAATGAAATACACTTGCATACGCTCCTTCTGGATAGAAGCTACTTTAATAATCAAAGGCATATCTATATCATTAATAACTAAGTTCATTCCAGAGAGGCGAATCACCTCATGAAGCTGATGGCGACGTTCATTAATATCCCCATAACGAGGAGTAAATATTCGTAATTGTCCTCCCGTAGTATTGAGGGCTCTTGCTAAATCAAATGCAATTTTTGAAACTTCTGTTTCTGCTTGATAAGGTAATACCTCTGAAGAAACATAGAGAATCTTTTTATTTTTCATAGGTATATTATTATTCTATAACTATTTCGGTACAAAGTTACAAAAAAAATTCAAATTATTTACATATTTATTCAATTTCATAGTTCAAAATCATAAAAATATGAAAATTTTTAACAATAAATTAGAGTTACAGCACTTCTTGAATTCTTTCAATCAAGAAAAAAAATCTGTTGGCTTAGTTCCCACTATGGGCGCCTTACATCAAGGTCATCTGTCCTTGATCAAAAAAGCCATAGAAGATAATGACCAAGTTGTGGTAAGTATATTCGTAAACCCTACCCAATTCAACAATACAGAGGATTTGGAAAAGTATCCTCGCAACTTAGAAAAAGATATAGCTACCATCCAAACCCTTTCGGATAATATCGCTATTTTCGCACCTGCTATCTCTGAGATGTATGAAGGTGCCCCTACTTCAGGAAATTATGATTTTCAAGGTTTAGATAAGGTAATGGAAGGCGCTTTTCGTCCAGGGCACTTTCAGGGCGTTGCCACTATTGTAGAAAAACTCTTCCGCTTAGTTCACCCCACTCGTGCCTACTTTGGAGAAAAAGATTACCAACAAATTCTTATTATCAAAAGCATGGTCAGCCAGAAAAAGCTCCCCGTAACCCTTGTCCCTTGCCCTATTATACGTGAAGCAAGTGGGCTTGCCATGAGTTCCCGTAACCAACGACTCTCTGCTGAGGGAAGAGAGAAAGCTTCCTTTATATACAAAGTGCTACAAGAGGTAAAAGAACACTTTACAACTGACTCTTTCCCTGATCTGGAAATATTTGTTAAGGAACAGTTCGCTAAGAAACCTGAATTTGAGGTAGAATATTTTCTTATTGTGGATGAAAATACATTACAACAAACCTATGAAAAAAAGGAGCACACTCCATACCGCGCTTTCATTGCAGTATATATAGAAGGTGTACGCCTGATTGACAATTTGGCTCTATAACCATGCAACAGATTACCAGTTTCCAAAACCCTCTCATAAAACACCTATACTCCCTTACTCAGAAATCTAAGTTACGAAGAGAACAACGGGAATTCCTTATAGAAGGAAGGCGAGAACTCACCCTTGCTATAGAGGCAGGTTATCTGATAAAACAACTGTTCTTTTGTTCGGCTATCCTTTCACAAGAAGAAGTAGAAAAACAGTTTGCTGGAGAGAAATTAACAGAAATTTCTATGGAGATTTATCAAAAACTCTCCTACCGTTCCTCCACTGAGGGAATCTTAGCACTTGCTCAAACTAAAGATCATTTCCTTTCAGAACTTACTTTTCATAAGGAGAATCCACTCATACTCATAGCAGAGGCTCCTGAGAAACCGGGTAATATAGGAGCACTATTACGTACTGCCGACGCTGCAGGAGTGGATGCTGTTTGTATTGCCAACCCTAAGACAGACCTATATAATCCTAATGTAATTCGCTCCAGTGTAGGGACTCTCTTTACAGTGCCCATAGCCACAGCAAGTACTAAGGAGATTCTTTCCTTCTTACAGAAGGAAAATTTTACTATTTACTGCGCAGCTCTATCAGCATCAGTCCCTTATGACAGTGTATCCTACAGAGGACGCACAGCTATCGTAGTAGGTACAGAAGATGTTGGCTTATCCCCCCAGTGGCTCTCAGCCTCTTCTAAGAATATCATTATCCCAATGCGAGGAAAAATTGACTCCATGAATGTATCAACCAGTGCTGCTGTACTTATTTTTGAAGCGGTACGACAAAGGAAATAATATAAGAGGCTGTCCGAAAAGGATAGCCTCTTATATTATTATAACTAACTCTTTCTTCTGACAGTTTATAATTTTATCTACTTTTTATTTGTTTTTATTCTAAATAAATTTGTATCTTTGCGCTCGCTTATAAATTGTTTATTTATTCTAATTAAAAATTTATTTCTTTAAAGACATCCTTATGAAAAGATATCTTCACCGAGTAACAATAGTATTGCTTGTTGTAATACTAATGACTTTAGGAGCATGTAAGAAAGATGACATCTCCTTGTATGGAAAGGCTTTTCCCTTAGACAATCCAGAACTTACCACAGCACTCAAGGCAAAGGGATTCTCCTTTGAGGGGAATGCCATCGTAATTGATGATAAGTTGTGGAACCTCACTTCTCTTGACCTCTCAGGAGCAGGACTTAAGAGCGTGGCAGGAATCACTATCTTCAAGAATTTGCAAGAGGTGAATCTCTCCAATAATGCTTTAGGAAAGGTCTTTGACTTCTCCTTGCTTCCAGAGAATATCCAGCAGGTAGACCTAAGTGGTAACTCTATCTATGAGTTTAAGAACTTTCGTCCTTTGCGAAAACTTATCCTTCCGGTAACTGCCCAATATGATATGGAGAGCCTCCCTGCTTATTCAAAAACTGCTGCTAAAGCGGATATTCAAATAGCTACTAAGGACGGTTCTCTAAAGAAATATACCACCCTACGCGAAGTGCCCGATCCTACCCTGCTTGAGTTGTTCAAGAGACTTTTCCCCAGTCTCATGATAGGAGATAAGATAGATATCAGCAAACCATTACATACTGCCGAGCTATCCACTCCTATTGTTATAGAACAATCTCACCATGACCCTACAGGATTGGAGATCGATAAAAGTAAGATTATGAAGTTAGACGGGCTGGAATACATCATCAACCACCCTCACTATGCAGGAAACGTCCAAATAGAAATGTCCAAAGAAAAGGAAGCTACTTTGCCTTACTTAAAAATACGACAATACACTGAAGGGGTCTCTCTCAAATGGGTAAATACACCTGCTTTAGATCTCTCTCAAGCAGAAAATCTCAAAATATTAATGCTTTCACATAACAAAGCTATTAAGCAAATAGACCTTTCCCATAGCAAGGTATTCCTACAAAGGGGAGAGAAAAGTATTTTCTCAGGATTATTTGGAGGGGATATCCTCCATTTGGGAGATTGCCCTGCTTTGGAAAAGGTAACCTTACCTGAGCTAAGCAAGGGGAAAAAACCTATAGGAGTATATGCAATTTCCTTGATAGCACTTCCTAAGTTACAAGACTTTGATATGAGCAAACTACAGGTTATTAATACACTTACCTTAAGCGCTTTGCCTATAGCTAAAATTACCTATCCTACCCAGATAGCTTATTTTACAAATAATGGAGAAAGAGATGATGAGAATGGAGAACTCAACTTTGCCATCACTCAAGAGATCTATGAAAGGGCAGAAACCAAAGCCTTTATCCAAAAGTATAACGGGAAAATAACTCCTGATAGAGGAGAACTTAATGAGTATGATCTAGAAAATTATGACTGGGTACGAGCTCAAGAAAACCAAGATGAAAACTAACCTTTTTAAATACCTTATAATGAAAAAAATAATATCCCTTATATGTATAGCTTCCTTTGCTATAGGAGTTTTTTCTTGTAAAAAAGAAGAACAACACCAAGAGATTAAACAAGAAGACAACAGAACTGCTAAGGTAATCCAGCAGCTGAACAATACAGTTATATTAGGACAGGATGTTAAGATGGCGGGGGTGGATAAGAGCCGCCTCCCTGGAGGAGTGCCTACCAAATTTCGATTCCGCTGGAAGGAAGTAGAGAAAAAAATGGAAATCCAAATCGTCAAGATACAACCTGGTTCTATGCCTTTTGCTATTGGAATGACCGCCAATGCTACCCTGATGGAACTCTCCTCTTGGGAGAAGAACGAATATCCTGAAGCAGGCTGGATAAAGCTCTTTGACGATAAGGGAGAGGTAACCCCCTACCTAAAGGACGATGACCCTGCCAAGCCTAAGCCAGATGGGGCAGTAATCTTGGTAGGCTTCTACAATGTCAATACACAGGAAATTGAGATCTCTATTAACTACAATATGATGAATGTAGTAGGTCATGTCTTCCGCCAAAAGATAGATACCGCTCGCCTAAAGAATTTTGATGAGGAATATGACGCCTACGAAGAAGCACTCGCCGAATGGAAGTTAGACCATGGTGATGAGCAGCTACGCGGCAAGACTTACCAATATACGGTAGAATTTCTCGGTGAAAGCAGAACTCTATCCTCTACTCTTACCTACGAAGGAAAAACCACTCAGGTGGATTTGCCTATACATTTCCAATGGAAAGGAGGTACTGAATATACCAATGTTACTAAGCGTATGCGAATCACCCTACCTAAAACCGCTGTAGCAGCTAATAATATGCAGATTTCCTTTGAGGCATTGGCTCGTTTTGCTTATCCTACCACTAAAACCGAACAGGAATTATACCAAAAAGCAGGAATAGAGGGAGAGACTTTCTCTCATTATCTCTTTACCAAATTCAAAGCGGTGAATGTAACCACTACCCTTTGGAATGCGGAAGGTACCCAACAGCTAAAAACCTCTGATAAGGGAGAGATACGCATCATTACCCGCTTGAAGAAAAACGGTGCTTCTATTCGCTTGGCTTATATCAATAAAGAACTGGGATTATATATCACCTCTCCTATTATTCCTATAGAGGGGGGCTATGATGATTTATAATTCTTTTTCCCAGAAAATGAGATATCTAATATGCCTATTCCTTCTCTTTTGTGGAGGAAGCTATGGACAACAAATACGGCTACGGGTGCTTGATGAAAGCACTCGTGAGCCTATTGTAGCTGCCGTAGTGAGCTATACAGAACCTACCTATAATGATAAACTGCAACACAGTGTGGCCGATGATAAAGGGGTGGCACTACTGAAAAAGCACAAGGACGGCACCCTATACTACCAGATACAGTCATTGGGTTACAAGGCTAAGAAGGGAACACTCTCTAAGCAAAAGGACGTTACCATATACCTCTCCCAAGAGACCACAGCTCTTACAGCCACCACTATTACAGCCAAAGCAACCACTCCCCTACGTCCCATTAAAGAAACTCCTACCGTGGTGCAAGTGATCACAGGAAAGCAGCTCGTAGAAGCAGGCTATAGCAATATCCAGCAAGCCCTAATGCAGGAAACCCCGGGTATGAATATTCAAAAAGTAGGTTTTGGCAACGAGATAAGTATGCAGGGACTTGATGCACGCCATATTCTTTTTTTGGTAGATGGAGAGCGTATGACAGGCGAAATGGCAGGAAATCTGGATTACGAACGCTTTAATCTCCATGCCGTGGAGCGTATCGAGGTAATGAAAGGAGCCTCCTCTACCCTCTATGGTTCACGCGCAGCAGGGGCAGTGATTAACATCATTACCAAGAAAACAGACAAGCCTCTGAGTATTACGGTAGGTTCGCGTCATGCCGAGATGAACGAGCGTAATTACCACAACCCTCAACCACGTGATTTCCTCTATATGTTTGAGAAAAATGCCGATAAACCCAACCTACAATCGTGGGTATCCGCAGGATCCAAAATAGGAAAATTCACCACCCAAACCGATGTGTGGTTTAGTAGCCAAGATGCTTATTATCTCTACCAAAAAGAACCTGACCGTAAGGTATATACCCGTGAGGCAAATCCATTCCTCCCTAAAGATACGATAGTACAGGCTACCTTTTTGCGTCCACCTATGGGTATAGAGGGGGTAGAACACGTGTCAGCCTCTCAAAAACTCTATTTTGAAACCAAGAATTTTAGCCTGCAACTCTATGGAACGGGCTTTCTGATGAACTCATACGATATGGTAAAAGACTTGTATTTCTCACAAACAAAGGATTTTACAGGAGGAGCGAAGTTCTCTTACCAATGGAAAAATTTCTTGACCCTACATGGGACTTTCCATACCGATTTCTATGAGCGTTATAAGCGTCATGAGCGTCGTGATGAGCATAAGAAGGTGTATGACTCCAAGATTATGCAGCCACGCCTTACGCTTACTTCCCAATATTTTAAAAAGCATGATCTGATTCTGGGGATAGACTATTTTCAGGACGACCTTACCAGCGACCGCTTTGCTTCGCATCGTATGCTCACTCGTGGGCTCAAGGAATGGGAGTTCTTCTTCCAAGATACTTATTCCATTACCCCACAATGGCAAGTGGAAGCGGGCTTGCGTACCAATTATAGCCTACAATTTGGACTCATGGCACTACCTAAAGTAGCGATAAAATACGCTTCCTCCGAAGCACTTTCCTACCGTCTCAACTATGCCAAGGGTTACCGCTCGCCTTCTATCAAAGAGCTATTTTTCAATTGGGATCACTTGGGAATGTTCCAGATCATAGGCAATGAGATGTTACAACCCGAAAAAAACCACTATTTCTCTCTCGGAGCAGAATATGCCGTACCTAATTTCTTTATATCGGGCAATGCCTTTGTCAATCAGTTCTATGACAAGATAGAGGGGGTTTGGAAGATATATGAGTTTCAGTACAATTTTGAATATACCAATCTCTCGAATCAACGTTTATTGGGCTTTGACCTGCTTACCCGCTGGAAGATACTTCCTGCCTTAACGCTCAATGCTTCTTATTCGTATGTAAATGTAAGTAAAACCGACGGACTGCAAGTCAATACTACCTCGCCTCATGCTGCTACCGCAGGACTCGAATACAAGTGGTACCGCGATGATTATGATGTATCGGCAGGACTGACAATGAGTATGATGGGTAAGAAGATATTTGATGTACAAGACCGTATCACCATACAAGAACAAGTACCCTCAGGCGGAGGAACTCGTGTGCGCCCCGTGAGCAAAGAAGCCTATTTCCGCTGCGAATTGCCTGCTTATGCCTTATTTAACTTCAATGTACAACAGCATTTCCTCAAGCACTACAAGCTGAATATTGGGATTAATAATGTTTTTAACTATGTGCCTTCCACCTTAGGTTCGGGGGTTACTATGTTCAATATTCCTGCTACAGCTGGCCGCAGATGGTTTGCACAGATAGAGATTGATTTTTAAGATGATTTAGCTATGAAAAAGATACTTTTTTACATTCTCATAAGCACCCTTTCGGTCAGTTGTGTAAAATATGATGCACTACCTTTTACAGGAAAGGTGTTACCACGCCGTTCAGGATATATCAATGAGGTTACCAACGACTGGATATACTACAACTTACGTACAGGCGAGGTATTTAATGCCTACCAAGTGAATGCCGACATCATAGAAGGAGGACAGAAAAATCGTTTGGACTGGGATTTAGCTTTCTGTGGTAACAAACTGCGCACCAATAGTGGCACCAGTGGCAATGGACATGGAGGGGTAGCCGATATGGGCTTCCAAGGGTACGATCGCTGGAAGAGTGTCTCACAAATACCCCACGATATAGAATGGGTAGTGGATACTAATAACATATCTATTACCATGTCTCGGCGTGAGTGGGTGAGCTATACGGTTGCCAATAATATCACAGGTATTCCATGGTTTGATCCTAATCGAGGTCCTCAGCAAACGACCACTACTGCTAATCCATTATTGAACAAGGCTTTAGTATTCTCAGGTCCACCTCCCTCCTACGAACCTTCATTTCATACTTATATCATACGTACCGCTGATGGGACTCACTATTTCAAGTTGCAAATCGTTAGTTGGTATGATGAAAGCATCGAGATAGGTGATAGTGGTGGACGTATCAGCTATTACTGCGAGGAATTGCACTAATTTTAAAATTAATTAAAAAAGACAACTCTTTTTTACGAAAACTTTATCAGTTGTTTCCAAGTACGTTATAAAAGTTTTTCCGTACCTTTGCCCAAATATACTGATATGTTACTCATTTACACTGAAAAGAAAAGCCCCCGTTTTATGTACATCTGTGAGCATATCTTTATAAATATGCTGGGGCTCTCTATAGAAATTACCACCGATTTAGAGACTTTCGTTAAATCCGACGAGAGTAAACTTTCCTATGCTAAATCACCTATTGGAAGTGAATTCTTCATCAAGAATTTTGGATTACTTTTTCAAAAAGGTGTCCAACCTATAGAACTTTTAATGGAAGAATGGGAAGGTATCCCTTATTTCTTTGCTACCAAAAAGGGTTCGCTGCCCTTTGACATCCTTTCAGCTTCTTTCTTTTTACTTACACGTTATGAGGAATATCTGCATCATGAAAAGAACCCAACACAGCCTTTTACAGCTACAAATAGTATAGGTTATCAATACCATTTCTTAGAGATTCCCATTGTAGATATATGGGTGAGCCGTCTCAAGAAAGCTCTGCAAGAGAAATATCCTAACCTTGAATTTGCATCTGGTGAAGGAGCTACTATCTCCGTCATAGAAGTCGCCAAGGCTTTCAAATACAAGCATAAAGGAATCTTACGTACACTCTTAAGAGGAATTGCTTACTTTTTTACCTTACAATGGACGCCCTTACGCCAACTTATTAGGGTTGTAATAGGCAAGAGAAAAGACCCTTACGATTTCTATGAAGCACTCATCGCTTATTTTGAAGAAAAGAAACTACATCCTACTTTCTTTTTCCTTTTAGGTGACTATAATTACTATGATCAAGGACTTTCCTACAATAATGTAAAATATAAATATCTTATAAAACATGTTGCTGACTACGCTATCGTCTCTGTATTAGGCTCTTATGATGCTATTTTCCATCAGGAAATTCTTTCTAAAGAACGAGAACGCATGATTAATATCATCAACCGTCCTGTACGTCGTTTTCGTTCCAATAATAACCTACTCCCCCTACCTGAACTTTACCGTAACTTAGCTGACTCAGAATTCAAGGAGGATTATACTATGTGTTACCCTACACATCTTGGTTTTCGTTCAGGTACCTGTACCCCTTATATTTTCTATGATATACGATTGGAAGTACAGATTCCTATATTGGTACATACCTGTGTACTCCATTGGCAACAGATAGACAAACAATGTCCTAAAGAGATGTTCTATAAAATAGAGAAAATAAAGCAACAAACCCAAGAACTTGGTGGAAATTTTGTTTCTATTTTTTCCCCTGAATATCTTTCTAAGGCTCCCAATCGTTTTTCCATATATAAAACCATACAAGAATACTGATACAATAATCTACATTTATAATTATCAAACACTTACATAACCCTATTTCTTATTCAAATATAAATGAATACTTTATACAAAAAATTTAAAGAATGTAAAGGCGTTGCTACTGATACTCGCAAGGATTTAACCGATATGCTCTTCTTTTGCCTTCAAGGAGAACGTTTTAATGGTAATGAGTTTGTTCCTATAGCGATAGAAAAAGGTGCCAGATATGTAGTTACCAATGACAAAAAATGGAGTTATCTTCCACAAGCCATCTTAGTGGAGGATACTCTTAAAACATTACAAGAATTAGCACTCTATCATCGCCACTATTTGGCAACACCTATTATTGCTCTTACAGGAAGTAATGGGAAAACGACTACAAAGGAGTTGATATATAGTGTACTGAATCAGTCCTTCCGTACCCTAAAAACAGAAGGTAATTTCAATAATCATCTAGGAGTCCCCCTCACTCTATTACGGCTCACTCCTGAAACTGATATAGCTATAGTAGAGATGGGGGCTAACCATCCTGGAGAAATAGCACAACTCTGCCGAATTGCTGAACCTGATTTTGGCTATATCACCAACTTTGGACGTGCCCATTTAGAGGGTTTTGGTTCTTTTGAAGGAGTTATCCAAGCCAAAAGTGAACTATATAATTATTTAAAAAAAGATAATAAACGCATTTTCTTTTGCCAAGATAATGAGATTCAGGTTCGTTTGCTGAATGGTTATTCAAACACTTACTCTTTTTCTATGGAAGGAAATAAGAAAGCTAACCTACAACTCTCTCTTTATAAGGAAAGCCTATTGGTAAAACTTCACTGGGAGGAGTCTAATATTCAAACCCATCTTATAGGCAAATATAATGCTATGAATGTAGCAGCAGCCATCTGTATAGGTAATTACTTTAAACTTACTAAGGAAGCCATTATTCATGGTATTGAAGGATATATCCCCACTAATAATCGTTCTCAGTTTGTAGAAAAGGCTCATGGCAACAAAATACTTATGGATGCCTATAATGCTAACCCAAGCAGTATGCACGCTGCCATAGAAGCTTTCAAAGAAATTCCTTCTGCTAATAAGATACTTATTTTAGGAGATATGAAGGAATTAGGAGATTATAGTCCCGCCGAACATCAGCAATTGGTAAATGACATAGCTCTTTATCCATGGGAAGCTGTACTTCTGGTAGGAGAGAATTTCTGGAATACACAAACTAATTTTCTCAAATTCCATACCTTAGAGGAAGTGAATGCTTATTTAGCACAACAACATTTTGTTAATACTTTTTTTCTTGTTAAGGGTTCCCGCTCTATGACTATGGAAAGAATAGAAATCTAACCTTATGAAGATACTGCTCTTATCTGATACTCATAGCTACATAGATAAAGCTATCTTAGAACATGTCCGCTGGGCAGACGAGGTATGGCATGCTGGTGATTTTGGTTCCGTTATTGTTGCCGAGCAAATCCAGACCTTAAAACCCTTGCGGGGCGTATATGGAAATATTGATAGTACTGAAATACGCAGCCTCTTCCCCGAAAAACAACTTTTTGAGTGTGAAGGTATGAAAGTGCTTATGATCCACATTGGAGGATATCCTACTCATTATGCTAAAGGAATTCCTGAACTTCTGAAGGAGGAGAAACCAAATATCTTCATTTGTGGACATTCCCATATTCTTAAAGTCATTTACGATAAGAAATACCAACTCCTACACCTTAATCCAGGAGCCGTTGGTAAGTATGGAGCACAGAAAAGCCGTACTATGCTTCGCTTTGAGATTTCTCAAGGGAACATCTCCCAAATGGAAATTGTAGAATACCCTCTGAAATGAGCATGAGAAAGAAAAGAACAAAAATAAATTAAGAGAGTTTTGCAAAAAAGATTTTTTCAATCTCAAAAAAAGATGTAACTTTGCACTTTGAAATAAAAGTTAAAAACTACTCTTATTGAGTAGTGACAGATCATTCACTTTTAACTATCATAAGGTTATGAGTTTAGAGTCAAAAATAATGGAAGCCCTTAAGGAGGCAATGAAAGCAAAGGATACCATTGCATTGGATTCCTTACGCGCTATAAAATCGGCTATATTGCTTGCTAAAACAGAAGCTAAAGCAGGAGATACGATCTCTGAAGATGAAGAAATAAAGCTCTTACAACGCTTGGTGAAACAACGTAAAGAGAGTGCAGACCTCTATCAGAAGCAAGGAAGAGAAGATTTAGCAGCTCCTGAACTTGCCCAAGCGGAAATTATCTCCAAATTCCTGCCTGAACAACTCTCTGAGGAAAAAGTAGAGGCGCTTATTAAAGAAATTGTTGCCCGTGTAGGAGCTTCAAGCATGAAAGATATGGGAAAAGTCATGGGAGAAGCAAGCAAAGAGCTTTCGGGCAAAGCTGATGGTAAGCTTATCGCTTCCATAGTAAAGAAAGTATTATCATAATTATATTGTTTTACAAAAAGGCCGCGTAGTTCAACTGGATAGAATATCAGATTTCGGCTCTGAGGGTTGGGGGTTCGAAGCCTCTCGCGGTCACAAAGGCTGTTCAACGGCAAGGTTGGATAGTCTTTTTATTTTAAAAAAATTATGCTACGGAACTATTCTCCCTATACTCTTATTATCCTTTCTTTCCTCTCACTAATATTTGTTGGCACTATCCTTCTAATGATGCCTTTCACTCATATCAGTGATAAAGGATTCACTTTCATTGAAGCTCTCTTTACAGCTACTTCTGCAGTAACAGTAACGGGGCTTACCATTTGTGATGTACATAGTACCTTCTCTACCTATGGGGAAGTTATAGTATTATTGCTTATTCAATTAGGTGGTTTAGGAATCCTAACTCTCTCCTCTGTAATTATCCTATTGATATCCAAAAAAATCAGTTTTTACACCAAGCGCTTAGTATCTGAAGGACTTAACCATGAAGCAAAAATAGACCTCTATTTACATATCAAAAAAGTAGTTTTTGTAGTTCTCCTTATAGAAGCTATAGGAGCTGTATTGCTTTTTTTTGTTTTTATAAAAGAATTTCCCTGGCATAAGGCTCTCTTTTATGGAATCTTCCATTCAGTATCTGCTTTTTGTAATGCTGGTATCTCTCTTTTCCCTCATAATTTAGAAGGCTATACTTTTCATATTTATATGAATATTATTATAGCACTATTAATTATCCTTGGAGGATTAGGATTCACCTCTATTATAGAACTTTTTGAATATGTAACAGGGAAAAGAAGAAAAATAAGTGTCAATTCTAAATTTTCTATGCTTATTACTCTTATTCTTCTTGGGGTAGGTACTTTCTTATTTTTCATTCTAGAATACCATTATACAGGAGAGTTGACAAATGAGTCCTTTGGAGGCAGAATTCTAATAAGTTTTTTCCACTCGGCTACCTTACGAACAGCCGGATTCAATACTATTCCTATAGAGGGAATTTCAGGAGCTACTGCTATTCTTTGTATTGTATTTATGTTCATTGGAGCCTCCCCAAATTCAACAGGAAGTGGAATAAAAACAACTACCTTCGGTATTCTATGCTTGGGAGTACGTGCTTCCTTGCTTAACAGACGATACATAGAATACTCCAAAAGAAGAATCTCTTGGCAGTTATTCAATAAGGCATCCACCTTAGTTTTTATCGCTTTCTTATACATACTTACGATGGCTATTCTTATGATCAGTTTTGATTCAGATAAAGATACTATAAAAATACTTTTTGAGATAATGTCAGCTTTTTCAACCTGTGGCCTTTCTATGGGGGTTACACACTCATTGAGCCTCAGCTCTCAAATTATTTTGCTCATCACCATGTTCTTAGGTAGGGTAGGACCCCTTACCATAGCTTTAGCCTTTTCTCGTGAACGAGACAAAGGAAATTACAGATATCCCAAAGAAAATATACTAATTGGATAACATTATGAAAAATTTTTTAGTAATAGGTTTAGGAGAATTTGGTAAGTCAGTAGCCAAAACACTCTATAAGAACAAATCCACTGTATTGGCTATTGATTCCAATGAAGAACTCATCAAGCAAGCTCTTAATGAAGGCATTATAGATGAAGCCGTAATTCTTGATGCTACCGATGAAGTTGCTCTGAAAAATGTAGTAAAAGATGACTTTGATATGGCTTTCATAAGTGTAGGAGATAATATACAGGCAAGTATCCTCATCACCTTACATTTGAAAGAATTGGGGCTGAGAGAAATTATTTGTAAGGCTGTAAACCATACACAAGGAAGAGTATTAGAAAAAATTGGAGCTACACAAGTGGTATTTCCAGAAGAGTCCATGGGAGAAAAAATTGCCTATTCTATATTACACCCTACTATCATTGATTACTTTAAGTTCTCTGAGGATTATTTTATCTATGAAGTAAAAATTCCAAAAAGTTATATAGGAAAATCTCTTATGGAACTAAACCTACGCCACAAATATGAGATAAATATATTGGCTATTAAGCACTCTGATGGGAAAATGAATGTAACCCCTGATCCAAATGTACAACTGGATAAGGAAGACCTGCTTATCGTGCTTGCTCGGGAGAATACCATAGGGAAAGTAGTGTAATCTATCATATTATTTCTTAGATCCAGACACCTGATCTTCAGAAAAATGGAATAGAGCTTTCTTAACTTCCCCTTTTACAGAAATATATTCCTCTATCACATAATAATACTTACCCGTAGCGTTGTCTTTTATTAGGATAACTCGCCAATCGCTGGGTGTAGTACTATTCAAGCATACTATATAATCAGTAAGTTTAAGTATTTCCTTAGCATATTTTTGGGTAACTATTTTAATAGGAGTCTCTAAATTCTCTATCAAAGAAAAATGTGATTGATGAGTAATCTTATCTTCCATGAATGAAGAGAAATTATTTAATCGCTCAGAATCCTGTGCTTTTTCCCTATCCCTACTAAGATTCCCTGTACTTTTAATAAGGCGAATCACTCCAGTAGGCGAAAAATAGATATAATAATTACCTAAACTTTTGTTCAATAATTTATTATCCTTACATTCCCCATTTTGTGTAAGACGATAGACAAATATATTGAGATAATGATTTCCCACCTTCTTATAGGTTCCTGTAGTGGAAGTAAAGCAGTCATTTCCACAAGGGGCATAATAGGAGCTATGAAATGTATTGTTATTCTTGAATTCCACATAGTAACCTGCAGATTTTCCTTTAGGCATTTCACTCAGTTCATATACATCCACTTCTTCCTCACTATTCCCAATAAGATGATCAATCTTCCAACGTTCACCTATAATATTTTGAGAGAATCCCAGTGTGAAAGTACAGAAAGCAAAAACAAAAGTCAACCTTTTCATAAATTAAAAATCTAAATATCCACATTATACAAAAGTTGTACAGAACGAAAATTTGCTATGGAAAAGAAACTTTGTTCCACACGTAATATATAGTCCTTTATCAAAGATAATGCCACTTTAGGAGGTATTTTTAAGAGAATGTGTTTAATATATTCATTACGAATACGGGATATAGAAGGGAATTCTGCTCCTAAGACTTCTATTTCATACAGAGAAAGCCCTCCTCTCAAGGAATCAGCAAACCATTGCCCTGCTTGGTTAATTCGCTCAAATTCCTTGTGCTTAAGAGCAATGCGGATTAAGCGGTAGAAGGGTGGATAGTGAAAATCATATCGCTCCTCGAGCTGCTGAGTAATCATTTTTTGATAATCTCCCTCCTTTACTTGCTGCAATATTTCTTGAAAGGGATTATAAGTTTGAATCAGTACTTTCCCTTGAAATTCTCTTCTTCCTGCACGCCCTGCAATATGAGAAAGAAGCTCAAAGCATCGTTCTTTGGCACGGAAATCAGGTTGATACAAAAATAGGTCTGCATTCATAATTCCTACCAAACCCACTTCAGGAAAGTCCAATCCCTTACTTACCATTTGTGTTCCTATGAGTATATCTGTTTCTCTGTGCTCAAACCTATGTATAATTTTCTCAAAGCCATACTTCCCCTTAGTAGTATCCATATCCATACGGTCAATCCGAGCTTTAGGAAAAAATTGTAATAATTCCTCCTCTACTTTTTCCGTTCCTAATCCTTTTGTTCTTAATGAATTACATGTTCCACAAGCAGGACAACTCACAGGTTTGGCAATGGTATAACCACAGTAATGACAACACAGTTGATTTTGAAGTTGATGATAGGTTAGAGAGACATCACAATTAGGACATTGAGGAATAACATCACAAATATCACATTGCAGATAAGGAGAATAGCCTCGCCTATTTTGTAATAAAATTATCTGCTTATGTAGTATAAGATTTTCCTCAATAGCTTGTAAAAGGGCATCAGAAAAGTGTCCTTGCATTTCCTTTTTTTTAGTCTTTTCTTTTAAATCTACCAGTTCCACAAGGGGTGGTAACTCTCCCAAGAAGCGCTCTAACAATTGCACAAATCCATATTTTCCTATTTGAACATTATGATAGCTCTCTGCAGAGGGAGTGGCTGAACCTAAAAGTGTTTTTGCCCCATGTAAATGAGAGAGCATAAGGGCAGTATCACGTACCTGAAAACGCGGAGATATTTCTGTTTGTTTATAGGAAGGGTCATGTTCCTCATCTACAATAATGAGTCCTAAACGCTTAAAAGGCAAGCATACCGCCGCTCTTACCCCAAGAACAAATTGTGCTTTTTTCTTTTGAGCAAGTACGTTATTCCATACCTCTACCCGCTCGTGAGCAGAATATTTATTATGATATACACTCATACTATCTCCAAAGAAGTGTTCCAAGCGATTCATCAGTTGTACACTGAGCCCCACCTCTGGTACCAAATAGAGTACTTCT
Organism: Capnocytophaga sp. oral taxon 338 str. F0234; assembly: GCF_000192225.1. Classification (GTDB taxonomy): domain Bacteria; phylum Bacteroidota; class Bacteroidia; order Flavobacteriales; family Flavobacteriaceae; genus Capnocytophaga. Next base: position 30,437 of record NZ_GL872413.1, read on the forward strand.
TTTCCTTGGGCAAGGGTTTGTTCAATAAGTTTGCTATATAGCAATGTTTTCCCAGAGGACGCTACCCCTTGAAGTAGCACCGTATTTTTTTCTCGGAATTGTTGTTCAATTTCAGCAAAAGCCTTTTTCTGAGCAAGGCTTAAATCCAAAACTTCACTATCAGATGCAAAAGAAACCCTATCTATGACATCAGTATAGACCTCTAAAACACCTAAACTCACTAATTTCTTAAGTACAGTAGCACTCACCTCTGCCTTCTGTAAAAGAAGCTCAGGAGTAATAAGTGTTTCTTTCTGAGAGCGTAAGGTAACAAATGCCCATAGGAGCTTTTGCTGTGCTCTGGATTTAAGAGAATCGCCTTCTAACAGAGCATTCAAGACTTCCTTCTTCTGATACTTTTGAGTAAGACGAAGATATTTTTTGAGTTTTGGTTGATATTTTTCAAAAATTTTTTCACTAAGGCGAATAATTCCTTTCTCTAAGAGAGACTTAAGTACTCCTATAGGATTTTTCTTTTGGAGTATCTTTCCTACTTCCTTTGCGGTGAGAGAAGAAGCATGCTCCAGTGCCTCATATACAAGAAATTCATCATCCGAAAGAGATTGTGTCGCAACAAGCTGTTCTGTTTTCTCTATAATAGTCTCACTCTCCAAGAGCAAGGATGAGGGCATCCCCATCTTCAGGACCTCTCCAAAAGTACTTAGGTAATAGGCACTTATCCATGAGAATAGCTGTAGTTGTCTTTGGGAGAGTATAGGAGCCTCATCTAAGATAAATTCAATAGATTTAGTGGGATAAGCTGGTGTATTCTGGTGTATTTTGAGGGCAATTCCCGTATAGATTTTAGACTTTCCGAAAGGTACCACTACCCTCATTCCCGCTTGAAGGAAAGAAGCTTGTTCCTCATTAACCTCATAGGTAAAAGCCTGCCGAAGAGGCAAGGGAAGAGCAACATCTATATAGTACATAAGTTAGGTCTTAAGCTTGCTTCTCATTCCAATAGTAGCTATCTGGATAAATACGCTGTCCAAAGATGGCTGTCCCCACCCGAACAATGGTAGCTCCCTCAGCGATAGCAATTTCGAAATCTCCACTCATGCCCATAGAAAGTTCTTTAGGTTGTACATCTGGGAGATTTAAAGTAATTATCTGCTGTTGGATATTCTTAAGTAACTGGAAACATTTACGCACTTTTTCCTGCTCAGCACTGAAAAGTCCAATGGTCATCAGCCCTCTGATATGTAAGGTGGGGAATTGAGCTACTTGCTTCACCAGTTCCAAAACATTTTCTGGAGCTACTCCAAATTTGCTTTCTTCTGCGGAGGTATTCACCTGGATAAAAACATCCATTTGCTTACCTATCTGAGAAAGTTTTTGATGGAGCTTCTCTGCTAAATCATAACGATCAAGGGATTCTACACAACTAACCTCATACTTGAGGATATCCTTTATCTTATTAGTCTGCAGATGACCTATAAAATGGTTAATATGAGGGACTGATTTTAGAGCTTCATACTTTTCTTTGAGTTCCTGTACTTTATTTTCAGCAATAAGAGTATAACCTGCAGCAAAAGCCTGCCTAATACGTTCAGGGGTTACTGTTTTGGTAGCCAAAAGGAGTTTTACTTCCTTGGGATCTCTACCAGCTGTCTCACAAGCTTTGTTAATGCGTTCTTGTACTTGTTGTATGTTTTTCTCTATGGTATCCATTTCTATTAAATATTTATAAGAGGCAAAGGTACAACAATAAAAAGCAAAAGTCAAATTTTTTTCCAAGATATTCATTATCAGTATCTACTAAATACTTTTTTCAATTAAAATAAGTTTCTATTTTTCAGTTATAATAGATTTAAGTAATGGCTCATTACAAGCAACAAAATAATTAACTAATAATTAATAGTTGATATTTGATAATTAACAAATTAGAAAGGTTTAAGTGGTAAAAAGGATGTATATTTGCGGCAAATCTGTCATCATTTAAAATCACAAAGAACTTATGATTAATAGCATACACATAGAAGGATTCAAATCTATCAAAAAGATAGCACTCCCTCTAAATCCTATCAATACACTTATAGGAGCCAATGGTGCTGGAAAATCAAATTTTATTTCTTTTTTCAAGTTCTTAAACAATCTTTACGAGAAACGTTTAGGAAACTATTCACGAAGGAAAGGAGCTGAGAATCTATTATACTTTGGTAGCAAAACCACACAACACATCTATCTTAAGATAGAATTCAGCCATACCAATGCCTACGAATGTCAGTTATCTCCCACCTCTGATGGTACTCTTTTTATTGATTATGAAAACATCTTTTTCAATAATGAAAGAAAAAATCTAAGTACAAATAGCAGAGAGAGTGTACTAAAAGATAGACAACAAGATATAGCTCAATATGTAGGTGGTTATATGCGAGCATTTAAGAATTATCACTTCCATGATACTAGTGAAAATGCCCCTTTGCGAAAGTCTTCTTTACTTACCGACAATCTTTCTCTGCGAGATGATGGTGGCAATTTGCCTTCTTTCTTGTATTACCTGCAGGAGAAACATCCTTTCCACTTTGAACAGATAGAAGCGGTTATAAAAACAGTAGCTCCTTATTTTGAAAGGTTTGACCTACATCCTGATAGGTTAAATGATAGCATTATCCAGCTGGAATGGAGAGCACAGCAATCCCCTGATATTCCTTTCAACAGTACTCATTTCTCTGATGGAACTTTACGATTTGTTGCTTTAGCCACCTTACTTATGCAACCTGAACTCCCTAAGGTGATTATCATTGATGAACCTGAATTAGGCTTGCATCCTTTTGCTATCAATGTGCTTGCTGGACTTATCCGGAAAGCTTCCGTTAAGAGTCAGGTTATTATCTCAACACAATCCGTACCTTTAGTTTCCAATTTTAAGGTGGAAGATATTATTACTGTAGATAGGAATGTAAACCAATCTGTCTTCAACAGATTGAACACTCATGAACTCTCCTACTGGATAAAGGATTTCTCTTTAGGCGAACTCTGGGAGAAAAACATTATTAACGGACAACCTTACTGATTATGAAAAGAATCCATTGTATTGTAGAGGGACAAACTGAATTGAGTGTCTTCAAAAATATTCTGTCCCCTTATATTCTTTCAAAAACAGGTAGTTACATTTCTTTCAGTACCCTAAAATACACCGGTGGAGGTATTACCAACTATTCAAAATTATTTATTGAACTAAGAAATCATCTAAGAGATAAAGAAAAAATACTTACCACTTTCTTTGATTATTATGGTATTTTAGAAAGTCATAATTTTCCTAACTATCAGGAAGCTAAACAAAGACAATCCAGTCCTACAAAGGGAGTGGAACTTATAGAACAAGGAATCAAAGATGACCTAAGAAATAAAGGAATTGAGGTAAAAAATTTTATTCCTTACATTCAGTTACATGAATTTGAGGCTTTACTCTTTTCTTCTATTAAGGGTTTTCACCTGTTCAACAATCCTTCTATTGTAGAGGATATAAGCCGTATTATTACACGCTATGATAACCCTGAAGATATAAATGATAGCCCCCATACAGCTCCTTCCAAACGCATTATTGCTATTTTTGAAAAATATGGTTTAAAATATGAAAAAATCATTGATGGAAATAGCATTGCCACCAAAATAGGAATAGAACCTCTTATGGAGAAATGTCCTCGTTTCAGAAATTGGATACATCTCCTAATTAATAAAATTTTAGAGAATTCCTAATCAAATATTTCTTTTTCAGGATAAAAACTCATTACAGGGTCACTCTGCCAGAATTTCTTGGTATCAATATCCATAAGGGTGAGTCGCCCTGTAGCGCCTGCTCCAGTATCTAAGTTCCACACATTGTGGCACATCATAGGCTGGTCAGTACCATAGCGAAGAGTAGGAGTATGCCCAATATAGATTTCTTTATATAGGGTGAGTCGCTTAGGAAAGTATCTGTTAGTAGGCTCCATATCCTCAGGGGTTGCGAGAGCTACTTCCCAGAGGGTTCTGTCCCAGTAGAAATTCTCTATAAAAAACTCCTGCTCCACACCTCCTTGATCGGTAAAGCCAGCATGTAAGAACAGACGATTTTGCCCGTCTAAGAGATAATTTCTAAGTGATTGAAGGAAGTCAATATGTAATTGCTTATCCTCCTTAGAGTAGTGCTTATAAGCCTCTTCGGTAGCCTTGCCCCCATGAGAGCGCCAAAGTTCAGACATGGGTTTGCCTAAGAGGAAATCGCAGCATAAGGCATCGTGATTTCCTCTTAGATAAATCACTTGGTGAGTTTGTTGCAGGGCAATAAGCTTGCCCAAGACCTCTGGGGTATGCTTGCCCCTATCGGCATAGTCTCCTAAGAAAATCAGTAGGTCATCGGGAGTAACTTGTGCTCGTTCCAAGACCTCAAGCAGCGCCGCATAAGCACCATGTATGTCACCTATAACAAGTGTTCTCATAAGAATAGTGAATAGCGAAAAGTGAATAGTGAATAATGAACTAATTGGTGAATGATATTCCTTTGCTCTTACATAAGTCCTTCACCTGCTCGGACATAAGAATAGCTGTGCCGTCAATGGTTTTTAGATTAGGCACCTGAGAGATATCCTCCTCGGTAAGTGATTCGATGTCAAACACATCGTCCTCTCCGTCCCAAAAAGGTATCAACTGTGCATATACTTCATTGCCCCCATCAAAATAGAGTTCTGTAACCAAAGCCGCCAAGGAAGCGGGAATGGGCAAATCCATAAACCATTTCTTTACCTCAGGAATGACTTCAAAGTAATAGTCCTCTGGGTCTATGTCACGCTCGGTATAGTTTTCACAGAAATCATATACGTCAAACTTGGGTTTTAGCACCTCTTGGACATACATCAGCTCCTGTACAACTGCCAATTTAAAATTAAAGCTCTTAAACTGCACACATTTTCCTTCTATTAGAGGAAAAGCCCACTTGTTGGGATCTTTTTCCTTACTTGAAGGAACTTCGTTAGGGATATAGCTCAGCTCGTAATCACGAAAAGGCATCGCCTCTTGTGCTACGCGCCCCGCTATCGCTTTCTTAGAAAGGTCTTCAAGCGCCTCACTTAGCCTTTCGGTATAGAGACAACTCACATTCCAACTATCTAACACTATATCAAGACCAAACGAATCCATACTTTGCTCTTTGGAGATATAGGACAAAGGAGATTTTCCTGCTATGGTAAAGTCCCCCGTAAAGAGTCCCTTTGGGCGCAGGGCAAAGTAATCAAAGGTTACCCTACGCTGCCAATCCTTATCCTCCAGTACCCTACAGGCAAGCGTGGCTAGGGTTCCGTCCTTTTTCTCAAAGGCATAAAGTCCCAAGCTGTCCCATAGGTACATAGCGCTATAAGGAGAATCCTCATCGGTTATGGAAGTTATCCGAGGTTTGCCCAAGGCTTCTGTAAGGCGAGACAGGGAAAACTCTAACAGGAGTTCGTTATTGATGAGCAGCCCTGAGTTGCTGACATCTATAGCTATTTGTTTTTTTATTATTGACCCTAAAAAATTCTTTATACTCATGAAATTTAGAAAAGACTTACATTATTTGACCTTCACCCAGTAATATCCCTTTTCTTTAGCAAAAAAGACATGCCATTGTCCATTGATTTTAAAGGCTTTTAGGCAACTTGGCGTATTTACGCTTGAAAGCTCTTCCACAGGAAAATACTGGTATAACAAAGAGCTTTCTCCCTTCAGGGCGTGTGTATCTTTGTCAAGGCGTTGCATCTTTAGCCCGCTGAAAAAGCCATCATAATACTCATAAAAAGCCACAACAGACTCTTCGTCCTGCTCCATAATTCGGGTGTCATAGATATCATCCGGCGAAGATACACTGTGCTTTTGCGAAGGAGAGGCAATAGAGTAGAAGTCAAAAGTATCATTGGCATCCATATCTCCATAATACTGTTTTTTTCCCCAGCTTAGATAAGTAGTTCCCCACTCAAATTCCTTTCCTAAAAGAGTCTTTTCAAGTAGCTTGGTAGTATTGCACTTTAGAAAATAGACCCCCTTTTCTGTTTTCAACTGAAATACAAAGTTATCTGTCGCTCCTGTGGCAATATCTTGTGTGTGGTACTCTAACTGCTTAGGATTGTCCAGTAAAGGGTTGAGCGGTATCTTCCCCTCTATCTTACCTGTTTTAGTATCGAGTGTCATCACTTGAAACTCATTTGTATCTTTTTTTTGGACAAGGAAATACATACATTCAGCAGTGGTGTAGCACTGTACTATTTCATATTCAATATCTTGATAATAAACCTCACGATAAGACCTGTTAGGCTCAGGGGCGACATCAGCAGAGGCTATCTGCTGGTAGAAGAGGGAATCATTTACCCTTTTAGGAACATATTTTGCCCAGACAAAATGACTATTAAGCGTATATAGTGTATCATTTTGAGCATAAAAAGTCACAAAAGCAGTAGCATCAGGCTGCTTTTCTGAATAGATACGTCCTCGTTCTACTTTGTCATTTTGAACATCAAACACCAAGAGTTCTTGTCCTGGATAATACTCAGTTCCTTTGGCAAGGTTATATACTTTCTGAGTCTCTTTGTCCAAAGCATAGAGCCTATAGCTGTCAATAAATTCCTGAAAAGTTTCTATATGAGCAGGTAGGTGTTTGACCAAGGGAAAGGAGTAGTTTTGGAACCGTTGCCACCATTTCCGCCAAGCTTCTTGGGTAGGCTTCTTGGGTAAGGGAACAATACTTTTTAGAAAATAGCTTAGTGAGCTTAACTTTTCTTGGGCTAACTCACTCATTAGCTCTTGTTCCTTAAATTCCTCGGAACCTCCGACCATTTTCCCATCCTTATCCACTCCGTCCCAATGCATTATTCCTATGGTAGTTACTTCTTGTTTGCTAGACAAAGCTTCTATCCACTGGGGGATATCCCGAAAGTCATCTCTATTGTTAATCTCTTCATAGTAGATAGGGATTCCTTTTTTGATTTTCTCCATAGGGGATAAGGGCAGTTCTTCAGGATAAGAGAGGGTTATTTTCCTGCCTTGCTCATCGGTATAGAAGGCTTTCTTAGTATAATAGACATAAGGCGCATTAGTAATCGGGAGTATCTCAAAAGAAATAGGGATATCGTACTTGTAGGTAATTTTGTTCCCAAAGAGAGGAATTAACAAGATATGAGAAGTCCCCAACCTCTTAGCATCCAAGGGGCTGAGCTTAAGGAAATAGGCGCTATCCTCAAGAAAATATACATTACCTTTCTCTAATACAAAGAGTGCTTTTCGGATATTGCCATAGAGGTTAATCGTGCGATACTCCGGCTTGAACTCACCTGTAACCATCAACTCTTGTGCCAAAGCCGTACAGCAGAAGAAGAAAAAGAAACTAAGGATACATATTCTCATAATGATTTATTTAAGCTAAGGGCAAAGGTAATGAAAATTCCCCTAACTTGGTAGGGAGTTAGGGAAATTTTTAGTTTTTTGACTATAACTATAATAAGTCGGAGTATGATTTTAGTTCTTATTATACCCAAAATTTCGTGTGAGTAAAACCTCCTTCCACCAAGATTCTCTACTTATGATAAGCTCATCTTTTATAGTACTTTTGAAAATATCCAAGATAGAATATCTGAAATACTGCTTTATATGGTCAAAAGATAGTTCTTTCAATTCTTTATTCCCTCCATTTCCTGTTTTCGCATAATCCTCCCATCTTCCTAAAAGCATTCTCTCTCCATAGGCGGAGCCCACATACATTTTCCCATTAGAGGTATCAGTAATCAGATAAACTCCTTTTTGGTTTTGTAGAGCAGTCTTCCATGAATCTTTTGCCAACACACGTGATAAATCGCTCCAAGACAGATTTACACTATCATAACCTGGAAAAATATCATTGTCAAAAATATCGGGCAATATCTCATATACTTCACATTCGTCAATTAAAGGTATGGCATGACGTGCCAGATTTTGAGAAGTATTTTTATACTTAACGATCAATCTTCCGAAGTATTTTCTATACTCTGAAAGCTCCTCATGTTTATAACCAACTCCATTGAAAACATTCAGATCCTTAGTAACTTTTCCTATATGGAAGAGTAACCACAAATCATCTTTGATACGAATAAAACCAATGGTAGTTTGTCCTTCTTTGAAGATTTTTTGTTTTGAATAGTTCCAGTATTGTCCTTCCAAGAGGGTTTTCATGTCGCTATTTTTAAAAATCTCAATAGGATTCCAGTTTCCTGCAAACATCAGATTGAATTTAATTTTAGTGTTTTTCAATTCTTCCTGACTAAAATTTAAAATGTCATTTAATTTGATACTCATAATTATATTATATTTAAAATATCGCCTGCTCTGAAAGGTTTTCGGCTTCCCCTATTTGTTTCTTTAGATAAAAGGCACCGGGCATCCCGTTTTGCTTAGCTCGAAGCCCGACCAAAGGCAAGAGGAAGACGACTGACAAAAATACGAAATTATTTTTATACTAATGCCCTTTTGCCTTGCAATTTTTAACCTATCTCTACGTCAAAGAAACCACTTGTAAAGGTAATAGCTCTTGAGCACTTAACCGAGCAGATTAAGTGTTGTAAGTTCCGTTAGTAAGTTAAATTTTTTGGTATAGATTTCGAGTAAGG
>NZ_GL872413.1:39601-80766 GCF_000192225.1 Capnocytophaga sp. oral taxon 338 str. F0234
TGTGATAAAAAACGCTCTACAGCTATATGCTAATTGAATAAATTTTTGTACCTTTGCACACCATTTATTTTTAAGACAAGTGTAAAAGCTTGTTAAGTATTAATTTTCAATCTATTTATAATGAGTACAACCATTAGAGAATTAGAACCAAAAGAGGTATGGAATCGCTTTGCCGACCTCAACGGCGTACCACGTCCTTCCAAGAAAGAAGCGAAAGTAACTGCCTTCATGGTAGCATTTGGTAAGAAACTCGGTTTAGAGACACATTCTGACCATGCAGGAAATGTTATTATCCGCAAACCCGCTACTAAGGGATATGAGAACAAAAAAACTATCATTCTCCAATCTCACTTGGACATGGTATGCCAAAAAAACAATGATACCGTTTTTGATTTTGATAATCAAGGCATTGAAACTTATATAGATGGCGACTGGGTACGTGCTAAAGGGACTACCCTTGGTGCTGACAATGGTTTGGGAGTTGCTGCTATTATGGCTATTCTCGAAAGCAATACTATAGAACACCCTGCCATAGAAGCACTCTTCACTACCGATGAGGAAACAGGAATGACTGGTGCCAAAGAACTTAGTTCTGATGCTCTTAGTGGGAAAATTCTCCTTAACCTTGATACTGAAGAAGATAATGAAATAGAGATAGGTTGTGCTGGTGCTGTAGATGTCTCTGCTTATCATGACTATACAGAGGAAGCAACCCCTAATAATGTAGTAGCTTTCCAGCTAAGTATTACAGGCCTTATCGGTGGACATAGTGGACAGAATATCCATATGGGACGTGGTAATGCAAACAAAATCATGAACCGCTTGCTCTTCCAACAATATGAAAAATACGGTCTACGTCTAAGTCAATTACATGGAGGCGGCTTGCGCAATGCCATTCCTCGTGAGAGCGAAGCCCTCATAGTAGTACCTACTGAACACAAAGTAGCCTTCGAAAAAGAACTTAAAGAAAATGCCGCTATTATATTCAAAGAATTACAACCGGTAGAAGAGCATCTCTCCATCACTCTAAAGGAAGTTGCTACTCCTGCTAAAGTAATGGATGTAAAATCTCAAATAGCACTTTTCAGAGCAATTGCAGCAGCTCCTTGTGGTGTATATGCTATGAGTCGCAGCGTAGAAGGCTTAGTAGAAGCAAGTAACAATATTGCTAATGTAAAAGTAGAAAATGGTAAAATAGCCGTATTGAGCATGACTCGTTCTTCTGTGGAAAGCAGCAAGCATGATCTAGCTAGTAGCTTAGCCGCTGCCTTTGAATTGGCAGGGTATAAGATAGAGTTCTCTGGAGAATACCCCGCTTGGGAACCTAATGCTAATTCTCCTATTTTACATGTACTAACAGAAGTATATGAACGACTTTTCCATGAGAAACCTAATGTAGCAGCTATCCACGCCGGATTGGAGTGTGGTCTTTTGGGTGAACACTTCCCTCATATTGATATGATCAGTTTTGGCCCTACCATTCTCGGAGCTCACTCACCCATTGAAAGGGCAAGTATCTCCTCCGTACAGAAATTTTGGAAATATCTTTTGGAAATTCTAAAAAATACCCCTGAAAAATAAAATTAGGAAGTATTAAAAAAATACGTATCTTTGCCCAATGAATATGAAAGGAAAAGTAATAGCTATAATGCTTATTATTTCTCTTGCTTTTTCAGCTTGTGGAGAATACCAAAAAGCCTTAAAGACAGAGGATTATGAACTAAAATACAAAGTAGCTAAGTCTCTTTATGAAAAAGGAGATTATGCTCGTAGCATGCGCCTTTTGGAGAAGGTCGTGGGTTTTTATATAGGTCGCCCTCAGGGAGAAGAGGCTTTATACATGTATGCAGATAGTTATTACAAACGAAAAAAGTATTTGTTGGCAGCGTATCAGTATGAACGGTTCACTAAGAATTACCCTCGTAGTGAAAAGGCTGAACAAGTTCTCTTCCTACAAGGAAAATGTTACTTTTTGGAATCTCCAAAATATAGCTTAGACCAAGAAGGTACTTATAAGGCTCTGGATGCACTCCAAGAGTATATTGACAGATACCCAAATAGTGAAAATCTACGAGAGGCTAATAATATGGTTTTGGAACTACTTACTAAGCTCCAACGTAAGAGTTTTGAAATAGCCAAAGGATATGATAAAATTCGTGATTATCAGGCTGCTATTAAGTCATTTGATAATTTTCTAATTGAAAATCCTGGTTCTGTATTCCGTGAAGAGGCTCTGTACTATCGCTTTCATTCAGCTTATGAATTAGCAAAAAATAGTGTAAAGAGCAAAGAGAAACAGCGCTTTGAAGAAGCTAAGAATCAATATGAGAATTTCGTACGTATTTTCCCAGACTCTGACTTTAAAGGAAGGGCTGATAAAATGTATCAAGATATTTTAAAGAAAATAAGTGAATTATGATAAATTTGAAACGCATTGATGCACCGCAAAGTACCATCACCTATGATAAGAATAAAATAGACGCCCAAACGGGTAATCTCTATGAAGCTATTTCCATCATAGCCAAGCGTGCTTCGCAAATCAATGCTGAAATTAAGCGAGAATTGGAAGAAAAATTGGAAGAGTTTGCTATCAATAATGATAGTTTGGAAGAAGTTTTTGAAAATAAAGAACAAATAGAAGTTTCCAAATTCTATGAAAAACTTCCTAAACCTCAAGCTATTGCTGTAAAAGAGTGGTTGGATGGGGACATTTATTATCGTTATGCCGATGAAGAACACAACCATGAATATTCCTTCGCTTAAAGGAAAAAAGATACTTATAGGAATTACTGCTGGAATAGCAGCTTACAAGATTCCAAACCTTATACGCTTGCTTGTCAAAGAACAGGCAAGCGTTAAGGTTATTATGAGTAAAGACGCCTGTCAATTTGTAACACCTCTTACTCTCTCTGTGCTCTCTAAGAATAAAGTATATACTTCTTTTCAAACCAATGAACATGAATGGAATAGCCATGTAGAACTTGCCCAATGGGCGGATGTATTTCTTATAGCCCCCACCACTGCTAATACATTGGCTAAAATGGCAACAGGTATCTGTGATAACTTAATCTTAGCCACTTATCTCTCAGCCAAATGCCCTGTATTTTTTGCTCCTGCTATGGATCTTGATATGTACAATCATCCTTCTACTAAGCATAATATCTCTCTTTTAGAATCCTACGGAAATCATCTGATTCCTTCTGAAGAAGGAGAACTTGCCAGTGGCTTGATAGGAAAAGGACGTATGGCAGAGCCTAAGGTCATAATGGATACGCTATCTCAGTTTTTCTTTACTAAGAAGGACCTCTTCAAGGGAAAGAAAATCCTTATTACAGCAGGCCCTACTTATGAAATGATTGATCCTGTGCGCTTTATAGGAAATTTCTCCTCTGGTAAAATGGGAATAGCTTTAGCTAATATAGCCTCCTTAATGGGTGCTGAAGTCTCTTTGATATTAGGTCCCTCATCTTCACTTCCTATAATAGATAATGTAAAAGTATACCATATAGTAAGTGCTGAACAGATGTATGAAATAACTAATGAGAAGTTTGAAGAATCAGATATAGCCATATTAGCAGCTGCAGTTGCTGACTATAAACCACAAATACAAGCTCCTCAGAAAATCAAAAAGAAAACAGAAATATTCTCCTTAGAATTGACAAAAACCCAAGATATATTAGCTTCCTTAGGGAAAAGGAAAAATAAACAAATCCTTATAGGTTTTGCCCTTGAAACAGAAAATGAAATAGAAAATGCTAAAGGAAAACTCACTCATAAAAACTTAGATGCTATTGTACTAAACTCCCTCAATGACAAGGGTGCAGGATTCGGAGGAGATACCAATAAAGTAACTTTTATTACCAATAAAGGAAGAGAGATTCCTATTCCTCTGAAATCAAAAACAGAAATAGCTATAGATATTCTTACAGAAATCCACACTGAATTGATAAAATAGAGCTTCTTTCTAAATTTTATTCTATGAAAAAACTTATTATTATTTTCCTAATTCTACTCTCCCCAGTAGTTTACTCTCAAGAACTCTCTTGTAAAGTAACTATGAATACACAACGTATTAACCAGACAAATCAACGTGTATTCTCCGTATTACAAAAATCTCTACAGGAATTTATTAATAAAAACCAGTGGACTAATATAAAGGCAAGAGAGAATGAGCGTATTAACTGTTCTTTTGTTTTTACTTTCACTTCTTTTGAAAATAACAATTTCACCGCGGATATACAGATACAAGCCTCTCGTCCCGTATACGGTAGTGCCTACCCTACTCCCTTACTCAACTATCAAGAGAAAGGGGTCTCTTTCTCTTACCTTGAGAATGAGCCTATCTATTTTAATCCCAGTAGTTATACCTCTAATCTGTCCTCCTTTATTGCCTATTATGTATTGATTATTATTGGTTTAGACGCTGATACTTTTGCTCCTATGGGAGGAGTTCCTTATTTTGAACAAGCTCTTTCAGTAGTACTCAATGCCCAAAGTAGCTCCGATAGTGCCTGGCAACAGAATGGTTCTAATAACCGTTGGCAAATGGCAACCGATCTCTTAGCAGAAGATTTCACTCCTTTCCACAAGGCACTATACACCTATCATCGCAAGGGATTAGATATCATGTCACAAGATGCCCAAAAAGGAAAAAATGAAATAGGAGCTGCTCTCTTAGAACTCAATCAGATTAATAACAGCCGTATCAATCGGTTTATCTCTCAGCTCTTCTTTGATGCTAAAGCCGACGAAATAGCTTTGATTCTTTCCGGTGGAAAGCCTCTAAATAAAAAAGAAGAGGTGCGTGCTGTACTCTTGAAATTGGCTCCTACGCATGCACAAGAATGGGGGCAGATAAAGTGAAAAATGAAGGAGTATGAGAACGATTTTGTTTTACTTGGGGTTGTTACTAACTATTGAAGGTTTTGCTCAGGATAAAAAAGCCTTTGTTTTCTTTGACAAGAAGGGCAAGCATACTTCCTATAAGAAGCTCCTGAAAAGGAGCCAAAAAGCCGATGTAGTACTCTTTGGCGAGTATCATAACAACCCTATTGCCCACTGGTTGGAATTGGAACTTATCAAAGACCTACAACCCAATCACCCACTTATCTTAGGGGCGGAGATGCTGGAGCGAGACAACCAAGAAGCCTTAGATCACTATTTGCAGGGAGCTATTGACCAAAAGGGTTTGGACTCCTTAGCTCGCCTATGGAAGAACTACAAGACGGATTATAAGCCTCTGGTAGATTTTGCCAAGAAACACCAGTTCCCCTTTGTGGCGACCAATATTCCTCGTAAATATGCCAACCTTGTCTATAAGAAAGGGTTGCAAGCCCTTGACACGCTGCCCAGCACAGAAAAACAATGGATGGTACGCCTACCTTTTCCCTATGACGGTACACTCTCCCAATATGAGAAGATGAAAAAGATGCTAGGACACAATACGGAAAACTTCCCCATGGCAGAGGCTATTAAGGACGCTACCATGGCCGAGTCTATATTAGCACACTTAAAGCCTAATACTCTCTTTGTTCATTTCAATGGAAGCTACCATTCCGACTTCTATCAAGGCATTTGGTGGTATCTCAAGCGTGATCGACCCAACCTACGGATCTTGACCATCTCCACTACCTCCCAAGCAGCGCTTAAAAAACTGGCTAAAGAAAGCTATAACCAAGCCGATTTTATTTTAGTCGTTGATGAAGACTTATCTAATTAGATAATTTGTCAATAAGGTAAAGAGATGAGGCTTACAATCACAGCCATTTTCTTCTATAGCCCACAAGCAGTATAAAGCACAAACTTACCACTGTGTTAATTGCAAAATTAATCAGAGGAGCATGTTCTAAAAGATTTTCTCTTAATAAAGAAGTTTCCTCTTGTTCTTCAAAAGGTCGGGTAACTACAAACTCATAGAGGGTTAGCAGCAATAATCCCCCACTGAGCACAAACAAGACATTTTCATAACGCTTATTTTTATATCTTATCAAATAGAGGATATTCAACAGCAAAAGGAAAAATGCAAAAAAGATAGGCACAAGAGTCCATTCTATAAGGTTTAACTCCCAGTCATAGTACACAGGACATACACATTGGCACAGAAAGTAACCTACTGCTACGTTATAGATGATGGTACCCCATGTTATTATTTTTTCTAATAGAGTAGAAAAATCATTCTCTGTATTTCTTATTACAAAAATAATCAAGTGAAGGACTAACAAAGGAAACAAAAGTTTCATTGCTATCTCTAATTCTAAAGATATAGCAGGATATAAGTGCATAATAATTGTATTAAGGTCATTAGAACTTTCTTATTGTCTCATTTTTAACTATGTATCATTTCTATAAACATTTGTAACAGCCTCATCTATTATCCAATATAAACCTATATAGAACAAAATACTCAGAAGAATAACAAAAAAGGTTATTAAAGAAATAGTGAAATTTCGTGTTTTTTCTCTATTTCTTATTCTGGTGAATAGCTGATATATAAAAAGAGATGGAAATAAGAGATATGCAGAAACAAAAATACTTCCACAAACAAACTCTATGATGCTCTTTTGGTAAAAATCCTGATTATAGAAAAAAGTAACTATTATTATCGGTGCAAGAATCACTGATAATAAACACCAAATATTAAAATATAAAAGAAACTTTCTTCTCATTCCATTCTTTTCTTAATGATAAACAATAAAATCAATTTGTTTTCCTTCCTTACTCTCAAAGATAAAATCATTGAGATTTTTATATTATGAAAATGATATTTTAACTATTCACCTACTAAGTATTCAAATCAGGGTAATCCCAAGCGTTATAGGTATCAGTAAGGTTATCGTTCTCTTCATCTTTACAACAGAGCCACTCCAAGCCTGCACGGCGTTCCATTACCACTTCTTCATCTATACCTGCTGGGTCTGATCCATTCACACGAGCATTGACCGCCGCCCAGTGATAGCGATAATGCAAGTCTAAGGCTTGCAATATTTCATCTATGGGGCGCAAGGTAGTATGTGCCATAAAGTCGCTAAGTCCTTCAAAACGATCCATTGTATGCATTACCAAATCACAATCACAAATCTCATTGGGAAACGATAGCTCTTCTACGATGCCTAAAGCCCAGAGCAATGTCCAAATCGACTCATATTTCCAAGCAGCATTTATAGCTTCTGCTTCGCTTACAGCACCTGCAATCACCTGTTTCTCCATAGGGGTAAGCAGGTCAAGAGCATCGTATTTGGCTGAAAGAAAATCTTGTGTCATATATACCTTATCCTCCTCAGTATATTCCTTTTTACCGATAGATAAAGCACACATGATAGAAGCAAAAGAGCAAGCAACCCGCTCAATAACTTCCTTTTTATCACGAGGGGTTACTTCCTCTGTTTCATAACGCAAGGGCAAATGCTCTATATAAGGCACACCTTGCGAGGCAAGTATGGCAATACTCTTGTTTTTGCGCTCTTGCGCAGTAATAATATTGTTATGTTCCATAAATTTTGATGTTATTTATTATGAAAGGCTTTTACAGTTAAATCGTGCAACTGCTGTGATAAATTTTCCTCCTCCAAATACCAAATATCCTGATTGTATTCCCACTGAAAAGGTCGGTCATAAGATTTCCAAATTTCGGCAGCCTGCTTATAAACTTCTTCTATTAAAGGGGTGATTTGTAAAGCTTTCCCCACTGTATCCATCATTAGGTGCCAATTATCCAAATCAGCTGGATTATCCGTGTGAATAGACTTTTCCGCTGGAAGAAAATATACAAAATCACTCGTATTAAATGGGAAAGAAGTATGTAAAATTGCTATCTCATAGATGCTCTGTGCAATAACAGTGGGTACTTGCTCATCTGAATAATATGAATTGGAAACATACAAAAAAGGACGAAGAATACCAATCATATTCATACAAAAAGGGGCAAAGGCGTATTTTAAAATCGCTGGTGTAAATGAAGAGGGGCGAATAAAACTAATTGCACTATCTATTTCTTTTCTTCTGGCATCAACGTATTTTATTTTTTTGAGTCGCCAAGCAGGCATCAGTTCCAGTGACATTTCAATAGATTTGAGATGTTTGTCCCTTTTCTCTATAGGAAAATTCTTCAGTTCTGCGATTCTGACAACAGCCTCTTTCCAAAAAGGGATTAATGTTTTTATCCACTGAAAGTGTCGCAGATAAATCGTATCAAGGTCTTCTTTTTCAAGTACACTTCTTATTTCAGTAAGTTTTACCATATCTCAAAGTCAACATTCAAAAGTCTTTAGTAAAGGATTTTTTTGTTTTAGTATTTATAATTTACTTTCCCAAAAGCAATAGGCTGAGGGTTCTGCACCACCCAAGCGGTCGTTAATTCGCATAGGCGATGAGTGCCTATGCCATCATCTTCTAAGATGTGTTTTTGAATATTGGCTACTTCGGTAAGTTCTGCTTCGGTAAGTGGATTACCCTGAGTCAAGTAACCGCTAATGGTTGTGATCATCTTGCGGTATTCCTTATCCCAGTTGCTCATAGCGTTACGCAAAAGTTCATCATTCACTCTACCTGCAATACGCACTACCTCACCCTGCACAGTGGATGCACTGCCTTTGCTAGATACCAAAAGTATCCAAGCCTGTTCGTAACGCTCTTCCCACGTATCGCCTGCCAGTACAATAGGCAATTTGCCATCATGCTGTATGCGACGTGGTACAGGAGGCACATCAAAGAGTATGTATAGTTCTTGGAGGGAAGCATCTGCTTCTTCTAACCATTCAGAATTAGTATCAGCACGGCGAAATTCAAAATCTTCACCTATGATAGTGAGTCGTTCTCTAGCATATTCAGTAGGCTTCAATCCTGCGTTCAAATAAATTTTGATAGCCTTGAGAGCTTGAGGCAGATAGCCTCCGCCGTTATGAGTGTACGCTCTATCACATTGTGCCCCCATATTATCTTTGGCATTGATATCTGCCCCTTGAGCAATCAGCCAGTCCATTAGCTCCAGCGGAATCTTATGAAAAGAAAGCGCAGGGGTCTTGAACGAACGACGATCGTAAGCGTTTAACTCACATTCGTTGAACACCGCTTTAAGTGCGTCTAAATCTTTGGCTTCTAACAGTTCGTTGAAGTTGGCGGGAAGGGTTTTCTTTTTCTTGGTCATCTCTTTGAGTGAAAAATGAATAGTGAAAAATCATGGGGACAAAGATAGTAAAAATAGTAACAAATGACAAATGACTGATTCTACCGTGTTATTAGTCACTTGTTGCTTGTCGTTAGTCACTAACTACCTGTCCATACGTACAATTCTCGGCTGAAAAGTACCAATAATGTCCACCAAATCACTTTGGGAAGCCATTACCGTTTCTATGTTTTTATAAGCCATAGGGGCTTCTTCGGCATTGCCTCCGATGAGGGTAATATCCTTGACTTTGAGGGCTTTTTTGATATCAGAACTGGTAAAGCGGCTACGGCTTTCATTACGAGAGAAAGCACGCCCTGCCCCGTGTGAAGCCGAATCAAAACTCTCGGCATTGCCCTTACCGCGCACAATGTAGCCTGCCTCGGTCATGGAAGCAGGGATAATACCCAATACACCCTCCCCTGCTGGGGTCGCTCCTTTGCGATGTACAATCACCTCCTTACCATCGTGAATTTCCTTCCATGCAAAATTGTGATGGTTCTCAATACGTGCTCTTAGGCGACCGCCTACCGCACGAATAAGTCGGCGGTGAATGTCCTCATGACAAGCCGAAGCGTAATCGCCCGCAAGGTTCATAGCCGTCCAATACTCTAACCCTAAGTGGGTAGTGAGATCCAGCCAAGCAAACTGTTGGGCTTCCTTCGGGAGCGGACACTGTTCGGCAGCTACGCGTACGTAATACTGAGCAATTTCCGCGCCAAAGCCACGCGACCCACTGTGAGAAAGTATACCGAGATATTTTCCTTTGGGCAAACCTATCTGCGGATCGTCGGCTAAGAGTTCTACCTCGCCAAACTCCACAAAGTGGTTGCCACTGCCCGAAGTACCCATCTGCTTGATTGCCTTATCCTTCAATCGCTTGAGGATAGGAATCAGTAAAAAAGTATCGCGGTCGAAAATCTCGTGCTCTACATGCGACTTATGATGTTCGTACATACCAAACTTGGTGTGCTCCATAAGGGCTTTCTCATACTTATCACGTGCCCCTGAGAGGTAGGACACAGGGATATCCAAGATACTAAGGCACATACGGCAACCAATGTCCAAGCCTACCCCATAGGGAATCACGGCATTCTCTACCGCCAGCACGCCCCCTATAGGCAAGCCATAGCCACTATGGGCATCGGGCATGAGGGCACCTCCTACTGAAATAGGGAGCTTGAGCGCTGTATAGAGTTGCGTTTTAGCCTCTTCAGTGATGTCATCGCCAAAGATATGATAAGGCGCTCGTGAGGCATTGAGCTGTCGTTTTTCGGTTTTGGTAGATGAAAGCAGCGCTTCGGCTATCTGACCAAAAGTAAGATGCCCCTCGTACTGCACAGGATTTTTTAAAATATCTTCAAGTACCGACTTTACATAAGCGGCATTCTTAGTAGCGAAATTGCGCTTCATCACTTCTAACGCTACATTAATAGATTGATTATTCGGGAAGCCTAACTTGAGGAGGTCTTTCCCTTTGAGTTTTAAATTTGCCATTTTTTTTAGGTGTTAGGGCTTAGGTATTTGCTAAGCGAATTACCATTGTTAATGGGCGAATTGCCATTCGCCCCTACAGAGACGTTTGGCAGCAGCACGTTCTTTCTTATAGCTCTTTTCTACATAAGTGCTTTTAAAATCAGTGCCTTTGAAAGTGCGCACAGGGTTGCCTCGTTGCACTTGGGTGTGATTGTTCCAATGGCTCTGCGCTTGCTCGGAAAGTTGCTGGAGTTCTATCTCGATGAGTTTCTCTTTGAGGCGGGCAAGGGCGAATTTCTTATTGTCGAGTTGCGAACGCGAATCCTGTGCCAATACGCTGATACCCGTAGGCAGATGGGTGGCACGTACGGCTGAATTTACCTTGTTTACATTCTGTCCGCCATTGCCTTGCGAACGAGTAGTTTGGAACTGTACATCGCACTCGGAGAAAGGCTGTCGTTGCAGTTGGTCAAGCTCAAAAACGCCTATATACCAATTGCTGCGCTGGTGGAACTTACGAAAAGTGCTCTTGCCTACCCAGCACACTGTGCCGAGCCAAGTTTTCAAAAAAGCGGCTAACTCCTTGCCTTTGAGTTGCACCGTAACCGATTTTACAGTGAGGTTGGCATCGCCTTCCTCACGGCTGAGAATAGTATAGCTGATGCCCGCTTGGGTGGCTTCTTGCAAAAAGACTTTCAGCACTTTGGCCACTACCCATTGGCATTCTAAGGGACCGCGCCCTGCGGTGATTTGTATGATTTTTTCTTGCATTTTCTTTGTTTTTTTGTAAATCAGACAAGTCTGACGGGCAGACTGTTCAGATAAGGGTTAAATATTGACCTCTAAGAGGAAATCAGCGATTTCTATTGCTGAGGTGTGATACTTAAGGGCTGCGATTTCTTTTAGCGGGGTGCGTTTGTACTTTTCCTTAGGCGTATAGCGCTTCTCGTATTGCTTCCACGAATAACTGCCTCCATAGATTTTATGCCTGATAATACCCCTGTTCTTATAATCTTCTGTGACCTTCTCCAAGTCGGCAAGTTCTCGCTCTATGGCTACATCTATAGGGCGGTAGTGTGTAATCATATAGGGTCTTACTCGCAGCTCAAAACGCCATTGGTCTATAAACTCATAATAAGTTTCAAAACGCTTAGAACGATGACAGTAGCA
Source organism: Capnocytophaga sp. oral taxon 338 str. F0234 (assembly GCF_000192225.1). Lineage (GTDB taxonomy): Bacteria > Bacteroidota > Bacteroidia > Flavobacteriales > Flavobacteriaceae > Capnocytophaga. The sequence continues at coordinate 51,408 of NZ_GL872413.1, forward strand.
TTCTACTTTGCCAAAAAGTGCCTGCTCTCGTGGTGTAAATCTGCCTTTGCGGCACCGCTCTTCCCACTCCCATTGACTGAAAGAGCGAAGTTCTTGTTTTAGAGGTATATAGGTACGCTTTCCTCTACGCTTTTTCTTCTTTTGAAACTTGCGATTATCAGCATACTGATAGGTATTGATTTTCCTCAACAAATCTTCAAAAAACTCACCTGACTTACTGCGTTTCACATCTTCACAGACAACAAAGAAACGCACATAACCCCTTTGGTAGGGTTCGTCAAGAGGAACAAGAGGCAGTTCACGACGTTGTTTTAAGAGCACGTCTTGTCGTTTGTTGCAAGCGCGCAAGTACTTTTCATGGTCGGTTCGAGCAATACGTTTACGAGAACGCAGATTGCGGAGGCGAGTTCCTCCTTCGGATGTAATATATAGATTTCCCATCTCAATTGACAATTAATAATTAACAAATTGCTTCGGGAAATGTCGTAGTATGACAAGCGATTTTCCTCTCCTTTGGAGAGGACTGAGGTAAGGAAAAAGCCCGAAGCAGTCGCTTCGGGCTTTTCTATATATTATACTATTATTCTAATCAAGCGGATACGCCACGAAGCGTTACCTTGTGCAAAGGTAATTCTATGGTAATATGTAACTTGATATAGGTCATTTCTTCAAAAGTTTTAGAAGGTTAAACAATAGTTGTTTAAAATCAGGGGCAAAGATAATGATTAATATTCAATGATTAACGATTAATAACAAATAATTAACAGTTTTACCCGTGAGTCAATCAGTAAATTAGTAAATTTGACAATGAGCTAATTTACTAATTTTATCCCTACTGAGAAATAGAATGCAGGACTATAGCTTTGTTTGGACGTCCCTTCCAAAGTTTGTGTAAAGAAAGTATTAAACTTCCGCTCCTTGTAGATGCTCATACGCATAAGGTCTATCCCCACAACCAAAGGGATATATAGGTATTTGCCTACCTTAAAATCAGGTTGTAGACCAATGATACTATGCTGGGTGAAAAAGACAGCTTTTTTGCCCTCCTTTCTCAAGAAAGCGGCATAGATAGAAGCGTCGGCTAAGAGATACAGTGAAAAGACGTCATTAAAATGATAGCCTATAGCCCCCTTTCCTCCTTCTAAGAAATTACCTTTAGCCCATCCTGTCCATCGCTCCCCTTGATATTCTACAAAAGCAGTAGGAAAAATCATGGGATAACTCAAGAGGGTATTGACGAGCGTTCCTGCCCCTATTTGCAAATGTTGGTTCTGATGCCAGATAAAAAGCAAGGCTCCATTGGCTACTACATTTTCCCCTATTGCAATGGACGAGAGTCGGTTTTCAGTCGTATATATTCCTATCCCTATCGCTGCAAGCCATGACCAACGGGTACCTAATGGGCGCAGATGCAACACATTAGCACTAAGGTTCATCGTCTGATAAGGTAGCTCCTCTGTAGGGTTCATCTGTTGAAAGACTATATTGCCCCCCGCTGTCCAGACGCCTATACGCCTATAGGAGTCATTGGCAAGCGAATCAAGATGTATGGGCAATTGTAGGGAGAGTTCCTCCCTCAAAAGGTCTTTTTTACCCAATATATCTGTCTTAAAAGAAACCTGAGCAGAGGCAGAGAAAAAGTAAAAGGTAAAAAGTAAAAGATATTTCTTCATCTAATTGTTAATCGTTAATTGTTATAAATTCCATATTCTTCTTTCTTCACTTTTCACTCTTCACTTTTATGACTTCTCTAATATCTTTCCTTTTGGAGTAGGCCATAGGTTGCGCATAACCAAGACGTAGAAGTATTTGGGGGTAAGCATGAGCTATGGGAAGATTTTCTCTCAGTGTAGCACTGATTTCAGGCACTTCACATGGCTGGTTAAGGTAAGCATGAGCGATTCCCTCCTGAGTGAGCAAGAGTAAAAAGCGTTCAAGAGTGCGGCCTATCTGTATCCAAGTGAGAATATCGTTCTTCTCGGTGGTCAGCAGCACCATGTGCGAAGAGGATTGTATCTTCTTTAGGTCGGTCTTGTTCTGCGTCTTAGCCTTGAGGCTCGCCTTTACAATAGGTTCGGTGACCCAACGAGGTAGGTTAGGTGCCCCCAATACTGCATAGCTCAGCCCATCATGGGTACTCTCAGCGTGTTTCTTATTAAAACGAATCCATGAGAGGAGTTCGCTTTTGAAAGCAGGGTCTCCCATCTGCACGGTATTGCCTTGTAGTACCGCTTGGGTGAGGGTCTCAAAAGGTGGAGTATCCTTGGCAAAGGTATAGAGTTTTACTTGCCTCTCGGTAGAAGCCTGTCCTTGATAGACCCTTTCTATAAGTCTTTGCAATAGTATAGAGTCTATTTGTCGGTTTTCATAGACAGAGCGGTTAGTTTGTCGTTTGTCAATCATAGCTGCTAAAGGGTCAGAGACAACCGTATTGGACTTATGGAGTCCTACGGTGATAACTCCTTCTTCGCTAAGGATTACCTCAGTCTGGTAATGCAGTTCGGTAGCCTTCGTACAGAGGTTCTCTAAGGCACAACCCAAGCTAATAAAAAGTTCGCGGTGCTGGCTATCCACTGCAGGGAGTGCCTTGTCCAAATTCGGAGAGATCACAATGCTATGAGTCGTAGTCTCAAACCACCAAGGCTGAGAGTTATGACCTGAAGGCGCCTGAGTAGCTGCCTTGATAAGGGTCATGAAATCAGAATCTTGAGCGCGTCCCTTAAGGGCAACCAGCGCCATCATAAAAGTAATAGATAACATTTTGAAGTTCATTTTATTTGTATTTGTTTTTCATGGCAAAATAACGACGAAAAACCATAGAAAAAATGAACTTGGGTTAATAAATGAAGTTCCTTAGAAAATGCGTTTCCGTATTCTACTAAGGGCTTGAGGGGTAATGCCTATATAAGAAGCGATATATTTCAGCGGAATATTCTGAATAAGCTTAGGATCTTTCTCCAATAGGGTACGGTAGATTTCTTCGGGGGATTGTAGCAGAAATTGGGCTTCTCGTTGCATTTTCTCAATAAGCAAATGTTCTAATATATCGGCTTTTATTTGGAGATACTCCTGTTTCTGTATCAGATGCTCAAGGTGTTCGCGTCCTATCTTATAGGCAGTAACATCCTTAAGGGCTTCAATAGAAAGCAACGAGGGTTCTTGCTTGACAAAAGAGGCATAAGAGAGGCAAAAGGTCTCTGGGAACAATATATCCACAGTAGTCTCCTTGTCGGTCATGGAATTATAATAAAAGAAACGTACAATCCCTTCGCTAAGGTAATACAAATAGTTTTCTACCTTGCCTGCACAGGTCAAGAGTGCTCCCTTAGTGAAGTGTACTTCGGTAAAATACTGGCTGAGAAAATCAAAATTAAACGGCATTTCTTAATAATGGGTAACAATAACAAAAATACATTTATTTTTTCAAATTACCATCCATTTCTCTTCTTTTTTATCCATCAAGCATAGAAGAAATAAACATTTGGTCTCAAGCCCTCTTTTGTTCATCTTTGGCATTTTAAACAAATATTAGGTGTGTCCTCAAGTCATCATTCTAAGTTATCTATTGAACAAAGAAAACAAGAAATTATAAATGACAGTTCTCGGATAAATCCAGACATGTTAAGAAATTTTAACAATTATCCTATTTGAATAATTAAGTTCCCTCTTCTTATTTTTTACGCCATGGATGATAAAATAGCCTCTTATGAAAGAATGAAAGATGTAATTTTCAGATTTCCAAACTGTACTTTCATTACATTTGAAACAGTTGGTCATTTATTAGTGGGACATGAATAAGAGCTTGAAAAAAGTTTAAACAAGTTTATTAAGCATACCATTAAATATCAATGCAATATTGAAGAATCTTCGTTAGCCTATACTCTTCACTAATTACCGCTTTACTGAGGACATACTATGTAATTTCCTTCTTGTTCTACAATTGTATAGCCTTTTTCTAATATCAAGTTCCAACTCTTACTTTGCGCACGGTTCCCATTGATTTCGATAGGAGCCTCCACTGTGACTGTTCTCCAGTCAGAGCTAATAAGGGCTCCCCCTGTAACAGAAAGGACACCCCATACATCTGTAATTCGAATCTGAGGGTAAACCGTTCCTGCCCCTTCTAAAGGAATTACATTACGAGGATCAAAGGAGAGTTTCATTTTTTGAAAAGTAATTCTCAGATGTGGACGGTCAATGAGTTTTGCACGGTAGTGTGTAAGAAGTTGCTGCCGTTGCTGTTCCCTTATTTTTTCCTGTTCAGTAATCTTGACTCCATTATAAATATTAACCCATTTATTTAGGAATTTAGAGAAGTTTTCCGGTAGAGTAATATTAAAAAACTTAATGAAGTAATCTGTAAGATTGGTTTCATTAGTAATATCCTTATTCCAATATTTCTTTTCTTTGAAGGCAAAATAGCCGTATATAGGGATCGTAGTATAAGCAAATGAGCGAACAAAGGTAGGATTTTTTTCAAAATTTTCAATTCGTACCTTAAAATAATTCCCTACTGATGGGTTATTCTGAAATCCAGCAACTGTAAGTCCTGTATATTCTGCCAATCCTTCATTCTTTTCCATGACATTTTCATCCTCAACTGCTTTTGGAAAAAGTTGATACCTATAAGTCCGAAAGGCAAGTGCATGCATAAGATGCTTCCTTTGCTCCTTAAGTGTTTTAGCAAAAAGAGCTTTCTTAAGAGCTTCCAGTTCCAACCTTAGATAGATTCTTCCCTCTTGCGTATCAAGGTGAGCATTATCCCTTTCTTCATTGATGAAATGTAATTGAGGTTGTAGCCTATGAAATAATTCATGAGCTAATAACGTAATTCGTTCTTCCTTTTTATCAGGTAAGGGAAGCATTACCATTGCCCATTCTTTACCACCCCATTTCATAGCGGTATTAGCTATATTAATTTCAGTAGGGAGTGTGCCTATATACAGTCCCTTCGTTGGTTGGAGACATCTTTCTTTGTCCGGTTCATTGGCATATACTATACGTGTTTTGGGATCAACAAAAAGAAGTCCTCCATAGAGTTCTTTGTCCCATAAATCAGTATGCTTTGTAGTAGCTTCTCGTAATTCTTGTAAAATAGATACAAGATTATCAATATAAATATCCTGTGAAAAAGCTTTTGTAATAATTGATAAAAAGGAATACAAAAAAAAGAAAATTATTTTTTTCATAAAAGGATACTTCTCATAGTATATGACAAAGATACAAAATAGTTTTCAAAATAGAAGACCTTTTTAAAAGTTTTTCATAACAATACAGAGCTTATTTATAAATCAAAATTACATTAAATCATCAATATTTTTAGCTATTTTTGGAGTGGGCTCCTTTTTTATAAACCACATTTGACAAGTAGTCCCTGTAGCAAAGGTAGTGGGACGTACAAATTGTAAACCATGTTTATCGGACTTAATACCTTTTATCCAACCACAATCTATCTGACAGATGATCGATTGCAAAAAAGGATATCCAAGAACTTTCAATACTTCATGAAATAGACAACTCTTAATTTGTAAGACATAACCGAAAGCATCATCTATACGGTGTACAAAGGTGAAACTCTTACCAAAATAGTTTTGTTCTCGTGTTTTGGATATTTGAACAATAGTTTCAAAAGGATCCTCAGAGGCTGTTAAAAAGGCTTCTGTGTTCTGTTCCATAAAAGGAGCAATTGGTTCATTTACAGCAATACACACATAGTGAAAGGCTTCCTTTTCGGAGTAATGGAATTCTATAAAAGCCTCATATAAGGCTACTGTCAAAACTGCAAATTGTACATTTCCTTTGTCTAATTCATTACAAATAAGAGGAGCTACTTTCTCCAAAGAGACAACAAAATTACTTTCAAATACAATTAAGAACTCTTCAAACTGTGAAGCATCTATCCATTGCTTTGTCCTTATATATACCAACGCTTTGTCCTTTATCCACTGATAAGCATCCAGTGGTCTAAAACGATATTGTTCTTCTTGATTCATATTCGTATTATCTTTACGAATACAAAATTAGTATATATGACACAAAAAAAAGTTGCTTTTTGGCAACTTCATTTTCTTATTTAAAAGATTTAAGGCGGCTGATAGAGTATTTGGTCATTCCTAACATTGTAGCAAGGTCCTTCTGCTTAACCTTTTGTATAAAAGCAGGGAAACTGAATAAGGCTTCATAGCGGTTTTTAGCTGGTTGAGTTTGAAAAAGCTCAATCGTTTTCATTAGCTGTAATATGATTTGCTGTTGATTTAGCAAGAAGAACTGTTGCCACCAAGAGCAGTTCTGAAGCAATTCATTCATCCTTTGCTCATGTATTTTTAACACCTCTGTATCTTCGAGAGCTACAATAATATAACGAGAGGGCAAATGAGTCATATAGCTATTAAACTCAGTAAAAAAGTAATCTTCAAAAGCTATCCAACTGGTGAACTCCTCTCCTTCCTCATAAAAGAATATCCTAAGTGTACCCTTATTTATGAAATAATAATGCTGACATACTTGTCCCCAATCCAGCAATAAAGTATCTTTAGCAAGATTTTCTTTTTGAAAAACTTTTGAGATTACCCCAACATCTATGGGTACTTGCGGTATTACTTTTTCTATATAGGTGATAAGTTTTTCCATACAATGAAAAAGAGACTGTCCTTATCAGACAGCCTCTTTATTATATTAATAAACCCACATATCCTGTTCTCTATCGCGGATACGCTCCTTAATACGCTCTGCTTCTAAGAGTTGGTATAAAGCATTATCAGGAAGATATTTCTTAATTTCCCTATCTCCATACACGTTATCTTCCTTATAGATAACCCCTACAAAACGCCGTGCATTAAGCAAGTGGTCAAAGGAGATACGATTTGCAGAATTCAACTGGTTAAATACCCTTGCATTATGCAAAATATTTCTTGCAGAAGGATACCATACCCAGAAAAGTTCCACTAAGTTGGATTGTGCATCATCAGTTCCCAAAACACTTACATCAGGAGCTACTGGAGCAATTCCAAGTAAGCGATATTTGAGTTCTCCTTGACGCTTATCAAAGTACCATAAGCCTTTGATACGGTACTGTACAATGTCTCTTGAGGTAAGGTCGGTACGTACAATGTATTCGGGAGGTAAGGGTTTTCCTTGATTAAGGATCTCATACCCAGCATCCAATGTATCTGCTTTAGAAAGACTATACTTAAGGTCATCGTAGCTTCTTTTTTCAGTAAAATAAGAATCTACATAAGTTTCTGTAAGTCTTTTTTCTTTCATCGCTCTAAGAAGTACATCATATAAGGAGCGACGATCTGCACCAATTTCCATCGTATCAATAGGGAATAGCAGTGGGAAATTGGCTCTTTCTTCCAAGTCAACGAGTTCCCATGTAGTAGTAGACCACATAATATCTCGATCATCTACATATCCATAAGGAAGAGGAACATCATTATCTGATTCCTGTTGAGCTGCGGTTTTCGCACCTATCTCAGAAGGTACCTTTGCATTTAGAATGTTCACCTGTGCAAAAGTAGTTGAGGATACTATCCACACAAAAGATAGCGCAAGGACTTTTTTTAGTGCTTGTTTCATAATCGTTTAATTTATTACAATATTTCAATAGATACAGGTGTAGCAGGTTTAGGTGTTCCACTATATCCAGATACAGAGTAACGAATTTCAGAAATCTGAATGATATCTCCTTTCTTTGCTCTATTAACAGCCGCTGCTGCTGCTGCACTAGCACTTACTCTATTTCCTTGTACCACTACACTAGGCTGTCCAGGTACCAAAATACGGAATGAATTCACTCTTGTAGTAAGGTCAAAATCAAAATCATTGAACATTACTGTAAGTTCTCCAGCCAATACATTAGATTTTCCTAACTTAACAGCTCCTGTAGTACGCAATATAGCTCCTTCAGGTTTAGGAATATCTTTCACACGGAATTTCTTAGAGGAAGAAAACTTTTGTCCATCAAAAGTACCTGTAACTACAATATTAACTTCTGCAGAACCTGCATTTGGTTTCATAATATAATTAGGTCCGCTTTTACGAGAGAGTCCTGGAGCTGAAGCTGTTACTTGACTATCTGGAACACCTGGCATTGAGATGGTCATTGGGTTCACTACACCTCGGTATACCACGTTCATCTTATCTGCAGAAATTACTGCTTCATTAGGTCTTGGAATAGTCGTGAATGTCTGAGACACTTCCACAGGAGTTTCTACACCATCTTGTTCATAGTAAAGAGTACCTGCTATTTTGTGCTCTCCTATATTTCCTGTACTTACTTTCAATTTTATCTTTCCTTCAACTACCTCTACTTGAGAATCTGAAAGAGGTCGTCCATCCAAAGTAAGTTCTACTTTCTTAGGTTTGGTGGAATTATCCTTACGTCCTAGAACGATAGCTCCGTCAAACTCTTGATTGGTATAGTAAGCCCCTCTTGATTGTTCTAACAGGGTAGTATAGTGTTTCATGGAAAGTTCATCCTTCATTTTTTCTCCTAACATTGCCTTATAGAAATCTTGCTCTGTTTGGCGAACGTCGGATTGAATTTGAGAGAACTTTGTAACGGCTGCAATATATGGGAATCCTTCATAGTTATACTGTACCCAACCAAGTTCATTTCCGTCACGATTCTTTACTCTATTATTAGTACCTGTACTAAAACGTTCTTCAATGATAGCCTTAAGCTCATCATCTTTTGACCCCAATAGGCTCACCAATTCATTGCGATAATTATTAATATTATCTAAGAATTTTTGTCCTTCAGGTTTTAATCCTTCTGTCTTAAAGAACATGCCATCTAAGAAGTCAGATTGATCCATTATTTGGTAATCTGTTTTATTGACTGTTTGGGACATCACTTTTTCCTTGAGCTCGCCCAAATAAGCATAATATTCATTAGATAGTTCCCTCACCCTACGTGATTTCTCTAAGGCTTCCTTATACTCGTCGGGTTTTTCTTGTTCCTTTCTCTCTAACTCTGCGAAAGCGGCTTCATTAGTGGATTCATAGCGTTGGTTTGCGGCTTGTAACTTTTCATTCATAAGTCCAAAAGCACTTAACACTTCTTTCCCCATATTGAGAGCCATCATCGCGATGAAAACCAGATACATCAGGTTAATCATCTTCTGTCGTGGTGAATTCGCTGCTGCCATTTCTAAATTTTTTTAATGATTATTAACTAATTTAGAATTATTTTGCACTGCCCATTGCAGAAAGCATACCACCATACACTGTGTTGAGAGATCTCAAATGTTCTTTAAATGAATTAACTTGTGCATTCAATGAATTAAGGTTATCCACCATACCTTCTTGTGCATTTACTTGAAGTTCAGTTCTTTCCAATTGGATACGATAAAGAGAGTTCAAAGCCTCTAATTGAACAGCAGCTGTAGTAAGTTCTTCTCCATATTTACGAGTAGATGCAACTGCATCAGCTGCAGGTCCAATATTCTTAGCTGCTCCTTCAAAATTACGAATACTAACTGCCAATGAGTTCATTAAGTTAGCATCCACATGAGCTTCTCTTAGAATATCATCTAATTTTTGAGATAATGATTCTTTTATCATTTGTGTTTCTTGTTCAGTTCTTTGACTTCCCAACTGTGGTGCACCATTAAAATTAAGTTGTTTAGGTTCTCCACCTGCAAGTTCTGGGAATACTAAAGACCAATCATATCCTGCATCTACAGGTTCAAAAGCAGAGATTGCAAAGATAATTGCCTCTGTAATAAGCCCTACTGCCAAGAGAGTTCCTCCTCCTACTTTAACACCTCCTAAAGGAAGTTCCCAGTGAAGAATTTTGAAAAGAGCCCCAAGGATTACTACAGAAGCTCCAAGTCCATAAACCATGTTTATGATTTTTTTTGATGACCTTGTTGAATTTGCCATTTTTTTACTTTTTAATTATACTTCGATTATTTATTAACTTTTAATTTTTCTTATCTCATATTGGTAAGATTTCCTTTTTTGGAATCTACTCTTTGCACTCCCATAAAACTTTGTACTGTACGGAAACCTATGTAGCTACGTGCTGAATCTTGATATTCATAATCACGAGTAGCTACTTGTGTATAGAAAGCCACATCTTTCCAAGAACCTCCACGAATTACCTTTCTCTTATTCTGTTGGTCATTTACATTAGGGTTCATTGAGGACATATATTCATAAGAATTAGAATCATAAGAGGTATTTGTCCATTCAGAAACGTTACCTGCCATATTATAAAGATTGTACCCATTAGGATGGTAGGATTTTGCCTCCACTGTATAGAGGGCATTATCAGCCGCATAGTCCCCACGAGAAGGCTTAAAGTTAGCCATAAAGCATGCTTTACTATCGGTAGTATAGGGACCTCCCCAAGGATAAGTTGCTCCCTCTAAACCTCCACGAGCAGCAAACTCCCACTCTGCTTCTGTTGGCAAACGGAATGCATTCACATCCTTTTTCTTCTTTGCTTTCTGGAAAGAGTTCTTATATAGTGTACGCCATTCACAGAAAGCTTTTGCCTGTCTCCAGGATACACCCACTACAGGATATTCACTATAAGCATAGTGCCAAAAATAATCATTGTGCATAGGCTCATTATAGGAATAATTAAAGTCCTTAATCCATACTGTAGTATCTGGATAAATCTTTACAATTTCTTCCTTTATAAAGTCCTTACGACCTTTCTTATGAGAACGAGCTGCTGCTTCAATATCCATCCACTGATACTTAAAAACAAGCTTATCTACATCCAGTGGGCGCCTACCATTATAAGTTTCCTCAATAGGCACATACATGGAATCCATTACCTCTACATAATGTTCATCTGGATATTTTTCCTTATCCCATATAAGCTTAACCTTTCTATTAATTTTACGAGTTTCAGGATTATCCTTATCGCCATAATTCTCATACATGTACTTATCATAAGCATTGAGCTTTTCTTGCTCTGTATCCAAGAAAGCATATTTACCTATCCCTTCTCCTCCAGCTGACTGACCGCTTTCTTCTGCCATAATAGCTAACTTACGACGTACAATGGAATCACGTACCCAATTCACAAACTGGCGATACTCTCCATTAGTAATTTCAGTATCATCCATATAGAAGGGGCTTACTGTTACAGTTTTGGTGGTAGCATCTTCTGTATGAGCCTTATCATAGTCAGAACTTCCCATTACGAAAGCACCTCCCGGAACCAAAGCCATTCCATAAGGTTTTGGCTGCTTCCAATGTCCTCCTTTCACTCCTACAAGTTCTCCTCGGTCACTACCTCCACCACAGGCCACCAATAGATAACCTATTACAACAAGTACTGCTTTTTTAAGTTTCAATATCATAATCTACAATATTATTTTCAGGGGTCAAATGTACTTACTTTTTATTTATCCAGTGCAATTTTATAAAAATAATTTTACTTTTTATCCTTTCCTGTAAATTTTCCTAAAAACAAATAACTGATAATGCCCTTATTTCCAGTTTCTTATAAAGGCATCTAAGGATATATTTTCTTTAAAAAAGTTATTAACACTTTTTTTGTTAATCCTAAATTTCACTTTTTTTAACAAGCCTAATAGGAATTATAAGAAAATAAAAACTCACACCAAGGTTTTATACATTTGACACTCTCTGAGATGTTTAATTTTTCACGATTAAGTTATATACAAATGATTTTTTAATTATCTTTCTATCTAAATTCCAAAATCACATCCTCTATATAAGTAATGTAATCTTTTCCTTGTTCATTGAGGAATTGTCCAAAATATTTTTCACCAGCTTCAATACCTCCTGCTTGCTCTACTTGTAATATTTTTTGATACAAAGGAGCTATATATTTTTCTATTGTCTGGGAAGGAACAGAGGTTCTTCTCGCCATATAATTAATAATTTGCCCGCTAGGATCTCGAATAATATCAAAATCAGTAATTACCCAATAATATTCTCCTGATTTTGCCATATTTTTAACAATTGCATGAAAATTAATTCCTTTCTGAATATTATCCCAAAGAATTTTGAAGATAGTTTTGGGCATATCTGGATGACGAATTATACTATGTGGCTTACCTACCAATTCTGCTTCTGAATAACCACATACGTCTACAAATACTTGATTTACATACTCTATAGTACCTTTCGCATCGGTCTTACTCATAATAGTCTTGGTTTTATCCCAAGCAACTTCTTTATCAACTGGTGTACTCATACGTCTAACTATTTATTCGGGGCAAAGATATAAAAATATTTTTAGAAACAAATAAAAAAAGAAATATTTTTATTTTTTTTCATAAAAACTTATTAACCATTTTTTTATTTAACTTATTACCTAACATGTAAATAGGAATTTATATTTCTCTGTTATCAACAATTTTCTATTCTAATATCTAAAAATAAATCCTAAAAAATATATTTTTTACAGAAGATTATGAATATAATCATAATATTTTTGTCTTAATTTAGTAGCACTATTCTTAAAACTCCCTTTAGGACTCATATCATTATAATACTGAAAAGAGACTACTTTTTTTAACTTAGTCGTATTAAAAGCTATTGAAATCTGTTGGAAGATACGATCAAAATCGGCTGGTGGAGTGAGCCCTCTTTCATCACGAGGGTACTTAAAAGTCTCTATATCAGCCCAAAATTCTCCCTTATAAGAGGAATCTTTTCCATAAAGCCCCTTTTCAGCACTTTGATAATATATTGCGAGCTTATCAAGGGTTACATGCTCCACCCCTACTCCGTCTTGTAACATAATAATTTGTAAGTTACTCTTGCTAAGTTCCCTCATAAAGTGTTGCAAATCATTTGGAGAAGAGAGTTTGCTATTCCAAAAGGCAGCAATAGAAACAGGCTTATTATTTATTTGATGTAACCTATCCGAAATTCGGTTCACAAAATAATCCTTAAATAACTTTACTTTTTCAACTGTATTATAAGCATTTGGTTCAGGTTCATGAGGAATATACCAACCTTTAAAAGCTGTATTACTATTGAATAGTGTATTTATTTCCTCTGCAATGAAAATACAATTATCTGCTTGTTGTTTTAACCATTCTACATCTGTCTGGTGATTCCAATAAGTATCATCAAAATACAATCCTATATATACATCTATCTGCTTTTTTTGAGCAGCTTCCATTAGGTAAGTAAGAGAATTACTCTTCTTATTCTGAGCAAAAGTATTTGCTGAATTGAACCAAGTAATATTATTACTGCTATTCTTAAAAGCTACAAATTGTATTATCGCTGTGGTGATTCCCATTTCCCTCATTTCCTCAAAATGCTCTTCCCATTGAGCTGTTGTCCAATCTCCTTTTGACCAAAAATCAACAAATGTACCTGTAATTTTCTTTATTTCTTTTTTAGGAGGTATTTCATTATTCTGCGAGCCATCCCTCTCACAAGCTGAGAGAATGATCAAAGAAAATAACATTATATATAATAGGTATATTCTACTCCTTTTCATCTTTACCAATAATTTCTAAATGAAGTGCAAAATTACAATATATTTACATAATTCCAAATAATTTACTTAAATAAAAAAACCTCCCTCATAATTATTCAAGGGAAGTTCTTATCTTATTAAAAGAAAGGAATATCTAAATCTCAATAGAGATTCTCTATAACTACACAGCTCCAATATTAATAATAACCAGAAGAGAGCCCATAGAATCTTAAATAGTCCTATTAAATAATAATCTATGAAAATAATATTGTTTGAAATATTTTATGTAGTAATCCGCTGTCCTTCAAACTTATTAGCTTTAATGGAAGAGAGATCAAAATTCTGGAAACTTTTCATATAGTTAGTGATAGAAGTTCCATTAGCATCAGCAAACGAATTCTTTCCTTTGGACTTGAAGAAAGATTTCACACTATTGGCACCTACTAAATGAGCTGCTGCTAAGATACCTGATTCTGTGATGAATACACCTGCTACTTTCTTCCCAGCAAAAGTATTAATTTCATGTTGTAGTTTCCATTTGTTATGAGCCAGACTCATATAGAATACATCTTCTTGCAAAGAGGGATTCTTTAAGAAATCTGCTTCAGAAATACCATAAAATTTTAAAGCTGATTTCCCAAATTGGTATTTCCCTATATGTCCATAAGGATTGGTAATAAAGTAGTTATTACGTGACTCTCGGTATCCCATCTTTTCTTTGAAACCGACAAAATCATTGTTATCATTAATAAGGACAGAAGTATTGGCTAAATTAATGAAGTTCTGATATACCCCTACTTGTTTTGGAGTATCTACTCTTAGGCTTGCATGCAAATCATCTCTTGTGCCTAAAGTAGGAGTTAATAAAATAGTAATTAAAGCAGTTATTCCCAGTGAAAAGAGTAAATCTCTCACCAGATTAAGATACGTTTTTTTGTCTCTAAGCATTTTCTGTTTTTTCTTTAAGACTTATCTCTTTCTTTTAAAAAAGGAAAGAGTGCTTAAAATTCCACGAGGCAAAAGTACGCTTTATCTATAAAAAGTCAATATCTCTGATTAAAGTTTAGTTAATCTCTTAATTTTATTTGGAAAATAAAATTTATTAGCAGAAATAGTCTATTGAATAAAATTATTAATCTTATTCAATTAAGAAACAAGAGATATTTTTAACTTTTCTATTATAGTTTTTAACACCCCATTATTGTCATTATCTTCCTCTGTTACATAAGAGGCAACTTCTTTAACTTCAGGTTCAGCATTCTTCATGGCATAGCTATAAGTAGCTCTTCTAAGCATTTCTAAATCATTCATATAGTCGCCAAAGACCATTGTTTGCTCTGGAGATATGGTCAATTCTTTTTGTAAAGCATTAACAGCTATACCTTTATTAACGCCTTCATTTGTAATATCTATCCAATTTACCCCTGAAAGTGTTACTTTTAGTCCTTCTTGAGAAAGTTTAGAGAAAGTTGGGAAAGAATGATTTTTAGCTCCTATTGGATCAAATAAAGTCATTTGAAAAATAGTATCCTCTATTTGAGAAAAATCCTTAATATTCACAACCTTAGTATGATAGATATTCACTTGCTCTTCCGCATAAGGCGTTGTAGGTAATAAGTAAGTTGCCTCCTTACCACACAAACCTATAGCTAACTGAGGAAACTTTTCCCAAAGAGCTAATACCTGATTGATATGATAGGGAATTATAGAACTTTCATAGACTACTTTTCCATTTATTTGTACAAAAGCCCCATTCTCAGAAATAAATCCTATTTGATTCTTAATAGGTTCAAAATAGTATAACAGGCTCAAGTACTGACGACCACTAGCTACACAAAAATATATTTTTCGTTCTTGCAACAGATCAAATACCTGCATAAACTCCTTGGGAAGCTCATGATTTTTATTCAGAAGCGTCCCATCCATATCAGAAACAATAAGTTTTATCATCCTTCTTTCTCTATGTTAAGCTGTTCAAGGATTTTATTAGCTTCTTCCCATTGATCTTCAAAGACAAACACCTGCTGATCAGTACCTAAAGCTCCATATCCTGCAATAGTAGCCGAAGCCATAGGATCTTTAATAATAGGGGTGATATGTTCTTGTTCTAAAGCTCCCTTAAGCAAAGTTACTGCAGGGAGACTCCCTTCATAAAGTTTTTTAAGTTCTGTCTTCATGTTCTAATTTTTTATATTTAGGTTTTCTATTTGTAAAAAGATCTTGTATTTTATTAATTTCCAACACTATAGTGAAAACACAATAGACTCTATCGGTATTATTCTCATAATAATTTTGATGATAATTTTCCTGTGCAGGATAGACTTTGTAACAGGAAGGGTCTCTATTTCATATTCAGCTCCCCATAATGATGATTCCTAAGAGCCCCTCTTAGAATATTCTGTTATTCTATGTTGCTCTTCATTCAGGTAAAAAATAGCTGACTGATTCCGCTTAATCATTTATAGATAGCCTTCATACACCAGAAGCATCCTCCTACCACTATTGCTACTTTTATAGTTTTTCTTGGGCAAATGTACAAAAATATTTCTATATAAAAACAAAAAACTTTGTAAGGAAATCCTCACAAAGTTTTTGCTATATAAGCTATGTATTCAAATCTACTTAGCAACAATCATATTCTTAGGATCAAGGATTTCATCCAATTTTTCTTTGGAGAGCAATCCATGATCAAGTACTAAGTCATACACTGCTTTTCCTGTTTGAAGTGCTTCTTTAGCAATCTTAGTACTATTCTTGTATCCTATATGAGGGTTAAGTGCAGTTACAATTCCTATGCTATTCTTTACCATATTAAGGCATACTTCCTTATTAGCAGTAATACCGACCACACATTTGTCTTTAAGTGTATCTAAAGCGTTTTGGAAAAGAGTTATGGACTCCATAATTGCTTGGCAAATAACAGGTTCCATTACATTCAATTCTAACTGTCCTGCTTCAGCAGCAAAGGTAACAGTAAGATCATTACCAATTACTTTAAAGCAAACTTGGTTCACTACTTCAGGAATTACAGGGTTTACTTTTCCTGGCATAATGGAAGAACCTGGTTGCATAGGAGGAAGATTAATTTCACTTAATCCTGCACGAGGTCCGGAGGCAAGTAAGCGCAAGTCATTACAAATCTTAGAAAGTTTTACAGCAAATTTCTTTAATCCTGAAGAATAGAACACATAAGCACTTGTATCAGGAGTTGCTTCT
The DNA here is from genome assembly GCF_000192225.1 of Capnocytophaga sp. oral taxon 338 str. F0234. Taxonomy (GTDB): domain Bacteria; phylum Bacteroidota; class Bacteroidia; order Flavobacteriales; family Flavobacteriaceae; genus Capnocytophaga. Next base: position 68,053 of record NZ_GL872413.1, read on the forward strand.
ATAAGGTCGTGAGATAGGACAAAAGCATCTCCTGTAGCTTTAGCTAAGTTTTCAGTACAAAGTTTTGCATAGCCATGAGGAGCATTAAGCCCAGTACCTATTGCAGTACCTCCCATATTAATTTCTAATAAGGATTGGGCTGTTTTGTTCAAGGTAGCAATTTCAGCTTCAAGGCTCGCTGCATAAGCTTCAAACTCCTGACCAAGAGTCATAGGAACGGCATCTTGCAATTGAGTACGTCCCATCTTGATTACACTTGCAAATTCCTTTCCTTTAGCACGGAAAGCCTTAGCAAGTTCTTGTGCATGTTTTACCAATATCTTGTTCATATTGAACACGGCTAACTTAATAGCTGTTGGATAAGAGTCATTGGTGGATTGAGAACAATTCACATGGTCATTAGGATAACAATGTACATAATCTCCTTTTTCATATCCTAAAATTTCCAAAGCGCGATTAGCTATTACTTCATTGGTATTCATATTCACTGAAGTACCTGCTCCTCCTTGGAACATATCTACGGGGAATTGATCATTGAACCTACCTTCAATTACCTCATGACTGGCTTTTTCTATAGCAGCCCCGATCTCTTTAGGAAGTACTCCTAAAGCTGCATTAGCTTGAGCTGCGGCTAATTTTACATAAGCAAAAGCACGAATAAATTCAGGATAGTCACTCATTTTACTTCCTGAAATGTGAAAGTTTTCTAAGGCGCGCTGTGTTTGCACTCCATAGTAAGCTTCTTTGGGAACTTGTAATTCTCCCAAAAGATCGGATTCTATTCTAAACTCCTTCATATATAAATGATTTTTATATTATCTAAAAAGTGGCGCTAAGTTACGTTTTTTTTCTTATACAACCTCTTTCTTTTCTATCTTTTTTTCCACAAAACAATACAATTTTGTTTCCGCAGAAAACAAATGTAATTCTCTTTAAAAATAACCACTAACTGTTAAATATATGTACAAATCATAAAAATATTGTGGTTTTTCTTTTAATAAAATATTTCAATTAATTCCATGTTATTAAAAAAATAGGGTATAAAGTAAATTTACTTATTAACTTCTAATGATATTTTATTCTCTTTAAGAGGAAATGCCATTATTTTTTATCCTCTAAGTTCTAGAGAATTTTCATTTTCCATTTTATCAAATATGTATTTTTTATTATTTTTACCCTTCAAGAAAATAAGACGGCATCATGGTGGTATCTTTTCCTTATTTATTAACATTCTTACTGTTATTGTAGGACTTACAATGCTTGCTAATCGTATAAAAGTTGCTTATCCCATACTGTTAGTATTGGGTGGTTTGGCTTTGAGTTTCAGTCCTGAACTTCCCACTATTGTAATAGATCCGAACTGGGTACTTCTTATCTTCCTTTCTCCTTTGCTCTATGCTGATACATGGGCACTATCATTAAAGGAACTATGGAAATGGCGTCGTATTATTTTTAGTTTTTTCTTTATTGTAGTATTTATCACAGCAGCAGTGATAGCATGGGTCGCTAATATGGTTCTTCCTTACGCAATAAAGCAATCGCTATATGGGATAATATCATTTTTATCCTTAATGGTTTAGCTTTCTCACTCATAGGGCTTAGCCTTCCTCAAATCCTTTCAAGTATTGAGGAAGAAGGAATCGCTCTAAGTACGGCTACCTACTACGGAGTACTCATGGCAGGAGTGCTTATCGGAATACATATTCTCTGCGCTTATAGTGCAGTAGTAATTACCCAGATAATAAAACATTTCATTAAAGTAGCTGATGGACGTAAGTATAACAATGTAGGCATCCCTCTTATTCTTGGTTGGGCTGGTATGTGCGGAGTACTTTCCTTGGCAGTAGCTCTCTCCTTTCCTCATCGTAACCTTGTATTATATATGACTTTTATTGTAATACTGGTAACTCTTATAGTACAGGGACTCACCCTGCCTTTTCTCATCAAGCAAATAACCTTCCCTAACTATAATGAACATCTCCCTAATACAGAAGCTAAGACATTTATCCGTAAAGAACTTGCACGTATAGCATTGGAATATATGTAAACACATTACAGAGAAGGTATTACCAATAGCTTCTTACTCCAGAACCAGAAAGATATATGGCAATTCCAGCTGGATACCCCTAAATGTAGCACTACCGCTGAAGTACGTAAAAAATATATTGCAATCCTACACTATCAGCGAGAATACCTCGCTCAACTCAATAAAAACCCTCAACTAAATGAACAAATCATACGTTCCTTTAAACGACAAATCAATTTGAAAGAGGAAAAATGGGAAAATAATTACTAATATAATCAAAATGAAATAGTTATCCTGTTAATAACTATTTTACAAAAAATTTGGTTTATATAATAAACTTATTTACGTTTGCAATGTATTTAATATTTAAATTTTTAATCATGGAACTACAGCCTTCTGATAGCTTAAAACTCATCCAAGCTATCATAGAACAAAGAAAGCAAAAGTATGAGGAAAATGGTTTCTTTCTAATCTTTTGGAGTGTATTAATCATAGCAGCTGGGGTACTACAATTTGCTATGCTTACCTTGAATTACTATCCAAATTATTCATGGATGGGATGGGTAATACTTATGCCTTTAGGTTTTGTCTTTTCCTTCTTTACAAAAATGAAAGAAGGCATAAAAAGTAGAAAAGAGAAGAAAATTTCTGATAGTTTAGATTGGCTTTGGTTGGTATCAGGATTAGGTGCAACTATTTGTTTCTTTATTCCTTATACGAGTTGGGAGGATTATCGTATTGCCATATTGATAATTTATCTACCCTTCTCCTTTGTCGCTCTGGCAATTGCTTTACACTTAAGAATTTCCATTTGGATAGTAAGTTCTTTGATAGGTATTGTTCTTATTTATAGTACTCTATTTGTCCATTATGAGAAGTATACGCTACCTTTACTCTCTTCCATACTGGCATGCTTACTATTCCTTGTCCCCGGCATTAGGTTTTATTCTGACTATAAAAGGCAAAGAAATGTTCAGTGATTTAGATCCTTTATTACATTCCCAATTAAGACTTGCCATCATGTCCTTACTTATCTCTGAGGAAAAGGTAGATTTTACTCATATTAAGGAGGTAACTCAAGCTACCTCTGGAAACATCTCTGTTCAAATCCAAAAATTAGAAGCTGCAGGATATGTTACTATTAACAAGTCTTTCAAGGAGAATTATCCCAATACAGAAGTCACCCTTACTCATAAAGGACTTCTTGCCTTTGAAAGTTATATAGAAGCTCTAAGAAGCTATCTAAAACTTTAGTATAGTGATGTTTGTATTAAAGAGGCTATCCGAAAAATCTTTGGACAGCCTCTTTTCTTCTATCTACCTATTCCCTTATACGGATTAGGACGATAGCCATCCATTAACGTATCGTTCTCCATGATAAAGGGAATAGCATTGGGCTGCTCCCATTCCACATCATAGCGGTTCATCAGGTAATCGCTTAGTTCAGTACGATTGGCAAAGATAATCACCTGATAGGGCTCTTGGAAGGCGAGTTTTTCTACAAAAAGGAGTTTGCTCTCAAAAGGCACCAATACCCCCACATGACCAACAAAGAGCATATTCTCCTCTGGGGTGATTTGAGAGTGAAATACCACTGAGATAAGTGATGCCTTGGTAGGGTCGCCCTTATAGTGGAAAGAGATACCACGCTCTTTCCAAGCACGTTGCATGGCTTGCAAATGAGCATTGATATCCTTGGTATTGGCAGTAGGCACTTCGGTAAAGAGGGCAAAGAAATCATTTTCCTCTTTTGTGGTAAAAAGCTTCTTAGGAGCATTACGTAAAGACTCTCGGTCTATAAAGAGTACTTCGTCCCCTCCTTTATTAGCAAATTTTTTATCGGGAAAGGCGATCAAATCACGCAAGAGCGTAAAGGAAGTCAAGCGGCAGTTATACCCCTGAAAAGTAGGGTATTTGGTCGTCCAGTCGGTTTGTATAGCTACCTCGTCATACTTAGGAAGTAAGCTATCAATAGTAACAAAACCTTTGGATACTAAACCTGCTTTATCACCTATTGTTTGGTTGAAAAGATTTACTTGTTCCAAAAAAGAAGTTATATTTTGCTCAGCTATCCCTGCTGCTGTAAGGGCTTTTTGTACCTCGTCTTGAGTAGCAGTATCTACCAAATTAGAGTAGGTCAGCGTTGATGTGGCTTTTTCCTCAGCCACTTGTGAGGTATTTATCGCTGCTGTAGTAGGAGTTTTCTTTTCTTGGCAGGCTATTGCGACTAAAGAAAATAGAGTCAATACAATTTTTTTCATTTTTTATGTTTTTCTCCTTTTTATATTGTTCTATATTTTTAAACAAACACCAATCCCATTTGCTGTAAATAATAGTTCTTTCCTACTTGCTCCTTTGCCTTGTCAGAAATCCAGAAATCAGGTTTGAGTAACTGCTCTCTTTTGACCATCTTTGCTTTATGACTAATTTTCTTAATCCGATTTACTATATCGTTAAAAATCACACATATAGGATATTTTTCTGTATCGTAATTACCTCTTAGGTTATTATTTTTATCCGCAAGACTAATGGTTTTAGGATAAGTAAGCCTCAACCCAAACGTACTTTCAGGTTCGAAATAGATGGTAGAGAGCAATTTTTTTTCCTTTATGTAGAGAAGATGAAATGGGTCAATATTCATAAAAGGTTCTTTTGAGCGCACCAACTTATACTTATCGGACACCTTGCCATTGAGTATTACCTCAGGGAAAATAAGTTTCTGAGTTTGGTCAATCATACTTTGACGCATCTTATTTTCAAAAGGGCACAGGATTTTGTGATTATACTTTTCCTCACGAAGCAGTATTTTTTCATAATATTGCTGATAAGCAGTAAAAATTTCCTGCTTTTCTGTGCTGATATAATCCATATCAACTCGCATATTGTTAGTTACAAACTCATAATCTTCTCTACTGAATATAGCTTCAAACTCTTCAGGAATGATTACAAAATTAAATTTTTTATGCCAAGTATTTACAGAGTACATAATGTGAGTGGTTAATGGTTAATGTTCAATGATTAATGACTCTCATAATAAGATTGTTCTATACCTAAAAAGGCGATAGGCATTTTGCAGACTTTTAGCGTCAATCTCTTGAGTATTCATCTTCATTTTTCTTTATTTAATGTATACACCAAAATCGTATGTCGTTCCCCTATAAGCGGAAACAAGAAATCTTCAAGGAGATGATGATAGCGAAAACCACATTTTTCAAGTACCCGCTGTGAGGCAATATTTTCCTTGTATACGCTTGCCCACAGCTGGGTAAGGTGTAAGTTATCAAAGGCATATTGTATGATGCATAGTGAGACTTCTGTCATATAACCCCTGCCCCAAAAGTCTTCTCCCAGCCAATAGCCTATTTCAGCTTCATTTTCGCCCACAGGAAGGTTGCTTTCTCCTTGCAAATTCAATCCAATACTTCCTATAGGAGTATTGTTAGGCAAACAAATAGCGAAAGAATGAGACTTGCGAAGTACAATTTCAATAATCTCTCGGCTCTCTGTTACACTTTTATGAGGCTGCCAACCGCACATCTTGCCTATAATAGGGTTGTGTGCTTGTGTATATAGTGCTTCGGCATCGGAAACTTCCCAAGGACGGAGTAAAAGGTGAGGGGTTCTAAGTATTACTATTGTACTCATTATACAGAATTATTATAGTTAACAATACAGTAATATACAGATCTTCCTTATACATAATTTAAGAGAGATTCTTAAGATTGCTGTTTTTATTTTGCAAATATACATTATTTTTTTAATTATAATTTATATATCCATCTCCTTCAAAAGAATTTTCTAGAAAGATATATCAAGGCTCCCTATTGATAAAAATCTCTCTTATAAGAAGAAACTTTTTCCTTTCATTTTTTAACATTTGAAAAGTATTTTTTTAGAAAAAAAAGAGTAAATTTGCAGAAGGAAATTTTATATACTTTAAACAAAACTCATTTTAAAAAAGCACAATGAAATCTTTGATTTTTTCTTTTTTTCTCCTTTTAGGAAGTGCGACTGTTCTTGCACAGAACATTACACTTAAGGGAGAAGTCAGTGATGGAAAAGCTCCATTATCTGAGGCTACTGTTTCCATAGAAGGACAGGAGCAGAGCACACAAACGAACTCAAAAGGAGTTTTTGAGTTATCCCTTCCACAGGGAAATTACATCCTGCGTATCCATGCTAATGGATATCAACTTCAGAAAGTACGAGTGGACTTACAGGCACCCACCTCATTGCCTGCTGTTGTTCTACAAAGAGAGAATGTCTCCACTGAAGAACAAGTGGGTACCACTATTAGTATAGCTGATGAAGAACTGGATGATGAAGAAGGCAGTCCAGAAATGATTTCTGGATTCCTACAATCCTCTCAGGACTTATATTTTCGTCGTTCTTCCTTTGATTTCAGTCCTGTATTCTACCGACCTCGCGGTTACCAAAGTAGCACCGCAACGGTACTTGTCAACGGAGTAAATATGAACAAAGTAGAGACTGGTCGCCCTCAATGGAGCAACTGGGGAGGGTTGAATGATGCTACTCGTAGTCAAGTAATTGTTACTGGGGTAGGTGCCTCAGAGAATGACTTTGGGGGAGTCTTTGGTAGTAATTCTATTACTATTGCCCCTTCTGAGCTTCGTAATGGACTCCGTATTTCAGGGACTACTACCAACCGAAACTACTTTGGACGTGCGATGGTTACTTATAATTCAGGGATTACTCCTAGCAATTGGGGATATATGGTATCTGCATCCTATCGTGGAGGAAATGGGAAAACATGGCTCATCCCTTCCATAGAAGGGATGGTATATCAGTCCTATGGAGTTTCTGCTGCAGTGGAATACAAGGCAAGTCCTTACTTCTCCACTAATCTTATGGGAATTTACTCCTATAACAATCGTGGAAAATCAGCTCCTCTTACCCAAGAGACTATTTCCTTAGGAGGGAGAAACTACAATCCTAATTGGGGTATGCAAGGAGACTATGTTCGTAATTCCAAAATGAAACGCATTGCAGAACCTCTTTTTGTTCTTTCTAATACTTACCATAAAGGAGACACCAAAATTACCGCCCACTTAGGTTATCAGTTTGGACAAGTAGGAGATACTCGTATTCAATACGTAAAATCACAAAACCCTGACCCTTCCTATTACACTAATATGCCTACCTATTATTATAATATGTATGATGCATCCACAGGCGAAGGAGATCCTTTTGCATGGGATAAAGCAGCAAGGCAAATAGACTATTTCAAAGCCAATAAACAACTTAATTGGGATAAGCTCTATCAGATAAATACAAATACAGGAGGAGAAAGCATGTTCTCCCTTAATGAAGATATTATTGATACCAAAACTCTTACTGCTAATGTAATAGGAACTACTAAAATAGCCTCAAATATTACTTTTAACGGAGGTGTTTCTTATCAACACATTGGGACAGAGAACTTTCAACAGATCAATGACCTACTAGGAGGACAATATTTCCTTAATAAGAGTTATTATTCAGGTGAGAATTATGACACTACTGAAAACCTACGACTTGGAGAAGGGGACAAATATCAATATCACTATAAAGCTACTGTACAAAGAGCTAATGTATTTGGACAGTTACGCTTTAAGTACGGAAAGGCGGACTTCTATGTGGCAGGTCGTGTGAATCGTACCAATTATGAGCGAGAAGGACTCTTTGCTAATAACTCTGTATATGTGGACTCTAAAGGTAAGAGTGGTGTAAAATATTTTAATACTTTCAGTTCTAAAGCAGGACTTACCTATAGTATCACTGGTCGTCATATTTTACAATTTAACACTGGTTACTTTGAAGAAGCACAACCTTTGAATAATGTTTTTGTGAATATCCGTAATTCCAACTCTATTATTCCTTTCCGATTAAAACCAGAAACCCAAATTACTGCCGATGGGAGCTATATTATACGCATGCCTTATATAAAGGCTCGCCTTACAGGATATGTAACTAAGTTCGAAAATGCTACTGAAAAAAGCTATTTCTTTACTCAGTCTCGTCTTGGTGATGAGTCCGCAGGGTTCCTCACTCAAACGATGGCAGATATTGAAAAACTCCACTTTGGAGGAGAATTAGGAGCAGAAGTGCAAATCACTGCCTCATGGAAAGCTACAGGAGTCGTTTCTATCAATCAATATACTTACACAAATAATCCCATTCTTTTCCAATCCTCCGACAAGAGACTTGTAGGAGATCCTTTAGTAGCATACTTGAAAGATTACCATGCTGGACAAGCACCTGAGCAAGTATACTCCTTAGGATTAGAATACCAGAGCCCTCACTACTGGTGGATAGGAGTTACTGCCAACTTGTTCAACAATAATTATATTGGTATTGCTCCAAGTCTTCGTACAGAGAATATCTATCTTGATCCTAATACAGGTAGTCGCTATACTAATGTTGATGAGAATGCTGTTCGAGGATTGTTACGACAAGAAAAATTGCCTACTCTATTTCTTATGAATGCTTCCGCAGGAAAATCATGGAGAATAAAGGGACACTTCCTTAATGCCTTTATCAGTGTAAACAATTTACTCAATACTCAATACAAAACCAATGGTTTTGAACAGGCTCGTAAGGGAGATTATCAAGCAATGCTTAAGGATCGCAAAAGCGGTTATCCTACTTTTGGTAACAAGTATTTCATTGGTTATGGTACTACCTACTATCTGAATCTAACCTTAAGTCTTTAATTAAAAAATAACAGCATGAAAAAAATAATATTTCTTATAGGGCTCAGCCTCCTTACTTCTTGTAGTAAGGTTTCCAATTATGACAAGCCTAATACAGGAGACCTTGCCAAAGAACAAGATGCCAAAGCCAAAGCCTTCACAGGCACCTTAATTACTTATGCACAGCTAAGAGCAAAAGTCAGCACTTCTTTTACTCAATATAATGATAATGAAGCTTTTGAAGGATATGTAATTTCCAGTGACGAAGCAGGAAATTTTTATAAAAAGGTCTATGTACAAGCTCCTGACAAATCAGGAACAATAGCTGTAGCCATTGATAAAAAAGGGCTTTATGGCGAATATCCTATAGGTACTAAGGTACAAGTTCGCCTCCAGGGAACTACCGTATGGTTCAGCAGTCGCTATTCCTTACTTGAAGTAGGCTATGGACATGGAAAAACTGCTGGAGGAAACACTAAGATAAGTAATCTCCCTTCAGCTATGTATGAAGATATCATCATACCTACCACTGAAAAGGCTCCTATGTCACAACTTGCTACAAGCTTTGATAATCTAAGTTTTGACAAGTCTACGCAAGAGAATAAACTACTTATTCTAAACAATGTTTCTTTCCAATCCGCTGATGTAGGAAAACCTTTTCACAATCCTCGTGATCAGTATAATACTACCTATACTCTTACAGATGGTGCAAGTGGTACTCTTCCTTTTTTAACCAGTAGTTATGCTTCTTACATCAAAGACCTTGTCCCTGCAGGGAAATTACGTATTACAGGTGTACTGACCAAGTACGGAAACAATTATCAATTTTATATTAATGCTATTAATGACATACAAACAACAAATTAAAAACTATTCTTATGAAAAAGTTATTATTATTTAGTCTTGCACTTGGCTTACTTATAGGCTCTTGTGCAAAAGATCCAGAGAGTATTCCTCCTATAACTCCTCAGCCTCAACCCCAACCTTCAAATACTATTGAGGCAGCCAATGCAACTGCAAGTGATTATGTATCAGGGAAGAAAGCTACTGTACACGGTAATATTAGTGTGGATGGAACAAAGTCCTACTTTGTATTCAAAGATGGGACAAAAATCCTACTCTATTCACCAAAAAGTGTATTCGATGCGCTCTCTGCAGATACCAAAACAAAACTCAAAACAAATGGACATGAACTCACTGCAACAGGTACTTTCAAAGATTTTACTCCTAAGAATTCCACCACTGTAGTTAAGCAACTTGTTTATGAAAGTGAAAATGATCTAAAATTCGGACAAGGTACCACCCCTCAACCTCAACCTTCAGACACCATCGAGGCTGCCAATGCAACTGCAAGTGATTATGTTGTAGGGAAGAAAGCTACTGTGCACGGAAACATTAGTGTGGATGGAACAAAGTCCTACTTTGTATTCAAAGATGGAACAAAAATCCTGCTTTATTCACCAAAAAGTGTATTCGATGCGCTCTCTGCAGATACCAAAACAAAACTCAAAACAAACGGTCAGGAACTCACTGCAACAGGTACTTTCAAAGATTTTACTCCTAAGAATTCCACCACTGTAGTTAAGCAACTTGTTTATGAAAGTGAAAATGATCTAAAATTCGGACAAGGTACCACCCCTCAACCTCAACCTTCAGACACCATCGAGGCTGCCAATGCAACTGCAAGTGATTATGTTATAGGGAAGAAAGCTACTGTGCACGGAAACATTAGTGTGGATGGAACAAAGTCCTACTTTGTATTCAAAGATGGAACAAAAATCCTACTCTATTCACCAAAAAGTGTATTCGATGCACTCTCTGCAGATACCAAAACAAAACTCAAAACAAACGGTCAGGAACTCACTGCAACAGGTACTTTCAAGGATTTTACTCCTAAGAATTCTACCACTGTAATTAAGCAACTTGTTTATGAAAGTGAAGATGCTTTAAAATTCGGACAAGGTACCACCCCTCAACCTAATCCTAATCCCAATCCTAATCCTTCACCATCAGGGATATTTGATTTTGAATGGATCACTAATATCTCCAAGAGTTATGGAAACGCTGTTGAAAAAGAAAGTTCTGATGGGGTAAAATTGGAAGCTCAAGGTCGTACAGAAACAAAAGAAGATATAGATTATGCTATTGATGGTAAGGGATTGGTACTTAATGGGTATAAAAAAGGCTACATTAAAATAACTTTCCCTAATGGAGTAAAGAATTTCTCTTTTGATTACAAGCCTTTCTACACCAATACAAAGAGTAGGGAATTCATTATCTACGAGGGAGATGAGAACAGTACAACAGAACTTGATAAGAAAAAATTTGCTTACGATACGCCTAAAGCTACTTACTCTAAAGAGTTTAACAAAACTGGTAGTTATACAATTACTATAAAACTTTCTAACCCTAGTAAACAAGTTATTTTTGATAATATCAAATGGACAAACTAATTTCTTAGTATCATAATCTAAAGGTCTACTTTCTTAGGGAGTAGACCTTTTCTAATTTATATTTTCCAATAAAAATATTTTGAAAATAACGAAAATATTGTTAATTTTGTAGCACTGAACAGGTATCAAAATCTCCTATCAGAAAACAAAAAACTATTCTATCAACCAAGAATTTAAATACTATATTTATGAAAAGATTACTTTTACTCAGTTTTATGTTGATAGGCCTATTATGGGTCTCTTGCGAAAAAGAAGAACAAGATGGAGTTCCTCCTGTAAAAAAAGGACAAATTCCAAAAATTCAAGAACTCCCTACATTAGAGGCTTCTACTGCCAAGGAGGCTGATTTTGTAGAAGGGAAAAAACTCATTGTACACGGGAATATCACACTGCAAAACAACATTCCTTACTTCAAATTCTCTGATGGTACTCTTATAAAGATTTTCTCATATAACACTCAGAGCTTCCCTCAAGAGATAATCACTAAGCTCAACACAGAAGGACAAGAAGTAAGTGTAACAGGAACCTTTACCAATTATAAGCTAAAGAATGGACAAACTATTAAGGAAATTGTTTACGAAGGCAAGGAAGACCTCAATTTCGGGAAATCTCCTGAGACAGAAGAAATTCTTACCTTAGAAGCCTCTACATCCAAAGTAGCTGACTATACCGCTCATCTCGGTAAAAAGGTGAAACTACATGGAAATATAGCTGAAATACAAGGAAACAAATCCTTCTTCAAACTCTCTGACAATACACTCATACAAATATTCACGCCTAAGTTCAAAGAACTCCCTGCTGAAATAAGTGATAAACTTAAAACAGTCGGTCAAGAGGTGACCGTAACAGGGGTATTTACTGACTACAAAAAAGACGAATCCTCCCCTGTAGTACGACAAATTATCTACCAAAATGCTACAGAGGACTTACTTTTCGGAAATATAACCCCTCCTACCCCAGAAGAAGTTCCTACCTTAGAAGTTTCTACAGCTAAAATAACCGATTATACTGCTCATCTCGGTAAAAAGGTGAAACTACATGGAAATATAGCTGAAATACAAGGAAACAAATCCTTCTTCAAACTCTCTGATAATACACTCATACAAATATTCACGCCTAAGTTCAAAGAACTTCCCTCTGAAATAAGTGATAAACTTAAAACAGTCGGTCAAGAGGTGACCGTAACAGGGATATTTACTGACTACAAAAAAGACGAATCCTCCCCTGTAGTACGACAAATTATCTACCAAAATGCTACAGAGGACTTACTTTTCGGAAATATAACCCCTCCTATTCCAGAAGAAATTCCTACCTTAGAAGCCTCTACATCCAAAGTGGCGGACTATACTGCTCATCTCGGTAAAAAGGTAAAGCTACATGGGATTATCACTATAAAGAATAATCTCCCTTATTTCAAGTTCAAGGATGGTACTGAAATTCAGGTAATCCCGCAGAATTATGATGCCCTTTCCAATGAAACAAAGGACAAACTCGCCACAGAAGGTTATGAACTTACTGCCACTGGTACATTTAGAACACAAGG
>NZ_GL872413.1:80847-158546 GCF_000192225.1 Capnocytophaga sp. oral taxon 338 str. F0234
AAAAGTGAAAATAACCTTGCTTTTGGAAATCCTCCTGCTCCTAAACCTACTTTAGTATTAGAAGCCAATACTGCTACCGCAAGCCATTTTGAAGAAGGCAGAAAGGCTAAAATCCATGGACTAATCACTGTCAAAGGAAGTAGTACTTACTTCAAGTTCAAGGATGGTACTGAAATCCAAATTTACACAGATAATTTTAACAATATCTCTCAGGGGACAAAGGACAAACTCAAACAAGAAGGTTATGAGCTTACTGCCACTGGTACGTTCAGAACAAAGGGAACCGTCAAACGCTTAGTATATGAAAGTAAAAATGACCTTGCTTTTGGAAATCCTCCTGCTCCTAAACCTACTTTAGTATTAGAAGCCAATACTGCTACCGCAAGCCATTTTGAAGAAGGCAGAAAGGCTAAAATCCATGGACTAATCACTGTCAAAGGAAGTAGTACTTACTTCAAGTTCAAGGATGGTACTGAAATCCAAATTTACACAGATAATTTTAACAATATCTCTCAGGGGATAAAGGACAAACTCGCCACAGAAGATTATGAACTTACCGCCACTGGTACGTTCAGAACAAAGGGAACCATCAAACGCTTAGTATATGAAAGTGAAAATGACCTTGCTTTTGGAAATCCTCCTGCTCCTAAACCTACCTTAGAAATAGAAGCTAGTACTGCCACCATAAACCAATTTGAGGAAAATAGAGAGGCTAAAATACATGGAAATATTACAGTTAAGAATGGGAATTCTTATTTCAAATTCCAGGACGGCACGCTAATACAGATCTTTGCATATAAATCAGTAAAAGAGGCTTTCTCTGCCGAAGAAAAGAAAAAATTCACCACTGAAGGGCAGGAACTTACCGTAACAGGTACTTTTGTAACCTACAATGGTATAAAGGAAATCAAAGTTACTAAAAAGGAAAATGTAATATTTGGAAATACTCCTACTCCTACCCCTCCTACTCAAGGAAACATTTTTGATTTTGAAGATCTTCCTACGGGAACTGCAAGTTATACTGAGACAGGTACCCTCAATGGAGCGGATGGAGTTACTCTAAAATATGTAGCTCGTACAGATGTAGACAAATATGGAATTCAAGGCAAAGGACTCATTTTATTCAATAAAAAACCTAGTAATAATACTTATATAGAAATCACTTTCCCAAAAGGAGTAAAGGATTTCTCTTTTGAGTACAGAGAAGCTTTTGGAAAAGGCAATAGACATTTTGTCATTTATGAAGGAGAGGAAGGAAACTCTAAAAAATTAGATGAAAAAACATTTAAAAACATCTCAACAAAGGAAACCTATTCAAAGACTCTCAACAAAAGTGGTAGCTACACCCTTACTATCAAACCTGCTCAAGGGAGTAAACAATTTGTAATAGATAATATCAAGTGGACAAAATAATTTTCTTATACTTAAGAAAATAGCTAATATAATAGGGATGAATCTGTTTCTCATCCCTATTGTGTTTTTATAATCTTTTATAAAAATCTTCTTATTTTCAAAAATAATTGTATCTTTGTCAGCACTAAACACATCAAATTATAACTGATATGAAAAAAATCTTTTTCTTATTAACTTTTTTCCCCTCTCTGATATGGGGTCAGGAAGTTCTACGTCGCAACCTTAGTGAAGATGGGGAAACCTATATTAAGGCAAGCGTAGCAACTACTTTTTGGGCAAGATATTACAATGCCAATCCGAATACTACAATCAATGGAACCTCTGTAAGTCGTGTTACAGATATATCTCTTAGGCGATTACGAATAGGATTACAAGGACAAATCACTCCTAAACTATTCTTTTATGGTCTCTTTGGAGGGAATAACTATAATTTCAACAGTAATAAAACTGATCGAATTGGTATTCTTGACCTTTATGCAGAGTACCAGTTTATCCCTGAGTTTAGCATAGGAGCAGGAAAATTCGGTTGGGGTAGTAGCCGAAATAGTATGCGAGGTAGTGGTAGTATGATGGGCTTAGACTCTCCTAGCTTTGCCTTATTCACCGTTAATATGAATGATGATAATGCCCGAAATTGGGGAGGTTTTGCTAAAGGACAAATTCAAAACCTTAGCTACGTTCTTACTATTAAGAACCCTTTAACAACAACTATAGCCGAAAAAGAAGGTGTGGTAGGTTATGCCAAAAGGGCTCCTTACAAGCAATATTCTGCTCATTTGAAATATGACTTTTGGGAACGTGAAAGTAACAAAACTCCCTATACAACAGGTACATACATTGGAGCAAAAAAGGTATTGAACCTTTCAGTAGGAGGGGTATATCAAAAAGAAATGATGTCCGAACTACAGGGAGGGCATCCTAAGTATTATGATTATAAGAATTTCTCTACTGAAATATTTCTCGATACACCTCTTTCTGAGAAAAATAACGCCCTTACCCTCAATTTGGGCTACTATCATACTGATTTTGGTAGAGATTATGTAAGAAATGTAGGGAACAATAATGTAGCAGGAGTTTCCTCTCAAGAATACTTTAATGGTGGAGGTACAGCCTACCCCATGATAGGTACTGGAAATACTTTCTTTTTCTTAGGAGGATATCTCTTTGGAAAATGTGAACAATTCACAACTCGTATACAGCCTAACCTAAGCATTCAATATTCCAAATTCAATGGACTTAAAGATGCCATGATAGCCTATGAGTTAGGAGCCAACCTCTTCTTCAAAGGACATAGTAACAAACTCAGCTTCTGTTACCAGAACCGTCCCATTTATAACCAACAGAAGGAGGTAAGTTCTCGCAAAGGCGCCTTTATCATACAATATCATATTCAACTTAAATAAAGATCAAAGATGAAAGCTGTCCTCTTAGATAGAAATACGCTCTCAGAACAACTGCACCTTACTGTTCCTAAAGGAGTTACTCAATGGGTTATTCATGAAAGCACCTCGGATGAGGAGATTCTCTCTCATCTAGAAGGAGCAGATATAGCTATAACTAACAAAGTAAAAATAAAGCGAAAACACTTAGAAAAGTTACCT
Source organism: Capnocytophaga sp. oral taxon 338 str. F0234 (assembly GCF_000192225.1). Lineage (GTDB taxonomy): Bacteria > Bacteroidota > Bacteroidia > Flavobacteriales > Flavobacteriaceae > Capnocytophaga. The sequence goes on from NZ_GL872413.1 coordinate 83,862, forward strand.
TTTCTTAAGCTTATTCAACTTACGGCTACTGGCACAGATAATATTGACATAATAGCTGCTAAGGAGTTAGGTATAGAAGTGAAGAACGTAGTTGGTTATTCTACTGAAAGTGTAGCAGAACATTTTTTCATGCTCTTACTTTCCTGTATGCGAGGACTCAAGCCCTACCATACAGCAGTGGAAACAGGGGCTTGGCAGTCCGATGGGCGCTTTTGCCTTACCGAACCCTCCATCTTAGACCTACATACTCGCACCTTAGGGGTCATTGGAGTAGGTAATATAGGCAAAGCCATTACTCAGCGAGCTAAAGCCTTCGGCATGCATGTACTCTGGGCAGAGCATCAAGGTAGAATACCTCGTAATGATGACTATACTGCATTTGATGATGTGCTTGCTCAAAGTGATATTATTTCCTTAAATTGTCCTCTTACCAAAGAGACCCAACACTTAATAAGTTCTCATACCATCATTAAAATGAATAAAAAACCCTTGATCATCAATGTAGCACGAGGTGCTGTGGTAGACCCACAAGCAATATATAATGCCTTACAAGCAGGGAAAATCTTAGGTTTTGCCTCTGATGTATTTGAACAAGAGCCTCCCAGTAAAGAAGACCCTTTATTAAAGCTTGCACAGCATCCTAGAGTGCTTCTTACCCCACATGTAGCTTGGGCAAGTGAATATGCACTAGACAAACTTTGGACAAAAGTAAAATCTCAAATAGAGGATTTTATCAATGATTAAAACGACTATATTTTACTTTTATAGAAATAATCTCTATTCATAATATCATAACTGTCACCAAAATAAGAGAATGAAGAAACGAGTAGTCATTACAGGAATGGGAATTTACTCCTGCATTGGCACTTCCTTAGAGGAGGTAAGAGATTCCCTATACCGAGGAAAATCTGGGATCATATATGCCCCTGAGCGTAAGGAATTTGGGTATCGCTCTGCTCTTACAGGGAATGTTCCTCTCCCTCAACTAAAGGGATTATTAGGGCGCAGAGAACGCATCTCTATGGGAGAAGAAAGTGAGTTTGCCTACATGGCTACTCTTGAAGCTCTAAGAACAGCTCAAATAGAACTTGACTTCCTTAAAACTCATGAGGTGGGTATCCTTTATGGTAATGACAGTGTAGCTGAGTCCATCATATTAACTAATGATAGAATACGGGAGAAGAAAGATACTACCCTTGTAGGCTCAGGAGCTGTATTTCGTACGATGAACTCTACAGTTACTATGAACCTTTCCACTCTCTTTAGCCTTACAGGGATAAATATGAGTATCAGTGCTGCCTGTGCCAGCGGTTCTCATGCTATAGGCTTAGGTTTCCTACTTCTACAAACTGGAATGCAAGAAATGATACTCTGCGGAGGAGCGCAGGAAACGAATAAGTATAGTATGGGGAGTTTTGATGGTTTGGGTGTTTTCTCCACTCGAGAATCAGAACCTACCAAAGCCTCCCGTCCTTTTGATGCAGGACGTGATGGATTAGTGCCCAGTGGAGGAGCTGCTACTTTGGTTTTAGAGACTTATGAAAGTGCCTTGAAACGTGGAGCCAATATACTTGCAGAAATAGTAGGTTATGGCTTTTCTTCCAATGGAGAACATATCTCTACTCCAAACGTCATGGGACCTTCTCAAGCTATGGAGCGAGCCCTGCTCAATGCTTCCTATAAAGCTTCCCAAATTGATTACATTAATGCCCATGCTACCTCTACTCCCATTGGTGATGCCAATGAGGCAAAAGCTATCTATCAGATATTTGGAAGTAAAATTCCTGTAAGCTCTACCAAATCCATGACAGGGCATGAATGTTGGATGGCAGGAGCTAGCGAGATTATTTATTCCGTACTAATGATGCAAAATAACTTTATAGCTCCTAATATCAATATTGAAACTCTCGATGAGGATTCCAAAAAGCTCCGTATCATTACTCAGACTGAAAATCAAACAATTAATGCTTTCCTTTCCAATTCCTTTGGATTTGGAGGAACTAATTCTGCCCTTGTAGTGAAAAAATTTGAGTAACAAAGAATAAATATATTGGTTAAATATTTCTTTTAAGATAGAGAATAATAATTTCTATTGATATTGATTTATTACAGATTAATTCGTACCTTTGTCTCATCTTATAACTCATAGCACATTGGCAGATCATCCAATTGGCTAATTAAATATTTACTTATTATGAAAGAAAAAATAGAAAAAATGAGAAACGGCAAAGGCTTTATTGCTGCCCTTGATCAAAGTGGGGGAAGTACTCCTAAAGCTCTAAGACTCTATGGAGTAGATGAAAGCGCTTACAAGAACGATGCCGAGATGTTTGACCTTATCCACAAGATGCGTACTCGCATTATCAAAAGTCCAGCCTTCAATGATAGCAAAATCCTTGGAGCTATCCTCTTTGAACAAACTATGGATAATAAGATTGATGGCAAATATACTGCTGAATACTTATGGGAAGAAAAACATATTCTACCTTTCCTAAAAGTAGATAAAGGTTTAGTGGATTTGGATGCTGATGGAGTACAACTCATGAAACCTATCACTAATCTCACTGACTTACTCAAAAGAGCTAATGAGCACCATGTATTCGGCACCAAGATGCGCTCAGTAATAAAGAAAGCCTCTAAGCCAGGAATTGCAAGAATTGTGGCACAACAGTTTGAAATAGCTGACCAAATTATTGCTGCAGAACTTATTCCTATCATTGAACCTGAGGTAGATATTAATATTCCTGATAAGGCAGAGGCAGAGACAATCTTAAGAGAAGAAATCCTTAAACACTTGGATAAACTTCCTGCTTCCTCCAATGTAATGCTTAAGCTTACCCTACCTACTGTAGAAAATTTCTACGAACCTCTCACTAAACATCCAAGAGTTGTCCGTGTAGTAGCCCTTTCAGGAGGTTATTCTCGTGAAAAAGCTAATGAAATCCTTGCTAAGAATCATGGAGTGATTGCTAGCTTCTCTCGTGCACTCTCTGAGGGGTTATCTGCCCAACAATCCGATAGTGAATTCAATAAAACCTTAGCAAGTTCTATTGAAAGTATCTATGAAGCATCTATTAAATAGTGAATAGCCAGAAAAAAGATTAATCATACTACTCTACAAAAAGAGGCTACCCCTTTTCGGATAGCCTCTTTTTCTCTAGAGAATATATTTTTAATTGCTATACTTAAGAGAACCAGAAACTTTTCTTACTTCTTCTCTCCTATCATCTGTTCAAACTCTTTTTCGGAGAGAATAGGTATTCCCAATTGTGTGGCTTTTTCCAGCTTGCTAGGTCCCATATTCTCCCCTGCCACTACATAACTTGTTTTGGAAGAAATGGACGAACCTACCTTGCCTCCGTGATTCTCTATAAGAGCTTTAAGTTCATCACGAGAATAACGGGCAAAGACTCCTGAAACAACTAAAGTTTTTCCTTTGAGAATATCGGAAAGAGGAAAATTGGCTGTCTCCTTAAGAGCAAACTGTACTCCATAAGATTGCAATCGCTCCAAGATAACTTTATTCCTATCATCTGCAAAGAATTCTATAACACTTTGAGCTATGCGATCGCCTATTTCATCTATCTGAGTAAGTTGTTCATAAGTAGCTGAACGAAAAGCCTCCAAGGTCTTATAAATACGAGCAAACTTCTTGGCAACTGTCTCCCCTACCATACGAATTCCTAAGGCAAAAAGTACTCGGTCAAAAGGTATTTCTTTAGATTTCTCAATTCCTTCAATAATATTCTTTGCACTTCGCTCACCCATGCGTTCTAAGTTCTGTATTTGTTCAACTTTTAACTCATATAGGTCAGCATAATTATGTATGAGCCCCGCACGGAACATAAGTTCTACCGTCTCAGAACCTAAGCCCTCTATATCCATCGCCTTACGGGAAATATAGTGTTGTATGCGCCCGGTGATCTGAGGAGGACAACCATAAGCATTGGGGCAGTAATGTTGTGCTTCACCTTCATTACGTACCAATGCTGTACCACATTCGGGACAATGGGTAATAAAAGTTACAGTTGTAGCATTTGCTTTGCGCTCATCTGTTTTTACTCCAGTTATTTTAGGGATAATCTCTCCTCCTTTTTCCACAAATACTTGGTCACCAAGGTGTAGGTCAAGCTTGGCAATTTGATCAGCATTATGTAACGAAGCCCTTTTTACAATAGTTCCTGCTAAGAGCACTGGAGTAAGATTTGCTACAGGAGTAATGGCTCCTGTTCGTCCTACCTGGTAGGAAATACTCTCCAGAGTCGTGGTTACTTCTTCTGCCTTAAACTTATAGGCAATCGCCCAACGAGGAGATTTAGAGGTATATCCTAACTCCTGCTGAGCCTGAAAGTCATTGACCTTAATCACTACCCCATCTGTTTCATAAGGTAAGTCATGCCGATGGGTATCCCAATAGTTGATAAAATCCATTACTTCCTGGGTGGAATGGCATAGTTTGGATTGAGTAGGAACTTTAAAACCCCATTCTCTAGCTTTTCGTAATCCCTCAAACTGTGTCTGTATAGGTAAGTTATTCCCTACTACATAGTAAAGCAGGCAATCTAAAGGGCGCTTAGCCACTTCAGTAGTATCTTGTAATTTGAGACTTCCACTGGCAGTATTTCGTGGATTCATATAAGGATCTTCTCCTTCTGCAATACGTTGTTCATTCATTCTTTTAAATCCTTCCTTGAGGATAATAATTTCTCCTCGTATGTGAAAATATTCAGGATAATCTCCCTTAAGAGTAAGAGGTACACTACGAATAGTACGTACATTAGCCGTGATCTCATCCCCCTGTATTCCATCACCTCGAGTAACAGCTTGTACAAGTTTGCCAGCATCATAAGTAAGATCTATAGAAGCTCCATCATACTTAAGTTCACAAACAAAGGATATTTTGTCCTTTCCTAAGAGTTTTAGCACACGCTTTTCCCATTCCTTAAGTTCCTCTTTAGAATAGGAATTATCCAAGGAATACATACGAAATTCATGGACTATTGTAGGAAAATTCTTAGTAATCTCTCCTCCCACCCTTACTGTAGGAGAATTGGGATCCTTATATTGTGGATATTGATGTTCCAACTCCTGTAAATGTTTGAGTTTTTGGTCAAACTCATAATCAGAAATAGTAGGACTATCTAACACATAATAATTATAATTATGTTCATTAAGCTCTGTGCGAAGAGTCTCTATTTGTTGTAGAACGGAATCTGCCATATTCTTATTTCTAATATATGAAAATCAATTATAGTTTATAAGTTCTATTCTAAGTGTGATGAACCGTAAATTCACAACAATTATTAATATAAAATTATTGTTTTTATAGGAGAATATTCGTAGTTATTTTACCTAATATAAAAATATATTTTTTACACCATGAAGAATTTATTTACCAATACAACTTTAAGAAAATAGATAATAACTCACTCTATTCTTTTTGAGTATCCTATTTTTCTTAATTTTTGCCCTTTTTAAATAAAGGAAGCTTTCAGGGAACTCTTTTCATCACTTGGGTTACAACCATTCTTAGCATTATCAATAAGAGGCTTGTCCTTCTTCAGGATAGCCTCTTATTTTTTTAACTATTTCACTGCAACGCAGGAAATTTCCACAGCAACTCCTTTAGGGAGCTTAGCTACTTGATAAGTTTCACGAGCTGGAGCTCCTTCTGCTTGGAAATAAGCTCCGTAGAGTTCATTTACCTTACCAAAATTGTTAAGGTCATCCAAGAGAATGGTAGTCTTTACCACATGGTCAAAACTATAGCCTGCTTGCTGTAAGATGGCTTTAATATTTTCCATTACTTGGTTGGTTTGTGGCTCAATGCCTCCTTGTACTACTTCTCCTGTTTTAGGATCAATAGGAATTTGTCCAGACACATAAAGTGTGTCACCTGCTAAGATGGCTTGGCTATAAGGGCCAATAGGTGCAGGCGCATTTGAAGAAAGAATTACTTTTTTCATGTTAAAATAGTATTTAATTTAAATTTTAGTCGTCCTTAATTAATCACTTTATATCAAGAGTTATTACTGAAGCACTCTATCAGGTGATTTGTTTTTCTCCCACTTAAGATCGGAGAGCATTGATGCTTTTATTCCAATAAAGAAATACCATGAATTTCTATCTCCAAAGGGCGTAAAGCTAAAGGACATACGAAAGCTATTGAGGTCTCGCTCAAAACGTATCTGCGTATAGGTTACTCCCTTATCCTTAAAATCATACCCTGAAGAGGCGCCAACACGCCATTTGGGAGTTAAATCCACATTTCCTGACACCATAAGAGAATTGGTAGAGATCATAGGATTTCGGTTGGTATTGGAATAAGAAAGTGAATAGGCAAGAGTGATGTCCCATGGCATAGAAGCATAATAATGTCGTTGTTTTTCTTCTTTCTCTTTATCTTCAGGATCATCTTCCTTCATAGGCTTACTCAGGTCTGTATTCATTGCCGAACCAAAAAGGTCATCTGCACGTCCTCCTGATTGAGTATTGTCTGTATTTTTCCCTTTTTTAAAGTTCCTACTGGAAAAAGCATAATTTAGAGTCATATTTGCATTGGTCAAGCGAAATAAACTCCCTCCATTATTAATATTAAACTTGTCCATCTGAACTCCATTTGCATCAATGGCATAGGGGTTAAAAGTAGCACCAAAATTCACTCCTAACTTATTGTCAAAAAGTTGAGTACCTCCTGTCATATTCAAAGGAGAGAATTGCTTACGCACTAAATCATAGCTTGAAGAGAAGTTTAGGCTATTAAGAAGCATTACTTTTTTACTTTCTGTTTCAAGAGAGTCCTTTGCTGCAGTACGTACCTTTGCTTCAAAGGTATTACTCAAGGAGAAACTCATAGAACTAGATTCATTCCTTCCAGGAGCTCCATATAATCCCCCTTCAAAGCGGCTATAATCACGTTTCGTTCCGAAAGCATCAGCCACATAGTAAGTATAATAATTATCAAAGGAAGGTGTATACCCATAACTAACCGAGGGTCGCATCACGTGGCGGATAGCTTGTATTTTCTTATCTTTTCCAAAGTCAAAAGTCCCATAAATGGTCGTCCCCATCCCTACCCCAAAATTATATGTATGGTACCGAGCAAATCCATTTATAGTATCCTTAGCTACCTTTCCTGTAATATCGTTATAATTATGATATTTTACAGTCTTAAACTGCCAAGTTTCATTCAAAGAGGTGTTCAAGGAAAAGCTTATAAACTTCAGTACTTTAAAGTTTGTACTGATAGGGATACTGTGACGGAACCCTGTTTGCGCCTTAGCGAACATTTGGGAAGAGAAAAATTCTTTATCGGTAGTATTATAACGATTATCTCCCTGTAGGCTATAGTTAAAATTGATATTCTGTATCAACCCTTTCTTAGGCATTCCTTGTTTCACGAAAGGATAAATACGTTCCATACTCACCCGCATAGCAGGTAAGGTCATCTGAATACTTTGTGTATTAGTATTTTGTGAGTGAGATGCTGTAAGAGACAAGTTCACAGAGGGATACGAAGGAAATGTTCTTGAATAGGAAATAGAAGAAGAAAGGGTATTGTTCAAGAAGTTTGCTGAATTCTGTTGATTATATGAATTGCGATAATAAGTGGAGCTCCCTAAGTTCACCGAAGCTGAGAAAGAAGAAAGAGGACTGGACTTGCTATCCTGTGAATGAGACCACTGTATGTTATAAATAGAATTACGACTATAATCAGGGAAGCCACGTTGGCTATGAATAAGGTTTTCATAACGTAGGTTAAAACTTCCACTGTACTTATAACGCTTACGATAGGTAGAAGCTGCACGGATTCCATAACTGCCATTGGTATAATAATCCCCTGTAAGAGACAAATCTAGATAATCTGAAATCACAAAATAATAACCTCCATTCTGCAGATAATACCCCCTATCATTTACCTCTCCAAAGGTAGGGAAAAGGAGTCCTGAAGTACGTGAGTCCGTCATGGGATAATAAGCAAAAGGGAGTGCAATAGGAGTAGGTACGTCGGAGATATACATATTACTAAACCCTGCTACTATTTTCTTTTTAGGAACAAACTTAGCTTTACGTAAGCGAATATAATAATCAGGGTCGGAGAGATCTTCTGCCGTAGTCACCATCCCTTCCTTGAGAAAATAAGTGGAGTCATTTTCTTTTTTAATTACTTGTGCGCGTATCTTATTTTCATCCTGAGTTGTATAAGCATTCCGTATAACAGCTCTTTTTGTTACATAATTGAACCTGATGGAATCAGGCTCTATGAGTTGTTCTCCTTGCTTGAATACAGGAGCTTGTGTGAGTTCTCCTAAACTATCCTTTATCCTCCCCGCATAGGCTTCTCGTTTTTCGTAATTAATCACACTGATTCCTGCTTTAAGGTCTGTATCCGTATAGGTAATTTGTGTTTGGTCATAAAGAGTAATCTCTTTCTTGGGGCGATTGATAATCACACAATCCTTGGCATGATAACGAACTATATCAGTCAGCATAGAAGGAGATTTACGCAAACTATCCTCCTTACCTACGGGAGGCGCTAAACTGTCTTTTAAAGAGGGGTGAGATAAAGTATCCTTTTTGATGGATTCTTCTTTAGAAGAAATTCGTAACTGTGCAGGTTTGTCCTTGATAATGGTATCTGATATTGAACTTTCTAACAAGCAGGAAAAAGAATGCTCTTGTGGCTTATCAACTACTAATTTCCTTTGAGCAGAAAGTCCCACAAAGCATACAATAATGCCTATAAGTATAGTATATTTTTTATTAATTTGCAAAATATAAGCAAGTACCTATGAAAGTTCAACATTTTTTTTTACCTTTGCATTTTGAGAATCAAAGATTTAAGCAATAGGTAAAAACTTTATTTTCAGAGGTCAAACTTACGGATATTTTTCGTATCACAAAAGAGGTAAGCAAAGATTCTGATTGTTTTTAAAGAAATTTTATAATTGATGAGATATTTTTATTATATTTTTTTATTTTTCTTCCTCTCAGCATCAGCACAAACAGAACGATTCAAAATTGTCTTAGATGCTGGTCATGGGGGGAAAGACCCTGGCAAAGTTCATAGAAAAATATATGAAAAAGATATAGTATTAAAGATTGTCCTTTTGGTAGGTAAAGAACTTGAAAAGAATCCTTTATATAAAGTCACCTATACACGCAAGGATGATCGGTTTATTGAACTTTATGAACGAGGTGCTATTGCCAACAAAGCAAAGGCTGACTTATTTATTTCCGTACATTGTAATTCCTCTCCTAACAAAGAAGCTCATGGTTCAGAGTCCTATGTATTGGGATTACATGCTAATGACCTCAATTTTGAAGTAGCTAAAGAGGAGAACCAAGTAATCTACTTAGAGAAGGACTATAAAGAGAAATATGCCGGTTATGACATCAATTCGCCTGAGTCCTTCATAGGACTTTCTATCATGCAAGAAGAGTTCTTAGAGCAGAGCATCCAGATGGGTAAGCGTATTCAAAATGCCTTAGCCGAAAACCCTCTAAGCCGCGATCGAGGGGTAAAACAAGCTGGTTTTATCGTTCTACACCAGACCTATATGCCTTCTGTACTTATTGAAACAGGCTTCCTTAGTAACCAAGCAGAACGCGACTTCCTCAATTCCTCTGAAGGGCAACAGCAAGTAGCTCAAGGTATTGTAAAGGCTATCAACAACTATTATCATTGGCTTAAGAACAACAGCCTTTTGACCAAGGATTCTTCATCCACTGACAAAGGAGATACTTTCTACCGAGTACAAATAGCTACCAGTAATAAGAATTTGGACGCAATACCCGCCAATTTTAAAGGTCTTAGCCCTATTTTTAAAGAAAAAATAGGAACTTCTTTCCGTTACTATTATGGGAGAGAGATAGATAAAAGAAAAATAGAGAATTTATTACAAATTGCTAAGAAAAAAGGCTTTACCGATGCCTTTATCGTTCCTTTTGTAGGAGGGAAGCGTTCCTTATAAAGAATTCTCAACAAGAAATTTTAATTAATAATATTATGAAGATACAAAATTCTGAACTTATTCTCTCTGGAGAAGGTCGTATCTATCACCTTAACATTGGAAAAGAGAATATTGCAAGCACTATTATCTTAGTAGGGGATCCAGAACGAGTTCCTGTGGTCTCTGCTCACTTTGATTCTGTAGAATTCACCGCACATAAGCGAGAGTTCGTCACCCATACAGGTACTTTTCAAGGGAAACGTCTCTCAGTAGTCTCCACAGGTATTGGTACTGATAATATTGATATTGTCCTAAACGAAATAGATGCTTTATTCAATATTGATTTGGAGAAAAGAGCTCCCAAAGAACAGATTACGCCATTGAAATTCATTCGCTTAGGAACATCTGGCTCTCTACAGGCTGAAATTCCTGTGGATAGCATTGTTCTCTCCGCTTATGGACTGGGAATGGATTGTCTTTTACATTCTTATAAAGATAGTCCTACAGTACGAGAAGCAGATATGGAAAAGAATTTTATCACACATAGCCATTGGAATATGGATAAAGGGCATCCTTATATAGTAGCCTGTGGAGAGTTACTCTCTCAAAAGCTATACAGTCCTGAGATCTTTAAGGGAATTACAGGTACAGCTCCTGGTTTCTATGCCCCACAAGGGAGAAAACTGCGACTTACTCCTGAAGATGAGCACCTTAATGAAAAGCTACATAGCTTCTGCTATAATGGTTATAAAGTGACCAATATGGAAATGGAGACTGCTGCCATTTATGGCTTGTCTAAACTTTTAGGACATCAAGCCGTTTCCCTCAATGCCATTATCGCCAATCGTCCTACAGGTACCTTTACCGCTGATACCAAAAAAGCTGTAGAAAAACTTATTGAATATGCTCTTCCTAAGATTGCAGCAAGTATCTGATGAGGGTTCCTATGTAATAAAATAAAAAAATCCTCACAAGTTTGTGAGGATTTTTTACTTAAAACTAACTGTTTTCTAATGAGGGTAAACAACTGATATAAAAACACTAAAAAGAACATACTCATTAGAAAAGTGTAACGGAAATGAAATACTAAAAACATCCCTTTACAGATGGACTTTTACATCCAAACAACAACACTGCAAAGGTATAAATTATTTTTTTAATATACAATATTTATTTTTAATTATTTTAAATAAGAATTTTTATTACTAGTTATCAAAACATTAAACAGATGATTTTCATCTTATTTGTTTAAAACAGCTTTAACTTTCATAGGAATTAATTCCTTAATGGCATATTTTTTGTAAGGGAAAGACTCTTTTAATAGATAAGAAGTTTGAGAGAATCCTATTAACCTGTATGAAACGAACTAATTTCTTAGAATTCTTCAAGAGTTATGCTTTTGTTATAGGCATCTTGAAATCCTTTGCTATTCTTTCTTGCTTATTCGCAGGCTGGCTTTTTAATAATCTTTCCGCCGGTCTCACTGCAGCTACTACTATTATCGTAATAGCTCCAAGTGATATTCCAGGAAATAGAAAACATCACTTAGGAGGGATTGCCATTGCTACTCTTTTTGTGGTAATTAGTTCTATCACTATAAATTATGTCCATGCGTATGGTTCTCTTTGGCAACTGCTACTAACCATGTCCATACTTATCTTCTGTGATGCTTATATTTCCTTATATGGTGCACGTGCAGCAATGGTCTCTATTGCAGGAATATTTACGATTACGTTAGCCCTTGCTCGCCCTCTAACAGGGATAAGTATCCTATATAATGCCCTATATATTCTCATAGCAGGAATCTGGTATATTTTCTTAGTAAGAGTACTAATGTGGATACGTCCTCGCCAATACAGTGAACAACTCCTTGCCAAATGTATGTCCCTTATGGCAAAGTACTTACATACACGAGCTGTTCTTATCAGTGATGTGAAAAACAGAGATGCCAATAAGCAAGTTCTTCTCTTCTTACAAACAGCCTTAAACGATCAGTATGAAAAACTGCGTGCTGTTCTTTTAGACTCTCGTTCCAAGTCAGGAAAGACAAATTACCTTCAACGACAATTTCTTATTTTCATTGAAATTGTTGATATTTTTGAACTTGCTATAGCAAATCCTATTCCTTATGAGAAAGTAGATAAATATGCCTCCAAAAATAGTGTTTTTCTTGAGAGATATACCAATTTCTTAGAGGAACTTTCTAATATTCTTCTTAAAATGGCTGATTACATCGGAGAAAGAAAAAAAGAATCCTTTTCAATTAGTCTAAAGAGTTTGCTTAAAAAACAATTAGAATTTAAAGAATCCTACATTAGTGTCAGTCAAGAGGGAAGTTTCTCAGAGGAACAAACACTTTTAGAGAAGATGTACTATTATCTGGAGAAACAGACCCAGAACATCTATAATGTACAACAAATCTTCAATAATTACTATACCCAAGAGGTGAGCTTCCGTGATGAAAAAAGTTATCGTAGGTTTGTCAGTAGTGATAACTATTCCATCAAGCGATTAGCAGATCACTTTTCTCTTCATTCTTCCTTTTTTCGTCATGCCCTACGACTTTCTATTGTAACTGTCATTGGTTATCTAATAGGTCATGCTTTTGAAGTACAAAATCCTCACTGGATACTTTTTACAGTGTATGTGATTATGCGTCCTGGATATGGACTTACTCTTTCTCGTTCCAAGGACAGGGCTCTGGGAACACTTATTGGAGCTGGTATTGCCTTAGTTATTGTTTATATAAGTCAATATATATTTCATCTTAATTTTGATACTTATAAATACATCTATGCTACTATTATTCTCTTATGTATGCCTATGGGATATGGTCTTCTACAGGAGAATTTCAGTATGAGTGCTATCTTCCTCACTTTGTATATTGTATTAGTATATGCCCTCTTTGTCCCCGATGCTATGAGTGTGGTACAGTATCGAGTAGTAGATACTCTCATCGCCTTTGCCCTATCGGTAAGCGCTAATTATCTGCTTTTCCCTTCTTGGGAACATAAGAACTATAATTTACTTATAGTAAAAAGCCTAAAAGCTAATTTAGGTTATACTAACGAACTTATCAAGCGTACAGAGAACCCTGAAGTTACCACCGAATATAAGGTAGCACGTAAAAAAGCTTTCTTAGCTTTGGCTAACCTTAACGCAGGTCTACAGCGCATGTTACAAGAGCCTAAATCCCAGCAAAAGAACTATGCCATACGTAATGAGATTCAAGTACTCCAACAGGATTTTCTATCCTGTGTAGCTACTCTCAGTACTCAACTAACAGAGAACTCTTCTGCACTTATAAATAGTCTCTTTGTAAGAGCTATCCAAGAAATTCAACATAAGCTCCAACACTGTGTTGAATTATTAGATGGGAAACTCAAACAGGAGGTTATCCCCTTCAACCCAAAAGTATTTGAAGAACTCAAAGAGAAAACCCTAGAATTATTCTCCAATACCGAAGGAAATTTTGCTGAAAAAAACTCTCAAGAGAATATTCGTCCTCAAGAGATGCTTTTCTTCACAGAGCAACTCTCTTACTTAAGGGAGCTTACTGAAAATTTAGAACAGAATATTGAAAAAATGCTCTATAGCAAAGAGGCTATCCAAAAAGAATAGCCTCTATAAAAGTTAACATTTCTATTTTTATAATTTTTATAGTCAAATTTCTTTAATTTCTGACCGATTTCTAAGAAAAAATTATATTACATATTGAATATCTATATAGCTCATACTTCTACTGATTAATCTTCTCCTATAATATAAAATTTACCTTCATCATCTCTTGTGGCAGAAATTTCATAATAGGAAATGGTTCTCTTTCTTCCTGAGTAAGTAGTAGAACCACTCTTCTTACGCATAGTTAAATTATAGACTACTTGCATTTTGCCATTCCATTTGACAATGGTCATATCGCGTACGTTGAAGCGATTGAAATCCTTTAACTCTTCATTGTTTTCAAGGAATTTATAAAGCTCGGCCGCATCTTTTACCACCATATCGGTATCGATCTCTTCTACTTTGAAAAGGAGTTAAGTTATCACTAACAGAATCTTCTTGAGGGTTCTGTAGTTTGCCTATTTTCCAATAAGCCTGAGAGATATACTTACCCTCATTTTCAGGATCTTTGAAAACGGCAGTAAGTCCTTTGAAGGCATCTTCTAAGGGTTTTCCTGTGTGTAGGCTTATTTTGTAGAATTCTTTTCCCACAAAAGGTTGTTCTTTCGCCAGAATAGCTTTAGCTTCTTCTATTCCTGCTTTTTCTGTCATCTTGTTACCAAAGATAAAGCTACAAGAGGTAAGCACAAAGGTAAGTGCCATACCTAATAAAAGGGTGATTTTTTTCATTTTATAATTTGATTGGTTTTTTAGTATCTATAAGTGTACCTTCAGCATCGAAGCGGAAAGTAGTTGTCTGGGCAGCCAGTACCATGGGTTGGGTACGCACTTCTATCTCAAAGGCTTTCGTCTGGTGGTTACGGCTGATCTCCCAGCTCGTTACAAAGGCACTTTCCTCGGATTCTTGTAGTGCTTTCTTCAGGATGGAGGGAACCTTTTGTAAAAGAGGCTTGACATCGGAAAGGCGAAACAGTATGTCCTTATAGTCGTCATAGGTAGCCGCAGTCTCATCGTCTCGCTTGAGCACAAAGGCAGAGCTGCCTTCCTCTCCAAAGATACTGCGATCGCTGTCACAACGTATATAGAAGACCCGAAAAGCACTTGTCTCTACGTTGGTGAGTACCTTGACCAAAACCTTGGATTCCTTGGCTACTTCATCCAGATCCAAACGGAGCACGTTGGCACCTATGGCATAGAATTCAGCATCTTCGGCGGATTTGATTTTCCCTGTCTCGGTGAGTTCCTTTAGGATATCATCTATATATCGTGGATAGCTCTCCATATCCGTTCCTATGATCCCTTTGGTAAGGTCATACTTAGCCGGTGGAAAAATGGCTTTTTTCCAAAGTCTGAGATATTCACAACTACTAAGGCTAAAAGCCAACACAGCCACTACTAAGAGGGTGAGTTTCTTCATATCAATAGCAGATTTTTATTTGTCTTTCTTCCAAAGGGCAGAGATACCTACATTTTGATCTTTCTGTTGTATAGGGTATTTGCTATTGATCGCCTCCAAGATGTCTCCGTCAAAATCCTTATTACTACCGTAAATGGTTTGGATAATCCATCGCCCGATCATCCCACCTTCGTTATAAAGCCCCTTGAGCCACCACTTCATAGTGGTTCGGTCAAAGCCCAAGTAAGTATCCTCGCGAGACATATCGTCGGTCATAGGAGCATACTTTACAGTGATAAAAGTACGGTGGTAGGCATTTTTCGCCACGAAGATACGATCCTCCGATGCCGAAGTCCCCAATACCTGTGAAGCTACATTGCCTTTCTTGAGAAACTCCACCTTGTACTTACTGCCTAATTTCTCTTTGATTACCTCAAAGATATCTTGCAAAGGCACCTTACCTTCTAAGAAAGTAAGAGTAATGTTTTTGTCTAATAATCCCATAAATTTTACTTTTTTAAGTTTGTTAAGGCAAAATTAGATAATAATTCTCAATAAGTTAAAACAAATCAATATCCGCGGGGGGGTGAATATTCGCCTTTAAAATCGCTATATTCGCAAAAAAGAGGGGGTAGGAAGGTTTTTTACAATTACTGGCTGCATATGCTTACAACAAAGGCTGTCTTATCAGGACAGCCTTATATAAGGTTCAGTTATGTAGTGTTATTTCATAGCTTGTATCATTGCCTTATGCTTATCATACTCAACTCCTGAGATGATTTTTACAGGAGTGATTCCTCTGAAATCCGAAGGAGAGAAATACTTCATCAGGAGTAAGTAGAATGCTTTTCCTGCTACGTCTTCATAGATGTAAAGCTGAAGCGGTTGGTTATCCTTAGCAGGAATATTGGCGAGTTCTCTGAAGTTTTCAGCTTCCAAAAAAGCAACTAAGTCCTTCTCGGTCGTAGCTGAGGAATCAAACTTCTTGATGCCTGCTTGTACAATCTTTGTCTGAGTTTGTTTGTTATAAAAATCAGATCCAAGCCATATGCTAAAACCTGTATATGCCATTCCTATTCCTGCAATAATGCGCCATATCCAGAGTTCTCCTGCGGGGGTGATTTCGGGATAAATCATTAAGGCAAGGAAGATGGCGAATAGGACACCATTAATGATTTTCTTAGAGGTATTTCCTTTGAGAACAAACTGCTCAGGATGAGCTCTGAAGTAAGAAGGTAAATCCTGTGGAATTTCTTTATTCATAAAATTTTAATTTAATTATAATAGTGCAAAATTAAAAAATAATTCCAAAAATATCAAAAAGAATCAATATTCGCTGGGGGGGGGTAAATATTCGCGGTTAAATTGGGAAAAACGATAATTGAAAAGCTATTCGCTTCCCATTAACCATTGTTGCACCTGCTCCCGACGACGTTCGGCTACAGGAATACGCTCACCTGTGATCAGTTCCAAGATGCCTTCTTTAAGATATTTCTTGATATAGTGGCTATTGACCAAATAGGACTGGTGGCAATGCACGAACTGTGAGGCAGGCAAAAGTTCTTCAAATGACTTGAGCACCTTGCTGACCAATATTTTTTCTCTTCCTTTAAGAAAAAAAGTTGTATAGCCCTTATCACTCTGTAAGTAGAGAATATTGGCTATAGGGATCAATTCTATACCCTCTGTTGTCTTTAGGGCAAGTCGCTCTATCTTTTGCTGTTGTATGTGATAGTTTTGGGCATACATCTGTACAAATGCTACCCACTGCTCCCTACACGCCCCCAGTGAATCTGAGGGCAATGTAGCGAAGAATTGGTCTATTCTTTGGGTTATTTCTTTTGAAATCATAATTAACTAAGTCCTGTAATCACCCCTTGATCATCTATATCCATCCCTTCGGCAGCGGGAACACTCGGCAAACCTGGCATACGAACGGTATCTCCTAAGATTGGAATAAGAAAGCCTGCACCGGAGGCAAACTCAAATTCACGAACGGTTATTTCAAAGTCCGTAGGACGTGCAAGCTTCTTCTCATCATCGCTGAGTGATTTAGGGGTCTTTACCATACAAATAGGTAGTTTGTCAAAACCTAATTTGCGGATTTGCTTAAGTTGACTCAGGGCTTTAGTACTATAATTCACTCCTTTTGCTCCATATATATGAGTAGCTATAGTTTTTATTTTTTCCTCCACTGGAGTGGCATGATCATATAAAGGCGTAAAGTGACTCTCATTACTTTCAGCTATATCCACTACAGCATGAGCAAGTTCCTCAGTGCCTTTTCCTCCTTCACTAAAACCCCGGCTAACAACTGCCTTCACACCTCTTTCCTTACAAAAAGCTTGGATATAAGTAATTTCCTCCTGACTATCATGAGGAAAGTAGTTAATAGCTACCACCGCCTTAAGCCCAAAAAGCTGTATATTCTCTATATGTTTTTCTAAGTTAGTAATACCTCTTTTTACACATTCCAAATCAGGAGTATTATATTCCTCCTTCTTAGCTCCACCGTGGTGGCGCAATGCCCGTATGGTTGCTACAATAACCACTGCATTGGGGGCGAGGCCTGCGGAAGTACACTTAATATTAAGGAACTTCTCTGCTCCAAGATCTGCCCCAAAACCGGCTTCAGTGACTACATATTCTCCTAAGGAAAGTCCCATTTTGGTTGCTAATACCGTATTAGTACCTTGAGCAATGCTAGCAAAAGGTCCTCCATGTAAGATAGCTGGATTATTCTCAAGAGTCTGTACTAAGTTTGGCTTGATAGCTTCTTTGAGCAGCAATGCCATCGCCCCTACTACCTTGAGGTCACGAGCAAAAACAGGGGAACCATCGTACTTTTTCCCTACATAGATGTTGCCTATACGGCGCTTAAGATCAGAAAAATTCTCTGCTAAGCACAGAATAGCCATAATTTCAGAAGCAGGGGTAATATTGAATCCATCTTCACGAGGAATACCATGAGTAACCCCTCCCAAACCTACTACAATATGCCGCAAAGCACGATCATTCATATCCATCACTCGCTTCCATACCACTGTACGAGGGTCTATCCCTATGGAATGTGTCTTACTCTGTAAGTTGTTATCAATTACCGCAGCTAAGAGATTATTAGCGCGTTCAATAGCTGAAAAATCTCCTGTAAAATGTAAGTTGATATCCTCCATAGGCACTACCTGAGAATAACCTCCACCAGCAGCTCCCCCTTTGATACCAAACACAGGTCCTAAAGAAGGTTCCCTTAACACAGCAATAGCTTTCTTGCCTATTCTGTTCAGTCCTTCGGTGAGTCCTATACTCACAGTTGTTTTACCTTCCCCAGCAGGAGTAGGAGTAATCGCTGTAACGAGCACCAACTTGTGTTGGGCTATCTTCTTTGGATCTATTAGGTGCAAGGGTAGCTTCGCCTTATACTTTCCATAAGGGTCTATATCATCCTCTGATATATTTAGTTTCTTAGCTATCTCTTTGATAGACAACATATTCGAATGCTGTGCTATTTCAAGGTCGGTTGGAAAACTCATAAAAATAAAATTGAAAGGACAAAAATACGAAATTTAATGACAAATAACAAATTTAACACCTACAAATTAGATTAACAAAAGGTAATTTTTTCTTTTGGGACTATCTGAACTTTGTTATTCTTTAGGATACGACAATATATGAGACAATTTGCCGATTTACCAAAGAGGTAATAAATCAAATAAAAAATTAAAATTTCTGTTCTAACCATTTGGTTAATTCAAAAACTCGTTGTACCTTTGCCCTCGAAAATCAGAAGTAACGATGAAGAAGACAAAAGATATAAGCACCGAAGAACGCATCAAAGCCGCTGCCCGCAAAGTCTTTCATCAGAAAGGTTTTGCAGGTACACGTACTCGCGACATTGCCGAAGAAGCGGGTATCAACCACGCGATGCTCAACTATTATTTCCGCAGTAAAGAAAAGCTCTTTGAAATGGTAATGATGGAAACAATGGCGCAATTCTTTAAAGGAGTAAACCTTATGCTGAATGACGAAAGTACCTCTCTCGATGAGAAAATAGACCTCATCGTCTCTAACTACGTCGATTTACTCCTCAAAGAACCCGAATTACCTACCTTTATACTCAATGAGGTGCGTCCTAACCCGCAAGCATTTGTAGAGCAAAACCCTATTAAAGAGGCACTTACTCACTCTGTGCTCACCCGTCAATATGCCGAAGCCGTAGCTCGTGGCGAAATCACAGAGCCTAACCTAATGCAAGCTATCCTAAACGTCATCGGGTTGGTGATATTTCCTTTCATTGCAAAACCTATCCTAACCTCAATTGTCAACATACCCGAAGAACAGTACAAAGCCCTAATGCTCCAGCGTAAAACCCTTATCCCCCAATGGATTAAAGCAATACTATGGAAATAATAATACGATTTCTCTTAAACAATTGTCTTTGCGGATTGTCCCCCTTCGGAGGAACGGAGGCTAAATAACATTTTTTTTATCTATACCCTAACCAAATGGTTAAACTAATTTATTAACACTATAATACCCCTAAAAGCCTTAATTCATCAGTCTTTTACTCTGTTTTATGGCTTGCCCCCTCTCCGAAAGAGAGGGGGAACGGGGGTGAGGATTGCCACTATGAAACACCTTATCCTAACACTCACCGCATCTATAGCCCTCACTCTCACCGCGCAAGCGCAGGCTATCCTTTCTTTGGAGGACTGCTATCGTCTTACTCGTGAGAACTACCCTACCGTCAAAAAGCTCGATTTGGTAGCCAAAACCGAAGGCTATACCCTTGCCAATGCCAATCGTGCTTACCTCCCACAGGTCTCTATCCTAGGGCAAGCCACTTACCAGTCGGAAGTAACCGACCTCTCTAAAACCATTGTAGGGGCACTCCCTCTGCCTCCTAACGTCTCTTTGCCTACTATCGACAAGGAGCAATACAAGGTCGTGGGCGAGGTAAGCCAACTCCTCTACGGGGGTGGTGCGATTCACAGTCAGAAGGCAGTCGCCAAAGCTCAAAGTGCTGTCCAAATGCAAGCCGTCGAAACCCAATTGTACACCCTAAAACAACGTGTAAGCAACCTATATTTTGGGGTGCTCCTCATCGATGCCCAGTTATCGCAAAACCGCCTTAATATCGAAACGCTTGAGTCACAACTTAAGAAGGCGGAAGTAGCCCTAAAAAACGGTACGACCCTCCCCAGTAATGTAGACGAGCTTAAAGCTGAAATCCTCCGTGTAAGAATGCAAACCACCGAGTACGAAGCCACCCAAGCTACCTATTTGCAAATGCTGTCTACTTTCATAGGCAAAGAGCTCACCAACGCTTCCCAGCTCGCACAGCCTGCGCCTCAATCCCAGTCTCAAACCCTAAGTACCGAAATTTTTCGTCCTGAACTCAAAGGATTTCAGCTACAGGAATCGTTGCTTAAAGCGCAAGAAAAACAGCTCAGTAGCGAATATATACCTAAGCTCAGTGCGTTTTTTCAAGGCGGTTACGGGCGTCCCACACTCAATATGCTCAGCAACCAAGCGGATTTCTACTACATCACAGGGCTTCGTTTGCAGTGGAATTTAAGTCCACTATACAACCTGTCGAGCAAGAAACATATCCTACACCTGAACCGAGAAAGTCTCACAGCCGACCGCCAAGCCTTCTTACTCAACACAAAACTCGAACTCACTCAGCAGTCCGAGCAACTCAAAAAGCTACAAAAGCTGATAGAACAAGATGAAGCATCGGTAACTTTGCGCCACTCTGTCGCTAAATCTGCTGAAGTCCAGTTAGACAACGGGGTTATCACCACTCACGAATACTTGCAGAAAGTCAATGCTTGGCATCTTGCCCAGCAAACACTTATCCTGCACCAAATACAACTCCTCCAAGCTCAAGAAAATCATCAATTAATTATAGGAAAATGAAAAAGATAGCACTTATTACCACATTGATAGCTTTAATAGCTTGCAATAATAAGAACAAATTCGACGCTTCTGGCAACTTCGAAGCTGACGAAGTCATTGTTTCTGCCCAACAGACAGGGCAACTTATCGACTACGATGTAGAAGAAGGCAAAACTCTTACCGAAGGTCAAAAGGTCGGTCAGATAAACGTCGCCCTCCTCAAGATACAGAAAGAGCAGGTGGAAGCCACTATTGCCTCACTCAAAGAGAAAACCCAAAACCCTGCCGACCAGGTGGCACTCATTCGTAGCCAACTCGAAGTACAGCGTGCACAACTCGCCCAACAGGAACGTGAGCTTACGCGTACGCAGAACTTAGTACGTGGTGGGGCTGCCACACAAAAGCAATTGGACGACCTCTCCGCCCTCATCGACCAGCTTCGCAAGCAGATAGCCGTAACCGAAAACCAACTCAAAGTGAGTCTGACCAATATCAACACGCAGAACCGCAACGTGCTCAGCCAAGAAGCTCCTCTGCAAAAGAATGCCGAAGCCGTTCAAGAGCAAATTAATCAGGGTGAAATTATCAACCCCATTGCGGGCACTGTGCTTACTAACTACGCCCTAAAAGGAGAAATGCAGACGTTTGGAAAACCACTCTATAAGATTGCTAATACCGACGTACTAACCCTCAAAGCCTACATCACCGGTGACCAACTATCCCAAATCAAATTAGGACAGCAAGTTACCGTGCGCACCGATGCCGGAAAAGGCGCATACCGCACCTATCAAGGCGAAATTATCTGGATATCCCAAAAGAGCGAGTTCACCCCCAAAACGATTCAAACAAAATCTGAACGCGCCAACCTCGTATACGCCATCAAGATAAAGGTTAAAAACGACAGCTTTTTAAAGATAGGAATGTACGGTGAAGTGCTGTTCAATGATTAATTGGTAAAAGGTGTTATTTGTTGTCCTTAAAAGAGATATTTTATATCCGAAAAATGTCTTCTTGAGTATTCAGTATTAAAAATCTTTTGTAAAAGCATACAGTATTCGCAAAAAATCCCTACATTTGTCCTATAATTTTTAATTTTTGAAGTTATGCCGAAGAATTTGATTAGTATGGAGGTTCCTGCTGAGACCCTCACTAAGCTTCAAGAGAAGCTAAAAGAACTTCGCGAGCTATTGGCTCCGTATTTGGTTACCCTTACGTTGGAAGACCGCAAGAGCCTGCCTAAGATGAGCGACAAAACATTGGCATTTGTTTCCAAAACGGCAGAGTATGTGAAATCTAATCCTAAACTTATCCCCCCGATGATGGAAGCTGAAGAATTAGGTAAGGATTTCACCCTCAACCAATCGTTACAACCTGTGTACAACAGCCTCAAGCAGTTGGTCGACAACCTGTCGGACACACTGATGCTCTCGGGACACGAGGCTTATGCACAGGCGTTGCTCTACTATGCGAGTGTTAAAATGGCTGCCAAACTCGGTGACCAAGATGCCAAATCCATTCAGGAAGATTTGGGCAAACGGTTCGCACTACAAGGCAGACGCTCCAAAGGCACTGACCCTGCCTCTAATGAGCCTACACCCACTCCGTAGGCAACTGACAGATGTGAGCTATAAACTCAGTTTAGTTAGTTTATAGCTCACTTTTTGGATACAAAAATAGCACAAAATATAATCCAAAGTTAATTAATAAAAATTATAAAATATTTAGATTATGGGAATTTTAAAAATTGAAAAAGAAAATAGAGAGGATTCATACAAAGTATACATTACAGATAGCACAGAAAAATTAGTGGCTACTCTTTATTTAAAAAATGAGAAAGGGGAAGTAATACAAACAGCTACTGCTTCTCTTAATATTAAACATAAAGGAGTAGCTATTTATATTGCATTTCCAGATTATAAAGCAGACCCTGAGCTAGAAGTAAAAATTCCTTATTTTAAAAAGAAAATAAAAGCACCTAAAATACCTTCTGGGCACGCAGGAATTTTATTAATAACCAATAGCGGAAAAACAGCCTATTATGAATTTGGAAGATATGCTCATTCTTGGGATAATACAAAAGGTTATGTCAGAAGAGTAGCTGTTCCTGATGTAAAATGGGATGGAAATGGAATAATAGATGTGAATGAATTAAATAAAGTATTCAAAATTCTTTCTAAAAAATCAGGACAAAATGGAAATATAAAAGGAGCTTATATTGAAACTAATTATATTAACAGAATGTTATCCTATGCTGAAAGAAAGCATATAGAAAGTGTCCCTGATAATATAAATGACCCTACTAAACATAAACAACATTCCAAAGGTTATGAGAATTTAGAAGGTGTAGAATACTCAGAAGATAGAGAGGAATATAGTTTTACAGCTAATAATTGTGGTACTTTTGCCTTAGAAGTAGTGAAAGCTGATGAGAATATTAGTGTTCCTTCATTAGTCATAAATACTTCTCCTAATAATATACAAGATGAATTAATAGAAGAAGGTCATAAAGATGTTTTTTACAATTCAACAACAAATAAAACTACTATAAAATGAAAAGGAGGTTTCGATTATATTTTAGTATTTGGTGTTTATTATCGGTAGTTTTTGCTCCTATAATAATAGGAACATATCTTTTTTATCAGGATTTTTACAACATAAATACCATAGAATTTATTTGTGGAATTATTTTTATCACTGCTTATGTATTATTCCCTTTGTTTTTTATATATCAAATATTCATCAGAGTAAAAAATAATGAGAAAACACTAGACTTTACTATTTCTATAATATCTATTGCAGTTATTCTTATTAGTATTTTATTCTATATAGGCTTATATTGGTTAGTAGATAGAGCTATTAGTAATACTTATAGAAATATATAGAAGTTTTAATATTATTTTAGAAGTCCAAAGGTCAAATATCTGAGTCTGTAGGCAACAAAAGTTAGTTCAAAACAAACATCTATTAGTGAAAAGGTAACTAATGCAAGTTCATAGGTAATATCAGTCAGTAAAAAACCAACACGAGTGAGTTCAAAAGTGAATTAGTTTAGTTCAGAGCTAACACGAGTGAGCAGTCATCTTATTATTGGGATTGGAAAAACACATATTTATCAATAAATTATGAACGAATTTATCAAAGCATTGCATTATGACAAAAAAGACCCACGCATACCGGAAGAATACGATTTTTTCGGTGCTTTGGTGGGCGAGTGGAATATCGAATGGGTAGACCATCTGGAAGCCGACGAACCCAGACGCGTAAAAGGTGAATGGATTTTCTCTTGGGTGTTGGAAGGTACGGCGATACAAGATGTTTTTATTGTCCCCTCACGCTCGGAGCGTTTGCAAAACAAACAGCCCGATGCCGAGTACGGCACCACGCTACGTATATTCAACCCCCGAAGCTCGACGTGGGATATTTTCTACGGTTGCAGGGGCGAGGCTATCCGTCTGACAGCTCGCAGGGCAGACGATGAGATTATTCTGACAGAAAATACTACCGAAGAGATGAGATATGTATTCTCCGAGATAACATCTACTTCCTTCAAATGGCGAAAAGAGCTCAAAAACGCATCGGGTAAATGGTACGTGATTGCCAAAGTAATGGCACAGAGAACAAAAGAGTAATTTAAAACTTTGGTCGGAATTCTATACCCCGATATAAGTTCCAAAATAAAACAAATGATTTTAGAAATTAAATTAGTAACAATTATAAAAAAATATGATACGTAATTATTTTTACCTTGTAGTGGGAGTATTTTGCTTACTCTCTGCCGTTACTCACGAGATAAACGGCTTTGCAACTGTTTTCCCTGCCTTGTCAAACACAAATATTGATGCTGAAAGTAGGGTAACATTCAATTATCTTTGGCATATCATAGCCACCGAAAACGTAGTAATGGGTATCGCTTTAGTGTTGATGGCACTGCGCAAGAACGACAATGCAGGCAAGTTTATAGCTCTCTTTGTAATGGCTTTACTAGTGGTGCGTTGGGCAAGTATCGCTTTTAGTACCTTAACTGCCAATTGGGCTAACTTTACCAAAATACTTCCTGAAAGTGCTATAATGTGGGCGCTTATACTTCTATTGTGGTTAGGTGCAAGAAAAAAAGAACAATAAAAAAGACAAAAATATGAACATCAGAGCCATCACTCCCATATAAGTTCGGAGGTTAAATATTGGAGCTCATAGGTTGAATTTCGAAGCTAACTTCTCTCACATTTAATGCTAATTATTTTAGACGATGAATAGAATTAATTATCTACTCGAGAAGAATTCAATCTCTTACTCTGTCACAATCATAATTAAAATATCAAGCAATATGAAACGTTATTATATATGCATTGTCATCTTTTTGGTCTCTGTATGTGGGATAGCACAAACTGTAGACAGTATTAGGAATATACGAGAATTTGACGAGTTCGAAAAATATACCCACTTGGCAAAAGACAGTCTTGCCATTCAAAACATTGTAGAGCATCAGAAGTTTCGTTATTCGGCAAGACACCTTACCGTAGAGAAAGGAGAGAAGGGAGAAGCTGAGGTTACGCATAGACTTTTGATGTGGTCGCTTTCGTCGGTATTATGGCAGAATAAAATATCGGTTCGCAACCCACAAGCAGATTATTGCCTGACGAATTTTTACGTGTATACCAATACGGAACTTTTTTTCGATCACATCATCAACGTGTATGTATTATCTCCGTTCTCGTCTGTCAATAAGTCGTTAATGAAGTTTGTACACTCTCTAAAGGATAAAGATTATATAGTATTCAACCCCATAATGAAAATGTCGCACGTTTGTTATATGTTTTGGTACGAAGAAAAACTCATAATGATACTTGTTCCCTGTCGTATAATCTCTTTTGCAAAAGATGTAGACGATAAGATTGTAGAAGTGGCAAAAGAAGCGTTGGAGCGTTATTATAAGTAATTCAATAAAAATTAAGTAACACACAAAATCAGTAATAAAAACTAATTATACCTACAAGATGAAGTTAAAACTAATAGAAAGAATAAAGCTTACAGAAGAGCTCGTAGACCGAGAACACTTTTTCTCTGTGGGCTATTGCGAAGCAATCGAAACCCATTTGATGAAAGTATTTGTAAGTTGGGTAGCAGGCTATGAACGCTTTTATCGCATAAGTGCCGACGATTACGCTTTGTTTGAAGAAGACCGACCTGCATTCTACGAATTGTACAAAAACGAGCTCGGTGAGGATAACGAATGCTTTACTCAGAAGTTTATGGGGGCGCAAGCTCTACGAGATTACGACGGTCGTAAGAACTTTCAGATGTGTTATTCCTCAAAGGAAATAAACCCTTCTGGGCATTATGCTTATTGCAACGGAGTACTATATATTCAAATCCTCTGGGACAAAGGCACGGTATATGTACCTCCTTTCCAAAAAGTAAAAACCCTTAACGGCGAGTGGGACTATCCCTTGCGAAAAGATTGTTACATAGAAAAAGACCCCGAAGGCAAAGACCTCTGCTTTTGCCTCAAAAGCAATCTCATAAACTAACCTGTAAACAGCAGCATTATAATAGTAAAAAAGATGAACGCACTAAAACAAGTAATAAAAGAATTAAATTTTACAGAAGACTTTCAGAAATTGATTCTTCATCAAATTAAGATACCTATCTTAGATACTTATAATCCTGTTTGGGAATATTGGTATCCTCACCCGCCTTGTTTAATACCTTTGTTCTTAGGTACAGGAGCAGAATATACCGGCTTATTACACCATTTTTTCTGCGACAGAAAACAAATATTTGTAGATGATTCGCTGGAATGGAGTTATTTTAGCGAGAGGGCAAGCAATGAAAAACAATTTGTTACTCTGATGATTTTGGATATGTTAGAAATTGAAGAAGAGCTTACTGAGGAAATTGAACAATTTTGCAAAGACATTCATTACAGTGAAGATGATTTACAAAAGATAGTTACTTATTGGGACGAATACGGTTATGGCAAGGAACACACAAGTCCACTGGTATATTTTACCGATAGGGAAACTATAATACCTTTCGGTGATATAGAAAGAAGTGGATATGAAGGAGACTTTCCTGCCTCTATGAATCATATCGATACAGCGCTGTGTTATAATGCTTGTAACTTTGAAATAGAGGATATAAATCGTATAACAGACCTAAAAAATATCCCCAATTGGCTTAGAGAAGATACCGATAAAAAAGCATTGTTCTATAATTATCTATCCCAAAACAATCTAAAAGAAGCGTGGTTTTCCCTAAACAGCAAGGGTTGGAAGCTGAAAGATGTAGCCGAAGCACTTATGCAATTAAGGGATAAAACAAATGATAAACTGTTTCACCAGATAGCCGATTACTGGGTTTACACGTATGAACTCTCGGATTGTGATGAAACAGAGGAATATTAAGAGCTAACTTTATTAGCATATTAAGTATATGATAAGTATAAAGAATCTCCCTCGCTGACGCGAGCCTGTAGCTCGTGCCTATTAAGAATAAAGCTTGTAACTCATACTCTTAGCACATTTTTTGTAGCTTACTAACAAATACAACCCTATGTTAAAGAAATACGACAAAGTAATAGCAACGATTTTCGCCCTGCTTACCATAGTTTTTATAGTAGTCTTTCTCACTAATGACTCCTTTTTTGAGTGGACTTTTGTGCGACATCACAATATATTGAGCTGGTATATGCGCCCGCTCTTTATCGTGCCTATGGTGTATTTTGCTTTGAGAAAATCGTATGCAGGAGTGTCATTGAGTATCTTTTGCCTATTTACCAGTATGTTTTGGTTCTCCGTTCCACAACAAACCGATCCTAAGGTGCTCAGCTTCTTAGCTTACGAAATGGACTACCTCAAAGGTGCGTGGGACGCAAAAAAGATACTTTTCTCGCTAACAATACCGCTCTTTTTCTATCTGCTGATAGTCTCAGCGTGGAAGAGAAAATGGCGCTTATTGCTCTACACCATAGTGTTAGCAGCGCTTTTAAAACTGTTATGGAGCGTGGTGAGCAGTGGTGCAAGCGGTTGGTCAGTAGCCAAACCCGCTCTTGTAGGACTGGTAATATGCGTAGTATTTATTTTGATAACAAGAAGAAACAATAAAAAATAAGGGGAAAATCAGTGTCCATTTGCCTTTGAAAAGAGGTTAATTACGACTACGCCAGCGATGATAAGCAGGGAACCCAATACAAAAGGCAAGTCTATTTTATTTTTGAAAACAAGAATACTCACGATGGCTGTCAGTACAATTCCTACTCCCGACCAGATAGCGTAGGCTACCCCCAGCGGAATATTCTTGAGGGCTAAGGATAAAAAATAAAAACAAATGCCATAAGACAACAGTGAGCCTACGGCAAATAACCACTTGGAAAATCCTTCCGATTTACCTAAAAGAGCAGTAGCTAAGACCTCTAAAACAATCGCTAAAGTGAGATATAAGTAATGCATATAAGTATAGTATCTAAATTCGTAGCAAAAGTACAACCTTTTTTAACAATAGAAAACAAAACAGCCTGTGTGGCTCACACCTAATTAATAAAATGACAAGCATAAGTATACATAATCTCAGCAAGTCCTACGGCGATACCCAAGCTGTGCAGTACCTTTCTTTAGAAGTCGAGAAAGGCGAACTCTTTGGGCTCATAGGTCCCGATGGGGCAGGCAAAACCACCGTCTTTCGTATGCTCACCACCCTCCTCTTGCCTGATGAGGGAACAGCAAGCATCGAGGGCTGGGATATCGTCAAAGATTATAAGGAAATCCGCAAGCATGTGGGCTATATGCCTGGGCGCTTCTCTCTGTACCAAGATCTCACTGTCGAGGAAAACCTCACCTTCTTCGCCACAGTATTCGGCACTACTATTGCCGAAAATTACGACCTTATCAAAGATATTTACGAGCAGATAAAGCCGTTCAGCAACCGTCGCGCAGGCAAGCTCTCAGGGGGAATGAAACAGAAGTTAGCCCTTTGTTGCGCCCTCATTCACAAGCCCAAAGTCCTTTTGTTAGACGAGCCCACCACGGGGGTAGATGTAGTTTCGCGCAAAGAATTCTGGCAGATGCTCGCTCGGCTGAAGGCGCAAGGCATTAGCATACTGGTTTCCACCCCTTATATGGACGAAGCTAGCTTATGCGACCGTATAGCCTTATTCCAAAATGGCAAGGTGCTATCCACCAGTACCCCCGAGCAAATCATCGCCCAGTACCCCACCGCACTCTATGCTGTCAAGGCGTCCAATCTGTATGCACTGCTCCAGCACCTGCGCAATCATCCCAACATTGATAGCTGTTACCCCTTTGGCGAGTACCTACACGTTACTCTCAAGGAAAACACCAACATCCCCATATTCGAGCAACAGCTGAAAACCACCCTCCCCCACCTCGAATGGAAAGTCATTACCCCCACCATCGAGGATAGTTTTATCCGCCTAATGGAGGGTAATGTAGGGGCGAATGGCAATTCGCCCTTACCTAATATCGGTAATTGACAAATTGACAAATCGGCAAATTAACAAATGAACGCAATCCACTGTCATAACCTAACAAAGCAATTCGGCGATTTCAAAGCCGTGAACAACATTTCCCTTACCGTTGAAAAAGGCGAAATCTTCGGCTTCCTCGGTGCCAATGGCGCGGGGAAAACCACCGCTATACGCATCTTCTGCGGACTCTCCTACCCTACCTCGGGCGAGGCTACCGTAGCAGGCTTCGATGTCTACCGCGAGCAAGAGCAGATAAAGAAACACATCGGCTATAT
This sequence comes from Capnocytophaga sp. oral taxon 338 str. F0234, assembly GCF_000192225.1. Classification (GTDB taxonomy): domain Bacteria; phylum Bacteroidota; class Bacteroidia; order Flavobacteriales; family Flavobacteriaceae; genus Capnocytophaga. Next base: position 113,487 of record NZ_GL872413.1, read on the forward strand.
GAGTCAGAAGTTTTCGCTCTACGACAACCTCACCGTGCAGGAAAACATCACCTTCTACGGAGGCGTCTATGGCTTAAGCCGAAGGGAAATCAAAACCCGCAGTACCCAGCTTATCGCCAAACTTGGCTTGGAGGCTGAAGCCAACAAACTCGTAGGTTCGCTACCTCTGGGCTGGAAACAGAAGCTCGCCTTCTCAGTGGCTATCTTCCACCGTCCCGAAATCGTATTCCTCGACGAGCCTACTGGTGGCGTAGACCCCATAACGCGCCGTCAGTTCTGGGATATGATATACGAAGCCTCAGCGCAGGGCATTACTGTATTCGTTACCACCCACTATATGGACGAAGCCGAATACTGTCACCGCATCAGCATAATGGTAGATGGCAAAGTGGAAGCAATGGATACGCCCACCCGCCTTAAATCACAGTTTAATACCAATTCAATGGACGAGGTGTTCTACCAGCTCGCCCGTAAAGCAAAACGTAATGAATAACCCCGTAGGGGCGAATGGCAATTCGCCCACCTATTAATATGAAACAGCTCATCGCCTTTATACGCAAGGAATTCTATCACGTATTCCGCGACCGTCGCACGCTATTGATACTCTTTGGTATCCCCATAGCGCAGATTATCCTTTTCGGTCAAGCCCTCAGCAGCGAGGTCAAGAATATTGGTATCGCTGTATTAGATGAGGCTAACAATACCTATAGCCAAGAAATCACACACCGCTTGCAGTCAAGTCCGTATTTTAAGCTGAAAGACCCTATGCTTCGTTACGATCAAGTAGAAGACCAATTCAAGCGTGGCACCATAAAAGCTGCGCTCATCTTCCCTCCCGATTTCGGCAAAGACCTCTACACCCCCAGTGGTACCTCGCTACAACTCATCACCGATGGGAGCGACCCCAATACGGCTAAAACGGTGCAAAACTACTTCTCGGCTATGGTAGCAAGCTATCAGCAAGAGCTGAACCCTGCTGTACAACTACCCTACCAGATAACCGTTGAAAACCGAATGCTGTACAACGAGGAGCAGAATGGCTCTATGAACTTCGTCCCTGGGGTGATTGCACTCGTCTTTATGATAGTGAGCACAGCTCTCACCTCGGTAGCGGTGGTGCGTGAAAAAGAGTTGGGTACTATGGAAATCCTTTTGGTATCGCCTTTCAAACCTATAATGATACTCATTGCTAAAGCCGTGCCTTACCTTATTCTCTCGCTCATCAACTTCACTGTAATACTCCTGCTATCGGTCTATATGCTTGATGTCCCGATACGTGGCAATCTGCTGTTGCTTTACGCCGAAAGCACCTTATTTATTATCATTTGTTTGTCGTTGGGGCTACTCATATCCACCGTTACTGCTTCACAGCAAACGGCTATGCTCATCGCTATGATGGGAATGATGCTCCCCACGGCATTCTTTACCGGCTTTATGTTCCCCATAGAGAATATGCCTCTTATCTTTCAGGGAATATCCAAAGTCTTCCCCTCAAGTTATTACTACAGTATCGTGAAGAAAGTAATGCTCAAAGGGTTGGATTTCACTTACGTATGGAAAGAAACGCTGATATTAATAGCAATGGCAGTGGTATTCTTAAGCCTTGCAATGAAGAAGTTTAAAATACGATTACAATAATCCCCCAACCCACCAAACGGACTACTCCCTCTCCTTTGGAGAGGGCTGGGGAGAGGATTTAAATATAAAAGAAATGAAAGTATTAAGCTTTATACTACAAAAAGAATTTAAACAGATATTCCGAGATAAGACGATCTTGGCAATGATGTTTGTGGCACCTATCTTCCAACTGATTATATTGCCCTTAGTTGCCAATTTTGATGTGAAGAACATCAACCTCGTTTATATCGACCACGACCAAAGTACCTATTCTCACCAACTGATACAGAAGATTACTGCGTCAGGGTACTTTAAACTCGTAAAGGCTCCTTTCTCTTACAAAGAAGGCATCACCCTAATAGAAGACGGCAAAGCTGATGTAGTTTTAGAAGTCCCCGAAAGTTTTGAGCGTAATCTCATACGAGAAGGAAAGCAGACACTTGGTCTCTCTATCGATGCGATTAATGGGAGCAAGTCGTCTTTAGGAGGAGCGTATTTGCTTTCGGTAATACGCGACTTCAACACTCAGCTCGATGTAAATGTAAAAGCACCCCAACACATAGGTAATGTAGCCAAAATTGGGGTGGAGAGCACCCATTGGTACAACCCTTATATGCAATATACGCGCTACATTGTTCCGGGCATTTTGGCTATATTGCTCACCATTATCGGGGGATTTCTCTCTGCTTTGAATGTAGTCAAAGAAAAGGAAATCGGCACTATCGAGCAGATTAATGTAACGCCTATCAAGAAGTGGCAGTTTATATTAGGAAAGCTTATACCCTTTTTAGTAGTAGGGTTAATCCTCTTCACCTTGGGGCTCACCGTGATGTATGTAGTCTATGGTATCTTCCCCGCAGGAAATCTACTCACCTTGTATTCCTTTGCCACAATGTATCTCATTGCGATTCTCGGCTTCGGACTCCTCGTTTCCACTTATGCCGATTCACAGTTACAGGCTATGTTTATCGCCTATTTCTTTATAATGATCTTCCTTTTGATGAGCGGTTTTCTCACCAGTGTAGACAGTATGCCGGCGTGGAGCCGACAGGTGAGCAATGCTATTCCAGTAACCCATTTTGTGAATGCTGTCCGCTTAATTGTGCTCAAAGGCAGTAGTTTTGAGCAGTTACACATAGAGTTTTTGTATCTTGTAGGATTCGCTGTGCTACTTAATAGTTGGGCTATTTGGAATTATAAGAAGACAAGCTAGGAGCGAGCCATACAGGTAATTAGTGGTCAGCGAGTATGAGGCATTATGGGTAACCCTAAGGAGATAAGCCCTCTGAGTTTATAGTTTTTCCATAAGCCTGTGGCATAAGCAAAGGAAGGCAAGTAAACTGCCTTAGATACTATTTGCAACTTAGATGATTGAACTGGCAGTGGATTGATAATTGAAAATATATTAAGGAAATTTTATTTTTTTTGTATTTTTGTCTTTATCTTTTTTAATTACTTATAACAATATGGAATTTAATATCAAAGGAGTATTAGATATTAAGGGTTGTTTTTTTGTCCCTGACTACCAGCGAGGATATCGTTGGAGAGAGGAAGAGGTTAAACAACTGCTTGATGATATCTATGAAAATGGAGAAAAAAATTATTATCTTCAACCTATTGTAGTGAGAAGAAAAGGAGGGAATTACGAACTCATAGATGGGCAGCAACGACTTACAACAATCTATTTGATACTTAGTTGTATCAAAGAAATATTGCCCAAAACTCCCATTAACTACCAGATTACTTATGAAACCCGACAGGAAACCTATGATTTTCTTCGTGAAATTGATTTAGGTAGAAAGAATGAAAATATTGATTTCTTTAGAACGCTCTTTGATAAAGATTTACTTTTAGTAAGTAAAGCATTACTCACTTATGGAGATTATAGTCAAACATATAATGACAAACGCTATAGGCTTATAGCAAGTCATAACTATAGGACTTGGCAAGAAATGCTACACCCTTCTCAACATAGGAAAGAGTTTGAGAAAACTAAAGATATAATAGCACAATTGTTAGCAGAACTTAATGGTGATATTAGCATAGAAAATCTCGAGAATTGTATTCAATCCTATCTAAATAATGAGAGCACACCTAAGGACTGGCGCTACTATTTTATCAAATATGGATCTATTCTTTGGTATGCTGAGAATGGCTTATATTACCAAGAAGAACAATGATTACAACCCTATGATATAGGAGTGTTGCGAAAGAACTCTTTCAGAGGGTTTCATTGGAATGCTATCTTGATAGCTATTTATAAGGAATCATCAGATGAAGATGGATTATCTTTAGATAGCTGGGGAAAACCACTTGCCTTGAAAGGAGGGTTTGCTCTTAAAAACACGAATAATACATTAGTATTTACAAAAAACGAAGAAGTAATTCATACTGAAATTATTCCTCAAACTTCCAAAGGGGTTGATCTCATTGACCGTGTAGAGAAAGCATTAGATCTTATTAGGACATTCTAAGATAAAGAACTATAAAAAAGAATAGAGAGGCTGTCTAATAAATATTAGCTCCCCTAATCATTAATGGCATTATTTTTGTGGCAGAATTATTATATTAAGTGAAATGAACAAATCATCACTAATACATAATACAAATATCGTTTTTCCCTTAGAAGCTAATCTGTTTAACAAAACAGTTACCTATTGAATACAAGTAAAAAGCATACAATACAGATTATAAAGCCTATATAAACATCCAAAAAGCAATGATTACAAAATTTTTTCTTTTAGGTTTTTCATTACTTCTTACTGCTTGCCCAAAATCACAAGATGCAGAAAAAAAAGCAACTCAGATAGACACTCAAAATGTGAAAAAGGAAAATCACTCTATAAATGATTTTTATTTTACAGAGGGAATATACAAATATACTTCCCTTGGCATAGCTTGCAAAGAGGGAAACTTAGAGAAAGTAAAACAACTTCTCTTGCAAGGGGCAAATAAAGAAGAAGTAAAACAGGATGAATATCTAATATATGATGCACTTTTTGTTGCCATTGAGAACAACCATCTCCCTATAGTGTCCTATTTAGTGGAAAATAATGCAGAAATCAACAAACCATATACAGAAGACTTACTTACTCCTCTTGCATTGGCTTGTAGGATGAATAATGAAAAAATCATTTCTTATTTGTTGAAAAAAGGGGCTTATGTAGATGGCATGCAAAGTTCCCTAACAGATTACAAAGAAATTCCCTTACTAATTGCCATTGAGAATAATAATTTTCAAATAGCAAAATTGTTATTAGAAGCAGGAGCAAATATAAATCTGCTAGATAATAATGGAACTCCTATAAAAAATATACTTATGCGAAAGAAAGGAAAGGAATGGGAAGAACTCATAAGCACAGTTATTAGAAAATAGTCGCCCATCAACTTAAGATTAAAAATTAAACATTCATGAAAAAGTACTTCTTACCTTCTGTAATCTGGGTGCAGATTACAGTTTTGATCGTTACTTTGTTACTTGTAGTAGGGGTCTATTGGCTTGATTCTTTCCTTTGGGGAGTATTGCGTGTAGAGCCGTTTACAGCTGTAACTAAGGTTGTGAACCCGCCTTTTTTCTCCTTCTTAGACGAATGCATTGGTCATCGCTTCCACTATTCCATCATTGCGGCCTTCCTCACAGGAGTATTGCTCATAGGAATAAGTATGCTCATAGGGGCTGCTGTGGCTGGAATATGTCAACTACTCAGGAGAAAACCATTGCCCTTAGCTCCATGGATGAAGGATATCCTCCTCTTTGAGGGAGTTTTCTTAGGCGTCTTGGCTATAGGAGCACTCTTTTGGATGCTCTTTACCTCTTTTGATGATGCCCGAGACAGGGACAATTCCAGTTATATGTTCTTTGCCTTGCTACCCATAACTGTCCTACTGTTCCTCTTAGGGCGCTTTCTCAGCAGAAAAGGGCATCGGCTCTTGGGTATGAGCCTCTTAGGTCTCTTTGGCATTGCCTTATCTTACGGACTGGGGGTGAGTATCTATCTCTATTTCAGGGGAGAACTTAATACTGATTATGACTATTATGATATCCTGTACCGCTCCTCAGCCCAAGTGGTTGATAAGAGTAATTATGACCAAGATATTATTGACTATGCACGTGAAGAACACAAATACGAGCCTTCTGAAACCACTCCCGAAGAAGGAAAAGCCCCTGAGTGGGATTTTGCGGCTTTCAATCAGGATTCCTTGCAGAAAATGCTCAAAAATAAAATCTACAAAAGAGTAGATGATCTTCAGGGATTCCTCAAAGAGGGAAGCGATCTCTACCCCATAGAATCCTATGGTGAGGATAACCTATGCAGAAAGCATCCTACACTCTGTCACCTCCAGCGCTACATAGGCAGAGACAACCAAAAGTTATTAACCTTTTGGCACTACTTCGGTGATAGTGTAATGGAGACGATGTATCAAAACGGCCAGTTAGGAGAAAATACCTATATGCACCGTACGCTCAATGGCCAAATAGCTGACCTATTGAATGTCTATGAGTTACAAGGGGACAATAAACAGCTCTATGAGGATATTCTTGAGGTGATGAACCAGTCCTCCTATATAGAAGACCATATAAAGGGGCTTAAAAAGGTATTCAAGGAATACGATATCCCCGAGTTTGAAAGAGACTTAGCCGATAGCAATAGCCCCAGTGATGGGTATGTCCGTTGGGTTTATACCTTTTGGGCACGGCGCTTTGACGAAGGCAACACACAGGCAGCACTTGCCATACTTAGTACGATGAGATAGTCAATGACAAGATAGGATTAATGATTGTAAAACTCTCTTTTGTCTTTTGGACATTATGAAAAGAGGCTCTCCTTTTTCGGAGAGCCTCTTTTTATTAACCATTAAAATCACTAATCATATTAAATGATTCCTTGTTCAAGCATTGCAGTGGCTACTTTCATAAATCCAGCAATATTCGCTCCTTTTACATAATTAATATAGCCCTTTTCTTGACCATATTTAAGACATGCATTATGGATAGATTCCATGATTTGGTGTAGTTTTGCATCTACTTCCTCAGAAGTCCAAGCAAGATGTGCTGCATTTTGGGTCATTTCCAATCCTGAAGTGGCTACCCCCCCTGCATTGACAGCTTTACCAGGAGCAAAAGGCAATTTAGCGTCTTGGAAAGTCTTAATAGCTTCAGGAGTACATCCCATATTGGATACTTCTGCTACCAACTGCACTCCATTCTTAATAAGAGTCTTAGCATCATTTTCATCCAATTCATTTTGGAAAGCACAAGGAAGAGCTATATCACAAGGGATAACCCATGCTTTTTTACCTTTGGTAAACTTACTTTCTTTAGAGAATTGTTTAGCGAAAGGTTCTACAATATTCTTATTAGAAGCACGAAGTTCCAATAGATAATCTATCATTTCCTGAGTCATTCCATTAGGTACTTCCACACAGCCATCAGGGCCGGAGAGTCCAATCACCTTAGCTCCCAATTGAGTTGCCTTTTGAGAAGCTCCCCACGCTACATTACCAAACCCAGAAACTACTACGCGCTGTCCTTTAATAGATTTTTTAAGTTTTTTAAGCATGTGGTCAACAAAATAAAGAGCACCATAACCCGTTGCTTCAGGACGAATTAAAGAACCTCCCCAATTGATACCTTTACCGGTAAGCACTCCTGTATTGTATTCATGTGCCAATTTTTTGTATATACCATACATGTAGCCTATTTCACGACCACCAACACCCACATCCCCTGCAGGTACATCAGTATCAGGTCCTATATATTTCCATAATTCAAGCATAAATGCTTGGCAAAAGCGCATAATTTCAGCATCAGACTTGCCTGTTGGGTCAAAATCAGAGCCTCCTTTAGCCCCTCCCATAGGAAGTGTAGTAAGAGCATTCTTAAATGTTTGTTCAAAGCCCAAGAACTTAAGCATAGAAGGGTTCACTGCCTTATGGAAGCGAATACCTCCTTTGTAAGGTCCTATAGCAGCATTGAATTGTACACGGTAGCCAAGGTTGGATTGTACTTCTCCTTTATCATCCACCCAATCCACACGGAAAGTATGAATACGGTCAGGTTCTACAATACGTTCAATGATTTTTGCCTTAGCAAATTCAGGGTGTTGGTTATAGACCTCCTGTACGGATTCCAACACTTCATGTACAGCCTGTAGGTACTCTTTTTCCCCAGGGTGTTTCGCCTCCAAAGAGGTCATAATTTTCTTTACGTCCATAGTAATAAACAATAAATTTAATATCTTTGTAACTATTTAATTATCATTCTTATTATACATTCGTTGAATGTATTGCAAATACCCTACAAAGGTAATCATTTATATTCAAATACACAAATAAAAAAGAGTCTATTTTTCTCTTTTTATAGTTCTAACTAATAAAAATTCAACCCTATATCTGTATTATAATAGTGAGAGAATATTCCTTTAAAAGTCTCCATGACAAATTTCCTTCAACTTAGACATAAGAGACCAACTCCAAAACAAGATAAGCGAAAGGAGAAGCAAAAATGAGACTATCTAACCTATCCAGTAACCCTCCATGCCCAGGAAGGATAGTGCCACTGTCCTTTTTGCCTGCTACTCGTTTGAATTTGGATTCTACTAGATCACCTAAAGTACCTGTGATTACAAGTACACTAGCGACTATAAGCCATTTCCACAAATCTTTATTGCTATAGAGAGAAAGCCATGTGGCTACAAGCAAAGCCCCTATAAATCCTCCTACAAATCCTTCTACTGTCTTCTTAGGTGAGACAGAGGGGAAAAGTTTAGTGCGTCCCAAAAACCGTCCTGAAAGATAGGCAAAGCTATCACTTGCCCATATAATAGCTAATATTGCAATCATGGTATGCTGTGCTTCAGAGAAAGCTTCAGAGAATTGCCATTGTGAGATCTCCCAAAAAGTAAATGTAGAGGAGGAAACCGATGCTTCATAGTTATGAATTTCCATTTTGTAAATTAACGAAATAAAGAGACATCCCCCTCCTACGTACAGTAGGGATAGAAAGAATTTTTGGGTGTCATTATAGCTAATAGCTTCTTTTTTATATAAATAGAATACCAAATATATATCCGTAGCAATTACTGCTAAAAGGAGTAGATAGATAAAGAAATTTCCATTGAATTCATTATTGGAGATCAAATAATTAAAGCACCACCATAGTGCTAAGAACACTAAAAAAATAGCACTCCCTCTAAGGCGTATAAGCCTCTTGAATTCATACAAGCAAATAAGCCCAAAAATAAGAAACAGGAAACCAAAAGCCTCTGCATTAGAAAGCATGATAGCTGTAAGCAGTAGAAAGACATAAAGGATCCCTGTAATACTTCGCTTTAATAATTCATTCATTCGTTAGAATTTAAGTCCTCTAAGAGGAGTAAGTAAGTAGTTCTGTAACAATTTTCATAAAAAATAGAGTCCTTCTCCTTGGGCTTAGTAAAGCTACGAAGCGACCGAATGTTATTAGGTCGATCTCTATGAGTTTTCCTATTAAGCCCCCCCATAGCATCAATAAGAGAACCTACAATTTGACTAGTTTTAGCAATAATAATAAGGGACGGAGGAAGTTCATCTAACCGCTTTTGTCCCAATTGTCTTGAGGAGAATAATACAGAGCCTTCATCGGCTACCAGATACTCACAATCTGTTAAAAAAAGTGTTGCTTGCTGGCTATCTCCTGTAAAATAGGAAGGATATTGTGAATAAAAGAGTTCTTCTAAATCTTCATTATGAGTAAAAATAGTAGCATTGGCATTATTCTCCAAAAGAATTTTTTGAAAAACTTCTTCCAATTCTTCTATGGAATCTATATAGAGAAAAATCCCCCCCTTCTCCTTAAAGTTCATCACAAATGCTTCATCTATAGGAAGTTTAGAATATTTTTCTTTTCTACCAGAAGACATTTCCTGTCCCTTAGGAGTGCCTTTAAAGAGTTTTTCAAGCCACTTCATTAATGCTTATTCTTGTATTACTTATGTGGGTGTAAAGATAAAAAAAAATACTGAAATGAGAGAACATATTCACTTATTTTTATTTTATGATTTTTAAAAACAAGATATATCTTTACAATAAAGTCAGAATTTGCACAAATAATATTATTCTTAAGAAAATATTTAAGGATACTTTCGTATTTTTGCACTTTCTAAAATATAAAACACAATACATGAATCTTTTTCTAAAAAAAAGACACATAAAGAATCATCTTACTTTAAATATTGGAGGCTCAAAAAGTGAGACCAATCGCTTGCTTTTACTCCAATGCATCTTACCTTCTTTACAAGTAGAAAACGCTTCCTTTTCTAAGGATTCTTCCCTTATGTATGAAGGTCTACATAGTTCAAAGGAGATTATAAATATAGGTGATGCAGGTACTGTAATGCGTTTTCTAACTGCCTATTATGCTATTTCAAAGCGCAAGGTAATCCTCACAGGCTCTGAACGTATGCAAGAACGTCCTATAGGTATATTAGTAGATGCTCTTCGCCAATTGGGAGCTTCTATTACTTACTTAGCGAGAGAAGGTTACCCTCCTCTACGCATTGAAGGGAAACCCTTATTAGGAGGAACTCTTACTATAAGAGCCGATATAAGCAGCCAATTTATCTCAGCTTTACTTATGATTGCTCCTACCTTTGTTAAAGGACTTTCCTTACATTTGGAAGGAGAGATTACCTCCTTTCCATACCTTAGAATGACCCTTTCTCTACTCAATGAATTAGGGATAGAGGCAACTTTTGAGGAACATACTCTTGAGGTTCCTTATACTCCTACCATCAGCCCCAAAACTATTATAGTGGAACCTGATTGGAGCTCAGCTTCCTATTTCTATAGCTTGATAGCCCTTAGTGAAGTAGGCACGACTCTTTCTCTACTCCATTATAAGCAAGACAGCCTTCAGGGCGATCGTATTCTAGCAGATATTTATAAGACTTTTGGCGTAAAGACCCTATTCCTTGAAGATAGAATCCAACTTGTTAAGAAGAAAACAGAAATTCCTCCTATATTCTCCTATAATCTTATAGACACTCCAGATATTGCACAGACAATCGCTGTTACTTGTTTTGGGTTAGGTGTAGAATGTTTCTTAAGTGGGTTGAAAACTCTTAATATCAAGGAGACAAACCGCCTAGTAGCTCTTAAGGAAGAACTTACTAAACTCTCTGGGGAAGTGCAAATTTCTGATAGTGAGATCTGGGTAGCTCCCTGTACTGAGATAACTCCCAATATAGCTATTAACCCCCATAATGACCACCGTATGGCAATGGCTTTTGCTCCTCTATGCCTAAAGGTACCTATCACCATTACAGAAACAAAAGTAGTAGAAAAGTCCTATCCTAATTTCTGGGAGGATTTTAAATATATTACTGAAGATGAAAATTAAAAGTGTCCGAACTCATACCTCCAACATTTTTTCATTTTACACCTAATTTCTTAGATATAACCATTCTGAGAGGTTCTCCTTCATCCTAAGGGATACTGGAATAAATTCATAAAAAATAGAAGATATCCCTTACTTAATTCTTATTTTTACATACTTCCGTTGTGAATTTGCCCCTTCTGAGTCATAATAACATCCACTAGGATTCATAGAAGCATAAAGATAGCCTTTTTTACTAAAGAATATAGGTTCTTTCCCCCAGTCGTAGGGTAACCAATAGGAGATAATCGCTTCTACTTTAGTTTTTAATTTGAAAGTCGTTTTACCTACCATCTCATAGAGAGATATATAACCTACCCCATCCATTTCTTCCATATTAAGACACACAATATATTTACCATCAGGAGAGAGAAAAGGTTTGCCTATTAAGGAAGTTTTCTTTCCTGTATCCTTATCTATGAAGAAATAATCTCCTGCTTCAAAATAAGAGCCACGAATCACATATTGGTTAAGCAGGTCCACCTTTCCTATATAATCATAAATAGCCATATCCATATCATCCTCTACGGATTCATCCTGAGGATCAATATCCTTAAGTTTCACCAATGTATCTTTACAAGGAAGAATAAGCATCTTATCTTTTTTAGTAATGGCAAGGGTATCCTCCGTAAGGAATACATATTTGTTTTTTAATTCTGTTAAATATTCTTCATGGGAGATAAGAGAGACAGAGAAGTATCGGGAGAAATTAGTAACTTCTTTATCCATAGCATCTTTATCATTTTCTATAAGAAAAGTACTTGAGGCTTCTAATTCTTCTTTTGTTAAAATGATATCTTCATAATTTCCAGTATCCTCCTTGCGGACAAACCGAGTCTCATTATCCTCCACTTTATAAAAGTGTGCTGACTGGGCGGTTACGTTCAACCGATCTCCGAGATAATATACCCATTCCTTTTCTGTTTCTCCTTTAGGATCTTTATAATAATGAACTTCCTTTTTGATTATATATACATGCTTTCTAATTTCAGTAAAGATTTCCTCTTCCTCATCTTCTACACGTTCAGAAGTAGTTAACTCTTCTTTTTGCTCTTTGTTCTTGAAGAACTGACAATTGAATAAAAAGATACTTAAAAAGAATAGTAATAAAATGACCTTAACAGATTTATATTTCATTATACTTAGGATTTATTATTTTCTTTTTGTATAGTCTGTATAAAAATATCACTTACAGAAGGGATTTGTTGTTTAAAGTGAGTTATTTTTCCTCTCTGGGAAAGATAATAAAGTAAGTCATTCGAGTTTTGCTGTGTAGAGAGTTCTACGAGCCATTTTTTTTCATTATGAATGGAAGGAAATTGTGCATCAGAAATCTTATACAAATGACTTAATTCCTCAAAGGAACTTCCTTGATTAGGGATAATACCTACTTCATATTTGTCCTCTTGAAATTGTCTTTTAATATTTCTAAGTTCACCGCTTAGAAGGAGCTTAGAGCGATTCAGTAAGGCAATGTAATCACAGAGACTTTCCACTGATTCCATGCGATGGGTGGAGAAAAGAATGGTACTTCCTTCCTGTCGTAAATAAAGCACTTGCTCCTTAATAATCTCAGCATTGATGGGATCCAATCCACTAAAAACCTCATCAAAAATCAATAATTTAGGCTGATGTATTACAGTGGCTATAAACTGTACTTTTTGAGCCATTCCTTTAGAGAGTTCTTGGAGCTTTTTATGTTTCCAGTGAGGGATCTCCAAGCGGTTAAGCCAAAAATCCAATTGCTTATTTGCCTGCGATTTGCTAAGTCCTTTGAGCTGCCCTAAATAGAGGAGTTGTTCACCCACATTCATATTTCTATACAATCCTCTCTCCTCAGGCATATAACCTATTTGACTGATATGAGCAGGAGTCAGGGGTTCTCCTTCTATAAAGATCTCTCCCTTATCGGGAAAGATAATTTGATTAATCATACGGATAAGAGTTGTTTTCCCTGCTCCATTGGGACCTAACAGCCCGAAGATACTTCCCCGGGGCACCTCTAAAGACACTTGAGAAAGAGCTACCTGTTTTCCGTAATTTTTTGTTAAACCATCTATTTTAAGAAGGATATCCTGCATGTTTTAATCGTTTTTGGTAAGTTCCGTAAAAAGTTGTTCCAAATCAGTATGCTTATGGTTCATTTGTAGGATTTTTAATCCATTTTCTAAAGCAAAATCAAAGAGTTTAGACCTCATATCCTCCTGTGTATCAAAAGTTAGCGTAAAGAAAAATCCCTCATTATTGGTAATTGTTTTTATATGAGGTATCCGGCGTAGGAGTTGTTCTTCCACACGATAGTCAAAGAGAATTTCGATAGTTTGTTCCTTGTCCTGCAAATGCTTCATCTGCTCATCAAGGATAATTTTTCCTTTATGAAGAATAAGTACTCGTTGGCATACTGCCTGTATTTCCTGCATAATGTGAGAGGAGAGAAGTACCACTTTATCTTTCCCTAAATCCTTAATAATCTGTCGTATTTCAAGAATCTGCTGAGGGTCAAGTCCATTGGTAGGTTCGTCTAAGATTAATATATCTGGATCATGTAATAAGGTGGAGGCTAAGCCCACACGTTGGCGATATCCTTTGGAAAGGGTATATATTTTCTTATGTGCATGACTCTCTAAAGAAGTAAGTGCGATACAATCCTCAATGCGTGATTTGGGAGCATGATAAATATCCGCTACATATTGCAAATACTCCTTTATATACATATCTAAGTACAAAGGATTATGTTCTGGCAAGTAACCAATATGTTTCTGTGCTTGTTCTCGCTGGGTAAGAATAGAGTATCCTAATATATTTACAGTTCCTTCATCAGGCAGAAGTGCTCCTGTCATCATTTTCATAGTAGTGGTTTTACCAGCTCCATTCAATCCTAAGAATCCTGTTACTTCTCCTTTATGAAGTTCAAAGGAGATATGATCCACTACCTTCTGTGGAGGGTAACTCTTTGTCAAGTTCTCAACAATAACAGCCATATATTAAGTACAAAAATAAAACAAGTGCAAATGTACGTAAAAAATAATTGAAAAGAAAGCAGGTTGTTAAGAAAAAATGTTATAAATTTGTATCCTATACAATTCTTAAGAAAAGGAAATGACAAAAAGAAGAGAATTTCAAGAAAATCAAGCACTTAAGCAACATGATTCCTGGGGAATCTTTAAAATAATGAGTGAGTTTGTAACTGGTTATGAACGATTAAGTGAGATAGGTCCCTGTGTATCAGTATTTGGTTCAGCACGTATAAAGCCTGATAGTAAGTACTATAATTTAGCAACAGAAATAGCACAGCGTATTGTGGAAATGGGGTTTGGAATTATTACTGGAGGAGGCCCTGGAATTATGGAAGCTGCTAATAAAGGAGCTTATCAAGGAGAAGGAGCTTCAGTGGGGATTAACATAGAACTTCCCTTCGAACAACATGATAATCCTTACATAGATCGAGATAAGAACTTGCGATTTAACTATTTCTTTGCCCGTAAAGTAATGTTTGTCCGCTACTCCCAAGCTTTTGTAGTTTTTCCCGGTGGTTTCGGCACTATGGATGAACTTTTCGAAGCAATTACCCTTATCCAGACTACCAAAATAGAGCCTTTCCCTATCATCTTAGTAGGTTCAGAATTTTGGAATGGACTCATCAATTGGATTAAAGAAGTACTCTTAGATAAGTTTGGCAATATTTCTGCTAAGGATATAGATATATTCAAAGTAGTAGATACCACCGATGAGGTAGAGGAAATCATAGAGAAATTCTACCTAAAATATAGCCTTAAACCAAAGTTTTGATTCATCTTTATATTTTTAAAAACAATCATTATGACCCTAACAGAAGCTAAAGAATATGTACTCTATGAAGCAAGCAGAGAAAAAAGAATCACCCTACGCAACCTTATTATAGTGATTATTTTATTGATCGTTGCTATATGCTTAGTTGTGAAATATCTACTACCTTTACTCTCTCAGCAAGCGAGTGAAGCCCCTTCGTATGTGAAATGGCTCCTCCCCATTGCATTACTAATTTCGGTAAGCTACCCTCTTATAAAAGTTTGGAAAATTCTCAAAAGAAAAGAACAGATAGAGGAAGCCTTTTCCCTTATTGGACAAGGAGAGGAATGCCGTATTATTAATGAAGCAGATGACTACCTTACTGT
This sequence comes from Capnocytophaga sp. oral taxon 338 str. F0234, assembly GCF_000192225.1. Classification (GTDB taxonomy): domain Bacteria; phylum Bacteroidota; class Bacteroidia; order Flavobacteriales; family Flavobacteriaceae; genus Capnocytophaga. The sequence continues at coordinate 128,673 of NZ_GL872413.1, forward strand.
AATTCCTTTTGGGAAACGTTCTCGGTTAAACCTTGACCCTATTGCATACTTAAATATTGTTGTTAAGAACAAAACATACGTCCTTCCTATGCATTATCGTTCAGGTAGTGCTGAACTCAAGCGAGTAATTACAGGAGCGGATGAGGGAGCATACAAAGAGGTTATGCATGAACTCTATCACAAGGATGAATCCTTTGGTATAGAGAATCCAAAGATATCAACCCAGGAAACAATTATCCTTAAACCTATCTCCGAGTTCCGTACCTATGCTAAGGACACATTCGGAACAATGCTCACTTCCATGGAAAAAGGACGTAACACTAATAAGAATATGTTTGTAGTACAGGTGATTATCGCTTTTGCTTTCATTGCTGTAATGATTTTCTTAGGAATTACTGGCAGGTTAAGCTTCTCTAATGGACAAAGTGTACTTTACTTTGTATTAGGATTCGTGATCATTACCTTCCTATATAGCTTCGGGATGTCCCGTTATGCTAAGAAAAAACTAGAAGGAACTGAGGACTATACCCAATTAAAAAAGAATATTTTTGGAAAATTGGTACATTATATTAGTCCTGATTTTCAGTATATAGAGAATGGGCATATAGGGATAGGAGACCTGCTATCCTCCTATCTTTTTCGTCAAGAACGATATAACGTAACAGGAGGAGATCAAATTGTAGGTTGGTATAATGGAATTCCTTTTCAATCCTGTAACCTTACTGTCACTTTTCGTCCTACCATACGTGGAGAGAAAGAACCTGATGATGTAGCTTTCTATGGGAATTACTTTGTAGCACGTTCACCCAAAACCTTTGAACACCCGATTATAATTCATCCTGTAAAAAGCTTTTTTGGGACTATCAATGATAATGAAATTAGGACTTATCTCAATCAAGGAGGAGAGAGAATTCGATTGGAAGACCCTGAGTTTCAAAAACTATTCGAGGTATACTGCGACGATCAGATCACAGCTCGTTATGTGCTAACACCTGCATTCATGGAACGCCTCAAAAAACTTAATGAGCGTTATAAAGGGCAAGTATATATCGCTATTAATTCCGATAATATAGTCATTGCTACCAATCGAGGAAATATACTCTCCAAAGCAAACTATTCTCCCGCAGCAATGCTCTTCCAAAAGATAAACCTTGCTTTTGTAGAAGATGTATATGAAGAACTTATAGAACAGTTACAGATGATAGATACCCTTGAATTAAACAGAAAATAAATCGTAAAAACAATGATAACATATATTTTAGTAGCTGTGAGCATACTCTTGCTCATTTATATAGTAATAGCTTTCAATAGGCTCTCCAAGCGTCGTAACCAGATAGAGAATGCTATTTCTTCTTTGGATTCACTCTTTATCCAACGAGCAGATCTAATTCCTAACCTTATCACTACCACTAAGGAGTATATGAACTACGAACAGGAGACAATAGCTCAAATCACCCAATTGCGTACACCTGTAGTAACAGATAAGGAGAATCCCTACTTACAATCAGAAGAGGGAGATAAAACCCTTATGAACATTATGGCACGAGCAGAATCCTATCCTGAACTAAAGGCAAGTGCACAGTTTGTCCAACTACAACGAGCCTTCACTGAGTGTGAGGAACAACTCTCCGCAGGCAGGCGTTACCTAAGTGCATCTATTACGGATTATAATGATGCTATGATCACTTTCCCGTCCAATGTAATAGCTGCTATTTTTGGATTTTCTAAGTATCAATGGCAATATGCAACTGCAAAACAACGCACTGCAGTAGATGCCAAAGAATTATTTAGATAGTCATACTGAAAATACGGGTAGTGGGCACATTACGCTGTAAGCGCAAATCAAATGCCATGCAGATATTCCTAACAAAAGGTTTGCCTGCATCTGTAATCTCTATAGCATTATCAAGGATATGAATAAGTCCGTCTTTTTCCATCTCAAGAAGACGGTCTTTTACTTCTTCTGCCTCTGGAAATTGCAAAGATTTGTCCTCCCATGAGGTATAGAACTGACACATAAGGTTGAGGATGTGTCGTCGTAGAATAAGGTCCTCCTCGGAGAGGATATGTCCACGATAAACAGGTATTCTATCCTGAGTAAGTACCTGTTCATATTCTTTTATAGTCTTCACATTTTGAGAAAAGCCATACCAACTATCACTGATGGCAGAGATTCCTAATCCTATCATTAACTGAGTTTTGGAGGCAGTATACCCCATGAAGTTACGATGTAAGGTTCCATTGACAAAGGATTCATACATCTGGTCTGAGGGCAAGGCGAAATGATCCATACCAATCTCTATATAGCCATTGTCCAAGAGTTGTTCTTTGCCAATCTCATATAAATGTCGTTTTTGGTCAGCTGTAGGCAGATCATTCTCATCAAAGCCACGCTGTCCTGTTCCTTTTATCCAAGGCACATGAGCATAGCTATAGAAAGAAATACGATCAGGGCGCAGGCGATTTGTACATTCAATTGTATGACGCACATCTGTTTCTTCTTGGAAAGGAAGCCCAAAAATAAGGTCATGGCTAATGGAAGTATAACCTAATGCTCGTGCCTGAAGCGTTACACGTTCCACATTCTCAAAAGGTTGGATTCGGTGGATAGCTCTTTGTACTATAGGAGAATAATCCTGCACCCCATAGCTTACTCGAGTAAAACCTAAGCGGTAAAGCGTCTCCAAATGCTGGTAGGTAGTATTATTAGGGTGCCCTTCAAAACTAAACTGAAAGTCAGAGGTTCTGGTAGCTTTTTCAAAGATTTTTTCAATAAGATATTGTAAGTGTTCAGCAGAAAAGAAAGTAGGTGTCCCCCCTCCTAAGTGAATTTCCTTAACAAGAGGCTTACCAGGGAAAGTATTCAAATACAGTTGCCATTCCTTAAGTATATTTTCAATATAAGGAGCTTCCATTTCATGACGCTTAGTAATATGTTTATGACAACCACAGAAGGTACAAAGACTCTCACAAAAAGGCAGGTGAATATATAAGCTAATTCCCTGAGAGGCATTGCTCTGAGAAAAAGAAGTTTGTACAGAAGCAACCCATTTCTCGTAAGAAAAAGAAGAATTCTCCCAATAGGGAACTGTGGGATAACTGGTATAACGCGGACCAGGGACATTATATTTTTGAAATAGTGACCGTATCATAATTATTTATCAGTGTGCAAAGGTAAATCAATTTCTTTAGATGGCAAAATTTGTTCTCAATCAGCATTGAAAAAATCCTGTACTCCTATAGAAAAAATCTATCAAAAAAAACATTATTCTTTCAATTATTTTTGTACCTTTGCAATCATTAATCTTAAAAGTTATAAAGATATGGCATTACAAATAACTGACGCTTCTTTTGACGAAGTAGTTTTAAAGAGTGACAAACCTGTATTGGTGGATTTTTGGGCTACTTGGTGTGGTCCTTGCCGTATGCTTGGTCCTGTGATAGAAGAGGTTGCCAAGGAATATGAAGGAAAAGTAGTTGTAGGTAAGGTAGATGTGGATAGCAACCAAGAGTTTGCTGCCAAATATGGGGTGAGAAATATTCCTACTGTATTGGTATTCAAGAATGGAGAAGTAGTAGGGCGCCAAGTGGGGGTCGCTCCTAAGAAAACCTATACCGATGCTTTGGACTCTCTTTTGTAAAATTTTAATTTATTAGAAGGTAATTTCAGCCAGTGAAATTACCTTTCTTTTTCTTCAAGAAATCACAAACATTATGGATATTGCAAAATACATTGATTATACACTACTAAAAGCAACTGCCACCTTTTCAGATATTGAAAAACTCTGCCAAGAGGCTAAGCATTATGGATTCTTTTCTGTATGTGTTAATAGTGGTTATGTTCCCTTCGCTAAGGAACTGTTAAAAGATACTGATATAAAAGTATGTACCGTAGTAGGTTTCCCTTTAGGAGCAATGAGTACTCCTGCAAAATTATATGAAACCTCACAAGCCCTAAAAGAAGGGGCGGATGAGATAGATATGGTCATGAATATTGGCTATTTCAAGTCTGGGCAACAGGGGAAAGTATTGGAGGAGATTCGCCAGCTAAAACAGGAAGTAGGAGAGCGTGTGCTGAAGGTTATCTTAGAGACCTGCTACCTCACTGATGAGGAAAAGCGCATTGCCTGCCAACTCTCCATAGAAGCAGGAGCTGATTTTGTAAAAACCTCTACGGGATTTGGCTCAGGAGGGGCTACCCTAAGTGATGTACGACTCATGAAGGAAGTCGTTGGAGAAAGTGCTAAAGTGAAAGCCTCTGGAGGTATTCGTGACAGAGAAACAGCCTTACAGTATATAGCTCTTGGAGTAAGCCGTATTGGTGCTTCAGCTATATTGGTGTAAAAAAATAGAAACCGCCCCTTATGTAGGACGGTTTTTATTTTAATCTGTGGAGTCGGAGAGATTCGAACTCTCGTCCAAACAAGTAACCACAAGGCTTTCTACACGCTTAGTTTCCATTTGATTTTCGTGATATTGCTGAGCGGAAACACCCCACAATCTCCTTATCTTCTATAAGAGCTGAACCTACCAAAAGAAGCCATTGGTAAGTCCCATGTTGATTTTAATGGTGCCTCTTAAGTGACGAGCCATCAACAAGGGCTTTCAGAGACATCTCGCTTCCCTACTTAGTAGGGACTTAGCCAGAAATCCTACTATCATTCAGATTAGGCAGCAAGAGCGTAGTTATCTTCGCCATTTAAAGTGTTGAAACAGAGATTAACGAGCATTAGTCTCATAGCTCGACGTGCTTACTTCATGCTTAGGCTTGCTGTCAAAACCAGTCGACCCCTTTACAAAGTAATTTGGGGCAAAAGTACAGTTTCTTTCTTAAAGAATCTACTTTTTAACATATTATAACATTAAATACTACTTCGCTTTCTCCTTACTTGCTTATAGGCGCCCCTTTGAAGAGGAACCTCTTAAGGTAGTTGTTTTTCGATTACGCTGATAACTGACTAAATCCTAATCTGAAGTAATTTTACAAATATTTTCATATTTAGGGAATAATGATGTATATTTGCCCTGTATTGTGGACAAGAAAATAGTTTACAAAGACAGAGAGATAGTGAGACTCTTTTTACCAATCTTATTTCTCCTTAACTGTCAACTGTCCTCTTTATCTATTAACCTTAATCATTATGTCGCTCTATTTAGTCTATATCTATTACCGAAGACTTTTCGCTAAAGGAGACATCCTAACTATAACCATCCTCGTAGTGATTCTGGGAGGATCCCTTTATACTTTATATCAGCACTATAATTCATGGAGTTGGGTATTAGCTCTTTTCCTCCTCTCCACCTTTTCCCATCACAATAGCAGGGAAGACCTGCTCTTACTAAAGCGTCATCCTCAGTATAGAAGGATTCTTATAGGAGAGTATCTTATAGAAAATCTACCTTTTATACTTCTCCCAGTGTATAAGAGTGATTTTCTTGTGGCAGCAGGCTATCTTTTCGGAATCATTGTTATCGCCTTTCTCCCTCAGAGAAGCCTTACTTTGTCCTATCCTTTCTCTCTTGCTGATCCTCTGTGGCATAGCACTTTTCGTAAATACAAACTCTTATTCTTTCTTCCTATCATTATAGGGCTTATTATTATTGCATCGGTATACAAAAATCCCAATTTAGCTCTTTTTGCCTTAATTGCTACAGGTTTCGTATGCTGTGTACCTTACTTTGAGAGAGAATACCCTGCCCATATGAGTATAGCTGCCCAGCGAGGAGGAGATTATCTACACTATCAATTGATAACAGGAAGTAAAAATGCGATACTATTCTTTTGCCCTATCTGGCTAACTTATCTTATTGCTTTTGGTACAGATAATGTTATGGTACTTCCTATATGCTTAGGGTTTCCTATAGTGGGTGGCATCACCAAATATGCTTTTTTTACCCATCCTCTCGCTCAATCCCTTGCCATGGTAACCATCTTCTTTGGGGTACTGTATATCCTCCCCTTGTTAGTCCTTCCTTACCTTTATTACAAAGCCATCCAGAATATTCAAAGCTATCAGTATGTTACAGATAAATCTTCAGGAAAAGAAATACCAAAATAAGCAAGTTCTTGGTTGTATCCAGCTCTCCTTGAGTAAAGTAGGGCTCTATGGCGTAGTCGGAGCTAATGGTGCAGGGAAAACAACCTTTTTCAAGTGTCTTAGTGGGTTGGAACCTTATAAGGGAACTACCTTCTATAATGAAAAGGTACTTTCTTCTGACCAAGTTGCTTTCTCTCCTACAGAACCCTACTTGTATGATTATCTCACTGTAGGGGAGTTTTATACTTTTTACAGTAAGCTCTTAGGAATATCCCCAGCTAAAGAGTATGTCTTTGATATAGATAAAAATATGATTATCAAGAATCTATCCACAGGTATGCGCAAGAAGGTGTATTACAATGCTCTACTACAAAAGCCTTATATTCTTTATATCTTTGATGAACCCTTTAATGGTTTGGATGTAATATCTGCCCTACATATCAAACAGTTACTCTATACTTTAGCACAAACCCACATTGTATTTGTAGCATCTCACCTATTGGAAACCCTACGAAATTGTGAGAGAATATATCTGCTACAGGGTGGAACATTCCAAGCCTTTGAATCTCATGAAATAGCTGTTATAGAAGAACTTTTAAGAAAATCACAATAATACATTTCAATAACAAGAATGGGTTAAAAATATTCTTGAAAAATTCACAAAAATGACCTCTTGCACTTTGGAATTATTTGATGAAAGCTCCCTCTATTTATAGTCTTTTTTTTATTATTTTATTTTGGATTTCCCACTGATTACTCATATCTGAACAAATTACACTCCTTAACAATTATTTTCTAACTATTTTAATAACTATTTAAATCCAATTTTGAAGTAAAAATATCTACAAAAAAACCAATGAATATCTTTTAAAAATGCTTTTTTTAAAAATCTAATTCTTCTTATATAAAATGATTAATTATCAATAATTAATCATTATTTTTCGTATCTTTGCAAGGGTTTTTTCCTATCTTTTTTGTAAAAATACTTTTAAAAATTCATATATGCATACTTTAGAAGATTTCATCTCTGCAAGAGAACATTTGTCACAAGTTCTTTTGAACACCAAGCTCATTTACAGTCCTATTTTTTCGGAAGAATCCGGAAATAAAGTATTCATAAAGCCTGAGAATCTACAAAAAACAGGCTCTTTCAAAATACGAGGTGCCTACAACAAAATTCTAAAACTTACTCCAGAGGAGAAGAAAAGAGGGGTCATCGCTTCTTCTGCAGGAAATCATGCACAAGGAGTAGCTTATGCTGCTAAAGAATTAGGTATAAAGGCTGTTATCGTTATGCCTCAAACCACTCCCCTTATAAAGGTAGAATCTACCAAAAAATATGGCGCTGAAGTAGTTCTATACGGAGATGTCTATGATGATGCTTATAAAAAAGCCAAAGAATTAGAAGCACAAAAGGGCTATGTTTTTGTACATCCTTTTAATGATGAAGATGTATTAGAGGGGCAGGGAACTATTGCCTTAGAAATCTTAGAAGAGGCTCCTGATACTGATATTATCCTAGTGCCCATAGGAGGAGGGGGACTTATCTCTGGTATAGCTTGTGCTGCTAAACTCATAAAACCCTCTATCCGAATCATAGGGGTGGAACCTAGTGGAGCAGCTTCTGCCTTAGAGGCAATTAAAGAAAATAAAGTAGTAGAGCTCCCTGAAGCCAATACCATCGCTGATGGTACTGCTGTAAAAAGAATTGGAGATATTAATTTTGAATATATCAAAGAATATATTGATGAGATTATTACCATATCCGATTATGAGTTGATGGAAGCCTTTCTCCTATTGGTGGAAAAACATAAAATCATTGCTGAAAATTCCGGTATTTTACCCGTAGCAGCTCTTAAAAAATTACATCAAAAAAATAAAAAAGTAGTCCCTGTAGTAAGCGGTGGTAATATAGATGTGCTTATGATTTCTTCCATGATTAACAAAGGACTTGTTAGCCGAGATAGAATCTTTAACTTCTCCGTAGGTATTCAGGACAGACCTGGTGAATTGACCAAAATTACTCAAATTATTGCCCAAGAAGGTGCCAATATAGTAAAACTGGCTCATAACCAATTCAAAAATCTTTCCAGATTCCGTGATATAGAAGTACTTGTTACAGTGGAAACAAATGGATCCGCTCATGTACAAAGACTCATAAAAGCTTTCAAAGAGAAGAATTACGAAATTACCCCTACCAAATAATACCTTTTTAAGGGGATGGACACTTCTCATCACTATTTTCCTTGACAACACTTTTAAAATGTTGTACTTTTGCTGAGTAAAAAATGAAAATAAACAAGTAACTAAAAAATATCTGTAAAAATTTATTATCTAAAAATTTATTTCTTTTTTATTTGCAAATGAAAGAATTTTGTATATTTGCACCTTTAAACAAAGTAAAAAAACATAAAACTTTATTATCACTTTATAATCCTGAAAAACTAAGTTTATGCAAATACTCAAATTCGGAGGAAAATCCCTCGCTAATGGAGAAGGGCTCAGAACTGTACTCTCTATCATCACTGGAAAAGTAGGTCAAAGACAACCTATTGCAGTGGTTGTTTCTGCACGTGATAAAGCTACTGACCAGTTAGAGGCTATGCTAGAAAAAGCAAGCCAAGGGGGGGACATATCTGCTGATTTTCAAGCTTTCAAAGAGTACCAGACTGCTGGGGAGGATATTGACTTCTCTGAGGAATTTTCTATTCTCCAAAAGATCTTTGATGGCGTTTTCCTTCTTGGGAATTATAATGATAAAATAAAAGATAATACTTTAGCACAAGGCGAAGTCCTTTCCGCTAAGTTCATCACCCACCTCCTTACAAAGCAAGGTATTAAGGCAGAGTTTGTGGATAGTAGGCATTTCTATACTACCGATAGTTTCTTTGGCAATGCCCAACTCATAGAGGACACCTCCCGTAGGAATACCATTCAGTATTTCACTCAAATCTCCTCAGAGGTAGTGCCTATAGTAACTGGTTTTATTGCTGCCAATGTACATGGTCAGACTACGACTCTTGGACGTAATGGTAGTAATTATTCTGCTTCCCTACTTGCTAATTTTTTGGATGCTGAGGAGCTACAGAACTATACCCATGTGGATGGTATCTTCACGGCTAATCCTGAATTGGTTCCTGATGCTAAAATTATCCAACAACTCTCCTTTGAGGAAGCTAATGAATTGGCTAACTTTGGCACCTCAATCCTACATGCCAAAACCATCATTCCTCTCCTAGAGAAGAAGATTCCCCTGCGTATTCTCAATACCTTTAAAGCTCAGGAACAAGGAACCCTTATTTGCGAGGAGGGCACTTCCACAGGGGGAATTCGCGCTATTTCCGTATTGGAAGATTATGCCTTGGTGATCTTAGAAGGACGAGGACTCCTGGGTAAGGTAGGGGTAGATGCTCGTATCTTCCGCTCTCTTGCCGATGCAAAAATTAGTGTAAGCATTATCTCTCAAGGTTCTTCTGAGCGAGGTATTGGTTTTTTAGTTGCCAATAAGGAGGCACAAAAAGCAAAACAAGCTCTTGAAAAAGAGTTCGAGACCGATGTATATAACCAGGATGTTAGTAAGGTTCGTGTGGTGGAAGATGTAGGAGTTATTTCCATTGTAGGACAGAACTTAGCCGATTTTGACAAACCTTATAATGCTCTCATTCGCAACCAAATAACCCCTCTTTTGATTAATAATTCTGCTACGGGGAAAAATGTAAGTGTAGTTATTTACAAGAAGGACTTACCTAAAGCGGTAAATGTCATTCACGGAGAAATCTTTGAAATCTCCAAACGCATTAATTTAGCTATTTTCGGACGTGGAACAGTAGGGAATACTCTTATTGAACAGATATTTGAGGCGCGTACCGATATCCTCAAGCGTAGAAATATCAATCTACAAATCATTGCTATAGCCAGCTCCAAGGAGCTCTTATTTAATCACAGAGGAATAACTCCAAAGCAATACGCCTTTTTCACAGAACAAGCACACCCGTATGCTTTCAATCAATTCATCACTTTGGTTCAGCAACATCATTTAGAAAACCTTATTGCCATTGATGTAACTGCCAGCAAAACATTCGTGGAGCACTATCTATCCTTAGTGAAAAATGGCTTTGATTTAGTCTCTGCCAACAAAATTGCAAATACTATTGATTACACTTTCTATAAAAAGCTACGAGAAACCCTTGCCCAATACAAGAAACAGTACCTATATGAAACTAATGTGGGCGCTGGGTTACCTCTTATTGATACCATTAAGCTCCTTCATCATTCTGGAGAGAATATCACCCGTATAAAAGGTATTTTCTCTGGTACTTTAAGTTTCCTGTTCAATACCTATTCTGCAAGTAATGCTCCTTTTAGCCAGATTCTCCAAAGAGCTATTGACAGTGGTTATACTGAACCTGATCCTCGGGAAGACCTCTGTGGTAACGATGTCGGTCGTAAGCTTTTGATTTTAGCTCGTGAATTGGATTTGGAGAATGAATTCTCTGAGGTCTCTATTGAGAATCTTATCCCTGAGACACTTCGCTCAGGAAGTCGTGAGGAGTTCCTCTCTCGCTTACAGGAATTTGACCCTATCTATCAAAAAATTAAGGACAATGCTCCCAAAGGTACTGTCTTACGTTATGTTGGAGATCTTCATGGAGATCTTTCACAGACCCAAACAGCTCACCTTAATGTACAGTTGGTTTCTGTTCCCGAAAACAGCGCCTTAGGGCAGGTCAAAGGAGCCGATTCTATCTTTGAAATCTATACTGAATCCTATGGAGAAAACCCCATTGTAATACAAGGAGCAGGTGCTGGTGCTGCCGTTACTGCTCGCGGTGTGTTTGGAGATATTCTCAGAATTATTGGTAACAAATAAATATACTTTTATGCATATCCACAAAAAAGACCTTATCGCTACCATTCGCCTTAGTGGAGAGGAGATTAACTTGGAAACTGCCAACCTCCTACTAAAGGATCCTACCTTGCGTCCTTACCACATCGTTATCAACCTCAGTGAGGTAGAACACTTGGAAGAAGAAGAACTTGATGCTCTTTTCTACCTCAGTGAAATGTTCCGGAGCGAAACAGAACACTCCTTTGTAGTGGTCTCCCCTCTTTATGACCCTGATACCTTTCCTGAGGAACTTGTCGCCTGCCCTACCCTACAGGAAGCTTTGGACATCATTGAAATGGAGGATATAGAAAGAGATCTTTTCAAAGATTAATTCATTATGAGAAATTATCCTCTCCTATTAGCTGACAAGAATTTTACATACGCGGTAGAGATCGGTACAAATTCTTATATTATCTTACTATTTTATGCTGCCTTAAACTTAAGAAACCCATTGAGACAAAGGACAAAGAATATATAAGAAAAAAGCAAACCAAAAACTCATTTTTAAACGAAAAAAAACTTATTTTTGCACCCTTAAACAATGACTGATTGATGGAAAAAGTAATCGATGAAACACGGCAGGGTGCTCCCCTTACCCTTGAAAGCGATACTAAAAATACACGTAAGCTCTATATAGAAAGCTATGGCTGTCAGATGAATTTCTCTGATAGTGAAATCGTTGCCTCTATTCTTCACAAGGAAGGGTTCAATACTACTGATAAGCTCCATGAAGCGGATTTAATACTGATTAATACCTGTTCGGTCAGGGAGAAAGCAGAACAAACCATCCGTAAGCGCCTTGAGCAGTTCAATACTGTAAAACGACATAAGCCTGCTATGAGGGTTGGAGTACTAGGATGCATGGCTGAACGACTCAAACATAAGTTCTTGGAAGAGGAACATATTGTGGACTTAGTAGTAGGACCTGACGCTTATAAGGATTTACCTAACCTCCTGACAGAAGTAGACAATGGTCGTGATGCAGTAAATGTGCAGCTCTCTAAGGATGAAACGTATGCAGACATTTCCCCTATTCGCCTCAATAGCAATGGAGTAACCGCTTTTGTCTCCATTACTAGGGGTTGTGATAATATGTGTACTTTCTGTATTGTTCCTTTTACCCGTGGTAGAGAGCGTAGCCGAGACCCTCATTCAATCATTAATGAAATAGCTGAATTACAACAGCGTGGTTATAAAGAAATTACTTTGCTTGGACAAAATGTGGATAGCTACCTATGGTATGGGGGTGGACTAAAGAAAGATTTTGAAAAGGCTTCTGACATCCAAAAAGTTACTGCTGTGAATTTTGCTAAACTCTTGGATATAGTTGCTTCTGAATTTCCCAAAATGCGTATCCGCTTTTCCACTTCCAATCCTCAAGATATGACTTTGGACGTAATTGATACTATGGCAAAGCATCACAATATCTGTAAGTATATACACCTACCTGTACAGAGTGGCAGCAATCGTATTCTCAAGGCAATGAACCGCTTACATACTCGTGAGGAATATTTTGCTCTTATTGATGGAATTCGTGAGCGCATTCCTGATTGTGCTATCTCTCAGGATATGATTACTGGATTTCCTACCGAGACCGAAGAAGATCATCAAGATACTCTTTCCCTGATGGAGTATGTCAAATATGATTTTGGATTTATGTTTGCCTACTCCGAACGCCCTGGCACCTTGGCAGCCCGTAAAATCCTGGACGATGTACCCGAAGAAGTAAAAAAACGTCGCCTTGCAGAAATTATTGACCTCCAACAAAAACACAGCCACTACCGTACCCAAGCCCAAGTGGGCAAAACCGTAGAGGTGCTCATAGAGGGCAATTCCAAGAAATCCGACCAAGAGTGGATGGGGCGCAACACCCAGAATACAGTGGTCGTATTCCCGAAGGAACAATATAAGGTAGGCGATTTTGTCAATGTAAAAATAACCAATTGTACCTCCACCACTCTCATAGGGGAAGCGGTGGGGTATAGCGATATGAACTAATACGTAATCCTATGACAACAAAACTGATACACCCCTATTTCGGTACCTTAGACACTTGCTCTGTGGAAGGTGTAAGCCAAGATGATTCTTATGATGTTCTTTGGGAACAAGAGATTCCTTACAAAGACAGTATTATCTGGATATCTTTCTGGTTTTACAAAGGAGATAACCTCTTAAAAGAGCGCTTAGATGCTTTTGAATCTTTTATAAAGAACCTACCCAAGAGAGAAGAGCAAGCACGAAAAGCCCTTATACAATATCTGAAAGAGCACCCAGACTATTTCAATCACTTTAAGGAAAAAACAAAAAAGACTCCTTGTGATATCGAAACTTTCGTTGGTGAATTAGAGTTAGATATTATTGATTTTTGGTATCCCCAAGAGGAAGAGGCTGATGTAGATATGTACTTTGCACCTTATTATGGAGAAGATGTCGAAGAAGAGGAAGTCATCTCTGTACAATTTGCCCTCTCAGGAGAAATTCTTTCTATAGATTGGGAGGAATAATTTTTTTATATAAAGTTTTTTCATATCTTTGCCTTTCAAATAAAAACAGCTTTTCTTATGGACAGGAATATAGGGAAAACTGATAAGCGAGTACGCTTGTTATTCGTGCTTATTGTAGCTATTTTAGGGGAATTTAAGGTAATCTCCAATGATATTATAGCTTCCGTATTAGGAGCAATTTCTATTGTTCTAATTGTTACTATTATGCTAAATTTCTCTCCTATTTATAGACTTCTGAATATTAATACCTATAAAAGAGAAAAGATAAGCTAAAGTCCTCAGTCAAGAAAGGGGGACACTTCAAACAAGTATCCCCCTTTCCTGTCCCTGAATATTATTTTTAGTTCTTTTTACAAACAAAGATACTATGTCCCTTCCCTAAGTGGTCATATATTTTCTCTACTTTCAAACCGGCTTTTTCTATACATTCTATCATATCTTGTGAATAGTACATCTTACTATTTCCATTTGCCATTACGGAGAAATAGAGGCTAATTTGAGTAAGGCAGTATGCTCCGGTTTCATGCTGTTGCCTATCCCAATAGCTCTCCAGTATATATAACCGAGTATCCTCGGTCATAGCATGGCAGGCACGCTCAAGAATATTAGTAGCTTCATCCGGGGAGAAACAATCCAGAAATTGGCTCATCCATATCACCTCAAATCCTTTGGGAAAAACCTCTTTCTTATCTAACAGATTAGCAGGGTATTCCTTAATACGCTCTGCTCCTTTTTTACCTTTTGTCGCTACACGCATAAGGGAAAGCTGTTGAGGTAAATCCATAATAGTAACCTCTACTTCAGGGTTATACCCTACACACTGAAGAGCCCAGCGTCCGGTATTCCCTCCCACATCCAATAGCTTTTTAACAGGAGTAGAAAAAACAATTTTTAATGCCTCCTTAAAAGAGTTATCGGAGTAATAATGGTCAAAGGCAAACCACTTTTCCTTAGCTTCCTGCGGAAGCTGAGAAAGTCCTTCGTAAATAGTATCCCAATCGCCAAATACCTTTAAGCCTTCTGGCTTACCTGTCAGCAGGGTTTCCTCCATATAGAAAAGCCCTTGATAACATACCTGATGAATGAATTCCATATTGATACGTACTGCCTCATCCTTCAAAAGAAACCAACCTGCCTTAGTAAGGAAGAACTTATCTTCTTGTACAATTACCGTTCCTATAGAAAGGGATGCTTCCAACAGTACCTGTATGGCATAGCCACTTAGCTGTGTTTGTTGAGCGAGTTCCTGTTGTGTCAGTCCTTCGGTATGTTCTGATAAGGCTTTTAAGATGCCAAACTTCACCATGAGCCGAGATACCTGAAAGGCTACAGGAGCAAAGGCAAGTTCATGAGCTAAGCGCTGTGCTCTGCTTGCCGAAAGTTGTTCCTTGGTATATTGTTTTTCTACAAGAGGGGATAATTTCATGCAAATGAATAATTAACAGAATTTCTCGCAAAAGTACATCTTTTTTTATAAGTATACAAATTTATATTTTTCATAATTTTTTCTACTACTCAAAAAACACTACAAATATATAATTACATAATAATCAAACACTTACAAATATAACGTATTATCTTTAAAAAAAAATTTATTTTACCTTTCATTATTGCAAATATTTCTATATCTTTGCACTTTCTTTTAAGTTTCTCTCTAAGGAAAAGAGAGTAGCTTTATTATTTTTAAAAGAAGTAGAGTTTTATATTAAAAAATCAGAATAAGAGTTTTTAAATTGTTAAATTTTTACTTGTTTTGATTTTTATTTTGTATAAAGCAAAAAAAATTGTATCTTAGCCCCGAATTTTAAAAAGATTATAAATATAAATTAAATTTCAAACGTATGAAAAGAATTAAAATTTCATTAGCGTCCTTAGCATTGATCTCTGCAGTAAGTTCAGTGCAAGCGCAAGATGAAAACAACAAATGGTCAATAGGGTTTGGAGTGAATTCTGTTGATATTCGTTCTCCTCACGAATTTGGGGATTTTCTTAAAGATTGGGGAGGTACTAATGACTTAAACATCCTTCCTGCAATTTCTAAGCTTTCTGTAGCTCGCTACATTGGTGCTGGATTTTCTGCTGAGATTGATGGTTCCTTAAACAAAATCAAAACTGGATTTAACGGAGTAAGTGAGGATAAATCCTTCTGGGCTGCTAACCTACAAGCTAAGTATGCTCTTAGAAGACTTTTCACTACTGAATCTGGTTGGTTTGACCCTTACATCAAAGTAGGTGGAGGTTATTTCTCTTATGAAAGTGACTTTTCTGACAAGGACGGAGGTCTTAAGCTTCTT
This sequence comes from Capnocytophaga sp. oral taxon 338 str. F0234, assembly GCF_000192225.1. Classification (GTDB taxonomy): domain Bacteria; phylum Bacteroidota; class Bacteroidia; order Flavobacteriales; family Flavobacteriaceae; genus Capnocytophaga. Next base: position 144,397 of record NZ_GL872413.1, read on the forward strand.
GCTGGAGGTGGTATTAACTTCTGGTTCACTGAACATCTTGGTGTAAACCTTCAAACAGGTTACCACCATGGATTCCAACAAGATGGTACTGACTACTTCCAACATTCTGCTGGTATCGTTATCAAATTCGGTGCCAAAGATACTGATAAGGATGGTATTCCTGATAACAAGGATGCTTGTCCTGAAGTGAAAGGTCTTAAAGAATTCAACGGATGTCCTGATACCGATGGAGATGGTATTCCTGACAAAGACGATGCTTGTCCTGAAGTGAAAGGTCTTAAAGAATTCAACGGATGTCCTGATACCGATGGGGATGGTATTCCTGATAAGGACGATGCTTGTCCAGATGTACCTGGTCTTAAAGAATTCAACGGATGTCCTGATACTGATGGTGATGGCGTTCCTGATAAAGATGACAAATGTCCAGATGTAGCTGGTCCTGCTGAAAACGGTGGATGTCCTTGGCCTGATACCGATGGCGACGGTGTACTTGACAAAGATGACCTATGTCCTAACGAAGCTGGTTCTGCAAGCAACAAGGGTTGTCCAGAACCTAACGATGATGACCAAAAACGCTTGAACCAATATGCTAAGACTATCTTGTTTGACACTGGTAAGGCTACTATTAAGTTCCAATCTGCTGATGTATTGAACCAAATTATTAGTGTTCTTAACAAATTCCCTAACAGTCGTTTCCGTATAGAAGGGCACACTGATAGCACTGGTAAGAAAGCTAAGAACCAAGTACTTTCTCAAAATAGAGCCGATGCTGTTAAGGTATACTTAATCCAAGGGGGTATAGATGCTAATCGTTTAGAATCCGTAGGCTACGGACAAGACAAACCAATCGCTTCTAACAAAACTAAGAAAGGTAGAGAACTTAACAGACGTGTTGAAATCAATTTGATAAAATAATTTTGAGTTCTGAAATAAAAAAGGTCGCCCAGTTGGGCGACCTTTTTTATTTTTACTATACAATAATTATATAGAATTTTTTTGAAAAAAAGTTCTTTTTATCAAGAAAAAAACCTACTTTTGCAGTAACTTTTTATCACTTTCATTTATGAAAAAATATTTTATAACACTCAATGCAATACTACTCTCCACAGGAGTAACTATAGCACAAAAAATCAATTTTGAAGAATACAATCTACCCAATGGGTTACATGTAATCTTACATCAAGACAACTCTGCTCCAGTGGTCACCACTACTGTAATGTATCATGTGGGAGCTAAGGACGACCTACCAGGAAAGTCTGGTTTTGCTCACTTCTTCGAGCATCTTCTTTTTGAAGGAACAAAAAACATTCCACGAAGCAAATGGTTTGATATTGTCTCCGCCCATGGAGGAGATAACAATGCCTTTACCGATGTGGACAAAACCTACTATTATGAGACCCTTCCTTCCAATAATCTACAACTTGCCCTATGGATGGAATCTGAACGCTTACTACATCCTGTCATCAACCAAATAGGGGTAGATACTCAAAAAGAAGTAGTGAAAGAAGAAAAACGTGAAGGCACTGACAATGTACCCTATGGGAAGATTATCTATATGCCTGTAGTACAAAATCACCTCTTTGATAAGCATCCCTATAAGCATCCTACCATTGGTAGTATGGAGGATTTAAATTCTGCAAAGTTAGATGATTTTATCCGTTATAACCAGCGCTATTACAACCCTAACAATGCTGTATTAGTTGTAGCTGGAGATTTCCAAAAAGAACAAGCTAAACACTGGATAGAAACCTATTTTGCTCCTATTCAGAACCATGTAGAGAAACCTGTGCGTAACTATCCTATGGATGCTCCCATCACTCAGACTAAAAAGGTAACCGATTATGATGCGAATATCACTGCCCCTGCGAAAGTATTAGCTTGGCGTACCCCTAAAATGACTGAACAGGATGCTCGTGTAATGGATTTTATCCAAGCCCTCCTCGCCAATGGAGAAAGTGCTCGCCTCTATAAAAAAATGGTAGAAGAAAAGAAAGAAGTTCTCCAATTTATCTCCTATACTTGCAATTATGAGGATATTGGTATTCTAATGATTGCCGCCGTAGCTCAGAATGCCCCTTTGGAACAACTTACCAAAGACATGGATGACGAAATCAAACGCTTACAAACAGAACTTATCTCAGAAAAGGAATACGAAAAACTCCTTAACCAATTTGAGACAAACTTTATAGCTACTAACTCCAATGTACAAGGTATTGCTTATTCTTTAGCTATAGATTATACCTTTTTTAAAGATACCAATCTTATCAATAAAGAGCTAGATTTATATCGTAAAGTAACTCGTGAAGATATTCGCCGCGTGGCTCAGAAATATCTTAATCCTAACCAACGTTTGGAGATCGATTATCTCCCTGAGAAAAGTCAAACTAAAAAATAATATCCATGAAAAAAATACTTATAGCAAGCATTTCTTTGCTTATTCCTTTTCTTTTGTCTGCTCAAATTGACCGTGACAAAATGCCTGAACCTACTCAGATGCCTACCTTCAACTTAGGGGATCCTTATATCAAGAAACTTCCTAATGGACTTACTCTTATGATAGTGGAAGATCACAAACTTCCTCGTGTTTCTGTAAGTCTTACCTTGGACAGACCTCCTATTGATGAAACTAACAAGCCAGGTATGTACTACCTTACCTCTGAACTTATGGGAGGAGGAAGTAAGAATATTTCTAAGGAAGCCTTTGTAGAGGAAACCGATCGCTTAGGGGCCACTGTATATATCTCTATGGATGGAGGATCTACTTATTCTCTAACCCGCTATTTCCCTCGTGTATTGGAACTCTTTGCAGATGCTGCTATCCATCCAAATTTTACTCAAGCAGAATTAGACAAGGCTCGTGATAAAGCAATTGCTTCCCTAAAAGCAGAGGAAAATAGTGCTCAAAGCATTATTTATCGCCTTAATAGTGCTCTCACTTATGGTAAAAAACATCCTTATGGAAGTTTCTACACTGAGAAATCTCTTAAGAGTATCACTCTAAAAGATATTACTAACTTCTATAAAACATATTTCTCTCCTTCGAGTGCTTATATGGTTGTCGTTGGTGATGTTAATACAGATGAAGTAGAAAAATTAGTGATAAAAAATTTCCACGATTGGCTTCCTGCTAAGTCCTTGCAGATGACTACTCCTACTCCTAATAATGTACAATACACTCAGGTGAACTTGGTAGATGTCCCCAGTGCCGTACAAACTGAAATTAGCGCCTTTAACCTCTATCCTCTTAAAATGAGTGATAAGGATTTCTTCGCTGTAAAAGTAATGAACTATATTCTTGGAGGAGACTATGGTAGTTATATTAACATAAATTTACGTGAACAGCATGGATATACTTATGGAGCACGCTCTTATATGGGTACTAACCGATTCACTTTAGCTAATTTCTTTGTCTCAGTAAGAGTTCGTAATGAAGTCGCTGCTAAATCCGTAGTAGAGATCCTCAAAGAAATCAAACGTATTCAGACTGAGGATGTTACCGCTCAAAAACTCGAAGAAGTAAAAGGACAATTAGTCGGACGTTTTGTTATGTCCACCCAATACCCCTCCACTATTGCTAACTTAGCGGTAACAAGAGAAACACAGAAGCTCCCTGCTGACTTCTACAGTAACTATATCAAGAATATAGAGGCTGTAACAATTGCTGATGTGAAGCGTGTCGCTAACAAATACATCAAATATAATAACTTACGATTTATCATTGTAGGAAAGGCAAGTGAGTTCGAAAAAGAACTAAAACAACTCAAGTTCAATGGCAAAGCACTTCCTGTTTTCTATTATGATAAGTATGCTAACAAAATAAAATAGTATTTTTCCCATAAATTTATGAGAGGCTTTCTGAAGTATTCAGAAAGCTTCTTTTTTATATAAAATAATTATTAACATTTTTTGACAAACAACTCTTTTGGTATGTTTTTTGTTGCTATTAGAGGAACTAAATTTTTGTAAAATGAAATCTATTTTAAGCATTACCTTAATAAGCCTCCTTCTCTTCTCCTGTGCAGGAGTTCAGGTAAGTTCTGATTATGATAGTAGGGCTTCCTTCCCCCAATACAAAACTTTTGCTTTCCTGAAAGAGGGAATCGATAAAGCTGAAATATCTGATTTGGATAAGAAACGTATCTTAAGAAGTATTGAAGCTGAAATGATTAAAAAAGGCTATACACTTTCTGAGAACCCAGATATCTTTATCAATTTCTTCACTCGAGAAAGAGAACGCCAAGACCTCTACCAAAGTGTAGGCATCGGATGGGGGTGGGGACCTGTATGGGGGAATTCTGTACAAGTATCACCTGCTGTTACTGAAGGTGTGCTCCTTATTGACATCATTGATGGTAAGAAAAAAGACCTTATCTGGCAAGGAAAAGGAGCAGGAATTCTCTCTGAAAGAGCCAATAAAGATGAACAAATACATAAGTTTGTTTCTGAAATCCTAAAACAATACCCTCCTGAAGAAAAAAGAACTACCGAAAAAAATTAATTTTCTCCTTTTGGTGCAAAGATTTTTAAAGAAAAAAGTTGTTTTTTTCCTAAAAAAAGAAAAATTAACATTTCAAAATTTGTTATAAAAAGTTAATTCGTGTTAATATAAACAGAATATCTCTATGCTGTTTATTTTACATTTCTTCATAAATTATTGTTTGTCAAAAAAAAAGACTACTTAAAAAGAAGTTATCAACAAATGAAAAAAAAATTAAAAAAAACTTTTTGTATCAAAAAAAAGTAGTAACTTGCGCCAAAATTGAACAATTAGAAAATTTTATTTAGAAATGGATATACGAAGTTTTAAAAAACCTATGTTAGCCACTCTCTTAGTAGCAACATTTCTAGTAGGTTGTGGAAAGAAAGGTACAGACAAGAATACTTCCAGTGCTACCGGATGGAAAATCAACTCTAAAGAAGGTGGTTTCCAATATAATACTGACTTTAAAGAACAGGTAACAGGTCCTGGATTGGTATTCATTGAAGGAGGTACTTTCACTATGGGTAAAGTACAAGATGATGTGATGCATGATTGGAATAATACCCCAAGCCAACAGCACATACAGTCTTTCTATATGGACGAAACTGAAGTTACCAATAAGATGTATATGGAGTATCTTGATTGGCTTAAACGAGTATTTCCTCCTGAAGACAAAGAAGGTCACTATAAGAATATTTACTTAGGAGCTCTCCCTGATACTTTAGTATGGAGAAGCCCTCTAAGTGCTAATGAAACTATGGTAAGCGAATACCTTCGCCATCCTGCTTATGCCGATTATCCTGTAGTAGGAGTGAACTGGGTACAGGCAACACAATTCAGTTCTTGGCGTACCAACCGTGTAAACGAAGCCATTCTTGAAAAAGATGGTTTTATTCAACAAGGATCTCGCTACCAAGTAGATGCTGAAAGTACCTTCAGCACAGACACTTACCTTAATACTCCTGAAAACTCCTATGGTAGAAAAGTAACAGAATTTGCTGGTAAGAAAGCTACCGACAAGGAAGGAAATACTACTTATGCAAAGCAAACTTCAGGTATATTGCTCCCTGAATACCGACTCCCTACAGAAGCAGAATGGGAATATGCGGCTAAGTCCTTAAGTGGTATCCGTGAATATAACAGTATTCGTGGTCGTAAAAAATATCCTTGGGCAGGTCGCTATACCCGTACGGGGAAACGTGCTGTAATGGGTGATCAGTTAGCTAACTTCAAACAAGGACAAGGTGATTACGGGGGACTTGCTGGATGGTCTGATGATAAAGGTGATATCACCACTGCTGTAAAAACATTCCCTGCTAATGATTTCGGACTCTATGATATGGCTGGAAATGTGGCAGAATGGGTAGCTGATGTGTATCGTCCCCGTGTGGATGATGAGATGAGTGACTTTAACTACTATCGTGGTAATGTCTATATGAAAAACAAGATAGGTGAAGATGGAAAACTCGTAGTGGTAGATGCACAAACTATTACTTATGACACTCTTAGTAATGGACGCATTGTAGCGAGAAACCTACCAGGACAACTGGCTAAAGTACCTGTTGACGGTAATGAGACCTACTTGCGTTATAACTTCCAGAATGCAGATAATCGTAATTATCGCGACGGAGATAGGGCTTCTAGTAAAGATTATGTGAAACTTACCCTTGAAAAAGGAGAACGTAGCTTAGATTCTCTTAATGCAAGCCAAAGAGCAAACGTTTCACGTACTATGTATAACTCTCCTGATCAAAAGATTTTAAGTGATGGACATGGAGGAATTATAAAGAGATATGACCCCTCCAATGACCGTACTACCCTTATTGATGATGAAGCACGCGTAATCAAAGGTGGTTCTTGGAGAGACCGTGCTTATTGGATTGACCCCGCACAACGTAGATTCTTACCTCAGTATAGTGCCACCGATTATATAGGATTCCGTTGTGCTATGAGCCGCGTAGGTTCTAAAGCTAAGAAAAATAAAACTTCTCGAGGATAAATAAAATTTTCACTATATAGAAAGAGGCTGTCCTTTTTTGGACAGCCTCTTCTTTATTTAAAAATCTTTGAAAAAGATACCCTTTTCAAAATATAATTCGTAACTTTGTGGAGTAAAAAGTTTAATAAAATACTATCCAAATGAACAAAACAGATGTAACCTCAGAGGCTTCAAGGAAGTTTCAAAATTACATGGTAGAAACAGCTAGGAAGCTACAAAAACATATTGTCCTTCCCGAAGGAGAGGAAGCGAGAATCCTCCGCGCCGCTGCTGAACTTGCCCAAGATGGGCTCGCCACTCTCACTATTTTGGGAGATGAAGACAAAGTACTCGCTCATGTAAAAGAATTAGGACTTAAATGGGATACCAACCGTATCAAAATCGTTTCTCCTAAACACAGTCCTAACTATGAGTCCTATTGGAAAAAATTATATGAAATCCGTAAGGAAAAAGGGATGACAGAGGAACAAGCTAAAGAACTTATGCTTGATGCTTCCTACTATGGTACTATGATGGTATTCATGGGAGAAGCCGACGGAATGGTCTCCGGTGCAGTGAACTCTACCGCACATACTATTCGCCCTTCTTTACAATTTGTAAAGACTAAGAAAGGCGTAAAAACAGTCTCTTCTGTATTTTTCATGATTTTACCAGATCGTGTATTGGTTTATGGTGACTGTGCAGTAGTCCCTAAACCTACTGCGGAACAATTAGCCGAAATCGCTATCACCTCTGCTGACTCCGCCAAGGCTTTCGGTATAGAGCCTAAAGTAGCCCTTCTATCCTATTCCTCTGGTACTTCAGGAAGTGGTGAAGAAGTAGATAAAGTCCGTGAAGCCACCGAAATGGTAAAGGCACAACGCCCTGACCTACTCGTAGAAGGCCCTATCCAATACGATGCTGCGGTAGATGCTACCGTTGCCAAACAAAAGATGCCAGATTCACCTGTTGCTGGCCAAGCTACTGTACTTATCTTTCCTGACCTTAACGCAGGAAATATCACTTACAAAGCCGTACAAAGAGAAACACACTCTATTGCTATAGGACCTATGTTGCAAGGATTGAAAAAACCTGTAAACGACCTTAGCCGCGGGGCTACTGTACCCGATATTTACAATACTGTACTTATCACTGCCATACAAGCAGGTATGCAAGAGTAAATCTTTTTCATTTTTTTGGATTTTTTAAATAGTAAGAGAGGCTGTCCGAAAGTTTTTCAGACAGCCTCTTCTATTTAAAACTTTATAAAACTTATGTTCTATATTCCTATTCCTTTTACTTTAGCTTTGTAATTAGCATCTGCTATAGAATTTTTATAAGCAGTTTCAGTACCTTTAGGAACAAAGATATTTTGTAAGGTATCTGAATTCCCAAATTGCAAAGGCTTAATCTCAAAAGCTGTTCTATTCTCTAAAATAATTGAATGTAAGTTAGGACAATTTTTGAAAGCATTATTCCCTATTTTATTAACTTTTTTAGGGAAAATGATAGTAGGGAGCTTGATACAACTAGAAAAAGCCCCATTACCTATTTCTATAAGACTCTCGGGAAGGGTAATAGAGAATAAGTTATAACATTCTGCAAAAGTACCACTATTAATTTTGGTAATTCCTTCTGGAAACTCCACTTCCTTTAATTTCCTACATAGGTTAAAGGCATACATTCCTATTTCTCGAACACGTTCCCCTATGATAATTGTTGTAAGTTGGTATGTCAAATTATTCGTTTGAGCATTAAAAGCATTAGCCTCTATTTTCTCTACATTTTTAAGTTTAGGATCAGTATTCATATCAATCACACGGGTCTTTTCATTGAGCCATTTTACCAAAGTTTTTCCATCATTGCTAAGTTCATAATCTGCTGTAGTAACTTGGTTAGCTACCAAAGAAATCCCTGTAGAAGGCCATCCTGAGGTCGTTTTGGGTCCATAGAATATCTTAGCGGCTTTATCTATAAAATAATCTCCTACCGCCCCATCAGTAGCTTGAGGAGCACGGTCCCCGGCTAATATCTTAGATCCATCCTGCCCTGGTTGCCCATCACGTCCATTAGTACCTGGTTGCCCCGGTTGTCCATCACGACCTGGGCGCCCCTCCTGTCCTTTCTCTCCTTGTGCCTTTATACCAGTAGGTTGGTCTCCCACATACCAATAACCATCTTTTATATGAGGAACTGGAGCATCTTTTCCATTAGTCCCAGGCTGTCCATTTTGCCCATCATTTCCTTTGGCTCCTGGTTGTCCATCACGACCTGGGCGCCCCTCCTGTCCTTTCTCTCCTTGTGCCTTTATACCAGTAGATTGATCTCCCACATACCAATAACCATCTTTTATATGAGGAACTGGAGCATCTTTTCCATTAGTCCCAGGCTGTCCATTCTGCCCGTCTTTTCCATCTTTTCCAGCAATTCCCTTAAGATTCAGTACAGGGCTACCCCAGTCTGTTGTTTTAGGACCATAGAGATTGGCAGTCTTAAGGTCTAAATAATAATCTCCCTTTTCTCCTTGAGAAGTGCTCGGAGTTCCATTACCTGAAAGGATAGTGCTACCATGAGTAACTTTCTCTTGTACAACCACTTTTTCACCTTCCTTTGTACAATGGGTTGCTGTAAGAGCAACTACTAATAAAGGTAATAAATACTTCTTCATTAATTAATAAATTTAATCTACAAATTTGCGGGTGCAAAATTAATGCTTTTTATAATTCCGTGAAATTTTATTTTTCAACAGTTTACCATGTTAGAGTTACTCCATAAAGTTGAGTTCCCTCCCAAGAAGTAGAACTAGAAAAACGCCATTGGTATTTTTGGGTGGTCATCTTTCGGTAGTCCGATTCATAGATACGTGTTTTAGCGATATTCTTTCCTATCAAGTATCCCATAAAGATAGCTAAAGGATAATCTGAAGCCCAATGCACCTTACTCTGCATCATCTCAAAGGACATCAGCGCAAGAGCCGTATAACTCACAGGTTTTATCCACTTATAATCCTTATAATTCTCTGCCAATACAGTTACCGCTGCCATAGCGGTCGTAAGATGACCAGAGGGCATAGCATCATAACAAGGAGTGTCTTTTTGGTAAGCAGCAAAACTCGGAGCAAATGTCCAAGAACTATGCCAATTTCCATTCTTAGCAGTAATAAAAGGACTCTCCCTACCGGTAAGTCGCTTAAGAGGTTGCACAAAAACACCTGTAATAAGGATACTCTCAATCAGTTGCATAGCGGTACTCTTTGCCCTGTAATCATTGGTGATAAGTCCATAAGTAGCCAGACCTCCACTAATAAGAATAAAAGTTGTCCCATTGCCTACAAAATACAAAGCAGAATTCACATCGGCAGGGATGATCTTGAGGAAGCCCAATTTCTTATAGGTATGTGCTTCATTCAATCCTATACGCTCTCCCAAACTACGACTTTCCCGAATCAGCCAGGGATCAGCAGGAATCAGAGCTCCTGTAGCAGCTAAAGCACCTATTCCATACGGATAATAAGGTTTAGCCACAAAGTCCTTCAGTGTATTAAGTGTATTGCGTGGTGCCTTATTGATAATATCCCAGAACTTTGGTTTTTGATAGGTAAAATAAAGATCAGGTTCTATTTGGTAAGATTGTTCGATATCCTTAGGTACCCAATTTTCATCCACAGGAATTGTATCAGACACAGTAGCGGCTGCTACCTCCATCTGTGCCGTTGCAATATCTATATAGAAAAAAAAGGAGAGTAATAGGAAGATATGTTTCATAGATTGAATAATAAAGGATGAAAGTAAAGGCAAATAGCAATTCGCCCCTACAAATATTGCTCATTATTTAAAATCCGCTCCTCTGTGGGTTAGGGGAGCATTACTTAAGGATTCCCTTTTTGATGAGTGTCTCAGCAATCTGGATGGTATTGGTAGCGGCACCTTTACGAAGGTTATCGGCAACCACCCAGAGGTTAAGGGTCTTAGGTTGGGATTCATCACGACGCACACGACCTACAAAGACCTCGTCCTTGCCATGGGCATAGATAGGCATTGGGTAGGTGTTGGTATCGGTATTGTCCTGCAAGACCACTCCAGGGGCTTGACTAAGGAGCTTACGTACCTCGGAAAGGTCATATTCTTGTTCGAATTCTACATTTATGGACTCACTATGACCTCCTACTACAGGAATACGTACGGCAGTAGCAGTGACTCGTATGGAATCATCTCCAAAAATTTTCTTAGTTTCCCGCACGAGTTTCATTTCTTCTTTGGTGTAGCCATTCTCCTCGAATACATCGCAGTGAGGGATGGCGTTGCGGTGGATAGGATAATGATATGCCATCTCCCCTTGAATTCCCTTGTATTCATTTTCCAACTGGTTAACTGCTTTTACACCAGTTCCTGTGATGGATTGGTAGGTAGAGACTACAATACGTTTGATACCATATTTGCGCAAGGGTGACAGAGCTACAAGCATCTGAATAGTAGAACAATTTGGATTTGCGATAATCTTATCCTCAGGGGTAAGTACATCAGCATTAATCTCTGGAATCACCAATTTCTTGGTAGGATCCATACGCCAAGCGGAGGAGTTATCCACCACAACAGTACCCACTTGAGCAAATTTAGGAGCCCATTCCTTAGAGGTATCTCCTCCAGCAGAGAACAGAGCTACATCAGGTTTGAGAGAGATGGCTTGAGTCATCCCCACTACTTTATAATCTTTCCCTTTAAAAGTGATTGTCTTTCCTACTGATTTTTCTGAAGCTACAGGAATCAATTCTGTTACTGGAAAATTGCGTTCTGCTAAAACCTCCAGCATTACATTACCTACGAGCCCTGTGGCTCCTACTACGGCTACTTTCATAATATTTATTTTTTAAGTATAAACATGCAAAAGTATGATTTTTTTCTCTTACAAACAAAATATTTCTTTTATTCTTTTAAAAGATGTATTTTTGCACCCTAAAAACAGACAACAACCATCATGCGGACAAAATCCATTAAACAAAATAGAATCAATGTAGTTACCTTAGGATGTTCCAAAAATATATATGATAGTGAGGTACTTATGGGACAACTCAAAGCCAGTGGCAAGGAAGTAGTACATGAGGAAACCGGAAATATCGTAGTGATTAATACCTGTGGTTTTATCAATAATGCTAAAGAAGAAAGTATTAACACTATTTTAGAATATATCCAAAAAAAAGAAGAAGGGCTTGTAGATAAGGTTTTCGTGATGGGTTGCCTCTCAGAACGTTATAAGCCTGACTTGCAAAAGGAAATTCCAAATGTAGATCAGTACTTCGGTACTACTGAACTCCCTGTCCTTTTAAAGGTATTAGGAGCCGACTATAAGCATGAACTTATAGGTGAGCGTCTGACCACTACTCCAAAGAATTATGCTTATCTAAAGGTCTCTGAGGGATGTGATCGCCTTTGTAGCTTCTGTGCGATTCCTCTGATGCGTGGTAGGCACAAAAGTACCCCCATAGAGGACTTGATCGTAGAAGCCGAAAAACTTGCCAAGAAAGGAGTAAAGGAGCTGATCCTCATAGCTCAAGATATCACTTATTATGGCTTAGACCTCTATGGCAAACGTACGCTGGCTAACTTATTGCGCGCCTTAGCAAAGGTAGAAGGTATTGAGTGGATACGTATTCATTACGCCTTCCCAACAGGCTTTCCTAAAGATGTACTTGAGGTGATGAAAGAGGAATCTAAAATATGCAAATACTTGGATATTCCTCTTCAGCACATCGCTGACCCTATCCTTAAGAGTATGAAGCGAGGCACCACCCAAGCGAGAACTACTCGCCTGTTACAGGATTTCCGCAAAGCAATACCTGAAATTGCCCTCCGCACTACCCTCATCGTGGGTTATCCAAATGAAACAGAAGAAGATTTTGAATTGCTTAAGGAGTTTGTCCGCCAGATGCGTTTTGAACGCTTGGGCTGTTTTACCTATAGCCATGAGGAAAATACAGCCGCTTATGAGTTAGAGGATAATGTCCCTGAAGAGGTAAAGCAACGCCGTGCCGCTGAGATTATGGAGATACAGTCCCAAATCTCTTGGGAGCTGAACCAAGCCAAGGTGGGTAAGACTTTCCGTTGCCTTATTGACCGCAAAGAGGGGCAGTACTTTGTAGGTCGTACCGAGTACGACTCCCCCGATGTGGATAACGAAGTCCTTATAGATGCTGCTAAGCATTATGTGAAAATAGGTGACTTTGCCGACATCTTAATTACAGAGGCTACCGATTTTGACCTATACGGAGAACCCGTTAAAAAGTAAAAAGTAAAGAATGAAAAAACTATTGTCCTTCATACTATTACTGTTTGTGCTTTTGAGCAGTTGTAGACCTGAAAGGGAGGCGCCTGTCAATGAGGAGCCTACTCTTTTTAGCAGGCTGGGAGATAGTGACTTTTGGAGGGAACGCTACTTAAAGGCTTTTTGGAAAGAGGAAAAGGCAAAGTTTTTGAGATCTTTTTATGAGGCTCCCTTAATTGATGAGCAGGATATAGCTCTTTTGCAATCCTTTATCAAGCCATGGTTGGACTTCTATCACATTGACCTTCATGAGGCGCGACTTACTCGTACAGAAGCGCATGCCCTTATCAATGCAGGGCAAGATAAGGAGAGTCTCTATTACCACCCTTTTGAGGCAGCAGATGATGTAGGTGATGATATCTGTAACCTCTATTCTCCTGATAAGATGCGCTATGTCAATGAGTACAAAGGGTGTGAGATCTCCGATGGTGAACTTTCTTTTAACATGGATGACAGCCAAAATATCAACCTTACCGATCGAAGGCTCCGCCACCACACCATGATCCTCTTTTTAGGTTCCCTTGAGGTATCTCATGATGTATTTTGGAAAGATAACGATGTCTTTGCTATTGTTGGCTATTCAGAGGCTACACTTAACGAATACTATATCTACCTTTTTGATATAAAAAATAGCCTTATCAAGCGATATGCAATCCTTGACAATGGCTATACGCCTACTACTTACTACCCTTCCAATACTATCAAAAAAGCAATAGCTAAGGGAATAACGGTGAATAATAAACGTGTTTAAACTTTTTTGAGGAACTTGGAGATAAACCCTAATAGAAGCATCCCAATCCAAGTTACATCAAGATACTCATATCTCATTATCAAACCTTTATATCCGTCAAGCCAACCATTTGCTTGTTCAATCTTAAACCTATTTTTGTACAATTCTTCATCAAAATAAACATCTGGTTGCTCTCCATTTCGGGGATTAGGTTTAATATTTGCTATAATTTCTTTGCTTTCTAAAAACTCTCTAAGAGATTTGCTATCAAATCCTGCATCAGCATTGAGAAATAGACCTTTGTGTTCTATTCCTGCTTCTTCTAATAAAGCTAAGATTTCTTTTAGTACTTCTTCTATTTCATATAAGTCATTGTGATTTCCAGCTTTAGGACTCCCCATTGCTATCATTTGCCCTTTATTATCACACAAAAAAATGCTATTTGTGGTTACGGATTTTTTTCTTGCTTGATAGCCTGTAGATTCTCCTTTTTGCCGACAATGTGTATGACTACCGTCCAATTGAACGCAAGACATATCTAACTTTCTTTTCTTCTTACTTAATAGATTCAACCATACTCGCTGAAAACTACCATCTTTACTCCATTTATTGAAGTAGTAATAGACATTTTGCCAAGAGATTTC
>NZ_GL872413.1:163487-266740 GCF_000192225.1 Capnocytophaga sp. oral taxon 338 str. F0234
ATAACAAGTTTTTGAATTGGCAAAATAATTATGGAGAAAATTTGAAATTATTTTTTAGGTAGTTGGTTATCAGTTTTTTTTGAAACCACTATCAAATAGGATTGATAAGAAGAAAAGAGAGTAATCAGCTCATTAGGTTTGTATAACTTGGAAAAATAATGTATATTTGCCACTTAAGAAAGAACTCATTTCTGAGCATTAGATGCTAAATAAGACAATAATTGTAATTAAAACAAAAGAGACTATACTTAAAAAATCGTTAATAAGAACAAAAAAATTAAAGAGTATGAGTAGACAGCTAAATTTTTATGCCACGAATACTGATAGAAAAATCATATCAGATATATTACGCCAGCATTTTGGAGAAATGATAGAGGTTCTTAGTTCGAAAGATAGCCTACAACTGTTTGAAAATACAGAAGATAAAAAATTTTACCTTCTAACTGATGTGGATGGTAAGGAACATATTACCTATAGGGAGCATACTTTAGAGGAAAGCCCTTATATTAGATGAATATAATAGTTGTATATTAGAATATTGTACAGCTTTCAAAAATCCCACGGGAGTCTATGTAAGTGGACGTTTTTATACTCGTACCAATAATAAAGATTTTTCGACAAAAGTAGCAAAATTCTTTACCAAACTTAAAAAGGCATTTATTTATCTAAAGCCCCAAAAACTTTATATTTCAAAAAACATAGACTTGGATAGTTCCTTATTCCTTTTGTCCAATAAAATTGTTAAGCTTAGCATAGATGGAACTGATGAGGTCATACAGGACATAAAAAGGACTTCTAAAAAAGCCCTCTCTGTAAAAGTCATTCCTGACAAAATAAATATCTTTAATAAGAAATAACCTTGGTCTCTACTAAATAGTAATAGCCTTTATCCTTGACACTCTCATTTATCTCGGCAGTATCTCAGCAGTGAGACCTGCGACGAGGAGTTTACTACAGCGAGGAAGCAAATCCTCATAAGTACCTTCTTTTACGGGACATTTTCCTGAATAATGGACAATCATAGCGCATTGTTCAGCTTGCTCGTACGTGTGTTCACATACCTCCATAAGCAAATCTATCACATAATCGAAGGTATTATAATCATCATTATAAAGAATTATCTGGTAGAGGTCAGCATATTGAGTAAGGAGTTCCTCTTGGGATTCTTGTTGGGGAGTAGGTTGTGTCTGTGGCATGTTAATTTATTCCTCTTTGTTCTTCTGCTTTTTCTTTTTACTATCTTTTCTTCGGTCAAGAGCCCTAAAATAGGCACGCTTGGCGGCACGCTCTTCTGCTTTTTTCTTAGAAGTATCATGGGCTTTGGTATATACCTTGTCATTGATCATCACTCGTGCTTGGAAATATTTTATTTTCCCTTTGTAAGTAGGGTCTTCTTCGGCTATGAAAGCAATGGTTTTATGATATTTCTGTGCCCATTCCACCATAAGTGATTTGTAACTAATTACTTTATTCTCCAAGTCTTTCATGCTTAAATTGGCATCAATCAGAATCCTATGAATAAATTCCGTTGCCTTCTGATATCCTCGGTCTAGGTAAATAGCTCCTACTAAGGCTTCCAGAAGATTACCACTGATATTCCCACTCAAAAGCAATGACTTTCTCTCTGTTTGCAGATATTCCCTTAGCTGTAATTCCTCACCTATTTGGTTAAGATTATCCCGGCGGACCATCCGAGTACGCATTTTAGTAAGGTCTCCCTCATCCTTATTAGGTGCTTGTAGGAAAACAAAATGAGCGATCACCGCTCCAAGAATGGCATCTCCCAAAAACTCTAAGCGCTCATAGCTAATAGGATGCCCTAAATCCTGTGATCTATTGGAACCAAGGGTAAAGGCTTCTTCATAATAACGAATCTCTTTAGGTGGAAACCCTAATAGTTTCTCCATCTCTATAAAAAAAATCCCGTCTCTTCTCTGAAAACGGGACATTATTTTATGGAAAAAATTCATTTAATCTATTTTTTTAAATAGTACACAAGCGTTATGTCCTCCAAAACCAAAAGTATTACTCATAGCAACCTTTATTGAGCGTTTTTGTGCCTTATTAAAGGTAAAGTTCAACTTTTGGTCAATATTCTCATCTGGATTTACAAAGTTGATAGTAGGAGGCACTATTTGGTGTTCAATGGACAAAACAGAGGCAATAGCTTCAATAGCACCTGCTGCTCCCAGCAAATGTCCTGTCATGGACTTAGTGGAATTAAGGTTAATTTGATAAGCATGGTCTCCAAATACTTCTTTTACAGCCTTTGTTTCTGCAATATCTCCCAGAGGAGTGGAGGTACCATGTAGGTTAATAGCATCCACTTGCTCAGGAGCGACTTTAGCATCTGCCAAACAATTCTTCATCACATCCTTAGCACCTATTCCCTCTGGATGGGGAGCTGTAAGGTGATAAGCATCCGCAGAGAGTCCTGCTCCTGCTAATTCACAATATATTTTTGCACCACGTGCTTTGGCATGTTCATATTCTTCCAAGACAAGAGCTCCAGCTCCTTCTCCAAGAACGAAACCATCCCGAGTTACATCAAATGGACGTGATGCAGTTTTATAATCATCATTACGTGTAGAAAGAGCGTGTAAGGCATTGAATCCTCCGATACCAGCTTCTATTACAGCCGCTTCCGAACCTCCTGAGACAATTACATCAGCATAACCCAAACGGATATAACTCAATGCATCTATCAGTGCATTAGCAGAAGAGGCACAGGCTGAAACGGTAGTAAAGTTAGGCCCCCGAAGTCCATGACGAATAGAAATTATCCCTGGAGCGATATCTGCAATCATTTTGGGAATAAAGAAGGGGTTGAAGCGAGGAGTACCATCACCCTTGCCAAAGGCAAGTACTTCCTCTTGGAAAGTAGTAAGTCCTCCTATTCCAGCACCCCAAATTACTCCTATACGACCTTTGTCTTCCTTTGTCAGGTCAAGTCCTGAATTTCTCAGCGCTTCATCAGAGGCTACGATGGCAAATTGGGCGAATCGATCCATTTTGCGAGCCTCCTTCTTATCAATAAATTGGGCAACATCAAAGCCCTTTACCTCACAAGCGAACTGTGTTTTGAACTTAGAAGCATCAAAGTGAGTAATAAGGTTTGCCCCACTAATCCCTTCAAGAAGTCCTTTCCAATATTCCTCTAAAGTATTTCCTATAGGAGTAATGGCTCCTAATCCTGTTATAACGACTCTTCTGGTTTGCATAATAATTTAGGTTTAAAATTAAAATGTATCGCCTACATATACCAAAACGGGGAGTTTTGCCTCCCCGTAGAGCATTTTTTCAAGTGAGTGAATGCTATTGTTTTGCTTCTTCAATATACTTAATAGCTTGTCCCACTGTTGAGATGTTTTCAGCTTGATCATCAGGAATTTGGATATCAAATTCTTTTTCGAATTCCATAATCAATTCTACAGTGTCCAAGGAATCAGCTCCTAAATCATTTGTGAAACTTGCTTCAGGTACCACTTCTGTTTCATCAACTCCGAGCTTATCCACGATAATAGCTTTTACTCTTGATGCGATGTCTGACATAATTTTAAATTTTAATTTAACTCGTTGCAAAAGTAATAAAGTTTTTTTGATTAACACTACTTTGTTGAAAAAAAAGCATTGTTTTTTATATAAAATGCTAAATATCATTGTTTTATAAAATATAAATTACTCTTTTTACCCTACAAAATCTTACGTTCAGTTACTAAAAAACCATTAAAAAATTCATCTTTTTCACCTAAAATATTCTTCTTTTGTTCTTTTTAATAGGTAAAATAAAAAATATTTTATATTTTTGCCCATTATTTATAACTCATGAGAAATTATTTTCTATATTTATTCCTATTCCTTACCTGGTGGGGAAGAAGCCAAAACTTCACCTTGGATGGTAATATAAGTACTCCTTATGAAGGAAAAATTTACCTATGGTATGGAGATAAGGTGGATAGCACTACTGTTAATAATAAGGAATTCCACTTTCAAGGGAATATTGCTTATCCTATGAAAGCCTCCCTATCAGTAAACAGAAAATTTAAGGAGACAGGCTTTTTCATCTTAGACAAAGGAGACCTTTCTTTGGATATTGCCATTGAGAACAAACGACAAGTATACATCAAAAGTCTCAATGGAAGCCAAACCCTTAATGAGGTAAAGAACTTTCTACTCTTTAGAACTAAGAGTGCCAAAGCCGCCAATCTGCCGGAGCTACTTACCGCACGCTTAGAGCAAATTATTCGTAAAGACCCTAAAAGTCAGTTTGCAGGAATGTTACTCTCAGAACTACTTACCAATAGGGATATTTCCTATAAACAAGCACAAAGACTATATAGCCTTCTGGACAAGAACACTCAGGATAAGGAAGATCTCCAAAGAATAGAAGTACTACTAAGTGCCATGAGTAAAACACAGGTTGGAAGTACTTTCCCCGATATTGAACTCTCTACAGAAAAGGGAACTGAAAAGCTCTCCGCTGTCAGAAAAAAACTTACCTTAGTGAATTTCACTGCCTCTGACTGTATCGCTTGTGTAGAGGCAGATCGCCAGTTTGGGAACTTATTCAAGGAATACCATCGTTCACATGGCTTTACAATCTATTCCATATATTTAGATAATGATAGGAATACATGGATTGACCATCTCCACCGAGAAGGTATTCGCTGGACAAGTACCATCGCTCCTAGAAAGTTCAAAGAAGAAACGATACAATCCTTAGGAATTATTGATATCCCTGCGAACTTTCTCTTGGACGAACAAGGAAAGATTATCGCCGTGAATATATCTCCTAAAGGGGTACATCGTATTCTTGACCCTAAGGCTGCCGCCCTTGTACCCGTACCTAAAAAAGAAAAGAAGGGAGTAAAGAAAACATCTCCAACAAAAACATCTATTAATAATAAAAACAGAAAGAAGAAATAATGATAAATCCTGAATACATCGGTTATCTTGCCTCCGTATGCCTTGTACTGAGTTTTATAATGAAAAAAATTACCCACATCAGAATGATTAACTTAGTGGGATGCCTTTGCTTTGTTATTTATGGCTTCATGTATGATCACAAATTATGGCCTGTGATTATCCCTAATGCCTTAATTTGCTTGGTACAAATATACTATTTATGGATAAGAAAAGAGGCTCATTAAGCCTCTTTTTCATCTTCCTCCCAGAAATCAAAATAGTTAAACCATTGTAGGGGATACTTACGAAGCATTTGCTCCATATTCTCTGTAAAAGCATTAAGGAGTCCTTGAGCATCACGGTGCTTAGCCTGAGCCATACGTGCATAAAGATGATAATGCAAGTTCTTCTCCTTCATCACATATACAAATATTACAGGCACTCCCAAGCGAGAAGCTATCATAAAAGGTCCCGCTGGGAAATGTGTCTCCTTCCCTAATAAAGTTGCTCTAAGATATTTTGTTCCTTCAAAATAGCGATCCCCTGTTAAGCAGATAATTCCATTATTCTGTAAGGCATCGCTGATTTCAAAAATGTGAGACATATCCTCCTTCACAAAAATAAACTTAGGGGTATACTTCCGTAAGGAAATTCCTTCCAGATACTCCTTAATCGCAGAGCGCTCCATATCCGTAGTAACTGTATGTATCTGGCAATCCACATCAAGCTCTCTGAAAAAAAGCTCTGCTACTTCAAAGTTACCTATATGAGCCGAAATAAGAATTCCTCCTTTGTGCCTTTGTAGAAGAGAACGGAGCAGCTCCACTCCATCAAATTCATAGGTGAACTGATGATGAAACTGAGCAAAAATAGCCACCTTATCTATAATCGTTTGTCCAAATACAAAATAATTCCGATATACCGATACAAAAGCCTTCAGAGGAGAATACCCCAATCGTCTATGGAAATACCTGTAAAGATATCCATTAGACTTCCATTGAGAGAGAAAATAATAAAAAGCTACAAAGATAAGTAATACATACGCTGAGCGAATCCCTAAGTACTTAATGAGGAATACAAAAATCCTATAACCCAATACATTTCCTTTTGACTTTCCTTGCCATTTTGTTCTAACAACTTTTTTCTTTTGCATTGATTTTTTGCTCTAAGATAGTATAGAAATCATCAAAAGTAACTATAGGTTTAAAATCAGACTCTACGAGTTTTACTCCAAATTTTTCCTCAATGACCACTACCAAGTCTACATAATCAAGACTGTCAAGTTCCAGGGATTCTCTAAAATTTGCTTTAGGATGGATGAGTGCTCCATCTACCTCAAACTCCTCTACCAATACTTCATTGATAGTTTCTATAATTTCGTCTCTTTTCATTGCATGTGAATTTAGGTGCAAAAGTAGAAAATTTTTTACAAGAATTAAAATAAAAGACCTCTATTTACCTTTCTCTTCTTCAAAGAAAATATTTTTTAAGGAAAAAGAAGCCTTTCTTTAAATATTTTTTCGGAGGATATCCAATAAATATATTTATAAATTATTGATTATAAGCAAAAAATAAAATAATTAATTATTTTTCAAAAAAATGTTGTTGATATAAAAAAATGTTGTATCTTTGCACCGCAAAACAAAACCGAGGTCTGGTAGTTCAGCTGGTTAGAATACATGCCTGTCACGCATGGGGTCGCGGGTTCGAGTCCCGTCCAGACCGCTAAATTTAGTTGTGTTGTTTTGTGTAATATTTGGTTTTACACAGGTTATTTTAACCAATGAAAGGCTTTCCTTTGGAAGGCTTTTTTTTATTTATACAGATATTCCTTAAGATACATTAACGATTAATTAGCCTACTCTATTTAAAAACTTACCCATGGAAATTAACAAAGAGAATCGAAAATGGTTAGAGGATTTACACCTTTCCCACCCTGTTGTGATTGCAGGTCCTTGCAGTGCTGAAACACAAGAGCAAGTACTTGAAATTGCCCATGCCCTTAAGGATACTGATGTATCTTACTTCCGTGCTGGTATCTGGAAACCGCGTACACGACCAGGTATGTTCGAAGGAGTAGGTGCTTTAGGACTCCGATGGCTTCAACAAGTAAAGGAAGAAACAGGGTTAAAAACAGCGACCGAAGTAGCCAATAGAGACCATGTGAAGCTCGCCTTAGAACATGATATTGATATGCTCTGGATAGGTGCCCGATCCACAGTAAGCCCTTTTATAGTACAAGAAATCGCTGACGCACTTAAAGGTACAGATAAGACTGTCTTAGTTAAAAATCCTGTTAATCCTGATTTGGCTCTATGGCTGGGAGCTATAGAACGACTCCTACGAGCAGACATTAAAAACCTAGGAGTTATTCATCGTGGATTCTCCACTTACGAGAAAACAAAATATAGAAATATTCCTGAATGGCAATTGGTCATTGAACTACAAAACAAGTTTCCTGACCTACCCCTGATTTGTGACCCTTCACATATTACAGGTAAGCGAGAATTAATCTTTGACGTCTCACAAACTGCCCTTGACTTGAACTTTAATGGACTCATGATAGAGACCCATTGCACTCCAGATAAGGCATGGAGTGATGCCTCTCAACAAATTACCCCTAAGAGATTAATACAGATAATGAATGATTTACGTGTTAGGAAAACTTCTTTTGCAGAGGAAAGTTTTTCTTATCAACTCAATACCCTACGTTCCCATATTGATCTCATTGATGACCAGCTCCTTGCCCTACTAAAAAAGCGTATGCTCCTCTCCGATGAGATAGGAAAGCTCAAGAAGACCCATAACGTGGCTATCCTACAGAGTCAACGATGGTATGAAATTCTCCAAAAGGCAACTTCCGAAGGAGATCGTGATGGACTCAGCGAAGAATTCGTTATCCAAATATTTAAAGCCATCCATCAGGAGTCCATTAACCGACAGGAGAAAATAGTAAAAGAGAAATAATATATAGAATTAAAAATATTCCCTTTTTCAATCTTATATTTCTAAGTTCCATAATACCTGAATATGTACCAACTTTTCTTTGATTTCTCCTTTGATCCTAATTTCCAACGATTATTACCCATTCCATACATTGCTCAGCAAAAGAATAACCATTGGTATTTCCTCAGAAAAGCTACAGACGAAGTCCTGAAAAGCACTCCTATTCCACTAAACCCTTATAAGGAAGAAGCGCTGCTCATAGCCAATAGCCTACAACTTCCTTCTTTGTTAGAGAAATTTACTAAAAGGGAGATTTCTATACAAAAATTATACAATGATAATGATAAAAAGAAATATATACAACAACAAATAGAGGAAAAAATTTCAAAACTATTAGAAATTATTGCAACAAACCAGCTACTCCTTACGGTATCTCTTAACAAAGAACAGCCTTTGGAGAATCAATATATAGAAAATACTACAAAAGTACTCATTCCTTCTTTGGAATTTGAGAAAGTACCTGATGGCATCATCTACCGATTATCCTTGTATGATAATCAAGACAAACTATCTCCCTCTGAACATAAGATAACACTCCTTAGTTATGAAAAATCATGGATAGTTATTGATAAAAAATTAGTCAGCATTAAAGATATCAAAGCTCTTAACCTAAAGCCTTTTTTAGAGAAAACAACAGTTACTATCCCTGAAAAAATAATCCCTGAATACTTCAATAAGTTTCTTAAAGAAATTATTAAAAAGGTAGAGATTAACACCATTGGATTTGATATTATCCAGAAGAACAGTATAAAATCAGTCACTATAAAGTTTGTCCATGACTTCCTTACCCAACATTACAAGTTTTTCCTTTCTTTTGACTACGATGGATATATTTTTGGTAGTAACCAAAATAAAGGATATCATTCTAACTTAAATATTGCTTCCAATGGCACTATAACAATTGATAATTATAAAAGGAATCTCTCTGAAGAAGCCCAAAAGCATCATATTCTGGAAGCAATAGGATTTATAAATGAAGGAGGGATTTTCTTTGTAGATGATAATGACCCTTTTGCTTCTTATTTTCATCTGCTCAAGCATAAAGAAGAATTAATAGCTGCAGATTTTTTCATTGAACCTATAGAAATTCATGGTAGGAGAGTTTCTTTACAACTTCCTAAGATCCACTCCAAAGAAGCCACTAATAAAAAAGATTGGTTTGATATAGAATTATGGATAGAACAAGGCAACGAGATATTCTCTTTTGCCAACCTTATTCAGAATATTCAGGAGAATAATCCTATATATACCCTCGCTAATGGAACACTTTTTATCATTCCTAAGGAATGGTTTGCCAAATATGAGAAACTTGCTAAATTCGGAAAAGTTAATAATGGGAAAATACAACTTCCCAAGAACAACTATGCTCTACTGAAAAATCTGCCTGAGATAAAACCCAAATATATTTCTCCTGATATTACATATTCCCCTTCTTCTAACCTGAAAGCAACCCTACGACCTTATCAAAAAGATGGTGTTAAGTGGCTTTTAGAACATTATTACAGTGGAATGGGTGCTTGTTTAGCTGATGATATGGGATTGGGGAAAACGCTCCAGATACTTGCTCTATTGGTAGCTATCCATGATACCTTTTCAGAAAAAGAAATAGAACAACCTTCTAACCTTTTTGAACTCGGGCAAAAACAAAAAGAACCTTTAAGAGCCCTTATTATTCTGCCATCAACTCTTCTTTTCAACTGGTATGAAGAGGTGAAACGATTCACACCACAATTCAAATGTACACAATATGTAGGAGAAGAAAGAAAAACAAAGATAAGACGACTCATAAACTATGATATTATTTTCACTACCTATCCTATCATTACCCGAGACGCCAAGTTATTAGAAGGGTGTCTTTTCCGAATTATTATATTAGATGAAAGCCAACGGATAAAAAACAAGAATTCCCAAATTTTCAAATCCATTAATCTCCTTAAGGCAGATCATCGCTTTTCCCTCAGTGGTACCCCCATTGAGAATACACTAACCGACTTATGGTCACAAATGCAGTTTATCAACCCTAATATATTGGGAAGTTTTACAAAATTCAATAACTACTTCAGAATTGGAATTGAAAAGAAACACGATCCCATTATAATGGAAGAACTCAAAACCATTATTAGCCCTTTTCTCCTTAGACGTACTAAGGCGCAAGTATTACAGGACTTGCCTGATATGGAGGAACAAATTGTTTATTGCCCTATGAGTGAAGAGCAAAAGAAATGGTATGAGCGTGAAAAATCAAAAGTTCGTAACAAACTCTTACATATTGACAATCATTCCCAAACCTTAAATATTCTAAATATGCTTACCCTATTGCGACAAATCAGCAACCATCCCAAGCTATTGGATAAGCAAAGCAGTATCCCCTCAGGAAAATATGAAGAGGTAATTAATCTCTTAGAGCAGCTATTGCTCTCACAACATAAAGCTCTTATTTTCAGTAGTTTTATCTCTCACTTAGAAATTTATGAAGATTGGTGTAAGACAAATAATATTAAGTTCACTACTCTGACGGGGGACACCCCTATACCAGAGCGAAAAATACAGGTAGAGTCCTTTCAGAAGGACAAGGATATTATGTTCTTCTTTATCTCTCTCAAGGCAGGTGAAGTGGGGCTGAACCTCACCACTGCCTCATATGTACTCCTGTTAGATCCTTGGTGGAATCCTTTTGCTGAACGACAAGCTATTGCCCGTGCTCATCGCTTAGGACAGCAGCATAAAGTAACTGTCATTCGTTTTGTTACCCAGGACACTTTAGAAGAGAAAATTATTCATCTGCAACAAAACAAAAAAGAACTTTCTGAAAATATTATAGAAGAGAATGTGCTCGTTAAAGAAGTTTTAGAGAATGTAACTACTCTATTGAAATAGGAATTGAATTTCACAAACTCCTATTTGTTGTACTTTTTCTGGATTTCCTCCCAAAGTTTAGCTCGTTCGGGGCTAATCTTGAAAGCATAACGGAGAATCTCTTCTCGTGAAGCATCACTCAGGTCATAGGCACCTCCATCTATTTTCCGGATTTTCTTTTTTAATTCTTTAAAAAAAACTTCTACTCTTTTGTCTTTGTTGTCCTCTGCAGCAAGAAAGGTATATAACTTATAAGGATGAGTAATATTCCATTGCCTAGCAAGTTGTTTTGCCTCTTCAACATTCTTAAGTAGCGTGTAATAAGGAATTCTATCCCAAGTATAGGTAATAGCAGCCATAGCTTCCCGCGTAGCTCTCCAATCATTAAGTTCATACATAAGTACTACAGCCAGAGAATCCGGATAGGCACGAACACGTTCCTTGAGAAATCGATGTTTCTGAATTGCTTTCTCAAAAGTTTTACTATCCATAGTTATTTGATAATTCTTGTTTAGATATTTGTATGGATAGTTTAAATAATCTGTCCTTTTCTCTTGTGCATTGCCAAAGAAAAAAAGAAAAATTGATAAGAAAAGTATTCCTATTTTCATTATCTAAAGCATTTTAAGGCAACAAATTCGTTTGTTCATCAGGAAAAATGACGGTGGGCTGGAAAGTCTTAGCTTCCTCAAAATCCAGCAATGCATACGAAATAATAATAACAATATCCCCCTTTTGTACCTTGCGTGCAGCAGGTCCATTAAGGGTAATCGTTCCTGAATTTCGCTCTCCACGAATAATGTAGGTGTCAAAGCGTTCTCCATTATTCACATTTACAATGGAGACCTTCTCTCCTACAATAAGGTTAGCCGCCTCCAAAAGAGCTTCATCAATAGTGATGCTCCCTATATAATCCAAGTCCGCACCAGTTACTTTTACGCGGTGAATTTTTGATTTTAATACTTCTATTTTCATAAGGGCAAAGGTAAAAAATATTTAGGGATTACAGATGGTTTCTTGCTTTAAAATTTGTATATTTGCCTCTGCATATCATTAAATCCTTATACTATGAGAAAATATCTACTCCTTTTACCTATATTTGCTATAGCTTGTAGGTCGTCTTATATTACTGAAATCCCCCAAGAGACAAAAATCTCCACCAGTCTTCATACAGGAGGTACTCATAAGATTGTTGCTTTCGTGGAGGATGATGCCTACTATAAGGTAGCCCAAAAGAACCCCTCTTATAAAGAAGCTAAGGAAGCTATCACTGCCCAGCTCCCCGCTGCATCCTCCGATTGCTTATGTGGAATAACAGTACATGGAGGTATTATCCGAATTGATGGTGAAAAAAAATCATGGATTATTGATATCAAAGAACTCCCTACCATTGCAGGTTTAGTTCTGTACGATGGCAAAAATAAACCTATCGTAGAACTTAATCCTAAAAAATATGAAATGCGCTTTAGAAAAATGTTTCGACAAAATTTAAAATAAAGAACACTATACAAATCATGTCCAACAATAAGCCATCGGAAAGAAGGACATGTTAAAATAAAAACTACAATCTAATTCCACAACCAAGGGAAAGTCATACCTTTGTACAAAGTAAAATAAAACATTCTATTTACTTATGAAAAATGCAGTATTCATCGTATGTGTTATCTTAATAATGGTATCATGCCGTAAAGATACTGATTCAGATACACAACATATCGTGGGGGTAGTACGCAATGAACATCCTCGCCTTTTTATTACCAAAGAAGATATTCCAAAAATCAAAAATGCAGTCCAAACTTCGTTGTCAGAGGTGTATACACACACTAAAAAAGAAATTGATAAATTCATAACAGAGCCTCTCTTTTTTGAAAATCCTACTATCATTACCCCTACTCAAAACAGCATAAAAGTAGGCAAAGTATCGCAAGTAGCTATGTTATATCTCATAACAGGAGAGATAAAATATCTGGATTATACCAAAAAGTCTTTGCAAAAAATCATCGAATATTACCATCTTCGGATACAACACAACTTAAATGCCGATTGGTATGTATTCTCTCAAATCAGTGTACTATGTGCTTATGATTGGATTTATAACAGCCTAACTCCTGCCGAACGTGAGCAAATAGGTCATCCTCTTTATGATATAATGATGGAAATTGCTTGGCACGGAAAGGGCATACGTCCAGAACGCATCCGTGAGAACACGGGTGGGTATGATACTGGTTTTTATGGTACTGAATCCCTACCGTGGTATATAGGTATCACTTTCCACAATGACGGTTTTGACAATGCTCGTTGTGAAGAGATGTTCCAGAAAGGGCTGGCTTTGAATCTGAAAATGACAGATTTTCGTCGTGAAATGAGTGGCAATAGTGGTGGAGGTATTACTGCCTGTATGGGCTATGCAGTAGGAGCTAATCCTATCGCTGACTTTAATTTTATCCGTTCTTACCAGGCAGCCACAGGGGTAGATATCTCTGGTCAACTGAAGTACGTATTTGGATATTTAAAATTCATTGATTGGAATCGTTTGCCAGGCAATCGCGAATTCGGATTAGCAGATAGCTATCATAACGATTGCTTGCTTCCTGAAAGAGATATCAATTACCATCTAAGGGAAATAGCTACTATTTATGGGAATTCTTCCAATTTACAACGACTTTTAGGTTCTTTCCATAAGAAACATGCTACCGAACGTCTTCCCTTTATGCCCTTTTTGCAACAAGTTCCTCAAGGCGTACAAGGCGTTAATTCTTCAGGTAAAGGAGCTATGTATTTTGAAGGGGTGGGTGAAGCTATTATGCGCTCAGGAACAGGTGATAACGATACTTACGCAGTCTTCGTAACTGGTGCTAAATCAGATTATCACAAGCATTTTGACAACAATCATTTTATTATATACAAACATGGTTACCGTGCCTTAGATACTGGTACTCGTCCTGAACCCAGCTGGCACCTGTCGCATTATTATGCACGTACTGTAGCTCATAACTGTGTAACCATCAAAATGCCTAATGAAAAATTCCCTTTATACTGGGGCATAGTGGCTGGTGCTGCTAACGAACCTAAGAACCTTCCCATTCCTAATGATGGCGGGCAATACAAGATGACCGAATCTGTAATGAAAGAGATGCGTACCACTAATGATTATGTGTATTTAGCTTCAGATGCTACCAAAAGCTATAACCCCAAAAAAGCATCGCTAGTAATGCGTGAATTTATATACTTCTACCCTGACCTTTTTGTAGTATTTGACAGAGTAACGGCTACTGACAAAAATTATCCTAAAACATGGCTACTACACACTATTAATGAGCCTATAATGAAAGGGAACAATGAATTTTCCGAAACTTCTGATGGAGGTAAGATGATTTGCCGTACCCTATTCCCTTCCGATGCTATACTTACCAAAATAGGAGGGAATGGAAAGGATTTCTGGTCTGACGGTCGCAACTGGCCTATACCCAAACTCACACCACAAGATTACGGGTATGCTATGAACCTCCCTCCTGCCAATCATCCACAGTTAGGACATTGGCGTATAGAAGTGAGCCCAAAAACATCTTCTAAGGAAGATCTGTTTATGCATATTATTCAAGTGGGCGATATAAGTCTTTCAGAGTTACCCCATACAGAAACTTTTGAAAACACCACACAAATAGGATTAAGATTCACCTATCAAGGGAAACAACACATTTTAACCTTCGATAAAACAAGGTCGTACGGATGCAAAATTCAATAAAAAAGCCCCTTTAATAGGGGCTTTCATATTGTCAAAACTAAGAAAAGAATTATTTTAATTCTACTTCTGCTCCGGCTTCTTCTAATGATTTCTTAAGATTTTCTGCATCCGCTTTAGAAACACCTTCTTTTACTTTAGAAGGAGCTCCATCTACCATTTCTTTAGCTTCTTTTAGTCCAAGCCCAGTAAGATCTTTTACTAATTTCACTACTGCCAATTTGTTAGCTCCTGCACTTTTGAGGATTACATCAAATTCTGTTTTTTCAGCAGCAGCTTCTCCACCGCCAGCAGCAGGACCTGCAGCTACAGCAACAGCAGCCGCTGCGGGTTCAATACCATACTCATCCTTAAGGATTTGAGCAAGTTCGTTTACTTCTTTAACAGTTAAGTTTACTAATTGTTCTGCAAAATTTTTTAAATCTGCCATTTCTATCGTTTTTTAATGGTTTATAAATAATTAATGTGTGTGTACTATTGACGTTCAGAGAGTGTTTTAACAATTCCTGCCAACTTTCCGCTACCTGACTTAAGAGCAGAAATAACATTTTTAGCAGGCGATTGCAAGAGGGTAATAACCTCTCCGATAAGTTCCTCTTTGGATTTGATAGAAGAGAGTGCTTCCAACTGGTTATCACCAATAAATATTGCCTCTTCTATATAAGCTCCTTTTAGGAGGGGCTTTTCTGATTTTTTTCTAAAGTTCTTAATCAACTTAGCAGGGGCATTTCCTACTTCAGCATACATTAGGGAAGTATTTCCTTTAAGAACAGATGGAAGTTCTCCAAAGTCCTTATCTGAGGCTTCCATAGCTTTTGCTAAGAAAGTATTCTTCACCACCGATAATTTAATATTTGCTTTGAAGCAAGCACGACGAAGGTCGGAGGTTGTCTTTGCATCAAGCCCTGTGAGGTCTGCCAGATAGATTACATGATTTGCTGCTAACTGTGCGGTTAAATCCTCTATTATTACTGATTTTTCTTCTTTTGTCATAATTTTCTCTTTTAACTACGTTGTTAGACTGCTTTTGTATCTATAGCTACACTTGGGCTCATAGTACTTGATAAGTAAATAGACTTGATATAAGTACCTTTAGCGGTAGTAGGTTTTAGCTTAATAAGGGTTTGGATTAGTTCATTGGCATTTTCCATTAGTTTCTCAGGGGAAAAGGAAACTTTCCCTATAGAAGCATGGACAATACCCGTTTTATCTACACGAAAATCAATTTTCCCTGCTTTTACTTCTTGTACAGCTTTACCGATTTCCATAGTTACAGTACCTGTCTTAGGGTTAGGCATAAGCCCACGAGGACCCAGTATACGTCCTAAAGGCCCTAACTTACCCATTACCGCTGGCATAGTTACAATCACATCTATATCTGTCCAGCCGTCCTTGATTTTTTGTAGGTACTCATCCAATCCTACATAGTCAGCACCAGCAGCTTGTGCTTCGGCTTCTTTATCAGGGGTTACTAAGGCAAGTACACGTATATCTTTCCCTGTTCCATGAGGAAGAGTAACTACCCCACGTACCATTTGGTTTGCCTTACGAGGATCTACTCCCAACCTTACTGCAATATCCACAGAAGCATCAAACTTAGTAAAAGAAATTTCTTTTATTTTCTTACTTGCTTCTGCAAGGCTATATAGTTTATCAGCTTCTATTTTAGATAAAGCCTCTTTGTATTTCTTTGTCAATTTTGCCATAATAAATCAATTAAAAAGGTTTATCTCCAGTGATTGCGATTCCCATGGAACGTGCTGTCCCAGCCACCATACTCATAGCAGATTCAATAGTAAATGCATTCAAATCCTGCATTTTATCCTCTGCTATAGCACGCACTTGATCCCAAGTGATATTAGCTACTTTCTTACGGTTAGGCTCTCCTGAACCTCCTTTGATTTTGGCTGCTTCCAAGAGTTGAACTGCCGCAGGTGGGGTCTTTACAATAAAATCAAAAGATTTATCTTTGTATACGGAGATAACAACTGGTAATATCTTACCTGGCTTGTCCTGAGTACGTGCATTGAATTGCTTACAGAACTCCATAATGTTAACTCCGGCAGCTCCCAAGGCAGGTCCAACCGGTGGCGAAGGATTCGCAGCACCTCCCTTAACTTGTAGTTTAACTACTTTGTGTAATTCTTTTGCCATTGTTCAACTTTAATTTATTAAATTATTTTTTAATCTTTGACCAAACAAAGATACTATATTTTTTCTACTTGTGTATAACTAAGTTCCAAAGGTGTTTTCCTTCCAAAGATTTTCACAATTACCTCTAACTTCCTTTTCTCTTCGTTTACTTTCTCTACATTTCCTGTAAATCCATTGAAAGGACCATCAATCACCTTAACTGATTCGCCTATTTCATAAGGAATAAGTACTGTCTCCACCTTTTCTTGGAGTTCATCCACTATTCCGAGCATTCTATTCACTTCGGATTTACGAATAGGCGTAGGAGTACCTCCCTTTGTTTCTCCCAAAAATCCTATAACTCCTGAAATATTCTTAATAATATGGGAAACTTCTCCAGAAAGATCAGCCTTTACCATTACATATCCAGGAAAGAACACCTTTTCTACATTAATCTTCTTTCCATTACGTAACTGAGGCACCTTTTCAGTAGGAACAAGTACCTGTTCCACATAATCAGCATACCCTAAGCGACTTATCTCGGACTCAATATAACTCTTTACTTTATTCTCCTGTCCGCTTACAGCACGTACTACATACCATTTTTTTTCAAGGACTGTCATTTAGAAAATTTTAAATATCTGTGCAATAAAGCTTTCAAAAATGAAATCTACACCTGCAATAAACAAGGAAAATATAACAGAGAAAATAGTTACCACCCATAATAGCCGTTGTGCTTCCCCAAAAGGTGTCCACGTAACATTCTGTGTTAATTCTGTATAAGATTCTTTGATATAATTTATCATTACTCTTTGGTTTTTATAAAGTTCCTTAAAACTATCTGCACGGGTGGAGGGATTCGAACCCCCATCAACGGTTTTGGAGACCGCTATTCTACCCTTGAACTACACCCGTATAAAAAGAGTTTTGTTACCAAAACCCTTTCTAAAATCAATTTATCTTATGAAAATTCAATAACCTCTTGATTAATCTAAGATTTCAGTTACCTGACCAGCTCCTACAGTACGACCTCCTTCACGGATTGCAAAACGAAGACCTACATTAAGAGCAATTGGTTGAAGAAGCTCTACAGTAATAGTAAGGTTATCACCAGGCATTACCATATCTACTCCTTCAGGAAGATGGATAGTTCCTGTAACGTCGGTTGTACGTACATAGAACTGAGGACGATAATTTTCATGGAATGGAGTGTGACGTCCACCTTCTTCTTTTTTCAAGATATACACCTCTGCTTTAAATTTAGCATGTGGTTTTACAGAACCTGGCTTGCAAATTACCATACCACGACGGATATCTTTCTTATCAATACCACGAAGTAACAAACCTACATTATCTCCAGCTTCTCCACGATCAAGGATTTTCTTGAACATTTCAACTCCTGTAATAGTAGAAGTAAGTTTATCAGCTCCCATACCGATAATTTCCACAGCATCACCAGTATTAGCAATACCTGTTTCAATACGTCCTGTAGCTACAGTACCACGACCTGTGATAGTGAACACATCCTCAATAGGCATCAAGAAAGGTTTATCAATATCACGTTGAGGAAGTTCAATCCAAGTATCTACTGCATCCATCAATTTAAGTACACTATCTACCCATTTCTTTTCTCCGTTCAATGCTCCAAGAGCAGAACCTTGAATTACAGGACCATTATCTCCGTCGTATTCATAGAAGTTAAGTAACTCACGCACTTCCATTTCCACAAGTTCTAATAATTCTGGGTCATCCACCATATCTACTTTGTTTAAGAAAACAACGATACGAGGAATACCTACTTGACGACCTAGAAGGATATGCTCACGTGTTTGTGGCATAGGTCCATCGGTAGCAGCTACTACAAGGATCGCACCATCCATTTGTGCAGCACCAGTAACCATGTTCTTTACATAGTCGGCGTGTCCTGGACAGTCAACGTGTGCATAGTGACGTTTAGCTGTTTGATATTCAACATGTGAGGTGTTAATAGTAATACCACGCTCTTTTTCTTCAGGCGCGTTATCAATAGAGTCAAAACTTCTCGCTTCGGAGAGACCTTCATCGGCTAATACTTTTGTAATAGCCGCAGTTAATGTTGTTTTACCGTGGTCAACGTGTCCAATAGTACCAATATTAAGGTGCGGTTTGGAACGATCAAAATTCTCTTTTGCCATGTTTAAATAATTTTAATCTTAGTTATAATAGAAAACAATATATATAAAGTAATTATATACTATATACTGCGAAAGAGCCAATGACGAGATTTGAACTCGTGACCTCTTCCTTACCAAGGAAGCGCTCTACCCCTGAGCTACATCGGCTTTTAAAGAGCGGGAGACGAGGTTCGAACTCGCGACATTCAGCTTGGAAGGCTGACGCTCTACCAACTGAGCTACTCCCGCAGACATAATAGTGGGGAGAACAGGATTCGAACCTGTGAAGGTAAAACCAGCAGATTTACAGTCTGCCCTCGTTGGCCGCTTGAGTATCTCCCCTATTGATAATAGTAAAATGATGAGTATGTGAGCCGGTAGAGGGATTCGAACCCACGACCCCGAGATTACAAATCACGTGCTCTGGCCAACTGAGCTATACCGGCATCTGACCCTGTTAAACAAAAATTCGCTCCTTGTTTAGCGAGGTGCAAATATACGACAAATTTTTATTCTACAAATAAAAAAAGGCTTTTTTTTAAAATAATTTATTAACAACCTTATTTTTACTCTTTATTTACAAGAAATGTAGGGTGCTGTTCTATAGAAAGAGCAACTTTTTCAACAATTTCTTCTATACTTTCTCTTTCGTAATCAATCTTCAAAGGGGGTTTTATACGCATGGTCTGTTGAATGCCCTTTTTTTTAACTACAACTCCTTTCCTATCAAAAGAACGTCGGAATCCATCTATTACAATAGGTACCACTATAGGCTTATAGGTCTTTATCAAATGTGCTGTTCCCTTACGAATAGGTTTCCAAGGAGAAGTAGTTCCTTGAGGGAAAGTAATGAGCCATCCGTCATTAAGAGCTATTCCTATATTCTTTATATCATCCGGTCTCACTTCCCGATGTATTTCTTTACCTTTCTCCCTCCATGTACGGTTCACTTGTACGGCTCCTACATAGGAAAGGATTCTAGGAAGTAATCCTGCATGCATAGTC
Organism: Capnocytophaga sp. oral taxon 338 str. F0234; assembly: GCF_000192225.1. Classification (GTDB taxonomy): domain Bacteria; phylum Bacteroidota; class Bacteroidia; order Flavobacteriales; family Flavobacteriaceae; genus Capnocytophaga. The sequence goes on from NZ_GL872413.1 coordinate 183,288, forward strand.
TCCGAAGCGGCCACATAATAAAGGTTTAACTTAGGGCGCCATACATATCCTATATTCTTCAGAGAATTCTCTCTCCCTTTTAAGCTTGCATTAAATACATGATACATTGCTATCACATCAGCAAAATAGGTTTGATGATTGGAAATAAATAGTACTCCTTTCTCTGGCAGAGAACGAATAATCTCAGAGCCTTCTATCTGTAAATGATTGAACCCTCTGTAGCGCCTATGTGTAAGAGATCCTAATACCCGTATGATAAACTTTTTTATCCACAAGGCATGCCCAAAAGGATCCTGTTTCCAAAGTTTTATTTTCGCCATTTTCTTTTCTTTATTCTCGTATCCAATGTTCCGGATTGAGCTTATTAGTATTCTTATATACAAAAAACTTCATTTCTGTTTTTCCTTCACTATCAGTAAAAATCTTTCCTAAGGGTGTTTTGGTAAATACCTTTTGTCCTTTAGTTACAAATACCTCTATAAGATTATAATAAATAGTGATAAAATTTCCATGCCTTACTTGTACGGCTTTATTTCCTCCAGGAACAGAGATAATGGCAGAGACTTCTCCATTAAACACACATCGTGCATCTGCTCCCTTAGGTGCCACTAAAGATATTCCATTATTATAATGTTTTAAGTCAGGATACACAGGGTCGTCATAAGTACCAAAACCTTGTGACTTATAACCTCGTTCAATAGGCCAGATAAGTTTCCCTTTGTTAGCTTCAAAGTCTGAAGAAAGAGCTTGCCCCTCTGGTGTTAAGTCAAAGGTCCTATCGGAGACCTTACCTGTAGTAGAGGATACATTCTTCCCTTTAGCCGATTTGGCTTTTTTGGCATTTGCCTCTGCAATTGCAAGGCGAATAAGGCGATCTATTTCCCTATCTATCTTATTAGCCTGTGCTTGCTTTTTCCTTATTTCAGTAGCATATTCTCCTTCTTTTTTCTTAATAGAAGCCACCAATGTTTCTTGTTGTTTTTTCTCCTGAGAAAGACGATTCTGTTCCCTTTGATTTTCCTCTAAAATATTCTGTTGATATTGGTATTGTAAGGAAAGAGAATCCGTCAATTGCTGCAAAAGTGTGCTCTTCTGTTGGATTTCCACCGCTTGTTTCTTACGATACTGGGCATACTGTTGGATATACCTCAAGCGTTTATAGCCTTGAGCAAAATTATCTGAGGATAACAAAAATAACCATCTACTCCGTGGGGAATGTGTTTTGTAAGACTGGGCAATGACAGCTGCATAACTTTTTTTTAAAGAAGCCAATTCATCTTTTAAGGTAGTAATTTGGGATTGATTTTCTTTTATTTGCTGATTTAACAGATTTGCTTGATGATTCGTTAAGCGAATTAGTTGCGTACGAGCATTGATCTTTTCACTAATTTCTTCTATCTGTGAGGACAGAGATTTCCTTTCCTGTGCTTGCTGAGAACGCAGGGCGGACATCTCTCGGATTTGTTCCATGAGAGCTTTCTTTTGTCGCTCCAACTGTCTCTGTTTATGAGATGATTGCGCAAAAGCATCTGAGAGAGAACCTATAAGAAAAAGAAATAATATAATACGGTACATTATAGATTAAGGGTTAAAGGTTGGTATCCTGTAGGAACATTATATGGGAACCTAACAGGAGTGTTTTTCTGTAGATTGTTAAATTGCAATGTAAGTTTTGTTACCTTTTCCTCTTGCCTGGCAAGCAGAGAGATTATCAAAGGGAAAAGTTGATCATCTAAGCTTTGGTATGTATAGGAAGCCTGTAGAGAACGATTTTCACTCTCCTGCAGAAGTTCGGTCGTCTCCATACGAAATTTAGAATTTAACTCAAAGGCAACCTCGAAATGCTCCGCTGAGAGCTTTCCCTTATATTTTTCATGATCTGGTTCTATTTCTGTATGCCTACTCTTAAGGATAAGCTGTCCCATAAGTAAGTTTTGAAGCATCTCAAAGGTAAAGCTTACCCCTAAGTATTGCTGAGAGATACTATAGTCTCCTTCAAAATAGGTTGCATCTAACTTATTATAGAACCGTACTTTATCTTTAGTAATTAATGCTTTGGCTATTCCCAAGGGTGCACTAAGCCAAATAGTTTCATTTTTCTTCATACGAAATGAAAGAGGAAGGTTCTGCTGTTTCCTTCCATTATCAAATGATACATCAAGTGTGCCTACTAAAGTCTCAAAGGTAGGAAAAGAATGGACATGATTGGAGAGTATTTCTTTAGTTCCTAAAGAACTATCTGCTGTTCCCTGTGTATTAGTTACCTTCGTGGAGCGACAACCTACTAAAAATAATGAAAAAAGAAAAAAACCACCTATAAATGATTTCATTACACTTTCTGTTTTAAGAGGGTAAAGGTACAATATTTTTCAGAATGAATAAAAAAGCAGCTCACACTTTATTATATTTTCACATTTTATTCCGAATTATTAGCAATCTGATTTTCAAAATAAGAGGATATCTTTCTTTATTCTCTCTATTGTGTTATCTTGCCTCTTAAAAGGACTCTAAACAGGCATCTATAAAATTATTAGGTGATTCAAAAAATATGAAAAAAAATAGACCTACAGAACAAAATTTATATTTTTGTTGAACAAATAACAATAGAATTATATTGTCCTAAAGAGTGTTAGTAATAGTCTTTTTAGTTAAATCTCACTATGCTACATCACATATTAAGATTGATGAACTTTGAACAATATAATCAAAGGGAAAAGAATAAATAATAGCTCATTTACTCCTATAAATTAGAAGTGTTTCAAAACTTTCTTTGTCATTTGTCTATGATTCTACAGCACTTAAAGTGGAAAAATAAAAGAAAATAGAAATAAATGAATTTATCTCCGCTTTTTTCCTTACATTTGCGCTCAAATTAAAGTTTTCTAATTGTACCCCTACTCATATTCTTAAGTAAGTAGGTTTTAAAGTTGTACAGAAGCTACTTTTAATAGCTATTAGGAACGAGATGTTGCAGAGGTTACTTCCTGAATAGGCTTAAAGGAAATCCTTAATTATAAAAAGTTTGAAAAAGAATAATTCTCCCCAGGAATTTTATACTAAATTCATTTTTGATTGTTGATGAATATCATTACCCTTACTACAGACTTCGGAGAACAGGACTATAGTGTAGGTGCTCTGAAAGGACACTTATATCACTTACTCCCAGAGGCTAGAATTGTAGATATCTCCCACCAAGTAGAACGTTATAGTATCTCAGAGGCTGCCTACTTATTACAGGGAGCCTATAGCTACTTCCCACAAGGGACGATACACATTATAGGGGTAAATAATGAACTTCACTTTAAAAAACCCCTGTTGGTACTTAAATATAATGAGCAATACTTTATTGTCGCTGATAATGGTTTTATTTCCCTATTTACCAGAAATGAAAGTAATTTAGAGATTTATTGTATCCCTCTTGAAAGTGAATATTCTATATTTCCTACTCTTGATTTTTCAGCAAAGATAGCTCAACTTCTTTGCCAAAAAACACCTCTATCACAAATAGGAATCCCTTATAAAGAACACTTATATGTTTCTGACTTTATGCCAAAGATACATCCTAACCGTATAGAAGGAAGTATTATTTACATAGACTATTTTGGGAACCTTATTTCCAATATTACAAAAGAACTTCTGGAAAGAGAATCACAAGGAAGGCGGTTTAACGTTTATTTTCGTTATCAGGTAGTCAAAAATATTAGTGTGGAAGAAATCTATACCCAATATAACCAAGCAGAAAAACAACAATATTCAGAAGGAAATCCTTTCTTAGTCTTCAATAAGTTAGGATATCTGGAGATGGCTATCTATAAAGGAGACCCTACCTCTTCAGGGAGTAGCTCTACTCTTATAGGGATGAAAAGAGGGAATCCTATGAGTGTTGACTTCATATAAAAATAAAAGAGAGCCTGCGCTCTCTTTTACCAATTCTAACCACAAAATCTAATATATGAAAAACAATTTATCTTTTCAACTTTTACAGTGCAAAGATATAACAGTTTTCTCTTTCCTCCACAAGTTTCTCATTATTTTTTTCTATATTTGTATAGATTTCTTCTATTTTTATAAAATAATGATAACCAGCTTCTTATAACAGTTAGTCCTAAATAATCTCTATACAAAGTATTGTCTGGCAATATTTTCATCCATTTTCAACTGTGTTTTCAGGGCTTCTAATGAATGAAACTTGACTTCTTCACGTAAAAAAGCTACAAAATAAACCCTAATCTCCTTTCCATACAAATCCTTATCAAAGTCAAAGAAATAGACTTCTATGCTTTCTCCTTTCCCTTCAATAGTAGGATTCTTCCCTATAGAAAGCATCCCATATATTTTTTTCCCTTCTATAATACTATACACAGCATACACTCCAATCTTTGGAATGAGTTTATGAGTATTTGCCACTTGTATATTAGCCGTCGGATATCCTAAAGTACGTCCTATCTTTTGTCCATGAACTACCTTGCCTGAAAGAGAAAAAGGATATCCTAAGTAATGGGTAGCCTGTTTTATATTTCCTTGATTAAGGGCACTGCGTATTTTAGTAGAACTTACTGAAAGAGAATCCACTTCCTGTACAGGAATTTCAATTACTTCAAAATGATACTGCTCTCCAAATGCTTTAAGCTCTTCTATTCCTGCTGAACGATTCTTGCCAAAACGATGATCATAGCCTATAATAATTACCTTTGCTTTAAGTTTCTTTACCAAAACTTCTTTTACATAATCTTCCGCTGTAAGAGAAGCAAATTCTTTATCAAAAGGTTGTATCACTAACTGTTCTATTCCATATTTCTCCAGTAAGTTAGCCCGTTCCTCTATGGTCTGTATAAGAGCGATGGGAGCGGACGGATTCAGAACCATACGCGGATGAGGAAAGAATGTAAGCACTGTAGGAATAAGATGCCTCTGCCTTGCAGTATCTACCACTTGGGCAATAATTCTCTGATGCCCTATATGTATACCATCAAATGTCCCAATGGTAAGGGCACTCTCCTTAGGGGATTGAAAGTGTGTTGTATCTGTTACAAGTTGCATTCAAAAAAGTTATTGATCAGCATTCTCTTTGCTTGCCAAAAATAGATATTTTTTTTCTTCTCTCGTAAGACTATCATAGCCGCTCCTGGTAATCTTATCCAAAATAACATTTATACGTTCTTCTGTTGCCTTATTAGGATATCTCCCTTGAGAAGACTGTCTTTTCTTTCTCTTAAGCGAAAGGAAGGAAATATTCCTCTTAAGATATAAAGCATACAAACATCCCGCAAGGGCTCCTCCCAAATGGGCAATATGCCCTCCTGCATTACTAATAGGAATACTTGCCAAATCAATAATTATCAATAAAGCACCTAAAATCCATAAGGGTAATGAGAATATCCTAAACAAGTAAATCCTATAGAATGGTGTATAAGTGGATAAAAATATTAAAACTGCCATAATCCCTGCTGAAGCACCTAAAAGAAAATCCTCTCTTTGTGAAAAAACAGGGAATAGTTGATAAGTAAGTATAAAAAATAGACCTCCCATAATAATTCCCATAGCATAGATTCCTAAAAATCGCTTAGGAGGAAAGAGATTCATAAATAATATTCCCACAAAATAAAGCATAACCATGTTAAAGAACCAATGTCCAAAACTTGTATGAAAAAAACTATAAGTAAGTAATGTCCACGGTTTTCCCATCAAAGCGGAGAAACTCTGTGAGAGAGCAAACATATCTCTGATAAAGGGAACTGTTGTTTGCCACAGGAATGCTATGATAGAAGGAAATAAATATCCACACAAATACCCAACAAGTAATATATAGACCACTCCAAGAGAATGTTTGGCAAATATTTTAGTAATTACCGAGTTCATTTTACTAATACAATCGCTTGCCATTAAAAGAGTTTTTCTGCCATATTTTCATCAGGATAAAACCTATCAGAGCTCCCCCTACATGGGCAAAATGAGCAATATTTCCTCCAAAGATAGGAAATTTGGTAACTCCAGAGAATAAATCTAAGGCTATTAGGATAGGAATAAAATACTTTGCCTTAATAGGAATAGGTAAGAAGATCATTATCAACTTGGCATCTGGGAAAAGCATTCCAAAGGCTACTAATATCCCATAAATAGCTCCAGAGGCTCCTACCGCTGGAGAAATATAGGCACTACACATACTATCAAGCGTTTTCTCTGGGAGTAAGTCTTTCCAATGAGTATATACTTTCTCCTGGTCAAGCATACTGGTTATCTGGTCGTATGTATATCCATCCTTAAGTAACAGTTCTATTCCTGAATGAAATTCATAGTAATTCACTGCGGTATGTAACAGGGCGGCTCCAATCCCACAAGCAAAATAAAACACAATAAAACGATTACTTCCAAAGTAGCTTTCCAAAGGGGCTCCAAAAGAATATAGGGCAAACATATTAAAGAAAATATGTGCCAGAGAACCATGCATAAACAAATGAGAAAATATCTGCCACCAATGGAAGTTCGGATTCTCAAAGTAATAGAGAGCTGCATTCATCTGTAATCCAGGCAGGAACTGTGCCAATAAAAAGAATAATATATTGGCAATTATCAAATGTTTTACAGCCTTGGTGATATTCATCATAGAATTAAAAGTAAAGATACAATTATTTAGGTAAGTTCTTAATCTTCTCTGTGAGTTTAGGGACTATGTCAAAAAGGTTGCCCACAATTCCATAATCTGCCTCCTTGAAAAAAGGTGCTTCAGGATCGGAATTAATAACTACTTTTACCTTAGAGGCACTTACTCCTGCTATATGCTGAATAGCTCCCGACACTCCCAGCGCAATATACAAATCACAAGCTAAGGGCTTCCCTGTCTGTCCAATGTGCTCGCTATGAGGGCGCCATCCCATGTCAGACACAGGCTTTGTACAAGCCGTTGCCGCTCCTAAAGCATCCGCAAGATCCTCCACTATATGCCAATTTTCAGGAGTTTGCATACCACGACCCCCAGAAACTACAATAGAAGCATCATCTATGGAAATCTTATTAGTAAACTTCTGCGTTTCCAAATGCTTAATGGGAAAATCTTCCTTAGAGAATTCTACAGAGAAATCCTCTATAGTAGCTTGTACAGGGGCTTCTGTTACCTCCACGATATTCCCAGAAAGAGTCATCACTTGCTTAGACGCAATAGGAATCCAAGCTATTGCTTTAGAGGAGAAAATCACCTTTTGTACCTTACCTTCCTTAGGAAGTGAACTTACATTTGATAGATAACTTGCTCCCAATTTTATAGCTAACATAGGGGACATATAACGTATATTAGCGGAGCTTGGTAACAGTATTGTACTTACTTGCTTTTTCTGAACTATTTGCCTGATGAGATCCACATAAGCTCTTGCCTGAAATACGGAAAGTTCCTGATTAGTTACCCTTATGATTCTACTTACTCCATATTGTTGCAAAATAATAGGATCTTCTACATTAATTGTAAGGGCTATTATATCTTTGGACAATGCTCTAGCATAAGAGATAGTTTCTAATGTTTTTTTAGTAAATTGTCCATTATGGTATTCTGTATATACTAAAATCATATTTTTTGCTTAAAATAATTTTCTTTTATCGTGAAGTTCTTCTATCAATTCATCCAAATTATCCGGAGAAATCATTTTTATAGGGGCTTTCCCCTTTGGCTTTTCCAAAGAGTCAATAGCTGGTTGTGTGGTAGCCTCTATCGGTGAAATTATTTGTAAAGGGGCTTTGCGAGCCATCATAATCCCTTTCATACTAGGAATACGTATTTCCTCCTCTGGGATAATCTCTTTTTGGATACCTACTACTACAGGTAAGGGGCTCTCCAAAAGTTCCTTACCTCCATCAATTGCACGGGTAATCTTGGCTATAGCCCCTTCCAATGAAAAAGCAATTACATCATCTACAAAATTAAAATCTAACAGAGAGGCTAACATCCCTCCTACCATACCTCCATTATAGTCTAAAGATTCTCTCCCACAGAATACAACTTCGTAGTCTTTAGCAATAGGGGCTAATTGCTGAGCAACAAAGAAGCCATCCATAGGTGTTGTCTCCACCCGAATCATTTCATCTGCTCCTAAAGCAAATGCCTTACGCAACACCGGCTCACTGTCCGAAAGTCCTACATGTACTAAAGTAATATGAGCCCCTCTTTGTTCTTTGAGTTGTAAAGCACGTATTAGGGCAGCTTCATCACTAGGATTAATCACAAACTGCACTCCAGAGGGGTCAAAAGCCTTATGGTCTGCAGTAAAATTTATCTGAGAGGTGGTATCCGGCACCTGATTAATACAAACTAATATCTTCATAAAATTCATCTTAAATAATAAGGCACAAAGATACAACTTAAAGTGAAAAATGAAAAACGAAAAACGAAAAAATAAGGCTTCATTTTTCCAAACAAAGCCTTACTCTAGAATAAAAACCAATTTTGTTTATTATGCCTTTGGTATAAGTGATTTATAGAAAACAAATCCAAATCCAAAGGTAAGCATCAAATGAAAAGGAAAGAGTCCAAAGTCATTAAGCTTAATACCACTGTACAATCCAAATAAGAAATAACACATAAGGAGAAATTCCAGAATCATATTGGGAGAAAGCTTTTTATTAATATACTTATTACCCTTCCAAGAGTCCTTCAAGGAACTGATATTGAACTTAGGTGTACGAACGAATTCTGTCTTTTTACCCCAATAACCCTGCAATACAGCCGTTACATTATGCAAAGAAAAACCTAAAGCTACTGAGAAGAAACTAAAGAATAGCTTGATATAATCCACAAAATCATCAAACGTTTTCCCTTGAATATTTTTATAAGTAATCCAATAACAACAGAATAATATCAAGGTACTAACCATAAAGAAACTAGTTACCTTAAATACCCAAGCCAAATGTGGATAGATACTCTTAATATACATCATTGGCACACTCAATACTGCTACTAAGAACACATACAGGAACATAGAGCTATTAAGCAAATGCATTACTCCATGAAACTTTGTTTTCCAACTAATATTCTTGGAAGCCAATACATTACGAACGGATTTTCTGAATACCTCAGCACCTCCTTTGTTCCAACGGAATTGCTGAGAGCGTGCTGCAGAAACTACTACAGGAAGTTCTGCTGGGGTCTCTACATCTTCCAAATATTTAAATTTCCAGTTCTTAAGTTGTGCTCGATAACTCAAATCCAAATCCTCTGTAAGAGTGTCTCCCTCCCAATTACCTGCATCCAAGATTGTTTTCTTACGCCAAATACCTGCAGTCCCATTAAAGTTAATAAAGTGTCCTTTACTACTACGTCCTACTTGCTCCAAAGTAAAGTGAGTATCCAGAGCCAATGCCTGTATTTTAGTTAGTAGAGAATAATTACGATTGATATGTCCCCATCGGGTTTGTACTACTCCTATATGCTCATCCTTGAAATAGATAACTGTTTGCTTGAGCCAATCAGGTTTAGGAAGAAAGTCAGCGTCAAAGATAGCAAGAAAATCTCCTTTAGCAATAGCGGTTCCATACTTAAGAGCTCCTGCCTTAAAACCTTCTCGTTTTTCCCTACGTATATGAACAATATCTAAGCCTGTTTTCTGCAATTCTCCTATAATTCGCGCGGTCTCTGCCACTGAATCATCGGTAGAATCATCTAATACTTGTATTTCCAATTTGTTCCTAGGATATTCTAACTTAGCAATATTCTCCAAAAGCCTTGGTACTACATACTTCTCATTATAAATAGGAAGCTGTACAGTAACATAAGGAATTTCATTGGGATCAAGTAAATTGAACTTAGGTGCTTCGCTATTTTGATTTTTATTCTTCAAATAGTTAACAGCAAGGTTTAATATAGTCAAACTATAGAAGAAGATAAGCACCAATGACAAACAATAAATTGCTGTGACAATGTATGTTATGATAAGTCCTAAATCCATAATTTCATGGTTTTTAAAATAAGGGCAAAATTACACTTTTTTTTATAGAGAACAAGGTTAATTGTTATTTTTTTTAAAATTTCCTAAAAACAAAACTCCTTCCCAGCAAAGGAAGGAGTTTGCCAAAATAATTTTAAAACTTATTTATTATGAAAAACCTTTACTATTTTTGAAATTTAGCATATTTACTCTTGAACTTATCTATACGTCCTGCTGTATCAATAAGCTTTGTCTTCCCTGTATAATAAGGGTGTGAGGTACGAGAAATCTCCAATTTCACTAAAGGATATTCTACTCCATCTACTTCAATAGTATCTTTAGCTTCAATGGTTGACTTAGTGATGAAAATATCATCATTGGACATATCTTTGAAAACAACCAAACGATAATTAGAGGGATGTATTTCTTTTTTCATATTTTCTGATATTTCTTCTTATTTTTGAGGTGCAAAGGTACTGCTTTTTTTTGAATTGACAAATGAAAAAAAACTTTTTTATTCACAATCTCAAAATTTAACATTTTCTACTTCTTTACTTCCTTCTCCACCGTAAGCAAAGTAGCGAAAGTAAGTACTTTTTCTCCAAATTGTAAAAAGAGTTCTCTCCTATATTTTTCCTCCAAAGCAGATTGAAAATGAGTGATTGCCTGCTTTGTATCTGCCTCATATTGCACACTGAATGCCTTACTCTGGACATGTTCTGTATGTATCTGCAAAAGCCTTATCTGTAGGAATTCACTCTCCTTGAGCAACCGATCAAAATGTTGCTCTATCCAAGATTGCCACTGAGGGAATACTTCCTGTTCTATATGAAAAGTAACATTATAAATATATTTCATATACTTTTTTATTTATTTACAAATTCCATTTTAACCCTACAAAGTAGGTTCTTCCGGGTGAAACGCTGGAGTAAAAACTTGTAGTCTTAGTTATATAATCAAAAAGATTATCTATTCCAGCATTCAAGGTAAGATGATAAGGTAATTTTTTAGAGAATTGTAGCCGCCAGATACTATAAGAAGGATAATATGTATAGGCATCTCCTTCCTCATAGATATTGGTTTCACTCACATATTTCCCACTAAGGATGATATTAGGGAGATATTTCATATCTGTCTGTTCTACGTATTCTGCTTTTAGAGTGAAGGTATGAGGACGTACATCATCCCTACTTTTGCTTGTTACATAATAGGCATAAGATCCTTTAAAACGGAAAGATTTGTTAGGACGATATGTTCCTGAAAATTCAGAACTTATAATGTCCGTATTTCCATCAAAATTGATATAACGAATGGTATCATTAGAACGTGACCAATGATAAGCAATCTTATCCTTCACTTTGGAATACTGAGTCATGGCTGTAATATTCCATTTCTTAGCATTAAAATCTACAGAAAAGTTAATATTATTACTCTTCTCAGGCTTCAAATCCTTATTTCCCATAATCTGAAATCCTCCTCCCCAGGGATGAAACCAATTAGTATAAAGTTCTTTTAACGTAGGAGAGCGAAAGCCTGTAGAATAACCTCCACGAAAGGTAAAGGCTTCTATCTTAAACATTCCTGACAAGCGATAGGTGAGGAATCCCTTAAAAAGAGAATGATAGTCCATTCTCACTCCTGTTACTAAAGTAAATGCATCAGAAAGAGCCCACTCTTGCTGAGTAAAAAGAGTGTAATTTTGAGCATTCTTTTTAGCTTCAGTCCCCGTATTATTAAACCGGAAACTTAAAAGTTCATCCGAAGACATCTCAGCCCCTACTACTAAAGAATGCTTTTTATAGAGTGACTGGTTATACTGCCCACCTGCTCGCCAAATAGAATTTTCATAGTTCTTATCTTTCTCTTTCAGAATTCTATAATACTTAAACTTATCATAACGGTCATACGCTCCTGAAAGGCTAAGTGTTTTATCCTCCTTTATCTTATAATCGGACTTAAGTGCTATCGTATAGTTATAATAGCGATCTCTTAACTTTTTAGAGGATTCTGTCCCTGAATTTCGTTCACTAAAATAATAACTTGGAGTAAGTGTCAGATTCCATTTGGGTGAGAAATCCAATCCTACTTTAGGAGTAAATCCATAATTGGTATAGCCTGCAACATTAAGTTCCCCCTTCTCAGAATATATAATAGAATCCTTTTTGTAGGTTTTCAGAGGCTCCTTGTCTGTTAGAATATAAGGCTCTCTAAAATTATAGAAAGAGGAAAGACGGATGCTTCCCCATTTTTGCTTAGTTCCTAAGGATAAGTTCGCTTTATGATCTTTCTTAGTATTATAAAGGTATCCTACATTCATCTCCAAGGGCTTTTGTGTTTCCTTAGTAATAATATTAATTACCCCTCCCAGTGCATTAGAACCATAAAGAGAAGAAGATGCTCCCTTGATAATCTCAATACGCTCAATATTATCCAAATCTATACGATCATAATCAATATTATCAAAGGTCTCCCCTGCCATGCGTTCTCCATCCATAAGGAAAAGAACATATTTACCTCCGAAGCCCATCATATTAATATTAGGCATTCCTCCATTATAGGTAAAGTTGATCCCTGAAAATTCATTTTCCAAAAAAGATTGGAAGTCAGGAGCCTGAGATTTCTGTATATCCTTAGCGGTTATCACTTGTACTGTAATAGGTACATTCTTAAGATTACGCTCGGTACGGGTAGCAGTTACTACTACTTCTCCTACCTCTACTTCCTTATTTCTACAAAGAGTAAAAATATAATTTTTCTCATCTCTTTTTAGAGATACTTTAAAGAAACTGCCTTCATAGTCATCTTGAGTTACATAAAAATGATGAGTCCCTCTGGGTAAGCCCTGAAAAGAAAACCGTCCCTGAACATCTGTTTGTAGCTTTTTCTTCAGAGAAGTAAGCTCTATAGTCACCCCTGATAAAGGTTCTTTCGTTTGACAATCAATAACTTTCCCTGAAAAGGAATATTGTGCCCTCACACTCAACAGAGAAAAAAAGCAGCCTATAATAATGAAAATCTTTGACATTTATTGAATCTTTTTATTGAAAGAAAAATAGAATTGCTATACTTGGGAAAGACATAGCAATTCTATCAATTCACATAGATTAGAAAGGTATTATTATCTAAAACTTGCCATCCTCACTGAGGATATATTGGAAAGAAGGATAGTTTTCCTGTGTTCTATCATTATAGAAATCCGTTACTTGGAATTTAGCAAAAGCTCCCTTGGCGGTTCTAATAATATAGACAAACTTGGTAGGAGCATATACATTTGGCCACTTACCTCCTTTAGATTGCATGTTTTTAGGATTAAGTGATACATAACCTGTCTTGGTATCAAAACCTCCTGAAAGTAAATGGGAAAAAGTGTCATTCCTTTCTGTTAGGTTAGGGTAACTCCCATAATACATTACCCCTTTAGCATCCTGTATATATTCTTTTTCTTTAGGCAATGTAGCGATAGGAGCAGAAAAATCATTCCCTCCAACTTTTACAACTCCTGCTTTTCCCTTACCTGACTCACCTCCATTGAGTTTTACATAGTAGGCAAAAAAGGCTATATCCCAATCCAAACTATTTTGAGGGTCAGCCACCTCTACAATAGCATTTTTTTCAAAAGAATAATACACCCATTTTTTTTGTCCTGCATTGAGATTTTTCTCCTGCTTTACATTGGCAGGTTTTTTCTCTTCCTTATTATCATCCTTACTACAAGAGCTAAGTGCGAATACCCCCACTAATAAGGTAGCAAATAATAATTTTACTTTCATAATTTTCTTTTATTCGCTTTTAGTTTTACTCAATTGGTATTTTAGCTTAGGAAAATTAGGTGCTTTTTTATCTCCTATCTTTTTGTAGAAGTCGGTTACCTGTACCTTAGCATAAGTACCATCAGCTGTTTTTATAACATATACCCATTCGTTAGGACCAAATACACCTCCATTTTTCTTTCTCCATTCAGGAGAGGGATTGATTTGAATAGCCCCTGTGGTAGAACCAAAACCTCCTGTAAGTACGGGAGAGACATTTTCCTTTGATTCTGTTCCTTTCATACTCTTAAAGATAACTTCTTTATCTTTTTCAAATCCCTTTTTAGGAGTTTCTATAACTTTAGCAAAATCTTTTTCCTCCAATCTCAAAGCTTCTGCTTTTCCTTTCCCAGAAGTACCTCCATTGAGTCTCACATAATACCCCTTGAAAGCAATATCCCAAGAGAGATCTTCTTCTGGTTTAACGGGAGTTACCTCTCCATTTTTTAGGGAAAAATATTTCCAATCTCCAGTGGCATCCAATTGTACTTCTTTTGCTTCATTACCAGAGAAATCCAAAGCTACTTTTTCTACAGGCTTAGGAGCTTCTTTTTCCCTTAAGAAGTCATAAGTAAAAGTAATATACCCTGATTTATTTTTATCATTAGTATATCCTGTAAGTTGGATTTTTACATATTTATCTCCTTTAGCTGTTTTGAGTACATATACATATTTAGTAATCTCAAAGTGAGGAGCGTTTTCCCCTTCTTTTGGGCGTTTGTAGTTATACCAACCTTTAGGATTTGTACTTTCTACAGTTCCTGAGATTACAGGATTTTTCTCTACTTCTGTTATAGATGGCTGTGTCTGTCCAGGTAAAGGGCGACCATATTCATTAACCTTTGTATCCTTTTGATAACCTTCAGCAGGGGCTTTGGTAATGGCAGCGAAATCTTTGCTGTTGGTATTCACTACTTCAGCTTCTCCTATGCCTGATACACCTCCATTGGTACGGATATTAAAGCGGTTAAAAGCAATATCCCAATTATCACTTGTTTTAGGATTGGTTACTTCTACTACTTTACCTGTTTCAAAAGAGAAATAAGTCCATTTCTGCTGATCGGAGGCATCTAAGTTCTTAATTTCTTTTGCTGTTTTTTCTGGTGTAGGTTTTGGCTTAGGTTCCTCTTTGTTATCATCCTTACTACAAGAGGTAAAGGTCATGAGCCCTACAAGAAGTGCGGGCACTAAAAATTTTACTTTCATCTTACTTCGAGTTTTATTAATTTTGTGGGTGCAAAGATACAATTTTATTTAGAATAAAAAAAAATAAATGGATTATTTTATCCTTATTTAAAATTTACCTCCTTCAGCGAATTGATAGCTAAAAGCTGGATATCCTCCTTTTCCTTCACTACTTGTATAATCGGTAAATTGTAGCTTCAAAGGCTTCCCTTCTGCCGTTTTTACCACATATACATACTTGGTTATACCATAAATATCACCCTTGCCTGTCATCATATTAGCCATGTCAATAGTAACATAGCCTGTAGTATTCTCTCCTTTTATACCGCCCGAGATGGTTGCAGAAAAACTTCCTTTTGTAGGCTTAGGAGGCATTCCTAATGACATTACTCCTTGCTTATCTTTACTATAACCAGAAGCAGGTACTTCTTTAACCTCTGATAGGACTGTTTTATCTGTTTTGATTACCTCTGCTTGCCCTTTGCCTGAATCACCTCCGTTAAGCTTTACATAATAACGGTTAAAAGCAATATCCCAATCCAAAGAAGTCTTTGGGTCTTCCACTGTAACTTCCTTGCCTTTGGCAAAGGAGAAATACTTCCAATCAGTTCCTGAGGCATTCACTACAGCAGATTTCTCTTTCTTATTTTCTTCTTTTTTACTTTCCTCTTTGCTACAAGAGGCAAATACGAACAATCCTGTTACTAAAACAGGAATCAAAATTCTCATTTTCATTTTATATAAATATTTAATAAGCTGCAAATTTACGATTTATTTTTAATTAAACAAAATAAGAATAAATTATTATGAATAAAAAAAAGACACTTTATTCAGTGCCTTTTCAAAAAGTTAATCTCATTTTACGAATTTTCTCGTTTTACAAACTCTCTCACCAAGTTCAATACTTTCGGCATGGCATTATTCACCGCATGGAGTACTTCTGTATGAGATACGTTTGGAGCAATGCCAGCACCTCCTAAATCTGAAATAATAGAGAGGGCAAAGACCTTCATTCCCTGATGACGAGCAACGATTACTTCAGGAACAGTACTCATTCCTACGGCATCTCCACCTATGGCACGTACCATACCATATTCTGATGGAGTTTCAAAAGTAGGTCCTTGCAAGCCTACATATACTCCTTTTTGAAGTTTTGTTCCCTGCTCCTTAGCTATAGTTTCTGCAAGAGTAATCATAGCACGATTATAAGCCTCACTCATATCAGGGAAACGAGTGCCAAATTTTTCCAAGTTCCTGCCTCGCAAAGGGTGCTCAGGGAACATATTAATATGGTCGCGAATTACCATAATATCTCCAATAGAAAAATTAGGATTAACCCCTCCGGAGGCATTGGAGACAATGAGTTTTTTTATTCCTAAAAGGTGAAAAATACGGATGGGAAAAGTAACCTCCTGCATGGGATAACCTTCATAGTAATGGAAACGCCCGCTCATTAGAAGGACATACTTACCTGCTAAAGTACCATAGATAAGTTTGTTACCATGTCCCTCTACCGTGGATTGTGGGAAATTAGGAATGCCGGCATAGGGAATTTCCACAATAGGGGTTACTTCATCCTGTAAGGAAGATAGTCCAGAGCCAAGTATAATAGCAAATTCTGGGGTCTGTTCCTTAATAAATTGTCGGATATAATGAGCTGTCTGCTCGTATTTTTCGTACATAACTTATGATTTTTATGCCACAAAGGTACGGCTTTTTTAGGGATTATCCTGCTTATGTGGAAAAGTATTTATCATTTCAATATAATTATTTCACATTTACTTTTGAAATTAGCTCGTCTATATGACTAATTGATTGAGAAAAACATACTGACCAAAAAAACTTAAAAAACATTTGTCAATCTATTATCATACCTCACCCCCTACGCCTTTGTATTTTTCTACAAAAGCTGTTATTTTGCGAAAGACAGTTTGTTTTTTGGTTCGATATTGTGGGTTTAACGGACTCATTTTAGGCAAAATGCTATTGAGGTCAGTGCCATTTTCGCTAGCGTATTCTCGTTTTAGAGAAAGCTGTATATATCGTTTAGCCGCCTCTTCATTTAAGTTTTCTTCCGCGATTAGCTCAGCCGCTTCAGCTTTTTGTCGCTCTTGGGCATAAGTGAAGAACGCTGCTATGATAGTCGGTTTGTCGTCAATAATATCTAAATTAGTTTCGTTGATAAAATCCACTATAAGGCTTTCCTTGGCACGGTTACCTATGCTGGCACGGATAATGCGACGCACTTCCTCTACTAAAGCCTCTTTGTTTTTGTTCTTTTTGTGGTGTTCTAAGATGAGTTCGAGGATATAATCGAGGTCTATTTCTTGAGATTTGAGCAAATCTACTTCAAAAACCACCTCTTCCCAGTCAATTAACTGTTTTTCTTGCGCTGCATTCTCTCGTTCCTTGCTTACCCAATCACGTATATCGTTATAAGTGGATTTATAATCTTGCACTAATCGGTCTTTTAGTACCTCTAATTGTACCATAGAAGCGACTTGTTCTTCGGTTAGGAAATGCTCCTCGGCAAAGGCTTTTAACGCTTCAGGATCGTTTTTATCAATCGTTTGTAGCGCTTTGAGATGGGCAAACTCATCATAGTTCTGCAAGATGTTTTCCACCTGCAAATATTCACCAAAAAGTTTTACAAAGGCTTTCTTATCGGCTGTAGTGTGAATTTCATCAGGGTCGGGGAATTGTTCTTTTAGTTCTTTTACAATTTCGTTATAGCCTCGGCAAGCTTTACCAGTAATGATATCAGTAAAGCCCTCAAGATACTCTTGGTAGCTTTTTTCGAGGATTACATTCTTGGTGCTCTTATCGCCGAAAAGGGTAATAGCATCGATGGTAGCTTTTTCTAAATCGCGGAAAGTAACGATATTACCAAAGCTCTTAGTGCTGTTGTAGATGCGATTGGTGCGAGAATAAGCCTGCAAAAGTCCGTGATAGCGCAAGTTTTTGTCTACAAATAACGTATTGAGCATAGGGGCATCAAAACCAGTGAGGAACATACCCACTACTATCAAGAGGTCGACCTCTTGATTTTTCACACGGTTACTCAAATCGCGATAGTAGTTTTCAAACGATTTGCTTTCTAATGAAAAACTTGTTTTAAACATCGCATTATAGTCGGTAATGACTTTTTCTAAAAACTCTTTGGCACTGACGTCCATAGCAGAAGGTTCGAAAGTTTCGTCGGTAATGTCGCCTATAGCATTTTGTTCTTCATTGGCAGTATAAGAAAAGATAGTCGCTATCTTAAGCGGTCGGTCGCTATCTTTTTGCAAGGCGTTGAGCTCTTGGTAGTAGCATTTGGCAGCCTCTACACTGCTAACGGCAAACATTGCATTGAACCCCTTATTACTGCCCTCATTCCTGTGGGTTTTGAGGCGAAAATTGCGCAAGATGTACGTAGATATTTCCCTAATACGTTCGGGGTGTAGCAAGAGGCGTTTGTTTTCGGCAACACTGAGTTTGGCTTCATCTTGCTCGGTTTCTATACCCTTAAATTGCGGACGTACATCGTTGTAATCTACTTTGAATTTCAACACTTTTTCATCGCGAATGGCATCGGTAATTACGTAGGCGTGCAGTTCGCGACCAAACACGCTGGCAGTAGTTTCGCTGCCCAAGGCATTGTCGTGGAAAATAGAGGTGCCTGTAAAACCAAATTGGTAGTACTTCTTGAATTTCTTTTTAAGGTTCTTTTGCGCTTCACCAAATTGGGAACGGTGTGCCTCATCAAAGATGAAGACAACTTGCTGGTCGTATACCGGCAAATGCTCTTCGCCCCTCATCAGGTTATTGAGTTTTTGGATAGTAGTAACGATAATTTTATGGTCGTTCTTGTTTAAATTCTGTTTGAGTCCGGCAGTACTACCTGAGCCATTTACACTATCGGGCGAAAAGCGTTGGTACTCCTTCATCGTTTGATAATCCAAATCTTTGCGGTCTACGACAAAGAACACTTTATCGATAAAATCGAGCTGGGTAGCCAGTTGTGCCGCTTTAAAGCTGGTAAGAGTTTTGCCCGAACCTGTAGTGTGCCATATATAACCACCCCCGTCGAGAGAGCTCCAGTGCTTAGCCTGATAGGCACTTTTTATCTTCCAGAGCAGTCGTTCGGTAGCGGCTATTTGGTAGGGGCGCATCACCAGTAGTGTGTCGCTTACATCAAGCACGGAATAGGTGAGCAGCACTTGTAACAAAGTGTTTTTCTGAAAGAAAGTAGCAGTAAAATCCTTCAGGTCTTTGATGAGCGTATTATCGGCTTTTGCCCAATTCATCGTAAAGTCGAAACTGTTTTTATTACGCTTTACGGTATTAGCAAAATAGCGGGTATCGGTACCGTTGGAAATGACAAAGAGTTGCAGGTATTTGTACAGAGAACTCTCGCTGTTGAAACTCTCTTTGCTATAGCGGTGCACTTGGTTGAACGCCTCACGGATAGCAACGCCTCGTTTTTTGAGTTCGATTTGCACTAAGGGCAACCCGTTCACTAAAATCGTTACATCATAACGATTGGCGTGAGAGCCTTTCTGTTCGAACTGGTTGATGACCTGTACTTTATTGCGAATGATATTTTTCTTATCAACCAAATAGATATTTTGTATATGCCCATCGTCGAACACAAAGTCGTAGATATAATCGCGGTGCAGTTTGCGCGATTTTTCTACCAAGTTATCGCTGGGGGCATCTAAATATTCCTCTACAAAGCGCGCCCATTCGGCATCGGAGAAGGTTACGCTGTTGATGTTTTGTAGCTGTGTGCGCACATTATTCAAGAGTGCTGCGGGGGTAGTAAGCTGTGGCAGGTATTCATAGCCTTGTTCTACCAAATCCTCTATAAATTCGCGTTCTAAAGCATTCTCGCTTTGGTAAGTAGCGGGTGCTTCACTCACTTTAGAGAGCTTAGTATAATTGTCTAAAACGATGTAGTTTTGTGTTTCGGCGATAGTGTTGTAGGTCATAATATGATTATAATTTATTTTATCTTATCTGTAAGGGCAAAGTCAGCGAGCTGGCGCAGCTGAGTATGTGAGGCAATTCGCCTTCAAACAACAATCCTTCCTCAATATTTAGGATCAATTACCATTGACCCCTACGAGGGGAACGACAATAATCTCTCCCTATAATACTCATATTGTTTTCTGCGCAGGGCAATTTCTTTGGGTAACCCCTCGCTAATAGAATTGACTAAAGTATCGAACTTATCAAGAATAGTGGCGATACGTTGTTGCTCGGAGAGGGGAGGGAGAGGAATGGTAATCTTAGTTAAGTCATTAGCCGATATATCTATCACTTTGGTTCCCTTAGCGTACTTTCTTTTTTGGTTTGAAAACTCTGTTGTCTGCGTATAATAAACCAAATATTTACCTATGATTTTTTCTGAAGGTTTAAAAATGGTAGCGTGTCCTCCTGTTACACCTTGTTCTTTAACACAATAGGCAACAGCTTTCCCTACGTCATCTATATTCTCACTTGTATTTGTTATTATCACGTCTCCATAATCTACTTTTCTAAGTCCTTCAGCTGTTTCACGAGATACAAAAGAAATTGTTTGTTCCACAGAAATCCCATAGTAAGTATAAATTTGACCATAATGGATAGCAGGAACACCACTTGTTATGAGGTCTTTCTTCTGCAAACCATTGCCCCGTATAAAAGTGCCTACTTCTCCTAGCGTTTTCCAAACTATCTCAGTACCCCCCCCTATCTCATTGAAAGTCAATAATTTATTTCGGTAGTATTCATACTGCCGCTTGCGGCAGTCCAGCTCCGCCTCCAGCTGGGTGAACTTGTCCAGAATACGAACAATCTCTTGCTGGACAGAAAGAGGGGGAAGGGGGATTTTTTTATTAGCATAGTTACTAATCCATTGTCGTTTATGATCACCTTCTATAAGTTCACTTGGTAAAGTGTTTAGCCAATAATAAATATACTTCAACAATACTTCTTTCTCATTTTTAGAGGTTATCATCTTCATTGCTGATGATTTGGCTTTGAAGTCGAAATCTACCCATTTGTTAGCTGTTGTAAAATCGTCAAAAATTATAACAGGGCTTATAGAAGCCTTATAAATACCTTCTGTTTCATCTGTATAACCAAGAATAAATGTTTTACCAGCAGTTAATACAGGAGTAGGATATATATCCTTATAATTACTTGACTTTACTAGATATTTTGTTGGCTGTTCATATTCCGCTATCTCTCCCAGAGGTTTCCATACTACTTCAGCGCCTTGCAGGAGATGTTCTATATAAGGGAATATTTTTGGTTCTTGTGTCATTGTTATTTGTGTTTTGTTTTCAATAGCTTAGCTGTGTTTTTCTCCAATGCTTTTAAACTCTCTAAATAGGATTGTTCTATAGGCGATAGTGTGCGGGCTTCATAAGCTCGGTATTCTTGTATTGCTTTCTGCTCCGCCTGTTCGTGGCTAATAGTCCCTGCTCCTTTCAATACTCCTTTGCCGTAATTGGCTGAAAATTTATCCAATTCATCCACCCAATCTTGCATATACATAGGGCTTTGTGTTTGCGCTTTAAGCTCTGCCAGATCAAAGAAGGCAGAAACAAGACGGTTTAAGCGGAATAGTTCTTCTTCTGTAAGATAATTCTTGGCTATTTTAGCCTCGTTTAGGGTAGGCAAAGCTCCTTTAAAAGTTGTAAGCCCCATAAAATCTTTAGTACTATCTGCTCTGCGATAGATCAGTTCAGCTGATGTTTGCTCGCTACAGGCATAATGCAGTTTGTTTTGTACTATTTTAAAAAAAGTAAGGGTTATTTCACTTTTAGGGTTGTAATCCCTACTGGTAGCATACAAATCGAGCACTTGTCGGTATAGCGCTTTTTCACTTGAGCGGATATCTCGTATTCTATTGAGGAGTTCTTTCCAATAATTTCCGCCTCCATTGCCTTTTAGGCGCTCATCATCCATCGTAAAACCTTTTACAATGTATTCTTTTAATCTCTCAGTAGCCCATTGCCTAAAGCGTGTTCCTTGTACAGAACGAACACGATAACCCACAGAAATAACAACCTCTAAATTGTAATATTTTACTTCTCTTTCTTGAGTTTTTCCTTCTATAGCGCCGTGTTGAGTGGTATGTCGGAATTTCCGACATACCACTTTTTCATCCAATTCTCCTTCCTCAAAAATATGAGAGATATGCTCTGTTATAGTGGTGCGTCCCTTTCCAAACAATGTGGCCATCTGTTCTTGTGTGAGCCAAACAGTCTCCCCCTCTACCCTTACATCTATTTGTACAGCACCATCTTCACGCTGATAAAGTATGATTTCTTCTTTTTGCGCTTCCATATTTATCAATTAGTTTTCTATTTCTCTAATAATCTCCTCTATATCCGCCCTCAGCTCATTAATACGTATGATGGTTTGCGCTACTTCGGCGTTGAGTTGCTGAATATCTATCACCTCACGGGTGTCTTTTGCTTCTACATACGAACTAACGGATAGGTTGTAGTCATTTTCGGCTATCTGCTGGTTGTCTACTTGCACAGCGGTGTGAGGTACCGCCTCTTTGTCGGCAAAAATGCTAACGATATGCGCTATATGGTCATCAGTAAGTACGTTGTTATTAGTTTCTTTCTTAAAAAAGTCCTCACCACTGGCATCTATAAATTGGGTTTGGGTATCGGGTTTGTGTTTGGAAAGTACCAATATATTAACCGCAATGCTGGTGCCATAGAAGAGGTTGGGCGGTAGGGCGATAACAGTTTCTACATAGTTGTTATCAATGAGGTATTTGCGTATTTTCTGCTCGGCACCTCCGCGGTAAAAGATACCAGGGAAACACACAATAGCGGCACGCCCCTTAGCCGAAAGGTAGCTGAGGGAATGCAATACAAAGGCAAAGTCGGCTTTAGATTTTGGGGCTAATACGCCTGCTGGCGCAAAACGGTCGTCGTTGATAAGGGTAGGGTCGTCGCTACCTATCCAGTTCACCGAATAAGGAGGATTGGAAACGATGGCATCAAAAGGTTTTTCATCGCCAAAGCAGGGGTTTATGAGCGTATCGCCTAATGCAATATTGAACTTGTCATAGTTGATATTGTGCAAGAACATATTCATACGCACCAAGTTGTAGGTAGTATGATTGATTTCTTGCCCAAAAAAACCTTCTTCTATCTGGTAGTCATCGAAGTGTTTTTTAGCTTGTAGTAGGAGAGAGCCTGACCCACAAGCAGGGTCGTAAATCTTGTTTACTGATGATTGCCCCAACAAAGCCAATTGCGCAATGAGTTTTGATACATTCTGAGGGGTAAAAAACTCCCCACCCGATTTGCCTGCATTGGCAGCATAGTTAGAGATGAGGAACTCATAAGCATCGCCAAAGAGGTCAATTTGGTGGTTTTCAAAATCGCCAAAACTAAGCCCTGCCACTCCGTTAACTACCGCGGCGAGGCGTTTGTTTTTTTCCTCAACGGTATTGCCAAGGCGGTTGGAGGTAGTGTCGAAGTCGGCAAACAGTCCTTTAATATCGGCTTCGGACGGGTAGCCATTGGCGGAACTTTCGATAGCCGAGAAGATAGCTGCTAAATCGGTATTGAGATTGGAATTGGTATTCGCATTTTTAGCTACATTTACAAACAGCTGAGAGGGGTAGATAAAATAACCCTTAGTTTTCGTAGCATCGTCTTTTATTTCAGGGGTAATAGCCTCATCGGGCAGCTCGGCGTACTGCACACTCTCATCGCCACCTTCGATGAAATTAGTAAAATTCTCGCTGATAAAACGATAGAAAAGGGTACCTAAAACAAATTGTTTAAAATCCCAACCATCTACCGCGCCGCGTACTTCATTGGCTATCTTCCAAATAGCGGCTTGTAATTCTTCTCTTTGCTTGATACTTGTCATTACCTGTTACTTTAAGAAGCAAAGGTACACTTTTTCAAGACATTTTACAACAAAAAACCGCCCTATGTTTAAGGCGGTTTTTATTTTATGCTTCAGAGGAAGTCTCTTCCTTTGCCTGTGGCGCTTCAGGAGTAGGCTGCTCTGCTGCCTTTTTCCCTCCTCGTCCCCTACGAGTAGATTTTTTCTTAGCAGTTCCCTTAGGTGAGTATCCTGCTTCATTATAATCTACCAATTCAATAAGAGCCATCTCAGCGTTATCTCCCAATCGGTTACCAAGTTTGATGATACGGGTGTATCCACCTGGACGGTTAGCTACCTTCACTGAAATATTCTTGAAAAGTTCAGTAACGGCATATTTGCTATGTAATCGGCTGAATGCTATACGACGATTATGTGTAGTATCCTCCTTAGATCTGGTAATCAAAGGTTCTACAAATATCTTCAAAGCTTTAGCTTTAGCCAAAGTAGTATTGATTCGCTTATGCTGTATTAAAGAACAAGCCATATTCGCCAACATAGATTTCCTATGAGCGGCGGTTCTTCCTAAATTATTTATTTTATCTCCGTGTCTCATTTTCGTTGAATTAATATATTATAACAGAATTTACTATTCTTTTTCTAATTTGTACTTTGACAGATCCATTCCGAAAGTAAGTCCTTTGCTTTCTACCAACTCATCAAGTTCAGTAAGTGATTTTTTACCAAAGTTACGGAATTTCATCAAATCAGTTTTAGTAAAAGAAACCAAATCCCCTAAAGTATCTACTTCGGCTGCTTTGAGGCAGTTCAGTGCGCGTACAGAAAGATCCATATCAATCAATTTGGTCTTAAGGAGTTGGCGCATGTGTAAAGATTCTTCATCATAGCTTTCTGGCTGTACCACCTCTTCTGGTTCAATGGTAATACGCTCATCAGAGAAAAGCATAAAGTGATGAATCAATGTTTTAGCCGCTTCCATTAAGGCATCCTTAGGATGAATAGACCCGTCTGTTTTGATTTCAAAAATCAACTTTTCATAATCGGTTTTTTGTTCTACTCGATAGTTCTCAATACTGTATTTTACATTCTTAATAGGAGTAAAAATAGCATCAGTAGGGATGGTTCCCACAGGCATATTAGGTTTGGCATTTTCCTCAGCGGAAACATATCCCATACCCTTATCAATGGTAATATCCATTTTGATTTCTACCTCAGGTTCCATATTACAAATTACCAAATCGGGGTTCAGTACTTGAAATCCTGTTATAAATTTTTGAAAATCACCCGCAGTCAATTGTTTCTTTCCTGTTACAGAAATGGATGCTTTTTCATGATCGGTTCCTTCTGTTTGCAGTTTGAAACGCACTTGCTTCAAGTTCAAAATAATTTCAGTAACATCTTCTACTACCCCTGCGATTGTGGAGAATTCATGTTCTACTGTATCTATTTTAACCGAAGTGATTGCGTAGCCCTCTAAGGAGGAGAGCATCACTCGTCGTAATGCGTTACCAATGGTGAGTCCATAACCAGGTTCCAAGGGGCGAAACTCAAACTTGCCCTCGAACTCGGAGGATTCAATCATGATAACCTTATCTGGTTTTTGAAAATTGAATAATGCCATAATCTGACTGCTGACTAATATTATTTAGAGTACAACTCTACGATTAATTGTTCTTTAATGTTTTCAGGTATCTGAATACGCTGAGGGAGTGCCACAAAAGTACCTTCCATTTTTTCAGGATTCCAAGTAATCCATTCATATACAGAGCTGTTACTTGCTAAGGCATTTTCTATCACAGTAAGCGATTGTGACTTGTGACGTACTCCTACAATATCTCCTGCCTTTAGAGAGTAAGAAGGGATATTCACTACTTCACCATTAACAGTAATATGACGGTGAGAAACAAGCTGACGAGCAGCACGGCGAGAAGGGGCTATCCCCATACGATATACTACATTATCCAAGCGAGCTTCACAGAGTTGAAGCAATACTTCACCGGTAACTCCTTTGCTACGGCGCGCCTTTTCATACATATTTTGGAATTGTCGTTCCAAAATCCCATAGGTATATTTTGCTTTTTGTTTTTCTTGTAGCTGGATTGCATACTCAGAGCGTTTTGCTCTCTTACGATTAATTCCATGCTGTCCGGGAGGATAGTTTTTCTTAGCAAAAGACTTATCTTCACCGAAAATCGCTTCCCCAAATTTACGAGCGATTTTACTTTTAGGGCCTATATATCTTGCCATTTTACATTTTTTTGTTTAAAAGTGAGAGAGGATTATGAATTAAGGCTTATCCTTCGATAATCGGAGCCCTCTCCCATAGGTTATAACTTGTTATACTTTACGTCTTTTTGGAGGACGACAACCATTGTGAGGAAGTGGAGTTACATCAACAATTTCAGTAACTTCTATCCCAGCATTATGAATACTTCTGATGGCAGACTCTCTACCTACTCCAGGACCCTTTACGAATACCCGTACTTTCTTAAGTCCTGCGTCAAAAGCCATTTTAGCGGCATCTTCAGCAGCTACTTGAGCAGCATAAGGAGTATTCTTTTTAGAGCCTCTGAACTTCATCTTTCCTGCAGAAGACCAAGAAATCACATCTCCCTTTTTGTTAGTTAAGGAGATAATGATATTATTGAAAGTAGCTGAGATATGTGCTTCTCCTGAAGATTCTATAACTACTTTACGTTTTTTGGTAACTTTTGTATTTGTTTTTGCCATATCGCTACTTATTATTTAGTTGCTTTCTTCTTGTTAGCAACAGTTTTTCGTTTTCCTTTTCTTGTACGAGAGTTATTTTTTGTTTTTTGACCGCGTAAAGGCAATCCAGAGCGGTGACGGATACCACGGTAACAACCAATATCCATAAGTCGCTTAATATTTAATTGCACTTCTGAACGCAATTCTCCCTCTATTTTATAGGATGAAACTGCTTCACGGATACGAGTGATTTGCTCATCGTTCCAGTCGCTTACTTTGATGTCTTCATCTACTTGAGCTTTTTTTAAAATTTCTTTAGCTCTGCTTTTACCAATTCCAAAAATATAGGTAAGTCCTATGACGCCTCTTTTGTGTTTTGGTAAGTCAATACCTGCTATTCGTGCCATAATTTATCCTTGTCTTTGTTTGAATCTCGGATTCTTTTTATTAATTACGTACAATACCCCTTTTCTTCGTACAATCTTGCACTCAGGGCTTCTTTTCTTAATAGATGCTCTTACTTTCATCTGTTGTCTGTTTTAAAAACGAATTTTATTATTAATATCGGTAAGTAATGCGTGCCTTGGTAAGGTCATAGGGAGTCATTTCAAGTTTTACTCTATCACCAGGAAGGAGCTTTATGTAGTGCATACGCATTTTCCCAGATATATGAGCCGTTACCACATGACCATTATCCAACTCCACACGGAACATTGCATTAGAGAGTGACTCTATAATAGTCCCATCTTGTTCTATCGCTGCTTGCTTTGCCATTATCTCCTCTTTTTACCTGTTTTCATAAGACCATCGTAATGACGGTTGAGTAGATATGAATTCACTTGTTGCATTGTATC
This sequence comes from Capnocytophaga sp. oral taxon 338 str. F0234, assembly GCF_000192225.1. GTDB lineage: Bacteria > Bacteroidota > Bacteroidia > Flavobacteriales > Flavobacteriaceae > Capnocytophaga. Next base: position 210,609 of record NZ_GL872413.1, read on the forward strand.
AATAGCTACCCCTACCAAGATGAGCAAGGAGGTACCCCCATAGAATAATGCCCATTGTTGGTCTATCTCCAATAAAGGTATCTTATTGACTATAGCAGGAAGTACTGCAATAGCTACTAAGAATAAAGAACCTGGGAAAGTGATAAGAGACATAATCTTATCCAAATACTCACTGGTTTCCTGTCCTGGTTTTACTCCTGGTATAAACCCTCCATTACGCTTAAGGTCATCAGCCATCTTATTACTTGGAACAGTAATTGCAGTGTAGAAATAAGTGAAGATGATAATAAGCAATCCAAAGAGTACATTATACCAAAACTCAAAAGGTGAACGGAAAGCGTTCTGGATACGTATTGCCCAATCTGATTTAGAAAGACCTGCTAGCGCAGCTGGAACGAACATAATTGCTTGTGCAAAGATGATCGGCATTACTCCTGCTGAATTAAGCTTCAGAGGAATATACTGTCTTGCTCCAAAGATATTTCTCTCTACTTGCCCTCCTGTAGTTCTTCTTGCATATTGTACAGGGATTTGTCTTACAGCCAAAGTAAGATAGATACATCCCAAAATAACCAATAACCATAAAAGAATTTCTACAATTACAATCATAGGACTATGTACCCTATTCATCTCACCGAAGAAAGCATGAGGCATACGAGCGATAATCCCTACCATAATAAGTAAAGAAATACCATTCCCCACTCCTTTATCAGTAATTTTCTCACCAAGCCACATAGCAAAAATGGTTCCTGTTACTAAGATAATTACTGAAGGAATAATAAAACTTAATCCTTTTCCTAAAAGGAAGGCTTCTTCAGGGACTCCCAAAGCACTGATGGAATAAAGATAGGCAGGAGCTTGAACAATACAAATAGCAATAGTAAGCCAACGTGTAATCTGATTGATTCGCCTACGTCCACTTTCTCCTTCTTGTTGTAACTTTTGCAAATAAGGAATGGCAATTCCCATAAGCTGTACCACAATAGAGGCAGAGATATAAGGCATAATTCCCAAGGCAAATACAGAGGCTTTAGCAAATGCTCCCCCTGTGAAAGCATTAAGAATATCTAACAAACCTCCTTCCGAAGTTTTTTGAGTAAGATTACTTAATTTCTCCGCATCAATCCCTGGAAGAATGATATGTGCACCAAAGCGATATACCAAAAGAATTCCCAAAGTAAGGATAATACGGTTACGTAATTCCTCTATTTTCCAAACATTCGTTAAGGTCTCTACAAACTTCTTCATAAGATATTATATTAGAGCGTTATAGCTTCTCCTCCTAATTTTTCAACGGCTTCTTTAGCGCTAGCTGTAAATTTATGAACAGAGATTTTAAGTTTTGTTTTTAACTCTCCTCCACCAAGAATCTTTACTAAATCAGATCTTTTAGCTAAACGATTTTCTACTAAAATATCTATATTTACAGTATCGGTAACAATCCCCTTATCCACTAATTCTTGTAGTTTTCCAAGGTTGATACCTGTATATTCCTTACGGTTGAAGTTTTTGAAACCAAATTTTGGTACGCGACGTTGAAGAGGCATCTGTCCTCCTTCAAAGCCAATTTTGGTAGCGAACCCAGAGCGAGATTTAGCTCCTTTGTGTCCACGTGTGGAGGTACCTCCTTTACCTGAACCTTGTCCTCTACCTACGCGCTTCCCTTCTTTGTGTACTGAACCTTGTGCAGGTTTCAAATTACTTAAATTCATAATTAAATGCTACTTTTTTGTTATGCTTCTTGTACAGAAACTAAGTGTTTTACTTTATTAACCATTCCCAAGATACTTGGGGTAGCCTCATGAGTTACCGACTTACCAATAGCTCCCAAGCCCAAAGAGGCGAGAGTTAACTTTTGAGTTTTGGCACGTTTTATGCTACTACGTATTTGTGTTACGATAATATTCTTTGCCATAGTGCTTGTTTTTAACCTTTAAACATTTTTTCTAAGGAAACTCCTCTTTGCTCAGCAATTCTCTTAGCACTTCTAAGTTTTAAGAGTGCATCAAAAGTTGCTTTTACTACATTGTGAGGGTTAGAAGAGCCTTGTGATTTAGAAAGTACGTTATGTACACCTACGGCTTCCAATACGGCACGTACTGCACCTCCAGCGATTACTCCAGTACCTTCAGCTGCTGGTTGGAGATATACACGAGCACCTCCAAATTTCCCTTTTTGTTCATGAGGAAGGGTAGTCCCATTAAGGGGAATACGTACTAAATTCTTCTTTGCATCTTCTACTGCTTTAGCAATAGCGTCAGATACTTCTTTGGATTTGCCTAAGCCCTGTCCTACGACTCCATTCTCATCTCCTACCACTACAATAGCAGAGAAACCGAAAGCACGTCCTCCTTTGGTAACTTTAGTTACACGTTGCACTCCTACCAAGCGATCCTTTAGTTCTAATCCGCTTGGTTTTACATATTCTACATTTTTATAATTCTGATACATAGTTTCTTAGAATTTAAGTCCGCCTTCTCTTGCTCCTTCTGCTAAGGATTTTACACGTCCATGATACAAGTAACCCCCTCGGTCAAAAGAGATGGTTTCAATACCTGCTGCAAGCGCTTTCTTAGCAATGGATTCACCTACTTGCTTAGCTTTTTCAGTTTTGGTACCTGATAATTTCAAATCTTTATCACGTGATGAGGCTGCTACTAAAGTAACACCCTTGGTATCATCTATAATTTGTGCATAGATTTCACTATTGCTTCTAAAAACAACCAAACGAGGTCTTTCAGGAGTTCCAGAAACGGTCTTTTTGATTCTGTACTTGATACGTTGTCTTCTTTCTATTTTTGATAATGCCATTATGTTACGTTTTAAGCTGATTTACCTGCTTTTCTTCTAAGTTCTTCCCCTACAAACTTAACACCTTTTCCTTTGTAAGGTTCTGGTTTACGGAAAGAACGAATTTTAGCTGCTACTTGTCCGAGTAATTGTTTATCGTGAGAAGTAAGCTTAATGATCGGGTTTTTCCCTTTTTCATTAATTGTCTCTAATTTAATTTCTTGAGGGAGTTCCATAAGGATGTTATGAGAGAAACCAAGTGCTAAATCAAGTTTTTGTCCTTGATTAGTTGCACGGTACCCTACCCCCACAAGTTCTAACTCTTTGGTAAAACCTTCAGATACTCCTACTACCATATTATGTAGTAAGGCACGATAGAGACCATGTAAGGCATTGCTTTGCTTAGTATCTCCTTGTCTTTCCACTATGAGTTGTCCATCTTCTTGCTTTATAACAGCGCCTTTAACCACTTGAGTTAATTCGCCGAGTTTTCCTTTCACAGTAACGATATTATCTTTGATAGTAACTGTTACTCCTTGAGGAATACTGATGGGTGCTTTACCTATTCTTGACATTGCTTTAAGTCTATTTTTTTAGTAAACATTACAAATTACTTCTCCTCCTATATTAAGGGCTCTGGCTTGTTTGCCAGTCATTACCCCTTGAGAGGTAGAAACGATAGTGATTCCAAGTCCATTGAGCACACGTGGAAGTTTGCTAGCCCCTACATATCTGCGGAGCCCTGGGGTGCTTACACGTACAATTTTTCTGATAACAGGTTCCTTAGTTTCTTTATCGTATTTGAGGGCTATCTTGATGATTCCTTGTATATCATTTTCTTCAAACTTATAGCTAAGAATATAGCCTTGATCAAAAAGGATTTTGGTAATCTCCTTTTTGAGGTTTGAAGCTGGGATTTCTACTACTCGATGCCCTGCACTACTGGCGTTGCGAATTCTTGTCAAATAGTCCGCGATTGGGTCTGTGTACATAATTTTTCTTTTTTAATTACCAACTTGCTTTTTTTACACCCGGAATAAGTCCTTTATTTGCCATTTCACGGAAAAGCACACGAGAGATTCCAAATGTGCGCATATATCCTTTAGGGCGACCTGTGAGTTTGCAACGATTATGCAAGCGTACAGGAGATGCATTCTTAGGTAGTTTCTGTAATGCTTCATAATCACCAGCTTTTTTAAGAGCTTTGCGTTTTTCTGCATATTTTGCTACCAATTTAGCTCTTTTGACTTCACGAGCTTTCATTGATTCTTTCGCCATATTAATTCTTTTTAAAAGGTAATCCTAATTCGGTTAATAATGATTTTGCTTCTTTATCTGTATGAGCAGAAGTAACGAAAGTAATATCCATACCTGCAATTTTATTGATTTTGTCAATATCAATTTCAGGGAAGATAATTTGCTCAGTAATACCTAAGTTATAGTTACCACGTCCGTCAAATCCTGTTGCTTTTACTCCTTGAAAATCTCTCACACGAGGTAGAGCTGTAGTAATAAGTCTGTCCAAAAATTCGTACATACGCTCTCCACGAAGAGTAACTTTAGCTCCAATGGACATACCGCGACGGAGCTTGAAAGAAGCTACATCCTTTTTAGAAGTAGTTGCTACGGCTTTTTGACCTGTAATCTTAGTAAGTTCCTCTACGGCATATTCTATTTGCTTTTTATCTGCAACAGCAGCCCCTACTCCACGGCTTACTACAATTTTTTCAAGTTTAGGAACTTGCATTACATTTTTGTAACCAAATTCTTCTTTAAGAGCTGCAATTATGCGCTCCTTATATTCCTGTTTGAGTCTAGGTATATATGTCATAATTACACTACTTGTTTTGATTTTTTAGAAATTCTTATTTTTTTGCCATCACGCACTTCATATCCTACACGGGTTACCTCACCACTCTTAGGGTCTAAGAGAGAAAGGTTAGAAATATGGATAGGAGCTTCCTTTTTGACAATGCCTCCTTGAGGATTTTGTGCACTGGGTTTGGTATGTTTTGATACTAAGTTCACACCTTCCACGATAGCTCTGTTCTTTTCACGATCCACTTTGAGTACTTTTCCTTTTTCCCCTTTGTGGTCGCCAGCGATTACCTGTACTGTATCGCCTGTTTTTATTTTTAGCTTTATCATCATTGCATAGATTAAAGCACCTCAGGTGCTAATGACACAATTTTCATAAACTGCTTGTCACGGAGTTCACGTGCTACAGGACCGAAGACACGGGTACCTCTCATTTCACCAGCAGCATTCAGTAGTACGCAAGCATTTTCATCAAAACGAATATAAGAACCATCTTGGCGCCTTACTTCTTTTTTTGTTCTTACTACTACAGCAGTGGAAACTTGTCCTTTTTTTATACTTCCATTAGGGGTTGCTTCCTTTACGGTAACAACGATTTTATCCCCCACAGAAGCATAACGACGTTTGGTTCCTCCAAGTACACGAATAGTCAAAACTTCTTTGGCTCCTGTGTTATCTGCTACTTTTAATCTTGATTCTTGTTGTACCATAATTACTTCGCTCTTTCTATGATTTCTACTAATCGCCAACATTTAGTTTTACTAAGTGGGCGTGTTTCCATAATGCGCACGGTATCACCGATGTTGCAGTCATTTTTTTCATCGTGTGCAACAAACTTTTTAGTTTGCAATACGAATTTTCCGTACATAGGGTGTTTTACACGTTTTACGACAGATACCACAATGGATTTTTCCATTTTATTACTGGTAACAACCCCTATTCTTTCTTTTCTGATATTTCTCTTTTCCATATTAAAGCCACAATGATTATTGTAATTCTCTACGGGTTAATTCACTTGCTATACGGGCAATATCTCTACGAGTAGTACGAATAGTAAGTGGATTTTCTATTGGAGAAATGGCATGAGCCATTTTCATTCCCGAATATGCTTTCTTAAGTTCGGTGAGCTTCTGCTCAAGCTCAGCGACTGATAAATTTTTAACTTCTGACTGTTTCATTGTTAGTAAAATTAATCTTGATAATCTCTCGCTACAACGAACTTAGTAGTTACGGGTAACTTTTGAGCAGCAAGGCGGAGAGCTTCTTTGGCGACATCCAAAGGTACACCTCCTACTTCAAATAAGACTCTTCCAGGCTTCACTACAGCCACCCAGTATTCAACAGCCCCTTTTCCTTTCCCCATACGTACTTCCAAAGGTTTCTTGGTAATAGGCTTATCTGGGAAGATCTTAATCCAAAGCTGTCCTTCACGTTTCATATAACGGGTAGCCGCTACACGGGCGGACTCAATTTGGCGAGCAGTGATAAAGGCGGATTCTAAGGATTTAACACCGAATGTCCCATTAGAGAGTTGGTGTCCTCTTTGGGAAATTCCCTTCATTCTTCCCTTTTGTGCCTTACGATATTTTGTTCTTTTTGGTTGTAACATTGCTAACTGATTTTAATATTATTTTCTTCGGCGAGCACGTTTTGCATCTGAGTTTCCTTCCTTGGAAGAAGAACCATTTAGGTTTTTCTTAGTCATTCCTACCAATGGAGAAAGTTCTCTCTTACCATATACTTCACCTTTCATGATCCATACCTTGATCCCCATACGTCCATAAGTAGTATGAGCTTCATCAATAGCATAATCAATATCTGCACGGAAAGTAGAAAGAGGAATACGTCCCTCCTTATAACTTTCAGAACGAGCCATTTCAGCTCCATTCAAACGCCCAGATATTTGAATTTTGATACCTTCAGCGTTCATACGCATAGTAGCGGCAATAGCCATTTTGATTGCTCTACGGTAAGAAATACGATTTTCAATTTGTCGAGCAATACTTGCTGCTACAAGGGGTGCATCAAGTTCTGGTCTTTTAATTTCAAAGATATTGATCTGAATATCCTTTCCAGTAATTTTCTTAAGTTCCTCCTTAAGCTTGTCTACCTCTTGTCCTCCTTTTCCGATAATGCTACCAGGACGGGCAGTAGTGATAGTAACGGTTACAAGTTTTAAGGTTCTTTCAATAATTACACGAGAAACACTAGCCTTTGACAAACGAGTATGAACGTATTTTCTGATTTTATCGTCCTCAGCCAATTTGTCACCGTAGTCATTTCCTCCGTACCAGTTGGATTCCCATCCTCTGATAATTCCAAGGCGATTTCCTATTGGATTTGTTTTTTGTCCCATACCTTTATCTTAGCTTTCAGTGTTATTTTTAGCTCCTAATACGATGGTTACGTGATTGGAACATTTGCGAATTCTGTGTGCTCTTCCTTGTGGAGCTGGGCGAAGCCTTTTGAGCATTGCACCACCATCTACGCGGATTTCTTTAATGAATACTTGTGCTGTTTCTATATCAACCCCCTCATTTTTAACTTTCCAGTTTTCAATAGCTGAAAGTAATAACTTGTGCAAAGAAGTTGCTGCTTCTTTTTGGTTGAACTTTAAAATAGCAAGTGCCTTATCTACGGGAATACCGCGTACCAAATCTGCCACTAAACGCATTTTGCGTGGCGATGTAGGGCAATTATTCAATTTTGCAAAAGCCACTTTTTGTTTCGCTTCTTTAATCTCTAATGCTTTTTCTCTTTTACGAACTCCCATAGCTTTTATTTTTTACCTTTATTTTTTGCTCCTGCATGTCCTCTAAAAGAACGAGTAGGTGCAAATTCTCCTAATTTATGTCCTACCATGTTTTCAGTGATATATACAGGAACGAATTGTTTTCCATTGTGCACTGCGATAGTTTCTCCTACAAAATCAGGAGTAATCATAGATGCTCTTGACCATGTTTTGATCACGGTTTTTTTTCCTGTTTCCTTATTTTGGAGTACTTTTTTCTCCAAAGCATAATGAACATAAGGACCTTTTTTTAATGAACGAGCCATATCTTACCTTATTTCTTTCTACGTTCTACAATATACTTATTACTTGCCTTCGTCTTAGAACGAGTTCTATAACCTTTGGCAGGGATTCCCTTACGAGAGCGTGGATGACCTCCTGAGGCACGTCCTTCACCACCTCCCATTGGGTGATCAACTGGATTCATTACCACTGCACGTGTACGAGGACGGCGCCCAAGCCAGCGTGAACGACCCGCTTTTCCTGAAAGGACTAACTGATGATCTGAGTTAGACACTGCTCCAATAGTAGCCAAACATGTAAGCAAAATCATACGTGTTTCTCCTGAAGGCAACTTCACAGTGGCATACTTTCCTTCCTTTGCCATTAGCTGAGCAAAAGTACCTGCTGAACGAGCCATATTAGCTCCCTGTCCTGGGCGGAGCTCAATACTGTTAATGACTGTTCCTAATGGAACTTGTGAAAGAGGCATTGCATTTCCTATTTCAGGAGTTGCATTCTCTCCCGATACAATCACCTGTCCTACTTTGAGTCCTGCAGGAGCAATGATGTACCTCTTTTCCCCATCAGTGTATTGAACAAGCGCTATAAATGCTGTTCTGTTTGGGTCATATTCAATTGAAACTACAGTGGCTTCCACACCGAATTTGTTTCTCTTGAAATCAATGATACGATACTTCTTCTTGTGACCACCACCAATATAGCGCATGGTCATCTTCCCTTGATTGTTTCTCCCCCCTGTCTTTTTTAACGGAACGAGCAAACTCTTTTCCGGCTTATCAGTGGTAATCGCATCGTAATTATTTACCACTCTAAAACGCTGACCAGGAGTCGTGGGTTTCAATTTTCTTACTGACATACGGTCTTTTAAATAGTGTTATAAAAATCTATTGTTTTTCCTTCTTTTACACTTACAATTGCTTTTTTCACTGCATTGGTTTGTGCAAGTTGCAATCCATTTTTAGTATAACGAACAGAACGCTTTGGAGCATAATTTAAAGTTCGTACTTTCTCAACAGTGACTCCATAAGTTTCTTCAACAGCTTTCTTTATCTGAATTTTGTTAGCCTTTTTGTCTACAGAAAAGGTATAACAGTTTCTCAACTCACTATCATTATTTGCTTTTTCTGTATTAATAGGTTTTATCAATATACTCATAATCTTACTTTGTTAAATTTGATTGAATCACCTCCACTGCACTCTCCAACAATACCACATTTGTCGCGTTAGCTACATCATAAGTGTTTAACTCATAAGCAGTTACCGTATTCACAGAAGGGATATTACGAGAGGACAAATATACATTTTTATTTGTATCCGCCAATACAAAAAGAGATTTTTTATCTTGGATACCAAGAGCTGCTAAAATTTGAGTAAAATCCTTTGTTTTAGGAGTTTCAAAATTAAAATCTTCCAATACAATAATAGCCCCTTGTTGTGCTTTTTGGCTTAATACAGAACGACGTGCAAGTCGTTTTACTTTTTTATTGAGTTTTTGAGTATAATCCTTAGGGCGAGGTCCAAATACGCGTCCTCCTCCTACAAATACAGGGGATTTCACACTACCTGCACGAGCAGTACCTGTCCCTTTTTGCTTTTTAATCTTACGGGTACTTCCTGCCACTTCATTACGTTCTTTGGACTTATGAGTTCCTTGACGTTGGTTGGCTAAGTATTGTTTGATATCCAAATAAATAGTATGATTATTAGGCTCAATCCCGAAAACAGCCTCAGAAAGAGTAACCTTTCTTCCTGTTTCTTTTCCTTGTATATTTAATACTGCTACTTCCATTATTTATGAATCGTTACATAAGCATTTTTATGACCTGGAACACATCCTTTTAGGATAAGGAGGTTCTTTTCAGGAATCACTTTTAACACTCTTAAGTTTTGTACTGTTACTTTTTCAGCTCCCATTCTTCCTGCCATACGCATCCCTTTGAATACGCGTGAAGGATAAGAAGAGGCTCCTACTGAACCTGGAGCTCTAAGTCGGTTATGCTGACCGTGAGTAGATTGTCCCACTCCTCCAAAACCGTGTCGGCGCACAACCCCTTGAAATCCTTTTCCCTTAGAAGTCCCTGTTACATCCACGAACTCACCTTCTACAAAGAACTCGGCTGTAATTGTATCACCTAATTTGTAAGTGCTCTCAAATCCTTGGAATTCGATAAGTTTCTTCTTAGGAGAAATACCTGCTTTAGCAAAGTGACCTGCTGCTGCTTTATTGGTGTGCTTCTCTTTTTTGTCATCGAAACCAAGTTGAAGAGCTTCATACCCGTCAACCTCTTTGGTTCTGACTTGGGTAACTACACATGGACCCGCTTCTATGATGGTACATGGGATATTCTTCCCATTCTCATCAAAAATACTGGTCATGCCTACTTTTTTTCCAATTAACCCAGACATATTTAAAAAATTTAATTTAAACTTACTTTTTAGTTATAATAAAATCAAGGAAGACTCCACTATAATTCTGAAATTTTCCTAATTTTACAATTTGAAATTCAGGGTTAAATATTTCAACCCTGAATATCAATTCGTTTAACCGTTTTTCCCTCACGCTATTGTTTTGGGACAAGTCAAGCAAACCTTTGGTTTTGCTCTATCATACTTTGATCTCTACTTCTACTCCACTAGGAAGCTCAAGCTTCATAAGAGCGTCAATAGTTTTAGGAGAAGAACTATAAATATCCAATAAGCGCTTATATGAACTTAATTGAAACTGTTCTCTCGCTTTCTTATTCACGTGTGGAGAGCGAAGTACCGTAAATAACTTCTTATGAGTAGGAAGAGGAATAGGTCCTACAACTCCTGCTCCTGTTGATTTTACTGTTTTTACGATTTTCTCAGCAGATTTATCTACCAAGTTATGATCATAAGATTTTAATTTTATTCTAATTTTTTGACTCATTTCTTTACAAATTAATTACCACCTCTTGCTTTTTTGATCACTTCTTCTGCAATATTGGAAGGTGTCTCAGCATAATGAGAGAATTCCATAGTAGATGTAGCGCGCCCTGAAGAAAGGGTTCTAAGAGTAGTTACATAACCAAACATTTCAGAAAGAGGTACGTTGGCTTTAATTACTTTGGCGCCATTCCTGTCACCCATATCATTTACTTGACCGCGGCGACGGTTAAGGTCTCCTACGATATCCCCCATATTTTCTTCTGGAGTAATTACTTCCAATTTCATGATAGGTTCCATAAGCACTGCCTTTGCAGCACGGGCAGCTTCTTTGTATCCTAACTTAGCTGCTAATTCAAATGATAAGGAGTCAGAATCCACAGGGTGGAAAGAACCATCCTTAAGGGTAATCTTCATGGCATCCATTTCAAAGCCCGCTAAAGGTCCGTTCTTCATAGCATCTTTGAATCCTTTTTCTATAGAAGGGATATATTCCTTTGGAATATTACCGCCCTTGATTTCATTGATAAATTCCAAACCTGCTTTTCCTTCTTCGGCAGGCTCCATTGTAAAGACAATATCAGCAAACTTACCTCGACCCCCTGTTTGTTTCTTGTACACTTCACGGTGGTCAGCCTTACCTGTAATAGCTTCTTTGTACTCTACTTGTGGCTCTCCTTGGTTTACTTCCACCTTGAACTCACGCTTGAGTCGGTCAACGATAATATCCAAGTGAAGTTCGCCCATACCAGAAATGATAGTCTGCCCAGAGGCTTGGTCTGTTTTAACTTGGAAAGTTGGGTCTTCTTCAGCAAGCTTAGCTAAAGCCATTCCTAATTTATCTACATCAGCCTTTGTTTTAGGCTCTACCGCAATACCAATCACTGGATCTGGGAATATCATACTTTCCAGTACAATAGGATATTTCTCATCACAAAGGGTATCCCCTGTTTTGATATCCTTGAAACCTACTGCAGCTCCAATATCTCCTGCTTCAATGTATTCAATTGGATTTTGTTTATTAGCATGCATCTGGTAGATACGAGAGATACGCTCTTTGCTTCCTGAACGAGTGTTCAGTACATAAGATCCTGCATCCAAGTGTCCTGAATAGGCACGGAAGAAAGCCAAACGACCTACATAAGGGTCAGTAGCAATCTTAAATGCTAATGCAGCAAAAGGGGCATCCACAGAAGGCTTACGTACGGCAGGCTCACCTGTTTCAGGGTTAGTCCCCTCAATAGCTTCCTTATCCAAAGGAGAAGGCAAATAACGGCATACAGCATCCAACATGAACTGTACTCCCTTATTCTTGAAGGAAGAACCACAGGTCATCGGAATAATAGCCATATCCATTACTGCTGCGCGAAGTGCTCTATGAATTTCTTCTTCAGAGATGGAATTCTCATCTTCCATGAATTTTTCCAAAAGACCTTCATCATATCCTGCCACTTCTTCAATAAGTTTAGCACGATATTTAGCCACATCCGCTTTCATATCCTCAGGGATTTCTACAACATCAAAAGTAGCTCCTTGAGTTTCATCATGCCAAACGATAGCTCGGTTTTTGATCAAATCCACTACTCCTTTGAAATCAGCTTCTTCACCAATAGGAAGTACGATTGGTACGGCATTGGATTTGAGCATATCTCTTACCTGCTGGCATACTCTCAAGAAGTCAGAACCTTGTCTGTCCATCTTATTCACAAAGCCCATACGAGGCACCTTATAGTTATCTGCAAGACGCCAGTTGGTTTCGGATTGAGGCTCTACTCCATCCACTGCGGAGAACAGGAATACCAATCCGTCCAATACACGGAGTGAACGATTCACTTCCACAGTGAAATCCACGTGCCCTGGGGTATCAATAATATTGAAGTGATATTCTTTTGCATCGGCAGTAGGTTTTCCATTCTCTGTAGGGAAATTCCATTTACAGGTAGTCGCTGCTGAGGTAATGGTAATTCCTCGTTCTGCCTCTTGTTCCATCCAGTCCATGGTAGCTGCTCCTTCGTGTACTTCACCGATTTTATGCGTTTTCCCTGTATAGAAAAGAATACGCTCAGTAGTAGTGGTCTTACCCGCATCAATATGTGCTGCGATACCAATATTTCTTGTATATTTTAAATCTCTACTCATACTACTACAAATTAAAATCTAAAGTGAGAGAATGCCTTATTAGCTTCTGCCATCTTATGTGTATCCATCTTTTTCTTCACAGCAGCTCCTTCTTCTTTGGCAGCGGAAAGGATTTCTGCTGCTAACTTTTGAGCCATTGATTTTTCATTTCTCTTACGCGCATAGCCTATAAGCCACTTCATAGCCATAGACACTTTACGGTCTGGACGAATTTGCATAGGGATTTGGAAGGTAGCACCTCCCACACGGCGGGAGCGCACTTCCACATGAGGCATTACATTGGAGAGCGCATCTTTCCACACTTCCAAAGCCGTTTTCTCCTCATTATTTTTCTTTTGTTCTACAATGTCAATAGCATCATAGAAAATCTTAAAAGCCACTGACTTTTTACCATCCCACATCAGGTTGTTCACAAAGCGAGTAACCAACTGGTCATTGTATTTTGCATCTGGTAAAAGAGGTCTTTTCTTAGCTTGTCTCTTTCTCATTTGGTTGTTTTAGACGGTTTTAAAAATTTACTTTTTCTTTCCTTTTGCTGGTGCAGCTGCTGCTTGTCCTGGTTTAGGGCGTTTAGCTCCATACTTAGAGCGTCTTTGGGTTCTTCCATTTACCCCAGCAGTATCCAATGCTCCACGTACAATGTGGTAACGTACCCCTGGTAAATCTTTTACTCTTCCGCCTCTTACCAATACTATCGAGTGCTCTTGGAGGTTATGTCCTTCTCCAGGGATATACGCATTCACTTCATTCCCATTGGTTAGGCGAACACGCGCTACCTTACGCATCGCAGAGTTCGGCTTCTTAGGGGTAGTAGTGTATACACGCGTACATACACCTCGACGTTGAGGACAAGAATCCAAAGCAGCCGATTTACTCTTCTTGGCTATTTTAGCTCTTCCTTTTCGTACTAATTGTGAAATTGTTGGCATTTATAAAATATTTTTTTAAGCGAGGGCAAAGGTACAAACTTTTTCTGGACTGACAAAACGCAAAACACTAATTCCCAATATTTTTTTATTAACATAATGATTTTTATAAGACTCCTTGATTTAACACATGATAATCGGCTGATTATTAAATAATTACATAAAATATCCTATAAGTACTAAAAAATTTATCCCTTTTAGAAAAGTTATTAACAGCCCATTTTTTTCTCATATTTCTCAAAAAGTTTTCTCAATAAGAGATTAAAATGCTATTTTTTTACTTTCTTACCCAGAATTGAATAATCTATGAAATGATTTTTACCAGAATAAACGCTTAAATAGAATAACATTATAATTTATCCATACAACTTGGAAAAATATATTTATGTATCTCCTATTTATAAAATACAAATTCTAGAGATTATACATTTAAATATTACTTGATAATCACCTTAAATGTAAAGAAAAAATTCTTTCCATAAGAAAATTAAAATATCCTTAAAAAATATTACCTTTGTCTTTTAAATTATTCGCTTATGAACAGATATACTTTTAAGATGACTTCCTCTTCTGAGCGGAATTTGCCCAAGGCTTTTGGTATTGGAGCCTTTATTGGTATCATCGGAGCCTTTGTAAAATGGGGCTGGGAAGTGCCTTTTCCTCCTCGTAATCCCTCATTAGGCTTTCCATACGAAGGAATGACAGGTGCTGTAATACACAATGGTATACTAGAACGGGTAACACCTCCACAAGTATTTTTAGAACAATTAGGTGTCCCTTATGATTGGACATATACATTCTCAGGTGTAGAATTGCCTCTGTCTATCTTTATCGTGCATATTTTATTCTCCGTAGTTTTTGGGGTGATTTACTGTGTAGCCTCCGAGTTTTTCCCTATTATACGTATATGGTATGGAGCGATCTTTGCTATAGTATCCAATATATTTGCCCATATCATTGTAATGCCTTTGATGGGATTGGTACCACCTCTCTCCGAAATTCCTTTTGATGAGAATCTATCAGAAATGTTGGGGCATATCTTCTGGATATTCGTAATGGAACTTTGCCGTAGAGGACTCATAGCACGGTAGGCAGGGTGAAGCATAACTCTTAATTCATCCAATCATTGAAAATTAACTTATTAACAAATTACATATATGAACCCACAAACTGTACAAAAATTCTCTGATGAGTTTCTTCCCGAAGAAAAGGAACTTATCGTGCTCATTGAAAGTTCTACCAATGGAGCAACATATTATAATGGAGCTTGGGTGCCTTCTAACGACCCTTTAGCGTATATTGAGGTAGCTACTGGCGAGTTTTACGAAGGAAATATCCGTTTAGAGTGGTTGGTATCTGATGAAAGTAATTGGCAGTATTACTTTGCCCCACTGAAAGCTTTCCGCATCAGAGTACGTCCTAAGAAACCAGAACACTCACACCCTGAGCAACGCTGCTTTATGTTGGTAGCAGTTTTGGAAGAGAATGTAACCGAACCTCGTTTTGACTCTATTATTGAGGAGTACAACACCGAAGTTACTTATGAAGATGAAGATTTTAGTTTAGCACTCGACAGAGAATACGATTGGTTTGAGGGGGAAATCCTCTACACCGATGAAGAAATGCAGTTCACCGTAGAAACTACCGATCTAAGTGAGCTACAAGATATCTTAAAATCTTTCAAAAATGCTACTAAGGGCAAATTCGACAGATGGGTAGCAACCCTCAAAGTCTTTGCCACTGAAAAGCTTACTGCTTTAGTCAACAAATGGCAAAAAGAAGCAGATGTTACTGCCCCTGAGATTACCCCTGAGCATTTTGCTCAGCGTATGAGTATCACAAGTATCCTTCTTTTTGAGGACAAGCGCTTCTGTATCTATTTTGATGATGACGATATGTTCTGGGGGCACGCCATTGTCGTATACGGGGACCTCAACGGAGAACTCGAAGAGGCTACTATTGAGGGGTAGATAATAGCAAATTGACTTATAGATAAACTTACCCATTAACACATTATCACTTATGCCTATTCCTCTTAAATTTAAAAAACGTTGGGATGTTTATTCCACTTTGCAAGACGTGCTCACTGCTACACAAAACCTCAGTGTATCCCCTTTTGGTACTACAATAGACGATGACTTACAAGATTTTCGCGGTATCAAACTCATTGGTAAAGGTAAGTGTATCAATGTTTCTCTTAGTAATTCTGATTTCTCAGGTTCGCTATGGCAAAACTTTCAAATTGCAGAAACCGAAACTTTTACTCCTGTGATAAACCGCGTAATTTTTGATGAAAGCTCTTTTCAGCAGAGTGAATATACTCCCCTTTGTGGACGAGGGGCTACATTCCTATCGTGTTGTTTTATCAATTGCAAATACAAAGGCGTTGGCTTCCTCCAAACAGTCATTAAAGACTGCCTCTTTTCTGATATCAAAAAGAATGTACGCTTAGATTTTAACTGTAAGCTGATAGAAGATTGCTTGTTCATTGGTGATATTTACAAAGCTAAATTTTGGTATTCATCCTTAAAAAATTGTACCTTTGAAGGTGTACTTTATGATACTTCTTTCTGGGGAGTAAGAGACTTTACTTCGCAAAAAGAACCTATTTTACCTGAAAAAGTAGATAACCGAATGGAAAATATAGATTTCTCTCAAGCAGAAATGATACAGTGTAATTTCTGGGCTTATTGCTATTTAGATAAAGTGAAACCTTCTGAAAGGAATTGTGTTTTTAAGGTAACCGATGAATTTTATGAATGTTTACTAACCCAAATTCAAAGCAGTGAAAGTCCCTTAAAAGAGAAATTAATAAAATGGGTAAAATTATTCTACGCTCCACATATTACAGCCCCTTACAATGTAGCGCACCCTGATGATTTTTCATTCAGACATCCAGAAGAAGCTGAACTGAGCCAAACACTTTACAATTTCGTCTGCAAGGCTGCGGAGGCTACGGGGTGTAGGGTCAAATAGCATTAATTAGTAACTGAAATTTAAGATAAACACAAAATAGGCATTGAAATATAAACATCTAACTCAGGAAGGTACGAAATAGGAACGTATTTTACAAGCAGAATGAAACAAAAATTTATGGTAGAGAAACTTAATGTTTCCGCCAGCACTATCAGTAGAAATAGTCCAAAAAAAGAGGCTGCCCTTACAGACAACCTCTTCTCCATCCAATTTTGGATGATTTTTGATATATAAAACTTATCCGTTATTGCAGAGTTACTTTCACTACTTGTCCTGTTGCAGGTACAGGGAAAGTAGTACCTACCTTTGTAATCGGTTTTTCTTCCTTATCAGGTGTACCTCCAAAAAGTGCTTGTTTGTTTCCTGCGCCAGGGAATTGATCCACTCCTGTACCACTATCAAAAAGAGCTGTTTTGTTAGTAAGATCCCCTTTGCTGGTGGAAAGAATAGGGTCACTGTTGGCATAAAACCAATCATTAGAATAACCAAACATAAAAGCATAGGCTATTTTATCTCCTTGACTTTTCTTAATTTTTGTCATTGCCTTCCCATTGGGAGCAATAGGAGCATTTCCCGCTATATACACTTCTTTCACACCCTTCATTCCTTTTAAGGAGGCCTGTAGCTTGCTAAAATCTCCTTTTTGTGATAATTCTTTCAAACCTAAACCAGCATCCTTTTTACCCATTTCATAGAGAGGATTCTTATCTCCAGTATAGAGTACCACTACTGCAGGGGAAAGCCCTGTAATAATACCCGTTTCTTTTTTAACCTTCTGATACAAAGGATTAGGATCTCCTGTTTGAGCAAGGAGTGTAAGTTCCTTACTACTCTTCTTTTGTGCTTCAAAGAAAGGTTTCTCATCCAACAACTTTCCGCCTAATACATTAGATACTACCCAGACACCAGGGGCAAAAGGAGTTGTTAAGGACATTCCATCTGTACTCATCTTATCTTTGGATGTATTGGTAATTTTCAAGGTAAAGCGAGAGGATATAGGCTCATAACTTAGAAAAAGTTTCATTAAGTTCTGGGGCATTGTTCTTGCTTTGAGTGAAGTAATTGTCTTATCTTCTTGTGCTCCACTCATATCATTCTTAGTTCCATTATCCCAAAGGCTTACATCAGAGGAGATATCACCTGTTCTGGGATTCCCCTGAGCATCATACAACTCAATTCCCGGTTGTACACTTGCAAAGAACCAATCCTTAGAAGCACCAAACATCATAGCGAACATAAGTCGCTGTCCTTTCCCTGCATAAAAAGAGAAAGAGGCTGAATTAGTTTTAGGATCATCCGAAGGGAGAATAAGGTTCTTAATTTCCTTACCTCCTTCTCGGAATACGCCTTCTCCATGAAAGGTACCACTTTGTACATATTTCATGGGTTTTACTACATTCTCAAATGTAATGGTGGATTCTGCCTTATTTTCTGGAGGAGTCATTGGTTTGTTTTCGTCCTTTTTACAAGAGACAAATAATGCTGAAAAAAGCACAGCTGCTGAAAAAAGATTAAATCTCATACGTTGATAATTTTAATGTTTGTTTTTATTTAATTCGTTAACTTATTTTTCTATCCATTGAAGAATTTCAGGAGTGTCTGGGAGGGTTTTGGGAGGAATTACCTTCTCTAACATTCCATTTTTTCCTATCAAATATTTTTGGAAATTCCATTGAACTTGTGAATCAGTAACCATATTTAATTTTTTCTGAGTGAGAAACTGATAGAGTGGATGCATTTTTTCTCCCTTTACGGTTATAATCTCCATCATGGGAAAAGTAACTCCATAATTAGCCTGGCAAAACTGAGCTACCTGAGCTTCATTGCTTAATTCTTGCTCAAAACTATTGGAGGGGAAGCCAATAATAACAAAATCCTTATCCTTGTACTTCTGGTAAAGAGCCTCCAAAGATTTGTATTGTGGAGTAAGCCCACACTTTGAGGCGGTATTGACAATCATTACTTTCTTTCCCTTTAAAGAAGCAAAATCAAATACTTTCCCATAAAGGTCTCTGACTTTGAAAGAATAAATAGTGTTATCAGAGGTTTGTCCTTGTAGGACAAAGGTGCATAAAGCGACCAATACTAATGTTAGAACATTTTTCATACAGTTATATTTAATTAATAATGTTACAGTGTTACTATTCAAGGTTTTCTAAGTGATATAAATCCAGCAGCTAAAAGGGCTATATCCTTTAAAATAAAAAAATCGGTAATTGGGACTCCTTCAATAATGCGCCATTTATTAGGTGTAGTGAACAAAAAGCTAAGTGTTACACAGAAAATAATAGTACTTCCTATAAAGGCTATCTTACGGAAACATACAGAGCGTATTCCTAAAATAAAGGAGAACCCAACAATTATTTCAACAATACCAATCAAGTTAGATACTCCTTGAACAGAGAATAGGTGATATAACCATGAGAGCAGGAAGTGATGGGTTAATAAAGGCTTAATAGCATTTGCTTCCGCTTGGGTAAATTTGAAAACACCTATCCATAACAAGATAAGAGCTGTTCCATAGAGAATCGTATAATAACCTATTCTATAGAGAACTAAGATATTTTTTTTGTGATTCATAAGATATTTGTTTAAACTTTACATTCTCTTAGTAGAAGAAATCCATAAAAACTGACAAAAATAAAAAGTTAAAAAATAAGGGTGCTTATTCCTGCACCCTTAAAGAAAAAATTAACAAAAAGTAGAATACATTAAGTATGTTTGTATAGTTTCTCTTTTAAGTCTCTTTTGAAGTCCTCTAATTCACCTGGTTTCTCAGGGGTTCTTGCAATCTCTTTACCAAGGTTTTTCCGTAGCCATTGGTGAATAATAGCTGCCTTTTTACTGTAGGCTAAGCATAACTTACAGAGGTGTAAATGAGCCCTTAGCTGTAGGCTTTCCTTTAAGGAGAGCTTTGTATGTAACTGCTTTTCAATAAGAAAAGTAGCATCCTTACATGGAAGGATTATAAAATGAATGAACTTATGGAGGATTTTTTTCATTATTCTTTAAACCAATTAATTTCTAAACATTCTCTTAGCTGCAGACGACTTCTTTGGAGTGTCTTCCAATAATTAGTCTGTGATATATAGATATCCTGACATATTTCTGAATATCTTTTCGCTTCGAGATAACACATTTTAACCAAGATTTTCCACTTAGGAGGTAACTTCTCTAAACAATCCTCAAGAGTATCATGAAAATAAGTATCGTCCAATAAAGCCACCAGATCAGGTTCTTCCTCCGCCCATTCTTCCAAATTTTGATTATTCCTCCAAGAACCATCCTCATCAAAGAAATAATCAAAGCTAACATGCTGTGCTTTGTACTTTTTTTTGTAATAGTCAGCGACCTTATGGTGTAAAATCCCTTTTAGCCATGTAAGAGGATTACTCTTGCCTTCAAAAGAATCAAAACAAGAAAGAGCAGTAAGGAATACCTCCTGCACCATATCCTGTGCTTCTATCCTATCAGAAAGCAAATAGTAAGCATGGTCTAATAACTTTTGGGTATAGCGATCCACCCATTGGGCAACTTCTTCTGTTACTGATTTCATCTAATATATTTTTAAAAAATACTTGTTTATATAGTCGTTCATTTATTGAAATCCTGACAAAAGTATTTTTAATTATCAGATATTAAACATTAATTACCAAATATTTAACATTTTTATTTTACTTACTCTCTTCTCTTAAATGCCTATAGAAGTAAAAAAAAGATAATATGCCGTGCCTTTTGTCCTTAAAATAAATTTTCAAAAGTATATTAGTTCATTGACTATTAATCAAGAGGAAAAGCACCTATGTTCATGTAAAATAGACGGTCATCACTAATTGAAGTTCAATAATAAAAAGGCTTACAAAGTAAAAGATAAAACAGGAATAGAAGACTTTAGTGAAGATATCCTAAATAAGATTCACTGAAAAAGTAGCTTATATAGATAAGAATAGGTAATGAAACAGACAATATTACAAACCTTTTTACAAGAAAGCATATAAAAAAGCCACTACAGTTGAATATGTAAATAAGAAGGAAAAAACTAAAACTTTTATTTTTCATGCTAAAATTCTACTTTTTTCACTACCTTTGCAGTTCACTTGAGTATTAGGGTAGAAGTAAGTTGCTAATCATCTCTCTATTCGTTTTGTAATTATTTGGTGACTTTACTTAATTACCTGTTATTATTATCTTAATTATATGAGTATTAAAGAATTATTACAAGGAAAGAAACACTCTGAGGGGATAACTCTGAAAGGTTGGGTGCGCACTTTCCGTAGCAATCGTTTTATTGCTTTGAATGACGGTTCCACTATTGAAAACATCCAAGTAGTAGTGGATTTTGAACATACGGATGAGCAGCTCCTAAAGCGAATTACTACAGGAGCAGCAATTGAAGTGAATGGAAAAGTAGTAGAAAGTCAAGGGAAAGGGCAAACTATTGAGGTGCAAGCCTCTCAAATTACCATCTTAGGAGATTGTAATCCCGATGAGTACCCTATTCAACCCAAGAGGCATTCTTTAGAATTCTTACGAGAGAATGCTCACTTACGTGTACGCACTAATGTCTTCGGGGCTATCATGCGTGTACGTTCTACTTTAGCTTATGCTATACATAGGTACTTACAGGATCATGGCTTCTTCTATGTAAATACCCCTATTATCACCGGAAGTGATGCAGAAGGTGCCGGTGAGATGTTCCGTGTAACTACTTTAGATGCCAAAAACCCACCTCTTACTACAGAGGGTGAAGTAGACTATAAAAAAGATTTTTTTGGACGAGAAACCAACCTTACTGTTTCCGGACAGCTTGAGGGAGAAACTTTCGCTATGTCTCTGGGAAAGATATATACTTTCGGTCCTACCTTCCGAGCAGAGAACTCCAATACTTCCCGACACTTGGCTGAATTCTGGATGATTGAACCAGAAATGGCTTTCTATGACCTTATCGATAATATGAACCTTGCTGAGGATTTTATCAAAGAGGTACTTCGTTATACCTTAGAGGTGCGTCGTGATGATATTGAGTTTCTTAACCAACGATTCCTGGAAGAAGAAAAAACAAAACCTCAACAGGAACGCAGCGAAATGTCCTTGATTGAGAAACTAGAGTTTGTTATCCATAATGATTTCAAGCGGGTAAGCTATACCGATGCCGTAGAAATCCTTAAGAACTGTAACTATAACAAAAAGAAAAAGTTCCAATACCTTATAGATGAATGGGGGGTGGATCTGCAAAGCGAACATGAACGTTATTTGGTAGAAAAACACTTTGGCTGTCCTGTAATCCTCTATGACTATCCGGCGAAGATAAAGGCTTTCTATATGCGATTGAATGACGATGGCAAAACTGTACGAGCCATGGATATACTTTTTCCTGGCATAGGCGAAATTGTAGGAGGTTCTCAGCGTGAGGAACGCTATGAGGTACTCAAGAAAAAAATAGCTGACTTAGGGATGAAGGAAGCTGACCTATGGTGGTACTTGGACTTGCGCAAATTTGGTACCGCAGTACATAGTGGCTTTGGTTTAGGCTTTGAGCGATTAGTGCTCTTCACTACTGGAATGTCCAATATTCGTGATGTAATTCCTTATCCTCGTACTCCTCAAAATGCAGAATTTTAATACCTTATACAAAGAGAGGCTTTCCGTAACGGAAAGCCTCTCTTTCTCTATAAAAAGAAATTCTTTTAGAAAAAATTTTACTTCTTTTTCTTGGCTGTAGTATCTGCTTTAGCTGCATCCTGAGCCGCTTTGAGAGCAGCACGTGATACACGTACTTGGCATACTACTGTATTATCAGGGTGCATAATTTTGTATTTATCCTGTTTTATTTTCGTTACATAGAAACGGTTACCCATTTCCATCCAAGAAATGTCTATAGGGACAAAATCAGGCAAGTTATCAGGCAAAGACTTTACTTTGAGCTTACGGTTCACCACACGAAGAGTACCCCCTGCAATAACACCAGGAGCTGTTCCTACAATCTGAATTGGCACCGCCAAGGTAATTTCTTTATCCTTATGTAATTGATAGAAATCCACATGGATAATCTTATCAGTTACAGGGTCAAACTGAATATCTTGGAGGATTGCTGTATATGTTTTTCCTCCTAATTCAATCGTTGCTGTATATACATTGGGAGTATATACCAAGTTCTTGAATGCTAAGGCATCGGCTGAAAAGTGAATGGTATTATCCCCTCCGTATAGTACGCAAGGAACCTTTCCAGCATTACGTAAGGCTTTGCTTGCTGCTTTGCCCACGCTTTCTCTTTGAGATCCTACGATTGTAATTGATTGCATAAATATATATTAATTAAAAATTTAGATTAAAAATTTGTTGCTAATAGAAGCATGTTCATGTACCGAATGCATAACATCTGCGAAAAGTTTAGCACAACTTAGTACATGTATTTTCTTACTATTTATATTGCTATGAGGCACTGAATCGGTAACAATGAGTTCCTCTATAGGTGATTTTTCTATCTTTTCCAAGGCATTACCACTTAGTAGTGCATGGGTACAGACAGCTCTTACACTTAGGGCTCCTTTTTCTATCATAATCTCAGAGGCTTTCACAAGGGTTCCTGCTGTGTCCACCATGTCATCCACAAGGATGATATTTTTACCTTCCACTTCCCCTATTAAGTCCATCTTTTCTATCACATTCGCCTTTTTGCGCTGCTTATAGCAAATAACGACCTCTGAATTAAGAAACTTAGCATACAGATGTGCTCTTTTAGAACCTCCCATATCAGGAGAAGCAACACATAAGTTATCTAAATTCAAGGATTCAATGTAAGGCAAGAAAATAGTAGAAGCATAAAGGTGATCTACTGGAATTTCAAAAAAGCCCTGAATTTGATCTGCATGTAAGTCCATTGTAATGATGCGTGTAGCTCCTGCTGTTTCTAGTAAGGTAGCAACAAGCTTCGCAGCAATAGGTACTCGTGGCTTATCCTTCCTATCCTGACGTGCCCAACCAAAATAAGGAATTACAGCCGTAATATGCTTAGCAGAAGCGCGCTTAGCAGCATCTATCATTAGCAGCATTTCCATCAGATTTTCTGAAGAGGGCTGTGTAGAACCAATCAGAAATACACGTGATCCCCTAACGGATTCCTCAAAAGAAGGTTGAAATTCACCATCACTGAAATGTGAGAAGATAATTTTCCCTAACTCAATACCGTATTCGTATGCAATTTTGTTTGCCAATTCTGTAGATTGTGTGCAAGCAAAAATCTTAACAGCAGGTATAGAATTTTCCATAAGTCAAGTAGTTATAAGTATATTAGATTTTTTTATTG
Organism: Capnocytophaga sp. oral taxon 338 str. F0234; assembly: GCF_000192225.1. GTDB lineage: Bacteria > Bacteroidota > Bacteroidia > Flavobacteriales > Flavobacteriaceae > Capnocytophaga. Next base: position 234,505 of record NZ_GL872413.1, read on the forward strand.
TATATGATTTTTCTCTCTTATTTTTAAGGCGCAAAGATATAAATTAAAAATGATTTTTGAAAAAGATTTATTCTTTTTTTGTCATTTCAAAAAATAATTGTACTTTTGCACCCGAATTCATAACAATTGCCTGAGTGGCGGAATTGGTAGACGCGCACGACTCAAACTCGTGTTCTTCGGAGTGAGGGTTCGATTCCCTCCTCAGGTACTGTGCTTAAGTTTCCTCTTAATTACTAAGAGGATTTTTTATTAACTCCATCTAATAACTTTATTTGTTATGAATACAATCATTATTGATTCCTATTACACCCTTATCATTGCGACCTTAGTACTTCTATTGGGAAGGTTTTTGGTCAGCAAAATCCAATTCCTACAGAACTTTAATATTCCAGAACCTGTCGCAGGAGGATTATTAGCTGCCTTTATTATTTATATTCTGTACATGAGTACGGGATTATCTTTTTCTTTTAATGAGGGCTTACAGGACACTTTTATGCTTATCTTCTTCTCTTCCATTGGCTTAAGTGCGGATTTTTCTCGGCTTAAAGCAGGAGGTGTAGGGTTATTCATCTTCCTGGCAGTGGTGGCGCTTTTTATAGTAGTCCAGAACATAGTAGGAGTAAGTTTAGCAGCAACTTTCGGATTAAAGCCTATTGTCGGCTTAATGACTGGTTCAATCACCCTCACTGGAGGACATGGTACTGCAGGGGCTTGGGGCAAAGTCCTTGAACAGAAATATAATATTACAGGAGCTACGGATTTGGGAATGGCAGCCGCTACTTTCGGTTTGGTACTTGGTGGACTTATTGGTGGGCCTGTAGCACGTCGCTTGGTAAACAAAATAGGGAAAAAACCTCTTGCTGAAACAGGACAGGAAGATACTGCAGATACCACAGTGGAAGTATTTGAACATCCTGAGAAGCGCCGGTTAATCACCTCCAAATCAGTTATCGAAACAATGGCTCTCTTTGCCGCCTGCTTATCTTTTTCTGCACTGATGACCCTTCCTGAAATAAAGGCATTTTTCCCTGAAAAATTCACTCTTCCTCAGTTCGTATGGGCGCTTTTCTTTGGAGTTATCCTAAGGAATGTACTTACTTCAGCTTTCAAAGTTAATATGTTCGACCGAGCCATTGATGTATTTGGAAATGCCTCCTTAAGTCTGTTCTTAGGAATTGCCCTGCTGAACTTGAAATTATGGCAATTACTGGATTTGGCGTTGCCTATGCTTGTAATACTTGCTGTACAAACATTTGTAATGAGTACATATGCCTATTTTGTTACCTATCGACTAATGGGGAAGGATTATGATGCAGCCGTTTTAGCTGCAGGTCACTGTGGTTTTGGTTTAGGAGCTACTCCTACAGCAGTAGCTAATATGCAATCTGTAACAGAGCGGTTTGGACCTTCTCATAAAGCTTTCTTGATTGTTCCTATGGTAGGTGCTTTCTTCGTAGATTTTATAAATGCCTTTATACTCACCACTTTTATAAGTATTCTCACATAATCTTTCTCTTTTGATTAAAATGAGAGCCTTATACATTTTGTGTATATTCAATTAGTAAATATAAGTATATAAATGATATTACTCATTTCCTTTTAGACCTTTTAATTTAATTTATGAAGTCTTCATTAGTCTTATGTAAGAAGCAGCAATAGCTGCAAAACCCTTTTTTAATAAATATTTGATTTTTAATTATTCATTTGTTAGGTGCTACAAAAGCAATAATTATTTACGAAATATTACTTCGTTTTTTTGTCATACTATTTTAGTAAGAAATTAATTCATATATTTGCCAAAAATAAATATGGTTGTATCATGAAAAAATTAGCCTTGTTCCTAATTACTTATTTCTTTATAAGTTCCTTATATGGACAGATAAATACCTATGAACCTTCTGGAAAGAGGAGCATTAAAACTTTTAAAGTAGCCAAATACGATAAAATCCTAATAGATGATAGTAGTTTTAATATTATACTGAAAAATGGGAAAAGTGGTGAAATACAAGTGGAAGCAGATAATGCTATTCACCCTATTATCAAAATATTTGTAGAGGACAGTACCTTAAAAATGAAAGTTCAAGGTGAAGGAGGAGTCTCCTTAATAACTACAGGAAAGATCTATGTAACCATTCCTGTAAGTGATGAAATAGAGCAGATCTACCTCAAGTGGGCGGGAGATATCTCTTCCACAAAGGAAGTGCGCTTACAAAAAATGAATATAAAAATGGAATCGGTAGGTGACTTGGACTTGCAATTGAATGTAGATGAACTTGAGTTAACCATGGGAATTATAAAAGGAGGACGTATGTTCTTACAATCACAAAACTGTCAGCTATATGCCAGAAGTGTACAAGAGGTTTCCTTCAATGGGCGTATAAAGAATTTGGATATAGAACAGTGTGATAGTGACCTAAATTTCCAAAATGTGAGGGTAGAAAATGCAAACCTTTTTACCGATGGTATGGGCACTATGCGCTTGTGGGTGGAACGTACTCTTAAGGGAAGTATCATAGGCTTCTTGACCGTCTCCTACAGAGGAAATGCCAAAGAAGAAATTTCAGTAACCAAACCTGCAAAAGTAATCAAGGAATAGAACTTGGTAATAAGAGAGATCGTTTGAAAAGGATAGCCCCCTTTACTTATTAGCCATAGCTACATAAAAGGGTCTGGTGATATTCCTATTGCCCCGACCAGCAATATCTTCTGTGAAGGAATGTACTCTGAAGTTAGTAAAACCTACAGAGAGAAGCATATCCTCAAGTTCCTTGTGACTGTAGAAAGCAAAGCCTTCTTTGGTAAAAGGCATACGCTCTCCAAAAGCCTTATCTATATATCCCAAACAGAGCTTCCCGCCCTGTATAAGATAGGAATACACCTGTTGGAAATGGCGCTTAAGATCATTGATAAAGTAATATGTGTTTACCGAAAAATATGCATGAAAAGAGGAAGGTAAAAAGCTTAGTGTCTCTTTGGTATTCTCTTTCAAAAAAACAGCTCTTTTCTGCCTTATGAAGACATTGTTATTGGCTTTAGCTTGCCTTATCATCTCAGCGGAAAGCTCCACGCCTGTATAGTGTATATCCTTAGCTTTACAGAAGAGATAGGGCAGATGCTTACCGTTACCAAAGCCTATTTCCAATACATGGTCATCTTGCGCTAACGCAAGAGTATCTATGGTCTTTTCAATCATATTTCGGTTGGAAACAAAAAGGTAGTCCCCAATCTCCTGAGCAAGAGTTCCCTCAGGACAACGCAACTGCCTTCCCAAGGCTAAATAATCAGTAATAGGAGGATTCATATCATTAAATAAAATGCAAAGGTAAGGAAAAAATATATAGTTCCTCCTTTTGCCAATGAAATCATTAAGAAAAATATATTCCTTTTCCTGTGTTTTTATAGTGATTTAGGTACTTTATTATCTGTATCCTCTATGGAAGGGAACGAAGGGACATTCAGTAATAGATATTTTTGTTAAATTTTTATCAACGACATGAGTTAATAAGTAATAATTAATTATCTTTGTCTCCATAAACACTAATTAATATAATGAGTTTTCTAAAAAACCTTCTTAATTTGCATCAAGGAGAGGAGAAAAAAGAAAAGGTAATAGAGGATATTCTTAGTAATATTTCTTTTCGTGGTGCTAATTTATGGATTTTGGCTTGTGCTATTCTCATTGCCTCTATTGGATTGAATGTCAATTCTACTGCAGTGATTATAGGAGCGATGCTTATTTCTCCCCTTATGGGACCTATTGTAGGAGCAGGTTTTGCTTTGGCTACCTATGATTTTGAACTTCTAAAGAATACAGGTCGCAGCCTGTTGATTGCTACCTTCGTAAGCTTATTAGTTTCTTTTGTCTACTTCTATATAAGTCCGTTCAAGGATGTACAATCTGAGTTATTAGCACGCACCTCACCTACTATCTATGATGTACTGATTGCCTTCTTTGGTGGGGTGGTGGGAGCCATCTCGCTTACCCGTCAGGAGAAAGGAAATCCTATTCCAGGAGTAGCCATTGCTACGGCTTTAATGCCCCCACTCTGTACAGCAGGATTTGGATTGGCAACAGCTAATTTTACATATTTTTTAGGGGCTTTTTATTTATATAGTATCAATTGCTTTTTTATAGGAATTGCTACGTTCTTGATTATCAAATATCTTAAATATACACCAAAGAATACAGGAAACGAAGCTCTCAACAAGCGTCTGCGTTATGTCATTACCTCATTGGTAATACTGATTATTACTCCCAGTTTGTATTTGGCATATAGCCTTTTCCAGGAAAAAAATTTCCATGAGAACGTAACCCATTTTATTACTGCTGAATTTGAAAATAACGGATATACGATTATTTATAAAAGAATACATTATAATTCAACTCCTAAAACTATTGAATTGGCTTTTCTGGATAAGAAATTCACAGATGAGGAACTGAAGAACTTACAGAATAACCTAAAAAACTTCAATATACTCAATACTGATCTTGTTATTCGTCAAAAGGAATCGGATATCAGTGCTGAAATACTATCAGAAATTAACAAGAATAAAGCTTCTCTCTCCAATAAGGATGTGAAGATTAAATATCTTACAGAAGAATTAGAAAAGTATAAGATGGAGGATAATAAATTTGCCCAAGAAATAAAAATCCTCTTTCCTAATATTAAAAATTTCTATTTTGGGAAACTCAATAGTTTCTCGAAAAAAGATACCATTGGTACAACTACAGTGATGCTCTATGAACCTGTAAAGGAAAGTATAAAAGGAAAAGAAGTAGTTAAGGAAATAGATACGGATAAACTTCAAAGGTGGCTCTCAGAGAAGTTTGGAGATAAAAACATTAAAATTATAAGGGAGTAGTACATTCTCCACCCAAAACATTAAGCCTACTGTAAAAGCCAACGCTCATCGGTATTGCCTCGTCGGTAGGCTTTGCCATGTTCATCTATCACAGCATGCCACTCTTGGCAAGTTTCTAAAGAAATATCCGCAACTAAGGGCATACACTCTTCACGTAGAGCCTTGTAGGTGGTAGCTGTGGTAAGCCCTAAACGATTAAAGAGGCGCAAGGCATATTGGTCAGCAATGAAGACATTTCTACCAAAGATATACAACAACATTGCATCGGCAGTCTCTTCACCTATTCCTTTGATAGAAAGGAGTTCTGTGCGAAGTGATTCAGTAGGAATAGCTGTGAACTTTTCTAAGGAAGCTCCATGCGAGACATACCAAGCCATCAAGGCTTTGATATAGGTACTCTTCTGTTTGTAAAAACCCGCAGGACGGATAAGAACTTGCAGCTCCTCTTCTTCCATTGTATGTAAAATGGCTACTGAGAGCTTACCTTCAAGATTTGCAAGGGCTCGCTCGGCATTCTGTTGCGTAGTCTGCTGGATGAGAATCATAGAAATCCAGTCGGATAGACGATTAGGATGGTTCCACCAATTTTGCTTGCCATAATGGGCGAGGAGCTTGTTTAGTACCATGATTTTTGCTTGCATTGATTTAGGATTTTATATCAGCTATAGGGTTGTATTTTTTAATGAGGGTTTCCAGATGAGGATATACCCTTTCTGTCATACTAGTGATAAACCTTTTGGGATATCTTATAAGAACAGTTCTATTTCCTTTGGAGTACCAAGAGCGTATTTTTTCTACTTTCTTAGGATCCACCTCCCGAATGGTGAAAAAAGTTAGAAAATATAGTTTTCCTTTACAGAGTATAAAAAAAGGAAAATATTTTCTTAGCCAAGGTAGGTTTTTCTGCATTTTCAATAAATAGGCAAAATCATGATCACTCATCTCTTCAAGAAGTAGGTGCTGAGCTTGGGCATTTCTCTTTACTACATAGCTCAATAGGTAATATACCAAAAGAATAAAAGAAAGGGGGATGAAGAGCAAAGAGAGTTCCTCTGTCCCACCAAGGTTGACTTCTTGCTGGAAGGTCATCACAAAAAGAGGAATAAGAGGGGCTACAAGCACAAGGCTTAGGAAAATGCCCATCCCTATACAGATGTACCGTTTGTATTTCTCTACTTTCTCTATATACTGCCTTCGTTCGTTATCTAAAGCATGATAAGGTATGTAGTGAGCCACACGTTCTTCAAAGGTATTTTTTCGAACAGCAGCAAAGTAAAAGAGTACTCCCATAACGGCATAGAAGGGAAGAGTACTTATTAAAATGGGAATATATATGTTCATCATGGAGTTATTAGTGTGGGATTATATTTTTTAATGATCTCTTTAAAATAAGGAAATTCTCCGCGAGATAGGGTGAAAATCATGTTTTTAGAGGTTTTAAGTTGTACAAAAATGCCATTCTTACCACTACTCCAATTGATTGAGGTTATTTTGGTAGGGTCAATTTCTCGAATAGCAAAGAAAAGGAATATGTACAACTGATCATTACGCAACACAAATGAAGGATTATACTTACTGATAAAAGGCAAACTGTCTTTTATTTTGAGGAGCAACTCAAAATCACTATCGCTCATTTGCTCTACCAGCATACACAAGGCTTTTTCGTTGCGCTTGAACACATAAGAAAGAAGCCAATACACTAAAAAAGCAACAAAGTAAATAAAAGGGATTACCCACTTCATTTGATTAAAAAATAGCGAATGTAACGCAGTTATTATACCTACTTCCTGTATCATCACTATAAGATAGATAAATAAAGGCGCTGTAAACATTACGATAATAATGCCAGTAACCCACAAACGGAACTTGTGCACCCCTTTCAAATAAGCCTCCCGTTTTTGCGACAGCTGGTGCTGAGGGCGATAAAGTGCCAAGCGCTCTTCAAAGGCATTTTTTCGCACTATCGTAAGGTACAGAAAGATACCTATAAAAATCACTAAGGGTGCCAAACAGATAATGTAAATTATGTACATAGTTACTATAAAATGAGGTTTTGTTTTTTAATAGGAGAATTTCTTGGTTTTTTACTTAGTTAATAATTGAATTTGAGTTTTGTATATTGTTCTACAATTTGTAAAAAGAGAGGTAATGCACTTTTAGATATACTAAAAACGGTAACTTTAGCTTTAGGATCTTTAATACGTACTAAAAACCCATGTTTAGTACTATACCATTTTACTGAGGTAATTTGGGTAGGGACAATTTCTTTAATCGTATGAAAAAGAAAAATATATAAGTGATTGTTACACAACATAAAAGGTGGGGCATATTTGTAGGGAAAAGAGAAATTGTCTCTTATTTTGAGGAGTAGTTCGAAATCGGAATCACTCATTTGTTCTAAAAGCATACGTTTGGCTTTTTTACTGCGTTTCTGTATATAAAAAAGGATACAATACCCCACGAAAAGGGGCAGTAAAGTGACTAGTATTGTCATCAAGTTCTCATTAGAAAATGAGGTATCAGTTTTGCTTATTTCTTGATAGTTATCTTTTAACAATACATAGACTAAAATGAAGAAAGGTAGTAAAAGCAGAGCGAACATTATATGATTATTTTTACTAACTTTCTGCATATAGACTTCACGTTTTTGTGATAGCTGGCGATAAGGGTAAAAAATATCGATGCGTTTTTCAAAATCATTTTTGCGTACTACTACAAAATAGAAAAGCACAAATAAAAAAAGAAATAAGGGTGCGAACCAGATAATGTAAATTATGTCCATTTTTTTTAGATAAGAGTTAAGAATTACCATATTTAGCAAAATACTCATTGATAAGCCTTTCTAATTCCTCAAAAGTAATATCCAATTCACTATTGTCGATTTGAATTCCTTCAAACCTATTCTTTATCTCTTTACTTTTGATTTTGCTCAAGTAGCTTTCAGGGTGTTTGAGTTTGATATGGATGTGTATTCCGTAGAATTTCATTCTGCCTATAGCAGCTATTTCGCTCCAAGGAATTTCACCTACCCATTTACCTACAAGATTCACATTGCTTTTGAGGTACTCAGGAGTGAGTATTACACCTCCTTTGCTTCTCTTTAACGATAATAGTGCTTTTATCCCCATAAAAAAGAGAATAATGGCAACTATCAATAAAACTAAAAAGAATGCTAAATAGTATAGATTTAGGGTATCAGCTGATAAAATAAGAGCAATAAAACCTGCTATACCAAGCATTACAAGAGCATAGATGCCTGTGAGTTTCAGCATTTTCTTTTTGCTGAACGGAATGATGATAGTATCTTTCATTTTTCTATTTATTTAATATGTTATTCTGAGAAATAAGATTAGATTTTTAGTTTTGTATATTTTTCAACAACCTTTTGAAAGTAAGGAAATGCCTTCTCTGGCATTATAATTCCAATAATTTTCTTCGACAATTTGATTTGTACAAACACACTATTCCTGCCACGACCCCAACCCCAATTACATTTCATATCGGTAATTTTAGTGGGGTCAATCTCGCGAATTGTAAAGAAAGGAAAAAGGTACAACTGATGGCTGCACAACACAAACGGTGGACTGTACTTGTTGTCCAATGACAGACAGTCTTTCACTTTTAGCAATAGTTCAAAATCACTATCACTCATTTGCTCCACTAGCATACACAGGGCTTTTTCATTGCGCTTGAACACGTAAGAAAGAAGCCAATATACCAAAAAAACAATAAGGTAAATAGTAAGGTTATTCATTCCATTTGATTGAAAAATAGCGAATACAAGGCTGCTGTTATACCTATCTCTTGTATCATCACTATAAGATAGATGAATAAAGGCGCTGTAAATATCACGATAATAATGCCAGTAACCCACAAATGGAACTTACGCACCTCTTTCAAATAAGCCTCTCGCTTTTGCGACAGTTGGTGCTGAGGGAGATAAAGAGCTAATCGCTCTTCAAAGGCATTTTTTCGCACTATCGTAAGGTACAGAAAGATATCTATAAAAATCACTAAGGGTGCCAAACAGATAATGTAAACTGTGTCCATAATTTTAAGTAAGAGTTAAGAATTGCCGTATTTAGCAAAATACTCATTGATAAGCCTTTCTAATTCCTCAAAAGTAATATCCAGTTCGTTGTTATCTATCAAAATTCCCCAATATACTGAGGAAGTCTCCTCTCTATTGTTAATTTTAGCTGCATATTTTTCAGGGGACTTGAGCTTCAAGCGAAGTATCCCTTTATAGGTAAGTTGAGACATACGATGTATGGAGTCTATTTCAATCCAAGGAATTTCACCTATTACATTATGATAAATTGACGTATTGTTTTTTAAATATTCTGGAGTGAGTTCAAGTCCTTCATTTTTCTTATTAAGAATAGAAATTTCTATTCTTTTTCTAATGAAAACAGTCACTCCGACAGCAAAAATAGCAATAACTACTCCTAAAACGAACCAATTGATATCACCAATAGATATGATAGAAACTATAATTCCTAACAACAAAAGCAGAAAAAAACCAAGATACATTTGATTTTTTTGCTTTTTCTTTCTACTAAAAGGGATAATGATAGTATCTTTCATTTTTCTGTTTAGTTAATAGGTTATTCTAAAGTTTTTATTTGAGCATTAGGATTGTATTTCTCGATAATCTCTACCAAAAGAAGATATATATTCCTATACATCACAATTGAAGTAGATTTTGTTGATTTGATACGTACAATTAGCCTTCCTCCTTTAGCATAAACAAAACTTATTTCTTTTATTTCTGTAGGATCAACCTCCTCGACAGTAAGAGAAGTAAATAAGTACAACTTACCTTTGCAAAGTATAAAAGGAGGAAAGTATTTGAAGAGAAATAATTCTTTTTGTACACTCTGCAATAGTCGAAAGTCGCTATCACTCATTTGTTCTAAGAGTGCTTGCTGGTTTTTTATATTTCTTTTTAAAATACTATATAGTAAATAAATAGCCAAACACTCTATTGCTATTAGAAAAATTAGAAGAAGAAAAATGATAGGAATACCAACATCAGCTAATAGAAAAGCGCATACAACCATTAACGGAAAGCTAACAAACAAGCCTATAACTACGCTCGCTTTTTTGATATATCGCTCTGCCCCTCTGATATATTCCTGTCGTTCGGGGGAAAGAAGTCGGGGAGTATGATAGGCTAAGCGTTTTTCGAAATTACTTTTGTACTGTACAATAAAATATACCGAAACAAATACAAGCACGAATATGAGAATGATTATGGAATTCATTGTATATATACTTTTATTTTAATTCAGAGCGAAGTTTTATTTTTTAAACCCTCAATAATAGGACTACAACAAAAAAAGAGGCTTCTCCCACTGAGGAGAAGCCTCTTTGTATTATTACATTACAATATTGATAATCCTATTAGGCACTACAATTACCTTTTTAGGGGTGTTGCCTTGTAGCTGTTCTGCAGTTTGAGGATCGGCGAGGATAGCTTGCTCTATCTCGGCAGGAGTCATACTGGTAGCATAAGCGCGTTTGAAGCGTACTTTCCCGTTGAATGATACAGGATATTCCTTGCTGTCCTCTTGCAAATACTTATCCTCGTGTACGGGATAAGGTGCATAAGTTACACTTTCGCTATTTCCGAGCCTTTTCCAGAGCTCTTCGGCGATATGCGGAGCGAAGGGAGCTACCAGCACCGCAAGAGGTGTTAAAACGTCTCTATGGTGGCATTTTAGTGTTGATAACTCATTCACGCATATCATAAACTGACTCACCGAGGTATTGAATGAGAAATTCTCGATATCTTCATTTACCTTTTTGATGGTTTTATGCAGGGCTTTGAGCATCTCGGGCGTAGGGGCTTCATCGGTTACTTGCCAGCCATTATCATTGAAATACAAACGCCATAGCTTGCGCAAGAAGTTATATACCCCCGAAATACCTGCTGTGTTCCAAGGTTTGGCTTGTTCCAAAGGTCCTAAGAACATTTCGTAGAGACGCAAAGTATCAGCACCATATTGCTCGCAAATATCATCAGGGTTTACCACGTTGTATTTGGATTTAGACATTTTTTCTACCTCGCGACCTGTAATATACTTGCCGTCTTCTTCTAAAATAAATTCCGCGTTAGCAAATTCTTTACGCCACGCCTTGAATTTCTGAATGTCTAATTCATCGGAAGTATCTTTTAAGAGAGAAACATCTACGTGAATAGGTTGTACTGATTGTCCTTTTACTTGATTTTTAGAAACAAAGGTATTGGTGCCCTCTAAGCGATACGCAAAGGCACTCATTCCTAATATCATACCCTGATTGATGAGTTTTTTAAATGGTTCTTCAGTGGGGGCAAAACCGCGGTCTTTGAGGAATTTGTTCCAGAAGCGAGAGTACAAGAGATGCCCGGTAGCGTGTTCGCTACCTCCTACGTATAGGTCTACGTTTTGCCAATAATCTACTACGGCTTTGGTAGGGAAGGTTTCACGTGCGCCTTTTTCCATCATATATTCTAACCAATACCAAGAAGAGCCCGCCCAACCTGGCATTGTATTGAGTTCTAACGGGAATACGGTTTGGTTATCAATAAGATCGTTGCTCACTACCTTATGGTTTATGGTATCCCACGCCCAAGTGGTCGCGTTGCCCAATGGTGGGTTTCCCTCTTCAGTAGGGAGGTATTTCTCTACTTCGGGTAGGAGAATAGGGAGGTACTCCTCGCCTATCATCTGTGGCAAGCCGTTTTCATAGTATACTGGGAAAGGTTCGCCCCAATAACGCTGACGTGAGAAGACAGCATCGCGAAGGCGGTAATTCACTTTGGCTTTGCCTGCTCCTTTGGCTTCTAAGGCAGCTAACACTTTGTCAACCGCTTCGTCAAAGTTATTGCAACCATTGAGGAAATCCGAATTTTGGTAAGTCATTCCCTCTTTGTCGGTAAAGGCGTTTTCCGAAATATCTTTATCGAAGATGTTAATCACTTCAGGCATTCCTTTGGCGCCCTTGAAGTGTTTGGCAAAGGCATAATCGCGGTCGTCACCAGCAGGCACTGCCATTACAGCACCCGTACCATAGCTAGCCAATACATAATCGCCTATCCAAATAGGGATTTGCTTGCCGGTAAGTGGGTGCACGGCATACGCCCCTGTGAAAGCTCCTGATACGGTTTTGGTATCGGCCATACGGTCGCGCTCTGAACGTTTGGCAGTAGCAGCGATGTAGGCTTCTACCTCAGCGCGTTGTTCCTCAGTAGTAATTTGCAATACTAAGGGGTACTCGGGGGCAAGGGTAAAGTAAGTAACGCCGAAAAGGGTGTCGGGGCGAGTGGTGAAGACCTCGACTTTGTGCTCGCCAGAGGCGAGCACAAAGTCGATAGAGGCTCCTACTGATTTTCCTATCCAGTTGCGTTGACTTTCTTTGATGCTCTCACTCCAATCGATGGTGTCTAAACCTTGCAAGAGGCGTTCGGAGTATGCGGTGATGCGCATACTCCATTGAGTCATCTTTTTGCGAATCACTGGGTGACCCCCACGTTCAGATACGCCATTCACGATTTCATCGTTGGCGAGTACAGTTCCTAAGGCAGGGCACCAGTTTACTTCGGTTTCTGCCAAGTAGGTAAGTCGGTATTTTAGTAAATGACGTTGTTTGCTTTCAGCTGTCATTGCGTGCCATTGGGCAGCAGTGAAGGTTGGGGTATCGTCGTCACAGGCAGCATTTACCTTGCTATTGCCTTCTGTTTCAAAGAGAGCGATAAGCGTTTCGATAGGCTCTGCCTTGTCGGTTGCGTTGTTATACCACGAGTTGAACAACTGTATGAATATCCACTGGGTATGACGATAGTAATCGGGATCGGAGGTCTTTACTTCGCGACTCCAATCAAAAGAAAAGCCCATTTTATCTAATTGTTCGCGGTAACGGGCGATATTCTGTGCCGTAGTGAGGGCAGGGTGTTGCCCTGTTTGGATAGCGTATTGCTCGGCAGGCAGACCGAAGCTATCATAACCCTGAGGGTGCAATACATTAAAGCCTTTGTGACGCTTGTAGCGCGCTACAATATCGCTGGCGATATACCCCAGCGGATGTCCTACGTGTAAGCCCGCTCCTGAGGGGTAAGGGAACATATCGAGCACGTAGTACTTAGGTTTAGTGCTGTTATTTTGGGCTTTGAAAGTTTGGTGTTTAGCCCAATATTCTTGCCAAAAGGCTTCTATTTCTTTGTGATTATAGGTCATAGTGCGAGCCACAAGGGCACTTAATTATTAGAGTGCAAAGGTAGTATATAATTCACAAATGAGCAAATTTGGAAATTAGGTAAAAAAAGGAGAAGTGTGAGTTGCAAGAAATGCATCAGCAGAGGAATCTTTAAAATACTTTTATACCTTTGTGTTTTGATATTAAACGTGTTTATACCTTTTTGAGGAACTTGGATATAAATTCCAATAGAAGCATTCCAATCCAAGTTATGTTTAAATATCCATACCTCAATTATAAATTCTTTATATTCGTAAGGCTAACCATTTGATTGCCCAATTTTAAATCTGTTTTTGCATAATTCCTCATCAAAATAAACATCTGGTTGCTCTCCATTTTGAGGATGAGGTTTGACGTTAGCTATAATTTTTTTCTTTCTAAAAATTCTCTAAGAGATTTACTGTTAAATCCTGCATCTACATTGAAAAACATTCCTTTACATTCTATATCTGCTTCTTCTAAAAATCCTAAAATCTCCTTTAATACCTCTTCTATTTCATATAAATCATTATGATTCCCTCCATTGTGTTCCTGTTTTTAACCTCGTGATTATCAATAAAAATATTGAAGCTAAATCAAAATTACTTTTAAATCCTCTTTTTCCTACACTTAAAAAAGGAATAATCCAATTATTTATTGTATCTTTGCCCAAAGTTCCTGAATTTTAGTGTTCTTTTTTTCAAACACAAAATTACTAATTTTTGGGAACTTTTACTTCTCTAAAAAAGTTTAAACAGCTTCTGTATCTTTGCCCAAAGTTCCTAATTTTTAGTGTTCTTTTTTCCAAACACAAAATTACTAATTTTTAGGAACTTTTACTTTATTTGAAAAGTTTAAACAGCCTTATTTAAAAATAATATAACATATCATGAAAAATTTATTTATTATTCTATGTGCTCTCAGCATCACTATAGGATGCTCTCAGCAAGAAAAGGAAGAACCTTCTAAGCAAAAGGAGGAGCCTTCTAAGCAAAAAGAAGGATGGAAATTAGTTTGGGAAGATGATTTTAATCGCGACGATATTTTCTCTACCAATATATGGTCAAAAATATGGGGTTGCCCAAAGTCAGATGCTGATTGGTGCAAAACAATGAGCCAAGACCCAAGTTTATTTGAAATTAAAGACGGTAATCTTATCCTCTTAGGTAAACCCAGTACTGACCCCGCTAAAGACAAATCGGAATACATCACAGGAGGTGTTTCTACTAAAGGGAAGAAGTATTTTGAAAAAGGACGATTAGAGATCCGTTGCAAACTCGAAGCTACTCAAGGAGCCTGGCCTTCTATCTGGATGGTACCCAATGCCCCTTGGCCTACAGGAGGTGAGATAGACATCGTAGAACGGCTCAATTATGAGCCCTTTGTACACCATACCGTACACTCCACTTACACACAAGCGGGTAAAAAAGATCCTACCAAGCGAACCCCAAAAAGCACTGCTACAGCTCCTATTAACCCTGATGATTATAACGTCTATGCCGTAGAGCTTGACACTGATGAGGTACGTTTTTATGTAAATGGCAAACAAACATTTAGCTATATACGTGTACCCGAGAAGGAAAGTGAGGGGCAATTCCCCTTTGCCCGTCCCTATATGTTGCGCATCGATATGCAATTAGGAGGTAAATGGGTAGGTAAAGTAAAACCTTTTACTAAGCCAGTAAGAATGTATGTAGACTGGGTGCGTTTTTATCAAAAATAAAAAAGAGGCTGTCCGAAAAGGGTAGCCTCTCTTCTATTTTACTTTTCGTCTATATACTCAGATTAATGCTACTTATTCTTAGCAATAAGATTCAATGCGCTACCAGCCTTAAACCACTCTATTTGAGAGGCGTTGTAGGTATGGTTGCAGGTGATGACATCCTTGCTGCCGTCCTTGTGAACAAACTCCAAGTGTAGGGGTTTGTTGGGTGCAAAGTCGGTGAGGTCAAGGAAGTTGATAGTATCATCTTCTTGGATCTTGTCATAATCGGCCTCGTTGGCAAAGGTTAGGGCAAGCATACCTTGCTTTTTGAGGTTGGTTTCATGGATACGCGCAAAGGACTTAACCAAAACAGCCTTTACTCCTAAGTGGCGTGGTTCCATAGCTGCATGTTCGCGAGAGGAACCTTCCCCATAGTTCTGATCGCCCACTACGATAGAAGGAACCCCAGCAGCCTTGTAGGCACGTTGTACCTTAGGCACTTCGTCATACGCACCTGTGAGCTGATTTTTGACACTGTTGGTCTTGCCATTGAAGGCATTCACAGCCCCGATGAGCATATTATTGGAGATATTGTCCAAGTGCCCACGAAAGCGCAACCAAGGCCCTGCCATGGAGATATGGTCGGTAGTACATTTGCCTTGTGCTTTGATGAGCAGTTTAGCCCCAGTGATATTCTTTCCGTCCCAAGGGGCGAAAGGTTCCAAGAGTTGTAGGCGGTTGGAGGTAGGGGATACCACGACTTCTACATTACTACCATCTTTGGCAGGTGCCTGATAACCAGGTTCATCTACGGCAAATCCTTTGGTTGGGAGTTCTTCTCCGTAAGGAGGTTTGAACCTTACCTCTTCGCCCTTGTCGTTGATAAGGGTATCGGTAAGAGGGTTGAAGTCTAAGCGACCTGCAATGGCTAGCATAGCTACCATTTCAGGGGAGGTTACAAAGGCATGGGTATTAGGGTTTCCGTCGGCACGCTTGGAGAAGTTACGGTTGAAGGAGTGTACAATGGTGTTTTTCTCTTGTTTTTCTGCTCCTTCTCTGTCCCACTGACCGATACAAGGGCCGCAAGCGTTGGTAAATACCTTGGTGCTGAGTTGTTTGAAAGTATCTATGATACCATCGCGCTCAATGGTGTAACGAATCTGTTCGGAGCCTGGGTTGATACCAAAGGAAGCCTTAGGGGTAACGCCCAACTCAATGGCTTGCTTAATCACTGATACAGCGCGGCTCAAATCCTCATAGGAGGAGTTGGTACAAGAACCAATAAGACCCCATTCCACTTTGAGAGGCCAATCATTGGCGCGGGCTACTTCCTTCATCTTGCTTACAGGCGTACCACGGTCAGGAGTGAAAGGCCCATTGATATAAGGTTCTAGCTCGGAGAGGTTGATCTCAATGAGTTGGTCAAAATATTTCTCAGGTTCGGCATATACTTCAGGGTCAGCGGTCAGGTAGGTAGCTATTTTGTCGGCAGCAGCAACAACATCCTCACGGCCAGTAGCCTTGAGGTAGCGGCGCATGGACTCATCGTAGCCAAAGGTAGAGGTTGTAGCTCCTATCTCAGCCCCCATGTTACAGATTGTACCCTTACCAGTACAAGAGAGAGATTGAGCACCTTCGCCAAAGTATTCCACAATAGCACCTGTACCCCCCTTCACAGTAAGGATATCAGCTACTTTGAGGATTACGTCCTTGGGGGCAGTCCATCCGTTGAGCTTACCGGTGAGTTTGACCCCGATGAGCTTAGGGAATTTTAGCTCCCAAGCCATACCTGCCATCACATCTACCGCATCGGCACCTCCGACACCTATGGCAATCATACCTAATCCGCCAGCATTGACGGTGTGGGAGTCAGTACCAATCATCATTCCCCCAGGGAAGGCATAGTTTTCCAAGACAATCTGGTGGATAATTCCAGCCCCAGGCTTCCAGAAACCAATCCCATATTTGTTAGATACAGAGGAAAGGAAATCAAAAACCTCTTTGGACTGTTCGGTAGCCACTTTAAGGTCTATTTCGGCACCTTCTTTGGCTTGGATAAGGTGGTCGCAGTGTACGGTTGTAGGTACAGCTACTTTGGATTTGCCAGCGTGCATGAACTGCAAGAGTGCCATTTGAGCGGTGGCGTCCTGACAAGCGATGCGGTCAGGGGCGAAATCCACATAATCTTTTCCTCGTGCAAAGGCCTGGGTAGGTGTTCCTTCCCAAAGGTGTGCATAAAGGATTTTTTCAGCGAGGGTAAGGGGGCGGCCTACGATGCTACGCGCCTTATCTACTCGCTCAGGCATACGGTCGTATACCTTTTTTATCATTTCAATATCAAATGCCATACGTTGTTAGTTTTAAGTTATGAGTTATGAATTTTGAGTTGTTAGTGGTTAGAGGCTAGTCACTAAAGACTAATCACTAACCACTAACCACTAACCATTTAATTATTAATAATTGAATTAAATGTTTTACTAGGGCGCATCACCTCGAAGGTTAGTGCTTCGTTGGGGTGATAGTAGCCTTGTATATCTACAGGCTTTCCTTGCACCTGCATAAGTTCGCTTAAGATTTGTGCCTCATTATCGGCCAAGGCTTTGGCAATGGGTGCAAATTCTTGGGCGAGAGCACTGTCTTGGGTTTGTGCGGCTAAAGCCTCAGCCCAGTAGCGCGCCAAGAAGAAATGGCTGCCACGGTTGTCCAAGGTGCCTACCTTGGATTGGGGAGATTTGCCTTCTTCAAGGACTTTACCTACAGCTACGTCCAAAGCATCGGCAAGTGTTTGTGCCTTCGGGTTTTTGTAGGTTTGTGCAAAGTGCTCTAAGGAAGCACCCAAGGCGAGGAACTCCCCAAGGGAATCCCAACGCAAGTGATTTTCTTGGAAGAGCTGTTCGGCCAGTTTAGGAGCAGAACCTCCCGCACCTGTTTCAAAGAGTCCGCCACCGTTCATTAAGGGGACAATGGAAAGCACTTTGGCACTGGTACCGAGTTCCAAGATTGGGAATAAGTCGGTGAGGTAGTCGCGCAAGACATTACCAGTAACGGAGATGGTATCCAATCCCTTTTTAGCTCGCTTGAGGGAGAAAAGGGTAGCCTCTTCGGGGGAGAGGATATGGATTTCCAATCCTTCGGTGTCGTAGTCATTCAGATAGCGACCAACTTTCTTGATAAGTTCGTGGTCGTGAGGGCGGAGGGTATCCAGCCAGAAGACAGCAGGAGCACCTGTGGCTCTTGCACGGCTTATGGCGAGCTTTACCCAGTCCTGTACGGGCGCATCTTTCACTTGGCACATACGCCAAATGTCGCCTCGTTCTACTTGGTGAGAGAGATATACCTTGCCATGTGCCCCTACTACGCGTATTTCGCCGTCTTCAGGCACTTCGAAAGTCTTGTCATGGGAGCCATATTCCTCAGCTTTCTGTGCCATGAGACCTACATTGGGCACGGAACCCATAGTGGTAGGGTCGAAAGCTCCATATTCTTTGCAGAAGTCTATCACAACCTGATATACCCCTGCATAACTACTGTCGGGTAGTACGGCGAGGGTATCTTGGGTTTCCCCTTTGGCGTTCCACATTTTTCCTGAATTGCGAATCATGGCAGGCATGGAAGCATCTACGATGACATCGTTAGGGAAGTGTAGGTTGGTGATGCCCTTGTCGGAATTGACCATGGCCACAGCGGGCGCTTCGGTGAATACCTTTTCTATATCTTTTTCAATAGCAGCTCTTTCGGCATCGGGGAGGGAGCTTATTCTGTCTAAGACATCGGAGAAGCCATTGCGCGTGTTCACCCCTAAGCGCTTGAAGGTATCGGCATATTTGCTAAGAAGAGGCTCAAAGAAAGTTTCCACAGCATAGCCAAAGAGAATAGGGTCGGAGACCTTCATCATAGTGGCTTTCAGGTGCAAAGAGAGCAATACCCCTAGCTCCTTAGCACGGGCAAACTGCTTTTTATAGAAATCCAGTAAGGCCTTTCGGCTCATTACCGTAGCGTCAATAATCTCTCCTTCTTGTAGAGGGAGGTTGTCCTTGAGCGGTTGGGTTTTACCAGAGGTAGTGAGTAGTTCTATACGTACGGTGTCGGCTGCTTTGAGCGTTACCGACTGTTCATTATGATAGAAATCCCCTTCGTCCATGGTAGCCACTGCGGTTTTGGAATCCTTACTCCAAGCCCCCATAGTATGGGGGTGGGCTTTGGCATAGGCTTTGACAGCCTTAGGAGCACGTCGGTCGGAGTTACCTTCTCTAAGGACAGGGTTTACTGCACTTCCTTTGACCTTGTCGTAACGCGCTTTGATCTCTTTTTCTTCCTCAGTGGCGGGTGCTTCTGGATAATCGGGTAAGGGATAGCCCTGTTTCTGTAATTCGGCAATGGCCGCCTTGAGCTGAGGCACAGAGGCACTGATATTGGGCAATTTGATGATATTAGCTTCAGGGGTAGTGGCTAAGTACCCCAACTCGGCTAATGCATCTTCCACCTGTTGTTCCTTAGAGAGTCGTTCAGGGAAAGCAGCCAAGATACGTCCTGCTAAGGAAATGTCCTTTAACACAAATTCCACTCCCGAAGAAGTACAAAAGCGCTGAATAATAGGCAGTAGCGAATGAGTTGCCAGAAAAGGTGCCTCGTCTGTTTTGGTATATACAATGTTTTTCATAACTATCTCTTGTTAAGTTCCACAAACGGACGCTGGGTGGCTCCTACATATATTTGGCGTGGGCGACCGATAGGCTCTCCGCCTTGGCGCATTTCTTTCCATTGTGCAATCCAGCCAGGTAGGCGTCCAATAGCAAAGAGTACGGTGAACATTTCCAAATGCATACCCAATGCCTTATAGATAATGCCTGAGTAAAAATCCACATTAGGGTAGAGGTTACGTACTTTGAAGTATTCATCCTCCAAAGCCACTTTTTCTAAGTGCTTAGCAATAGCGAAGATAGGTTCGTCTATGCCCAAGGCATTGAGCACATCATCGGCAGCCACCTTGATGATAGTGGCACGAGGGTCAAAGTTCTTATACACACGGTGTCCGAATCCCATAAGGCGGAATGGATCATCTTTGTCTTTGGCACGACGGATGAACTTATCCACATCACCCCCATCGCTATGAATCTCTTCGAGCATCTCAATTACGGCTTGGTTGGCACCACCATGTAAGCGCCCCCAAAGAGCAGATACCCCAGAGGAGATACTTGCGAAAAGACCCGCCTCGGAAGAACCTACCAAGCGCACAGTAGAGGTGGAGCAGTTTTGCTCGTGGTCGCCATGGAGAATCAGTAACTTGTTCAGTGCGGAGACAATCGTAGGATTGATTTCGTACTTTTCGGTAGGAATAGAGAAGAACAATTGTAGGATATTCTCTATATAGCCCAATTCATTATTGTAGTAGTTGAGCGGTAATCCCTCACGCCTACGATATACCCAAGTGGCGATAATGGTTACTTTGGCAATTGCCTTACACACTGCTTCATATACGTCTTTTTCACAATGTACATTTACAGGGATAGGATTGAAAGCCGTTAGCGCACTGGTAGCCGCTGAGAGTACTCCCATAGGGTGGGCAGCCTTAGGGAAACCATTGAGTATTTGGCGCATTTCCTCATGCACCAAGGTGTATTTGTGAATGGTTTTCTTGAATTTGTCATACTCTTCTACGGTAGGAAGTTCTCCGAAGATAAGCAGATAAGCTACCTCCAAGAACTCCGCCTTGGCTGCCAAATCCTCTATGTTATAACCACGATAGCGGAGAATTCCTTTTTCTCCGTCCAAGAAGGTAATGGCACTCTTGCAGGAACCTGTATTCTTGTAGCCAGAATCCAAGGTAATCAGCCCAGTGAGGGAGCGTAATTTTTCAATGTTAATAGCCTTTTCTCCTTCAGTTCCTACTACAATGGGAAGCTCATATTCTTTCCCTTCAAAAGTTAGTTTTGCTATGTTCTTCATAATACAAATTTTTAATATTTACCTCCACAAAAATACAATATTTTTTGAAAAGAAAAAGAGATAAGATAAAAAATATTTATTTTTAACAAATTAGCGATTAATATGTGAATTATTTTTGATAAATAACAATTAATTTCTATTATTTAGAAAATTTTATAAATTAAAGCATACATATTAAAAATAACTCAATGACTCTACTTTTTTTGTAAGACTGAGTTTTCTAAGAAAATCACTAAAGATTTCTTTTTTTGACTTCTTTTGGTATGTTCTGAAAAATAATGTACTTTTGCAGAGCTTTATAAAGTAATTAGCAATCATCATTTTTTGAGCCGAATATCCATAAAAGAGATTAACCGTCTGGCACTACCTGCCCTTGTGTCAGGAGTGATAGAACCAGTGATTTCCCTTACTGATACGGTAATGGCAGGGCATATTCCTGTCAATACAAAGGAAGTATTAGGGGCAGTGGGTATTGTATCTTCTTTTTTGACGGCTTTGGTATGGATATTTATTCAGATTAGTCGTGCCATTTCCTCACAGGTGGCTTATGCTTATGGTCAAGGGAGTGTAGCACAGTTAAAGAGTTTAGTGGCTCAGATACTCTCCCTTTCTCTGACAATTTCTTTATTTTGTTCCATTGTA
The DNA here is from genome assembly GCF_000192225.1 of Capnocytophaga sp. oral taxon 338 str. F0234. Classification (GTDB taxonomy): domain Bacteria; phylum Bacteroidota; class Bacteroidia; order Flavobacteriales; family Flavobacteriaceae; genus Capnocytophaga. The sequence goes on from NZ_GL872413.1 coordinate 255,878, forward strand.
GCCTTCTTTACCTCTAAGATCATTCTTGTTAACTTCTATGAGGCAGATGGAATTCTGTTGGACTACTGTTTGGATTATTTTCGTATTCGGGTATGGGGCTTCCCTTTTATTCTACTTACTCTTACTATCCATAGCATATTCAGAGGTTTACAGAACACCTCTTGGAGCATGTATATCAGTCTATTAGGAGGAATGATTAATATTACACTTAATTATACTTTTGTCTTTATTTTTCATTGGGGCATTAAAGGGTTGGCATGGTCAAGCCTTCTAGCACAAATAGTTATGTTGGTGGTTTCGGTGCACTATCTGTATCGGAAGACTCCTTTCCGCTTTTTCAGAACAAAGAACTTACATCCCAAGTTTTTTCAGAATTTACGAATGAGTCTTGACCTATTTATTCGTTCTACCCTTTTGCAAGCAGTGCTTTATTTCTCTTTCCTAAGAGCCACTATTTTAGGAGGCGGAGAGGATAGTACTATCGTGGCTACCCACACCTTATTGAATCAGGTATGGCTTTTCTCTGTTTTTCTCTTTGATGGTTATTGTAATGCAGGAGGAGTGCTCTCAGGGCGGTTATACAGTGCTCGGCAGTACCAAACTATTCGTTATATGGTAAGGGATTTGTTTTTCATTGTTCTGGGAATAGGAAGTTTAATTATGATGCTGTACTTTATCTTTTATTTTCAGATGGGGGTATTCCTTACTAAGGATAGTGATGTTCAGTTGTTATTTTTTGAAACTTTTTGGATGGTTGTTCTCATGCAGCCACTCAATGCTATCACCTTTCTCTTTGATGGAATTTATAAAGGAATGGGGCTTACTATCGTATTACGCAATACTTTTATCATAGCAACCTTTTTAGGCTTTTTACCTACATTTTATGTAACAGAGTTTCTCTTGGAATGGGGACTTAAAGGGATTTGGGTAGCTTTTTTTGTATGGATGTCCTTTCGTGGAGGTATTCTTATCCTTCATTATAGAAACTTTTTTATATCAAGAACAGAACATTTGTTTAATATATCATAATTAATATCGAAATGAAAAATATCGCTGTACTTATGGGAGGATATTCCCGAGAATCAGAAGTATCTCTTAAGAGTGCTGCCACAGTAGTGGAACACTTAGATAAAAGTAAATATGCTTCCTATCCCATCCTTATCACTAAGGAGAAATGGGTATATATGGATTCTCAAAATCAAGAGTTTGTAGTAGATAAAAATGATTTTTCCCTAATCCTTAAGGGGAAGAAAATCACTTTTGATTGTGCTTTTAATGCTATTCATGGTACCCCAGGAGAGGATGGCTACCTACAAGCCTACTTTGCCCTTGTGGGGATTCCTATTACGGGTTGTAGCATGTATGCTTCTGCCCTTACATTTAATAAGCGTGATATGCTATCGGTGCTGAACCCCTATGGAATTCCTCGTGCTAAAGCATATTACCTAAACCAAGGAGAACATTTCTCCGTACGAGAAATTATAAAAACAGTAGGGTTACCTTGTTTTGTTAAAGCTAATAGATCGGGTAGTAGCTTTGGTGTATACAAAGCATATAATGAGAAGGATATAGATGATGCTATTGAAAAGGCTTTTGAGGTGGATAATGAGATTATCATTGAGGAATTTCTTAAGGGAACGGAGGTTTCTGTAGGGGTGATTACTTATCGGGGAAAAAAGAAGGTTTTGCCCATTACTGAGATTGTCTCTGAGAATGATTTCTTTGATTATCAAGCCAAGTATCAAGGTAGGTCCAAAGAGATTACTCCAGCTCGCCTAACTGCTCAAGAGAAGGAAAAAGTAGAAGCCCTTGCTCTTAAAGTATATGACCTTTTGCAGATGAAAGGCTTCAGCCGAAGTGAATATATTTTGGTAGGGGGAGAACCTTATTTGTTGGAGATGAATACCACACCTGGACTCTCCAATGCGAGTATCCTCCCACAACAGGCAAAAGCAGCAGGTATTACTCTTGCCAACCTCTTTGACAATGCTATAGAGGAGGTGATGGAAACGCATGAAGAATAATTACAATAGATATTTTTTTCTTGTTGTAAAAAGTTGTACTTTTGTGCCAAACTTACTAGTTATCTAAATTTATTCCTTGAAGTGAGTAACAAAAAGAAGAAAGCTAATAGAGCTAAGAAAATAGGATTGCCTCCAGGTAGCTTAGTTTATTTTGGCGAAAAAGAAAAGGCAATTGATATAGAAGTCATTTCTTTCTCTGAGGGTTCTTTCCATAAGCAGAAGGTACTCTCCAGTGAGAAAGCACTCTCTTTTATTACTCCAGAGAAGATTACTTGGATAAATATCAATGGGCTTAATAATATTGAGGAAATACGAAAAATAGGTAATTATACGCACCTTAATGCACTGCTCTTGGAGGATGTACTGGATACAGAACATCGCCCAAAAGTGGAACTTTTAGAGGATAACTTACTGGTTATTATAAAGATGCTATTTTTTCAAGGAGAGGAACTTATTGCTGAGCACTTAGCCCTACTCTTAGGAGAGAACTACCTTATCACCTTTCAGGAATCAGAGGGAGGGGATGTGTTTGATCCTGTGCGCAAGCGCCTACAGGAAGCAGAAGGAGCTATAAGGAAGCATACAGCGGATTTCTTGCTTTTCGCCCTTTTGGATGCGATTGTGGATAACTATCTGGTAATTCTTGATAAAGTGAGTGATACCATTGAGGCTATTGAAGATGAGATCATCACTCACCCACGTGAGGATATGATTTCTGAAATACAAGTTCTAAAGAAAAAAGCCGCTTTTCTTCAGAAATCTATTGTACCTGCCCGTGAAGTGATTTCCAGAATAGAAAAGAATAACCATCACCTTATTCGAGGAGGAACAAAGCCATATTTCCGTGACCTGCATGACCATATTGTACAGATTGTAGAAACCCTTAGTACCTATCGGGATACCCTCTGGGGACTTACCGATACTTATATGGGGGCGATGAGTAATAAAATGAATAATATTATGCGCCTACTAACCCTGATTTCTACAATCTTTATCCCACTTACTTTTATTGTGGGAGTATATGGCATGAATTTTGAGTATATGCCTGAGCTCCATTATTCATGGGCATATCCCGCTTGCTGGGTGTTAATGTTGCTTATCTCTGTGATTATGCTGCTCTATTTCAAGCGTAAGAAATGGCTTTAATTTAATATAATAACGATTGTAGCCAAGCAAAATAATTTGCAAAATATGAGTATCTGGCACATAGGGTAGGGAAAACTTTTCTATCTATTTGTATTTTATTATGATTGACTATAATAACTAATTTAGAGATATGAGTCGTACTTTTTATGTCAAAAACACACAAGCTCCTAAGGTAATGAGTACAGAAGAGCTTCTAAGTGTTGCAGGAGGAGATTTCAGACAATTTGTTGTTTCCCAAGATGAAGAAAACTTTAAAGAGGTTATGCAAATGCCCTTAAATAAGTTTGGCTATATGCTTTTTGGGCAAGAGGGCATTAGTGGGCGAGGCTTTGAGGTAAGCTATCAGGAAGGAGAACCTGCCGCTTATGAGGTGCGTGTTTTCACTCCCAGTACCGAGAGGGATTGGCTTGGAGCAATGGAATTCATGAGTAAACTCGCCATATATCTACAGGTGGATATCATAGATGAAGAAGGCATGGAGTACAAAGCCAACCATATCACTTATAACTATAGAGGAGATATTGAGTTTGGAGTAAGGTGCTATGAAGGTGAGCGAGAAGAAAGTTTTATCTTTGGTGTATGTCGCCCTATTGCACTGAATGCAGAAATTGTGGGTCGCCTACTCTCAGCTCAGGATAAGGTAAAGGCTTTTAGTGATTTTGTGGAGAGCCAACAGCAACATGAGGATATCTTTATTGCTAATCAAATATTCTATCAGAATGATAAAGGAGAAATTATAGGTACCTATACCCTGACCAAAACTGTCCCTACTGTATTGCCTTATCAGTATCCTCCTTTTATTGATATTACTAAAACAGATCTCCAGCAGGAGGATATCTTGCAGTGGCGCATCTCTTTGGTAGATACAGAAGGAGGTGAGGATGGGTTCAACTATTTAGGAGATTTGGATTATAAGACTTTCCTTGAGCGCTTACCACAGGAGAAAATCAAAAAATTGGATGGTCATTATATGCTCCTACAGATGGATACTACCCAACAGATGGAGGCATTACTTGGGAAAACAAGCCTCTTGGGTAAAATAAAGAACTTTTTTAAATAAAAAATACTAATTAAAAAAAATTATAAATGAAAGAACATCATAAAAAAAGTGATGCATTGGACTATCATGAGTATCCCCAACCTGGGAAGATAGCCGTAGTACCTACCAAGAAACATGCAACTCAGTATGACCTCTCTTTGGCTTACTCCCCTGGAGTAGCTGAGCCATGCTTGGCTATTGAAGAGAACAAAAACGATGCTTACCGATATACCAATAAGGGAAACCTTGTGGCGGTAATTTCCAATGGTACTGCTGTACTGGGACTAGGGAATATTGGTGCTGATGCTGCCAAACCTGTTATGGAAGGAAAGGGATTGCTTTTTAAGATTTTTGCCGATATTGATGTATTTGATATTGAGGTAAATACTACCGATGTGGATACCTTTGTTAATACGGTTAAGGCAATTGCTCCTACTTTTGGAGGTATTAACTTAGAAGATATTAAGTCACCAGAAGCCTTTGAAATTGAACGACGTCTTAAAGAAGAATTGGATATTCCAGTTATGCATGATGACCAACATGGGACTGCCATTATCTCCGCAGCTGCCTTGAAGAATGCCTTGGAGATTGTTGGAAAGGATATTAGCAAAGTACGTATCGTAGTCAATGGAGCAGGAGCAGCAGCAATTTCCTGTACCCGCCTATATATTGCTTTAGGAGCAAATCCTAAGAATATTGTTATGCTTGATAGTAAAGGAGTCATACGCAAAGATAATCCAAATTTGGACGCTCTAAAAGCAGAATTTGCTACCGATCATAACCTTCATACCTTAGAGGAAGCCATCAAGGATGCCGATGTATTCATTGGACTCTCAAAAGGAAATGTAGTAAGCCCTCAAATGCTTCTTTCCATGGCTAAGGATCCCATCGTTTTTGCTATGGCAAATCCTACTCCTGAAATTGCTTATGACTTAGCTATCCAGACACGTCCAGATATCATTATGGCAACAGGTCGTTCCGATACTCCTAATCAGGTGAATAACGTATTAGGGTTCCCTTTTATCTTCCGCGGTGCTTTGGATGTACGGGCTACTAAGATTAATGAACAGATGAAACTCGCTGCGGTACATGCCTTAGCGAACCTTGCCAAAAAGAGTGTTCCTGACCAAGTAAACGCTGTATACGGAGGCATTAACCTTACCTTTGGTAAGGAATATATTATCCCTAAACCTTTTGACCCACGCCTTATTTATGAAGTACCTCCTGCGGTAGCTAAGGCAGCAATGGATTCTGGAGTAGCCCAAAAGCCCATTACCGATTGGGATGCTTACCGTGAACAACTTATGGATCGTTTAGGAGGTAGTAATAAGGAAATACGCGCCCTACAGGAACGTGCCCGCCAGAATCCTAAGCGAGTGGTATTCCCTGAAGCTGATATCTTAGAAGTGCTCAAGGCTGCCCAACGTGTATATGAGGAAGGAATCGCCATTCCAGTACTCCTCGGTCATAAGGAGACCATTCTCTCCCACATGGAAAGATTGGACTTTAATGCTAACCTACAGATTATTGATCCTAAGAGTGACCAAGAAATAGAACGTCGCAAATCCTTTGCCGATATCTATTGGAAGAAACGCCAACGTAAAGGAATCACACAGCTCAATGCACAACGCCTTATGCGTGAACGTAATTACTTTGGAGCTATGTTGGTTAATACTGGGCAAGCTGATGCAATGATTACAGGTTATTCGCGTTCCTATCCACAGGTTATTCGCCCTATCTTGGACTTGGTGGAAAAGGAGGAAGGCTTTAGTCGTATCGCAGCAACCAGTATTCTTATTACCAAAAGGGGTCCACTATTCCTTTCAGATACTACTATGAATCCTAACCCTACAGCAGAGGATTTGACCTCAATCACCCTTGCTGTAGCCGAGAAAGCCAAGATGTTCGGTATAGAGCCTTCCATAGCTTTGCTTTCTTACTCTAACTTTGGTTCTGCCCCTTCAGAGAGCACTAAGAAGCTCACCAAAGTGGTAGAATATTTACACCGAAATTATCCTGATTTGGTGGTGGATGGTGAAGTACAGGTGGATATCGCTCTGAATCCTGAAAAGTTGGCAGCAGCTTTTCCTTTCTCGAAACTCAATAACGGGAAACCTGCCAATGTATTGATATTCCCTAACTTAGAGTCAGCAAATATCTCTTATAAAATTATCAAAGAGGATGAAGGGCTTAATTCCATAGGTCCTATTATCTTGGGACTCTCTAAGCCTATTCACATTACCCTAATGAATGCCAGTGTGGATGAAATGGTGAACCTCACTACCTTTGCCGTAGTGGATGCTCAGGAGAGAGAAAGAAGAAAATAATTTCCCAAAATACAATAGGGGCAAGTTGCGCAACTTGCCCCTATTTTTTATTTCTAAAGATCCTTTATAAATCAATCATCTTCTCCATGCAAAGGAATCTACTTATCGCATACTATTTACATAAGCCTCCTCTAAATTATAAATAGTTCTAAAAAAATTCTATAATAAGTCCCTACTATTTCTATTTTGTATAGATTAGTCCTATTTCTTAGATAAAACAACTCCTTTTTACCTATATAAATTCATTAGGAAGATAAAAATCTATTATAATATCCTTTTATATGTAGAAATAGCCAAAAAAGGGATTTCTAATACGTAAAAACATAAGAATTAACCAATGAACACAAAAGACATTTCTGTAAAGACAGATGTTTCAGCCACTATAAGGGCTTTTGTAGAAGAGAAAATGATACAAGAGTAATGGTCTGCTCAGCAGGTTATGGGTTGATACCCTATAGAAAATCCATCAAGCCTGAATTAATTAAAAAAACCTTTTGATGTTTTCATTTTTTTATGTATATTTGCTTTTTATTTCAAAAATGATAGAGAATATTTTTGTAGCTATTTCCTTAGGCATAATATTAGCTTTTACAATAGGACCTGTATTCTTCATTCTAATAGAGACCAGTATCACCAAGGGAATGCGCTCAGCATTAGCTTTTGATTTTGGAGCTATCTCAGGAGACATTTTTTTCATAACATTAGCTTATTGGGGAACAAGTAAGCTAGCCAATTATATAGAAGACAATCCTAATTTATTCATTTATGGAGGTATTATTATTATTATTTATGGGGTGTTCTCCTATTTCAAAGAAAGGAAAGATTACAGACTAAACCCTCCTCAGGCACGTATAACCGTAATTAAGGAAGGGAATTATTTTACTTTTTTTTACAAAGGCTTTTTCTTGAATATTATCAATATAGGTGTTTTTTTCTATTGGCTGGCTACTATTGCTACCTTTTCTTCCAGACCGGGAAATACTTCCATGCGTACACTTATTTTTTTAGCAACAATACTACTGACATACTTACTCACAGATGTAGTAAAAATACTTATAGCAAAGCGACTTCGCCATAGGCTCACTCCTATTAATATTCATAAGGTAAAACAAGGAATTAATATTTTTTTAATAATATTCGGAATATTTCTACTCTTAAACGGTATTTTTCCTAATTACATACAATCTCTTAAAGAAGTTCTCTTTTAAGATACTGTTATTTTCGAAAAAAAAGAAACCCCAAAAGACAGTATTTTAAATAAAGAAGTTTTTTATAAAAAAGTAGAAAACCTTATTAATCAAACTATTGAAAACAGAAAAAATAATAAAAATTACTTTAAAACCAATGATAGTTTAAATTATTATTTTTCAAAAATTCTGCCAGAAGAATTGTTTGAAGATAATCGTTTTAAGGCTATAACAGGGCGATTGTTGGAATATGAATACTTGAAAGTCAGAAATAGTGGAGAATATGCACCAGAGTCTTTTTCTGTATATAATTTGACTATTCTTCTATTAACTTTGAAAAATAACAGAAGTGAATATTTTATTCTAAAAGTTATAAACAAAGGAATTTCGGACTTTGTTTGTATAGATTCTATTGTGTTAGCATTGGATAAGATCCCGCAAATGCAAAATGATTCCATTCATAAAATTTGTATTGATTTGGTAAAACGCAACAAAACAGGCCGTTGCAAATGGTGAATATTATGTGGGTTAAACCTGTCTATGAGAAAATATTGAATAAAAACATTTTGTACCTTTACCTCGTGCAAACAGTCAATAGAATAAAACCACAATGATCTATAATAGACTCATTTACATATCAGCACTCATCTTTACAGCCGCTTGCTCAACAGGTAAGTATATCCGTAAGGTGCCCTATCATTATTATACGGATAGCTTTCGCAAAGCCGCGCAAGCTCATAAGGATAGTATAGATGCTAAATACACAGAAAGCAATTACAAGGATCAGCAGCTTTCAGAAGAGGGCTACGACATTAAATATGGGGCACGACCTTTAAAGGGGGTTATCCGCGCTAAACTACGTCGTCCCTTAGCTAAAAAGATTATTGCAGGAGAGTTTAAGGAAGGCGATAGCATCATAGCCGATTGGCAGGAAGGGAAAAACGTGTGGAATAGAAAAGAAGATAACAACATAAAAGATAATGTATTATGAGCCAGAAACATTTAGTATGCCAAGGAGCAACCTGCCAATGTCAATTTGGCAATGCTCCCGATAAGTTAAAGGTACTTACGCAGACCAAAGCCTTTATCAATGAGGAAGAGCCACAAGAGAAATTGGTCGCTACAACTGCCGATATAGGAGCTACTTTTGAGAAAAACACCTTTGGGCTGTGTCAGATGCAACCACTACCAGGTGGTGGTTATAAACCCTGTCAGGCAATGGTAACTCAGTGGAGCGGTGCTTATGAGAATGTTACCTATGAAGAAAACAACGGACACCCCCTTTTAGAGGACAGTAAAGCCACCTGCCCCATAGGCGGCAAGGATTGCATCAGCATTATCAACCACGGACAGGTGGCAGAGATAACAAACCGCAATCTACATAGTGCTGACCCTATTAAAATGGATATGATCAATCCTTTTATGGATTTTGCTACATTTAGAAACCAGAAAGAAATGTCTAAAACTCCTAAGTTAATTGATTATTATATTACAGATGTAGAAGGGAATAGAATAGAATCTGACATTACTAATTATATTGGAGACAAAATAATTGTACATATAGAAACACAAGATTTAATTAATGATAGAATTAACATTAATATGAATAATAAATTTATTGATTTCATTTATAAAGGGGAAAAATTAGAGAAAGACACTCTAAAAAATTATGAGATCACTAAAAACCACGAAGAAATAGAACTGTTTATAGAAAAAGAATATTAATTATGGAAAAAATAGATATTGTATTAGAGATACCAGGCATAGAACAAGAGAAAACTAAAAGTATAAACGTAACATATAAAAGGCTATTACTATATGGAGGAGCAAGAAAAGCTTCTGATAATAGTAGTTTTTACTATGCTTCTTTGAATGTAAAAAAGGATTATGGAAATGATGGTGAATTTATACATGAACCTGTAAATACAGCGAAGTCGCTTGTTGATATAATTAATAGACAAGAAGACAATAGCATACAATCACTTGATGTTTTCTGTCATGGAAGTGAGGTCGCGCTTTATTTCATTAAGGGGAGTAGTATTAATAATAATATAACAGAAGAAGAAGTAGAAGAAAAAGATTTACATTCTCCATTAGCAATAGGACGTACCACAAACGCTATTTCCAACTGGAATTTGAGTGGAGATGAAAGGTTAATATCTGATATTGATTATAATAAATTTACTACTGCTGCAAAAATAGAAATACATGGATGCAACACTGCAGCAGTAGTTAGGGTAGCCTTTTGGTTAGATAATTTGTGTGAAGATTTATCAGAGAACTTATATGATGCAGGTAAAACAAATTCTGTTGTTATAGGGCATTCAACAAAAGCTAACCCCAATTTACCAACAACAAAAATAAGAAAAGGTGAATCTGAAAAAGCATGGAATATTAGAAAAAATAAAGAACAAGATTATCGACATGGAGAAAGGAAAGTTTATAACAATGGAGAATGCATACTGACTACAAAAAAACAAGGAAGAATAACAGCTGAGGAAATTAGAAATGCTTTATCCAATTAAAAATAACATTAAAAAAATATAAATGGAAAATAATTTAATATCTTTTACGCTTATCTTAGTCTATTACATATTAAGCTGTTTTATAACATTTTTTTTTAGAAAAGATAGATTTTTATACTTTTCATTTATAGTCTATACTTTTTTTGGAATAGGTTTCCTATTGTATGTGTATAACTGCTATTCTTTATATGATTGTAATGAGTTTTTATCAATAATGGCTTTTGCTATGTTATACGAACCTATTCATCATATACTTTTAGTTATAGCTGTAATACTAATAGTATATAAATTTATAAAGGAGAAAAAATGATTTTACTATGCAATATTTTCAATTATTTATCATAAATTACACATTATTTATCCTCTACCAACTCTATATACGAAAATTGTCTATATAGGGCCTATATAGGAGTTATATAGGGAGAACTTAGTGCAAGTACTCCAAAATGAAAATACATTTTATTTACAAAATTTTTACTAATGCCATAAAAAGTATCACTTTAATTTTTCTATTCCAAAAACATTTTGTACCTTTACCTCGTGCAAACAGCCAATAGAACAAAACTACAATGACCTATAAGAGACTCATTTACATATCGTTACTCATCTTTACAA
>NZ_GL872413.1:268093-274111 GCF_000192225.1 Capnocytophaga sp. oral taxon 338 str. F0234
CAGTTTTAACAGAGCTATCAGCATACCCCCTGTGGAGTACGAGTCTTGGCAATTCCCTGCTGATTACAAGCAAAGAGGAAGTATCAAGGATGAGGAAATGCGAGACTTGGTACTCATCTCTTTAGTAGTAAAAAAGGAAGAAACAGATGAGAATTTTAGTTCTTTTAGAGCAAAAGCACCCTCACGTATTGATTTTGGGAGACTTTTCTACAGTTTTGTATTAGACTACAACGAAAAACACTCTAATGAACCTATACAAACGGAAGATGAGAATGGTTTGTGTCATTGGATTTTTTACTTGCAACCTAAGTGGTATGAGAAAACGCGGTTTATTATTCCAGATGGCACACTTCTTTCCAATAACATCGTTGAGAACAGTGTAATATTCTGTATACGAAAAGAAGGCGCAGACAATAAACCTAAAGAAGAGGAGGAAGAGGGCGAAACCTATGAATTTCAATAGTATAACCCTAAGATGACACGCTTATGAGTAGAATATACAAGGTAAAAAAAGGCGATACATTGCAGTTGATTGCTGAGAAGTTTCAAATCTCAGTGAGTGATTTGCGGCATTATCATAATATGCGTTGTGAGCTGTGGGAACTATTGGAACAAAAGCTAACTTCCAAAACGGAGCGCATTATTCTTCCTTCAGAAGAAGAACTCATCATCTTACAAGAGCATCAACAGGCTGTACTAAAAGAACAAGAACGCCCTTCGCGTTATTTGGATAAGAAGTTTTATGCAAAGGATTATGATGTAAAAGAAGTCGTTCTTACCTCAGATAAAGAAGTAAAAACAGACTATTCACTTTCTTTACAGATGGAAAAAGCCGAAAAAGGTTGGAGTATGATTGTAAATACAACTTATCAGGAGGCTGATACTAAATTCACCGAGTTAGCAACGGCTTGTATGCAGGCGATGCAACCATTAAGATACCATCTATCTATAAATGGGGGGATCACTGATATAGAAAACCACCGAGAAATCATTGAGCGATTTACGCAAAAACGTATTGATATAGAAGGCTATTTTGAAGGTGAGTTAGCCAAAAGTTATACCGATGCTTTCTATGAAAAACTCATAGATAAGGAATATATGATAGAACGCTTACAGATGTCGTTCTTAAATCAGGTACTTTTCCCTCGTATGGAGTGGTTTCATAAAGAGAACGAAAAATGGGAAGAGGAGTTTTGCCCCGTACAAGGCAGTGCTTTTATTCCTTATGAGTTAGAAGCAGAAGTGATATTTGAAGAGTATGAGATAGTAACAATTGTAAAGGGGGAGTTGAAGAGAAAATATAACTTACCTGAATTGTATAAAGGGAAGAAAGCTATAGATAGGATAGATCCTTTTGAGAGTAATTTTGAGATTATATACGTTACAGAAAAAGACACACAACAACTTTCTGTTGTAGAAGCCTCATTAGATATTTATTCTAATGGTGAGTTACATAGGAAAAATATGATAGGAATAATAAAAAAGATATAGCTATGGGAAATATAAAAATCATACGTAACAAACATACATTTAGAGCTGATACTGGTAAAGAGTATATTTGGGTCGCTTATGTCATGGGAAGCTCTAAAGCATATACTACACCAGACAAGAAAAAGGAAAAAACATTTGGTCAATTTGGTAGTGTAGCAAGAGAATTTGAAATTATGATTTTTGCTCCTGATGATAAAACATTAGAAAAGAAAAATCATTTGGGGATGTTGATCATTCGTGTAGATAATAAGGGAAGGATCATTGAGGATGAAGTTGATAAATCAAATGTTACACCTAAAATATTAAAAGTTGATCATAGGAAAATGGGAGATGGTGATCCTAATAAAGTAAGTTATCAAGATACTTTGCTTGTATGGGCTGAAACTCAGGGTTTACAAAATAAAGAGATAACTTTTAAATTATTATGGAATAATGATGATGAACCTAAAAAAGTTTTTAAGGCAAAAGTCGACAATAAAGATAGAGCAGAAGTAAAAATACCTTTGATAACATACCCAGATGTATTAGATGCTTTTATAAAAAATAAGACTTCAAAAGATAAATCAACAGAACACACTTTTAAAGTAGAAGCCAGTTTTGGAGAACCACCAAAAACAAATGGTAAAAAAGCAACTCAAGTTAAAGGAGAAATAAAAGATGCCTACTTTATAGATAAAAATGGGGAAAAGGTAACAAAACTTAAGAAAGGAGATGTAGTTAGAGTATGTATTGAATCAGAAGGAATGATTAATAAATATTTTCAGTATTTTATATTGGAAAAGGATAAATATACCCCTGATGACTCTATAACAAGTAGTGGAGTGCTCACATTTAAAGATGATATCTTTATAGGAAGACCGATTGAGATTGATGACGAAAAGCTTCTTTGGGGAGGAAAAGATAGAGAGGGAGAAGACAGATATGAACAAGATTATATCATTAAAGTAAAAACATTTAAGGATAGTAAAACATCTAAACCTAAGACACTTATCCTTGAAGAAGAAAAAGATAAAACTTTTTATAGTAAAAGCCCTGTAAAAGTAAGTGTTAGAGAAAAAAGCGAAAAAGAAAAAACACCTTCTACTGATAGCTTATTTTTACCTGACATTCAAATAAAAGAAGTTTATGAAGTAAAAGATGATAAAAATGTTTCTTTGAAACTTGATAAAGAATCTAAAAAACAGATAAAAGTACTTGATGAAAAAACAAGTGTAGCAACAGAATACAAAGAAAAAGATATCACAACTGTAAAACAAACCAACAGTATGATTATCCGCTTTTCTGTAACGCCAAGAGGAGGTAAGAAAATAGGCTATTTAGGGTTATTTTTAACAACAATCCCCGAAGCAGAAAATGTTTATGAATATGAGTTGAACTATAGCTACAATAATATTTTATCTTCAGGGATAACCTCTATGACAATAAAGGATGATAATACAGAAAAGCCATTTAAGTCAGGGAATACAATAAAAATAGATGGAGAGAAAAAAGATTTTGAGCTAAAAATAGTCTTTAATAAAGATAAGAAAATTAACAGTGATGTCTTTATAGATATTTTTAGTAATACCAATGCTGCTCTTGCAAAACCTACCTTGTCAGGCACTGCGTTGCATAGGTTTAAGATGAAAATGGCAAAAATACAATCTATTATAACTTACCATATTTACTATGATGGGCGTATTGAAAAGCATATACCAAAAGAAATTGCAGAAGAGTTTAAGCAAAAATATAAGTATGTTTATCACGATGAAAAGGGTAATGAGCACGAAATAGGTATCTTTAAATTTTTAGAGACGACAGAAATGAAAAAAGGTAATATTGCAGGAACCAAGAAAGTTGAGTTAATAGATATTAGAGAATTTAAAGGTTATGACAATAATGGAGTTAAATTAAAGTTTTTAACAATAAATACAGATTCTAAGCGGTATTATATAAATCCTGATTGTTATGCAGGATTGTTTGGGGCAATGGCTAAACTAAATATAGATTATTTAGGTTTTAATGGATTTAGTAATAATAAAGCAGGTTCTTATCCCAGCACATCACATTTTAATGGTGAAAAAGGCGATTTAAGATATTTATCTACAAATAGAAAAGGAGAATCAACACATTTGGAATATTCTTATTTTGATGTAGAACAACAAAATAAATTTAACGATGCATTATATTTATTTGGTTGGGGACGATTAGAAAAAATGTATTCCGAATATTTCACTTACAATGGTAATAGTAAATATCTTTTAAATCATACACGACATTTAAGAATAGATGAAAAACGTGATGATAAAGGTAAGATAATACAGAAAGAAGTTAGACACCACCACCATCTACATTTAACTGGATTTGACCATAGTTTAATTAAAATAATAGAAAAATGAAAAAAATAGTTTTATTTTTGCTGCTTACTGCCAATTTTATAGCTTGTAAACGAAATGCAAATTTTACAGACAAAAAAACAGAAAAAGAAGAATTTACCGTAACTAATTCTAAAAAAGAAATTTCGTTTGATGATTTAGAAGAAGTTTCGTTGCCTTTTTGTATAAAAGGTAGTTATGTGAAAGATGATTTGTATTATGTAGATATTGATAAATTTTTAGGCTTTCATAAGTTAAAAAAATCGTTAAACAAGGAAGTAAATGCCCTTTTTCATAAAGGTACGATTGATTTTATAACTAATGAAGAAGTTTTCATAGCTTACCCCTATTATCAAGAAAGTGAAGACTCTCCTCCTTTTGCTGTAAAGAAAATACAAATAAATGATTCTATAACTACCGTTCTATATGGATATATACGAGTAAATGAATATTCAGTACCGCGTATAGAGTTGCAAACATTTGATAAACAAGGGAATTATATAGATAGTATCATTCTTTATTATCGTCTAGCCGATGAATGTTCAGGAGAGCGAACATTTTGTATTGATAAAAACTTTAAAATAAAAATACAAACAGAATTTGGGTGTACTGCAATTGAAAAAGATGATGAAGATTTTAATTTTGAACAGACTGATACATTTAAAATCACTGAAACAGGAAAAATAGTGAAACAATAAAATTAATTTATCATAGAAAAGAATAATACATTTCCTTAAAAACACTACCAAGGAATTTGCAAATTAAAAATAAACAAGATAGAACAATGAACAATCTACTCACCCATTATCCTGTAAATTGGATAGACGGAATGAAGCTAAGTAGCAGCCATTTTACTGCTGTGCAGGATTTTGTTACCGACAGCGTTAGAGATGCCATAGCCTTACAAACCACAGACCTTAACTATGGCTTACAGCCTATGGCTGGTGATTCGGTAAAGATGCACGTGCTGATGGATCACTACAACTGCCTGCAACTAACCCTTGAAGAATGCCACGCTGTTACTCCTAATGGAATACGTATACAAATCAGTGCCTCACAAGAAGGACAAACCTTAACGCTGAGTAAGGATATGACAGAAATGAAGGGTAATGCCACTTTTTCTGTGTTTATCACCGCTGAATTGTTTAAACCAACTCCTTACGGAGAGGCAGCAACACAAGAATACCCACCGCGTATTCCTTTTTTGCGTCCCACCTACTCCCTTTACCTCTATACAGATGAAGAATTAAAGAATAAGGATTTGGGTGATGGTTACCTTATGATAGGTAGGGTGATTATGGACAATGGACAAGTTCGTTTGGACGATACCTATATACCCCCTTGCAGCTGTGTGATAGCACATCCTTCCTTACAAAACCTCTACCATCGCATTCGCAGCTTTTATGCAAAGATGGAGAACTATGCTATACAAATCTCACAGAAAATCCATATCAAAAAGCAAAATAATGAGCTATCAGCAATGATAGACAAGATAGATGAGCGTATGTTGGTGTTTTTAGGGCAGGAAATCAACCGTTTTGAACTGCTGTCGCCTTATAATCCACCTTGCGAATTACTGCTTTCAGTAACAGCCTTTGCACGTATTGTGAAGAACTTTACAGATGCTCATTCAGGCGCAGGCAAAGAGGAATTGCTGAACTATTTTTCTGAGTGGTGCAACCTTACCCAAGGTGCTTTTGAGCAGGTATTCAACACCCTTATCAATACCCACTACAACCACAACCATATCCGCAAGCATATCAAAGTAACAGAAGAGTTTATGGACTTGATAGAAGACTTGTACAACAACCTAAGCCGCTTGGATTATATCGGTAAAAAACCTGATGGCGGTATATTTGTGGCTGAAACAACCAATGAAAATCAAGATATAGTAAGGCGTACCCGCAGCCTCTTGGTAGATTAATTTGTTAAATAATTAAAGTTATAAATACTATGGAAATAGTCAATAAAGAACAACGCACAAAAGCCTATTGGTTTTTCGTCCTCTTTTTTGTCCTCACAGTTACCATTGTGGTGGTAGCGATGTTTGCCAATGTGCACTTCCCTTTTGAGGAAAACAAATTGCTTAAGGAGAAGAACGCCAAGTTGGAAAAGGATATCGCCATACAAAACCATTTCGCTGCTGATTTAGAGAAGGTAAAAGTCGCGATGG
>NZ_GL872413.1:277786-280912 GCF_000192225.1 Capnocytophaga sp. oral taxon 338 str. F0234
AAGAGTTAGAGGCTAACTATCGTACGGTAGCACTTTTCTATAAAAACACTGAAGAAGATAAGGTTAAGAATGTAACTATTGTCAATGCTACTCTTGAGCAATTAAAAGACTTAGACAACACCCGATTTATTGATACTATTCACGCAGAGCTTACTGATAATTATGACCGATTAGACCTTAAAAACAACTATTCTATCTTGGTTATCCCAGGTTATTTAGGTTCTAATGCGGTACTTGAAAAGTGGGCAAAAATAGCCCATAGCAATAAGGTAATGCTCGTTACCGACTTTCAGCACTTAGATGAACCCGATGATGTAATGGAGATGTTTGATGAGGCAAATCACACAGGGGGAGATGTATACCGCTCCAATGTACTGATGACTTGTAATTGGCTTGTAGGTCGTGGTCGTTTTGAAGAAATAGAAGAAGCAGATGATTTATTTGTACCCCCTTCAGCAGCTTTGGCTGGTAAGATTTACAAGACATTGATGTCTCAGGTAACGGCGGGTAAGAAATTTGGGGGTATCAATGAAGTAGAAGGGGTGAAGTTTGACCTTAAGAAGAGTGAGATCGCGAACTTAGAGAGTTTGGGACTTATCCCGATGGTCAATGAATACGGCAAGGTAATGGCATTTTCAGCCAAAACCTTATTCAATGGGGATAATATAGGTTTGCAGACCTACTCAGTGGTACGTGTGTTTGATTATGTAACCAAAGTACTGATGGATTTCTTGAACAGACGCGCTTTTGAGAACTATTCCTCAGTAACCCGTAAGGAGATTATGGGACAGATAGTTCGCTTTTTAGATAGCATCACAGGTCCTTATAAGCTGATTGAAAAGTTTGAAATCAAGCGATTTGAGCAAGATGCTATCCAAAAAGACAAAATCCATTTGGATATTCATATGACCCCTTATTTCCCAGCAAAGAACTTCCTGATTAAGATGGACGGACAAAAGGGAGATGATGGCAACGAGTGGGATGTAGAATACGCACAGAATTAAAAAATAGATAATATACATAATTATTGTAATTAAGATGATAAACTAATAAAAGCCAATTGAAAATTAATAGATAGTAAGGAGAGAAAGAAGGCAAAATATATTTTCCATAGTTGGTAGTATTGAGTATTTAAATTTTAAAATATATTTAACATGGCATTTAAAGCAAAATTAGTGGTTGCGGGTAAAGAGCGCAACATTCTTTCCGTAGACTACGGAATGTTACAGGAAACCGATGCGTCAGGCAGACCATCAAGTATCTCAAGAGGAGGAAAGATCCACATCACTGTGGAAAGCACAGGAGATACCGACCTCTTTGAGTGGATGACCAATTCTTTTGAAAGAAAGGATGGGAGTATCGTCTTCTTAAAACGAGACAGTGAAGCGACTTTAAAAGAGTTGAAGTTTAAAGAGGCTTATATTGTTAAGTACCAAGAAGATTTTGATGCTACAGGAAATCAACCTCTTAAAGAAACCTTTACGCTTTCAGCTAAAGAGATTGAGCTTGGTACAGGCAAACACGTCAATGAGTGGGTGTAGGTGCTGAGAGAAGTAAACATTTCATTATTAATTTTTAAAAAGGAATATTTATGGCTTTTAAGGCAAAATTAAAAGTAGCAGGCAAGGAGTTTAACATCCTTAAAGTGAGCTACGCGTTGTTCCAAGAGACAGACGCAACAGGAAGACCGTCAAGTGTTGCCCGAGGAGGTAAGATTGACATAGAGATTGAAGGCACTGAGTCGCCTGAGTTTTTTGAGTGGATGGTTAATTCGTTTGAGAGAAAAGACGGTAGTATCGTCTTCTTAAAACGAGATAGCGAAGCAACCCTTAAAGAACTCAAATTTACTGAAGGGTATTTGGTAAAACACAGAGAGAACTTTGAGGCTTCAGGACAAAAACCTCTGACAGAATCCTTCACAATCTCTGCTCGTAAAATAGAGATGGGCACAGGTGCGTTTGAGAACGAATGGGTTTAGAAGTATAGAGAGCAGGTGTGAGCAGTTCATACCTGCTCTTTTTACAACTACACAATAGATAAAGATACAAAGTATTAATAGAACAACTCAAAAAAAGATTAGATTATGTCGTTTCTTGCAAAATTAGAATTAGATGATAAGACTTACAATGTTTTGGAATGTGAATACGATTTCACTCAAAATATTGATGAAACAGGTAAACCAAAGGGAATGCCTTATGGTGGTGAAATATCCATTAGAGTAGAGAGTACAGGAACACCTGAACTGCTCAATTGGATGTTAGACCATAACCAAACTAAAGATGGTAAGATTATTTTCTACCGTAGAGATGCTATGAGTAAGCTCCAAGAAGTGCTTTTCAAAAAAGCTTTTTGTATTAAATACAAGGAACATTTTGATGCGCAAGGCACTGAGCCTTTACAGATAGAAATACGACTCATCGCACAAGGATTTGATGTAGGTGGGGTAGCTCACAATAAGATGTGGAGAGGATAAAGCTATTTTAAATTACTAATACTAATATCTTAAAGAGCATTTTTTTTATGGAGTTAAAAGATTTCAAATTAAAAAGTTTTACAGAGTTTCTTAATGATAAGACCAATCCTGTGGTTTATTGTCTGCTCAGTTCCAATGGCAAAGATTTCTTAGCCAAAGAAAGCTATAAAGTAGAGCTACACCAATACAACTGCCAGCACGATACCTTTACCATTGAAACCCCAGAGGACTCATTTGATAAGTTCCACGAATACATTATGGAACACTCCCGCGATCTGCTTGGCGATCCTCTTACCATTAAGTTTTATCAATATGGCAAGGTGGTGCAACACTTCTCAGGGATTATCACTAAAATTCACTGTAAGCGAAAGACAGGGGGTGGTTATGGTACGCTCTATATCTCAGGCAATGCACCAAGTATTCTCTTAGATAGCGGTAAGGAATGTCAATCTTATGAGAATAAAACACTACAAGAAATCGTTGCCACAGCTACCCAGGAGTATGATGAGTCCGCAAAAGTGGATACCTCAGCAGGGGTGAATACCACAAGGACACTTCCTTATACGGTACAATACCAAGAGTCTGACTACGACTTTATTTGTCGTTTGGCTAAGTATTACGGAGAATACTTTTATTATGATGGCAGTAAACTT
>NZ_GL872413.1:281922-309949 GCF_000192225.1 Capnocytophaga sp. oral taxon 338 str. F0234
ATACAGGAGGCGGTAAAGGTTTTTACTTTATCCCTGAGGTAGGTGAAGAGGTATTGGTGGATTTTGAAGGAGGCAATGCCGAACGTCCGTTTGTGTTAGGAGCACATTACAATGGTGAGGCAAAGAGTGGATATCACAATGCTGATAACCGTGTAAAGGCAATTCATACGAAAAGTGGGCATAAGCTCATCTTTACTGAAGATGAGAGCATCTTGCTTACTGATAAGAATGGCAATGTGATTAAGTTGGATACTCAGGGTAAGAATATAGAAATTTCTGCGCCTGAGACGATTAATATCACGGCTAAGAACATCAATCTAAAAGCAACTGATAGTATTGATTTTGATGCTAATGTAAATATCACTGAAACGGCTGGAAAGGCTAAGAGAAGTGATATTGGTGGAGATATGTTTGTATATGTTAATGGTGCTTTAACTGAAAAGATAGAAGGTGATTTACATAGTGAAACAAAGAATGCGAGAACAGAAAATAGCACAGGAGGTATGGTCGTAAATTCTGAAGGTGCTATAGAAAACCACTCGCAGCAAAAAGTTCGTATAAATGGTGGTGAAAATACAAGAATGTCATAATTATGAGTAGAACAAGAATTGTAGGAGGAGTATATACTAAAATCACAGGAGGTGATTATAAGATGTATACAGAGGGTGATACTATTATCACAGCTGCTGGTAAAAATGATTTTGCCAATGCTGAGAAGGTCATTATTGGGACTAATCCTGAGAAAATGGATTTTAGAGGAAAAGGAGGCACTCTTCTTATTACAAAAGTAGAGAGCGAACCTAAAGGAGATGTATCACCTAATCAGAAGGTAACTTATAAAGTTACGCAATATAATTTCTCTGAAAAAGTAACTGAAGCTGATAAGAATCGTATACAATGGGCTATTAAAATTGATGATAAACAAGAGGTTTTAAAAGAAAAAGGCGAAAAACTAGTGTTAACTATAAAAGAAGAATGGGCAGGAAAAGAAATTAGTGTAATGCCTTATCTTAAAGAGCCTGTAGAGAAAATTAGTGTGAAAACAAAAATAATAAGAGAAGAAGTTTTAATAATTATAGGAACAGAAAATAAGAAGAAAGAATTAATATTTCCCGCTATGGGGATAAGAAAATTACGTACTAAATTTGCTAAATATCCTTTTGTACGCTTTATTATATTTACTGGAAGTTATACAGAAGATCAATTATCAAAGATAGAACTTTCAGCTATTTATCATAATAAAAGAGTAGAATGTCAAAGGGTCAATACTATTGATGATGTTATAAATATCATAAACTCAGGAGATATTAGTAATAAAAAAGATAAAAGTATCAGAAAGGTAAAAAGTATTTTTATATATTCTCATGGGTATGTATATGAAAAAAATAATGAACATGAAGGTGTGATAGCTTTTGATTATGACAATAAGATAAATGAACAAAAATTAGATAAATCTTCTTTTTCTAAAATTGATAATAATATTTTTTTAGATAATAACAGAACAGAATTGTATTCATATGCTTGTAGAACAGGAATTGGAGTTTCATCAACTACGGGAATAACTGACCCTAAGAAAAATAATAGCTTAGCTCAACATATGGCAAATATAGGAAAAATAACAGTTTTTGCATATATGAGAAAAACAGATTACAAAAATACTTGGGGAACAATAGCACATAGAAGAACATACGAATCTGATCATGATAGTGGAGAAAATATATGGGAAAATTTTAAATCAGATTTATATGATATGCTACCAGATCCTGATGATATGAAAGAATTTTCTAAATATAGAGCACATCAAGAGATAATTGATGGAGCAGTATGGAATATTAATGGCGCTTACATTGATGTTAAACCAGATACGACCCCAGATTCTGTTCCTGATACATTCTATAAATATACTCCAAAGAAATGAAAAATATAAAGAGAAGTTTTAAAATAGCTATACTATCTATTTTTGTAGGAAGTATACAAATGGTAATATTCCTTCCTGATGGTTCCTATTGTGATGACTTAAGTAGTGATGTCATTTCAGGGATATTTAGATTTATGCCAATTCAATTTATAATTATGTTTTTTAA
Organism: Capnocytophaga sp. oral taxon 338 str. F0234; assembly: GCF_000192225.1. Taxonomy (GTDB): domain Bacteria; phylum Bacteroidota; class Bacteroidia; order Flavobacteriales; family Flavobacteriaceae; genus Capnocytophaga. Next base: position 284,007 of record NZ_GL872413.1, read on the forward strand.
TAGTTATATTTTTAAGTCTTATGATAAATATACATCATTATTTGTTTTATTATTTCTTTGGCTTTATATCAATAAAATAGAATTTACAAATAGAGAAGCTTGTTGGTCAACTTTTTCAGAAAGAGAGATTGAAGAATACGTAATAGATCATTCAATTTTTCCTTGTTCTATATCTTTATTTCTTTTTTTTTGTATATATTGGATTATGAAAAAAAAGAATATGATTAACTTTTAAATAATAAAAATTAGAAACAGAAATATCAAACATATTCTCCTATCTCCCCCACCAAATGCCTTAGTTCAGGGTCGTTGGCGATACGTTCCTTTTCGCGTTCAATGATTTTAATGACATCTAATTTTATCTGGCGGTAATTGGCTTCTACTTGTTCTTTGGTGGTATCGTTGCCGTTGGCATCGGTGAAGGAGAGAACTTCGGGAATTTTCTGGTAGGCTTTGGTCTCTGCGGCTACTTTGGCGTTGTCTACAACTATCTGTGCGTGGAATATCTTCTGATCGATACGCTCGTCAAAATTATCAGAAACAGCTCCTACAAACATCCCTTGAGTAAGATTGGATATTTTGCTGGCAGGAATCAAACTATCCAATTGTGTAGATATGGAGGTAGAGGTATCATTGCGGTTGATAGTAGTAGATTGCCTTTTCTGCAATACCTTTCCAAAACGTTCAGAAAGGGTTTTAGCAGTTTCCCCTACTACTTGTCCGCTAAAAATATTCCCCACAGTATTTTGTATTACCTTGCTTTCCTTATCTCCATAATCACGAGTGAGCTGTGAATAATCTTGAAAGCCCAAACACACTGCTACCTTATTACTTCGGGCAGTGGCTATCAGGTTATCCAATCCTCTAAAATAAATCGTGGGTAGCTCATCAATAATCACTGAGGATTTGAGCTGTCCTTTTTTGTTGATGAGCTTTACAATACGAGAGTTGTAGAGTCCCAGAGCTGCCGAGTAAATGTTCTGCCTATCAGGATTGTTGCCCACACAAAGTATTTTAGGTTCATTAGGGTTATTGATATCCAACGAAAAATCATCACCTGTCATCACCCAATAGAGTTGAGGCGAAATCATTCGGGAGAGTGGTATTTTAGCTGAGGCTATCTGCCCTTGTAGCTGGTCTTGTGCACCTCCTTGCCAAGCATCCATAAAAGGCGATAGGTAATTCTCAAGTTCAGGATACGAGGTGAGAATGGTAAAGACATCAGCATAAGGCTTGTTCAATAGCTCGATGGCGTGTGGAAAGGTACAGTACTTACCCTCTTTGTAAATCTTCAAAAACCAAATAATAGCAGCCAAGAGAATGATAGGCGACTCTACAAAGAAATCCCCTTGCTTTTGTATCCACGAGCGGTTAAGGTTGAGCATAATGGTATAAGCAGACTCGTAGGCATCGGAAATATCGCTCATAAAGTTGGGGTTGATAGGGTTACAACGATGACTACGGCGAGGATCATCAAAGTTTATCACATAGAACTTAGGCTTTACCTTGTACTTGTCTAAGTTTTTTAGCAAGTGATTGTAGGCAATGGTAGAGAGATCATCAAACTTGAAGTCGTAGATGTACATTGCAAAACCCTTTTCAATCTGCTGTTTGATGTAATTGTTCACAATGGCATAAGACTTCCCTGAACCTGGTGTTCCTAAGACGATGGTCGCCCGAAAGGGATTCACCACATTAATCCAGCCCTCATTCCACTTGCCTCTGTAATAGAATTTGGTGGGCAGATTTACGGAATACTCATTGGCAAGTAGCCGTGTCTCTTGCATAAACGACTCGTTTTCATTGTTAAAAACATCGTCTAAAAGGTTGTCTTTTAACAAGCGACTCATCCAAGAACCTGCCATAAGGAGCGCTATGTAGCCCAAAGATAGGGTAAGAATATAGAAAAAGGCGACCACTGAAGCAGGAAGACGCAGGTATAAAATCCAAAAGTTACCAAAGTAAAGAGTAGCTCCTACTCCCAGAGCGATGTAAATCTTTCGCCAAGTAATTTTGTTGTTTTTTACACCTGTTGTACCCAAACAGCTCAGGGCTAAGAGCAGGAGGGCAAAGCATTTGGTGTATAAGGGATGAGAGAATAGCCCTGCTGTTCGTTGGAAGTTGGTCAGGATTCTATCCACTACAGCTAATATCCATTTTTCGCCTTGGAAAAAGCCATAACAATACCAATAGAGGTGCATTAGTACTATAAGAATACTTACTGCACGCATAAACGCCATTATCTTGGCTAATGCTCTTAAATCATCATCGTTTTGCATATTTATTTCTGTTTTTAGTGTTTGTCAATATTTTATAATTAGCTGTGCCAGTGAACTGTTCACATTTAAGATTTGTTTTTTATTTTTCGCCGTTTGGCAGTAGCACGTTTCATTCTTCTGGTAAAATCCTCTTCTTCGTAATCTACCCCTTGATCATCCAAAGAGAAAAGAGTAAAGAAAGCATTTAAGGCTGAGTCCTTGCCAAAATCCTCTTGGTAATGTGTCCAAGAAGTATCAGAGAAAGTATCCTCTTCAACAGTGCTTGTATTGCTTTGATTTTTACTTGCATAAGGAGTTACAGACGGCATATTTACCTCAGAGGTTAAAGTAGGAGCAGGCTCTTCTAACGATTTTAGCCACTGATGAAAAACATTGGCAGAAAACTCCTTCCCCAGCTGAGAGCCATTATACACACATCGGCTGTTGTGGTCAATAAAGGTTACTCCGTAGGTTCTCCCCTCTTTGTTTTTACGAAAGACGACCTCTATCCCTTTAGCTTTTAGTTCTTGAACAAATTCACTTTTACTATGAGTTGTTTCTTTGGCAAAGGTGATATGTGCCTTTAAGGAAGTGGTGTCCTGTCCTTTTAGGTATTCGTGTCCCTTTTGCAAGTGTTTTTCGATATAAGGTAAGCTCAGTGTTTTGCCGAGCTTGGAGGCTTTAAAAGGATGGCTTGCCTTATTGCCATTTTCATCCAATACCACATATACCAAACCTTTTTTAGGAACGCCTTGCAGTTCGCCTTCTACCTTTTCTACCGCTATGTTAAACTGATTGAGCAAGGCGTTGAACGTTCCTAACGAGGCAAAATGATAGTGTTTTAGCAATTGTTTTACAGTATGAATCAGTTGCTTTTTAAGGTCGTTTTGTCGGTAATCTAAGGGGACTAATTTAGACAAAGGCAAGAGCTCATCATCTGTTAGCAGTGAATCATTGGTGATAGCAGGGATAAGTTGGTATTTCGTTTCCAACTCTCGGCATACTTTCATTGAGCGTATTTTTTCAAAAGCATCAGGGATTTTCTTGCCATACTCATCTATTCCCAGCGATACAATGTGAATGTGTTTGCGCTCAATATCTGAATGTTTGTAAACCACAAAAGGTTGGTTGCCAAAGCCCATCTGTTCCATATAGTCAGTAGCCAACTTTACAAAGGTCTCGTCGCTTACCTTATCGTTAGGATCGGGATTGAGGGAAATGTGCAGGATAGGTTTTTCTGTCCTTATGTTGGCATAGAGATAAGGTGCAAAGGAGCGAGACACTTCCGAAATGCCCACATTTCCTTGCAGAGGTCGTATCACTTTTTGAGCGTATAACACCTCACCTTGTCCTTTAGATACCTTGTTGTGATTGTACAAAAGTACTCCTAACAGCTGTCCTCCTCGATGTACTTTTGCTATCATAAACTGCTGTTTTTCTTCTTAAAAACTACTTTAGTTTTTGCTTCATTTGCTGCGAAAGCTCTAATATTTGTTTGCAGATAGCAATCAATTGGGTAGTTTCTTTCTCCAATTTATAGAGGTAAGCAGCCGCTTTCTTCTCCGAAAAATTACGGTAGAGTATCTTTACAATCTGATTGTAATTGACCCCTACCGAACGAAATTGTGCATAGAGTTCAGTGAGTTTGGTGTAATAATCTAAAGCAGATTTATCAATTTTCACCACTTTTATCTCTCGGTTAAAAAGCAAAGAGGTAATAAAATGTGCTTTGACTTTCATTCCTGATTGCTCGAAAAGCGAGAGAAACTGATTGTTTTCTTCTTCATTTAATCTAAAGACATATCTAAAAGAAGCAGGATTTATCTTTTTGTTCCTACCTGTGGGGCGTTTGTGAGTTGTTTTCTGTAAGGTCATATAAATTCAGTATTATTAAAAAACCACGACTTTGGAGTGCGTTTTAAGCTCCCTGCAAGGGCAAGTGGTTTTGAGGTGCCTACACGCCTAATGCGTGCCTCAAAACACAACTTGCTCTGTTCTGGTGAACAGAAAATTCTCCCTAACGGTCGAATTTTAATTAGCCATAAAGAGAGAAATTAACACTACGAGCGGGTAAAATGATTTCAGGGTGCAAAACAAGTGATTTCTTAGCAAAGGATTTGTATATAACACAAAGCCAATCACTTCCTTACAAAGCCATTTACAACCCTACATAAGACTATATGTATATTTGTACGTTCCTTTGCACCTGCATACCAAAGCAAGTATGTACGAAAGTAAAAATGCAATTAGGTAGCTATGTAGCTACAAAGCTATAAAGCTACAGAAGTATGTACATACGCAAGTAATTAGATAATTAGTCAATTACTTATGTGAGTAAATACTTACTTATAGAGGTAGTTAGATAATTGGCTAATTACAGATAGTTGTATTTGAATAGCTATGCACTTATATACTCACTGAATTACAAACATATTTAAACACATATATATGACATCAACGACAAAATTCATTAGCTTTTCTACCCAGAAAGGAGGGGTAGGAAAAAGTACTTTTACTACCTTAGTAGCCAGCTTGCTACACTACCGAATGGGCTACAATGTAGCAGTGATGGATTGTGATTATCCACAATACAGCCTACACCGAATGCGAGAGCAAGACCTCAAAACAGTGATGAACAACGAGTATTTTAAGAAAGCTGCTCATAGGCAGTTTAGTGAGCTGAACAAAAAGGCATACCCCATAATACAATGTAAGCCCAATGAAGCCCTTGAAAAGGCACAACAGCTCATTGCAGAGACACCTTTCCCTATAGAGGTTATCCTTTTTGATATGCCAGGGACAGTAAACACCGCAGGAATATTGACCCTGTTGGCTCAAATGCATCACATTTTCTCCCCTATCACTGCCGATAGAGTGGTGATTGAAAGTACTTTGAGTTTTACTGAGGTACTTTCCAATATCATCGCTAAGAATACCGAAAGTACTATTAAAAGCGTGCATTTGTTTTGGAATCAGGTAGATGGGAGAGAAAAATCGCCTTTGTACAAGATTTATGAGCAAGTGATCGCTGATTTAGGTTTGAACCTGATGCAAGCCTACATATCTGATAGTAAGCGTTTCCGAAAAGACGGCACAGAAAACCAACGATTGGTATTCCGTTCTACCTTAATGCCTGCTGATGAGAAGTTGATGAGCGGTTGTCATTTGGACGACTTTATTAATGAGTTGGTACAGATTATTCAGTAAAACCTAAAGATATGAAGACAGTAAAACCTATAGACGAAAACGAACTAATGGAGCTAATGGCAGGCAAGCAACCCACGCCTGCCCCTGCCATTGCTACGGCTCCGATAGAGGCAGAGAAAACACCCCAGAAACCAGCTCCCACCAAGAAGAAAAAGGCAGAACTCTATGAGTATGAAAGTTATTTTTTTGAGCAGGGAGAGACTTCAGCAAGGGAAGGAAAATCGGTGTATATACGTCCTGAGTTTCACCAGCGAATAGCCCGCATTGTACAGGTGATAGGAGAAGACAAGATCAGTCTGTACAACTATTTAGATAATGTGCTCAAAGCGCATTTTGAGCAGTACCAAGAGGAAATCACGCAGAGTTTTGAACAGAAATACAAACCTATATTTTAACAATGGAAAAGATTATCATTTTACTGCTTATTGTGGTGATTTTGTTGTTGCTATCAGACAAAATGCCTATAACACAAAAGAGAACTCCCAAACCTAAAGCTACCCCTATACCCAAGTCAGCTCCTCCAACATCGGTAATGGGGGAAAGCAGGTTTGTGTCTCCTGCAAAGGTAGCCACTACAGCTATCCCCTTAACAGAAAAAGAGCAACAGGATATTCTGACAGAATGGGAAGAGGAACCTATCGTAAACCTTGAAGATGAAGAAGAGGATTTACGCAGCTATCGAACAGAGGCAGAGGACAATGATTTTGCCACAGGGCTTTCGTTTGAGGACTTGGAAAAGGTAGCTACTTTCCTCTCTGAGGACAAAGAAGAGGTTACCACCGAGAACATAGAGCTACTACAAAAAGTAGAGGGTACTAGTCTATTAGAAGCCATAGAAAAAGCCTTACCCCAAGCGACTCTTAAAGTGAGTGCGCTCTTGGAGAAGGCGTTGCCTAAAACTACGGAGAGTGAAACGGAGTTTGATATTAGGGAGTTTGTGTGAGAAGATATTCTCTATTTCTATCATTTGCTACTTTCTATTGATCGTTCTTTATTCTTACAACTACAAATATTCTCATTAGGAATTTTTAATATATCAAAAGTAGACTTACTATCTCCATACCATACCAAATACTCTTCTTCAATTTTTTGTTTAACACTAAATTCTTTCTCAACACTGTCGTACCAAGTACTTTTCTGATAAATTTTTAATCTCTTTTTTCTACATCTGAAATTATTAACAGAATAATAGAAAGTTTTTCCTCCTAAAGCAGGAGCTAAAAATATATCTATTTTATAAATTTTATTTAGGTAATAATATTTGACAACATTCAAGTATGAAGAAGGAATTTCAGTTCCATTTTCAAAATAGACTATATGGTAATAATTTTTCTGATCAATCACTTTATAGAGACCTTTTAGGGGAGTTTTGCTTCCTGTTAATGCAAAATATCTTACACTATAATACCCTGTTCTCTGGTCTTGTGTATAAATATCTTGTCCAATAGAAATTATATCCTGTTTATTAACAGTAATAGTATCTTGTTGAGAATATACGTTAATACTTAAAACAAAAAATAATATCACTTTTTTCATTGTCTTTGAGATATTAAATCACTATCTTTTTGCATTATCTTCCACTGCCATTTAAAGAAAGTTTCTATATATTTATTAAGATTTTCTTTCTTAGGATAATCCATAATATTTTCGGTATCATTTTTTGAAAAAAGATGCTTCGGTATAATTCCTTCCTCCATAGGTTCTGGAAAAGTATGTGTTAGTCCTAATGTATGACCTGCTTCATGAACTAATGTTGATTTTATGAGATCCTGATGAAATTTAGTCAACATTATATACTTTCCTTTTGAGGTTATTTCATCTGCAAAAGCATCAAAAACTGTATCCTTTATATTAAAAGGAAGGTTATTCTGCTGTATTAAAGATTTTGTAACTCTAACATTTATAGGAAGTAAAAAGACAATAATTCCTTTCTCTTTGTTAGAAAATACAGATTCATAACATTCCTTTAGTCCTTTTAAAAATTCATATAAATTGCATTCAATATCTAAGGCTGTAATAGATGAGATAGATTTTTTTATTCTATCAATTTTCATTTCTCCTGTTGGTTTATTATTTATGTTAAATTTTTTGAAATCAATTATTATTTTTTTATAATTATTTTTATTTGGAAAATACTCAATGAGAGCCTGTTTAAATAGTTTTTTAAATAAATTATCTCTTTCTACATATTCTTTCCAGTTTTTGATATATTGATTCATTGATAAATAAGTATTTACAGTAGAAGATACATCTTCTTTATAAGAACTTTTACCTTTTTCTCCTCTTTCATCAATGATGTCAAAATCTTGTATTACTTGATATTTTTTAATGTCAGTATTGTTTTCATCTTTTGCAGTGTCATATTCAATACTTCCTTTAAATTCTACTTCTACAAACTGAGCATTTAGCTTATATTTTACATCATTTTTCATCACCATTAATTTACCTACTTCTAGATCATTTTTATTTTTTTGTTCGCTTGTTTTTCTTACCCTGACTTTTATTTCTGTGTTTTTATCTAAAGCAGAGCTGCAAGTGAGTTTTATTTCTACTTTACTTCTATCTCCATCGAATGGAATTTTTTTCAAATCAATATCAGTTGATGAAAGTTTAAATAGTTCCTTGTTATAATCAAAATATAAAGTAAGATCATTAGTGTTAAGGGGGGATTCTGTTAAGTTTTCACGGAACAGACTTAGTTTTATTTCTTTATTTGGAAAAATATTTAAAAAAGAACAATAATAGTCCTTACCTCTTAAAGAAAAAGGATTTTCTACATCTTCACTGTAATATTCTTTTTTTAAGGCATTAATATCTGAAACGCAAATACCTGCACCCCCTTCACTAGTTGGTAAATATTCTTTTCTTAGCCAATCAAAGCCAAAATCTCCATCATATTTCTTTGGTAGGCGAAAATGGATAAAAAAGTCAGGTTCATTATCACTATTGTTAGGTTCTGATTGTTCAATTTCTTGTTCTTCATCTTCTTTCCCTAACCCCTGCATTATCACCTTTTTTTGACTAATAAGCTCTAAATCACCATTAGTAGCTTCTATGATAACTTCCTCTGCCTCTTCATAGGAAGAGCCACTTATAGAGGTATAAGTATCACGAACGGTAATATATATGTTATTTGCTTTCTTGAAAATTCCCATGGTTTTAAGATTTAAAAAGTGCTAAGAACAGTGTGTCATTTTATTCACGTTACAAAGATACAAAAAAAATCTTAAACAGCAAGCCATTCCCCGCCTTTTTCTGCCACCTGCTACCACACTTGCTCCCAGCTTTTTGTCTTCCTTTACTTTTGCACCAAATTTTAAAATAACAGATTATCAATGAAGCGAAAATCAATTCTAAAACGGCTCCTTCTATTGACGATGATAGGAGTTGCACAATTTTCCATTGCTCAGGGCAATGGCGTAGGAGGTATCAACGAAGCTACCCGTATGGTTACCTCGTATTTTGACCCTGCTACCAAGCTCATCTATGCCATAGGGGCTGTGGTGGGACTCATCGGTGGGGTGAAGGTATATAACAAGTTTAGTAGCGGCGACCCCGATACCAGCAAAACGGCTGCCAGTTGGTTTGGGGCTTGTATCTTCCTAATTGTAGCGGCTACGATCTTGCGTTCGTTCTTCTTATAGATTATGGAGACAAAAAACAGCTATTCTATCAACAAAGGCATCGGCAGAAGTGTAGAGTTCAAAGGACTCAAAGCGCAGTACCTCTTCATCTTTGCAGGGGGACTGCTCTCGGTGCTCATCTTGGTGATGATCCTCTACACGGTAGGAATCAATTCTTTTGTATGCTTGGGGGTAGGCGTTAGTATGGTCAGCCTTGTAGTTTGGCAGACTTTTTCACTAAACCAAAAATACGGTGAACACGGCCTGATGAAACAAGCAGCTCGCAAACGCCACCCCAAATACCTACGCCACCAAAGATCGCCACGCCAATTTATTCGTTACCCTAAACCTAAAACAACCCTCAATGAGAAATAGTTCTAAAATCAACACCTTAGAGAGTAAGTTCCCTATTCTTGCCATAGAACAAGACTGCTTGCTCACCAAAGAAGCCGACATCAGCGTCGGCTTTGAGGTACAGCTCCCAGAGCTCTTTACCATTTCGGGTGAGGACTATGAGATACTCCACTCACTTTGGCATAAGGCTATCAAAGTATTGCCACAGTATACCGTTATCCACAAACAGGACTGGTTTATCAAGGAACAATACGAACCTGAACTGCAAGGTGAGAATCTGAGTTTTCTCTCTCATTCGTACGAAAAGCATTTTAACGAACGTCCGTTCTTAAATCACAGATGCTACCTATTTATCACCCAAACCACTAAAAACCGAATGAGAGCCCAAAGCAACTTTTCCTCCCTTTGCAAAGGAAACTTCTTGCCTAAGGAGCTCACTAACCGAGAACACGCCACTCAATTTTTGGAAGCGGTAGCGCAGTTAGAGCGTATTTTAAACGACTCTAACCTGATAAAGCTCCGCCAGCTCAAAACAGAGGACTATATAGGCACTCCCCACAAAAAGGGACTCTTTGAGCAGTATCTCAGCCTTTCCACCGATGAGAAAGAGAGCCTGCAAGATATATGCCTCTCTGCCGAGCAAATGCGCATTGGTAACCAAAGACTCTGTGTGCATACCTTATCAGATACAGAAGACTTGCCTTCTAAGGTACAAGCCGATAGCCGTTACGAGCGACTCTCTACCGATAAGAGCGATTGTCGCTTGTCCTTTGCAGCTCCTGTGGGCTTGCTACTGAGTTGTAACCATATTTACAACCAATATCTGTTCTTGGACAATTCCGATGAGAACCTCAGACAGTTTGAGAAATCAGCACGCAATATGCACTCGCTTTCAAGATACAGCCGTAGCAACCAAATCAATAAAGAATGGATAGAGCAATACCTCAATGAGGCACACTCTTATGGGCTTTCCTCTATCAGAGCGCACTTTAATGTGATGGCGTGGTCGGACAACCCACAAGAGCTCAGGAGCATTAAAAACGATGTGGGTAGCGCTTTGGCTTCAATGGAGTGCAAACCTCGCCATAACACCATTGATACGGCAACTCTCTATTGGGCAGGTATAGCTGGCAATGCAGCCGACTTTCCCAGTGAAGAGACTTTCTATACGTTTATAGAGCCCGCTTTGTGCTTTTTCACTCAGGAGACCAACTATCAAAGTTCTTCCAGTCCTTTCGGCATTAAGATGGCTGACAGGCTCACAGGAAAGCCTATCCATTTGGATATCTCCGATGAGCCTATGAAGAAAGGGATTATCACCAACCGTAATAAGTTCGTCTTAGGACCTTCGGGTAGTGGCAAATCCTTCTTCACGAACCACTTAGTGAGACAATATTACGAACAAGGAACACATATCGTTTTAGTAGATACAGGGAACTCCTACCAAGGAGTCTGTGAGCTTATTCACCACAAGACCAAAGGCAAGGATGGGATTTACTTTACTTATACCGAAGACAATCCCATTGCTTTTAACCCTTTTTATACTGATGATGGAGTGTTTGACATCGAAAAGCGAGAGAGTATCAAAACACTGATACTCACCCTTTGGAAGCGAGACAATGAGCCTCCTACACGTGCGGAAGAGGTAGCCCTTTCCAATGCAGTAAACCTTTACCTGCAATTGGTAAAAGACAATCCCTCGCACACGCCCTCTTTCAATGGCTTTTATGAGTATATCAAGAATGACTACCGAGCTATATTACAAGAGAAGCAGGTAAGAGAAAAGGACTTTGACTTGGCTAACTTCCTCAACGTGTTAGAGCCTTATTACAAAGGAGGTGAATACGACTATCTGCTCAATTCCGATAAGGAATTAGACCTGCTTTCCAAACGCTTTATCGTATTTGAAATTGATGCGATTAAAGACCACCCGATACTCTTTCCTGTGGTTACGATCATCATTATGGAGGTATTTATCAATAAGATGAGGCGCCTGAAGGGTATTCGCAAGATGATTCTCATCGAAGAAGCGTGGAAAGCGATTGCCAAAGAAGGAATGGCGGAGTACATCAAGTACCTATTCAAAACTGTGCGTAAGTTCTTTGGTGAGGCAGTGATTGTAACCCAAGAGGTAGATGATATTATCCATTCACCTATTGTAAAGGAATCTATCATCAATAACTCCGATTGCAAGATATTGCTCGACCAGCGCAAGTATATGAACAAGTTCGATGCTATCCAAGCGATGTTAGGACTTACCGAGAAAGAGAAGTCGCAAATCCTATCCATCAATCTCTCCAACGACTCTCATCGCAAATACAAAGAAGTGTGGATAGGCTTAGGAGGCACACACTCTGCGGTATATGCTACAGAAGTAAGCCGAGAAGAATACTTTGCCTACACCACTGAAGAGAGCGAAAAACACCAAGTGATGGAACTCTCCGAGAAGTTAGACGGCAATTTGGAAAAAGCTATCGTACAAATGGCTAATGGACTGTAATAAATTAATAATCATACGTAAATCATAATAATTAAAGTCAATGAAGAAAATGTTATTAACGGGGCTTTTTGCTATAACTATGCTGGCAAGCCCCAAACTAAGCGCACAATGGGTAGTAACTGACCCGACTAATTTTGCTCAGAGCATTATCAACACTACCCAGCAGATAGTGCAAACCTCCTCAACAGCTAAGAATATGCTCAACAATTTCCGAGAGGTGGAAAAGCTCTACAACCAAGGTAAGGAGTATTACGATGCTCTGAAAAAGGTAAATAACTTGGTAAAAGATGCCCGCAAGGTACAAGAAACGGTGCTACTGGTAGGCGACATCTCCAAGATGTATGTAACCAACTTCAAGAAGATGAGCCAAGACCCTAACTTCTCCTCTCAAGAGTTGTCGGCTATTGCCAATGGCTACTCCAAGCTCTTGGGGGAAAGTTCTAAGCTGCTCAAAGACCTGCAACAAATTGTCAATAGCTCCTCACTCTCTATGAACGACAAAGAGCGTATGGACATTATCGACAAGGTGCATAAGGAAGTGAAAGAGTACTATAACTTAGTACGCTACTACACCCAGAAAAACATCTCGGTAAGCTACCTACGTGCTAAGAAGCAAAACGATGCGCAAAAGGTACTTTCACTCTATGGAACAGAACTCAAATACTGGTAAAAAACTGATAAATGGAAAATCTACACCAAATACTCCGTACTTTATACGATGAGATGATGCCCCTAACAGCTCAGATGTCTGCCATAGCCAAAGGCTTGGCAGGCTTAGGGGCACTGTTCTATGTGGCAATGCGTATATGGCAAGCCTTAGCTCGTGCCGAACCTGTGGATGTGTATCCCTTGCTCCGTCCCTTTGCCATAGGGCTGTGTGTGATATTTTTCCCTACTCTGGTGTTAGGAACAATGAATACAGTGTTAAGCCCTGTGGTAACAGGTACCCACAGTATCTTAGAAGGACAAACGCTCGATTTGCACAAACTACAAGAGCAAAAAGACCGATTAGAGCGAGAAGCACAATTGCGCAACCCCGAAACTGCCTATCTCGTCTCGGATGAAGAGTTTGACAAAAAGATTGATGAATTAGGTTGGATGCCCGAAGATATGGCTGTAATGGCAGGAATGTACATTGAAAGAGGGATGTATGACCTCAAGCAAAGCATCCGATCGTGGTTTCGTGAACTACTCGAAATGCTCTTTCAAGCAGCCGCTTTAGTGATTGACACCATACGCACTTTCTTTCTTGTGGTGATGTCTATTTTAGGACCTATAGCCTTTGCCATTTCGGTATGGGATGGATTTCAATCTACCTTACTACAATGGGTTACTCGTTATATAAGTGTCTATCTATGGCTTCCTGTATCCGATTTGTTCAGTGCTATTTTAGCACGTATCCAATCCCTTATCTTACAACGAGACATCGAGCAACTCTCTGACCCAAGTTTCATTCCTGATACTACCAACACAGCCTACATTATCTTTATGGTCATTGGTATCATAGGCTATTTTACCATTCCTACTGTGGCAGGTTGGATTATACAAGCAGGAGGTATGGGCAATTATGGTAGAAATGTAAACCAAGCTACCTCTAATGCAGGCAATATAGCAGGTGCAGGAGCTGGCTCTCTTTCAGGTAATATTACAGGTAGGTTAATGAAGTAAAAAACAAGTCTAATTGAATACTAAAATTAATGGAATTTAAAATCTTTAGAAACATCGAAAACGGATTCAAACAAATCCGTATGTATGCTATAGCCTTTGCAGTGCTCTGCTCAGGCGTGAGTATCTTCGCTGTAGGCTATGCCTATTACTTTGCCGAAAAACAGCGCGAGAAAATCTATGTGTTAGACAACGGTAAATCACTAATGCTGGCACTCTCTCAAGATGAGAAAATCAATCGCCCTGTCGAAGCTAAAGAACACGTGCGCAGGTTTCACGAACTCTTTTTCAACTTAGCCCCCGATAAAAAAGCAATTGAAGACAATACCAAACGTGCCTTTTTTATGGCTGATAAATCTGCCTTTAACTACTATAAAGATTTGGCTGAAAAAGGCTATTACAACCGCATCATCTCTGGCAATATCCTCCAAAGGGTAGTCATCGATAGCGTGCGTTGTAACTTCAACAGCTATCCTTATCAGGTGGAAACCTTTGCCAAACAATTCATCACTCGCGCCAGCAACATCACCGAAAGGAGTCTTATTACCTCCTGCAGGTTGATTAACTCTGTGCGTTCTGATAATAACCCTCAGGGATTTATCATCGAACAGTTCAATGTAATAGAAAACAAAGACCTTAGAACCGTAGAGAGATGATCGCCAAAATCCAAAGAGAGATACATTCTCTAAAAAAGCAAACCCAAAGCTATTGTCAGGGACTTTCACCCTCACAAAGAAAACGCTTGGTACTCTTAGCCTTTGCTGTCTACTCACTACTTACTCTTTTTGTACTATGGCACGCTTACCAAGAGTACCACCAAGGCGAAGCCCCTACCATACAGCATATTAACAACAAGGCTATTGTACCTACAGAGGGAAATACCCCAAAAAAGGATTCGTTAATTTTTAAACAACTTAATAATGGAAAAGAACACACCCCTTCCAGAGCAAAACGGTAATACCCCTGCCTCAGATAAGGCTAACGCTTCTTCTACACCGAGTTTCTTGGTAAGTGAAGAAGAGGAAAAAGCCCTCCAAGAGCGCAATGAGGAAAAAGCCCTTGCTAAAAAACAACAACTCAAGAAAATTGTCATCTATGCCCTAATGGGGATAATCTTCCTCGCTTGTATGTATCTGCTTTTTGGTGGCGGAAGTGAGCAAGAGCAAACACAAGTAGGTATCAATGAGGCAATACCACAAGCTACCGAAACCCTCTTGCCTTCTGATAAGGAAAAAGCCTACGAAGAAGCCCTCTTAGAAGAAAAAGAAGCTGATAAAAAAGCCTCTCTCAATGCGCTGTCGGACTATTGGCAAGAAGACGAAGGCGAGGAGTATCCCGAAGCTATCGAGGAGGAAGAAGAACCCACTCCGCGTTATCGCAAGGCTACCCCTAATGCTTTTGAGCGTTCCGCTCAGTCTTATCGCGATATTCACCAGACTTTAGGCAGTTTCTACCAAGACAATAGTGCTTACGAGGAGCAACAAAAACTCAAAGAAGAGATAGCCTCTCTCAAGTCTCAACTCTCCAACAAGCAAGATCCTACCTCTGTAGATGCCCAAATGGCATTGATGGAAAAGTCTTATGAAATGGCTTCAAGATATTTGCCTAAAGGACAACAAAACCCTTCAATGATGGGGGGCGCAGGCTCACAAGAGGGCGAGGGAAACAATAGTAGCGAAGCTGACAATGCAGAACAGAGCAAAAATATCGCTCCTGTCTATACCCCAGAGGAAAAGGTAGTCAGTCGTTTGCCCCGCAAGCAGTCCGAGAAGGAGGCTCTGCAAGAATGGGTGAAGGAGCAACAGACCGCTTTTTTCAATGGCGAGAGCTTTAAGCCACAAGGTAGTATTCTAAAGAATAGCATTCGCGCTTGTACACATATCGAACAGCTATTAGGAGAAAACTCAAGGGTGCAGCTAAGACTTTTAGAGCCTATACGAGTAGCAGGCATACTCATTCCCAAAGGAGAACTGCTTACAGCCTCTGCTAAAGTGAGTGGAGATAGATTGTTACTCACCGTAAAATCCTTAGAATACAAGGGCAAGGTAATTCCTGTCTCTATAGCTGCCTACGACATCGATGGGCAACAAGGGTTATACCTGCCCGCTTCTTCCGATGCCAATGCTTTTAGAGAGATAGCAGCAGGAATGAGCAAAAGTTCAGGGAGTAGCTTTACCTTTAGCTCTTCAGCCAAAGACCAAATTGTCTCTGAACTGAGCAAAGGGGTCGTACAAGGAGGTACGTCTTATCTTTCTAAAAAAATTGCACAACCTTCCATAAGGGTTAAAGCAGGTTATCAGCTCCTACTCATCTCTAAGAAATAGCCTTTCAGACAAACCCATAAACACACAACAAAGCACAAAACAACACAATTATTTATTTTTCAACCTATTAAACACACTTAATATCATTTTATTTATGCGTAAATTACACTTATTTTTATCAGTAACAATGCTTACTGTTACCGTGCAAGCCCAGAATGAGGCAAAGGAAAACACAGCTCTCAGTACTGAGAAAAAGGAACTTTTAGCACAATCAGGAAAAGTAGTGCCTTATCCTTTGCAGGTGGCTTATGATCAAACAACCCATCTTATCTTTCCTGCTTCTATCCGCTATGTGGATTTAGGCAGTGAAAACTTAGTAGCCGACAAGGTCAAAGATGCCGAGAATGTACTAAGGGTAAAGGCAGCTAAAACAGACTTTACCGATAGCACCAACCTATCGGTCATCACTCAAGACGGAGGCTTTTATAGCTTTGAGGTGAGTTATCACACCACGCCACAACCTCTTACCATTGATTTTGGTAGAGGAATGCCCCAAGGCAACAATGTGAAATCGGATATTCTCTTCTCCGATACAGGCTGGGAATCACCTGCGGTAGCACAGATTATTATGTCGTCTATCTACCATCAGAAGAAGAATTACATCAAGCATATAGGTTCAGAGAATGCAGGTATACAATGGCTACTAAAAGGTATCTATGTACACAATAGCAAACTCTATGTAGATGTGCAATTGTCCAATCGCTCTAACCTGCCTTTTGAAGTAGATTTTATCACCTTTAAAATCATTGATAAGAAGACTACCAAAAAGAGTATTGTACAGGAAGTGCCTGTTGACCCCTTGCGCGTATACCAACCTATATCGCTACTAAAGGCGCATAAAGAAGCTCGCTCGGTGTATATGTTAGACCAACTCACCCTCTCTGATGACAAGGTTTTGCGGGTAGAAATCTTTGAAAAGAACGGCTCTCGTTACCAATCGTTCCTCATCACCAACGAGGAGATTATAGCCGCTCGCCCTATTGAACAGTTTAACCTTAAATTTTAATGCCAATGGTAAGAATTATCACTTGTATTTGTCTGTGTTTTTTAGAAGGCTCCATTGCCCAGGCACAGCGATTGTTACCCAAGCAAAAAGGTATCTCGCTCTCTTGGGTTGCACCTGCAGAGGCTTTTACCTCCTCTTTTTCTGATGATTTTGGGGTGCAGTTGGGCTATAGTATCAATGCTAAAAGGGGTAACTACAAGCATTTTGCCCTTGAATATCAAAGGCGATTATACCCTTACAAGAGTCTGAATATACCCGTTGAGAGGTATATAGGCGCGGGAGGCTATAGTTTTGCCTTAGTCAGTGACAGCAGTAAAACGGTGGCTTTGAACTTAGGAGCAGAAGCTCTTTTGGGCTATGAGGTAGTCAATCACAGCAAAAGCCTCCTTCCTGATGGGGCTTTGCTAAAGAATGAAAACCATTTTCTCTATGGTGCACAAATTGGCTTACAGATAGAGACTTACCTAAGTGATCACTTTTTAGTGCTCTGCTCTGGCAAGGTAGTGGCTTTGTGGGGAAGTTCCTTTGAGCTACTGCGTCCCTGTGCTACTGTAGGACTGCGCTATATGTTTTAACCTTTAAAAAGACAATACGATGAAGAAAATAAATCAGAAAATTGTAATAGGACTCATTGCAATGCTATGTGTGAGCCTATTCACCTCTTGTAAAAAAGAGTTGGACGTACAACAAAACTTTCCTTTTGAGGTAAAGGTACTGCCTGTGCCTAAACAGCTACCTCTCGGTGGTACTGCTGAACTGCGTTTGGAGATACACCCCACAAAGGTATATGCCGAGAACGCCTACGCTCTGCGGTACTTCTCCTTTGAAGGCAAAGGGGATTTAAGATTTGAGAAAGGTGCGCCTTTTATCCCCAACGACAGCTATCCCATTGCTCAAAAGGTTTTCAGACTCTATTACACCGCCCACAGCATCGGATCTCACGCCTTTACCCTCTGGCTCACCGACAGCTTCGGCAACGAAAAGAAAATAGAATGCTCGCTGCAGGTGCAGAAGTAATGAAAGCGTTATTACATATCCCTATAAGACGAAGATTCTTGTAGGGATATTTTTTGTTTCATTGCCAATTCAAAAATAATGCTTACATTTGCAGCATTAATAAAAACAATGTATATGACACAGAAACATTTAGTATGCCAAGGAGCAACCTGCCAATGCTCCCGATAAGTTAAAGGTACTTACCCAGACCAAAGCCTTTATCAATGAGAAAGAGCCACAAGAGAAATTAGTAGCTACAACTGCCGATGTAGGTGCTACGTTTGAGAAAAATACCTTTGGGCTATGTAAATTACAACCCACAGGCAATAGTTTTAAGCCCTGCCAAGCGCTAGTAACGCAGTGGAGCGGCGCATACGAAAAGATAACGTATGAAATCAACAATGGGCATCCGCTTTTAGAAGACAGCAAAGGCACTTGTCCTATTGGCGGCACTGATTGTATTGACATTATCAATCACGGACAAGTAGCTGAGATTACAAGCCGCAATCTACATAATGCTGACCCTATTAAAATGGATATGATTAATCCCTTTATGGATTTCGCTACATTTCGGAATGAGGTGCTTGATGAGCTTACTCAGCCAAAACTCTCAACCTCTTATTATACTGACGCCCAAGTCAATACCATTACCAAAGACGACTTCATACCTGACACCCTTATTTTTTTGGAAATAGAGGGCGTAAACCTACAAGGCGAGACGGTAGATATTAACCTTCAAAATGCTACTGTCGATTTTGAGTATAAAGGCGTATATTTGCAAGATGATATTCTACGCGATTACACCTTCGAGAGCGACCACGACCGTATAGAACTAAAAGTAATAAAACCAAAAGAATAAACAAGATGATAGCAGTAATTACATTAAAAAGCACAGGACAGCAGATAACTGCTGAACTTAAAGAGAAGGAAACTACTTGTCTATGTCATAGAGATATGACCCTACAAGAATTTAGAAAGATAATACAGACACTAAGAGGTGAAAAAGTTGATGAGAATAAAGTGGTAAAGATATTTCCTAACTACTTATATACTCTTACTGATACGGAAAAAGAAAAGTCTTTTCTAAATGAATTAAATACAATGTTTAGAACATATAAAATTGAAAGTTGTTTACAAAAGGCACATTTTTTAGGGCAAAGTTATGCAGAAACAGGAAGATTTAATGATTTAGAAGAAGTCGGTGTAGGAGATGATGCTTATGAAGGCTTCAAAGGCAGAGGAATTTTGCAATTAACAAAAATGATGGGATATTTTAAATATTTTGATTATTGCTTAAATGATTTTATATTAAAAAAGAAGAATTTAAAAATAGGTGATGATGCAAATAAGATAATTAATAGTTGTATAAACAATGGAGCATATTTAGAAGATTTTTTTACCCACTATGATTATAATAAAAAAATTTATGAAAAATTTTATTATTTTTCAGATAAGCATAGTTTTACTTATACTGAATTTAATGCAGAATCTTATTATGAATATTTTTGTGACTCTCAAATAAAAGATATTATTATATTTGATAATAAAATAACTAATGAAGAGAAGTTACGGTATATATACTATGGTGGAACGATGTATAAAAAATTAAAAGATAAGCTACATATTTTTAAATTATTATTAAAGCATAATCTCTATTTTGCAGTAGATTCCGCTGGTTGGTATTGGTCAAATAATTTCAATAAATTCAAATCTTTTGGTGGTGTAAATGCTAAAAATGAGAATATAAACATATATGCAGATAAAGATGATTGTGGAATGGTAACAGAATGTATCAATGGGCCAGCAAGATTAGCCTTGAAGGAAAGAGAACAATTTACTAATAAAGTTAAGGAAGCTATAGGATATGATAAATTTCACAAAAATAATTAGTATTTGTTTCATTCTAATAAGCACGTTATCTTTTGCTCAGAAATTGTCTAAAGAACACTTGAGAAATTTCCCAAAAGAAAATGGTTTTTATAAAACATTTGTGCTGTCAAAATATAATAATAAGTTAAGAGCAAATGTCGTACTCCACTCTGACTTCCTTAAGGATAAAGATGGAGACCTTACAGAAAATGTTCTCATCTCGTTTCTAAAAAAAGAAAACAGTTGGTTAGCAAATGATATTCAAGTTATTGTTAAATGTAGAGGAAAATGCATTAACTATATTGATGAGGATACAAACGCACTCTATAGAAATAATTTTTTCTATTTTGAATTTTCTTTTGATGGACCTCGTTACTCAGGTTACCTCTTTGCATTTAAAAAAGAGGACGATGGTTATTTTAATTTAGTGAAAATGCAAGAAGTCTTTAAATCTTTCTATTGGGATATGCCCATTCGCTGGTATAACCCAACTAAAAAGTAAATTATCAGTATAATTCGCCTAAGAATACCAAATCAATTAAAAAACAGTAAGCCCCGCGCTTGCTGTTTTTCTTTTTAAGCTGCCACTACTAACTTTACCACCGCTACCAACCGCTCTGTCATCACCGAGGACGGACGTTTCTACAACTTTGACATCGTCTATAATCCCGCTCCTATACATCTGAGCTTTGACATCAGCAGGATCTTACTTGCTCAGTCCCCCACCGACTTTCATCGCGCTCCCCAAACCGACATCCTCTTTGCCGATACCCGTGGCGATTCGCCTGCTGTTATCAATCTGATGATGCAGTCCATCTATAAACAGCAACGCCATCTTTTGCGCCACATAGGCGCACGAAACGGCACGCTCCAAAGCGAGCTGCGCGGTATCTACACACGAAAGGTAAATGCTTCCTCTCATTGTTTCTTCTTCAGAGGAAAAGGTCTCAGTGCTGAATAGCTGTGTTTGCGCTCTCCAATCTGTACCAAAAAAGCGATTGATACGGCTTATTAGGGCAGTGGATTTGTACATTCCTAACTCACAAGCCGAAAAAAGTTGTCTGCCGAGATTGGCAGGGCTTACAAAGTCATTGTCCCAAAGGGTTACCGATAATCCTGCGTGTCCTAAAGCAACCAAAGCGTGGTTGATACGTGCTAAAGCAGTGGCTACTTGCGAGCCTGTGCCTCCTGCTCCTATCAGATGTACTTTAATAGGATTGGTAGCATTGAGCAAAGCTGTATCAGTAAAATGTACCCGCTCTTTGTGTGCTTGGACTGAGGTGATGAAAGGGTTGAGGGTGTTTGAGGTGTTTAGGGTTTGTTTCATCGTTATAGGATTTGTTGTAATGTGAGATGATTGGAGTTGAGCAGTTCGCAAGGGAAAGACTTATTACTTTGAGTGAGTTCCTGCCAAAGGCTTATTAAGGGTATTTTGGTTATAGGATATGAGCCTAATTGATGAGAAAAATAGCTATTGAAAAAATAATCTTCCCATTGGGTGATAAAATCTTCTAAGCAAGAGGCTTTACGCTCATCTACCTGCACTGACCCCATACACACATTGCCATTTTCATAGACGTTGAAAAAAGGCGCATAGCACAGAGGTGTATTAAGGTGTGGCTTTTGGTTTTTGGCTAAGGCATATATCCAAAGGCTCTTTGGTGTAGCTTTCCACAACAGAGGAGGTATACTTACTTCTTTGCTTTCTATAGCGAGGGAGGAAGCAAAAAACAACTGCTTTTTTTGTGCTTTAGAGTACCAAACAGCCTGCCCCTCGCCTTTATGGGATAGATGGAGCACCCTGCGGGGGATAATACCTTTAGGGATTAGAAAGGCTTGTGCTTGCTGTTTTTGGCAGGTGAGCGTTTTGGCAAGTGCTTGCGCTTGGTCGAGAGTGAGGGGTTGTGCGCTTGTAGGGTTACCATTGCTATCAAGGTGTAAGTACTCTACATAACTCTGTGGGTTGTAGCGGTTACTATCTTCGTAAAAAACAAGTGCTGATGTAGGGCGATATACTTCCCCTACTTCTGGGGTGAGGTCTGTATATTTCATTTTAAATGCGGTTTAAAAGGGTTATAAGTTTGGTTAAGAGAGGAAAGAAACGCTGTTCAAAATCAAAGTTAGCAAGGGGTGTTGTGCTGTTGAAATGCTTGTGAATGGTAGGGAGTTCTATCTCACTACATTGGGAGTATTCTCCATTGAGCCAATCTAAAAGATAGGTATGGAATAGGTCGCTTTGGTCTTCATAGACAAAAGATAGATATTTCTCTACCTCAAAAAGTTCTTCTTCACCTTGCTCATAGTCCTCTGCTCTGTGCAAATGGGTATAGATAGAGTGATTAGGAAAATCCTGCCACAAGGTATAAAAGGCTTGTGAGAGGGCAAGGCATTCGGCTTCTAAATCATTCTTAGGAATAAAGCGGTTTATGCGTATTTGAAAAAAGTCTAAATGGCAAGGGTTACGTATCTTTTTGGAAAGAATAGTACCTATTTGTTGTGCCTGCTTTAAAAGGTGCAGGAGGTGGTCTCTTTCCGCTATTTCTTCATAGTCTTGGCTAATACAATCCTGCAACATTTCATAGGCATAAGCCACAAAACAATCTTCTTGTACATAGTTTGCTATAAAAGCACGTTGGTTTAGGTAGGCATATACCGATAAAAATAGTTCATAAAGTGGTTTGTTTTTATGTACTTTCAGAAGTCTATAAAGTGGTTGCAGAGGGACAAAAAACACTTCGTTAGGCAAATAAAAGCGTTCTTCGCAAGAGAAAAAAGCATCGCTATTGGGGGCTTTCAATACTTTTAGTTCACAGAAAGTACCTTTGGTATCTCTCTTTTTGATTTGCTCTTGGCTGTAAGAAAGGGCTAAGGCAATCCCACAAGAAAGGTCATACTGCTCTATGGGAAAGGGAGTAAAGCCGTAATGGTCTGCCATTTGAGCGAGGGAACACTTGAGAGTGGTTTTTAGCTGTACTTGCTCCTCTCCACTAAAAATGATGTGCTTGCTTGAGTGATACACTTTAGGAGGAAAGGTCGTTTTTAGAAAACCATTGGCAAAAGAGTTTTCGGGGCTACTTGTTGCTGTTCTTGACGTATCTGTGAGCGGTCTTTGGAGCGTTGGACTGCTTTGGAAAACTCTCTTAACCTGCGGTAGAGTTCTCTCTGTGCTTCGCTTTGTATGGGTGCGAGGTTTTGTTGGGATTGCTGTTGCATACATTTTTAGTTTGTTTTTAGTTTTTGATAATGTTTGTAATTTTAGCTATAAGCCTTGTTTTAAGCTGTTTTACAAGGCTCATAGCTTTAGAATTAGTAGAGATTTAGCCTTTTGTACCCATTGTGATTTGTAGGGGATAGACAACGCTGTCTCCCTCTACATAAGGTGTGCCTGCTTTGGCATTGGTGAGCAGGGGGTAATGGGTGCTGTAAAAATTCTTGACTTGCTCTACTGACCACGATGGATTAGGGTCGGCAAGGTGAATAGTTTGTCGGTTTTCTTCGAAGACAAACATTCTTTTCAGTTGGGTAGCTATGAGCATAACAATACTTTTTTTAGGGGTTAATACTTATTCTTCAAACAAGGTAGGGGCAAAGTGTGTGGATAGTTCTGACCTTTTTTTGCGGATTTTATCGGCATAGTTAGGGAACTCATCGGGAGGAGGTAGTTTTGACCACGCTTCTCGGTACTTGCCCTGTGCTTCTAAATCAGCTACTTTTTTCATAGCCTCATCGTATTTCTTTTGTTGTTTCTCGGCTTTTTCTTTCTCCATAGCTGATTGCCTTTGGGCTTGCTTTTGCGCCTCGATGTACTGCTCCATATTTACAAGCAGAGACGAGGTTTCTTCTAAGGGTTGGGTGATGCTTTGAAAAAAGCCTGCATCTAATTCTTCGGCAGTGCCTCTAAGTACTAAGGGAGGCAAAAGGTGCTTGGCAGGGTCTGAACATTGTTCATTCTCAAGCAATACCGATACAACAAGCTGGCTATTTGCTTCTTGGGTTATGACTAAGTGCAGTTTGCCTTGTATGGCTAACTGAGCAATTTGATTGAAAAAATGGGTTTCCATTGGATACTTCGTTTTTAAATTAATACTTCTGTTTTTATATCCTTATCTTTTAAGGGGCTTTTTTGATAGTGTTTTCAGTGCGATAACTCACTGTGTAGCCGTTTGCCTTTACGATAGCTTCTAAGGCTTGTCGGGCTTTAAGGGTTGCCTCTCGGTCTTGGTCGCTAAGGTTCATAAAGTGCAGTGGTTCAAAAGTTCGGATGATTATCCCTATATAGGACAGGGCTTGGGTGTCGGTTGCTAAGGGCTGTTTGAGTGTTTTCATTAGGATACTCTTTTTTTAGGTTAAACTACTTCTTGGGGTTCTATCTCAAACTCAATGCTTCTTTTGCTACATTGGGTTTGGTCGTACCATTGCAAGTTGGTTAGGTCGTCTTGGGTAAAGGGTAGCTTGTACCGCTTGCAATAGGCTTTTATCACTTCGATTGCTTTGTACTTGCTTGTGCATACTTGCATAAGGACACGGCTACTCATATAGTGCCAGCTGTCGGTTTTATAGACTAAGTAAACGCTTTCCATAGGCTGTTAGGTTTTATTAAGGGTTGAGTTTTGGGCTTCTTTGAGTTGTTTTAGTTTAATATATAAGTCCTGCCAATAGGCTTTTAGCCTCTTATCTAACGCCTTGTGGGTGTTGTCAGTATGCTTATACCCTCTAAAGCTATCGGCTTGCGCTAAGGCTTTATCAAGGTCGGTTACCTCTATAGGTACGCCATTGAGGTCTGTTATTATCATTTTTCAAAGTTTTTAAAAAGTTCATCAAAACGGATGTCTTCTGTCCAATACTCATCGGAGGAGTATTTTCCATAGGCTTTTATATAGAAATCATCGTATCGGGTAAATACGCTTCGGTAAATATCCAAACGGCTTTCAGGCGTATTGAAAGAGGCTAATTCCTCCTCAGTGAGTTCCACAAAAGCCCAAGTACGTTCTTCCAAAAAGGATAAATCGGGTTGTTCCTCATCGCTGAGGGTATAAAAGTCGGTTCTTGCCTCATAGAAACTAAGGTTTACAAAATCAGGGTCGCTCTTTAGGGTAGATACTTGTTGGGCTACTTTTTTCACTTTCTCAAGCCATTGCTCGGTAAGGCTGATAAGGGCAAAGTCGCAACTATCCCATTCGCTATTGCTATAGGCACGCACCAAAAGGTGTGTTGTAGGTGTTTTGCTGATATTCATTTTCTGTTCAATTTTAAAGAGTTATACATTTAGAAAGGCAAATCGTCCTCGTCTTCCTCTGCTACTTGCCCTGTTGTGACTTGGGGCTTTGGCAAAGGTGTTATAGCATTTGCGTTATTTGCCTCACTTGCAGAGGTATTAGGTGTTACTTCTGCTTTCTTGCTAAAGTGGAATTTGATTTTGGAGGTGTGAAAATTCAAGCCTGCTTGAGGTTCTCCCTCACGATTGAGCCACGCTCGTGCCGATACTCGTCCTTCCAATTCAACCAATGTGCCTTTGGTAAGGTACGGAGCAACCCCCGTACTGAGCCAATAAGCACAGTCAAAAAAGGAGGTTTGTTGTACGTTTTCACCTGCTTTGTTTCGGTAGTTGTCGTTCACTGCTACAGAGAAATTAACGACTTGTTTGCCATTTGATAGGGTTTGCACTTGTGCATTTTCGGTAAGTCTTCCTACGATATTCATAAGCGTTCTATTTGTTATTAGGTTACTAAATTTCTACTATTTGGTCTATGCGCCCATAAAGATAGGCACGGAGGCTGGTGTGGTCGATAGCATAGTATTCATACCAAGTATTATACTGCTTTACAATGAACTTTCTCAGTACATCGGAAAAGTCAAATCGGTAGCCCAATAAGGGGATAGCATTTCTGAAAAAGCAGTTACTATTGACCGCTTGGGTAATCCAATTTTTCTCTGTTCGGGTGAGTTTCTCACCGCTATTGAGTTTTACACGGAGCTGATAGACTTGGCAGTCTTTCAGATGTTCTAAGGGGCTTATTTCGTGAGACACGAATTTAGTTGCGATACAGGGTTCTTTTTTCATCTTGTTGCATTTTAGGAGTTTTATACGGCTTTACGGCTTGTTTGGACACGATACGCACGATTTTCGGCTTTTAGGTTGTC
>NZ_GL872413.1:310904-407155 GCF_000192225.1 Capnocytophaga sp. oral taxon 338 str. F0234
CAGTTCCTCATAATGAGTAACCATACGTGAACGGATCTCTTCTAGCTTACGGTTGAGTTGGGTAGCTTCCTCTGTTTTACCTATTACCCTTCCGTACTTCAAATCCCATTTCTGTGGAAGGATTTCAAGTTTGGTACTAAACTGAGCTACTTGATTGTCAATGGTAATACGTCCCATAATAGCAACTTTACCGTTCTTCTTTGGGGCATTCTTTTTAAGGTAAAACAATACCTTAAAGGTTGAGCGTTTTACTTTTTTCATACTCTAATTTTTTAATTTGCGAAAGTACTTTTTATCAAGTTACTGTACAATATGAAAAAAGGTGTAAAACACTGAAATATAACCTACTAATAAAAATATTTTTTCAAGGTATTAGGTAACGATTTAGAAACCTAATTTTGAAAAAGCCTGTCCAAAGCATCTAAGACTCTGTCTTCTCTTATCTTCCTATCAAAAAAATAATCCTCTTTGTATGAGCTAATTACATTATTTTTTGTAGTTTTGCATTTTAAATTCTATTTTCTTAGAAAATAAAAAAACGTTCCACGTGGAACGTTTGAGTAACCAATAACAATTAAAAAATAATAAAGCAATTTCTATTTCTTTTCATTAAGTGCTTTTACTACTTCTGCAGTGATATCCTTATCACTTTTGCCATAATGTACACTTCCTCCATCATTGGCTCCAAGAATAAAGTCATAATTATGTTGCTTTCCATACTCCTTAATAAAGTTCTTTACTCTCTTAAGTAATGTATCCATTTTGGTACGACTTTCCTCCTGAATAGCTTGTTCTTCTGCCATAAGTTGCTGTTGTAACATCTGGCTTTCCTGTGCTAATTCACTATATTTTTGCTGTGCGACAGCAGGTGCCAAGCTCTTAGCCTGTGCTTCAAAAGCTTGTGCTTTTACTTGAAAAGCTTGAGAAATACTATCACGCTTGTGTTGATATTTATCAATCTTTCCTTTAAGAAGGGTTTCTAAATTTTTCTTTTCTTGATAATCATCCAAAAGCTTACTATTATCTACAAAAGCAATTTTCTGACTCTGCTGGCAAGAAGCAAGACTCAATAAAAGACCAATACTTAGAATAATTTTGTTCATAATAATACATTTTCAAAAAGTGGGACAAATGTACAAAATAAAATAATCACTCTATTTGTTTTTAACAAAACAAATAGAAAACAAACAGATATTTAACTTTTTATTCTACTTAAAACCACTAAATATTTACTTTTTATCATTTTATTTCTTTATCTTTAACAGATAGATCAGCGATGAATATTCTCCTGTGCATATAGCAGAGAGATTAGAACAAAAACCTTGATAAAACCCTTTAAAAAAGTTCATTTTCCCCGATTTATATTTTTCAGAAAGTAAGCTCACATAGAAGGCATCAAAGAACATGGGTTTTATCTCTATAAGTTCAAACCCTTTCTCTTCAAAGAGCAACCGAATACTCTCCTTAGAAAAATGCCAGAGATGGCGAGGCACATCATAAGCTGCCCAATATTCTTTATAATATTGCGCATCTCTACTTCTATAATTCGGCACTGCAATAATCAACAATCCCTCCTGATTAAGGTGTTCTTTAAGAAAATCTATTTCTTCCTTTAGGTTAGGAATATGTTCCAACACATGCCAAAGAGTAATTACTTCAAAAGTTTCTTCAACCCGATCTTGACTATTCTGTAGAAAAATTCCCTTCTCCCCTGCCCTATCACGAGCTTTTACCTCAGGCTCTATTCCCATCACTTTCCACCCTCTCCCTTTAGCTACACGTAAAAAATCACCCGTACCCGCTCCTATATCTAAGAGTTTTCCTTTCGGTATATATTTTTCTATTAACTGCATTTTCCGTTGAAGTGTATATTTCTTCACCCATTGATAGAGTTTTTCAAAAAACCCTCTCTTTCCATCTGTATGGGAAATATAAGCGTTACTTTGGTAATATTTTTCTAAGTTCTTAGGAATAGGAGTAGTATAGTACAGTTGATAATACTTATCATATATCAATGAAAATTCCTCTCCACTCACGCTATAATCTATTATGTTCATATTTCTTTATTAAAGTTCTTAAGATGTTCCACGTGGAACATCTTAATTATTAATACACTTTTAAGCATTTCTCTTAATTATTCCTTATTTAATTTATTAATCATATTAATACCCTAAATAATAAGTTCTTTTCTTAATTTAATACATTTTCGCTTACACATGAAATTAGTTACATTTTTGTTCTATTTTAACATAATCCTCTACAAGCGCATAATTTTATTAAAAATCCTTATTTAAAAATATTTTTTTACTCAATATGTTCCACGTGGAACATCTTAACCGCCATTATTAATTACTGAATATTCTCTTAAATAATTTATTTCATAACCTATTACAATATACTTAATTTTATTTATTAATATCTTAAATAACAAATTCTCTTTTAATTCAATTCATTATCTTATAAAAAACAGCTATACTTCTTTAAATACCATAAAAATCAGCCTTCAGAAACAGGTTAAATTTTTATTTTTATTTCTTTTTAATATAAATCCTTATTAGTAGTATAGATCTCTTAAAAATACCTATTTAAAATCATTTTTTATTCTTCAATCTTTATTTTTCACTTAATATATTATACGCGGAATACTAAGAATGTATAAATACTCAATATTGGCTACTAATCCTTATTTTTTATTACTTTGAAATTCTTTAAGGTAAAAAGGCTCAAAGTAGGCTATATTTTCAAAATGTTGTTGGTTATATTGTTTAAAAGCTAAAACTCCCATCTGCTTAGCTGAAGGAAATTTATTCTCCCAAAAATAAGCATTTTTATGCTTACAAATAGCTTGGAACTTAGTGATTCCATCTCCTAAAAAAATTGTTTTTCCCTCATTAAGGTAAGTATCAAACGTACTTTCTGTAAGAATTTCTGCCCTCTCCCCTACTATAGGAGAAAAATCATGATTATATACAGCAGTAAAGACTTCCATCCTACGAGCATCTATCATAGGGATAATATATTTAATATCTGTAAATTCATACGTTACCCTTTCAGCTAAAATGCGCAAAGTAGGTAAGGCTATCAAAGGAATACCCCATCCATAACATAAGCCTTTAGCAGTAGCAGTACCTATACGCAACCCCGTATAGGAGCCCGGTCCTGCACTAATGGCTATAGCACTTATCTGATGAGGGTCTACAGCACTCTCCTTGAGAACTCTTTCTATAAATACATGTAAGTTCTCTGAATGAGAGAAACTCTCAGTTTGTTCCTCCACCAAGCATACTAAATTACTATCTGTAAAAAGGGCTACAGAACAATTCTTTCCAGAGGTTTCTAAAGATAATATAGTAGGCATAAGTAATCTCTTTTGGCTGACAAAAGTACAAAAAAACAGCAAGTTTGTAATAACTTGCTGTAAAAAATAAATCATTTGCAAAGGTAATTATTTGTTTTCCAATACGTCATCAAAGAAAAGAAGCATTTGATGAGTATGGTACTTTCCATATTTGTAGAAAGTTTCTTGTGTTTTAGCATCCGGTTTCCAATCAAGGAAAGCATGCGTAGCGCCTCCTACTTGTATATATTCCACACGCTGACCTGCTTTCACTAAAGCATTCATATATTTCTTTACCTGTTCATCCTTAATCAGAGGATCCTCTGTTCCTCTAAGCAATAGCTGGGGAACTGCACGCTTGGAGACTTCAGGAATGCCATTGATAGGTGCTACTTCATTGCGGTATGGATAGTCCTTAAAACGATAAACGAGCGTTTCAGGAGCAAATACCCCATAGCTGGGAGCGACTGCCTTGATAGCCTTAGCAAGTTCACTTTTTACTTGGGCAATAGTTTTCCCTTTAGGCATATAAGTAGGTAAAAATTCATATATTCCTTGAGTTTTTCCAAAACCTCTGTCCCCTACTCTCTCTACAAAGTTAGCCACCGAAGCAGAAAGATGTCCACCTGCACTATCACCTGTTACACAGATACGAGTAGGATCGCCCCCATATTTAGTAGCATTTTCCATGATATGTAACAAAGCACCATACACATCTTCAATGAGTTGATGTAATTCAGTAGGCGTTTTGTCCCCATCCAAATTACCTGTCCAACGATAATCTATGTTAAAGACTACATAACGACCACTATTGGCTAACTCACGAGCAAAACCACGCATCACTTCTTCTGTATTGGAACTCCAACCACCTCCGTGAATAATCACAATACAAGGGAGGTTCTGCTTACCCTTAGGCGAATACACATCATACTTGAGGGT
Source organism: Capnocytophaga sp. oral taxon 338 str. F0234 (assembly GCF_000192225.1). GTDB lineage: Bacteria > Bacteroidota > Bacteroidia > Flavobacteriales > Flavobacteriaceae > Capnocytophaga. Next base: position 315,181 of record NZ_GL872413.1, read on the forward strand.
CTTTACCCCTGGCTTAGCATAGATGATATCTTGAGTTACATTTAGGTTTGCCTCTGCTTCTTTAGGAACAAAGCAAGCACCTATACTTAAGTCCTTATCTACTTTCACTTTAAAAGTAGGGGTTACCGATTCGTAATACATGGCACCCCATTGTCCAGGGGTAGAAAAGTAGCCTGTGTCAAAGCTATAGTCATTCTCTGGAGTGGTTTGGATTGTAAGGACAGTGCCTACCTTGACCATGCCATCCTTAGGGAGCTTAGGACTAACAGTATAGGAACCATTACGAGCGGGATCAAGGGTTACCTTGAATTTCTTTTGTGCATAGACTCCCATTGAGAGGAGTGCTACTATGCTAAATAATAATAATCTTTTCATTTTTCTCTTATTTATATGTGATTTTAAGGTTTCTAAAAAGCCTATTAAGTAAAATCTTACTTTCTTCATTTCTAGAATATTGCTGAATATTTGCGAATAAAATAGATAGAGAGTACAGTTCCACACATAGTAGTAGCTTATTGGGCTATAGCAGGGATAGTAGTCATAGAAAGCACAGAAATGACTAAAATTTGCTTTAAATTTGCTTTCATATACAATTTTCATTTACTTATTGAAGAGTTGTAATTTCGCATAGAAATCTTCCAAAAGCAATCGGGTGTCCAATTGGTCATATACACGGATCTTTCTCCCTGAAGGATTCGCCTTGTAGGTGCCTTCGTTTGTAATCTGTGGGGCAGCTACTATGCGGTAAAGGCTAGAGGAGGGATCGGCTTCAAAGGAGGATTGCAGAGCAGTCAGTAGCACCAGTGGGTTATCTCCTTGTATGTAGGTCTCACCTATGTGCAGATCAAATCGTTGGGTACGCTCCATTACTCCTTCTATCTTTTGGGCTAAGAACTGACCTAACTTACCTTGGGACTTTACGCGAGTGGTCAGTTCAGCATAACTCATAAGCACTTGGCGATAAGCGTTTCTTGGTACTTGCCAGATCATCACTTCTGATTGGTTGAAAACGACCTGTGCCGCAGGGACAGAGATACCTAGATTGTATTCAACAGTGGAGTGATTTGGCGGTAGGTTGATGCCCTCATACTCGGAGCCTCCTATCCAAACCAAGGTGAATTTCTTGGCAATCTCAGGGCGCTTGAGCAGCGCAGAAGCTACATCGGTAAGGCCTGCCCCACTGACGATATACAGCGGGAGCTTGGTATCGGTACGCAGTGCCTCCTTGATGATAAAGTCGGTAGCCTCCGATTCGGTAGGGGTATGGGTGTTGGTAAGCCCTACATTGGAACCTGCCAAAACAGGAAATTTACCTTTCATACCCATAAGAGTTACCAGTTCTTGGGCATTGCGCTGGGCATTCTGTGCTGTTACGGTGGAGTTATCAAAGGGGTCATTGGGTTTCAGGTGAGTACCTACCACTGCCTGTACTTCTGCTGAGGGGGAGAGTAGCTGGTGTACCAACTGAAAATAACCATCTGGATCGCCTGAAAAGTCATTCAGCACAATCACCCGCATACGCGGCTTGATTACCCTTTGTGCATCACGATAGTAAGTCTGTGATATAGCAACAGTACCCACCATTAAGGACATAGAAAGGGTAATGAGCTGTTTTATAATTACTTTCATCTTTAAAGTTTTGAGTTATTAGTGGTTAGTTTTTAGTCTATTACAACTAATCACTAACCACTTTTCATTATTCACTTTTATCTTTTATACTTAGCCGTACGGGCATCCTTAATCACCCCTTTCCAGTTGAGTCCAAAACCAAAATCATATACATTGCCTTCACTGTCCTTGTGGCACTCCATGTCAAAAGGTACATCCTCAAACTGTTGCTCTACCGTCTTCATATTGGCAGGCATCTGAGTAGGGAGCAAGGCAGAAGGCTCTACCTTACCAGAGAGAATTTCCAAAAGAGCTTGTTCGGAAGTACCGAAGTTAAGCAAGATACCATCTACCTGTTTTTCAAACTCATGGAATACCATAGGGCGAGAGGCAGTGATGGAAACCACTACTGGTTTTCCTTTCATCTTTTCTTTGGTTTCCAATATGTTATACAGGTCGGTAATATTGGAGGCATTGGCTGTTTTTCCCTTATAAGAACGGTCAGTTACTTGTGGAGCAATTACCTTATCTCCTGCGGCTATACTGTGCTCACGAGCATACTCAGCGGTATAGGTGTTGTACTGTAGGGAGATAGGAATATAACCATTTTCACCTGCTTTAAAGAGTTCGTCGTTGTAACCTGGGTGATTTTGAGTAGGGCTCTTAACAAAGACAATAGCAAGATCAGCCTTATTGGGATCATCAGTTACATTGAAATACTTCTTCACATTCTCTATATTCACAGGATAAGCGATGTTGCCCTCAGTATATACCCCCCACCAGTTGCGTTGGGGTTCGTTATACACCTTAGGAATATAGACGGTTTTCTTCTTGTCAATGGGCAATACATGTCCTTTGTTCTTGAGCATGATGATGGATTTGAGCTGGGCATCGTAACCTGCTTTCATGAACTCAGGATTTCCTACAATCTTAGCACTTTCCTCTGGGTTTAGGTATGGATTTTCAAACAGACCCAAGCGGAAGATGTTGCGCAATAGGCGTACAGCCGATTTCTCAAAACGTTCTCTCATATAGGCTTCACCATGTTCTTTCACCCCTATCTTATAGGCTTCTACCACAGGAGCTACCATGTTGTTACCACCAAATTGGTCTACTCCTGCCTCCAAAGCCTTGTAGTGAAGCTGTGGCAAGTCTAAGTCTTCTACCCCCCAAGGCTTACCAGCAAAGCCCCCTGGTGTGCTTGGTTCCTTGGCAATGATGAGCCAGTCGGTACATACCACTCCGTCAAAGCCGTATTTGTTACGCAATAGGTCAGTTATGATATATTTGCTAAAGCCATTACCTACATTTTCATGGTTTTTAGTGTCTTGATTATAAGAAATAGTGTAATAAGGCATCACCGCAGAAGCGGATTTGGTCTTGCCATGGAGCTTAAAGGCACCTTCGGTAAAAGGTTTTTGGTGCATCTCAAAATTCTTACCTGGATATACAGCATACTTACCATAGGCAAAGTGGGCATCACGACCACCTTCGCCTGCTCCCCCACCTGGAAAGTGCTTACTCATAGCATTGACACTCTCATAACCCCAACCGTCTTTGATCTCAGCCTTACCTGTAGAGGTTTGGAAACCATCCACATAGGCACGTGCCATATCGGTAGTCAGCTCTGGAGACTCACCAAAGGTGAAGACCATGCGGTTCCAGCGAGGTTCCGTACCTAAGTCTATCTGAGGAGAAAGGGCGGTAGTAATCCCCATAGCACGGTATTCCTTGGCAGCAATTTCACCAAATTTTTTCACTACAGCAGGATCAAAGGTGGCGGACATAGCCAGTCCATCAGGCCAAAGAGAGATACTTCCTCCTGCTCCTGCATTATATTCAGCAGTTACCAAGGTGGTATGACGTGGATCGGAGGAGATATTCACAGGAATTCCCAAGGGTAATCCTTCGCTGGTGCGTTGTAAGTTGTTACTCCAAATGGCTGCATCTTTGGGAGAGGAAACAGTAGTGATGAGCACATGACGTACATGATCGCGATCCAAGAAGATTTTCTGTTGGTCAGTAAGGTCAGAAGGTTTGGCACCACTCTCAGCATAAGGCTTACCTGAATAAGTACTTTTGCGGTAGCCATCAGGGGGACCTGGTACAGCTTGGTGGTTACTATAGAGCATAAGCCCCGCAATTTCCTCTATGCTCATTTGTTTAGCAAGGTCTTTGGCACGTTCTTCTACGGGCAGGCGCCAGTCCTCGTACTTGTCTAACCTACCGTTCTTGTTCAGATCTTTGAACTTTTTACCTCCTACGGTAATGATTTTTACCCCTGAGGAGGTACTATAACCCAAGGTAGCTCCTTTTTTATTGGTAACATATTGAATATCGGAGTTCTGTGCTAATGCAGTAGTCATTCCTACACAGAAGCCTAAGGTTAAGAGAATATTCTTTGTTTTCATAACAGTAAATAATTTAAATTTATGGTTTTAATTCTTTGAATTTCATAGTAGGATGTAGTACGTCATGTACTTTTCTGACTATTTTGCCTATCTTTAACATAGCACTGCCTTTAATATCGCGGCTGGAAGCTCCTATATGGAAGACATAGTTACCTGCATCAGTAATCCAAGCCCTTTCTTTGGGGTTAAAGGATGCCAAGTCTTCTTTTTGGACAGTCATTACAAGAGTTTGGCTTTCCCCAGGGGCTAAGACATGGGTTTTAGCAAAGGCTTTAAGCTCTTGGGCTGGCTTATCTACTGCTCCCTTAGGTGCCATAACATACACCTGTACTACTTCCTTACCCGAAGCCTTGCCCGTATTGGTTACCTTTACACTCACCTCTATGGCATTTCCTTTGTCAGCCACCGCAGGCTTGTCATAGTCAAAGGTAGTGTAAGAAAGTCCATACCCGAAGGGGTAAGAGACCTGTTTCTTGAAAGAGTCAAAATAGCGATATCCTACATAGATACCTTCTTCGTAAAGGGTGTAACCTATGTTCTTTTGGTCTTTGTATTTTTCTAACCCATCAGCAAAAACAGGCACATAAAGCCCATCAGCAGGGAAATTTCCATAAGTGGATACATCTTTGTACCTAACAGGCCATGTCATAGGGAGCTTGCCTGAGGGAGAGAGCTTGCCTGAGAGGATTTCCGCTACAGAGTTACCAAACTCCTGACCACATTGCCAAGGTACCAAAACAGCATCGGGGGTATGACTCCAGGAGGCGGTTTCAATAGCCCCTCCTATGTTGAGTACCACCACTACCTTTTTACCTGCTTTGTGATAGATATCACATATTTTGAGAATCAGTTGTGTCTCAATATTATTTAGGTAGAATTCCTTTTCACTACGGTCAAAACCTTCTCCTATAAGGCGTGGGAATGTGATGACAGCCAAGTCATTATCCATAGCAGCTTTAGTAAGATCACTATTGGCAGGAAGCCTATCCTTAGGTAAGGGAACCGCTTCCCACCAATTGCGCTTGGTTTTGGCTATCTCCTCTTTTTCCTGACGGATATAGTTGGTATAGTAGTTAGTAACCGCACGATCTACTATATAACCTTGGTTTCGCATACCCTCAACCAAGGAAATGGTATAGGCACGATTTACATTTCCAGAGCCTGAACCTCCTGCGATAGGGTCATAACTAGCCACCCCATAGAGGGCTACTTTCTTAATATTAGCAGCAAGTGGAAGTACCCCTTTGTTTTCCAACAATACAGTTCCTTCAGCAGCGGCATTGCGGGTTACGATAGCATGTGCCTTGAGGTCTGGCTCATTGCTATAGGCATACCTCTTAAAGCGAGGAGTCTTAACGATCAGTTCCAAGATACGGCGTACATTGGTATCCAAGTATTTTATATCCAAGGTACCCTTCTTTACCGCTTCTTCAATAGTGGTTACATCCTCGTCTTTTCCTGGTTCTATTAGGTCATTGCCTGCTTTCATATTGGCTACACGATTGGTGCCTTTGTTGCGACGGATAGGATCCATACCCCCCATCCAGTCGGTCATCACAATCCCCTTAAAGCCCCATTCGTCGCGTAAAATGGTCGTTAGTAGGTCATAGCGCTCGCTGGTCATGGTACCATTAACCAAGTTGTAGGAGGACATCACTGTCCAAGGTTGTGCTTTTCTGATAGCAATTTCAAAGCCTTTTAGGTACAATTCGCGGGCAGCACGAGGGCTCACCTGTGCATCGTTACCCAAGCGGGCGGTTTCTTGGTTATTGACTGCATAGTGCTTGATAGAGGTACCTACCCCTTGGCTTTGTATCCCATTGATATAGGCGGTGGCAATCTCCCCTATTAGTACAGGGTCTTCAGAATAGTACTCAAAGTTACGCCCATTCAGTGGGTCGCGATGTAGGTTCACTCCAGGAGAGAGCATCACATCCACCCCATACTCTTTAGCTTCTTTCCCAATGGCTGCTCCTACCTTGGTAACCAAGTCGGTATTCCAAGAGCTGGAAAGGCAGGTGCCTATAGGAAAGTGGGTACAATAATACGTCTTGCTGTCATAAGGACGAGTAGGATCAATCCGTACCCCTGCAGGTCCATCGGAAAGTACGGCCGAGGTGATGCCTAAGCGTGGAATAGCCACGGTAGTACCTGCCGCACCAGGAACTAACTTAGAGAAAGAACCAAAGTTAGAGTTTGCTTTATCGGTAACTCCTGCCATACCTGTTCCTACAACCAATAGAGCCTTTTCGTGTAGGGTCATTTCTTTAAGAACTTGGTCTATATTCTGGGCATTTAGCTTTACTTGTGCAAGTGTCCCTTCAGTAATACCCAAAGAAAAAACAATTAAGGTTTTGATTATCAATAATTTATTTTTCATAATTATAAGGATAAATATTTATTTCACGGTTAGTATTATTCTATGATATCGGGTAAGGGAAGGTGTTCCGTTATCGGTAGCTTCCAGAACTAAGTGAATAGTTTGTCCCTTTTGAGCATCTGTAGGAATAGTAATTATAGGACTATTAGTAGTAGCTTTTTCTATGGTTACTGTATTGGGATAGCTTCCTACCAGGAATTGTCGCCATTGTAGGGTAACTTTGTCCTTATCAGGGTCAGTTACCTTACAACTAAGAGTTACTCGCTCCCCAGCGTGAACGCTTTTCTCTTCTATTCCTTGTATAACAGGCTCATGATTAGCTTTCTTATAGTCATCAGTTACAGACCATGCCATACGGGCAGCAAAACCATTCTGCACAGCAGCAGTAAAATCCGGAAAGCCTACCTTTCCACGTACATAAGCGGGAATGTCTGCAGCTTTTACGTCCGAAGGTACTGCCATCTTAGCTCCCGTCCAACCGCCAAAGGTGGGATCCTCATCGGCACGTAAACCATTATCAATGAGGTTCAGGTAGCAGAAAGTATCCCCTTCCGAGATAAAAGTTCCCTTGGGTAATAGAGTAGGCATCCATAAGATATACCCTTTTTCCTTGAGCTTGTCCTTACCCAATTCACTCACCCCAAAGAAGTCAAAGATATCGTCCTTGACCATCTGCTTGCCGTCACCCCATACGCGATATCGCTCACCAAAGAGTCCTTTGCTACGTATGTATTGTTCTGTCCACTCGGGTGAATAGAACACCTTGTTTTCCTCCTTGACTCTTAAGGGGGCAAAGAAGGTCAGATCCACCTGCATCCCATTGGGATTGAGTTCCTCTATCTCAGGCCAGAAAGGGTGAATATAGCGAGCATAGGTATCATCCTGATCCATCGAGAGGCATAAGACTACTTTCTTTGAAATACGTGCCTTGAGTTCCTTCCAGTAAGGTTGCTCACTATAAATTTCCTCAATGGATTTAAGAGCACGAGCAATGGTACTAGCTCCTCCCCATGCCTGAATGTATAGCGGACTGTCATCTTCATCAAGAATACACTGCTTGATGAGTTCTGAACCTGGAGTATCTTTAGAGAAATCCCCATCAAAGGCAACATTACCTTCTCGGATTTTAGATAGCAAATACTCTGGAGTAGGATAATCGGGGTGATGTACCTTAAGGTTCTTATACACTTTGGCATAAGTCTCCACATTCTCATGAATAAAACGTTCCTTAGGTACATAGCGCCAAGAGGTCATGGGACGTGTCATACCTACACGCCCATATTCGCGGTTGGGTACATACCAAGTGGTTCCCTTCCCATCACCCTTCCAGTGGAATTGGCTACTGGCATAGATAAGGCCTTCCACCCGAAAGTCGGTACTGTACAATAAGAAGCGTATCAGGGAGTTGTTATCATCCAATTCAGGATCAGCAGTAATAATGATACGTGGTTTCACCTTCTTATAGGAATGAGTTGTATGAGTGGGTTGTGCATAACCCACTAAGCATACTACCCATAATGCAATAATTATTTTAAAAAATTTCATGGTTTAGATTTTATTTGTAAATGCATCTAAAATTCTACTCAAAATTAGAAATTAATAGTGGTAGATAGAGATACTTCAAACGGACGTAAATAAGAACCAGACATAAGATAATCCTTATACTTGGAAGTATCGGTAACCAAATCCGCTGCCCCAATGGAACCAGTAGCCCCTGTTTGATTAAGGAAGTTAACTACATTAAGGGTAAAGAATATATTTTTGTTCAACATATAGTTTAAGTTAGCAAAAGATTCCCAATGTCCATTAAAATATAAAGTATTGGTCTTATTGATATATTGCTTACTGAAATAGCGGAAGTTAAGTCCTGCACGCCATTTTCCAAAACTATAGGATGGGTCTAGTTCAATAAGTACTTTGGACATAGCGGTAACTACTTTGTTACTCACATCTGCTCCATCGGTAACTCCATCGGGGAAAGTAGCATAAATACTAAGTTTCTTATACTGAGGATTCTGTAAGGTAAGCAAACCATGTAAGGAGAAGTTTTCATAGGAAAGAACAAAATCAGTTGTCCAGCCTATGGTCTGCACATCATAAGTAATAGGTTGAGTTACACTTACTTCTTCTCCTGCAAACTTACCACCTACATTTTGAGTAAGAGTATGGTAGAAGGTAGCCCGTGACTTATAGTTAGTCTGTGAAATGGTAGAAACTTGAGAAACAAGCTGTATCCAAGGATTATTATAAAAGATACCTAATCGTCCCATATTAATATTTACTGGATCTAAGGTAGGGAGTGCTGATCCGGCATAATCCTGAAGGTCAGGACGACGTTTTACATATACATATTCTCCAAGAAGCCCGAAGCCCTTAGCAAGTGTATAACGAATATTATAAGTAGCCGAAGGATTAAAGAAATTATTAGAAAAGGAAGTGATTCCTCCATCACTACGAGCACCTATCCACCAGTTAGGTATACGGTCATTATTCTTGCCATCCTTAGTAAGTGCTGCTGTACCTCCATAACCAAGAGATTCTAAGCGAAGCCCTAAGCTCATCCATAGCTTCTGAGTAATATTCCAATCATCACTAACAAAAAGGGCAAACTTAGTTTCATGTCCGTCATAATATTCTCCACTACCTGGGTTAAAGATATTTGCCATAGCAAGAGTACCATCTGCTCTTTTGGTATAGAGTTGTGCAGGATCTGCCTTTACCTCATGTGCCATAATGGTATTCATCTGTTGTACACCTGCACGGTTATACCAGAGATTGGCTCCTATACGCCAGTTATGGCGACCCTCTTGGAGCTTTCCTTTCCATACAGCACTGGTAATCCAATCACGCTCAAAACCAGGAACATACATAAAGAAACGGTTTTGTATCTTATCCCCTGTAAAAGCACTTCCATCAGCATAGAAATACTGTCCAGGAACATTATTCACAATACCAGAAACAGCACTCATTGCCATACTTACATCTCCGAATTTAGCTTTACTAGTGATATCCAAATCAGTATCATTGTCAAAAGTGTAATTCAAGCGGAAAGTAATTTGATGGTTCTTAGTAGTACCCCCATCTGTCCATTTCTTAGTTTTATGTTCACCGGTCATCACATCCAAGTAAGGAAACCAAGAGGCTTCATTACCATAATAAGCATCTGTACCGAACTTGAAACCATTATATTTTTTTACACTTCCATCTCCTTTATATATAAAAGGAGCATAGGCGGAACCTACGCTCATGTAATAACTATATTGGTAAAGTAAGCTGGCATAACCCTGTCCCTGAGCAAAGCGTTTGTCAAAGAGTGCCTTGTAACTCTGCACACGCTTGGTAAGGTAAGCGGCTTGGAGCTTGTAAGTTCCAGGATCCCATATCTGATTAGAACTGAACATATACCCCCATCCATTACCAAGGCTACCCGTAAGAGTAGCATCAAAGGATTGACGACCAAAGTTATTAAGCTGATAAGAGGCTGTTCCTTTGAATTCTTCAGTGGATTTCTTATGATGACTGTCCAAAATATAACCTACAGTACCATATTGTAGAGCCCCTTCGGTGAGGCTCAAGGGAGCTACCCTTCCAAAGGAAGTACCTCCAAACCAAGAATAATAAGGCATATCAGGCCAGAAATTATAGGAAACAGGAAGTCCATCCTCAAAGATTGTTGTACTTAGGCTGGAGGGTAAGCCTACGTTAATTTGGCGAGGTTGGTCAGTACTGGAAGCATTGAGTAGCATATTTCGGTGCCCTGCTTCCTTATTAGTTGTACTGTCTTTCTTTTGTTCTAAGGCACCCCCTAAGTCTTTCTGTTTAACTTGTAAGGAGTCCACTTCTTGCCCCATCATTGGCATAGAAGCCATAGCTGAGAGCACGATGATATAAATACGATTCATACATTATGATTTTTATATTTCTGCCTCAAAAGTATAAATTTTTATAGAAATAGAGTAAGATAATTAACTTTTATTTATGATATAAATATTTTTTATATAAAAAATATTTATATAAAACCCTCTATTTTCTTAGTAAATATAGAGAAGTTAACATTAAATATAGTTTATAATAATATATATAAACTATTGATTTTTAATACTAAACAATCAGTATAAACCTTAGCTTTTCTATTTAAAAGAGAAAGTGCTTCCTTAAGCATAACTTCTACTATGTTATACATAATCTATGAGATAGTAAGTTTCACAAATTCTCTTTGGTAGAATTAGCCATTTGAATATAAAAAAAGTTGGGATATTGGAAATCCCAACTTTTAAGAAAATTAAAAAAGAAAACTTATAACTTATTCTACATGCTTGTATGCTTTGTAAGAAGAACGCACTAAGGCACTACTTTCAAAATGGCGGAAACCAAGGGTATCTCCTATTTCCTTATACTTTTGAAATTGGTCTGGGGTAACATATTTCCTTACAGGAAGGTGCTTTTTAGAAGGTTGCAGGTATTGCCCTATAGTAACTACATCTACTTTAGCCTCCTTCAAGTCATAGAGCGTTTCTATAACTTCTTCTTCTTCTTCTCCAAGACCCAACATAATGCCTGATTTGGTACGGTGAGCTCCATTTTCCTTTAAGTAACGAAGGACTCTAAGACTACGGTCATATTGAGCTTGAATGCGTACCTCACGAGTAAGCCTACGTACTGTTTCCATATTATGAGAAATTACCTCTGGAGCTACCGCAAGAATACGATTAAGATTGCGTTCTACTCCTTGAAAATCAGGAATAAGTGTTTCCAAGGTAGTTTTAGGACTCATTCGCCGAATAGCCTTCACTGTCTCTGCCCAAATAATACTTCCCATATCCTTAAGATCATCCCTATCCACAGAAGTAATCACTGCATGAGAGATATTCATAAGTTTGATAGAACGAGCCACTTTTTCAGGCTCTTCCCAATCAATGGTCTCAGGACGTCCTGTTTTCACCCCACAAAAGCCACAAGAACGCGTACAGATATTTCCTAATATCATAAAAGTAGCCGTTCCATGTCCCCAACATTCTCCCATATTAGGACAACTTCCAGAGGTACAAATAGTATTGAGTTGATACTTGTCCACCAAGCTACGCAATTCAGTATATTTCTTTCCTGTAGGAAGCTTCACCCTAAGCCATTGAGGTTTTGCTTGCTTTTCTGTCTCTACAGGAGCTGTAGTTGTTTCTGTCTCCATTTTATCTCCTTTCAAAATGAGTGCAAAGTTACTAATTTTTTTTGATAAAAATATTGTACCTTTTCGAGAAAATTGATTTTGATTCTCTGTAGAAAATTTAATGCTAAATAATTAAAAATGAAGTATAAAACCCTTTGTATACTCTTACTAATTCCCATGTATATAATGGGACAAACTACCCTTAAAAAACTCCAACAAGCCGATAAAGAATACAAAAATGTTCATTATCAACAGATATTAGAACTCTTCAAAAATGAAAATCTCCAGCAGAATATAGAAACTCTTTATTAGGTAATACAGGCTCAGTGCGCCCTTATTGAAAAGGATTATAATGAGAATATTGTTAAGTTTGACTATAATCGTCTGGTAAATCTTTGTGAGAATATAAACACTTATAAGGCTTATACATTATTACGTCCTTTCCAACTTGAATACTATAAGGTAATAGCTACCCATTATAAGGTAGATAAGCGCAAGGTTACAAAAAGTGAAAGAGAGTAGTTATACAATCAATTAAAAGCATACAAAAATCAATATCACAATAAAAATATTCTCTATGATCAAGCTATAGAGGCAGCACTAAAGAATCTTCATTAGTACTATAGATGATAATTCAAAGCAATAATCACTCCTAAGTGCATTCCTTCGTGAGTATTATTAAAAAGAATTGCTTCCTCTATGGTATGTAGTGTATATCCAAAGGAAGTAGCATAGGTAGGATATTCTTTGAATAATCCCTTCATGTAATCTTTTTGAAGGCATTCCCCTGTATAGGTAAGCAACTCCTTAAGATTATCTATCTCCTGAGTGGTCGGAATATGTCCATCTGGATAAGTACCCTTCCTATAGGTATTAATTAATTCCTCCTTAACTAAGGTAGGTATTCCCGCCATTCTGTAGCATAGAAGTTACTCGGTAACCACACAATGGCTAATATTCCAAAGAATATTATTATGAAAACCTTCGGGGATGATTGCTAATTGCTCAGCAGTAACCTTTTCTAAATAAACTAAAAGCCTATTACGGATAGCTTTATGCAAATCAAATATAGCATTATCTAACATATTGAATAGTTTAAGTTAATAATTGTATTTTGAAAAAATAAGGGAAGAACAATTTCCTCCAAAACCAAAAGAATTAGAAAGTACATGATTAATATTCTTTTTCTTCAGAACAGTTTGTGGACGTATAATGACCTCTTTCATTGGGGTTCTAAAATTAAGGTTAGGAAAAACAATTCCTTCCCTAATAGCCAAGATACTGAAAATAGCTTCCACTGCTGAAGCTACCGCCAAGGTATGTCCTGTAAAAGGTTTGGTAGAGCTAAAATCAGGCATTTTCTCTTGTGAAAATACACGAATCAATGCCCTACTCTCGGAAAGGTCATTGTTAATAGTTGCCGTACCATGAGCATTCACATAATCAATTTCTCGAGGAGAAAGACCACTAATCTTTAAAGCTTCTTGCATAGCTAAAAAAGCACCTTCTCCCTCCTTAGAGGAAGCCGTTTGATGATAAGCATCATTAGCATTTCCCCAACCAGAAAGTTCTGCTAATATCTCATGTCCCTTATATAGAGCCTCCTTTTCTGACTCTAAAATAAGAAAAGCACCTGCCTCCCCTAAGTTAAGTCCTTTACGATTCTCATCAAAAGGAGTGCAATCTTCATCGGAAAGAATCATAAGAGCATTGAATCCATTAATAGTGAATTTAGAAAGCGCATCTGCTCCTCCTACAGCAACATACTTAGCCCTCCCTGTACGAATAAGATCAGCAGCAGTAATGATAGCATTCGCTGAAGAAGAACAAGCAGTACTGAGGCTTGTAACTAGCCCTTTTATTCCAAAAAAATCTGCTATTTGTCCAGTTATTTCACCTATATTATGAGAGAAAATATATTTGCGAGAGGATACATCGGTAGTATATTGGTAAAAATACTTCTCAGTCATATCCATTCCTCCTACACTGGAAGCCATCACCATAGCTATATTAGAAAAATTATCTTTGGTCATTGGTATGCTTTCTAAAGCTTCTCTCAGAGCTAAAATACCTAAAAGAGAAGTACGTGAAAAATTATTATCTTCAGGCAAATGTAAAGATTCAATAAGGGAAGCATTTGTCTGCTTAATCTCCCCTACCCTAATATGATTTCTGTATATTGTATCTATATTTTCAATAGTAGAAAGCCCCGTATTTCCTTTAAGTAAAGACAAAAGATGCTCTTGTATATTCTTTCCAATACAAGAGCAAATACCCATTCCTGTAATTACAATCCTCTCAGATTTCATCACTTAGTCCTATGCTTTTGAATATAATCCGCCATGGTTTGGATGGAATAAAAAATTTCTCTTCCTTCCTTAGGATCAGCAAGACGAATGCCATAATTTTTGTCTAAAAGCACAATAAGCTCTAAAGCATCAATAGAATCCAATCCTAATCCCTCATCTCCAAACAAAGGAGTATCTGCTTTGATATCTTCTGGAGTAATTTCCTCTAAATTAAGCACTTCTATTATCTTTTCTTTGAGTTCTTTAATAAGTGTATCCATTATTATTTAATTATCTACAATTTTTTTTCTGCAAAGATACAATTTTTTTCATAAAGTCAAATAACAAGAGAAAAATCACTGATGCTATTTTTGATTCATGAGAATCTACACTTAATATTAGTGCAGTTAATACTTATTTCTTATCTTTGTCCCCACAATATGACAAGGAATGAAAGTAATAAAATATCCCTTTTGGATACTCTGGAAAAGTTGGTTTTACCTTTTAGCAACTCTCCTTATTTTTTTATGGTTACCCTTATTACTTATTTTTACAGCTAAGCCACGTTGGTATCATCTTTTCTATTGGGTAGCACGTAACTTATGGGCAATCCCCATCCTCTATGGAATGGGTTTTTTCCCAAGAATAAGGAGAGGATATGCCATTTCTAATAACCGTCATAGTTATATGTTAGTTGCCAATCATACTAGTATGATGGATATTATGTTAATGTTCTATTGTAGTAAGAACCCATTTGTATTTGTAGGAAAAAAAGAACTTTCCAAATTACCACTATTTGGCTATTTTTATAAGCGTATAGCCATCATGGTTAACAGAAAAAGCCCACAAAGCAAGAAGGAGGTCTATACTCAAGCCATGCAACGTATTCAAAATGGGCTAAGTATATGTATCTTTCCTGAGGGAGGAGTTCCTGATGATGAGTGCATTATCCTTGACAAATTCAAGGATGGAGCTTTCCGCATTGCTATTGAGTGTCAAATTCCTATAGTACCTATGGTTTTTTATGATGCTAAAAAACGTTTTCCCTTTCACTTTTTTGCAGGAAGTATGGGACGTATGCGAGTAGATATTCTACCTCCGGTTCCCACTGAGGGCAAATCTCTTACAGAAAAAGATCCTTTGCAAGAGGAAGTGAGAGCACTCATCTTGCAAAGGCTTACAGAAGTATATCCAAAATGACAACCTTCACTGAAACTCTCCTTCTTAGGTAACCTCTTTATCATTTTACTTTACCAATTCAAAATCCAAATAACGCTTGACCAAATCAGTATTCTTTACACGTATCATTACTTCATCACCAAGAGTATAGCAATGCTTGCTTATTTCTCCTATGAGGGCATAGGCTTTTTCATCAAATACATAATAATCATCTTTCATATCACGAGCACGTATCATTCCTTCACATTTGTTTTCAATGATCTCCACATAAATACCAAACTCGGTAACCCCTGAAACTACTCCTAAGAATTCTTGGTTCTTATGTTCTTCCATATATTTAATTTGCATATACTTAATAGAATCTCTTTCTGCTGAAGTAGCTAAGTTCTCCATCTGAGAGGAATGTTTACATTTTTCCTCATACACTACCTCATTAGCTGAGCTTTCTCCATCTAAATATCTTTGTAAAAGACGGTGTACCATCACATCAGGATACCTACGAATAGGAGAAGTAAAATGGGTGTAATCAGCAAATGCTAATCCATAATGCCCTATATTATGGGTAGAATAAGCCGCCTTACTCATACTGCGAATAGCTAAAGTATCCACTAAGTTCTGTTCCTTCTTACCATGCACTTCTTCTAATAAATGATTGATAGAGTGAGCAATACTATCCTTACTCTGCATATTAAGTTTGTATCCAAAGCGAGAAATAATCCCCTGCATTTGTATCAGCTTTTCCTCATCAGGTTCATCATGCACACGGTATACAAATGTTTTCTTAAGTTTAGATGCATATTCTGCTACCTTTCGGTTAGCAAGTAACATGAACTCCTCAATGAGTTTGTTGGCTTCCTTACTCTCTTTGGTGTACACACCAATAGGATTATTATTTTCATCTAATAGGAATTTCACCTCCAACTTATCAAAAGAAATTGCTCCAGATTTCATCCGTTTGTCACGGAAAATTTCTGCTAAATAGTTCAGCGAAAGAATAGCCTCCACTATAGGTTGAATTACTTTGTAACTTCCCTCTGGACGAATAGAAATCTCCTCTGGCATCATAAAATCTGTTAAAACCTCTCTGTAGGGAGTATCAAAAGCCTCAATCACTGCTTGAGCTTCCTCGTATGAAAAACGTGCATCAGAACGAATCACAGTACGTCCCAACCACACATTACGAATCTCAGCCCTTGGGGAGAGTTCAAAGATAGCCGAAAAAGTATATTTTTCCTCCTCAGGGCGCAGGGAACAAGCAAAATTAGAAAGCACCTCAGGAAGCATAGGTACCACTCTATCCACTAAATATACTGAAGTAGCACGCTTATAAGCTTCATCATCCAAAATAGTATTAGGTTGCACATAATAAGAAACATCGGCAATATGTACCCCTACTTCATAATTACCGTTTTCTAACTTCTGGAAAGAAAGGGCATCATCAAAATCCTTAGCATCACGGGGATCAATAGTAAAAGTAAGCACCTCTCGCATATCTCTACGTCGGGCAATCTCCTCTTGCTTAATAGTAGTATCCAGCCCTTGTGCATATTTCTCTACTTCCTCAGGAAATTCATAAGGTAGTCCATATTCTGCCAAGATAGCATGCATTTCAGTATTATGCTCACCAGGCTTTCCAAGTATCTTTTCTATCACTCCATAAGGAGAATTAGCACGAGAAGTCCATTGGGTAATGCGTACCAATACCTTATCTCCATCTTTAGCACCATTACAATCATTTTTAGAAACAAAAATATCAGTATACATTCTCCGATCAGTAGGTACTACAAAAGCAAAGTTTTTCTGCATTTGTACAATTCCTACAAAAGTAGTACGTTTTCGTTCTATAATCTGAGTAATTTCTCCTTCGAGCTTATCCTTACGGCGAGGAAATACATACACCTCTACTACATCTCCATGAAGAGCCTTATTCAATAAGTTATTAGGAATAAAAACATCTTGTGCTAAATCCTTACAAGTTACATACGCATTACCATTTGATGACATATCCACAATGCCTTGATGATAGTAAGTAGCCTCATTAGCCTTATATTGCCCACGAGTAACCTCATTAATATGAGCTTGTTTGACAAGCTTTGCCAATGACATAATAATATCATTACGCATTTCGGTAGAAGTTGCTTTAAGCTTCTCAGCAATTTGCTTCCACGAGAAACTTTTAGTACTATTTTTTTGAAGGATAGCAAGAATATCTCTACTAAAATCTTTATTTTTTTCTTTTTTTGTTTAAATTTTCTTCTACTCATAAGGAAAATTTTAAATTATTTTAATTTGGTTTCTTAAGTTTATACTTAGAAAGTGTGCAAAGATACAAAGAAATTGAAAAACTTCTTAGTTCAAAAGTTTTTCCACATAATTTATATATGAGAAATAAATATATTTTTTTAATTTGAAAATATGATGATGATAATACGGAGTGAATTTAGATAAAAAAATAACAGTATAAATTGCTTTTGTATGGTTTTAGGAGTTTATCATAAGTTATTAACGGGTTTAGTGTATTCTAATTTATTGAAAAATAAAATAAAAAAGGATTATTCACTATTTTGTAAAAGTTGTTCTCATTTTTATTTTTAAATAAAAAACATATAAAGAAACTCACTAAAATCACCTTTTTATAGTTGATAACTTATAAGAAATTAATTTGTTTTTTATCTTCTATATCTTATATATACAAGAAAGAAAAACAAGCAAGTTTTTAATGTTTTTTTATAGTAAAATTATCAACAAAAATGGGATTATGAGTAATGTTTGATAATGAATGTTTTTATAAAGAAATAAACAACCTTGTTTATAACGAAAATTTTGCAAAGAAAGAGGCTACTGAAAAAAATCTCAGTAGCCCTTGGTTTGTGAGAATAGTCTAAGTTATTATTGTAATTCTTTAGGTACTTCTAATTCTTTAATGGACTTTACTCTTAGAGCATTTTCTACCAATGCCTTAGTATATTTAGGATAAGGTTTACCGGCAGCAGGAGCACCTGTACCACAATCTCCGTCAGATCCTCCTCCACCATTTATCCAAAGGTAAGCATCAGCATGAGCTCCTGTTGTATTTTTGGTGCTACGGGGACCCAATGCAGCTGCAAAGTTATTACATGAATTGTAAGGAGCTTTTGGGTTGGGATTTTTAGGACGGTTGATACCACTACGACCTGTATCTATTACATAGTGTTTGTTTTTTATTCCTAGTTGTTCCAAGCGAGCTACTAATTTTTCAGCTCCTTCTTGTTCCTCTTTCGTACCTCCTACCCCTGATACATTGAAGGCAAAACCGCGCATATGTTCTACCCCTCCTTCTATGATAGCATTTGCAGCTGCATTAGTAGGAAGTCCTGCACTTCCTGCATGAATATAAGTGGCTACATTTGGATTTTTCTGCTTAAGTGTTAGTCCTACATAATTGAGTAATTCGGCACGTTCTTTTCGCTCATTAGAACCTACTTTCCAATTACAATAGTTAATAGCGTCGGGTTCTACAATTACCACGGCTCTTCGGTTACCTATAATAGTACTTACGTGATTTATCCACTCTTTATAAGAAGCAGCATTAGGATGCCCCCCTTTTGAATAGAAACCACAGTCACGGTGTGGAATTCCATAGATAACTATAATAGGTGTTTTTTGAGTTCTTTCAGCACCTTCTACTAAGTTTCTTAAGTACCTTTCATTTTTTTCTTTAGTAGGGCTGATACCATCATACCAAGCTCCACAAGGGGTACCATATATTTGATAGTAAAGTTTTTTGAGTTTGGGATTCTTTTCATTCTTTACTACAGTAAGTCGAGAGGGTTCTGTATAGAAATCCCAATCATAAGCAACAGGTTTTTGCTTTTGAGGTTCTGGTTTTTGAGGATCTGGTTTTTTGGGTTCTGGCTTTTGAGGATTTTCCTCATTATTACTACTACAAGCACCTATCAAAGAAAAGATAAGTACTCCAAATAAGAGATATTTTTTCATAGGTAATTTTACTTTTAATTTTCGCAAAGGTATTAAAAATATTGGATATTCAATGCTTGGAAAGTAGAAATATCAATTTAGCATGCTAATTTTATCATTTCTTCTTTTTAGATTAATATTTTTAAACTAAAATTTAACAAAAAAATAAGTGTTAAAGTTGGTTGACTTTCATAAAAAAGTAGTTACTTTGCCACATAAAATTACTAAATAGTTTACTAATGAAAAAAATAATATTAGGAATTGCTTTTTTACTATTTTTCTTAGGCTGTTCTAAAAAAAGTGATGAAGTAATAACTCCACCGACAGCCACTACTTTAGAAGCATATCTTTTGAAAAATGGATATGATAAAAATAATGATGGTAAAATAGGAAAAGAAGACCAGTTAGAAGGGTTTACCGATTTGAATCTTTCAGGAAAGGGACTTACTGACCTTCAAGGTTTAGAAGTATTTACTCAATTAGAGACACTCAATGCTTCTGGGAATAACCTTACTGAGGTAACTTTAAAAAATAGAAATTTAACCTCTTTTAATTTGAGTAATAATAAGCTTGTTAAGTTGGATATATCCAATCTTCCTCTTATTGGAAGGCTTCCTATGGATGTTTCAGGGAATCCTAACCTTACTTGTGTAAGTGTAGGAGGAAATAAACTTATCATAGAACAAAATATGAAAAAGCATAAAAAAGATGCTCAAACTCAGTTTAAATCAACATGTAATTAATTATGAAAAAGATATTTTTAGTAGTACTTACCTTAATGAGTGTAGTTTCATGTGATAAAACTACTGTAAACAATGTAGTGGATAATCCTGATTATACCAAGCGTAAAAATAATAATAACAATAATAATACAACTCTTTCCTTGAAGGAATACCTTTTACCCTTATATGATGCTAATAGTAATGGTACTTTAGAGCGTTCTGAAATAGCAAGTCTTACTACTCTTGACGCAGCAGGAAAAGGACTTACTTCTTTAGAAGGATTGGAGGATTTAGTGAATCTTAAGCAAGCAAATTTCTCAGGGAATAATATTATGTCTGCAACGGTAAAGAATGTTATGCTTGAAGAGCTTGATTTGAGTAATAACAAATTAATAAGTTTGGATATCTCTCAGGCACCCCGCTTAGTGGATAAGTTAAATGTAAAAGGAAATCAAAATCTTAATTGTGTAAAAATTACACAATTACAACTAACTAAGTTCTCAAGAGCAACTTCCTTGCAAAAGGATAGTCATACAAATCTTTCACCATCTTGTAGTTAAGCTAAAAATTAAAGTTTAGTTAAAAAATATTAGGGTTCGAGAAAAAGTCGTACCTTTGCATCGTTTCATAATATTGGAATTTATTGGTTAAAAAAGGAATTGCCTCTTGCGAGGCAATTTTTTTATATCTATACTTCATTATTTTAGTTTATTAGTCTTTTATACTATAAGTATTTCTATTACTATATATTATGATTTAAAAAATTAGTAATTAATAAGTAAAGGCTAATCATTAATTTTGTATCTTTGCCTTCTAATATTAGGTAAACTATGAGAATACAGTTTTTTTTTCTTTTTAGTAGTTTTCTTTATTCATTAACTACTTTAGGGCAAGCTCAAGACAGTCTTTTACGGATATTACAGAAACAAGTAAGAGAATTAAAGATACAACGTAGTCAGGATTCTTTGAAAGTAAATGTGCTTAGTGAGGAGTTAAAGTCCTTATTACTTTTGGATACGCAGCACGCAGAAACCTCTAAAGATTCTCTTTATAAGAAACAACGTCAAGAAGAAATCAAGCGTATTTATTCTAAGGCTAACGGTGCTCCCATACGCTTGGATAATGACACTCTTTATACAATATATGTAAGTTTGGGATTTTATTCTCCCTTAGAGCGTTCTGAGTATATAGAGAAAAAATTACATAAATTAGTAGAACTCCCCGTATTTAAGCCAGATTCTTTAAAAATAAAACCTCATGATGACTTACTTATGATAACTTATCAAGGGGAATGGATACAAGCCATTAGTGAGGAAGATGCACTATTAGCTCATCTTACTAAGGAGGAATTGGCAAACTCCTTACGCGGGGACATACTTAGAGGAATAGACCAGTATAGAGAAGAGCATAGCATACAGAAACGTCTCATGCGTATAGGAGAATTAGTCTTGCTTGTGATGGCAATTACTATTCTTTTCTATATACTTAATTTTCTTTTTAGAAAACTTAAGAAATTATTACTTAAGCAATCCGTTTTTAAAACTGGAATAAAAGTAAGGAATTACCAAATACTTAATAAGGAGAAGATTAATTATATTCTTACCAGAATCATATCCTTGATAAAATTAATTATATTCTTTATAGTTATTTTTTCCAGTATTCCTATAGCTTTAAAGCTTTTCCCTTCTACCCAACTGTGGGCAGAGAAGTTATTAAATCTTCTTTTAGAACCCCTTACTGAAATAGGAAATGCTATAGTGAAATACTTACCTAATCTGGTAGTGATAGGAATCATTATTCTGATTGCTCGCATTATCCTCCAGCTAATGCGTTATTTTCTGTATGAAATAGAGCGAGGAGCTCTCAAGATAAAAGGATTTTATAAGGAATGGGCAAAACCTACTTATAATATTGTACGCATATTGTTCTTATGTTTTGTCTTTATAGTAATATTTCCATATTTACCAGGTTCAGGATCTTCTGCTTTTCAGGGAGTTTCTATTTTTTTAGGATTACTCATTTCTTTAGGGTCTTCTTCTACTATTTCCAATGGAATAGCAGGGATATTTATTACTTATATGCGTGCTTTCCGAGAAAATGATTGGATAAAAGTAGGTGATCTTATTGGAATGGTAATTCATAAAGATAGTTTAGTAACTCGTCTTAGGACTATTAATAATGAGGAAGTTACAGTACCTAATTCTACGATACTTACAAGCTCTACTATGAATTTTTCTTCTATAGGGCGTACCAATGGACTGGTAATTACCACTCAAGTAAAAGTTCGTTATGATGCTCGCTTGGAGGAGGTAGATGCGACTCTTATTGCTGCAGCACAAGCTACCAAAGGGATTACAGATAGGATAACTCCTTATATCTATCATATATCCTTGAACGAACTTAATGCTACGTATGAGATTAATGCGCTTACCTTTGAACCACAGAATATGTATGTGATTAAGTCTGACCTTATTAAGAATATTTATAATGCTTTTCGTGAACGAAATATAGAGCTTACTTCTATTGAATTTGTAGAGATATCTGAAAAAACAACTCATAACTAATTAGTAAATAAAGTGTCATTCATACATTCTTATAATTGTGTAACTCCGTTAGGAATTACTGTCCAAGATAGTGTAGAAGCATTATTAGAAGGACGTACAGGGATACAATTTTTTCATCATTTTGGTAGAATTTCGGATATATATTTAGCAAAAGTTTCTACTGAAAAGGTAGAAGAATATTTTCCTTATATAAGTTCTACAAAGAAATGGTCTTGGTTGGAGAAAATGCTCCTTTTAGCCATAGTTCCCATTCTATCTACCATAAGAATTACAGAGAAGACAGCTTTTATTTTCTCCACTACTAAGGGAAACATTTCTCAATTAAATTCTCAAATGGAGAAAGGGAGCTTACCATACCTTACAAAGATAGCAAAAAAGATAGCTTCTTTTATAGGAGTAAAAACAGAACCTATTATAGTGTCCAATGCTTGTGTATCGGGAGTTATGGCACTTTCCTTAGCAGATAGGTTATTAAGAATGGGAATATATGAAAATGCACTTGTGGTAGCAGGAGATGAAATTTCAGAGTTTGTGCTCTCAGGGTTTCAGTCATTTCAAGCCATTAGCTCCAAGCCCTGTTGTCCTTATGATAAGGAACGTGACGGTATCACACTTGGGGAGGCTACTGCGGCAGCATTTCTTACCATTGAAGAACAAGGGAAAAACATTCAGATAATAGGAAGTAGTTCTATTAATGATGCCAATCATATTTCAGGACCTTCACGTACAGGAGAAGGTTTATTCCTAAGTGTACAGAATGCTTTATGTGATGCCTACATAGAGGTATCACAGTTGGACTTGATTAATGCACATGGAACAGGTACATTATATAATGATGAAATGGAAGCCATTGCTTTCTCCCGCTTGGGCTTGCAGGGAGTCCCCTTAAATAGTTATAAGGGGTATTTTGGGCATACCTTAGCCGCTGCAGGTCTGTTGGAAACCATTTTAAGTGTGGAATTAGCCCAACAAGGAACAATGATTAAAAGTGAAGGATTCAATACCTTAGGAGTTTCTTTTCCCTTGAATATCATAAGAAAAACACAAAAGACTACAGTGAAGTATCTCCTTAAAACAGCTTCAGGATTTGGAGGAAGTAATACTGCTATAATAGTCAAAATAGGAGATTAGTTTCTTAAAAATACATTGTTGAATTACAAAGGCATATTAATTTCTTAAAAAAACTTTCCACTTTAAAAAAAAAATACGAACTTTGCTCTTATTTTAAACATAAACACATGAAGAGAATTCTGCAAGTAAGCCTTCTATTGCTAAGTTTTACAGCAATAACAGTAAGTTGTAAAAAAGAGAAGAAACAAGCCCAACCCCCTGTGGAGGTACCTCCACCTCCCAAACCTACTTATGAATATGGGTTTAACTTGCTGGAATATAATGTAGTGAAAGATACACTTAAAACAGGAGATACCTTTGGAGCTATCCTTAATGATCAGCATATTTCTCCTCAAAAAGTGGCAGAGATAACAGAAAAATCTAAAGAATTACTTCGCCCAAAGGATTTTCGTGCAGGACAGCCATACGCACTCATATTTGATAAAAAGATGCCCGATTCTCTGGCTTATTTTATCTATCAACCAAATCTGTTAAACTTTATAGAGGTGAGATTAAAGGACTCTATCTCAGTGAGGAAAATTGAAAGAAAAGTAACTATTGTAGAACGTGAAGGAGGAGGGTATATTAAGAATAATCTTATTGAAGATGTAATGAAGTCAGGTATGTCCTTTTCGGCAGCTTATAAGCTTTCACAGATATTTGATTATACTATTGACTTTTTTCACCTACAGGAGGATGACAAGTTCAAGATCATTTATGATGAACGTTATGTGGACGATACCATTAATGCCGGACTTGTACGAGTGAAAGCTGCTTTTTTTGAACATAAAGGGAAACCTTTCTATGCTTTTAATTTTGAAACAGATACTGTTAATCACAAATGGGGATATTATGATGAGAATGGAAATATGATGAAGCGTATGTTTCTTAAATCTCCTTTAGACATTTTTCGTATTACTTCTCATTATGGAATGCGTTATCATCCTATCCTACATCGGATGAAGGGACATTTTGGTACAGATTATGCAGCGCCTACAGGAACTCCTATTCGTGCCACTGCCAATGGAACAGTAACTCAGGCAGGGTATAGTTCAGGAAATGGAAATTATGTAAAAATCCGCCATGATAAAACGTATGAGACCCAATACTTACACATGTCCAAGATTATTGCACGAAGGGGACAACATGTATCTCAAGGAGATATTATAGGACTGGTAGGAAGTACAGGGCTTGCTACAGGTCCTCATGTATGCTACCGTTTTTGGAAAAATGGAGTACAGATAGACCCTCTTAAAGAAAGACTTCCTGAAGCCACCCCTATTGACGCTAAGCTTAAGCCCCGTTATCTTAAATTTGTAGAGCCTCTTAAAAAACAATTAGATGCAGTACCCTATACTAATATACAAACTATTGAAATAGAGGATGCTAAGGATGGTGATATAGTGGACTCATTACAAACTAATTAGAATTTTTAACAATGAATATATTAAGATTTATCACTGCAGGTAGTGTAGATGATGGAAAAAGTACCCTTATTGGGCGCTTATTATATGATAGTAAGAGTATTTTAGCAGACCAACTGGAGGCATTGGAACAACAGTCTAAAAATAAAAATGAAGATGGGGTTGATCTTGCTATCTTAACGGATGGCTTGCGCGCTGAGCGAGAACAAGGAATTACCATTGATGTGGCTTATCGTTATTTTGCTACTGCTAAGCGTAAGTTTATTATTGCAGATGCTCCAGGACATGTACAGTATACTCGTAATATGATTACAGGAGCCTCTAATTCAGAGCTTATCATTATCCTTATTGATGCACGTAATGGAGTTACAGAGCAAACACGCAGGCACTCTATTATAGCTTCGTTATTGAATATTCCTCAGGTAGTAGTAGCCGTTAATAAAATGGATTTGGTGAATTATTCTCAGGAGGTATTTGCTAATATCAAAAAAGAATATGAAGCAATTGCTCAACGACTATCACTAAAGAACGTTCATTATTTCCCTATTTCTGCCCTTATGGGAGATAATATTGTGAATACGACAAAGGCAATGCCATGGTACCATGGAACGTCATTATTAGATTTTTTAGAAACTATAGAAATTAATAAAGATAGATACCAACAACCACGTTTTCAGGTACAATATGTAATTCGCCCTCAAACAGAAGCTTTGCATGATTATCGAGGTTATGCAGGAGAGATAATTTCAGGTACTTACCGAAAAGGAGATATTATTGAAGTACAACCTGAGGGTATCCTCAGTAGGATAAGTAGGATTGAGATGGCAGGAGTAGAAATCCAAGAAGCTGTAGCAGGAGAGGCGGTAGTGTTGCATATTGAAGATGATATTGATATTTCACGGGGAGATTATTTTACAAAAACGGATAGTCAACCACAAATAAGTCAAGATGTAGATGTGGTCGTATGTTGGATGGATAGGCGTGAATTGCGGGAGGGAAACAAATACCTCCTTCAGCAAAGGAGTCGCCTTACAAAGGTAATTATTAAAGAAATAGCCTATAAGATAGATGTAAATACGCTTGAACAAACCCCTCAGGTGGAAAGTGTGAAAATTAATGAAATAGCTAAGATTCACATAAAGGCAGCAACCCCTTTGGTATATGATAATTTCAAAGAGAACCCACCTATGGGGAGTGCTATTTTAATTGATGAAACTAGCAATGCGACTGTAGGGGCTGTAATGATAGAATAAGTTTGCTCTTCCTACACTATTTTAATATAACTTATATGATATAAATATGTTACGATTCAATGCCTTAACTGAATTACAGAAAAAAAAGCCTATTGTTGTGGTTGAAAAAGGTAAGCGTTCGCAGTTGTTTGCCGCCCATGTATTTAATGAAGAGGCTATGCATCAGAGAATGACACTTGAAGTTTTTGAAAGTGTTATGCAAGCAATCCGTAAGGGAACTAAGATAGACCGAAAGATAGCAGACCAAGTAGCTATCGCTATGCGAGATTGGGCTATTGAGAAAGGAGCTACTCATTATACACATTGGTTTCAGCCTCTTACAGGAGGGACTGCAGAGAAGCATGATGCTTTCTTTGAGCCTATTACACGTGATAAGGCAATGGAGCATTTCTCAGGAAATCAGTTGGTGCAGCAGGAATCGGATGCTTCTAGTTTTCCTAATGGAGGAATTCGCAATACTTTTGAGGCACGTGGTTACACCGCTTGGGATCCTTCCTCTCCTCCTTTTGTCTTTGGAACAGTACTTTGTATCCCTACTATTTTTATTGCCTATACAGGAGAGGCATTAGATAACAAAACACCTCTGCTTAAGGCTCTTAGTGTTATAGATAAGGCAGCTACGGAAGTGGTACAGTATTTTGATAAGAATGTAAGTAAGGTAACGACTACTTTAGGTTGTGAACAAGAATATTTTTTGATAGATAAAACCCTTGCCAGCACTCGTCCTGACTTACTTATTACAGGACGAACTCTCTTGGGACATACGGCAGCTAAGGGACAACAGTTGGAAGATCACTATTTAGGAGCTATACCCTCTCGTGTATTAGCTTATATGCGTGACTTGGAACAAGAATGTCTTCTTCTGGGAATACCTGTAAAAACTCGTCATAATGAAGTAGCTCCTAATCAGTTCGAATTGGCTCCTATTTTTGGAGAAGCAAACCTTGCAGTAGACCAAAATGCACTCCTTATGGAGCTTATGCGAAAGGTAGCAGAGCGCCATGACTTTCTCATTCTTTTTCATGAAAAACCTTTTGCGGGAGTGAATGGCTCTGGAAAGCATAATAATTGGTCTCTGGTGACTAATACAGGGGTGAACTTGCTTTCCCCTGGTAGGACACCCTTGAGAAATCTACAATTTCTTACTTTTTTTCTATGTACAATTAAGGCAGTGCATACTTATGAATCTCTATTAAGAGCGTCTATTGCCTCTGCTACAAATGATTATCGCTTGGGAGCTAATGAGGCACCTCCTGCTATTATGTCAGTATTCATAGGAGAACAGCTAACTAAAGTCCTTCAGGAATTAGAAAAAGCATCCGTGGAGGAAACTACTTCTAAAGAGAAAAATGTATTGAATGTATTGGCAAATATACCAGATCTTCTGATAGATGCTACAGATAGAAACCGTACTTCTCCTTTTGCCTTTACTGGAAACAAATTTGAATTTCGTGCAGTAGGAGCCAAGGCTAATTGTGGTAAACCAATGATGGTACTCAGTACTATAGTTGCTAAGCAATTGATGGACTTCAAAAAAGAAGTGAATATTCTCCTGAAGAAAAATGAAATAAAAAAAGAAGAAGCTATTCTAAAAATATTACGTGAATATGTGAAGGTTTCCAAGCCTATCCTTTTTGAAGGAGATGGGTATAGCAAGGCTTGGGAAAAGGAAGCACAGAAGCGGGGCTTAAGTAATCATAAAACAACTCCTGAGGCTCTCAAAGAAAATATTTCTGAGAAGGCAATAGTCCTTTTTCAGGAAATGGGAGTACTTAGCCGTGTGGAGATAGAGGCTCGTTATGAGATTGCTTTGGAAGAATATGTGAAAACAGTACAGATTGAAGCACGTGTATTAGGAGATATTGCTCGTAATCATGTAGTACCCACAGCAGTACGCTATCAAAATATTCTTATAGAAAATGTACGAGGACTTAAGGAAGTCTTTGCAGAACATTATGAGGAAGTAGCCTTAGAACAAATGGATTTAATACGGCATATTTCAGAACATATTAAGGAAATTCATAGCAAAGTATCCCAAATGGTAGAAGCTCGTAAAAAGGTTAACCTCCTTTCTTCTTTTGAGGAAAAAGCCAGAGGATATTGCTATGAAGTAAAACCTTTTTTTGACCAGATACGCTACCACTGTGATAAGCTTGAACTTATGGTAGATGATGAACTTTGGACACTTACTAAGTACAGGGAACTGCTTTCTGTAAATTAGGAAAGCAAGCAAATATTTTATTTATGAAAGTTCTATGGTTTTTATTTCTTTTTATCCCCTTCAATGTGATTTCACAATCACACTTAAGCACAAAGGAGGAGTTCAAAAATTTCTTATATCGTTTTAAGACGGATAAGGCTTTTCAAAGGAAACATACTTTCGGTAACTTAGAGTTTTTTAATGGCGTTTCCCCTTATGTGATGAGCCAAAAAGAGCGTAAGGTATTCTTAAATTTTGAGAGGGAATTTGCCCCTAATGCTCCATTTATAAGTGAAATAACCGAAGACGAAGAGAATTTCTATTATGAGCGTACAGATACCTTAGAGCGAACCCAGACACTCTATATATTTAAAAAAACGGGAAAAGATTTTTCATTTGGTGCCTATACTCTATCTCGTATCAGAAAAGACTCTTATTAGAATAATTGTAATTTAAGATCAAAATTGACTTACTGAGAGTATGTTTTTTTCTTTAAGGAAAGTCAGTAATAATTTTCCATTTTCAGAGGTGATATCCGCTTGTGAGATAGAAAAAATGGGAAAATAAGGAAGAAGATCTCCTTTGGAATTGAATATATATAGCTTATTATTCTGTGTATCAATAACGGAACAGAGAAACCTGTTTCCTACCCAATGTAGGGTAGGTCGGTCATATTCGGCAAAAGGAAGTTCTATTTTTTTCTTGTTGAGAAGAAGAATATTACCACTAAGAATAACAGGAATATCCTTAAGACAATCAAAGAAATAAGGCATATTTATTCCTAAAGATTCTGAGCGAATTCCTCCATTTCCGTCTATGTAAAATTGTTTATTACTTCGAGTAGTAAAGGTAATAAAATCCTTATATAAAGTAATAGGATTATTAGAAAAATCAAACTTTTGGCTTAAGGGAATGCGAGTCGTTCCATTACGATGGAGGATACTTAAGGTTCCTTCCTTTTCAGGGAAGACAATAAAATCTTTTCCTAAGATTCTTAAATGTTTAGGCGTTTCTCCAAGGCCATTAGGCACATGGGATTTTTCAAATCCTTTTATAGGATTTGCTTTCTTATCTAACAAATGAATTTGATTCTGAGAACAAACGACAAAGCGATAATCTTTCGTTCTTTCATAATCAAATATTTGCAAAGGAAGAATGGCTTCTTTATAGGAGATAGGAAAAGGGGCTACTTCCCTACCATTTCTATCAATTACCCAAAGAGAATGTTCGGTATTAAATGCCAATTGTAGGAAACCATTTTGAAATAAATCCACTTGAAAAATCTCTCCCACAATGGGGGCATCAAGGCGTCTCTTCCAAAGAATTTTTCCATCATTACCTATCAAATATAGTTGATTATCAATATCCTGTATAACTACTTCACGCTTATTGGTACGATGGTTGGTAACGAATTTGGGTAGGGTGCGGGCTTCTTTGTCCAAGGTAATCTGGAACCTCTCTTCTATACCCTCTTCCTGAGGAATTGCTAACTTTCCTTCACCTTCTCCGGTGGTTGTGGTAAAAGTTAATAAGTAAAATTCATCCTGAGGGCTGATTTGTAGTGATGCATATCCATATTTCTGAGCTAAGGAAGGAAATTTTTCAACGAAAGAGGAATTCTTTTGGAGGTTTTCTATAGCAATGAAGGAAGTTTGACTACTGCTTTTCTGTTGCAGATTTTCAAAAGCTTTTCTCTCAGAGAGGGTTTGTTTCATTTGTATAGCATTGATAAGTCCCTCAAGAGTTTCTTTCTTTTGGGAAAAGATGAGATTTTCCTCATTTTTGTAGATATACTTTGGTTGTAATTCCTTTCCAAATATAGAAAAAAAGGATTGAATATCAGAAAACTCTTCTATATTATAGATAGATTCCCCTTGAAAAGAATCTGTTTTAAGGATGGTAAAGTAGCGTAAGGTCTCTGTAGGGTTTATACTCTGTAGTACAGCTAAGGAATCCCCTTGAAAGGAAAAAAAGGAAACAGAAGAGATATCCTGTTGAAAATCAAAATAAAATTCTGTAGGGATAAGCCCTTCTTCAAAGGAAAAATAGAAGATTTCCTGAAAGGTTTGTGGAATTATCCGGTATATATCAGAAGTTTTTTTCTTATTTTTTACAAGAGGCAATTGTGGGAGACTGTCCGCAGGACGGAGAGAAGATCCGCTCATACGTAAGGTATTTTTCTCCAAGAAGAGATCCCAAGCTGTCCAAGAAGCCAAATTTTTCACCAAATTTTCAGGAAAAATACCCCCTATGAATTCTTTATTTTTCTTTTGAGCAAGAAACAAATTAGCGGGGACTTCTTGACTAATTGTTTTGGCAACTTTATGAAAATCAAGATATTTGCTTTCTATGCTTTTAGGAAAAGAAATATCCTTTAAAGAACTGATTAGTAACTGATTATTTTGAGTTATATAATACCACTTCTTATCTTCAATAGTTAAAGAATCTAATTTTTCAACGGAAATGTTTTTCCAAGGACTTAAGCTATCCTTTTGGATAATGGAGGTACTAAGGTATACCCCATCATGGGTATAAGCTACCCATATATTATTATCCTGGGGAAGAGAATGTAATAAGTTTTGTACATTTTGATTGGGATAATACTTAAAATAATTTTTCCAAAAATCATTATTAATTAATTGGTTGACAAATTGGTCTTTATGATGGATTTGGAATAGAAGAGAAGGTTCCTTGCTCAATAGATAATCCACAGGCTCAGGAGTTTTTTCTTTATGGGAACAACCTAAAAGAAAAAGAATAGATATAAAAGAGAACCCAAGTAAGCGCATGGTTAATAAATGGTTATAGAGTTAATGCCTCTGGTTATAAGAAAAATAGATAATTATACAAAAATAGTATATATTTCCATAGGTTGTTTGTCTTTATAGACAAAAATAAATTCAAATCTATAATTAATTAAAATACAAAGAAGATACTATGCTCATAATAAAGAGTAGGAATAGTTCTTATTTCATTTAATTATATCTATTTCCTCTGTAGCTTCTGGGCACAAAGGTACAATATACAAACAAAAACACCAAAAGAATAAAACAAAACTTTCACTCTCTCCTATGAACTTATCTTAGGATAAGGCATTCTCTTTTCAATATTTAATATTCTTCAAAATAATAGAGTTTTTTACTATTATAATTTATAGCATACGTAATTTTTAAGAATATGTTAAAAATCAATTCTTATATTGTTTAAAAAGATAATAGTTAGGATATTATAGTATTTTACCCACCCTGTAACTTTACAAAAATATTAACGTTTTGGTTCGCAAATGATAGAACTAAATAACTATCTTTGCCCCAGAAAAGTATTTATTTTTATACTAACTAACACTTAACCATGCAGACAGAGAAACTTGCTCTTATAGAGATGATGACAGAACTCTTTAGAAGAATACACCATCTTTCCCCTATGGCAGCTAAGATACTTTCAATACTGGCGATAGAGGGATGTTCTGAGGGGCTTACTTTCGAATCTCTTATAGAAAGGCTCCATGCTAGTAAAAGTAGTCTTTCTACAAATATCAAAACGCTGCTGGATAAGGGGTTGATTCATTATGAGGTAAAGGAAGGCAAACGAAGGAAATATTTCAAATCCTTTCCTTTTGATAAGCGCTTTGGGAAGTTCTTAGAACTGATTCGCTATGAGAAGAATTTTACACTTAAGTTTATAGAATATACACAGAAACAACCCTTACAAGAGGATACATTTACTAAGAAAAAACTTAAGAAAACAGAAATACTTTTGGAATTTCTTACTACTATAGAGGGTATAACAGAAGAATTTTTACAGAAAATACAAGAAGAGAATAAGTGAAAAACTATAATACAGATATCTTTTTTATACTTATTTTGGGATTGCTTTCCATGCTCACTCCATTGGCAATAGATATGTATTTGCCATCATTTGGGAGTATAGCACAGGATTTGCATGTTTCCGAGGAGAGGATACAAACTACATTGGCTCTTTTTACCTTAGGCTTTGCCTTTGGGCAACTTCTTTGGGGTCCCCTTTCTGATAGTTATGGTCGTAAATCAACCATTTTAACAGGAGTACTCATTGCGGCAGTCATTTCTCTTATGCTTACACAAGTAGATGAGATCATACATTTCTATGTTTTACGTCTTTTACAAGGTTTCTTTGGTTCCGCTCCTGCAGTAGTGGTAGGAGCCTTACTTAGGGATATATTCAATAAGGCTGCTTTTTCTAAGATGATGTCCATGGTGATGATCGTAACGATGATAGCTCCCTTACTAGCACCTATATTGGGTGGGTATTTGGCTGATTGGTTCCATTGGCATTCTATCTTCTACCTTTTATCGGGATTAGGATTGTTATGTGCTCTATTGGTATGGCTTCGTATTGATGAAACACTTCCCAATGAGAGACGTATCTCTTTGGATTTAATAGGGGTATTACGTAATTATCGTTCTGTGGCAACTAACAGAAAGGTGATAGGATATATATTCACGAATGCTTTTTCCTATTCAGGAATGTTTTGTTTCCTTACCTCAGGTTCACTTGTCTATACTGGAGTGTATGGAGTAGCTCCTAAGAATTTTGGGTATTTTTTTATTCTGAATGTGGGTGTGATGATGCTTGCTACTTTTTTAGGTGGACGGTTTGTGACCAAAGTAGGAACAGAACGCATTCTCCGTATAGGGTTGTTTATACAGTTTATGGCAGGAATATGGCTGGCTATCTGTGGTGTCTTTCACTTAGGTCTGTGGGAAGTGGCTATAGGGGTAGCTCTCTATGTAGGAATGGTGTCCATTGTATCAAGTAATGCCAATGCTGCTGTTTTGGAAATATTCCCTCGTACGGCAGGGACTGCCAATTCATTAATAGGAATGTTTCGCTTTGCTATAGGAGCAATCATTGGAGCAATATTAGCTTTATTTTCTGTGAAGACAGAACGTCCTATGTTATTTGCTATTACATTGAATATATTAGTAGCTATTACTTTTTATATAGCTTTTGTATGGAGAGAGCTCCACAAAGAACGTTTTAAAGGGGCTCTTAAAAAGGAAATAGATATTCCTATTATGGGAACACAGCTTAAATAGAAGTAAAAAAAAAAGAATTTAAAGAATTTTTATTGGTAACATAAAGCCTTATGCTTTTATCTTGTAAAATACCTCAAAGAGGATCCTTGAAGAGAGTTCAGGAATACTTTTCTAAGTTCAAGGAGGTATTAAATGTAGAGAAGGACAGAAAAATAATAATTATATGGTCAGGGACTAATCCCATGAAATAAGAAACTAAAAACGAACTATATTAAATAATAATATTTTTTTATGAATAAATTTTTATTTTTGGCAAGTATTGCTACCCTTATGATAGGGTGTAAAAAAGGAAACCAGCAAGCAGGGGTTCAGATGGGTATGGAAAAGGAGAAAACATTACCTGTGATCACTGTAACAGAACAGAGTACTACCTCCAATCTTTCCTTTCCGGTGAATATAGAAGGGGTAGTTAATAGTCCTGTACAAGCAAAAATCTCTGGTTATATTACAAAGGTATTGGTAGATGAAGGGCAGGCAGTTCGTCAAGGACAACCTATGTTTCAGCTTGAAACA
The DNA here is from genome assembly GCF_000192225.1 of Capnocytophaga sp. oral taxon 338 str. F0234. Lineage (GTDB taxonomy): Bacteria > Bacteroidota > Bacteroidia > Flavobacteriales > Flavobacteriaceae > Capnocytophaga. Next base: position 349,032 of record NZ_GL872413.1, read on the forward strand.
CAAACTCTTAACCAATCTGCAGCTTCTGCTAAAGCACAGATAGAAGTAGCCCAAGTAGAGGTGAATAAGCTCATTCCTCTGGTAGAAAAGAATATTGTGAGCAAAGTACAACTTGAAACAGCTCAAGCCAACTTACAACGCGCTAAGGCTGCATATAATGAGATCGCAAGCAATATAGGCTTTGCAGTAGTAAAGGCTCCTGTAAGTGGGGTAGTAGGGGCTATTTCCTACCGTGAAGGAGCTTTGGTAACCGCTAATAATACAGTGCTTACTACTGTTTCCGATGTAAAGGATGTATATGCTTATTTCTCTATGAATGAAAAAGACTATTTAGCTTATTTGGCACAAACCCAAGGGGCTACTGTAAAGGAGAAAATAGCTAACTTTCCAGAAGTGTCTCTGATATTGGCTAACGGACAGACCTATAACCAAAAAGGGAAGATACAAACAGTTACCGGTCAAATAGATCATACCACTGGAGCCATTCAATTTCGTGCGACTTTCCCTAATCCTGATCGCTTGCTCACCAATGGGAATAGTGGAACTATTCTGATTCCGCAAACCTTCGATAAATCCTTAGTGATTCCAGAAGTAGCTACTTTTGAGCAACAAGGAAAAGTATTTGCTTATAAAGTAGAAAACGGGACTATCAAGCAAACTGTGATTACTTTAAGAAGTCGTGCTAATAATTTGGTCGTAGTGAATAGTGGTCTTAAAGCAGGTGATGTAATCATCGTACAAGGGCTTAATGGGGTACGCACTGGCGACAAGGTAACTCCTCAACCCGTTTCTATGGATAGTATTGTCAAAGCTATTCAACCGATATTCTAAAAAATCTGTCTCTCAAGGAACCCTTTTCCAAGAAGAGGGTAGGGGGAAATGATAAAATCAAAGGATTATGGATTCTTACAGAACTATTTTTGAGAACAATCGACAGTGGGTGGAGAAGAAGATTCTTTTACTTTTTACATTGTTTTCTCTGTCTCTCACGGCACAAGTTAAGGAAAACCAAGGCGGAGGTATAAGGGATTTAGGAAAAATTTCTCATAAAGGACAACCCCTTTGTATTGTTGATGGAAAGAAATACACCAAGCTCAGAGATAAGTTCAAGAAGCTCCAACCAGAAGATATAGCTCACATAATGGTATTTTATCCAGAAAGGGCAAAAGGTCTTTTTGGGAGTAGAGCAAAAAATGGGGTGCTATATATCATCACTAAGGAAACTTTTCAGAAAGCAGAAGCACTTGCCAATAATCCACCCAATAGACAATTCAACCGAAAGGAGCGGCATTATGCAGAGATTTGGGAAATCTATCAAATGCAACAGCCTATAGTGGTTTCAGGGAAAGTTACTGATAAAGAGGGAAATCCCCTTGCTAATATTAGGGTATATAACAAAGATAGGAATACTGAGACTTATACAGACAGTTTAGGGAATTACACGATCAAAGCTGAACGCTGGGATATGCTGATGGTTCATTGTTGTACTTCTTGCAAACTGATTACTGATGAAGAGAAAACTCAAGAAATTAATTTTGTGGGATCATTTGAAGGTACTTATAAAGAAGCAGAGAAAGCGTATATAGAAGAGATGATAAAGCGGATTCCTCCGAGTGCAATAGTGCAAATTTCAGAGGATCATTGTGCCACACCTCTCTTTGTGTTGGATGGTATGGTTATGGACAAGAAGGAGTTCCGAGAGAAAACAAGTAGGTTAAAGATTTCAAAAGAGATTCATTACCTTACTCCAGCAGCAGCTACAGCTATTTGTGGTTCTGGAGCTATAGATGGGGTATTGGTAGTGGTGACTGAAAAAGCTAAGAGGAAATACGAAAAAAGACAAGCCCGTAAAGATCAGAAAAACAATAAGCTATGAACAGACTTACTATATTTCTATTCTTTTTTACGCTTTCCACTATGGCACAACAGGTGCAAGATACGCTGGGAAAGGTAAAAACATCTGAAGAGGTGGCTAATACAAAGATTATTATTGGGCGCCCGAAAAATGCTCTAAAACATTATCCATTGTTTATTGTTGATGGAAAAAAATATAAAACAAAAAAACCTGAAGAAGATATAAAGATAGCTAATGAGGATATAGAAAATGTGGTTGTTTTCCTTCCTCCAGAGGCTAAAAAACGCTTTGATAGGCGTGCCAAATATGGAGTGGTCTATATGATTTCTAAGGAAGGATTCCAAAAAGCGAAGGAGATTGCCAGTGAGATAGGCAAACGAAGATTGAACAAGAAAGAGCGCCAATATAGAGAAATCTGGGAAGTGTACCAATTTAACTTAGCTGAACTATCTAAATTGTCTGACCCTTCCAATCAGTTTGACCCAACCGAAGAACGTAACTCGTCAGAGAAGACTAAAAACTAACAACTATGCCCCGACTTGCTATATTTTTATTCTTTTTTACGCTTTCCACTATAGCGCAGCAAGTGCAAGATACGCTGGAAAAGGTAAAAACACCCGAAGAGGATCCTAATATAAATCATGATATAAGGTGTGTGATAGGTTTAAGCCCGCAGCCAGTGTTCTTTTTGGATGGAGAAATATTTGATAATACAAAGAAAGTAGATGAAGGGAAATCGTTTAAGGCGGAAGATGTAGCTGTGTATCATTTTAGACCGAAAATGTCAGTAAATTTCTTTGGAAAACAAGCAGTAGGTGGGGCGATATATATAGTAACAAAGGAAGCAGAGAAAAAAATAAAGGAAATACAGCATAAGAAGTTAGGAAAACTGACCCAAGAAGAATACAAATACTACCAAATAGCACAGATATTGAGAAAAAAGGAATTGCCTATAACAGTAACGGGTAGGGTTACTGATGACGAAGGTAATCCTATCGCTGGCTGTAGAATAGAAAACAGAGAAAGAGACGCTGAGGTATATACCGATAGCTTGGGAGAATATGAGATAAAAGCTTGCCGTTGGGATGCTATACTAAGTGAATGTGTAGGGCAGTGCCGTGTTGTTGTAACCGATAACACAGAACAAACGATGGATTTTGTACGTCCTCCTCTTAAAAAACCTTCTATCAACTATACAACTGTGGGTCTGGTGACGGTAGGAGGTTCGCCTTGTGATAAGCTTTTTGCCCTTAATGGTAAGCCGATGAAGGATAAAAAGCAATTTCTCAGAAGGATAAAAAACAGTAAGGAGATAGAAGCCCGTGAGATAGAACAGCAAGAGGCTATAGCGCTTTATGGAACTCAAGGTCGTTTTGGTATTGTAACGGTCAGAGATGAAAAAGGGCGAAAACAAGATAAAATTTATACAAGAAAATTCAAAAGAAAAATGCGAAAAACACAACAATTATGACCCGATTTACTATATTTCTATTCTTTTTTACGCTTTCCACTATGGCGCAACAAGTACAAGATACACTGGGAAAGGTAAAAACATCTGAAGAGGTGGCTAATACAAAGATTATTATTGGGCGCCCGAAAAATGCTCTAAAACATTATCCATTGTTTATTGTTGATGGAAAAAGATATAAAAATAGATACTGAGGATATAGAACGTATGGTTGTTTCTTTTTTCGAATTAGCATAAACTTATAACCTTATAAACCCAAAGTAACATGTTAGATTTTTCATTCTTTACAACCTTTCAATTCGGCTGGCTTAACGCTTGGATACCCGCGTTTGGTATAGTGCTGATACAGTTTGTTTATATGGTCTTATTCCGCGAAGTGGGCAGGCGTGCGGTAGACACGTCGTGGTATACGTCCAAAGACAGGTTTTGGTCCAGGGTAAGTATGTTTCTTCAAATTGTGTTGCTTGTGCTTTCGGTCTTTGTCCCGTTTAAGTTGGGCACGCTATGGTTTGTTGTCGGTGCCACGATATTCGCCCTGTCATTAGCCGCCTTTATCTGGGCATTTCACAGCTATGGCATTGACCCAGCCGGAAAAACCATTAAGAGCGGCATCTATTGTTGGTCACGCAACCCCATGTACCTATTCTTTTTTACGGCAATGCTTGGAACATGCATTGCCTGCGCCTCGCTTTGGCTGCTCATCGTTACTGTTCCCTTCGGGATTGCGATGCACTTCACCATATTGGGCGAAGAGCGTTATTGCGAACAAACATACGGGAAAGAATATCTAGAATATAAAGCCAAAACGCCCCGATATCTGCTTTGGGAATGAGAAAGATTAACCAAAACTCATAAGTCATTAAGGATTGACAACAAATCTGTTACATTATAGATGCACTACCACTTATTGGTAGGCATACTAAATATGGAGCCGTCTATATTATCTCTGAGGAAGAGTCCTAAAAAACAGCAGAAATGGCTAATGAAAAAGGCAAACGAAGATTGAACAAGAAAGAACGACGATATAGAGAAATCTGGGAAGTGTACCAATTTTACTTAGCTGAACTATCTAAATTGTCTGACCCTTCCAATCAGTTTGATCCAACTGAAGAACACAACTCGTCAGAGAGGACTAAAAACTAACAACTATGACCCGAATTACTATATTTCTATTCTTTTTTACGCTTTCCACTATGGCGCAAATCATCGTATCAGGAAGGGTTTTTGATGAGAAAAAGAAACCTTTCCCTACGGCAATAGTATCCAATGGTAGAGAAAAGGTATATACCGATGCCCAAGGAAACTATACTATACAAGCAAAACTATTTGATATTCTCTATTTTGACGGAGAAACAAAGTTGAAAGGGCGTAAGATAAAGTATGAAGAATACTGTGTGGTAGAGAATACACCTCATCAAGAGTTTAATACAACACTCTATTCGATTCTCTGGCATAAGTGCGAAAGGGAAACAATTTGTACGTATGGGATTTCCTTTTATCTCAATGATAAAAAAATCACAACAGACAAAGAAGCATTCAAGGAGCATGTGCGCAACGGAGAGTTTTATACCTATGAGATACGCACTTGCAATGAACTTCCCGAAACTATAGAAAAGCTCTCTCGGTATACTGTCCTTGTCTATACTGAAGATTACTATAACCAACATATCAAAGATAAACAAAAATAATTAATATTATAAAACCTTATCGCTTATTATCTATTACTTATTACCTAAATTAAGATTATGAACAGAATCATTTATAAAGGTTTCGCAGCGGCTTTTGTAGCCCTTACCCTTACCGCTTGTGCAGGTCGCAAAACTTACGAGCGTCCCAATGTCGTAAATGAAAAACTTTTCCGTACGGATAATATCTCTACGGATAGTCTTAGTAGTGCCAATGTCTCTTGGCGCAATATCTTCACCGACCCGCTCTTGCAACAACACATCAGCAAGGCACTTTCTAATAATCTCGATGTGCGTGTAGCGATGCAAAATGTGGTTTCAGCACAAGCCTACCTCAAACAAAGTAAGGCAGCTTTTATTCCTACCCTCTCGGTAGGAGCTAACTATACTCGTAGCACCTCTTCATTGAATGCCGGAGGTGGAGCTTCCGACCGTACTTACAACAATCTATTCGATATCACAGGTAACGCTTCGTGGGAAGCCGACATATGGGGCAAGCTATCCGCTCAAAAACGCGCTTCTTATGCTTCTTACCTCGCTACGGTAGAGGCACAAAAAGCAGTACAGTCCGAAGTGGTAGCTACCTTAGCAACGGCTTATTACCAACTTTTGATGCTCGACGAACAGAAAAAAGTACTCGAACAAACTATTGAGTTTCGTACCAAAAGTTTAGAAACTACCAAACAACTCAAAAAAGCAGGTTCTACTACCGAAGTAGCAACCAAACAAATCGAAGCACTCGTATACAACGCACAGGCGCAACTCATTACTATCAACAATAGCGTTTGGGCATTGGAGAACACCATCTGTGTACTCTTGGGGGAAGAGCCTCATACGATAGAGCGAAGCACGCTTGCTGAACAACAATTCCCCACACAGTTTCATCAAGGGTATGCGGTAAGTCTGCTCGAAAATCGTCCTGATGTGGCACGTGCCGAACTGAACTTGCGCAACGCCTTTGAACTTACGAATGTAGCGCGTTCCAATTTCTATCCTACGCTTACTCTTTCCGCTCGTGGAGGTATCAGTAGTACCGAACTCGATACTTGGTTTTCTGCCAAATCAATGTTTGCTAATTTTATAGCAGGATTGGCGCAACCTATCCTCAATCGCCGACAAATTCGCACCCAATACGAAGTGCAGAAAGCTGCTCAAGAAACCGCTTTGCTGAATTTCAAAAAAGCAATTCTTTCAGCGGGCAAAGAAGTATCCGATGCAATGCGTCAATTTAGTTCGCAAGACGAATTCATTCAACTCAAAACCCAAGAAATGAAAGCCTATCAAGATGCCACCGACTATTCCAAACAATTGTTCGATAGCGGTATGGTGAATTATTTAGAGGTCATTACAGCCGAAGTAAACCGTCTCAATGCCGAGCTTAGTGTAGCCAACGCACAGTTTACCCGTATGCAGTATGGCATTACCTTGTATAAAGCCCTTGGTGGCGGTTGGAGGTAGGGGCGAATGGCAGTTCGCCCAACACTTTAGCAAAGTTTTAAACTTTGTCAAAGTCACTATTTGACTCGTCTGACCAGTCTGATTCATCTGACAAGTTTTATAAATAACAAAACACTATGACAACAAGAGAAAACATTCAAGAATTGAACGACCATTTACAGGCGTTCCCAAAGGCAGAAGACATCTTTACGAAAGACCAACAATGGCTCAGAAAGCATTTTCTGCCCCTGATGAGTATCGATTTGGCAGAAATCAACCCCGATTGGGCGGGACAAAAAGTGTATATGTTATGCCCTTTTGAGGCGAATATAGGATATATGGGGGGAAACACTACCGAATATCACAATCAATACACTGCCCCTAACTGGATAACATTCAAACTCACCGATGATAACAAGTTTGAGTTCTTAGGGAACGAAGGATTTTTTGAAAGAACTAAATATCATAACTGGGATTTCAATTCCGAAGAAGAAAAGGAATTTCAAGAAATGCAGAAAGGCTACGAGAAAAGTAAAGCAAATTTCGAGAAATACGGTTCATTGGTGAGCTTACAGTTTCCTGAATATGATGGGAAACCTAACTTTACTAAATTTTTAGATATATTAGGAGGACATATAATAGGAGGAAATTGGGTAGGTACAATTAGTAGTAAAGAATATCCAAAGGCTTTTGATATGAAATTAGATTATGAAGATGAAGATTCTGATAAATGGATTAAAATTTCCTATCAAGGAAACCCCTTTTACTTTGTAGCAAGTACTCCTAACTATAGTTGGTGTGATGGGCATATCGATGCTATCATTATGCTTTACGAGCCCGTAAGTCGTATCGTGCTATTCACTTTTGATTATTCATAACATCGTTTTTGTGGTATGCGTAGGGGCGAATTGCAATTCGCCTTAAATTCATAAACCTTAAATAATTATCATTATGCAATCAAGAGAAAACATTCAAGAATTGAACGACCATTTGCAGGCGTTCCCAAAGGCAGAAGACATCTTTACGAAAGACCAACAATGGCTCAGAAAACATTTTCTGCCCTTGATGAGTATCGATTTGGCAGAAATCAACCCCGAATGGGCAGGGCAAAAGGTATATATGCTCAGTCCGTTTGAGCCTTACGAGGTTTATATAGGCTATAATACTACCGAATATCATAATGAATATACTGCTACGAATTGGTTAGCCTTTAAATTGACTGATGATAATAAGTTTGAGTTTCTGGGAAAAGAAGGATTTTTTGAAAGAACAGCCATTCACGACTGGGATTTCAATTCCGAAGAAGAAAAGGAATTTCAAGAAATGCAGAAAGGCTACGAGAAAAGTAAAGCAAATTTTGAAAAATACGGTTCATTAATTAATTTATATTCTCCTGAATACGACGGAAAAATGAATAAAGTGAACTACTTAAACAGATTGGGGGGAGATATATGGGACGGAAATTGGACTACAACTATTGAAAGTGATGAGTATCCGAAAGCATTTGATATGAAAATAGAAATAGGTAATGACCTCCCTAACGATGGGATTAGTATAACCTATCAAGGAAATCCTTTCTATTTTATTGCAGAAACGGCAAGCTACGATTGGTACGGTGGCGGTATCGATGCTATCATTATGCTTTACGAGCCTGTAAGCCGTATCGTGCTATTCACTTTTGATTATTCGTAAATTGATTAAGCAATTTGAATATATTAACAATTTAATTAAATCATTAATTGCCCGTGCGGCTCGTATCGAATGAAGACACTCATTATAGTAACACACCCTCATATAGAGGATTCTCTCATCAACAAACGTTGGATTGAGGAGCTCGAGAAATACCCAAAGCAATATACCATACATCAGTTGTACAAAGTATACCCCGACGAACATATCGACGTCAGGAAGGAACAACAACTGATAGAGCAGTACGACCACATTGTATTTCAGTTTCCGCTCTATTGGTTTAGTATGCCCCCATTGTTAAAGAAATGGCAAGACGAAGTCCTTACCTACGGTTGGGCTTACGGGAGAAAAAGCGGTTATAAAGTAGGTGGCAAAAAGGTAACGCTTGCCATTTCGGCAGGTATTGATGAGCGTGAATATGCGCATAACGAAAAATATAAATACACCCTTAAGGAATTGTTGCGTCCTTTTGAACTCACATTCGAATACATTCACGCCGATTTTCGTCCGTTTTTTGCCTATTACGGCATCGAGATGAACAGTACAACCAAATGGATAGAGAGAAGTGTACCATTATATAGGCAGTTTTTAGAAGAATTTGCTAAACAATAATTAGTTTATATATCTTTTCAAAGTTTTAAATCTTAAAGTTTAACACTTCTGACGGCTAATTTAGACAGAAAATCAAGGCTTTTGGTACGTTTGTTGTGGCATTATTTCTTAACAAATCATAACCGAGATTCATTATGAATAAAAGAATTAAAGGACTTGCTATTGCAAGTTTACAGAACCACGAACATTACGGGTTCGTAACCGAAGTGAAATTGGCGTTAGAACAAGCCAATATTGAATCGCTCGCTACCCTTTTGGGTAAGTTTACGCCTTTGGTAGAGGAGGAAAACAAATCGCTTGAGGTGGTTGCCAAGAGTGAACACACGCATCGCTTGAAAGAATTAGACCGCAATCGCGACAATATGTTTCGAGGGCTTTCGGCTTGCGTGAACGAAGCCTATTACAGTCCTACGAAAGAGGAACGCGAGGCGGCAGTGCTTATTAAGATATTGCTCAAAACCTATGGCAATATCATTTCCGAGAGTTTCGAGTCGCAACACAGCAAGACACAAAACCTCATTCAAGACCTTCGCGCCGATAAGTATGCGGCAGCGGTTAAGAAGATTTCGTTAGCGCGATGGGTGAATTGGCTTGAAGAAGCCGAGAACACCTTTATGGAGCTTTACCGAACACGCCGCGATGAGCGGGCTTCTACTATCGCAGGGACTCGCGCACTCAGGCTCATTCGCAAAGACATCGATGTGGTATATCGCGAAATCATTATGCATCTCAATGCTCTTGCTGTGATACAACCCACCGAAGCCCTTAATCAGCTTATTGCACGTATCAATATTCATATTGATAAGCTCGTAGCGCTGAAAGCAAGTAGGTCTACACGTGCCAAAAAGAATCCCAAAACGGCAAGCAACGGCACCAAAGAGAGTTAAAAACAACTCATTTACACGTATCAACGGTACGTAAATTATTCAACAAAGAGTAATTTACGTACCTTTACGATACGTTGAGTAGTGTTTTGAGATGTGATTTGTTATCTTGATGATATATTAATGTATTATTTAGAACAATGTTTTATATGAAAAATATATTATTAATATTAGTTTTAAGTGTATTTTCTCTAAGTTATGCACAGAATAAAAATACTAAAAAAATGGAAAAACAAGTGTATATAGTACACGGATATGGCGCCACACCCGATAATCATTGGTTTAAGTGGTTAGAAGAAGAATTAAAAAAGCATAAAATTAAAGCCTATCGTGTTGCAATGCCTTCTCCTGATAATCCAAACGTTGATGATTGGATAGCAACACTTAAAAAACAGGTGAATGTAACACCTCAAACAGTAATAGTAGCGCATAGCTTGGGTACGATTACTACTCTGGATTTCCTATTGGAGAGCAAAAAAGAACCTAAAGGTATCGTACTCGTATCGGGATTTTATGAACCAGTGCCCAATTTCGAGAGCTTAAACCCATTTGTAGAGAAGTTTTCAAGTTCCAAACATTTGCCAATGGTAGGTAAAGCAGTGGTTATTTCGGCTATAGATGATGATATAGTACCCACTCAGCTAAGTGATAATCTCTCTCGCTTGCTCAATTGTGAGTTTATTCGTCTTCCACAAGGGAAACACTTCCTCGACCGAGGAGGATATACTGAATTTCCATTAGTGAGAGATAAAGTATTAGATATCTTTAATGAGAAATAACAACAAATTATGCCCAACATCTTATTGCAACAATTAGAAAACGCACTTCCCACAGGAATGCAAATCCCCGAAGAACTTCGCCAACTCTATCAGTGGATAGAAGGTAATGGCTATTATGAGGACAGAGACGATGGTGTACGTTACGGATATCTGTATCCTAAAAATCCTTTTAGGAATACATACCTAGATGACGTAAACGTAGATATCGATATTGCTTTTTATATGGAAGAAGAAAACTTTCGTAAAGAACTCTTAACCATTTCTTTTGGTAAGAATGCCGACGATGCCGCCCAGCGTTTTTTGCAAATAGCCGAAAATATATATAATGGTTCTATGGTAGCTTTGTGGTTGGACTACAGAGGAACAACCCAAATAGTCCGTTGTGTGAATACGGTTGAAGAGACAGGCAACTGGGAAGTGGTAAAAAAGCAATTGAATTTCAATAAAGTATCTATTCGCGCAAAAGGAATAGATATTTTTGTACCAATGGGCTCAGAGGATAATGGCTTAAATGATGATTTTGAAGGTTGGTATGATGCGATGATGTATGAATAATCGTAAAGAAAAATGAAAAATATTTTATTACAACAATTAGAAAATGCCCTCCCTGAGGGAATGCAAATCCCTGAGGAACTCCGCCAACTCTATCAGTGGATAGAGGACAATGGTTATTATGAGGACAGAGATGGCGTGCGTTATGGCTATCTATATCCACAAGATAAGCTAAGAGATAGCTGGAAAGAGGACGAACGTGAAGGCGGTACTGATATTTCGTTTTATGTGGCAAAACTCTCAGAACGTGAGGAGCTGTTAGAGATTTCTTTCGGGAAACATAAGGGGGAAACTGCACAGCGTTTGCTTTCCTTTGCACAGAGCGGAGGGGATGGTTCGGAATGTGCCCTATGGCTCGACGATGAAGGGCGTACCCAAATCGTGCATATCGGGTCGGGTTCAGGCTCTATGATGACCTGTATATTGGTGAAAAACGCCTTGGATTTCTTGCGCCTTTTAGCCATTGGTTATGATGAAATTTGTTGGGACGAGTATTATCCACTCCCTCCTAACAGTGATAAGAACGAAATGTTCGTCCACCCCAATACACAATACCAAGAGTGGGTGCAAAATACGTTTCATACCACTATCCCCGCAATAGGATTAGAAGTGGTAACCCCTCATAGTATGGACGATGAAGCAACCGATGACCCTTTTTTAAATTGGTTTTATGAGATGACAGAATAATCATAAAAAGAAAATGAACATCTATTTATCAGAAATAGCTCCTTTTTGCACCACCGATGCAGAAAAAAGATTGTGGCAACGGCTTAAAAAGATACAAAAATTCCGTATCAAGCGCCATAGTGATAGTTTTCTGTTGGAATCGTTGTTGGATAGCTTCCATATAGAAGAGAAATATGAACCCATAATGTATTATTATGAGGAAATCATCAAGTTACCATTAGACGAAGAGTTTCCTCTATGGGATACTTTTTGGGATATTTTATCCGTTTTCTATAACAATCCGTTGTGTACAGAGGCGCAAAAACAGGCTATTTTTGCACGTTATAAAGAGGTTACCCAATATACTTCTTCTTTTAAGGAGGCGCAAGATCTTTTTACTAACTTTTTTGCTAATATTCTTTCGTTGGAAGCGATAAAAGAACGCGAACAAGTACTAAAAAAAGCCGTAAAAGAGAATGATTTACTGCTTGAGTTTTCAATGCGTAATAGCTTGATACTCCGCGCTACAAGGGTAATTATTGTCAACAATGGTAAAGACGTAGCTCTACAAGAACAGATGCAAAACCTTATACAAGAGCAAACGGTAGCTTTGCGCTCAGGAAAATTTGAAGAATATATATAGCCAATATATAAACACAACAGAATGAGCAAAAAACTCTATATCATAGCAGGTTGTAATGGCGCGGGAAAAACCACCGCTTCCTTTACCATTTTGCCCGAAGTACTCGACTGTAAAGAGTTTATCAATGCCGACGAGATAGCCAAGGGGCTATCGCCTTTCCAGCCCGAAAACGTAGCTATGCAAGCCGGTAGAATAATGCTCGCTCGTATGGACGAACTATTGCAAAAAGGAGAAACTTTTGCCTTTGAAACTACTTTGGCTACTAAAAGCTATAAGCAAAAAATAGAATGGGCACAAGCCAATGGCTATGAGGTTACCCTGTTGTTCTTTTGGTTGGACTCACCCAATATGGCTAAAAAGCGGGTTGCCCAGCGAGTTGCTGAAGGAGGTCATAATATTCCCTTAGAAACCATTGAAAGAAGATATTATAACGGTATTGTAAATCTCTTTACTATCTATATCGATACGGTAGATATTTGTTATATATTTGATAATTCAGAGGGAGAACGTACTCCTATTGCAAAGAAATACAAAGGAGAGAAAGAAATAATTTATAATACAGACCTCTATAATCAAATGAAAAACAGCTATGAAAAAGAAAGAAGTTAAAAAAGATATATTAGAAGAAAAACTTTTAAAAGGTTTATCTCTTGCTTATGAGCGAATGATTGTCCAAAAACGCAAGAATAATCAAAAGATTGTGGTGCGCCGTGGGGGTAAAATCGTTACTATTAATCCGTAGAGAATGAAAGAGGAAATGTATTAGAATTTTAAATATATAATAATGGAAGAAAATATTAAAAATAAAGTAGTGATTATCACCGGTGCCAGCAGTGGACTTGGTCTGGCAACAGCTTTACTCTTAGCAAAGTACGGAGCAAAGGTAGTCTTGGCAGCTCGTCGAAGGGAACGTCTGGAAAAATTGGCTCAAACCATTAAAAACCAAGGTGGAGAAGCCCTCGTAATGGTTGCTGATGTAGCCGTACGCTCCGATGTGGAACATATTGTACGGGAAACGCTTAATGCTTATTCCCGTATAGATGTGCTTATCAATAATGCAGGCATTATGCCTCAAGCACCATTGGAAAAACTTAAAGTAGAGGAATGGGACAGAATGATTGATACTAACATTAAAGGAGTACTTTACGGCATTGCAGCAGTACTCCCTACGATGCAACAACAACACAGTGGACACATCATCAACCTATCATCAGTGGCAGGCTTGCGTGTGGCAGCAGGGCGTGGTACGGTGTATAGTGGCACTAAGTTCGCTGTTAAAGCGATTAGTGAAGGTTTACGTATGGAGGTAGCTAAGGACAATATCCGTGTAACCACCCTCTACCCTGGTGCGGTGGAGAGCGAACTCAAGTATGGTAGCTCCGACCCTGAAGCCAGTGCTAATATTCAGGCTTTCTATAAGGAATACGAGATCCCTGCCGATTCAGTTGCTCGTGCGATTGCTTATGCTATTGGCGAGCCTGAAGAGGTAGCCATCAATGAAATCACTTTACGCCCTACCAAACAAGAATTTTAAATATCTATTTCTTTCTATAATCATCCTTTTGCTGGAGGAGAGTTTATACAAATAACGACTTTTTTAATAATGAATAATTAATTTTATATGATAAAGAATTTTATTAACAGACCGGTATTATCAACGGTAATTTCTATCTTGATAGTCATCTTAGGGATCTTAGGAATTATTTCTTTACCTATTTCCCAATACCCTGAAATTGCGCCACCTACAGTACAAGTAAGTGCCAGCTACGGAGGTGCCAATGCTGAAACGGTACTTAAGGCGGTGGTGATTCCTTTGGAAGAACAGATCAACGGGGTGGAAAATATGGACTATATTACTTCTTCCGCTTCCAATAGTGGTAGGGCAAGTATCACCGTATATTTTAAACATGGTACCAATGCCGATAATGCAGCGGTAATGGTGCAGAACCGAGTATCCTATGCTAATGCAATTCTTCCTGCTGAGGTAAAACAAGCAGGGGTAACCGTGGAGAAACGCACATCTGGAAATCTTATGTTCCTTTCCTTCTTCTCCGAAAATCCAGAGTTGGATGATGTATTTTTGCAAAACTATTTGAGTATTAACGTAATCCCTGCTCTTAAGCGTATCAATGGAGTAGGAGATGCCGATGTGTTTGGTGCCAAAACTTATTCCATGCGCGTATGGTTGGATCCTCAAAAACTCCAAGCCTATAAGCTGAACCCTACGGAAGTTACTGCAGCGATCTCTGCTCAAAGTTTGGAAGCTGCTGCGGGTACTTTGGGGCAAAATAGTGGGGGATCCTATGAATATGTGATCAAGTATAAAGGGAAATATAACCAAGTCTCTGAGTATGAGAATGTAGTTATTAAGGCTTTGGATGGCGGACGGGTACTTCGGTTAAAGGATGTTGCCAAGGTAGAGCTTGATGCTCTTACTTTCTCCAGCTTTGCTGAGAGTAAAGGGCGCCCTGCCGTTTCTATGGGGATTTCCCAGACTCCTGGCGCCAATGCTCATGAGGTGGTACAGAATATTGACAAATACCTTAAATCTATTGAGAAAACCCTCCCTGAAGGAATTACTTATTCTATCAACTTTAATGTAAATACTTTCTTGGATGCTGCGATTTCTAAAGTGGTTTCTACTCTTTTGGAAGCCTTCCTTTTGGTGTTCCTTGTGGTGTATGTTTTCTTACAGGATTTTCGTTCCACACTGATTCCTGCCATAGCCGTACCAGTCTCTATTGTGGGTACCTTCTTCTTCTTGAATCTCTTTGGTTATTCTATCAATATGCTTACTTTGTTTGCTTTGGTATTGGCTATTGGTATTGTGGTAGATGATGCCATTGTGGTGGTCGAGGCTGTCCATGCCAAGATGGAACAGACTCATGAGAAGGCAAAGCCAGCGACTATTTCAGCGATGAATGAAATAACAGGAGCTATTATCTCCATTACCTTGGTGATGGCGGCAGTATTCGTGCCTGTAACTTTTATCAGTGGTACCACAGGGGTATTCTATAAGCAGTTTGGGATTACCTTGATTGTGGCAATTATTATTTCAGCTATTAATGCGCTTACCCTGAGTCCAGTATTGTGTTCTCTCTTTCTTAAGCCTCATGGAGATAAGGAATATGAGAAAAAATCTTGGATAGGTAAGTTTTTTCACAAGTTCAACATTGCCTTCAATACCGCTACGCTCAAGTACGGACAGACTTTTACTTTCTTCCTTCGTCATAAGTGGATTACCTTAGTGCTTTTTGCGATAGCAGGAGGAGGAATTTATTATGCTAATAAGAACCTACAATCGGGCTTTGTACCCAGTGAAGACCAAGGATTTGTGATGATGAATGTGGAACTTATTCCAGGAGCTTCTATGGAGCGTACTGCCAATGTGCTGAGAGAAGCCAGCAAAACCCTTAGTGATATTCCCGGAGTTGCCAACTTTACCTATATTACGGGGAATGGGATGCTCTCTGGGTCAGGTAGTAATAATGGTATGGGCTTCTTTACCCTCAAACCTTTCGAGGAGCGTGCCAAACATCCTGATCAAAGTATTCAAGCTATTATAGGCAAAGCCTTTGCAAGTGTTGCTCATATTAAGGATGCACGATTTCTCTTCTTCCAACCACCTTCTGTAGCAGGATTCGGTATAAGTAATGGAGTCTCTCTTGTGTTACTTAATAAGTCCGGTGATGAGATTAGTCAGGTGAGTAAAACTACTCAACAGTTCATGGACGCTCTTATGAAACGACCTGAGATACAATATGTTCAGACATCCTTTAACACTAATTATCCACAGTATCAAATGGATATTAATGTAGAGCGAGCTATGCAATCAGGAATTTCGGTAAGTTCTATTCTCTCCACCTTACAGAATTACATTGGAGGCTTTTATGCTACTGACTTTACCCTTTATGGGAAGCAGTACCGTGTAATGGTGCAATCTTTACCAGAATCACGTAAGGATATAAATAGCCTTAATGGGCTCTTTGTGAGAGCAGGAAATGGTGAGATGGCTCCTATTTCAGAATTTGTAACATTGAATCGAGTATTTGGTCCTCAATCTTTGAGTCGTTATAACCTCTTTACTTCTGTTTCTATTTCAGCAAATAGCAATCCTGGTTACAGTACAGGAGATGCTGTAAAAGCTGTAGAAGAAGTTGCTGCTCAAACCCTTAATTCTAACTATGGTATAGATTATACAGGGCTTACTCGTGAGGAGCAGAACGCAGGAACACAAACTATTATCATCTTCATGCTCAGCTTGATATTTACTTATTTTATTCTTTCTGCTCAGTATGAAAGTTATCTTTTACCACTTTCAGTACTCATGTCCTTACCTTTTGGGATCTTTGGTGCCTTCTTAGGACAATGGCTCTTTGGTTTGGAGAATAATATTTACTTCCAAATATCACTCATTATGTTGATAGGACTCTTGGCGAAGAATGCGATTTTGATAGTGGAGTTTGCTGTACAGAGGCGACGACATGGGGAAAGCCTTTCTAAAGCGGCGATTAATGCAGCAATGGCACGTTTACGTCCTATTTTAATGACCTCTTTTGCCTTTATTGTAGGATTGATGCCTTTGGTATTTGCCACTGGAGTTGGTTCATCAGGGAACCGTTCTGTCGCTACAGGAGCTGCTGCAGGACAGCTTATTGGGACTTTCTTTGGATTGGTAGTCATCCCTGTACTCTTTGTGATCTTCCAACACTTACAAGAACGCATTAGCGGTACTGAGCAAAAAGAGGAAATCTTTGTCTCTCCTACCAATAATTATTAGTAGGGAGTTCTATACTCATGAAAAGAAGGTGTTTAAAGAGTCTTTTGAACACCTTCTTTATTTTCCTTGATAATTATAAGGGGAAATTTTTTTATTCTGCTATAGCAGATATAGCAAATAAATTTAACAGATAGACCTTTATGAAATTATAAAAAGTGTTATATATATTATAAAAAACATATTTATTTCTTCAAAATATTTTTGATAGCGAAAAAAGTTATATATTTGCGCCGAATTAAATAAAGAATTAGAAAAAGAATTTTTTATGAAAAAGAATATTTTAACTCTCGCAGCTATATTTACAGCTGCAGTAAGTGCTAACGCACAAGAAACACTAAGCAACAGCAAATTTTTTGACAACTGGCAAGTAGGTGTGAAAGCTGGTGGATTCTCTTACACTACTCAAGAGGCTTTCCTTAAAAATACCCGTGCCACTTTTGGAGCTGAGATTGGCAAACAAATCTCCCCTGTTTTCCGTCTTGGATTAGAAGGGATGGCTTATGTACGTCCTAACTTAGTTGATGATGATCCTAAGTATGGTAATTTTATTGACCAAACTAATGTAAGTTTAGTTGGTACTGTGAATTTAAGTAATCTTTTTGCAGGATACAAAGAGGCTCCTCGCTTCTTCGAAGTAGAAGGTTTTGCTGGATTAGGTTGGATGCACCAATACATACAAAACATTATTCCAGGGGTAAATACACGTGAAAATAGCATTACTAATGGAATGAGTGCTCAGTTTGGTTCTAATTTGTTATTCAACTTAGGTCAAAGCAAAGCATGGGGTATTAAGCTAAGCCCTGCTATTGTTTATGCAGTAGATACACCAGCTAAAAATTCTATAAATAGTTTGAATAGTTCAGCCTCTTTTACTCAGCTTACCGCTGGCGTAGTATATCGCTTTAAAGGAAGTAATGGAGCACATCACTTTACTAGACCTTCTAACAGAGAAGAATTAGAAGCACTTAACAAACAATTAGCGGGGTTACGTAGTGACCTAAGAGGAAAAGAAGATCAACTCTCTGAAAGTCAAAGACGAATTGCTCAGTTAGAAAGAGATTTGGAAGAAGCTCGTAACAAAAAACCTCAGGTGATTGAAAAAACAATTACTACTAGTAAGAAAACTTTAGAATCTGTAGTTACTTATCGTGTAGGTAGAACTAATATTGAACCATCTCAGTTACCTAACGTAGAACGTATCGCTACTTACCTTAAAAAATATCCTAATAGTAAGGTAGTTATCAAAGGATATGCTTCTCCAGAAGGTAATTTAGAGAAAAATCAGAAATTAGCTGCTGATCGTGCTCAGTCTGTTAAGAAAATCTTGGTTTCTCGTTACAAAATTGCTGCTGACCGTATTCAAGCTGAAGGAAATGGTATCGGTGATATGTTTAGCGAACCAGATTGGAACCGTGTAAGTATTTCTACTATCGTAGAATAATTTGTATAAAGATAAATTGGAATGCGGGGTGCGCATGTGCACCCCGCATTTTTTATATATACTTTAACCTATAATAATATATCATAAGTACAGAAAAAATAGTACTTTTGTCCCTTAATAAGAATAAGTATAAAGAAAGTGAGTTAAAAGATTTAACAATCTTTTATTCAATATGTTGAATCTGAAATATATTGTAGAATGGCAAAATATACAGAAGAAGAACTCAAGGAAGAATTAGAAAATAGTGAATACAAGTATGGTTTCTATACTGATATTGAGTCCGACACTTTTCCTAAAGGACTTAATGAAGAGGTTGTTGTTGCACTCTCTAAGAAGAAAAATGAACCTCAATGGATGACCGATTGGCGTGTGGAGGCTTTTCGAATTTGGAAAGCAATGCCTGAGCCTCCCCATTGGGCAAATTTAAAGTTTGAAACTCCAGATTTTCAAGATATTGCCTATTATTCCGCCCCTAAACAAAAACCTAAACTCAACAGTTTGAACGAAGTAGACCCTAAACTCTTGGAAACTTTCAATAAGTTGGGTATTTCTCTTGAGGAGCAAAAGCGACTTTCCGGAGTGGAAGAAAAGCCTACTGTAGCGATGGATGTGGTTATGGACTCTGTTTCAGTAGCCACTACTTTCCAGAGAACATTAGCAGAGAAGGGGGTTATTTTCTGTTCTATTTCGGAAGCAATCCAAAAGCATCCAGACCTTGTTCGCAAATATTTGGGAACAGTAGTACCTAAGACGGATAATTTCTATGCAGCATTGAATTCGGCAGTTTTCACTGACGGCTCTTTTTGTTATGTGCCTAAAGGGGTACGTTGTCCAATGGAGCTTTCTACTTACTTTCGCATCAACCAAGCAGGTACAGGACAGTTTGAGCGTACCCTCCTCATTGTGGATGAGGGAGCTTATGTGTCCTACTTAGAAGGTTGTACTGCACCTAAGCGTGATGAAAACCAGCTCCATGCAGCTGTAGTAGAACTTATCGCTATGGAAGGAGGAGAAATCAAGTATTCTACTGTACAAAATTGGTTTCCTGGAGATAAGGATGGAAGTGGAGGTGTATATAATTTCGTAACCAAGCGTGCATTAGCTGAAAAGAATGCGAAAATCTCTTGGACACAGGTAGAGACAGGTTCTGCCATTACCTGGAAGTACCCTTCTGTAGTACTCAAGGGCGACAATGCCATAGGAGAGTTTTACTCTATTGCAGTAACTAACCATTTTCAACAAGCTGATACGGGTACTAAGATGATTCATATAGGGAATAATACCAAATCCACGATCATTTCTAAAGGAATTTCAGCGGGAAAATCACAGAATAGTTACCGTGGCTTGGTAAAGGTAGTACCTTCTGCTAAGAATGCACGTAATTTCTCTCAGTGTGACTCCTTACTTATGGGAAATAAGTGTGGTGCACATACTTTCCCTTACATAGAAGCAAAGAATCCTACTGCTCAGATAGAACATGAGGCGACTACTTCAAAAATAGGGGAGGATCAGATATTCTATTGTAACCAGAGAGGGATAGATACCGAAAAAGCTATTTCATTGATAGTAAATGGTTTTGGTAAAGAAGTGCTCAATAAGCTTCCCATGGAGTTTGCCGTAGAAGCTCAAAAACTATTAGAGATTTCTTTGGAGGGTAGTGTGGGGTAAGACTAAATGATAAATGCTAACACCTAAAACTTAACCCCCTAAAATGAAATTATTTAAACAAAAAACATGGTAGTTTGAAATCTCAGGAATGGAAGGACAAGTAAAGCTATTTGGAGTGAATATTTTTGATTATAAGTGGAAAGAAACAGGAGAATGGGTAAAAGTAATAGACCCTCTTTATCATGTTGAAAAATCTTTTTTCTTTACAAAGTAGTGATAGAGGATGAAGAGCACAGTTTTGTAGCAGGTGAGTTTAGCAATATGATATGAGGATTTTATTTGTTGAAGTATTAATATGGATAACATTAAAAAACTGTACCATTTAGACCCTAAGGATAGCAAAGGCTTCTCAGAAGAACAGCTATTAGAAGCTGAAAAGCGCTTGAACATCACCTTGCCTGAGGAGTTCCGAGCGTATTACTTACAGTTAGGAGCAACCAAAAGTGTAAACCAATCCTATAACTCGTTGGCAACACCTCAGCAATTGTATTTTGCAGGGGATTACTTGTGCTTTTGTGAAGAAAACCAAGGAGTGGTAATGTGGGCAATTCGCAAAGAAGATTTAAACAACCCTAACCCGCCTGTTTGGGGTAATTACGGCTCCGAAACTGACCCCGATTGGATACAAGAGACCCAAAACCTCTCCGACTTTTGGCTCTACCTCGCCATTTACAATGGTGTAATGGGAGGCTTGCCTTACAACGCCAATGCAATGGGCGGTTGGGATATGGAAAACTTTGAAGTACCCGAGCAAGTTGTTGCCCATATAGAAAAACAATATACTGAACTTACCTCCCTCAGTTGGAAAGGGCAACGCACCTTTACCGATGAAGATTTTAAGCTTGTGATAACACTTTCTATACACCGAGATACTGGAAAACCTACAGCTATCTTTATAGGGACTACCCAAAAAGCTCTTTTTGATAAACTATTAAATGATTTAGAAAGTTATGGCTTGCAATGGGATTACACTTCGTATGATGATTAAAATTAACGAAAATGAAAAACCTTAGAAAAGAACTACGCCCCGATTTCACAACTGCTGAAAAACTCTACCCTCTTGTATTAAAACGTCTACAAGACTATGAAGCCTTTTATGATGCCCAAAGTGAAGACACTCCCGAAGAAGTGTTTGAAAAAGAATACAAGGCGATGGAGCAATACCTCAGTGAGCTCACTGGTAAAGACCTTTCCAATATTTGGCTATGGGAATGGTGGGAAGGCAATGGTATTGAAGCTTTTGCCTTTGATTTGGCAATGCCCGACCCTGTAAAACACAACAACCTTACTCGTGAAGACATCGCTGCTTTTGTACGTATCATTATAGACAATGAATTTGAGTGCGAAAACGATTTTCAACGGGAGTTTATGCCTTATATGTTTTATAGCGATGGCTACTTCTTTCAGTTTTTAGAACTCAACTGTCCGCACTTTGACCCTACTGTGTTCAATACCACAAAAGATAAAGAGGGTAAGTATCACCAGCCTACTGTTGAGGAGGTAATGAATCAGATATGGAAATAACCTAACACTTAAATATCTAAACAAATGGAACCAAATCGTATTAAAGGAAAAATCGCTTTTATCTCAGGTGCTAGCAGTGGTATAGGTAAAGCAGTAGCCGAAAAGTTGGCACAAATGGGTGTCAACCTCATTCTCTGCGCCCGTCGGGCTGAGGTATTGGCAGAACTGAAAGCCCAACTTGAAAAAGAACACGCTGTGGAGGTTATAATCTTAGCTTTCGACGTGAGAAACTACCAAGAGGTGGCGAAAAATATCCAGTCCTTACCCGAAAAATGGCAACAAATAGATATACTCATCAACAATGCGGGCTTGGCAATAGGGTTGCAGCCCCTCCATACCTATGCTATAGAAGATGCTGACCAGATGATTGACACCAATATCAAAGGCTTTACCTATATTGCCAACAGTGTGATTCCGCTGATGCTTGCCACCGATAAGGTGGGCACCATCGTGAACATTGGGTCGGTAGCGGGGGAAATAGCCTACCCAAATGGCAGTATCTATTGTGCGACCAAGTTTGCCGTAAGAGCCCTTAGCGATGCAATGCGTATAGAGCTAATGGACAAAAAGCTCAAGGTAACAACCGTAAAACCAGGGTTGGTAGAAACCAACTTCAGCAAAGTACGTTTCAAGGGAGATACCGAGAAAGCCAATAATGTCTACAAAGGTATCACGCCCCTATATGCAGAAGATATCGCCGATACTATTGCCTATATTGTCAATCTACCCGATAAAGTGCAGATTACCGATATTACTGTAACACCACTGCACCAAGCGGACGCCTTGCATGTGTATAAGTTTGGTAATTAAAGAACTTATCCAGATCCTCACTTACTTCGCTCTCGCGGACTTCTCCAAAGGAGAGGGGAAAATACATAAAAGAGAACAACTATAGCTGTACAAACTTTAACGAGGTCGAAAATACTTGGATAACTTGTAAGGGAGTGAATGTATTCTTGTTTGATTTCTAACGACTGATAACTAAGGGCTAACGACTTTATTTTGCATAATTCAAAATAATATCGGAACTTTGCACCCTTAAGATAAAGATATGCTAAATACAAATCAATACTTTACATTACAGCAAGCCTCATTGTGGGCAACGGAATATATGGGGAAGAATGTTACTTCCTCAAATATCTCCTATTTAGTGCAATATGGTAAAGTAAAGAAATTTGAAAACAATGGCATCACTCAAATCGCTAAAGAGGAACTTAAAGCCTATTACGATGCTTTGGGTGGAAATCGCGCCTCACAGTGGAAAGAGAAATTAGGTGATGACCTCAACTGGAGCCTGTCGTTTGAGCAGTATAAAGAAGCAGAAACTACCAAGCACGTACACCGATTGCACCCTTATAAAGGGAAGTTTATTCCGCAGTTAGTAGAATACTTTTTAGATGGGCATACTGATGCTTTCAAAAAAGAAGTCTTTTTTAAAGCAGGTGATATAGTCCTCGACCCTTTTTCAGGCAGTGGTACTACTATGGTGCAAGCCTCAGAACTGGGTATGCACGCTATAGGAGTAGATGTGTCGGCTTTCAATGTGCTCATAGGCAATGCTAAGGTAGGACATTATGATTTGGTAGATGTGTATGATGAAACGCACCGCATTACCCAAGCTTTAAAGGAGTTTTTAGCAGAAAAACACATACTTGCTTTTGACGCTGAACTTACCGAAGCGCTCAATAATTTCAATAAAGAGTTCTTCCCCGTACCCGACTATAAATATCGCCTACAACGCAAAGAGATAGACGGCAAAGTATATGGTGCTGAGAAAGAGCAACTGTTTTTACCTATTTATCAGAGTCTCATAGAAAAGTACCACATTCAGCTAAAACAAGCTAAAGCCGATACATTTTTAGACAAATGGTATATACAACACGTACGCGAGGAGATAGATTTTGTGTTTAACCTTATTAAACAGGTAGCTAATCCCGCTACCAAGCGTATAATTACTCTTATATTGAGTCGTACTATTCGCAGTTGTCGTGCTACCACTCACGCCGATTTAGCAACTTTGATAGAGCCAGTAACTACCACTTATTATTGTGCTAAACACGGCAAGGTGTGCAAACCACTTTTTTCTATATTGAAATGGTGGGAAACCTACACTAAAGACACTATCAAACGTTTGCAACAATTTAAAGAATTGCGTACTAATACCTACCAAAAATGTTTACAAGACGACAGTCGTACTATTGACATCTTTGAGGCATTAGAGCATAAGAGCCCTGAGTTTGCTGCTTTGGCAAGAAAGCAGAAGATAAAAGGTATTTTCTCATCACCTCCTTATGTAGGGCTGATTGATTATCACGAGCAACACGCTTATGCTTACGACCTTTTTGGTTTTGAGCGCAATGACGATAAAGAGATAGGTCCCCTTTACAAAGGACAAGGGCAGGAAGCCAAACGTATGTATGTAGCAGGTATTGCTGAGGTGCTTACCAATAGCAAACGTTTTTTAGCCGATGATTACGATGTATTTTTAGTAGCCAACGACAAATATGGCTTATACCCCGAAATAGCTGAGCGAGCAGGAATGCGCATTGTAAACCAATACAAACGCCCTGTTCTCAACCGCACCGAGAAAGACAAAAACGCGTATGCTGAGATTATATTTCATTTAAAAGGAAAATAGAAAAGTGAAGACAATACTCGAAAGATATATAGATAAATTCATAGATAATAACTTCGATAAAGGTGAAAGAAAAAAAGAAGATTATCTAAAATTTGAATGGTTTGTTAATTCTCTACATTGTTGGGAGTATTCGAGCCAATCATATAATTCAAAGCAGAAAATAGGAAAAGAAATATCCTTGGGTTCTGCTCAAGGAGGTGATGCATTCTTTTTATTGATTGACAATAAAATATACTCATTAGAAGATAACATACAAGAAGTAAAAGGAGCCATTGAGAGCAATAATAATAAGATAGAATTTCATCTTATTCAAACAAAAAAGAGCCATAAAGCTAGTTTGGGAGATTTTAAAAATTTTGTAGAAATTCCAATAAAAGTGATAAAAGGAGAGGGAATATCTCCTAAAGATGGAAATTTAATGAGGTTAGTTAATTTTATTAGAGACATAAAAGAAAACCCAGAGTTAGAGGCCTCTTTTGTTCTTACTTTTTATACACAAAAGGATGAGAATGACATTGAAAGTATAAGAAAAGATTGGAATACTGAGATTACTTATATTAGAAATCAGTATGCCAATTATGGCTCTGTAAAAGTACATTTAGAGGGTTCTAAAAAGCTTAATGAGTTATATGAACAATTTAATTCTAATCAATATAAACTAATAATTCCAAGAGATAATTGCAAATATGAGAACAATTACTTAATAGGTTTTGTAAATGCTAAAGAATTGCTTGATAGTATAGCACCTATACAAGAAAGTGGAATTAGAGCTTTGTATCCTGATGTTTTTAAAAATAATATTAGACTTTATTTAGGTCATACTGAAGTAAATAAAAATATTGAAAAAACACTTATTGAAGAACCTAATAAATTTCATTTATATAACAATGGACTAACAATTACAACAAAGGAGATAAAAAATGGAGTTGATAATTATATTATCTCTCCTGTGAATATTGTAAATGGATGCCAAACTGCAAATAGTATTTACAATACTTTTAAAAGTAATCAGTCTAATATAGGATTAGTTAAAATACCTGTTAAAATTATTATCGCAAATGATGAAGAGTATGAAAAGATAACAATCAGAACAAATAGTCAAAATGGTATTTCAGAAAAAGATCTATTATCAATTAAAAATATTCAAAAAGACTTGGAGGACTTTTTACAAAAAAATAAGTTTCAAGCAAAATCTTTCTTGTATAAAAGACAAAATTCTATTGATTGTATTTCAAATGATGTTGATTATATTGTGAATATCAATGATATTCTAAGAGCTTTCTTTTCTTCTGTATTATATCTTCCACATAAGGTTTCGGGGTATTTTGATATTACTACAAGTAAATTAATTGATATTATATTTGAAGATAGGTTTATAAAACTCTATCAAATAATAGTATCTCTATATAAAGTTTTAGAAGATCATATTCAACTCAATTATATTGAGTATAAAAAATTAAGATTTCATATTTTATACCTTCTATATAAGTTTATAAACAGAGATACAGACATTGATTCTATTGAAAAGTATTTTATTAAGGACAAAAATAAAAAAGATTTTGAAGAGTTGGAAGGAGAGAGTTTACAAGAACAAACCCAACTTATAAATAAAATATACTCTAATTTATATATCTTACAAAATGAGGAAACATTTAAAAAAATTGTAGATTACATAATTACGACAATACAAAATAATTATCCTTTATTGAATAACCTTGATACTAAAGAAAAAGAGAAAATACTTTATAAAACAGTTGATAAAAATCAAAGAGGAGAAAAACTTTTTGAGAATTTTGAGAGAATTTTCAATAAAAATATTGATGATGTTTTAAATAATAAAACAGAAAATGGCACTAACTCCACAACAGATAACTAATGTAGAAAACACTCTTAGGCATAGTCTTAGAACAAAGTTTCAGCACTATAACCCTGAGCCTGCGGTGATGCCTTTCCATACCCGCTTATTGGGTAAAGACCGTATGGCATTGTTTTCGTTTATTCATTCTTTGAATACTAATTTTGGTACGAGCATTTTTGAGCCTGTGGCTAAATCATTAGCTGAATCTCGGTTTAAGGTTGCTAAACTACAAGCGGTAGCAGGTGATAAGATAAGTGAAAAAGCGCAACGGGTTATTCAAGATATTATGGATAATCTTACCGTAAATGGTAACCCTAATAAAGAAGCAGAAATAGAAGCTATTAGGGCTGTTTGCCAAGAAGGGAAAATGAACACCGTAAAGCCTACCAAAGTAGATGTGTGGTTAGAAAGTCATTCAGATGAACTTTTCTTATTTGATATTAAAACAGCTAAACCTAACAAAGGCGGCTTTAAAGAGTTTAAGCGCACTTTATTAGAATGGGTAGGCTGTGTATTGGCTGAAAACCCTAACAGAAAAATACATACCCTTATTGCGATACCTTACAATCCATATGAACCTAAACCTTATTCTCGCTGGACAATGGCAGGAATGTTAGACTTGGATAACGAGCTAAAAGTAGCCCAAGAGTTTTGGGACTTTCTCGCAGGTGAGAAAGCCTATCAGGATTTATTGGACTGTTTTGAGCGTGTAGGTATAGAACTACACGATGAAATTGACGAGTACTTTAAAAAATTTAATAAATAATGGAAATCATTGATATCAATCAGTTAAATCCTCTCTATGGAGAGGATCAGAGAAATCCCCTATGCTCCAAATAGGGACAGAGGATATTTTTTAGAGAACTAAAATTCAGAAAATAATTATAAAATAATCAAGAATGTTAATAATAAAAAATCTCCACGCTGGTGTAGACGGCAAAGAAATCCTTAAGGGGATTGACTTAGAAATAAAAGCAGGCGAAGTACACGCTATTATGGGTCCTAATGGGGCAGGGAAATCTACCCTCTCTTCAGTAATCGCAGGTAATGAAAACTTTGAGGTTACTGAGGGAGAAATTCTCCTCAATGGTGAAAGTCTGTTAGACGATGCTCCCGAAGAACGCGCTCATAAAGGCATCTTTATGTCCTTCCAATACCCTGTTGAAATACCTGGCATTTCGGTAACTAACTTCATCAAAACTGCTATTAACGAAAGTCGTAAGGCTCAAGGACTCCCTGATATACCTGCTGCTGAACTCCTCAAAAAAATACGAGAAAAAGCAGCCCTCCTTGAAATCAACCCCGACTTCCTTTCTCGCTCTCTCAATCAAGGGTTCTCTGGCGGTGAGAAGAAGCGCAACGAAATCTTCCAAATGGCTATGCTTGAGCCTAAAATCGCTATCCTTGACGAAACCGACTCTGGGCTCGATATTGATGCTCTCCGCATTGTGGCGAATGGAGTGAATAAACTCAAAAGCAAAGACAATGCTGTGATCGTCATCACTCATTATCAACGTCTCTTAGACTATATTGTCCCAGACTATGTACACGTGCTTTCCGATGGTAGAATCGTAAAAACAGGCGACAAAAACCTCGCCTTAGAATTAGAGGCTAAAGGGTATGATTGGCTTAAAGAATTAGCAAATTAGACTATGAATTTAAAAGAAAAATGGGTAGCTGCCTTTGAGGCATTCCCACATAAAGATGATATATTAAAAGACATTCGCAAGGAAGCCTTTAGTTTCTTTGCCGAAAAAGGTTTCCCTAATAAAAAAGTGGAAGCGTGGGAATACACCTCCCTCACGGAACTCCAAGCTACCGATTACCACTTGTGGCAACCTGTAAATAAAAAGACAACCCTTTTGCCCGAAGTATTATATAAGTACGCTATTGCGGATTGTTATCAGCTCGTGTTTGTAAACGGTTATTACAGCTCCGAAATGTCCAGCAAAGAGCTCACAGGTGTTACTGTTACGTCTCTATTGGAAGCCTTGCACAAGGGAGGAGAAGCCTTTATCCAAAAATACTTTAATGCTAACACTGAAAAAGGCGATATATTTACTGCCATCAACACGGCTTTTGCCTCAGAAGGGGTATATATAGAAGTACCTAAAGGGAAAGTGGTAGAGAAGCCTATACAATTACTGTATTTCAATGATAGAAAAGAGACCACTTGCTACCAACCACGCAATATCATTGTCGTAGGTGAGAATGCCCAACTCAAAGTTATTGAGATGCACCAAAACCTATCCGATGCCGCGACGGCTATCCTCACTAATGCTGTAACCGAGGTATTTGTAGCCAAAAACGCTTTCCTTGATTATTACAAACTGCAAAACGATAGTCTTACCGCATCGCTTATCGATAACACCTATATCTCGCAAGAAGCAAATAGCCACGCCAACGTACATACCTTCTCGTTTGGCGGCACACTCACCCGCAACAACCTCAATTTCTATCACCAAGGCGAATATTTGGAGTCTACCCTCAAAGGATTGAGTATCCTTAAAGGTACCCAGCATACCGACCATTATACGCTGGTGAACCACGCACATCCCAACTGTGAGAGCCATCAGGATTATAAGAGTATTGTGAATGAAGAGGCGACCAATGTGTTCAATGGGAAGATAATGGTAGAGCAAATCGCCCAGAAAACGAATGCTTATCAGCAGAACGACAATATCCTTCTCTCCGATAAAGCAACGGTATACACCAAGCCCCAGCTCGAAATCTTCGCTGACGATGTGAAGTGTTCACACGGCTGTACCGTAGGTTCTCTCAGTGCAGATTCCTTGTTCTATTTACAAACTCGTGGGATAGGCAAAAAAGAAGCGGCTGCCTTGCTTACTTATGCTTTTGCCAATACCGTATTGGAAAGTGTAAAAATCCCTGCCCTTTCGGAGTATATCAATGCAATTATTGCCGAGAAATTAGGGGTAACCGTAGATTTTTAAGAGAAAGCGAATATTAAACAAGTATCTACGTAAATACATTTTACAGGGATAATCATCATAAATTTATGGCAGTAAAATCAAATGATACTAATCTGTCCGAATTGCTTAAGACAGTAGGTAATGGTAAAAGTCAATTACCCGATTTCCAACGCAGTTGGGTGTGGGATGATATGAGAATTTGCAAACTCATAGAAAGTCTGACCTCAGATTTCCCTATGGGAGCAGCGATGTTTCTGGATTATAGTGCTGATACAAGTGTAAAATTCAAATATCGTCTATTTGAGGGAGTGGATAAGCAATACGAGAGTGTAGTGCCCGATTCATTGGTTTTGGACGGTCAACAGCGTCTTACAACCCTTTACCAAGTGTTTATGAGCGATAAACCTGTTATTACAAGGATGGATACAGATAAAGATAGTATCATCAAACGATACTATTACATGGATATAAAGAAAGCTATTGATCCAGAAATAGACCGATTGGATGCCATTATATCTATATCTGACGATAAAATCAAGACAGAAAATATAGGTAGAGAAATCATTCTTGATTTACGTACAAGAGAAGATGAATATAAGAATCTGATGTTTCCTCTTAACCTAACCTTTTCAAACACTATGGATTGGATATGGGGATTAATTACTTATAATAAAGAGGCAATGCCCATTGTTCAAAAATTCCAGCAGGAAATTTTGGAACCTTTGAAGAAATATACATTCCCTGTTATCACCCTTGCCAAAGATACCACTCCAGAGGCTGTATGCCAGATCTTTGAGAATGTAAATACAGGTGGGGTTACACTCACAGTATTCGAACTTGTTACAGCAAAGTTTGCCGCAATGGGTAGTAAAAACCTACGAGAAGAGTGGAATACGCTGAAAACAAAACTCAACGAAAGAAACGATGATTTACTCAAGGATCTTTCTGGACCAAATTTCCTTACCTCAATGACGCTCCTCCTATCATACTTAAAAATGAAAAAAGGAGAACGGCAAACTGTTTCTTGTAAGAAAAAAGATGTATTGAAATTAGAATATGAGGATTTTTTCGCTCATCTTGAAGATTTGAAGCAGGGTTTCACTTGTGCCGCTAATTTTATGGTTCAACAAGGAATCTACAAGTCAATAGACATTCCCTATAGTACTCAGCTCATTCCACTTGCAGCCATCTTTGCCTACGATAATTTGAATGGCAAAAAACTAAGTTTAATGCAGAATCTGGATTTATTAGCTAAATGGTTTTGGTGTGGTGTTTTTGGTGAACTTTATGGCAGTGCCAATGAGACCAGATTTGTCCAAGATATAGTAGGAATCTTTAAGTGGATGGAGAATGAGAATGCCGTTCCTGAAACTGTTACAAGGGCAAACTTTGATGCTATTCGTTTATTATGGTTGCAAACTCGCAACAGCGCTGCGTACAAAGGGGTTATGGCTTTAATCAACAGACAACACCCTAAAGATTTTATGAGCGGACAAGATATGGGAATCGCTAATTATCTATCAGAACTTACAGATATCCACCATATTTTTCCGCAAGCATATTGCATAAAGGAAAATTTGCCACAAAGAAAATGGAACTCTGTAGTAAATAAGACACCTATTTATGCTATAACTAATCGTTCAATAGGCGGTAAAGCTCCAAGTCTTTATATTCAGACCATTCGGAATAAAGGAGTAGCAGAAGATAAAATAGATTATGCCTTAGAATCCCATAATATAAACCCAACGTTACTCAAGACAGATAGTTTTAACATCTTTATTGTAGATAGAGCAAAACGCCTTCTCAATCTAATTGAAAAGGCTATGGGCAAAGCTGTTTCCGGACGAGAAAGTAATTCAACAATTCAACATTTTGGGGAGGCTCTCACAGAATAACAAGAAACTTATACAAAGTTTGAACTATCTATTTTTAAAGATATGACAGTTCTCCCAGTGATGTCTCACTGCAAATATTACTGAGAAATTAGAGGTAACAGTAGATTTTTAAGTAAAATTCTTTAACTTCTCTAAAGCAAAAGACACTCAACAACTGAAAAAGGTTGAGTGTCTTTATTTATATTAAATAAATCATGAAAAGGTACTTATTTGGTAGCGGTTTCAAATTTTTTAGCTACTATGTCCCAGTTAATTACATTAAAGAAAGCGTCAATGTATTTAGGTCGCTGGTTTTGATATTTTAGATAGTAGGCATGTTCCCATACATCCAAACAAAGGATAGGTGTTCCTTGTATTGCCATTCCAGGCATAAGGGGATTATCTTGGTTAGGGGTGTCTCCTATGTGGAGCTTACCATCTTGACCTACTACGAGCCATGCCCAACCTGATCCGAATTGTTTGGCAGCAGCGTCGGCAAATTGGTTCTTGAAGTTCTCAAGAGAACCAAAATCCTCCTTAATTTGAGCTAAAAGCTTCCCTTGAGGAGCGGTTCTCTTAGGAGTCATTACTTCCCAAAAAAAGGTATGATTGTAATAACCTCCTGCATTATTGCGTAAGGTTTTATTACTCAAATCCATTCCCTTTAGGATTTGTTCAATACTTTGTGTTTCTAAAGGAGTCCCTGCAATTGCTTTATTAAGATTATTGGTATAAGCCAAATAATGTTTGGAATAATGAATGGACATAGTACGACCATCTATGTAAGGTTCTAAATCACTGTATCCATAAGGAAGTCCTGAAAGCTGAAATTTGCCTTGTGCTTTTACTTCATTGGGATTCCCCCAGTCTTCTTTAGCAACGGTCTGTGTACAGGATTGTGCTGTTTTTGGGCAATGACAAGAGACAACGGCTCCTAATACCCCAAGTAGAATCAATTTTCTCATTTTCTGTTTGTTATAAGATTAAACTAATTAAAAAATAGAGGATTTTGCTGAGGTTAGAAGTCTTATCAGGTGGCAAAGATACAAAATAAATAAGAGATAGTTGCACTTTAACATTTATTTATAAATAAAGATTTTTAAATCTTTTTATATCCTCTCTCAAGAAGTTGCATTTTCCCTTATCAAATATTTGTTAAATCCATAAAAAAGAGTATCTTTGCAACAGATTTCATCATTTTAGTAAATGAATTAAAATAAAAATATATGTTAGCCACACTTAACCCCATACACACTAAGGCTTGGGGAGCCTTAACTGCTCATTTTAAGAAGGTAAAGAATGTTACTTTACAGCAACTTTTTAAGGAAAATCCTCTTCGTGCCAAGGAATATACCCTTGTATGGGAGGATTTTTTAGTAGATTATTCCAAAAATAATTTAGATAATACTACTCGTGATCTCCTTTTACAACTTGCTCAGGAATGTGATCTAAAAGCCTCTATAGAAAAGTATTTCTCAGGTGACAAAATCAATGCTACTGAGAATCGCGCAGTGCTTCATACGGCTTTGCGTTCAGCGGAAAAAGAAATTTTAGTAGATGGTAAGAATGTAATCCCTGAAATCGCTCAAGTGAAAGCAAAGATAAAAGCATTTTCTCAAGAGGTTATTTCAGGCAAGCGTACTGGTTATACAGGCAAAGCCTTTACCGATGTGGTGAATATTGGCATTGGAGGATCGGATTTGGGTCCTGTAATGGTATGTGAAGCGCTTAAGTTTTATAAAAACCATCTTAATGTTCATTTTATTAGTAATGTGGATGGTGATCATATACATGAAGTTATAGGGCATCTCAATCCTGAAACGACTCTTTTTGTAATCGTTTCCAAGACCTTTACTACTCTGGAAACCCTTTCCAATGCTCTTACCGTGAAGCAGTGGTTTCTTAAGTCGGCACAAGAGGCAGATGTAGCCAAGCATTTTGTAGCCGTTTCCACTAATCTTAAAAAAATAGATGAGTTTGGTATCGCTCCTGAGAATGTTTTTCCCATGTGGGATTGGGTAGGAGGTCGTTTTTCCCTATGGAGTGCTGTAGGACTTACCATTGCTCTTTCAGTAGGTTATGATAATTTTGAAGCACTCCTACATGGAGCTCAAAAGATGGATACTCACTTTCGTAATGCTCCTTTTAAGGAAAACTTACCTGTACTTTTAGCTCTTCTCTCCGTATGGTATACCAATTTCTATGGAGTAGAAACAGAAGCAATAATCCCCTATACTCAATATCTACACCGATTCCCAGCCTATCTTCAACAGGCGATTATGGAAAGTAACGGAAAGTATATAGATCGCAATGGAGAGCGTGTAAGTTACCAGACGAGTGCTATTGTATGGGGAGAACCAGGTACCAATGCCCAGCATGCCTTCTTCCAACTTATTCACCAGGGGACTAAGCGTATTCCTACTGACTTTATTGGCTTTAAGCATTCTCTATATGGAGATCAAGATCACCAAGATAAACTCCTTGCGAATTTCTTTGCTCAAACAGAAGCCTTGATGAAAGGCAAAACACCTGAGCAGGTGCGTGCTGAAGGAGTCTCTGAAACTTTAGTGCCTTTCAAGGTATTTGAGGGTAATAAGCCTACCACGACTTTGCTTATTGATAAACTTACTCCCGAGAGTTTAGGAAAGCTTATCGCACTCTATGAACATAAGATTTTTGTGCAAGGAGTCCTTTGGAATATCTATAGCTATGACCAATGGGGAGTAGAGTTAGGGAAACAATTGGCAGGAACTATCCTTAAGGATTTCTCGGCTCAAAAGTTTGCTCCACATGATAGTTCTACCCAACAACTTATAGAAGCCTATCTAAATAAAAGCTAATAATATTGAGGATAGTTATTATAGCTTTATAATATAATTAACCTACTACTTAAATGAGATTGTTATGATAAAAGAAGAACAAGCCAAGCAATATCTTGCCAATTACAAGCCTCTGAGGCTTGCAAAAGGTTCTTTTACTAAATTTCCTGAGCCATATCGCCTATTAGGGGAATATCTTTCCAATGGAATGGATTATGACCAAAAACGAACTTTCAGGAATGAATTTTCTGTCTTGAAATATCCCAAGAACCTTTGGGAGACTAAGGATGGAAAAGTTCTTGCCCAATTGCTCTTTGGGGAAGTACAAGCTCCTTATGCACAGAAAGTATGGGACTTTATTTGCTTATTTCCTTACTTGGATAATTGGAGTAGGCGATCTTTTCGTTCTGATGACCCTGCGGACTATACAGAGAGACAACTTAGTCAGATGGAAGCACTCTTCCGTAATTATATCAGTGGAGTAGGAGCCTTGCCTTTTGAGCAACAATTCCAATATATTGTGTATGATGTTGCTCCTGTAGCTCCACTCTTTGCCCTGGTCATTTCGGAGGACACGGACAGATACTATCCTCTATTTGAAGAAATTTTCTTAGGAGAACATGAAGTGGGAGGAGTATGTTCTCCTCTGATAAAGGCAGCCTTAATGGTGGAGGATGAACGTTATTATAACTTGGTAGAGAAGCTTCTTTTAGCGGCTCAACTCCAAGAGGGCTTACGACAGACAATCTTTGAATCCTTAGATGAGACTACACACGCTTCTTTTAAGCACTTTATCCGTGTGATTCTCGATCATAAGTTTACTCGTTTTAGTAGTGTGGTACGTGCCGTAGATACTTGGTTTGGTTTTGGATGGGAGGCACCCCAACAATCAGTAGTTAGGCGCACTCTGGAGCTTGCTTCAGCCTATCTTTCTGATCCTGCTGAAGCTAAGAAAGCAATAAAAAGTAAGGATCATTTAGAACAATATGTAGCCTTGTGGGCAATAGGTATGTATAGCGTACAGGAAGCTCTTACTTTGGCTATTGAGGTGCTCAATGGTAAGAGTGTATCACTTGATACGGGTGTGGTGCTATTATATTTTATTAAGCAAACCCAGAAAACACTTCCACAGATTACTTCCTTTGCTGAAAAACACTTTGGGGAGAATCTTGCCTTAGATTATTGGATTCTACAGAACCTACCTCAAGGAGGTTTCTCTAAGGAACTCTTTGAAAAAATACTCCTTGCTGCCAAGCGTATTCCTAAGGAAGGAAAGAACTTTGAAGGGGTGGGTTTCCGTTGGCTTAGTTTTACTGTAAGGGCAGTGGATTTTTACCGAGACCTTATTCGTACAGCCAATGATACTCAACAGCAATATTTAGCTCAGGAGTTAAGCGAAATTCCTGTAGATGTTCGTGATGATCTATTTCGTAAGGTGTACCCTGTTCTTGGTAGAAGGTATTACGATAAAGAAGAAGGAAAGGATCCGGAAAACTACCCTCCTGATTCCTGGCAACGTGCTCTGGTTCGTACAGGAATTAACGATAAGGGAGCTTATGTAGCAGGAATTGCAATGGATATTCTAAAGAAATTACCTTTGGTGCAGGAAGATGTCCTTGCAATAGAACAAGTACTTTCCCGTAAGAATAAGGAATTGCGCAAGGAGAGTGTGACTCTTTTGGTACAACAACCCGAGACAGTACTCAAAGAGAGTACTTCACGACTTATCCTCTCCAAGAGTGCTGACCAACGATTGGCTGGATTAGAAATCCTTACAATACTTCAAGAGGAGAAGAAACTCCCCGAATATGTTGCCGAACAAGTGGAAGCCTACAAATCACGTAAACTCTCTAAGAATGAACAGGTGCTGATGGATAAGCTCACCTATAATCCTGAAACGGCTCAGCAGTTACGTTATGATCTTTTCAATGGCTTTGGAGTGATTGACCTTAATCGGCTTACCCCTTTCGCCTTGCCTCACCCTCAATTTGACAAGGAACGTAAAGCAAAAAAAGGAAGTTTCCTTTTTGATAAATTTGTAAATGTGAAGAAGGTATCCCAAGCCTTGAATGATCTACTTGTAATATGGAGAACAAACAAAGATTATGAATATCAATACGAAGGCTATCAAGGAGAACTCGTAACGACTCTCTTAGGAGAAACAATTAGGGGAATACACGATGAGAAAGAAGGAAAAACTCCTTTGGATATACTAAGAGATCTTCCTCTTTCTGACCTTTGGCAGGCGTGGCATGAGAAACACCAGCTTAATGAGATAGAATATTATTATGCTGAAAGATATTGTGATAACCTTTACTATGAGGATTTTGTTCCCAAAGGATTAGAGAATTACCTCTCTGAGTATTACCCTGACTTTAAGGTGGCTTTTGAAGGAGAGAGACGTAGATATAGTAGTGAGCCCCGTCAGTTATGGAACCTATTAACTTATCTGAGAAAGGCATATACTTTGGATAAGGCATTTTTGGCAAGTTTTAAACTTTCTGTTTTTGAAGATGCCTTAGCCACCTTTCCTATTGAGAAACGTAAGGAAAAGTTTAAAAGAAATAGTTGGTCTACTCTGGATTGGGTAGATGTAGTGGTAGATTATGCGGCAGTAGTTTATTTTGGGAAGGATGGGGATTTCGCTTATTTTACAGATGAACAACTTCAAAGGCTATGGGGAATTCTTTATTGGCTTTATTTAGAAGGGAAAATTGACACAGAGAAACAATCCCTTAAGGATTTGCTTCTAGCTATTCGAGCTCAGGTGAGAAAGGATGAAAAACTCCCTAAAATGAATGGGGGACTTACAGAACTTACCTTGATTCTTTACCAAAAAGGGAAGCTTTCCTGTGATGATCTCTTATTTTTCTCCCTGCTCAATTGTGAACTATTTGCAATGATTCAGGGAACAGAGAACTACTTGTATAGAAACCTATCGGATACGCTTAAAACTTCTCTTACTTATCCTGATACACTTCTGCAGGAACTTAAAACACGGATGTTGCAAATAGAGCTCCAGCGAGGAGACCTTCCTACTGATGCTTCCGTGTATATTGATTATCTGTCAGAGATAGAAGGAGCACACTATTTCTTTGAAGCCCTTGAGCGTATGGGCAAAGAACCCTTTGCTAAAGGTTATGGTAGTAGTATAACTAAGCGATCTACTTTTAGCCATATTCTTGAAGTAAGCCAACCGAGTGATTCCGACACTTTTACAGCTTTTAAGAAGCACTTGAATGAAGTGAAGCTGGATAAGAAACGCTTGGTAGAGGCTGCTTGCTATGCACCTCATTGGACAGATTGGTTGGGGGATTATCTTAAAATAAAGGATTTTAAAGAAGCAATATGGTGGTTTATTGCTCATACTACCGACTATATGGATGCTGAGAAAGAAACCGTTATTTCTCAGTATTCCTCCGTACCTCGTGATGATTTTAGGAGAGGTGCTATAGATGTGGACTGGTACCACCGTATACATAAGGCAGTGGGTAAGCAAGGATGGAAACTTATTCAAGAGTCCGCTAAGTACCTTTCTGAAGGGATGGGTTACCGAAGAGTAAAGCTTTATTCTTCAGTGCTTACAGGCGAGGTAAAGCTTGCTGAAGCTGTGAAAAAAATTACTGAAAAGCGTGATAAGGACTATGTGATGGCATTAGGGCTTATTCCTATTAATAAAAAGAGACCTGAAGAAGATTTGGTAAAGCGGTATAACCTACTGCAAACCTTTCTTAAGGAAAGCAAGCAATTCGGGCAACAACGTCAAGAGAGTGAGAAGAATGCGGTAGAGATAGGCTTGGACAACCTCTCTCGTAATGCAGGTTATGAGGATAGTATCCGCTTCAGTTGGGCAATGGAGGCTAAAGCAACTCAACAGATTATGGAGAAATCTACCCTTGTACTGGAGGATACTGAATTAAAACTTGTGGTAGATGAGCAAGGTAAAGCGGATATTCTAGTGAGCAGAAATGGTAAGGAACTAAAATCTGTTCCTGATAAGTATAAGAAGGATAAAAATGTAGAAGCTCTTAAGGAAGGCAAGGCTTATCTAAGCAAGCAGTATAGCCGTACACGTCAGTCATTAGAACAAGCGATGCTTTCCCAAACTCTATTTTCGGTAAGAGAATTAGCTAAAATTATAGAGCATCCTGTAGTAAAAGCAATGCTCAGTAAGCTTGTACTCTTTAATCCTGAGAACCAAGTTTCTGGTTTTTGGCAAGAGGGCAAGCTTCTTAACGCAGAAGGAGATTTATTGCCTTTGAGTCCAGAGGATAAGCTTCTTATTGCACATCCTTCTCATCTTTTCAATGCAGTACAGTGGGATTTGTATCAAAAATATTTATTTGACAAGGAACTACAACAACCTTTCAAACAGGTATTCCGTGAACTCTATATCCCTACTAAAGATGAGTTGGAGCACAGTAATCGCAGTGAGCGATATCAAGGGTACCAAATACAGCCGAAGAAGACGGTTGCCTTGCTTCGCGGTAGGGGATGGACGGTTAATTATGAAGAAGGACTCCAAAAAGTATATCATAAGGAAGGTTATAGGGCAACTATTTATGCTGTAGCGGACTGGTTTACTCCTTCTGATGTGGAGGCTCCTACTTTAGAGTATGTAGTCTTCTATAATCTTAAGGACGGTAAGGAAGTACCGATGAAGGAGATTAACCCTGTGATATTCAGCGAAGTAATGCGCGATGTAGATTTGGTGGTTAGTGTAGCACATGTAGGTGGTGTGGATCCAGAAGCCAGTCATAGTACTATGCAGATGCGAGGGGCTCTGGCTCGTGAGAGTGCGCGCTTGTTTAAGTTTAGTAATGTACAAGTAAAAGAACGTCATATCCTAATCAAAGGCAAGCTTGGTGATTATAGTATTCATCTAGGCAGTGGTATTGTTAGTCGTGGAGGATTACAGCTGAATATCATCGCTGTACAAAGTCAGCATCGAGGGCGTGTATTTTTACCTTTTATAGATGACGATCCTAAATCCGCTGAGATTATCTCCAAAATGAGACTCTTAGCGGAAGATGACAAGATAAAAGATCCTACCATCTTGGGGCAGATTATGAAATAAAAGATAGAAAGTAAGTAGTGAAAAAGTAATATGTGATTCACTAATATTAAGAGGTTATCGGGAAAAGGTAGCCTCTTTTCTATTTTTACCAAAAGGAGTAAATGTCATATTCCAAGATTCGTTTTGAATATAAAATGTATTATTATACTTGGTTATATATTCATTAATGACAGAATAATAATAACTCTCATCAATTTAAGGAATAGTAATTATGTGTATTAAAGAAAAATGATTAAATGAATTGATAATAAGACTTTTACATTGTGTATAATTTGTTTTCTTAAAAAAGGTCAAAATATGTGTAAAAGTAAAAATAAAAATGTATCTTTGTCCCTGCAAAATAAGAGGGTGACTATATAAATTATAATTACTAAGAAATGATACAAAAAATCATTAGTAAATGGTTGTTTTTAAGTATTCTGATTTTTCCTTTGAAGGGATTGGCAACTCCTGAAGAACAACCTGCAGAGCAACAAGAAGAGAGCTTTACGGATGTAGTTATGCATCATATAGCTGACTCTCATGAATATCATCTGTTTGATTGGAACCAAGAATCCATAACACTTCCTTTACCTATAATTCTTTGGACAGAGAATGGATTAGTTACTTTTCTTTCTAATGAGTTTCATCATGATGATAGTGGTAAAGTAGTGGTAGAGAAAGCAGGACAATATTTCGTTTGTATACATGGACAAATTTATTATACAGATGCTCAAGGAAATATTTCTTATAATAAGGAACATAAGGTAACCAATGCACGTCCTTTGGATTTTTCTATTACAAAGAATGTGGTAGTACTCTTTCTTATTGCTATTTTCATGTTTTTGGCTTTCACTGCATTGGCACGTTCTTACAAGAAGAATCCTAAAGCTCCCAAAGGTTTTGCTAATCTGTTAGAGACTCTTGTGGTTTTTGTACGTGATGATATTGCTATCCCTAATATAGGTGGAAAGAAATATGAGCGCTATATGCCTTATTTGCTTACTGTGTTTTTCCTTATTCTTCTAGGTAACCTTTTAGGTCTGGTACCTATTATTTCAGGGACTTTGACCAATGATATTGTTTTTACAGGGACATTAGCTCTACTTACTTTTCTTATAACTACTTTTAGTGGGAATGGAAATTATTGGAAACATATTTTTGCTACTCCGGGAGTACCTATGTGGTTGGCTCCTATTATGATTCCTGTAGAAGTGATAGGAATGCTTACCAAGCCTTTTTCTTTAATGATTCGACTTTTTGCCAATATTACTGCAGGGCATATCATTATCTTAAGTTTGATAGGGCTTATTTTTACTTTTAAAACGCTTCTTGTTTCCCCTGTATCAGTAGGTTTTGCCCTTTTCATTAGTATATTGGAACTTTTAGTTGCATTTATCCAAGCATACGTATTTACTTTGCTTTCTGCCTTATTCATTGGAGGAGCTGTGGCAGAGGAACATCATTAAGTAGTATTTTTGTATCATATTAAAACTTAAATATTTAAAATTATGACATTAGCATTAGCAGGAATTGGAGCAGGAATTGCAGCTCTTGCAGCTGGTATTGGTATTGGTAAGATTGGGTCTTCCGCTATGGAAGGAATTGCTCGCCAACCAGAGGCTGCTTCAAAAATTCAAGGAGCTATGATTATTGCTGCAGCTCTTATTGAAGGGGTTGCCCTTTTTGCAGTGGTTGTTGCCTTGGTAAAGGGATAATCGGCTCAAGACAAAACCGTTCTGTAACGGTTGGTTACAGAACGGTTGTTATCCATAGAAAAAGTTATTTTACTATAAAAATAAAATAGAAAAAATAAAAATACATGAATCTCGTACATATTGAAAGTCTTAGTTTCTGGACAATAATAGTTTTTGTATGCCTTTTACTTCTACTTCGTGCTTACGCCTGGAAGCCTATTCTTAAAGCTCTTAAGGAGAGAGAACAATCCATTAATAATGCTTTGGATGCTGCCGATGAAGCCAAAAAGGAAATGGCAAACCTTAAGGCTGACAATGAAAAACTCCTATCAGAAGCTCGCTTGGAACGTGATAATATGCTTAAGGAAGCTCGTGAGATAAAGGAACGCATCATCTCTCAAGCTAAGGAAGAAGCTCATAATGAGGGCGCAAAACTCATCGCTCAGGCAAAAGTATCTATTGAGAATGAAAAGAAGATAGCAATTGCTCAGCTGAA
The DNA here is from genome assembly GCF_000192225.1 of Capnocytophaga sp. oral taxon 338 str. F0234. Classification (GTDB taxonomy): domain Bacteria; phylum Bacteroidota; class Bacteroidia; order Flavobacteriales; family Flavobacteriaceae; genus Capnocytophaga. The sequence continues at coordinate 390,086 of NZ_GL872413.1, forward strand.
GGAGCAAGTAGCTTCTCTTTCTATTGAGATCGCTAAGAAAGTCCTTACCAAGGAGCTTGCCTCTGAAGTGAAGCAGGAGCAACTTGTGGAAAGTCTGTTGAACGAAATTAACTTGAAGGCATGATAAATTCTACCAAAGTAGCTAGGCGATATGCAAAAGCACTCTTAGATTATGCTATAGAGAAGCATGAGGAAGATGCCCTTTTTCAAGAGATTTCTTCCCTTGTGGAGATAGTTCGTGAGAATCCAGACTTACGAGCACTCTTACATTCTCCTATTGTAAGGACAGAGATAAAACAGAATGTATTACAGGAGATATTCTCAAACCGTTCTTCTATATTGAACGCATTTTTTGATATATTATTCCAAAACAAACGAATCCCCGACCTTTATGGGATTGCTCGTGAATTTGTAGAACAATATAACCAATACAAGGAGAAAATAATCATTCATTTGACTACAGCAACCGAAATATCTGATGGGCTTAAGCAGAAGTTTATTGATAAGGCGATTGCTTTAAGTGGTCGTAAGAATATCTCTTTGGAAAATAGGATAGATAAGAACCTTATAGGAGGTTTTGTTTTGCGAATAAATGATCTGCAATATAATGCAAGTATATCTCATAAACTTACTGCTATTGAGCAGGAGTTCAGTGAGAATATTTATTAAAAAATAATTCAAGTATTTGTTATGTAAAGAGGAGCTCAACTTAAGGAGTATCCTCTTTTTTTATAACATAATTGTGCTTCTTATTAAAAGTTGTATTTTTGCACTCTTTTTAAAACGATTATAAAGATGAAGATGATACGACAACTCTTTCCTTTGGCAATGGGAGGAATTGCTTTAGGAAGCACCGAATTTATCCTTATGGGGCTCATGCGCAATATAGGGCAGAACATGCACCTAAGCGATAGTGAGGTAGGACATTTTATAGCAGCCTATGCTATAGGAGTAGTCGTGGGAGCCCCTACTTTAGTGGCTTTTAGCACTCGTTTTCAACCTCAAAGAGTACTGATATTTTTAATGCTACTCTTTACTTTGTGTAATGGACTTTTTGCTTTAATGCCTTCGTATGAGACACTTCTGATTGCTCGCTTTCTTTCGGGATTACCTCATGGAGCCTTCTTTGGAATAGGAGCAATTGTAGCCAAACAGTTAGCTCCTAAGGAGCAAGAGGCTATGGCTATCTCGGTCATGTTCGCAGGACTTACTATTGCCAATTTGCTTGTGATTCCCTTATTTACTCATTTGGGAGAGGTAATAGGATGGCGCCCTGTGATGGCATTAATAGCTGCTCTAGGGTTAATTACAGCGTTCTGTATAGGGGTATTTTTACCTAAAGTGGCTTATGAGCGTAATGTTACATTACAGAAGGAAATGAGACGATTTTTTTCTATTCCCTCTGTAATGATTCTCCTTATTACAGCTTTGGGTTGTGGAGGTCTTTTCTCATGGTTGAGTTATATAGAACCCTTGATGCTTGACTATGCACACTTACCAGAGAGTCAAATGCCTACACTGATGATTGTGATAGGAATAGGGATGGTCATAGGGAATTTCTTTGGAGGATGGCTTACAGATAAAATTCAGCCTATGCCAGCGAGTGCAGTGATATTTACCTCCATGATAAGTATTCTTCTATTAGTCTTTTTCTTCTCAGGGACTCTTGAAGTGGCGTGGGTACTCACTTTTTTCTGTGCTATTATAGCCATGTCGGTAGGAGCACCATTGAATATTATTATGTTTCGGGCAGCACCACGAGCACAGATGATGGGAGCTGCTTTCATGCAAGCAGCGTTTAATCTTGCTAATACTCTGGGTGCTTATTGGGGAGGAAAACCCTTACAATGGGGGTATACAAGTAATTACCCTTCTTTAGTAGGAGTAGCTATGGCTTCTACGGGCTTTCTTTTCGCGTTACTTCTGTATAGAAGATATGGGACACTTTTTAGAAGTTAATTTCCTCTCTTTTTCCTCTTTTATATACTTAAGTTTTTATAAAAGTTACAGAGTAGAAGTGAGAGAATAATATTATTTCTCTGGCTTTTAGAAATTATTTAGAATTTGTATAACTTTATAAAACGACAATAATCATGGAATATGATTTGATAATTAAAATGTTATTTATTTTTTAGTATAGGTATTATCTATATTAATAAGTAGGATTATTGTTTTTATATTTATTTTATCACAAAAGAGTTTTATGTATTCTTTTTTTGTATCTTTGTTGCAATGAAAAAAGTGACAAGTAGCATAGCTATTCTTTTGAGTATTGTCTTTTTAGTTAATACTTTACTTAGTGGGGTTTATCTCTCTTATTTCCTGCTAAGTAAGAGAGATTTTGTGGCTACTTATTGCAAAAATAAAATGTATCCTGAGCGGCATTGTGAGGGATCTTGTAAGTTTGCTCAAGTTACTAAGGAACAGACAGATTCTTCTACCTCTGAAAAGAAGACAATTACTATGCCAGAGGTTTTCTTTCAAGAATTTCCAAAGTTAGTCTTCATAAAACACTTTTCAAAGGAGATAATCCACAATTATCACTATACTCCTTTGAGCCTACAGGAAGTTATTCATATAATGCTTCGTCCACCAATTAGTCTGTTAGGAGTCAAATTCTAACCAGCTAATATTAAATTAGGTATAATATATAATTTAAAAAAAGATGAAGCGATTCAAATATATAACTGTAGCTGCTTTAGCAGTAGCTATCTTATTTTCTTGTTCTAAAAAAGACGATGATAAGCCCACACCTCCGCCCACTCCACCCATTCCTACTTTGAAGACAGTAGCAGAAGCTAAGGTGAGTAATTATACCGTACGACTACAGAATACTTCAGGCACTTTTGTAATGGGGTACAATGACATTACCCTTTCCGTTACCGATGCTACCAATAAAGAAGTAACCTTGGAAGCCGCTACTTTTACACCTTGGATGGATATGTACAAAAGCGATGGTAAAGGAGGCTTTACCAAAGATATTATGCATACTCATACCTGCCCTCATACCGCTTTGACTAAAGAGGGTAATGTATGGAAATCCCAAGCGTTATTCCAGATGATAACCGCCCCTTCAGGGGTGTGGTTTGGGAAAGTTACTTTTAAGGTAGCAGGCAAGGAGCAAACACTTGACCGCTTGGATTTCGTTGTAAAACCTCAAACCAATAAAGCTTTAGGGAAAGTAGGGCGCTTTAGAGTCTTCACCCCTGGGGGCAATCCCAAGGGACAAATGCACCTATATGCATTGGTAGCTCCTGAAAATCCAAAATCAGGAGAAAATGAAGTGGCATTAGGCATCTGGAAGATGGAAAACATGAAGAACTTCCCTAAGGTAACTGATTGGGTAGTAGAGGTAAAGGTAAGTGAAAAAGGAAGTACAACGGCACTTTCTACCACTACGCTTCGTTACGAACGCAATTTCTATAGAGGCAAAGTATCCTACCCGAAGGCAGGGGAATATACCCTTACTTATACTCTCAAAGATGCTCAAGGACAGGTAATACAACCTAAGGATAGTGATAAAAAGGATATTTCTATAGCCACTATGATTCAGTTCTAATCATTTTCCTAACCCCTGAAGAGGGGCTATGACCAATGATAAATGACCAGTCCCTTAGAGATTGGTCATTTATCATTATATTAGGGTTTTTGTGCCATAATTGCCACCGCGTCAAGATTTTCTTGATGTTTTCGAAAACAAGCTTTCATCTTCTTAATCTGTTTTCTTATTTCAGGGAAACGAAGTAGATTGAAAGTAACCAGTAGTACCCTGAGCCAGCCCTCATCCTGAATCATACGGCTACGTTCTAAAAGGAGCATAGGATTATGTTCTACCTTGATTACTTTAAAGCCTTGTTCTTCCAAAAGAGATGTCCATTCAGCTGTAGTCATAGGGCGGGCATGTACGCGAATAGTCTCACTTAGCTCTTTGTAAATATCTTCTTTGACAGCTTCCTCTACATCATCGGGCTTAATACCCAGTTCATGTATGCCATAATAGCCACCGCTTTTAAGGATACGGAAAGCCTCTCCTATGATCGCCTTTTTCTGCTCTAAAGGCTGCATAGTAAGCATTGCCTCACCATATACTTTGTTGGCATAGGCATCGGGAAGGGTACTTTGGGCAGCATTGGCATTGATGATTCTTGCCTTATTGTACTTGATACGTTTGCGTGCGATGGTGGCAGCCTCTTCATTGAGATCCACTCCTATATAGCTCTTTGGTTGATAGCCACAGGCAATATTAGCTGTAAACCCCAGACCTGGAGCAAACTCTACTATGTCATCTTTGGAGGTAATTCCAAGTCCTGCAATGAGTTTCTCGGTGAGTTCTCTTCCTCCTGGGCGTAATACACGTTTGCCCAATTTAGCGAGCATCCAATGTCCCTGGTGCTCATTGAATTTATTCTCTGTTTGCATAAGGATTATATTTGTACTTCGCAAAGGTACAAAAAAAGAGATAATAATCTTTATTTATTTTGAATAAAATTAAATAATAAAGAATACCATCAATGATTAATTTTCCCTTATGTTATTAACTATTAGTTATTGGTCATTATTTCATCTTCTTCCAATCCTTCAAAAGGGACATTTTCATATTGATTAAAGACCTTCAGAGTATCGTTCTTTGGAGAAAGGAAATCATAATCACTACGTAAGGAAGCCTCCTGTATGCCCAGCCAATGAGCGAATCCGTCCAAGAATCGGAAAGCAGACTTGTTCGCTTTGACTACTTTATGCTGGGTATCATCACTGGAAAGGAGTACGAAAGGCACTTGGTAGCAAGCCTTATTAGGGTTAGTATCACCGTGGGTAAGGGAGGTGAACATGGAATTTCTATCCTGAGTCATCAGCCCATGATCAGAGAAATAAAGTATACTGAAGGAATCTCCATTTTTTTGTAGAAGTTCATGAATGTCTTTTAGTAATGTATCTGTTTGTTCAATAGTCTGTATATAAGCAGAAATTTTTCGATTGTAATAGTTGTAATGAATAGGATGTTCCAAACGGGATTCAAAATTCACATGGGATCCCATGATGTGGAGGATAAAAAGTCGTGGAGAATGGCTTTTTTTATGAAGATATTTACTAAAAAGAGGTAGAAGAATACTATCATGGTAATTCATGGAAGCATAGTCTCCTTTTTTGGTAAATTCCTTATGATCGCATAGGAAAGCTAACTTAGCAATAGGAGTATCAAACTCTCCTGTTAATCCTTGATTAGATAACCAAAAAGTTTCAAATCCTGCATTTTTGGCTAAAGAGATAAGATTATTTGCATAAATAAAGTCCTTATCTCCTTTCATTTGCATAAAAGAACGTAGCAGAGAGGCGGTTGTATTGGGCGCTGTGGCTGTATAGCCGTCAATTACCGTACCGTATGCCTTGTCCAAGAAGGGAGTGTTCTCTTCGGGAAAGCCATAAAGGTGCATATAATCCTTTCGGACGCTTTCTCCTATGATCAAGACATAATTCTGGTATGGAGGTTGGGTCGCGGTAATTTGCCAAGTAGGAGTTCCCTCTATACCCTTACTCAGTTCTTCTTTAAGGGCTTGGTATTCTTGTATATTGTCATAGATAGAGGCATAAAAAGAGATAATAGCTGTACGAGAGGCTGACCACTTGAAGGCTTGGTATTCTTTCATCTTGGCTAAAGGACGGTAGAGAGTTAGCCCAATAGCCAATATAGCTATGACTGCTGTGATTAAGTTTTGCTTCTTATTGTGAAGATAAGTCTTTTTCTTTCCTAAATAGAGGATATAGCCCCCAAAGAGTAAGGTAAGTAATGAAATGGCATAAGAGTAGAGTGGAAGAGACTGTACAAACTCCTTGGATTCCTGTAGGTCTGTTTCAAAGAAAGCTCCAATCATGGTAACAGGAGGATGTCCAAACCAAATAATCTGGGGAAGAAAGAGTACACAAGTGATCAAGACGAAAAGGAATACGACAAAGAAAGACCAGTAAGAAAGTCTTCTCAAAGTAAGGAAAATAAAGAAAGTTGCCAATATACCATAAAAAGCAGGTCCCATATCCAAAGCGAAGGGAATACCCACAGAAAAGAGCATCAAAAGCCATTCAAAGGCATATTGCTTGAAGAAAAGAATTATTTTTAATATCATTATTAATTCAATGATTGAACAGAACTCAAAGGTACAATTTTTTTTGTTACAATCAAATGGCTATCCCATAAATATTTTTATTTTTTTAAACAATTATAATAAATATATTTATTTTTTATTTTATAAAATAATCGTATTTTTGTGCTGTTATTTTATAAAAAATATTACTTTAAAAACTTATAGTACATGAGATTTGAGACTGTTGCAATACATGGGATTCGTACCACAGAAAAAGAAATAAAAGAATGGGGAAGCTGTATTAACATGGCTTCTACCTTTCAACTTAAGGAATTTGGTGTAACACAGGAGTTTGAGTACAGTCGTATCTCCAACCCTACTTGTAAGGAGTTTGAAACACTAATTGCCAAATTAGAAAGAGGTAAACATGGTTTTGGCTTCTCTTCGGGCATGGCTGCTTCTACTTCACTCTTTACGATCTTTGAGGCAGGCGACCATTTTGTGTTTGGCTTGGATATCTATGGAGGGACTTTCCGTATTATGAAGGATATTTTTGCCAAATTTGGTTTAGAAGCTACTTATGTGGATACTACCGATTTGGATAATATTCGCAAGGCGATACGTCCTAACACTAAGGGAATTTTCATAGAGACACCTTCCAATCCGCTCTTGGATGTTACCGATATACGTGGTACGGTGGCTATTGCTAAGGAGCATGGGCTACTGACTATGGTGGATAACACTTTCCTTTCTCCTTACTTGCAACGTCCTTTAGAACTCGGAGCAGATGTGGTTGTACATAGTGCGACCAAGTACCTCGGTGGGCACAACGATATTATCGCAGGGGCGATGGTAGTGAATGATGATACTCTTGCTGAGAAAATACGTTTTGCTCAGGGGGCTATAGGGGCAATGCTCTCCCCCTTTGATAGCTGGCTTCTCATACGTAGTATCAAGACCTTGAAGGTACGTATGGATTATGCACAAGCCAATACTCTCAGGCTCATAGATTTCCTCCAGGGACACCCTGCCGTGGAAAAAGTATATTATCCTACCCTGCCTACCAACAAAGGCAAGGCTATCCAGGAAAGTCAAGCCTTGGGAGCAGGAGCTGTGTTTTCTTTTGTAATGAAGGACGAGAAGAAGGTGAAAACTTTCTTTGAGGCACTTCGTGTGGCGCTTTTTGCAGTGAGTTTAGGCGGAGTGGAAACGCTTGTTACTCATCCCAGTACTTATACTCATACGGAGTTCCCTGAAGAGGAAAAAGTAGCACGCGGCGTTACCCAAACTTTGATACGTGTAGCGGTAGGCTTGGAAAATATAGAGGATTTGATAGCCGATTTTAGGCAAGCATTGGAGAGGTGAAAAGTGAAAAACGAAGAATGAAAAATAATTAATGACCCTAATGAACATTAATCATTAAACATTATTTTCGTATTTTTGTACTCTAAAATAGAAAGAAATGCAAGCCTACAAAGACCTTCTTAATCATATTCTTACTCATGGACATAGTAAGGATGACCGTACGGGAACAGGGACGATCAGTGTTTTTGGTTATCAATTTCGCTGTAATCTCCAAGAAGGATTCCCTCTACTCACTACAAAGAAGATACATCTGAAATCAGTTATCTATGAGCTGTTATGGTTTCTCCGTGGGGATACAAATATTCATTACCTCACCGAACACGGGGTGCGTATTTGGAATGAATGGGCAGATGAAAAGGGTGATTTAGGACCCATATATGGGGCGCAATGGCGTAATTGGAATAATGAAGGGATAGACCAAATAGCCCAAGTACTCCATACGCTTAAGACCAATCCCGATAGTCGCCGTATGGTAGTCTCGGCTTGGAATCCATCAGTTATGCCTGATACTTCAGTTTCCTTTGCTGAGAACGTAGCACATAACAAGGCGGCACTACCTCCCTGTCATGCGCTGTTTCAGTTCTATGTAATGGAAGGGAAGCTCTCCTGCCAGCTCTACCAGCGTAGTGCCGATGCTTTCTTAGGGGTGCCGTTCAATATTGCTTCCTATGCCTTGCTTACCCAGATGATGGCGCATGTTACTGGGCTGCAAGTGGGGGATTTTGTCCATTCCTTTGGCGACTTACATATCTATAAGAACCATTTGGAGCAGGTAGAGTTACAACTCAGTCGTGAACCGCGCCCACTTCCTACTATGAAACTTAACCCTCAGGTGAAAGATCTTTTCGCTTTTGACTACCCCGATTTTACCCTTGAAGGCTATGACCCATACCCTACTATAAAAGGGAAAGTCTCTGTATAGTGAAAAATGAAAAGAGACCAGTGGAAAGTAACTAATGAAAACAACAGAAAAGCAACAACGTAAAGAAGTCCAAAAGGTGTTTGCTCAAGAGAAGTTGGACAACTTTAGGGCTTCGTTACCTATGGAAGAAAAGAGCTTTTTGGCACTTTTCTATTATTTAGAAAAGGCTTTGCAGAGGGTACCCTGTGACCATACCCTAAGGTATACGACACTTTTTCTTACAGAAAACAAGGTTTCTGATCCAGAAAAAGTAGTCGACTGGCTTACCTCCAATGGAGGGTATTGTGAGGTACTCTACAATGTAGAAGAACAGTTTGATTATTTAGAGAATACCTCTTATGAAGCGCCTCTTAAGCTTAATAAGTTAGAGAAGAATATTTTAGAGAAGAAAAAGAAAATAAAGGAATTTCCTTCAGAATTTGATTTTCCATTTTCCTCAGCTCCTGCCCCATGGAAACTATCCCAAAAGGAAGTGCAAGGAAAGCAGGAGTATCTACTTCAGTTAGGGAAAGGATTCAATGCTTGTATAGTGATGCTAAGATTGGATTTCCCCAAAGAAAAACTCGCAGAAGAGGGTTATTTTCTCTCCCAGTGGAAAACCTTTACAGAAATCAAGTCTCCTAAAGGGTTGGAACAAGAAATATTGGAAGTAGAAGCTTATCAATATATTGTCGTTAAGTCCAAAGAATATACGCCGGTTATTATCTTTGTACTTCCTAAGGAGAATAAGCGAGGTTATTTAGTGGTACAGACAGAACTCTCTCGTTATAGAAATGATCTAAAAGAAATAGAAAGATTGCTTAAGGAATAAAAAATAAAAGAGAGCTTTCGCCCTCTTTTACCAATTCTAACCACAAAATCTAATATATGAAAAACAATTTATTTCCCCTTTGTTTTCAGTTGCAAAGGTACAACATTTTTTGCATCTAACAATAGATTTATATCATTTTTTTCTATTTCAATATAGAAAAAAACTATATATTACGAAATTAAAGCAAACACTTTACCTGGAAGTGGGCGAATGATTCCTTTCATTTCTATCTGAAAAAGTAGATTGGAGAGTTTATGTATAGGGAATGAACATTCTCTTGAAAGGTCATCTAAAGTCTGTTTGCCATGTTCTTTTAGATAGGTAATTATTTTTTCTTCCTCTTCGGAGAGTTCTACAAAGAGTTCAGCAGCTATGGGTTTAGCAGAGGTTTCTTCTATTTCCCATCCCATATAATACACCAAGTCAGCAGCGGAAGTAATAAGTCGTGCTTTGTCGGTTTTTATTAATTGATTACAACCTTGGCTATAGGTGTCATCAGCTCTACCAGGAATAGCAAAGACATCCCGGTCGTATGAAAAAGCCATATCAGCAGTGACAAGGCTTCCCCCTTTAAGGGCAGATTCTATTACTACAGTAGCATCGGAAAGCCCTGCAATAATACGGTTACGTCCGATAAAATTCTTGCGATCAAACTTACTTTTATGCCAGAACTCTGTGATAAATCCTCCATTATTTTTTACTTCGCTTACATACTTCTTGTGGGATGCTGGATAGATGATATCCAATCCATGTGCTAAACAGGCGATAGTTTGTAAACCATTGTTCATAGCAGCCTTATGGGCGGTGATATCCACCCCATAGGCAAAACCACTGATAATCACTAAATCCTCTAAAGCAGAGAGTTCTTCTATAAATTTTTCACAAAAGGCTCTTCCGTAGGAGGTAACTTGGCGAGTGCCTACAATACTCAGGGTCTTTTTATTTTTTAAGTCTATATTTCCATTATAGAAGAAGATGATAGGAGCATCTATAATTTGTTTAAGATTGGCAGGATAATCCGGATCAAAAAAAGTATAGTATTTAATGTGGTTATCTTGGATATATTGCCATTCTCTTTCTGCTTCTTTACGATGGATAGGGTCAAAAAGATTTTTTAAAATAGTACTTCCAATCCGTTCAATATGGGCTATTTTATGTTTTTTCTCCTTATAGATAGCCGAAGGGCTTCCACAATGAGCAATAAGTTTTTTAGCCGTAATATCTCCTATATTAGGAGTATGTTGGAGAGCGAGTAAGGCAAGGAGGTCTTCTTCTTTCATATCCTATTAATAATCAAGGTAATCACCTCCTGTATAGTTTTCTGGAGTAATTGCTTTGAGTTCAGCTTTGAGTTCATCAGAGACTGTAAGGGAATTAATAAACTCATGGATAACCTGTTCGTTAATTTTCTGATAAGTACGGGTAAGCCCCTTGAGTGCTTCATAGGGATTAGGATAGCCTTCACGTCGTAAGATTGTTTGTATGGCTTCGGCAACTACAGCCCAATTATCATGCAAGTCATCATAAAGTTTGTCTTGGTTAAGGATAAGTTTGTCCAACCCCTTGAGGGTAGAGGTTATAGCAATAAGAGTATGAGCAAAGGGTACTCCTACATTGCGCAGTACTGTACTATCGGTAAGGTCGCGTTGAAGTCGAGAGACGGGTAGTTTTCTAGAGAGATGTTCTAATAAGGCATTAGCAATACCAAGGTTTCCTTCAGAGTTTTCAAAATCAATAGGGTTCACCTTATGAGGCATGGCAGAAGATCCTACCTCTCCTTCTTTGATACGTTGTTTGAAATAATCCATGGAGATGTAAGTCCAAATGTCTCTATTAAAGTCTATCAAGATAGTATTAATACGCTTAAGTAGGTCAAATAAAGCAGCTAAATGATCATAATGTTCTATCTGGGTCGTAGGGAAGGAATGGTAAAGACCTAGAATGTCTTCCACAAAGTGTTTACTAAAACTTCTCCATTGGATAGTTGGGAAGGCTACTTTATGGGCATTATAGTTACCTGTAGCTCCTCCAAACTTAGCTGCATGTTTGAGGGTGGAGAAGTACTGAAGTTGTTCTCTGAGTCGTACTGAGAATACTTTCATCTCTTTGCCCAAACGAGTAGGAGAGGCTGGCTGTCCATGGGTACGGGCTAGCATAGGGATATCCTTCCATTGCAGAGCAAGGGTTTCTATCTTTTGAACAAGAATTTCTATCTGAGGAAGGTAGGTACCCTTTATAGCTTCTTTGATGGAAAGAGGAATAGCTGTGTTATTGATATCCTGTGAGGTGAGCCCAAAGTGTATAAATTCCTTATAGGGATGCAAGGATAGGTGGTCAAATTGTTGCTTGAGGAAGTATTCCACTGCCTTTACATCATGATTGGTAATTTGTTCTATTTCTTTGATTCTAAGAGCATCTTCTGTAGAGAAACTTGTATAAAGGTTTCGTAGGATTTGAAAATTCTCCTTATTGAAAGAAGCCAATTGAGGCAAAGGTATTTCACATAGGGCAATAAAGTATTCTACTTCAATACGCAAGCGGTATCGGATAAGGGCTTGTTCAGAGAAATAAGCCTGTAAAGTTTCTGTTTTGGAGGCATAGCGTCCATCAATGGGAGAGATAGCGGTTAAGGACATTTTACTAAAAATTAGAAAAGGCAAATATACTATTTTTTCTCCATTGCAGAAAGTCTTTTTTGCTTTTTCTATCCTAAGGCTACATCCATAACCATCATCACGACAAAACCAATAAGAAATCCAATTGTGGAAACGTCCGTATTACGACTTTGTTGGGACTCAGGGATGGTCTCCTCCACTACTACATAGATCATTGCTCCAGCAGCAAAAGCCAATGCATAAGGTAGTACAGGGGTGAAAAATACCACAGCGAAGGCACCTAATACTCCTGCTATAGGTTCTACAATAGCCGAGAGTTGTCCATAGAAAAAGCTCTTCCAACGGTTCAACCCTAACCGGCGTAAAGGCATAGATACAGCCACTCCTTCTGGAAAGTTCTGCAGACCGATTCCTATGGCTAAGGTTACTGCTCCAGCGATGGAGGCTTCAGGAATGCCAGCAGCTACCCCTCCGAAGAGTACTCCTACAGCCAACCCTTCAGGAATGTTATGTAGAGTAATCGCCAATACTAGTAGGGTGGTACGTTGCCAGGAGGATTTTACTCCTTCAGTTTGCTTGAAATTGGGATGAAAGTGAGGTAAGATTCTATCTAAGACATAAATAAAAAGTGCCCCTGATAAGAAACCTATAACAGCGGGTAATACCTTAACGAAGCGCTCTCCTTCACTCATTTCAATGGAAGGAATAAGTAAGCTCCATACACTGGCGGCTACCATTACTCCTCCGGTGAAGCCAAGCATACCATCCATTACTAATTTGTTGCTACTCTTAAAAAAGAAAATCAAAGCAGCTCCCAGGGCAGTAACGCCCCAAGTAAAAAGAGTTGCATATAAAGCGGCTAATACAGGATTGATGCTGCTTAGATAGTTTATAATTGAAGAAATCATGTTAGTTTTGAATTTTGAGTTGTTAGGGCTTTAGATAATTAGATAATAACTGATAAATAGGTCAATTAACTCATAGGTTCATTAATCGTTGTCTTACCACTTCATACAGAAAAGCACCACAGGCGACGGATACATTAAGAGAGGATGTTTCTCCCTGTAGGGGAAGTTTGGCTTTCTCGTCCAAGACCTTAAGTACCCCTTTGCTGATGCCAGTGTCCTCTGCTCCCATGACAATAGCTAAAGGTTCAGAGAGGGAGAAATCATAGAGAAGGGAAGAGGCTTTTTCGGTAGCACCGAGAACCTTGATTCCACTGCCTTGTAGATAGTAGATAGCATCAATCAGGTTATCCACCTTACACAGAGGTAAGTTGAAGATTGCTCCTGCAGAGGTTTTGACCATGTCCTCTCCTATGGAGGCACTGCCTTGCTTGGGAAGGAGGATACCGTTTACCCCTGTACATTCAGCCGTACGAATGATTGCTCCTACATTGCGTACATCACTCAAATGATCCAGAATAAGGAACAAAGGTACTCTCCCACTTTCTATAGTGGAAAGAACAAGCTCCTCCAAAGGGACAAACTCTACTGGAGAGAGCAAGGCTACTATTCCTTGATGGTTGCCTCGGGTAAGGCGTTGGAGTTTCTCAATAGGAACATAAGAATGAGGAAGATGATAGGTCTCTACAAGGGATAATAATTGGGAGAAAAGCGCTCCCTTAAGTCCCTTTTGAATAAAGATTTTATCAATAGTCTTTCCAGCTTCAATAGCTTCTATTACAGGATGTAAGCCAAATATTTGCGTATTCTTCATAAAATTATTTCTCACGCATATTTACTATACTATCTACTATATAAACAGTATTTCCTCTCCAAGGGACTGTATTGTGATATTCTTTATAGTGAAGGTCAAAATATTTGCCGCTATTAACTTCTAATTGTTTGAATATCTTTTTATCTTCAATAGAGAACTCAAATTCATTACTTTGCATGCCGTTACCTGTAGTAGTTTTGGCAAAACCTTCTTGGATGAGCTTTCCCTCGTAAGTTTTGAAAAGATCTCCTTTGTATACAGCATAGTTTAAATAACCTGATTTTACTCCTTCTCCAAAGACGAAGAAATAGCGCATATATAACCATCCTCCTAATATAAGGAATAGGATGGGTAAGCCAATGAGTAGTACTTTTTTCATTTATAATAGATATTAATGACTGAGATTCTTTAAATTAATAACTTCCTGTTGGGTCAATGGGCGCCAATGTCCTCGAGGAAGGTCTTTTTTAGTAAGTCCAGCGAAAACTACTCTATCGAGCTTTTCTACCGTATAACCTAAGGACTCAAAGATACGACGAACAATACGATTGCGTCCACTATGGATTTTTACTCCTATTTCATTATGAGGAGCTCCCTCCACAAAACTGATATCATCCACTTGAATGAAACCATCCTCAAGGGTAAGCCCTTCTTGGATTTTGTGAAAGTCGGGGAGTGCGAGTTTTTTGTCCAATATTACATGGTAAATCTTACGTACACCATGAGAAGGATGAGTAAGTTTCTTTATTAAATCTCCATCATTGGTCAGAAGCAAGAGCCCCGTAGTAAGCCTATCAAGCCTACCTACAGGCTTTATATTACCTTGTGCAGCTCCTACTACAAGTTCCATAACTGTTTTACGTCCTTTCTCATCTTGGGTGGTGGTAATGAAACCCTTAGGTTTGTTCAGTAGGATATATTCCTTTTTCTCAGCAGAGATGTTTTTGCCATCAAATTTTACTATGTCATTGGGTTGCACCCTGTACCCCAATTCTGTCATAGGTTTGCCATTGACTTCTACATTTCCAGCAGTAATATAGCGATCTGCCTCACGGCGAGCACAGATTCCGGCATTGGCTATATATTTGTTTAAGCGAATGCCTTTACTATCATCGGTTGTATTAGGGACGGGAGATTTCTTCTTATTGCTAAAGGAATTTTCCTTATTCTCAAAGCGTTTCTCCTTGTAGGATGTTCGTTTTTCTTTGGGAGCAGAATATTTTTCTTTTACATATTTAGGTTTTTCTTCCTTACGTTTCTTAAGAGTGGTTTGCATAGGGTATAAATTTTGCGCAAAAGTAAGAAATATTTATTACCTTACCAAACATTTACTTCCATTTCCAATTGGATGTTAAAGCGTTTTTTTACCTGTCCTTGTATATAATGAGCAAGGGAGAGAATATCCTCTCCTGAGGCATTGCCATAGTTGACCAATACTAAAGGTTGTCCTTTATGGACACCTACTTGCCCTATTCGGTAGCCCTTAAGGTCACAACTTTCAATAAGATAGGCGGCAGGAATTTTCTCTTGTGTTACAGATACCCAATAATGAGGGAGTTCAGGGTATGTTTTCTGTAATGAGAGGAGGTGTTCACGAGAGATTATTGGATTTTTGAAGAAACTACCACTATTACCCAATTCTATAGGGTTAGGAAGCTTGCTTTGTCTAATTTGCTTGATAACTTGTGAGATGTGAGCAGGAGTTTCTTCCCATCCTTTTTCAGTAAGGAGCGCTTTAATATTGCCATAATGTGTCTTGAAGAAATGCTCTTTCTTTGTTAAGCATAAGGTGACAGAAAGAATGATATACCGTCCTTTGCTTTGTTTGAACAGTGAATCCCTGTATCCGAAGTTACAATCATTCTTATAAAAGATAACTTTTTGTTTGCTTTCCCTATCAATAGCCTCACAGGAGTGAAAAGCATTCTTAAGTTCCACTCCATAGGCGCCTATATTCTGTACAGGAGCCGCTCCTACACTACCATAGATAAGAGACAGGTTCTCTACGCCTCCGTAATTTCTTAAGACACAATAATCCACAAGCTCGCTCCAGACTTCTCCTGCTTGTGCTTTAAGCCAAATATGAGAATTGTTCTCTCTTTCTGTAGTGATACCTTTCTGTGTTATTTTTAACAAAGGAGTTTTTACCTCTTGGGTGAGTAAGATATTGCTTCCTCCTCCTAATACTTTAAGAGTTGGATAGGAGGTAAGAGCCTCTAAGATATCTTTTTCATCAGAAGCCTCTATAAGTATATCTGCTTTTTGATTAATACCAAAAGTATTATAGGGCTTTAAGGAAATATGTTCATATAGCTTCATAGGTTATTAGGTTTAGAAACGATTTTCAAGTTCGTTAAAAGGGAATTCTATGTATATTTTTTTACCAAAAGGGCTTACTTGTGTCTCTTTGCAAGAGAAAAGGTCATATACTAACTGCTCTTGTTCTTCAGGAGAGAGGGACTGACCTGCTTTTATAGCAAGGCTTTTGGCAAGATTCTTGGCTAAGGATTCCCTTTGGGAGAGTTCTTCCTGAGGAATGTCCTCCATTGCCTTTTCCAAGAGCTGGCGAAGGATCTCTTCTACTTGACTTTCCTTAACTAAGGGAGGAAGTCCTGTAAAACGTATTTTGTTCTGCTCAATTTCTAGTAGGAATCCTGCCCTATTTAGGGATGAGGTAAGCGATTGCAGAGAGAGAATCTCGACAGGAGAGAATTCAAATTCTAAAGGGAAAAGCAAGGATTGACTGATACTTCCTCCTTGAGAAATACTCTTATAAAAACGCTCATAAAGGATACGCTGATGTGCTCGTGATACATGGATGAAAAGAACCTTATCCTTCAGATAAGTGATTATATATTTTTTCTGAAAATATAGAATAGTTTGTACTTTAGTTTCCGTCTGGACTTCTATAAGAGAGGAAAGAGGAACTTCTTCTTTTAAGGATTCATTTACCTTAGAAGGGAACCCTGTGTAGAGAGCTTCCCACTGGGGGGCATTTCTATTAGAAGCAAAAGAGAATGGAGGATTATTCCTTTTAGAAGAGACATCTTTTTCCTCCATTTTGAAAGGATTAAAATTCCTATCTACTTGGTAAGTAGGCATTTTAGCTTCCTTATCTTTGTAGGAATAAGGGATTTCCTGACTTTCATCTAAGGAGAAATCAATCGTAGGGAGTACTTGGAATTGTCCTAAACTATGCTTAACTGCTGAACGAAGTAAAGCATAAATAGTATGGTCATTGTCAAACTTTATTTCTGTTTTAGTAGGGTGTATATTGATGTCAATATGCTTGGGGTCAATCTCCAAGTAAAGGAAGTATTCTGGCTGTTCCCCTTCCTTGAGGAGGCCTTCGAAAGCACTCACTACCGCATGGTGTAGGTATCGGTTCTTAATAAAGCGATGGTTGACCATGAAAAATTGAAGAGACTTATTCCTTTTAGGCGAATTTTTACTAATAAATCCTTGTATGTTAACTACTTCTGTTTGTTCTTCTACAGGAACTAATTGTTCATTAAGGCGAGAGCCAAATACCTGTACAATACGTTTTCTTAAAGAAGTAGG
>NZ_GL872413.1:407205-458217 GCF_000192225.1 Capnocytophaga sp. oral taxon 338 str. F0234
TTTGTTGGTAACAATGGGATATTGATCAATAATTTTATTTCCTTCTATAGTAATGGCGGTTCCTATCTCTTGTCCTTCTTCAGAGGTGATAAGTTCCACCTGAGCGATAGCAGCGATAGAAGCTAAGGCTTCTCCACGAAAACCTTTTGTATGGAGAGAAAAAAGATCATCAGCGGTGCGAATTTTTGAGGTAGCATGCCGTTCAAAAGCTAAACGGGCATCCGTGGGGGACATGCCAGTACCATTATCTACAACTTGTACTAAGGTACGTCCTGCATCCTTGAGGAAGAGTTTTATCTGAGTGGCTTGTGCATCAATGGCATTTTCCAAAAGCTCCTTTACAGCAGAAGCAGGACGTTGAATGACCTCTCCTGCCGCGATTTGATTAGCTACATTGTCAGGAAGCAATCGTATAATATCAGACATTCAATAAGATAAATTTAATTTGTAAAAAACTGTAATTCAGTAGAGTTTATTTTCTCAGTAAGGAAGATAAGTTAAAATCAAAAAAATAGTAGGTAGTCAGTAGCAGTAATAGGAGAATTATCCAAAATAAGCGATTGGAACTTACCTCAGGCTTACGGTTACTCTTACGCATATTCTCCCATTTCTTACGCAAAGTATATCCTCTTAACTGGTGTTTTGGGATGCTAAATCCTCCTCGTTCTTCTATTTCCTGATAGTAACGAGGCTTATAGGAAAATTGTTTAATTTTCGGAACTTTAAAAAAATTGATTTTCACTTTCTCCTATTTATACGGGTGCGAAAATACAATTTTTTTACCTAAAAAAATAGAGAAATTTATTAACAATCATAAAGAATGGGCGATAAATATGCTTTATAAAGAATGTATCAAAATAAATTCATAAAAAGAATTGTTTTTTCTTATTAAAAGTATTATATTTGCAAGGTCAAAAAATATAAAAGAAATTTGATTTAAAATAGCTTGTAATGAGTTAATTTTAAGAATAATCATTCATGTAGGACAAAAACAATATAAGACAATGAGAAATCTATTTTTAGTAACATTTGCTTGGCTGATGATGATAGCCATTATAGGAAGCGTCATTTATTCCATGATGTTCATAACTTTAATGTATGCTCGTAATGAAGGGCTTCAGTTCCTCTCAAATTGTTTTACAGGAGTGCTTTTGATTCCTGCTTATAAGGGGTTGAGCTATATTCATAGCCTGTGGGCTAAGAGCCTTAAGGAATACCGAGAATATTCTTTGGAGGACAGGAATCCTGTAGAGGTGCCCTTCTTTAAGGAACCCGCATTAAAAGGTCAAGTAGCAGTTAATGAACATCCCTTCGTGAACTATAAGGTACCACAGAAAGGGCATGAAGAATATCAATATGTAGATGTAAACAGAGAAATGGAAAAAATCCTCTCTTCTGCAGAGGAGAAACTTAGTAAAATGAAATCTGAAGAGAAGGCTGCTGTTAAGAATGATGATCACCTTACAGAAAAGCCGGTAAAGGCTAAGAGAGGAACTCAAGCAGAAACTCCCTCTGAGAAAGAAGAGAAAGCCTCTCCTAAACAAAAGGCTGCTAAGAAGACTAAAGATAAGCAAACAACCTCACAAAAACGAACAAACAAAAATACCCATCCCCATAAGGATACTACTCCTAAGAAGAAAAAACAATAAATTGCTTAAATGTTTCGTAAGCTTATTACCTATCCTTTTATATGGATGGTACGTTTCTATCAAGTAGCAATTTCCCCGCTGAAGCCTCCCACATGTCGCTTCACTCCCACTTGTTCTTCTTATACATTGGAGGCACTGAGGAAGTATGGGCTTTTCAAAGGAGGAAGGCTTGCTATAAAGCGAATTATGCGTTGTCATCCATGGGGAAGAAGTGGTTATGACCCAGTGCCTTGATTTTATCTACAATTACTTGAGCAAGGAGGGTCTTGCTTTCCACTGTCCAGCCTGCAATATGCGGGGTGAGGATTACATTATCTGCCTTCGTGAGATAAGTGAAGGGTTCAGGGAGTGTTCCTTTAAAAAAGTTCTCAAAGGAGGATTGTTCGTACTCCAGAACATCCAACCCAGCTCCTAATATTTTACCTCTTTGTAGGGCTTGTACTAAGTCGTGAGTGTTTACACTCTTGCCTCGTGCTGTGTTAATGAGCCAAAAATTCTTAGTAAATTGTTCTATAAAGGAGGCGTTAACCATATTAAGGGTTAAGGGAGTCTCTGGAGTGTGCAGACTTACTACGTCTACTTCCTTTTGAAATACTTCTAAGGGTACTTGAGTAGCATTGGCATCACCTACATTTTCCTTGATATCATAACAGAGAACTCTACAGTCAAATCCTCTAAGTTTCTTAGCAAAGGCTTTACCCATATTACCATAACCAATAATCCCCACTGTAAGGGAATCTAGTTCATAGCCGCGATTTTCTTCTCTTAGCCAGAGCCCGCTGCGCACTTCTTTATCTGCTTTTTTAAGTTTGTTAAGTAAGGCAAGTAAAAGAGCTAAAGTATGATTACCTACAGCATTGCGATTACCTTCAGGAGAAGAAATAAGCACAATCCCCTTACTTTTGGCATACTCTGTATCAATATTTTCCATACCTGCTCCCACACGAGCAATAAACTTTAGATGAGTTGCTTTATCTATAAAATCTTTATCAATGCGGAAACGACTGCGAATCACAATTCCATCATAGTTAGCTATTTTTGCTTCTATTTCCTGCTTACTACTTTTGTAATCTGTATCATTCTTAAAACCAGCTTCACTGAGCTGTGTAATCATTAGTGGATGATTACTATCAATATGTAATATTCTCATTTTAGTTGCTTTTTTAATATAGCTTGTTAGTTTTCGGATAAGATATTCTGTCAGAAATATTGTTTTTATTAAGTGAATCTTTGTCTTTGATTTGTATTGAAAGTGATTAAAGGAATATCGTTATTATTTCTTATCGGTTATAAGGAACTTTCTCTAACTCAATGGGATTAGGGTTTTGTGAGACCCAAAGAGTAGTGAGTTTGCAAAGGTGATGAGAAAGCGTTCCATCATCCTCTAGGATATTTTTCTGGATGTGTGCTACTTCGGCGAGTTGTTCTGTTGTAAGAGAGTTTCCTTGTTTGAGGAAATTTGAAATTATGGAGAGCATCTTTCGATAATCTCTGTCCCAGTTACCCATTCCATTGTGTAGAAGTTCATCATTAATTCTACCAGCAATACGTATCACTTCTCCTTGTAATGTATTAGCTTTACCATTTCCAGGGACAAGCAAATTCCATGCTTGTTCATATTGTTTTTCCCACGTATCCCCCGAGAGCATGATGGGCGATTTGCCATCATGCTGTATGCGTTTTGGCACAGGAGAAACGGCAAAAAGTTGGTATAATATTTGAAGAGCGGCATTGGTTTGATTCAAGTAATCAGAGTTAAACTTAGCACGGTGAAACTCAAAATCCTCCTCAATACGGGTTATTGCTTCTTTGGCGAATGGAGTAGACTTATAACCTGCTTGCAAATAGACCTTAGCCGCTTCTGCAGCTTGGCAAATGTTTCCTCCTTGAACACGGCTAAGCATACGTTCCACTACATCATGTCCCTGGTCATCTTTTGCTTTGATATCTGCTCCTTTTTCGAGGAAGAGTTGAGCTACTTCGGCATGGTACTCAGCAAAGTGTAGAGGGGTATTATGATAGATATCTTGTGCATGAATATCCGCTCCTTTTTCTAAGAGAAAAGTTACCCTTTCTATATCATTCACTTGAGAGTGGTAGAAGAGCGGTGTACGCTCATAGGAATCTTTCATCTCTATATCTGCCCCTTGCTCTAATAGCCACTGCATAAAAGGAATAGGAATGTTATAGAAGCAGAGAGCAGGCTTTTTAATGAAATCACGTTCATAGGCATTCAGTTCACAATTTTCAAAAGTTGCTTTGAGTTTCTCTATGTTGCCTTCTTCTATCAAAGAAGAAAAATTGGTAGGAAGAGTTATTCTTTTCTTTGCCATAAGGAGGGTGTTTTTTGATAAAGCAAAGATACATTTTTTCTCTGAAAAGGAGGAAGGATATTTTATTTTTGTATATTATTTGTGAGGATTAAATTGCTATTTCATAATTTTTCTATATATTTGTCATACGAAATAAATAGAACTTACATGAAGCAAGAGACAAACAGATATTCTTGTTGTATGGAGGTTATTTTTTTGTTAATCAGTCATTTACTTATGAAGGTGGCATATAGAAGTAGAAATGAGTTTTCTTAAAATATACCGGATTTTTTCTTCAAACCTTATTATATGATAACATCTCTTACCTCACTGAAGCTCTCTCATATTCTATTTTTGGATATTGAAACAGTTCCTTTGTATTCGTCATATAAGCAACTGTCTCCCTTAGAGCAAAACCTTTGGGAGGATAAAACACGCTATATTCGTCAAGATGTCTCTGCAGAGGACTATTATGAAAGAGCAGGTATATGGGCTGAGTTTGGCAAAATTGTTTGTATATCAGTAGGTTATTTCTTGTTAAAAAATGAGAAACGACAGTTTAGGGTACGTTCATTTACTGGGGAGGAGAGGAATATATTACAGGAGTTTTCTCACTTAATCAGTCAGTTCTTCAATGGGAAGCAATACTTGTTAGCCGCTCATAATGGGAGAGAATTTGACTTCCCTTTCATTGCTCGGCGTATGCTTATTCATCAGCTTCCTATTCCTAATATTCTGCAACTCTTCGGTAAGAAGCCTTGGGAGTTTGCCTTTCTGGATACTTTGGATTTGTGGAAGTTTGGAGACTATAAGCACTATACCTCATTGAATTTGCTTGCCTATATTCTTGGAGTGCCATCTCCTAAGGATGATATTTCAGGAGCTCAGGTAAGGCAGGTATACTATGAAGAAGGGGATATAGCTCGCATTGCTCAATATTGCCAAAAGGATACTATTACAGTAGCACAAATTCTTTTGCGTATGAGGGGAGAACCCTTACTTACAGATGAAGAAATATATGTAATGGAGACAGATAAAAATTGAAAATATTTACCTTACTAATTCCTTTTATCTTCTCCCCAGAGGAGTTTATTACGGAGCGTTTTGAAAAAGTCATTTCCCTCAAGTTCAATTGTTTTTAATAAAAAGGGAGCAAGGCTTATCTTAACAGGAGTTTGGCAAGGAAGTATGGAAGAGCGGGCATCATAAGTTGCTAGATAATAGCCTTCACGATTGGATATATGGAGGGTGATTTCCGTACTATCGGGTATGATAAGTGGGCGTGCATTGAGATTATGAGGGGCAATAGGGGTAAGTACTAAGGTTTTGGAGTGAGGCATAATTACGGGTCCTCCACAACTTAGGGAATAACCTGTAGACCCCGTAGGGGTGGAAATAATGAGCCCATCTGCCCAATAAGAAGTTAAGTATTGTCCATTGAGAAAAGCCTCTACGGTAATCATTGCGGTGGAATTCTGTCGGATAACAGTGATCTCATTCAGAGCGAAGTTCAAAGGAGCAATAGCTTTTCCATTAGTATGGCTAATTTGTAATACGCTTCGCTTATCTACATGATATTTTTGAGCACGGATTTTGGTAAACATATCAGCTACTTCCTCTTGCGAGATGGTGGCAAGGAAGCCTAAGCGTCCTGCATTAATACCTAAGATAGGAATTTGCAGATGCTGTATATAGGTCATTGCCCATAGGATAGTACCATCGCCTCCAATGGTAAGCATAAGATCAGTATCAGGAGCTAAATCATCTACATTATGAAAGGTATCTATAAAGTAGGAGAGAGGAGTACGCTCTGTAAAGCGATGCAATAGATCTGCCTCCACAAGAATAGTATCCTGGTGAGTGATAAGTTCTTCAAAGATGGCTACTAACAGAGAATGATATTCAGGTTTGTATTTTTGAGAATAAAGGGCTATTTTCATTTTTAGTACTATTTTACACGTGCAATTGAAAGTCCATCACGAATGGGTAACAACACAGTTTCCAATAGGGGATGGGTAGCTAATAATTCATTATAAGCCATTAATGTCTGAGTATGTTTGTCATTATCCTTAATCTCCTCCACTACTTTACCGCTCCATAATACATTGTCGGAGAGGATGAGTCCTCCTTTACGCATTTTAGGTAAGAGTGCTTCCAGATATAGGGGATAATTTTTTTTATCAGCATCAATGAAAGCTAAATCCACTTCATTAGGCAGAGAAGGTAATACAGAAAGAGCAGGAGCAAAGTGTTGGACAATTTGTTTGCGGTAATGACTCTGCTCGAAGTATTTATTCTGAATTTCTTCTAATTCCTCATTGACTTCTATAGTATGTAATATGCCTTTTTCACTGAGTCCTTCAGCCAGACAGAGAGTTGCGTAGCCAGTAAAGGTACCTATTTCAATGATATATTGAGGGTGCATAATCTTAGAAAGCAAGCTAAGAAATCTTCCCTGTAGGTGTCCGCTAAGCATACGGGGTTGTAGTACTTTCAAATGTGTTTCACGACCAAGGGCTTTGAGTAACTCAGGTTCTTTTTGGCTGTGTGTATTGGCATAATTTTCTAAATCTTCAGAGAGGAAATGCATGATGAGAGATAATTATAGGGGAAAATAGGGACGTATACAATACGTCCCTATTTGTATGCTTATTTTTGGGTACAAAATTTGTTATTGAATAATAGTCATTTCATCCACAATGTGCTTAGCACCTGCAAAGGTATCAATGCACCAGAGGACATAACGAATATCTACTACAATAGTACGTTGTAGCTTTTTATCAAAAATAACATCACCAGCCATAGCTTCTATATTACCATCAAAAGCAAGTCCGATAAGTTCTCCCTTGCCATTCATTACAGGAGAACCAGAATTTCCTCCTGTAATATCATTATTAGTAAGGAAGCATACATGCATGGTACCATCTTTGTCAAGATAACGTCCGAAGTCCTTCTTTTCATACATTTCTACAAATTTCTTAGGCATGTCAAATTCTGCATCTCCAGGTTTGTACTTATCAAGTAATGTTTTGAAAGTGGTGTAATAGTTTTTCTTTACATCGCCGTTACGTTTATCAGCAGGGAGTGATTTTACTGTACCATAAGTAAGACGGAGGGTGGAATTAGCATCAGGATAAAGAATAGTACTTATTTTAGAATCACGCATTCCTTTCACATATTTGCGGAAAGCTTTAGCATAAGAATCTTCAAGGGCTATATCTTGTTCAGTTTTCTCATAGTACTTGGTAATTAGTATACGAGAGATTCTTGCTAAGGGGTCATTATTAAGAGCATCTGCGCTTGGATTGTTTAAGAAGCGTTGGAAATTTTCTTTTTTAGTGAAGATACTGTTGGCAAACACTTCATTAGCATACTTTTTAAAATCTCCATTATATTTATTTTTGATTTGTAGTACTTCCTCAGGCACAGAAGATGCTTTGGTAGCATAAAGTTTGAGTCCATCAGAGAAAAGTTCTACCTCTGCAGGGAAATAAGATTCGGCAAAATAGCTATTTAAATCCTTTTCTACACGCTCTTTGATTTGTTCTTTTTCTTCCATAGAGCCAGAGGAAAGGTATTTTTCTAATTGTTTTGCAAGCCCGTTACTCAAGGAAGCAATTCTACTTCCTCTAAGGAACATAAACAAATAGTTATGGTCAGCGGCTTTTAGATTTGTTTTTCCAAAATAGTTAGCCAAATCAGTCAATACATTCCCATATTCAGCTTTGTTTTCAGGTCTGTTTGCCCAAGAAGCAAATTTATTTTCAGCTTTGCGCTTAAGGTCAGCGGTTTTGTGAGCAGTAAGAGCATTAATCATTCCTTGGCGGTTTTTCCAATAGTTAGCTAAACTTGCATAACGAGCAGCATAAATAAGGCGTACCGCCTTGTCCTGATCCATATATTTTTTCATAGCATCCATAGCTGTTTTGGATCCTTCTACCCACGCAGGATAGCCATATTTCACCTGTTGGTCTACCCAATAGGAAGGCACCCATCGGTTAGTACGTCCAGGATATCCTAAAATCATTGCAAAATCTTTTTCTTGTACTCCTTTAAGGCTTACATTCAAGAATTTTTTAGATTTCATAGGGATATTGTTAGGAGAATATTCGGCAGGATTTCCATCCTTATCTGTATAAACACGGAATACGGAGAAATCTCCTGTATGGCGAGGCCATTCCCAGTTATCAGTATCTCCACCAAACTTTCCTACATTTTCAGGAGGAGTACCTACAAAACGAACATCCTTGAAATCCTGATAAACAAAATAGTAGTATTCATTTCCTTGAAAGAAAGGACGTACAGAGACTACATACTTACCTCCCTCACTGTTTTCTTTTTGAATTTTTTCTATTTCGCGGTTTAGAGCTGCTTCACGTTCTTTTTCAGTCATAGAAGGATTTACGACAGAGAGCATTCGATTGGTTACATTGTCCATACGAACAAAGAAACGAACATAGAGGCTCTTAGGAGGAAGTTCATCTGCTTTAGTTTTTGCCCAATAGCCATCTTTTAAGTAGTTGTGCTCTGGGGTTGAGAGTCCAGCAATAGCTCCATAACCACAATGGTGGTTAGTAATTACAAGACCATCAGGAGAAATGATACTAGCAGTACAACCTCCATTAAATTGCACGATGGCATTTTTGAGGCTGTTGTTGTTAATACTGTAGATTTCCTCTGCGGTGAGTTGTAAGCCCATTTTTTGCATGTTACGTTCGTTCAATCGCTTAATAAACATCAAGAACCACATGCCCTCATCAGCTTTTACCACGTTGGGCAACAGTAGTAAAAATGAGACTACGAAGGAAAAAATAATTTTTTTCATTTAGTATGTTTTTTTAATTTGTTCTGGAGGTCAAAATTACTAAAAAACTAAAAAATATTCTATTAATGAAATGTTATTTTTCAACCATAGTTATTAAAATAACTTAAATAATAATTTTTTTCATTAAGAGTTTCACTATTACAAAAGAAGTTTATATATTTGCCTTTGGAAAAAATAAAAAGAAAGATGGGGTTATTAGACTTATTTAAGAAGAAGAAATTTGACGAAACAGATTTGAAATCAATAACTTATAAAAGATATTGGTTGGATGCTGTTTCTACTATCCTTATTCCTTCCGATTGGGAAGTAACCAATACAGACCGTTTTGTGGCTAAAACTGCCGATGACCGTGCAAACCTTACTGTAATGAGTTCTGAGGAACCTCTCAAAGGAGAAATAACTAAAGAATTTTTCGAGAATCTTAAAGGGGATTTCTTTAAGGATTATGAGAAAGAAGGGTTTACAGCATTGGATGAGACTATCGCTAACGAGCGATATATTAGTAAAACTTTCCAGACCTATGATGAAGTAGAATATCATTTTACGTGTGCTAAAAAAATAGAGGATAAAGCTATTATTACAGAACTTATTTTGCGCCATAAGGATCCTTATAGCTTGGAAATAAGAGAGCTTGTGGATAAAATGGGAATGAGTATACAGTATGTAGCGGACTTTACGCGCCTCTTTGCTGAACGATTGATTACTAAAAATCCCAATGTACAAGTAAGAAAAACAAATGGATTAGAGATAGAATGGATGCTTAAGAGTGAACCAGGACAACTCATTACCAGCTTTTTGGATAATGCATACGCAGAATATATGCATCGTAGCGACTTCTACTTAAGTGAAATTATTGAGAAATATGCTTCTTCTATACTGGAAACTATCCCTAAAGAAAAACCTAAAGCGACTCCTAAAACACAACCTGCTAAAGAAGTAGAAAAACGCAGAGAAGTAGAGACTCCTAAGGTAATTATCCCTGAGCCCCCTAAGGAAGAACCTGTTATTATTACAGCTCCACCTAAAGAAACAGCTAAGGCTGAGATAAAAGCAACTTCTAAAAAACCAGTAAAAGAAATCCCTACAAATGCAAAAAAGGAACCAACTCCTAAGAAAGTAGAAGAGAAAAAAGAAGGAGTTAAAAAGGAAACGCCTGTGATGGAACCTACCAAAGAACCTACCCCAAAAAAAGGAAAAGAACTTATATTTCCTGATTTTCCAGAAGAGATTACCAAACAAATACAACAGCAAGAAGAGCTTCCAAAACAGGATATCACCGCAGATCATAAGGAGGATATCCAAGAGAAGGACACACGAAGGAATCCTGTTTTCCCTGATATTAAGGATTTTGTCTTTGAAGAGAAGGCTCAAGAAGAGAAGAAAAAAGAAAATCCACAAGAAAAATCTCAAAAGGAAGTACCTATACAAGGAACAGAAGAATTCAAGGAAATACTAGACCTTACAGTGGATTTGGATACAACAGAACAGGCACCTACGACTGTAACTCCACAAGAGCCTATTATTCCACAAGAGCCTGTAATTTCACAAGAACCTCTTACAAAAGAAGAGGATCATCACCACTTAACAGAAGAGGAGGTAATTACAGGAAAACTTCTTATTAAAAAGGAAGAGATTTTCCCGCTGGTGAGAACAACAACTTTTATAGAAGAGCTTAAAGAAGAAATTCCTAACTTACTCTATGAGAATATTAATAGTGAGTTAGGAGTAATCTATCTTGTTCGAGATGAGAAGATAAGCCTTACCACAGAGGATCTGAAGGATTTACATCTTGATCGCTTGGCTCTGAAAGCTCTTTCTGTACAGAACCTTATTGACCAGATAGAAGTAGGAGTAGAGGAGGAAGGAAGCCGATATACCATTATAGCAGATGGAAAGTTTGAGGCGAGTTTCTTAGTTGTTTCTGAACTATGGTCAAAAGATAATATCCCTGTAGAGGGAACAATTATAGTAGGGGTACCTTCCAATAATGTACTGCTTATTACAGGAAGTGCAAATCCTACAGATATGGACTGGATACGTCACCGAGTAGCACAAGCTTATGTAGAGAGCAATATTCCTATCTCAGAGAAACTTTTTGAAATAAAGGGAAATGCTCTTATCCCTATGAAGATGTAATACTGAATAATATGAAGAAAATACTCCTATTAGCTTACCTACTACTCTCATTTGTCTCTCTAGCACAAGAGAGCGGTAATATTCTCCTTCCTCAAAACCAAAAGAGAAATAATCCCTTTGAGAACTTTACCTTCGGAGGAAATATAGGTGCTTCTTTTGGAAATGACCTGTGGGGAATTTCTCTTTCTCCACGTATAGGATATAAGCTTACTGATGATTTGGAACTTGCTTTTTTAATGAATTATAACTATCAAAAAGGGAAATATACACAGTATAATTTTTTAGGACTGGGACCTTCTCTGAATTATTACTTTATGAGGAGTGCTTATTTGCAAACCTCCTATCAGCATTATTTTATTAATCAAAAGTTCAATGGAGATAAAAGTTATCACAAAGAGGAAGATGCCCTTTACGTAGGGGGAGGTTATATGCAATCCTTAGGAGGAAGTACCTATATGCGAATAGGGTTCACTTATAATGTATTGTATAAAAAGGATAAGAGTATTTTTTCTTCAGGCTTCTCCCCTTCAATAGGGATTGTTATAGGCTTATAGTACATTTTACATGATTGCGAATGGATTGGATATACGATATATTTAAATTTTCTGATAAAACCCCTCTGGATTTTACCCAGATGAGTTTTTGGCTTTTCTTCTTTATCGTATATGTTGGTTTTTCATTTATTTATAAGAGAATTCATGTTCGTAATCTTTTTCTTTTCTTAGTAAGTTGTTTTTTCTATTATAAGACAAGTGGATTATTTGTGCTTCTATTGATATTCAGTACTGTAACTGATTTTTATTTTGGTAGGCAGATAGATAGGAGTGATAATGAAAAACAAAGGAAAATATTTGTTTGCCTTAGTGTAATAGTGAATCTTACGGTATTGAGTTATTTTAAGTATGCTTACTTCTTCACAGATGTTTATAATACCGTTTTTCATACAGAGCACAAAGTATTTAACTATTTAGCCTATTGGGGGAATGGATTCAGTTCCAAAGGAGGTTTTTCAGTAGATGAGATTATTCTTCCGGTAGGGATTTCTTTTTATACCTTCCAGACTATTAGCTATACGGTGGATATTTACCGAAGAAAGCTTAAATCCTTGAAATCTATTTTAGATTTTGGACTCTATGTAACATTTTTCCCTCAATTAGTGGCAGGACCTATTGTTCGTGCAGAAGAGTTTGTCCCTCAGATACTTCGTCCTACTCAAGTTACAATAGCGGAATTCAACAAGGGAACCTATTATATTTTCAAAGGATTGATTAAGAAGATGCTTTTTGCCAATTATATAGCAGTACAATTTTTGGATATGGTTTTTGAAATGCCTACTATGTACTCAGGTTTTACTAATATAATGGCACTTGTAGGCTATTCCCTGCAGGTATATGGAGATTTTGCAGGATATACAGATATTGCTATAGGGCTTGCGCTGCTTATGGGGTTTGAACTACCAAAGAACTTTAATTCCCCTTATAAGGCGACTAGCTGTGGAGACTTCTGGAAGCGTTGGCATATTTCTCTTTCCTCTTGGCTGAAGGATTACCTATATATTCCCTTGGGGGGAAATCGTACAGGTTCTTGGGCTTCTGTGGTAATAGCCTTGGTTTTTATTGTAGTGGCACTTATAGGGGTGGGGAATCCATACTTTTCTCTTATCGTGGGAATATTGCTCTTAGGAGGCACTTTGCTTGCTATGAAAAACACTAAATTCCAGCACTATATCACCACTAATATCAATCTAATGCTGACTATGCTCTTAGGAGGGCTCTGGCATGGAGCTTCTTGGAAATTTATCCTCTGGGGAGGAATTAATGGATTGGGAATTGTCTTCTATAAGCTATGGAGAAAGGTGAGCCCTTATGAACATTCTACACATCCTTTAGCTCATTTTTGGAAGGTATTTTCTACTTTTATCTTTATTGTTTTTGTGCGTTTGTACTTCCGTGGTGAGGATATGGAGCGTATTAACCAATGGTATACTCAGGTATGGAATAATATGGATTGGGCAGGTAGTGGGCAGGTACTATGGTACTTTAAGGATGCTTTTCTTATAATGCTATTGGGCTATATAGTCCATTGGCTTCCGCAATCCTTCAAAGATAAGGTGGAGAATGCCTATTATCAAAGTCCCCTCTGGGGCAAAGTATTGGTGATGGTTGCGGTAACTATTGTATGCTATCAAACCTATTCTGCAGGCTCAAGAACATTTATATATTTCCAGTTCTAACTCAGGTAAATGCTAATTATCCTTTGTTTTAGAACATATTCTAAGAGAGGGACTAATTAAAGAACAACGTTAAAGATAGCAAACCCTTATACAATACAGCAAAGGGTTTGCTTATTTGCTTCTCAGAGAGACCTTCTTATGTGAAAAAGTTGAGATTACTGAAGGCTGACTCCTGAGCGTATTTCTTTAGCTAAAGCCTTATCCACTTCCAGAGTAAAGTCGCTCAATACATTCATATAATTGATGTAAGCATCATAAGGAGAGGGATAGGGAGAGACCTTTTTTAAGCGTTGTTCCACAGGAATAAACTTAGTACTCATATAGTTAAAATGGTTGCTACATTGTAATCGGCTATAGGTACGGTGTAAGGTGTCGTCAGGAACACTTTCTACTTTCTTGCTTAAGGCAAAGAGTTCTTCAAAGGCATTTTCCTGTAATTCATTTCCTAACCAAGGGGTGATATCTCGCTCTTCATCTGTCCAAGAAATGGGATTAGGAACATAAATGGCTTCCATGGAAGGGAAGGTTTTAGTTGCTTCTGAAGGGGTAAGGAAAGCATATTCTTCTTCATCCAAAAGATAATGAGGAAGGTAACGTAGAAAATCAAAAATACCTGACTCAGGAAGGTTATATTTACCAAAGGCTTGATAACGTAGGAATAGATTTACCACATCACTATCACGAAGGCTCTCCTTAAGCCAATAAGCATATTTTTCTGCTGTAAGAGGATATTCATTCCATTCTCTTGAGGAAAAGCGCAAAGAAATGTCATCACTTAGTTTTGAATTTTTAAGGAGTATCTTTACCTTATTATTATTGGGATGATGGTAGACAAAGTTAGGATTACGCCAACCTAAAATATGCTTAGCTCCTTCAGTGAGTATCGTATGAAAACCTAAACGGGCAATGCGTTCTCCTATACTATCAGAATAGATTAGTGAGGTATTACGAAAAGCAGTAGGAGTTTTTCCAAAGAGCTGCTCAATACATAGGCTGTGACGTTTTACATCTTTTTCAAATTCAGTAGTATCATTCGAGAGAGAGGAAAGGGAATGGGCATAAGGCTCACATAGGAACTCTACACAACCTGTTTTAGCAAGAGCTTGAAAACTGTGAATTACTTCAGGGGCATGTAATTCCAGAAGTTCAATAGCACTACCTGAGATAGAGAAAGCTACTTTAAATCTGCCTTTGTATTGTTCAATAAGTTCTGTAAGGAGCTTATTGGCAGGCAGATAACAATCCTTAGCTAATTGTTCTATTTCAGTACGGTTGAGATAATAATCAAAATAATCATGTTGTTTACCGATATCAAAGAAATGATACCTACGCAACTGTTCAGGGTGATGAACTTCAAAATAAAAACAAATGGCTTTCATAGGTTCTATTATATTTTAGGGTATTTTAATGGATGAATGTTTGATAAATATGTTTAAGTTCGGAGGCTGCATGTTCCCACTTAAGGGCTCCCACTTCTGCCAGTCCTTCCTTCTGGAGAGAATGGGATAGCTTAGGGTAAGCAAGCACACCGTAGATAGCATCGGCAAGGGCATTGA
Source organism: Capnocytophaga sp. oral taxon 338 str. F0234 (assembly GCF_000192225.1). Taxonomy (GTDB): domain Bacteria; phylum Bacteroidota; class Bacteroidia; order Flavobacteriales; family Flavobacteriaceae; genus Capnocytophaga. The sequence continues at coordinate 421,917 of NZ_GL872413.1, forward strand.
CATCCCAATAATCCACCTTAATGGCATGTTGTAACACTTCTGAGACTCCTGATTGTTTGGATATGATAGTAGGTACTCCACAGCGCATTGCTTCCAAAGGAGAGATACCAAAAGGCTCAGATACAGAAGGCATTACATATACATCACTATAACGGAACATACGCTGTACATCGTTTCCACGGAGAAAACCAGTGAAATGAAAATGCCCACCTAATTTAAGTTGGGCTACTCGCCTGACAGAGGGGGTCATTTTGTCTCCATTTCCAGCCATCACGAAGTGTACTTCGGGTAGGCGTTTAAGCACTTTTGCAGAGGCTTCTATAAAGTATTCAGGTCCCTTCTGTAGGGTAATACGTCCTAAGAAAGTAACTATTTTTTCATTAAGAGTACGAGGAGGTAGGTCAAGCTCATCGTCAGAAAAATCAACGGCGTTATGCACGGTACTCACCTTTTTTGGGTCAATACCATATTTTTCTATCACAATGTTACGGGTCCAGTCACTAACAGTAATTACATGGTCGGCTCCTTGCATTCCTTCTTTTTCTATATTATAGACAATAGTATTGCGATTGTATTCTCCACCTCGGTCATATTCGGTAGCATGTACATGTACAACTAAAGGCTTCCCACTAATGCGCTTGGCGACAAGTCCTGCTTGATAGGTAAGCCAATCATGCGCATGGATAATATCAAAATCATATTTTCCTGCGACAGTACCCGCTACTAATGCATAACGATAGACCTCTTCCAAGAGGTTATTTCCATATTTACCAGAGAAATTATAGGTATGCTTACGGGAGGTATGTTGTTCCTCTCTCTTACGTGATTGTTCTTCTTCCCAATACGATGCAAAAACTTCAGGAGACAAATAAGGGCGTAAGGAAGAGCCTATTTCCATAAATTGGATGTGTTCATTATACTCATTGGTAAAGGTATAATTCTGTAGCATCTCTTCCTCACTGGCATTAATAATTTTTGCAACTGAAGAATCTTCATCACCTGAGGCTTTGGGCATAACAAAGAGGACTTCTACTCCATTTTTCGCAAGTCCCTTGGTGAGTCCAAGACAGGCGGTGCCTAATCCGCCACTTATATGGGGGGGAAACTCCCATCCAAACATAAGCACTTTTAATTTTTTCATAAGGAATATTATTTGTGTGAATTATTTTCTTTATAACTATTAATAAGATAAATACTACGAATAATTTCTGCAGTATTTCGAGCTTGAGAGATACAGCCATGTCCTGAATAAGGAGGATTGCCATCATAGAACTCTGAAATAAGTCCAATGCCATAGTTTAGGATGTCCTCATCTATTTTGTCAAGGAGTTCTTCAGCTTTAGGAATGAAGTCCTTGCCGTAGAGGTTTAAACAAGTTTCTATATAGAAACTCAAGAGCCAAGTATGAGTGCCTCCCTGATAGATAGCTTCCTCTTGTTCTTGCATAGAACCCTCACAACGAGCACGATAACGCTTGTCATCGGGGGCTAAAGTACGTAATCCTCGTTCGGTAAGAAGTTTCTTTTTTACTAGGTCAATAATACTTTTCTTCTGGGATTCCTTAAGAGGGCTGTAGTTTAGAGCACAGGCGATGACCTGATTAGGGCGTATAGAGAGGTCTTGTTTTCCATCATCTTGTGTATCGGCTAAGTAGCCCTTTTGCTCATTCCAAAAGGTCAATAAGAATTGTTCTTGTATTTCCTTGGGATAATCTTTCCATTGGGCGATGAATTCACGATCTTTTCCTGCTTTAGCCAAATCCAAAGCATAACAAACCGCATTGTACCACAAGGCATTGACTTCCACTACATAACCATTGCGTTCTAATATAGGCACCTCATTGATAGTTCCATTCATCCAGGTAAGGGGGCGGTGATATCTTTGGTTATAAATAAGTTTGTTCTCTTCCATGTGCACTTGTGGGAAAGTACGTCCGTCCCGATAGGCTTCTAACACAGCAATTAATGTGTTTCTGTATTTTTTCCATAACATTCTTTGGGGTACCTTAGCCCAGCGCTCATATTGTTGCAATGTCCAGAATAACCATAGTGATCCATCGGCGTTGAACTCAGGAGCAACATGGCTACTGATAAGGCGAGGGAAAAGTCCTCCCTTCTGATATTGTTGCATGGACTCAATGACTTGCTCAAATAGGGAAGTATTCCCAGTGGCGATAGCAATTCCAGGTAGGGAAATAAAAGTATTGCGACCGTAGGAAAGGTGCCAAGGATATCCTGACTTGATGCGTGTTTCATTAAGTTTTTCTATCACAAATTGTCCAGAGGCATATTTTAGGCAATTTTCAAAGGAATCACGAGGAGCACGCTCTTGAGCAGCATGATCAAATTCTTTTACTAATTTCTTGACATCCTCCTCAGTAGTGGAGGCAGAGAAAATAACGGGTTTCTCTCGAGTGAGTGTGAGTTCAAAATCTCCAGGAACTAACAAATCCTCTTGGTTGTCCCCTCCATGCTCTTTATCCTTGCTATATTGGATATTCTTATACCAATGAGGGTTATGACGGAAGTCATTTTTCTTACTCAGTTGCATATATAAGGTGGGAAATCCCTCGTATAGTTTTACAGCAATTCCTTGAGGTGCTTTCTGGTAGTTTGTATCTGCAATATGGTTTTCCTTACAGAGTTGATGAATATCTCTGAAGGCGAGAAAAGGCTTTAGGCGCAAGCACACGGAATCGTGAGTACCTAAAAGGGTATAACGAATTAATACCTGAGGTTGCTTGTGAAGCATTATAATATCCTTTCTAAGACTTACTCCTGCTACTTGGTAGGTAATGGAATAATACTTATTGAGTTCCGATGAGATGATATATTTATGCCCTTTAGGGTAAAAAGTATCTGGATATTGATGAATACCAAAATTAAACTCTTTGTCATTGATAATAATAGTCTCATCCAAAGAGGAAAGTAACAGATGGTTGCGTCCTGAGAACTCATCAATAGGGACAATAAGAAGCCCATGGTAGCGACTTGTATTACAAAAATTGAGTGTTGTGGAGAGATATCCTCCTTCTCGGTTAGTACCAAGAATTTCTCTCTGTAAGGCAAATTCTAAATTTACCAAATCACGTTGTTTGAAATTTAAATACATTAGATAATGATTAATTGTTAATAATTAAAGGACGTGTGCTGATATGTTTTCAGTTCGTACTTTTATTTCTTAGAGATAAGCACTTGTAGTATTGTGCCAGAGATTAAGATTATCCTCTTTCTTGACTTGCTTTCCTCTATTCTCTTTTAAGTACCATCCCTATACGAGGGGGGAGATAGAGAGAAATCAGGTTCTTATTTGCTATATATTGGGTAAAATGTTCAGTTCGTTCGTCTATGAGTCCTAACCCACCAAAGGTAGAATGATCACTACAGAGTACATAAGTATATTTCCCTGCACTTACTTCGAAGTGGTAATTAGCAAAGGTAGTATTAGGATTAAAGCTAAAGACAAATAGATAACCTGCTCGCTCAAAAGCCAATAACTGCCTTTCTATATCCTGTACCAATACATGAGGTTTGCTCTGCAAAAGATGACTTTCTTTGGCAAAGTGAATCATGGCACGGTCAAAGACATTAAGGTATTTGAACTTTAAGTTGGGGTCATCCAAGAGGCTCCATTGCCTACGTGCATGGGCATAACTGCCTCCATTGCCTTCACGAGGGAAGTCAATCCATTCAGGATGTCCCCACTCATTCCCCATAAAGTTAAGGTATCCTCCACCAGCGGTAGCCAGTGTTATAAGGCGTATCATCTTATGTAGTGCCATCGCACGGTCTATGATAAGGCTGTGGTCAAAGACACTCATTTGGGTATAAACTTCTTTATCCGTTAGGCGGAAAAAGATTGTTTTATCACCTACTAAAGCTTGATCATGACTCTCAGCATAGCTAATAGTTAGTTCCTCAGCACGCTTGTTAGTCAGTTCATAATAGAGATTTCCTACATGCCATTGTTCATCGGGGATATCCTTGAGGAGCTTAATCCAATAGTCAGGGATTCCCATACTCATCTTATAGTCAAACCCCATGCCTCCTTCTTTTATAGGAGAAGCAAGACCTGGCATACCGCTCATTTCTTCAGCTATAGTAATTGCTTGCGGGTATACCTCATGGATAAGTTGGTTGGCAAGGGTTAGGTAGGTAATGGCATCTACATCTTCATTTCCATCATAGTACATACTATACTCAGTAAAAGCCTTACCCAATCCATGGTCATAATAGAGCATGCTGGTGACTCCATCAAATCGGAAGCCATCAAAAAGGTACTCCTCCAACCAATATTTACAATTGGAGAGGAGGAAGTTCATGACCTGCGGTTTACCATAGTCAAAACAGCGGGAATTCCATGCTGGATGATGTCCTCTTTCTCCATGGTGGAAATAGAGATAGTCAGTGCCATCAAACAAGCTTAAGCCCTCTGCCTCATTACTTACTGAATGAGAATGAACAATGTCCAAGATAACTCGGATTCCTAAACCATGAGCCGTATCAATAAGTTCTTTCAGTTCTTCGGGAGTACCAAAGCGTGAACTCACGGCAAAGAAATTGGCTACCTGATAGCCAAAAGAACCATAATAAGGATGCTCTTGTATAGCCATGAGTTGTAGGGTATTATAACCTAAATAAGCAATACGAGGCAGAACAAAAAGGCGAAACTCAGTAAAGGTACTTACTTTTTGTTGTTCGGTGGACATTCCTATATGGGCTTCATAGATAAGAGGGCGTTCCCCTCCGGTAGGTCGTGGATGTTTCCACTTATAAGGAGAGTCAGGATGCCATACTTGGGCGGTAAAGATTTTTGTATAAGGATCCTGTACAGCCCGTGAGGTGTGAGAGGGAATTCGCTCTCCACACCCTCCTTGCCACTCTATAAGCAATTTATAGAGCATACCATGGGATAGTGTAGTGGCAGGTAGGCGCAACTCCCAATTCTCATGAGTAAGCCTTTTGAAGGCATATTGTGGATGTTTTTGCCAATTATCTTCTTCAAAGAGTAGGTAGATAGCCGTAGCATTGGGTGCCCATTCTCTAAGGATCCACTCCTTACCAGTGAAATGCAAACCATAGTATAAGTGAGAGTTACAGCTATCAGCAAGACGAGTATGCTCTCCTTGCAAGAGGGTTAATTTTTGCAAGTAGTTCTCATGCCTCTTTAGCATGATCTCCTTATAAGGGAGCAGGAGTGTATCACTATCATACAACATAGCTCAAACCTTTTATGGTTTAGGTTGTAAAAATAGCAAAAAAACCTTAGATATTTTCATAAAGGAATGTTATTTTTCTACTAAAAAATCATTTCCTTTAACAAGATATTCAAAATGTTTTTATAGAATAGAAAACTATTATGATTTCTAAAAATCATTCAAAAATGGTCTTCCAATTATCGGCAAACATCTTAATAGAGAGGGCTAAGAGAATGACTCCTGCAATTTTATTGGCTATAATAATCCCTGTTTGTCCTAACCAATCATTAATCTTACGGCAGTGCTTAATAACTACATAAGCGATGACTATATTGATGAGGATAGAGATAACAATATCAATGGAGGAGTAGGTAGAATGTAAGGAAAGTATCATGGTTAGTACCCCAGGTCCTGCGAGCAAAGGAAAGGCAATAGGAACAATGGAAATGCTGTTGGCTTCTTCCATTTTATGGAAACTTACACCAAGAATCATCTCCACTGCAATAATGAAAAGAATGAAAGCTCCTGCTACAGCAAATACTTTTAGAGGAATATCCAAGAAGCGAAGCATAGCCTCTCCTGCAAAGAGAAAAGTAATCATTAAACAGGCAGAAACAAAAGCGGCTTTCTCTGATTGTATTCTGCCAAATCGATTCATTAGACCAATAAAAATAGGTAATCCTCCAATGATATCAATGATCCAAAAGAGTTTGAAGGAAATTTGTGCGATATGTTCTAAGTTCATGAAAGGAAAAATTTCCTGACAAAGATACGATTTTTTGTGCAAAAAATGAACTCCTATTATGAAACAGTCTCTATAGAGAAAATCAATGATTGCAAAGGTGCAATATCTATACGCATTTTCCCTTGTTCTTTATGGAAGAGTGTTTGTTCTTTGTGATATAGCTCTTCGGTGAGAGGGATATTTTTTTGGGATAGTTGCCATGATTGCAAGAGGATAGGAGGTATCTGAAGGTCAAAACCAAAGGTCTCTGTTCTGCTAAAATTCACTATGATAATCCATTTTCTACGTTCTTCTTCTCTTACAAAGCTATATACTTTATCATTATAGTAAGGCGTATGTATTCTGTTGTAATGATGGATATTCTTAAAAATTCCTTTTACAGGTAGGTGTAATAAACGTTTGTAGAAATCTCTTAAGATTTTTTCAGTAGGGGAGAGTGCTCCTCCATCATATTTTTTATTATTTACCCATCGTTGGTGAGCAGGGACTCCTATATAGTCAAAGATAGAGGTACGAGAGGGGCTCCCAAAGCCAGCATGCTGCTCAGCACGTTCACCTACTTCCTGTCCAAAATATAGCATAACAGAGGCATCACTAAGGTAGGTGCTTACGGTCATGGCGGGTAATCCTCGAAAAGCATCGGAGGCAAAAGCATCGGAGGCGATACGTTGTTCATCATGGTTCTCTAAGAAGTGGAGCATCTGTGGGGCAATATCCTTTACAGCTTGCTCAGCTATATCTATACTGTCAGTTGTTTGTTCATAACAGATGATATTACGTAAAGTATCATATAAGCCTACCTTATCATAGAGGGCATCCATTTTCCCCATGAACAAATAATCATGATAAAGATTTGGGTTGTATACCTCAGCAATAAGAAAGCTATCTGGTTTTTTGGTTTTAATAAAAGAATTCAGATAACTCCAGAACTCCACAGGAACCATTTCCGCCATATCATAGCGAAAACCATCTATGCCAAATCCGAGCCAGAACGCTACAATATCTTTAAATTTCAACCATGTATCTGGGACAATTTTACTACGCCAAAAAGCATAGTGTGTTCCATAGTCCCATTGGGCAAACTCTGAAGGAAGTGTATCAAAATCCTTTTTCCCTTCGGGAGTAATCCCATAATTGAGTTTCACGGTTTCGTACCAATCGGTAATCTCAGGCGCTGAACTGCGTGAATTCCCTGTCCATTTAGCGGGATATTCTACATAAGGAGTTTCGGAGAGTTCTCTTAAGGCAGGTTCTGTAGGAGTATAACCGAGAGAAAGGGTAGGTAGGCACAGTCTCTCTCCTATATTGTAATAGAAATTGTTATCTCTGGCGTATGTTACAGTGGTATCATCATCTTCTCCAAAATTTTTTACTCCTTTTCTCTTTGAGAGCGTAAAGTACTGGCGAGCTATATGGTTAGGGACAATATCTATGATGACTTTCATCCCACAGTGGTGAATACGTTCCACTAAGGAGGCGAATTCCTCCAAGCGGTTAATAGGATTCTCTGCCAAGTCAGGATCTACATTGTAGAAATCCTTTATAGCATACGGAGAGCCTGCCCTTCCTTTCACTAAGTAAGGAAAATCATTAGGAATGCCCAAATAGGTATAATCCCCTACTAAGGCATGGTGTAATACCCCAGTAAGCCAAATATGAGTAACCCCTAATTCCTTAATGCCTTGTAGCGCTTCATAGGTAAAGTCTGAGAATTTTCCAATGCCATTCTCTTGGCGGCTGCCATAAGGTATATTCTTGGTATTTGTATTGCCAAAGAGCCGTACAAGTACTTGATAAATAATTGTTTTCATAAATATTCTATACGTATTAATTCTGTAACTTGTAGTTTTAACATCGTGAAATAAAATGCAAAGGTAATAAAATAATAGGGGAAAGGTTATTGATTTATTTGGATAACCTTTTTTGAGTTACTTCAAACGCAGAAATACTTTTTTAGTTAAAGATCAGTACCTTTATCAGGTAAGCTACCAATGCAGCAATTACCCCATAGAGGAGCATAGGGATAACCGTCTTTTTCAGAATAGTACCCTCTGCATTATCTACCCCTAATACAGAACATCCTGCAATAATATTATTAATGCATACCATATTTCCCATAGCTCCTCCTACGGATTGAAGCGCTAAGATAAGGGATATAGGAAGTCCAGCTGAGGAGGCTACAGAATACTGTACAGCTCCGAAGGTTACATTGGAAATTGTATTGGAACCTGAAAAGAAGGAGCCTATAGCCCCCAAGAAAGAAGCAAAGGAAAGCCAATGGTGTTGGGTAGCATCGGAGAGTCCTGTACCAATGGTTTGTGTCATGGAATAATTCCCTCCTATCATCATGAGCTTGACCATAATCATTGCGCCCACTAAGGCTAAGAAGGGCTTTTGGATCTGTACAAAACTACTGGTGAATATATTTTGAGCCCTCCCCCATGAAAGGGTAAATATAGGGATAGAGAGGAGTACGGTAACCACAAAAGGAATAAGCGCAGGAGTGTAGAGCAGGTTATAACTATCGGAAATGCCTGTATTGAAAATATTTCCAACAGAAAAGATTAAGCCCTTACTTACCTGAAAATCCCCTAATTCTCCTAATGAAAAACGAAGCCATTCAGTATTGTCATTGAACAAGGCTCTAAGAGGAAGCTGTTTTATACGAGTAAGCACTAAAATGATAATAAGTAGAAGGGTAGGGGAAAGTGCTTTGATGAGTGTGCCCATAGCGAGGGGCTCTCTTGGCTTATCAGAGGTGCCCTTTTGGGATAAACCAATTCCCTTGGTTGCTGCACGGACAGAGACTAATAGACCAATGGCACCCCCCACAAGAGCAGGAAACTCATAATTAAACTGAGCAATAATAAGATAAGGGATGGTACAAGAGAGTATGCTAATGAAAATAAAAAGAATATTCTCCTTTATCTCTTTCCAACTTACTACAAATCGCAAGGCGAGTATAGGAATGATAAGACCTGCTACAAAGTGTATTAGTGCTGAGATCTGCCCTATCTGAGTTACTTGTCCTGGGCTAATGGTACCACTGTCCAGTAATGTTTTGAAGCCATACCAAGTAGGAGTCCCTACTGCCCCAAAGGATACAGGAACGGAATTCATTACCAAGGCTAATATGACCACTTGCATGGGCTTAAACCCTAAACCTGCCAAAATAGGGACAGCAATGGCAACAGGGGTGCCGAATCCGCTGGCTCCCTCCAACATAAAGGTAAATGCCCAACCTATAATCATTAGCTGAGCTACAGGATTAGGACTGATATTCCCTAACCAGTGGCGCAGAGTGTTCATTGCTCCGGAGGATTCCATCATACGATTGAAAAGTATCGCTCCAAAAATAACAGAAATGGGAGTAAAAACTGAAATAATGGCGGATACGATATTGGCATTCAGTATGATAAATTCATTTTTGAAGTAGAAAAGCTGTAATAGATATACAATTCCTGCTATTAAAGGAAGTGCTACGTATGAAGGGAAAGCATCACGCTTGACCATCAGATAGATAAGCAATACAATAGGAAAAATACTTAAAAAGAGATCCATGATTATGTTAGGATATTAATATGCCCTACTCTGCCAGCTTTTCGGGAACCGCTTTAATTCTTCGCAAATATATGACTTTTTATATATCTAAGGTGTGTTTTCCTGAAGAATTATTTTCTTTTAAGAAAAGTATCTATAAGAGAAGGGGTATAGTAGTTCAATGGGATCATATTAAAAAATGGTCATGTCGCTAAAATGTTCTATAAGGAATCCTTTAATCCATAAATTCACGGATTTTGCTTCCACATTAACTTAGGTTTATTGCAAAATTGCAGAGAAAATTCCTTTGATAATATTTGAATAGGTTTAAAGCACTAATAATCAATAAGTTTTATAAAATGAGCATCTGTAATAGTTTAATAAAACATTAACGTATATCTTTGTACAGATTATTTACTTTTGCGCCCGAATTAGAAATTAAACATTTGATTTTATGAAAAAAGTATTATTATTGAGTATAAGTGTCCTCCTTTTAGGAGCTTGTGGAGGTGGAAAATCTCCTGAAATGAAACGTTTAGAGAATGAACAAAAAGCATTGTCTTTAAATACGGAACTCAACAGCCTACAGATGGAACTTGCCAAAGAGCAAGCTAATAATGAGCTACTCAAACAGCAAGCAGCTGAGATTAATGATAAGGCTAACAATCGTGCATCTGCTTTCTCCAGTGCAGGTTCTGCTTCTGCTTCCGCTTCAGAGGCTAAAAGAGCACAGCGTGAAATGCGTAAAGCAGAAAAAACCAATAAGGAATTGGCAAGTAGTGATAAGAAGATTCAAAAACTTCAAAAAGAAATTAGTAAAGTACAAGAAAAAATTGCTAAAACTGGTGTAAAGGTGGAATTTTCAAGTGAAAAGTAAGGATATAAGAATGAAAAAGAAAAAGTGAATAGTGGGAAGTGATAAATTTATCACTTCCCACTATTTTTTATTCTTCACTTTTTATAGAAAGTTCTAACCAACGATCTGTCTTCTCTTCTATGAGTTTCAGCACCTTACTTAAAGCTTGAGATTTCTCTTGAAGTTCTTCCTGAGTAAGTTCTTCCTGAGCAAAAATATTCTCCAGTGCTTTCTTCTGAGCTTCAAGTTGAGAAATTTCTTTTTCCAAGCGAGAGAATTCTCGTTGTTCACTCTGTGAAAGAGGGTTATTAGCTCCTCTCCATGAGTTCTTTGTAAGTTCCTTTTCCTCAGTTTTATTACTTTCCTTAGGAGAGGATTGCTCATAGACAAAATAATCGGAGTAATTGCCAGGGAAGTCCTGTACCTCACCCTCTCCTTTGAAAACAAAGAGGTGATCCACAATCTTATCCATGAAGTAGCGGTCATGGGAAACAATGACAAGGCATCCTTCATAATCCAACAGGAATTCCTCCAATACATTCAAAGTTACAATATCCAGATCATTGGTAGGCTCATCCAGAATCAGGAAATTAGGATTTTGAATCAGTACAGTACAGAGATATAGGCGCTTACGTTCTCCTCCACTGAGTTTTTCCACGTAGTCATATTGTTTCTTGCGATCAAAGAGAAATCGTTCCAAGAGCTGTGCTGCCGAAAGTGTACGTCCTTTGAGCAAAGGAATATATTCACCATATTTCTTAATCACATCTATGACTTTCTCTTGTGGATTTATCTCAATCCCTTGTTGGGTATAGTAGCCAAATTGCACAGTTTCTCCAATTATAATTTTTCCAGCATCGGGCTTAGTTCTTCCAGTTAAGAGGTTCAGGAAGGTACTTTTTCCTGTGCCATTCTTTCCAATGATACCTACCCGTTCTCCTCGCTTGAAGACGTAAGAGAAGCGGTTCAAAATAGCTTTCTCTGGGAATTTCTTCACAACATTATGCAGTTCAATAATCTTGCTACCCAAGCGTTGCATGGCTATCTCAAGCTCTACTACATGTTCGCGCCGGCGTTTTTGGGCTTGTTCTTTAATGAGGGCAAAATCATCAATCCGGGATTTGCTCTTGGTGGTACGCGCTTTGGGTTGTCGGCGTATCCAGTTCAATTCACGGATATATAGGTTCTTTGCCTTTTCCTGAGAGGCTTGCTCTTGTTGTAGGCGCTGTTGTTTTTTCTCTAGAAAATAGCTGTAATTTCCCTTGTAACTGTAGAGGGTACCTCCGTCAAGTTCTAGAATTTCATTGCATACACGTTCCAGAAAATAGCGGTCGTGAGTAACCATAAAAAGAGTCATCTTTTCCTTAGCAAAGAAGCTCTCCAACCACTCAATCATCTCAAGATCAAGATGATTGGTAGGCTCATCTAAGAAGATAAGATCGGGCTTGCTGATCAGGACATTGGCAAGAGCAAGCCTTTTACGTTGTCCTCCTGAAAGATGCTTAATAGGTAGGTGTAGGTCAGTGAGTTTCAGCTGGAAAAGGATTTGCTTGTATTGGGTTTCGAAATCCCAAGCCTCATGGCGCTCCATTGCCTCAAAGGCTCTTTGATATTGTGTTTCGTTCTCAGGATGTTCTAAGGCATGCTCATATTGCTGAATAACTTTTAAGATAGGATTCTCTCCCCTAAAGATAAAATCCTCAATAGTAAGTTCTTGGGGTAACTCAGGCTCTTGTGAAAGAAAGCCTATTTGTAAGCCATTACGAGTGATTACCTGTCCCGTGTCGGGCGTATCTTGCCCAGTAAGGATATGTAACAGAGAACTCTTCCCAGCGCCATTTTTGGCAATAAGGGCTATTTTTTGGTCTTTGTTAATGCCAAAGGACACATTTTGGAAGAGAATACGTTCTCCAAATGCCTTAGATATGTTTTCTACAGATAAAAGATTCATTGATTTAAGTAAAAGGTAAAGAGTAATAGTGAAAAGTTAATATGAGTTTGAGATAAGTAGGTGATTTGTTCCTTCTGCATCAGTTCCACAGATTTCATTCGCTAGTGCGAGGTATATATTCGCTTACAAGTATTCGGCAACTTTAGCTTGTGCCTATTAAGAGGGCTTGTAGTTCCTTGTAGAGAACTATAGGCTCCCTGATGATAAGGGTATTTTTCACTTTTTGCTTCCTAACAACTCTTTTGCATGTGTGCGGGCAGAGTCAGTGATGTCCTTACCACCGAGCATTTGAGCGATTTCCTCCACACGCTCTTCAGGGGATAGGTTTTTGAACAAGGTCGTAGTACGTCCAGCAATATCTGTTTTGTATATTTTAATGTGAGCATCTCCCTTACTGGCTACTTGTGGTAGATGAGAGATAGCAAATACCTGTCTATTTTGACTCATCTGCTTCATAATTTCTCCCATTTTGTGAGCTATTTCTCCAGAAACTCCCGTGTCTATCTCATCAAAAATAATTGTTGGTAGGGCTATCTTGGAGGCGAGGAGATGCTTGATAGCAAGCATGATGCGGGATAGTTCTCCTCCAGAGGCAGTTTTCTTAAGCAACCCAAAGTGTCCCCCTTTATTGGCTGAAAAAAGGAAAGAAAGAGTGTCATTGCCTTTGGTAAGATAATGTTCTGTGGGAGTTAAGCTGATTTGGAATTGAGCATTAGGTATTCCTAAATCCTTCAAGGTTGTCTGTAGGCTCTTAATAAGGGTTGGAAGTACTTTCTCCCGTACCTTATGGAGTTTCTGAGCAATGGTATTAAGGGCTTGAAAAGCTTTGTCTACTTCTTTTTGCTTAAGAGCAATATCCTCTTCTATATTCTCCATTTGGGAGACCTTTGCCTGTAAAGTTTCCTTAATGGCAATAAGTTCTTCTACGGTGTTAGCCTTGTGCTTCTTCTGTAAGTCATAGAGTTTTTGGAGTTTCTTCTGTGCACGAGCGAGCTGCTTGGGGTCAAACTCTACGTTTTCTGCTAAGTCGTATACTTCACGGGCGAGGTCATCAAGCTCTATATATGCGGCATCTATACGCTCATAGAGTTCATTATACTGAGGAGAATAGCTACTAAGGGTGGAGAAGAGGGAGGAAAGCTCTCGCATTTGTGTCATAATACCATATTCTTCTTCTGCCAAGGTATTGGCAGCTTCGGAAAGATGATCCCTAATGGATTCACTATTGGAAGCTTGGTTATAGAAAGTTTCCAATTCCTCTTGCATGCCTTCTTCTAAGTCTATTTCCTGTAACTCTTCTAATATAAAAGTATTATAATCATGTTCCTTTTGGGTATTCTGCTGGAAATCTAAAAGTTCTTGGAGCTTTTTGGCTTCTTTTTTATAGATTTTCAGAGCGGCTTGGTATTCCTGCAAAAGAGAGGTGTCTTCAGCTAAGGAATCTATAAGGAAAAACTGGAAATCCTCCTCGCTGAGCTGTTGAGTATCATGTTGGGAATGGATGTCAATGAGTGCTTTTCCCAGTGTTGAGAGCACATCCAAGGTAACAGGACTGTCATTAATAAAAGCACGGGATTTTCCTGAAGGGAGTATTTCCCTACGAATGATAGTTAGTGGTTCATAATCCAGTTCTTCTTCTTTGAAAAAATCGGCTAAAGCATAGTTTCCTATGGAAAATTCAGCTTCCACGATGCATTTCTCTTCAGGATTTCTCAGGGCACTGAGGTCGGCTCGCTTTCCTAAAACCAAAGCAAGTGCATCCAAGAGGATAGACTTCCCTGAGCCTGTCTCCCCTGTGATAATAGTAAAACCTTTGGAGAAATTCATTTTGATATCCTCAATAAGGGCAAAGTTCTTAATAGCTAATGTTTGTAACACGAATTCAATGATTAATGTTTAATGATTAATGGGTGAATAACGATAGTATTAATTACTGTTGGCATTAATCATTATTAAAGGTTTTCTATAAAAAATATTCCACAGCACTCTTGTTTTTCTGTAAGAGGTAGGAAATCCTTGAACTTAGGAGCAAAGGCAGGCTTGCGGGATAGGCTCCTTGTGATAGTCCGAAAGGAGAGTACTTTTACATGGCTGAATGATGTATTCTAAAAGAGTAACCGTAGGATACATGATGTCATTTTAAGGGCAAAAATACAAATTTTATTACCAATGATAAAGGATTAATTGTTAATTTTTCATGACTTCTTGCATTTTAGTTAGAGCAACAATTATCTGCTGGTAGTGCATAATGTCGTCATAGTTCAGGATATGACCTTTGCGATCTTTGAGCCATTTTTTGGCGGGCTGGTAGCCCCCGATGTAGGCTTCCCATGCTTTGAGGGGTACGTCTTGAAAGTATTGGGTATCGTTGATATATACGTTGCCTTTGTCTTTTTGCCTAGTATCTACCCATTTTATTTCGGTAATGGTGTTTCCTCCTGCTATGGGGAAAGAGGTGATGAGGGTTTGTAGCTGGGGACTTTCTAAGAGGTGTAGCTCTCGCAGGTATTTGCCTATGGTGGCGTAGTGCAGGAGTTCTTCTCCTCGGTAGAAGTGGGAGGTGAGTTCAGGGCGATAAGAGTGTTCAGTGGCTTTGCCAGAGTGATAAAGGATGTCAAGCTGGGTGATATAGGTGTGAATCATAGAGGAAACTATAGTGTTAATTTTTAATGCAAAGGTAGTGAAAAAAAGTAAAATTAAATTTGTAATTTTGCACCAAGAAATAAAGATGATAGAAACATGTTAATATACAAAAGAAGTAGTGAGCTGTTTCAAGCAGCCCAACAGGTGTTACCAGGAGGAGTTAATTCCCCCGTACGTGCTTTTAACTCTGTAGGAGGAACCCCTGTTTTTGTAGAACGCGCTGAGGGAGCTTACCTATATGATGCCGATGGGAATAAACTTATTGATTATATTGCCTCATGGGGACCATTGCTTTTTGGACATGCTTACCCTCCTGTGATTAAGTCAGTTACTGAACGCGCTAAAAAGGGTACCTCCTTTGGAATGCCTACTGAGGTAGAGACTCAGATTGCCGAAAAAGCACTTTCTATGGTACCTAATGTGGATAAGATACGTTTTGTTAATAGTGGCACAGAGGCATGTATGAGTGCGATCCGCTTAGCACGTGGCTATACCAAAAGAGATAAAATTATTAAGTTTGCGGGCTGTTATCATGGACATTCAGATTCTTTTCTGATAGCGGCAGGGAGTGGAGCGACTACTTTCGGGGTACCTAATAGTCCAGGGGTAACCCAAGGTACCGCTAAGGATACCCTACTTGCTCAGTATAATAATCTTAATTCGGTAAAGGAACTCTTTGTAGCACATCCTAAGCAAATTGCGGCGATTATCGTAGAACCTATTGCAGGAAATATGGGCTGTGTATTGCCCCAGAAAGGATTCTTGGAAGCTCTTCGTTCCTTATGTGATGAACAAGGAACACTCCTTATCTTAGATGAGGTAATGACAGGTTTTCGTTTGGCTAAAGGAGGAGCTCAAGAAGTCTTAGGCATTCGAGCTGATATGGTTACTTTCGGAAAAGTGATAGGAGGAGGCTTGCCTGTAGCTGCCTTTGCTGCACGTACAGAAATTATGGATCACTTAGCTCCTCAAGGAGCCGTATATCAGGCAGGTACGCTCAGTGGTAACCCGCTTGCTATGAGTGCAGGACTGGCAATGCTCACTGAGATAGAAAATCATCCTGAAGTATTTGAAAGTTTAGATAAAAAAACCGCTTATTTGCAAGAGGGTATCCGAAAAGTGCTTACTGAAGGAGGAATTCCTTGTCAGGTAAATCGCTTTGGATCAATGTGTTCTGTGTTCTTCTCTGAGGAGCCTGTAACCGATTTTTCCTCAGCACAGAAGGCAGATCATAATCGCTTTAAGAGATACTTCCATGCGATGCTCTCTCGAGGGATCTACTTACCCCCTAGTGGTTATGAAAGTTATTTTCTTAATGATGCCCTTTCCTATTCCGACTTAGATATAACGGTGAATGCCCTTAAGGAAGCAGTAGAAAAAGGAGAAATATAGCATTGATTCACAGAATAATATAGAATAAGAGCAGAGATCTATCTTAGTAATCTCTGCTCTTTGTTTTGGTGGGTCATAGGTGCTTTTTTGGAGTAACTATATTTTTTATCATCCTGACAATCATTATATGAAAGAATAAAATAAAAAAGATCATCAGCGTAAGAGCAATGATAGAAAGTAGAGATTCTGTAGAGGTAATAGAGAACAGACTTTCAAACCTTTTCATATATAAAATTCTAAGATAATAACTTAGGGAGAAAGAAAGACCTATACCTATAAGTGTTACTAAGGTTATCACCCACTGATAATAGCGAGCGATCTCTGTAGGAGTATAGCCAATAATAAAGAGAGAGGTAATTTGTTCTTTGTTGCGTTGCATGATAAGGTTAATACTTAAGAGAATGATGCCTATAGCCAGTAGGATAATAAGCACAGCAATACCTACTATCCCCCATAGGGCGGATGTAAAGAAAAAGCTCATTTTACTCAGTTCTAATTCATCTTTGTTAATGGTGTAATTGTGTTCATTAAAATAAGCAAGGATACGCTGCTCAGAAGGGTCATGAAACTCTATTAAGAGGCGAGAACACCGGTTGGAAGGTGTACCATAGGTTTGGTTAGCCCACATAAGGAAATCCTCTGGGACAAGGATAGAGTTGATTTTGCTGGAGAACCCCACAATATGGCTGGAGAAAGTCTTTTCTTTACCATTACCGGAGAGTCGCAATTGGAAAGGAATTTGGCTGATCATTCCCTTAGAGAATACAGGGAGTCCTTGACTTTCTGCAAAGCCAAAATTATATAAGGAGAGGTAATTTTCAGGAATAATTATGGGTACAAAAGAACGAGTAGAATCCCAAAGCCAATTCTCAGGATTTATATCCAGATATTTATTAGGAATACTCTCAAAGAACAGGTCTGTATAGAATAGAGGGATACCCTCTCCTTCAGTGGTAAAGGCACCTATCTTAAAGGTGGCTACCGTGAAAGGAACTACATTCTTGACAAAGGATTCTCTACGTAAAGCCTCTTGCTGAGCAGGAGTAAAGTAAATGCTTTCTTTATTAAAAGTCTTAAAAGCAGAAATATTCTTACTTATTACCGCATATTTGCTAGAGAAAACATCTGTTTGTTCTTTTAGGATAGGCTTTACATCCTTGTAAAGCTGAAATATAACCATTAACAGTGTTGTCCCTACTATTAAAGCAAGTGCATAAGCCAATAATTGTGATTTTATAAGGGTTTTTTGCTGGAGTTTCCGTAACATGGTAGTTTTCTATAGGTTTAATACTTTATCATAATTTAGCAGAGTGTTGGCTTCAAGGGAGGTAAGTAATAGAGAAGCTCCCCTCTGGGAGAGTTCCCTCTTAAGGATTTCCTTTAGGATCATGGTATTGGCATTATCCAAATGGCTAAAAGGCTCATCTAACAGGAGAACTTCAAAGGGTTGAGCTAAGGTGCGTAAGAAAGCTATGCGCTGGCGTTGCCCTAAGGATAGGGTAGAGAGGAGTGCTTTTCGCTTATGAGCCAATCCTATTTCTTCAAAAAGATCATCTATTTGTTCTTTGGAAAAGTATGAGGTGATCCTATTCTTTAGTTGTATATTCTCCATAGCAGTAAGTGTAGGGAAAAGTTTTAGATCTTGAAACAGGTAGCTGAGCTTATTTCTTCGGTATGAGAAGAGGTTCTTGGGGTGTTCTTCTCCATTATAAATAATGGTTCCATTATAAGCATAACTCTCTCCATATAAGAAATTCAATAGAGATGTTTTCCCATGACCCGATTGTGCCCTGATAAGATAATGCTTGCCCTCATTGAAGGTAACTTTCTCTTGTAAGTAGATATCCGAAGGGGTAACCTCCTGTGTGGACATGTAAGAAGGTTTCAAGTGATGTAAAACAATATTCATAATTCTTAAACTTGAGAAGACAAAAATACAAAATAATCAGGATATAGCCTTTTTGATTTAAGAAAAATATTTTGCATTTGGGATTTCAAGTAAAAAATGGAATGATTCTCAAATAAAAACACATTTTTTATAAAAAATCTTATTTATAAATCATTTTATAATATTAGTATATTTAGAATGGTTTTAAAATAATGTTCTTGTTAATGATAATGGAAAAATTTATTTTTTGTATGACATATTTTTGTATATTTGCGGGCAAAATAAAAAACTAATTTTATGCGAATTAAAATAAGCATTTACTTATTATTTTTCCTGTTTGGAGTGATTCATACTTTTGCGCAAGAGAAGAAAATTAGCGGTCTTGTGAGCAATCAGCAAGGAGTCCCTTTAGTAGGGGTGAGTGTTTCCCTGAAAGAGAATCCTGCTGTTAATGTTCTAACAGGGACAGATGGTAGGTATACCATGAATGTTAAGGAAGGAGATATTCTCGTCTTTTCTTTTTTAGGGATGAGAACTCTTGAACGTACAGTGAGACAATCCTCCACGTTGGATGTAGTGATGGAGCAACAAACAACTACTGCTCAGCCTGCTACTTCTGAAGGAGTAGCGCGCACCAATGTGCGAGGTCCCTCCTCCATTTATGGGACAAGCAAACCCCTATGGGTAGTGGATGGGGTTATTCTTGATGATGGAGTGGAACTTTCCCCCGATGCTCTTTCTTCCTCTGATGCAAAAACACTTATAGCGTCAGCTTTGGGAGGACTCTCCTCGGATGATATCGCTTCCTTCCGTGTGCTTAAGGATGCTTCAGCAACTTCTATCTATGGTCCTCGTGCGGTGGCGGGTGTTATTGTTATTACTACACGCAAAGGATCAAAAGGCACCAGTAGTATTACTTATACCAATGAGTCCACTTTCCGTATGATTCCTTCCTATAGTAATTTTAACATCATGAATTCTCAGGAGCAGATGGATTTTTTCATGGAAATGCTCAGAAGAGGGAATTTTTCCTATGAAACACTTACCAATCGTAAGAATAAAGGAGAAATTGCCCGTATGTACGAACTACTCAATACGGCAGGCGCTGATGGGAACTTCGGATTAGATAATACGGAAGCAGCTAAAACAGCCTATTTGCAAGCAGCTGAAAGGCGTAACACGGACTGGTTCTCCAAGCTCTTTGAGACAGGGGTCATGCAAAATCATGCAGTAAGTCTCTCCACAGGTACTGATAAAGCCTCTTACTATGCCTCTGTAAGTGTCCTTACAGATCCGGGGTGGATGAAGTATAGCAATAGTGACCGTTATACAGCTAACCTTAATGCTAACTACAAAATTAGTAATAAAGTAACCTTCAATGTAATTGTTAATGGAGCATATCGGCAAGGGAAAACGCCAGGTAGTGTAGATCCTATTTCAGGAAAAGTTTCCACAGAGTTTGGACTCAACCCTTATTCTTATGCTCTGAATGCATCTAGAACACTTGATCCTACTCAGTATTATCGCTATCGTTATGCACAGATGAATATTTTTGAGGAACTTGAGAATAATTATACCCACACCAATATTGGAGATATCAAAATACAAGGTCGCCTCTCCTGGCAGGTTACTCCTAAAATAGAGGCGACAGCACTTGGAGCTATTAAGTACCAAAGTATCTCCCAAGAGCTTAACCAAACAGAAAACTCCAACTTAGCAAGGGCATATCGGGCAATGGATAATCTTAATATGATTAATAATAATGAGTTCTTGTATGAAGATCCTTATGATGATTTTGACGTAAAGCGTACCGTGCTCCCTCAAGGAGGTATTCGTGAGAAAAGTGAAAGCCTACTCAATGGAAAGGATTTCCGAGCTACCCTTAGCTATAAGGATGCTTTTGGAAGGGGAATCCATAAGATACAACTCTTTGGAGGAATGGAAACCAATGATACTTATCGCAGTAAAGACTGGGGGAAGAACTTTGGTTTGATGTATGATATGGGAGAAATCTCTTATTTTTCTTATGAAGCATTCAAGCAAATTCAAGAGAGTAGTTCTCCTTATTATTATACAGTAACACGTACCACTACTCGTAATGTGGCTTTTTTCTCCAATGCTATATATGGCTATAAAGATAAGTATATATTTAATGGAACGCTACGTTATGATGGTACGAACAAGTTTGCCAAATCACGCTATATCCGCTGGATGCCTACTTGGAACGTAGCATTTACTTGGAATGTTACAAGGGAGGATTTCTTCTATAAACTCCAACCACTTTCTAACCTCTCCTTCAAAGTTTCTTTTGGGGTAACCCCTGAGAGCCCTTCTGCCAATACTTCCTTAGTGAAAATCATAGGAGATATTCCTTGGCGTAGTAATGATCGCACTCGGGAAACAGCCTTGAAAGTGAGTGACCCTGCGAATCATGACCTTACTTATGAGAAAAAACAGGAACTTAATCTTGGAGTACAGATGGGATTCCTTAAGAACCGCATTAATTTTGCTCTTGACGGGTATACTCGTAATAACTATGACCTTATTGGGCGTGTACCTACACAGGGATTAAATGGAACGGTAGTACGTGTAGGGAATGTAGCTCAGATGCATTCCTACGGAGTGGATCTCAGTCTCGAGACACAGAATATTAAGCTTAAGGATTTCTCTTGGACAACCACTTTTATTTACGCAAAGAATGAGAATAAAATCACCAAACTTTATGTAGATGCTTCTATTACTGATATGGTACGTGGTAGTGGTTTCTCTAAAGAAGGGTATCCTGTGAGTTCTATCTTCTCCATTCCCTTCAGGGGGCTTAATAGCGATGGTTTACCTACTTTTTCTGATTCTAATGGGAATACTACCATTGATGGTATTCGTTTTGACCAACGAGATCATCTAGATTTTTTGCAATATTCAGGAACTACCAAGCCTACCGATGTAGGGAGTTTCGGCAATCTCTTTAGGTACAAAGGACTATCCCTTAATATATTAGTTACCTATTCCTTTGGAAATGTATTGCGCTTGCCCACTGCTTTCAAGTCCAATTATGATAATGATGCTTTGGCGATGCCTAAGGAGTTTACCAATCGCTGGATGCAACCTGGCGATGAAAACCGTACCAATGTGCCTGTGATAGCTTCCTCCTATCAGCGTGATATGATGCCTAACCTACAATATGCCTATACTGCTTATAATTACTCGGATGTGCGCATCGCCAAAGGAGATTTTATTCGCCTGAAGGAAGTTTCTGTTGGGTATGATTTTGATAGAGATACTGTTAAAGCAATGAAAGTGAAACGATTGGGTATGAAATTACAAGCGACCAACCTCTTTCTACTTTATGCAGATAAAAAACTCAATGGAGCTGATCCTGAATTCTCAGGGGGGAGTACTTTTATTCCGAATCCTAAACAAATTACCTTTAGCTTACGTGTAGGTTTATAATCATTTTAAAATGACAGATATGAAAAAAAATAAAATATACTTCATTACTTTACTCCTCTTTTCTTTGGTGGGGTGTAATAAGTTTTTAGATAAAAATCCTGATAACCGAGTGGAACTTGATTCTGCTGATAAGATACAAAAATTCTTAGTAAGTGCTTATCCTAACCGTACTACAGCTTTGGTTACTGAATTTTCCTCTGATAACATTGATGATATAGGAGAGGGTAATAGGCGCACTCTACCTTTCATTAGTGAACTGGTGTACTGGGATAAGAATTTTCATGAATATGGAGCTCGTGATGGGCTTCGTAATATATGGAGTGATAACTATTCTATGATTTATCATGCCAATGTGGCTCTGGAAGCTATTGAGAACTTGGGAGAAAATACTCCTGAACTTAGAGCCTCTAAAGGCGAAGCTTTGGTCATACGTGCGTATGCTCATTTTATTCTGGTGAATCTTTTTGGGAAGCACTATAATACACAAACTAGTAATACAGACTTAGGAGTTCCTTATTTGGAAGAAAGTATCAATGAATTCAAGGCTGAACGCTCCCGTAATACGGTGGCTGATGTATACCAACGTATTGAGAGAGACCTTATTCAGGGACTTGAACTTATCAATGATAGTTATTATAAGGTACCTAAACTACATTTTAATAAGCGAGCAGCACAAGCTTTTGCGGCACGCTTCTATCTCTATTATGAAAAATGGGATCAAGCAGAGGCAATGGCTACTCAAGCCTTAGGGGGTGTGGAGACTCCCACTACCTTACGTAATTGGGGAACTTTTCAGGCGCTATCCAGTGAGGATCCTCATGCTAAAGAATATACTCGAGATGACCTTGATGCCAATATCTTCTTAGCAACCGTGCATACCAACGCTACTTCCTATATAGACGGGACTGCCGTTGCTCGCTTTACTCATGGAGCTGCTATTTCTGTACGTGAGACATTCCGTGCAGAAAATAACCTTTGGCAGAATAACTACAAGGATAAAGCTTTTGAACGCTACCGCACAGAGATAAGTAAGTATACTTATACAAAATATCCTACTTATGTGAATAATCGCTCTCAGATTGTCCTCTTCTCCACTGATGAAACTCTTCTGGTACGTGCAGAGGCTCGTATATTACAGAAAAATTATGTGGGGGCTATAAGTGACCTTAATCTCTTTACCAAAGGATACCTTACAGCAGGTACTCAGTTTACTCAGAATGAGATTAATACAGGGTACCAACATATAGAGTATTCCAGCTATGACACCACTACCATGCTCAGCCATGCCACTCAAAAGAAACATCTCTATCCTGCTTTCTCAATTGATAGTGAGCAGGAGAACCTATTACATTTCCTCCTACAATGTCGCAGATTATTAACTCTTGGAGAGGGATTACGATGGTATGATATTCGCCGTTATGGGATAGAGATATACCGTCATCAGTTGGATAATGAAGGCACTGCCTATGTAAAGGCTATTCTTTCCAAAGATGATAAGAGGCGTACCCTCCCCCTACCTGTAGATGTAGTAGCTGCAGGTATGCAACAGAATGAAAGATAAATTAAAATATAAGAAAATGAAAAAATTATATATACCTCTTATCATAGCCCTTTTCACATTGGCTTGTAGTAAGGACAAGCCTCAAAGTGATGAGAGTGTGGTACAACTTACCACTAAAGAAGAACTACAGAACCGTACAGAATTGGATAGGTATATCATTGAAAAATTTACCCAACCCTATAATGTACGTATTGTATACCGATTTTCAGAGAATGATGTCAGCCGAAATATGTTCCGTTATGTGGCACCTCCTTCTGCTCAGAAAGCCTTAGAAATGGCTAATTTCCTCAAATACATGTATTATGAGCCTTATACCATGCTTACTCCTAAGGGATTCTTACAGAATTATTCTCCTAAGGAATTAGTATTCATAGGTTCTCGTGCTTTCTCAGACGTAGGTACTGCTTATAATGGGCTGGCTACCAATGCTGTAAAAATAGAAATGCTGGGTGTTAATAATATTGACCCTACAACCTCCGATCCTACAGAAATTATGAATATTGATAACCGTGTACTACGGCTTATCTATCATGAATCCTCTCACTTATTGGAACAGGTTAAAATAGTCCCTAAAGAATTTGAAAAGTTATCCATTGCCGATTATAAAGGAGGCGCTTGGCAACGCTCTTGGGCAGGAAATACTTATCTTAAATCAGGATTTATCAGTGCGTATGCCAGTGATAATATCCATGAGGATTTTGTGGAGACTATAGCTCGCTATATCATCTACTATCAGAAAAATCAATGTGGGTGTGAAACCACGGATACTACTAAGGATACTGATGGAGATGGGTTGGATGATACTGCTTATAATACTTGGAGGACAGGAATACTTCGCAAAGGATATATCTGGGAAGAAGAACTTGACAAAGCCGATGGGAAGAATAATACTTCTGCTCAGTATACAGGAAAGGAAATACTTCTGAAGAAGATAGGAATGGTTAGAGGCTATCTCAAGGGAGAATGGAGTATTGATATTGATGCCTTACGAGAGGAAATCCATAGGCGACATGCTAATTTGCAAAATAAAGATTTTACTCAATTTGAATGGTAATTTATGAAAAAATATGTATATATATTGGTCTCATGTGCTTTTTTTGCTGCTTGTGATCAAAAAGAAGAAGCCGTATATGGCAAAGGGAATAGTTATGTGAAGCGAACAGGAGAGACTATTACCAAATATACAAAGGCTTTAGAAGAAGCTCCTAATGGATGGTTGCTTACAGTATATGCTGGTGATAATCAGCAATATGGAGGGTATAATTTTCTTGTCTCTTTTGCCGGAGGAAAAGTAAAGGCTTCCTCTGAAGTGAATACAACAGAAACCACTTCCGATTATTCATTGAGCTTTAATGAAAAGGCTATTCTTTCCTTTGATACTTATAATGAAGTGCTACACTACTTTGTAGAGCCTTCATTTTTGAATCCTCATGGGAAGGTAGGGGATAATCAATATGAGATACAGTCTTACGAAAAAGAGGTATTTACCCTTAAGGGAAAACGCTCCAATAACCTAATGACACTTGTACGCTTTCAGGGAGATAAATCCTCTTATCTGAATAAAATACGTTCTCGAGCCTCCCAAATGAAAACAGTGGGAATTGCTCCTATTACCCTCAATGGAAAACAAGTGAACCTTGTCCTTCACCCTACTAATCATCAGTTTGTAATAAGTGAGGGAACTACTATCTATCAGAAGGCATTTGTATATACCGATAAGGGATTAAAGTTATATGAACCTATTGAGATTGGAGGGAAAATCTTTACAGAGTTCTATATCTCCGATGATAATCAGGAACTCTCTTCCTCTGACGGAAGTGTAAAAACAACCTTAGTATATACTTTACCATACAATTTCCAAACGAAGTCCTTAATTCTTAGTTTAGTGGATGATGGATGCAGTAGTAATACCGTTTTCAGTAAGCTCTATGAACGGTATAGGAACTTTACCTATAGTAGTGCCTCTTATAGTACTTCTCCTCAGATACGTTTGGGATCTGATGCAAGAGAGGCAGGTATTACCTTTCGTTTTTATCAAGATGCAACTACCCGTTATACTTTGGATTTTCTTCCTGTAGCAGGCAAAGAAAACCAAGTGAATATAGTAGAGGGAATACGTAGCCTTAACTGGAATGTATTCAATAATCTCTATCCTATTGTAGAAGCACTTATACAGAATGCTCCTTATGAAATGACTGATATTAAAGGTGATGGTTCTCAGTATCGCTTAACAAGTGCTAAGAATGCCCAGATCACTTTCGTAACTACCCCAGCCATCGCAATACTTCCTTATGACTTTACAAGGAATCGTACTATGATACAGTTCGCTACAGGATATGTATCAAATAGTGTTCTGACAGTTTATAATAGTGTAAGAAGTCGTACTCGAATAGTAAATGGTGCCAGAGTAAAGGATATATTAGGAAATACCATTTATTTTGGAAAGAATGGGAATAACATAGGCTTTCATTTCTATTTTACCCGAACACCAACTTCAGGAGGAAGTAGCAGTAATGTAAGTTCGGTATATAATATAGATTTCTTGCCTGTCCCTTGTAATATTGCACAAATGAATATGATAGATAAGGGGAAGCTTCCTCAGAATACCAATTGGACGGCATTTAGCTATTTGTCTTCATTGATAGATACCTTTACAAGGAATGCTCCTTATACGATGTATGATGATGGTTCAGGATATGTGCTCTGGACAAGTGTGAAAGATAGTAATATATGGTTCTATACTTACCAATAGATTTAGATATATAAAAAGGAAATAGCTCTCTTAAAGAAAAGGAGAGCTATTTTTCTATATATGATAAAGAATTTTTTAGAAGGAGAGTGCGAGAGGGCGGTCAGTGGAGAATACTTGAATACCTTTTTTAGCCCATTCATTATACAGATGATCTCCTTTGGCAGCTGCACGCTTATCTAAGTTACCTAATGTACCAAGTATGGCAGGTATTCTTAGCTCATTGAGGCGCTTATAAAGGCTATCCTCAGGCAGATGTATCCCTGTGAAAGCAAGTAGCTTCTCCTTAGGAATCCCTGTGGCAAGAATACGATTGAGCTCATCATCATTACGTACAGTTACAGAAAGGAGCATTTCAGGAGCTACCTTATAAAGTTCTTCTGCTTGAGCTACATTATAGCTGATGAGTACTACTTGTCCTTGCATTTGTTCAGCACGTACAAGATTGGCTACCTTCTGGTAAGAGATCCCCTTTTTGAAGTCCAACATAAGGTAAGCGCCATGTTTCTTACACCAAGCGAGTACTTCCTTAAGCATGGGAATTTGGTAAGAAGTGACTTTGCCAAAATCATCTTTGAGCCTTTCTTTGAGGAGTTCCTGGGTACTAAGTTGGGAGACAATTCCTTCCCCTGTGGCAGTACGTCCAAGTTTATCATCGTGCATGAGGAATAAGTCACCATCTGTGCTCTCAAAAATATCAATTTCAAAACTATGAATGCCTTTTTTGGATAGATATTCAATAGTTTGCAAGCAATTCTCAGGATAACCTGCTATGCCTTTACCTGCACGATGAGCGGAGACTATAGGCTTCTGTGCAAAATAAATTTCATTGGTGATTTCTTTTTGAGGGATGATCCTCCCAGTAGAGGAATTTTTACAAGAGACTACTCCTATAAGGAGCAGCAGTAATAGCAAAGCAATTTTTTTCATTTAATAGTTATTTAATTAGTTTCTGATCTTATTTATTGAAAAAAGCTCCCCCTTAAAGCCAAGAGAAGAGCTTTTAGAAAACTATGAAAACTTTTAAGATTATGCACTTAACAGATGTTCCGTAAAGCCAGACTTATTGAGCTTGTCCTCAGCGTAAGAGCGAGTAACTACCAGTGTTTTCTCATTGGTACTAGGAAGATTGAACATAGCATCTGTAAGGATACTCTCACATAAGGAGCGTAATCCACGAGCACCGAGCTTATACTCTAAGGCTTTTTCCACTATAAAATTCAGAGCATCTTCTTCAAAGGAAAGGGTTATACCATCCATGGCAAAAAGCTTTATATATTGTTTTACAAGGGCATTCTTAGGCTGAGTGAGGATCATGCGTAGGGTCTCCTTATCCAAAGGATCCATATAAGTAAGTACAGGTAAGCGTCCAATAATTTCAGGAATAAGCCCATAATCTTTTAAATCCTTATGGGTAATATACTGCAAGAGATTCTTATCATCTACTTTTGTTTCCTTGGAGGAGTTATAGCCTACTGCTTGTCGGTTCATACGGCGGGCAATGATGCGTTCTATTCCATCAAAGGCTCCTCCTGCTATAAAGAGGATATGTTCGGTATTGACCTCAATATACTTTTGGTCAGGGTGCTTACGTCCTCCTTTTGGAGGGACATTCACTATGGAACCTTCTAAGAGTTTAAGGAGTGCATGCTGTACCCCTTCTCCTGAGACATCACGGGTAATAGAAGGATTATCACTTTTGCGGGAGATTTTATCTATTTCATCAATGAATACAATTCCTCGTTCGGCTTTCTCCACATTATAATCAGCGGCTTGGAGTAGGCGAGAGAGGATGCTTTCCACATCTTCTCCTACATAACCTGCTTCAGTGAATACAGTGGCATCTACAATGGCTAAGGGGACATTGAGCATTTGGGCTATGGTACGAGCCATAAGGGTTTTCCCAGTCCCAGTTTGACCGACCATGACAATGTTACTCTTCTGGATTTCTACCTCTTCTTGGTCTTTCTCCTGGAGCAAGCGCTTGTAATGGTTATATACAGCAACAGAGAGGACTTTCTTGGTCGCCTCTTGACCGATAACATATTGATCAAGGAAAGCCTTTATTTCGGTAGGCTTCTTTAGAAGAAGGTCTTGACTGAGTTCTGTAGTTGTTCTTTGTTTGTTATTTTCCTGCTCGGACATCCAAATGTTATATGCCTGTTCTACACAATAGTTACATATAAATACATTGGGCTCCACACCACTGGCGATAAGGAATATATCAGCACTAGCATGCCTTCCACAAAAGGAACAACTTTCACCTGTTTTACTCATATTATTAAAAAGGGAATTAAAGTAAGTTATTTTTGTCGTTCGAGGACTTCATCAATCATACCGAAGTCCTTAGCCTCGCTGGCAATCATCCAATAATCACGATCGGAGCTATGAATAACCTCCTGAAGAGTCTTTCCTGAATGTTTAGCGATAATAAGAGAGAGTTCTTCCTTTATTTTGAGAATCTCACGAGCATTAATTTCAATATCACTGGCTTGTCCTTGGGCGCCACCTAAGGGTTGGTGAATCATGATACGGGAGTGAGGAAGAGCAGAACGCTTGCCTTTAGCACCAGCACAGAGGAGCACGGCTGCCATAGAAGCTGCCAATCCTGTACAAATGGTTGCTACCTGAGGTTTAATGAACTGCATAGTATCATAAATACCTAGCCCAGAATATACTTCACCTCCAGGAGAATTGATATATATTTGGATATCTTTCTGGGCATCAAGACTCTCTAAGAAAAGGAGCTGTGCTTGTATGATATTGGCTACTTGGGAGTTAACATCTGTTCCTAAGAAAATAATCCTGTCCATCATAAGGCGAGAGAACACATCCATTTGAGTTACATTCAATTGTCTCTCTTCCATAATATAAGGGGTCATGCTATTGACAATGGCATCATAATAAGTACTACTGACCCCCTGATGCTCAATAGCAAATTTCTTAAATTCTTTTGAATAATTCATTTCTTTTTAATTAGTGTTGATGCTGATGGGTATAGAATTTTTCTATGAAAGAATCCACATCAATATCTATTTTATTAAGTTTTGCTTTTTCTTTGTAGAACTGAATGAGTTTACCTCCCACCAATTCCCTATGGATGCGATTCACTTCTGCTTCATTCTTAAGGGTATTATTTACAAAGGTATCTATCTGAGGTTGCTCTACATCAGTGAGTCCATAACGAGCGATTTGAGCACGAATAGCTCTCTCAGCAAAGGCACGGATTTCTGGATAAGAAACCTGCAAATGATTGTCTTTAAGTATTTTATCTTCAATAAGCTGGTAGCGTAATCCTCTTTCAGAGCGATTGTATTCTTCAGCAACTTCTTCAGCAGTGATTTTCTTTTCACTGGTTACTTGAATCCATTTTTTAAGGAATTCTGCAGGTAGGTCAAAGGAAGTCTTCTCCAAAAGAACCTCTGTAGCATCATCTAATAGGCGTGAATCTGCATTTGTGGTGAATTCTTCTCGAATACCTTCTTCTACTTTTTTACGAAACTCTTCTTCGGTAGTAATGTTTTGATTGGGATAAAGTTGATTAAAGAAAGCTTCATCTAAGGTGGCTAATACTACTTCCTGAATATTTTCTATAGTGAGGGTAAGTTCCACATCCAGAGTATGTACTACTTCATGAGGTACCCCTAAGGCTTGCATGAGTACATGAGTATCCTTGAAAAGTTCCTTAGAGGAAAGCGTAATCTGATCACCTACTTTTTTGTCCTTCAATTTTTCAAATGCTTTATCTGTGAGGGATTCAGTAGTGAAAGTATATTCCTTATCTATATTTGCAGCCTCATTGAAGAAAGTACCACTTATTTCAGTGTTTTTAGCTACCTTTTCAGCAGGCACAAGTGTTCCGAAGCGAGTACGAAGGTGTTCTACTTGGGTTTCTATTTCTTTATCAGTTACTTTTATTTCATAATAATTAATAGGAGTAGAAAGGTCAATAGAGAACTCAGGAGCTAAGCCTATTTCAAAAACAAAGGTGTGTGAATCACCATCCCAATCCACCTGTGGCGCATCCTCTTTAGGGATAGGTTGTCCTAACAATTGTAATTTTTCATCTTGGATAAACTTGTTAAGGGAATCACTAATGAGCTTATTGACTTCATCTACTTGGATGGCTCTTCCGTATTGTTTTTTAACTATTCCCATAGGGAGATGTCCCTTACGGAATCCTGGTACAGAAGCGTTTTTACGATAGTTATTAAGGGCATCGTCTACATTTTTTTGATAATCATTCTTATCAATGACTAAGGTAATTACGCCATTAAGAGCGTCTATTTGTTCTTTACTAATATTCATTAGGGTTGGTTTTAATTTATGAAAAATTCAGTTGGCAAAAGTACTACAAATTATCGGTTGTACAAAATTTTTTAGCTGTTTTCCTGTAAAATTCTTTTCCTAAGGAAGACAAACAAGGATACTTACGGCATTTCCACCAAAACCTGTAGCATTGATCAATATATTACGAAGAGGTTTTGTGGGTGTTTTAGGCAGATAAGGAATTTCTAAAAATGTTTGATGAATGAGCATGAGTATCGCCATTTCCAAGGCTAAAGCGCCGCTGGAGGCAAAGGTATGTCCTATCATCCATTTGTTGGAGGTGAGTAAGGGGAGATGTTCTCTGAATACTTGTTTTAGGGCATGATACTCGGCTTGATCTCCTTTAATTGTTCCTGTACAGTGAGGGATGACCACGTCCACCTGAGAAGGGGAGAATCCCTGTAAGGCTTGTTTCATACTCTTTTGCAAGGCTTGTGCATCGGGAGAGATTGCTACCGGATGGGTAATGGTTTCAGTAGCATAACCAATTCCTTTGATTATCGCTAAAGCATTTTGTTTATAGCCTTTTTCCACAGCAAAAACAGCACTTCCTTCTCCCAGCACCATTGTATTTTTTGGTTTATCTAAAAGCAATGGCTGGGACGGATAGGTATCGCCGAGGTTCCCATATATTTTAAGAGCCTTCATTTGGGAGAGGGTAAAGGGAGTTAGGGGAACTTCACTACCTCCTACAAGAAACCCTTCTGCCATCTGGGCATGGAGCCACGCTACTGCATTGAGCAAAGCGTGTAGAGCGGTAGAGCAGGTGATAGAGTGGGAGAGAGCCACTCCCTGTCCTTGAGCGTCCTGCATTACCCAAGAGGAAATATTGCCTAAAGAAGTAGTAGGGGAGGCTAAAGGAGCACATTTACCTTGTTCCAAATAGTCTCGGTAGTATTGTTCAAAAAGGGTTGTAGCTCCCCGAGAGGAGCCTATGTTCACTCCGAAGGATTTTCCTTTGCTCCATCCTGCTTCCTTTAGGGCTTGTCGTGAAGCATAGAGGGCATAAAGTACGGTAGGGTCTAAGTTTTTGTATTTGGGATTCTCCTGTTGTAGTTGGGTGATATGGCTACGACTCTCCTTATTGAGTGCTCCTACAGGAAGAGCTTCTTTTCCCACCATTTGACCACTTAATAGGGGTTTGCCCCGGAGATAGTTCTCCCAAATAGCAGTTCTTTGAGCCCCTAATGGAGAAATGCTTCCCATTCCTGTAATAGAGATATTGGTTTGCATAGTTTGCTTTAAGAATTTCCTAAATACTTTTCATTTTTTACTAATTTATCCGCTATTTGTCGGTCATTAGATAAGTGTTGCACCTTGTTTTGTCCTCCTAATTTTCCTTGTGCTTTCATATATTCTGAAAAGCTTCCCTTAGGGATACAGGTAATCTTGAGTCGTTGGAGGATTTTTCCTTCTATGAGGTCTTTGTAATAGCTATTCTGTGCTTGTAGGGCGGTATCAAGGGTATGAGCAAAGGTTTCCATGTCCTTAGGGAGAACGGAAAACTCAATAAACCATTCATGGTAAGGCAATTCCCCCGCTGGTGGATTTACCTGGGGAGCTACGGTAAATTCACTGACCTCACCTCCTGCTGTAGTAAGTGTTTTGGTAAGAGCCTCTTCCACTTCCTTTCCGATAACATGCTCGCCAAAGGCAGAAATAAAGTGCTTGATACGTCCTGTTACTACAATGCGATAAGGCGTAAGAGAGGTGAACATCACAGTATCTCCCATATTATAAGCCCAAAGTCCAGCATTGGTGGATACAATTAACACATAATTCACTCCTAATTGTACATCTTTCAAGGGGATACGCTTAGGGGTTTCAGCAAAGAAAGTGTCTGCCTGTATAAATTCATAGAAAATTCCTGAATTGAGGAGCAAAAGCATGCCTTTTTCTGTTTGGGAATCCTCATAGGCAAAGAAGCCTTCACTGGCAGGGTAGAGTTCTATTGTATCTACTTTACGTCCAATAAGATGCTCAAATTTTTGTCGGTAAGGCTCATAGTTCACCCCTCCATAGATAAATAATTGGAAGTGAGGGAAGAGTTCTCCAATTGTTTTATGAGATTTCTCTTGCAAGCGCTCAAAATACATTTGTACCCAAGGAGGAATGCCACTGATAACAGTCATATCCTCCTTTATAGTTTCGGTAACAATGGCGTCTATCTTGGTCTCCCAATCCTCTATACAGTTAGTTTTCCATGAAGGCATACGGTTGGTTTGTAGGTATTTAGGTACATAGTGAGCAGAGATACCAGAAAGCCTTCCCTGTCGGATCCCATTTTTCTTTTCTAAGAGGGGACTTCCTTGTAGAAAAATCATTTTCCCATCTACAAATTCTGCATTACCTGTCTGTGCGATATAGCACATAATAGCATCACGAGCCGCTTGGATGTGATAAGGCATAGAGTCCCTCGTTATAGGAATATATTTTGCCCCACTGGTAGTACCTGAGGTCTTGGCAAAATAGAGGGGCTTCCCTTTCCAAAGGATATTGGATTCTCCATTTTTGACTCGCTCTATATAAGGAGTGAGAGCTTCATAGTCACGGATAGGTACTCGCACTACAAAATCCTTGTAGGAATGTATCTCCTCAAAATGATGATCCTTTCCAAAGGCGGTATTTTTTGCTTTTCGGATAAGAGAAAGGAATACTTTCTCTTGGGTGGTTATAGGTTGTCCCGCCCATAAATCTATGTTTTTGCGTATGCGATAAGCCCATAATCGGGCGAGGAAACTTTTTAAACTCATGATGGATTGGAAATTAATAGTTTGAGGTGTCTATTTAGCTACATACTAATTGACTTTGGGAAACGGGAGAACGCTCAACAATTCTTTTCATTAATTTGTTAAAGATAGTATCTTTATTTTGTGAGCGATTAATTCTAAAACTGTATTCCGCTAAATATCGGTCTATGTTAAATTCTGATACCCAAGAATATATACCTCGTATCCAAGACTTTACTTGATGTATTATCTTATGTAATGTAGGAAAATTCTTCCCATCATTACTAGAAATTTGAGTTATATTAAAGTCTTTTATAGGTTTATATCCTTTCCATTCGTCAGTAGTAACTTGTGCTGTTTTACTAATATGTTTGTCAAATATTGTTCGTAATGATTTTGAGGAAAAATCAGGTATTTTTAGTGCGTAAAAGCACTTTACTTTGCCTTGGGTCAGTAAGTTCCATTGCACAAAGAACTTTCTTTTTCTTTGTGTCATAGCTTCAACCTTGTTTTCCTTCCTCTTTTCCTCCTATGGTAAATTCATCAACCTAAACGCTATCATTCATTTTGTGCGATTCACTGGATTTCATAGCTTCACGGACTTTTTGCATAAAATAATGTGCAGTCTGACGACTAATTTCATAACGACAAGCAACTTGTGAGGCTGATAACCCTTTAGTTGTAGTTGTCATTTCAAAACATATAAAAAATGCTTTACGTAACCCAAATTTTAGTCTATGAAATAGTGTTCCAGCTGTAGGACTTTCCGTATCTCCACAGATATTACAAGTACGTGAAAAATCTTTTCTGACTTGGTATTTTTTATGACCACATTTGCGACAGCAATATCCATCTTCCCACTTTAAAGAAGCTAGCTATTCTTCGCAATCTAAGTCTGTTTTAAAGCGTTCAGTAAACTCTAAGAGGCTTTGTCCCTTAAATAATTCCATAATACATTAATTTTCAGAGCGCAAATATATGAAATTATTTTGACACCTCAAAAATAAAATAAAAATGGCAAAAGGATACAAAGACTTAACTTTGGAGCAAAGGTACATAATAAAAGCACATCTTGACACAAATCAGTCAAATAAATTTATAGCTGAAAGTTTAGGAGTCTCAGAATCAACTATTAGCAGAGAGACTAAAAGATGTGGAGAACGTAAAAAATACACTCCTCTAAGAGCTTAAGAAATAGCTGATATGAAGAAAGAACAACTTTCTAAGAAGCGCAAATTTACTTCTGAAATAGAGAAAATAGTCAAAGATAAAATTTGTAATGAGCAGTGGTCGCCCAAACAAATTGTAGGTTATTACAAAAAACTAAAGGAAGAAGGTAAAACCGATGTAGAGATGGTTTCTCACGAAAGTATCTATCAATTTGTACGTGAGGATAAGAAAAAAGGAGGTAAAATATACCTAAATACACGACATAAACTTAAGAATAGAGCTTCTACCTTCACTAATATCAAAATTTCTATCTTTAAAATATACAATATGATATTTTCTAATACCTATTTTAACTAAACTACAGTATAAATAACTAATACTTAATCCAAAATCTCTTTTCTTTCATACATTATCTCTTCTTTATTATATACAATAATTTTCTTAATATAATTTTTATTCTCATCTAATATGAACTCAACTAATGCGATTAAATCTCTATCGTAAATTAAGCCATTATCGCTAATTTCTTCGGTATCATTCAAGTTAATTCTCCTATACCACCATCTTTTCTCATAAAAAAAGCAATATATCTCTGCTCTTTTATTTTTCGCAATAGATGAAATATAACTATTATCAACAAAATCTTCTATTTCATATGCTACCTTGCTATAATCCTTATGGGTATAGTTTTTTATTTCATAGTAGAAATAATTAAACTTGTAAGATGAGTTTTCATTCATAATCTGTAAAATTCTAGCATTGTAAGATTTATCCATTTCGGATATTTTGATATTTTTACTACAAGAAAAAAACAGAAAAGAAATAATAAAATATACAAGATAATTCATAGCAATATTTTTTCAGAGTTTTCAACTTTAGTAATAAAAGGTACATAACCTCTAAAATGTTGCAATACAAACCATTCCCAAAAAATATTGTGGTCCCAAGCAATCCAAGGACTTGGAGCTCTTTTTTTCTCTAAATCAGGGTAGTCTAAGCCAAAATGATCAAAGTAAATAAAATTTAAAGTTAAATAAGTGAACTTATGGTTTGGACTCCAAGGATAAATCACTTCTTTAATTTCTTTTATCCATATTTCATACGCCCAAATATCATTTAGCATAATTCCTAATCCACTCATTTTGTCTGGGAATCTAGGACTATCAATTTCTTTGTCAACCAGTTTTTTATATAATATTCCTTCGCCATCATTTGTTATTTTCATACGTAAAGGCGGCTTTGAGACTTGACTATAAGTTTTATTTGTGTTAGGATATACGGACTTATTCATTGAAAAAAATGTCAATAATTTTATCATCTATTTGTATTTCTATAGGATATAATTCTTTTGTCTTTCCGCCCTGTTTGTATAAAATCAATGTCCAAGGATTGTCTTTGGATACCTGAATTATTTTTCCCCCTATTTTTAGGATTTCGCCTATTTTTATGTTTATTGTATCTATTCTTTTTTCTAATGCAAGATCGCTTGCCATTGTCATATAAAAAGTAGCATCGTCTACCGTTGTATAGAAATCATCATCTTTTGACACATTCTTTAGGCTATCAAGGTAAAATAAGGTTGGTTCCACAAAGATAACATAATTCTTATCCTTTATTTCCCTTGTAATCCTCTCATCGGTTATTTCTTGTACATAATCTGCTTCCTCAATGGTATCTATATCATTTTCAATATAGTTGTTTTCTTGGGTGTTGTTATTGTTACAAGAAAACAACAATAAACACGCTGAAATAAAATAATAAATTTTTACCATCTGAATATTTTAAAATATAATATCATCAATGATGTACCTGTCTTTCTTTTTAGCTACTTTTAATTGTATGCTATCATATCTGTTATCATAAAAGTTAAAAAGATACACATTATATCTTTTTGAATTTATCTTCTTTACCTTAATAGAGTCCAACCATTCTATGAAAACATCTTGGGCATTTACAATAAGATCCATATCTAGATCTTCCGAGGGCTCTATTTTTTTTATTAATTTATTTGATAAATATCTTTTCTTAATTCTTATCAATTCTTCTTGACAATCATGACAAAGCATTTTATCTTGCAGCCTGATATACTTGTCATAAAATT
>NZ_GL872413.1:459191-473345 GCF_000192225.1 Capnocytophaga sp. oral taxon 338 str. F0234
CCAAAATCATTTTTGTAGCTTCATCAGTTTCTTCTTTAGGCACTTGAATTGGTGCAATTGTATCTTTTTCTACTATGGTATCTCTTTTGATAGAGGAAATAGTATCTCTAATATCATCAGAAGATGATACTTGGGTATTGTTATTATTGCAAGAAAACAACAATAAACACGCTGAAATAAAATAATAAATCTTTACCATCTGAATATTTTAAAATTAATTTCTCTTTTTTCTTCTTTTCTCTTTTTGAAGCTGTTTAAACTTATTTCTATAATAAAGTAAAAGTTCCCGAAAATTAGTAATTTTGTGTTTGAAAAAAAAAAGAACACCAAAATTCAGGAACTTTGGGCAAAGATACAGAAGCTGTTTAAACTTTTTTTGAGATGTCTATTTAGCTACATACTAATTGACTTTGGGAAACGGGAGAACGTTCTACAATTCTTTTCATTAATTTGTTAAAGATAGTATCTTTATTTTGTGAGCGATTAATTCTAAAACTGTATTCCGCTAAATATCGGTCTATGTTAAATTCTGATACCCAAGAATATATATCTCATAGCTTCTACCTTGTTTTCCTTCCTCTTTTTCTCCTATGGTAAATTCATCAACCTGCACTCTATCATTCATTTTGTGCGATTCACTGGATTTCATAGCTTCTCGGACTTTTTGCATAAAATAATGTGTAGTCTGACGACTAATTTCATAACGACGAGCAACTTGTGAGGCTGATAAACCTTTAGTTGTTGTTGTTGTCATTTCAAAACATATAAAAAATGCTTTACGTAACCCAAATTTTAGTCTATGAAATAGTGTTCCAGCTGTAGGACTTTCCGTATCTCCACAGATATTACAGGTACGTGAAAAATCTTTGCGAACTTGGTATTAAGTATTCTTCGCAATCTAAGTCTGTTTTAAAGCGTTCAGTAAACTCTAAGAGGCTTTGTCCCTTAAATAATTCCATAATACATTAATTTTCAGAGTGCAAATATATGAAATTATTTTAACACCTCAATTAAATAATTAACAAATTAATAAATTCCCCAGTGTTTACTTTGCAAAAGGCTTTTTACAACATCTGTTTGTTGGGCTGGGCTTAGTTTAATATTAGCCACAGCACCAACTTTATTTGTGGGTAAGGCTTTAATAAAGTCGAGAAGGGCAGTACCCATAAGCCCTTTACCATCTTTTGTAAGCTCAAGTAATACCCAATATAACTTAGTATTTTCTTGTATGTTTATGCTCGTAAGGGGAGCTTCTGAAGCGTGTAATATTGCAAGATTAGGTTGCTTAGAAAGGTCTAAAGTAGTGATATTGGTGTTGTTAATTTCTAAACGGACAAGTTGCGGGTTTTGGCTAAGGTCTAAGCTATGGATACTTTTACATCTGTTTATAAGTAATTCTTTAAGATTTGTAAATGCTTTAACATCGAAGACAGGAATAGCAGTGGTTTCGGTTATATCCAAAAAAGAAAGATTAGTAGGGAGAGTGCTATTGAGCATAGTATGACTATCCAAAGATAATGCTGTTATATGCTCTAAGTTTTTAATAGATGGAAGTTTATTATTTTCAACCAATAACTTCCTCAAAAAAGGGTTATGACTAATATTCAAGTCTGTAAGCTCTAGGTATTCGCAAAATAACTCAATAACTTTACCATATATTCTAAAAGTTTGAGATTTTAGGGTATAATCAAGATAACCTTCGAACTTTGGTAGAACATCTATCCCTTCGTCCCATTTACCATTGTTGTTGAAGTCAATCCAAAACCCTTTTTTGTCTATTTTATCACCATCAATAAAAAAGCTTATTATTTCTCCTACTTTTTTCTCGGTAGTAAGCTGTATATAGTTTGTTGTATCAAGTCCAGTAGGATTGATAGGCTTAGCAGGGGTAGTGAACTCCTGTGCGGGATACTCAGTAGTGTTACCTGCTTTGTCCCATACCTTTACCCATACGCGGTAAGTAGTTTTCTCGGTAAGCCCTGTAAGCTTATAAGTGCTGAAAAGAGCTTTTGGGGTACCGCTATTTTTCACCTCACTACTACCCCTCATCTGCCATAACAGCTGATAAGTGAGCTCTTCAGCATCAGTTTGCCCATCAGTAGTTAGATCCCACGTAATAGTAGTGGTATCAAAAGCAGTAGTTTCAATTTTGGTAATAGTAGCCAGTATAGGAGATTCAGTATCAATTGAGTTGTTATCATTTTTTGAGCAACTGATAACAACTAAGGCTACTATCATCAATAACAGATAAGTACCTTTTTGAAGGTCTTTTATTAGTTTCATATTATTTCATTTATTATAGCAAATACGATAGGTATCGTATTCATTTTTAGGCGACAAAGATAATAAATAATTACGAATTACGAGTTACGAATTACGAAATTATTACGAATTATGAATTATGAAGAGAGGTATTAGCCCAAAGACGTTTGTTCTACTTAGAGAGGAGGATTTGTAAAAACGGTTTTTTATAAAACAAAATGTTTTTCTATGGAATTTAAGGATAAAAATATAAAAAAGGTTGCTCAGCGTTTGCTAAACAACCTTTGTAACTCATAACTCATTATTTGTAACTTGTTATTATTTTTTCT
Organism: Capnocytophaga sp. oral taxon 338 str. F0234; assembly: GCF_000192225.1. GTDB lineage: Bacteria > Bacteroidota > Bacteroidia > Flavobacteriales > Flavobacteriaceae > Capnocytophaga. The sequence goes on from NZ_GL872413.1 coordinate 461,783, forward strand.
TTTTATTCTTCACTTAAGGATTGATAACCCGGACCACAACTGCCTTCATATTCACATTCTGATAAATAATATTCGGCATAAGCGGCTTTATCCCACCATTCTTTAAACTTTGGCAGACCGAAATACTGTTTTTCCTTTAACCAACGGTCATTTCCATTCAAAAAATAACGCAATCGCCCCATCGGAAAATAAATGAATAGAGGTGTCTATTTAGCTACATACTAATTGACTTTGGGAAACGGGAGAACGCTCAACAATTCTTTTCATTAATTTGTTAAAGATAGTATCTTTATTTTGTGAGTGATTAATTCTAAAACTGTATTCCGCTAAATATAGGTCTATGTTAAATTCTGATACCCAAGAATATATACCTCGTATCCAATACTTTACCTGATGTATTACCTTATGTAATATAGGAAAATTCTTCCCATCATTACTAGAAATTTGAGTTATATTAAAGTCTTTTATAGGTTTATATCCTTTCCATTCGTCAGTAGTAACTTGTGCTGTTTTACTAATATGTTTGTCAAATATTGTTCGTAATGATTTTGAGGAAAAATCAGGTATTTTTAGTGCGTAAAAGCGCTTTACTTTGCCTTGGGTCAGTAAGTTCCATTGCACAAAGAACTTTCTTTTTCTTTGTGTCATAGCTTCAACCTTGTTTTCCTTCCTCTTTTCCTCCTATGGTAAATTCATCAACCTAAACGCTATCATTCATTTTGTGCGATTCACTGGATTTCATAGCTTCTCGGACTTTTTGCATAAAATAATGTGCAGTCTGACGACTAATTTCATAACGACGAGCAACTTGTGAAGCTGATAACCCCTTAGTTGTAGTTGTCATTTCAAAACATATAAAAAATGCTTTACGTAACCCAAATTTTAGTCTATGAAATAGTGTTCCAGCAGTAGGACTTTCCGTATCTCCACAGATATTACAAGTACGTGAAAAATCTTTTCTGACTTGGTATTTTTTATGACCACATTTGCGACAGCAATATCCATCTTCCCACTTTAAAGAAGCTAGATATTCTTCGCAATCTAAGTCTGTTTTAAAGCGTTCAGTAAACTCTAAGAGGCTTTGTCCCTTAAATAATTTCATAATACATTAATTTTCAGAGTACAAATATATGAAATTATTTTGCCACCTCAATTATAATTTATTTAAAAAGCGATATAAGTATGGGGTGGCTTGCCCTTTATATATAATCATAGTCATCTTCATCTACCCTTTTATAGATAGTTAAGTTGTTTGTTAAAGAAGAATAATTAATTTTAAAAACTTTTGCTCCATCTTTGTAGATGAGAACACTTATATTAAAATGATTTAATAAAGCTCTTTGATGATAAAAACTTTTCTTTTGTTTTAATTTTTGGCGTAATATTTTTTCTTGTTTGTGGGTTAGTTTTTGGAAGATAACTCCTCAAAAATATCCCTGTCATGAGAACCAATCTCTGACAATTCTTTATCTCTATAATAGTATCTTTTTACAATAATACTATCCGTTTCACCTAAATAAACTTGTGCCTTTACGGAAAATGTAAGTCCAAAAAGTAATAATGTGATTATAATATGTTTCATTTTAAAGAATAACCCGTTGTGCATTTTGATTTTAAAATACTAGTGTTGCGTTGTTTTTTTTAATTTGTTTATAATTACATCATATTCAGTTAGTTATAATCGTTTTTATTTTCAACGATTTGAAATGAGTATATTTGCTTTTAAATCTCATTACTTGACAAAACTCCAATTAAAGAATTGATTACTAATGAAAAACCTATTCAGAATACAAATTTACAACTTAGTCTATTTGACTTTTAAAAAATAACGCAACAGCAGTAATGTGAAAGAACAATTGTCAAACTGTACCTTGATAGGAGATAAAGGTTATCTCTCAGCAGAAGTACAAATAGATTTGTTTAACTATGCTAATATTCAATTAGATACACCTAAAAGGACTAATCAAAAAGACTACAAACCTCAATTTAGGCTCTTTAGGAAAAAACGAAAACGAATAGAGACTTTATTTTCCCAACTATGTGATCAATTTATGATAAAACGTAATTATGCAAAATCATTTGAAGGTTTTAAAACGCTGATATTTAGTAAGATAACATCTTTAACATTGATACAATACATCAATAAGTTTATATTAAATAGAGAAACTCACAATCTAAAAGCCTCTATTATTTAAAATGCACAACGGGTTGATATTATAAATTTTTTGTAAACCTCTAAAAATTCTTTGGGGTCAATTACCTGAAATACATGATTAAAGGTATCGTGAGTAGGCATTCTGCTAACCTTCAATTCTTTCCCAGAAAGTTTAGTATATAGATTTCTTAAGTCTTCGCTATGGATATTAGCATAATCTTCAATTTGCTCCCAATCATCACATCCTGATATAGTTGCATATAAGCTTACCAATAATATCAACCCTAAAGGATAATCAATTCTTCCTTGAACTCGTGGGTCTTTTACAACTGCAATAGCATTCCAAATTTCTGCACTCATAAATTTATTCCTATTTTTTTAGCAAAGATAAGAATAATTATGATAATCAGATGATTAATTTAAATTTTGATGCGTTTGACCTAATAAAAAACAGCAAAGAGGGGCTTCTCTCAAAATAAATGCTTACCTTTGCCGCACATAGCAAAACACTCTATGAAATACATATCCAAAATACAAATAGCACTTTTCCTGTCTTGCTTGATGATAAGCTGCTCTCAAAGATCAGAACCTTCCAATCCTTTCTCCGATTGGGAAAAAGAGCATCTTCGCGGCAGAGTAAAACAACTCATCACTTATCAGCAATACAGAAATGATACCTTGCCTATCATCTCAGAGTACGATACCTTAGGGCGTCTTACCTTCCGCCAAGATCACTTCAATGATGTGTTCTTTACTAAAGAAACCTTCATCTATCAGTTCCCTATATGTATCTGGGATCCTCCCTCTTATTCGAAAGATTCCCTCACAGGCCAAGACCAGATGGAATACCACGAAACTCACGTTAAAGATTTCTTAGATACACCCCTGCAAGGCAGCTTAGATGTGTTTTTCTTGTCTGAAAATCGTATCATCACCCGCAATGATGACGGACAAATAAGCCATATTGCCTATCAAGAGGGCAAAATCGTTTATTTTAATTACCAAACCAAGAACGGTAAACAATACTGCACCGAAGTCTTCTTTAATAATGGTGAAGAGGTGGTCTTCTCCCTGAAAATTGATTATGACGACAAAGGTAACCTGCAGCGCTTGCGTTCTTTTGGTGAGAAGAATACCTTAAGCTTAGAAATAGGCTACACCCCCGATAGGCAGATTAAAAGCATTACTAACTACGATAGAGAACTAAAAGAAGAAAAACTATATCACTACAATGATAAAGGACAATTAATCAAGGAAATAAGATACGATCAGTTTATAGCAGAATATCAATACAACGATAAAAATCAAGTAGTTGAAGAAACTGAATACAACACCAAGTTCCCTCTAGATCAAGCTGAAAAATACCGCTATCAATACACCCCACAAGGCGATATAAGTCGCAGAGAATTAAGCTACAAAAAAGAAGACAATACCACAGCAACCTCCGTAACTACCTACCGCTACAAGTACGACACTCAAGGTAACTGGACCCTAAAACAAACCTACAGGAATGGCAAATATATCGAACACCAAAGTAGAAAAATAGTATATTATTAGCAATGAAAAAACTTTTCTTGTTAGACGCCTATGCGCTCATCTTCAGAAGTATGCCAACCGTAGGGTTTTAGCGACACAAAGTTTGAACTGAAAAAATACTACCTGAACGAACGCAGCGTGCGATCGCACGAAGTGAAGGTGGAGATTTTTTCAGCACATCTAAATTCTCTCCTTTACCCTTGCCCTCCCTTGATGATGTTTAAAGCGGCATCTATCAGTCGCACGTTTGAAAGCGTGTCAGTCTTCTGACACCGTTTGTTAAGCCATAAGTTGCCGTCAAAAAACGATTGTAGATAGTTCTTTCTAAGATTCTGAATGTCAACAAAGGCAAACCTCGTCAGACATCTGCCTTTGGGTTGATAAGCTATTATAGTCAAAAAGAAATGGTTTGTGAATTTATCAAACGGAAATTGAGAGTTAGAAGTGACTCTAACTCCTTTTTATAAGTATGTATATTATCAAAGAAATTCCTTATAGCATCTCGGAATTCTGTCTTGTTCCGATAGAAACCCGTATTGATTACCTTTTTTCCTAAGAATTTCCACAAGTGCTCTATTAAATTGAGGTTTGGAGAGTATGGAGGCAAGAAAAATTTGCTTGATTCTATTATCTTCTACCCAGTTTTGAAGCTCTTTATTGTGATAATAGCGAGCATTATCGGATATAATATAAATATTTTTAGCGTTTGGATGCTTTTTAAGAGCTAATTCGTAAAGTTCTTTCGTTGATTCTGCATTAACGCATTCACAATCAAGAGCTATTACATCTGTAACATCATAAGCATTAAGTAAACCATTGATATTCAATCTATCACGCCCACTAACTGTTGGTTGTTGAAACTCTTTACCTTTCTCTATCCAAGCATAAGTGGAACGGCTGTTGTGCGTAGGATGAACACCACCGGCAAAATACACCACATCCCCTTCTTCCTTTTCTTGAAGAATTTTAGAGAGTGCTTCAACAAATAGTTTTTGTTTTAAAGGATCTGCCTCACAAGGCACTTCGGTTGTTTTCTTGTAGGAAAAACCAATTCTGTTAAGTAAATCAGCCATTCCTTGTGGAGTATAGGTAACTTCAAAAGTGTCTTTAACCCATTGAGATACTTGTTTTGCATCTGTATAAAGATGTGTGCGTAACTCTTGTTTTAAGGATTCTATTTGAAAAATATTAAGCAGACCTTGATAACCTCTATAACGATTCTCAAGGAGTTTATCTAGTCCTCCTTCAAGATATAAGGAACGATAACAATAAATAGTAGAAATATCTATACCTAAGCAATCAGCAACAAAAATAGGAGTATTGCCCATAGAAAGCATCAAAATACAGGTAACTCGGGCATAATCCGAGCGACCTTGCAAGTTGCGTTAGAGCTTTCTAAGTTCCTCTATTTCTGTTGGTGACAGTGTTAGTTCCATAGACAGTGCAAAGATAATAAATCTTTTATTTATTCGCAATCTAAATTTGTTTGACTATAATAGATAATAGACACTAAAATGTACCATATAATGAAATACGTATTATATATAATAAGTGTATTTTTCCTAATCACGGCGTGTAAAAGGGAAAAAATAGAGGTAAATCCTTCACAAGAGGAAGAAAAAAAAGAAATTATAAGTGAAGATTCTCTTATAGCGGCTGATCGTATTTTTTATAGAGATAGCTTAAAATTTGTAAATATATATCCTAATTCAGAAGAAGGGTATGGTTATTTAAATAGGAAACCAGCTAACTTGAAGGTTTATAAAGTAAATGAAGTTAGTGTTTTTCCAAAATTTGGATATTACGTAAATCTCTCTATACCTTATAGGCTTAGTCAAAAAGAACCGCTCCTTACAAAGAAAGAGATAAATAAGCAAAAATATTATTTCTCCCTAACAGGAAAACGCAAAGAGCAAATATTAGAACAATTACACCTAAAACAAACTGATACAGTGTATGCTTATAGTATAAAAAATGACAAACTGGATACGTATTTAATAAAAGATTTAGAAATGATCGCTTACAATCCTATTGAGATAATAGAAGGAAAAATAGAAGAGAAGTATTTTGATGTTGGTTTATTATTAAGTTATAGCGAAGAACTAGATACCTTATATAAAGGAAAAGAATATGATTACGCATCTATTGAGGATGGAAATATATTCCAAACGGGAAAAATAAAAAGAATAGAAAGCGTGAAGATAAAAAATATAGATATTCCTTTTCCTATCAATTACAGTTTATTGGACAAATATGCTTACTATGAATATCCTATCTCTCTTCATATAGATAATACATATAAAGGAAAAATAAATAATGCTGACTTTTATATGCAAGCCTTTTCCAATTGGGATAAGCTCAATGAAAGATGGGATGAAAGAATGATTTACTTAATGATTGTTAAAGATAATAAGAAAGTAATAGAGCGTGTTTTTGCTGGAAATGGTATCGCAACCGTATGGATGTATAAAAATTTTTATATTGGTAATTTCATTAAGGGAAAACCAGATATTATAGAAAATATTGTATTTTACTCCTATGGTCATTGGCTAACTTTCCTTTCAGAAAATGAGCCTCCCATATTTGTATTGAGTAGTTATGAGGAAGAATATAAAGATTTCTATCAGGGGTTAGAGTTTTTAAAATAAAATTATTGAGATGTCTATTTAGCTACATACTAATTGACTTTGGGAAACGGGAGAACCCTCTACAATTCTTTTTATTAATTTGTTAAAGATAGTCTCTTTGCTTTGTGAGCGATTAATTCTAAAACTGTATTCCGCTAAATATCGGTCTATATTAAACTCTGATACCCAAGAATATATACCTCGTAATTTGCGACAGCAATATCCATCTTCCCACTTTAAAGAAGCTAGATATTCTTCGCAATCTAAGTCTGTTTTAAAGCGTTCAGTAACTCTAAGAGGCTTTGTCCCTTAAATAATTCCATAATACATTAATTTTCAGAGTGCAAATATATGAAATTATTTTGACGCCTCAATTAATAGTTAATTAAAGTTCATATAGTTAAGGGGATCTACAGGATAGCCCTCATGCCAGAGTTCAAAATGTAGGTGGCTCCCAGTGGAGAATTCGCCGGTATTTCCTACTTTAGCAATTACCTCTCCAGAGCTTACCCTATCTCCTTGTTTCTTAGTAATGGAAGCGTTATGCTTATATATGGAAACGAAATTATTAGGATGTTCAATGATAATCACAAAGCCTGTTTGTGCAGACCATTCTGCAAAAACCACCGTACCATTACTTACCGCTTTGACAGGGGTTCCTTCAGAGGTGGCGATATCAATCCCATAATGGTGCTTATCGGTCTTGAATTTACTAGAGATAGTTCCCTGAGTGGGAGGGAAGAAGGTTTTGTTCTTAGAGGAAGAAGAGGCGGCGTCAAACACACTATAACGTTCTTCTTCTGCTACTTCTGCACGTAATTTCATTTCCTCTTCACTGGCTTGTAGGTCTGTCTCCACGGGAATCTGCTGTACGGAGTTCAGAACGGAGTCCTTGTTAATCTTATCAGGATGAATATCTCCTGTAAGAACTTTCTGTAAGGAAGCAAAATAAGCTTCATTGCTATTGATACGCTGTTGTAAGGAATCCGTATGAAAGGTAAGATCTACGATACGTTTCTTAAGGTCAGCCTCTGAGAACCCCAAGATATATTGTCTTAGAGGAGAGTAGATAATGACCAATGAAGTTAGTGTAATGAGTAATATAGCAAAAAGGCTACTATATACGAATACGTTCAACCGATTGAGACGAAAGGTAGCCACATCTTCTAAGGTGTTTTCGTTCATAATGGCTACTCTGTACTTGAAAAGCCACTTACCACGTAGGCTCTTACGTTTTTTCTTAACTTCCATTGAATGATATTTTTACTAAAAAATCTAATTTATTTGATTTAAGTTGGGGAGGATAATTCCCCCCTAATAAGTAAGCTGCCAAACAGCTCGGGAGTATCCCACTACACTATGTCAGGAGTAACTCTACTCCTAAAAACTATGAAAATACATTGTGTAGTTTTCTCCATAAGCAATCCTAAGCACTCATTAGGGTATTGAAATATTTTTTTGCAAAGGTACATCAAAAATATGAGTTTTTATTACAGATATAAAAAAAATCTCGTATCTTTGCCCTCAAAAAAAGTTATGTTAGCAAGCCATATTTTCTTAGGGATGATAGGTGCTCCCCAAGTAATCATTATTATAGCAATAGCCCTTTTGTTCTTTGGAGGTAAGAAGATTCCTGAGCTTATGCGTGGCTTAGGAGGGGGAATACGTGAGTTCAAGGATGCAATGAAAGATGAAGAGAAGCCTGCAGAAAACTCCTCAAAAAAAGAAGAACAAAAAAAATTGGAAGAGAAAAATAATTAATTCTAACCATTAAAAATTGACACTCAACATTACATCATGTTAGAAACTTTCGTTCACTCTTGTATAGGGCTGAAGGGAAGTTTTTGCAATTAATAGATTGATAATTAACTATTATTCATTATGACAATATTAAAATCTCAAGTTATAGAAGCTCTACGTAAGATTACTTCTCCTGGAGAGGGAGGAAACCTCATTGATACAGGAGTGGTTAAGAATATTGTTATCTTTGGTGATGAGGTCGTAGTGGATGTAACGATTTCTAATCCTACCCTACAGGCTAAGAAGAAGATAGAGGTTGAGATTATGAAGGCTATCCATGCAGAAGTACATGAAAAGGCGAAGGTAAAGGTAAATATTACTGTAGAAGCTGCTCCTACAGTAGAGAAGAATGAGATAAAGGGCAAGCCTATTGAGGGAATCAGGAATATTATTGCTGTTGCCTCTGGTAAGGGAGGCGTGGGAAAATCAACGATTACAGCCAACTTAGCCATTGCCTTGCGTAAAATGGGATTTAAAGTAGGACTTTTGGATGCGGATATCTATGGACCTTCTATTCCCATGATGTTTGATGTACAAGAACAACGTCCAGTTTCTGTGGATATAGAGGGACGTTCTAAGATGGAGCCGGTAGAGAATTATGGGGTCAAAATCCTTTCTATAGGTTTTTTCACACATCCTGACCAGGCAGTGATTTGGAGAGGTCCTATGGCAAGTAAGGCGCTGAATCAAATGATCTTTGATGCCCACTGGGGCGAATTGGACTTCTTACTCATTGACCTACCTCCAGGTACAGGAGATATCCACCTTAGTATCATGCAAGCCTTGCCTATTACAGGAGCGATAGTAGTGAGCACTCCTCAGAATGTGGCTCTCGCAGATGCTCGTAAGGGGATTGCTATGTTCCGTCAGGAAACGATTAATGTACCCGTATTAGGGCTGGTAGAGAATATGGCTTATTTTACTCCTGCAGAATTACCTGAAAACAAATATTATATCTTTGGTAAGGAAGGAGTGAAATCCTTAGCAGAGCGTACGGATACCCCACTCCTTGGTGAAATTCCTTTGGTGCAGAGCCTTCGTGAGTCCGGTGATGTAGGACGTCCTGCTGCTTTGCAAGAGGGAACACCACTAGCGAAAGCCTTTGAAGAACTTGCCCGAAATACAGTGGCTGAAGTGGTAACTCGTAATCAATATCTTGCCCCTACAGAAGCGATTAAGATTACTACTATGGCTGGTTGTAGTCCTAAGAAAAAGTAATTTATCTAAATTTTTAAATATAAATGCACGAAGTAACCGCCTACTGGGAAGGAGATATGCAATTCACCTCCACCAATCCTAGTGGAAATTCTTTTTTTATTGATACTACTCCTGAAAATGGAGGTGGAAACAATGGAATGCACCCAAAAGCTCTTATGCTTTCCGCTCTTGCTGGATGTACAGGCTTGGATGTCCTCTCTTTGCTTAAGAAAAAACACATAGAGTTGGATAATTTCACCCTTGATGTGAAGGGGAAGCTCGCTAAAAATCATCCTCGAACGTATGAGGAAGTAACTGTATGTTACTTTTTTGAAGGAAAGGATTTGGATATAGAACAAATCACTCATGTAGTGAGCCTTTCTGTTGAGAAATATTGTGGGGTAATTGCTATGTTCCGCCAGTTTGCTACAGTTCATATTCAATTATTCTTTAACGGAGAAGAACATCCTTATAATGCCGAATAAGCTGGTTTGGGATTTCTTACCTATCCCCATGCAAGAGGAGATAGAAACTCTTTCCCAGACCCTTTTCTCAAGCACCCTCCCTTGGCAGAAAACCATTGCTTGCCTGCTCCTACAACGAGGTATTCATTCTTTTAAACAGGCAAAAGAATTCTTTAATCCTTCTTTAGAACAACTCCATAATCCTTTTGTAATGAAGGATATGGATAGGGCAGTGGAGCGCATTCTTCTGGCTATAAAGCATAAGGAGAATATTCTCATTTATGGTGATTATGATGTGGATGGTACTTGCTCAGTGTCTATATTATATCTATTTCTTTCTAAAGTTTATCCAAATGTAAGCACTTATGTTCCTGATAGATATAAGGAAGGATATGGCATATCCTTTCAAGGGATAGATTATGCAGTGGATAATGATGTAAGCCTTATTATCACCTTGGACTGTGGTATTAAGGGACATGAGAAAGTCCAATATGCTAAGGGAAAGGGGATAGAGATGATCATTACTGATCACCATACTCCCGCCGAAACTTTGCCTAAGGCAGTAGCTGTGCTCAATCCTAAGCGAGCGGATTGTACTTATCCCTATAAAGAACTTTGTGGTTGTGGGATAGGATTTAAGCTTATACAGGCACTCTGTAAGTCCTTACAACTTCCTTCCCATACTCCTTATGAATTTTTGGATTTGGTGGCCTTGGCTACCTGTGCAGATATAGTACCCATCACAGGGGAGAATCGTGTACTGGTTTATTTTGGCTTGCGCCAAATCAATGAGCAACCTTCCCAAGTGATGACATTGCTTTTGGCTTCCGTACCTCCTCCTATACAGGTAAGGGATTTGGTATTTGTAGCAGCTCCGCGTATTAATGCAGCAGGGCGTATGGCACACGCACAGAAGGCAGTGGATTTCCTTACCCAGAATGCTTTGGAGGAAGCCTCCTGCTTGGAATTCTTAAACCATAAGCGTAAGGGAGCTGATGAGCAAATTACTCAAGAAGCTCTTGAGCAAATTGTGAGCAATCATGAAGAAGAGGCTTCTGCTACAGTGGTCTTTTCCAAAGATTGGCATAAGGGCGTTATTGGTATTGTTGCTTCTCGACTTACTGAAACTTATTATCGCCCTACGATTGTCTTTACTCAAAGTGGAGATGTATTGACTGCTTCAGCTCGTTCAGTGAAGGGGTATAACTTATATGAGGCACTCTGCCAATGTAGAGATTATCTGCTCCAATTTGGTGGACATACGGCAGCAGCAGGGATGACTCTCTTGCCAGAGAACTACCTTCCTTTTAAAAAAAGGTTTCAAGAAATAGTCGCCCAAACGCTCCCTGAAGCACTTCGTAAGCCTGCAATTACCCTTAGTGTTGAGATGCCTTTGAAGGAAATAACTTTACCTTTCTATCGTTGTCTGCAGCGCTTTGCTCCCTTTGGACCTAAGAATATGACCCCCATCTTCTTGGCTTATGAGGTAATTGCTAAGAATGTTTTCCTTATGGGGAATGAAGGGAGTCACTTGCGCATGACTCTTACAGACTCCTCTCTAAGGCAGGAGTTTGAGGCTGTTGGCTTTGGGTTGGGTCATAAAAAGTCTATTGTGGAAAAAGGACAGCCCTTTACCATCGCTTATGAACTTTCTCAAAATACGTGGAAGGGTACTACTTCCTTGCAATTGGTTATAAAGGATATAATGCCAATGATAAATATGGGTAATAATTAGAGTCTTAATCATTATAATACTAAAATAACGTGAGTTCGATTTAAGCAGC
>NZ_GL872413.1:473755-474302 GCF_000192225.1 Capnocytophaga sp. oral taxon 338 str. F0234
TCACTAAAACTATCCCTTTTTTGCAAATAAAAAATAACTTTTCTTATGCCGAACTCACGTTAGATAAGTGTATCTTGCTAATCTTCTACTCATCACGAATTGCCTTATTTTACTTACACTTTCAAAAATATTTCTTATTTTTCTTCAAAATGATTTGTTTAATTGCATTATTTTTCGTTTATTTGCCCTCAAATTAACAATGATACCCAAATTGCGTATGGAATTGAAAGATATGAAAATCAAAACCTTTAAGGAGTTTTTAGAAGACAAAACTAATCCTGTGGTTTATTGTCTGCTCAGTTCTAATGGTAAGGACTTTTTAGCCAGAGAAAGCTATAAGGTTGAGCTACATCAATATAACTGCCAGCACGATACTTTCACCATTGAAACTCCCGAAGACTCATTTGACAAGTTCCATGAGTACATTATGGAGCACTCTCGAGACCTGCTCGGTGAGCCTCTTACTATTAAGTTCTACCAATACGGCAAAGTAGTACAGCACTTTTCAGGGATTATCACCAGAATTTATTGCAAACGACAAACAGGC
>NZ_GL872413.1:475226-479195 GCF_000192225.1 Capnocytophaga sp. oral taxon 338 str. F0234
GAATATATCGCTTACGATTTCCATAGGGCTGAAGTTTATAAGATGGAAGCGAAAGATGCCGCTTGTGAATACAAAAACAATCCTATACAGACGGATGCCAAAAATGCCTCAAAAAAACTCTTTAAAAAAACACCTCAAAAGTACCATTCAGCTACATCATTAGAACAATCGTACATAGATTTAGAAGAAGTAGTGCGTCAGGAAAGAGATTTAAGAGAGCTATCACTTAAAGTAACAGGGCGCAGTCGCGACCCACGCCTAAGGATGAACACCTTTGCTTGTCTTACCGACATCAATGCCCGCGCAATGGAGACCTATAGAGTGATCAAAATATCACACTACCACAGCGGGATGAACTATGAAAATAGCTTTGAGGCTATCCCTATGATGCGCACGCCTGCGGATTACAATGCCGAGGCTTTCCCCAAAGCAGAGCAGCAACCTGCTATCGTTAAAGATAACAACGACCCACAAGGAATGGGACGTGTACGGGTACAGTTCTTTTGGCAGAAAGGCGATGAGCTAAGCCCGTGGATCAGAATGATACAACCCTACGCAGGCAATGGCAAAGGTTTTTATTTTATCCCCGAAGTGGGTGAAGAAGTAATGGTGGATTTTGAGAACGGCAATGCCGAACGACCTTTTGTGCTGGGGGCGCATTATAATGGCGCGGCAAAGAGTGGGTATAAACCAACGACCAAGGCTATACATACTGAGAGCGGTACAAAAATTGTACTTAACGATGAAGATGGGAGTATAAAAATTGAAGATGCAGTAGGCAACAGCCTCATTTTTGATGGCAATCAAAAGATAACTCTCAGTAGTTCTATTTTTGAAATCAATACCCAGCAGATGCTCATTAGAGCCACTGATAAACTGCACATTACCACAAATAACTATGTGCTGAACGTACTTAGTCAGTTGTATATATTTACCGCTTGGATGAAACAGAAGGTGAGTGGTTTTATGCAGGTATTTAGCAACACTGCCCTTATCAAGAGTACCAACACCCTTGATATTGAAGCCAAGGAAGCCAAACTCTCAGGCAAAGAGTGTGCAGTGCTCGACTCAAAGAAGAAGGCGGTGGTCAATAGCTTGGGGGTAGCTCAGTTGCAAGGCAAACTGGGAAATGAGTACAGCAATAATGGGCAAGGGATAGCGCAAGCTAAAACCGAAAGTATTAGCAATGTGATAGTTGAATTTAGACCTTTAAGCACGTGGCAGGGAGAGTTTGGCTTTGATTGGCTACGTATAGACGATGGAGCTGCTACTCTTGAAACACCTTATTATGTCTGTTTGCAAAATGGTTATGAGAAGCCCACAAAAAGGGATCTAAATACTGAGTATGAAAGTAAGGGGGAAGCGTTTAAAGAACTTGAAAAAGAATATCAAAAAATCACAATCAGAAGGGCTAATACACCTCTGTTAACGAAATATTATGTACCTTGGTTAAATATTTACCCAGAAAAAATTAGCAATACAGTTAATACAACTCCTCAACCTCCTTGTGAAGTAGAGCTAAATATTTTATTAGATATAGAAGGAATTTCTCCAGATCAAATACGTATAGAGTTTAATAAAAAATATTTTAGAATTGATGGGAAAGATGGGACGGATTCTACTCCTGTATTGATTACTGATACAGGAGTTGGGAACAAAAGAAAAATACAACAAACAATAAAAATAAAGTGTATTGAAGAGTTTGAAACACAGCAGTCTATTGTTGTATATGCTTATCCACAAGGTTCTATGTTAAAAACGGTTGAGGAACAAAAAATAGAGCGTAAATTAGCAGGTAAAATTATTGTATGTCCTAATAGCAATAAAGAAAAAATCAGGAATAGAAGATATATAAAAGTTGTATTAGTCAAAGTAAAAACAAATATAGATGGAATTTCACGTATGGGAGGCTTTGGTAACACACAAGATACATTAGGAGAAAAAGATACTTTACAGCAGTTTTTTTATCAAGCATTAACTTATGCTAAATTAATAGAAACAACAAAAGATAATCAAGGCAATACAATAGATATTATCTTAGATTTATCAAATGATAGAGATTTTAAGCTTCATAGAGATAATTTAGGAATCCCTATAAATTCAGTATTTATAGATAATAATGGGAATATTAGGGATAATGATAATTTGATAAGTATATTAAAGCAAAAATTTAATCAGCAAACCTCTAATAAATATATGAAAGACTTAATTATTTTTGCTTTTGATGAAACTTGCCCAAATTCAAGAGATCCTCGTTATGTTATTAATGGTTTTGCAGACCATATTAAAATGGGAAATAAAACTATTTTCAAAAAAGCTTTAGTACTTTTTAATACACGTAAAGATAAGACTTTATCTCACGAAGCATTACATACAATGGGATTATTCCATACTCATAGAGATGGAACTATATATGATTCAGATCAAAAATTTATTTTTACAAATGGCAATGATGACCCTATTAATGCAACAGATAATATAATGAGCTATAATAGAATAAGACGAAGTACTTGGCATTGGCAATGGAAAATCATAAAAAGGAATGCAAGATGAGAAAGATAGTATTCGTAATTATATTTTGTTTTATAATATCTTATTGTAAAGCACAAATTGACACAATAAATAAAAATATTATGGAGTATTTTGATAAAAATAAATATAAAAATTGGGAACTTGTAGAGAAAGTTTCTAGTGCAACAGATAAATACTATAAGAAAGATACTTATTGGGTTAGAGTTCTTTTTTATAAGGGAGAATATACAGAGGAAATACAGACAATAGGTTCTTCTTTTAAGTTATATAAATATTATCATAAAAATGAGCTACTACATCGTTCTGTAAAAACCTTTTATAACTTCCCAATAGGAGAATCTATTGAATATGATGAAAATGGGAATTTAATAGAAAAAGTAAATTATGATAAAAATTATTCTTTTTCAGTAGATAGTCTTTGTGAATTAATTAAAATGGAATATGGTGTCAATTTAAGAATTTTATCCACTGATAATTTTCTTAATTATAGAGTTGAAAGAAGATATGATGATAATATTAAAAAATATCTCTATATAGTTATTTTTGCAGTAAATGATAATGGTGAAGGTGTTATGGGATTCCCTATAAAATGTATCTATATAGATAGTAATACAGGAGAGATTTTATATGAAAAAGCTGAACATTTAGATCGTCCATATAGTGATAGAATTCCAAAATCAAAAACTTTTTTTCCTCAGAAAGATGATAAAAAAAAGAATTCAACTTCCCTCTTCATAGAAGAAACTACCCCTCCTAAAGAATTAGGCGTACCTTATAAACAAGGCGGCTATTACCCTCCTGGCACTTACCGCCTTTATAACGATAGGGCTTTCACTAAAAAAGAGTGGGAACTATATGTAAAAACACGCCCTTGGTGGGAAAGGTTATTTCTAAGTTAATTTAAAACTTAATCATTATGCCACAAATCATCACCAATACCGCAGAACTCAGTTGCAATCAAGGTACAGCAACGAGTAAGCTCAATGTTACAAGTCAAGATTTTGTAACTATTGAGGGTAAAGCTATGGCTACTGAGGAAGATAAACAGGCTAATGCCAATATACTGCCTTTTAAGCAATGTAAGCTAAAACCTGCCTCAAGCGGTTATTTACCTTGTGTGCCTGCACCCATCAAATGGGAAGATACGGCTGAGAAAGACACTATCAACGGGCAAAAAATACTTACAGAAAACTCCTATTGTATGTGCTCAGTAGGTGGTAAAATCACCATAAAAGACAAAGGGCACAACGAAAATCACAATGCAGAATGACCTAATCGCTACGACTTCGGAGTGCCACATTCTGCGCCCCCTTGCGCACAAGTAGTTTTGAGCAGCCTAAAAGGTTTTCAGCTGCTCAAAACACAACTTGCTACCATCTGGTGATGGTAAAACATAGCCCAAAGGGCTATATTTAACGTGAGTTCGATTTAAGCAGT
>NZ_GL872413.1:480437-515404 GCF_000192225.1 Capnocytophaga sp. oral taxon 338 str. F0234
TTACTAAAACTATCCCTTTTTTGCAAATAAAAAATAACTTTTCTTACGTCGAACTCACGTTAAAATAACAGAAAATTACACAAGGAGAGCTCCATGGTAGGTATTTACACTATTTTTCTTGGGTTGAATAAGATTCCTACAAGAAGGAAAGAATCTTAAAAAAATGAAGTATAGATTTTTTCTATACTTTTATAGATTTTCTTTAAAAAATAGAATGGTTATAAATTTCTGTTTCATGGAAAAAAACACAGGAATAAAGCTAAAAATTCCAAAGAGAATAAGTATTTTTGCAAAAGTTTTTAACCTTTGTAGTCATGGAACAAGAAACTTTCCGCAATTCCATAGGAACCGTAGATGATAAAGGAAAACGCGTGTGGGTGTATCCTAAGAAGCCAAAAGGGCGCTATTATCGTTATCGCAAATATGTAAGCTATGTATTACTCACTATCTTTTTTGTATCTCCTTTTTTAAAAATAGATGGGAATCAGTTTCTTCTTTTTAATGTTTTGGAGAGGAGGTTTAATATCTTTGGATTTCCTTTCTGGCCTCAGGATTTCTACCTCTTTGTGCTTTCCATGATTATAGGCTTGGTTTTTGTGCTCCTTTTTACCGTAGCTTTTGGGCGAATTTTTTGTGGTTGGATCTGTCCACAGACGATTTTCTTAGAAATGGTTTTTCGCCGAATAGAATATGCTATTGAGGGAGATCGCAATGCGCAAATAAAGCTTGATAAGCAGGCTTGGAATGCTGAAAAAATACGTAAGAAGGGACTTAAATGGCTCATATTCTTCTTTATATCCTTTGTGTTTGCCAATGTTTTCTTAGCTTATCTCATTGGTAGTGATCAACTTTTGGTAGAGGTCAAGGAAGGACCGCTGAAACATTTTAATACCTTTATTGCATTATTAATATTCACAAGCGTCTTTTACTTTGTTTTCGCTTGGTTTCGTGAACAGGTATGTATTATTGCCTGTCCTTACGGACGCTTGCAAGGGGTGTTATTGGATAATAAGTCTATTGTAGTAGCATACGACTACAAGCGAGGAGAAGGCGAAAAGGGACGTAAAAAATTCCGTAAAGGAGAGGATAGAAAGGCACTTGGGAATGGAGATTGTATAGATTGTTTTCAGTGTGTACATGTGTGCCCTACCAATATAGATATCCGTAACGGAACGCAATTGGAGTGTGTGAACTGTACTGCCTGTATAGATGCCTGTGATGAGGTTATGGAAAAGTCGGGGATGCCTAAGGGTCTCATACGCTTTGCCAGTGAAGAGGAGATTACTAAGAAAGAAAAATTTAAGTTCACTGCCCGTATGAAGGGGTATGCCTCAGTGCTAACGATCCTTGTAGGAATCCTAATAGGTTTATTATTCTTGCGTAGCGATGTGCAAGCTAATATATTACGTTTGCCAGGACAGCTCTATCAGAAGGATGGAGATATGATCTCCAATGTATATACTTATAAGATTATCAATAAAACCACTCAAGATTTTGATCATATTTCGTTCAAGATAGTAGCCCCTAAAGAAGCTACTATAGAAGTGGTAGGTAATCAGGATATAGCCTTAAAAAAGCAGGGAATGGCGAGTGGTACTCTTTTTGTCAAGATACACCAAGCTTTTATTACAGAGAAGAAACTTAAACTTAAGATAGAAGTTTATAGCGGAGAGAATCGTATAGAAAGTACAACTACTACCTTTTCAGGACCTATTGTGTTCTAAGAAGAGGAAGGGTTTGTAGGTAATATGTTTATTATGAGTAATTTAAAATTAACAATTCTGAAGAAATGGGAATTTGATAATGAATTCTTCTTTGTTTGTGCTTCAATTTTGCTACCCGATGGCACTGTGGTAATCCTAACTTCGGACCATACCGATTGGCATAAATATTACGCCCTTGTCCTTTCAACCGAAGGCGTCAAAAAGATTTCCATTGAATATACCCCGATGTCAAACAGAGATTATCCTGTACTTTTCAGATATAAAGAAGGGTTCGGCATCATCATCTCGGCAAAAGAGGTGCGGTATTATTCAGATATGCATTCGTCACCGGAAATAATTCCGATAAAAAATAAATCATTGCTAAGATATAACATTGTACCGGAGAAGGCTCAGCAGAGGTATTTTCAAAATATATCCGATAGCCAAACGATTCCTGTTTGTTTTGAAAATGAAGTTTATTACGGCAATGCAAGAAGTTTCGCCCTTTTAGAATTCGATGATATAGCCAAAACTGCCAAATGGAAAACCTTTTCTTGCATAGATAAAAAAGCATTTACATATCGTGACAACAGAACCACCGACACTCCAAAAATAGACAGTCTTAAAATATCGGATAAAAGAATTTACGCCTTCATTCCGGGCGAGAGTTCGTCATCAGTCAATAAATGGGGAATGGATTATTATGCTCTCGTACAAATTTCTGCCGAAGGGAAGGTAATCGAGAAAATTATCGAATCGGACAATCTGCATACCGATCATAAAAAACACGGTGTCAATGGGTGTTTTACAGACTCAGAGTATGTGATACTAACACCTCTCTTTAAAACAGATGATTGGAAGGGCAAACAAAAAGTCTTTTCGCTCACCACACGCGAATATTGCGATATTACTCTACCCAAAGGAATGGCAAAACACAAACTCGAAAATATCACTGGCGAACTTTGCTTGACCTCTCTTTTCGACAGCGGTTTAAAAGAAGTATCTTTGTGTAATTATATTAACATATAAGTTGCAGGAGGTGTTACGGTTTTGAAGGACAGAACTCTAAACATGGAACTCAATGAGTAAAATATGGAGAAACATCGTTGCTTGTACACAAGAAGAGGTAAAGGCAACCTTTAGAGAACTTTATGCTTCTGTAGATTTTGGAGCTTATATAGCCCCACAAGATTACTTTGTGTCTTACATCTTCAAGACAGAGGAAGAACTCAGCAAAGCAAAGGAAACGGGATTACTGCAAAAGATAAACGATTGTCATAAAAAACTGTTGCATGAGAAAGAATACCCAGGGGAAGGTATAAAGGACTGTACTTTTGCCTCTCAGGAGGATTGTGATAAGGAATGGAACGGAAATTGGTATCATTATTACAAGTAAAGAAACAGCACCAAAACAAGCTATTAAAGGAATTTTCTATTGGAACCACACCAAAGTAGCAGATGGATACAGTCTTTTTAATAGATTACAGAAATAATTATTACTTTTGTACTCGAATTAATTAAAAAGGAATGCTTAAAAAAATTCTTAAACGTATGTTATACACTATCCTTGTCTTCGTTGCTGTGATAGGTATAGGAGCGACTACTGTACTGAACTTGCCCAGTTTTGGCAAAACTCCTTCAGGCGAACGCTTAGTGCGTATCCAGCAATCGCTTAACTACCGAGGGGGTAAATTTCAAAATTTAGAGCCTACTCCACATCTTACTCCTAACGGTAATATATTGAAGAACTTTTATCGCTACTTCTTTCCCGATGCACAAGATCTAAAGCCCAGTACCGTGCTTCCTGCCGTACAAACCAACTTGCATACCTTACCCAACAAACCAATGGTATGGTTTGAGCATTCTTCTTATTTGCTGAACGTAAACAAAGCTAGAGTTCTTATAGATCCTATATTTCACTCAGCCTCCCCTCTCTCTTTTATGGTGGAATCTTTTGAAGCAACTTACAATTACTCGTCCGCCGATATGCCCGATACCATTGAAGTGCTTGTACTTACGCACGACCATTGGGATCACCTGGATTATACAGTGATGAAAGAACTAAAAGACCGTATTCAACATGTTGTTTGTCCGCTGGGGGTAGGGGCTCACTTAGAGTATTTGGGCTTCGCTCCTACTAAGATTACTGAATTGGATTGGCAAGATGAAACTGCTGTTGCAAGCCTCAAATTCATCTGTTTACCTGCACGTCATTTCTCAGGACGCGGACTTAATAGAGATCAGTCATTGTGGGGTTCGTTTATACTCGAAACAGGTACTTACACTATCTATATAGGAGGAGATGGGGGATATGGCAAGCATATTGCTGAAATAGATAAGCACTTTCCTCATATTGATTTAGCCCTAATGGAAAATGGACAGTATAACCAAAGTTGGCGCTATATACACCTTTTGCCCAAGGACTTGCGCAGAGCAATGAACGAAATAGGAGCAAAGCGTTATTTCACAGGGCATAACTCCAAATTTGCATTAGCAAAACACTCTTGGTACGAACTGCGCAACGTACAAGTTTACGCTAAAGAAGACGGGTTGAATGTCATCACTCCTAAAATAGGCGAAGTAGTACATATTGATCAACCTAATGAACAGTTTGAAGTGTGGTTTAATTAATAAAAACAGACCAATGAACAGACGAGAACTTTTAGAAAAAGCCCCTATTGCTACAGTGTTTTTAAAATATGCCCTGCCGAGTATCATTACCATGTGTTTCTTTGGCTTACAGAACTTAGTAGATGGTTATGTGGTGGGTAATTATGTAAGCGAAAAAGCCTTAGGCGGGGTGAATATCATCACCCCTCTTTTCAGTTTTGTAATGGTGGTTGCGATGATTGTGAGTATTGGTTGCCAGACCTTAGTAAGCCAAGGGTTAGGGGCAGGTGATATTAAGAAAGCACAAACGGCGATGAGCACAGGGTTTTTGGGCTTACTCATTAATAGTGTAGTGATGATGCTTGTGCTACTGGTAGGGATGAAGTGGTTTATCAGGCTTTTAGGGGCTGATGAGGCGCTTTTCCCGTATGCTTACAGCTATCTGCAAGGTATGGTATGGTTTATCCCTACTATATCTCTGTGTTTCTACTTTGATATGATGCTCAAGAGCCTTGGCAAACCGATCACCTCTACGGTGATTATGAGCTTGGTAGTATTGCTCAATATAGTACTGAGTTTGCTGTTTGTACTGCAATTTGGTTGGGGAATCATGGGTACCAGTATTGCCACAGGTATTGCTTTTAGTATAGCTGCTCTTATCTCGGGGACGATATTGCTTAAAGGGCGATATTCGGTACGCTTGCTCAAAGGACACTTTTCATTCTCCTTGCTGTGGCGTGCCAGTTACAATGGTTCTTCCGAAGGCGCTTCGGAACTCTCTTCGGCACTTAGCATTCTCATTATTAACAATGTAATTATACGACTCATAGGAGCTGAAGGGGTATCGGCTTTTACAGTAATGAACCTCACCAATTTTATGGGTGTATTGCTTTTTTTGGGTATTTCGGATGGGATGATTCCTGTGATGGGCTATCTGTTTGGAGCGCAACAGTTCGGTAGACTCAAAACTTTCTTTCACTTTACAGCCAAGACCAATTTTGTGATAGGTATCATCGTATTTGCTATCTTACAATGCTTTGGAGAGTCCATTATTGTACTATTCGTAAAAGATCCGCATTCACATGTAGCTGAAATTGCTCATCAGGGGCTGCATATCTTTTCGTATGCTTTCTTGATAAATGGATTTAATATCTTAGTTACCAGCTTTTTTACTTCTATAGGCAATGTCTTAGGATCTATCGTGATTGCTGTTTTGCGAGGGGTGGTATTCATCGGAATTGGGATGCTTATCTTGCCTGCCTTTTTAGGCGAACAAGGCATCTGGCTTACTCTTGTGCTTTCGGAAGTGCTCACTTTGGCAGTAAGTGTGTTCCTTGCCCGAAGGTCGGTAGTGTTTAACGAATGAGTTTTACTTGGTGAGCTATGAGTGTTTTCATTTGAGTAATAGCGGTTTTGTTGAGTTCTACTAAGCGTTCAGCTTGTGAGATACCTTGCCTAATAAGAAGGGCATTGATACTCTCTAAATTGCTCAATACTACCAACTGTTCTAAGGAGGCTTCATCACGGATATTACCTTCCTTATCAGGGTGTGCTTCCCGCCATTCTTTGGCAGTGATGCCGAATAGGGCAGTATTTAGTAAATCGGCTTCGTCTGCATAGATAAGTTGCATTTGCTTTTTGGTAACTTCTTTAGGAATAAGGTTTTCTTTGATCGCATCGGTATGGATATGATAATTGACCTTGGCAAGGGTACGTTGCAGGTTCCATTGGAGCTTTAAGCGGCTGTTTTCTTCTTCTTTAAGCCGCTGGAATTCTTTGATGACATACAGTTTGAATTCTATTGAAATCCAAGAGGTAAATTCCATAGCAATATCCCTATGAGCAAAAGTTCCTCCATAACGTCCTGCCTTAGATACTATACCTATGGCATTAGTAGCTTCAATCCATCGTTTGGGGGTTAAGACAAAACTATTGAGTCCTGTTTGTCTTCTAAACCCCTCGAATTCGAGGAGGTTAAAATTAGGGTTATTGAGAATCTCCTAGAAACCTAGTAATTCAACTGTATTTCGGTTTCTTAGCCAATTCTGTATAACAGTATCAGTATGTTCAGTTTCTTTGTATCGTGCAATATCTGTTAGTGATATATAATCATTTTTTTCATTTTCATAAAAGGTAATAGCTACACCTTGTACATTGAGCTTTTTGCTTTTTGACATATTAGAAAAGTTTTTGAAAGTACAAAGTTAGGGAAAATCCATCAATTACCCTTATCTTTGCCACAAAAAAGAACATTATGAGTTTAGAATCAATCATTACCCATTACAGAAATTGCTTAGCTGCATTGCCTGACGTCATACTTATAGGCGAAATACCCGAAGGAGCTGAAAGTATTCCTCAAGAAGTATCGGATTGGGGAGTTCCTGCTTATAGTGCTTTTCTGAGGCTTTGTAATGGAGGGTCTTTTGGCGATATTATTCTCTGGAGTACGGAGGAGTTGTTAGATAACCAATATCGCATTCCTTCTGACCAACCTTCATGGTGTGAGATCGGACAGCTGCTGTATGCGCCTCTTTTCCTTGATAAGCATACCCAACACTTAATTTTTCCTGCCGATAGCTATGAAGGTATTGAGGAGATTGATGTTGATTTTGATACTTTTGTAAAGGAATACATCTTTGGTAGTAAGTACAAGGAAAAAATTATAGGTTATGACGAAGCCAATGATGATTGGTCAGATTTTTTAAATTAGAACATCTAACAACCCTTAATATTTGGGAGCAAACCAAAATTATTGATGGAAAGATTTCATTTTTAAATCAAATGCAAAATCTAAAGAAGATAGATATAAGAAAATATACACACTACCACTGAAGCTAATTGGCTAATTTTTACTATCTTTGCGAACAAATACTTTAGGACGATATGTTTAAAAACTTTACCCTTATCATTGCTTTGTTACTTACTTCTTTAGCGCAAGCACAAAAAGAAACTTCAATCCGTCATATCGATATCCTCGCTTATGACTCTGATGGGGAACTTTATTTTTATGCTCAAAAACAGAAAGACAAGTTTTTAGAGTTGGAATTTGATGCTCAAGAAGATGAAAATGTAGATAGAAATACCGAAGTCTATGACCTCAAATTGGTTCATTATAATGAGGAGAATTTAGAGACCCTGGGCGAGATAAAAGAGGACGACAAGAAAATTATCTACCTCAAAGATATCCAACGCACTACCCCCAGCGATTTTGTAGGCAAAACCTTTAAAACACTTCCTCCTATCTATGACAAGGATACTCAAACAATTGTCAAGATACTTAACCCTCACTTGGCTCTGTTATGTGATATCGACACAGAAGAAGAAAATCCTTATCAAAGAAAAGATTATTATGCACTACACACTATCCATCTAAAAAAGGGGCGAAACATTTACCTCTTAAGTTATGGACGAAATATCGAGGATTTTATTGTACCCTTAAAAGATAAAACCTTGTTTTTAACTGGCAGAGAGACAACGGTACTTGCGCCAACTCAATACCCTTCGTCCTATACAGATGACTTTATAAGCTATGAGCCAGAAGAGCATCTCATACTTCGCTCCAAAGGCAAGCGTTATGAGCTTATTAATACATATAAAGAAAAAGTGCTTTCTGGCAGATATGATACAATCTATTATAACAAATTTGGCGTTATAAGCAGAAGAGGGAACAAATACACTCTCTACGATAGTTACTTACAAAAGAAAACGTTCAAGCAGATGCGCAGTGTTTATTTCTACCGAGATGGTATTGAGATGCTTAACAAGCAAGGAGCAGCGTATTACATAATAGATGGCGAACGTATAGAGAAATTTCCAAAAATCAGTTACTCACTCTGTGGAACAGTATATGAAAGACGTTATTCATTGAAAAAAGACCTTAATAAACCTGAATCCCCACATTATATGCTTTATGGTTTTGGGGGCTTTGCTTCAGATTTTGAAGCTGAAAAACGAAACTATCTTTCCGATAGAAGTGCCGATGAAACACTTTCTTTCATTGATGGTAGTAGGTATTTTGTATGGGATGAGAATGACTTTTTTGTCGATAACATTTACCATCATCCCGAACTCATTCGCGTACAACGAGGGAACAAATACGGACTGTTCAAATATAATTATCAAAAGATTTCAAAAAAAGAATTATATATTGAAGGAATAGAGGAAGATAAAGAAAATGAAGAAGGAAATAGTTATAAACGCAATGTACGCAAATATGCTTCAGCTCATCTCACAGGAGAAGAACAGCTCCCTATCATCTACGATAATATTCAGCAGCATAAGGATGGGCTTATCTACTTCTACAAAGATAATAAAATAGGAATTTACCCCCAACATAAAAAGGTTTTATACGAGAAAATAGAACCCCAAACCCGCTCTTTCTATCATATTGTAAAGAAAGGAAAAAAAGGTTATTTAGACATCAGAACAATGAAAGAGTATTTCTAAACCTTCACTACTTCTATACTTTTGAAATCACAAATTCCTCACTGTATTAGCAAATGAAAAAGAAAATGATTTATACCCTTATAGCCATAGTATTGTTCTTGCTTGGGAGAGGGGCTTACTATATATTCCGCCCAATGCTTTTTGCAAAGCCTATGGGTAAGTATGCTATTGGTACGGTGAGCTACTGGGTAACTGACCCCGATAGGGAAGAGATTTTTATCACAGATAAACACCAAGCCAGACAAATCCCCATACAAGTGTGGTACCCCGCCGAAAAAACCTCTCAGAGTGATTACGCTCCTTATATCCCTGAAGCTACAAAGGTGAGCGAGGCTATTTCGGAACTTTTGCATATTCCGAAGGCGTTACTTTATCCGTTACGATTCAAACGTTCTAATGCCTTAGAAAAAGTCCCTATAAGCGATGATAAAGCGCAATATCCTGTTCTCTTGTATCTTACAGGACTTTACGGCCACCGATGTATAAGCACTTTTCAGATACAAGAGTTAGTCTCTCAAGGGTATATAGTGGTAGGTATTGATTGCCCAATGGCGGTAGCCTTGGCAACGTTCTCTGATGGCAGCACACTCCAGAGCCAGCCGCGAAGTGTAATTGATCCCATGCTTAATGATAGCTTAACAGAAGAAAACCCTCTTTTGAGTTATAACGGAAAGACCTTTGAAGGGGGACTGATAGCCTACTTTGCCAAAGATGTATCGCGAGTAATAGATTTTCTCACCACACTCCATACAGATGACCCACATCACCTTCTTACCAATAGGCTCAATATGGATAAACTGGGAGCTTTTGGAGTCTCTCTCGGAGGAGTTATCGTATCGGAAGCCTCGTGGAAGGATAGACGTATTAAGGCAAGTTTGATTATGGAATCACCCATTCCTAAGAAGATAGCACAAACAGGTTTGCCTGTTCCTACCATGGTTATTACACGTCCGGCAGAAAGTATGCGTACTGAGCGAAAGAAATCGGGAGGATGGACAGAAAGTGACATAGAGCAGCATCTCAGTACAATGAGGGCTTTATTTGAGAATACAGCGGAGAGTGAATTTGTACAACTTCCTGATATGTTCCATGTGGATTTTACCGATGTACCTTTATGGATTCCTTTTGCTCAGCTATTAGGATTGAGTGGTAGCACCCCTATTGAGGAAACACATGATAAACTGAATAGCCTCACACTTAAATTTTTTGAAGAATACTTGCAATAATTATTAGCACATTATATGAAACTTCTTTTTACTTTTTTATTATTCCCACTCGGAGCGGCAGCACAACCTATTATAAGTTGTTGAGGCAGTAGGCGAAAGTATGTAGCCCCGCAACCGTGCTTATAGTAGGCAACCCTAAAGTAGGAACTGCCCTAATGCAGGAAAACCCTCGGTTGGCTATTGAACTCCCTTTGAAAATTCTCATCTGTCAAATTATTTGAAGAACGCAAGGTGCGTACCATTTGGGACGACTCAAAAAAGAGGGAAATGAAACAGTGTCAAATTGTCACCAGTTGAAATTAGAATCTGCTGATGGGAAAATACGCCTAACTGAAGTGGCTGAAAGAAGTGGATTTAATGATTACTCCAACTTTGTACGCGCTTTCAAAAATATAGGGGGAGTTACCCCAACCCAATACATAAAAATAGAATAGTCAGTGGCGCTTACTGTCTACTTTTGATAGAATCTGCCCCTAATTCATCTCCCCGCTTAGCGTATCTCGTCTTGGGGGAGCAGACAATCCATTAAATAACTCTCTGTAAGTCTTGGAGAATACAGTCACAACCTATCTTTTTTCGGCGCACGAAAATAAAATTATCTAAACAAATAATCAATGATCAATTAAAAAAGAATTCGTAAATTTGTCATCTGATTATACCTGTGATCTGTAATCTGAAAAATAATGTAATATGGTAAAAAGAATCCTCTTGATCTCCCTTTTAGTGCTTTCCGTAGGGGCAAATATAGTGCTTATCAGAAAAATGTTTGTCGGCAACACCCAACCTCTTCCCGATGATACCCGCGAGAGTATTCTCGTGAGTCAGTCCAATAGGGACTTTGTCATGCATGAAATGCGTACTTTTGTAGAAGCCCTTCACCAAATCAATATAGGCATAGAACAGAATGACCCTGTGCTTATTGCCAAAGTGGCACGTGCCTCTGGCGGCTCTGTGAAGGGGCATGCCCCTGCGGGGTTACTTACCTCTATTCCTATAGGGTTTAAGAAGATAGGTTTTGATACCCATGATAGGTTTGATGCCATTGCTCAAGAAGCGGAAAAGAACTTTGACCCTAAGGTAACTCAACAACAGGTAACCGAACTTCTGGGGAATTGTGTAGCTTGTCATAAAATGTTTCGTATGGACGTAAGTTCAAGTAAAAAGTAAAGTTGTATTTAATTATCTTAAGTTAATTTCCTTTTACGAAAAAAAATTCTATTTTTGTACCAGAATTTAATTTAATATTTTTATGAATTGTAAAATAATAAAAATTGTAAGTTACCTCTTGTCAGGATTAGTAACCCTCATTTTTGTTGGAACAGGGTGTATGAAATTCACAGGAGGAGAGCAAAGTGCCCAAATGGCAGCTTTGGTAGGGGGAGAGACCATCCTATATATTTTAGGAGGCTTGCAACTACTCTTCGCCTTGCTTTTCTGGATTCCCCGCACGGCTATAGTAGGTTTTCTCCTAATGGCTTGTTATATGGCAGGGGCTATGGCAACACACTTGGTGATCAAGGAATCCTTTGTGCCACAAACCGCTATTGAGACCCTTATCTGGATCGCCGGTTTCGTTCGTTTCCCTGAGCTAAGCCAGCGGTTCTGTAGCTGTAGTTGTAATAAGTAAATGGTAACAACAAATAATTATAAATTCCTCATTGAAAAGTGAGGGATTTTTTTGTACATTTGCCTACGTATTTGTTTTGTATGGATTTTGATCGTATTAAAAAGAAACTCGCTATCTTGGCTGATGCGGCTAAGTATGATGTCTCCTGTTCCAGTAGTGGGAGTCATCGCAGGGGCAAGAAGGGCGAATTAGGTAATGCTGCCCCATGGGGGATCTGTCATTCCTTTACGGAGGACGGGCGGTGTATCTCCCTACTCAAAATCCTACTGACCAATTACTGCATCTACGACTGTGTGTATTGTGTCTCTCGTCGCAGTAATGAGATACCTCGTGCCGCTTTTAGCGTACAGGAGGTAGTGGACTTGACCCTTAACTTCTACCGAAGAAACTATATAGAAGGTCTCTTTCTAAGTTCTGGGGTATTCAAAGATGCGGATACAACTATGGAACGCCTTGTAAGAGTTGCCAAAAAACTACGAGAGGAGGAGCACTTCAACGGATACATCCACTTGAAGACCATTCCTGGAGCAAGTGAACTGCTTATCCATCAGGCGGGACTCTATGCCGATCGCCTCTCTATCAACTTGGAGATTCCTACCAAAGAGGGGCTCAAGTTATTGGCACCTGAGAAAGACCACAAGCAAATGGTTGTCCCTATGCAACAGGTGAAAAATGAGCTGGCAATCACTACTTTGGAACGAAAGAAATTCAAACATACCCCCAAGTTCGCCCCTGCAGGACAAACCACCCAGATGATTATCGGGGCTACCGAAGAGACCGACCAGAAAATCATTAAGGTAGCCAGCTATATGTATGATAAATTTCAACTTAAACGAGTGTATTACTCTGGTTATGTACCTGTATTACAGGATAGTCGCTTACCTTCTATCTATACCCAAGTACCCATCGTACGGGAGAATCGCCTCTATCAAGCCGACTGGCTGATACGCTACTATGGCTTTGCTCCTGAAGAAATCCTTGAAGGACAACCCTTTTTGGACTTAGAGATAGACCCTAAACTCGCTTGGGCATTGCGCAACCCGAACCTCTTCCCTGTGGATGTGAATACCGCTCCCCGCGAGATTCTCTTACGAATTCCTGGAGTGGGAGTACGCTCGGTGGAGAAGATACTCTCGGCACGTACTTTCCAAACGCTCACCTATTACTCCCTTAAACAAATAGGAGTTATCCTGAGCCGAGCGAAGTATTTTATCACTTGTAGTGGTGCAACCCCTTTGGCAGGAACGATGGAGAGTGCAAGGCTGCGCCGCCTTATCATCGCTAACAGCCAGAGCAAACAGAAAAATATTTATGACCCTATAATACCCTTCCCTAATTAAAAAATTGTTCTTATTTTTGCGCTCAAAATAGAACCTATTATAGAACACTTACACTGAAAATAAAACGTAAGATACTTTATATACCTCAAGCAGAGGTGATAGAAGATGAAAATCAAAACCTATAAAAAAATCAGCAAATTAGCTCATTACCTTGATATATTTACTCTATGATAGTTCCTTTGAGGGTTTCCTTACGGCAATCTTTACCACCTTTGAATATCGTTACTCTCAGGTATATATTGTAGCACAACATCACTATAGTCCCACACTCTTTGATGAGGAGCAAATTATATATACCAATAGTACTAAGGCTCAACGTGTGCTTACTAAGATAGAAAACTGTTGGGGAAAAGAAGGTGTATCGGTGGTGCTGAAGGCTTTCCTCTCGCAGGAGGAAAGAATAGAGAATGACCTTTTAGAGGCTATTTGTATGATGATTAGGCACCCTAAAGAGAAAGTATTAGATAATTTTGCTCATGGGGCTATTGTTCATATTCGAAAAGCCGCCAAGAGTGTAGGTCGTGAAGTGCATCGTCTTAAGGAGTTTGTTCGTTTTGAGAAGGTAGGAGAACTCTATTTTGCTAAGATTGCCCCTAAATATGATGTATTACCCTTAGTAGTACCTCACTTCAAGGTACGTTTTTCAGACCAGAAGTGGGTACTCTTTGATCCCGATCGGGCTTATGGTTTCTACTATGACCTCAAGGAAGTAATCTCCTTTACTCCATCTGACAAGGATTTTGGCAAACCCTCTCAACTCTCCGATGACTATCAGCGGCTTTGGAAAACCTATTTCCAGCATATTAACATTACAGAACGCAAAAATTCCCGTTATCAACTCAGTAGTATGCCTAAACGTTATTGGCAGTACTTACCAGAGGTAGAAGGATAGCCCTCTTTGCTATATCATATATGCTTTGGAGACTAAAACCTATAGGCAAACCCCATATTCATATAAAGAGGATACATGCTAAAGGTAATTGTTTTAAAATCCTTCTCAAAAAGATTATTAAGCCCATAAGAAAGATCCGCATATACACTTAGATGTTTGAAAGCGCGCCATGAAGCTCCTACCTGTTCACCCCAAAGCCAATATTGTAAGTGAGAGGAGAAATCATAGGAGGCACATTGTTCACCACTAAAACTTACTCGTTCTCCTATGGGGGAACCTTCCCGCAAACTACCATGACTCACAAAGCCTGAGAACTCTCCATCCATGCGATAGGAGAGATATATTCCTCCACGAATATCCCAACGTGAACTTAGCCGATAATTCACTCCTATAGGAAGTGTTATAAAAGCACTTTTGTAGTGAGTGCTTACCTCTCCTGTCCAATATCCTGCTACTCGACTTCCTTCATAGATGATTTCCGTACTGTAGTTCTTGACCATGGCTCCCGTATCCATCCCTTTTTCTTCAAGGCGCAGACCTAACCAGATACCTACATTAGGGTTACACGCAAGCCGCTTGGTTACAACCCCTTCTATGGATCCATTCAGCTTAGGGTTGTAGCTCAGTATCTTACGTATTTCTTTGGGCATAGGAAAAGGAGTTGCGCCTCCTATATTCACCCCTGCTCTTATCTGGTATTCCCAGCCTCTCTTCAGGGATTGTTTTAAGAACTTATTCTGTTCTTCTTGACCTGATAAGTTATAGAAGGTAAAAAGCAATAAAATAAAGAAGATATACTTTCTCATTTTTTCTATCTATTGGTAAAACAACTGCATTTCGTCCACGTAAAGAGTACTTCCTACAGCTCCGAGGAACTGAGCTCCCCCCTTACTGGAGGTCATCACAATAGCAAGATTATACTTGCCGGCTTGGAGCTTGGCAGGTTCTATCTTGCGTCCTTCTACAACAGAGAAAGGAAGGGAGAATCGCTTCCATTGTTCTGTTTGCTTGCCCTGGGGTAACTGTGCTATCATCACAATATTAGGATGAGTCTTTATATTAGTACCATCCAAGTAAGGTACTTCATGGGTAACTTCATATAACACAGCGTAAATATCACATTCATCCTTTTGATCAGGCACTTTTTGGCTGTTTTTATCGGTGAGCGTTTCTCCTGCAATGTATTTGTAATATCCTGTAAGAGCCAGGGGAGTCTTTCTAAAAGGAGTACCGAAGCGGGTGGATTTTGCCATATTTGCCATATTTATCTCAAAAGTACCGGTGAAGAGGTTGCCTGCTGCGAG
Organism: Capnocytophaga sp. oral taxon 338 str. F0234; assembly: GCF_000192225.1. Taxonomy (GTDB): domain Bacteria; phylum Bacteroidota; class Bacteroidia; order Flavobacteriales; family Flavobacteriaceae; genus Capnocytophaga. Next base: position 495,586 of record NZ_GL872413.1, read on the forward strand.
AGGGGCTTTAAACATTTTCCCCAAGAAGCCGGTACTACGGGTAGTAAGTTTGGCACACTTCCCTTGATAGCCATTCTTACTTTGGCAAGTAGGATAATCCTCAGCGGGGGCTGTGCTATTGGTGATCAAAAAACCTGTGTTACCACTGCCCCAAGTCATTTCCTCTCCATCCACGGTATGATCATAGAAGATATGAAAGTATTGTCTCCCTCCATATTCATGAAAGCGGATATGCTCGAAATGATATTCTGTAGCTATATCACTGGTAATAAACTTTACGGTATAAGTTTTCTTCCATTGCCTATCCTCAGAGGTAACCGTATAGGTCTGTGGGGAGGAAAAGTCCCTTATGGTACCACTTTCAGGGACTATGGTTGCTCCTTGGGTAAGGGTGAAGCGAGGAGCAATAGCGGAGAGGTCATTCCAACTATTGGCATATAGCTTAACCTCATGGTTGGAGATGACAGGCTCGCGGATAAGTAAGTTACCTTCCACCTCACAGCTAAGGATATCTGCCTCAGCATTGGGAGCCTCTTCTTTGATACAGGAAGAGAGACCAAGCAGGATTCCCATAAAGGTAATAATATTCTTTAAGCTAAAGAATCTCATATTCATTCATTTTATTTTTTTTGCTGTACTACCCAGTCATACTATTCTTCATGATAAATAAATAGTCCCTTACAGGGAAAAACTATAAGGGACCATTTCTAAGTAAGGAGCTAACTAAAATTCAGGTTTTACGAGAATTTGATCTTTATAGTAGCTCCAGTTTTCAGCTGTCTTATAACTATTCTCAGTTCCTTTAGGAACGAAAATATTAGTTTTTATCTTAGAACCTGTATCAAGGGCATTAGCACTAACCAAAGTAGGTACCTCAGTAGCTTTCATGGTAAGTTGTTGGAAAACAAAACAAGCAAAGAAAGCCATGTTATCAATTTTCTTTAAAGTGGCGGGTAAGGTTACTTTTTCTATATGTTCGCAACCTGAAAAGGCAGCCCTTCCTACTTCTTTAAGATCGGTACCATCTAAGTTGATTTCAGTAAGAGACAGACATCCTCGGAAAGCATCTTCTCCTATTTTGGTTATTTTCCCAAATTTTACTTCTTTTAGCTTACTACAACCTTGAAAGGCTCCTTTTGAGAGTTCTGTAAGATTGGGTAACCCCAAGGTAGTAATTTCTGTGCTCTTGAAGGCATCTTCTCCAATGGTTATTTTGGCAGAGGTGTTAAAAGTTACTCCTCCTTTAAGATTGGCACCATAGAAAGCACCTGTCCCTATTTCCTTTAAGTTCTTAGGCAATATGATGGATTCCAACTTAGCAGCTTGTCTGAAAGCATATTCTCCAATAGTGTTTACTTTTTGTAACTTACTATCGGATTCCATATCAATAGTTTTTGTATCAAGGTTCTTCCAACTTTTCAAGGTCAATCCATCTTCACTCAGTTCATAATCCTTAGCTGGGATATCATGATTATCATCGTCATTACTTTTACTACAGTTAGTAAAAGCTAAAGCCAAAGAGGCTAAAAATAGTATTTTTTTCATATCAATGTGAATTTAATTTGGTGCAAAGGTAAAAAATAATGTAATAGAGGAAGATTATTTAATGAAGTTTAACATTCAATATGGAGGCTTGACTAAGCCTAAGAATATCAAACAAATTATAATCTTTCATTGGCGGATTAATAAATTATCCTTAATTTTGCACACGTGTTTAGTAATATGTTTTTATCTTTGTGTAGAAAGTATACTTTTTCAGGTTTCATAAATATAGAAAAATATGTTAGTTAATTTCAATGACTTATCGGATACAGCACGAGTATGGATCTATCCTTGTAGTCGTCTTTTGAATCAAGAGGAAATCTCCCATATTACGGCGGATATTTCCCAATATCTTTCCTCTTGGGCATCTCATGGTAAGGGGGTTAAGTGTGGTTTTCAGTTGCGATATGACCGCTTTATTGTGATTGCTGCCGATGATAATCAGCATATTGGAGGCTGTTCCTTGGATGATTTGGCTCACTTTATCCAAGCCTTAGAGCAGAAATATCACCTACTTCTTCTGGATAAGATGAATGTAAGTTACCGTCGTGGGAATGAAATCTGTTATATCCCTCTAAGTGATTTTAAGAAGTTAGCTCAACAGAAAAAAGTGGATGAAGAGACTATTGTCTTCAATAATCTGGTTACTAACTTATACGAGTACCGGCATTTTTGGGAGACCCCAATGTCCAATAGTTGGCATAATAGGTTCCTTAAATGAGAAAAAGGTAATAGGTAACTGTGTTTGTTACTTATTACCTTTTTTTATTCTTAAAAAGTAATTATTTTTTAGCTTTTACTTTTACGACTAACTCCACTTCATCATTGATGAATTTGTCCTTCAAATCTGCAAATACGGATTTAGATCCATAATTCACTCCAAAGTCTACACGATTGATATTAAAAGGTTGGCTCTCAAGAGTTACTTCACTATCGGTAATAGTTAGAGTAGCGGGGAAGGAAATAGTTTTTGTTTTTCCTTTGAGAGTAAGGTCTCCGCTTACATTAGTTCCGTCATAAGAGGTAAGCTTAAAGGATCCAGTAGGGTAGGTTTTTACATTGAAGAAATGATCCGCACCATTCTCTTCTCCAGTTCCTTTTAGGTGCGCTTCAAGGTCAGCTTTACCTTCATCCTCAGTAAGGTCAGTTACTGAGATCGTGTTCATGTCCAAGGTGAAGTCACCACTTACCTTGCCATTATCTATAGTAAGGCTACCACTTTTCAGGTTAATAGTTCCTGTATGGCTCCCTGTGGGTTTTCTCCCTGTCCATTCTATGACAGAGGAAGGTTCAGCCATATAAGTACCCTCTCCCGCTACAGCAGCAGATTGCTCTGTAGGAGTCTGGGATGTTTGTTCTTGGTTATTAGCATTGTTTTTGCAACTTGCTACCGATAGAGCGAGAATAATCGCTCCTGAAAGTACCATCTTTTTCATTAAAAAATCTATTTATAATTAATAAGGGACAAAGATAACCTTTATTTAGTATTTGCTAACAAAAAGTTAAAGTTAATGATTGGGATTTATCGTCCCATATAAATGAGCAAGATGCTAATATCGGCAGGAGATACTCCACTGATGCGTGATGCTTGAGAGAGGGAAGTAGGACGTATTTTCTTGAGTTTCTCTCGTGATTCGAAGGAAAGAGAAGTCAGTTTGTCATAATTAAAATTCTCAGGAATACGAATATCCTCCAAACGGTTGAGCTTATCGGCATTGTTCTTTTCCTTCTCTATGTAGCCTGCATACTTAATTTCTATTTCGGTACTTTCGAGCTCCTCTTTTCCAAGTTGTTTTCTTTGTACAAACTCCTTTACGGATGGGATTTCCATAAGGGAAGCTACTGTAATATTGGGGCGAGCCAGTACTTTTGCCATTTTATCTCCTTGTTTCATAGAGGAAGAATCATATTTTTCCAGAATAGGATTTGCTTGTTCAGGCGTGATACTTGTATCCTTAAAGAACTGTACAAAAGCCTGCGTTTTAGCTTGTTTTTCTTCTAATAGGCGCATACGTTCTTCACTGGCTAATCCTAAGGCATATCCCATAGGAGTAAGGCGTGCATCAGCATTATCCTGTCTTAGCAGGGTGCGGTATTCAGCACGAGAGGTGAACATACGGTAGGGTTCTTCAGTACCCTTGGTAATAAGGTCATCAATAAGAACACCTATGTAGGCTTCATTGCGCTTGAGGACAAAAGGTGACTGCTCCTGTACTTTCCTTGAAGCGTTAATTCCTGCCATAAGCCCCTGAGCTCCTGCTTCCTCATAACCTGTAGTACCATTAATCTGCCCGGCAAAAAAGAGGTTTTCCACAAGCTTAGTCTCTAGGGTATGCTTCAGCTGAGTAGGAGGGAAGTAGTCATATTCTATAGCATATCCTGGTCGGAAGAATTTCACATTTTCAAAGCCTGCCACCTTACGCAGAGCCTCATATTGTATCTCCTCTGGTAAAGAGGTAGAAAAGCCATTGACATACATCTCCACAGTATGCCATCCTTCAGGCTCTATAAAGAGCTGATGATGGTCTTTATCTGCAAAACGGTTAATCTTATCCTCAATAGAGGGACAATAACGAGGTCCTACGCCATGAATCAATCCTGTGAACATAGGAGAACGGTCAAAACCTGTCCGTAATATATCATGTACTTGCTCGCTGGTATAGGTCATGTAGCAGTCCAACTGATGTATAAGGGGCTTTGTGATGGGAAGGAAAGAGAATTTTTCAGGATTTTCATCTCCTGGTTGAGGAGTCATTTTGGAATAGTCCAAAGAACGACCATCTACCCTTGGGGGAGTCCCTGTTTTCATTCGTCCCGCCTCAAAGCCATGAGCTACGAGAGACTCAGTAATGCCTTTGGCAGCTTTCTCTCCAACCCGGCCACCGCTGAGGTGCTTGAGTCCAACGTGTATAACCCCATTGAGGAAAGTACCGTTGGTAAGCACTACGCTTTTGCTATGGATAATGCTTCCCAGAGAGGTTTTTACTCCTATTACTTTATTGTGCTCTATGAGTACTTCACAAACCATTTCCTGAAAAAAATCAAGGTTAGGCAGCTTCTCCAATTGTAATCTCCAAGCCTCAGAGAAGCGCATGCGATCACTCTGCGCTCTTGGGCTCCACATAGCAGGTCCTTTGGACTTGTTAAGCATCTTGAACTGAATGGCCGTTTGGTCCGTAATAATCCCCATGTAGCCTCCCAGCGCATCTATTTCACGGACTATTTGTCCTTTGGCAATCCCCCCCACAGCGGGATTACAGGACATCTGAGCCATGTTCTGGAGTTGCATGGAAATAAGCAGGGTCTTAGCCCCTGTATTGGCAGCGGCAGCGGCAGCTTCACAACCGGCATGACCTGCACCTACTACTATAACATCGTACATTAATTGCTATTTTATAATTCTCTCTGCAATCCATTTGGCAATGAAAGCAGGTTTTTGCCCTCCTTCCTTCTGAGCATAAAGGAAAGTTTCTACTAAGGTCTTTTCTGCATTGAGGTATCTACCTTTACTCTTAAAGCCTTGCATATTATCCCCTAAGAAAGTTTCACTAAGGAAGTTGATATCATATTCCTTAATAACCCATTCTCGGTGGTCTCGCTCTCTCATCATATCCAAAGCCCATTGTGTATATTTCACATTATTAACATGGGAGTTAACATCAAGGTCACTAATCCTTACCCTGAAATCATTCACCTGGTACATCCCTTGAGGAAGCAATACCTTATCGGTATGGAAAGAAAGTCCGCCTTCTTCTCTGGGCATAAAGATTTCTTTTTTCTCAGTCATATCAATAGGCTTACGGGAGTGAATATCTAAGGTAATCCAGGTACTAGCACATTGACCTATTTTGCGTTCTCCTACATAGAGTTCAAACTCACGAAAAGCATGTATTCCCTTAAGAGGAAGTGACCAAGTATGTATGGTAACTTTTTCATTCCACTGAGGCCAGTAATCCATCTTGAGTTTCTGTTGAATCAAAGCCCAGAAGAATCCTTTGGCAACTAAGTCCTTATAACCAAAACCCAACACAGAGGCATGCTCTGCAGCAATATCCTGTAGCATTCCCAATACTCCATAGAGCCCTAACTGATTGTTGAGATTCACTTGAGTGCTACGTACCTTATATGTTTCTGTAAAGATAATCATAAAGAATGATTAATTTAATTGCTTTTTATATAATTAATTAGAAAAATATATCAACTTTCTACGATAAACGGTTAGGAGTTTGGATTTGGAAATGAAGCCCTTATACTTTCCATCCTTTATCACAGGTAAGTTCCATGCTCCTGTATTTTGAAACTTATCCATTACCTGGGTCATATTATCCACTCCCATCTGAATAATGGCAGGAGGCTTTTGCATCATCTCAAGAACAGGAATTTTATCATATAATTCCTTTTCAAAGATGAGATGGCGAATATCATCTAATAGAATGATTCCCTCCAGACTTTTCTTTTCCCTATCCAAAACAGGAAAGATATTCCTGTTAGATTCTCGAATAGCCTCATAGACTACCCCTCTTAGAGTCATATCCGTGTATACAGGGACAAAATTTGTCTCTATTACGCTTTCCATATCCATTAAGGTAAGAATTGCTTGGTCTTTATCGTGGTTAACAAGCTCACCCTTACGTCCAAGCTCCATCGTATAAACAGAGTATTTATTAAAATATTTCGCTATAGAGAAAGAAACGACTGCTGTAATCATGCCTGGGACGAAAAGAGTATAACCTCCTGTAACTTCGGCTATTAGGAAAATAGCCGTTAAGGGAGCATGGAGTACTCCTGTCATAAGAGCCGTCATTCCCATTAGGGTGAAATTAGGTAAAGGGAGCTTTTCAGAAAATAGATCTAACTGATTGATAATACGTGCAAAACAATTACCCATCACCCCTCCCATAAAAAGCATAGGGGAAAAAATACCTCCTACACCACCTGCTCCAAAGGTAACCGAAGTAGCTACTACCTTGAAGAGTACCAACCCTCCTAAAAGGAGTATTACTATCCAAGGATTCTGTAAATCCCACCCAAAGATATTAGAACTAAGAGAGAGTTCTGGATGACCTGCCTTAAGGTGATTAATAATTTCATGACCTTCCCCGTACAAAGGAGGCATAAGAAAGACCAGCAGTCCTAAGGTAGCCCCTCCTATAGCAATGCGTATATAAGGAGAGGAGAACTTAGAAAAGAACTTATTCACCCTTTCATACACAAAAGTAAAATAGGCGGACATCACCCCTCCCACTAATCCTAAAAGAAGATAAAAAGGAATATTCCTCATTAGGAAAGTTCCATGAATATTCATGGGTAACAACACTGCATTTCCAAAAAAAATGTAAGAGGTAAGGACTCCCGATAAGGAAGCTATGAAAAGAGGCAATAGAGAGGATAAGGTTAAGTCCAATCCGAATACCTCAATGGCAAAAAGAATTCCTGCTAAAGGTACTTTAAAGATAGCTGCCAAAGCTGCCGCACAAGCGCAAGCCAAAAGGAGCATCCTGTCCGACTGATTGATATGGAAAAACCGAGCTATATTGGAACTGATCCCTGCCCCTGTAACCACCATAGGTCCTTCCAGCCCTACAGAGCCCCCAAAGCCAATAGTAATAGGTGCCGTTAGTAAACTTCCATAAGCTTGGAAACGCTTCATGATTCCCTTTTGTTTTGCCACGGCATATAGAATAGAGGGGATCCCATGGCTGACATCCTTACGAATAATATATTTTTTTACCCAATATACCAATAAAAACCCCATAGCAGGGAATATTACATAGAATCCGTAATTGATATACTGAATGATATTGCCCACTAACACCTCCTCAATGAAATGCGTAAAAGAACGCATTGCCAAAGCGGCAAAGCCTGTAGCTATTCCCACAATACCACAAAGCAACAGGATGAACTGGCGATGGGTAAGGTATTGGGTCTTCCATTGTAGGAACTTAATATACCAACGGCGTGTAGTGGTGTTCATGAATTATTATTTGAATTCTCTTTCATGTCGTTTGCGCTCATTCTCATCCAGATAAATCTTTCTAAGGCGCATATTCTTAGGAGTTACCTCCACATATTCATCTTTTTGGATATATTCTAAAGCTTCTTCTAAGGAGAACTTAATAGGAGGGGCGAGTTTTACCTTTTCATCCGTTCCTGCTGCACGTACATTGGTGAGCTTCTTGGTTTTGGTAACATTCACTACGATATCTCCACTACGGGAATTTTCTCCAATTACCTGTCCAGTGTAGATTTCCTCACCTGGAAAGATAAAAAAACGTCCCCTGTCCTGTAGCTTATCCAAAGAATAAGGAATGGCTGTTCCCTGTTCCATGGAGATAAGAGAACCATTAATACGTCCTGCAATTTCTCCTTTGAAAGGTTGAAACTCTAAGAAACGATGGTGTATGATTGCCTCCCCTGCGGTGGCGGTAAGCAATTGATTACGTAAGCCTATGATCCCTCGTGAGGGAATAATAAACTTAATAACCATACGCTCTCCTTTGGGTTCCATACTAATCATCTCTCCCTTACGAAGGGTAACAAAATCTACCGCTTTACCACTTACGTTCTCTGGCAGGTCAATGGTGAGTTCTTCTACAGGTTCACATTTTACTCCATCTATTTCTTTGATGATAACTTGAGGCTGACCTATTTGCAATTCATATCCTTCACGGCGCATGGTTTCAATAAGGACAGAGAGATGTAATACGCCGCGCCCGTATACAATGAACTTATCCGCACTATCGGTGGCTTCCACCCTAAGGGCAAGGTTTTTTTCTAATTCTCGCTCTAAGCGTTCTTTGATATGTCTGGAGGTAATGAACTTACCATCTTTGCCAAAAAAAGGAGAATCATTAATGGTAAAAAGCATGCTCATAGTAGGTTCATCTATAGCAATGGTAGGCAAAGCCTCAGGATTCTCATAATCGGCAATGGTATCTCCAATTTCAAAACCTTCTAAGCCCGCAATAGCACATATATCACCGGCTTGTACCTCCTCTACTTTCTTGCGTCCTAAGCCGTCAAAGGTATGTAGTTCACGTATTTTGGACTTTACAATGGTTCCATCACGCTTCACTAAGGAAATATTCATCCCTGTCTTGAGGGTACCCCGGTGTAGGCGACCAATAGCAATACGTCCGGTAAAGGTGGAATAATCCAAGGAAGTGATAAGCATTTGCAAGCTACCTTGTTCCACAACAGGAGCAGGGATATACTTTACGACCATGTCCAAGAGAGGCTCTATACTCTGAGTAGGTTTACGCCAGTCCTCGGACATCCAATTCTGTTTAGCAGAGCCATATACAGTAGGAAAGTCCAGTTGCCAATCCTCAGCACCAAGTTCAAACATCAGGTCAAATACAGCCTCATGAACTTCTTCTGGGGTACAGTTCTCTTTATCTACTTTGTTAATCACTACAATAGGTTTGAGTTTCATCTCAATGGCTTTTTGTAGGACAAAACGTGTCTGTGGCATAGGTCCCTCAAAAGCGTCCACAAGGAGGAGGACACCATCAGCCATATTCAGTACTCGCTCCACTTCCCCTCCGAAATCAGCGTGTCCTGGGGTATCTATAATATTGATTTTTACTCCCTTATAGTTCACAGAAACATTCTTGGAAAGAATAGTAATTCCGCGTTCGCGCTCTAAGTCATTGTTATCCAAAATGAGTTCGCCTGTTTCCTGATTATCGCGGAAGAGGGCACAATGGTGAAGGATTTTATCTACTAAAGTGGTTTTTCCGTGGTCAACGTGTGCAATAATAGCTATGTTTCTAATAGCAGTCATATCATTATTTTTAGGGCGCAAAATTACGACAAAAAGTGAAAAACGAAAAATGAAAAGTAAAAAAATATGAATACTTTTTCTCCCTTAACGATTAACTCTCAACTTTTTTGTATCTTTGCCTCAGCAAATCTTTGTTTATGATGAAGACGATTTCCATATTCCTTTTTCTATGCTTCTTCTCGGTGTTTTCTCAAGAGAAAGCAGCTCCTGATTATATTAAGACTATAGAGTTTCGTCCTGCAGAGGATAGTCAAATGCAGTTTCCTATAGTAACATTGGGTACTCCCTTCACCCTTTCTTTTGATGACCTACATGGGGATGAAGCGGATTATTATTATACTATTACTCATTGTAATTACAATTGGCAGCCTTCGGGATTGCTTAAAAGTGAATATCTCAAAGGGTTGGACGATGTTCGCATTACCGATTATAAAAATTCCTATGGTACCCTACAGCCCTATACGCATTATAGGCTTACTTTGCCTAATCAGGATACAGAGTTCCTTATCACAGGGAATTATCTTCTGACAATTACCGATAGTGCACAGAACCCTATTTTTACTCGTCGCTTTATCCTATATAGTTCCACTGCGGTAGTACAGCTCTCTGTACAACAAAGCCGTGAGGTAAAGCATGCTGAAACAAAGCAGAGTGTCCAATTCAAGATCACTTCCAAAGAACTCCAATTTCAATCTCCTAATACCAGTGTGAAAGTAGCTGTTTTGCAAAATTATCGTTGGGATACGGCAAAGAAGAACCTTAAACCTCAATTTGTATTAGGAAATGACTTGGTATATAAGTATGATAGAGAAACTTCCTTTGAGGGAGGAAATGAATATCTTTATTTTGAGACCCGAGATCTACGTTCTCCAACTTCTGGAGTATATACTTCCCGTCGTGAAGGAGAAAGATATGTATGCCAACTCTTTACGCAGACCCCACGAGAGGGACTTCCATATACCTATAACCCTGATATTGATGGGAATTTTCGTATCGTAAGTGACCAAGGTCAAAATGCGACCATCGAAGGAGAATATGCCTTAGTTCAGTTCAGTCTTGCTCCTAAAGGAATCCAACCTAATGACCAACTCTATGTGTATGGGCTCTTCTCCGATAATGCACTGATACCTGCCTATGAGCTCCATTATAATGAGAAGCAAAAGGTATATATGGGAGAGGTATACCTAAAACAAGGATTCTATAATTATAAGTTTGCCCTAAAGCGCAATGGTAAAACTGATTATAATACTATTGGCGGAAACCATTATCAAACAGAGAACACCTTTACTGTACTGGTATATTACCGCTCAGTGGGCGACTTATATGACCGTGTGATAGGGATGGGAAATCTTGAGAGTACTAAGGTAACACGATAATTAGGAGAAAGTCAAAAAGAGACCTCTTTTTATGATTCTTTGTACTTTTGTACTTGTAGCATAAGGGAAAAGCAGTAGCAATATTATAGTGATTGTTAAAATGTACCTCAGGAATAAGTTTATTTACTGTTTGGTGTAGCTTCCTTCAACACGACCATTATGAGTTACTTTTATTTTGTTCTCTCCTTCTTTTTCGAATACAAAAATCTGCTTATAGGAACCAATTGTATAGTTAACCTTATAAGTATTATTTGTTTTCTGGTCTTTTATATCAGTTACCGGCAGTTTCTTTTCCTTAAAACAGTTGGTATTACCTAAGGTTATTTGGCAAAAGTCATCGGTTTTGAAGGCATAACCGAACTTCTTGTCATTGGTTGTCCAAGAGCCTTGAATCCACTTGGGAGGCAAGAATTTCCCCGTAGAAGCACCCCCTCCTCCATTACCATTGTTGTCGTCGCTTTTGCCGCAAGCCATTACAGTTAGCATAGTAAGGGCAGCTAATAGAAATGCTTTTTTCATCGTTTGTTGCTTTTAAATGTTAATAATTGCGACAAATGTACTATTATTTTTTTAGATTACAAAGTTTTTAACTGTTTTTCTTTCATATAAATTGCTACTTCTTCAGTTGAAAGTCGGCGTAACTGTTCTGGGGAACAATCTTTATAGTGTGGTGTTGTAAACAAAGGTTGTAAGCTACAGTGTTTTTGCTTATTTTGCTGCAAATAATCATTTAGAGCTTCTACAGAAGGAAAGATTTTATATTGTTTTCTGCCTTTAGTATCTTCTATTTCGTAAATACCGCAAGCTTGTTCCCATATTACTTCAGCAGCACGCAAATATAAGATAGCAATAGCAAGAGTTTTAAAAGGAAAAAGCGCACGGAACTTCCCTTTATCATCTACATCAGCACAGATACATCTGCCACAAGTGCAGCAGATGTATTGGCGGTGATGTAACAAACACTCTTCGGGACGTAGTAATGGAGTGATGCGCTTATCTGCAGCATAACACTCCGGACAAATATGAGCGGTTTGCATAGTTTAAGGGGTCATTTGTAACAAACTATTAATCTCTTCGGCATGTGTACGACAGTAGTACATCACAAAAGCAATATAAGGCACAAAAAGAGCAATACTCCACAGTAAGCCCTGTGCAAACGCTTTGTAATCACTAATGCGATAGAGGACATAGCCCGTCCAAATTAGGTTGAGTGTCATTGTAATATGTGACATTTGAGCAAAGATATTAGCACCACTCCACGTGAAGGTGAAGAGTCCCATTGTACCAAAGTAGTACATTGGCAGGAAGGCGAGCGGTAGCCAAACAGTCTTTTTCGTCAGCCAAAAGGCGATAAAGCAAGCTAAATACACCAAGCTACTGGGTGAACAAGCGTTGTAAGCTAACCATTGCACAAAGGTTACTTTCAGAGTAAAAAAGAAGTACCCACTCCCTGAAAGCGTAAGTAATAATAAGACAGTCGCTAAAGCGATCCCTGTGATTTTTTCGGTTTTTGTAAGATTCATAATGTTAGAAATTAGGAAATTACACGTGCAGTTTGCACTGGGATATATATCTCAGTTTTCAGTTTTTCTTCAGGGGTACGACGACAGTCGTTGAGGTATTTCTCGAACATAGGCTCATCGCGCACTTCGTATTCACTATCTACCACCCAGTGCATAGCAGCATCGTAGACGGCTGAGAGTTGACTGTAACTCCCTTGATAGAAAAAGACCGCATATTTGCCTCCTGATAAGGTTTTGCAACTTACCTCCCCCGATGGTTTAGCCAGTTTGTGGATAGCCAAACACACATCGGTGCGTTGCAGATTCCCCTTTGTGATTTTAGGGTCGTCGTACGAAACACATATCGACTCAATGCCTTTGGTAAAGAGCTTTTGCGATTTCACAACACCCCACAACTGCTCGTAAGCTTTATTGTAATCAAGGGTACCGTATTCCCCTGTAAGGGCTACATAAATAAGATTTTTGGGCTCAAGCTCTACTATTTTTGGAGCTTTGAGTACTACTTCTGGATTGTTCATTTCTTTTTTCATAATATATATATCTCTGTTTGTTCTATACTGAGAAGGAGTAATGCCATATTGATTTTTAAACGCTTTGGAAAGAGAGGTAGGCGTTTCATACCCTATATTAAAAGCTATCTCTTCTACCGAAAGTGCCGAATAGCGCAATAGTTGAGCAGCCGTTTCTATGCGTAAGCGAGCAATAAAGGCAATGGGTGATTCTCCCTTAAGTGCTTTGAAAATGCGACAAAAGTGAAAATCAGATAAGTTAGCCACATTGGCAAGCGTTTTTACCTCTATAGGAGTATCGAGATGGCTATTGATGTATTCTGCCACTTTGTTGATGCGCTGGGTGTAATCATTATGGGTAATAGTTTTCATACAGATTTATTTTGAATTTCCATGGCAAAGATACGGCAGTTTTCCAAAGAAGCCTTTTCCTATCTTGCTAATTTCTCCTTATGGTTGCTACACTCCCTCTCCTTATGAGTAGTCTCCGAATATTTGTAGGAGAGTATGTGATTGAGGGAGGATTCTCTTGCTTTCGCCTCATGAGTATTGCCTAAATTGTGCAAAGGTCAGCTCAATAAGTTACCCGAAATGGTGGTGCATATTATCTGTGTAACCCTCATAGGGGTAGTACTGGGTAGCTTAGTAAGAATAGGAGGAATACAATAATATTAGAGGGCTAACAAAGATTTCTCCGTTAACCCTCTTTTCTTTAAGATTTATTGGTCTGCATACCATTCCCAATCATTTAACCACACGTGCCACCCTTTTTTTTGGGCTATACGAATAATCTCACTATTCACTTGGTTATGCTCCCTTTCTAATTTGGGTTGATTCAAATAGAAGTTCCCTTCTTTTATTTTAGGAAGCCCCTGTGAAACTTTAAGAAGTTCTGCTTCTGAAAAATTATTCACAGCTATTCTTATATCCGTCAGATAACGAGGATTGTTTATCTTCAAACTTTCCAACTGGTTGAACTCTGCTTTTAATCCTCTTAAGTCTTCGTTTTGACTCACATCTAAGGTTTTTAGCAGATTCCAATTACAACCCAATTGTCGAAGTCATTTGTTATGGGTTACATCCAGCTCTTTAAGTTGCATATTTGTGCCATAACAAATAAAATTCTCCACTTCACCATAAAAGGTAATAATAGGCGATTTTACAGTATAGGTATCTCTTTCTTTACTTACATCTTCACTTTCATCGTCCCATTTACCATTGTTATTAAGGTCTACCCATACATCGCGTAAAAGTATATCCGATCTGCTTGCAATTACTTCAAATCGTATTTTAGTACCTATAGGTACACCTGTAAGCATTGTCATATAGGGCTTACTTTCATCAACTATTGGCTTTACTTCCCAATTTTCGAGATGCGCAGGAGTTCTAATAGCTGTTGCTGAGTCATCGTTTTTTGAGCAAGCCACGGCTCCTATCAAAATACTCGTTGCCAGAACGACACTAAATATCAGTTTCTTTATGTTTATAAAAATCTGGTTCATTAGTTATATTTTTTTAAGTTAAACACTTCTATTTCTTCGGATAAGTAAACTTATGGGCTCTATCCTCTCCTTCTTTTGTATATCTAATATTCCACGGAATTACATCAACACGCAGGTATGGAGATGCCAAGATGTTAAAAAATCTCTATAATACTTTTATTTCTGAAACGGAATACATAAAGAAAGAAAACGGAAAAGTAATTATTGATGAAAAATTACTCTTTCGATTACATTCCTATCTTACAGATGATTTGGTAGAAAACAGAGAACGAGGGGTTATAAGAACACGCCCTGTAAGGATTACAGGGACAGAATATACTCCCCCGAAAGACCTCATTGAAATACAAAAAAGAATATCGGAGATAATGGAGCTTCAAGAGAGACTTACCAACCCGTTTGAAAAGGCTCTTTTTTTACATTGTAATATTGCCAAATTACAACCTTTTATTGATGGGAATAAACGAACTTCTCGAATGGTAGAAAGTATTGTATTGATGAATGAAAATATAGTGCCTATTTTTTCTATCAGTGAAGATGATTTTGAAAAATACAAAACAGGACTTTTGCATTTTTATGAAACAGGAGATTATTCAAAATATGCAGACTATTTTTTGGAACGAAAATTAAATTATTTACAGAATTTCACACAGGAAGATTTGAAAGAAGAATTTCAAAAATCCACAGGAAGGAAACAGAAATTTTAATAAAAAATGTACTTATGTTGTGGCTGATAAACAGGATAAAAAAGTAATTGAATGATTTTTTTGTATATTTATTCTATATCCAAAAGAATACGGTTTTTTCGTCAAGTTCTTTTTTAGCATCTTCTATAATTCTACGAATAAAATCTCTACTTCTTTATTTGTTTTATATTTATTTTCAATCATAAGCATAATTTTTAAATAACAGCCGTAATATTACGATTATAAAACCTCTTTATTTGTTACTATTAATAAAATATTAACAAAATCTAAATTTTTTCTAACGATCAAGCAATTTTTTAAATTTAAAGAAGAGGTTTTTTTGAAAAAAATCAAATGAAAGAAAAAATACTGAAAAAAAGTTAGATAAGAACAATAGAATAGTAAAATATTTAAATAAATTAACCATTTTTAACTATAAAAAAATAATAGGTAAAGATTTTTTTATAAAAAAAATCTTTACCTTTGTCAAGAAAATAATGTATAGTGATATATTATTATATTTTGTATAGTAAAGACTTATTTTAAAATAATAAAACTTTGTGTTATGAATAAAATAAATAGTAAAATTACAATTACAAAAAGTAAAAAGGTAAGATATATTTTGTCATTATTGTTGGTGTTTTTATTTAATAACCAAGCCTTTTCACAATTTAAGATTAAAGGAAAAATTCTTGATGAAAGAAATAATCCTATAGAATTTTTAGAAATTCAATTAAAAAATAAAGATTCTATAATATCTACAAGTGAGCTGACCAATGAAGAAGGAGAATACTTGCTAAATAGTAGGGAAGGAGAATATACATTATTGGTTAGACAGATGGGAGATATCTATTATAAACAAAAAATAGATGTATTCAAGGATACGCAGATGGAAACCATAAATATTTCATTAAGAGCAAAAGAACTTGAAGAATTTGTTATGGTTTCAAGTTCAAAGAAAAAATTAATTGAAAGAAAAGTAGATAGAATTGTTTTTAATGTAGATCAAAGCATTGTTTCTCAGGGTGTTGATGCGATTGAAGTTTTACAAAGAACTCCAAAAGTGGATATAAGTAAGGGCGCTATTCAATTAATAGGTAAAAGCAATTTAGGAGTAATGATTAATGGAAAACTTTTAAATTTATCTAGTGCAGAAATAGAATCGTACTTAAAAACAATTCGTTCAGAAAATATATCAAAAATAGAAGTTATTACAACTCCTCCAGCAAAGTATGATGCACAAGGCAATAGTGGTCTGATTAATATTATCTTAAAGAAAAATCTGAAAGAAGGCTGGAAAGGCGATTTATCGGCTACCTATATACAAAGAACCTACGGAGGATTTGTTCCAGCCACATCAATATCTTATAATTCAGAAAAATTAAGTTTATCTTTTAGTTTATTAGCGGATACAGAAGCCAGAAAAAATACATCAAGCACCAATATAGATTTTAACACTAATTATAGAAGAGCCATTGAAAGTAAAAAAGAATCTTCAAAGAATTTAGCAACAGGGATTAATCTAAATTATTCAATCAATGAAAATAATGATATAGGAGTTATTTATAATTCGAATTTTTGGGATGCTAAACAAAACGGTCAATATGAAAATAAATTTTTCACAACATCTGCAAATATTTTAGATTCCATTCAAAGAACTCCTTCTTACAATAAAAACAGATATGATTATCATTCTGTATCATCATATTATGATTTAAAAATAGACTCTTTTGGAAAAAAAATGAGTGTTAATTTTAATCTACTCACAAAGAAAAATAAAAATAACAGAGATTTTTCAACTTCAAATTATATAGGTTATTACAATAGCTTAAACTCTTATAATTCAGCCATTAATAATAGTTTATCCAAATTTAATGTTTATTCATTAAATATTGATTTTATGTTGCCCTATAAATTTGCAAATATGGAAACAGGTTCTAAAGTTACATTCATTGAAAATAATAGTGAGATATACTTTTTTAACAATACATTAGGTAATGCCCTTTTAGATGTTACAAAAAGCAATGAATTTAACTATAAAGAAAGAATAATGGCTTTCTATGTTTCTGCAAATAAAGAAATTAGCGAAAAATGGACAGCGCAATTTGGAATAAGATTTGAGAGTACAGAAACCAAAGGAAATTCAATTACACTAAACACAAAACAAAAGAATAATTTCAATAATTTATTTCCATCGGCTTATTTGACCTATGATCCGAATGAAAATAATTCCTTTTCAATTGGGTATTCAAAAAGAATTGAAAGACCAACTTTCTCAGAAGTAAATCCTTTTAGAATGTATTCAGATTTTTATTCATATGAAGCGGGAAATCCAGATTTATTACCAATGCTAACGGATAATATTGAGTTTTCTTACATTTTCAAAAATAATTTGTCTTTAACATTATATGGATCCAAATTAAATCAAGGAAGAGATTATTTGACTATTACTAACAATAATGATAATTCTGTTATTTCAACACCACAGAATTATTATAATCAAGAAACTTTAGGATTAGATATTAGTCATACTTGGGAGCCTTTAAAGTGGTTCAATAGCTATAATAATTTTAGTGTATATTATAATAATTCAAAATCTTATATTCAAAACATAACTATTCCTGAGTTTGATGGTTATGGATCATATTTTTCTTCAAAAAATACATTTACGTTAAATACAAATAAAACAACATATTTATTACTAAATTTCTTTCAAAGTTTTCCAAATACAGAAGGATTTCTTAAATCTTATAATAGAGCAAGTTTTGATTTAGGTCTTAAGTTTATGCAATTTAATAAAAATTTGCAAATCAGCATAATAGCTTACGATTTGTTTGCTCAAAATAGAAATAAAGGAACAGAAACATACCCCAACTACAAATATTCAACAAAAATATATAATGATATGAGAAATATCACATTATCTTTAATATATAAATTTGGCAATAACAATATAAAAACAAATAATAAAAAAATAGAAAACCCAGAAGATCAAAGATTATAAAAAATGAGAATCATTCAGATATTTTGCAACTCATAAAAAAGCAAAACATAAGGAATAGACAACAGCCGAGATAAAAAGAGAAGTATAATGTATTAACGTGTAAACAGATTGTCTTATGAAATTATCAAAATTCAAAAAAGACCAAGTTTCTGTATCTTCACTAAAAAGCATCAAAGGTGCAAATGCAGATGTTATGACTCCTTATTAATGAAGGAACAAGCCATACACTGAGACATTCTACATCTTGTACAGGTAGTGATCATGATGCAGGCAGACACGATAGTGATTAGTTGCTATTAATTAAAGAGAGGGTTTCTACCCTCTCTTATTTGATAACTTCAAAATTAAATATATGATTATAATTTTTACAATAAAATACGATATTTCAACATCAAATGTGATACAATGGTTAAGATATTTTAATCAAGAAGTAATCCGTATTAATGGAGATGATGACATTTTTAAATTAGAGTTAATTAAAGATGAAGAAATCTTATTTAGAAATACGATAACAAATAAAATCTATAATCTTTTAGAAGCTAAAAGTTGTTGGTGGAGAAGAAATGGAATTAGTAGAAGTACATTTACTAATCATCAAAAAGAAAATTTAATTTACAACAATCACAATTTATCTTCTTTTATAAAGGGAGAAGGAAATATTTTAATTGAAGAAACAGAACACCTCAAAGAATATATATATTTAAAAGTGTATGAAAGATGTAAAATAAACATAGGAAAGCCTCTATTTAACCTAAACAAACTAATTGTGCTGGATATTGCAAAAGAGAATGGTTTGAAAGTTCCTAAATATAAAATCATTACTAATACAAAACAGTTAGACAATTTTGAGTCCATTAGTAAAGCTATTTCAAATGGAATTTATAAAATAATATACAACCATAGTTATTATTCTTATACGGAAAAACTAAATTTGAGAAAATTAAAAACCAAATCAGTTGATGTTTATCCATCTATTCAGATGGAATTAATTGAAAAAAAATTAGAAATACGTTCTTTTTTTATTGAGGGTAATTTTTTTTCAATGAAGCTGTTTAAACTTTTTCCTATAATAAAATAAAAGTTCCCGAAAATTAGTAATTTTGTGTTTGCAAAAAAAAGAACACCAAAATTCAGGAACTTTGGGCAAAGATACAATAAATAATTGGATTATTCCCTTTTTAAGTGTAGGAAAAAGAGGATTTAAAAGTAGTTTTGATTTAGCTTCAATATTTTTATTGATTCTCAAAAGGTTAAAAACAGGGGTGCAATGGAGAGAACTTCCAATTGAGAGCTATTTTGAAAAAGGAGAAATTTCTTGGCAAAATGTCTATTACTACTTCAATAAATGGAGTAAAGACGGTAGTTTTCAGCGAGTATGGTTAAATCTATTAAGCAAGAAGAAAAGAAAATTAGATATGTCTTGCGTTCAATTGGATGGTAGTCATACACGTTGTCGCCAAAAAGGAGAATCTGCAGGTTATCAAGCAAGAAAAAAAGCCGTAACCACAAATAGTATTTTTTTGTGTGATAATAAAGGGCAAATGATAGCAAAGGGAAGTCCTAAAGCTGGAAATCACAATGACTTATATGAAATAGAAGAAGTACTAAAAGAAATCTTAGCTTTATTAGAAGAAGCAGGAATAGAGTACAAAGGTCTGTTTCTCAATGCTGATGCAGGATTTGATAGTAAGTCTCTTAGAGATTTTTTAGAAAGCAAAGAAATTATAGCAAATATTAAACCTAATCCCCGAAATGGAGAGCAACCAGATGTTTATTTTGATGAAGAATTGTACAAAAATAGGTTTAAAATTGAACAAGCAAATGGTTGGCTTGACGGATATAAAGGTTTGATAATGAGATATGAGTATCTTGATGTAACTTGGATTGGAATGCT
>NZ_GL872413.1:515454-615677 GCF_000192225.1 Capnocytophaga sp. oral taxon 338 str. F0234
CCTATTAGGGTTTATCTCCAAGTTCCTCAAAAAAGTTTAAACACGTTTATTGTATTGATGAGCATTATCAAAATCTATTTCATTTCTTTCTGCATAGAAATCTTCAGGAAGTGTGGGTTGCTTACCTAAGAAATAGTCATAAGAATCAGGATATTCTGTCAATGCTCCTATATATTTATACTTAATCCATTTTTGTTGGTTTTTTACGAAATCTTCCTCTAATCCATAGCCTTTTAGCTTTGTTTCAAGTTCACTGAAGAGAGATTTAAGGCTTTGCTTAAAGACTTGTGGTTCCTGCTTGAAAAGTGCCCCATCGGATCTAAATATTTTATTATTGACAAAGAGTTCTCTCTCTATTAGGTATTGTGTTTGCTTTGCTTGCGTACCGGATAAGGTTACTTTGGAGAGGTCTTGATTAAGAGAGAGTTCTATATTAGTCTCATTATCTAAATAAAGAGGAACTAATAGAGTAGGATTCTCAAAGAGATAGTAAGAATGATTCTCTGTTATAGGACGTATGGTATCTCGGAAAGAGCCATCGGTGCCGACAGGAATCTCCTTAAGAACTTCGTTGTTAAGAATGAGCTGTATTTTCTGGTTTTCAGGAATGGATACCTTTCCTGAGATCACTGCATAATCCGCCTTTTCTTGTGTTGGTTTTTCACCACATGCGGTGAGCAAACTCATGATAGCTACACTTGTAATGATTTTTCTCATGGTTACATTTTAATATGTTATAGTTTTGTATTTTGATTCAAGTCTCTTAAACTTTGTAAAATTCTGTCTTATTAAAAAATAGTATATTATTAATGAGAGCACTAAAAACATCCACTTTTTTACCCAAAAAAGAAAACGAGTTCTTAAAAGGCTATTTTCCACACTCTGCTTAGTAAAAAACACACCAATACCCCATATAGTACAGGTAAAAAGGTAGCAATGAGCGTCCATTTTTTACTATTAGTCTCCTTATAAATCGTATAGATAGTAGTACTACAAGGGTTGTGTAATAAGCTGAATAGCATCAGATTAATAGCAGTTAATAGGCTCCAGCCCCCCGCATGTAGTAAGGTGTCTATTTCGGAGGTACTAGCCTCCACCAGTACACCTGCTTCGCCTGCGGTAGCTTGACCTAATAACATTGTGGTAAGCATTAGTATAGTGGGGATAACGATCTCATTGGCAGGAATGGCTACTATGTATGCCAAGAGAATCACTCCGTTAAGTCCTATGAATATACCTATAGGATCTAAGCCATGTATAAGCCATAAGGCTATGGGTTGACTGCCTATTTGTATATTACAAATGAGCCATATTATGGCTCCTGCAGGAGCTGCAAATACGATAGCACGCCACAGTACAATGAGGGTACGGTCAATAAGAGAGGTATAAAGAGTTTGAAAGAAACGTGGAGGACGATAAGGAGGGAGTTCTAATACAAAGAAAGAGGACTCTCCTTTGAGCAAAGTTCTGCTCAGTAACCACGATGTGAAAAATGAAAAGATAATTCCTAATATTGCAATTCCTATTACAGCGAGCATGGATACAGTACCAGACCATTGTTTGGGTACCAATGCTCCAATGAATAGGGTAGCAATGAGTATTTGGGTAGGCCATCTGCCATTACAGAGAGAAAAGTTATTAGTAATAATAGCAATAAGTTTCTCTCGTGGACTATTAATAATACGTGTTGCCACGACTCCTGCAGCATTACAGCCAAATCCCATACTCATCGTAAGGGCTTGCTTGCCATGTGCTCCTGCCCGGCGAAAGAGCTTATCTAAGTTGAAAGCTACACGTGGTAGGTAGCCAAAATCCTCCAAAAGGGTAAATAAAGGGAAGAAAATAGCCATAGGAGGTAACATCACTGAAATAACCCAAGTAGTAGCCAGATAGATGCCATCAATAAGGAAACCGCTAAGCCACCATGGAAAATGCAAAGTCTCAGCGCCACTCTTCAGCAGAGGATATAACCAACCTACAAAAAAATCGGAAAGTAGTTCTGATGGGTAGTTAGCACCTGTAATAGTAATCCATAATACTATAGCCAATAGAAGGAACATAATAGGAAATCCCCAAAACTTATGAGTTACTATCCTATCAATGGCACGATCTATGCGGAAAGAGCGAGCAGAGAGGTCTGTACTCACTGAAGCATTTGTCAGGGCAGAGGCTTGTGCATAAATAGCTTCTACTAAATCATTACGGTAGTTGTCGCCTAATAGTTGATGGTACTTCTGAGCGATGTGTAGTAGATGCTTTTGTTCTTCAGGATTGTTTTTTTCCGAAAAAGAACCTTCGGCTATTCCTTTTTTTATACTTTGGTCACCTTCAATAAGGCGCATAGCTAGCCAATGTGTATTAGGGAGTGTAGGGTTCAGTTTGTTAAGTATTTGCTCTAATTGTGCAATAGCTTCAATGTGCTGTTTAGGGAGTTCTATAAATGTTTTTTTCTTAGTTTGGAACTTACCACTTACTACCTCCTCAATGGCAAGAAGTAAATCATCAATACCTTCTCTGGTACGGGCGCTGGTAGCTACTACAGGAATACCCAGATCCCGTGAAAGAGTACGTGTATCTATGCTAATATGATGTCGGGAAGCCTCATCCATTAAGTTTAGGCAAAGCACTGCTTTATCTGTAATTTCTAATATTTGAAGGGTAAGACTTAGGTTTCGCTCTAAGCGACTTGCATCTACCACTATCACGGTTACATCAGGCTTACCAAAGAGAATAAAATCCCGTGCTACTTCCTCATCTTCAGAGGTAGAAAGTAGCGAATATGTGCCAGGGAGATCAATTATTTTGTAACGTAAGTCATGGAATAGAAAACTTCCCTCAGCACGGGTAACTGTTTTTCCAGGCCAATTGCCCGTGTGTTGGCGCAGACCGGTAAGAGCATTGAACACAGTACTCTTCCCAGTATTAGGATTACCAGCCAAAGCAATAGTATAATCAAAAGTTCCTGTCTCCTCTCCTAAGGGTTTTAGGGAAGTTGAAGGGTTTAGAGCACAAGTATCACAAGTATTTTTCATAGGGATAAGCTAATTAATATACAAAGGGCATCCTCTTTGCGGAGGGCAATTTGGGTATTATGAATATTATATGCTATAGGGTCAGCCAAAGGGCTTATATTCTCCACAAATATTTTGGAACCACGTACAAAGCCTAAGTCCAACAAGCGTTGTCGTACCTCTTGTCGACATTCAGGGGTAAATCCTTCAATAATAGCGACTTGTCCTGTTTTTAGAGAAGCTAAAGTAAGTAACATAAGTATATTATTTATATAATATAAAATATATTTTTAGACGAGCAAAATTACAATTTTATATTATAACAACAAAATAATTTACCAAAATCTAAAAAATGTAATAAGGTTGGGTTTTAATAGGATAAAAAGAATGATTATAATAGATAATTTGGTTTTAAGTAAGAAAGCCTTGATCATACGAATGCTTTGGTATTACTTTGCATATATTCACTTATAGCATTAAAGAGATAAAAGAACTCCATTTGTAAGGAGGTAGGAGGAAACTAAAAAAACGAAACTAAAAAAACGAAACTAAAAATTATTTTGTACCTTTGCCACTTAATAAATACATGAGAAATGTTACAGGATATTCTATTAGAAAACAGTAAAGAAGGAATAAAGCAACTTTATGGAGTGACTATAGATAATATAGAAATCCAGCAGACACGCAAGGAATTTGAAGGAGATTTTACCCTTGTTCTTTTTCCCTTACTTAAGTATATTAAAGCTAATCCTCAGGAAATAGGAGAGAAGTTAGGGGCTTATTTGAAAGAGAGGACTCCTATAGTTGGTTATAATGTAGTGAAGGGTTTTCTGAATCTTACTATCATGGATAGCTACTTTTTGAGCATTTTCAATAGTATATTATCCCAAAAGGACTATGGTAAGATCCCTGTAACAGCAGATGCCCCTGCAGTGATTGTGGAATATTCCTCTCCTAATACGAATAAACCTCTTCACTTAGGTCATATTCGTAATAACCTCTTAGGCTTCTCTATGGCAAAAATATTGGAAGCTACAGGAAAAAGAGTGTATAAAACTCAGATTATCAATGATCGCGGTATCCATATTTGTAAGTCCATGCTTGCTTGGCAACTCTTTGGTAATGGAGAGACACCACAAAGCACAGGCATCAAGGGAGATAAGTTCGTAGGAAAGTATTATGTACTCTTTGATAAAGCCTATAAGGAGCAAGTTGCAGAACTTGTTTCACAAGGGAAAAGTAAAGAGGAAGCAGAGAGACAAGCTCCTATATTTCAGCAAGCCCAACAGATGCTTCGCCGTTGGGAGAAGGGCGATGCTCAAATCCTTGCTCTTTGGAAGCAAATGAACCAATGGGTATATGATGGTTTTGAGGTTACTTATCATAATTTAGGAGTAAGTTTTGACCGAAATTACTACGAGAGCGAAACATATCTTTTAGGTAAAGATATTGTCCAGAAAGGTTTGGAATCAGGTGTATTTTATCGTAAAGAGGATGGTTCTGTATGGATAGACCTTACTGAGGAAGGTTTGGATGAGAAACTAGTACTCCGTTCCGATGGTACCTCTGTATACATCACCCAAGACCTTGGTACGGCTACTAAGCGCATAGAGGATGATTTTCCTAATATTACCGGGATGATTTACACGGTAGGAAACGAACAGGATTATCATTTTAAGGTACTCTTCCTTATTTTACAAAAGTTAGGTTATAGCTGGGCAAAGAACCTTTATCACTTGAGTTATGGCATGGTGGAACTCCCTAATGGGAAAATGAAAAGTCGTGAAGGAACGGTGGTAGATGCTGATGACCTTATGCAGGAAATGGTTTCTGTGGCTCAAGGGCTCTCTCAAGAGCTTGGCAAATTAGAGGGATACACCGAGCAGCAGAAACAAGAACTCTACCATATTATAGGCTTGGGAGCCTTAAAATATTATATCCTTAAAGTAGACCCTAAGAAGAAAATAGCTTTTAATCCGGAAGAGTCTATTGATTTTCAAGGGAACACAGGACCTTTTATCCAATATACATACGCTCGTATACGCTCTATTATGCGAAAAGGAATTTATGAGATATCACCAGTATATATCCCGCTACATTCTAAAGAGAAACAGTTGATTAAGTTACTTATGATTTTTCCAGAGGTAATACAGAATGCAGCGACCACCTATAACCCTGCTTTGATAGCTAACTATGTATATGATCTGGTTAAGGAGTTTAATTCTTTCTATCAGAATTTATCTATCCTTGGAGAAGAAGATTTCTTGAAACGAGCTTTAAGATACCATCTCTCCTCTAAGGTAGGAGAGGTAATAGCTACAGGGTTTGATCTATTAGGTATTCAAGTGCCTGAAAGAATGTAAAATAAGTAAGCATGAAAATTTTTCATTATTTCTCACTTTTGGTACTTACTCCTATAATATTGTTCCTTGCTTATACGAGGGCAGAACATCCAAGGGGAATAATAGAGTTTTTTTGATTATTTTATTACTTCCTCAATACTTCCTCAATGGCAGAATGATATTTCCAATAGCTATCATTCTTATCTGATATGCAAGGGAATCCCTTTTAAGAAGCATAAAAGGCTTAATGATAAATAATAAAAGAGGCTATCCAAAAATGGTAGCCTCTTTATTAGATTATAAATGAATCCCAAGGTTAGGATAGTGAACTATTTAATACTTGCTTTGAGGTATTCACGGTTCAATCTTGCGATATTCTCCAAGGAGATACCCTTAGGACACTCTACTTCACAAGCGCCAGTATTGGTACAGTTACCAAAACCTTCATGTTCCATTTGGTTAACCATGTTAAGTACACGTTCGGTAGCCTCTACCCGTCCTTGAGGGAGTAGGGCGAACTGAGATACTTTAGCAGCGACAAAGAGCATTGCTGAGGAATTCTTACAAGTGGCTACACAAGCTCCGCAACCTATACAAGCGGCTGCATCCATAGAGCGGTCAGCATCGCGCTTAGGAATAGGAATAGCATTAGCATCCTGTGTATTACCAGAGGTATTGACGGAGATGTACCCTCCAGCCTGTTGGATGCGTTCAAAAGCACTTCTATCCACCATAAGGTCTTTGATTACAGGGAAAGCTGTAGAACGCCATGGTTCAATAGTGATGGTATCACCATCCTTGAACATACGCATGTGTAGTTGGCAGGTAGTTATCCCTCGGTCAGGTCCGTGAGCTTCTCCATTGATAAAGAGAGAACACATACCACAGATACCTTCACGACAGTCATGGTCAAAAGCGATAGGTTCTTCTCCTTGCTCTATAAGTTGTTCATTCAGTATATCCAACATTTCCAAGAAAGACATGTGATCGGAAATGTTATTGACTTTATATTCTACCATGCGACCTTTCTCTTGAGAGTTTTTCTGTCGCCACACTTTGAGTGTTAGGTTCATTGTTGCCATATCTTCTTATTTATAACTACGTTGTTTGAGTTCTATATCTTTGAATACTAAAGGTTCTTTGTGTAATACCTCTTCGCTTGGGTTGTAGGTGTTAATTATCTCAGTAGGATCACCTGTGTATTGCCAAGCCGCTACGTATGCATAGTTTTTGTCATCACGGAGGGCTTCCCCTTCTGGAGTTTGATACTCTTCACGGAAGTGTCCACCACAAGATTCGTTGCGCTCTAAGGCATCTTTAGCAAAGAGTTCACCCAGTTCAAGGAAGTCGGCTACACGATTAGCTTTTTCCAGTTCTACATTCATACCAGTGAGTTCTCCAGGTACTTTTACATCGCGCCAGAACTCTTCACGGATTTCGCGTATTTCTTGGATGGCTTGTTTAAGACCTTCTGCATTACGAGCCATACCTACTTTGTCCCACATCACCTTACCGAGCTTCTTGTGGAAGTAATCTACGGAGTGGGTTCCTTTGTTATTGATAAAGTGAGCTAAGCGTTCTTTCACTACGCGTTCTGCTTCATCAAACTCAGGAGAGTTGGTAGGGATTTTTCCGGTACGGATATCCGCAGAAAGATAGTCACCTATGGTATAAGGTAATACGAAATAGCCATCTGCCAAGCCTTGCATTAAGGCAGAAGCACCCAATCGGTTAGCACCATGGTCAGAGAAGTTAGCCTCTCCTATGGCATAAAGTCCAGGTACAGTGGTCATTAGGTTATAATCCACCCAGATACCTCCCATAGTGTAGTGAGTGGCTGGGTAAATCATCATAGGGGTTTTGTAAGGATTTTCTGCTACAATCTTTTCGTACATTTGGAAAAGATTACCATACTTAGCCTCAATGATTTTTTCTCCACGACTGGTAATTTCTTCTTTGCTAGGGTTTTCTATACCATGGATCTTACATTGTTCACGTCCGTAACGTTCGATAGCAGAGGAGAAGTCAAGGTATACAGCTTCCCCTGTTTCATTCACTCCATAACCAGCATCACAACGTTCTTTAGCGGCACGAGAAGCTACGTCACGAGGTACAAGGTTACCGAAAGCAGGATAGCGGCGTTCCAAGTAGTAATCACGGTCTTCTTCAGGTATTTCGGTAGGTTTTTTACGTTTTTCACGAATAGCAATGGCATCTTCCATTTTCTTAGGTACCCAAATACGTCCATCATTACGTAAGGATTCGGACATAAGGGTTAGCTTAGACTGGTAGTCTCCTGAGCGTGGGATACAAGTAGGGTGAATTTGAGTAAAGCAAGGATTAGCGAAGAAAGCACCTTTCTTGTGTATTTTCCAAGCTGCTGTAGCATTACAACCCATAGCATTGGTGGAAAGAAAATATACGTTACCATACCCTCCAGTAGCGATTACCACAGCATGGGCGGAGTGACGTTCGATTTCTCCTGTTACGAGGTTACGAGCTATGATTCCACGAGCCTTACCATCTACAATTACCACGTCAAGCATTTCATGACGGTTATACATATCTATTTTACCACGGGCTATTTGTCGGTTCATAGCCGCATAACAACCTAAAAGCAGCTGTTGTCCTGTTTGTCCCTTAGCGTAGAAGGTACGAGAAACGAGTACCCCACCGAAAGAACGGTTGTCCAAGAGTCCACCGTAATCACGTGCGAAAGGCACTCCTTGTGCCACGCATTGGTCAATAATATTCCCAGAGACTTCTGCTAAGCGGTATACATTGGCTTCACGGGCACGATAGTCACCTCCTTTCACAGTATCATAGAAAAGGCGGTAGGTAGAGTCACCATCTCCCATATAGTTTTTAGCAGCATTGATACCTCCCTGTGCAGCAATAGAGTGAGCACGACGGGGAGAGTCTTGGTAAGCAAAAGCTTTTACATTATAACCAAGTTCAGCCAAAGTAGCAGCAGCAGACCCTCCCGCAAGTCCTGTACCTACTACAATAATATCAATATTACGCTTGTTAGCAGGGTTTACAAGGTTGATATGATCTTTATATTTTGTCCATTTGTCCGCAAGAGGACCTTCTGGTATTTTAGAATCTAATGTACTCATAAGGTGTTATATTAAAGAGTTAATGTAATGGTAAAGGGCTACAAAAATAAAGCCTCCACAGATGATGTAGGAATACCAATTTCCTAAACAACTGATGAATTTTTTGCGTTTGTCATCCTTCCAACCCATGGATTGGAAAGCGGATTGGAATCCGTGAAGCAAGTGTAAGCAGAGGAAAACAAAAGCTAACACATAGAGGATAACACGCCAAAGAGAATGGAACTTTTCTACAAGCTCTCCATAGTAACGGGTTTCATCAGGAGCATATCCTTGAATGTACTTGTAGTTCATTTCGCCTACCCAAAAGTCATATAGGTGAAGGGCAAGGAAAAGAAGAATCATGATTCCTGTGATAATCATATTACGGGACATCCAAGAGGCATTGGCAGCTCCATTGTAACTGTAATAAGGATTATTACCACGTGCTTTTTTGTTCTGGAGTTCAAGGACAAACCCCATTACAAAGTGAAAAATCACCCCTAATAAAAGTACAGGCTGCAAAGCAAACTGGATAAGAGGATTGGTTCCCATAAAATGAGAAAGCATGTTGAAAGTATCTTCGCTCAACACTGACATGAAGTTCACTGCCAAGTGTATCACCAAGAAAAGAATAAGAAAAAATGCCGATAAAGCCATCGCCACTTTTCTTGCAACGGATGTTTTAAATATTCGCATATTCTTTAATATATAAGTTTCTAAAAATGAATGAATTAAATCATTTACGTAATAATGCCACAAAGGTACAATGTTTTATAATTCTTTACAACAAAAAATGGGAGAAACTACCTAATTTATAGTTGGTTTAAATTAGATAAAAAATGAGACTCTTCTTATTTAGTTTTTAATGGAATAGAAAGAGATTAAATATTTAATAAAAAATCACAAAAAGTTTATTTTTTTGTTTTAAAAAATGTATTTTTTCGATACCAAAGTAAATTAATATATCATGAAAAAAATAATATATTTATTAGTTGTGATCTTGTCTCTTGGGGCTTGTCACAAAGAAAACAAACAGAAAGATAGAGAAATACTGTGTTGTAATACACCTGAAACAGATGCTATTATTCTTATAGATAAAACTTTAGTACCAGAGGGTTCTTTGGAGGAGTTCGTCTTATAGGAGGAAAATGAGGCTAAAAAAATAGTACCAAAGCAATTCATACGCTCTGGAGTTGAGAAAAATAAAATTTATTTCATTTTGCGAATTTTCTATTTCCATTTTTCGTTATTCATTGGAAAAGTTGTACTTTTGCCTTTTGGTCAGGAATACTTTATAAGATGAGTAAAGAACTACTTCTTACCTCCTTTTGGGAGGGAGAATCTTACAAGCAGTTGTCTCAACACATAAAAGGGAAAATACCCTGTTATATGGAGGGTATTGTAGGATCAGCTATCTCTTTTGTTCTTTCAGAGATTTTTAAACAAACAAAGCAAACTCTCTTTTTTGTAGGAGATGATAAGGAGCAAGCCGCTTACTTACTCAATGATTTGGAGCTGCTTCTAGGGCAAGATCAGGTGCTTTTCTTTCCCAGTAGTTACCGTCGTCCTTATCAGACAGAGGAAACAGATAATGCTAATGTGCTTCTGCGCGCTGAGGTACTCTCTCATATACAAAAGGAAGCAAAGGTAGTAGTTTCCTACAGTGAAGCTCTTTTTGAGAAGGTGCTGACCCGGCAGCAATTGGAAAAGAATACCCTTACCCTTAAGGTGGGAGAGCAACTTTCATTGGATACTCTGAATGAAGTACTCTTTGAATATCAGTTCAACAGAGTAGATTTTGTAAGTGAACCTGGGGAATTCTCCGTACGAGGAGGGATTGTGGATGTCTTTTCCTTCTCCAATGATACTCCTTACCGCATTGAATTCTTTTCGGATGTAATAGAGAGCATCCGTAGCTTTGATGTGGAAACACAACTTTCCATTCAGCAGGTACCCTCTGTGGTGATTATTCCTAATATAGAAAACAAATTGGCAGGGGAGCAACGAACCTCTTTTCTGTCCCTTTTGCCTGAGAATACTCTGATTTTTACTCAAGATTTTGAACTTTTTGTTCCTAAGTGGGAAAAGATGTACCAGAAGGCACAGGAGACCTTTGCGACGCTTAATAATACCATTGCGCACTTGCCTCCTCAGGAACTCTTCTCTGAAGCAACGGAGTTGCTTAAGGAGTTTGAAAGGCGGTATGTCATTAAGATTAATCCTCATTTTCCCCAAGAGGAAAAGGGAGAGAAGGTTTTCTTTGCCATGCGCACACAACCCTCCTTTAATAAGCGCTTTGAACTGCTCATACAGCACTTTAAGGAAAAATATAATGAAGGATACAGCAACTATATTTGTTGTGTAAGTGTTCAACAGGCTCAGCGTTTTTTGGATATCTTTGAGGAACTACATGAACAGGTGCCCTGTGAACTTATTGAATTTCCTCTTGCTATGGGCTTTACGGATACATTAGATAAAATCAACTGTTATACTGACCACCAGATATTGGAACGTTATCATAAGTTCAATATCCGAAATGGCTATGCTAAGAAGCAAGCCATTACCCTTAAGGAACTCCATCAGTTGACTATAGGAGACTATGTAACACATATTGATCATGGGATAGGTAAGTTTGCTGGCTTGCAAAAAATAGAGGTGGATGGAAGGCAACAGGAAGCTATTAAGCTCATTTATGGGGATAGGGATGTCCTGTATGTGAGTATTCATTCCCTACACAAAATCAGTAAGTATAATGGTAAGGATGGAGCTCCTCCTAAGCTTTATAAGCTGGGTAGTTCTGCCTGGAAAACCCTTAAACAGAGGACTAAAGCACGGGTCAAGCAAATTGCCTTTAATCTTATT
Organism: Capnocytophaga sp. oral taxon 338 str. F0234; assembly: GCF_000192225.1. GTDB lineage: Bacteria > Bacteroidota > Bacteroidia > Flavobacteriales > Flavobacteriaceae > Capnocytophaga. Next base: position 526,768 of record NZ_GL872413.1, read on the forward strand.
CAACTTTATGCTAAGCGTAAGGAATCCGTAGGATATGCTTTTGCTCCAGATTCTTTCCTACAGAAGGAACTGGAAGCCTCTTTTATCTATGAAGATACCCCTGATCAAAGTAAGGCAACCCTTGAAGTTAAGCAGGATATGGAGAGTGCCCGTCCTATGGATAGGTTAGTGTGTGGAGATGTTGGTTTTGGAAAAACGGAAGTAGCTATACGTGCTGCCTTCAAAGCTGTGGATAACAGTAAGCAAGTAGCCGTATTGGTACCTACTACCATCCTGGCGTTCCAGCATTACCAGACATTCTGCGACCGCCTTAAGGGGCTTCCTGTACGGGTGGAATATCTCAATCGTTTTCGTACTGCTAAGGAGAAGAACCAAGTATTAACTGATTTGGCTTTAGGAAAGATAGATATTCTTATAGGCACTCACCAAATTGTGAATGAGAAAGTGAAATATAAGGATTTAGGTTTGCTTATCATTGATGAAGAACAGAAATTTGGCGTAGCCGTCAAGGATAAGCTTAAAACCTTACGTGAGAATATAGATGTATTGACCCTTACAGCCACCCCTATCCCGCGTACCTTACAGTTCAGCCTGATGGCTGCTCGTGACCTCTCAGTAATTACCACTCCACCACCTAATCGCTACCCTATTGAAAGCCAAGTAATCACTTTCAGTGAGGAGGCAATCCGCGATGCTATTTCTTATGAATTGCAACGAGGGGGACAGGTATTCTTTATCCATAACCGAGTGGAGAATATTAAGGAGGTGGCAGGAATGATTCAGCGCCTTGTTCCTGATGCAAGGATAGGAATAGGACATGGACAAATGGAGGGAAAAGCCCTTGAGGAAGTCATGCTTGCTTTTATCAATGGAGATTATGATATTTTAGTAGCCACTACCATTATAGAAAGTGGTTTGGATGTTCCTAATGCTAATACTATATTTATTCATAATGCTCAGCATTTTGGACTCTCTGACCTTCACCAAATGCGAGGTAGAGTGGGGCGCAGTAACAAAAAGGCTTTTTGCTACTTTATCACCCCTAATCTTTCGGAATTACCGGAGGATTCCCGTAAGCGTATCCAAGCTATTGCTCAGTTCTCCGATTTAGGAAGTGGTATTCAGATTGCTATGAAGGATTTAGAGATACGAGGGGCAGGAGATCTGCTTGGTGGAGAACAGAGTGGCTTTATTAATGATATAGGTTTTGATGCTTACCAAAAAATCCTACAAGAAGCCGTAATGGAACTCAAGGAAAATGAATTTGCCTCCCTCTATACAGATACCTCTCAAACAGAAGTATTCCTTACCGATACTCAGTTGGATAGTGATTTTGAGTTACTTTATCCAGATAATTATATCAATAGTATTACCGAAAGGCTTAACTTGTATAATGAGTTAAGTAATCTCAAGAGTGAAGAGGAACTTACCAGATATGAGAACCGATTAATAGACCGTTTTGGTCCTTTGCCACAACAAGCAAAAGACCTACTTAATTCTGTTCGCATCAAGTGGGTAGCTACACGAATGGGCATAGAACGGCTTGTAATGAAGCAAGGGAAAATGCTTGGCTACTTTATAGCAGACCAACAAAGCAAATTCTATCAGAGTGATATTTTTCAAAAAGTATTGAGTTTTGTACAGCTTAATTCAGATAAGTGCCACCTCAATGAAAAAGAAACACGTAACGGATTGCGCCTGATCATCACCTTTGATAAGATTACTTCCATAGATAAGGCTTTAAGAATTCTGAACAGCTTCTAGAGAAGGATATGGACGTTGATACAATTAGTAAAAGTATTCACCCTTAATTTTTTCATATTATGATTTTTGATTTTGCTACAGAGAAGTATGGGCATATCATTGCTACGGTGATCACCTTGTTTATATTCTTTTTTCTCAAGCGTTTTTCGGATTCCCTGGTGAAGCGTTTTGGGATAAAGTCCGATTTCCCTAAAGTACGTATTCAATTGGTCAAGAAGTATATAGATTTTCTTTTATGGGGATTACTCTTTGTAGTGGTAGTTTCCATTTGGGGAGTAAAGCCTGACCAGATATTTCTCTTTATCTCCTCCATACTTACTGTAATTGGGGTAGCATTTTTTGCCCAATGGTCTATACTGAGTAATGTAACGGCAGGGATTATTGTATTTTTCTCCTTTCCTTTTAAGATAGGGGATAGGATCCGTATCATGGATAAAGATTTCCCTTTAGAAGCAGAGATAAAAGATATTAATTCTTTCTATACCTTGCTGAAAACCGCTACAGGGGAGAAAGTCTCCCTACCTAATAATTTGCTCCTACAGAAAGCAGTAGTTATTATAAAATAAATAACTTTAGATAATCATGAGATTGGACATACAAAGAACCACTAATCCGGCAATTATAAAGCTTGAGGCTCCTGTTATTCTTGTTAAAGGGAGCTACCAGTTTACCACAGAAGAACAAGCTGAGAATAGTCCATTAGCGAAGGAACTCTTAGCTATTCCTTTTATAAAGACAGTATTTATCTCGGCTAATTTTATTGCCTTAGAAGCCCTTCCTATTGTGGAATGGGATGATGTTGCCCAAGAGGTAGCACTTCAAGTAGAGGCTTATCTTAGAAGAGGAGCTCCTATACTCATAGATAATATACCTGAAGAGGCGGTTCCTCTGCGTAAAATCCCTGTTACTATCTATGTGGAGAGTACTCCTAATCCTATGGCAATGAAATTTGTAGCTAATAAGAAACTCGTTAGCCGTGTATATGAATACAAGTCTGCTCAAGAGGCTGCTGAATCTCCTTTGGCAGCAGCACTTTTTAAGTTTCCTTATGTGAAGGAAGTCTTTTTTGATAGTAATTATATCTCTGTTATTCGCCAACCCAAAATATTATGGGAAGAAGTGATGATGGAACTTAGAGAATTCATTCGCCAATACCTTATGGCAGGAAAACCTGTGGTGAGGGTGATAGTAGAAGACGGGGACAGACCTAAGGGGTTACCTACTTTAAATGATATTTATTCCAGAAAGATTATTGCCATCTTAGATCAATATATAAAACCTGCAGTCTCCAGTGATGGAGGAAATATACAGTTTGTTAGTTATGATAAAGAATCTCAGGTGGTAAAGGTACTCATGCAAGGGGCTTGTAATGGTTGTCCTTCGTCCAAACTCACCTTAAAGCAGGGGATAGAGGCTATCCTAAGAGAAAAGATGAAGAATGAAAGAATTGTAGTAGAAGCCATAAATTAAGGTGAAGGATGAACAAGAGAGAGGCTACCCTTTTCGGACAGCCTCTCTGAGTATAAAACAAAGTTATAAATTAGAAACGGAATCCTAAGCGAACCCCAGCATTAGGCTCTACTGCCCAGAATTTTTCGTTGACAGGTCCGCTGAAGTTACGACCGATATTTGCATAAGGAGCTACCACAAACTTACTATTGAATACCCATGCATAACCAGCACCTACTCCAATGATAAAAGCACCCATTTTGGTTTCTACATCGTCCTTATCGGTATATTTTCCTACACGAACTTTTATAAAAGGATTTAGGTAAATACCTACTGCATCAGTGGAATCAAAGTAATAGTTATATCCTACTTTAAAACTGGTAGCATTGAACTTACCTCCATCTTTTGGAAAATAAGAAAAGCGGTCAATAAAAAAGATTTCTCCATCTACGGATTGGTTATCATCTAGGTAATATTCATAGCCAAGTTCTATAGAAGGAACTGCTATTACATTAAGAATGTTAAGCTTAGCTTCATTCTTATACGTTTGTGCAAAAGCACTTAAGGAAACAAGTGCCAGTGCCATACTAAAAAGTATTCTTTTCATATAAATTCACTTTTAAATTAGGGTGCAAAAGTACTATTTTTTTTTAAATAAACTATCTTTTACAAGTCGAAAATCTGATTTGTGAAGATTCCGAAAAAGAGTCTTTCTTAAAACTATATTTTCCTTTCGGCATATACAGCATAGTATCTTGGCACGAAGTATCTTAATAGGGGGCGGAACCCTAATTTTCCAGTAGGGTGTGTCCATTTTTCACGATACTTGATTTCCCAGCCTGTTTTCTCTAAGAGCATATCCAGTTGCCAACTTTCAAATTCATGATAATGGCAATCACGAGGATCTTTGTCATTACGGTAAGCAGAGGCGAACCATAGTCGTAAGGGGACGGTTACCAAGAGTTTTTGGGCAGGGAGATGCTGTAACACTCCAAAGGGATTCACCAGATGCTCCAATATTTCCAGAGCAGTTACAAAATCACTTTTGTATTGTGTTAGTTTTTCAGGATAAAGATCCAAATCCTCACCAGAGGTATTGGTTACCGTATAACCTTCTCTTTCCATCACTTCAGAGAACGGATTACGCACTCCTAAGTCCAATATATGGGTATCCTTAGGGGCAAATTGCTTTAAGATAGTCAATGTTCTCCGATAGCGTTTTTCAGGATAAATCTGGTACATTTCATTCATGATTACATTACTCTTAAAAAGGCATAAGAATAGGAAAAGCGCCCACTTTCAGGAACAGAGAGCAGCAAAGTATCCCCTTGTTTGAGATTCCCTGAATTCATCAGTTCTTCAAGCATGAGGTAAGGGGAGGCACTTCCTACATTACCTACTTTTGTTAGGTTCATAAACCAGCGTTCTAAAGGAATATTGATTCCTACTTTTTTAAGTTGCTCATATAAACGTTCTCTAAAGTAGTTAGAAGAAATATGAGGGAGGAAATAAGTAACCTCATCGGCAGAGAGCGCATGTTTGCATAAGGCAGTGTGCATACTTTCTGCCCCTTTGAGTAAGATATTCTCATTGAGGAGCTTTACATCTTGCTTGATGGCAAAGATAGATTGTTCTAACCATTGTTCAGGGGTATAATCACTCCATGCTTTAAGGGAACCATCTGCCTGTTTTTCTCCTCCTGCATACATGCAGGCTTCTAACTGATGGGCATAGGAGAAAGCTTCCATCCATTCTATGCGGAGGGAAGTGCCTGTAGGATGAGGTACATTTTCCAAAAGGAAAGCTCCTGCTCCATCGGAGAGCATGAAGCGTAAGAAGTCCTTCTGAAAAGCTATAATAGGATGTTCTTCCAAGAGAATGAGAGATTGTATTTCTGTTTCATACTTATCCGAACGTAACCATGCAGAGACCCTTTCGGAACCTGTGCATACGGCATTTATACTATTGCCTGCTTTTACAGAAAGATAACCAAACTTCAAGGCATTCATACCTGAATTGCATACCCCAGCAGAAGAGTTTAATTCCACAGATTGTCCCTTTAACAATCCATGTACCATAGCTGCATGTGAAGGCAGTAAACAGTCAGGGGTGGAGGTGCCACAGGAGAGCACTTCTATATCCTTAAGAGAAAAATGATTATCAAAGAGATTTTCTATGGCAAGGCAAGTAAGCGATGCATTGGTATGGGTAGGATTACCCTGTGGGTCAAGGGCATAATAGCGAGTTTGTATACCATTGTTCCTCAGTACAATCCGCTTTGCTTTGGAGGTGGAGTCCTGTATCTTTCCTAAGAAAAGTTCCATTTGCTCATTGTTAACAGGAGCATTAGGCAAATACTTACTTGCTTTGGTGATATATACTTGATTCATTAAAATTCAATAGTTTATGGAAGTGTAATTTGTTTTGGGCGTGCAAAGGTACAAATTTTTTAGCTATTCACTTATCAATCGTCTAAGGGTATCTATTTGCTTGAAGGCTTGTTGGTATCCATAATCAAAGGCATTATCAATGAGCTTAACATCCAACACTCCTATATTATTGAGCTGAAGGAGGAAGATATAATCACATTTTTTGAATTTTCGGCTGTAGGATCCATCTAAGGTAATGTTATAGATTCGTTGTAGGAATTTGATAGGGCTATTGAGTTCTTTTTCGCTGACTTGCCCCAGAGGATTAACAAAGCTTCCTATGAGGATTTCACATTTTCCTTTTAGAGGTTCAATAGGGAAATTATTAAGCAATCCTCCATCACAGTAGAGGTCTTTATCTATCTTTACAGGAGAGAAGTAAGGGGGTAATGCTGAAGAAGCAATAAGGGGTTCTATAAGCTTTCCCTGACTGAAATAGGTAGCCTTTCCACTAATGAGATTGGTTGCAGTGACGATAAGGGGGATGGAAAGTTCTTCAAAAGTTTGACAAGTGATAAACTTTTTGAAAAGGGCAGGGTACTTATCACTATCTACTAAGCCCATTTTTCCAAAGGAGAACATAGAGAATTTGAAAAGAGGAGTACTCTTAAAAAAGTCTTTCATTTCTTCAGGAGAAACTCCTGAAGCATACAATCCTCCTATAAGGGCACCTCCGCTAGTACCTGAAATAATAGAGGGTCTGAGCTCATGCTCTTCTAAAGCCTTGAGGATTCCTGCATGGGCTAAGGCACGAACCCCTCCTCCTGAGAGAACAAGTCCAAAGGTTTTCATATTTAAATTTGTTTTATAAAATCAGTATTCATTTTTGCCGATAGGGTAGCGGCTTGCTTGACGAAAGTATCGTATGAAATGGTATTCCCTTCCCCTGCATTGTCCGATACAGCACGTAGGATGAGAAAAGGAGTATTAAGCAAATAGCAAGTTTGGGCAATAGCTGCTGCCTCCATTTCCACTGCGAGAGCCTCAGGGAAGTGTGATTCTATCCATTGGCGTGTTTGAGGCTTACTTACAAAAGAGTCCCCACTAACAATAGGGGCACAGTGAAGCTGGGAGGAGTGTTTTTTAATCGTTTCTTGTGCTTTGGTGAACCATTCTTTAGCAGGGAGATACCCCTTAGGCATCTGTGCTTGCTGTCCTAAAGCATAGCCAAAGGCAGTTATATCTACATCATAATAGAGTACTTCAGTGGCAAGTACTATGTCAAATACCTTACTGTGCTGCAAGCCTCCGGCAGTACCTGTATTGATGATAAGGTCAGGAGAAAAATGGTCTATCAAAAGGGAGGTTCCTACCGCAGCACTTACCTTGCCAATACCGCAGAGGAGTACTACTATCTGATGAGCTCCTATAGTTCCTTCATAGAAGTTATACTGATGTAAGGTGGTAGGAGCAGGATTGCCTATTTGTGCTCTAAGGAGCTGAATTTCAATTTCCATTGCTCCAATAATTCCTATTCTCATGGCTTTTATTCTTTGTTTTTTACTTTTCATTTTTCATTCCTACAGTTCCTCCACTGACAGCGAACTCCATAGCCTGTTTGGCAGAGAAACCCTCAGCAGGCTTTATATTTTCTTTTTGAATCACTATCACCCAGCCTGATATGGCATACGAATGAGGCAGATACACACTCACCATCTGAGAAAGTGAAGCAAAGGACATATCTTCCTGAGTGAGAAATCCTATGCGCCATATCTCTGGATTCTCCTGTACTCTCACCCATACAGGGGTGGAGAATTTCTGTTTGTCTCCTACAAAAGAACCTATTACCTCACGGATGGTTTTGTAGATGAATTTTACGCCAGGGGTGTGCTCCAGAATATAGTTCAGCCCCTCTACTAAGAGTTTCCCAGCAAGAAAACGACTCCCCAGATAGCCAATGATAGTAGTCCCTACTACGATAATAGCAAAGACCAGACCAGGGAAGCGCTCTGAAATATGAGGGATAAGATTATCCACACTATAAAAAATAGACCAGATAATCCAAATAGTTGTGCTAAGAGGACCTATGATAAGTACCCCCTGTAGGAAATATTTTAGAAAAGTACGTATATAAGGGTTCATATTCTCTTGTCTTTTTCCGTGTTAGTAGACTCCTCGTCCTCATCTTCTCCAAGGACATCTATATTAGGTTCTTTAAGTGTTTGTTTGTTGGCAATACTTTTTTCCAAAGCTATTAATAAGGAAGGGAGTAGGATAAGGTTACTTGCCATGGCAAAGAGTAAAGTAGTTGAGATGAGTCCACCCAGTGCCTTAGTGCCTCCAAAACGGGAGAGTGTAAAGATAGAAAAGCCAAAGAATAACACTATGGAAGTGTAGAACATACTAATCCCTGTTTCCTGTAAAGCAGCATATACTGAGCGTTTTACTTTCCAATTATGGTAAATCAGTTCTTGACGGTATTTGGCAAGGAAATGAATAGTATCATCAATAGAAATACCGAAAGCAATACCAAATACTAAAATAGTAGAAGGTTTCAGAGGAATCCCTGCATACCCCATGACTCCTGCCGTAATAAGTAGAGGTAATAAGTTAGGAATCAAGGAGATAATTACCATTTTAAACGAACGAAACATATACCCCATCATTAAGGCAATAATCCCAATGGTAAGGAGTAAGGACTGGATAAGGTTCCCTACTAAGTAATCTGTTCCTTTGGTGAACATATAAGCCTTTCCTGTAAGGCGAATAGTGTATTGATCTTTAGGGAAGAGTTTGTCAGTTTGTTTAGCAATAGCTTCCTCTATATGATGCATTTTCTCGGTGCCAATATCCTTCATAAAAACAGTAATACGGGCTATCTGTCCTGTGCTATCTACAATACTATGAAGCATATCGGACTTGCCTCCTGAATTCTTAATATAGGAAAGTAAGAAAGTGCGCTCTTGAGCGGTAGGGAGATCAAAATACGAAGCCTTTCCATTATAAAAAGCTTGTCGAGCATATTTTACTAATCTGACTACCGAAATGGGTTGAGATATTTCAGGTATATCTTCTAAGAATTCTTCTAACTTAGCCATACTCTGTAGGGTATTAGGGCGCATAACACCATTTTTTCGTCCTGTATCTACCGTAATTTCCAGAGGCATGATCCCTCCGAACTGCTTTTCAAAGAAAAGAATATCGTCATAGAATGTTTCACTCTTGGGCATGTCCTCAATAATGCTTCCTGAGATATGTATACGATATATTCCAATAATACTTACTACAAGAAGAGCAACAGCTACGGAGAAAGTAGCAAAACGATGTTTCTTAACAATCTGCTCTATAGTTTGCAAGAGCCCTCCTATCCATTGTTTGGACAAATGTTTCAGGTGCCTCTCTTTTGGAATAGGCATAAAGCTATAGATGATAGGGATAAGGCATAATGAGATTACGTATAAGCACATAATACTGATGGAAGAGACAATACCAAATTCCTTAAGTATTTTACTTTCTGTAATGATAAAAGTAGCAAAGCCCGCTGCTGTAGTTAGGTTGGTTAGCAAGGTAACATTCCCTACTTTGGTAATTACTCGCTGAAGAGCCATTGCCTTATAGCCATGCTTTTGTATTTCTTGCTGGTAACGGTTAATAAGAAAAACACAATTTGGTACCCCAATAACTATGACCAGAGGAGGAATAACAGCAGTGAGTATGGTAATCTCATAATGGAAAAGTCCTAAAAAACCGAATGCCCACATTACCCCAACCAGTACACAGCAGAGGGAGATAAACATAGCACGAAAAGAACGAAAGAAGAAGAGTAGCACTAAACAGGTTGCCAGTAGGGCTCCTCCTATGAAAAGTCCTATCTCTCCTGTAATAACCTCAGTGCTTAGGGTACGTATATAGGGCATCCCTGAAACATACAAAGGAGTTTGTAGCTCAGTTTGATATTTTTCTATTAAGGGTCTGAGGTCTTTAAGAATAAAATCCTTACGAATAGCAGTATTAACAATATCCTTGCGTAAAGAGACCGCCATACGTAAGGTAGTTCTCTTTTGGTTAAATAGAAGTCCTTCATACACAGGGGTCTGTGTAAGGAGCTTGTGAGTGAGCGTGTCTAATTCCTTTTGATTTTTTATCTGTTTAGGGAAGAAATCATGAGTTACAAAAGCCTCTTTCACAGTATCCTTGACCAACTCTTTAATAGTATTGAGGGAGAGTACACCTTCCACTTGAGGATATTTCTGTAAATCAGAGGCAAGGGCATTCCACTTATTGAACTTTTCAAGTGTTTCAATAGCCTTACTATCTACTCCAATAACCACTAAGTTTCCTTCTTCTCCAAAAATCTTTAGGAATTGTTCATATTCCTTACTAATAGGGTTGTCTTCGGGAAGCATGTTTGCTTCGGAATAGGTCATACGGATGTTCTTCCATTGTGATGCTAAAAAAATGGTAATTCCTGCAAAAAGAGCAAGAAATACATAGCGATTACGCAATACTAAGCGTGCTACGAACATCCAGAAATTATTTAGTACTTTCCTCACTTTCAGTTGTTTAATAAGATAATGGTGAAAAATAGAGTTTCATTCCTCACTTTTTGTTTTTCATTTAACATTGGTGCAAAGGTAAGCAAAATAGTAAGAACTTTGTAAATAAAAAAAAAATTGTAACTTTGCACTTAATTCAGGAATATTTAGAAATAATAAAAATATGTGTGGAATTGTAGGATATATAGGAAATAAGAATGCATATCCCATTATCATTAATGGTCTTAAGCGTTTAGAATATAGGGGGTATGATAGTGCCGGTTTTATTGTGAATGCGGGGAAGTTTGTCTGTACTAAAACCAAAGGAAAAGTTTCTGACTTGGAAGAAAAAGCCTCCAAAGAAGGAAGTGAGGCAACTCATACCTGTTACGGTATGGGACATACTCGTTGGGCAACTCATGGGGTACCTAGTAACGTTAACTCACACCCTCATCTGTCTAATTCTGGAAAATTAGCTATAGTACACAATGGTATCATTGAAAACTATCTAAGTATCAAGAAACGATTACAGAAGGAAGGATTCACATTCCATTCGGAAACTGATACAGAAGTATTGGTGAACTTTATAGAGTACCTTAAGAATAAGGAGCAGGTAGATCTTGAAACAGCGGTGCGCTATGCCCTTATTGAGGTAGTGGGAGCTTATGCCATTGCTGTAATGGAGGAGGATAATCCCACTAAGATGGTGGTAGCCCGCTTGGGTAGCCCGTTGGTGATAGGTATAGGAGAAAATGAGTTCTATATAGCCTCCGATGCTTCTCCTTTCATTGAATATACCAAGAATGCCTTATATCTGGAAGACGGAGAAATGGCTGTTATTGAACTTAATAAGGATATAGAGGTTCGTAAAATATTGGATAACAAGGAAGTAAATCCTTTTGTACAAGAACTTAAACTTAATTTGGATGCTATAGAGAAGGGTGGTTATGAGCATTTTATGCTTAAAGAGATTTTTGAGCAACCTCAATCCATTCATGATACTATGCGAGGTCGTCTACTAGAGGATGGTACTACTAAAATATCAGGTATTAATAATAATCTTAGACAATTTCTTAATGCAGATCGCATTATTATAGTAGCCTGTGGTACTTCTTGGAATGCAGGATTGATAGGAGAATACCTTTTTGAAGAACTAGCACGTATTCCTGTGGAGGTAGAATATGCCTCTGAGTTTCGCTACCGTAATCCTGTGATCAATCCTTCAGATATAGTGATTGCGATATCCCAATCAGGAGAGACGGCAGATACCTTAGCAGCACTGAAGTTAGCCAAAGAAAAAAGGGCTTTTATCTATGGAATTTGTAATGTAGTGGGTTCTTCCATCGTGCGCCTTACGGATTCAGGAACTTATACTCATGCGGGTCCTGAGATAGGTGTAGCCTCCACTAAGGCTTTCACTACACAGCTTACAGTACTGACCCTCTTAGCATTGCATTTAGGACACAAAAAGGGAACTATAAATCCACATACCTATAAGAAACTCTGTATGCAGCTCTCTCAGATCCCTGACCTGGTAGCACAAACTCTTGAAATGGTTAAGGAAAAGGTAATAGAAATTGCTAAGAAATATAAGGATGTCTCTAATTGCCTTTACTTAGGAAGAGGATTGAATTTTCCAGTGGCTTTGGAAGGAGCTCTAAAGCTTAAGGAAATTTCCTATATCCATGCAGAGGGCTATCCAGCTGCTGAAATGAAGCATGGACCTATTGCTCTGATAGATGAGAATATGCCCGTTATATTCTTAGCCCCTTCTAAGGGACATTATGAAAAGGTAGTTTCCAATGCACAAGAAATCAAGGCGCGTAAAGGAAAAATCATAGCGATAGTAACTCAAGGAGATACTCAAATGAGTCATATAGCTGACCATATCTTAGAGATTCCGGAAGTGGATGAATTATTCTCACCTATCCTTAGTGTTATTCCTTTGCAACTTCTCGCTTATTATATAGCTACTATGCGTGGTTGTAATGTAGATCAGCCTCGTAATTTAGCGAAATCTGTGACAGTAGAATAAGTGCTTTTTGGCAAAAGAAACTTTATTAGAAATTACTTTTTGATAAAGTCTTGTCTTCCAAAAGGTTATATAGAGAATAAAAAACATCAATTTATTTTGGTAATTAAAAAAAAGGTTGTACCTTTGCACCCATAAATCGCGGGATAGAGCAGTAGGTAGCTCGTCGGGCTCATAACCCGAAGGTCGTTGGTTCGAGTCCAACTCCCGCTACGAAATAACAATCCCAATAAAAATACGCCTTCAAGCGTATTTTTTTTATGCCCTATTCTTAAATTTGGTAATGTATTGGAGGATTGTCAATATTATGAGAATGTTGAATTTTAAAGGATTATTATATTTATATGATATTTTGAACAACCTTTTTAGGACGTGACCTTTTAAATTTGTAGTAGTTTGCAATAAAAATAGTACCTTTGTGCTTTCAAAATAGAATTATTAACAAATGAAAAGAATATTATACTTATGTATGGCAATCGCTTTTATAGCTTGCCATAAAAATAATGACGGAGTTTCTCAATCAGATCCTAATAAACCTATTCCTGATAAGCCAATTCCAGACAAACCTACCCCTGATAAGCCTACCAATGCCTATTTGTATGGTATTACTATAGATGATAGTTGGGAGGAATCGGGGGTTACTGTTCAGCAGATTGTAGAGGCTATCAAGGCAATGCCTGTGAAGCCTACGGTGCGCATTGTGATGTCTAAGGGTACCGCAATAGCAGATTATAAACCGCTTTTTTCAGCTATTCACCAAGTGGCTTATGTGATGGCAACTCCTGCCGATTCAGAAGATATGAAGGGATATACCAGTGTGAAGAGTTATCTGAAGAGGTTTCAGGATTCATATAAGGAACTCTCGACATATACCGATTTTTGGGAAGTGGGCAATGAAATTAACGGAGAAGGTTGGCTGGGGGACGACCCTCAGTTTGTTGCCGCTAAAGCCTATGCTGCTTATAAGTTTATTCGTAGTAAAAATGCAAAAACAGTGCTTGTGAGCTACTATTTTAAGCCAGGTGACCAAAAGGTAACGATGGAGGATTGGCTAAAAAGATATATTCCCGAAGATATGAAAAAACAGTTGGATTATGTACTGGTAAGCTATTACGAAGATGATAACGGCAATTACCAGCCTAATTGGCAAAAGGTATTTAATAATCTGGAAACTATCTTCCCGAATGTGAAATTAGGGATAGGGGAATGTGGCAATAATGATTATAAAAAATACCCTATACAGAGCAAAGTACAAAGAGCAAAGTACTATTATGCAATGCCCAAATATGTAAAGAACTACGTGGGTGGTTATTTTTGGTGGTATTGGGTACAGGACTGTGTACCTCATCAAGACAGTGAAGTTTTTAAGGCTATCAACAGCAGTATTAAGCAAACGCTTAAATAATATTGCTTTTTGTGAAGATTTGCGTACCTTTGCACCAAAATAGAATAAAAAATGAAAAAGTTTATCCTCTCAGGAGGAGGTACAGGAGGGCATATTTATCCTGCCATAGCTATTGCTAATGAACTTAAGAGGAGATATCCTAATGCAGAGTTTCTTTTTGTGGGAGCACAAGGAAAAATGGAGATGCAAAAGGTGCCTCAGGAAGGGTATCGCATAGTGGGACTCCCTATTCGGGGACTCCAGCGTAAGATAAGTCTGGATACCTTGTTCTTCCCTTTTAGGCTACTGTATAGTTTGTGGAAAGCCTGTAAGATCATTAAGGACTTCCAGCCCGATGTAGTCATAGGGACAGGAGGATATGCTTCAGCACCTACTCTTAAGGCGGCACAGTGGCTTGGAGTACCTTATTTTATTCAAGAACAGAATTCCTATGCCGGAATAACCAATAAGTGGGTTTACAAGGGAGCCAAGGGTATCTTTGTTGCTTATGAACAGATGGAGCGATTTTTTCCCCATACACCAATTTTCCTTACAGGGAACCCCATACGGGAGGACTTAATACAACTCAAGAATAAGGATACAGATGCATTTGCTCATTTTTCTCTTGATCCAACTGTCTTTACGCTTTTAGTCTTAGGAGGAAGCTTAGGAGCTCGAAAAATAAATGAATTAGTAGATACTTATCTGACGGATTTTAAAGAAAGAAAGATACAGGTGCTATGGCAGTGTGGAAAGCTCTACTATGAAGAATATAAGGGAAGGGAGTCTCAAGAGGTGCGTATTGTGCCTTTTATTGAAGATATGAAAGCTGCTTTTAGCATTGCTGATGTTATTATTTCTCGTGCAGGGGCTAGTACTGTAAGTGAATTGGCGGTCGTAGGGAAACCTGTTATATTTATTCCTTCTCCTAATGTAGCTGAAGATCACCAGAGGAAAAATGCACAAGCTATAGTGGATAAGAATGCTGCACTCTTACTTAAAGAAACAGCTATACAAACACAATTTCTCTCTCTTCTTGATGAGTTACACCAGCATGCACAGAAAAGGGAAGAACTCTCTGAAAACTTCAAAAAACTTGCTCATCCGCAGGCTACTCAGGAAATCATTGATCAAATTATAAAGATAAAGGACAAGATATAGTATTTTAGCCTATACCTCATTAGGGTATATCCCTTTTTCAGTAAGCGTTTCTATTTCCTTTTTTACCAAAGGTAGGTCATCCCGATAAGTCATGCCAAACCAAACCTCATCGGTAGGGAGTATTCTTATCACATATCCTTGATGCTTAGCTTCACTTACTAAGGTAGGAATATAGAACTCTGCAGTAGGGTTTTCTTTGTTTTCCTTAATAAAGGTTTCAAAAAGAGGAATTCCTATCTGGAAGATATCTGGGGTAAATCCCCAGAAGTTCATAGAGACAAAAGTAGAGAGGGGAAATAGATTTCCCGTAGCCTCATCAATGGCTTCATGGGGGTTACTCTTGCGAAGTTTGGTATGCTCTTGTATTTCTATAAGGTTATTCTTATCATCTGTTGAGCAAATACCTCGTGAAACAGTTCCATTTTCACTCAAAGAATTCCCCAACTTATATCCAGCAGAGTAGAAGACACCTTCCTCTTTTTTACGCAAAGCCTCAGCCATCATGGAAAAGGCTCCTTTTCCATAAAAATCATCAGCATTGATAATAAGGAAAGGATTTTTCACACTATCCTTTAGGCACAAAAGAGCATGTCCTGTTCCCCAAGGCTTCTTACGCTCTAAGTATTTGGGAGTAAGCCTATCCTGAAATACAAAAGAGATTTTTGCTTTTGGGAATCTGTCCTTGAAATGCGCCCTCATCATCGCTTCTATCTCACTACGAATAATGAGAACAACTTCATCAAAGCCTGCTCTAAGAGCATCATAGATGGAGTAATCCAATAGAATGGCACGCTGGTGGATGGGTTCTATTTGCTTATCTGCCCCAAAGCGGGATCCAAGTCCAGCGGCAAGAATGGCTAAGGTTATCTTCATAGGTTGTAAATATTCAATAATTTATTTCTTTTGTAAAAAACTTTCAACAGCAAGCCGATAGCCTTCTATTCCAAAACCTATAATAATACCTTTAGCTACAGGGGAGATAAAAGAATGATGCCGAAAAGTCTCTCGTGCAAAAGTATTGGAAATATGCACTTCTACCACAGGGGTCGTAATGCTACGGATAGCGTCCTGCAAAGCTACTGAGGTATGGGTATAGGCTCCTGCATTGAGAATAATTCCCTCATAGGAAAAACCTACTTGATGAAGCTTATCTATAAGGGCTCCCTCATGGTTGGACTGAAAGAAAGAGAATTCTACTTCAGGATAATCCTTGCATAACCCTTGATAAAAATACTCAAAGGTGCCTTCTCCATATACGGAAGGTTCTCTTTTCCCTAACAGGTTAAGGTTGGGTCCATGAATAATGATAAGTTTCATCCTTCTTAGTCTTCATTAATATAGGGAAGTACTTCTTTGCCAATTTCTTCTAATACCTCATTCATAGGTCTGGAGCAGAACTTAGGAATGAAAATAGCATGACTTACTCCCATGAATTGTAAAGTCTGTAGCAGGTCAAGGAGATAACTGCGCCCTAAGCGGAAGCCGAGTTCTATATTGATAGGTTCAGCATCAGGATTCTCTACAAGGTCAATATACAGAGGCTGTATATAAGGCTTATTAGGCTGGTTATGCTTTTTGAGGGTTTCTTTCCAGTTCTGGATGATATTCTTGGTATAGGCGAACTCTCGAGGATAATATATCCAACCATCTCCATGCTGGGCTATCCAGTCTAGATTAATACCTCCTGCATGCCCAGTGATGTACATAGGGATATTTCTGTTCAGTGGTTTAGGAATTACATCGGCTTCTCCTTGCAATTTTCCAAAGGGAGTATCATATTTTGGGAAATCTTCTTTCCAGAAAGTACGGATGGTCTCCATTTGTCGCATAAAATCTATGCTGCGATTCTCATAAGGCTTATTGAAGGCAGGGTACTCTATAGCACGGTCTCCAGAGGCTATTCCTAAGTGCAATCGGTTAGGGAAGAGGCAATCCACACTAGCGGCTGCTTTGGCAAAGTGGATAGGATGTCGTAAGGGAAGTACCATACTGGCGGTACCTATCTTAATATTCTTAGTGAGGGTTGCTATATGGGATAAGTATACCCAGGGGTCATATATTTGCCCAACATCTCGGAAATTGGGATCGAAGAGAGGTACATCTCTTACCCAGAGTGTATCAAAACCCAATTCTTCTGCTTGTAGAGCAAGACTGATTTGTTCCTCTTTGTTCATGCGAGGGATAGGTCCTTCAAAGGCTTCTATAGGGAAAAGTATTCCAAGGGAAAGTTTGTCTGTTGCTATCATATAAGTTGTGAGTTTTTAATTCTGAGTTCTTTACTTTTCTCTTAATATTGGGCAAAGGTACAATTTTTTCTTTAAAAATTGAAATTAAATATCAAAAACACGTTTAGCTACTTTGAAAGTATTTGTATGTGCTGTAAGGATGATGGATAATCTTGGAGAATAGCCTCCTCCCATACTACATTGTATAGGGATTTGTCTTTTTTTACATTGCTCAAATACGAGCTTATCACGCTCAGCACATCCTTCTATACTGAGATTCAGCTTTCCTAATTTGTCACTCTCTAACACATCCACCCCCGATTGGTAAAAGACAAAATCAGGCTGATGCTTCTCAAAGAGCTTAGTAAGTGCCTCCTTCAAGAGGGAAAGATATACTGTGTCGGTGGTTTTATCTTCCAATTCAATATCCATATCGGATTGTTCCTTAACAAAGGGATAGTTACCTTTGGCATGCATGGAAAAAGTAAAAACCTCAGGAGTATGTGAGAATATTTCTGCGGTACCATTTCCCTGATGTACATCTAGATCAATGATAAGAATACGCTTTGCCTTCCTATATTGGAGCAGATAAGCCGCTGCTATAGCCTGGTCATTAAGCATACAGAAACCTTCGCCTCGGTTGGAATAAGCATGGTGAGTACCCCCTGCTATGTTGAAGGCAATTCCATCCTCCAATGCATACAAGGCACCATCAATGGTTCCCTGTACTAAGGTGAGTTCTCTATCCACAAGCTGCTGGCTCTGTATAAAACCTATGTGAATACGGGTACGCTCATCAAGGGTTAATCCTATAAAATCCTTTACATATTGTGGACTATGTACAAGGGTAGCACTAGCAAAAGATACTTTCTTAGGAGAGAAGAAGTCCTGCTTCTGTACCACTCCTTCCCAGAGGAGTTGTTCGTGTAAAAGGGCATATTTCTCCATTGGGAAACGATGATTTTCAGGCACAGGATATGTATAGATAGGGTCAAATGCGATCATTTGTATAAAAAACGATTCTTTTTAAAGATAAAAAAACCGTCCCTTATGAGACGGTTTGTACGGTTACTTTTGTAGCTTATTCTCCTGCCTTTGGATCAGGACCGTAAGCATTTTCTCCTTTATCACCTTCTGTAAACATTAGGATAAGATTATAGATAGGAATGAGGATATACCACCAATCTTTTCCACAATCTTGCACCCTACGTACAGAAATAGCAATATTAGGAACTAAGATAGCAAGATATGCTAGCCCCATGATTCCTGAAAATATGCTTCCTAATGTCTGGGAGATGGCACCTAACATTCCTGCTAAAAAGCCAAGGATAAAGAAAATAATAAAAGTAAATAGGAAAAACATCCAATACTCTTTTCTTCTCGCCCTTCCCTTAAAGTCAGCATACTTTTTTGTAAGAATTTCTACAAAATACTTGTTAAATTGCTCCATGTTGTGTACTTTTTTACACCTACTCTATTAGCTTTTCGGTTTCCGCTTTTTTGACAGGCAAATTTAAGATAAATAAATGAATTAAACAAATATTATTATAAAAATTTATCATTCACCTGCTTTAGGGTCAGCACCGTAAGCATTTTCTCCTTTGTTACCTTCTGTAAACATAAGAATAAGGTTATAAATAGGGATAAGGATATACCACCAATCCTTCCCACAATCATGTACTCGACGCACAGAGATAGCAATACTAGGTAGAATGACAATTAGTATACAGATGCCTACCAATACCATAAAAATATCCCCTAAAGAAGGAGAGAGTCCTGATAGAATAATACCTAAAACATCTATTCCCACAAGAAGAATGACTGTGCATAAGGTAAACATCCAATACTCTTTTCTTCTGGCACGTCCGCGAAAGTCCGCAAATTTCTTTAAGCAGATCTCTACAAAATATTTATTTAAAAACTCCATAACAAAATAATTTTCTTGTTCTTTGGAATTTAATGGCACTGCAAAATTAGTAAAAATAGATAAAACATCCAACAAATTTTTATATTTTCGTATACATTATAGTCACTTAAATATAGCTAATTTTAGATGTTTTTCCTTTGAAAGGATTAATCCAGTAACTTGTGAAGCAATCAGTACCTTTCTCTTTCCAGATGAAAGGGAGTCTTATTTAAGAAATTCTTTTTAAGGTACTTCTACTGTATTGATAATCTTATTGATGATTTCTACAGAATTAATATTCTCAGCTTCTGCTTCATAGGTGATGCCTATACGGTGGCGTAGTACATCAAAGATTACGGCTCTCACATCCTCTGGTACCACATAGCCACGGCGGCGAATGAAGGCATGGCATTTAGCTGCAATCGCCAAATTGATACTTCCACGAGGAGAAGCCCCAAACTGTATCAGTCCCTTAAGGTCAGGGAGATTATATTTCTCAGGATAACGGGTAGCGAAGACAATATCAAGGATATATTTTTCTATCTTTTCATCCATATAAACCTCTCTGGCAGCCTGTTGGGCATGCAATATTTCTTCTAGGCTTACTACCTGATTTACGGGTTTTTGTTCTCCAGAAAGGTTATTGCGCATGATAAACTGTTCCTCGTCCAATTTGGGATAGTCTATAACAGCCTTAAGCATAAAACGGTCTACTTGTGCTTCAGGAAGAGGATAAGTACCTTCCTGTTCTACGGGGTTTTGTGTAGCCATTACAAGGAAAGGTTTATCAAGGACAAAGGTGGTATCGCCTATGGTTACTTGCTTTCCTGCATTGCTTCAAGGAGGGCTGATTGTACTTTAGCAGGGGCACGGTTGATTTCGTCAGCAAGTACGAAGTTTGCAAAAATAGGTCCTTTTTTTATGGAGAATTCATTTTGCTTTATGTTATAAGTCATAGTACCTATTACATCGGCAGGGAGTAGGTCAGGGGTGAACTGGATTCTACTGAAGGAGCCATGCACCGCTTTGGCAAGAGTATTGATAGAAAGGGTTTTCGCAAGACCTGGCACCCCTTCTAAAAGGATGTGTCCTTGACCTAAAAGCCCTATAAGCAAGGTGTCTATCATGTGTTTTTGTCCGACAATTACTTTGGACATCTCTGAGCTAAGTGCTTCTATGAATACGCTTTCTCGCTCTATTTTTTCATTAATATGACTAATGTCAACACTCATAATCTCAAAATATTTGTTTGTATTTAAATCAGGTTGCTAAATTATTGTTTTTTTTTCAATTTAACTGTTAGTAAAAAGTGAAAAGTGGGAAAAGAAAAGTTATTTTTTCATTTTTTTGTTATTGAATATTTACTTTGATAACCGATTTGCTCTCAAAAGGAATCACTTTTCCTTTCTGATGAGAGAGATCCCCTTCTACTTCTGTTTCTCCTTTGAGGGTTTGTTCTGCAGAGGCTTTCTGTATCCATCGGGAAGAAGGGTCAAGCCAAATGTGAATGATAATTTCTCCATTCATAGTGAAGAAGACATATTGTCCCTGTTGGAGGATTACTTTTTCTTTGTTGGTTGCTATTTTTGCCTTTCCTTGAATATAAAGGGATTGTTCTGTTGCCTCCATAAGAGTGTATTGAGTTTTTATATTTACATTCATCTCTTTGGAGAGGAAGGAGGATATCTCCCAGCTATCTCCTACATGAACTCTTTGACGAGGTAGGACAGAGAGTACATTGGAGAGATTGGACTGTAAAGTGGTCTCTGAGAAGGCAGCTTCCAACTGAGCTTGTACTTGTTGTTTTTCAAAAGAGGTTAAGGGGGCATCCTTAGGTTGTTTCTTTTCGAGGTGCTTCATAGCACGTTCTATAAGAGGTTTTGTTTCCGAGAGTTTTACTATTTTTCCTTTAGTACTAAGTTCTCCCTTAAGGGGTTGCTTGCAAAGTTCTTTGGCTGCTTGGTTGGTATAATCAGGAATCTTTCCCAGTGGCATTACCTGGCCATTCACTTTTGTCTCCATCTGTAGGGAGGCTTGTTCATAGTGAAGGCTCATAGGGTAGATCATCTTATCTTCCCTACCCACTGTATAGCGTATGCGTACCTCACTACGAGCTTTTGTTTCTACTTGAGCCCCCTCAATTTCTTGTTTTGATGAGACTTCTGAGAGGATATTTTGGTAATATTTCTCCCTAGGATTGAGCGATAAGCTTAGGTCTATTGCTTGAGCATATCCTAAAAAAGGAAGAAAGAATAATAGATACTTCATAATAAAAGGCTTAATGATGAATTCCCTTATGAGGATTTATTTATTCAACAGAAAAATGAGCAGAATCCCTCCTACTATAATGCGATAATATCCCCATAGTGAGAAGCCATACTTCTTGATTAGGTTCACAAATCCCTTGATAGCAAGGATTGCCACAATATAAGCCACAATGTTGCCAATGAGGAACATGGAAAGCTTATCGGAGTTATCTGCAAGGAGCTGGTATCCCTTTAGAGATTCTCCACTTCCCTGATAATGCTTTAAGAATAAGGAATATACCGTTACAGCGAGCATCGTAGGTACTGCAAGGAAAAAGGAAAATTCTGCGGCAAGTTCCCGAGAGAGTTTCTGTTGCATACCTCCAATGATGGAAGCGGCTGACCTACTTGTGCCAGGCATCATAGCCAAGCACTGCCACAGACCAATAATGACCGCTTTCTTAATAGAGATATCCTTCTCATGTAATATAGTTGGGTGCTGAAAGAAACGATCTATAAAAAGTAGGACAATCCCCCCTACGATAAGCATTATAGCAATATATACAGGGGCTCCCATGACAGAATCTATATAATCATCAAGGAGCTTACCCAGTATTAAGGCAGGTAGTACGGCACAGATTAATTTCAAATAGAACTGCCATTTACTAAAGTCCAGAAACTTACGCCAGTAGAGGGTTACTACTGCCAAAATAGCTCCAAACTGTATACATAAGGCAAATATCTTGAAGAAATCGTCTTCGGGTAAGCCCATTAGCTCACGGGTAAAGATCATGTGAGCTGTGGAGGAAATAGGAAGGTACTCGGTGAGTCCCTCCACAATGGCAATGATAATCGCTTGTAGTAAGTCCATTAGCTTTCTTTTTCTTTGTCCGTATACAAAATGGCAAATATTTCTACTCCA
Organism: Capnocytophaga sp. oral taxon 338 str. F0234; assembly: GCF_000192225.1. Taxonomy (GTDB): domain Bacteria; phylum Bacteroidota; class Bacteroidia; order Flavobacteriales; family Flavobacteriaceae; genus Capnocytophaga. Next base: position 548,761 of record NZ_GL872413.1, read on the forward strand.
AAGCCTAAGAGAACTAAGGCAGGAGCAAGGCTGATACGTCTGAAGCTAAAAATAGCAGGATTAAAGACTTTTGGGTCATCACTACCTCCTCCACTCATAGTGAGGAAGCCCACAGCTATAAGCCCCAAACCAAGGAGCATTAACAAGTAGTTTTTCTTCTTAAAAATCACTTTTTTAGTTTTTAAATTTGAATTCTAATTTTTACTTCTTTACATTCTCATTAGTAATAGAGTTCGTCTGTATGTAGGTTCAAGAAGCGTTGTGCAGCAAAATAAGTGCTGATCCAGCTGATGAATATTCCTATAATGAACAGTCCTCCGAATACGAGAATAAAATCGTTCGTACGAGTGAAGATATCCAGCTCAGGCCATGATTGATTTAGATAGTACAAGCATATTGTAAGGGCTATACATGCGAGTATAGCACTTAAGAGTCCTAACCATATATTGGTAATCACAAAAGGGCGACGAATGAAAGCTTTAGTAGCCCCTACCAGTTGCATAGTCTTGATAATAAACCGTTTGGAATATACGGAAAGCCGTATGGAGGAATTGATAAGGAGCATTGCTACAAAGGTAAAGATAATAGAAATGCTCAGTATAATTAGGCTAACATTCTGGATATTACTGTGTATCTTCTTCACGGAAGCCTTATCATAGTATACTTCTTTCACAGAGGCATTCTGTAAGATATTTTCTTTAATCTCTTCCATCTTCAGAGGATTTACATAATCGGCTTTTAGGTTTAGGTCGAAGGAATTTTGCAAGGGGTTATCTCCTATAACACTAATAAAATCCTCTCCTAATTCTTCACTGAAGGATTGGGCTGCTTCTTCTTTGGAAATAAAGCTTATCTTCTTAGTATATTCAGCTACAGAGAGCTCTTTCTGTAGTTGTTGTATATCTGCTTCTTTGGCAGTATCCTTTAGGAAAATGGACATACTTAAGTTCTCCTTGTAGTTATCGGTAAAGTTCTTGGCATTAATCATTAGAAATCCCAAAATACCCAAGAGAAATAATACCAGAGTAATACTCAGAGTAACAGAAAAATAGGAAGAGATAAGTTTCCTGCGATTATAACGTTCAGTTCGGGTATGCACTTTTTATGTATGTTTTGAAAATGAGTGTAAAAGTAGTAATTTTTACTTAGCTGGTATATACTCTCTGAAAAATACACAAAACTTTAACTTTTGTTAATTTTTTTTAAGATGAAGAGTGAGTGGGTGCAGTGTGTATATTTGTTTTTAAAATTTGTTTTTCTAAAAAATCATTCTTACTTTTGCAAGCCAAAGGCTCATCATGAGATCATCAACAATTCATCAATAATTCATGTTTCCTTTTTCAAAGTTTTTAGGGCTTTTTTCTGTAGTTAGGGGATATAATATTCTCATGATATGTATTGCCCAATACCTGACGGCTATCTTTATCCTCTCCAAGCGTCCGATAAGGCAAGTACTCTTTGACAGGCATCTTTTTGTTATTGTGCTAGCAGGAGCCTTAGCTGTGGCAGGAGGATATATTATTAATGCCTTTTATGATAAAGAGAAGGACTTGATTAATGAACCTACACGCGCTATGATTCAGCGCTTAGTAGGGCAGAATACCCAACTGACACTCTACTTTATCCTTAACTTCCTTTCGGTGATTGTGGCAAGTTATGTATCCTTCCGTGCAGTACTTTTTTTTTCTATTTATATCTTTATGATGTGGTTCTACTCCCACCGATTGAAGAAAATAGTTTTGGTAGGTAATATTGTATCAGGAATACTCTCTATTATACCTTTCTTTGCTATCTTTGTTTATTATCATAATTTTCAAAAGATTATATTTGTACATGCTGCCTTCTTGTACTATCTACTTTTGGCAAAGGACTTTGTAAAAGACCTCCAGAATATCAAGGGGGACTTTGCTTTAGGCTATCATACCATTGCTACGGACTATGGGGAGAAGAGTTCCAAGCAGCTTATTTCAGTTCTTATAGGGCTTACTCTCATTTGCATTTACTTTCTCACCGCTTTTCCCGATACAGGAGCTATGAAGTATTATTTTATACTTGCGGCTATCCTGCTTATTAGTGTTTTTATCCCTATTCTTTGGAAGAGTAGGACGGAGGTACATTATGCCTTCTTAAGAAACTTGCTTAAGATTATTATAGTGGTAGGTGTTTTCTGTATTGTTCTTATAAGAAGATAATTATTTTGAGGATTTGTTCCTTTTGCTTTTCCATATCCAATAGAACTTATTTAGGAAGAAGCCCAAAGAGAAAAGTGCTATAAAGAAAAGAAATATCTGACTGAGTAGAAGGATGTTTAAAGGTTCACTTTTAGGTACATAGATAATTTGCCCACTGGCAGTCAAAGCGAGACCTAAAAGGGTTACAAAAATACTCATCAAAAAATGTACTTCCAATCGCAAGTCCCTCTCTGGAAGCGCCCATGCGATAGCTTTAGCTCCTGCTATGATAAAGAACAGGGTCATCCCTATAATAATGAAGGTTATTGTCTGGAAATCCACTCCGGAGAAGTAGAAAAAAGCCTGTGCAAGCCCATAGAATAGACAAGGGAAGATGAGTACACCAGGGAACCACCTTAACACCTGTGTCCATCTGCTTTCTCTATTCTGATAGTAATCCCTTAGCGCGACAAAGCAGAAAAGAATTCCTATGGCTGACTCTATAGTAACCAAAACCGCCATATCACTGAGAATTTTGATATTGGAGAGCATTTGATCAAGAGTTACTTGGGATTGTTCTGAGGCAAAATCATATACCCGCCAGAGGAACCCTCCTACAATCAATCCGAATAAGGTAACCTGCCACAGTTTCCAAAAACTGAGTTTGATAATGGAATTCAGCAGGATAAAAATAAGGAGTAAACTCACTAACATAATCACTATTTTTATTGGAGATATGCCACAGGAGCACCTTCAAAACTTACTTCTATATGTTCTTGTAAGGAGGTGGAAAGGGAGATGCCCTTAAAGTCCGCCTTAATAGGGAATTTCTTATGGTTACGATTCACCAAGACCGCCGTTTTGAGCTGTTTTAAAGGCACTTCCAAGAAATGCTTTACCCCATAAATGAGGGTAGCTCCTGTACTTAATACATCGTCCACCAATACCACAGACTGATGGGTATAAGCCTCCACAGGTAGAGAGGTAGTAACAGGGGCGAGTACATTAGTTTTATTCACAATGACCTTACATAGTTCTATAGGAATAGGACAGAAACTTTTAAGTTCTTGATAGAGCTTTTCTGCCAATATATAGCCATTCTTTTCAATCCCAGCAAGGATAAAATGTTCCTCGTGGATATTTGCTTCATATATTTGGTAAGCGATTCTACGGATTTTGTGAGCTATCTGCTCTTGATTTAGTATAATAGTCATAGTAAAGGGTTTGAGTAATTATTCATTCTCTAAGAACTGTTCGAGTTCTCGGCGGTCTTTCTTTGTAGGGCGACCTTCTCCTTTCTTTCGGTAATATTCTTGAGCTTGTTGTTGAGCCTGTGCTTGTTCAAAAGCCTCAGGGGGGGTGTTATCCGTTCGGTATAGGTCTACAAGTTTTGCTCCTACGCGTGATTCTGGGAGGTCATTCACTACAATTTCATAGGTAATTTGATCCTTGCGTATTTGTATCTTATCCTGAGGGAATACCTCTTTGGAGGCTTTAGCAGCTTCTCCATTGATGCGGATATGTCCTTTCTTGCAGGCTTCTGTGGCTATATTGCGTGTTTTGTAATAACGTACACACCATAAGTATTTGTCTATTCTCATTAAGCGTTATTATTTTAAAGTTTTTCTCTTGGACAGATTAGGGCTGAGTCCCAAAAAATCACCTTAACTTCCGTATGGGGCAGGAATCCTTAGAGTTGCATAGAATGGAAGGGTAATGGTATTCCCAATAATGCCAGCATTTCTCCAGGTCTGTCTCAAAGTTAAGAATGTAGCTTTTTGACATAGAGGGGAATGGAGTTCGGTAGTCATTATAAGACCGTGTTAAGTATTTGATAATTAGCACATTGCAAAAATAATATTCATTTGTTTGAAAAAGCCATGCAAAAATACAAGAATTTTTCGTAACTTGCACCCAAATTTAAGTATTTATTTTTCAAAAGATGATAAAGAAAGCTATGTTATTGCTTGCCCTTGCCATGGTAAGCCTATTTTCCTGTAAGAAAAGCGGGGATGATGGTAATAAGTTACGCGAGATGTCCGAGGTGATTCCTGAAAATGACCGAGATATCCAACGTTATCTCAAAACACATTTTTGTGAATTAGATAGCCAAAAGAATTTCGTATTGGATACTATCGCTAAGGCGAATGCAGGGAAAACTTCTCTTTGGAATAATCCCAACCTAAAGAAGAAGGTACTTAAAGTACCTGACCAGCATGGGAATTATATAGAGAATACTATGTACTATCTTATTCTTCAGGAAGGAGTAGGGGAACAGGCAACGATAGCAGACCATTCGTATGTGTTATATAATGGGCTTACTCTTAAGAATAAATCCTTTGATAATTCTATGCAGTTCTCTCAGAGGAATTGGATGGACTTATTAGGTACTCGTGCGAGTGCTTATGTAGGGGGAACCATCATAGGTTTTCGTGAAGCGGTGGCTACCCTCAAGGCTTCTTCCACAGGGAAAGCTATTCCACAGGGGGATGGTACTTTAGTGGCTCCCACCGATGGAGGGATGGGAATTTTCTTTATGCCTTCTGGAATAGGTTATTTCTCCGGTTCTTCGGGAGTTGCTGCCTATTCACCTTTAATTTTTGAGATAAAGCTCATCAAGACAGAAAGATATGATCATGATGGGGATGGTATCCCTTCCATTGATGAAATCCGACACCATGAGGACGGAACTATTACTTTCCCTGATTGTAATGGGAATGGTACGGCTGATTATTTGGATGACAACAAATGTTAGTATATGCTTGTCCTCTATGATAACTACTGCCCCAAATGTACTCGTTTTGCTTCGTGGATAAGGCGATGGGACTGGCTTAGATGGGTGGAACTAAAACCTCTTAGAGATACTTCTATTACAGACCCTTGTTTTGATCTCTCTTTAGCCCAGAAGCAATTGGCTTCCTTAGTTGGCAAATGGCGTTATGGTTATGATACCCTTTGTAGGATTGTCTTACGCTTACCGATTCTTTGGCTTTTCCTGCCCTTGTTCTTTTTAGGGAAGGTTACAGGAGTAGGGGACTACCTCTATAAGCAAATAGCTATAAGAAGGACTGTGCTGCATTGTGATGCGAGACATTGTAAAGTATAATTCCGATATAAAAAATTAGTATAATGAAGAAATTACTCCCTAATTTCATTACCCTTTTGAATCTTTTTTGTGGTATTATTGCCCTGCGTTATGCTATTTCCCAAGCCTTTGATTGGGCATTGTATTGGTTCTTCTTAGGGATTGTTTTTGACTTTTTTGACGGCTTTGTGGCACGTTGGCTTAGGGTTTCCTCTCCTTTAGGATTGCAACTGGATTCTCTTGCCGATTTGGTTACTTCAGGCTTGGTGCCTGGGCAGGTAATGTATTGGCTTATTAGCTATGATACAGCACCTTACGGAGATATAGTCCATTTTTACGTGCCTTTTGTAGGCTATCTGATAACGCTGGCTTCAGCGTATCGCTTGGCTCGGTTTAACTTGGATACTCGCCAGAGCGAATCTTTCATAGGCTTGCCAACTCCTGCTAATGCGCTCTTTATCATTTCTTTGGGATTTATTGTCAAAGAAGCTATTTATATAAAGGCACTTCCGCTTTGGGGGACGCTTCTAATAACGGTGTTAAGCTGCTATTTGCTCAATAGTAATCTCTCTCTCTTCTCTCTGAAATTCAAGGATTTTTCCTTAAGAAGGAATGCCCTTAAATATTTTTTCTTGCTCCTATCCTTGCTCCTATTGATTTGTTTGAGGGAAGCGGGTTTTGCACTTATCATTTTGGCATACATATTGCTTTCTCTTTTAAGTAATATTTTTAAAAGAAAAGAAAAATGAGAATAATAACCATAGTTTGCTTGCTTCTTACACAGGGGCTTTTTGCTCAAGAGGCAGGGAAAATAGGAAAGTTACTTCGTAATGAAGCGAAAGCATCTGATATTAATTCGGTTCATATTCAGTTAGATATACAAGGAGGGGAGTATAAGCGCCCTAACTTACAACAGTATAGGACTTCCCCTGGACAATATCAATGGAATCCTGCTCCTTATGGCTATTCTGAAGTATTTTTGCGTATTCCTGATAATGGTTATTTCACAGTAACTTTAGCAGACCAGCAAATAAGTGGTTATACAGGGAAGTTTCGCTTTTTTGATGTGCGTTCAGGAGCGGTACCTCTTTCTATCTATCTAAATGGATTCTTAGTATACCAAACTACCCTAATGGCTCAGCAAAATAGCCGTACAGTATTGGATTATTTTGTACAGTATGGCTTGTATGAACTTGCCGTATACCCTATTGAAAAACAATGGTATGGAGGGGATTGGAATGATATTTGGAATAACCCTTATCAAGCAGGACATTCTATAGGAGGGAATCCTCACCTGCAGGTGATGCCCGATGATGTGTACGCTAATTTCTACAGAGCGCTTAGTAAGTTTCACTTTGATAGTGACCGAACTGCTTTCATTAATCAACAGCGCAATACTGCATATACCTGTGCTCAGATAAAACCTATCCTTGCCTTATATAGCTTTGATAAGCTACAAATGGCAAAACATCTTTACACACTTTGTGCGGATAAGGGCAATTTCTTTACTGTTTATGATGTTTTTAACTTTGATTCCGACCGTAATGCACTTATGGACTTTGTGGCTAAATATAGAGAGTAGTCGAATGGATTTAGAGGGTATAGAATTAGCAGGCTCTGGGTATTATACCCTATTATAGAAGAGAAATGAGTGCGTGAGAGGTGGGTAGTTTTGATTTTCCAAGATAAAGAGAGAGGCTGTCCGAAAAGGACAGCCTCTTTGTAACTCAAGTAAATATTATTTTGCTTCTTCTTTTTCAAGCATTTTTTCAGGGAGGATATAATGATATTCATATGTAGCATTCATATACTCCTCTAAGGGTTTCCATTCCTTATCATTGAGGAAAGCCTGATTGATACTAGGTGCTGAACAACAGCCAGGGATAGAATAGTACTTTCCTTTAAAGGTAAGAGCAATAGGCTTATTATTTGGAATCTCTAAAGAGAATTTAATGATACGATCTCCAAAAGTTCTATCCATATCATGCAAAACATTAAAAGAGAAAATTACATACCCGTCCTTTTTTAAATATTTTATTTTATACTCCTTTCCGTCCTTTTTAAAGTTATAAACTATATTAGCTTTCACTTTCCCTTCAGAAGTTTCTTCATAAATGGCTACTTTTTCTAATAAATCCTCAGGAATTAAGTTCTCCTTTATTTGAAGTTTTACCAATAAATTAGGAGTATTACAGCAAAGGAGAAACTCTTCTTCTTTGTGATTATCCTTGCGACATGCAGAAAACATTAGCAAGGCAATGAGTAAATATACTATTTTTTTCATAATTCTATTTATTAATAAATGTTAGTTATAACTTTTATATCATAAGGAAACCTATCCATTTTAGGATAATTTCCAAAAACTTTCTTTGAATTACTATGAGTAAGTTCAGGGCGATACCACAAATTGGAACCACTACCCCAGCCTAAATTATGATGTATTAAAGAAACATACACATAACTTTTGTATATTTTTTCCCTACACTCTACATAAATAACTTCTTTCCAGCTTGCTCTATATTTTTTATACCCATCAATAACCCAAGCGTGTCCCTCACGAGTTCTATCATATCTTGGTTTATCAACAGCGGATATATACACAGGTCTATTAGCCAAAAGGTTTTTTTCTATATCGTATTTATCAGAAAGTATAGCATTCGCATATCCTAATTTTTTAAAGGTACTCAATGCATTTTCATCTGAAGCTCCACTTCTATCACAAGTATAATTAATACTCAAAAACTCTTTATTTCCTAAATCGGCTAATAAATGTTGAATATCTTCTCTTCCTTGTAAGCTAACGAAGTTTATGGAAGGGCTTGCAGTCATTTCATCCCAGTGTATTAGTCTGCCATTGAAAACAGCTGGTTTTTTATGATAAGCCATAATTTGTCCTACGGCTACAGCCACACAACCTACGGGGGTTCTTCCCGAACTGCAATTATTATTTTTAACAATTGAGTTATAACCTCCTATTTGATCCCATTCAGTTTTAAGCAAAACATTTGTTTCATTAACAAGTTCCCAATCATCATAAAAAACCTCATAGTCAGTTCCTTGGATACAATCAGGATCATCAGGGTCAAAACTTACACTTCTTGCTATGTTTGACTTTAATTTTCCCTTTTCATCAAAGTATTTCTTAAAAAGCCTTTCTTTTTCCTGTTTGGGCAAATCTTTGGTAAAAGATTCCAAGGCTTCCTGTGCTAATTTATCTTTCCTTTCTTCAAAAAGAGAGCGATTGAGGTCTATATATTGCAAGAGTTGTTCGTAAAGAATCTTTTGTATAGGATTTGAAGTATTTTCCTCCCAGTGTCCTTTGTCGCTATAGGCAAATATTCCCGGGATGCGTTTATCAGCTGACGTAAGGACAAAACCCTTGCTATTTTTGAAGTTTACTATGTACAAATCGTTTTGTTCTGAGGTAACTGCTCTACAGAAAGTACTATAATTAGAAGTATTCTTTACCGTCATAATACTTTCAACCTCAAGGGCATCTTCCTTAGAAAACAGGCTAACACCCTGTTTTTTTTCTATGCTTTGTGTTTGCTGAGCAAATTTTAGAGCTAAGTCCTGGGCTTCTTTTTCAGAGATATAGTAGTTTTCAGTCAGTGCAACCCATTTAAGAGAGGGATCATCAGGGGCATTTATCAGCCCTACTTCCTCTTTAGGAGTAGGCTTAAGAGGGGGAGGTATTTCCTCGCTTTCTCGTTGGCAAGCAATTAAAGCCATTGCGGTTGCCCAAAATAAAATCATTTTTTTCATTTTATATTATTTTATTGGTTTGTTCAGTTACTGTTAGCAGTACTGCTAAAATACGTTTTTTTAAATCATAAACAACTATTTTTATAAAAATATTTTTTTAAATTTTAAACCTTATTTTGCGATATAAGAAAGAGGTTATCCTAAAAACTTTTCGGACAGCTCTCTGTAACTCAAGTAAATATTATTTTGCTTCTTCTTTTTCAAGCATTTTTTCAGGGAGGATATAATGATATTCATATGTAGCATTCATATACTCCTCTAAGGGTTTCCATTCCTTATCATTGAGGAAAGCCTGATTGATACTAGGTGCTGAACAACAGCCAGGGATAGAATAGTATTTTCCTTTAAAGGTAAGAGCAATAGGCTTATTATTTGGAATCTCTAAAGAGAATTTAATGATACGATCTCCAAAAGTTCTATTTATATCATGCAAAACATAAAAAGAGAAAATTACATATCCGTCCTTTTTTAAATATTTTATTTTATACTCTTTTCCGTCCTTTTTAAAGTTATATACTATATTAGCTTTCACTTTTCCTTCGGAAGTATTTTCATAAATGGCTACTTTTTCTAATAAATCCTCAGGAATTAAGTTCTCCTTTATTTGTAGTTTTACCGATAAACAAGGAGTATCACAGCAAATGAGAAACTCTTCTTCTTTGTGATTGTCTTTGCGACATGCAGAAAACATTAGCATGGCAATGAGTAAATATATTATTTTTTTCATGATTCTATTCATTAATAAATGTTAGTTATAACTTTTATATCATAAGGAAACCTATCTATAGAAAGTACTATAATTAGAAGAATTTTTTACTGCTTTGATACTTTCAACCTTAAGGATATCTCCTTTGGAAAACAGGCTAACACCCTGTTTTTCTTCTTTGCTTTGTATTTGCTGAGCAAATTTTAAGGCTAAATCCAGGGTTTCTTTTTCAGAGATATAGTAGTTTTCAGTCAGTGCTACCCATTTAAGAGAGGGATTATCAGTGGCATTTATCTGCCCTACTTCCTCTTTAGAAGTAGGCTTAAGAGGGGAAGGTATTTCTTCGCTTTCTCATTGGCAAGCAATTAAAGCCATTGCGGTTGCCAAAAAAAATTACTTTTTTCATTTTATATTATTTTATTGGTCTGTTCAGTTACTGTTAGCAGTACTGCAAAAATACGTTTTTTTAAATCATAAACAACTATTTTATAAAAATATTTTTTTAAATTTTAAACCTTATTTTGCGATATAAGAAAGAGGCTGTCCGAAAAGGGCAGCCTCTCTCTTATTTTAGAGTTGTTTAAAAGGTTCTGTTACCAGATTTTCACACGGTCTTGAGGATTTCGGTAAAGCTTATCTCCTTCTTTTACATTAAAGGTTTTGTACCAAGCATCTACATTGGTTAACGGAGCAAAGGCACGCAAATAATCAGGGGAGTGAGGGTCTGTTTTTATTTGATTGGTAAGGTTCTTGTCAGTGGTAAGGGAGCGCCATACGGTAGCCCAAGCAATAAAGAAACGTTCCTCTTGGGTTAACCCGCTAATTTTACCTATCTGTCCATGGTCTTTGAGGTACATTTGTAATGCATCGAAGGCGATGTTAGCACCCCCAAGGTCTGCTATATTTTCCCCATTGGTAAAAGTACCGTTTACAAAGATTCCTTTTACAGGTTCATATTGGTCATATTGTTTAGCGAGTGCTTCAGTTGCCTTTTCAAAGTTTTTCTTATCGGCAGGAGTCCACCAGTTCTGTAGGTTTCCATCGGCATCAAACTCAGCTCCACTATCATCAAAGCCATGGGTCATTTCATGACCGATAATTCCTCCAATAGCTCCGAAGTTTACGGCAGGGTCTGCATCAAAACTGAACATAGGAGCCTGTAGGATAGCAGCAGGGAATACAATTTCATTGTAAAGAGGGCTGTAGTAAGCATTCACTGTTTGAGGGGTCATTCCCCATTCTGTTTTATCTACCGGTTTACCTACTTCAGCTAAGTTCTTTTGATAGTACCATTGAGAGATATGTTGGAAGTTATCAAAAAGGGAAGCATTAGGATCAATAATCATCTTAGAATAGTCTCTCCATTTGTCAGGATATCCCACTTTTACATTGAGTTTTTCGAGCTTTACAAGGGCTTTTTCTTTAGTTTCCTCACTCATCCAAGATAGATTCTTGATATGTTGAGCGAAGCTCTTTCTAAGGTAACTAATAAGGGTGAGCATTTCTTCTTTTGCCTTAGCAGGGAAGAATTTTTCCACGTATAACTTTCCAAAGGCTTCTCCTAAGGTGTTATCAATCATTGCAAAGGCACGCTTATCCATGGAGCGTTGTTCTTGTTGTCCACGAAGGTATTTGTTATAGAATTCAAAAGAGAGGGTATCCAACTCTTGGTTCAAAGAAGAGAGATTACTAAGGGTCAACATGTACTTGAGATAGTCCTTAAGCAAGGGCAGGTTATTGGTGTTGATAAACTTATCATAATCCTTGTATAGGCGCATTTCTCCTATAATAACCTTATTCTCGTTCATCCCTACGTTCTTGAAGAATTCAGGGAGATTGATATTTTTTACCAGTTTGGATAGTTCCTCCATCGTTTGAGGGTTATAGCTAAGGTTAGGATCACGATTTTCCTCATTGGTAAGCATAAGTTTGGCAATACTCTTTTCAAAAGCTACCTGTTTTTGAGCTTTTTCTTGGGGATTTTTTTCCTTAATAGCCTTGAATACATTAGCTACAAATTCCTGATACTTAGCGAGCGCCTCACTGTTGCTGGGGCTTTCTTTTTGGTAATAATCAATCCCCATACCGAGGCTAAATTGTCCCAGATAAGCCACATTCATATTGGAGTCCTTCATATCGGCGTATGCATTCCAGTTGCAAATGGGATTATTTCCTATAAGGGTAGCTTCTTCTAAGTATTTCTGCAGGTCGGAGAGGGTTTTAATTGCCTCTATTTTAGAGAGTTGTCCTTCAATAGGTTTGATGCCCTGTGCGTTACGTGTGTCCCAGTCAATGTATTGTTTGTAAAGGGTTTGAATTTTTTGTCCTTCACTGCCATTGGGATATTCTTTTTTCAGGAGGTCTTGCAGGATGGAGAGGCACTGTTGTTCTGTTTGTTCATCAAGCATGTAGTAAGTGCCCCAAGAGGTTTTATCGGCAGGGATTTTAGCGGTTTTCATCCAGCTACCGTTCACATAGTTGTAGAAATCATCTTGTGGGCGAACGGAAGTATCCATAGCCGTGATGTCAAGTCCTTTTTCGGGGAGTTCTTTAGCTTCTTCCTTTTTAGAGGAATTGCCACAGGCTACCATGAGGGAGAGAGAGGCAATACAAGCCATTTTTGTGTAGATATTTTTTTTCATAAAGAAAAGATTTGTATTCAATCAAATGAAAAGGTGAAAAATTAGTACAAAATTACAAAGAAATTATGAATGAGCAATGAATAATAAGCAATTTTTTACAAAAAAAGGACACATGTTTTAAGGATGTGTCCTTTGATATTTCCTTCTTATGATCTATTTTGTTTTAGGAGATTCTTTAGCATTATAAGGAACGAGTAATTATTCTACTTTAGGGTTAGCAGGTGATTCGCTGAGCTGGTTTTCTTGTAAGGTATAAATATTATACCCATGTTTGGGGTCTTTTTCAGGAACCCATTCCTTGCCATTGAGGAGCACTTTATTAATTTGTGGAGTATTGCAACAGTTAGGTATGCTTTTGAATTGTCCTGTAATAGTAATTCTTGCCACTTTATGGTTAGTAGTTTTAAGGTCATAGATTTCACTTCTTTCTATCAAAGACCTCTCAAGATCATAAATTGCAGCGAACTCGAAAATGACAGTGCTATCTAGCCTCTTAAAGTCCCTAAGTTCTACTTTTTCATTTCCAACATTAGTTATTTTTGTGAGAGAGAACTTTGGTGTAAAATCCTCATTCACAAGGTTTTTATCTACTTTGAGATAGAAATATTTAAAGGGTGCACCACAACATGTAAAACTTCCTTTCTCCTTATTGTTATCCTTGTGACAACTTAAGAGAGTCGCTATAGCCAGTAGAAAGTATAAATATTTTTTCATGATCAAATAGAATTAATTAAACTCTCCTTCACGTTGGCAGGCAAGAAGCCCTAAAGCCAACACAAAGAGTAAAAATCGGGTCATAGTATAATGATTAGAAATTATCTTGGTTGTTTTCTGCCCCAAAGTTATAATAAAAAAAGATAAAAAACAATATTTTAAGAAAATAACACAAAAAATCTGTATATAAAAATGTTTTTGGCAAAAAGAGCTTTTTGTAGTGTTTTTTATAGTATATAATGAAGATGGAAGGTTAAAAATAAGGTTGTATGAACTATCATAAAAACGAGCGATTTTCTTATAGAAGATATATTCTTAATTATTTTTTCCCAAGAATTGATAAAATGATAAAAAATGAATGTATACAAACTCATATAAAGTCTTATGGTTTTCTAAAGTAGGTTTATCTGTGCTTCTTATCAGAATAATAGGAGAGGCAATCAAGGGAGATAAAAAAGAGGCTACCCTTTTCGGGCAGCCTCATAAATGGAAAAACAACACGCTTAGGTGATTTTCACTGAAAAAGAATTACCAGATTTTGATACGTTGTTCAGGTTTGCGATAGAGCTTATCGCCTTCTTTTATATCAAAGGCTTTGTACCAAGCATCTATGTTGGTTAGTGGAGCGAAGGCACGAAGGTAATCAGGGGAGTGAGGGTCTACCTTTACCTGGTTGGTCATATATTGGTCGGTAGAGAGGGTACGCCATACAGAAGCCCAAGCGAGGAAGAAGCGTTGCTCTTGGGTAAAGCCACTAATCTTTCCTACGGTTCCATGGTCTTTCAGATACATCTGAAGGGCATCAAAAGCGATATTCACTCCTCCGAGGTCAGCGATATTCTCTACATTGGTCATGGTACCATTGACGAAGATTCCCTTAACGGGTTCATATTGGTCATATTGTTTAGCGAGTGCTTCGGTTGCCTTTTGGAAGTTTTCCTTATCAGTGGGTGCCCACCAGTTCTGTAGATTGCCATCGGCGTCAAACTCAGCCCCACTAACATCAAATCCATGGGTCATTTCATGACCGATTACCCCACCAATTCCTCCGAAGTTCACGGCAGGATCTGCCTCAAAACTGAAGAAAGGAGGTTGAAGGATTCCTGCAGGGAAAACAATCTCATTGTTGGTAGGGTCATAATAAGCATTGACGGTTTGAGGAGGAAGCACCCACTTGGTTTTATCCACTTCTTTTCCTACTTTGTCCAAGGCTTTTTGAAAAGCCCACTGAGCTACCTGTGTGATATTCTCAAAGAGAGATACTTCAGGGTTCATAGTAAGTTTAGAATAATCCTCCCACTTATCAGGATAACCTACCTTTACAGAAAATTTGTGGAGCTTCTCCATCGCTTTTTCCTTAGTAGCATCACTCATCCAGGTTACATTCTTGATGTGCTGGGCAAAACTTTTCTTCAAATAATCTATCAGGGTAAGCATCTCCTCCTTAGCTTTTTCAGGGAAGTATTTTTCCACATAGAGCTTACCGAAAGCCTCTCCAAGAATTCCGTTGATTAGTTCCAGGGCGCGCTTGTCCATAGGACGTTGCTCCTGTTGTCCCATGAGGTATTTGTTATAGAAATTAAAAGTAAGGTCATTGAGCTCTTGGGTGAGGTAGTTACTGTTAAGAGTAACCAATTTGTACTTGAGATAGTCCTTAATCAGGGGTAGATTTTTCTCATTAATAAAAGTATCATAATGCTTATAGAGACCTATTTCAGTGAGGATAACCCTCTCGGTATGAACTCCCACTTTTTCAAGCAACTGAGGTAAGTTAAGGTTCCTTACTAAGGTACTTAATTCCTTTGTTGTTATTGGGTTATAGCTGAGATTTGGATTGTTCTCTTCTTCACTTGTAAGCATGTATTTGGCAATATTCTTTTCAAAGGCTACGATTTGCTTTGCTTTTTCCTGAGGAAAGGGATCCTTTAGGATTTTAAAAATATCCGTTACATAGTCTTGGTACTTAGCTAAGGCTTCGGTATTGCTAGGATTCTCCTTTTGATAGTAATCCTTACCCAACCCCAGAGCAAAATTCCCTAAATATACCGCATTCATTTTGGAGTTCTTCATATCGGTATATACGCCTACGGGACAGATATGATTTGCCCTTTTAGAGGTAGTCTCTTGCAAATAGTTTTGCAAATCATTTAAGGAGTGTATCGCATCAATTTTTTGAAAATACATCTCTAAAGGCTTAAGTCCGTCAGCATTACGCTTATCCCAAGAGATATATTCCTTATAGAGGATTTGTATTTTAGCTCCTTCACTTCCTTGAGGGTATTCCTTTTTAAGGAGGTCATCAAGGATAGAAAGGCATTGCTCATCGGTTTTCTCCATGAGCATATAGAAGGAACCCCAAGCAGGTTTGTCAGCAGGGATTTTAGTGGTTTTCATCCAGCTACCACTAACATAGTTATAGAAGTCATCTCCTGGGCGAAGGGAAGTATCCATAGCGGAGAGCTCAAGACCTTTTTCGGGGAATTCCTTAGCGTTCTCTTTTTTGTTGGAATTACCACAAGCCACCATTAAGGAAAGGCAAGCGAGCCAACCCATTTTGAAGTTTATTTTTTTCATGATAAAAGTGAATTGAATTACCCCGCAAAATTACGAATTAAAATAGTACTATGCAAGACAAAGTATTATTATTTTTTCATTACTTGATAACTCCATTTTGGGATGAGGTATACGCCTATGAGACAGGTTACCATTACAGGGGAATAAGAGTGGGTGAAATAGCTTACCAAAATATGCCATACCAGAAAGAAACTAAGTCCTATAAGGTATATCCCAAGAGCGATTCTCGTAGTTTTTTCGCTCTTGCGACACAAGAGGGCTACTAGCGCTACTAAAGCGAGTTGTCCTATAGAAACTCCTACAAAATATTCAGGATGGTCATTTGCTAAAAGTGCATTCTCAGAGACTCTTGGAAGCTGTAACCAAGTGGGTATTTTGTGAGAGAAATTAATATACCATTGCCAAAAAGAAATACTCTCTTCTACTTGGTGCAAGGCATGTAGTCCCATTATCGGGAGCCATAGCGATAAATACTTATTTGTTTGCATATATTTCCTGTTTTAGTGCAATAATGTAGTTTTGTTGTATGTGCTTCAAGTTCCAAAAAAGAGGAGCTATAAGCCTTAAAAAGAAATTTTTAATATAGATTTTCTCTTGGAAGTAAATTCTAGTACCTCCCTTAAAAGATTCGAACTTTCCTTCCCATTCTCCAATAAATAGTTTGTGCTGCATCGTAAAGGCATAATACTCGTTTTCTATCTTTTGAATATTACTGAAGAGCGTATGTCCTCCTGCTTTGTAATATTCAATAAAACTATCTTCCAATAGCTCAATATCCTTAACTTCCTTTCGCCATTGAAAATTACTATTATCTGTAACAAAGCTATATACCAATGCAATAGGTGCATCAATAAAGTCCGTTACTGTTGAGGTAAGATAGGATTTCATTTCCTTTTAATTATTTGAAAGGTATTATATTTTTCATTTATAAATGAAAAAGTAAAAGGTAAAACACTATTACCTTTTACTCATTCACATACCCAGCTGTGGGCACTTGCTGGCTATATTTTTTATTTTAAGAAGGGAATTACCATATTTTCACACGATCTTCAGGCTTACGGTAGAGCTTATCTCCTTCCTTTACATCAAAGGCTTTGTACCAAGCATCTACATTAGTTAGTGGAGCGAAGGCACGGAAGTAGCCTGGAGTATGAGGGTCTGTCTTGACCTGATTGGTCATATACTGATCGGTGGAGAGGGTACGCCATACGGTAGCCCAAGAGAGGAAGAAGCGTTGGTCTTGACTGAATCCGCTGATATCGGCAACTGCTCCATGGTCTTTGAGATACATTTGGAGGGCATCAAAAGCGATATTCACCCCGCCAAGGTCAGCGATATTTTCCCCATTGGTAAAGGTACCATTCACGAAGATTCCTTTTACAGGTTCATATTTGTCAAACTGAGCTGCCAGAGCCTTGGTTACCTTCTCAAAGTTTTCCTTATCGGCAGGAGTCCACCAGTTTTGTAGGTTGCCATCGGCATCGAATTGGGCACCACTATCATCGAATCCGTGAGTGATTTCGTGACCAATGACAGCACCTATACCTCCGAAGTTCACTGCAGGATCTGCTTCGAAGTTAAAGAAAGGAGGCTGAAGGATGCCTGCGGGGAATACGATTTCGTTATAGAGAGGGTTGTAATAAGCATTCACAGTCTGGGGAGTCATTTCCCACTTGGTTTTATCCACAGGTTTGCCTATTTTGTCCAATTCTTTTTGGTAGCTCCATTTGTTCACTTGTTGTAAGTTCTCAAAGAGAGAAGCGTCAGGGGAGAGAGAAAGTTTAGAATAATCCTCCCATTTATCAGGATAGCCGACTTTTACCTTAAAGGTACTGAGCTTATGGAGGGCTTTTTCCTTAGTCTCGTCACTCATCCAAGTAACGTTCTTGATATGCTCAGCGAAGCTTTTCTTAAGGTAATCTATAAGGGTTATCATTTCTTCTTTAGCCTTAGCAGGGAAATATTTCTCTACATAGAGTTTACCGAAGGCTTCTCCTACTACCCCATTGATAAGCGAAAGGGCACGCTTGTTCATAGGTCGTTGTTCTTGCTGTCCGCGGAGGTACTTACTATAGAAGTTAAAGGAAAGTTCGTCCAAAGCTCCATTTAGATTTCCTGCATTGCTCGCCACTAAGTTATAACGGAGATAATCCTTCAGTAGGGGCAAGTTCTTTTCGTTGACAAACTTGTCATATTCCTTGTACAAGCGTATTTCTCCTACGATCACCTTATCGGTATTGACTCCTACTTTTTTGAGTAAGGCAGGGATATTGAGGTTTTTCACGAGCTTGGAGAGTTCCGCCATGGTCTGAGGATTGTAGCTAAGGTTCGGGTCGCGGTCTTCCTCATTGGTAAGCATGAGTTTGGCAAGGTTTTTTTCGAAAGCCACTTGCTTCTGAGCCTTTTCATCGGCAGCAGGATCACCAAGGAGCTTGAAGATATCCGCTACGAAGGTCTGATATTTGTTAATGGCTTCCGTATTACTTTCATTTTCTTTTTGGTAGTAGTCCCGACCAAGACCTAAAGAGAAGTTACTTAGGTAGATAGCGTTTTGGTTAGAGTCCTTCATATCGGCATAGACTCCCCATCCGCATACAGGGTTTTCTCCCAGTGGAGTAGCCTCTTCGAGGTAAGCCTGCAAGTCAGCAAGGTTTTTGATTGCCTCTATTTTTTTTAAGGATGGGTTCCAGAGGGGAGAGTCCAGCTTTGTTACGGGCGTCCATATCCATATACGTTTTGTAAATGGTTTGGATTTTTTGTCCTTCAGAGCCCGAAGGATAGGTCTCCTTGAGGAGGTTGTCCAGAATGGTAAGGCACTGCTGGTCGGTTTCTTCACGGAGCATGTTAAAGGTTCCCCAAGAAGGTTTGTCGGCAGGGATTTTAGCGGTTTTCATCCATCCCCCATTGACAAAGTTGTAGAAGTCATCTTGCGGGCGTACGGAGGTATCCATAGCCGTAAGGTCTAGACCCTTGTCGGTAGTTGTTTCTTTCATGTTGTCTTTTTTAGAAGGATTGCCACAAGCCACCAGAAGGGCGAGGCAAGAATAAAAACTGATTTTGTTCATATTTTTTGAGTTTTTAGTTGTTAGCTTTGAATTTTTCTATTTACTGAAAAGTTCCAAATGCGAGCCTAATCGTTCCAAAACAATTACCATTTCTTCATCATCTTGCTGCCATATAAGGAGTAAATCTCCTTCTATATGGCACTCTAAGCATCCCTGATATTGTCCTATCAACATATGAGGCTTCATCTTTTTAGGAATCTCAGAGACGCCTCCCTTTTCTAATAGTTTTACAACAGCTAATATCTTCTTAATCTTCTCAGCTTGTTTTTTAAACTTCTTAAGTTCTTTTTTGAATATTGTAGCGTAATATAATTCATACAAATGTTCCTCTTGTTCTTCTATGTCATTCATCTTCTGATAAGATTTCGTTGAACAATTCTTCAGCACTTTTATGTCCTTTAACAAGCCCTTTTTTATGTTTTTCAATCAATTGCCTTCCTTCCTCTATTGCTTCTATGGTCTCCTTGTTAGGAGTAGCCTTTTCTATGGGATATGTTTTTGAAGTCTCTATTATAGTCGTTTTGACTCTAAACTTCTCAAAAAGAGCTTGAAATAGTGGAATATCCACATTATTAATAGTTGCTTGTATTGTTGTTGTCGCCATAATTTCTTGTTTTAAAGAGCAAAGTTACAAAGAAAAAATTAAATAAAGAAATCAAAATATTATTATTTTTTCAATATTTCTATCCAATCGTTGAAATGTTTATTCTTCCTCTTCCTCCGAGAATTGGCTATCAATCATGTGATCAAATTCTTCTATATAAAAATCTTGAAAGAAAACCTCTCCAAAGTCCTTGGAGGTGAGCTGTACTTCCCTTTTGGGCTCTTCGTCCCCTCCGCTTAGGTCAATATATCCATAGCGATGGAGTAGGAAATTATTCGCATATTTGTTGTACTTGAAGGAAATATAAGCTTCTGCTACAAAATTGTCTCCCTTGAACTCCAAGGTAAAGTACGCTCCTTTGCAGACGATTCGGTGGAGAGGCCAGTCCTTATAACAGAAATTAGGGGCTATCAAGAGTCTATATTTGTGCATTTCCTCTCCACTGAGTAGGATTACCACTCTTCGGTGGGCTTCAGCGACTCCTTCCCGTTCGGCAAAGGAAAAGAGGTAATCTTCCTGTCCATCCTCATTAAGGTCGCAACTGTGGAGCTGCTCTAAGTCATATGCTCCCAAGCTAACGATTCTCTGAGATAAGTTATTGGGGTTCTCCACTTGACATACATCTTCATAAGGAGCGATGATTCCCTTCCAATAGCTTATTTGGTTATCCATAAGAGTGGCAGCTTCTTCTTTCGTAGAGGCGGAGAAAGAAGCGCCTTTGCTCCATACCCCGTCCTTGAGCAAATAGGTTACCTGCTTGAAAGGAACATAGACAGCCCCTTGCTCATCACTTGTCTTTTTTCCTTTTTCTCCTGTAAAATATTGGTTGTCAATAGCCGAGATATACACATCAAAATAGCGAGCCAGTTCCTCTGGGGAGAGTTCGTGTATTGCTTGGGTAAGATGGTCACTCTCTATCAGATCATTGGAAAAATATTCCAAAATATAGGGATTGAACTCTGCTGTTTTTGGGAGTAGAGAAATATCCACCTTCCCAAAGACAGGATCTAAATGAGTGGGTATATCTGCTACATTACTATAGAAAAACTCTAATCCAGGATATTCATTGGAGGTATAGGGTACCCTCTTGAGGAGCTCATAGAGCTTTGCCTCTATCTCTGGGCTGATAGGTTGCTCGGTGATAGGGGATGTTTGCTTGCAGGCAAAAAGCCATAAGGCTAAGAGAATAAGGGATATTTTTTTCATAAGGGTCATTTTGGTTAATGGTCAGGATCTAGAGGTTTTTTACCTCACTTACATAATCTTACGCTACAACTCAACTACTGACAAGAATCTTGGTGGTACTTTATCGGTATGCCATACTCCATATCTCTCTTTATTGCTAACTCTCATAATAATAGGACTGTTCTATACCTTTGAAAATCACTTCTTGGTCATTTACTTTATCCGTAAGAACAGGTTGCAGCAGAAAGCGCAATTCCAAATCGTTGATAGGGCTACGCTCCATTGCTTGTAGATAGGCTTCTTTTGGTATCAATCGCCAATCCACCACCTTTGCTAAGTGCTTTTTCAGTATCATATCCAGCCAAATACGAGTAGAGCGCCCATTTCCTTCCATAAAAGGGTGGGCTA
This sequence comes from Capnocytophaga sp. oral taxon 338 str. F0234, assembly GCF_000192225.1. GTDB lineage: Bacteria > Bacteroidota > Bacteroidia > Flavobacteriales > Flavobacteriaceae > Capnocytophaga. The sequence continues at coordinate 569,680 of NZ_GL872413.1, forward strand.
TATTCATCTCCACATATTTAGCTATAATTTCCTCAAAAGTATTTTCAGGCATTTGGTCTATTACAGGCAGGATAGCATGTAGAAACATTGCATTGGCAAAGCGAAAACCGCCTTTGCTAATATTCAGGTGGCGTATCTTCCCTGCAAAATCATACAAACCCTCAAAAAGATAGTGATGTATCTGGCATAATCCTTTGGTAGTACCTACTTCTATCTGTTCAATAGCTCCACTCTCAAAAAGCTGATAGGCTTTTTGTAGGCTTTGAGCGTCGATTTCTTGAATATTCATTGGCTATTTTTTCCTTTTACTACTTGCTACTATATGCTTGATATCCTGATCCAATTGCTTAATGCTCTGAAAATGTTCTATCTCTCGTTGATGTTCCTTATAGCGCGTATATTCTTGAGTTGCTTTCTCTACGGCTAATTCGTGAGAGATAGTACCTGCATGTTCAAGAATATTCTTCTCATTCATAGTAAGTACTAAGCGGAGTTTCTGTATCCAGTCTCGCATATACATAGGCTTCTCGGCCAGTGCCTGTGCCTCTGCATAGGCAAGGAACTGTTCTACAATGAGTTTCAGCATAGTAATTTCCTCTTCATTTAAGTAGTTTTTTCCGATAAGAGCATCGGATTTGGTTACTTTTCCTTCTTTTTCTGTAGAGGTTAGTCCCATCATAGGAAGTTGCGCATTGGCACGATAGAAAAGCAATTCAGCAGCTGTCTTACCGCTTACTGCCCAAAGCAACTTGTTTTGTATCTCCTTATAAAATGCTATTGTCATTTTATCCGAAGGGTTATAGTCAATACTGGTAGCATAAATGTCCTTTATTTGTTGATAAAAGAGCTTTTCTGACAGACGTATTTCACGGATACGCCCTAAGAGTTCTTTAAAGTAGTTATAAGACGATCCTGTCTTAAACCGCTCATCATTTAGGACAAATCCCTTGATAATATATTCTTTCAGTCGCTGGGTTGCCCAAATACGGAACTGGGTACCTTGCTGAGATTTTACTCGATAACCTACAGAAATAATGACATCAAGATTATAATAATCTACTTGGTAAACTTTTCCATCGGTGGCAGTTGTTGCATATTCTGCAACAACTGATGAGATATCCAACTCTCCCTCTTCGAATACGTTCTTTATATGTCTGGAAATTGTGGACTTATCTCGTCCAAAGAGCATACACATCTGAGCTTGGGTTAGCCAGACAGTGTCTTGTTCAAAACGAACATCTATTTTGATACTCCCATCTTCAGATTGATAGATGAGCATTTGGTCATTATTGGCATTCTTCATTACTTTATCTTACTCTTTAGCTCCTCCAGCATTTGGATTTGCTCCTTTATAGCAGCAGTATCAGGGAGTTTTTTCTTTTGATCAATGCCCAAATCTATGACTTTCCAAAGAGCATGTTTTACTTTTTCGCCATTTTCTTCTTGGGTAAAGTCCTTGAGGGCTTTCTGCATAAGTTCCACCAGCGCCTTATTGTCCAAGCTCATCGCCCAAAGGTAGGCTTTCTTGAAATCAGTGGCTATCTGGGGATTATCTTCTTCAAGGAAGGGATAATTGACTAAATAAGGCATCAGAGTAGGGAGATACTGCTGCATCTGGTTATCAGCAATTACTCCCGCTAGACCTGAAAGTTCATCAATATCCAAATCCTTAGGGTTTGCCTTTTCCAAGAAATTCTTAGCCTGCTTGGGGTTGGTACGGGCTATGGCATTCAGGGCTGCATTTTTTACCGCACCTGAGGGGATGTTCAGGGCTTTTTCATAGAGAGAGGCATAGTGTTTGTTCTCTTTGGAGCCTGCCAAAAGCCATATAGCTGCCGATTTGGTCAAGTTTTCAGGATCGGAAGTAGCGAGTTTCTTTACCTGAGCCAACTCTTTTCGGCTAAGCGGATAGTCAGAGAGGCGTTCCAGAGCCGCATTGCGTACCTTGAAATAGGGATCATGGAGGGCAGCCAAGAGGACTTCCTTCCCTTCTGACTCCCCAAGTGCTGTTATTGCCTGCATACGACTCTTTAGATCTGGGGCATGTTGCACTTGGTAGAGGTATTCTTTAACTGTTTTTGGGTCTTGTTCTTCCATAAGGATCACCCCTTCAGGGTTGATATTGACTAAATCAGGAGCCTTGCTTATGGGGAAATTAAAAGTATTCTCCCCTCTTGCCTTCACCCATACGGTATGGCGGGTAGCTTTATTCTCTTGGTAGATATCTATATCCAAAGGGAATTGGAAGTACAGCTTTTCATCCTGTGTTTGGAGAATCCTTACAGAGAGTTGCTTCTTGTAGGCATCATATTGTTTTTCTACTTTCACCGTAGGGTTTCCATGGGAGAAATACCATTGATTAAAAAACCAGCTTAGGTCTTTTCCGCTTATTTTCTCAAGAGACAAACGCAGTTGGTGTGCTTCTCCCGTTCCATATTCGTTTGTTTTCAGGTAGTCGGTAATTCCTTGAAAGAAAGCATCATCGCCGAGATAGCGGCGGAGCATGTGCAGGATGGCTCCTCCTTTGTTATAGGAGACTAGGTCAAACATATCATCACGTACCTCATAGCCGAAGCGTACTAAGTCCTTCACAAAGTCATCATCACGATGTTGATACTGAAGGGTATTGTTGCTCAGATGATAGTCAGCAGCGTCCTTGCCATATTTGTGAGCGATCCAGAGGTATTCGCTATAATTGGCAAAGGACTCATTCACGGTAAGGTTTGCCCAGCTTTCAGTAGTTACCAGATCGCCAAACCAGTGATGTGCCAGTTCATGGGCGATTATTGGCTCCCAATAGTTTTGGTCATTCAGTGCATCGGCACCTTGGTAAGCACTCTCGGCATGGCTTACTGCGGTGGTGTTCTCCATAGCACCACTGACAAAGTCACGCACGATGATCTGAGCATATTTCGCCCACGGATAGTCATAGCCAAATCGCTCAGAGAAGAAAGTGAGCATCTGGGAGGTATGACCAAAAATTCGCTTGGCAAGGGGTTCGTATTCTTTCTCCACATAGTATTCCACGGGTACTTTGCCGCGCCAAGGAGTATCCTTAACTATCGTAAACTCACCGGCTGCCATGAAGAAGAGATAAGGGGCATGGGGCTTGTCCATTACCCAATGGTCAGTGCGTAAGTTGCCTTTCTTCTGGGAGTTTTTCAGCAGTCCATTGGAGAGGGTTACGAAGCTATCGGGTACGGTCATTTCTATTTCTTGGGTGGTTTTCTGGTTAGGCTTGTCAATGGTGGGGAACCAGCAAGAGGAACTTTCGGACTCCCCTTGCGTCCATATCTGGCGCATTGGTCCTTCGGGATTGTTCTGAGGATTGATAAAGTAAAGCCCTTTGGTGTCGGTAATAGCAAGGTTTCCCTTTTCAGTTACTTTTTCGGGCTGAGCGGTATACTTTATATATACGGTATAAGTTTCCCCTTTTTGGTAGGTTTTTGGGAGCTTGATACGGAGTACATCGTTCTTATAGTGATAAGGGAGGGGTTGTTGCTTGCCCTGCTGATCGAGGGCTACCTTGTGAATAAGCATTGCCTTAGCATCTAGGATAAGGCTATCGGACGGATAGAAGAAGGGGGCTGCAGTGAGCCATTCTTCTCCGCTTATGGTTTGATTAGCAAAATTGAAATCTACCCTGAGTTTGGTGTGCTTTAGAGCGGTTTTCTTCTCAGGGGTAGCACGGTATAGGCTTCTGCCAGAAGTATCGGTTTGTGCAAAGAGATAGCCCGTAGTGAGTATACTCAGGACTAATAGGAGTATCTTCTTCATAAAAGAATATTAAACGCACAAAGATACGATTTTTTAATGATTAATGGTTAATGATTCATGATTAATTACTCAGTTGGTTGTAAAGTTGGAGGGTTAAGTAAGCTGGTGCGAACTGCAAGTTCGTGCCAGCTTAGGGGAAACTTTTTCACCTTTTATCTATTTTATCCTACCAAATTTTCACCCTTTCTGCTGGTTTTTTATAGAGGCGGTCGCCTTCTTTTACGTTGAAGGCATTGTACCATTCGTCAATATTCACCAGAGGGGCGTAGGCACGGATAGCCTGTGGGGTGTGAGGATCTGTTTTTACTTGATTAATAAGATATTTTTCCCTTGCCACAGCGCGCCATACAGTAGCCCAAGAGATAAAGAAGCGTTGTTCTTGGGTAAAGCCGCTTATTTTACCTACTTTCCCATGATCCTTGAGGTAGAGCTGGAGAGCATCGAAGGCGATGTTCACCCCATCAAGGTCGGCGATATTCTCTCCACTGGTGAAGGTGCCGTTCACAAAATGTCCTTTTACAGGTTCATATTTGTCAAACTGAGCAGCGAGGGCTTGGGTACCTTTTTTGAAATTAGCCTTATCCTCGGGGCTCCACCAGTTTTCGAGGTTTCCGTAGGCATCGAACTCAGCCCCACTATCATCAAAGCCATGAGTCATTTCATGACCGATAACGGCGCCAATCCCTCCGAAGTTCACGGCGGGGTCTGCTTCAAAGCTAAAGAAAGGTTTCTGTAGAATCGCTGCTGGGAAAACAATTTCATTCCCTTGTGGGTTATAGTAGGCATTAACATTCTGTGGGTTCATTCTCCATCGGGATTTATCCACGGGTTTGCCTACATCGGCTAAGCTTTTTTGGTATTTCCAGGAGCGCATGTGAGCTATATTCTCAAAATAGGAGGCACGGGAGGCGGGTTCTATCACGAGCTTGGAGTAATCCGTCCAAGTATCGGGATAGCCTACTTTTACTCCCATTTTTTCCAATTTCACTAAGGCTTTATCCTTGGTCTGTTGTGACATCCAAGAGGCTTGTTTGATGTGTGTGGCAAAGCTTTTTTTAAGGTAACCGATAAGCAAAACCATTTCTTCCTTGGCTTTTGGAGGGAAATATTTCTCTACATACAGCTTACCGAAAGCCTCTCCTAATAACCCGTTGATAACTCCTAACGCACGTTTGTTCATGGGACGTTGTTCTTTGATTCCCTTAAGGGTGGTGCTATAGAAGCGGAAGGAGAGGTTATCCAACTCCTCATTAAGGGTATGGGTATTACTGGCAATGAGCTGTATTTTGAGGTAATCCTTAAGCAGCGGCAGATGAGCCATATTAACGAAATTGTCATATTCTTTGTAAAGGCGGATATCCCCTACAATCACTCTATCGGTGGAGACTCCCACGTTCCTTAGATAGAGGGGTAGGTTGAGGTTCTTCACCAGGGTAGAGAGTTCCTGTAAGGAAAGGGGATTATAGGTAATGTTGGGGTTTCTTCGCTCCTCATTGGTGAACATGAGCTGAGCGATACGGCTTTCAAAGTCAATGATTTGTTTTGCTTTTTCCTTGGGGTGTTCCTCCTTGATCAGTGAGAAGAGAGCGGTGAGGTACTCCTGATACTTAGATAGGGCTTTGGCATTGCTTTCGCTTTGTTTTTGGTAGTAATCACGAGCCATTCCTAAGGAGAAGCCACCGAGGTAAATGGCATTCTGCTGGGAGTTTTTCTTATCGGCACCGACTCCCCAAGGGCAGATAGGGTTTCCTCCCCGCCAAGTATCCTCTTCAAGATATCGTTGTAGGTCAGCGAGTGATTGTATTTGGCTAATTTGGTCAAACTGCTTTTGCAAAGGGGTGAGTCCGTCCGCATTACGGCGATTCCAGTCACGATAGGACTCATATAAGTCTTTAATCTTTTGTCCTTCAGAGCCTATAGGATAATTTTTCTTAAGGAGGTTTTCCAATAGGACAAGGCAGTTTTCATCCGTAATTTCACGGAGCATAGCGAAAGAGCCCCAGGAGGTTTTATCCGGAGGAATTTGAGCTGTTTTCATCCAAGAGCCATTGACAAAATTGTAAAAATCGTCCTGCGGGCGCACCGAGGTATCCATAGCGGAGAGATCAAGTCCGTGCTCTTGAGAGCTGTTTTTCTTTTGATTTTGAGAGCCACAAGATGCAAAGAGGGCTACAGAGGCAAGTAAAAAGAATTTTTTCATTAAAAAATAATTAGTGCACAAAAATACGAATAATAAATGATTTATAGTAAATAATTATGGATTATTTTTTTTCTTTTTCTATGAATTTTAGATTTTTTTGTATCTTTAGAAAGTGTGCTTTTCTCACCGAGAAAGGATTGTTTTTCCTTGAGTGAAGGCAAAGGCTATCTATCCCTATAGGCGCCCACAATACCTATTTTTTATTCTTATAGAAAGTATAAGAAAACCAGAACAGAAATATAAAATGAACCTATAAAATTTCAAAACGACCAGAAAAATGAAGTTTCCTAATAATAACTTACTTAATCACTTACTTAAATAATTTAACTGTATATTAACTATAAGATCCTGAGAAAATTCTTAATTTTGCCTATTGAAACTTAAATTAAATTATATGAAAAAAGTAATTCTAAGCCTTATGGCAATTGCTGCTTTTGTAGGATGCAGCAAGAGTAATAATGATGAAAGTCCCACAATACCCGAGGGAACCTACCCTAAGGAAATCACTTATAAGGATGGGAAAGAGAAAAAACTCTCCAAAGAAACCTTTAATATTCAAGATGGAAAGATACTCTCCATAGTTAAAGAATTTTATGGAAGAGATGGGGAAACGGTTGAAAAGAAAACTGTAAAAACCTTCTCCTATAATGGAGACCTTCCTACAAAGAGTGTTTATGAAGGAGACGGACAAGCTTATACAGAGGAATACGAGTATGAAAGTGGTAAACTGACTAAAAAGACTGTAACTTATGCAGGAGGAGGCAAGCCTACAGTAACTACTTATTCCTATGAAGGAGACCGCCTTATCAGGGAGGTTTTAGCAACTCCTATGAAATACTCAAAGGAGGGTCGAGAAGAGGAAGTAACCCAATATAATGAAAAGGATTTTGTTCATAGTGGAGAACGTGTTACTGTTAATGAAAAGAACTATACTAAGTTCAAGGATGGTAAAGAAAAGTATGTAAATACATTAACGAGTGTATTTACTATCCAAGGAGGAAACCTTATACATAGAAAAACAGAAAGTACTTCTCTTAAAGAAGAAGGAACATATACTTATGATGATAAGAAGAACCCTACCTTTTCAAATTTGAAAAAAATACTAACTCCCTCCTATTTTATGACTTCAGAAGGTTCTCGCAATAATATCCTTACAAAGGAGATTACTTCTAAAGCTGAGAATAAAGAGGAATCTAAGCAGAAGTATATTTATAAGTATACCTACAATGATAAGGGGTATCCTACAACCCGAAAAGAATACGAGGTCAAAGGAAGCGTAGAAGAGCATATAATGACTGAAGAGTATACTTATTAAAAGAGATTGTACAATTAATAGTGAAGGGGTGCGAGATTCTTGCAAAATCTCGCACTTTTGTTTTCTAAGGAATAGAGAGGCAATAGGTCAGATTAGGACTTGCTGTGGAGGAAGGTAAGAACCTCCTCAATGGGAGTGGGATCCTCATCTGTCTCAAGGAAATAATCTTCACGAGGGAGGATTTTTGCTAAGTGTTGTAGGCGAGTGTCATGGAGTAAGGCGGTACCAAAGGAAAGTTTAATTCCTACTCCTAAGAGCTGGTGTGCCAGAGCTTCGCTCTTACGGAAGCCATGGAGTATCCACAGTCCTGTAGCTCCTGTCTCTTTTCGTAGCCTAATAATCTCCCCGTAACTCCTTACACAATGAATAATAAGCGGCTTATGCAGCTGTTGGGCAAGGGAGATATGCCAGCGGAATACTTTCTCCTGCAGGGAGAGGGGAGCGGAAGCACGCTTATCCAAGCCACATTCGCCTATAGCAGCACAAAGGGGATGCGTGGCATGCTCAAGTACTTTTTCCCACTGCTCGGTACCATCTCCCACTATATAACAAGGATGAATGCCCACTGAGAATACACCCTGTTGGGGCGGCGTATCCTCAGGGAAGAGGTTCTGTACTTGAAGACTATTACGAGCCTTGTGGGTGTGGATATTGGGATAGGGGAATAAGGGATTAACGTTCATAAGGGAAGAGCTCTACTGCCTTTTGGTATACCCATGAGGATTCCCATCCTTTGTAGAGGAGGTAATCGGCGAGCTTACGGCGGGCTTTTTGGATATTTTTCTCAGAGATTGTACGGGCTTTTTTCTCAGCTAAGGTATCGAAGGTTTCTTCGTACTCCTCCTCTATTTCCTCCATAGCACATTGGATATTATAATGGGAGATATCTCGTATTTTTAATTCGTGGGTAATGCGTACCCGTCCCCACTTTTTAAAGTGAAATTTGCCCCTTGCATAGCTTCGAGCGAAACGTTCTTCATTGAGGTAATTCTCCTTAATGAGGTAAGCCATAATAGTATCTATAGCCTGAGGAATCATACGCATTTGGCGGAGCTTAGCCAATACTTCTTTATGGCATCGTTCCTGATAAGCACAGAAGCGTTCCATACGGGCTTTAGCCTCCTTAACGGTGTAGGTTTTTACGGTTTCTTCCATCATTAAAATCCAGTTGTCCAAGTTTTCCAAGGAAGCACTCCCAAGATAAGGAGCCATCCTAATCCATAGAAGATAAAAATACGCTTGAAAGCGCCCACATTGGTCTTCTGCTTTTTGTGTAGTACCCAGCCTATGGTAACAAGGGTTACTGCTACTATACCGAAAGGATGCTCTACAAGCATCTTTCTCAGGTAAGCATCCTGCATCACTCCCGCTCCCATGCTACTCCAATTTTGAAAGAGCGGTGTTACAAAGTAAAGGATCATTCCTAAAGTAACTTGTATATGGGTGAAAATGAGTGCAAAGAGGTGTATGCGTAGGTCTGTTTTGTTATAAGAGCGTTTCTGTAGGAGCCCAAAAAGAGCATTGACTGTGGCAAATAGGAGCATCACCAGTACGATATAGGCGGTGAGGGAATGCGCTGTTTTTATTAGTTGATAGAACATTTTATTTAAAGTGAAAAATGAAAAGTAAAGTCGCGTGAGCGAGTATATGAGTATAGTTAGTACATTTAATTTGCTATTCGAAATTGAATTCTTTTCCGTCCTCACTCAGGAGGGTATTGGTAAAAAGGGTTTTAGCTTCATCTTGGAAGACCCTCTTGTCCTTATAGCGAGAGGAGTAATGTCCCAGAATAAGGGTTTGTGCTTCTGCAGCTTTGGCTATTTGAGCGGCTTGTAGGGCAGTGGAATGCTTGGTGCGTTCTGCTAAGGCACGGTTGTCCTCAAGGAAAGTACTTTCATGGTAGAGTACTTGTACTCCTTTGATAATAGGTACTATTTCAGGGTGGTACAGGGTATCACTACAGAAGGCATAACTTTTTGGGGGAGCAGGAGGGAAGCTCAGCATCTCATTAGGGATACGCTCACCGGAATCCAAGATAACGTCCTTGCCATTTTTGATATTTTGGTAATAACATACATCAATTCCGAGGGTTTGTACGGCATCTACATTTAGCTTGCGTTCCTTGTTTTTTTCCTTAAAGAAGAAGCCATTGGCATAGATACGGTGGTCAAGGGGGATGGTAGTTACCGAGAGCTTATCATCCTCAAAAATCACCTCACTTTCCTGGCTCTCTAACTCATGAAAGTGTAGGGGGAATACCATGTGAGCTCCACTGACCTTCAGCAGTAGGAGCATCGCTTCTTTAGCCCCTTTTGGGGCGTGGATATGCAATTCTGCTTCCCTACCCTGAAGCTGAAAGGTAGAGATGAGTCCAGCCAAACCATAGAAGTGGTCACCATGCAGGTGGGAGATGAAGATATGCTTAATGCGGGCAAACTTGGTGCTGGATTGTCTGAGTGCCATTTGAGTCCCCTCCCCACAATCAATAAGAAAGAGGTGCCCGCGCATCTCCAAGAGCTGAGCGGTAGTACGAGCCTTCTCCCGAGGGGAAGCACTATGGCAGCCTAAAGTAGTTAGTTTCATTTCTCTGAAAGAGATTATAAGCTTTAAGAATTTCCGGCAAAGGTACAAATAATAATGAAAAACGAAAAGTGAAAAGTGAAAAACATAGTTAAGTGAAAAGTGAAAAATGGTGGACGTGAGCTAAAGTTGCTGAATACCTGCAAGAGAGGGAAAAACGAAAAGTGAAAAGTGAACAATAGTCAAGAGTGGGTTGTAAGAGATGCTTTTTATGTAGGAAAGATAACCTACTAATCATCAAGGAAATAAAGATTAGCGATTAACAATTAACAATTAATCAGTACTCAATACTCATTAAATTTTGTACTTTTGCCCTTTGTAACATTTCAAAAGAGAAGAACAGATGAATGAAATACGACATAACTGGACTTCGGAGGAAATCATGGCTATTTATAACAAACCTCTGATGGATTTGCTTTATCAAGCGGCTACTGTTCACCGGCAGTACCATGACCCTAATTCGGTACAGGTTTCTACCTTGCTTTCGGTCAAGACAGGGGGGTGTTCGGAGGATTGCTGCTACTGCTCTCAGTCCTCCCGCTACCATACCGATGTGGAGATAGAGCCTATGATGAGTATTTCTCAAGTGAAGGCGCAAGCCTTACGAGCCAAAGCCTCTGGGAGTTCACGTGTATGTATGGGAGCTGCTTGGCGCAATGTAAAGGATGGACCTGAATTCGATCAAGTATTGGAGATGGTACGTACCATCAATAAGCTTGATATGGAGGTGTGCTGTACCTTAGGAATGCTTACTGAAAATCAAGCAAAGCGCCTTTCAGAAGCAGGGCTTTATGCCTATAATCATAACTTGGATACCTCTGAGGACTATTATAAGGAAATAGTAACCACACGTAGTTATGAAGATCGTCTTAAGACTATTGATAATGTGCGCAAGACCAATATTACGATCTGTAGCGGTGGCATCATAGGTATGGGCGAGAGTCTGGAAGATAGGGCAAAGATGCTCGTTACCCTTTCCAGCCTTGATCCCCAACCAGAATCAGTGCCTATCAATGCCTTAATTCCTATCGCGGGTACCCCCCTTGAGGAGCTGCCACCGGTGGATATATGGGAGATGGTACGTATGATAGCTACGGCACGTATCGTGATGCCTCACTCCCAAGTACGTCTTTCGGCAGGGCGTACCCACATGAGCCGAGAAGGGCAAGCCTTATGCTTCTTTGCGGGTGCTAACTCTATTTTTGCTGGAGATAAACTTCTGACTACTCCCAATCCCGATATTAAGGAGGATATGCACATGCTCGAGGCACTGGGAATGCGTATGCAAAAACCTTTTGAGACACATCCGCAACCGGTAACGGTAGAGGCAGCGGATTCTCAAATTCCTGCTCTTGGGGAAAAACCAAAATGGTCAAGACCTAATAAAGGAAAAGTGAAAAGTGAAAAGTGAAAAATGATGGGCACGAGCTAAAGTTGCTGAATACCTGCAAGAGAGGGAAAAATGAAAAACATAGTTAAGTGAAAAATGAAAAAAATGATTTTATTAATAAGTGCATTGTTTTTTATGCAATGTTCTAAATCGGGCACCCCTTCAAATGCTCAAGAACCTTCCACAGAGGCAAGCACTATTGTGCGCTTGGTGAACCAATATCGGAGTAAGGTATGTGATTGTGGAGCTACCCCCTTCAAAGCAGTTCCTCAAGTGAAGTGGAGTAAGCGAATCTCGGAGGTTGCCCAGGCTCATAGTGAGGATATGGCACGGCGAGGGAAGCTGGATCATTATAGTGCTAATGGCGATGGTCCAGGGGCACGCCTAAGAAAGGCAGGTTACCGATGGAGCTTCTATACAGAAAACGTAGCACAAGGTAACCTTACCCCACAACAGGTGATGGAACTATGGATGAAAAGCCCTGCCCATTGTGCTAATATTATGAATGATAGAGTAAATGAGGTGGGAATAGGACATAGTGGTACTTACTGGACACTACTTTTTGGAAGTGAAAAGTGAAAAGTGAAAAGTGAGTAATGAAAGATTTTACTTTGTTCTAATGACGATGCAAAGATACAACTTTTTTGTAGCTATGTCAAGAAAAAAAGGATTGAGAAGTGTCCACCCTCTAATAAGTGAAAAATGAGTAATGAAAGATTTTACTTTGTTCTAATGGTGGTGCAAGTGTACGAATGTTTTTGAATTATCAATAGTTAGCATAGTTAATTGTTTTAAGCCATTGGTTTGTAATGAAAAAGCCCTCTTGTGGAGGGCTTCAGGTGTTAAATAAAATTCAGTTCATGACTACTGAATACCGTTTGCTGCACGGCGGATGTGCTCAGCTATCATATAAGGCACCTTGGAGTTGAATTTTTTTTGGCTCTGTAAAGCCTCTTTCTCCTTCATTATCCTCTCTTCCCTGCAATTTGTTATATATCCATGAAGAGGATTTACTAAAATAATCTTGAGACAATTTTTCCCAAGATACCTCGCATAACAATGTCATCTAATAGTTGTATCATTGTTCTTTTCTTTTTTGATGACTGTATCCATATATATTTTTTAGGATACCGTCCGGAAACTTTTCGGATAGCATCCTAAGGTGTTATTTTTTAGAATTTGCATTTTTCTTTAAGATATTATCCCCTTTGAGGATATAATATGTTCTTTTTATTGGATTTTTGTTTTCTACAAGATCTTCCCATTTGTCCAAAGAGGTATCATTTTTCTGTTCCCATTTTTTCCCATTGAGGAGTACTTCTTGAACCTCAGGGACAGCACAACATCTTTTATTAGAGAGAAACTCTCCTTTGATGGTGATATTGATCACTTGGTCAGGAGTTTCTAACCGATATAATTCTTCTCGCTTACCCAGTTTTCTTTTTATGTCATTAATTACTGAGAAGGAATAACCTATATAATTGGTATTTCTAATAGGCTTATAAAAAGACTTTCCATATCCTTTGCCTATTTTAGTATCTAAAATCTCACCTGTTTTAGCAATTTTATGCAAGGTTGCATTTGCTAAAAAATCCTCATACTTTTTATCTGCATAAAAAGTAAAATCTTCAAAAGGCTCTCCACAGCATGGGGAAGTTTCGTCATTGTTATTTTTATTATCCTTATGACAGGCAACCAAGCTTACCATAACAAGGAATAGGTATATCAACTTTTTCATAATGAGCAAGATTAATGTATGTTAACAATCATTTTAATACTTCTTTCTTTAGTAAAGGTGTTTTCCTGCTACAAAATTATAATAAAAAAGTGTGAAAAACAATAGGGATTTTAAAAAAAGTATAAAATATTATAAATAAAAAAATACTCCCAAAATATATGCTTTTAGGAGTATGAATTTTAGTTTTTGAAAGTTTTAAATTAGCCGATAGTATTATTTACTTCATTGACTAAGTGAGAGATAGCATTATTGGAAGGAGTGGGTTTGTTCACGAATTCAGAGATAATGGCTTCTTGTAACTTAATAGCATCGGTAATGGCAGGGTCGGAAGCGATTTTGTGGATGATTTGTAAGGTAGCATTCTTACTAAGGAGGATGACATTCCACAGGTTCTCACTTACGAAAATCTGCTGGGTGATGTTATGTTCGTACTCTGCATTGATGTGTTCAATCAGGAGCAGTTCATAGGCTTGCTTATCAGAGGAGGCAGGAGCCACACGTAGGGCGAGCTTCTGAGGGCTTGTACGGTCAAGGAGTAATACTAAGCGTTCGTATGCCTGTAGTCGCAAGGGGAGTGCTTCCTTTTGAAGGTCTTTGATAAGGTGCCAACGGCGTTTTTTGTCTTCATTCTTGAAATATAATAGAAAGAAGAAGTAAGCCATCACAGCAACGATCACTGCAGGTAGGCAATAAGAGAGTATTTGTATAAACATAAGAATCAATAATTAAATTCAATAATGAGAGATAAACAGTGAAATTTTTTAGTTTTCAAGGGATATAAGCCCTATTCCCTTAAACATACGCTTATGTGTTAAGTTTAAGAGCTAAGACAGCACAAAAGTAGTAAAAATAATTGAATAACAAAGCAGCGCCTAAAAAGTATTTTAGGGATTCTATTTTTTAAAAAGGAGCCTTGTTCTTCTAGGAGCTATTTTTTGTTTTACTGTGTATATCCAAAGCGCTTAAGCTGTTTGAGGTCAGAGCGCCAATTCTTATTAACCTTCACGTAGAGTTCCAAGTGTATTTGCTTACCGAAGAATTTTTCCAGATCATATCGGGCTTGGATACCTACCTTTTTGAGAGCTTCTCCCTTGTGTCCGATGAGGATTCCCTTTTGGCTATCCCGCTCTACCATAATGATACTTCGGATACGGATGATATGTTCCGTTTCGGAGAAGGTTTGCGTTTCCACCTCTACTGAATAAGGGACTTCCTTCTTATAGTTGAGAAGGATTTTTTCACGGATGGTTTCATTGACAAAAAATCGTTCAGGCTTATCGGTAAGCTGGTCTTTAGGATAGAAAGCCGGGGAGGGTGGGAGTAGTTCCAGTAGGCGATGGAAGAGAGGTTCCACATTGAAGTTCTCCAAGGCAGAGATAGGATATACTTCCGCTTTTGGGACTTTTTCTTGCCAGTAGGAGAGGGCTTGCTTTACAGAAGGTTCATCAGAGCGGTCTATCTTGTTCACCAGTAGCAGAATAGGGACTTTAGCTTCATTTATTTTCTTGAAGAATTCCTCATCCTTGAGATCTTTTTCGCCTATTTCCACCATATAGATAAGGATATCTGCATCCTCGAAGGCATCCCTTACAAAATCCATCATGGAGGACTGCAGTTGATAGGCTGGCTTGATGATGCCAGGAGTATCGGAGAAAATCATTTGGAAATCCTCTCCGCTGACAATTCCAAAGATACGATGGCGGGTGGTTTGTGCCTTAGCGGTAATAATAGAGAGCCTTTCCCCTACAAGGGCATTTAGGAGGGTGGATTTCCCTACATTAGGGTTTCCAATGATATTAATAAATCCAGCTTTGTGCATAACTTAAAAAGCAAAGGTTAATGATTTATTTCATTTGATGAAGACCAGTTCGTTATCCTTAGAGTATTTTGGGTCAAAGCAATATCCATCAGTATGGAATCCTTTGAGTTCCTCTACAGAGGTAATCTTATTCTGGGCAATGTAGCGTACCATTTGTCCGCGTGCTTTTTTGGAATAGGAAACAATGGTTTTGAGCGTACCATCCTTCCAGTTCTTAAAGACAGGGGTTATGATGGTTGCTTTGAGCTTTTGGGAGTCAATAGCTCTGAAATACTCTGTGCTGGCAAGGTTTACAAAGAGTTCTCCCTCATGGAGTTCCTCCTTGAGGGCGAGGGTAATCTTCTTTTTCCAGAAATCATATAAGTTACGTGATTTTCCAACGAGGAGTTTTACATTCATTTCCAAGCGATAAGGAGCAATGAGGTCTAAGGGCTTGAGCAGTCCGTAGAGCCCAGAGAGGATTCGTAGGGAGGACTGTAGCTGTTCGATCTCTTCTTTTTTAAGGCTGTAGGCGTCAAGATTTTCATATACGGTACCTGCATAAGCGAAGATTGCCTGACGGGCATTTTCTACCGTGTGAGGGAGGGAGAAATCCTCATTGCGTTCCCAGTTGAGCTGTGCCAGGCTCATGGAGATATTCATTTTCTTGGATAGTTCCTTAGGGGAGAGCTCTTCTAAAACCTTGTGTATCTGAGCAACCTCCTTTTGGAAGATGGGTTGAGAGTTTTCTTTTACAGGAAGAGAAGAAATGAAGTTCAAAGTTTTTGCAGGAGAAATGATCATCTTCATAAGCGTTTATTTAAGGAGTTCTATAAGGTCATTGATAATGCTTTGTCCTTTATCCTGGTTGTACCATTTTTGTAGGTTTTCTTTGAATTCAGGAGAGAGCTTTCCATGTTCTTTTTTGTAGGTTTCCACCATTTGAGTAGCCACTTTTGGGCGAGGTCCCCACACATGGAGTACCTCAAGGGTATTGCTGTCCAAGATGATAAGGATAGGAATCGCCATGGCTCCATTGGTAAGGAATTGGCTCATAAGGTCATGGTTATCATCACGGAGGACAATTCTTAAGTGGATAAGGGGGTTGCTTTGTGCGATTTTAGCCAGTACAGGGAGAATCTGAGCGGCATCGGCACACCAGCATTCGGAGATGACCAGCCATGTTTGTTCCTTTGTGATATGGGCAAAGAAAGCCTGTTGTTCTTCAGTGAGTTCTAAGGTGTTATCTATACGTTTGATGCGTTGGCGATTGAGTTTGGTGAGAGAGACCATGAACTCGGATTGGTCGGTTCCGGTGGTTTTTCCTTGTAAAAGGAGGCTATCCATAAGGTTTTTGTAAGCCTCGTAAGAAAAGGCATTGTTAAGACTTTCTTTTATCATAAGAATGAATCATTAATTATACAGGGACAAAGGTACGAATTTTTAGTGAAAAGTGGAAAGTGGAAAGTGAAAAATGGGTCGCGTGAGCGAGTATGTGAGTGAAGAGTGAAAGATAATATATAGCCAGCGAATGTCATTTATTATTAAAAAAAGACCTTCTTCTCTATTATTATTTAGACTTTTTACAAATTAAGTCTAATAAATAAAATTTTTTTTTAATTTCATTAAGATGTTATATTTTTGCACCGTGATAACATACCTAAAAGTATTTTATTAGGGATGCACTATAGAAGGAAGATAATTTTTCATTTTTAAATAGCTTTTTTATATGAAAAAGAGTAAGAACCATAAGGGGAATGCACTGCGGGCGATATGGCTTTTGGCAGTGTTTTTTCCTATATACTTATTTGGACAAGAGGCTTCAGGCGACCCGGTGAAAGGGAAGGACTTGTTCAAAGCCAACTGCGCCGCTTGCCATAAGTTAGAAGGGAAACTGGTGGGACCTCCTCTTGGGGGGATCACTGAAAAGAGGTCTGCTGAATGGTTGCACAAATGGATTAAGAATAGTAAAACCTTAATTGATGCAGGTGATAAGGACGCTGTAGCCGTTTTTGAGGAGTATAATAAGGTACCTATGCTCGCTTATGAGACGATCCTTTCCGATCAAGATATAGACAATGTACTTGCTTATGTAACAGACCCCAGCAAGGCAGAGGCTGCAGCTACTCCAGCGGCTCCAGCTACAGACCAAGCTACCGCAGGCACGGCTACTTCCGGTGGTGATACGCCGGCTCCTGTTGCTAAGGAAAAAGGTAAAGGCTCCCTTATGTTGGTACTGCTTCTTGGCTGTGTGGTATTGCTCTTGGTATTCGTGTTTGTGATTATAAAGTCCAACCGAGAAATTCGTAAATTAGCTAAGGAGAATAACAGTGAAGCGTATCTCAAGCAGAGTAAGTACTATCCTTTGTGGAATATATTTGTCAAGAACAAAATTATAGTAGGGACGCTTATTGTTGTGCTTTTCTTCTCCTCTACCTATTTTGCTTTTGGCTACCTCATGCAAGTGGGGATAGACCAAGGATACCAGCCTATTCAAGAGATTCATTACTCCCACAAAATCCATGCGGGAGATAACCAGATAGATTGTAAGTTCTGTCACTCAGCAGCACGTACTTCCAAGACTGCAGGGATTCCTTCGCTTAACGTGTGTATGAACTGCCATAAAACGATTGATGAATATACCGGACCTGTAACGGCTGAATATACTAAAGAGTTCTATGATGGGGAAATTAAAAAGCTATATGATGCTGTAGGCTGGGATGCTGAAAATGCTCGCTATACAGGGGTACAGAAGCCTGTGAAATGGACACGTATTCATAACCTTCCTGACCATGTGTACTTTAATCACTCTCAACATGTTACCGCAGCTAATATTGCTTGCCAACAGTGTCATGGAGATGTACAAACGATGGAAGTGGTTGAGCAACATGCTCCCCTTACTATGGGCTGGTGTATTAACTGTCACCGTACTACCAATGTAGATGATGCCAATCCTTATTATGAAAAGATACATGAGCAATTGGCTAAGAAATATGGTAAAGAAAAACTCACCATCGCTGAACTCGGTGGTTTAGAATGTGGTAAGTGCCACTACTAATAATGTTTAATGATTAACGCCGATAATAATTAATTATGGAATCATTAATCATTAATCATTGATCATTAACCATTAATCATTGAAATTTATGTCATCAGAAAAAAAATATTGGAGAAGTGTAGAGGAATTGGATACAGAGAATCCTGTGGTAGAGCAAATTCATCAGAATGAGTTTGTGGATAAGCTCCCTACGCTCTATTCAGGCGAGCACGAATTTTTATCCAACAAGGAGGTGATGGAGGAATCCTCCACCACGCGTAGGGACTTTCTCAAGTATGTAGGATTCACCACAGCAGCAGCAGCATTGGCTGCCTGTGAAGGACCTGTACATAAGGCAATTCCTTATGTGGTAATGCCCGAGGAGATACGTCCAGGAATTCCAGACTACTATGCTACTACTATGGCGGATGGGTTTGACTTTGCTTCTGTACTGGTGAAGACCCGTGAGGGGCGCCCTATCCGAGTGGAGAATAACCGAGAAGCAACCTATCGTGGTTGTGGGAATGCGCGTGTACAGGCTTCCGTACTTTCCTTGTATGATAGTCTGCGAGCCAGAAACCCACAGCGGGGATCAGAGAATATCACTTGGGATACCCTTGATAGTGCTGTGATGAAAGCCCTAAATGAGGCACAAGCACAGGGAAAGCAAATCGTCCTTTTAACCGGTACTCTTGCTAGTCCCTCTACAGAAGGAATCATTAAAGAATTTACTGAAAAATATCCCAATACCAAGCACGTACAATATGATGCTGTTTCAGAGGAAGCAGCGGTACTTGCTTTTGAAAAGAAATATAGCGTTCGTGCCTTAGCGGATTATGATTTTTCCAAGGCGGAAGTGATTATTTCCTTTGGAGCAGATTTCATTGCCGATTGGCAAGGAGGGTATGAAGAGGATTATGCTAAGGGACGTATTCCTACTAAGGAAGGCAAGATGTCCAAACATTACCAGTTTGAGAGTAATATGTCGCTCTCTGGTGCTAATGCGGATGTACGTATAGCCCTAAAGCCTTCCGAGCTAAAGATCGCTTTAGCTAAGTTCTATGGGTATCTTACAGGGAAGACCGTAGGGGGGAACTTACCTGAGCGTGCTGATGCAGCCGTGAAAAAAGCTGCTGAGCAAGCCCAAAAAGCCGCTGGTAAGGCGGTCGTGGTAACTGGAATTCAGGACGTGAATGCGCAAAGTCTCGTGCTTGAAATCAACGAGGAGGTACTCCATAGTGTTGCTTTGTGTTATGAAACTCCTGTGTATATCCGTCAAGGAAATGCTGCTGATCTCAAGCAGCTCCTAACCGATATGAATGCGGGCAAAGTAGGGGTGCTTATTACTGCTAATGTGAATCCGCTATATACCCTATCCGCATCTGATGCAAAGGCTTTTGAAACCGGTCTTAGCAAAGTGGCAACTTCAGTCGCTTTTTCACTTCGTGGAGATGAGACCGCCTTAAAGACCACTTACCTTGCTGCAGCGCCTCATTACTTGGAATCTTGGGGAGATATCTGCATGAAGGAGGGGTATTATTCCCTTATGCAACCCACTATTCGTCCACTCTTTGACACCCGTCAATTACAAGAAGCTTTGCTTAAGTGGAGTGGTAAGGATGCTAATTATTATGAATACTTAAAGAATTACTGGAAGACAAACCTACTTAAGGATGGTTATGCTTGGGAGAAAGCTCAACATGATGGTTTTTATTCTTATGAGGAAGTGAAGAGGTCAGAGAAATCACTTATTTTGGATACAGCGCCTATGCTGGCAGCCCTTACCGCAGCTTCTCAAGAAGGATTTGAACTCACGCTATATACCAATACGGGGCTTGGTGATGGACAACAAGCTAATAATCCTTGGTTGCAGGAATTGCCAGACCCTATTACCCGTGTAACCTGGGATAACTACCTTACCATGTCCGCCAGTGATGCTAAAGAACTTGGCATCAAGAATTGGCATGTAGCTAATGGTGCTTTGGATGGAGACTATGCTGAGATTCAAGTAGGAGAGGTAAGGCTTAAGGTACCTGTTCTGATCCAACCAGGACAGGCAAAAGGTTCTGTAGGGCTTGCCTTTGGTTACGGAAGAAAGGCAGGCATGAAGAAAGAGATGCAAATAGGAGTGAATGCTTACACCCTTTACAACAACTACAACAACGTACAGCCCGTTACTTCTATTAGGAAAGCAGAAGGCACTCATGAATATGCTTGCGTACAGCTTCACAATACCCTTATGGGTCGTGGTGACATCATTAAGGAGGCAACCTTAGAGGAATTTATCACGAAGGATGCTAAAGAATGGAACAAGAAACCAGAAGTCTCCTTAGATCATAAGGAAGTGAAAGCCACCTCCGTAACCTTGTGGAAAGAATATGACCACAGTACGGGTCATTTCTTTAACTTGGCGATAGACCTGAATGCATGTACAGGGTGTGGCGCTTGTGTAATAGCCTGTCATGCTGAGAATAATGTGCCTGTAGTAGGGAAGAGTGAGGTAAGGCGTTCCCGCGATATGCATTGGTTACGTATTGATCGTTATTATTCTTCAGAAGAGACCTTCGATGGAGACCTTCAGAAGGTAGAAGGGATAAAAGGATTAGGCGCTGCTCTTACCACTTTTTCAGAGATGGAGACCCCTTCGGACAATCCGCAAGTGGTGTTCCAGCCTGTGATGTGCCAGCAGTGTAATAATGCTCCTTGTGAGACCGTATGTCCTGTAGGGGCAACCTCTCATGGGGTACAGGGACAGAATCACATGGCTTACAACCGTTGTGTAGGTACACGCTACTGTGCGAACAACTGTCCTTATAAGGTACGTAGGTTCAATTGGTTCCTATATAGTAATAATAATGAATTTGATTATTACATGAATGACGACTATGGTAAGATGGTACTCAACCCTGATGTAGTGGTACGTTCTCGTGGTGTCATGGAGAAATGTTCTTTCTGTATTCAGGAGACTCAAGCGGTTATTCTTCGTGCTAAGCGTGAGAATCGTGAGGTAAAAGTAGGTGAGTTCAATGATGCTTGTGCTTGTTCCTCCGCCTGTGGTACAGGAGCGATGACTTTTGGAGATATGAACAATCCAGAGGATCCTATTGTAGCCTTAAGTGAGGATAAGCGTATGTACCACCTATTAGAGCACATAGGTACCCGTCCTAATGTATTCTATCAAGTAAAAGTAAGAAACAGCGATTAATGATTAATTTATAACGATTAATGATTAATAATTAATAATTAACAATTGATAATTAAAAAATATGGCATCGCATTACGAAGCACCTATACGAAATCCGCTAATAGTAGGAGATAAGACCTACCATGATGTTACTGTGGATGTTGCGCGCCCTGTGGAGGGGAAAGCCAATCGTCTGTGGTGGATAGTATTCTCTGTAGCCTTAAGTGCCTTTTTGTGGGGTTTGGGCTGTATTGTCTATACGGTATCCACTGGGATAGGCGTTTGGGGACTTAATAAGACCGTAGGTTGGGCATGGGATATCACCAACTTTGTATGGTGGGTAGGGATCGGTCACGCCGGTACACTTATTTCCGCCGTATTGTTACTTTTCCGTCAGAAATGGAGGATGGCTATTAACCGTTCAGCGGAGGCGATGACGATCTTCTCAGTAGTTCAGGCGGGTATTTTTCCGATTATCCACATGGGTCGCCCGTGGCTTGCCTACTGGACAATGCCCATCCCGAATCAGTTTGGTTCCTTGTGGGTAAACTTTAATTCGCCTTTGTTATGGGACGTATTTGCTATTTCCACTTATCTTTCTGTATCCTTGGTATTCTGGTGGACAGGTTTGCTTCCTGATTTTGCTATGTTGCGAGATAGGGCGGTGAAACCTTTTCAGAAGAAGATATATAGCTTGGTGAGTTTTGGTTGGAGTGGAAGGGCGAAGGACTGGCAGCGTTTTGAGGAAGTTTCCTTAGTATTAGCTGGCTTGGCAACCCCCTTGGTGCTTTCAGTGCACACCATTGTATCCTTTGACTTTGCCACCTCAGTAATCCCAGGTTGGCATACCACGATCTTTCCGCCATACTTTGTCGCAGGGGCGATATTCTCAGGGTTCTCTATGGTGAATACATTGCTTATTATCATGCGTAAGGTAAGCCATTTGGAGGATTATATCACCCTTCAGCACATTGAACTGATGAACTTGGTGGTAATGATTACCGGTTCTATTGTAGGATGTGCTTATATTACAGAGCTTTTTGTATCTTGGTATTCTGGGGTAGAATATGAGCAATATACATTCCTTAACCGAGCTACAGGTCCTTACTGGTGGGCATATTGGATGATGATGTCCTGCAATGTGTTCTCACCACAGTTCATGTGGATAAAGAAGTTACGTCGTAGTATTCTTTTCTCCTTCTGTATATCCATCGTAGTGAATATAGGGATGTGGTTTGAGCGTTTTGTGATTATAGTAACCTCTGTGCATAGGGATTACCTACCTTCCTCATGGACAATGTTTTCTCCTACCTTTGTTGATATAGGGGTGTATGCAGGTACCATAGGTTTCTTCTTTGTGCTTTTCCTTTTGTATGCGCGTACTTTCCCAGTGATAGCGCAAGCCGAAGTAAAATCCATCCTGAAATCCTCTGGAGAGAAGTATAAAAAATTAAGAGAAGCGAACCCAAATAATTCCCATTAGTTATGAATAAGAAAGTAGTACAAGCAATCTATAATGACGATGACGTTCTTTTGGACGCTGTAAAGAAAGTACGAGGAGTGAACCTCAAGATAGAGGAGGTATATACACCGTTTCCGGTACATGGATTGGACGAAGCGATGGGACTTAAGCATACTCGCCTTGCTATAGCCTCCTTCATATATGGTTGTATAGGGCTTGTAGTGGCTGTATTGATGATGAAGTACATTATGATAGATGACTGGCCACGTAATATAGGAGGAAAGCCTAATTTCACCTATATAGATAACCTGCCTGCCTTTATTCCTGTAATGTTTGAGATGACCATTTTCTTTGCAGCGCACCTTATGGTTATCAGTTTTTATATGCGCAGTAAGTTATACCCTTATAAGAAGGCAGAGAATCCTGACCCACGTACTACCGATGACCATTTTCTAATGGAAGTGGAAAGTACAGGCAATGAGCAAGAGCTTGTAAAGTTCTTGGAAGAGACAGGTGCCATAGAGGTAAAAATAGCAGACAAAAAAGCCATTGAGATATGAAAAAGATATATATACTTGCCCTATTGGTAGGGGGTCTTTCGCTTACTTCTTGTTTTCACAAGGATAAGCCGAACTACCAATATATGGCAGATACCGATATGTACTTTCCTGTGGGTTATGAGACCTATCAGGAGATTCCCCAGGGCAATACAGCCTTCAAGGGGAATATGGAGGCACAGCTCCCTCCAGAGAATACCATCAAGCGAGGGTGGATGCCCTTTGCGTATCCTAATACCAATGAGGGCTATGAGGATGCTAAGGCAAACCTAAAGAATCCGCTCCTTGCCGATAGTTTAGCGATAAAAGATCACCTTAAGGAAGGGGCTGCCCTATATAACATCTATTGTATGGTATGTCATGGTTCAGAAGGAGATGGACAAGGAATCTTAGTGAAACGTGAGAAATACTTAGGAGTTCCTAACTATAAGGATAGAGAAATCACACAGGGGAGTATCTACTATGTGATTTATCACGGGCGTAATGCTATGGGGTCTTATGCCTCTCAGATTACTGAGAAGGAGCGTTGGCAAGTAGCCTTATATGTAGAAGAACTTCGTAATAAACTCTTAAATAAATAACCCACTTAATAGAAGAAGAAATTATGTATTCGTTTTCAGGAAAAATCAAATTAGTAGCCATCCTCAGTATGGTAGTGGGGCTTTTAGGTATTGGCTATAGCTTTATAGCTGCGCCGAGCACAGTGGAGGCATTGGGAGTACCAGCAGGAGGAGATGCTGCCCACGCTGAACATGTATTACAACTATTGAAGAATAAGCCATGGGCGGCGCTTTATGTAGCAGCCTTATTCTTTATGCTTATAAGCTTAGGGGTGTTGGCTTTCTATGCCATTAACCGAGCTGCACAGGCGGGATGGGCACCCATCCTCTTTAGGGTGATGGAAGGAATCACAGGCTATTTGCCTGTGGGGGCACTTATTTTCTTTGTTCTATTGGTGCTTTCAGGGCTTCATTTGAATCATCTTTTTATCTGGATGGATCCGCAAGTGGTAGCGCATGATACGGTGATACAGGGCAAAACAGCTTATCTGAATGTACCCTTTTTTCTTATAAGAACTGCCATATATCTATTAGGATGGATAGGCTACCGACAAATTACTCGTAGGCTTTCTAAAGCACAAGACCAGGCAAGCGATAATCGTCCTTTTGTGAAGGCATTTAAGTGGTCAGCAGGTTTCTTGGTGTTCTTCTTAGTTACTGAATCCATGATGTCATGGGACTGGATTATGGGGTTAGACCCTCATTGGTTCAGTACCTTATTTGGGTGGTATGTGTTCAGTAGCTTTATCACCGCTTCTATAGCAGCGCTTATCTTGGTTACGATCACCCTTAAAGGACAAGGTTACTTAGAACATGTGAATGATAGTCACTTACATGATTTAGCTAAGTATCTTTTTGGGTTCTCTATCTTCTGGGCATATCTTTGGTTCTCCCAGTATATGTTGTATTGGTATTCCAATATTCCTGAGGAGGTTACCTATTTCATCACACGGTTGAATGATTTTGAGCCCGTGGTATTGGGTATGCTTGCTATTAACTTTCTTTTGCCATTGCTTATTTTGGTAGATTCAGATATCAAGCGCAAGCCATGGGTGATAGGTATTATGTCGGTGGTAATCCTTGCCGGACATTATTTGGATTTCTATAATATGATTATGCCTGCTACTGTGGGCGACCAATGGAGTATAGGCATAGGAGAGATAGGGAGCGTAGTGTTCTTCTTTGGACTGTTCACTTATGTTACCTTCCTTACCCTCACCAAGGTGCCATTGATAGAGAAAAGACACCCACTGATGGGCGAAAGCGAACATTTTCATTATTGATAAATATTTTCTAAGAATAAGGAATGAAAAATAGATTACTTTTTCACTTCTTTTTTATTTTAACATTTCTTCTGTTTGTGCATAAAAACATACATTTCATGTCCTGAGAAGGATATTTTTATGGTAGGGAAGAATAAAAAGCATATCTTTGCATCGTGAAAGAGAATAATCTTGCAATAAGCAATAAATACTGTAATCTTATAACTTAATAATCATATTATGAAGAAATTTTTTCTATGTGCAAGTATAGCTCTTATAGGAGTGGCTTGCAGCAAAAGCAATGATGATGATCCTCAAAGTTCTGTGGTAACTCCTAAAGAAAAAACCACAGGTCAGGACAGGTTCAACCAAGTGAAGACACTTTATACCACCAATGACAAAGGACTTGTTACTAAAGTAGAGAAAAAGACCATTCGCGCAGGTCAAGAGGTGCCTTCAGAGAAAATTACTCAGGAGATTTCCTATTCAGAGGGTGAGACACGCCCTAACAAGATTGTTTACCAAGATAGTCGTGGGAAGGCTACTATGGAGTATTCCTATAATGGAGAAGGACAGATTACTCACATGAAGAAAACGGTTGAGATTGTCAATGGGAGCACCACTACCAAGACGGTAGATTTTGAATATAAGAAAGGCAGACTCTCCGCAGAGGTTTATAAGGAGGATTTGCGTGAGGTAAAATATACCTACCCTGATGCCAATACCGTAGTGGCTACCGAAGGAAATCCCGATGATACGAGTGTTAATACTCTTTTCACACGTACTACTTATACCCTTAAAGGAGGTATAGTAGAGAAAACTTTAGAGGAAAAAGGAAACGGGGGGAAGGTAAATCACAGTGTAGAGAGAACCTATGAGTATGACCCTGCAGTGAAAGAACCTGAGCGCAGTACGGTGTTCGACTATTTGAATAATACGCTTGATCCAAATATAGGGGTTCCCACAAGGGTAGGTGCCAAATCCCAACAAGCTCTTAAGAGCGTAACTAATCAGATGAAAGATATGACTCATGTCATAGCACCTAGTAAAACAACCTATGAATATGAAGTGGATGACAAAGGGTATCCTACCAAAGTAACCGAGACTACAACACAGGATGGAAGAGAAATCTCAAAATCCACTTACAATTATAGTTATTAAGAGTTAGCCGTTGAAGGCTAAAGGGTGATAAAAGAATTTTAGTGATCCAAAGGGCGAGCAATGAATTTTTCATTGCTCGCTTTTTCTTTTCTTATAATTGAAAAATAATTTATATCTTTGCAAAGGAAAAACAGCAATAGGTAGTCTGTTAGAGAATTTGATTAGGAGAGCGACCTGTTTTTCCTGAAATTTTACGTATATTTGAAAGAATAAAGAGATATTTTCCAATAAAAATAAATAACCTTGTTAGTAGACCGATTTATACCTAAGCCTTATACCCAAAAGGTAGATGTTGCCCAAGTGCGACATAGGGCACCGAGTAATATAGCCTTAGTTAAGTACTGGGGCAAGAAGGAGGGGCAGCTCCCTATGAATCCTTCTATTAGTTTTACCTTGACCCATTCCTATACGGAGACCGTTATAGAGATAGCACCGCGAACGGACTTTACTACGAGTTTTCAGATAGACTTTTATTTTGATGAGACGCCTAAGGATAATTTTCTACCTAAGATAGAGACTTTCTTTACGCGTATTCGCAACTACTTGCCTTTTCTTCGGGATTATTACTTTATCGTACGCACTCACAATTCCTTTCCTCATAGTAGTGGTATTGCTTCTTCTGCGAGTGGGATGGCAGCCTTAGCAATGTGTTTGATGAAGATAGAGCGCTTATTTTCTCCTGAGATGAGTGAGCTATATTTCTATGAAAAGGCGTCCTTTCTGGCGCGGTTAGGTTCAGGGAG
Organism: Capnocytophaga sp. oral taxon 338 str. F0234; assembly: GCF_000192225.1. Classification (GTDB taxonomy): domain Bacteria; phylum Bacteroidota; class Bacteroidia; order Flavobacteriales; family Flavobacteriaceae; genus Capnocytophaga. The sequence continues at coordinate 596,444 of NZ_GL872413.1, forward strand.
TGCTTGCAGGAGTATTACCGGAAGCGTGGTAATCTGGGGAGAACATCCTGCGGTTGCCGATAGCTCCGATTTCTACGGAGTGCCTATAGGAGATGTACATGAGGTATTTGATACCTATCAGGATGCTATTTTGCTTATTGACAAGGGACAAAAGCCAGTGAGCAGTTCTATGGGGCACAGGCTTATGCAAGGGCATCCTTACGCAGAGGCTCGTTTTGTGCAGGCAAGGCAACATATAGCGCAACTTAAGGATATCCTACGTGAGGGAGACCTTCTTGCCTTTACCTCTTTAGTAGAGAGTGAGGCACTCTCCCTACATGCTATGATGATGACCTCCGACCCCTATTACTTGCTTATGCGTCCTAATACCTTAGCCGCTATAGAGCAGATATGGTACTACCGCATGAGCACTCAAGTGCCTGTATGCTTTACTTTGGATGCAGGAGCGAACATACACTTGCTTTATCCACATAGTTACCATAAAGAAGTAGAGAACTTTATTGAACAGACCCTTAGAAAATACTGCCAAGATGGAGAGGTGATCCATGACCAAGTGGGAAGCTAAGGTTTACGGTTAAGATAGAATTTGGATTGTGTGATAAAGGAACACAAAACCCTTCCTACCTTGATGAGGAAAATAAAAATAATTGGATTGCTATTGTGGAAAATAAGGAGCAAAAAAGAATTAATTTTATAGCGATTGATAATTGTATTGAAATCCTACGGGAAAAGGGTACAAAGGATAATAGTTGTGATGGAATGCTTTGCTATGAAACAAATGTTATTTTTGTAGAACTGAAAGATAGCAAGTTAAGAAATGCGAGTGATTTTATAAAAAAGGCGGCATTACAACTTAGAACTACCATAGAATATTTTAGAGAGAATTATAATTCAGCTAACTACAATATAAAATCAGCTTATATAGCCAATAAGAAAACAATACATCGGAACTATATTGAAAGAATGGAGCGTTTTGAAACAGAAACGGGGTGTATTTTGAGAATAGAGAACAGAATAAGAATACCCTCTTCTCCAAAATTTTAATAAATAATTTTTTGGTTTTTCAAGAAAAAGATGTAATTTTGTCGGACATAAAGGTCTTAATTAAGATAATAAACATTCATCCTTATGAAAAACCATTTGTTTATAGCAAGAAGAGCAGGGATTCTTCTTTTTTCAGTATTGGTGGCTCTTGGGCTTATGCTATGGCTTCCGTATGAGCCACAGACTAATAAGGGAATCGCCTTATTGGCATTGGTAGCCATTCTATGGCTTACCGAAGCGATACACATCACCATCACCGCTCTGATGGTGCCTATTCTGGCAATTGTATTGGGTTTGGTGGAGACCAAGCCAGCACTACAACACTTTGCCAATCCTACCATTTTTTTATTCTTTGGAGGCTTTGCCTTAGCCACAGCACTCAGTGTGCAGGGGTTGGATAAGTATATTGCCCACAAAGTACTTTCCCTGGCGGGAGGGAAGTTTTGGGTAGCCCTATTACTTTTGTTCTTGGTAACGGCGGGGCTTTCCATGGGGATCAGCAATACTGCAACGGCAGCTATGATGATTCCCTTGGGGATAGGCTTGCTTAAGAGCTTACCCTATCAAGAGAATAAACGCACCTATTGGTTTGTTATATTGGGGATTACGTATTCTTCCAGCATAGGAGGGATAGGTACCTTGGTAGGGAGTCCGCCTAATGCGATTGTCTCATCCAACTTAGGCATTACCTTCCAGCAATGGCTATGGTATGGAATGCCTGTGGTGGCGGGCTTGCTCCCTTTAGTGATTCTTGTATTGTACATCATCTTTCGTCCTAAGCTTTCGATTAAGATAGAGAAAACTGCTGAGGAACAACAACCCTTAACGGCAAAGCAATGGGGAGCCATTATTATCTTCGTTCTTACCGCACTCTGTTGGATTTTCTCTACACAACTGAATCCTCTGATAGCCTCTATCTTTGGCATTGGTAAGATGGGGGATTTTGATAGTATCATTGCCTTGGTAGCTGCCGCTTTGGTATGTACCTTTGATGTAGTGAAGTGGAGACAGGTACAAGAGCATACGGATTGGGGAGTGCTCTTGCTTTTTGGAGGAGGGCTTACCCTTAGCGCTGTGCTGACCTCCTCAGGCGCAAGTAAGGCGATGGTGGATGCTATTGTGTTCTTGATAGAAGGACAACATTACTTCCTTATAGGCTTGTTGGTGGCAACATTTATCGTCTTTCTTACCGAATTCACTTCCAATACGGCGAGTGCGGCGTTGCTTGTCCCTATCTTTATTTCCATAGCAGAGGAGTTACAGATGAATCCTATAGGGCTGGCTATGATTATTGGGATAGGAGCCTCCTGTGCCTTTATGCTTCCTGTGGCTACCCCTCCTAATGCAATAGCCTTTGGTACAGGAAAGCTTCCGCAGCAGGTGATGCTCAAGGCAGGTTTTTGGCTCAATGTCATTAGTATACTCTTTATCTCCATCATAGGGTACTACTTTTGGCTTTGATGTGCTGGGGAGACTAAAAAAATATAAGGCTTATAAAACTTTTTACCTTTTACCTTTTACCTTTTATTTTATTTTTGTATTTTTGTGCGCACAAAAATTTAGGTAAGAAAAGCTATGGCGAACCTTAAAGAAATCCGTAACCGAATTAACTCCATTAACTCCACTATGCAGATAACCAGTGCTATGAAGATGGTCTCTGCAGCTAAGAGCAAGAAAGCACAGGAGGTAATTGCAGCGATGAAACCTTATGCTCAAACCTTGGAGGAGCTCTTAGTGTCCCTCAAGGATGCCGTAGGTACCCTCTCTGTATATCTGCCTCATGAAGAAGAGAAGAAGATACTCCTTGTGGCTATCACCTCCGATAGGGGCTTATGTGGAGCATTCAATTCGGTAGTTATCAAGCATACACTTTCTCTTTTGGAAGAGAACAAGGACAAAGAAGTTTCGCTAATAACCATAGGAAAGAAAGGAAATGATCTTCTTAAGAAAACGGATAAGGTGGTGCGTTTCTGTGAGGGTTTCTATGACCAATTAGATTTTCAGAAGGTAGCAACTCTTGCCAGTGAGCTTATACAAGCCTATATGAGTGGAGCGTATGACCGTATTGTCTTGGTGTATAATAGTTTTAAGAATGTAGCTACCCAGATACTTACTCAGGAAGTGCTTTTACCTTTGTCCCTTAAGGAGGAAGAGACAGCTTCCCCTACGAACTTTATCTATGAGCCTTCTGTCTCTCAGATTGTAGAGGAGCTTGTCCCTAAGAGTCTTAAGTTGCAGTTATACAAGGCAATTCGTGACTCCATTGCTGCTGAGCACGGGGCACGTATGACCGCTATGCACAAGGCGACTGATAATGCCAGCACTCTGCGAGATGAACTTACTCTTACTTATAATAAAGCCCGACAAACTGCTATTACCAATGAAATCCTTGAAATTGTCTCTGGAGCAGATGCTTTAGGGTAAAAGAAAAGTAAAAAACTATGAAAAGTAGGTTTAAGATAGGAGAACGAGTATGGATATCTCCTCAATTAACAGGGAAAGATAAGTGGATACAGGGAAGTATTATGCTACAGAAGGAGATTTAAGAGTGCTTTTTAGGGCAATAGAAGCGCTTAAGAGGGTAACATAGTTTTGCTTATCTGTTAGAGATATCAGAGCTTTTAAGATAGAAGATTATTCTGATTTTACGCAGGAATTTCAAACCGTTTAAATAGTTAATCATTTGGAATGTAAGATATATAAAGGAACCATTATCGTGAATGGTTCTTTTGTTTTTCAGAGATTAGGAACTGATTTTGCCACTTTTGCCAAAGGGGCTTATAAGCATCTGGAACTGGACTATCCTAAGTTTTTTAAGATGGACAACCTCAGTAAGCTGGCATTCTTGGGGGTAGAATGCCTTTTAGGAGGACTTTCTCCTGAGCAGAAATCGGCAACTGCCTTGCTCTTTGCTAATCGTTCAGCGAGTTTGGATACTGACCTTAGGCACCAAGCTTCTATAGAGAATCCTAAGGAGTATTACCCCTCTCCGGCGGTGTTTGTCTATACCCTGCCTAATATCTGTCTGGGAGAAATAGCTATCCGTCATGGACTTAGGACGGAGAGCACCTTCTTTGTTTTTGATAGTTACCCCAAGGAATTCTTCAAAAGCTATAGTGAGTACCTACGTTCTAAGGGACTTGCCCAGAGGGTACTCTGTGCTTGGGTGGAGCTCTTGGGAGAAGAATATAACCTAATGATTAATGATTAATTTTTAATGATTAATGACTTTTTTCACCCACATACCCAGCTGTGAGCACTCGCTGGCTATATTTTTCGTTTTTCACTTCCCTGCTCGCACCAGCGAAGAGAACAATAACTAATGATTAATTTTTAATGATTAATGATTATTAGCAATTTTTCATTTTTCATTTTTCACTTTTCACTTAAATGAGATTACACCGAAACTTAGTGGATGCCGTAGTGGACGGCTTCATGCAGATAAATAACGAAGGGCTTTATGCCGATAAGGTGATTGAGCGGCTCCTCAAGCGGGATAAGCGTTGGGGAAGTAAGGATAGGGCTTTCATTGCTGAAACGCTCTATGAACTGGTACGATACTTACGACTCTATAGTGAGATAGCCACAGAGAAAGTTCCTTATACGGTGCAGAGTTCAAGGCGTGTTTTCGCCGTATGGGCAGTATTGCGAGGTATTTCTCTGCCAGAATGGTACTTTGAGGGGACTCCTGAGCGGCGCATTAAGGGACGTTTTGATGAACTTTCCCATGAGCGTAAGTATCGGGAGTCAGTTCCGGATTGGCTAGATACTTTAGGGGCAAGTGAACTTGGCGAGGAAGCCTGGAGTGCTGAACTTCATGCACTGAACCAGATAGCTCCTGTCGTACTGCGTGCCAATACCTTAAAGACTACCCCTGAAGAACTCCAGAAGATTCTTTTAGCACAGGGATATGAGACAGAGCGCTTAAGAGGAATTCCCGATGCTTTAGTTCTTGCCAAGCGTGCGAATCTGTTCCTTACAGATGCTTTCAAACAGGGGCTTTTTGAGCTACAGGACGCTTCTTCTCAACGTGTGGCACCCTTGCTTTTACAGGACTTGGATAAGGGAAAATCCCTGAAAATAGCCGACTGTTGTGCGGGAGCAGGAGGGAAGACCCTTCATTTGGCTGCTCTTATGCAAGGTAAAGGTAGGCTTGTGGCGATGGACCTCTACCCACAGAAGCTCCAAGAACTCTCACGCAGAGCTAAGCGCAATGGGGCTTTCAATATAGAGACCCGCCTTATTGAGCCTAAGTACCTTAAGCGTCATCGTGGCGCCTTTGATGCCGTACTTATTGATGCTCCTTGTTCAGGCTTGGGAGTGTTACGCCGTAACCCTGATGCCAAGTGGAAGCTCACCCCTGAATTCCTTGACCAGATACGCACTACCCAAAGGGAAATCCTCCAGCAGTACAGCTCCCTTGTAGGGGAAGGAGGTACCTTAGTCTATGCCACCTGCTCAGTGCTACCCAGCGAAAATCACTTACAGGTACAAGCCTTTTTGCAAAGTAGCAAAGGAAGTGATTTTTCTTTAGTAGAAGAGAGGATGATTTCCGCTACTGAAGGCTTTGACGGGTTCTATATAGCAAAAATGAAATTAAAAAAATAACGGTTTCTTCTTTAATAGAAACGCCTTCTAAGGGCAAACCAAGTGCCTGCTCCGATGCATAAGAGAAGAAGCCATAACCAGGCGAAGGGGAATGTTCGCCTTTGGATTATTTCCTTTGTTTGGCGATACTGCTGGGTGAGATGGTTATGATGGCGAACAAGGTTATTATGAAAGAGGTGATCTCTCTTGCTTACCTGCCCAAGAGAGGCTTTCAGGTGTAGACTCCCCCCTTGTACAACGAGGGTAGTACCATTGTCCTGATGTAAGGTAGTTAGAAACAATGGCTTACTTTGTCCGGTACTATCTGTTTGGCTTTGTAATTCTATATCAAGATGCTCCCATAAAAAGGAGAAGAAAGAGGTATCCCTCTTGAGGGTAATAAGTTCAGAGAGGCTATCCTTTTCGCTGCGCTTTACCTCTTGCAAATGTTTTCTATGCAAGGTTCTACAAGAGGTAAGGAACAAAAAGACTAAGATAAGTCCTATAGGGATATACCCCATACGATGGAAAAAAATCATGGGAAAGGAATTAGAGGAAGTGAAAAGTGAAAAATGAAAAGTGAAAAATTGCTAATAATCATTAATCATTAATCATTAAAAATTAGTTATTTTTCTTTATAGAAGGAATTGATACTGGTATACTTTGGGTTCTATCGCTTGGGCGAGGCGAGCAAGAGCTTGGCGTAGGGTAACGATGAGGCGATTATAGGTTTCGTCCTCGCTTTTGTTGTTCATTTTGCCTTTGTCATTACGTCCTTGAAAGTGTTCTCGGATGTCGTAGAGGGAGGCGTTGGCATTGGCGTTGGGCTGGGTGAAGTAGTATTGCCAGAGGGCTTTTCCTGCTTCAAACACTGCTTGTGCTTCGGGGGTGAATTGGAGAGGGGCTATAGGTACAAGAGCTGTATTTTGGTGTGGGTTTTCTTCACCTGCGAGGGTGAAGAGGTTGTGCTCTTCAGAGGCTTGCCCACCGAGCTTTCCTGCAATGAAATCGGTCATAAAGTGGGAGGTGAAGCGTGCAGGGGCATTGACTTCTTGCTCGGTAAAGGGTATCCAATGATTGCGGAGCGCCTCCGCTGGCACTTTTTCTTTATTGCTTGGGTATTGAGATACTGAGATGCGATTTTTACTATGAAAGAGGGTATAAGTAAGGCAGTTGGTTTGGAAATTAGTATCAGTTTGCCAGCCGTCTTTTGGGTATAGGAATTGGTCGTTGTGGTTTATCCAAGAGTGCTCCGTATGGTGGCGTACAGCATAATAGATAGCTAAGGGGATTAAGTTTTTTTCGGTTATATAGATTTGATGATGTCCTCTTCCATTTGTAGTGATAAAGACTAATTTTTGATTTTGAAAATCATTAGCTACAAATCCAAGTACTCCTATTTTGCTTTCTTCTTTATCTTTAAATAGTTTCAGCCAATCATTTAAATATTTTCTATTTTCATAAGTAGCAAATATTTTTGTCCCAATAAAGTGAGCATTATCGTCATAGATATCACAATTAATTTGTCGGACTTTTTCTTTTTTTTGTAGATTCCAAATAATAAAACCTACAGGAAATTCACCTCTAACATTGTCAAAAGTATTTCCTTTGATGATAAATCCTTTTTCTGCTTTAGCCTGAAAGAACATTCTGAAATTAGTAGACTTAGGTGAATTCAAATATTTTAAGGTGCTAAATGAGGCTATAATGCAATTGGGAATTTCTTTGTAAATACGTCCTAAAAACTGTATAAAGAGTTCTGCTACGACTTCTCCTAATTCCTTCTTATAATCACTGTAAATTTTTGAAATAGCAACTCCTCGTCTTATATTTTTATTTTCTATAAAAGTATCTCCTTCAGCATAAGGAGGATTGATATAGATAATAAGTTTTTTGCGTTCTTGTTCATCGTTAAGGACTTCAAGGAGGTCGGCGGGGAGTTTTTCGCTGTTGAACTCGTCGTTTAGAAAGTCAAATTGGAAGATGTGGTTATCCAAAAGGGGGAGTGTGTTTGACTGGGCAAAGTCTTTCATTACTCTTACATCGGCATCATCAAGGGTGCTTGCCCAGATGTTGTGTTTATAAGAGAGCCCTGCCAATAGATTACCAGTGCCAGCGGCACAGTCCCAGATATAATAATTTTCTTGCCAATCGTCTCCAAAGACTTCGGCTAAGTATTGCTGAGAGAGTTCTACCCACTGTGGAGGGGTGAAATAGGCGCCTTGTCGTTCGCGCATATCTTGTGAAACGAGCAGGTCGCGACGGTTGAGGATGTACTCCCAGTATTCTTCGCGTGGGGGACGTTGGTAGTGATTCCAGAATTGGTGATGTGCTTTTTGGTTATCAGAAAACCCGAGGGTTTTGAATACATCATCATCGTATTTATCTTTGAAGACTACCATACGATATTTGTTGTTTTCGAGCACTACTTTCAGATTTTCTTTTAGAGAATGGTTTTTCTGAAGAGAGTAGGTCGGCAAGGTAGAAATCGGCATCTAAAATTTGGTCTTTTTTAGCTTCTTCCCAACGTGTAAATTGAATGGTTGGTTTGACTATTTGTAGCCATTTATTATAAATGGTGATGAAATTGTTTTTGGTGATTTGTATTTTGTTGGTACTTGTTTTCCCTATAACAAAATTTTCTTTGATGAAGGTGTGTAGTTCTTTGTCGTCGGTTCCAAAGCGGAAGTGATAAGCGTTGCGCTCAAGGATGTTTTTGACGCGATTGTACACTTGCTCGAACTCGGCGGTGTTGTGGTCGGAGGGGGTAACACTCCAATTGAAATCGTTTTGAGTGAATATATCTTGTACTTCCCAATAGGGGATAAAGGCGATGAGCTGGCTGTTGAATACGCCGAGGTAATTGGGAGGCAATAATCGCTCGAAGGTGCGTGCTTTGCCGATGGTAAGGACAAGCTGAGCGAGGGCTTTATAAATATCAAAGTTGGCGCGTTTGGCTTCTGCCCATAGGAAATAGTGTTTTTGCCCGAAGAAGGTTTCGGGGTGAGCGACGGCAAAATCAATGCGCTCGATGATGTCGGTATGGTTATAGGCGGCAAAATAGTCGTGTCCTACTTTATTTTTGAGTTCTTCTTCGAGGATGTTTTGATATTTCATTAGGATTGGGATGCTAATTCTCTTGTGCTTTTAACGAAAAGCACTTTTATTTTTTTCTCAAAGGGCAATTTAGGGAGCAAAGATACGAATTTAATGATTAATGACTCATGAAAGTCTTAAGGATTTTGATCAGTTTTTGGGCATAATTGGGGTCGGTGGCATAGCCAGCACGAGCGATTTCTTGCGCTAAGCGGAAGGGGTCGCTTTTGTATTTCATTGCTTGGCGATAGCGGGGATTTTTCATCAATAACTGGGCATGGGCAGTGAAAGAAGCCTCTGGAGTAGGGTACTTTACGAACCAATCGCGCACTACATAGCGATAAGTGCCATTGGGTAAGGCAGTAATGGAGAGCACCTGAGGGAAGGTAGCCTTACGGGTAGGGAGTATCTCTACGGTCTTTAATAACTGACGTGCATCGGCAGGGGTTGTGGCAGTGGCTTTGATGCCAAAGAACATATTGCCCGGAGCATGTGCCCCCCAGCCTGTTTCTAAGGCAGCTTGTGCTAAGATAAACAAATGGGATATGCCTGTTTTGCGTTCTGTGGCAAGGGCAAAAGGACGGTATTTTTCTAAAAAAGAGAGCATTAGGAAACTGAATAGTGAAAAGTGAAAAATGAAAAGTATAGTCAGCGAATAGTTAAAAGTAAACAGAGAAAAGTGAAAAATGAAGTCGTGTGAGCGAGTATGTGGGTGAAAAAAATCTTAGAAAATTATTTTTTAAGTATAATTTAGGCTTGTCTAAAATAAATTTATTGGTTAGTCTAAAAATATTTTATATATTTGCACTCATAAACGGATAACTTCTTAAAACTAGAAAATAATGAGTGATTATTGTATGTGCCACCTCCAGAGGTACTGGGAGGAGCTTACCTCTCTTTCTCAAGAGAGTTTTGAAAGGCAGGATTATGCCAATGCACTTGCTTATAGCAAGGAAGCACTATACAGGGCAGAGGTGCTTACCAGCCATTTAGAAGGTTGTTTGAGATTGCATATTCCTTTTGTGAGGATTTACACGGAGTCATGCTGTAATTTAGCCCTGCTGTACAAGCAATTTGGAGAAACAAACCAAGCAAGAGCGCTACTAAGGCAAGCTATTACACATCTTATACAGCTAAGCCAACAAAGATCTCTTCCCAATGAGGTGCTGGAGACACAATTGCAGAGGCTTTGCCATGTTTTGAGTGAAAAATGAAAAATAGTTATTAATCATTAATCATTAAAAATTATTCTTTTCCTTGAGTTAAAAAGTTCAGGTAAAGAGTAGCGGCGTGTTGTCTTATCTGAGGGAGAGGGGTAAGGGTTTGCCTTGAGAGGGTAAAGGTAACCCCTTCCAAGTGGGAGGAGCGCAGGATGACCGCAATGGCTTCACAAAGGTTCCGCAGGCGAAGGCGTGGGGAGATGTATTGCTCTCCAAGTCTTCCCATTCGCACGCGCTTATCAGGCACATAGATGATAATCTGTGCCTCTCCTGTAAAGAAAGGCTGGGCAGGAGCGGGTGGAGTGGCTTTCTTTTGCTTATACAGGCATTGGGGGCACTGTAGGATGATATCCTCCAAAGAGGAGTCATCAGGACGGTCATTTCCCAGATAAATGCCTCCAGAGAGGTGTGTGCGCTCCTTTAGATGTGCTTGTGTAAGAAGCTGGTAGAGATGGGTTTCTATATTAAAAGTCATAATAAACGAAAAACAAATTAAGTGAAAAACGAAAAACGAAAAGTGAAAAATTTTTTATCCACATACCCAGCTGTGAGCACTCGCTGGCTATACTTTTAACTGTTCACTATTCACTGTTCACTGTTCACTGTTCACTATTCACTGTTCACTATTCACTGTTCACTGACTACGTCCACAGGCGGCAATGAAGCTGACCTTGGTCGTATTTTTGGACATTGGCTTGCAGACGAACCTCTGTTCCTTGAGCATCATTACAAACCATAATAGTGGTTCCTATAGGGATTTTAGGTGTTCCTTTTGGGAGATATACCACTGAGGCAAAGCGCCGAAAAGAGGCATTGGCACTTTGCACATGGTGATATAGGGTATTGGCAATGGGTACTTCCTGTCCCTTGCTATTAGCCTCCTCACGGCAGCGACACACGAAGGAAAGCGAAGGGGTGCTCTCGCTCCAAGTGCCGTCAGCCTGTTGTGAAGAAAAAGAGGAGGTACAGAGAAAAAGATAATGAGGGAAAAGCATAGTTAAGTTAAAAATGAAAAACGAAAAATGAAAAATTTTTCACCCACATACCCAGCTGTGAGCACTCGCTGGCTATACTATTCACTGTTCACTATTCACTATTCACTTTATTTTCTACCACAGGTAGGATTTATTTCTCAGAGTGGGGGCATGGGAAGGAAATAGGACATTTTTCTCACCCAATTCATGGCAGAGAGCAGTGTAAAAGGCTTTAATCGCCTCCATGTTCCATGACTGAGAATAACTTCCCTCGCTGACCTTCTGGGAGGCAGGAGCAAGCAATAGCGAAAAATGCTCATACATAGCACGATCACAGCGGTCTATTTCAATGGAGGTGTGAGGGGCAAGATGTGCCTTAAGCAAGACGAGCTCTACTTGCTCTGGGCTAAGCCCTAAGGGAGCTAAACAACGAGATAGATATTCTAAATTGGACATAACAAATTAAATGAAAAACGTAGTTAAGTGAAAAATGAAAAATGAAAAACGAAAATTTTTTCACTATTCACCCACATACTCGCTCCCGCGACTTTACTATTCACTATTCACTATTCACTGTTCACTATTTAGTTGATTCTCCAAGAGGTGTTATCCACTTGCATAAGAGTAGAACGAGAGGCGAGATTCCAAGCGGGGAAGAGGTTAGCCACCGCTTCGGTTACCTCACGCACAGGGGATTCCTCAGAATATTTCTTGATAAGGGTGTGTCCGTGGAGTACCTTCAGGGCATTGGAGCCTTGCATTTTTAGGTCAATAGGGGCTTTCCAATAGGTGGCTCCCAGTACCTTGCTTTCGCTGAAGAGAATCACATTATCCGCAAAGGGATTGGACGTTTTAGCATTACCATTGGCTTGTTCAAGGGTAATTTCTTGATCAATGACGATAATCTGGAGTCCGCGATAGGTCTCGGTATGCTTGGCTAAATAAGCATTAACAGAGAGTAGGTCAGGAGTATCGGAAAGTCCTGTAAGGGAAAGGGAGTAGGAGGCACACTTCTTGATGACTTCCTCTTGGGAGGAGAACTTAAGGAAGGTATCAGCATTCATGAAGGCATACTTGTAGGTAACCCCATGTTTTTCCTTGCCAATCCTCAAGGCGCGAGGGATGTCCTTACTCAGAGGTTTCCCATTGGTGCCATTGTAAGGAGCTTCTACCCCAATTTTCTGTTCACTGGGAATTTGGTAATCCACATTATATTGGGAGACAACGGAAAAGTTGTTTTCAGGGGAGAGTACCACCTTTCCTAAGGAGATTTGTTGTAAGGCAATCCATTCGGCACGGGAAGCGATTCCTTGCCAGCAATACTGAGTATCATCTGCCCAGAACTCCACAAGGGTAGTAAGGTCTGCATTCTGAGCCGCCGCCGCAACCATAAGGTCGTATTCGGTGAGATCATCTTCATTTTTCTCCCGAGCAATGGAAATTTTAGGAATATCGCCCCCGATACGGGCTATTGCCTTGCGTACCTTCTTAGGAATAGAGGCGCCGCGGGCAATGAGGTCTCCGGCAATTTTTAGTCCTGCTTGTGCTTGTAGCATACGCCAAGAAAGCAGAGAGGTTTCCCGCAAAGGGAATAAAGTAGGGTAGTAGTAATTCTCCAAACTATAAGAGCGTACTACCGCTTGTAAGTCGGTCTGGTTCAGACCAATCATAAGAGAAGTATTCATAATTAATGAAAAATGAAAAATGTAGTTAAGTGAAAAGTGAAAAATGAAAAATGAAAAGTATAGCCAGCGAGTGCTCACAGCTGGGTATGTGGGTGAAAAATGAAAAATGAACAGTGAACAGTAAAGTTGTGTGAGCGAACAGGAAAGTGAAAAATCTTACTCTTTACTTAAATAAAGAAGATTCCTCTGAGGTGTTCTTTGAAGGACTCAGGGATGGGAGGGATAAGCTCCTCACGGACAACACCGATGAGCGTTGCGGCACAGAAGAGATTACTCCTCTGAGGGACGATGAGCGTGGCAGAAACTAACGCACTGGGGGTTACCTTAGGAATCTTATCTTCTCCTTTGGAGGCAAATAGTGGGGTGTTCTTGCTCAGTTCTACAGAGATAGCTTCCTGAAGTACAAGCAGGTCATAAGCAGGATTGCTCTTATCTATGGACTTGATTTTCTTTCCGTTGGAGCTATCGGAAGCAATATAATCGCCAGGGAGGAAATGATGTCCTTTCCTTACCTGTAAGGAGGTCGCCGCTGAGGTTGCTTGTGCTGATAATTGGGCAGTTTTGCATACCGCATAGCGCCCTGCAGTGTCTTTACCAATAGGAGTCCCAGCCTTAAGATAGGCGCCACCTAAAACCTCTGAAGAGAGTGTTACGCCTCCGGGAATATCCGCAAGCAGATGAGAGAATGCACCTGTGATTGGCGCATCAGAAGAAAATGAAATGGAAAACATAATTAGTGAAAAATGAAAAATGAAAAGTGAAAAATGAAAAATAATAAATCTTTTGCTGGATTAAAGTTTTTTACCTCTTAGAGGAAGGTTTTCAGCTTGTTGTTGCTCAATGAAGAGGGTAACCGAAGGAGAGATGCCACTCTTGGGCTCACGAGCAAAGAGAGGGGCATGGTTCTGGGCGAGAGAGCGGTTACTTAAGGCTTGATTAGCGGAGAGAACATCGGATTGCTTACCGGAGAGATACTGAGAAAAATCCTCAGGGGAGGCAAAGTGCATACGGGAGAAATCCTTAAGGCTCTGCTGGCGAAAGGTGTCGTCCTGACAGGAGGAAAGCACCTGTTGTAATTGTTGTAACCGTTGTTGTTCACTCTGTTGTCTCTCGAAGTGGCTCAGGCGCTGCTCGAAGGCAGTAATGGCTTTGAGAACGGACTGCTCCACAAGTCGGGTAAGAGAGGCTGTGTTCTGTGAAGATACAGGAATGGGAGCCACGGTAGGTACCTCGGAATTTTCCGTAAGGGAAGGCTGCTCCTTGGAGGGAATCTCAGTAGCTACTGGGGTAGGGGTGAGAAAGCTGCTAAGCTGTTCTAAGGTGAGCTTGCTTACTAGGGCTTGCACCTGATGCATATCTGGATGCTGGTCAGAGAGGCTTTGGGCAACTCCTTCCAATCGCTCAGGAGCTATAGAAGGAAATTTCTCACTCAAAAGGGTAAGGATGGTATCTTTCATGATAATGATTTGTTTAAAAAGAAAGAATTAATACAACACTAATGATTTTATTGACGCTGCAAAGGTACAACATTTTTGTAGCTATGTCAAGAAAAAAAGGATTGAGAAGTGTCCACCCCCCTTAATAAGGGAAAAACGAAAAATGAAAAGTGAAAATTTTTAACTATTCACTGTTCACTATTCACTTATAAGAGTTGCCATTGTTCTCGGGAGACCTGTATCTTCAGTCCTCCTTCGAGCCAAATAAAAGGTTTATTTATGCGAATGATGTAAGCACGATTGACGACTGTTTTTCGTGTATGAGCCACGAAGGTGGAGAGATGGTGTTCACTACAGAAGTGATGTATCTCCTCCCAAGTCTGTTTTAGGTGTATTTGTCCGCCGGATAAAGTATGGAGCACTTTTAGGCGAGGATTCTCCTCATCCTGCAGAAAACAGAGGATTTCATGAGGGAGAATACGTACTTGTTGTTTGAGGTAGTTTTCAATAAACACAGGGGCTTCCTGTTGTCCATCGGCGAGAGCTTCTGCCTCAAGGACATACTGCTGAAGGTGTTCGGTGAGGTTCTGGAAGATGGGCTTGACTAAGTACTTCTTTACCAGAGGAAATTCATTGAAGACCACTTGAGGAATCTCAGGATTTTCTCCTTGGTATCCGGTAAAGAAAATGATGTAAGGCGTGTAGTAAGTCTTCTTATGGATATGGCTAAGGATAGGATAGGCATTGCCTCCGCGTATACTCCAATCAGAGAAGATGAGGTCGGGCTTTTGTGCATCTATTAGGGCGATTGCCTCAGGCAGACTATCGGTAAAGGGAATCGGTTGCCATTGCAAGTAGCGTTGCATGCGAGCGGTGATATTCTTCCAGATGTTTCTATCGTCCTCTATGACAAGGTATTTATAAGTTGATTTTTTCATAATCAATGCCTTTTTTCAGTTGTATAATGGTGATGGTGCCTGGATATTGTTCATCGTTAGGATTCTTGTCCTCCATGGTAATGGTAATGGCATGGTCAAAGTGCTTATTAAGGATATTTAGAATGCGCTGCAGGGTCTTCAGTCCGGTACCATGTCGCTGCAAACCTGCATATTCCTTAGAGCGAGTTACTCCTACGCCGTTATCGCTGATGCTGATCCCGTAGGCAACAGGACGTTCCCAGAAAGCAATACGCAGAATCTGAGGAGGAGTGGAACGGTGCCGCAAGCCATGTAGAAGAGAGTTCTCCACAATCACCTGGAGCAAGCCCATAGGCAGCAGGAAATCATCAGGAATAGCCCCTGCATTCTCCACCTGTACCTGTAGGTTCGGTAGGAATATCTCCCGCTGAATGGCAATGGTGTTCTCCGTGAGCTTCCACTCTTGGGAGAAAGGAATGAAGGTGGTTTGTCCCTGTGAAAAATGATGTATAATGGAAATATTCTCCCCTATATAGGAGAGGATACGCTCGGCATGAGGCTTGTCATAGAGCTCTGCCCCTAAGCTATTGAGTGCATTGAGCATAAAATGGGGTCGGAATTGCTTGTTGAGGCTATTGAGTTTCAGGAGCATAATCTCCTTATCTTGCCTATCTATCTTGCGCATATTCCATATCATGTATAGCCCTGTAGCGGCAGGGATAAGCACAACTACCAACCAGAAGTAGGTATCCTGCCAGAAGTATTTCTTGATGTTCAGTGGGAACTCATAGCGGGTATAGGAGCCGTCGGCTTGGCACATCACCACCGAAAAGGTGTAGTTGCCAGGGGAAAGGTTCTGAAAGCGATATTCAGTATCCGAGAGGAGAACTCCTTGCTCTATAGGAGCTTTCTCGTTTTTGTCCTTAAGGGTCGCTACCAGAAAGCGGGGAAGGTTATCCTTGCTCTGATAGTGCAGGTGGATATCAAAGGAATTCTGGTTGGCTTCCAGCACAATGGGATCATCGGCACGACCCTTTACTTCGGCTTTGCCCGTACTGATGGAGATAGAGGGTTCCACTGGAAAGGTGGGTAGGGTAAGCCACTTGGCAATATCCCACTGGAAAAGCATATTGGAGGAGGCAAACCAAAGGCTGTTATCCCGCTCATCGGTCAGTACACAAGCACGCTCCAGAGGAGTCTCCAAGCCCATGACAAGGGGAGGTAAGTACTTGACCTTAGCCGGTTGTCCTTGGTGGAAACTCTTAAGGTCTACCAAGAAAATTTTGTTAGTAACCCCTACCACTAAGTAATCCTGCCATTGGTGCAAAAAGATGATAGGGCGATTGTTACCCAAGAGCAAGGGATGGCGTAGCAAGGCAAAATCACCCGCGGTTGCCTCCAGCGGATTGCCCTTTCCCTTCCAGAAGTAGAGCTGTCCCTTTTCACTGCCGAACCAGAGGGTTTTCTCCTTATCCATGAATAAGCAAGCCCCCCTAATGGGAAAATTATCCTTGTCGTAGTGGAGTGTATAGGCTTTGTCCTGCTCAGGAGCATAGATGCCCACCCCTTGCATGGATATCGTCCAGAGGTTTCCAAAGGGATCCTCGCAGATACTCTGGCATTGGGTTAAGGTCAAGCCTTGCCGATGGTCAATGAGCTTCCAGGGAATTCGTCTGTCCTGAAGGTCTTGCACCGCCTTGTAAGCGATGCCATATCCTTGAGCACAACTGTAGAGAATGTCCTTTTGGCTTACATAGTTATGGAGGGAGAGTAGGGTATCATTGACCCTTACAAACTTATGTTCATTTTCAAAGAGGTATAACCCCTTATGATAAGTGTTGAGCAGCACCTTTTTGCCTATGACGGTTCCCCCATAGTTTATCTGTAGGCTTCTAAGAGAACTCTCATGGGTACCTTTGTCATCTACAGTGGAGAAGCCACCATTAGCGGAACCTACCCATATTTTCCCCTCTGGGGTCTGGACAATGGTACGCAGCCCATCGCTATTGGTACCATTGTATAGGCGGGGATAGCAGCGCAAAAAGGTAAAGAGCCTTGAGAGCTGACCGTTGCCTGCTAAGTATAGGCTCTGGGATTCTGCTGAAAAAGCCTTATAATAAGCTGATTTCAGTTCAGAAGTCCGTCCTATAGGTTTCCCCTCTTGAGCCAAATCATATACAGTAAGCCCATTACCATCCGTGTAGAGGTAGTAACGTCCCGGATTCCTAACCTCGGTTTTGCTCGGTGGAAGCAGGCGGGAGGTCTTCCCATAGCTGTAATGGAAAAGCCCCTCATGTTCCTCATCGGTGAAGTAGAAATCATCTAAGGAGTTGAAATATTGGGCAGTGAAAAAGAAAGGATAATCCCTCTGAGGTGCCTTATCCTCCAAAGGCTTCAGAGAGGTGCCCGTACTGTGATAGGAGAGCAGATATGCCTTGCCCTTCACCTCCACCGTGTACAGGGGGGTACTGCTCTTGAGCTCCTCATGAAAGTGGTGACCATCCCAGCGGATGAGCTTATACTGCTGCCCAGAAGGAGAAATGGCAGTGAAGTAAACCTTCTTATTGATAAGGAAAAACTGCGTATAGTGTGCCCCTGTAAAGCCCACTTGCGTGGATTGTAGGGATTGCCGATCACCTCCCGTGTATAGGCTTCGGTCAAAACCATAGAACAACTGCCCTCCCACTGAGTATTTCCTCTGGAAAGTACCCACATTCTCCCCTTTGAAAAGCTCTTCTACCTCAAGGTTATGCAGAGCACAGAGCTGGTCTTTCTCGGCAGAGAAGAGCACAGCACCATCGGTGTCCACCTCTATAGGAGCATTCATCTCATAGAAGTCCTGACCTATGGTATAGCGGTTGTAAGGCAATACCCGATGTTCCCAAATGGGTAAAGACTGTGAAAAAGACAGGTGAAAAGAAAAAAGTAGAACCCCGTAAGGAAAAAGCCTACTAAAACAGTACAGCAAAGGCACCTTAAGCCTGCCCGCATTGTCCTTCCAATACAGACCTCTATCCATGAAAGACTTAAAACGCCGTGTACTCATAACTGCTTCTTACTTTGGGGCAAAATTAAGAAAAAAAAGTAAAAAGATAAAAAATAACTAATGATTAATTTTTAATGATGAATAACTATTTTTCGTTTTTCACTTTTCATTTTTCACCCACATACCCAGCTGTGGGCACTCGCTGGCTATATTTTTCATTTTCTTGCTCGCTCATGCGACTTTATTTTTCACTTTTGACAGTAATTTACGGAAAGGGGCATTGTATTTGATTTCACTCCGACAGGTGGCAATCAGGCGAGTGATACTTCTTGGGGAACGATGTAGCAACAAGGCTATCTCTTTACGAGTAAGCCCTTTCTCTTTGCATAAGTATACAAAGAGCAATCGTGCATGAACATGCTTAAGTGAGCGCTTATCTGCCTGATAAGCCTCAAAAGATAGACCGGTGGCTTGTGCTACCACAGCAGCGATCTCAGTAGTTACAAACATAGTTAATGATTAATTTTTAAAGATGAATAACTCTATTTTTCACTTTTCACTTTTCACTTTTCACTATTCACTTTTCACTTTTTCCCCTTCATTGTTTAAGAAAGTTTTTTTCTCAAAGAGATATTTTAGAGCGACTTCCTGCTTAAGGGAGAGCTCTTGGGTCTGTGGGGTGGAGAAGACAAAGCGGTACTTGTAGGCATGTTGCCGGAGGCGCTCCTCACAAAAGCGCTTTTTAAGGAGTGCTTTCTCCTCAGGGGAGAACTCCTCTACATAGCCTCTTTTTTGCAAACCTTCAAAAAGCCATGCGGAAAAGAAGGGGAGCGTACCTTCCTTTAAGTACTGCTCCCGTGCCTCTTTAACACAGTTTAGGAAATGTTCATCACTCAAGGGCGCTTTCTCTTCTGTAGGCTTCTCCTTGTGAATAGGTAGTTGGTGAGTCATACGTATCTGTTGTAACCATTGGCAATATTTCTGTAGTACCTGACTAATGTAAGGGGCATTGATCAGGTTGTAATGAGGGGTAGGCACCCCCAGGGCACTGTAACGCTCCAGCTGAAAAGCCTTATAGAGTTCCTCAAGGGAGAGAAAGGAAAAGCGTGTGAGTACTAAGGTAATGATGTCCTCCTTGTTAAGGGTATCTATATTCCCCTTGATCCCCAGAAGGGTAGTATGTTGTACGATAATCATACCAATACCTGCACGGGCGGTTACTTCCGCTATCTGGCGGATGGGGGTGAAGTCCACCACCTTTCGGGCAAAGCCCACCTCTGAGGTCTCCT
>NZ_GL872413.1:615750-749109 GCF_000192225.1 Capnocytophaga sp. oral taxon 338 str. F0234
ATATTTATATTGACATAATCATTGATATTGTCATTATTATTTTCATTTACGTTATCATTATTATTCTCATTTACATCATCATTGGCATTTACATTAAGCGAGGAATTTTTAGCAGAGCGATTTGTTTCATCGCTGGGCGATTTTTTTTGTTCTTGAGCGATATTTTCCGCTTCTTCTAAGGAGAGCTTTCCTGAGAGTACCTCTTGGTAGAGTTCTTTATGCCATCTCTTTAGGTTGCCCATACGACCTTTTTCTTGGTTGGTTATTTTTGCCTGCTGGTATTTTTTCATATCTCTATCCAGCGCCTGCCTGATGAATCCGAAAGCAATGTTAGCCATGGGAGAGAGCGAATGTACCTCGCCCTTAATGGCGTATCGGGTGATGGCTTGGTAGATTTCCAATTGGATTTCCTGAGGGAGCTCATCAATGACATTGAGCCAGTCCACATAAAAAATGAAAGAATCTCTTTTCATCTGCATACGATTTAATTATCAATAAGAAACATTTTACAATATATTTGTATTATTTGACTACAAAAATACATCTTTTTTGCAGTAATGTCAAGTCTAATTACTACTAAATTATTGTTAAAAATAAAAGGTAAAAAACAAATTAAATGAAAAACGAAAAGTGAAAAACGAAAAATTCTTCACTATTCACTTTTCACCCACATACTCGCTCCCGCGACTTTACTGTTCACTTTTCACTATTCACTATTCACTATTCACTATTCACTATTCACTATTCACTATTCACTTTTCACTATTCACTGTTCACTATTCATAACTGCTTGGTATTTTGTGTTTAACAAATAAGGAGTCTTAAGTCAGAATATATTTTTGTGGAACAACTAATTTCTTGAAAAGAATTTATATAAAAGTAATGATTAAGCTAAAAAAATATTTTTTTGATACTAAAAATATTAAATATTTATTAAAGTACTGCGAATTATTAAAAATAAGTTGTTATTTTGCACTCGGAACAAATTAAATAAATATGAGAAAAAGAACGATCACTTTTGTAGCTTTCACAATAATTACTTCTCTGGTAGGATGTAATACTCAAAGCGATGATGGTGTGGGTGAAAAACCAAGACCCAGCACTGAGAGTAGTATCTATTTTCGTGAAGGTGCTGCACATACTATACACATGGTAGAGAAAGAAGAACGCACCGTCCTTATTGATGGTGCTACAGATGCTTTTACTTTTACCGAAACTTCAGGAGAAGGAATCACTGTGAGTAAGCTCACCGCCCCTGCACGCTTGAAAATAAAGGCTAAATCTGTTGGAACATATCCGATACTTCTTGCCGAAGGATCTAAAAAAGCTACTCTAAATGTAGTGGTAAACGAGCGTGATACAGGTTGGAAAAACGGAATCTTCACAATAGAAGATATTGATGGAGATAAAACCGAAGAGAAATCCACAGGATATGTGGAAATTGAACTTCCTGCAGGTACTTACACTTATGATAGTAACTCTCTATTGCCAGAGAATGCACGTGACCGCGTACAAGTACAAGTAATAGGAGAGAAAATAAGAGTAACGGCACTGAATCATTATGATGAAAATACGCCCATTACTTTTAAGGTTAAGAACCAAAAAAATCAGGAACGCACGGTAGTGATTAAAAGAGTTACTAAATTCTGGAGAACTGAAAGTAACGGTTATTTTCTTGTAGCCCTCTCCAATCCTATTTATGTAACTAAGCGTAGCTTTGATGAACGTAGGACCCCTCCTAAAGTGCCTTATACAGTCAAGAGTGTTTATAATGGTGGAGGTAGTAGTTCTGTACAACAAGAGTTTTTGTGGAATAATCCTAAAATTACGAAGATAGACTTGAATAACATGGAAACAATCCAATCTTCATCTTTCATGAATTCTTCTAACCTGGAAACAATCATAGCGGGTAAGGTAACTACAATAGAACATGATGCTCTTAAAGGAACAAAAATAAAAAAACTTGTTCTTCCTGAGATAACAAAAATACATGGAACTCTTCCCTCTACACTACAATATCTTACTTTAGGTAAAAAATTTACCTACATGTGGGACAACACTCTTAGAGGTACAGAGAATTCACTAATGGAACTTCGTATTGAGGTAACTACACCGGGACAAATAACATATTTTCCTCCCTATGGAGATCCTAACTATAAAATTATAGGAGAAAATAATACAGCAAAATTGCTGGTGCCCAAGCAAGCCCTTGAGGATTATAAAATACGTTTCCCTTGGATTACAACCCTTTTCAAAGGAGGTGTGGAGGGCTATGAATAATGTTGTTTAATAATAAAAAGACTGAAATGTACAAGATAAAATATATCCTTATTGCCCTTGTGGTGATACTTAGTAGCAGAATATTATCTGCACAAGATAATTATCGTCCTTGGCTTATTGGCGCAGGTGTCAGTACGGTTGATATGCGTGTACCTACCGATTTCACAGGTATGGTAAAGGATTGGTTTGGTTACCCAGATATGAATGTAGGCTTCCGTTTGGCAGCATCCCGATACCTAAGAAAAGGGATTACTACAGAGGTAGGATTTGCTTATGCCTCTATTACTCGCGATGAAAATTACTTTCGTGGAGAGGCAAGTACTAAAGTGACTGGAAAATCATTTTTTGGAGCGGATGTGCGTGCTCGCTATCATCTGAATCGCCTCTGGGAAGGACTCCCTTGGCTTGATCCTTATCCACAATTGGGACTGGGCATCTCCTCTATAGAAGGTAAAACCAAAGTAAACTTTATTGCAGGAGTGGGAGCGAATTTCTGGTTCACGGATGTGATAGGAGCAAATGTACAAACCAGCTATCATCCTTCTCTCAAAGGTGGAATAGGAAGTGATTATTTTCAGTTGGGAGTAGGTGTGGTAGTTAAATTCCCTTTCAAAGCCCTTGAAGAACCCATTGTAGACCATGTAGAGCGTGAGAGATTACCCAAAATAAAGAAAGAACGAAAGCGTATTACAAAGGCACGTCCGATTACCCGTGTGGAAACTCCCGAAGAACGTGAGGCTCGTACCATACGTGTAACTAAGGAAATTAATCTCTATGCGAAAACTATTCTTTTTGACCTTGATAAGGCTATTGTGAAAACCCAAGCAGAATTTATTCTGGATAATATTGCCAAAATTATGCAAGAGAATGAGGATTTTAATTTCGTCATAGAAGGACATACGGATAATACAGGAACACCAGAGCATAACTTGCAACTCTCTCAAGAACGTGCCGATGCCATTAGAGCCTATCTTGTTAATAAAGGAATCAATAAGAAACGCTTGGAAGCGAAAGGCTACGGACTCTCTCGCCCATTGGAAAGCAACGATACCGAACGCGGACGTGAAATAAATCGCCGTGTGGAAATAAATGTTATTCCTGATGAGCAACACGTAGAAAAAACATTATAAGATAAAATCTTTTCATAACATTATTGATTTTTTTGTTTAATGTGTTTGATTTCTGAAGCCCTTGAGGGATACTTCGGGGGCTTTTTTATAAAAATACAAGAGATCAACTTACAGAATCTCGCTTAATAAAAAAATGTTTTTTCGTAGAAAATAGAGTTTTTTTCATAATATTTTTTTTAATTGCTTTTTAATTGAGGAGTTTCAATTAAGTTAATTGTTAAACAAACAACTCCCAAAAACTTTTGGGAGTTGTTTTATTAAGATGAAAAGGAAGTGAATATTTTGATATAATTAAGTGTTTTTTCATAAATAAAGTGTTTTTATTGTTTTATTGTTTTATTGTAAGAGGCTCCTTTGAATAGGAGTCTTTTACTATCTAATCATTGGAAAAAAAACAAATCATTAATATATAATAACTTAAAAAGAAAAAAAATGAAACATTATTTTATTTTAGTGCTAGTTGTATTAGCGGGAATTTTCACAGGTTGTTCTAAAAGCGACAGTGATAGTTCAAAAGGAGGGGTACTTACACCAGGTACGTATACCATAAAGGCAGTTATTACAGGAGGAGGTGTACTAAAGGATGGTAAAATGACCATTGATGTTGAATTAGGAAAAAAAGTAAGGGATTTGGATATTACTAATGATCCTGCACTGGCAAAAATGAATGGAAAAACAGAGTGGGAAGGAGATTATAAGATTGAAAGCTCTGTCCAAGTAACCATTCGTGCCATAAAACCTACGGAGAACTCTGTATTAACCCTTTATATTCTTAAAGGGAAAGATGTGGTCAGAAAGGATGAGTACAAAGGTAAAGGTAATCATGATGGACTGATAGGACATATCAGTATCAGATTACAAAATTAAAAAGTAAAGAACATAGTTAAGTGAAAAACGAAAAGTGAAAAATGAAAAATTCTTAACTTTTAACTATTCACCCACATACTCGCTCACGCGACTTTACTGTTCACTATTCACTTTTTTGGTATGATTTTTGTGATTTGTATAGTGAATTAATAAATCAATTAAGAATAATGAGTTATTAATCATTAATCATTAATTATTGATCACTATGAATAGATTTTTTATAATAGGGTGGGGACTTCTTTTGGGAGCCTGCCAGCAGGCTCCTAAAGAGAAAGTTGCTTCGCTCCCTGAAGGAGAACAAGTCTCCTTGAGCGACCATTATGTCATTGAAGGAAAAGCACCCGTAAGGGAAGGAGCGAGGGTTTTCCTATATGAATATAAGAACAGATCTTACCTGCCGGTGGACTCCACGGCACTTGATGAGCAAGGATACTTCCGCTTTGAAGGTAAGGCAGAAACGCCCTATATCTATGCCCTACGTCTCAATGGTACCGGAGGGCGGGCACATCTCTACTTAGAGAATACTCATATCTCCTTAGAACTCAATCCAGATTGGAACTTTAACTATCTCCATGCCAGCGAACAAGGACAGCTCTTTGAACGCTATAACCGTATGGCAGCTCACGATATGCTGGACTTACCTAAGGAAATTAAGGAGGCACCTGACTCTCCTGCACTGGCTTATTTCCTTGCCCGACGTGCTTCCCTTTATGAATATCCTGAACTTTTGCAGATGCGAAAAGCTCTTGACCCCTCTTTAAACACGAATCCCTATATACAGGAACTCGATGCCTTCATTGACCACCTGAGCAAGATACAACCGGGTATGGAGGCGCCTCAGGTAGACCTTCAGGATGCACAAGGCAGAAAGATTTCCCTGAGAGACTTCCGAGGAAAGAAGCTTCTGATTGACTTTTGGGCATCATGGTGCCCTGACTGCCGACAGGCAAGCCCTAAACTTGTACAACTCTACAAAACCTATAAAAACAAAGGAGTGGAATTCCTTAGTATCTCCTTAGATGACAACCTTGACCAGTGGCAAAAAGCTATCAAAAAAGATCAGCTGACTTGGTCTCAGGCATTAGCCAAAGGTGCTTGGAAGTCCGATGCTGCCACCACTTATGCCCTTCGTTGGATTCCTACCTCCTTCCTCTTGGATGAGAGAGGGTTCATTATAGCACGCTCCATACACGTGGAAGATTTGGAAAAAGAAATGAAAAAATAATGATTAATGGTTAGTGATTAATGATTATTTTTCACCCACATACTCGCTCATGCGACTTTACTATTCACTTTTCATTTTTCATTGTTCACTTTTTTGGCACGGTTTTTGTACTTTACATAGTGAATTAACAAATCAATTGAGAATAATTAATCGTTGGTTATTAATTATTGTTGATTACTAAAACGCAAAAAGATGAAAAAATTCGCATTAATGATAGTGGTTGCTATCGCAGGAATCACCCAAGGAGTCGCACAGAGTTTAGGGGCAAAGGCTGGGTATAATTATGCTTCCTTGAGTGGAAAAACTGTACAGGAATCGGATGTAAAAGCACTTAGTGGTTTCTATGGAGGACTCTTTCTAACCCTACCCTTAGGGGATGTACTCTCTATTCAGCCTGAACTGCTCTATTCACGTGAAGGAGCCAAATGGAAATATACCGCTGCAGGAGTAAGCTCCGAAAAACAGTTTAAGTTTGACTACCTTAATGTCCCCGTCATGGCACAGGTGAATCTCGGTCGCTTGACTCTTGAGGCAGGTCCTCAGTTTGGATTCCTAGTGGGTAAGCCGGAAGTGTCCTATGTAATAGGAAACCAGACTAGCTCCACCAAGGTGGAAAAGGATGCTTATGCTTCCTTTGACTTTGCAGTAGGCGCAGGACTCGCCTTGCATCTGACGGATCATCTGTTCCTCAATGCACGTTACACCCATTCCCTTACCAACGCCTTTGATAAGAACAATACCTCTTTGAGAAATGCCAACATCAGTCGGGATAATGATTTTAAGAACAGTGTACTCTCCTTCGGATTGGGAGTTAAGTTCTAAGGAGCAATCATTTCTATTGTAATTCATAGTGTTTTAATATTTGAAAAAGAAGTTACCTTATGTTTAAGGTAGCTTCTTCATTTTTTTTGAATTGTTGATAACTTTTTATTTTTCCTCTCTTTATCTTTTTCTTATTTTTGTACCTTTGCCTACAGTTATTAAGGCACTGATGTGGAGGTACCTAAAGAATAATTATTATATTTTATTGGATTTTTTTCTTTATTTTTTTAATTATAAATTAAAAGTAAGGCTGCCTAATCTCACGAGGGATTGGGCAATCCTTTTTTAAGTGAAAAACAAATTAAATGAAAAACGAAAAGTGAAAAATTCTTCACTTTTAACTGTTCACTGTTTACCCACATACTCGCTCACGCGACTTTACTGTTTATTATTCACTATTCACTGTTCATTTTTCACTGTTTTTTCCTTGAATGGATGAATCGTCTTTTTAAGCATACTATCATATATGGCTTAGCCACGGTGATGCCGCGGGTGTTGAACTTGGTGTTAACTCCCCTGCATACCAGTGCCCGCACCCTTACTCAGGCACAGTATGGGGTGTATCAGGGGCTTTTTGCCTATATGATTCTGGGCAATGTGCTGCTTACCTATGGCATGGAAACGGCTTTCTTCCGCTTTATGCACACTAACCAAGCTCCTGCCCGTGTATCGGCTACCTGCCTTACTTCCCTTACCTTAACTTCGGTAACTTTTTTGGTGTTGGGACTCCTTATCTCACCCTCCCTTGCCATTTGGTTAGACTATCCTCCTGCTTATATTCGTTATGCCGTGTGGATCCTTGCCTTAGATGCCCTGGTGGCGATCCCCTTCGCTTGGTACCGTAATGAGGGTAAGTCCCTTCATTACTCCCTTATCAAGGTGGGCAATGTTACGATTAATCTGGGACTGAATCTTCTATTTCTCCTTTATTTTCCCTTCTTGGAGAGTAGAGGCTATAGGCTGCCTCAAGGAGCTTTTATTCAGGATAAAACACAATATATTTTTATAGCCAACCTTATTGCCAGTTTGCTTACCTTTCTCTATATGCTTCCTCTCTACCGGAAGATAGGTTTTCTCTGGGATGTGGGGCTGTGGAAGCGCCTGTTCCGTTATGCCTTTCCGGTACTGATAGCCGGGATAGCCTTCTCCATTAATGAGGCTTTTGACCGTATTTTTATCCGTATGCTATATCCAGAGAATGAGGCAGATAGTGTGGTAGGGCTCTATGCAGGTTGTTATAAAATGGGCGTATTCATGACCCTTTTCATCACGGCTTATAAGCTGGGGGTGGAGCCCTTTTTCTTCTCTAAAGCAGGGGATAAGAATGCACCTGCCACCTACGCTAAAATTACCGAATATTTTGCCCTCTTTGCCGGTGGTATTCTCCTGTTCGTTTGTGTATATATTGACCAACTCAAGTGGTTGCTGATTCCTAATCGTGCCTATTGGGAAGGGCTCAAGATAGTGCCTTTCGTGCTCTTGGCAAATCTCTGTTTGGGACTCTATCACAGCATTTCGGTATGGTATAAGGTTACCGACCGCACGGCATGGGGTGCTTTCATCTCAGTCCTTGGAGGAGGAATTACGGTGGTAGCCAATCTCACGCTGATTCCCTTGTGGGGCTATATGGGAGCTGCTGTGGCTACTTTCCTTGCTTACGGAGGTATGATGGTCATCTCTTGGAGGATAGGACAAAAAAAATACCCAGTACCCTATCGCCTTAAGCGTATTCTGGGATTCTTAGGCTTGGCTACCCTCCTCTCCTTACTTTACTTCTATGTCTTTGATAGAAATGTGCTGCTGGGAACGACCTTCTTCTTTATCTATATCAGTCTGGCAGTAAGGAAAGTGAAAAATTAATCATTAAAAATTAATCATTCATCATTATTTTTGTATCTTTGCCAAAGTTTTTTAAAACGAAAAACGTAGTTAAGTGAAAAACGAAAAGTGAAAAACGTAGTTAAGTGAAAAACGAAAAACGAAAAGTGAAAAATTCTTCACTTTTAACTGTTCATTATTCACTATTCATTATTCACTATTCACTATTCACTATTCACTGTTCACTTTTAACTTTTAACTATTCATTATTTATGAACGTTTTTATCATCAATCGCTCTGGGCATCCACTGCCCGCTTACCAAACCCCTCAATCGGCAGGGATGGACTTATGTGCTTTTCTCTCTGAGCCTATTACCCTTCATCCTATGGAGCGTAAGCTAATTCCCACAGGGCTCTATATGGAGCTCCCTGCTGGCTATGAGGCGCAAGTACGCCCACGTAGTGGCTTGGCGCTTAAGTATGGCATTACGGTGCTCAATACCCCTGGTACCATTGATGCCGACTATCGTGGGGAGATTCGTGTATTACTTATTAACCTCTCCCAAGAGGACTTCGTTATTCACGATGGCGATCGTATTGCGCAAATGGTCATCGCCAGTCACCAAACGGTAACCTTCACCCTTACTGAAGAGCTTTCACAAACCCAACGCGGTACAGGAGGCTACGGAAGCACCGGAAAATAATGTTTAATCGTTTCCTCGTGCAAAGGAGGATTTTCATAACATGAAAGTATATTCTCTTATAACCTTTTTTTTGCTCTTTGGTATGGCTTTGGCACAGGAGGAAGTCATTAAGGATACCCTTACAGGAGTTCCCTTGGAGCGTATGAGTCCTACGGATTTCCATAGTCGTAATGCCGATGTGGAGCGGGCTTTGGCAAGAATGTGGGAACTGGAACCACAAGACCAGCGCGGTACCTTCCACTTTGTGGATTACCTGCCTATGTATGTGATGCCCTTTCGCTATAATACCCGTCCTATTGAACAACCCATCAGCCTGAACCCTGACCGCCCCATCCCAGAAAGCCGCAATTACCAAAATGTAGAAGCCAAGTTTCAGGTGAGTCTTAAGGCAAAAATCCTACAGGATGCTTTTGGAAAAGGCGATGTATGGGTCGCCTTCACCGAACAAGCTTATTGGCAGATGTACAATGGTAAGCTCTCTCGCCCCTTCCGCGAACTCAACTATGAGCCTGAGCTTATCTTCACCTACCCCATGAACCTCTCGGCAGGTAATTTTAAGGTCAAAATGGCAGGACTCTCCATCAATCATCAGTCTAATGGTAAGGAGGCTGCCCTCTCCCGTAGCTGGAACCGCTTTATCCTCATGGGAGTATTCCAGTGGAATAGCGCCCTGATGAATGTCCGCCTGTGGAAGCGCTTCACTGAAAGAGCTAAAGAAGATGATAACCCAGAGATAGAAAACTATATAGGACGTATGGAGCTAGGGATCATATACCCCTTCCGAAAAAATGTATTCTCTCTGCGACTACGTAATAACTTGAACTTCAAAAATAATCGTGGATATCTGGAACTCGGTTGGATATATCCGCTGAGTCATGACCTGCGCATTCTCTTGCAGGCATCCCATGGATATGGAGACTCCCTCATTGACTATAATTATAAGCAGACCCTATTCGGCATAGGCTTTACCTTCTTAAGCCTCTAAGAATAATGATTAATGGTTAATGATTAATAACTTTTTTTATTTTTCACCCACATACTCGCTCACGCGACTTTACTTTTCACTTAACTACGTTTTTCACTGTTAAAAACAATTCTATTCCTACCGTTCGTGTAAAAATAAACACACTTCATGCCTGAAAAGCCACAAAACCCTTGACAATAGCGAAAAAAGCTATATCTTTGCACCAGAAATGAAAGAGATACAAAAGTTTATGATTGATTGAAAAATCAAAAAAAGTATTAGTTCTTTTTCACTCTGATAGATTTTTAATATAAGTGTTTAGATTTTTTTGCGTTTTTTATTTTGTACAGTAGGGACTAAGCACTTTGTCCATAGAAAAGGTGCTTAGTGCTTACTTGAAAAAAATAAGCCTACTCAGGGAAGTTTATCGCACTTTTTGATGTTTGAGAGAAGTATTTTTCATCATCTCTTATATAGTAATTAGATTTTTTGTGTTTTTATTTTAGAGCTGAGGATCTAAGCCTTTAGGCTTAGGCTTCACTCTCTGAAACAACAGGCAATCCTTGATTTAACCAAAAACCAATAATACCGACAGGCAGTAGGCACTTATGCTGCCCCTTTATGTTCTTAAATTTTGTTCTTTTGTGTATTGTAATAACAGGTCTTTCGTGATTTGAGACAGAAAAAAACTAAACAGACAAATCAATTATACAGATTATTTATAAAAGACTATTATCCTTAGAACTAAACTACTATATCTTTCACAAAAGAGAATCTTTAATAACTATTAAGTGCATTTTTTCATCTAAAGGAGCTTTATAGCTCCTTTTTCTTTTTCCGAGCGGAACCCTCCCTAATTAAAAAATAAATAAAAAGTTGGAAACTTTTTTTGTTTATTAAGTTTTTTACCTTATCTTTGCACCCGCTAATAAGCGAAAAACGAAAAGTGAAAAACGAAAAATTTTTAACTATTCACTGTTCAATGGTTTTTATATGAAAGAAGAAATTATCCCTAGAGCCTTAAAGTATTTTACGCAATATGGCTTCAAAACCTTTACCATGGATGACCTCTCTCATAACTTGGGGATCTCCAAGAAAACCCTTTATGAGCATTTCTCCTCCAAAAATGAATTGGTAGAAGCTTGCTTGGACTATGTCATTGAGGGTCCTTTCCAAGGAGTAGAGTCCTTCGTAGAAGGGGAGGGGTCTGTTATTGAGAACGTATTTCATAACCAAAAGCAAGTACAGAACTTCTTTAATATCAACTCTGCACGACCTATCTGGGAACTACAGAGGTACTTCCCAAAAGCTTATGAACGACTCAATAGTGAATCCATTAAATGTGACGAGCGCTTCTTGGATTTACTCTTAAAAAAAGGTTGGCAGGAAGGACTCTTCAGAGAGGAGATTAATGTCCCCTTCTTTAAGACCTTTTACATCGGTGTTCAGCACTTACGAAACCTTCTGGATACTTTTCCTGAACGTGATTTTGCCTTCTGGGAGACGATCTATACCCTCCTGGAGTATTTCTTTAGAATTGTCGTTAACGAAAAAGGACTTAAGGAACTCGAAAGAGTTCTTCAGAAAATAAAAAATAACCAATGATGAAGGATTAATAAATAACCTTCATTACTCATGATAATATATTTAAATTAAAAACAAATGAATAGATTCTTTATTGTCATAGTGACCATTTTCACCTGTGTAGCTTCCCTCTGGGGTCAACAGAGGGAGCTTACCCTCTCTCAAGCTATACAGTATGCCTTGCAGCACAAAGCCGATGCTCAGAAAGCACGTCTTGAGATTAAGAAGAGTGAATACAAAATCCAAGAGGTACGTGCTCATGCACTGCCCAACCTCTCCGCTACGGGCTCCCTTACCTATAATCCTAAGTTGCAGGCTACCTATATAGATGCCTCCACCTTTGCGATCCCTGGTATGCCTCCTCGTGAAGGTGTCCTTAAAATGGAGTTGGGACAGAAATGGTCTTCCTCAGCCGAACTTAAGCTCACCCAAATGCTCTTTAACCAAAGTGTGTTCATGGGACTTAAGGCAGCTCGTACTACCCGTGAGTTCTATATCCTTAACGAACAACTTACGCAGAACGATGTTATTGAGAAGGTGGCACAAGCCTATTGGCAGGTGTATCAGGCTCGCCAAGTGCTGGAGAACGTGCAGAGTAACCTATCCCTTACCGAGCAAACTGCTGAGGTGGTTAGGGGCTCCTTTGAGGCAGGACTGGCAAGGAAGATTGACTTAGACCGTGTAACCGTTACCCTCAATAACCTTAAATCTGCCCAACAGCAAGCCCTTAGCGGGGTGCAGCTCTCCGAACATGCCCTTAAGTACATGATTGGGATGCCCATCACTGAGCCTATAAACCTTCCTAAGGATGCCTTCAAGGCAACCTACCAGCTCGCTTTTGAAAAAGGAGATGCCTCAAAGCGTATCGAACTTCAGGTACTTGAAAAGCAAAAAGAACTCTTATCCCTCAATACCCGAGCCGAACAAGCAGGACTCTTTCCTACCCTCGCCCTAATGGGATCCTATGGATATCTAGGAATGGGACCTAAAATGCCCCTAATCTATGGAGAAAAAAATAAGGTATATTGGGCGGATTATTCCGCAATCTCTTTGGGACTAAGTATCCCTATCTTCTCAGGATTCGGAACCAAAGCTAAGATACACCAGGCGCTAATAGAAGTAGATGCCCTTAATGAAACTCTTAAGGATACACGCTTGGCTATGGATTTAGCTTATGAGAACGCACAAACACAGCTTACCAATAACCTCTTGACCATTGATACCCAAAAGGAAAATGTTAAGCTCGCTCAAGAGGTACTTACCAATACCCAGAATAACTATCACCAAGGATTGGCTTCCCTTAATGACTTGCTCGAGTCCGAACGTGCCCTCTCCGATGCTAAGAATAGCTATACCAATGCATTGCTCTCCTTCAAACTCGCCGAGATAGAACTGCTTAAAGCCAAAGGAGAACTAAGCACCCTCAAATAGTCATTCATCATTAATATTAGTCTATCTTTTCCGTGAGGAGTCTGAAGGTTTCCCGTGTGTTCTTGTGCTGATAAAGCACCTGGTACACGGCATCAAGGATAGGGGTATAGGCGGGTAGGGCTTGGCGTTGGTTAATCTTATAAGCATTCTCTACCGCATAGTACCCCTCGGCAACCATACTCATCTCCATAAAAGCGCTCTTGACCGAATAGCCCTTACCTATCATGTTGCCGAACATACGGTTACGGCTGAATGCCGAGTAGCCTGTAACCAGTAAGTCGCCTAAGTAAGCCGATTGGTTCACATCACGGGTGATGGGGTGTATAGCATCCACATAACGCTCCATCTCCCGTATGGCGTTGCTCATCAGTACACTCTGGAAGTTATCCCCATAGCCAAGTCCATGAGCAATCCCTGCAGCGATCGCATAGATATTCTTGAGCATTGCCCCATATTCTACCCCAATGATGTCCTCGCTGATTTTGGTACGTATGAAGGAACATCGCAGGGCAGAAGCCATTTCCTCCGCTTTTGTAAGGTCTTCACAGGCAACGGTAAGGTAGGAAAGCCGCTCTAAGGCAACTTCTTCCGCGTGGCAAGGTCCGGTGATAACCCCAATGTTCATCGGGTTCAGTCCATATTTCTCAATCAGATGCTCTCCCACCACCAAGCCCGTTTGAGGAACGATCCCCTTGATCGCCGAGAAGATAACCTTGTCCTTGAGCGATACCTCAAGGGCTTCCAGCTCCCCTACCAAGAAGGCGGAGGGAATTACCAGAATCACATAGTCCGCCTCATCCACCGCTTCATTAATCTGGTGTGTTAAATGAAGCTTATCGGTATGGAGCTCCACTGAGGAAAGGTAGTTAGGATTGTGCTTATATTGCTTAATGTGCTCTATGGCACGCTCATTGCGCATGTACCAAGTAACCTGTGGTAGGCTCTCGGTGAGGATTTTTACGATAGCCGTCGCCCAACTACCTCCCCCTAATACTGCATATTTTTTCATAAGTAAATAGCAATCATTAATATTGTTTCTTATTTCTATTCACCACTTTTACCACCCCCATAATCAGCACTCCCATTGCCACAAAGCTCAAGAGGGTTGCCCACCAATATCTGAGGAAAAGATCCTTGAGCACCACCGCAAAGACAATGCCAAAGAGCAGCAGCGTAGCCACCTCATTTGTCATACGTAGGCTTACCGAACGGTAGCGAACCTCTCCTTGCTGTAACTCCTTGAGGGTGCGCCATGTCCAGTAATGATAGAGAAGGAGCACTCCTACACCAAAGAGCTTAATGTGCATCCAGCCTTGAAATAAAAACATCCATTGCATCTCCCATAACAGGTATATTCCTGTGATGATCACAATCACTAAGGCGGGTATCGTGATGATGTTCCATAGGCGCTCCTCCATAAAACAATATTGGCGATGCAGCACCGCTCGCTCTGTCCCCTCCTTGCCCTTTAAGGCTTCTGTGTGGTAGATGAGCAACCTCACTATGTAGAACAATCCCGCAAAATAACTCACCACAAAGATGATATGTAATGACTTGATAATAAAATACATCTCTCTAATAATTAACAAATTAGTTCTTCTCTCTCACCTTTCTTTATAAGGATAAAGGATACTTTAGCATCCCTCCCCTCTTGGAGAGAGAAGCAAAATGCAAATATACAAAATATTTCTCACTTTCTTGCTGTTTTGCCTACAGAACGAACCCCTGATAAAAATAGTGATTAAAAAGGATTTCTATTTGCAAAAAAAACGTATATTTGTACCTATAAATCGCTGAAATGTTGTTCTTTACATATACTTTCACAGAATAAGAATAGTGAAATTGCCTCTATAAGCGGAATGATATACTAATATTTTAAAATTCTGTAGCAGAGACGTCCATATTTCATACAAATCGGGCTTTAATTATTAATTATATATATATGAGAAGAATGAATATTGCATTGCCTTTGGTAGCTATAGCCATCGCAATCACTTCCTGTCACACTACGAAGGAGGAAAAAACAACCCCTTTCAATCAAGACCAATTTCCTCCTGCTCCCGTAGCTGAGCAAATCCCTGAAACCTTTGAGAATTTCGGGGAAAAGCGCACCGACCCTTATTACTGGCTTAAGGACAAAACCAATCCTAAAGTCATAGAATACCTTAAAGCAGAAAATGCTTATACTGATACAGTAATGGCTTCTACCAAAAAACTGCAAGAGACCATCTATAATGAGATTCTCGGACGCATTAAGGAAGATGACCAAACTTATCCTACCTTTGACAATGGTTACTACTACTACAACCGTAGCGAAAAAGGAAAACAGTATCTTACCTATTGCCGCCGAAAAGGATCCATGGAAGCCCCTGAAGAAGTCTTCTTTGATGTGAACCAGATGGCTGAAGGAAAAAATGCCTTCATCTTTGAAGGGTATTTCATTAGTCCAGATAATCAAAAAGCCGCTTATCTGTATAATGAAACAGGCTCCTATGCGGAATATACCTTGAAAGTCAGAGACCTTTCCACCGGTAGCGATATCAACTTCCGTGTGGAGGGAGTTGCTTCCGTTGCTTGGGCAAATGATAGCAAGACCCTCTTCTATAGTACTATTGATAAGTCCTTACGCTCCCACCAGATTCATCGTCAAGCATTGGATGCCCCTAACTCCGTGCTTCTTTACCAAGAGGATGATGCTCGTTTCTCTACTTATGTCTCTGCCGATAAGCTCAAAAGGCATATATGGGTGTTCAATGGAAGTTCCTCTACCTCTGAAACACGTTATCTCTCTGCAGATAACCCTACCCAGCCGCTGAAAGTCTTCTTGCCGCGTACCCAAGGAGTGGAATATGCCGTATACCCACATAAGGATTATTTCTTCCTTCGTTATAAGGATGATAAGCATCTCAATGGAGAAATGTACAAACTACCTTTGGTAGGATATACTGACCGTACTCTTTGGAAAGAGTTCCTTGCTCATGATCCCAACACACGTATTGAGGGAATTGATGTACTGAAGGATTATGTAGTGGTGTCCTTGCGCAAAAATGGGCTTACTCAGTTAGAAGCACTCCCTGTGGCAGAAGGGGAAAAACGCGTAGTCTCCTTCCCTGAACCTGTATACTCTGTCTCTTTGAAAGAAAATCCTATGTATGACTCCCCTTCTTTCCGCTATTCATACACTTCATTGAACCGTCCTACTACCCTTTATGAATATGAAATAGCTGAAGGAAAAAGCAACAAACTCAAAGAACAAGAGGTGCCCTCAGGATTCAATCCTGACGATTATACCGTGGAACGACTATGGGCTACCGCCCCTGATGGCGTGAAAGTCCCTATGGCAGTGGTGTACAAAAAAGGTCTTAAGCGAGACGGATCCGCCCCTGCACTCTTGTATTCTTATGGAAGCTATGGTAGTAACTCCAGAGTGTATTTCAGCACTTCCTATTATAGCCTTATTGACAGAGGCTTTGTCTTTGCTATCGCTCAAATACGTGGAGGGAGTGACTTAGGGGAACAATGGTACGAAGATGGAAAGCTCCTCCATAAGAAAAATACCTTTACCGACTTTATTGCCTGCAGTGAGTTGCTTATCAATGACAAGTATACTTCTTCCGACAAGTTAGCTATCGCAGGAGGATCTGCAGGAGGCTTGCTCATGGGAGCCGTAACCAATATGCGCCCTGACCTATACCATACCGTGGTGGCACATGTGCCTTTCGTGGATGTGGTAACTACCATGCTGGATGATACGCTCCCCCTTACCACCGGTGAATATGAGGAATGGGGAAATCCCAATGAGGAAGAATATTTCCGCTATATGCTTTCCTACTCCCCTTATGATAACATTAAAGCACAAAACTACCCTAATATGCTCGTAACAGGCGGGCTTAATGACTCTCAAGTACTCTTCCATGAACCTGCTAAGTATGTAGCCAAGCTTCGCTCCCTTAAAACCGATAAGAATCTCTTGATCCTACACATGGACATGGATTCCGGACACGGAGGTGCCACAGGTCGCTACGGTAGAATTAAGGATACAGCCTTTGAATTCGCCTTTATCCTCAAATGTATAGGAATAGACAAATAAAAAACAAGTATCCAAAAACCAATAATGATAAAGGGTTTTAGCTGGCAAAGCTAAGACCCTTTTTAACTCATCCCTAATGGGATGCACCTTGTGTTTTTTAATCCGCTTAACAACTCCCCATGCAGAACTACCGCACAGGGATTTTTACTATTGTGCGACAACCTAATTGCCAATGGATAATCTTATTAACTGTTGCATGGTGGTGTCTATTTTTTCAGCAATACCCTTACTCTTTTCTAAATGGTATTCCTTCACGATAGGAGCAATGGGCTTATAACCTACCCATACTTTTTTATCTTGCTCATAAACAACGATTTTCAAGGGTAGCTCAATTCCCATAAAAGGTTCTTCCTGCATCAGAGCAGTCCCTACTTTAGGGTTCCCTACGATAAGCAACGTTATAGGCGACAATTCTTCCCCTACCGCTTTAGCGGCTGCTTGGTGATCAATGGTAGCAAAAACAGTAATTCCCTTTTGTTCTAAGGTCTTCTTAAGCGTAGCTATTGTCTGCTCGGACGAATAGGAACTGAGAAAAGCAATATGCGTTATAGGACCTCCATATTTAGGCTGCGCCACCGCTAAGAGCGGAAATAATAATAAGCTAAATAAAAACTTCATATGACTCAATTATAAAATGAATGTTATCTCTATCAGGGTTTAGGGTAAATCTTGCTGGCAAAGAGGCTCCAAAAAGGGGCTTGCTTGTACTTCTCTACCGAAGCCTTAGGGACATAAATCTTCTCTAAAGGGACTGCTATAAACGGGTTGTTTACTAAGGTAGGCGGGTTTGCAGCATGGATAGTTACCGTTTTTAGCTTTTTACAATACCAAAAAGCATCGTACCCTATAGCCGTGAGTGTTGCAGGCAGGATAACACTTTCCATCTCTAAAGAACCCGAAATACCCACGGTCTCTATCTCTGTAAGTCCCGTATCTTCTAAGTGAAGGGTCTTTATATAATTCCAACTAATAGCTCCGAAGCCCAATTTGCTTATTTTATTAAAATGAATCTCTTCCAGATTATTGGAGGAAGAAAAAGCACGATCAGGCAGTACACGTATATTAGGAAGGGTTATTTTCTTAAGGTGAGTGTTGAAGAAAGCCTTTTCTCCAAAATCAACCATGGCTGCGGTGTTGAAGAGAACCTCACCACTAAGGTTAGCTTCTTCAAAGGCATTAGCTCCAATCTCTTTTAGGTTCTTAGGGAAAGTGATGGATTGTAAGTTCTTATGCTCCTTGAAAGCCCCCTGAGCAATCGTATTGACCTCCCGAAGCTCACTATCGGCTTGCATATCAAGCACTGTAGTATTGGGGTTCTTCCATTGGATGAGCGTACGCCCATCGCCACTAAGCTCATAATCCGCCGTGGAGCGATTAGGTTTCGCAGGGTTGGGGTGGTCGCTATTGCTTTTGGAACAACTTATAAGGGCGACTGCTATTGAGGTGAATAATAAAACTTTTCTCATTTTACAAAGAGGCTATTGCTATGGAATAACTTGAATATAATCGGCTAATGCCCTCCAGTAAGGATCTCTTTTATAAGTATCAATGAGATCCTCTGGCTTACTTGGTACATATATTTTAGGAAAGGTAGCTTTGGGAATACCTAAGAAAGGGTCTCCTTCAAAATAGGGAGGATAAAGAGCGAGAATGGTGAGGTGCTTTAAGGAAGTACAATGGGCAAAGGCTTTATCTCCTATAGGCTTTAAGTTCATCGTTACCGAGAGAAGCACCTTTTTTAAGCGTTGGCAATTAGCAAAAGCTTCTTTCCCTATTCCTTTTACACCTGCCTGAGTGAGATCCACTTGTTCAAGGGCTTCACAAGCGTAAAAAGCACCCTCCCCTATAAGCCCTGTCTCCTTAAAGGTAACTTCTTTCAAGTGCTTACAATTGGCGAAAATGTGATTAGGTAATGCTTTTGTCTTGGGAAGTACCACCTCTCTAATCTTGGAATGATAAAAGGCCTTCTCCCCTAACACTACATTTGAATAAGAATTGAACAGGAGCGCTTCACTTAGGTCAGTCTCGGCAAAGGCTTCCGCTCCTATCTCTTTTAAATTGTCAGAGAAGGTTACCGCTCTAAGATGCTCACAGCCTTTGAAGGCACCTTCGCCAATGGTATTTACCTCTCGCAGTTTGCTATCGGCTTGCATATCTATGCGGGGGGTATTGCGGTTATTCCATCGGATGAGTGTAAGTCCATCGTCACTTAGCCGGTAGTCGCTTGCGGGAATATCACTATGGCTATCTTCCTTTCGGCAACTTGCCAATACCATAGCGATAAGGAGAAAGAAGAAGACTTTTTTCATCATAGTTGCATTTTAAGGATTCATAATACTACACTTTAACTTACCTAATTTGCCTGTCCTGTCTAATTCTTTTTCTTCAATGAAAAGGTTACTTGGTATTCCCTGCCATTTTCCTCTATGAGCACATAGCCTTCAGGCAAATGATTGGCTAAATATTCGTAATCATTCCCCTGTAAGGCAGAGGAACTTACGGCAATAGGGTAATATAACAAATTCTCTATTCTTAGCTGGGGGAATACAAGGGCTTTCACCTGAGCATCCTTTATTTCTTCGGTGAAAGTAACGAATACTTGTCTGGCAAGCCAGCTGGCATTCTTATCATAAAGCACAGCCTCTCTAACTTTTAGCCGTGAGGTGGGCGCAGTCGCTTTTTTCTCTATGGTAATCTCTTGCGAAAAAGGATCGGATTTTAGCCGAATCTGTGAGGAGAATACTACCTTATAAGTACCTGAAGGGACACTATCATCAATGGTAAAGGTGGCGGTGGTGCCTCTGTGATTGTAAGTCTCCAAGGTCGCTTTTACGGCTCCGTCCTTCATCAGGAGCAAACTACAATGTCGGTAATCCCCATTAGTACGACCAACACTCATATAAGTAAAGTTCTCTCCGGTAACCGTTAGCTCATCCCCCGTTTTTAGGGTAGTTGAGGAAAGTGTACGAATCACAGGAGCATGGGCTACGACTACTTCTATGCGTTCTTTTTCGCTATTTACAAAGGGAAGCACATATTCTTTCCCTTGACCTTTGATAACAAAATCAAAGTCCTTGCCCCCATTCAGTGGAGTGGAAGGGGTATCAAACATTAAGAAATGAACATTATAAGAGGAAGCAGAAGTAACCACAAGGGGATAGTCCTGCCCATTCTTTCTTAGGTAATACGTATATTTTGCTAGGGATTCTTCTTTGGCGTAGATCAAAGCGTTAAACTTCTGTAGAGAAGTAGTTGCTAATACGGTAACAGGTCCTTCAAAAAGATTAATATCTAAGACTCTCAAAGCAGGAATGCTACTATCCAAGACAAAGGATCCACTTGTAACTTCTTCTTTATCAAAAGTGGCTTCAAGGCGGTATTCTCCATTCTTGTAAGTAGCGGGTAAGGCTACATCTATACGTCTTTCTTTTTTGTCTATCTTTTGTACTTTTAGCGAGTAAGTAATGGTACGGTCATTGCGGTTGACCAATTTCACTTTGATTTGTTCTTTCTTAACCGGCAGGGTATTAGTATTGAAAGAAATTATCTCACCACCTGCTTTGCCTTTGGTGGCCTCTTGTGGGATAGGCTCTATCTCTATAGGTACCTGTGGTTGCTCGGTTTTCTCTACCGTTACCATTACTTTATAGGTTTTGGTACTCTTATCTTCGGCGGTTACCGTGTAGCGGACTTCCTTAGAGAAATTCTGTGCTACTCCTGTATTGGGGTTTATTGTGGCACCTTTGGAAAGGGTAATAGTGGGGATGAGGGCGGTAACGTCCGTGTCCTCAGGAAGTTCAGTGGTGATAGTCGTACCGCTGATTTTAGCGGTATAGGGCTTGTCCGCTACAGTGATGACAAACGAAAGAATGTCTTTCTCACTGCTTTTGGGGAGCACCTCGGGGTCATCTTTCTTGCATGCCATAGCAAGGAATAAGAAGCATAAAGCATAAATTTTTTTCATTACAAGTGAATTTTTAGAATGTTTTTGTTTGAAAGTGCAAAAATAGTAAATAATTACGAATGTTGGATAATGAATGATAAGATTAACAAACCTCTTTCAGCCATTAATCACTTTTCACTTTTCACCCACATACCCAGCTGTGGGCACTCGCTGGCTATACTATTCATTTTTCATTTTTCACTATTCATTTTTCACTTTCCACCCACATACCCAGCTGTGAGCACTCGCTGGCTATACTATTCATTTTTCATTTTTCATTTTTCACTTATTAGGGGGGTGGACACTTCTCCATCCTTTTTTTCTTGACATAGCTACAAGAAAGTTGTATCTTTGCATCGTCATTAGAACAAAGTGTAAGTTTTTCATTAATCACTTTTCATTTTTCATTAATCACTTTTCATTTTTCACTTTCCACCCACATACCCAGCTGTGAGCACTCGCTGGCTATACTATTCATTTTTCATTTTTCACTTTTATGAACGCTCTTGCTTTAGACCTCCTTTGGGAAATTGCGCGGGGTGAGCCCAAGCAACAGGACAACAAAATTGTATACCCTTCACCACGTGAACAAATCGCCGCACTTTCGTTCCTTGCCAAGATAGAAGGCTGGGATGTCCCCGAAAAAAAGACTCCTGAACCCATAATCCCCGACTTTTCCGCTCTTAGTGAAGAGAAATGGGAGGCACTATTCTCTGCCTATCAAGCGCGTAAGCACTTGCTCTCCTTTACCGCTTTTACCTTCCCTTCTTTTTCGCCAGCTCCCTTTCATGAACGTTATTACCAGCTCCTGACGGATTTTGCCTTTGGAAAAGTTAAGAAACTCATGATTTTTATGCCCCCTCAGCATGGCAAAAGTGAAGGAGCTACACGCCGACTGCCACCCTTCTTGCTCGGACGTAATCCTGAACTGAAAATTGCCATTACCTCCTATAATACTACCAAAGCACGTAAGTTCAACCGAGAAATACAGCGTATTATGGATGACCCTACCTATCATCAACTCTTCCCAAAAACCATCCTTGCCTCCCGTAATATGTCCACTACCTACCTGCGCAATGCCGATGAGTGTGAGATTGTCTCCCACCAAGGAGGCTTCAAAACACTCGGGGTAGGTGGAGCTCTCACAGGGGAACCCGTGGATGTGCTTATCTTAGACGACCTCTATAAGGATGCCCTCTCCGCCTGGTCTCCTATTGTCAGGGAACATGTTGCCGACTGGTACGATACGGTTGCCTCCACCCGACTGCACAATAACAGTCAACAACTTATCGTATTCACACGTTGGCATCCCGATGACCTCGCCGGAAGACTCCTCTCCCACGAAGGTACCTACCACCCAAAGGATAATCCGCAAGGTTGGCAGGTAGTACTATATCCCGCTATTAAGGTGGGGGCTCCTTCTCCCTTTGACCCACGTACAGAAGGAGAACCGCTATGGGCGCAGCGCCATTCCTTGAATAAACTCCTCGCTACACGAGTTCGAAACCCACAGGTTTTTGAAAGCCTTTACCAGCAAAACCCACAACCTCAAGAAGGGCTTATGTATGAGCCCTTTAACGAATATACGGACCTGCCCAATGATCCCTTGGCAATCACCAAGGCTTATGTGGATACTGCCGATACCGGTAGCGACTACCTCTGTGCTATTATCTATAAGGAAACTCCTCAAGCGAACTATCTCTTGGATATTCTCTATACGCAGGAACCTATGGAGTATACCGAACAAGCACTTGCCTCCCTGCTTACCCGCTATCAAGTGCAGGAGTGTATCATTGAAAGTAATAATGGCGGACGTGTCTTCGCCCGCAATGTGCAGGCACGTGCACTTAAGCAGGGAAATGACCTTACCCACTTCCGTACCTGTTACCAAACACAGAACAAGGCTACTCGTATCTTTACCTATTCCGCCGCAGTACAGCACCTAACCCTTATGCCTCAAGGATGGAGAGAACGCTTCCCTGCCTTTGCCAAAGCCATCACCTCCTACCTCAAAGCCGATACGAACCCCCATGATGATGCCCCAGATGCGCTTACTGGAACCATAGAACATCGTAAAACCTTTAAGAAAAATAACCTCGCCGCACTCTTCAATAGATAAAAAGTAAAGGATTAATTTTTAATGATTAATAACTGTTTTTCACCCACATACCCAGCTGTGAGCACTCGCTGGCTATACTTTTCATTTTTCACTTAATTCCTGCTCACTCACACAACTTCCCAAGCTCCAAGTATTCGCTTGACTACATTTTTCACTTTTCATTTTTCACTTAACTATGTTTTCATTTCTTCTTTCTCTTCCTGCCAATCAGGCAATAAAGATATTACAGCGAGGGCGCATCACTCCTTTACCGGACACTAAAAAGGCACAGAAGGCTCTTAACCCTGCTCTCCATGCCGTTAACAATCCTGCCCTACGTCGGGATAAGCTTGTCCATACCGATTCAGGCGAACACTTAGAGAAGGTTGCCCGTATTGCCCTGCCCCTGCAGGAGCTCATCATCAAGCGAGCAGTAGCTTTTCTCTTTG
Source organism: Capnocytophaga sp. oral taxon 338 str. F0234 (assembly GCF_000192225.1). Classification (GTDB taxonomy): domain Bacteria; phylum Bacteroidota; class Bacteroidia; order Flavobacteriales; family Flavobacteriaceae; genus Capnocytophaga. The sequence goes on from NZ_GL872413.1 coordinate 639,156, forward strand.
GTGAACCTGTAACTTACCTCGCCTCCCCACAGGATGATACTCAAAAGCAGATGCTCTCTACCATTGAGCATATCCTTACCCAAGCAAAGGAAAATAGTCTGAACCGCAGGATTGCCCGTGCAGTCTTCTCCTTTGGGGAATGTGCAGAACTGTGGTATCCTGAACCGCTGAAGGAACCTTCTTCTGCCTACGGATTCCCCTGCGCCTTCAAGCTCCGTTGTGCCCTCTTCTCGCCTGCCTTTGGGGATACTCTTTATCCTTATTTTAATCAGGTGGGTGATATGGTTGCCTTCTCTCGTGCCTATCGGGGTGAAAGGCTTCTCCCAGATCCTAATCTGCCTGCTGCCTTAGTGGATTACTTTGAAACTTATACCGCTGAAAATCACTACCTGTGGATGCGTGAAAGCGATACTTATCACCTGGTGGAAGGATATCCAAAACCCATCTCTATTGGAAAAATCCCCGTAGTGTACGCCGCCCAAGAACATCTGGAAACCGAACAAGTAGATCCGCTTATTGACCGACTTGAGCACCTGCTTTCTAACTTTGCCGAAACCAATGATTACCATGCCTCCCCTAAAATATTTGTTACAGGAACCATTAACGGATGGAGCCAAAAAGGGGAAGCCGGTGCGGTGATTGAAGGAGATAAGGATGCCTCCATGCAGTATATTTCTTGGCATAACGCTCCTGAATCTGTCAAACTGGAGATGGATACCCTCCTTAGAATGATATACACTCTCACCCAAACTCCCGATATCTCCTTTGACAATATGCGAGGAATGGGAAACCTCTCTGGAGTTGCCCTAAAGCTCCTCTTCCTTGACGCTCAGCTTAAGGTACAGGACAAAAGAGAAATCTTTGACCAATATCTCCTCAGGCGCATAAGCATCCTCAAAGCCTATCTTGCTCAGATGCATACCCCTTGGCGAAAGGCTCTTGCTTCCTTAGAGGTCATCCCTCAAATACATAACCTCCTAAACGAAAATAAATAAATCCTATTTTTCACTATTCATCCACATACTCGCTCATGCGACTTTACTTTTCACCCACATACCCAGCTGTGGGCACTCGCTGGCTATACTTTTCATTTTTCATTTTTCACTTTTCATTTTTCACTTATTCTATGTTTTTCTTCGTTTCTTTAATTCTCCTTTTCTATTCTGGAGAAAAAATTGCCTTGCGTGATAGGCTGTATTATTTAGTAATCACCTTGGTACATAGTACACCTCTGGTATTTGTAGGTTCTTATTTCTCTGCATGGTTACAGCTACATGAACCTTTTCTGTTGGGAATAGGGGTTGCCTTGTTTTTGAATATGGCAGTAGGGGCGCTCTATCATCTGCACCAACATTCCTTTAACCTCTGGCAGTTTCTCTATAAGAATGCTAAGATGATGGCAGTTATCTCTGTGGTTTATATCCTTTTGGCTTTGCTTAATGTCCCTTTAGCGAAAACAGCTAGTGGGGAACTCTTTGAAAGCACTATTGAACTGATGACCCTCCTCTATCCTGTGAGCAAGGCGATTAAGCATATTTTCATCCTCACTCATGGAAAGTATCCTCCTCAATGGATTATCAAGGCGCTCTATAACTACGAAAAAGAAGGCAAACTCAAGGAGTTCTTTAATATGAATAACGAAAAAATGAAAAGCGAATAGCTATTCACTTTTCATTTTTCACTCACTCACTCACATACCCAGCTGTGGGCACTCGCTGGCTATACTCTTCGTTTTTCACTATTCACTTAATTCCTGCTCGCTTACACAACTTCCCAAGCTCCAAGTATTCGCTTGGCTACATTTTTCACTATTCACTATTCATTTTTCATTATTATTTGTATCTTTGTTCTTTCAAAATATTTATAAAAATGAAACAGTACATAATATATGTTGCAATACTGATAAGTAATATTATGATGGGACAAGATTATTTGGGAAGAAATAATTATAATTGCAGGGGTTGGCTGTATATACATAGCAGTGCAAACATTGCTGCAATGGAAATAGCAGAACTTCAGTGGAGAGAAAAATACAAGTCGGTAGATGTAAGTTTTTTAGAAGGGATTTATATTGTACAAAGTATTAAGACTTCTAAATACGGTTTGGTAGACCGTAATAACAAGGTTGTTGTTCCTCTGAGATATGAAGACTTAAGCACATTTGAATGTCCTTCGAATATTGCTTGGGCAAAGGAAAATGGCAAATGGGGGGCTATTAATTCTAAAGGAAAAATAGCAGTTCCTTTCGTGTATGATAATTTTAAAATTAGTTATGCCGATGGAAATCCTTTCTGTGTGCAACAAAACAATAAGTGGGGACGTGTAAATGAAAAAGGTGAAATCGTTACTCCTTTTCAGTATGATGAGGTAATCCTTACAGGATATACGACTACTTTCCTAAAAAAAGACCATAAATGGGGAGGTATTAATGACAAAAGTGAAATGATACTCCCATTTGTTTATGACCAAGTAGAGGTAGCTGGACTTAGCGGTGTGTTTTTAAACAAAGATAATAAATGGGGAATGATGGATAGGAATAACCAATTTATTATTCCTGTTATGTATGACAGCATCAAACTACTCAGTGAATACTGGCAAGGTTCTATTTACTGTTTGGTTACCAAAGAAGGCAAAAAAGGTGTAGTAGATGATAATCATAAAGTAATTGTCCCTTTTGATACTTATGATAGTGTTTATGGTCCTTCTTATGATACTTTTATAGTAAGTCTACACAATAAAAAAGGTTTTTTTGATCACGAAGGGAAAGTTATTACGCCTGCCATATACGAAGAAGCTAAAGATTTTGATAGATCTCTTGCACAAGTAAAACGCAATGGCAAATGGGGCTGTATCAACAAAGAAGGAAAAGAAGTAACTCCTTGTAAATATGATGCCATAAGTACTTGTTATGACCTTATAGCTGTACGTCTTAATGGCTATTGGGGATTTCTCAACCTGCAAGGGAAATTAATCGTACCTTGCCAATATGAACAGATAGATAAGTTTAATAGCGATCAAATAGGAGTAAAACGCAACGGCAAATGGGGAATGATAAACAAGCAAGGAGTATTAGTAACTCCTCACAAATATGATGACTCTATTTCAATTTTCAAAAAATGAAAAAATTTTTCCAAAAACAAGGTTCTATAAAGACAAAATGAAGGGGTGTTTAACTCAAGTAAAATAGGGCAGGTTATTTAGGATTTAAAAATGAATCGTCAAAGAGAGCCCCACGCTTTTCTCTTTATAATCGTAAGTGGGCAATAGCAGGCTTTGCCACTGTGGAAGGTCTTTTTCAGACTGTTTTTCTCTCTTTATAATCTTGGAAGTGTAAGGCAGTAGCAAGTAGGCTAGCTTAGCACTGAGGATTCCTATTCCTGCCCCTGCTACCACATCCGATGCCCAATGCCGGTTATTATAGATTCGCAACAGTCCCACCGAGGTTGCCACTATATACCCACTAATCCCTATCCAAGGGTCATAGTGTTTGTACTCCTGGTAGAGGATCTCCACCCCTGTGAAAACGGTCGCCGTATGTCCGGAAGGAAACGAGTTGTGGGTACTACGGTCTGGACGTAGTTGTCTGACAGAATACTTCAAGGAATTGACAAATATCGCCGTTAATGCGTAGGCGGTAGACCCTACTAACAAACGTGCTTTCAGATTATGATAAGGGCGCATCCCAAGGTTCGGAAAGGCAAATACACTTGCAATAGGCAGGTATTGCAAGTGATCATCTATACGGAGCTTACCCTTGATGTTATTGGTTACGTAGTGTTGGAGCTTGTGGTCAAAACGCGAATCTATGGAAAAAATACCCCGACCTATCAGTGCCATAGGAATGACTAATGACCAAGGATTTACATAAGGACGTCTCCTCAAAGGAGTCCCACATAGCCTTGCAGAGGAGGGCTTACTTGCCAAGGTAAGACTATCCGCAAAAGAATTCACTAAGGTATCCTGTTCCCTCAAGAACACCTTATCAGCCTCCTTGTTGCTTTGTACGAGGGATAGCGTATCCTTCTCTTGGGTAAGAAGAGTATCTTGTGGGATAGGGTAGGGAAGGGGCTGTTGTGACCAGCAAGGAAAAAAGGATAACAAAGTCAAGAGCGGAAGCCTAGGAATAAAGAAAAGAAAAATACGCATGGATAGTCTATAAGGAAGCCATAATAGGGACATATTCTGAAAACTACTAAGGTTAAGCGTGCAAATTTACAAAAAAAATAGGAATCTTAAATCGTTCATCTTTATTTTGTATCTTTGCAGCCCCAATAGTAAGTGAAAAATGAAAAATTTTTCACTTTTCACTTTTCATTTTATGAAGGATATCCGTGCTTTAAAGAAAGAAGAACTCCAAGCCTTTTTCCTCGCCCATGGAGAAAAAGCTTTCCGTGCTAGCCAAGTATATGAATGGCTCTGGACAAAAGGTGCCCACTCCTTTGACCAGATGACTAACCTCTCCAAAGAAACACGAACGCTGCTTGGGGAGCACTTTGTCATCAATCATATTAAGGTGGATACCATGCAGCGCAGTGAGGATGGCACCATTAAGAACGCTGTACGCCTCCATGACGGTCTCTATGTGGAATCCGTGCTTATCCCTACCGATACACGGATTACTGCCTGTATCTCCAGCCAAGTAGGTTGTAGCCTCAACTGTACTTTCTGTGCTACGGCACGGCTCAAGCGCATGCGTAACCTCTCTCCTGATGAGATTTTTGACCAAGTTCTCACCATTGATCAGCAAAGCCGCCTTTACTATGCACGTCCCTTGCGCAATATCGTATTTATGGGCATGGGGGAACCCCTGATGAACTATCCCAATGTGATCAAGGCTATCGAACGCATTACCTCTGAAAAAGAAGGTCTTGGTTTCTCCCCAAAGCGCATCACCGTCTCCACCTCTGGTATCTCCAAGCTCATCCGTAAAATGGCGGATGACAGGGTCAAGTTCAAGCTCGCTGTATCCCTACACTCCGCTATAGAACAAACACGCAACTGCATTATGCCCTGGACGGTTAATTTCCCCCTTACAGAACTCCGAGAGGCACTCCAGTACTGGTACCAGCATACCAAAAGCCGGATCACTTATGAGTATGTGGTCTGGAAAGGAGTTAATGATACCCTCAAGGACATAGAAGCCCTGGTCGCCTTCTGCCGCTTTGCTCCTTGTAAGGTGAACCTCATTGAGTATAACCCTATTGACGATGGAGCTTTCCTCCAAGCCGATGAAAAAATCCTATTATTATATAAAAAGAAATTAGAAGAAGCAGGAATCACTACCACTATCCGCTATTCACGGGGTAAGGACATCGATGCCGCCTGTGGACAGCTCGCTAATAAACAGTGAAATAAGAGAGTAGAGCAAATAGAAATAAGAAAACTAAAAATGTTAGTAGACTCCTTTCTGAATTCTTAAAATTCTAACTAAAACAAAAGAAGATGATTAATAAAACTACCATTGAAACTATTAAAACTGCCATCTTAGAAAGTCAATATAAAGCGGCTAAAGAGGTCAATGCTATACAATTATCATTATATTTTTCCATAGGAAAATACGTTTCAGAGAATACCCGTAAAGGTTTTTGGGGAACAGGTGCTTTAGAGTATATTAGTGAACAATTGCAATGTGAACTACCAGGACTTCGTGGATTCTCAGCAACAAATCTAAAGATGATGCGTATTTTTTATGAAGAATGGGCAAATAATTTATTATCAGATAATTATAATTCGTCACCCAAGAGTGACGAATTAACTTCTATTTCTCAAAATATATATACAGCAGATGCTATTGTCAGATTTTCACAGATATCAAACTATGGTGAGGTTATTGCTAACTATTTTTTGAACATTAGTTTCACTCATCATAAATATATTATAACGATGGTAAAAGGGATAGAAGAACGCTTGTTTTATATTGAACTAGCAGCAAAAGAATCTCTTTCCGTACGTGCTTTGCAACAAGCTATTCGTTCCAATGAATACCACCATAAGGGAACTATGCCTAATAATTTTATACAAGCTTTGTCTGCATCCCAGCAAGCACTTAAAGCTATAAGGATGTTCAAGGATGAATATTTACTTGACTTCATTAATATAGAAGCACTTGGAGCACGTGATATAGAGGAAATAGATGAACGTGTAGTAGAGCAGCAGATAGTTCAAAATATCAAACATTTTATCATGACTTTTGGTCGTGATTTCGCTTTCTTAGGAAATCAATACCCAATAGAGGCTTTAGGACATTTGCATTTCATAGATCTCCTATTTTACAATAGAGAACTTTCCTGCTTGGTAGCTATAGAACTTAAAACGGGTACTTTCAAAAATGCCTATTTAGGACAATTAAATGCTTACTTAAATATATTAGATGATTTTATCCGAAAACCCAATGAAAATCCTAGTATAGGGATCATTCTCTGCAAAGATGCTGATAAAACTTATGCAGAATATATGATACGTAGTTATAATAAACCTATGGGAATAGCTACTTTTAAAACTGCTGATGAGATGCCTGAACCACTGCGTAAGGCACTACCTAATATAGAGGAACTTAAAAAATTATTGTAAAGTCATAAAATAAATCATTAGCAACAATTTAATGACATAAAAAATTGTAGTTACAAGAAGGTAACCTCACTATCCGCTATTCACGGGGTAAGGACATCGATGCCGCCTGTGGACAGCTCGCTAATAAACAGTGAAAAATATTCAAAAATACAAAAAAATTACCTAACTTTGCATCGGTAAATTACATAATTAGGTAATCCATACAACAACGAATGGACAATATTAAAAAAGTAATCATGAATAAAATAGCAATCTTTAAAAAAGGAGTGCGAGAACTCCTTGTAGCAACTATAGCACTGGTAGGATGCTCTAAAAATGATAACACTACTCCTAACCCTGTCCCTGATTCTCCTAAGGAAACAGCCCCCTATATCCAGTTGACTACTGCTCGAGAGAAAGGAAGCCAGATACAACTAACCATAGAGGCTCCCAAAGCCGATAAAAAAGATATTTGGATAGACCTTAATAATAATGGAGTGTATGACAATGGCATTGATGTACGCTTGAGTGCTGCTACAGCAAAATATACTCTTAAGGGAAGTACTCTGAGAGTCTATGGAAAACTAACCCTTTTCAATTGTAGTTACAATGAGGTTACCTCCTTGGAGGTAACTCACCATCCGCTTCTCGAAAGGTTAGATATGAGTCATAATAAAATCAAAGAGATAGACTTAAGCAAAAATACCGCCCTTACTTACTTGAAAGTTTCTGATTTACCTCTAACGGGTTTAGACCTTAGGGCTAATAAAAAACTAAAAGAGCTACGCTTTAACCGCACTCTCTCTGGAGAAAAACTAAAAAGATGTGTGAATACACTACACGAAAATGGAGGGGGAACCATTTATATGCACAAATCTATTACCGATAGCGAAAAAGAGCGTGCAACCATGCAAATCTTGAAGAAAAAGAAGTGGAGCATAGGCAATTGTGAATAACTTGATAAACTCGTATAAGGATGAATAATTAATTTTTCACTTTTCACTATTCACCCACATACCCAGCTGTGGGCACTCGCTGGCTATACTTTTCATTTTTCACTATTCACTTTTCATTTTTTACTAGTTCCAGCTTTTTTCCATCGAATACAGCGTAGGTGTAGTAGTGTATCCAGTCTCCTGTGTTGATGTAAGTGGCTCCTCCACCCAGGTCTATGGTCATGGGTAAGTGCCGATGTCCAAAGAGAAAATAGTCATAATGCTTCGTCTCAAGCTTGCGTTTGCAGTATTGTACCAGCCATTCTTTGTCCGCTCCTAAGAAGTGTATATCCTCAACCCCTGAGATAAGCTTATTCTCCACCGACAGGTATTGTCCCAATCGCACCCCTATATCGGGATGTAACCACCGAAAAAGCCACTTACAAAAAGGATTGGTAAATACTTTTTTCATTCGTTTGTACCCTTTATCGCCAGGACCTAGCCCATCACCATGTCCTATGAGGAAAAGCTTGTCATGACAGCTTACCTCTATCGGATGCCGATATACAGGAATATCCAGTTCCTGCTCAAAATAATGATCCATCCATAAGTCATGGTTCCCTACAAAGAAATAGATGGGGATTCCACTATCCCTTAGCTGAGCTAGCTTGCCTAAAGTACGCACAAAACCTTTAGGGACAACGGTTTTATACTCAAACCAAAAGTCAAACAAATCCCCCAATAGGAAGATTGCCCCTGCATCTGTCTTGATCCTATCGAGCCATGCCACGAACTTTGCCTCTCGTGGACGACTCTCTTGGTAGGTAGGAGCTCCCAAATGATTATCGGAAGCAAAATAGATTTTCTTATCTTCAGCAAGAGGTAGGTGTAACATTTGATTTAATAATTTAATTAAGGTAAAAGTTAAGAAAAAAACGCTTCTCGAGGGATCTCCCAGTTTTTCTTGGAAGGAGAAAGTAATAGGCGTTTAGGTGAATTCATAAAAAATAGAATAGGTTGGTTTTTATGAAGGATGGGGTATCTATGAAAAAAGAACTACCTTTCACAAAGTAGTCCTTTCCTAATTCATCAAACTCTAAATCTAATAGTGGTGCCTCCAGGAATCGAACCAGGGACACAAGGATTTTCAGTCCTTTGCTCTACCAACTGAGCTAAGGCACCATTGGTTTTAATTCGGGTGCAAAGGTAAAACTTTTTTTCTGCTCCCACAAGTGTTTTTTTAAAAAAATAAAAATATTTTCTCTTGAAAACTTACTACTTTGTAAACCAATATCTTATAAAAGTATTTTTTGTAATAAACAAAAATTTAACACCCTTAACATCCTTTTTCCTTGTATAACTCCTAAAAAAGTTAGATATTTGCAAGCCGTAATTTAGGTGGATAGTGAGTAGTGAATAGTCAAAGGTCACTTTTCACTTTTCATGATTTCATTTTTCACTTACAGAATGAGAATATACGTTGTTATTGCTTTATTTTTAACCTCTTTTGTCTATGCACAGAAGGGTACCAATTCCCCCTATTCTTATTATGGATTAGGAGTAAAACGATTTGATGGAAATACAGAAAATGCTCTTATGGGCGGAGTGGACGCCTATGTGGATAGTACACGTGTGGATGTCCGTAATCCAGCTTCTTTAGGAAAGCTTGCTCGTACTACCTTTGCCTTGGCAACTTCCTATGACTTCAGATCCATGAAAACAAGTACCTCCTCCTATAGTGAACGCACTTTCTTGTTGGATTACCTTAATCTTTCTTTCCCTATATATAAGCATTTAGGAGCTTCCATAGGTTTGCAGCCTTATACCTCAGTGGGCTATAGGGTTATCACCAATGAAGTAGTGGCAGGACAATCCCATTACTACGCCTTGGAAGGAAGTGGTGGGGTGAATCGTGCTTACTTAGCGGTAGGGTATCAGCCCATTAAAGGACTTCGTTTGGGAGTGAGCGGACATTTTAATTTCGGAAAGGCTACCTTAGAGAATCTCTACAGTTCCCCTGTACTATTGTATGTTACGCGTGAGGAAAGCCAATCTCTCTATCGGGGAGGAAGCCTTTCTCTGGGAGCTCAGTATGAGTACCCTCTCTCTAAGGAGTTTACACTCTTTGCAGGAGTACAATATATTCCCAAAGCCTCCTTACGCTCCATCAATACGCGTACCCTTACCTCCTTGCAGCCTACAGGCGGAAACTTTGTTATTAAGGATAGCCGAACAATGGATTTAGGGGATATGGCACGTACTTTCCTTACCCTCCCTTCTGAACTCTCTCTCTCTGCGGGAGTAGGCAAGGAAAGCCAATGGTTCATAGGAGCAAGCACTTCTTTTGTTGCCAGAAGCCAATATGCCAACCCCTTCGTTACTTCTTCTTTTGTTTCCTACAAGGATGGTTACCGTATAGGGGTGGGCGGATATTACTTGCCTAACAATAGTGCTTATACAAAATATTGGAAAAGAGTTACTTATCGTGCAGGATTTTATTATGAAAATACAGGAATCTCTCTAAGAGGGAAGGTAGTGAATGACTTTGGCATTACTTTTGGAGCAAGTCTCCCTATACAAGGATTCTCTAACATAACAGTAGGAGGTGTATGGGGTAGCAAAGGTGAAAAGTCCTTTCTTAAGGAAAACTATTTCATGTTGAAGGTTGCCCTTACCCTTAATGATAAATGGTTCCAAAAGTCCAGATATAACTAAATAGCATTACAATATAGAGAATGTGGTTTTTCTCTATAAATCCATGAAAGAATCATTATTTTTTATAACTTTGTCGCACCAAAGGATTACTTAATTATTAAAATTAAACGAATGAAAAAGATATTATTACTCTCAACCTTATCATTAGCAGTCTCCTCAGCCACCTATGCGCAAAAGGAGGATTGCCAGCTTAAAGCCTCTGTTTTCGTGGAAGCAGCTAAGGTCAAGAACTATAATGAAGCTTACCAGCCTTGGAAATTCGTCTATGAAACATGCCCTGAACTCTACCAATCTACCTTCCTCTATGGGGAGCGTATTCTTAAGGATAGAATTGCCAAAGGAACGGATAAGGCTAAGTATGTGAAGGATTTGCAGGAACTCTATCACAAGTTTCATCAGTATTTCCCTCAAAAATTCTCTGAGGCAGAGATGAACTCCCGATTAGCTTCTTTACTCATAGAACAGAACATGGGAACTAAGGAAGAACTCTTCTCCCTGTTGGACAAAACCTATAAGCTCAATAAGGATAGTTTTACCGATGATATGGCTATCTATCAGTACTTTGCTACAGTCCTTGACCTTAAGAACGAAGGAAAGAAAACCATGCAGGACGTTTTTGATGTCTATGATAATGTGTCTGAAATTATTGAAAATGAGAATGATAAGCTCTCTGTGGCCATGAACCAACTCCTTCCTAAGGAGGAGGCAAATACCCTTTCTGACAAGGAGAAAAAACAATTACAGGTAGCGCGTATTCGTATAGAGAACCTAAAGAGTATTTCTGAAAATGTGGATGCTAAGATTGGTCAACTTGCCGATTGCAAGAATCTTATTCCTCTTTATCAAAAGAACTATGAGGCTAATAAGAATGATACAGAATGGCTCCGCCGCGCTGCAGGGAGAATGTCCGATAAAGAATGTACTGCGGATCCACTCTTTGCCAAACTCGTTGAACGCCTTTATCAGCTGGCTCCTTCGGCTTCCTCTGCCTTATATTTGGGAATTATGAAGGAAAAACAAAAAAATACCTCCGAAGCGGTTAAGTACTTTAACCAAGCGGTGGATTTGGAAAAAGACCCTCTTAAGAAAGCTAATTATTTGGTTAAGATAGCCACTAAGTATTCGGGGAGTACTGCAGTAGGATATGCACAGAAGGCACTCTCTTTCAATCCTTCCAATGCCTCTGCTTACCAAGTGATTGCAAAGGCTTATGCATCTTCGGCGAACGAATGTGGAACCACCTCTTTTGAAAAAAGAGCCGTCTATTGGCTCGCTGCCAATACAGCCCGAAAGGGCGGACTTGAAAAACTCGCCGCTCATTATGAGAAACTGGCTCCTTCCCGTGCCGATATCTTTAAATCAGGATTGGCAGGCAAAACCATTACCTTTAAGTGCTGGATAGGACAGTCCGTTAAAGTCCCTCAACTTCAATGAATGATTGTGTTACTAAATTGATAATTGAGAACATTGTAAGGCTTTTTGTCCTTACAATGTTTTTCGCTTGTGAGGAGGACAAGCAGGTAACGCTACAGGGAATAGATAAAATTCCCAACGCTGAAACCCAAAACTTCCGACTCATTTATACCGATTCCACTAAGGTGAAGACAATCTTGGAAAGCTCTCTAAATAGAGATTTCTCCAATCAGAAATTCCCCTATACCGAATTCCCTCATGGACTTGTGCTTACCCTATTTGATGACCAACGGCATGAGAATATCATACAAGCTAAGTATGCTATCTATTACCTACCTACTCAGCTGGTGGAACTCCGCGATAGTGTGCAACTGAATACTTATGATGGTAAGATCCTCAAAACCTCTCAACTCTTTTGGCAAGCCGAAAGCGAGTGGGTATTTACCGAAAAACCTTTTACTTATATTGATTCCCTACAGGGAAGTATCACCAAGGGAATCGGTATGGACTTTGACAAAAAGTTTTCACACCTGAAAGCTCACAAAATCACCGGTGTTATTCCTATCAAAGAATAAAAATCGGTTGCTTTTTATCCATATAATCGCCTGTGAAACATTATTTTTTATCTAAATACAATGTATTTCTCAATAATTGTTATACTCATTACCCTTTTACTCTCAGCCTTCTTCTCTGGCATGGAAATCGCTTATGTATCCTCTAACAAGGTGCAGCTGGAAATTGAAAAAAAAGAAGGAGGAATGATAGGAAATATCTTAGAGAAACTTACCCGTAAGCCCTCTAAGTTCATTGCCACCATGCTCGTGGGCAATAATATCACCTTGGTTATTTATGGGATTGAAATGGGAAAGGTCATTATCGGTTATCTACCTGAGAATTTCCATAATATCTTCTGGCAAACGGTACTCTCCACCCTGGTGATTGTTATCACAGGCGAATTCCTCCCAAAGGTCTTTTTCCAAATCTATACCAATACACTCTTGAAGGCATTAAGCCCAGTGGCTTACTTTTTCTATGTGATTTTCTCTCCTATATCGGATTTTGTCACCTGGATTTCTGATAATATCCTACGGGTCTTCTTCGGGACACAAGGGGATGTTACTCGCCTTACTTTCTCCAAAGAGGAACTGGAGAACTATATCTCAGAACAAATAGAAAATATGCCCGAGAATAAAGAAATGGATACCGAAGTGCAAATCTTCCAAAATGCCTTAGGATTCTCTCAGGTGAAAGCACGTGAGATTATGATCCCTCGTACGGAAATTGTCGCCGTGGATATTAACCAAAGTGTGGAGGAACTTAGGGACTTATTTGTCTCCTCTAATTATTCTAAGGTGCTTGTTTATCAGGAAAATATAGATGAAATCCTTGGGTATGTACATGCTTTTGACCTCTTTAAGAAGCCTAAGCAAATCCGCGATTTCCTTCGTCCCATTACCTTTGTCCCTGAAACTATTTATATCTCCAAAGTGCTGGATATGCTCACAAAAAAGCACCAGAGTATGGCGGTTATCTTTGATGAATACGGAGGAACCTCGGGGCTGATTACCCTTGAGGATATTGTGGAAGAACTCTTCGGGGAAATTGAAGATGAACATGACCAAAACCTACGAAAGGAAATTAAAATCTCTGATAAAGAATATGTATTCTCCGCACGCTTGGAGGTGGAATACCTTAATGAAAAATATAAGCTCTCTCTCCCTGAAAGTGAGAATTATGAAACCCTAGGAGGATTAGTGGTGGATATCTATGAGTCCATCCCTAAAAAGGATGAAGAAGTCTCCACCGAAAATTATCGCTTCTTAGTGGAGGAAGTGGCTGATAATAGGGTGATTACTGTAAGACTTTTTGTCCTATAACCACCATAGGGAAGGAGATGAAAAATATTTAAAGCAATCTTTTCTATTTTCCTAAAAAATTCGTAATTTCGCACCCCAAAATGTATCTAAGTGAAGCCGCATAAAGAGGGTAAGTGGAGTGAAAAATGAAGCGTAAATCCTTGAGCGGATCGCGATATTAACTATTAACTATTAACTTAATTATGGCCGTTCTTGAAAAAATCAGAAAACGAACCGTATTCCTAATCCTTGTTATCGGGTTAGCACTCTTTGCCTTTGTAATCTCAGGCATCTTTAGCCGAACTAAAACTCCTGATCAGTTGGTCATCGGAGAGGTTAATGGCGATAAAATATCCTATCTGGAATTCTCCTCTCAGGTGGAAAACACCCTCCGTAATATGGGAGGAAGCATCGGACAGGCTTATGTGGTCAATGCCCTCTGGCAACAAACCATACAAAGTAAAATCCTTGACCAACAGTTTGAAAAATTAGGAATCTCTGTCGGAAAGGACCAAATCCTATCTATTATCTCCAAAGTGCCTCAATATGCACAGAACCCCCAGTTTTTGGATGATAAAGGAGTATTCTCCCCAGCTAAGTTCGGACAAGTAATCGCTCAAATTAAGCAATCCAACCCTACGGTATACAAACAATGGCAACAAGAAGAAAAAAGCTACTTTGATACTGCCAAACGCGAAATATATCTTAGCCTTATCCGAGCAGGACTCGGTGTTACCCTAAAGGATGGAGAAGATGCCTATCACCAAGAAAATGATAAGGTAACTATTAAGTATGTAACACTCCCTTATAGCAGTATCCCTGATGAGCAAATTAAAATCTCTGATAACGAAATCCAAGACTATGTAAAGGCTCATAAGAAACAATATCAACAAAAGGATATGCGTAACCTGCAGTTCGTATTGGCTTCAGAGGTAGCCTCCCCAGAGGATAAAAAAGCTATTGAACAAGACCTCAAAGCTCTTAATAACCCACGTATCCTCTATAATAACCAAACTCAAAAAAGCGATACCCTTCCAGGGTTCTCTCAGGTACCCCTAAAGGATATTGCTGAGTTCGTTAATGAAAATTCCGATACCCCCTTCGATAGCCTATATGTGAGTAAGGACAAGCTCCCTGTGAACTTTGCCGATACCCTTTATAACCTTTCCATAGGGGAACTCTATGGACCTTATCAAGATGGAAATGCATATAAGTATACACGTATGCTCTCCAAAATCCCTAATGGAGAAGTTCGCGCTAGTCATATCCTAATCGCTTACCAAGGTTCTCTTCCTGGTAATGATGCCATTACCCGTACCAAAGAGGAAGCTAAGGCTAAAGCGGAAGGAATCCTCGCTCAAATTAAAGCAGGAGGGGACTATACTGCCCTCGCTCAAGCCAATTCCGATGATGCTTCCAATGCTCAGAATGGAGGAGACTTGGATTTCTTCTCTCGAGGAATGATGGTACAGCCTTTTAATGATTATGTATTCCATGCCAAAGTAGGGGATATAGGGCTAGTGGAAACTAACTTCGGATTTCATATTATTAAGATTACTGACCTTCGTGAAGGTGTGAAATTAGCTACCATTACACGTAATATAGAGCCTTCTGCAGCTACTCGTGATGCTGTATATACAAAGATTACCGAATTTGATGCACAAGCAATCAAAAACCCTAAGGAATTTGCTGCCCTCGCTCAAAAGGCAGGATATGATGTACTTCCTGCTAATAATCTCGAAGCCCTCGCTGAGGATATACCAGGATTGGGAGATAACCGCCCCTTGGTAAAATGGGCTTTTGAAAAAGATACCAAAGTGGGGGATGTACGACGCTTTGATATTAAGGATGGCTATATAGTAGCACAACTTACTAAAAAAATAGAAGCAGGATTAGCTTCCCCCTCCGAGGCACGTGCCCAAGTCGCTCCTATTCTCATCAAAGAGAAAAAGGCAAAACAACTTATAGAAAAAATGAAGGGATCTTCTTTAGAACAAGTAGCGCAAGCTGCAGGAGAAGCTAATAATATTCAGCAAGCAGAAGGAGTGTCCATTAAGAACCCTATTCTCCCTGGACAGGGTGCCGAAGGAAGTGTAGCAGGAGCAGCTCTCGTATTGCCTCCTAATAAGGTATCCAAACCTATTGTAGGAGACAATGGCGTATATGTGATTCAGGTAATCCAAAAGGATGTAGCTCCCGCACTCCCTAACTATAGTTCTTATATGGGAATATTAAGAAATCAAAAGCTTAACCGAGCTTCTCAAGACCTCTTCTCTGCTCTTGAGCAGACCGCTGAGATTAAGGATGATAGAGCAATGTATTATTGATAAAAATTCAAAGGTTAGAAATGAGGCTGTCCGAAAGGGTAGCCTCATATTTTTTACAAATGAAATAACTCCTTTCACTCTTTATGACACCGCTAATGACTCTCCTTAATACCACTATGGGTTAGACAAAGAAATTAACCATAGTATCTTCTCTCTTACTTCAATACATAATAATCTTAAATCAATTCTCCTGTTGATAAAAAAAGTGGGAAAAAGTGGAGGAAAGTGGGAAAAAGTTTGTACCTTTGGCGCAAAATATAAGTGCCATGATTCATTCTTTTGTAACATACCAATGCAAGGCAGATTCCAAGGGACGGGTAACTATCCCTGTGGGACTTAAAGCCGTATTGGACAAAGCATTACAAGAGAATCTAATCCTTAAGCCTTCTATCTTTAAGCCCTGTATTGAGCTTTATCCACAAGGAGAATGGCAAGAGATTATGGAGAAAATGCGCACCAAGCTGAACCTTTTCTCCAAGCAACATCTGGACTATTTACGTAAATATACCGCAGGCGTGAAGGAAGCAGAAGTGGATGCAACAGGTCGCTTCCTTATCCCCAAACCCCTATGTGAGTTCGCCAAAATAGATAAAGAGGTGGTATTGGCACCGGCACTTAATTTTATTGAAATATGGGATAAAGAGCTATATGAACAGGAAATTAATAGTATAAGTGAGGAGGATTTCATGGCTCTTACCGAAAAAATTATGGGAGACGATGCAGGACAATAGCTATCATATACCAGTACTCCTCTCCCAGACTATAGAAGGACTTGCACTGAACCCTGAAGGTACCTACGTGGATGCTACCTTTGGAGGAGGCGGACATTCTCGGGCTATATTAGCACAACTATCACATAACGGGCGCCTTATAGCTTTTGACCAAGACCCTCAAGCACAGGGTAATATAATAGAGGATGAACGCTTTATGCTTATTCCTCAGAATTTCAGATATATAAAGCGTTTTTTGCGCTTCTATGGAGTAAGGCAAGTGGAGGGAGTATTAGCGGATTTTGGCGTGTCCTCCTATCAGTTTGATACTGCCCAGCGAGGCTTTTCCACTCGCTTTGAGGCTCCTTTGGATATGCGAATGAACCAGGAGCAACCCCTCTCAGCCTTTGAGGTAGTCAATACCTATACAGAGAGTGAGCTAAGTGAACTCCTCTATCGCTATGGAGAACTTAGAAATGCTAAACAAATAGCTAGAACCTTAATCGCTCAGCGACAAATAAGTCCCATAAGGACAACGATGGACTTGCGCAATGCAGTACAGGCTTTCCTCCCTAAAGGAAAGGAAAACAAGGTATTAGCACCACTGTACCAAGCCATCCGTATTGAAGTGAATCAGGAACTTGCCGCACTGGAGGAATTCCTCCTACAGTTGCCAGAGGTGGTCAAGCAAGGCGGACGTATCGCTCTTATCAGCTACCATTCTTTGGAAGATAGGCTCGTAAAACGCTTTATCCGTGATGGACAATGCTCAGGAGAACCACAGAAGGACTTCTATGGAAATACTTTTCCTCCTTTTGTGAAAATAGGAAAACCTATTGTACCTTCCCCCGAGGAGATTGCCCTAAATAACCGTGCACGTAGCGCTAAGTTACGTATCGCAGAAAGAACGGAAAACGTAAGTTCAGTAGCTAAGAATGAATCTCATGGATAACTGAGAGTTTTCTTTAGACAATAGAATTTGTAACTATATAAATGAATAAGGTAAAAGAAAAATTTGTTAAGATATTCAAGGCTGATTTCTTGGTAGGGGAGAACTCTCTAAGGAACTGGATAGCTATTATCTTTACAATCTTTCTTTGTATTGTAATGATTTATAGTGGGCATCTGATTGATCAAAAAGTACATACCATTGCCAAACTGGGGGAGGAGGTCAAGGAGTTGCGCAGCGAATTTGTGGATGTACGCTCCCGACTGCAGCGCATCAAGTTGGAATCAACCGTACTGAGTACCTTAAAGGATACTGGACTGAAGCAATCGCAAACCCCCCCTAATAAAATAAAGGTAATCATCAAGGAATGAATAAGGAAGCACAAGTACAGAAAGATAAAATGATGAACCTACGTACCATCTTGGTGGCGATAGGAATCACTATCTTTGCCTTAGCAATCCTTTACAAGCTGGTGAACCTCTATTTTAATGGAAAAAAATATGCCGACCTTATCGCTCAGAATACCATTAAAGAGTTTATCATAGAACCCAGTCGTGGCAATCTCTATTCCGATGATGGAAGCCTTCTGGCAACTTCGGTAACACGCTATGATATCCATTTTGATGCCGTGGCGCCAAGTAAGAATAATTTTGATAAGTATCTCAATCCCCTGTGCGATTCCTTATCGCATGCTTTCTCTCATTCAGCTTCTTATTATAAGGAAGCCTTTAAGAATGCTCGCAGGCTTAAGAATAAATATTTGCTTATCGCCAAAGGATTAGGATATGACCAATGCAGAAGAATTAAGAACTTTCCGCTCTTTAATAAGGGTGCCTATAAGGGCGGACTCATCGTGGAGGCACGTACCTCCCGAGAATATCCCTTAGGGGCAATTGCTCACCGTATTGTGGGCTATGACCGTAAGGATGACCAAGGAAATGTATTTAGAGTAGGACTGGAAGGCGCTTTCAGCAAATACCTCGCTGGAATTGAAGGACGACACCTTAAACAAAAAATAGCGCAAGGACAGTGGAAACCTATTGAGGATAGTGATGAAATAGAACCTAAGGATGGTTATGATGTCATCTCCACTATCAATATCAATATTCAGGATATTGCTCACCACGCTCTTTTAGCACAATTGGAAAAATATCAAGCCGACCATGGATGTGCCATCGTTATGGAAGTTGCCACAGGAGAAATCAAGGCTATATCCAACCTTGGTCGTAATCAGCAAGGAAAATATGCCGAACGCTTTAACTATGCCTTAGGTGAAATCTACGAACCAGGTTCCCTCTTTAAGACCATGTCCTTAGTAACCGCTATGGAAGAAGCTCATATTGATACTACCTATACTGTGGATACTCAAAAAGGGGTAATCTCTTTCTATGGAAAGGAAGTATGGGATTCCAACCGAAGAGGCTATGGAGTGATTAACCTCTCTAAAGCGATGCAGGTCTCCTCCAATACGGCAATTGTACAAATGGTACATGACCTCTTTGCTAAAGACCCTAAGAAATTCGTCGGTAGGCTGAACAAAATGCATCTGAACAGAAAGTTAGGATTACCCATCGTAGGAGAAGGTACCCCTTATCTGCCTCAGCCTAACCAAAAAGGATGGAGTGGAATCGCCCTTGAGTGGATGGCTTTTGGCTATGGGGTGGAAATGACCCCCTTACAAGTGCTTACTTTCTATAATGCTATTGCCAATGATGGAGTGATGCTTAAGCCTCGCATGATTCGTGAGGTGAAACAGTGGAACAAATCTGTAGAAAAATTTGACCTCGAAGTGCTCAATAGCAGTGTTTGCTCCCCACAAACAGCCTCCGTGGTCAAAAAAGTATTGGAAAATACCGTTAAGTATGGAACTGGAAAAAGCCTCTATTCGGAACATTTCTCTATGGCTGGAAAAACAGGTACCGCTCAAAAGGACTATAGTGATAAGTCAAAGCTCGCTTATGTCTCTTCCTTTGCCGGTTTCTTCCCTGCAGAGAATCCTAAGTATTCCTGTATTGTAGTCATCCATAACCCTGATAAAAGTATTGGGTACTATGGGGCAGATGTCTCCGGACCTGTATTCAAGAGTATTGCTCAAAAAATATATACAAGCTCCTTACTTATTGATACTATTGATGATATAGAACACCCTTCACCACAAGTGGAAAAAAGCTATCAACGCTATAACCAGATTATGGAAAAGTACAAAACAATTGCCCCCAATGTGGTAGGTATGGATGCAATGGATGCCATTGCTATCATGGAGAATTTAGGACTGAATGTAACCATCACAGGCAGAGGAAAGGTTAAGGGACAATCCATACCCGCAGGAGAACGCATCGGAGGACGTAAGTCTATTCACTTAACACTGTTGTAACGGAAGGATATAGGTAGCAGATGGGTAACATGATAATAAATGAGTAACTTTGAAAACAATAAAACAATTATGTAAGGGAGTTAAGATACTCCAAATAGTAGGAAATGAAGAGGTAAATATTGAGAATATCACCCAAAATTCTCAAGAAATTACCACAGGAACACTCTTTTTTGCGATCAAAGGAGCGAATAGGGACGGACATACATTTATTTCAGAGGCAATTGAGAAGAAGGCGCGGGTAATTGTCTGTCAACAGCTCCCAGAAATATTGCCCAAAGAGGTTACTTTCCTAAAGGTAGCCGATAGTACCATAGCAATGGCTCAAATAGCAGCTAACTATTTTGACCATCCTTCCCAAAAGCTTAAGTTAGTAGGGGTAACAGGAACTAATGGAAAAACAACCATTGCCACCTTGTTATACCATCTCTTTAGGAATACAAAGCATAAAGTAGGACTCATTTCCACCATTGCTATTTACATCAATGAGCAGAAAATAGATACAAAAAATACCACCCCTGATGTGATTACCCTCAACAGAAGGATGCACCAAATGGTGGAGGAAGGAGTAACACATTGTTTTATGGAAGTAAGCTCACATGGTATCGCCATGCATCGCATTGAAGGGCTAAGCTTCGCAGGAGGAATCTTTACCAACTTAACCCAAGACCATTTGGACTTCCATAAGACTTTCGCCGAGTATCGCAATACGAAAAAAAAGTTCTTTGATACACTGAAAAAAGATGCCTTCGCTCTTACCAATATAGATGATAAGAACGGAAACTTTATGCTGCAGAACACCCAGGCACATAAGTATAATTATGCGCTTAGAACCTATGCTGATTTCAAAGCTAATATCTTGGAAAATGCGTTCTCAGGCTTGGTCTTACGCATAGGACAACAGGAGATATGGACACACCTTATTGGGCAGTTCAATGCCTATAACCTCTTGGCAATCTATGCCACAGCGGTACTCCTTGGAATGGATAAGGAAGAGGTAGCAAAACAAATAAGTGAGCTAAAACCTGTCAGCGGGCGTTTCCAGTACTTTATATCGGCAGGTAACATCACAGTTATTGTGGATTATGCGCATACTCCTGATGCCCTACAGAATGTATTGGAAACTATAAAAAGCATCAAAGCCCCTTCCCAACACCTCCTGACCTTAGTAGGTTGCGGGGGCAATCGCGATAAGGGAAAGCGCCCTATAATGGCAAATATCGCCACCACGATGAGCGATAAGGTGATCTTCACCTCCGATAATCCTCGCGAGGAAGATCCTCAGACAATTCTTAAGGAAATGGAAATAGGGGTGAATCCTGACCACCAGAGCAAGTATATGACCATTACCGATAGGCGACAGGCAATTAAGGTGGCTTGTAATCTTGCTCATGCAGGGGATATCATACTCTTGGCGGGTAAGGGACATGAAACCTACCAAGAGGTCAAAGGACATCGTTCTCACTTTGATGACTTAGAAGAAGCCAAATTAATAATGAAAAGTGAGTAATGATTAGTGAAAAATGAATAATGAAAAATGAATAATGAAAAAAGAGGGATATTATTAGATAAAAGTTATGCTTTTGCTGTTAGGATAGCAAAACTTGCAAAGTTTTTAAGGGAGAATAATGAATATGTATTGAATAGACAACTTTTAAGAAGTGGAACATCTATAGGTGCTTTAATAAGAGAGGCAGAATATGCACAGAGTCTTTCTGATTTTATTTCTAAACTCTCTATAGCTTTGAAAGAAGCTAATGAAACGAACTATTGGATTTCTCTTTTGTATGATACAGATTATTTGGATAAAAAGATGAAAGATAGTTTTGAGAAAGATTGTAATGAGATTATTGCTATATTGATTACATCTATAAAAACAAGTAAAACCAAAGTAAAAGGTAAAGCCTCATAAGCGAATGTGTGAGGAACTTTTCACTTTTCATTTTTCACTTGGATTATGCTTTATTATTTATTTGATTATTTACATAAGGTCTAACCTACTGGTATAAAAACAAGTAAAACCAAAGTAAAAGGTAAAGCCTCATAAGCGAATGTGTGAGGAACTTTTCACTTTTCACTTTTCATTTTTCACTTTTCACTTGGATTATGCTTTATTATTTATTTGATTATTTACATAAGGTCTATAACCTACCGGGAGCAGGAATGTTCCAGTACATCTCTTTCAGGGCTGGGCTGGCAGCCATTCTTTCTTTACTGATTGCTACCATCACCGGTAAGCGTATCATTAACCGATTGTATAACTTACAAGTGGGCGAAACGGTACGTGACTTAGGGCTTGAAGGACAGAAGGAAAAAACAGGAACCCCTACCATGGGAGGGATTATCATTATCATCTCCTTGCTAATTCCTACGTTGCTCCTGGCGAAATTGGATAATGTATATGTAATATTGCTTATTGTCACTACGCTGTGGATGGGTACTATAGGCTTTATTGATGATTATATTAAAGTATTTAGGAAAAACAAAGAAGGACTTAAGGGACGCTTTAAAGTATTAGGACAAATTTCCTTAGGAATCATCGTGGGGGCTACCCTGTATTTTCATCCTAGTGTTACCGTCAAGAATGAGAATGCACAAGCCTCTCGAATGACACAGATCAACCATTCTATTAAGGAGATGGAGGAGGTCAAATCCACCAAAACAACCATCCCTTTTATGAAAAATAATGAATTTGACTATGCCTCTCTGATTAAGTGGACAGGTAAGAACTATAAGAAATGGGTATGGGTGATCTTTATTCCTATTGTGATCTTTATCATTACTGCGGTCTCCAATGGAGCTAACCTTACTGATGGAATTGATGGTTTAGCAGCAGGCACCTCAGCAATTATTGTCTTTACTTTAGGAATATTCACTTGGATTTCAGGGAATATCATCTTCTCTGAATATCTTAACATTATGTATATCCCTCATATAGGGGAAACCACCATTTTCATTGCTGCTTTCACAGGGGCGCTTATTGGTTTTTTGTGGTATAATACATTCCCCGCTCAGGTGTTCATGGGGGATACAGGAAGCCTTACTATAGGAGGAATTATTGCTGTGATTGCTATTATGGTGCGTAAGGAATTGCTCATACCAGTACTCTGTGGGATCTTCCTTATAGAGAACCTCTCGGTAATTTTGCAGGTGGCTTATTTCAAATATACCAAAAAGAAGCACGGCGAAGGACATAGGATTTTCCTTATGGCGCCTGTGCATCACCATTATCAAAAGAAGGGCTACCATGAGAGTAAGATAGTCATGCGATTCCTTATTGTAGGAATCATTTTAGCTTTGATTTCATTCATTACCTTAAAAATACGATAATAAAAATAATGGACAAGAAAGCAGGATGCTGTGAAGAATATTTGTTATCTTTGCCTCTTATTTTCGGTTATATATTCGCTATTGCGATTTTACTTTTTACTTAGATTATGAAGTTAGTTATTCTTGGAGGAGGCGAAAGTGGGATAGGAGCTGCTATCCTCGGTCTCAAGCAAGGTTGGGAAGTATTCCTATCGGATAGGGCTCCCTTAAAGGAAAAATACAAACAGGAACTTGCCTCCCTGCCTATTTGCTGGGAGGAAGGACAACATTCTGAGCAGGAAATCCTTTCAGCGGATTGCATTATTAAGAGTCCAGGAATTCCTCAAAAGGCGCCTATCATTGAAAAAGCACGAAAAAAAGGAATTGAAATTATCTCGGAAATAGAATTTGCCTCTCGGTATACCCAAGCGAAAATTATCGCTGTAACCGGAAGCAATGGCAAAACTACGACCACCAGCTTACTCTATCATTTGCTTGAGCAGGCAGGTCTCTCCATAGGGGTAGGAGGAAATATAGGTAATAGCTTCGCCCGTATGGTGGCTCAGGAACCTAAGGAATATTATGTGTTGGAAATTAGTAGCTTCCAGTTGGATGACATCTCCTCTTTCCGCCCGCATATTGCTTTGTTGCTCAATATCACGCCTGATCACTTAGATAGGTATAACTATCAGTTTCAGAACTATATAGATGCCAAGTTCCGCATCACTGAATTCCAGTCACAGGCGGATTTCCTTATCTATGATGCAGATGATCCTGTCCTTCAAGAGGAATTAGCTAAAAGAAAGGATATTAAAGCGCAATGTATTCCTTTCTCTTTAGAAAAAAGCAATGAACAAGGGGCTTATTGCTTGGATGATAAATTGTTTCACATAACTATTAACCAAAATAAATTTGAAATGTCTATAAGAGAATTGACAATTAAAGGAAAGCACAATCTCAAAAATGTGATGGGTGCTTCTGTAGCTGCTAAATTATTGAATATTCGCAACGAGAACATCCGTAAGAGCCTAATGACTTTCCAAGGAGTACCACATCGTTTGGAATTTGTTAAGGAAGTAGGCGAAGTACGTTATATCAATGATTCTAAGGCTACCAATGTAAATTCTGTGTACTATGCTTTGGACTCTATGCCTGACGGTCTCATTTGGATTGTAGGTGGGCAAGATAAGGGAAATGATTATAACCCTTTAATTCCTTACGTGAGCCAAAAGGTGAAGGCAATTGTGTGCTTAGGATTGGATAACCAAAAGATTATTCAAACCTTTCAAAGCATTGTTCCCACCATTATTGAAACACACTCTATGGAGGATGCCGTGCAGGTAAGTCGTGGACTCTCTGAAGAAGGAGATACCGTATTACTTTCTCCAGCTTGTGCCAGCTTTGACCTTTTCCAAAGCTATGAGGACCGTGGCAATCAGTTTAAGCATTATGTGAATATGCTCTAATAGCACCTTTTATGGAACGTCTTACGCGATATCTCAAAGGAGACCTCGCCCTCTGGGGGGTGGTGCTCTTCTTTGCCGCACTCTCTTTTCTCCCTGTCTATAGTGCCAGCAGTAACTTAGTGTATCTGGAGAAAACGGGAATTACTACTTATGGATATTTCGCAAGGCATGCTATGCTGATTTCCGTAGGACTCCTTATCATTTTCTTGGTACATCGCTTCCCATATCGCTTCTTTCGCCCGCTCTCGCGGCTGGGACTCTTGGTCTCTTGGATTCTGCTCTTCTTCGTACTGCTTAAGGGCAATACTATTGAGGGTGCCAATGCGAACCGATGGATATATATCTTTGGAGTCTCCTTCCAACCCTCTGCCCTTGCCATGATTATCTTACTTATGTACGTGGCTTCTTATCTGGCAGATACTTATGGGGAAAAGATTAACTTTAACGAAAGCCTTTTCGCCCTATGGATTCCCGTAGGGATTACCGTAGCCATGGTAACCGTTCCAAACTTCTCCACAGGAGCCATTATGTTCTTCATGGTGCTTTTACTCCTTTATATTGGCAGATATCCACTAAAGTATATCTTCTCTATCTTGGTGATGAGTATACTGCTCTTTGGAGTTTTCCTCCTCTTCATACGGGCGTATCCGGACGCTTTCTCTCACCGTGCCGATACTTGGAAAAGCCGTATAGAAACTTTCTTGGATAAGGACAAAGAAGAAAATTATCAGTCCCAACGCGCTAAAATGGCTATTGTCTCTGGTGGATTCTGGGGACAAGGGGCAGGTAAAAGTGTAATGAAAAACTTACTCCCACAAGGCTCTTCCGATTTTATTTTTGCCATTGTTGTGGAGGAATATGGACTCTGGGGCGGAGCAGGACTTATATTCCTATTTATCATTATGTTAGTGAGATTTGTGGTGATCTCCCTGAAGGCTACCACTATCTTTGGAAAGCTCTTAGTCTTAGGGGTGGGAATCCCTATTGTCTTCCAAGGATTTGTCAATATGGGGGTTTCCGTAGGCTTACTCCCTGTAACAGGACAAAACCTCCCTTTCTTCACCAGTGGAGGAACTTCCATCTGGATGACTTGCCTTGCCTTAGGCATTATTCTATCGGTCAGTGCTAAGCAGGATAAAAATAGTGAAAAATTAAAAATGAAAGAACAAGCACAAACTATTGAAGATTCATCGCCCGATGAGGAACCCTCTCAAGAAGAACCCTCCCAAGAACAAGAATAAAAGATAATCTACAACAATAATCGTCTGTATAGTTAAAGGAAAATGTGTGAGAATAGCTCTCTTATAGCGAACACTCCCTTTAAAACAGGACAAAACAAGTCGCTCTTCTACCAGCTTTCTAAATAAGATAGGGAATAAAATGTAATTAACAATTATTGGTTAATAATTAACAAATAATAATTGACAAATAATAATTAAATTTTGTAAATTTGCCCCCTTGAAAGAAGTGTATTGTCCATAACAAAATAACCCTTTGATAACCAGTTTCTAAAATGATTTTTGTAGAAACTGGGTCTTGTTGTGCACCATACTTAACAATCTATAGTAATGTCATAAATGCTTTAGTCATTAGAGCATAAGTCATTACCTTTAACCATTTATTAATAAATATAGATGCTTACGAACCAACCTGCCAGAATCAATTTTGCTTCAACAAAGCATGTGCCTGATTATCCGGACTTCTTGGATATTCAAGTGAAATCGTTTCAGGATTTCTTCCAGATGGAAACCAAGTCCGATGAACGACGTAATGAAGGTCTTTACAGCACCTTTAAGGAAAATTTCCCAATTACCGATACAAGAAACCAGTTCGTACTTGAGTTCCTTGACTATTTTGTGGATCCTCCTCGTTATTCCGTAGAAGAGTGTATTGAGCGAGGACTTACCTATAGTGTGCCTTTGAAAGCAAGGTTGAAGCTATTCTGTACGGATCCAGAGCATGAGGATTTTGAAACTATTGTACAGGATGTGTACTTGGGAACGATCCCTTATATGACCGGTAGCGGTACCTTTATTATCAATGGAGCAGAACGAGTGATTGTCTCTCAGCTCCACCGCTCTCCTGGAGTGTTCTTCGGACAGTCCTATCATGCCAATGGAACGAAGCTCTATTCAGCACGTATTATCCCCTTTAAGGGATCTTGGATTGAGTTCACTACGGACATCAATAACGTCATGTACGCCTACATTGACCGTAAGAAAAAACTCCCTGTAACAACCCTCTTCCGCGCCATTGGCTTTGAACGAGATAAGGATATTCTGGAAATCTTTGACCTTGCTGAAGAAGTGAAAGTCTCCAAAACAGGACTTAAGAAATACTTAGGACGTCGCTTGGCTGCCCGAGTGCTTAACACTTGGCATGAGGATTTCGTAGATGAGGATACCGGTGAGGTAGTCTCTATTGAGCGTAATGAGATTATCCTTGACCGTGATACTGTACTGGAAAAAGAACATATTGATGAGATTATCAATGCCAATGTAAAAACAATTCTCCTGCATAAGGAAGATGAACGAGCAATAGATTATAACATCATTCATAATACCCTCCAAAAGGATCCTACCAACTCCGAAAAAGAAGCGGTAGAACATATCTATCGCCAGTTACGTAATGCTGAACCACCCGATGAGGAAACTGCACGTGACATCATTGATAAGCTCTTCTTCTCCGACCAACGTTATAACTTGGGGGATGTAGGGCGCTATCGTATGAATAAAAAGTTAGGCTTGGATATCCCTATGGAAAAACAAGTCCTTACCAAGGAAGATATTATTACTATTGTAAAATACTTGATTGAGCTTATTAACTCCAAAGCAGAGGTGGATGATATTGACCACCTTTCTAACCGGCGTGTACGTACCGTAGGGGAACAGTTAGCTGCTCAGTTCGGAGTAGGGCTCTCTCGTATGGCACGCACCATACGCGAACGTATGAATGTACGTGATAATGAGGTGTTTACCCCTTTGGATTTGATTAATGCCAAAACACTTTCTTCAGTAATTAATTCCTTCTTTGGTACCAGCCAGCTCTCTCAGTTCATGGACCAAACTAATCCCTTGGCGGAAATCACACACAAGCGACGTCTTTCAGCCCTAGGTCCTGGTGGGCTCTCTCGTGAACGAGCAGGATTTGAAGTGCGTGACGTACACTATACACATTACGGACGCCTTTGCCCTATTGAAACCCCTGAAGGTCCTAATATCGGGCTAATTTCCTCTTTGGCGGTATATGCTAAGGTGAATTCTATGGGATTCATTGAAACTCCTTATCGTAAAGTGGAAAATGGAAAAATAAAACTTGATGAACTCGTCTACATGAGTGCTGAGGAAGAAGAAGGTCTTAAGATTCCGCAAGCGAATATTCAGGTGGATGACCAGGGAAATATCTTAGAAGAACGACTCGTAGTGAAGGAAGACGGGGACTTCCCTATAGTCCCTCGCGAGGAAGTGAATTATATAGATGTGGCGCCTAACCAAATCGCCTCTATCTCAGCTTCTCTAATCCCTTTCTTGGAACATGATGATGCAAACCGTGCACTGATGGGATCCAACATGATGCGACAAGCGGTGCCCCTTTTGCGCCCCGAAGCACCTATCGTGGGAACAGGACTCGAACAACGAGTAGCTACAGACTCCCGTGTACTGATGAATGCCGAAAGAGAAGGAACTGTCGAATATGTGGATGCTAAAAAGATTGTTATCAAGTACGACAGAACAGAGGACGAAATCTTAGTCTCCTTTGATAGTGAACTAACCACTTATGACCTTATCAAATTCCGCCGTACCAACCAAGGTACTTGTATTAACTTAAAACCTATTGTTCGCAAGGGCGATAGAGTGAAAAAAGGTCAAGTACTCTGCGAAGGATATGCTACCCAAAACGGTGAATTAGCCTTAGGACGCAACATGAAAGTGGCTTTTATGCCTTGGAAAGGATATAACTTTGAGGATGCAATTGTGATTTCCGAACGCGTAATCCGTGAGGATATCTTTACCTCTATTCATATTGATGAATATACTTTGGATGTTCGCGATACCAAGCTCGGTGTGGAGGAACTTACCAATGATATCCCTAACGTCTCTGAGGACGCTACTAAGGACTTGGACGAAAACGGTATTGTACGTATCGGTGCCAATATCAAGCCCGGTGATATCTTAATAGGAAAGGTAACCCCTAAGGGAGAAAGTGATCCTACTCCAGAGGAAAAACTCCTTCGGGCTATCTTTGGGGACAAAGCAGGGGATGTTAAGGATGCCTCCTTGAAGGCTTCCCCTTCTTTGGAAGGAGTCGTTATCGGTAAAAAACTCTTCTCCCGTGCAGTGAAAACAAAACAAAAACGCAGCAAAGAAAAAGATGAAATCGCTGCCTTGGATGCTGCCTTCAATGCCAAAGCAGGAGAGCTCAGAGACCGACTCTTAGAAAAACTATTCTCCTTAGTGAATGGAAAAACCTCCCAAGGAGTCTTCAATGACCTAGGAGAAGAAATTATCCCTAAAGGAAGAAAACATACACAAAAAGGATTGCGCGAAATTGAGGATTATACCCATCTCCTCTCTGGTGGATGGACAACCGATGACCATACAAACCAACTCATCAATGACCTTATCCACAATTATAAGATTAAGCTCAATGACCTACAAGGAATGCTCCGCCGTGATAAGTTTACCCTTTCTGTAGGGGATGAGCTCCCTGCAGGAATCATGAAATTGGCTAAGATATATATCGCCAAGAAGCGTAAGCTTAAGGTGGGGGATAAAATGGCAGGTCGCCACGGAAACAAAGGGATTGTAGCACGGATTGTCCGTGATGAGGATATGCCTTTCCTTGCCGATGGTACCCCCGTGGATATAGTACTTAACCCTCTTGGGGTGCCTTCGCGTATGAATATTGGTCAGATATATGAAACAGTACTTGGATGGGCAGGACAAAAACTTGGCTTAAAGTTCGCTACCCCTATCTTCGATGGGGCTTCCCTGGAGCAAATCACCGAATATACAGAAAAGGCTGGGGTACCTGCTTTCGGACATACCTACCTCTATGATGGAGGTACCGGAGAACGTTTTGACCAAAAGGCAACTGTTGGAGTCATTTATATGATTAAGCTCGGTCACATGATTGATGATAAAATGCATGCACGTTCCATCGGTCCTTACTCTCTTATTACCCAACAACCTCTCGGAGGTAAGGCTCAGTTCGGAGGACAACGTTTCGGTGAAATGGAGGTATGGGCATTGGAAGCTTATGGAGCATCCAGTACCTTGCGTGAAATCTTAACTGTGAAGTCCGACGATGTCATCGGAAGAGCTCGTACTTATGAGGCAATCGTACATGGGGATACCATGCCTGAACCAGGATTACCTGAGTCCTTTAATGTACTCATGCACGAACTCAAAGGACTCGGATTGGATATTCGCCTTGAGGAATAGAAATAAGTAGATAGTTATAAATAGCAAATTCCAGACACTTCAGTTTGGAATTTGTTTTTTTATGCCTAGAAGCAAAGGAGAAAAGTATCCGCTAATCTGCCTTCTTGAGCTTTAGCAAGGAGGCATTCAGCTCAAAGCCTAAAAGCAGAATGGTGGAGTTTAGCCAAATGTATAGTAAGAAGATGAGTAATGCCCCAATAGAGCCATAAAGCTGGTTATATTGAGCAAAATTTTCTATATAAATACCAAAGCCATAAGTGGTCAGAATAAAGAGCACTAAGGTAAGAAGGGAACCTGCCGAGAAGAAACGAATACCTCTCTCAGCAGAACCAAAATGGAACAGAATGGAGATAGAAAGATAAGTAACGAAAATAAAGAAAATCTTCTTCGCCAAAAGGAAGAGATATCTGTTGGCTTCTAAAGTCTCAAAGAACCCCATGCGGCTGATGTACTCAAAGGATAGCCATAGAATGACCGAGAAGAGAATCAAAAAAACCAGCAGCATCGCCACCCCCATGGAAATGAAATACTGCTTGACCACTCCTCGCGTATTATGTACATGATACGAGGTGTCAAAACCTCCAAATACAGCATTAATCCCATTGGTCGTAAGGAATATGGAAAGGACAAATACAGTGGAGAGAAGCCCTGCTCGCTTCTTACTAGCAATATCTAAGAAAATATCTTTGAAGAAGTCATGCGTCCCTGGAGGAAGTAGGTTATCTATAAAAACCCAAAAATCATCTTGGAAATCCGCAATGGGAATATAAGGAATAAGGTTCAGTACCACCAGCAGAAAAGGGAAAATAGCCACAAAAAAGCTATAGGAAATAGCACTGGCACGATAGGTGAGGGCGCCACGAATAATCCCAATGGTGTAGAGCTGTAGAAGATCATAAAGAGAAAATGCCCGCCCCTTCCCCAGAGGAACTCGCTTAAGAAAATAAACCAACTTGTTCACAATAGGGAGTTTATCTACCTCCTTCTCTTCTATGTCTTTATGCATATTTAACCTGCTTGCTCTTGTTTGCGTAGCTTCTTGGCAGCTCGCCTTTCCTTAAAGCGCTCTATAGCAGCCCCAAATACCCAGTATGGAACTACGTAAGTAAGTAAGAATATCATAAGCCAAAAACCCATAGTGGCAATCCCTAAGAAGGCTAAAAATCCTAAATATTCTTGAAATGAAAAATCTACTTGCATGTTATTATCTTTTGCTGTGGCAAAGATACAATCTTTTTTTGAAATACTTGTTTTTTAACTGAAAATATATCTTAAATAAATAATTTATAATCTTTCTAATTAATAAAAAATCAAGGACAAATAATTAAACTATAGAAAAAAACAATAATAGTTTATGGATATCTACAAAAAAGTACGTACTTTTGTAGCAAAATTTTTTAAAATGTCAAAGGGTGTTTTACTCGTCAATCTGGGTTCTCCTGATTCTACTTCAGAAGGTGATGTGCGGAAGTATTTGGGGGAGTTTCTTATGGATCCACGTGTGATTGATTTGCCTTACCTGAGCCGTGCGTTTCTGGTCAAAGGAATTATTTTGCGTACCCGTCCCAAGCGTTCTGCACAGGCTTATCGGAAAATATGGACGAAGGAGGGCTCTCCCTTGATTGTTCACACCCGTAACCTTACCGATAAGGTACAGGCACAGGTGGATATTCCCGTGCTTATGGCGATGCGTTATGGAAAGCCTTCCATTGCCTCAGCCATAGAAGCCCTTGATAGGCAACGAGTAACAGAATTATTACTGATTCCCCTATATCCGCAGTATGCCATGTCCACCATTGAGACTATTTCGGTGCTGGTTCATAGGATTTTGCGTAAAAAGTACCCGCATATTTCCCTCACGGAAGTACCTGCTTTTTATCATCGTCCTGAATATGTTAAGGTATTGGCAACCTCCATCAAGGAGTACTATAAGGAAGGAGAATACTTGCTTTTCTCTTATCATGGAGTACCTCAGAGGCATATCTATAAGTCCGATGTAACTAAGGAACATTGTCAGTTGAATGACATTTGCTGTAATACCCTCTCTCCTGCTCATCAGTACTGTTACCGCCACCAATGTCATGCCCTTTCCAAAGCGGTTGCCCAAGAACTGAACCTTACCTCCGATCACTATAGCACCTCTTTCCAATCGCGCTTGGGACGAGACCCTTGGCTTACTCCCTATACCGATGCTACCTTAGGGCAATTGGCAGAACAAGGAATCAAGCACCTGGCGATCGTTACCCCTGCCTTCGTAGCGGACTGTCTGGAGACCTTGGAAGAAATCGCCATCGAAGGCAAAGAACAATTCCTCTCTCATGGTGGAAATACTTATAACTACATTCCTTGCCTAAATGACCGCCAAGATTGGGTACATGTAATTGCACAATGGATAGAAAAATGGCAAAAATTTTAGCTTATTAACAAAGAATCACGAAATGTGTATAATTATTTTTGGAAGGGAAAATCTCCCCTTTTTTGTTAATAAAAAGCTTGTTATGTAATACATAATAAATTACTTATGTTAATTAAATATTAATTTCTATTTTCTCCGTTGTTGATAAGTCAGTTCATAATTGCTTTTTTAAGGGTAAGAATATAAAAAAGTTTGCTATTCATACAGAATTCATTACCTTTGTGCTCAGTTAAAACCTAATTAAAACTAAAAAATGAATATTGTAATGTTAAACCAAAACTAAGCAAATTATGAGACGATTTTTACACACTTTTGTAACCATGTTCTGCCTCTCATTTGTCTTTGTCGCCATTAGTTGTAATAAGGACAATAAAGACCCTGAGAGAAGAGATCCTCAACAGCTCTCCACCGTATCGGAAGGGACTGAGGCACCAGGACCCAATGCAGGAAATTATTATTTTAACAAAATCTCTCGTACACTCTACAGACGAGTATCGGGAAATCAGTGGGCACCTTTGGCTTCCTTACCTAACTATAAGGAAGGAGCAAAAGTATACACAGATAATAAAATGGCGAATAACGCTACTGGTAAGGACGGGGACTATTTCGTTCGTAGGTTATCCCTCACCAAAAACATCGTTTATAAAAAGAAAAATGGAGCATGGGTGGAGGATGAAGGAGATGAAATATACATCCCTGACCAAAACTTCAAAAATGCACTGCTTAACGGAACGAGTGGTATGCCTAAGGCAGATACCAATGGCAATGGAAAAATTAG
Source organism: Capnocytophaga sp. oral taxon 338 str. F0234 (assembly GCF_000192225.1). GTDB lineage: Bacteria > Bacteroidota > Bacteroidia > Flavobacteriales > Flavobacteriaceae > Capnocytophaga. The sequence goes on from NZ_GL872413.1 coordinate 672,394, forward strand.
CCGTGTAGAAGCCCAATCCGTAGAGGTAATCCGTGTACCAGGGAAGAATATTAGCTCACTAGATGGGATTGAGAACTTTACCAACCTTAAAGTATTGGAAGCAAGTAACAATAACCTTACCCATGTGAGTCTCAATAGCCTTACTTCCCTTACCAATATTGTCCTTATAGGAAACCAACTGAGGGATACCTTGAATCTCTCCGCTCTTTCCGCTCTTAAAGCAGGGACAGAAGTGCAGATAGTACGTGATGGGAATAATCCTAATATAAAACTGATTCGTGTCTCTACGCCTGCAAAGGCAGTAAGCCTTAACTTAGCTGAACATACTCAAAAGTATAGTGCTACCAATGAGACAGATAGAAATCTTGACCTTGATCCTATCCTAAAAGCTGCTATCTTGCGTAGTGCCAATGGTTCTATTGACCTTAATGGAGATGGGGAAATCTCTGTCCTTGAAGCAAAAATGTATCAAGGAGTTATCAAAGCGGAAGAATCAGGGATACAATCCTTCAAAGGCTTGGAATATTTTGAAAAAGTAACCACGGTACAGATAGAACCTTCTTCTGGACAAAATACCCTTAGCACAGGGAATGAAAAACTTTCCCTAAGAGGGCTCAGTGGACTTAAGAATTTGGTAATTGCCAATGCAACCTTGAAGGAAATAGAACTTAAAGACCTTCCCCAATTGGAAAAATTGAGTATTATCAATAACAACCTCAGAAGTATCTCCGTGGTAGGAACACCTAAGGTAACTGAGCTCGCTTTGGACAGGAATAACCTCTCTGAGGTAGGTACACTCTTTACCCAAATGACAAAGCTTACCAGTGTAAACCTTATGGGGAACCGCCTTACAGGAAATTTAGACCTTACCTCCTTAGTCGCTGACCTCTCCCGTTCAGAAATCGCCGGGCGATTCCAAATCGTAAGAAACTGTCCCGCTTGTGCACAACAGAATAATATAACTTCTATTAGAGTAAAATCTGCTGCGGAAGCAAATGCTTTAAATGCTGCTGAAGGTACAGGGGTTTATGAAGCAGGAGGCGGAGGAGGAAATAACTCGGAAGTAGTCATCCCTGACCAAAGACTCAAGAGTATTGTAATAGAAAAACTCAAGGGAATAGATAGAGGAACATATTTCAGCTATACCCCAGCGAGCAAGTTATATCAAACAGATGTAGATAAAATAGTGGACTTATTAACGGTAGATAATTTGGTAACAAACCTTGCAGGATTACAACGGTTTACCCAATTGAAGAAGTTAATTCTTAATCCAACTGGAGTTGCAGATATTAATATAACAGGGATGTTACATTTGGAGGAAATTAGTCTTGGAGGCTCCTTAGCTACTGTTTCAGGAAATGCAGTTAACCTTAAGAAAATTGAACTCCCTAACAATCATAATGTAAGAAAGCTGAACTTACTTGGCTTCCCTTATATAGAGCAAATATTGATTACAGAGGATAGTAATGATAAACTTCCTATAGAGTGTATAGCAGTACCGCCTTCCCAAGAGGCTGCTGTAAAAACAAGTCTTGCAAGGCATCCTCATCATCAAAGTAAAGTACGAACAACGGCTTGTAATTAGGTTTTTGACATTACATATTTCTGAAAGGCTCTCCCCTAAAGGGAGGGCTTTTCTTTTGAATTGGCGATATTCCCACGTAAGATTATTTTTTGGAGAACTGCCTATCACTTTCACTGCTTTTATCTTTCTGAAAATCAAATACTAATAAAACATTTTTACTTTTTTTCAGAAAATGATTGCGGGTTCTTTGGTATAATTTTTGTACCTTTGTACTCAAAATTAAAAATCTTATGGCTTATACTTTTACTATTGAGAACAGTAGCAAACAAGCATTAGCTATTGTTGAATATCTAAAAACACTTAGTTTTGTAAAATTTACAGAGACAAAAACCAAGGAAAAAGCCCCCTCTAAAGCGAAAGCAAAGTCTGGGCTTGCAAAGCCTGTCCCTGAGTTATTGGAGGAAGATAAAAACGGAGTTCCTCTTAAATACAAAGAAGAAATAATAGCTCTTTCCAAGAAAACAAAAAAAGCAGCAGCAAAGCGTTTTTATGAGAAAGTAACTGAAAAAGCTGCATTATGATAGTTATCATAGATACAAATATTTTTTATAGTGCCTTGGCGGCTCCTCTCGGTGAAATATCTAAAATACTAACTGAAAGTAAAAATATACAATTCTTAGTTCCTGATTATCTGTTAGAAGAAATAGAAGAACATTTACCAGACCTTGCAAAGATTACTAAGAAGACTCAAAGGCAGATAAAGAAAAATTTTTATAGTATATTGGAGAAATTTGTTATTCTTGCTTCTGAGAATATAACAAAAGAAAACCTATTAAAAGCAGAGAAAATCACAAAAAACATAGATGTAGATGATATTCCTTTCATTGCTTTTCATTTACAATATAAACATAAAATTTGGTCATTAGACAAAAAACTTATTTCAGGACTTACTGAAAAAGGCTATGGATATTTCTTTATCTCTACAGACGAAATAAGAAACTATCTCTACAAAAGGAAAAAATAACCTTCTGTGAGAGTAGATAGATTATTTTTTTGAGAATTTACTTTTAACCGCTGGTTGAATTGATAGTTAAAAGCTATTGGAAAAGGTAAAAGAAAGAAATTTTGTATCTCATGAAAATGATGCAAAGAGCTAAGGCTATATTATAAAAACAGATTAACTGTTAAAAATGAGGGAAAATTTTTAATATCTTATGGAATAATGGAGTCCCTTGATGAAGTTCAGATAACTGCGTGTAGATAATAGAAATGATCCTGAAAAATAAGATTACAAACAATTTCTTAAAATACGATTATGCAAGAAAACATAACATCTCATGACTTTGATGCCTTCTATGCAAAGCTAAAGTCAGAATTGGAACAAACTACCGTATTCCCAAGTGAATACTTATATAAGTTTATCCTCCCTGCCACCCAAGACAAACGGGAACAAATACAAGCCGTATTCAAGAATACAGCAGCCATTACTGAGGAAAAACCCTCTTCAAATGGTAAGTATATCAGTTATTCTATACGTCTTATGATGGATAGTCCCGACCAGGTAATCCATTATTATAAGGAAGCAGGAAAGATAGAAGGAATAATCTCTTTATAGAACGAAAAATGAAAAATGGTCTCATTTGCCTTTTACTTTTTACCTTTTTCTCCTTAAAGGCTCAAACATTGGAGGAGCTTTTTGCACAAGCAGGAAGTGCTTATAATAGGGAAGATTGGCAAACAGCAATAGATAATTATCAAAAAATACTCTCCCAAGGACAAGCTTCTGAGGCATTGTATTATAATCTGGCTAATGCACATTACAAAAAGGGAGATATAGCCCCTAGTATCTACTATTATGAGAAGGCTTTGCAGTTAGCCCCTGATAACCCACAAGTACAAGCTAACCTAAAATATGCACAACAAATGGCTTTGGACAAAATAGCGCCCTTACCTAAAATGTGGTCACAGCGCCTTGTGGAAACCCTAAGCCGATGGAATTCCCCTAATGGATGGGGTGTGTGGGCAGTGGTCAGTATGTGCTTATTTGTGATTTTTTTCCTTTGGTATTACTTCTCTCAAAAAGTATTGCTTAAGCGTATCTTCTTTACCCTAATGCTGGGCTTCCTATTCCTTTCTGTGGGAAGTTATTTTCTGGGAAATACGGTCAATCGCTATGTGCATAGGAACCTCTATGGAGTCCTTTTTGATAAAGAAGTGCGTTTCTTTGAAGAACCTAATACCTATAGCAAGGAGGCTTTTCTGCTTCATGAAGGAGCAAAGGTAGAAATATTGGATGAAGTAGGGGATTGGTATAAACTTAAGATTGCCGATGGACGTACCGGATGGGTAAAAAAACATACCCTTAAGACCCTTTAGAAAAAGAGGCTGACCGAAAAGGGTAGCCTCTTTTTAAGATTTACTTACATGTGTATGGCTCTTTTTGCAGTAGCGTCTAAGCAAGCCTCTTTCACCGCTTCACTATAAGTGGGGTGTGCGTGGCAGATACGGGCAATATCCTCAGCACTCGCACAGTATTCCATTGCCACTACCGATTGTGCAATAAGGTCGGAAGCTCGTGCTCCAAGAATGTGTACCCCAAGGATTTCATCCGTAGTAGCGTCGGCTAATACTTTTACAAAGCCATCCGTCTCTTGACTGGCACGGGCACGACCCAAAGCGCGCATAGGAAACTGACCTACTTTATAAGGGCGCCCTTCCGCTTGTAGCTGTTGTTCTGTTTTTCCTACAGCAGCTACTTCAGGAGTCGTATAAACAGCTCCAGGAATAAGGTTATAGTCTATATGAGGCTTCTCTCCTGCCAAGAGCTCAGCTACATATACCCCCTCTTCTTCTGCTTTGTGGGCAAGCATAGCCCCACGTACGACATCTCCTATGGCATAGATGTGAGAGACATTCGTTTGCAGATGTTCATTAACGGCTATTTGTCCACGCTCATTAAGTTGTACTCCAGCCTTCTCCAAGCCCAAACCTTCTGTATAAGGACGGCGACCGGTAGCCACTAAGCAGTAGTCCCCTTCAAGGACAATCTCCCCTTTAGGACTGTCGGCTTTCACCATGACCGTATCTCCCTTTCGGCTTACCTCTTTTACTTTACTATCTGTATAGAATTCAAAACCTTGTTTTTTAAGTACTTTACTTAATTCTTTTCCTATAGAGATATCCATAGTAGGAAGGATGCTGGGAGCATATTCCACTACAGAAACCTGAGCTCCTAAGCGTAAGTATACTTGTCCAAGTTCCAGTCCAATGACGCCCCCTCCAATAACTATCAGATGTTTAGGCACCTCATGAAGGCTTAAGGCTTCTGTGGAGGTGATAACTCGCTCTTTGTCAAGGGTAATAAAGGGTAAGGTAGAGGGCTTGGAACCAGTGGCAATGATAAAGTGAGTAGCTGAAAGTGTTTCATTCTCTGCTGCTTGTACCTGAATCTCACAAGGAGAGGTAAAAGAAGCTTTTCCGTGGAATACCTCTATATTGTTTTTCTTCATGAGAAAGTTAATCCCTTGAGTATTCTGATCCACTACGGCTTGCTTGCGTTCTACCATTTTGGCAAAATCCACCATAATGTTTCCATTAATTTCTATACCATGAGAGGAAGCATGCTTATGGGCATCTTCAAGCAAATGAGTGGAGTCCAATAAGGCTTTGGAGGGGATGCACCCTACATTGAGGCAAGTACCTCCCAGAGTATTATACTTCTCCACAATGGCTGTTTTCTTCCCAAGTTGTGCACAGCGGATAGCAGCTACATAACCGCCAGGACCTGCTCCTATAACAATCACATCGTAATTCTTCATTATTGTAATTTTAAAATATTTGTTCTACAGTAAGTAAGAGAGCCTTACTAAGTTGGGGATAGTTAGTAAGCACTCATTAAGCTACAAAGGTAGTGATTCTTTTTGAAAAGACCAAATAAAATACGTCCCTTTTTATAGAAGATTTTAGGAGTGTTTTTTGTAAAGTTGCAGTATCTTTGAGAATCATAGATGCCGACATCCAGGACGACTGAGTCCCTTGAAAGGGAACTACCACTACGTTGGTAGTACTAGAGGTTACTGCTCTTAGGGATTATTCTCTGAAGGTACTAAGGTAAAAATAGGAGATAAAGAGAACTCCTAATAAGGGGCAACTTATTAGGAGTGTAAGGGTGGCATATGGGGTTCGAACCCATGACCTTCGGAACCACAATCCGACGCTCTAACCAGCTGAGCTAAAACCACCATTTATTTTCGGGTGCAAAAGTAATACTTTTTTTCTAAACAGAAAAATTTTTAACCCTAAAAAAATATAATATTAATGATTTCACCTGCCAACCTTTAGTGCTTAGTATATCCATTTTGAAGCAGTCCGCCACTAAGGCACGGCAGCAAGGAGTGCTATACAAGGATAATGGCTTGGGAAACGACAAATTATTAATAACCCTACAAAGATACGATTTTTATAAAGAAAAAATCAAATAATTTTACTTAAATTTTTTTACTTTTTATTTTTATACCCTCTTTTTTATTAACTTTCTAAAACATAACAAATTGTATCTCTACAGGAGGCTATACTAATCATTAATCATTATAAATTGCCTTATTGACAAATAATTAATCATTAATCCCTAACCATTAATCATTAATTTTGTATCTTTGCTCCTTAAAATTTCAAAGAATGAAAGCAGGTATTGTAGGGCTTCCCAATGTGGGAAAATCAACCTTATTTAATTGTCTATCAAATGCTAAAGCACAGAGTGCTAATTTCCCTTTTTGTACTATAGAACCTAACTTAGGGGTGGTAAATGTGCCAGATGCACGACTTGAAAAGCTTGAAGAATTAGTTTCTCCTGAACGGGTACAGCCCGCTACGGTGGAGATTGTGGATATAGCGGGCTTAGTTAAAGGAGCAAGCGAGGGAGAGGGACTTGGGAATCAATTTCTTGGAAATATCCGTGAGTGTCATGCTATTATTCATGTACTACGTTGTTTTGATAATGATAATATTGTCCATGTGGAGGGGAGTGTCAATCCTATCCGTGATAAGGAAACCATTGATATGGAACTCCAACTCAAGGATTTGGAAACAGTAGAGAAGCGTCTGGAAAAAGTCACTCGCGCGGCTAAGGCAGGAGATAAGTTGGCTCAGAAGGAACTTAACCTACTTACTCGTTATAGAGAAGCTCTTTTGCAAGGTATTTCCGTACGCACGCTTCCTCTTACAGAAGAAGAGGCCGAGCTAAGCCGAAGTTACCAGTTGCTTACAGCTAAGCCTGTCCTATATGTTTGCAATGTAGAGGAGGCTTCTGCAGTGAAAGGAAATCAATATGTAGAACAGGTCAGGCAAGTTGTTAAAGGAGAAAATGCGGAGGTCATTGTCCTTGCTGTAGCCACTGAAGCCGATATAGCAGAGCTTGAAACTTATGAAGAACGTCAAATGTTTCTACAGGATATGGGACTCTCAGAACCAGGAGCCTCTGTGCTTATCCGTGCTGCATATAAGCTCCTAAATCTGCAGACTTACTTTACTGCGGGCGTTAAAGAGGTACGTGCCTGGACAATCCCTATAGGAGCTACTGCACCCGAGGCGGCTGGGGTCATTCATACCGACTTTGAAAGAGGCTTTATTCGCGCAGAGGTAATTGCCTATCAGGACTTTATTACTTATGGAAGTGAGAGCAAAGTTAAGGAAGCCGGAAAAATGCGTGTAGAAGGTAAGGAATATATAGTTAAGGACGGTGATATCATGCACTTCCGTTTTAACGTATAAAATGAAGATTGATGGGTGAAAAAATTCATTTTTCACTTTTCACTTATGAGACTCTCCAAACTGTGTGCACTCGCTGGCTATACTATTCATTTTTCACTTTTCATTTTTCACTTTTCATTTTTCACTATTCACTTATGAGACTCTCCAAACTGTGGGCACTCGCTGGCTATACTTTTCATTTTTCACTTTTCATTTTTCACTTTTCATTTTATTTTGTACATTTGCCCCCGAATTATTTATAAATATAACAGTGAAATTATCAAAAGAAGCTAAAACAGCCATTATCATCCTTTTAGGTGTGGCGAGTTTTATTTTTGGATATAACTTTCTTAAATCCACCCCTCTATTTAGTACGGATAGGAATTATCATGCTGTATTTACCCACTCAGGAGGCTTACAAACAGGCACTAATGTAACGGTAAATGGAGTCTCAGTAGGTGCTGTTAAGGATATTAAGATAGATCCACGAACCGCTAAGATTGTTGTTAGTTTTTCCTGCAAGAAGGATTTTACTTTCTCCAAAAATAGCAAAGCTGAAATATATAGCAGTTTGCTCGGAAATACAGGACTACAAATTCTCCCTGCCCTTGATGGTGCAACCCCAGCTCAGCCTGGAGATACCATACCCTCCAGTATACAAGCAAGCCTTATGGATGCTATAGGGGCTAACCTGGAACCTACAGCGAAAAACCTTAATAAGGTGCTTAATTCTGTGGATTCTCTCATGATTACCTTCTCTCATACTCTGGATGCTAAAGCACAAAAAGATATTAAGGAAAGCCTTGCTAACCTGAATGTTACTCTGCAGAATATGAATAAGGCTTCAGTAAGTCTTAATAATATACTAGCTTCCTCTGGGGTGCCTTTACAAAAATCACTAACCAATGTGCATACCATCTCGGAGAATTTTGTCCATCTGAGTGACTCTCTCTCTAAAATACAGGTAGGAAAGCTGGTGGCTCATCTGGAAGGAACACTCTCTGAGGTTAATGGTCTGTTACAACAAATAGAAAAGGGCAATGGTACAATTAGCAAGCTCCTGAATGACCCTAAATTGTATAATAACTTGCAAACGGCTACTTCTGAATTAGGGTTGCTTATGGAGGATATTCGTCTAAATCCTAAGCGCTATGTGCATATTTCTGTCTTTGGAAAGAAGAATCAAGCCTATGAAACCCCTCAAACAGTGGAACCTTCTATCTCTGAACGTGCTGAGAAGAATCAAAAGTGAGAAATTCAAAATGAGCCATGAATCACAATTGGCATAATTATTAACCATTGATAGCTTCTATAGTATTTATCCTATTAGCTTCGGCAAGTATCAGTTTCTTTGTAAGAAACATGCGTAGGCTTCGCCGTAATATTCGCTTAGGAACAGTAACAGATACTACTGACCATAAGCGTGAGCGGCTTATGCGTATGCTTCGCTTAGCTTTAGGACAAGGGAAAATGGGGGTACGCCCAATAGCGGGAGTACTTCATCTCTTCGTATATATAGGTTTTGTGGTAATTAATCTGGAGATGTTGGAGATTGTAATAGATGGTATTTTTTCCACGCATCGTATATTTAGCTTTTTGGGTGCCTTCTATAATATACTAATTGCCACTTTTGAAATCTTAGCCTTATGGGTCATTATAGGGGTTACCGTATTCTATATCCGAAGGAATCTCCTTTCTATTTCTCGTTTTCATAAGCGGGAACTTTTAGGAGCACCTCGCCGAGATGCTAATAGAATCCTCTGTGCCGAAATGGTAATGATGCTCCTCTTTTTGGGGATGAATGCTTGTGATTCACTTTTGCAACTCAGAGGGATAACTCCTTATGTTAAGGCAGGCGCTTTTCCTGTAAGTCAGTGGGTAGCGATGCTTTTTTCCTCCCTTTCCACTCCCACGCTTATAGTTATGGAGCGTAGTGCATGGTGGTTACATATTATAGGGGTATTTGCCTTTCTTAACTACCTTTACTATTCCAAGCACTTGCATATTCTTTTAGCATTCCCTTATACTTACTATGCCCCTATAAAGCCTAAAGGGGCTTTGGATAACCTTTCTACCGTAACTAAGGAAGTCCAGCTGATGCTGGGTACTATAGAAGAGACCTCACAGGAGGAGGAAGCTACGCCTACTTTTGGCGCTTCGGATGTTTTCCACCTAAGTCGTGTGCAGCTTCTTAGTGCGTATGCCTGTACCGAATGCGGACGTTGTACGGATGAATGCCCTGCTAACCAAACAGGCAAGCTTCTCTCTCCCCGAAAAATTGTTATGGATACTCGGCGTAGAGTGCAACAGGTGGGTGAGAATATAGAAACTAATAAGGGTACCTTTGTCCCTGACGGAAAGCAACTCTTAGGAGATTATATTACTCCAGAGGAACTCTGGGCATGTACTACCTGTGCCGCTTGTGTGGAGGCTTGCCCTATGGAGATAAGCCCCCTTTCTATCCTTGTGGATTTGCGCCGATATATAGTCATGGAACAATCGGCTGCTCCTGCCTCCCTCAATAAGATGATGACCCAGATGGAAAATACCTCCTCTCCTTGGGGCTATAACCCTACTGAAAGAGAAAAAGTATGGAAGGAGTAAGGATAGAAAAATAGAAGGTATTTCTGCAAAACTTTTTACCTTTTTCTTTTATCTTTCCTCTTTTTTTACTACTTTTGCCCAGAATCCCAAATTACTTGTCTTATGACAATCATACAATTTCAATATATTTTGGCGGTAGCTCAATATAAAAATTTTAGTATAGCAGCCGAGAAATGTTTTGTAACTCAGCCTACGCTGAGTATGCAGGTGCAACGCTTAGAGGAAGAATTAGATGTACTTATCTTTGATCGTGCCAAAAAGCCTATTCGAATAACCGAAGTAGGAGAGAAGATACTAAGACAAGCCGAGAGTATTGTGAATGAATCCGAACGAATTAAGAGCATTATCGCTCAGCATAAGGGATTTATCGGAGGAAAATTCCACTTGGGGATTATCCCTACAATAGCACCAACCCTGCTACCTATGTTTCTTAATAACTTTATTAAAAAATATCCCAAGGTGGAACTCAAGGTGGAGGAAATGACCACGCGAGAGTGTATCCGTGAACTTAATGAAGGAAGTTTGGACGTGGCTATTGTAGCGACTCCTTTAGGAGAGAAGAACCTTATAGAACGCTTCCTGTATGATGAACCTTTTGTAGCCTATATCCCTAATGAAAAGTATCATTTACAGGAAAATCAGAAAATTGAAGTTTCTGACCTTAATATAAAAGAAATGCTTATGCTTCAGGATGGACACTGTTTTAGGGAAAGTGTTTTAAATATTTGTCAGGAGAACGGCTCTTTGAATAGGTTTAGGAATAATATGATTGAGATAAAAAGTGGTAGTTTTGAGACGCTTATAAGGTTAGCCAATGAAGGAATGGGAATGACCTTACTTCCCTATCTGCATACTTTAGACCTTAATGAGGGAGAAAAGAAAAACTTACATTACTTCAAAGAACCTTCCCCAGCCCGAGAAATAAGCCTCCTTTATCATAGGAATGAGTTGAAGATAAATATTATAGATGCTCTTTATAATGTGATTGCAGGCGTGATAAGGGGTGCCATTACCTTTGAAAACCTCAATATCATTGACCCAATACTTAAAAGAAAAGGTAAAAAGTAAAAGGCAAATGAGACCATTTCTCATTATTCATTTTTCGTTTTTCACTTTATAGATTCGCTCACGCGACTTTTCAAGTTCCAAGTATTCGCTTGACTATATTTTTCACTATTCATTTTTCGTTTTTTACTTATTCTGGGGTGGACACTTCTCAATCCTTTTTTTCTTGACATAGCTACAAAAAAGTTGTACCTTTGCACTGCCTTTAGGACAAAGTAAAAATCCCTCATTACTTATTACTCACTGTTTATTTTTCACTATTCACTATTCACTAAATAGAGTTGTCTTACAATTCCATCAGCGAGTCCTACTTTAGGGACAAGGATATGATGTATCTTTGCCCATTTCATAGCTTTGATATATATTTGTAGAGCAAGAGGAATAACATCGGCACGGTCAGGATTCATTTCCAACTCTCGGATACGTTCCTCATAAGAGAGTGCACTTACTTGAGTGAGAAATTCCTCTAAGAAATGTAAGGTGAGAGGGCTATCTTTCTTCTTTCCTGAAGTTTTAAATATTTTATTAATATTTCCACCTGAACCTATAGCCTCTATTTCCTTAAGTCCTTTAGTATAGGTCTGGATCCATTCTTTTACTTTATCCCATAGCTTATCGTCTGCTTTTCCTTTGAGCAAGCGTACTCCTCCGATAGGGAAGGACTTGGCAGCGCGTATAGTTCCTTGAGTATATACAGTGAATTCCGTACTTCCTCCTCCCACATCTATATATAAGTAATTCTTGTCTCCTTCTATAAGGGTGTGTAAGTCAGTATTAGCAATGATAGCAGCTTCCTCAGCGCCATCAATAATCTCAATAGGGATACCAGTTCTCAGGGCGATTTGCTGAGTAATTTCCTTTCCGTTGGTTGCTTCCCTCATAGCAGAGGTGGCACAAGCACGGTATTTTTCTACTCCTTGTACCCTCATCAGTAGGCGATAGGCTTCTATTGTATCACTTAGGCGGGCAGCATTCTCTGAGCTTATTTTACCTTGTTCAAATACATCCGCACCCAAGCGAATAGGCACCCTCACAAGGCTCCCCTTCGAGAAGAGAGGTACCTTCCCTTCTTCTTCTAAAACGTTAGCGATAAGTAGGCGTACCCCATTGGAACCAATGTCAATACCTGCAAATTTTCGTATATTCATGACGTTCTATTATGCTGCAAAGCTACAATAATTAACTTAAAAAAACAAAAATAAAATCCTCCTGTAGAATTACAGAAGGATTTTGAAAAAATTAAGTAGAATGAAAAAGAAATTTATAACAATTTGACAACGTCCTTAGCAAAATAGGAGGCAATAAGATCGGCTCCTGCGCGCTTAATAGCGTAGATTTGCTCAAGCATGATGGCATCGTGGTCTAACCATCCTTTTTGAGCAGCGGCTTTTATCATTGCATATTCTCCAGATACCTGATATACGGCTACAGGGATATTCACTGCATTCTTTACCTCACGCACTACATCCAGATATACAATGCCCGGTTTTACCATGACCATATCTGCCCCTTCTTCCACATCCATGGCTACCTCTTTGAGAGCTTCCAAGCGATTGGCAAAATCCATTTGATATGTTTTCTTGTCCTTAGGAATCTCTTTCAAATCCACAGGGGCACTATCCAAAGCATCACGGAAGGGACCATAGAGAGCAGAGGCATATTTAGCAGAATAAGCCATAATTCCTGCGTTTTGATAGTTATATTTGTCAAGGAAGAGGCGAATTTGTTCTATGCGCCCATCCATCATATCACTGGGAGCTACCCAGTCCGCCCCGGCTCTTATATGAGAAAGACTCATCTGAGCAAGTACAGCTACTGTACTATCATTCTCTACAATCCCATTCTTGATGATTCCATCATGCCCATACTGAGAATAGGGGTCAAGGGCTACATCGGTCATTACCAACATATCAGGAGTAGCTTCCTTAACGGTTTTGATGGCTCGTTGCATGAGCCCATCCGGATTCAGAGCTTCAGTACCTTGATTGTCCTTAAGGTTATCGGGAACTTTTACAAAAAGTAATACAGACTTGATCCCTAAGCTCCAGAGTTCTTTTACTTCTTTGGATAGGATATCCAAACTGTATCGGTAATAGTCTGGCATGGAGGGAATCTCTTCCTTCACGCCCTTTCCTTCTACGATAAAGAGGGGAACGATAAAATCATTAGGGGTTACAGTAGTTTCCCTTACAAGGGAGCGAATCGTTTCATTAACACGGAGTCTGCGGTTTCTTCTTAATATATTCATCTTCTTTAATTATTAATTAAAAGTGAATAACTATGGTGTTTTTACAGTTCTTTTTTTCTTGTGCAAAGGTACGTTTTTTTTGTTAAAAATGAAATTATATTTACTGGATTTTGTACTTTTGCCCTTAAAAAATAGTTTATGCGATTTTATATGCTCTGTATAGGATTTCTTTTGAATATGATAGCTTATGCACAAAAGGATTCTTTGGAGGTAGATACAAAATATTTAGAAGATCAGTTCAATATGGGGATTACCTATAATTGGCTTGTTTCCAAACCTTCGGATATGAAACAACATAGCTTCTCTCGGGGACTCTTTGGAGGATATCAGCGAGATATTCCCTTGAATAAGGCTCGGAACATAGGATTGGCGGCAGGGATAGACTATACTTATAGCCTTTCTTATATTAATTTGCAAGCACAACGCATAGGAGAACAAGTAGTGTATGATATTATATCTATCAAAGATAAGGGAGTAGATGATTGTTACTATGAACAACATTCAGTAGGGTTCCCCATAGAATTCCGTTGGCGTACTTCTACCCCTTATTCTCATAAGTTCTGGAGGGTATATACAGGAATCAAGCCTTCGTATGTATTTGCTTCACGCTATAAGCTAAAAAGTGATACAGATTCTTATAGTTTTTCTGACCCTAACCTCAAGGGATATATGGACTGGAAATTATATATAGCAGTAGGGCATAATACATGGAATGTATATATTCAGTATGCACTTCGTCCTCTATTTAAGGGAGAGAAAACTCAAAATGGACAGAATATACAAAGTAGTGTGCTAAATATTGGACTTATTTTTTATATTTTGTGATTTTTCTTTGTTATTCCAAATAAAACATTTACTTTTGCGCCATAAATTTAATAAATTTGATTATGGGATTTTTAAAAGAATTCAAAGAATTTGCTGTAAAAGGCAATGTGATTGATTTGGCAATAGGGGTGATCATTGGGGGTGCTTTCGGAGCCATTGTTTCTTCTTTAGTTGCCGATGTGATTACACCACTGCTACTTACTCCAGCTTTCAAGGCTACAGGTGCTGAAAACTTGCAAGGACTTGTTTGGAAAGGAGTAGCGTATGGAAAATTCTTAGCTGCCGTGATTAATTTCTTGTGTGTAGCTTTCGTATTGTTTATGTTGGTCAAAGGAATTAATAGGTTCAAGAAGAAAGAAGAGTCAGCCCCAGAGGCTCCAGCAGGACCTACCCAAGAGGAGCTTTTGACAGAAATCAGAGATCTACTGAAAAAATAGTTCTTTATTAGTAAAATACGTAAGAATTGCCCTTCGTTGAGAAGGGCTATTTTTATTATAAATATTTTAGGTAGGTTTGGAAAAATAGCACTACCTTTGCAGTGAACAAAAGAGTTTTATTTCTTCAATAGATTAGGTATTACAATATAGTATAAATAACCCTAATATTATAAGAAGATAACTACAGAGGGTGATATTCTAGAAAAACTATTAAATAAAATAAATGCAAAAAGTAGTTGTACTTACGGGTGCGGGAATTAGTGCCGAGAGTGGTATTAGTACTTTCCGTGATTCAGGAGGACTTTGGGAAGGTTATGATGTTAATGAGGTGGCTACTCCTGAAGGCTTCGCTGCGAATCCTACCTTAGTGTTGGATTTTTACAATGGGCTTCGCCGCCAGCTCAGGCAGGCGGTTCCTAATGAGGCTCATCGCCTATTGGCGCAATTAGAAAAACGATATCATGTAGTGATTATTACACAAAATGTGGATGACTTGCACGAGCGTGCAGGAAGTCATAACATTATTCACCTACATGGAGAACTACTTAAAAGTCGGGGAGTGGATGACCCTAACACCACTTTCCCTTGCCCAGGAGATATTCATCTGGGAGATAAAAGCCCCTCAGGAGCACAACTTCGCCCTCATATAGTATGGTTTGGCGAAGAAGTCCCCATGTTGGAAAAGGCTATTGCTGAGGTATATACAGCAGATATACTAATGATTATAGGTACATCCCTACAGGTATATCCTGCAGCAGGTCTTATGGATTATGTTAAGGAAGGAACTCCTATTTTCTATATAGACCCACATCCTTCCCTCCATAGTAAGGGAGATCTTACTGTAATAGCCCAAAAAGCCTCCACAGGGGTAGCAAAGGCAATTGAACTAATTAGGACTCCTTAAAGCATTTTACAGCTTCTACAAAAGCACGGGCATTTTCAACGGGGACATTAGGGAGAATACCATGTCCAAGATTGGCTATATAGTGATCCTTACCAAAGGCTTGTATCATCCGGTGCGTTTTTTGACGTATTTGTTCAGGGGAAGCCAAGAGCCATGCAGGGTCAAGATTCCCTTGGAGTACCTTTTTGCCACCGGTGAGCCTGCGGGCTATCTGTGGATTACAAGTCCAATCCACGCCAAGAGCGGAAGCACAGCTCTTGCTCATCTGCTCAAGAGCAAACCAACAACCTTTAGCAAAAATAATGGTGGGAGTAGGGGAGAGTGCCTCTAAAATCTGTAGAGTATATTGCCAGGAAAAATCCTGATAATCCTCAGGGGAAAGTACTCCTCCCCAACTATCAAAAAGTTGTAAAGCATCGGCACCGGCTTTTACTTTTTCTTTGAGATAGAGAATAGTAGTATTTGTAATCTTCTGTAATAAAGAATGTGCCAACTTAGGATTAGAAAAGCAAAAGGATTTGGCTATGTCAAAAGTTTTAGACCCTTTTCCCTCTACAATATAGCAGAATATAGTCCAAGGAGCTCCTGCAAAACCTATTAAGGGAACCTCATCCATGAGTCGTTCTTTGGTAAGGTGAATGCCTTGCAGAACATATCCTAATGAATGAGAAATGTCAGGGATTTGTACCTTCTCTATATCCTTAGCCGAGCGAATAGGAGAGGGGAGAAAGGGACCTACCTGTTCTTTCATTTCTATTTCTATGCCCATTGCTTGAGGGACTACTAGAATATCACTGAAAAGTATAGCGGCATCTACCCCTACGATTTCCACAGGTTGGGTGGTAATCTCAGCTACCAATTCGGGAGTACGGCATCGGGTGAAAAAGTCATACTTATCACGCAAAGCCCTAAATTGGGGTAAATAACGCCCCGCCTGACGCATCATCCATACAGGAGGTCGCTCAGTAATTTCGCCTTTTAAGGCTCTTAAAAAAAGGTCATTTTTTATCATTCTTAGTTTTTTTAAATATATTAATACAACATTCCTGAACACTCTCAATGGTAGGAGTCTTAGCAAGATAACTATTTATCTCCTTTGGGAGTGCTTTTTGTGTAGTGCTCCCTATACAGAAAATGTGCTCATCCCTAAAGTGATTTACTTGCAAGAAACTCTCCACTGCTGAGGGACTGAAAAAGAGAATGCCATCAAAAAGTTTTTCTACTTTTATGGGAGTGAGTAGGGTACGGTAAGTAAGGATCTCTTGAAACTTTATCTTATTCTTTTTCATTATATTAGGAAGCGTATCCAGGCGCCTGTCTCCACAGAAGAGAGTAAAGGAGGCTTCTTGGTATTGATCTATTAAATAAGAACCTAATTCATGAGCATATTCAAAAGAAGCGATAACATTCCAATGATTATTCTTTAAGAGTTTCTTTGTTTTTTCTCCTACACAGAAGGCTTTTTTTGAGGAAATAATCTTATAAATAGGATTTTCTATTAAGGAGAGAAAAGCATTTTGGCTAGTGAAAAGGTAGAAATCAGAGGGCTGAAAAGGAGGAATATCCCTCTGAGGGATTATTTCTATGAAACTCATTGCCTCCACTGAGAATCCTGCTTGAGAAAAAAGCTGTATCTGGTAAGGGGATAATTGTTTGGTAGAGAGCAAATGAACCATATAGTTTTTGAGGGCAAAAATAATAAATATTTATGAATTGTACGGAAGAGTTCATGCTTATTTAACAGTTTAAAGGTTGAAAAAATATTATTTATCAACAACATTTAAAAAAATATACAAATAATCAATTAATTCCGTAACTTTGCACTTTAAAAAGTAAATCTATGAAAAAAATATTCCTTCTTATATCAATTTTCTTCTTTGCTGCTGGAATAGGGCGGCAAGCAGAGGTGAAGTCACAGAACCGTCCAGATCGTCCCCTTGTGGATAATCCTTCTTATATGGAAGGAGGTAAGGATGAAGTGCTTATTGCAGCAACTGATTTTGGGAATATCTCCAGATATGAAAAAAGAGTGATAGATGAAGTAGGTGAGCAAAAGGGATTTAGAAGTTCTGGATACGCTAAGCCTAATATGGATGCTTTTTCAGGAGAAGAACGTATTGTAACACTTATTGACTCAGCATACTCTTATATAGGAACCCCTTATAAGGCAGCAGGGGCTACGCGTAGTGGTATGGATTGTTCGGGATTTGTCAGTACAGCATTTGGCGCCATAGATATAAACTTAAGTCGCTCCTCTACGGAAATGGCTACGCAAGGTAAGGATATTCCACTGAATCAAGCCACTGTGGGAGATTTACTTTTTTTCAAGACTACCCGTAAGCGCAATCGTATAAGTCATGTAGGGATTATTGTGGAGGCAGGAGATGATATCAAATTCATACATGCCTCTACTTCACAAGGAGTTATGGTCTCAAGCCTTTCTGAACCTTATTGGCAACGTGCTTATACCAAAGCCAGTAGAGTACTTAAATAATTCTTTCTATAAAAATTACAACTTAAAACTAACAAAATGTTACAAATCAGCTATATACGTGATAATAAAGATAAAGTAATTAATGGACTCAAAAAGCGTCATTTCTCTGAAATAGAACTTATTGAAAAATCTCTTGACTTAGATGAAAAACGTCGTGCTACTCAGGCGGAACTTGACCAAGTACTCGCCCAAAGCAATAAGCTATCTAAGGAAATAGGAGTTCTGATGAAGGAAGGGAAAAAGGAAGAAGCTCAGAAGGCTAAAGAAAAGACAGTTCAGTATAAGGAGCTGACAAAGAATCTTAGTACAACACTTGATGAGGTAACTGAGCAACTTACTCAAATCCTTTATCGTATTCCTAATGTGCCTAATGAGATAGTCCCTCAAGGAAAATCAGCAGAGGATAACCTTACGGTATTCCGATCTGGAGAAATTCCTCATTTGTTTGAAGGAGCGCTCCCTCACTGGGAATTAGCAAAAAAATATAATATTATTGATTTTGAGTTGGGAGTAAAACTCACAGGGGCAGGATTCCCTGTGTATAAGGGAAAAGGAGCCAAATTACAAAGAGCACTTATTTCTTATTTTCTGGATAAGAATACTTCTGCAGGATATCAGGAGTATCAAGTACCTCACATGGTTAACGAAGCATCAGGTTATGGTACAGGACAGCTTCCTGATAAGGAAGGACAGATGTATCACGTACAGCTTGATAACCTTTACCTTATTCCTACAGCAGAAGTGCCTGTAACCAATATTTTCCGTGATACACTTCTTTCAGAGAATGACTTACCTATATGTTGTACGGCTTATACTCCTTGTTTTCGTAGAGAAGCAGGTAGTTATGGGGCACATGTAAGAGGTCTCAATCGCTTGCATCAGTTTGATAAGGTGGAGATTGTTCGTATAGAACATCCAGACCGTTCCTATCAAGCTCTTGACCAAATGATAGAGCATGTTAAGGGAATCTTAAACGAACTAAAACTCCCCTATCGTATCTTACGCCTCTGTGGAGGAGATTTGGGCTTTACCTCTGCTATTACCTATGATTTTGAGGTATATTCCACTGCACAAGAAAAATGGCTGGAAATTAGTTCTGTATCTAACTTTGAGACCTTTCAAGCGAACCGACTTAAGCTCCGTTTTCGTAATGGTGAAGGAAAACCGCAGTTAGTACATACACTTAATGGTAGTTCACTTGCCTTACCACGTGTATTGGCAGGTATTTTGGAAAATTATCAAACCCTCGAAGGAATTGTTATTCCAGAGGTATTACGTAAGTATACAGGGTTTGAGATTATTGATTAGCTTCATTTTGCATAGTTTTATAAAAAAGAGGTGAAACTTACGAATTTCACCTCTTTTTATTTCTATAGAACAGGGATGGAAATACACCTGTTTTATTGGTATTTAATGAGTTATGGCAATTATTTTGATTTTCCTTGATTGGCTACACTGTTAATAGCAGCAGCAATAGCATCTTGATCACCTAAGTAATAATGCTTGATGGGCTTAAGGTCAGTATTAAGTTCATATACCAAAGGTACCCCTGTGGGGATGTTGAGTTTCAGGATTTCTGCCTCTGAGAGACTGTCCAAATACTGTACTAAGGAACGTAAGCTATTTCCATGAGCAGCAATAATCACACTTTTCCCTTCTTTAATGGCAGGGGCAATATCACTAAACCAAAGGGGAAGCATACGATTATAGCAATCCTTCAGGCTTTCTCCTGCTGTTTTTTCCTCTTTTGTTAAGCCATTATAACGGCGGTCATGTGAGGGGTGTCGCTTATCACTTTCTTCAAGTAAGGGAGGTTGTACATCATAGGAGCGCCTCCATAGGAGTACCTGATCTTCTCCATATTTAGCAGCAGTTTCTGCCTTGTTAAGCCCTTGTAAGGCACCATAACTCTTTTCATTGAGTCGCCAACTCTTATAGGTGGGTATCCAAAGTTCACCCATTACCTCTAAAGCATTGTTAAGGGTCTTGATAGCCCTTTTAAGCACAGAAGTATAAGCTATATCAAAAAGGAATCCTTCTTCTTTAAGAATACGTCCTGCCTCACGTGCCTCTTGAACTCCTTGCTCGGTGAGGTCTACATCTTGCCATCCTGTGAATAGGTTAAGCTTATTCCACTCACTTTGTCCATGGCGCAAAAGTACTACTTTATACATATTATATGGAATTAATAAGTTATTTTATAAATATTGGTTTAAAAAGACAAAGTTACAAAAAAAATATGGGATTCCTTAAAAATCTTTCTTTTTTATTTTTCTTAATATCATACAGATGATACCCGTAACCCAGAGGCAAAGAGAACCTAAGGAAGTCATAATCCCTGTTGTAGAACCAAAAAAAGACTTGAAAAAAGCACTAGTATACCCCATAAGAGCAGAGATATCCAATTTCAGAAGAATGAGAATACGAGAAAGATCTATAGGGTTTGCCAGAATCATTACTAAGGAGAAAGTATCCAAAGGATATTGGCGAAATACCATGAAACAGATAAGGAATATACCATCAAATATCACAGCCATAAATAACCATGTGAAGATAGCTAAACTGAAGCCTTTAATCTTATTTTCATGATAAAGTCCGATAAGATAGGAAAAACCTACAAAAATAAAACTTAAGAATACTCCTGTGATAATGAGCATAATAAAGTTAAATATTTCTGAGGAAAGAAATAATCCATAGAGTAAGAAAGGAATTCCCAGTCCTATGATAAGGCTTAGGGAAAGAGATAAGGAAATTCCTAAATATTGTCCTAAAAAAATATGCTTTCTTGGAATAGGCTGCGCCAATAGAAGCTCTATGAATTCTCGAGCATTATAATAGTACATAATTCCAAATACAGTAGAAATTAACGGAATAAGAATGATAATCACATTCATTAATGTAATAATTGATTTGGAAAGATCATTGTTGAGGAAGAGCAGTATACTACTAAGGAGAAGGTAGAACCCAAAGTAAAAATAGGTCCAGCTGCTACGGATAAGGTCAAAGAAAGTATATCGGATAATTTTAATCATATTTTTCGTTTTTTAAAAGTTCAGCAATAGCTTCTTGAAAGTTTGCTTTGCCTGTTGTGGTAAGGAGTTCTTGAGGAGTACCTCTGAAATAGATATTTCCTTCCAAGATAAATAGAATCTCATTGGAAAGTTCCTCTATAAAGCTTAGAATATGAGAGGTAATAAGGATGGTTTTTCCTTTTTCTTTCTCTTTTAAAATGAGTCTCTTCAAAGCCAAAATAGCAATAGGGTCAAGCCCAGAGGTGGGTTCATCTAATACTAAGTAAGGTACATCTACCATAAAGGTGAGGATAAGGTTTACCTTTTGCTTAGTCCCTCCAGAGAGGTTCCCCAGAGGCTTATTAAGGTGCTTTTGTAAGCCAAAAAGTTCTATGAGTTCTTGGTCATTACAAGGGAGCTTCTTGATATTTTTAATCATGGTGATAAGCTCTTTTACCTTAAGGTTATTAGGGAAGTTAGCAATCTGAGGCAAGTAGGAGATTTGTTCTCTGTAAGTCCATTGTCCCTTAATGGACTTACCATTAAAGAGAATATCTCCTTTTGTGGGGACTACCATGCCTAAAAAGCTCTTCATTAGGGTTGTTTTCCCAGATCCGTTAGGCCCCAGGATAGCAATAATACCCCCATCTTTAATAGTGAAGCTTACGCCTTTGAGCACTTCTAATTTACCATATTTCTTATGTACATCTTTAAATTCGATCATATCTGTAGGTGTAGGGAATGAGTGGAATAAATATTATTTTTTTCCTCTAACAAAAGGTTGCATACGAGGAGATTCATCTATAAGGTTTTCAGGAGTAAATGCAGGGGCTACTTTCTCAGAGAAATTCATAATATCAATGAACAAACTACGTAATAACACGATGCTCTCAGGAGTTCGGTTACTGATATAGGAAAAGAGTTTCACAGGGCGATAAGGAACATCGCCTACGCCATCTTTGTTTAGATCATAACCTGTATAATCGCTCCAATAGTTGTTGCGAAACTTGTTGTCATTCACATTGTTATCATAAGCTACGTCAAAGGTATTGTTCAAGAAGTTATTATCCCAGAAATCGTTCTGGTAACAGCCACCAAGGATGCGAATACCCCACCCATTTCTGGTAAAGGTATTCTCACTATATTTCATACGGGTACAGTTCTCTCCATTAATACCAATAGTATTACGATAGAAGGTATTCCCTATAAGTTCGGAATCATAGAGTTCTTTTAGGAGTATGCCATAGGAAGAAGCTCCCCAATTATCTTTGAAAATATTCTCGGTCATCTTCACTCGTTTGGAGAACATTACGGCTGCGCCAGCTCCATTTCTGGCAAACTTATTTTTATGATATTCGTTATCATTGGAGAACATAAAATGCAGCCCATAACGAAGGTTACCATGGCAGTAATTCCCTTCAATATAGGACTTGGAGGAGAATTCAATATAAATGCCATCACGGCAATTAGCAGCCTCGTTTCCAAGGATGTTAATATTATTACAACTCCAAAGATGAATAGCATTACCTGAGTTATATTGTTCTTTAGCGTTGGAAGAAACCTTATTATTCTTTATAGTACCATCTTTTCCTTTGAGAAGCATGATTCCAAAGCAAACATGTTCTAATATGTTATCTTCTATTAGAAAATTCTTACTTTTATCTATGCGAATAGCGGCTTGTTCATCGGTAGCTCTGAAGGGTACGTTAGCTATGCGAAAGCCTTTAATAGTTACCTTATCGGCATGTACTTTTAAAATATTTCCTTTGAATTGACCATTGATAAAGGGTCTGTCCTTACCAAGAAGTGTAAGAGGCTTATCTATAAGAACGTCATTTTCATTGTAGGTACCTTTCTCTACAAGGATAGTATCATTCTCCTTAGCAGAAGCAATAGCCTTGGCAATACTATGGAAAGAGCATTCAGGACATACTCGTATGGTTTGTGCCTTCAAAAAAGGAGAAAAGCAAATAAGAAAAGGGAATAGTATTTTTTTTAGCATAGTTTTAAGTGAGGGTCAATATATTAGTGCTCATGCATATTATGATGTCCTTCAGTGTGTTGGTGAGATTCGAATTTGGCTTTAATGCCTTGCCAATCATATAAATCACCTCCTTTTTCTTCTTGAATTTTTTGGGCTTCTTCACGGGAAGAAAAAGCAGCTAAGTGTGCTCCCATTGGGCTTTCTATCTCTTTAGAGATAAGGTAAGTAGCCTTAGTTGCATCAATAAGATTGCCTTCGTGAAGATAGTCACATACCAAGTATAAGGCTACTTTGTCCTCTTGAGGAGCTTGAAGCATACATTCTATAGCATCATACTTAAAGGCTTTGGATTTCTGGGTAACTACTTCGGAAGCAAATTGTGGACTTACAATGGTCATTTTACAGAAAGCACATTCTTCCTTACCATAGTCAATAGGTTCTGCTTTTGGAGAACAAGCAACCATGAGAAAAGCAGAACTTAAGAATAAAAATACTTTTTTCATTTTTTTTAGTAGATTAGTTAATGTATTGTAGATAAGGTGGTTAGTTTTGTATTCTAAGATAAATAAAAAATCATCTTAGCCTTGAAGGAATTCCTCTTGAAGCCAAGATGATTTTCTTTAAAAAGATTATGCTACTTTACACTTATTGCATTTTTTAGCTACACAGAAAGCTACTAAGGCAAGTATGGCAGCCAATACCATAGCGTATGTACCATAGCTGGGGTATGATTCTGCATAGAAATTCAAGAGCTCTTTGCCTCCAAAGAAAGGAGGTTGGTAAGCCATACCAGGGATTTTAATTTGAGCGGTTTCACTCAAGTTATGACCATAGTCATACTCCCATTGGTAGAAATCATACATACCTAATACTCCCAATACACCCATTAAGGCAGCCCATGCAAGGTAAAGGATTCTCTTACCAGCAAAGGCGATAATTAATCCCAATACGAGCATACCACCAATAATCCAAGGGAAGTACTTGAATTCCCAAAAATCCTCTGCATGGATATGCTTCATTCCTATATAGTGATTAAGAATATTGATATTATCAATAGTATGTATAGAAAGATCAGTCTCTTGGGCGGAAAAACTACTTTTTCCATTAATATCACTAATCCAGATATACATCTTTATCCCTTCTGGATATTGAGGGGCATCTAACTTAATTTTCCAAATGGGGAAAAGAAAAAGAAATAGTAGCAAAAGAGAGGCTACCACCATTAATATTCGTGCTTTCATTGTATTTTTTAATTTTGTAGAAAAGGCTGATAAAAGAATACCAGCCTTTTTGGTTATTTAAGTTAAGTGTTATTAATCACCACCCAAACTCCATTTAAGAGGAGTATTGGCATTAGCAGCAGATACACGAAGGTATCCTTGCATTTCTTGGTGAAGGGCAGAACAGAAGTCTGTACAGTAGAAAGGCCATACCCCTACTTTGGTAGGTTTCCATACGAGAGTTTCTGTTTGTCCGGGCATGATAAGAAGTTCTGAATTTTGAGCTCCCAATACAGCGAATCCATGAGGAATATCCCAGTCCTGTTCTACGTTAGTTACGTGGAAATATACAGTATCTCCCACTTTAATACCTTCAATGTTATCAGGAGAGAAGTGGCTACGTACACAAGTCATATATACATGCACGGTGTTGCCTTCTCTTACCACTTTAGCATCCGCATCGGAACGAGTTACATAAGGATGATGATTGTCCTTAAGTGAATAGATTTTGAGCTGTTGATCTTTGATTTTTGATGCAGCAATACCTTGTGCATAGTGAGGTTCTCCGATGGTTGGGAAGTCCAAAAGAAGTTCCATTTTGTCACCAGAGATATCAAACAATTGAGCAGATTGGCAAAGTTCAGGTCCTGTAGGAAGGTAACGATCTTTGGTAATCTTGTTCATAGCTACTAAGTATTTACCGTAAGGCTTGCGAGAGTCTCCACCAGGAATCATAAGGTGTCCAGGAGAGTAGTAAGTAGCATGTCTGTCTAATACTTCCCAAGTTCCCACTTTCCATTTTACCACTTCAGAGGAGATAAAGAAAGTAGTATAAGCATTGCCTTTGTCATCGAACTCAGTATGCAAAGGACCAAGTCCAGAACTCTTAACAACACCTGCTACTACTGCATCCATTTTGATAGTAGGAATACCGTATTTTTCTCCATCAAAAGCTTTGTCTTCAATAGCTTTGAGCATCTTAGAGAAAGAGTGTACAGTAAGTTCAGAAGCCAATTTACCATTACCTACAATATATTCCCCTGTTGGGTCAACATCCACTCCGTGAGGAGATTTTGGTGTAGGAAGAAGGTATACCAATCCTGGGAGCTGAGAAGCATCAAGAATTTTTACAGTTTCTATTACTTCACTCTTACCTGTGTGCGTATCATCACTGTATGTATTGTGGTAGTGAGGAGCTTTCATTTCGGTAAATTTACCTTGTTTGATATAATCCTCTGCCACTTTCCAGTTGATAGCAGCTACATAGTCATAGTCGTTTTGGGAGGCTTCTACTTCAAGGAGGGTATTTGCTTCTTCAGTGTTATAAGTAGTGAAGAATACCCAACCGTGAGATTTTCCCTTACCAGAGTGTGCTAAGTCATAGTTGAAACCAGGCATGAGTACTTGAAACTCAACATTCATTTTCCCTGTTTCAGGATTTACTTTAACGAAAGAGATAACCCCTTTGAATTTACCTTTGTAATCCTTAATAGCTACGTCCTCCTGAGGAATAGGCACAGAGAAACGAGTTCCTCCTACAATATACTCAGTGTTTTCTGTAACGAAAGTAGAAGAGTGGTTACCTGCTGCATTAGGAAGTTCCAAGATTTCTTCTGTTTCAAAAGTCTTAAGGCTAATGCGAGCTACACGAGGAGTGTTATTAGCATTGATGAAGATCCAACGTCCGTCCACTTCTCCATTAGTTTGAGAAAGGTCAGGGTGGTGAGAGTCATCCCAAGGAATAAACCCATGGCTAGTTTCCAAAAGGGGTTTGGTTTCTTCATTGTAACCATACGCCTTTTCAGGGTCTTGTGAGAACACAGGAGTTACTTTGAGTAGGCGTCCGGAAGGAAGTCCGTAAGTGGCAAGCTGTCCACTGAATCCTCCAGAGAGGAACGCATAGTACTCGTCATATTGTCCTGGGGCTACATATACCCGAGAGGCAGCGTCCGAAGCACCCATAGCTCCTGACTTATTACTATTGCTATTATTGCCATTTCCACAACTGGCAACAAGCGCTCCAGCAACTGCCAAAGATAACAATTTGCTTGTCTTCATAAAACAATTTTTATTAAATATTATATCCTTAAAGTTTGATTAGGTAAAGCCTATTTAGTTTTATAAGAACTAAGACAGACTTTTAACCTAAATGTATTATTCAATAGTACGGAAATATTCCAAGATGGCTCTAGCTTGTTCCTCACTAAGGTGCTGATTAGCCATAGGAGCTCCATTGGCTTCCACTAAGAGTTGCTTAGCAATGGGGTCTTTAGCAACCATTTCCTCTGGGTTAAGGATCATGTTCATTACCCACTCAGGAGAACGTCTCTCGAGAATTCCTTTAGGAGCAGGACCTATGAATTTCTTAGTAGGTTTATGGCAAGCAGTACAGTTGAGCTTATAGAGTTCCTCTCCCTTTTGAGCAAGAACTTTGTCTACACTAGCTCCCAAAGGAGGGTTTACACTCTTTACAGGACCTATTCCTTTGTTATTCAGATCCACTCCTCCTCCTGCAGGGGCAGGGGTCTCGGCAGGAGTTGTTGTATTCTCTGGGGTAGCAGTTGTTGTGCTTTGGTTACTTCCTTCAGAGGTTGTAGTCCCTTGTCCAGAGCCTGACCCTCCATTACAGCTTGCAATACTTAAGGCAATTAAAGCTGCAAAAGTTAGTTTTAAAAGTTTCATTAAAATTTAATTTAGTATTTTTATGCCACAAAGATACATCTTTTTTTGAAAAGAAAATTACATATATGTATTTTTTTCTAAAAAGTCAAAATAAGTGAAATATAATAGATATATTACACAAAATAAATAAATTATAATGATAGAAAAATAAAAGATAATAACTTTATATTTAACAAAACGGTTGTATTTTAATGTTTATTTATGAAATTAACCGGTTCAAAAAGGAAATTATTCTCAAAAAAAAGTAGGAAAAAGTCTTTTTATTTTTCAGATAAGGAAAAATTTCTGAAACTCTTTTTTAAAAGAGCTTCTTTTCCTTCATAACTTTTTGGTATACATTCTCATACATGGGTATAATTTTCCTTTCGTCAAAGCGAGAAGCCTCCTCGAAGGCTTGTTTTTTGAACCGAGCAAGTGTTTTTCTGTCTTTTAGGATAATAAGAGCATTATCCACCATGGACGGTATGTCTCCCACATCGCTAAGGAAGCCTGATATGCCTTGCTTATTCACTTCAGGGATACCTCCTGCATTACTTGAGATTACAGGGACTCCCTCTGCCATAGCCTCTAAGGCAGCGAGCCCGAAACTTTCTGTTTCAGAAGGAAGTATAAATAAATCAGAAGAACAGAGAATGTCATTTACTTCCAGATAATTACCAAGAAAAGTAACATAATTCTGGATCTCTAACTGATGTGCTAAAGCCTGGGCATTCTCTCGATCAGGACCATCGCCTACCATGATGAGTCTTGCTTTCTTGTAAGGAAGAATTCTGTGAAAGATACGTACTACATCACAAGCTCTTTTGACTTTTCTAAAGTTACTTACGTGAGTGATAATTAGTTCATCGGGATTGGCAAGCATGGCACGATGGCAGGTTTTAGGTTGTTTTTTCCTTTTTTCTATGTCAATGAAATTAGGAATAACGGAAATATCCTTTTGGATATCAAATAGTTCATAGGTATTCTTGCGTAAGCTCTCTGAGACAGAAGTTACTGCATCGGAGGCGTTGATACTGAAGGTAACAGCTGTCTTGTAATAAGGGTGATTTCCTACCAAGGTGATATCTGTACCATGTAAGGTGGTGATAATAGCTACTTTAAGTCCTTCTTTGTGTAGTATTTGTTTTGCCATATAGGCTGTGTAGGCATGAGGAATAGCATAATGGGCATGTATGATATCAATATTATATTCACGCACCACCTCAACCATTTTACTGGAAAGGGCTAGTTCATAAGGCTGGTAACGGAATAGCGGATATTCCTCCATGTACACTTGATGAAGATGAATATTCTTATGGAAAGAAGATAGCCGCACAGGCTGTCCATAAGTAATAAAATGTATCTGATAGCCCTTTTGTGCGAGGGCAACTCCTAATTCAGTGGCAACCACACCACTTCCTCCAAAAGTAGGGTAACAAACAATAGCAATATTCATAATCTATTTAGGTAAAAAGTAAAGTCGCATGAGTGAGCAGGAAAGTGAAAAACAAAAAATATAGTCAGCGAGTGCCTACAGCCTGAAAGGTCGCATGAGGCGAGGAATAGGGGAAATCTATTACCTGTTACCTTAAAAGTTGTATCTAGCTTGTGCTGTAACATGCATATCAGCAAAGTCCTTTCGCAAATATTTATAATAAGCAGCAATGCCTATCATGGCAGCATTATCGGTACAGTATTGGAATTCAGGGATGAATACTTCCCAAAGGTCTTTCTTTGCATAGTGCTGTAGGGTAGCTCTCAGGGCAGAATTAGCAGAAACACCTCCTCCTATAGCTATCTGCTGAATCCCTGTCTGGGAAACAGCCTTCTTGAGCTTGCGCATAAGAATTTCAATTATTGTATATTGTACAGAAGCACAGATATCAGAAAGATTCTCTTGAATAAAATTAGGATTTTCCTTTACATTTTTCTGTATAAAATATAGGACGGAGGTTTTCAGTCCTGAAAAACTAAAATTTAGTCCTTCTACCTTAGGAAAAGGGAAGGAAAAAGCATGAGGATTTCCTTCTTTGGCATATTTATCTATCAAGGGACCCCCAGGATAGGGAAGTCCCAATATCTTGGCAGTTTTATCAAAAGCTTCTCCTGTGGCATCATCTTGAGTTTCTCCGAGAATCTCCATGGAAAAATAGTCGTTAACTTTGAGTATCTGGGTATGTCCTCCGCTGATGGTCATGGCAAGGAAAGGAAAAGAAGGTTTCTTATTTCCTTCTTTATCAATAAAATGAGATAGAATATGTCCTTGCAGATGATTGACCTCTACCAAGGGGATGTCTAAGGAAAGAGCTAAGGATTTAGCAAAGGAAACTCCCACAAGGAGAGAGCCTTGCAGACCAGGACCTCGTGTAAAGCCAATGGCTGAAAGTTGTTCTTTAGCTACATGGGCTCGTGCTAAAGCTTGATGTACTACAGGGATAATATTCTGTTGATGAGCACGGGAGGCAAGCTCTGGCACCACTCCCCCATATTCCTGATGAATCTTCTGACTGGCAATTATATTGGAAAGGACTTTTTCTCCACAAAGTACAGCAGCAGAGGTATCATCACAGGAGGATTCTATGGCTAATATATAGGGTTTTTTAGATGTCATTTTATTAAAATTAAGAAAAATAGTGCTTTTTTCGCAAATAAAAGATAAATTCTTCTCTTTAGATAAAATTCTTGAGGTTATTCAGTGAGAGAAGAGAAATTTATTGTACTTTTGCCCCAAAAATTGTCTTGGTAAAAGCAAGGCAAAAGTACTAAAAAAATAGACAAAACGAAGGTGACTCAAAAAATTTTTCGTATATTTAAAAATATCGTAAAAATTATCTGTTATATTCTGATTTTTGTATTCTTACTACTGATGATCCCCTCCGTACAGACAAAGTTGGCATCGGTGGTTATGAATCGCATCAATGCGGACTATAATGTGGATATACATATAGAAAAACTCTCAGTAAGCCTTACGGGAATGGTGAATCTTGAGCAAGTACTTATCCGTGACTATCAAAAAGATACACTTATCTCTGCACAGGAGATTCGTACTCCCATACTGAACCTAAGGCAACTGATGAAGGGAAACTTGTATTTTTCCACTCTTGAAACCGATAGGCTTTTCCTTGATATGAAAACCTATAAAGGGGATACTCTTTCTAATTTAGATATATTTGTTTCTCGTTTTGATAGTGATACTCCACCAAGTAAGGAACCTTTCATCATGAGAGCCAATACAATAAAAATTAAGAATGGGCGTTTTCGGGTAAGTGATTACAATACTGAGAATACTAATGCTGTACTCACCGAGATAGATGGACTGACGGCAACGATCCATGACTTTGATATTTTGGATTCCGATATAAAGCTACAACTTAAGAACGGAACATTTCTCTTTGATAACCACCTGAAGGTGGATGACCTCTCAACCTCTTTCCAGTATTCGGATTCACTTATTTCTTTAGATAAACTGCTTCTTAAAACGCCTTTCTCTCAGGTAGATGCCGATATTAGTTTTATAGCAAATCAAGGTAGTTTCTCTAACTTCCTTGATAAGGTAGGTATACAAGCCTCTATGAGAACTTCTTATATCAGTACGAATGACATCAATGGTTTTTATGATGGATTCGCCATGGAGCGGACACTTGAGGTAGAAGGAGAGCTTAGTGGGTCGCTTAATAATTTGTCAGTAAAGAATGTACATTTGTATCATGAAAATACGGCTATTGAGGGAGAGAATATCCTTATAAAGAATGCCTTCAATAAGGAGAAAGATTTTGTGTTCTGGGGAGATTTTCCTCATTTTGCTTCCGTATATTCGGACTTAGTAGGACTTATGCCGAACCTCTTAGGAAAGAACCTTCCAGAGGAGCTACGAGATTTCGGTTTCTTTGAAGGAGAGGCTGAGTTCACCTATACAACCAAAGATCTCCTTGTGGATGCCGATATATTTACCCAAAAAGGGGATTTTATTATAAGTGGTTCTTTCTTTGATATAGCACACCCTCAAAGGACTAATTATAAGGGAACTCTGGAGACATACCAATTACAATTAGGAAACTTACTAAAAATCTCTCAAATGGGAAAACTCTCTGCAGCTATCCAATTTGTAGGTAAGGGACTGAGTGCTAAAAGTTTGGAAAAACTATCTCTTCAAGCTACTGTTCATTCAGTGCTTTATGATAACTATCTTTATAAAAATATAAAGTTAGATGCAGAGTATTTCCGTAAAAGAATCAAAGCAACAGCTTCCATAGGAGATGATAATCTTAAGATGGACTTTAAGGGAATGGCTGATATTACTTCCTCAGAAAAGGCGAATTACGTGCTCTCTGGAGAAATGAAACATGCAGACTTGAAGGCGTTAGGCTTTATTAAGAAGGATTCTATTGCTAAGGTAAAAGGAAATATAGATCTGGATATTACAGGAAATACGCTGGATAACATGGTTGGAAAGGTAGTCCTTAAGAATGCTTCCTATCAGAAAAACTCACAAATATATGATTTTGCTGATTTCTCCATTGAGATTCAGAAAGATACTACAAGCCTTCGCACAATTACTTTGGAATCACCCGATATTATCTCAGGAAAAATACAAGGAGAATTTAAGTTCTCTCAAGTAGGGCATATATTAATCAATACATTGGCTTATGGTTTTGATAATTATAAACCTTTCAAGGTAATGAAAGGACAATATCTTACCTTTGATTTTAAGATATATAATAAGATTATAGAAATCTTCCTCCCAGAACTTTCTTTAGCACCGAATACTTTTATTCGCGGTAAATTAGTGGGGGATGATAATGATTTTAAGATAAACTTTCGTTCTCCTTATATCAATATATCTAACTATTCTCTCAAGGGGATTAATTTTGAATATGATAAGAAAAACCCCTTGTATAGATCTCTCTTGCAGATATCTAGTATTGGAAATCCTTACTATAAGCTGGAGAAATTCAATATGCTCAATACCTCTACTACGGATACATTATTCTTTCAGACAGAATTCAAGGGCGGGAAGAACTCTCAGGATGATTATACCCTTAAGTTCTATCATACCATTAATGAAAAACGAGAATCCGTTATAGGACTTAAGCAGTCCACCATTTATTTCAAGGGAAATGAATGGCTTATGGATAATACTAAGGAGAATAAACTCATTTTGGATAGAAGATTGGACTCCATTCAGATCCAGAATTTTAATTTGCATCATAAAGATGAATCCATTGTCCTTAATGGGAGAATTGTAAAGAAGGATTATAAGGATCTTCATCTGATTTTTGACAAAGTAGATATAAATAAGATAACTCCTGAACTGGAGGGATTGGACTTAGATGGTATCCTAAGCGGACATCTGTCACTCATTCAGCAGAAGAATAAATATTATCCTACCTCTGACCTGATTATAAAGGGATTCATGTTAAATAAGTATGATTTAGGAGACCTACAAGCTATGATTGAGGGAAATGAGGACTTGTCGTCCTTCAATACCAACTTAGAATTTGTCAATGGCTTAGGAGAAGGATTTCATACTTGGGGAGATATCTTTATAAAGAATGGAGGCACGTATCTTAATCTTACTTCACAAATTGATAAGCTGAACTTAAAACCTTTTGCTCCACTTGCCAAAGATATTCTTTCTAATCTTAGGGGAAATATCTCAGGAAAGGCACAGATAACAGGACAAGTCTCCATGCCAAAAGTGGAAGGAACACTTTCCCTTGATAATACAGGAATGGGTGTCCCTTATCTGAATATTGATCTTGACCTCTCTCCTAATGCTCAAATATTATTGCAAGATAATAATTTAATATTCAGTGATATAATACTTACAGATAAGGTATATAGAACGCAAGCGCTCCTTACTGGAAAGATTTATCATCGCAACTTTAGTGATTGGTTCTTAGACCTCCATTTTGATACTAAGAATAAGCGTTTCTTAGTGCTCAATACTCAGGCTAAGGATAATGAACTCTTCTATGGAACTGGGTTTATCATTGGTAAAGCAAGCATAACAGGAAATGTTAATGACCTTACCATAGGGGTGAAGGCAGTAACAGGAGAGGGAACTAAATTTAAAATTCCTTTAAGTGATACTCAAACGGTCGGAGATGATTCTTTTATTACATTTACCTCTAAGGAAAAAGCGAATAACCAACAAACCCTTTCAAAAACCTATCAAGGGCTTGAAATGAATTTTGATTTGGATGTTCTTCCTTCAGCAGAAATTGAAATCATCGTAGACCCAAAGAATAATTCAAGCCTTATAGGGCGTGGTGCGGGAACAGTTCTTTTAGAAATAAATACCAATGGTAAGTTCAATATGTGGGGGGACTTTATCACAACTACAGGAGAGTATAACTTTAAGTATGAAGGCTTGATTGATAAGAAATTTAAGGTACTCCCTAATGGTTCTATCTCATGGAATGGAGACCCCATGGGGGCAACCTTACAAAACCTAAAAGCTGCCTATACTCTTTATGTAAATCCCTCTGTTCTCTTGGATTCCAATCAATACAATAGGAAGATACAAACTCAAGTGGTGATAAACTTACAAGGAGATTTGTCACACCCTCAAACGGTTTTTGATATTACTTTCCCTGATAGTAGTCCGAGCCTGGTCTCTGAACTGAATTATCGCCTGGAGGATTCTGATAAGAAACAGCTACAAGCTTTCTCTCTCTTGGCACAAGGGAACTTTATGAGTGATGCTACTGCAGGGGAAAAACTGTTATCTTACAATATGCTGGAGACTGCAGCAGGTATTTTTAATCAATTGCTATCGAGTGATGATGATAAGCTTAACTTAGGGGTAAGCTATGAGAGTGGTACGGTAACCCCTGAAAGAACTTACAATAGCTCTGACCGATTAGGAATTACCGTCTCTACTCAAGTGACGGATCGGATATTCTTTAATGGAAAGTTAGGAATTCCTATAGGAGGAGTTACTCAAACGGCTGTAGCAGGAGATTTTGAAGTCCAATTCCTTCTAACTAAGGACGGTAGGCTTAGTGCTAAGATATTCAACCGTGAGAATGAATTACAACAATACCTTATTGATAAAATAGATTACTCTCAAGGGGTAGGACTTACTTATAAGGTGGATTTTGAAACCTTTAAGCAACTGATACAGGGAATCTTTGGAAGTAAGGCAAAGAATAAGCAATGATACTCACAACACTTAAAAATCAATTCCTTCAGGAACTTATCCAGTATGATGTAACAGAGAGAAATAGTCTATTTTTCATTACTATTGAAGAGTGTTTGGCAATCAATAAAGCAGATTATTTTCTCTATAGAGAAAGAGAACTCTCCATAGAACAGATAAATAAGGTAGCAAAAGTACTGAGTGAGCTTAAGAAAAATGTCCCTATACAGTATATTTTTCATAGAACTTACTTCTATGGAATGTCTTTCTTTGTTAATGATAATGTGTTGATTCCCAGACAAGAAACTGAGGAATTAGTGGAATGGATATTGCGGGAAACCCCTAAGAATACCCCCTTACAAATTCTTGATATAGGCACCGGTAGTGGAGTTATAGCAATTGCCCTAAAAAAATACTTGCCTGAGGCTACAGTTTTTGCTTTGGACATAAGTGAAAAAGCTCTTGAAGTAGCTCAAAGGAATGCTAAAGAGAATAAGGTTTCTGTTCACTTCTTACAGGAAGATATTCTAAAGGTAACACACTTAGGACGGATTTTTGATATTATTGTTTCCAATCCTCCTTATGTAAGGAATTCAGAAAAAAGAGAAATAGCGCTTAATGTTTTGGAACATGAACCTCATCTGGCACTATTTGTCCCTGATGATAATCCTTTGCTTTTCTATGAAAAGATAGCAGAATTAGCCCATCAACATTTGTCCAAGCAAGGAAAGTTATTTTTTGAAATGAATCAATACTTAGCAAAAGAAATGATACAAATGCTTAATAGGAAAGGATTTAGAAAAGTAGTATTACAAAAAGATTTATCAAATCATGATAGAATGATTTTAGCAACTATTGAATGAAAATATGAAAAATATGAATGCAAATATAATTGCTCAGGGAATCCTTAAAGCCGTAGGAATGATTGTAGGAGTATTCCTCCTATGCTTGGGAATTTACAAGCTACAGAATGTAATTATCTATGTTATATTGGCTTCTGTGCTTGCCTTAATAGGACGTCCCATAATACAATTCCTAAAGAAAAAATTAAAGTTTAAGAACACTTGGGCAACCATTACCTCTATAGGGCTTATTATGTGTTTTTTTATAGGACTTATGAGTTTATTTATTCCTATGTTAATTACGCAAGGGAAGAATTTGGCTTCTATTGATTTCCAGGCGTTGAATGATAATATTCTTCTCTTTTTGGATAATATTCTTCTTTCTTTAGGATTTACGAAATTGGAATCCAATATAACGAATATCCCCGAATTGCTTAATATGCAGGATGTCTCCTCAGTGGTTAATGGTTTTATTGAGATTATCAGTAACTTAGGCATGGGACTCTTTTCGGTCTTCTTCATTGCTTTTTTCTTTATGAAGGATGGAACGGCTATTAGTAACTCCTTTTTAAGTTTGGCAGATCCTAAGCGATTGCCTAAGATTAAGAAAACACTGGAGGAGATTAAGAACTTACTTTCTCGTTATTTTGTAGGATTATTTTTGCAACTAACCGTTATCTTTGTACTTTTAACCATTGTGCTGCTTATCTTTGGGGTAGGGGATGCTGTGATTATAGCTTTCTTGTGTGCACTGCTGAACCTAATTCCCTATCTGGGACCTATCATAGGGGCTGTGGTAATCTCTGTACTTACTATTTCTAATTTTATGGATGCGGATGTACAAAGCGTAATACTCCCTAAAACTATCTATGTGCTTATAGGATTTCTTATTACTCAACTAATTGATAATGTGTTCAGTCAGCCAATCATTTTTTCTAATTCAGTAAAATCCAATCCTTTGGAGATATTTTTGATTACCTTAATTAGTGGAACTCTTTTCGGGATTGTAGGGATGGTTGTGGCAATTCCTGCTTATACTGTACTCAAGGTCATTCTTAAGGCAGTTTTTCCTAATAATAAATTTGTTCAAATGCTTACTTCTAAAATATAAAATGCTGAACTACAGAATATTATATTCCGATGTACAGGCTTTTATACAGAGGAATCTGAAAGTTAATATTCCAAATCTCATTCTGAAAAAATCTCCTTTTGAGGGGATTACCTCTGCAGAATTAGCCACCCAGATTGAGGGAAAAGCAAGAAGTAGAACGAAACTTCCTCTCTGGTATGCTACAGAGGGGATTTATTATCCGGCTAAGCTATCCTTGGAGCAAGCCTCTTCTGAAGCTACAGCTTGTTATAAAGCCTCTTTGGTTAGTGGAAATTTGCTTGATGCCACAGGAGGCTTCGGGGTGGATGATTATTTCTTCTCTCAGCGATGCAAAAGTGTTACGCATTGCGAACTTCAGAAGGAACTCTCTGAAATTGTGCAGCATAATTTCAAGCTATTACAAGCCAAGATTCACTGTGTAAGTGAGGACTCATATAAGTATCTTTATGATAAGGGATTTTTCTTTGATGTGATTTATTTAGATCCTTCAAGGCGAGATAACCAGAAGAGGCGAATTTTCCTCTTAGAGGATTGTTTACCCAATGTCCCTGATACTTTGGATTTTCTTTGGCAATATACCGATACCCTCTTGATAAAAACCTCTCCTATGCTGGATATCACTCAGGCACTTATTCAACTTCCACAAACCGCTCAAGTACACATCGTAGCTGTAGAAAATGAGGTTAAAGAACTTTTGTTCTTATTAAAGAAGGAAAGAACCAATACACTTGTTAGAATGGTTAATATGTGTGCTTATCGTTCAGATATATTCTCTTTTTATCTGTCACAAAAACAAAAAGCAGTGGTGGGATTTTATGGGACAGAAGGAAAATATTTGTATGAGCCCAATGCTTCTATTCTCAAGGGAGGAGCTACTGATTTACTTGCTCAAGAGTATGGGCTTATGAAGGTAGCGCCTGATTCTCATTTACTTATAGGAGAAAATTATCTGCTTGATTTTCAAGGACGTATTTTTAGGATAAAAGAGAAAATACCTTTTTCCAAAACAATGGTAAGGCAAAGTGCAATCTCTCAGGCAAATATTACTATACGAAACTTTCCTCTCTCTGTTGAGCAGATTCGTAAGCAATTCCATATCAAGGAAGGTGGAAATCTTTATCTGTTCTTCACCACAACCTCAGAAGCGGAAAGAATAGTTATTATTTGTGAAAAACCCTTTGGATAATTGCCGATAAAATTGTAACTTTGCACAAGTTATGAAACAGTTACGCCTTATTATTTTCCGTGAATACCTCACTAAGGTACGCAATAAATCTTTCTTACTGATGACACTCTTAAGTCCATTAGCAGTGATTGCTTTGTCCTTATTAATTGCTTACCTTACTCAGTTGAACAATGCAACCCAACATCATGTTGATATTTTGGATGAGAGTGGTTACTTTGAGCAAGTTTTTGCTCAAGAGAAGGGAATCACTTATACTTACACTACCGAGGGTCGTTTGGAACAGCTCAAAAAAGTATCCGAAGAGAAACAAGTATATGGATTCCTGTATATAGATAAGAGAGCAAACCATTTTCAGTTCTTCAGTGAAGAGTCTCCAAGCCCTTCCTTTATAGAAAAATTACAACAAATTATAGAGCAAGGTCTTTTCCTTCATAATCTACAGCAGGAGAATATCAATCCTTCACAGATAGCCAATGCTAAAGAGAATGTTTCCATTACTTTACTAAATTATTCGGGAGATAGGAGTTCTCAGATGGCAAGTTGGCTTCGGCTTATTTTTGGAGGAACAGCGGGTTATTTGCTAATGATGTTTATCATTGTTTATGGAAATATGATTATGCGCAGTGTCATAGAGGAAAAGGTAAATCGCATTGTTGAAGTGATAGTCTCTTCTGTAAGACCCCATACCTTGCTCTTAGGAAAGATAATAGGGACCTCTTTGGTGGGGATTACTCAATTTCTTATCTGGCTCCTCTTGGGAATATTGCTTTTGTCACTATTACCCTCTCTACAAGGAACTGCTGGGGCTACTTCCAATCCTCATATAATAGCAGATTTACTCAAGGAACTAAGCCTTTTGCCTTTGGTAAAACTATCTATTTGTTTCTTCTTATACTTTATTGGAGGGTATTTGATATACAGTTCCTTTTATGCTACTATAGGAGCTGCTGTGGATAGTGAAACAGATACACAACAATTCCTTCTTCCGGTACTTTTCCCTTTGATATTAGCCATTTATATTGGCTTCTTTACAGTAATAGAAGACCCTCATGGAAGCGTTTCTGTCATATTCTCTCATATACCACTGACCTCTTCAGTGGTAATGCTCATGCGTATCCCCTTCGGGGTATCATGGGGAGAGATTATACTTTCCTTAGTACTATTATACGGTTTCTTCTTCCTTGCCCTATGGGTGGCAGCCAGAATCTATCGCATAGGAATCCTTTCCTATGGAAAGAAACCTTCTTACAAAGAACTTCTCAGATGGCTAAGGATGCCTAATTAAACTATTTTTATGAATATTAATTATCTGATGTATAGTAGGGG
Source organism: Capnocytophaga sp. oral taxon 338 str. F0234 (assembly GCF_000192225.1). Taxonomy (GTDB): domain Bacteria; phylum Bacteroidota; class Bacteroidia; order Flavobacteriales; family Flavobacteriaceae; genus Capnocytophaga. Next base: position 710,729 of record NZ_GL872413.1, read on the forward strand.
AGTGTGTATCCTTATAACCTTTCTTATGATGGGGAATATCCATATAGGAGCTCATACTTTTCCTAAGGATAGCCTTCCAAGAGTGAAATCTGTTAAGGATATTCATACCAAGTTTGTGAATATAGAACAGCTTTCTTCGGATTTTGTATTGGATATGAAGTATGCCACCACTGACAATTTTCTCAAACAAAAGGTGTATGATTGCCCTAAATGTTATCTTAGGAAAGCTACTGCTAAAGCACTATTGGAGGCACAGAAGGATTTCATAAGAAGAGGGTATGCAATTAAGATATTTGATTGTTATCGCCCTCTTTCTATCCAAAAGAAGATGTGGAAAATCCTACCAGGCACCCATTATGTGGCCAATCCAGCTAAGGGCTCTAAGCATAATCGGGGAGCTGCTGTGGATATTACTTTAGTAGAACTTAAAACAGGAAAAGAACTCAATATGGGGACACCTTTTGACTTCTTTGGAGAAAAAGCACACCATAGCTATACTAAGTTGCCTAAGGAGGTCTTAGAGAATCGTAAACTACTTAAGGAGGTAATGAATAAGTACAATTTTAAGTCTATTTTCTCAGAATGGTGGCATTATGAATACCGTCCTGAAATGACCTCTCCTGTAGAAGATATCTCTTGGGAATGTCCTTGAGAGAAGAGTGAGAAGCTAATAAAGATTTTAAAAAAACATTATAGTAAGCATAAATAATTCTTAAAACAGAGTTATTCAAAAAAAAATGCTTAATTTTGGCACGATATTTTATAGTCTTTAAAGTGCCATGAAAAAAAGATTTTCTTTTTCATTATTTTTGTTGTGCTTAAGCTTTCCACTGTTTGCACAGAAAGCAACACGGATAGCTTATGTGGATATGAATTATATCCTTAATAACATGGACGAATATAAGGTAGCCAGTGAACAACTTAGCCAAAAGGTGGCTCAGTGGGAGAAAGATATTGAACAGAAGCAAGCCGATATAAAAAGCCGTGAGGAAAAGCTTGAAGCTGAAAAGCCCCTCCTTACCTCTGAGATGGTCAAAGATAGAGAGGAAGAAATTCAAGTATTACAACAGAACTTGGATGATTATAAGCAAAAACGATTTGGAGCCGAAACAGGGGATTATATCACACAACGTTGGAAGCTCATCCAGCCTATCCAAGACCAAGTGTTCAATATAGCACAACAGATAGGAAAAACAAGAAAATATGATTATATTTTTACCTCAGACGATGCAGCCTCTATCTATGCAGATGAGAAAAATGATATTACCAAGATAGTTCTGCGATTGCTCAAGAGAAAAGATAATGCAGAGGACAGGAATAAAGAAATAAGTACTTTGCTTAAGGAAAACCTTAACTTTGAGTACAAAGATGAAAGACAGCGTAAAGTAGAAGAACGTGAGAAAAAATATAAAGAAAGCCTTGATAAGCGACAGAAAGAAAGAGAACGTATCAAGCAAAAACAATTAGAAGAAAAACAAAAAAGAGAACAAGAACGTGCTCAAGCAATAGAAAAGAAAAAAGCAGAAAAAGCACAACAACAAAAGCAACAAACAAATAATAATAAATAATTTAACACATAGAAAAATGATAAAAAAAATTAGAAATTGGGTAATTACAGCTGCATTTATCCTTGGAGGAACAACTATCGCTATGGCACAAGTCAAAATAGCTCATATTGATTCTCAAAAGCTCCTTAAAGAAATGCCTGAAATGAAGGCTGCTCAAGCGCAGTTACAAAAATTGGAACAATCCTATACCAATGATATCCAAGCTTCTGTAAAAGAATATCAAAAGAAAGTAGAAGAATTCCAACGTAAGGTAAATGCTCTTACTGAAGCTCAACTTAAAGAAAAACAAGCAGAACTTGAAAAGGAACAAAGAGCCTTGGAGACTATGCAAAATAATATCCGTCAAGCACAACAAACCGCTGCTGAAGAATACCAAAAGAAGAGCCAAACCTTAATAGAACCTATTATGGAAAAAGCTAAAAAGGCTGTACAGAAGGTAGCTAAGGCACAGGGTTATCAGTATGTATTGGACTCCGCTACAGGAGCAGGAGTGATTGTAGCTGAAGGTAAAGACCTGTTCAATGATGTGAAAAAAGAATTAGGATTTTAATATGATTCAATGATTAACGCTTACGATAAGCATTAACCTATTACCATTAAAAAGTGCTTACAGTTTTGGGCTGTAAGCACTTTTCTATTATAATCATTGGTTATTATTCTAAATCTCCTTGTATTGGTCTTTGAAGTTCTTAAACAGTGTCATTAGGTTAATGATAGAACGAATCAATACCCGTGTTTCCAATAACAAACTGAAATAAAGTTTGGTATTCTTGGGGCTGGACTCAGTGGTACGAATGTCGCGAATCTGTTTCTCTATCAGCTCAGAAATCTCATCCTTAATAGCATTTACATCCTTGATAAGCTGTGTTGTAGAATTGGAATACATGGAGATATTAAGGATTTCTAATATCTTCTGGAATTGGCGGTGCATTTTCTCAGAGATGGTCTTCAGGTTACGTATGTGATTGTATTTTAGCTTTTTGTGATTGTTATCCACATGAGTATAGCTAGTGTCCGCAATAAAGCTGATAGAGTTGGACATACTATGGAGGTAGTCCAAGATTAGAATATAGAACTTACTGGAAGTTACAGAACTATCATCAATGGAGCGGATAAAGTAATAAATATCACTTTTCAGATCTTCTATATCGGAGGAGAGAGCTTTGGCTTTCTTCTTACAAACTTTTAATCCCTTATGATTCTCTACCGCTAAGTTATCTATCACTTCATTGTAGAGTTCATCAATGGTTTGTACGGCTCCTGCAATATTCTGGGAGCTAATTTTCATAATCCCACTGATGGTAATAAGGTCTTCTTTATTAAAACGTTTCTTCTGAGCCTCTTTCTCTTTTCTTTGTCTTTTCCGATAAGCAATAGCATTTCTAACGACCAGATAACCTACAAGGAATATCATGGTAATTAGGGCATAAATTTCCCCATAGAAGAGAATAGCAGCGATAATAAGCCCCATAACAAAGGCAGCGCCAGCGGTAATAAACCACCCTCCAATAACATTGAACACACCTGCTACGCGAAATACAGCAGATTCTCTCCCCCAAGCCCTATCAGCAAGTGAAGTACCCATAGCTACCATGAAGGTAACATAGGTAGTGGAAAGGGGAAGTTTGAAGGAAGTGCCTACAGCAATAAGGCTACTGGAGACTACCAAATTGGTTGCTGCACGAATGACATCATAAGCAGGCTTGTCGTATGAGGAATCTTCTCTTTCTAAGGGTTTCTCAAAACGACTATTTATACGTTCTAATATTTTCTTGGGAATAAATTCTTCCAACACAGAGGTAATCCATACACTGAAACGGACAATGCCACGAGAGAGCCCTGTAGCTTCAAATCTTTCTTTTCCAGTACTTTGCTGAGAGAGTTTCATCTCGGTTTGCATGACATGCAAAGTTTTCTTAGAGAACCATAAGGTAAGAATCATTAACAGACCAGCCAGCAGTAAGAATATCTGAGGAGTCTGTGCATTCTCTCGTAAAGCTTCCATCGTTAAGGAATGGTTGGGGGTTCCTGCAGCCTCCCATAGTTGAAAGGAATCCCAAGCAGCGACAGGGACTCCAATGAAGTTAACCAAGTCATTCCCTGCAAAAGCCATAGCTAAAGCAAAAGTTCCTGAAAGAATAATTACCTTCCAGATGCTTACCTTACACCAATAGAGTATTTGCCCTAAGAAAGCAAAGAAAATAAAAAAGCACCCCAGAAGAAGAGAGGTGTGGGTCTCTACCCATTCTAATTGCTCCTTATGAATAAAAGAAAGTCCTCCTAATCCTTTGATGATTAGAAAGTAACTTAAGGCAGTAAGGGAAATTCCTCCTACAATACCACTAAAGTAGCGCATCCTCCTCTCAAAATTAAAGGTAAAGATAAGGCGTGTGATAAATTGTATAAAGGAACCTACTACAAAAGCAATGAATACCGACATAAAGATGGCTGAAATTACCTGCCCTACCTTGCCTGTATTGATATAATCCGTTACAGCATCTATTACATGAATAATCCTATCATTGACCTTTAATTCCTTGACAAAAGCAACCCCTACAGAAGCTCCTAAAAGTTCAAAAACAATGGAGATAGTCGTGGAAGTGGGTAAGCCTATATTATTAAAGAAGTCTAAAAGAACAATATCTGCTAACATGACGGAGGCAAAGATAACCATCAGTTCTTCAAAATAGAACATCTCCGGATTAAAGATACCTTTCTTGGCGATTTCCATCATTCCATTGGAGAAGATAGCTCCTATTCCAACCCCTATACTTGCCACTATCATAATAGTGCGAAGTTTGGCAGCACGTGAACTCACTGCGGAATTAAGAAAGTTCACCGCATCATTGCTCACCCCTACAGTAAGGTCAAAAGTGGCTAAAACAAAAAGTGCAAAAAGGGTAAAGATATAAACCTGTTCCATTCTTTTGTATTTTGGTGCAAATATCCGATTTTTTTATGAGAATTATGCTATAAAAGAAGAAGTTTTTTAAGGAATAATGGGGCTGTCTTGGAGAAGTCAGAAGTTCTATTGGATAATAAGAAGTGATCTTGAGGTACTAAATAAAGAAAAAGGGGAGGCTATCCTTTTCAGAAAGCCTCTCCTCTTAGGAATTCCTTAAAATTTTGCTGAAAATATTTCTGGATTGATGTTGAGGCTACACCAGAACCAATCTTGGTAGCTGCGAGCGTTGGGAGTATTTTTGAGCGCTTTCGCTCCATCATTAGCAAAGTAAGTAGAGTACCCTACTTGCAATCCAATGAAGGATTGTAGTTTTAGGTTGTACACAAGGTCTATTTCACTGCCGAGACTATTGTGTTTCTTATCAGTTTTAAACTTAGCAGCGGGCGCAAAAAAGTGATAGGTAGCACTGAGGTTACTCTTTTCTCCAGTGCGTACATTGGCAGTAAGATAAGGATTAAGTAAGCCTACATTAGGGGTGAATCCTACATAATAATAGTCCATAAAGCCATAGAACTTGTGGTTAGTACCACTGAAAGGATTGAAGGCTTTATCCTTGCCGGAGGTATCATCAGAAGCATTTCCACTGAGATAATCTACTCCAGCAGTGAGTCCAAAGGAAGGGGTAACCCTATAACCTACATTTGCAGCGAGTAAGAAAGCACTCTTTTTAGCACCACTAGCATTTTTACCTGTTTGCATATAGGCGGAAGCACTATAGCTTAACGGGTTGCTTTTGCCAGTATAATATGCTCCAAACGTTTGCATATTTTGGTCGGCACTGTTATCTGTACGATATCCTAAATTAGCAAACAAGAATGATAGCTGTTGTGCTTCACTAATACTGTAATGGGCATGGAGGGCTTCTAAGTGTTGGTAGTCTTGTCCAGCCCCTGGGGTAAAGTGTTGCCCACTGGGGGTATTTACGTTCAATAATGCTGTTGCATTGCCCGACTGGTTGTAAGCAAAGAAACTGCGAAGAGTCCATTGTTCAGAAGGCATCCAGTTGAGATTCACAGCATCATGACTACGACCGGCAGGGTGCCAATCAAGTGACCCGAAGATACGATCATCATCTAAGGCGATTACCTGCCTACCAATCTTAGCATTGAGTGTATTGGCAAGTGGGAAAGCCGCATACGCTTCAAAGACCGACATGCCTCCTGTTCTATCCACCGCTTGTATTTGAGGGGCTTGTCCCCAAACGTTTACGTTCTGCAGAGAAACGTATAGATGCAAACGATCACTGTGCTTGTAGTCAAAGTTCAGTCGCAATCGGTTATTAGTGAGAATAGCAGGGGCTTCTCCCTCTTGTAAAGGGCGATAGGCACCATTGCGATACTCAAGACGCGGGCGTAATTGAGCGGAAAGAGTGAAAGCATTTTGTGGCTCTGTATCCAAACCTTCTGTGGTAGAAATCTCTTCCTGTGCTTTCACTAGATTGGGACACAGAATAAAACCAATGCCCAATGTTGTGATAGATAAAAAATTAACTTTCATAATATGTCATATTTATAATTTTTGAAATTAATATAGTATTTTTATTTAGAATGAAAATAAAATACTGTAAATGATGTTCTTGCGTTGCAAAATTAAAAATTTTTTTTAATTTTGCAACGCAGATATATTAAAAAGTTTAACTATATATAGTATATATGACAGTATCCAATAAAGAAACTCCAGTTAATAAGAATCGCTTTTTTCGGTTCCTTATTCCTGCGTTAGTAGGAATACTGATAGGACTTAGTGGGTATGTATTTTATATCTCTAAGGCTCATTCCTACCTGTCCGACGATCCTAATGCGTGCGTAAACTGCCATATTATGAAACCTGAGTATGCTACATGGTCTCATTCCTCACACGGACGTAATACCGTGTGTAACGATTGTCATGTACCTCATGATAATGTGTTTCGCAAGTACTATTTCAAAGCTAATGATGGGCTTCGCCATGCGACCATGTTTACTTTTCGAATGGAACCCCAAGTAATAAAAATGCATGCTCCAGGACAAAAGGTAGTACAAGAGAACTGTATCCGTTGCCACAGTACTTTAGTCAGTGAAGTACAAGCGGGTGAGGTAACTGCCCCTATGGCACATGCCAATAATGGTAAATTGTGCTGGGAATGCCATCGTGAGGTGCCACACAGCCGTGTACGTGGACTTAATGCTACTCCTGACGCTCCTGTACCTATTATTGATGACATGAGCGCTAATATCCCCGATTGGCTACAAGAAATAGCCACTAAAAGTAAAAAGTAACACTAAAAATGAAATTATAATTTATATGATGATGAAAAAGAAACATTGGTTAATTGCAGGTATATTGGCAATAGTTACCTTCTTATTAGGACTACTAGCAAGTTCAATAATGAATAGATCAACGGAAGCTAAAATAATTGCTAAAGAAGGTAATAACCTTGCCGATCAAGAGTGTCGTAATGAACTGTATGCACCGTTCTATCCTCGCGAGTATGACTCTTGGGCAGCTACTGCCGATACCACTTTTCATTCTAAGTATATGAGCAGTCAAGATGACGATATGCTTGAGCAACGTCCTGAAATGGTCATACTTTGGGCAGGTTATGCATTCTCTAAGGAATACAATGCTCCGCGCGGACACATGCATGCCATTGAGGATGTTACCAAAATCCTCCGTACGGGTGCCCCTACCGATTCTACACATTCTCCCCAGCCAGGTACTTGCTGGACTTGTAAAAGCCCTGATGTACCTCGCCTAATGAAGAAAGTAGGATTGGAAGCTTATTATAGTGCTCCTTGGGACAAGTGGGGTAGTGAGATCGTAAACCCTATTGGTTGTGCTACTTGTCACAATACCAAAACAATGAGTCTTGCTATTTCTCAGCCTGCTCTTGTTGAGGCTTTTGCTCGCCAAGGTCGCGATATTAATAAGGCTACTCACCAAGAAATGCGTTCACTTGTATGTGCTCAGTGCCACGTAGAGTATTATTTCAAAGGAGATAAAAAATATCTTACCTTCCCTTGGGATGAGGGAAAAGCAGTGGAGGATATGGAGAAATATTATGATGAATCCGGTTGGACAGATTATGTCCACAAAATAAGCCGTACTCCTATTATCAAGGCACAACACCCTGACTTTGAAATTTCACAATTTGGTATCCACGCACAACGTGGTGTATCCTGTGCTGACTGTCACATGCCTTACAAAACCGATGGCGCTGTGAAATTCTCTGATCACCAAATTAGCAGTCCCTTACGTAACGTAACAGCAAGTTGCCAAACTTGCCACCGTCAAAGTGAAAAAGAATTGGTTAAAAATGTTGAAGACCGTCAAAATGCTGTATTCTCTTTGCGCAACCGTTTAGAAAAGCAATTGGCTAAGGATCACTTTAAAGCCAAATTCTTATGGGATAATGGTGCTACTGAAGAACAAATGAAACCTATTTTGGCTTTGTTACGCAAATCTCAATGGCGTTGGGACTATATCACCGCTTCCCATGGTGCTGCTTTTCATGCTCCAGTAGAAGCTATGCGTGTACTTAGTGACGGTATGACTTTTGCTATGCAAGCCGAAACTGATATGGATAACCTCACTAACAAACTGAATATTAAAGCAGCTTTCGTAATGCCTGATATCAGCACTAAAGCCAAAGCTCAAAAAGAAATAGGTTTGGATATGGAAAAAGAAAAAGCTGCTAAGAAACGCTTCTTGGAGACAATCGTCCCTAAATGGATAGAAGAAGCCAAAAAAGAAGGTCGTTTAGTAACTCAAAAGTAATGATGAATTACAAATGACAATGTAGGGGCGAATGGCAATTCGCCCATAAAACAAAATTTGCCTATATAACAAAAGGTAATTTGCCCATAAAACAAAAATTGTCTATATAGCAAGAGGCAATTTGCCCATATAGGCAATAAATACAAACTTTGCCAAAGTCTCAAACTTTGGCAAAGTTTCTCATTAATAATATTTATTTTCATAATGACCCCTTAATTTATAATCTCTTTTGCAGATTGTTCCTCTTAGGAAGTTTTGGGGCTTTCTTTTCACTAACAAATGAAGCAATATCCTTTCGCTGTTCTCGTAGCATGTGTATCCCTTATGATAGGGTTGGTACTACAACTCACCTTAGGGAGTATTAGCAAAAGCTGGTTTAGCTTTCCTTACAATGTGATAGAGGGCTTTGCCTTTGTGGTACTCACTACGGCTGTATATTTTATCTGTAGGAAAACGAACTTTATTGTACGCTTCTCTTCAGCACCTTTTGCTATTGTTACAGTCGTAACCCTTGGGACGCTCACTATCGGGTTAGGAAGTATCAATGTAAATCCTTAAGAAGTGGCTCATAGCTTCGTGGGCAAATTGGGCTTAGAGGATCTTACCAAAACGTGGTACTTTGGCATCATCTTCCTATTGGCACTGATGAATCTTTGGTTCTCTATCCTTAAGCGATCGATGGTATACCAACGAAAGAATATCCCTTTCCTCCTCAATCATTTTGGCTTATGGCTTACGATGTTCGCAGGTATATTGGGACAAGGTGATATTGTACGTCTCAAGATGAACTTATACAAGGATAAGCCCGAATGGCGTGCCTTTACGGAGGATAACCAAATAGTACAACTCCCTCTTGCTTTAGAACTCAAGGAGTTCAGTATAGATATTTACCCTAATAAACTCTTCGTGATAGATTCCACAGGTTCAGCTTTACCTAAGGAAAAACCACAGGGTTTTATGCTTGAGAAAGACGAGGAGAGTACCACATTACTTCACTGGAGGATTACCCTACACCAATATCTTGAAAAGGCAATTCCAAATACCGATAGCACTTATGTGAATCATACTATGTGGGGAGCGACTAATGCAGCTAAAGTAACTGTAGAAGACCTTCGTACTCATCAGAAGAAAACCGATTGGATATCAGCAGGGAATTTCCAATTTTCACCGCGTGCTATTGATTTGGACAAAGAACATACCTTAGTGATGGCACCCCCTGAGGCTCGCAAATTTCAATCAAAAATATTGGTGTACCAAAAAGGGAAAAATGAGATCCTGGAAGAGAAAATAGAGGTAAATCATCCTATCAAAGTAGATAGATGGCGCATATACCAGGTCAGTTATGATGAACGCATGGGACGTTGGTCAGAGCTCAGTGTCGTAGAGCTTATCTCTGACCCTTGGCTACCCTTAGTTTATGTTGGTATTTTCCTACTTATTGCAGGAGGTGTAGCAATGCTCTTTGAGGTAAAAAATAAAAAGTAAAAAGTAAAAGGATTAGAGTTCTTAATCTATTCATAATGACAAATCATTAAAAATTAATCATTAATAATGTGGTCTTATTTTGATATAGTAACCTATTTATCAGTAGCCTTGTGGCTATTAGGAGGGGTGCTTATTTATAGCAAAAACAGAGCCTTCAGAAAGATAGGGGTTATCGGTCATTTGGTGGCTACCTTAGGGGTAGGGGTTTTTATTGTGGCTCTTTGGCAAAGCTTAGAGCGTCCACCCTTACGTACCCTTGCTGAAACACGTATTTGGTATGCCTTCTTTATGGGGCTTATAGGCTATGCTATCTACTTGCTCTATCGCCAAAAGTGGATGCTTAGTTACTCGGCTGTAATGGGGATTGTGTTCGTAATGCTTACCTTCACTCACCCCGACACGATGAACAAAGCCCTGATGCCTGCCTTGCAGAGTGTATGGTTTATCCCACATGTTATCGTATATATCTTTGCTTATGCGATGCTGGGTATGGCTTCACTCACCGCTTTCTACGGCATCTATCGCTATAGAAAAGGACGAGAGGTACATTCAGTATTCTTAATAACCGACCAGCTCATTAAGGTCGGCTACGTATTTCTCACCTTTGGCTTGCTCTTTGGAGCATTATGGGCTAAGGAGGCTTGGGGGCACTATTGGACGTGGGATCCTAAGGAAACATGGGCTTTTATCACATGGCTTGGCTATTTAGTGTATCTTCATCATAAGTACAATCACAAAGAAAAGAAACCTTTTCAGAGCTTTGTAATTGTAGGAGTTGCTTTTCTTCTTCTGCTAATATGTTGGTTTGGTGTGAACTACCTACCTACAGCACAGATGAGTGTACATACATATTCAGGATAAGGAGGATGTAGGCTTGTACCAGAGTTTTCCTTTTTCTACTTTCAGAGAACTTGGAAAATTGTTGGTATAGAGACTTCCTGTGCCCAAACCTTGTGGAATATTAGTCTTTAGGGTGAAAGTCCATTGAGCAATAGCAGAAAGCCCTACGTTTCCCTCAAGGGCTGAGGTAACCCACCAATCTATGTTTTCTTTTTCTGCAAGAGAAATCCATTCTTCACTACCTTTGTACCCGCCTATGAGTGAAGGCTTTAGGATAATATAGGCAGGTTTTATCCATTGAAGCATCTCTTCTTTCCGATAAGGGCAAACAATACCTATGAGTTCCTCATCCAAGGCAATGGGTAGGGGAGAGGTTTCACAAAGGTGAGCCATCGCCTCATACTGTCCTGCCCGAATAGGTTGTTCTATGGAGTGGAGCTGTAGGTCAGAAAGCCGTTTGAGTTTTTCCAAGGCATCGAGGGGCGAGAAGGCACCATTAGCATCTACCCGAAGTTCTATGTCAGAAGGTGTGTATTCCTGACGAATGCCTTTAAGGAGGTCATATTCTGTCTCAAAATCTATAGCCCCAATCTTCATCTTGATACAGTGGAAGCCTTGAGAGAGTTTTTCTCGTATTTGTTGCTGCATGAAGTTCTTATCACCCATCCATATGAGCCCATTGATGGGGATCGCCTCCTTCCCCTCTGTGAAGGCTGAGGGAAAAAGCACTCCTTCCTCTTGGGCTTCTAGTGAACGGAAAGCCTGCTCCACTCCAAACTGGATAGAGGGGTAGCTCTTGAGTTGTTCCCAAAGGATATCTTTGCCTAAGGAAATATGATTACAAGTCCATAGAAGTTTGCTGTGTTGGTAATCGGACAGGTTGTCTATACTTAGACCTGGCAGCGGACTACATTCGCCTATACCATGACGTCCGTTATCTTCTATGGTCAGCAGCCAAGTAGGTTTCTCGGTTAGTACCCCACGCGAGGTACCCGCAGGTCGCTTGAACTGTAGGGTATATTTTTGATAAGTAGCTTTCATCATTGTTTTTACAAATTAGCAACAAAATTAGTGATTTTTCCGATAAAAATTATTATTTTTGCCACTGAATTTTTAGAAGATGAAATATTTCTATTTTTTATTTATAACACTAAGTCTTATCCTATTAGGATGTAACCGTACTGAAAGGAAGATAGCTCAAATTCCTATGGAAGTGAAGGTATTACGAATTGATTCTATTTTTTTTCATACCCCTGCTAAAGAATTCGTTCAAATAAAGGCTAAATATCCTCTTTTTTTTCCTGAAAATACTACAGATGAAGAATGGCTTGAGAAACAGGCAGATTCTTTACAAAGGGCGCTCTTCTCGGAAACAGAGAGAACTTTCGGAGATTTCTCTCAAGAGAAGAAAGAAATTAAGCGTATTTACCAGCATATCAAGTATTACTTTCCTCATTTTAAATCTGTTAAGGTAGTTACCGTAACCTCTGATGTGGATTATTCTTCTCGAGTGATATATGCAGACAGTTTACTGGTCATAGGTCTGGACAATTATTTAGGAGCGAAACATCCCTTTTATGTGGATATTGATGGATATATAGCACAGGAAATGGATAAAAAGTATCTCCCCGTGGATGTGGCTTTAGCTTTTGCTCGAGCAATCATTCCTCCTGAGCGGAATGCTACTTTCTTGGATGCTATGGTATATGAAGGAAAAATACTTTACTTAGCACAACGTTTCTTACCTTCTATGCAAGAGAAAGATATATTAAAATATACTCAGGAAAAATACCAATGGGCACAGGAGAATGAGGCTCAAATATGGCGGTATTTTATAGAAAATCAACTCCTATATAGTACCGATAGAAAGATACTTAGCAGATTTATCGATATAGCTCCTTTCTCCAAATTTTATTTAGAATTGGACAACCAATCCCCTGGAGGTGTAGGACGATTCATAGGGCTTTCTATTGTGAAACAATATATGGAAAAACATCCTGAGGCTCTCCAAAAATTAGGATTAATTTCTACGGAGGAACTCTTTAAAAAGGCAAATTATAAACCTAAAAAATAGAAAATGAATCATACTTCTGAAATAAATTTGAAAGTAGAACTGGATGAAAACCGTGTCCCTGAACGGATCCTTTGGGATGCTCCTGATGGAGGGATCTCCCGCCAAGAAGCAAAAGCTATGTTTCTGGCAGTATGGGATCATAAAACCAAAGAAGCCCTCCGAATAGATCTGTGGACAAAGGATATGCCCCTGGATGAAATGAAGGTTTTTTTTTACCAAACATTTCAAACTATGGCAGATACTTTCTATAAAGCGACACAAGACCAAAAAATGACCGACACTATGCGTGATTTCTGTGAATATTTCGCTGAGAAAATGGAAATTACTAAAAAATAATTATGAATTAAGATGAAAAGTAAACTAAAAATAGGAGTTCTAGGAGCTGGACATTTAGGAAAAATTCATTTGAAACTCCTTAGTCAATCTCAAAGATATGAACTCATGGGCTTTTATGACCCAGACAGAGAACAAGCCCAAAAAGTAGTAGAGGAGTTTGGCTATACCTATTATGATAATATAGACCAACTCATTCAGGCAGTGGAAGTAGTGGATATTGTAACTCCTACACTCTCTCATTATGAGTGTGCTATGAAGGCTATTGAGGCGAACAGACATCTTTTTATTGAAAAGCCAATTACCAGTACCGTAGAAGAAGCAGAGAAAATTTTTCACCTATTAGAGAAAAAGCATCTTAAAGGACAGGTAGGACATGTAGAACGTTTTAACCCTGCCTTTCTTTCTGCTAAACATTCTATTGAAAACCCTATGTTCATTGAGGCACATCGGTTGGCTGAGTTCAATCCAAGAGGAACAGATGTCTCCGTAGTACTTGACTTGATGATTCATGATATAGATGTGCTCCTGAGTGTAGTACAATCCCCTGTAAAACACATAGAAGCCAGTGGAGTGGCGGTCATTAGTAAGTCCCCCGATATTACCAATGCTCGTATTGAGTTTGAGAACGGATGCGTGGCAAACCTTACGGCAAGTCGTATCTCCATGAAGAACATGCGTAAGAGCCGTTTCTTTCAGAAGGATGCTTATATCTCAGTGGATTTCTTGGAGAAAAAAGTGGAAGTAGTGCGCATGAAGGATGCTCCTAAGGAACCTAATGAATATGATATAGTTCTCCAGAATGCTGAAGGGGAACGTAAGCAGATATACTTTGAATATCCAGAGGTACTCCCTTCCAATGCAATCCTTAACGAATTAGAAACCTTCGCCGATGCTATTGAGAATGATACCACTCCTATTGTAACGCTTCTACAAGGTACTGAAGCCCTCCGACTTGCTAAGAAAATCGTGGCTAAAATAGAGGAAAATTTTAAGTCTTTCCATTAGGAAAGACTTTTCTTCTCATTTTTCTTAGGGTATATAGATGTACTTTGGGAGAGGCTGATGTTTTCCCTAAGGAAGTATTATTTTTGGTTTAGTTCCTCAAAAAATGCCTTCAGCCTATGTTTTCCTACTTTCATTGGCGCTACCGAATCCATTGCCATTACGGTGAAAACGAATTCTATAGTGCCGTAAGCACTTTTAGGCAAGAGATATTTGCCTATTTTCAAAACGGACTTCCGTACCCAATCAGGCAAAAAACTGACCTTCACAGGCTTATGTAACACCTCGAAAGCCAAAGCAGCGATTTCATACTGGGTGAACACCTCAGCCCCTCCTACATTCACTTCCTTTTCGGAGCTCTCTAATTGCGCTACACACACCTGGGCTAAATCCTCACCGTGAATAGGATTCATGACGTATTGTCCTTTGCTAAACAGACGTATTTTGTCCTCTTTTGCCATCTTGAAAAAGGTGGCTATATCGCTATAGAAAGCCGAGGGTCGCACAATACAGTAGTCCATCCCACTGGTTTTAAGAGCCTCTACAAAACGCTCTTTGGCAGCCCCAATGGCAATAGGACGTAGTGCTTCGCCGTTTAATACGGAAATATATACGAACTTACGTACCCCCGAGCGCAGTGCTTCGTCAAGTAAGTTTTTGTTAGCTGCATAATCTACTTGCTCGTAGGTGAGTTTGTCTTTCTGCCGAGTAATTCCGACAGCGGAAATCACTTGGGTAACCCCCTTGCACACACCGAGTAAAGTATTGGGTTTTGTTACCTCAGCCTCGACTACTTCTAATAATGGGTGGGTAAGTAAGGCGGGCGCTATTTTTGACTTATTGCGCACTACAATGCGGGTAGGATATTCTTTTTTTAAGAGTTCAGTTAATATAAACTGACCTAAATAACCGGTCGCTCCGGCTAATAATATTTTTTCTGTTTTCATTGGGTTAATCTTCTGCTAAGTCTAAAAAGTCTTCGAAATATTCCTCAAAGGAATCAAACATGGGCGTAGGTTTGTCGATTTCAAAGGCCCCCTTATCATTGCAATAAACCTCTGCTTCGAAGACCTTCGCATCTTTTAGGCGTACCCTATTAGAAACTTTATATAAGGTTAGGAACTCGTCCACCTCGTAATGTAGTACGATAAAATCCTCTGAGAGATGTAAGTCCTCTCTTAGTTGTTTAGTTAGTTCCACAATAGGATAAGATATACTGTCTTTTTCTTTGTAAATACCATTGATATACACATCGCCATAGTTGCAAGAACCACATTCTGAAAGAAAATTTACATATACTTCAGGAAGCAATATGCCCAATTCCTCTTCTATATGCTTAATTTCTTCAGCATTAGCCCCTAGAGAATACTCAAATTCTCCACTCTGTTTTAATCGTTTTAGATAATATCTATCAGCTGATGAATTTATAGATTCAAAAAACGCCTTTAACCGATGCTTACCTACTTGCATAGGAGCTACAGCATCCATTGCCATAATGGTAAGGAAAAATTCTATAGCACCATAGATACTTTTAGGGAGGAGGTATTTGCCCATTTTTAGGATCAAACGCCGTACCCAGTCAGGTAAATAACTTATATTAGCTGGCTTATGTAGTACCTCAAAAGCCAAACGAGCCATCTCTGTTTGTGTAAAAATCTCAGCTCCTCCTACATTGACTTCCCGTTCATAACCCTCCAATTGGGCGACACAGACCTCGGCTAAGTCTTCCCCATGAATGGGATTCATAGCATATTGTCCTTTGCCAAATAGGCATATTTTGTCCTTCTTCGCCATTTTCAAAAAGACAGTCATATCGCTATAAAAACCACTGGGGCGTATGATACAGTAGTCTAATCCACTGGCCTTAAGCGTATCTACAAAGCGCTCTTTAGCCGCTCCAATGGCTATATGTCGCATGGCTTCTCCCTTGAATACGGATACATATATGAACTTACGTACGCCTTCGAGCAAGGCTTCATCGAGTAGGTTCTTGTTGGCTTGGAAGTCTACTTGCTCATAGGTGAGTCCATCTTTTTGGCGGGTAATCCCTACAGAAGAAATCACCTTATGCACCCCTTTACATACCCCTTGTAAGGTGTCAGGTTGTGTTACCTCTGCTTCCACTACCTCCAATAGTGGGTGTGTGAGTAGGGCAGGGGAGAGCTTCGATTTGTTGCGTACCACAATGCGGGTCGGGTATTCTTCTCTTAAGAGTGCAGCCAGTATATACTGACCTAAATAGCCGGTTGCTCCTGCTAATAATATTTTTTCTGTTTTCATTTGTTTACTCTTCTTCTTCCCCTAAAGCTAAAAAATCTTCAAAATATGCATCAAAAGAATCAAACATAGGGGTTGGTTTATATATTTCAAAGATGCCCTTATCATTACAGCAAACCTCTGCTCCAAAAACTTTAGCATCTTTTAGGCGAATTCTATTAGATACTTTATATAGCGTTAGAAACTCATCTACTTCGTAGTGTAGTACAATGAAATCCTCCGAGAGATGCAAATCCTCCCTTAGTTGCTTGGTCAGTGTTACAACGGGATAGGATATGCTACCCTCTTCTTTGTAAATACCATTGATGTAAACATCTCCATAATTACACGACCCACATTCCGATAGAAAATCTACATATACTTCAGGGAGTAATATGCCTAATTCATCTTCTATATGCTTAATTTCATCCGCATTAGCACCCAGAGAGTACTCAAATTCCCCACTCTGTTTTAATCTCCTCAGATAATTCATATTATTAATTATTTAATTGAATAGTTTGTGTTTCTTTATTTGTTTTCCTTTTCTCAGTAGGTAAGCGTGATAAGCACTGGGGATATCGTTCTGCCATTTAGGGAGTAACAAAATGATAAGAATGACATCTAATTGTGAGAAAAGCCCCCAATAGATTGCCAAGAGTAAAGAGAAACCTCCATAACCAAAGCCTATAAGCGAGATAAAAGCCACTAATAAGCATACACCCCACAGCTTGGAAAGAAAAGCGTGTGTACAAGTTTCTTTGCCGAACCGCCAAAAACTCACACCATAGCAGAGTCCTTCCATTACAAAAAGGGCAATGATTTCATACCGATAGGCAGCTATCAAGGTAGGATTCAGGTGATAACACACCACGCCCACACACAGCCAAAATATCAAATCCGTTTGACTATCCATTCGCCGCATTGCCACGGTGCATACTCCCATATAGCGTGCAATAATCCCATCGAAAATATCCGATAACAATCCTAATACAATAAAGACTACTATCCATAGTCTTGCTGTAGGTTCTTCTACTTTATATGCCACCCACAAGATGGTAGGGGCTAATAAAAACCGAAATAGTATCAGTAAATAGGGTAATTTGTTTAATAGCATTTTCATTATTCAAACACAATTCTTCCTACGATTTTAGCGCCTTCATAGACCTCCATTTCTTTCAGTTCGTCCAAAATAGGGTGAGGGGCGTGGTCAAACAAGAATCTCACTTGGCATAAAGCACTGTATTCATCCTCTTTTATTGGCTTGTCAAAGGTAATCACGATACTCCAATTGGGCTGATCCAGTTGCGCAATATGAGTGGTGGCATAATAGACTTCACCCGTAGGAGGGTGTTGCCGTCCGCTTTCTTCTTTAGTAAGAAAGTGAATGATACCTGTTCTTTGTTTTTGCATAACTGAAAGGTGTTTTTACTCCACAAAAGTAGGTATTTATTTGCTAATAACCAAATTAGGAGATAGGTGTTAGGGGCTTAGGTTCCACTGAAAAATAGTTTTTTCTCTTTCACTAATATATATACCATTAGTACAGCGAATAAGCCTGTTTGTATCAGTTTGCTATCGGGGTGGGTGGCGAAGATTTCGTTGGAAACATTGGCTACCAAATGGAACAATATGGCTACCAGCACGTTGCGCCCCGATTTGTAATACAGCCAGTTGATGATAAACACAAAGGCAAACAGACTCACGAAAAAGTTGGCTGTATAGAGCCACCCCTCGGCTTGTACATTGCTTTGGTAGTAGTCTTTTACAAAGAACAAGGGCAAATGCCACAACCCCCAATACACGGTAAAGATGAGCGATGAGGTGAAAAGCGTCCACCTGCTACGCAAAGCATCAGTGCCGTAAGTATGCCAAGCCAATTCTTCGACCACTGGCGCCAAACAGAGCACAAACCAAGCGTTGAAAGGAGCTGAACTGAAACTAGGCTCTCCCGAAATGTAAAACTGGTCGAGACTATGTCCTAAATCGAGCGAAAGTAGCTGTGCCACGACAATGGAAAGGGGTGGAAACAAGAGGGTAATCCAAAAATAGCGGTTGGTGAGCAAATTTCTACCTATAAAACGCGTTTTGAGGTCGGATAAGAGCTCCTTATTGCGTGTAAAGAGGTAGGTAGCCACGCCCATAGGCGCTAACAAACCTGCCAATTCAAAAAAGCCTGTCCAAAAAGCATTAGGTGCTTTTGGCTGGTGACTCCAATAAGCCACCACAAACCACAATACCCAAGGAATCACAAGGGAAAGGGTAAAAAACAAAATAGGGTGATTATATTTTTTCATAAGTAAAAAGTGAATAATGAATAGTGAAAAGTGCCTGTGCGGCTCGCACTAGAATTCTATTTTATAACTGATATTAGGAATCACCAAAGTAGCTTTGCTGAGCTCAATCGCGCCGGTTTGGTAATTGTAATTATGGTCGATATAGATAGGCGCACCGAGTACATTCTTCATTTGGAAAGAGAACACGCTACTGCTCTTGCGGTGGTTGATGCGGTAATTCACAGTAAGGTCGGCGTAGGTAAGGGTGCGGAATTGCTCGCTAAAAGCCCGACTTTCATCGTATATTACGCGTTTTTGGGCTAACGATTGGCTTTCCAAAATCGGACTGTAACGCTCACCTCCGGTTACACTCACACGCGCATTCACATCGAGCACCTTGCGGTTATTGGCGAAATAGAATTCTTTACCAAAGAGGGCATTCAGTACAAAACCTTTGTTATAGCGCGTATTACGCCACACATTATCACCCGCTTTGTATTCGGATTTGAAGATAGAACCCGTGATAAGGTAATAATAATTATCACCCAAAAAGCGCTCCAAAGTAAGGTCGATACCATAATTGCGCCCTTTGGTATTATTCACAAGTGCTTTGTTGAGATACAACGCCCGTCGCAAATTGATAAGTGAGTAGCTAGTACCCTCTTCCCCTGGTATATTCCACAGATATTGATAATAGGCTTCGGCTTTGAAACGCAATTTATCGGTAAGCATCCAGTCGTAACCTAACACAAAATGATGTGCATCGCTAAGTTTCAAATCCTTATTTACAGCTACGCCTCCTACCTCTATCATATACACATTCAAATCTTCTCCTTGAGAGTGTTTGCCATAACCAAAGCTCAAACTGTGTTTATCGGAAAGTTTCCAAACCAATCCTGCCCTACTTTCAAGAGAGAGTTCTTTACTCAAACCAAAATAGTGAGTGCGCAATCCCACGTTAGCCAAAAGTGAAGGCGATAGCTGGTATTTGAGTTGAGCATAGCCTTCGGTAAGATGCGTGTTGCCTGCCGAATTGACGATACGTGCATAAGTGGAAGGCACATAATCCTGTGCAGCGCTGAGGTTATACTTGTAGAAAAGTTGTTTAGATGAAATCCCTACTTTTAAAGTAGCCAAAGGAGAGAGTTTATGAGTGAGCGAGGTCGCCAAAGTGAGTGTGCCGTTTTGTTTTTTAAGTCGGCTATCGGGGGTGAACACAGAAGCATCATCGGAAAGGTAATCGGTGCTAATACGGTCATCAGTACCCGAAAAAGCGACGTGTGATTCTACAAAACTGCACTCGCCAGCGGTGATTTGGTGGCGCAACCCTACTGTACCCACATAAGTATCCCAATTGTTATTCACGCGGTCGATATCAGTTTTCCAGTCGGTTGGGGAGTTTAAAGCATCTTTATGAGTGTTGTCAATCCCCCCGATACCCCAAAGAGAGAATGTACCTGCTTTTTCGGTAGGGAAATTTAGTTTAAACGAAAAATCTTGGTACTTAATATGCTGACCGGTTTTATTGATTTTCAAATCATTGAGTAATCCCAAAGCAGAATAGCGATAGTTAAAAAGATAAGAAGAGCCTTTGGCGCGTGAAAGCGGACCCTCAGAAGCAAAGTCGAGCCCTAATACGCCCACTTGTGCCGTATGCTCGTAGCGGGAAGTGTTACCAGTGCGCATTTTCACATCAAAAACAGCTGCGAGCGCATTGCCGTACTCGGCAGGGAAAGCCCCTGTAAGAAAATCGGAATTGCCAATTACCTGATTGCTAAAAAGCGTAATGAGTCCGCCCCCGATGACATTCCCCCCAGAAAAATGCTGAGGTGAAGGGATTTCCACTCCTTCCAATCGCCATTGCACACCTTGGGGTGCATTCCCGCGTACGACGATAGAGTTGTCCTGCAAGTTACCCGTAGAGACCCCTGCAAAGGCAGAAGCCAAACGCGCAGGGTCGCTAAGCCCGCCAGCATAGCGCTGTGTTTCCTCTACTGAAAAAGTACGAGCACTTACAGTAGCCATAGGGTTGAGTGCTTTCTCTTTATGGATGCCAGCTACCACTTCTACTCCTTCCATTTCGGTAATGGCTTCCTTGAGAGCGATATTGAGCACTACTTCCTTGGCTGAGGTGAGCATCACCTCGGGAATCACAAGACTTTCGTAGCCTATATATGAAATTTGTAGTGCAACCCTACCTAACGGAAGATTGGAGAGTGTAAAATTACCCGCCTCATCGGTAGTAGTGCCGATAACGGGATCGGAATGTTGCACTATTACAGTAGCTCCCAACAGAGGTTCATGGGTGCTTTGGTCAAAAACTTTTCCCTTGATAGTTTGAGTAAAATTCTGCCCATGAGCTATAAAAGGCACTAATAAAAATAGGATAATGTTCAAAAAAGTTTTCATGCTGTTTGCTTTTGAAATTTGGTGCAAAAGTACAGCAGAAAACAAGAGGCATCGCCCAAGCGTGAGGGAATAGACGCATTTTTTAATGGTTAATGTTTAGTGATTAATGATTAATTGGTAGTGAAGTAAGGGGTTAGGGAGGTTTTATTCGTCGGAAGAATTGTGCGGGGTGGATGGGTCTGAGGTTGCGAAAAGAGGGATGAGCGTGAAGGTTTGGACATGCTAAACTATGCTTCTCGCGCCTAATTCACAAATTCACTCGGTGTTTTACCCGTAATTTTCTTAAACACTTGATTGAAAGATGATTTAGAGTTAAAGCCCGCTTCATAGGCAAGCCCCAGAAGATTAAAATTCTTATCAATGTCTTTCTTTGCCAAAGCGATAAACTCTTCGACACGATAGCTGTTCACAAAGTCATAAAAATTCTTTCCTTCGTACTGATTAATGATTTGTGAAAGGTGATTTGGTGGTACACCTAACATTTCAGCCAATTGTCCTAAAGAAAGCTTCGACTCTAAATAAGGCTTTTTATTTTTCATTAAATCCAATAACTGTTGGTGTAGTTTCCTTGCATCTTCCGCTTTCAATCCCGATTTGTGGTATTCAGGAGTTTTGGGGAATGGAGAAGGTTCAATATAGTCTGAATTGTCAGATTGGTCGGGTAAGGCTAAATTCTTTATAAAAAACTTTTGTTTTTCAACACTAAAAATTCCCTGATACCGTATGCCCCAGAAGCCAATAAACCCTATAAGCAAGACAAAGAGACCTAAGAAAATAAGTTCTATATTAACTCCTAATGTAACTTCTAACAGAAATTGCACTATATATCCCACTATCATCACAGAGAAAATCAGTCCAAACCCAAGGAGCAACAGTCGTAGCCACTGTAGGCTGATACCTTCGTTATAGGCAAATTGCTGACTTATCATCTGTTCATATTGATTGATTTTCTGATAAGCCAATACTGAATAGATCACACTCACCACTACAAAAGCTATAAATGAAAGCGTAAATAACCATTGATAGGAGCTATGATAATCGGCTTGGTCTATTATTGTTTTCTCAGTAGCGGAGTAACCAAAAAGGAAAGGAAACATCAGTATGTAGGTAAGTATAAAAGGCAAAAAGTGCAAGCTGTCCCACCAGTAAAGTCGTTGCGGTTGGCGTAGGTTAGTAACCACATAGAGATATACAAAAGGTGCAAACAAAAGGGGGAAAGGGTGTGTAGCTCCTACTAAATGAGGATATTGTTCCCAATACCCTAAATAGTGTAGATAGTAGTTTAATAAATAGATACCAATAGATACCAACCATACTCCTAGTATATTGTCGGATAGACTTTTATGGGACTTGCTAAACAATAATGTTGATAGGAAGAAACTCAAGAAAATACCAATTGTAAAAAGACTACTCATTTTTTTAATTTACTAATTTGTTAATTAGTTTAGTTTCATTGATAATTGCTAAATAATTCAATGTATGAAAGTATAAAATAATTACAAATCAACTCAAATTTCTCTTAAGTTCACTTAACGAATGCTTTTGAAAGCCATCTATAGTAAAATTGTCCTCTGATAACCATTGTTCAAAGGCTTGACGATTGCCTTTCCATTCTTTATCTATCATAGAGAACCATGCCGTATCACGCGTGCGACCTTTATAAACAATTGCTTGCCGAAAGGTACCCTCATAGATAAATCCCAACCGTTGTGCTGCATATCGTGAGGGAGCATTCAGTGCATCACATTTCCATTCATAACGGCGGTATCTTAAGGTTTCAAATACATACTTTGCCAATAAATATTGAGCTTCAGTTGCCATTCGGGTACGTTGGAGTGCTTTAGAGAAAATAACCGTACCTACTTCTATTACGCGGTTTTTGGGGTCAATCTGCATTAAGGCAAATGTACCAATAGCCTTTCCTCCTTTTTTGTCCATAATAACAAAATAATAAGGGTCAGTGGAGGCTTCTTGCTTCATAAGTAAAGCTAATAACTCTTCCTTATTGGCTACAGGAGAGGAAGACAGATATGTCCAGTCCTTAAGCTCAGCGTATGGTTTGCCATAAAAATAATATAGGTCGCTGAGATGTTTTTCAGCAGAGAGGTGCTCCAGTATGCAATATTTTCCCTCTAAGCGTTGTATTTTAGGGGATTGTCCTTCCTTATAATCAGGAAGAGACTCGCCGATAGGTTGTTGGAATTCGTTATAAGTCATGGCTATTGTTGTATTATTTCTTTCTTAAACAGAGATAAATAGCGATTTTGTGATAAAACATTAATTAGGTTGTATTTTCCTTATCATTTCTTCTTATCTTTCCATACATCAAGATTGAAGTAATATAGGATCCCTATTTGATACACTACATTTTTCGGGTCATATCGGAAAGGATATTCGTTGGTATTTGCTTTAGTAACACTCCAAAAACCTCCTTTTATACGTCCTTCTAAGGAAAGTTGCTCAGTAATTCGCAGTTCAAGCCCCATGAAGCCCGTTAGGTCTATCATTCGTTGCTCAGGGATATGAGAATCTCTGCTTAGAACAAAATCTACAGAGCCCCCGCAGTCCAAGCGCATTGCAGAGAGAAAGTTAAAACTCATTACATAGCCTAATGATAGGTAAGGGATAGAATAGACGGCGTTAATATTTTTTTCAGAGTATTCGTATTTGCCTCCTTGTCCTGAATAAGTGAGCTCAAACTTAGCGGCAAGAAAATTATAAACATAATCGGTATATACTAATCCGGCATAGGGTTTTTGGGTGGGATTATATTCACCATCCCCTCTAATGGATAAATTAGCAAAGTTCAGTCCTCCCCGAAATCCTAAGCTACTACTACGCACCCATGATTCTTCTTGTGCTGAGATAGGTATCCATATAAGCAGTAAAACTAAATAAGTAAGTCTTCTCATAAAAAAGTTGTTAATCTTCCAATAAGTCGTTTACATATTTGTATAGGTTTGATTTAGTATGATTGTGCAAAGATACAATTAATTTGCAAATTAGTTGTGTCTTTGTGTTTTAAAAATAGCAATGTTATGGAATTACAAGCTGGAAAAAGCTATCGTGTGAAAAGGGAGGTTTTTAACTTTCAAGTGATTTCTTGTATAGCTGCTACAGCAAGTGATGGATAAATAATGAAAAACTAAGCCTTGTATTTTCCTCTTTTCCATATTTCTATGGAATTGATAATATTCTGCCAAAGGATGTAACAACCAGGTCCTACAGTGGAGAGCGGATGTAAGTAAGTGGCGGCTATCCAGATAGCAAAGGCGGTATTCTTCTGTCCTAAAGCCTGTCCTGCCTCAATAGAAGAAGCAAAAAAACGACCTATTAAGCGTCCTACAGCATATTGTAAAAGGCATAGTACTAATCCTGAGAAAGCGATGAGTAATAGGAAAGATATGCTTGTTTGTGCATGGAAGATATTCTTGAGAGTCGTGCCAGTAACAATCATTAGTGAGCATCCCCAGAGGTAAAAGGAAAGGTCAGGGATATGTATGAGCCATTGGTGGAAGCGATGGAGTAGGGGGAGGCTCTTAGTAAGGAGTGCCAATAACATAGGAACCACCAATACTAAACATACCTTCTGCATTATGATTGAGAAGGCACTCCAAAAGGTCATTTGCGAAGCAGGTTCTATCAGAGGGAAACATACGGGGATAAGTAGTGCACAGAGGAGATTGGAAAGAAAGGTATAAGTGGTCATCTGTTCTAAATTACCCCCGAGCTTGAGGGTTACTACAGCTGCCGCAGCAGCACATGGACTTATAATACAAGCAAGTATGCTCTCTAAAAGGATCAGTTCCTTTCCAATGATATGTAAAAAAAGAATCGCCACTACAATACCCGATACAAAAAGTAACTGAAAAACAGCTGTCCAGAAGTGCCATTGTACAGGGGCTAATTTCTTGAAATCTACTTTGCAAAAGGTAACATACAGTATAAGGAACATGAACAGAGGCAATATACTGTCAAACACAGGAGCAAGCCTTTGTGAGAGTCCTTCCAAAGCCTCCACATAGTAGAATACTAAGTATGCCACCGCTCCTATCCCCATGGAGAGAGGGAGGGTCCAATTCTTTATAAAACGAATAAACTTAGACATAGGTAAATTAGGCAATCAGAGGGCAAAAGTAATGAAATAATAAGAAATGAGCAATGATTAAGAAATAAAAAATAAAGCTGTCTGAAAAGAGGATCTACTTCTAAGAACCTTCTTACAGTCTCATGTATTCCTCAATTCTAAGGGGTTAGAATAAGGTGTTTAATATATACTGAGACCTCGAAAATATCAAAGAAAGGTTATTAATATTCGTCTAATTATTTTTTAGTAGTTTTTGTGTAATCCAAAAAATAGATGTACATTTGTAATGCAAATTAATTTTTACTCTTAAATGAAAAAAGCTCTTCTCTTTTTTGTTCTCTCTCTACTAGTAGGGATCGCCTTGGCTGCTCTTTACCTCTTCCTTGTTAGGAGATTTACCAGCAGTTATGATAGGGATATATCTATGCTTTTTTCCCCAATTCCCTTTCTATTAGGAGTATGGATATTCTATTCTTTTGCTTATAATCAGAAAATAATAGGTATCCTTGCTATCATCTGTACGATTGCTTTCTTCCGGTTTATGATGGGTATTTTGGGAGTTACTTTTTCTAAAGTATATGAAGGGTTAACAGTGCCTAAAGTCTATAAAAACTATCATTACATATCAGACTATAGAATATTGCATGCAGAAGGAACAAAATACCTTGTGAGACTTCCTGAAGATCTTCATCACTTTGTAGAAGGTATCTACCTCAACCCTCAGAACGAACTAGTTATCTATGATAAATCAAGACCTATTGACCACGACAAACCATCTGTTATTGACTATATGGAGAAATACAATTCCTTAGGGGAGCGTATGCAAGAAAATGATACAATAGAAATACAACAAGACATTCCTAATATTTTTGATGGAAATTCACAGCGCTTCTCTAAAAAAGAAGAAACTCTTAAACGTACATATATCAATCCTTTGTATGTAGAAAGTTATAAAAGAAAAGGAGGTGAATATGAAACTATTTTGTATTTTGATATAAATACCCTCCCTTATACTTTTAGATTTAAAACAAAATCCTCTTACATCAAAAATCAAAAAGAACTTTCAAAAACCCCTACAACCTATTATACAAATGACACTGAAACAATAGAGTCTTTTGGCACTATCAGTGTATATACTAATAAGCATCTTCGCTATCAACTGCTACAAATAAAAGATGATATCTATATGGTAAAATAATAACAAGCTTAGATAAATCAACTTATGAAAGAACAAGTAAGAAACCTTTTCAATAAAGCACAAGAAAACTACCCTACACTTAAAGCCTAAATAGAGGCGCAAGTAGTGCGTTGGTTTTGGGCTGCAGGAGGCGTGGGACTCTTTTCTTTAGAGCCTTTTTATTTTGAAGAACACAATTTTCCCAAGAGTAAAATTCTAAAAGAAACCCCTGAAAAGACCGATGATAAATACTTGTATGGCGTGAATGCCAACGACGAAATTATCGTAGGACGCTCTTATATTGGATGTGGAGACGAATGTTACGAAGATTTCTATTTCCGTGAAGAAAACCAGATTATCTGTTATCACTTTAATCCTTATGTTAAGAAAGAATGTTTAAGTGTAAACATATTCATCTATAAGGATGGACTCTTACAATCAATCCACTCCGCTTACTCCGCTTTCGATAATAGTAAAACTTGGAGAGAAAAGACTATGTATTATGAGGGGGATAAACTCATTCGTCAGGAGGAAAAAGGATTAGATTATTATTTAAAACCCATTGATTATACCCTTCTCTATACCTATGATATGCTGGGAAAACTCAATAGTATTACTAGCGAAACCGGCTATGTGTGTTATCAGAAGAAGGATAAGAAAATCAGTTATAAAGCTCTCTCGGAAAAAGCTGCGGAACGCTACTATGCACTATTACTGCCTACCATTAAGGCATATCCTGTGAAAGAGCCCTTGTACTGCATCAACCTATCGTTTGACTACCAAAACATACTACCTACAAGGATAGGCTTTGGTACTGAAAGCGAGAGACAAGAATATCAAAAGTATGGCAAAGAGGCAAAACATTACCTTTGGAACACTGCCGAGTATGCTCATACTATAGATATAGAACCCAACGAAGAAGACGCTGCTCTCTTTGACCTTTTCAACCAAGAAACCGAGATGCAAGAAAAGAGCAGTGCCGCCACGAAGCTATTAGTCGTTTGTGCCAAACGCATCAAAGAAGACTGGGCATCACTGGGTATTCCCTCTTCCGATGACTTTGTTGTGGTAGTAAGCGATGAAGAAGAATCTTTTTTAAAGAAAATATAGAGTTCAGGTATCAGGTTTTAGGTATTAGTTTTGTCGCAAAAAAACACTTTTTTTGCGACAAAATAACAGCTTATTTTATATGGAAAGCACTGATAAAGATTATCAAAATGCGCGAGGAATATTGAGAAATGGCTTTTTGGTAGAAATTCAATCGCCCGAAACCACCAAATTTGAGGTGTGTAATAGTGCTTAACCTTACTTTGCAAGCCTTATCGGATTGTATAATCCTAATGCTGATATAGAAAAATATGAATAACACACACTATCTTTTATACCTTTGCACCATATAAGCAAATTATTAACTAATTTTTATGACCCTACAACAGCATTTTGCTAAATACATTTCCGGAGAAACCGAACAAATAGAAGCCCTTTGTGCGCTTTTTAGCTTGCGTACCCTCAAAAAGAAAGAGTATCTTTTGCGAGAAGGAGAAACTTGCAGGTTTGAGGCTTTTATCACTAAAGGACTTTTGCGCACTTATCACATCGACCGCAATGGCAATGAGCAAGTGCTTTTCTTTGGCGCTGAAGACTGGTGGGTAACCGATTTTGATAGCTTTATGCACCAAACGCCCTCTCGGCTCTATATCCAAGCCTTAGAAGATAGTGAACTGCTCATCATCACTCCCGAAGACAAGCGGTATGCCTTTGAGCATATCCCTATTACCGAGCGACTTTTTAGGCTGATGACCCTCCGCACCCATATCGCCCTACAGCGCCGTATGATTGATGCCCTTAGCAAAACCGCCGAAGAGCGTTACCACGACTTTCTGAATCAATACCCTAAGATTGCACACCGGCTTACTAATATACAAATAGCAGCTTATCTGGGGGTAACCCACGAGTTTGTAAGCAAAATCAGAAAAAGAATTAGCAAATTTACCAATTAGCAAATTGGCAAATTGCTTGTGCATCTTGCACTTATTGAACTACTTCAATGCAAAACCCCTCTTCACTGCCGTACCTTTGCACCGTGAAATTAAACGTTGTAAAAGTATGGCAGTTTTTATATTAATACTCGGCATTATCCTCTTTAGTGTACTCTTTCGCAAACGCGAAGAGCATTGGCTTCCTTTTGGTAAAGACCATATTTTGCGAAAATTCAAGCAAGGCGGTCGTACCTTTATCTACGAGCAAGCCTCTTTTGAGGCTTCGCAAGAAACGGTGTATTACCTTTTCCAGTTGGTGTACGAACTCACTAAGCGCAAAGGTTTTTCGCAGTACAAATACGACCTATACGACTTTTCGTATAACATCTTTTGTTATGAAGAAACAACCCTAAAAATATTCCGCTACGAAACCTATATCTATCTTATTCGCTGCACCGAGCCTATAAGTATTGAAGAATTTGAAAAAATAAACCCGTATGTTAAATTAGAAAATTAATATGATGTTAGAAAAGCGTGTATAATAAAAAAGGAATAAGTTTTTCTATATACTTTGCACTTATTGAACTAGTTCAATGTTTTTCGCCCCTAACCCGCCGTACCTTTGCACCCGAAAATAATTAGCAAATTGTTCGTGCGACTCGCACCAACAACACTCAAAACAGTAATAATCAAGAAAATCAAAAAACAGAAGAAATGATGACACAGAAATCTCAAAAACAACAAGTAACCGAGCTTTTAAAAGCTATTGAAACAGGTGCCGCTGAGCCCGTAGGCTATATCAATGCCGAGCATTACAAACAACACAACCTCGCCATTGCCGATGGTTTGGCTGGCTTCGGGGCTACCTTGCAAGCACTACCTGCTGGCTCTGCCCGCGTGAATACCGTGCGTGTATTCCAAGATGGCGACTATGTATTCGCTCACACCGATTACAACTTCTTTGGCGATAAGATAGGCTTTGATATCTTCCGCTTCGAGAATGGCAAAATCGTGGAACACTGGGACAACCTACAAGCCAAACCTACCCAACCTAACCCCAGCGGTCGCACAATGACCGATGGTACTACTGAAGTGAAAGATTTGGATAAGAATGAAGCTAATAAAACGCTTGTCCGCAACTTTGTAGAGGATATTTTGGTCAATGGCAAAATGGAAAAGCTCGCAGGGTATTTCGATGGCGACAATTATTTGCAACACAACCCACAAATACCTGATAACCTTTCAGGCTTGGGCAGTGCGTTGCAGGCTATGGCTAAACAAGGTATCACGATGAAGTACGACACCATTCACAAAGTACTAGGCGAAGGTAACTTTGTGCTTGTAGTAAGCGAAGGACATTTGGGCGGCGTACATTCTTCATTCTACGACCTTTTCCGCGTAGAGAACGGCAAAATAGCAGAACATTGGGACACTATCGAGCCTATTGCTAAAAAAGAAACGTGGAAAAACCAAAACGGCAAGTTTGGGTTTTAATATTATAGAGGCAAATAGCAATTCGCCCATATAGTTTCATCAGTCATTAGTAAAAGTAAATAGTAATTTGCCTCTACTAATGACTTTTTTGTATCTTTGCACCCTATACAGCACAACAAATTACCTCTTAACTCTTATCTCTTACCTAAAAATGAAAGCCCTTATCATCGGTGCTACAGGCGCCACTGGAAAAGATTTAGTAACACAACTTTTAACCGACGACACTTATAGCGAGGCGCATTGCTTCGTGCGCGAACCTTTAGCCCTCACCCACCCCAAGCTACACGCTCACGTGGTCAATTTCGATACCCCCGAGGCGTGGGCTGACTTACTTCAGGGTGATGTAGCTTTCTCTTGTTTGGGCACCACCTTAGCCGTTGCAGGTAGCAAAGAAGCACAATGGCGCGTGGATTACGACTATCAGTACGCCTTTGCCCAGCAGTATAAAGCCAATGGGATACCTACTTTTGTACTCGTCTCGGCTGCAGGGGCTACAACGCAATCTAAACTGTTCTACAACCGTATGAAAGGACAGTTAGAGGATGCAGTGAAAGCCCTTGGTTTCTCACGCTTGCTCATTTTCCAACCCTCAGTATTAGTGCGCAAAGGGTCAGATAGAAAAGGTGAGCAATTTGGACTCAAAATGATTGTTCTCCTCAACAAAATAGGACTCTTCAAACGTTACCGCCCTATGCCTACCGAAATATTAGCCGAAAAAATGTTATCGGCTGTACACAAGTCCCCTAAAGGAACTTTCACCTTTGTTTTAGATAAAATTTTTGAGATATAATAAATTGGTAAATCAGTAAATTATTTCTAACTTTGCCTTCTCTAAGTTCAATAGTAAAAAGAATATGAAAATAAAAGAGATAACACTTCGAAATTACAAACGTTTTGTAGAACAAAAAACTATTTTTTTTCACAAAGATGGAGAGATAAATGATATGACCCTTATCGTAGGGAATAATGGTACAGGGAAAAGTTCTCTGTTACAAGCTATTGTAATGATGATAGCCCCTCTTACACGTGATCACTTTAGTGTAGAAGATATCGATTGGAGTGGTTTTGAATACCGTTTTATACAAAGCGGAGGACGTATGCCTTTAAAGGTAGAGGTTACTATTGACTTTTCAGAAGAAGAACTCAATGAAACAGTTCTTTATGCTGAAAGACTTAAGAAAATGGGGAATAAGTTAGATCTCCCTAATAAAAATGAGACAGTCAACATTTTTTTTGATTATAAAAAAAAGAAGCCTATTGTTAGAGGTAAGGGAGGAGGAAATCTTTTTCAATTCTTTGGGCATCAATACGCTAAACAACTCACTTCTTTTGAAATCGATAAAAATAAACTTTTTGAAAAAGTAGGTAACATCTATTGGTATACAGAACAGCGTACTTCTTATAGTGTGAACAATATGTTTGAAGGAGATGTCTCTCAGTTAGACGCTATTCGTTCCTTTTTAGCTAATGCTTATAGTTTTCATATAGCTCTTGAAAAAGGACGAGAGTTAAAAGCAGGTGCGTTTGATTTTTACCAAAAAATATCAGAACTATATAGTAAGGTTTTTACAGATAGAAAATTTGTAGGAGCTACCCCTCGTTTTGATATTTACGAAAAAAGTACTGCTCCCGATTTCTTTTTAAACGACGGCAAAAACGACTATGAACTCTCTGAAATGTCAGCTGGTGAGCGCGCTATTTTCCCTATCTTGATGGATTTTGCACGCTATAATATTAATAATTCTATTGTTATTATTGATGAAATAGAACTACACCTGCACGCCCCATTGCAACAGGCTTTTATACGCGCTTTGCCTAAATTAGGCTACAACAACCAGTTTATACTCACTACTCATTCCGAAAACGTTGCAACAATGTTTGACAAAGACCAATTTATTAGATTATAATTATGTCTGAAATTATTACTATTTATTGTGAGGGACAGAAGGAAAGCCACGATATTACAATACTTAACAAAGTTATTGATGGATTGAACAATATTTTAATCAAGCCCATCGGTGGAAAATTAGGAAGTAAAGCCATCGTCCAGTATTTGGAAAATAATCAAGAAAGGGAGTTATCAAAATCCAAAGACTACCTTCTCTTTAGAGATAGAGATTTTGACCAACCTATTCCTAATAAAGAAAGACTTATTATTGAAAAGAAAACCTGTTACAGCTATCGTACTACCATCGAAAACTATTTATTAGATGTAAAGACTTTTTTTCATTTTCTTCAAGAACAGGAAAATAACTATGGAATTGCTACAGAAGAAGCCGTAAAAACATTCTTTATAAAAGTAGCCAAAGAGTTACAATACTACCAAGCCGTAAGACACTCTTTAGGGGCTTTGCGTTTTGCCAATAGTTTTGATACTACTTGGGAAAAAGGGAGTGGTACACTACCTAATGCATTAGATTTAGGCTCTTGTAAGGCTAATGCTTGGCAACTGATTGAAAAGGTACTTAACAAGAGTAATCAACAATGTACAAAGAAAACTTTTGAAACTACCCTACAAGAGTTCTTAACCCTATTTGAAGCACAGTCTTTTTTTGATGAGTTGAAGTTTTTAGTCTATTACCAAGGGAAAGATTTTGCTAAAGCCCTCTCTAAAGAACTTCCTAGATTTTCAATAGAAAACTACTATAAATACGCTAAAAAACATTTTGATTACACAAAATACCTCGATCTTGTAGAACTGAGAGCTTTTATAGAAAAGCTATTAGTCTAACAATTCCCGCTTTTGGTATAGAAAAACAATTCTTTTTCTTCTAACAATCCGTTTTTCTGTACTTTTGCCTCTGTAATACTTAAATCTTTATTATAGTGAAAGAGACAATAACTTTTATAGCACTGCTCTTTGCAGTAAGTGTTTCAGCGCAAATCAGTGTAAAAGCAGAGTATATGAGCAATTCCAAGTTCTACGATGCAGTAAGCGATAGCAATATAGGCGATGGCTCGGCTATGATTTACTCTGTGGGGGCTTTGGTGCCCCTCTCGATGAAACTCCCTGAGGAAGACGACCCTTACCAACGACCTACTGTATGGGGTGTAGGGCTTAACGGCACTTTTGTAAAGATGAACAATCACAACTTTCCTATCGGGAAAGAACTACCTTCAGAGGTGATGAACCTCGGCGTGAGCGCTATTCATCTCCGCCCTTTAAAAACACGTTGGTCTATGCTTATGGCACTTGGTGCAGGAAGCTATACCCCCGAAAATCGTCTTTCGTCTATTCATATAGGTGAAAATGTAGTAGCAAATGGCGCTGTAGTGTTTATATGGCACTGGAAATCCAACTTAGAAATAGGGGGAGGTGCTGCCCTTAATAACACCTTTGGCTACCCTATGCTATTCCCTGCCCTTTATGTTAAATACAAAGGCGGTTTTGCCGACAAATTCACCATAGAAGCTGCTTCTATCGATGGTGCAAAAATTGCTTTTGGGTATAACTTTAGCGAGCACTTCAATCTGAAATTAGTTGCTAATGTGGGAGGTTATGCCGCTTACTTAAAACGTAACGGACGAAAGGAAACTTTCACCCAACAGAATATCATCACAGGCTTGCAACCTGAATTTAAAATTGGTAAATACTTAAGTATTCCTATTATAGTAGGGGCTAACTTTTTGCGTTCGGGTGTATACCAAGAGCGTAAACTCTCTGCGATGTTCAAGTCTGAAGCCAAAAATGAAGATGGCACCCCACGCTCCAGTCAGTTCAACCCTGCTTTTTACCTTTCGGCAGGGATTACAATCGGAGGAAACTAATAACAGGCTTCAAAAACCTAAAAAGGTATGACTTTACCCAATAGAAACTATGGACGAAAATCCCTATATATTTCTAAAAAACAATCTCTTCTTGCAGTTTCTTATTGCCGATAGATATCGCATCTATAGGCATATAACTGCTTGTGTATCATTGCTATTGTTTTTCCTAACCACTAAAGAATGGGGAGCGTACAAAGGCTTTGTTGACCACTTGGATTGGATAGAGAGATGTATGATTATCACAGTAGCTTTTTACCTAAATATCTATATGCTTATTCCGCGTTTTTTGTTTAGGGGAAAGCTTGTTACCTATGTCTTTAGCCTTGTAGGGGTTCTCCTTATTTGCCAAGTGATTACCTATTACCTAAACACAGTAATATGGAGAGAATACGTTATCAGTGAAGACCTAAAAAAAGCAATGGCACTGCCCATTCCTACCCTATTTATCTTTTCATTATTGAGTTTGTTGCCCTTTATAATGCTATCCACACTCATAAAAATATTCCAATTATGGATAAAAAGTACCGAAAAGATGCAAGAATTAGAACAACAAGCTGCCAAAAGTGAGCTACAAGCCCTCCGTAGCCAGATACAACCGCATTTTTTGTTCAATATGCTCAATAGTATCAACACATTGTTGTATATTGACCCCGAAAAAGCCTCATATAGCATCGCAAAACTATCCGATTTCTTGCGACATTTGCTCTACCAATCACACGAAGAACGAGTTTTCCTCTCTTCTGAATTGCGTTTTCTCTCCGATTTTCTCTCTTTGGAAGCAATGCGCCGTGATGATTTTACTTATGAGATTACCTACAACGAAAAGAATATACAAGGCATACAACTGCCTCCTAATATACTGCTTATCTTAGCTGAAAATGCAGTAAAACACAGTATTGATGCCCTTGCACCTACCTATATCTATATGAAATGTGAACAAAAAGAAGGATGGTTACACTTTTCTGTACATAATTCTGTACCTTTGCAACCTAATCCTCAACAAAAATTCAGCGGTATAGGATTAACTAACCTCCGCCGGCGGTTAGAACTGCTTTATGGCGACCGTTTTAAGCTGTTGCAAGAAGCTCTACCACAAGAATATATAGTAACCTTAGTTCTACAACTATGAATTGTTTGATAATAGACGATGAACCCTTAGCGCGTATCGGTATGGAGCGCCTTATAAAGCAATACAGCCATTTGAGTGTATTAGGCACCTTCAAAAACACTGTAGGCATTGCCGACTTTCTGAAAAAGAACGAAGTACACTTACTCTTTTTGGATATAGAGATGCCTGGGGTAAACGGCTTGGAGTTTGCCAAAACCTTACCTGAACATACTTTGGTTATCTTTACCACCGCTTACAGCCAATATGCCTTAGAAAGCTATGAAGTAGATGCCCTCGACTATTTAGTAAAACCCATTACCCCCGAACGCTTTAAAAAAGCCGTTGCCAAAGCCGAAAGTTATCTTCAACTGCTCTCTCAGCAGAAAACCAACTTTGAAGCTACCGATACGCAATACATCAGTATCCGCGCCAATAGACGCAATTACCGCATTCCTCATAACGATATCCTATATATAGAAGCATTGAAAGATTACGTGATTATCCACACCTTCACCGACCGCTACATCACGTGGATTAATCTCAAAAACATACACAGCCAGCTCCCCGATTCGGTATTTGTACGCGTTAATAAGAGTTATGTTGTGAATATACAACACATTACTTCCTACACCCACCAATTTGTGTATATAGGGGAAACAGAAATTCCTATTGGCAGAGCGTATGAGGTCATTGACAAATTTGGAAATTAGCTAATTTGCTAATTATTTTCGTATCTTTGCCCCTAAATCATCAAATACAAATCCAATGAAAAAGAACATTATCACTTTAGTACTAATCCTTATAACACTGATGCAAACAACAAAAGCTCAACAAACAGAAGACCTTACCCTCGAAGGGGCTAAAGGCAAATTAGCCGCTACCTTGCAAACGCCTAAGATAGAGAAAGGCAAAAAGGTGCGTATGGTAATTATCTGTCACGGCTTTGGTGGCGATAAAGACCGTCCGCTACTGCGCACCATTGCCGACCAACTGCAAAAGGCAGGTATCGCTAGTATCCGTTTTGACTTCAACGGCTGTGGCAAAAGCGAAGGTCGCTTTCAGGATATGACGGTGCTCAACGAAATAGAAGACGCTAAGAAAGTGATTGCTTATGCTGAAAAACTGCCCTACGTGAGTGGCATCAGTATAGTAGGGCATTCGCAAGGTGGGGTGGTAGCCTCAATGGTAGCGGGAGAACTCAAAAAAGCTATTAAGAGTGTTGCTCTCTGTGCTCCTGCAGCGGTATTGCGCGACGATGCGCTACGTGGCACTACCCAAGGGGCTACTTACAACCCGCATCATATCCCTGAGTATATAGACCTCCCCAGAGGTTTACGTATGGGGCATGACTATGTAAAAACCGCACAAACGCTCCCTATTTACGAAACGGCACAGCAATACAAAGGGTCTGTACTGATTATTCACGGAACTTGGGATGTGGTAGTACCTTATACCTATGGCGAGCATTACCACCAAGTGTATAAGAACAGCAAACTTATACTCTTGCCCGAAGTAGATCACAGTTTTACAACCGAAGAAGCCCGCAACAAAACCGCTGCTGAGATTACGGAGTTTATGAATAGAAATTAGCAAATTAACTCATTATATAAGTTATGTTTTTAAAAAATCTCTTAGAAAAAATAACTCATATATTGGGGCTAACTACTCCCAAAAAGAAACCTCTTTTCTGTCCGTGTTGCTATGCTGAAGAGAAATGCATCGGAGGGAGTCCCTATCTTTTGGAAGATTTCCAAAGCATAATGACTCACTTTGCCCAACTAAACGACCATAACGCCGACTTATTAGGTGAAAAATTTAGCAAAAAAGATCCCTTCGGGATTGTCTTTATTCATACGGAGCAGAATAGTGATCCCATACAAGGGCACAACATTCTTATTCCTCAAAGTATTATATTCGAAGACCTACAAGAAAATGTATTCTATGCCATTTGTCGTATCAAGGACAAATGTGAGTGGGTGCAATATGCCTATTATATCTCCGACAAAAAAGGACACAAATGGTATGATTATATAGGGAAGAATGAACCTGTAACCGATAGTCGTACTATTGAGCGCCTCGAAAAACGCCTTTCTGTTTACAAGGATTTAATAATCACCTTATTGAAAAAACAAGAAGGCAAAGGAAAAATTGTCCCTAAAAATATCCCCATATCCCAACAATTCCATAAAGAATGGTTATTATTAGCCTCCCTGCTCTCCATTCCTACACGTACAGCCAATAAAATCTGTAAAAGTGTATTGATTGAAGAAGAGATGTTCGATACCTTCCTATCAGAAATGATAGCGGCAGATTACTTAGAAGTCATTGACTGGAAAGATGTTGCGGAAGATGTGGTCTATAACTACAATCTGTTAAGCAAACGACTAAAAGGCACAGCAATAGATTTAGAAATAGACAACAACACACCTCCTACTGAGGTATTTCGGCTATTGGCATCAAGAAGTGAATTTACTCTTTATCAAATTGACATAGACGCCGATAGTTATTTCATAGGGCTTTGCCCAAAAGAAAATGCAATAGCTGTGCAGTGTCAGTACAAAGCCTTGTTTTCTGTATTAGATAATCAGACAAGTGTTACCTTGATTGTTTGACAAACTCATTTACTAATTGACAAATCATTCCATTATGTGGCTCGTTTACGCATTGTTATCAGCTGTATTTGCCGCTCTTACTTCTATTCTTGCCAAAATAGGGATTGAGGGCGTTAATTCCAACCTCGCTACTGCCATTAGAACCTTAGTAGTAATCGCTTTAGCGTGGGCAATGGTTTTTATTACTCAGCAGAGCAGTGGCTTAGCAGAGATTAGCAAGAAGAGTTGGCTTTTTCTAATCCTTTCAGGACTTGCCACAGGGTTCTCGTGGTTGTGCTATTACAAAGCCTTGCAAATGGGAGTCGTTTCTAAAGTAGTGGCAGTAGATAAAATCAGTATCGTTTTTACGTTTATCTTAGCTGTTTGCTTCCTACACGAAGCCTTCACGCTTAAATCATTAATAGGGATCACCCTTATCGCCATTGGCACCTTAGTAATGGTGATATGATATAGGAAATAAAGACAAAAAGGGGATTGTAAATTTGTAAAAAAGACATAACTTTGCCCAAAAACTATCTTATGAATTTCTGGCATATGCAACTACACCCCACAGGAGCTACTGCTTGGACAGCAGAGAACACTCGTCGCATTATCGCTACAGGCTATATAGGCTGTTCGGAGAAGGTCGTGCAAACCTTTGATAGACTCCTTGCAGGTGACTTAATACTGGTACGCTATGGAGCGCAAGTAGTAGCCTTGGTAGCGGTGGAGGATACGCCTCGCTTGTTACGAGATTATGAGAAACACCCCTTGCGTTGGTTTACCCATGGATGTAGGGTTAAGCCTCTTGCCTACTATGAAAACCTAAAAATAGGCGGTCATGGCTGGTACCTGCCCACTACTCTCCAACAGATAAAACCTGAGAATGAAGTAGCTTATACCTTTGTGAGGGACTTGTGGGAAAAGACAAATTCTCATTTGCTCTTTTCGGTAGATTTCAATGAGTTGATGGATTATGATCTGGTACTGTTTTCCCAAAAAGACGAGCGAGAGAATGTTTGCAGAGAGCTCATAACTTTATATGAGGGGCTAAAAGTAAATATCTATATGGATGATGGAGACGACGAGGGCAATCGTGATGACCTTGTTGCCAGTGGCTATGTAACTGCTAATGAGACAGGATATTATCCCTATGTAAAGTGGTGTTGCCGAATAGATGAAAAAGGTATACGGAGTGAGTCAGAGGTGGATG
>NZ_GL872413.1:749766-758382 GCF_000192225.1 Capnocytophaga sp. oral taxon 338 str. F0234
TGTACACTATTTTTGAATATAAATTTGTAGGAATTAAAATTTATTGTATCTTTGCACCGTAGATAGAGAAACAAAACAGTTACAAACCTACTCAAAGCAAAATAAGCGAAAATAGCTCAGTTGGTAGAGCGCAACCTTCCCAAGGTTGAGGTCGCGGGTTCGAACCCCGTTTTTCGCTCTTTTTTAACACATCTAAATGAACATCTTTAAGAATATGAGTCAGTTAGCACTCCCTTGTACTTCCGATATGCAGTACTCGAAAGGGATACACAGGGCAACAATATTCTTTATTAGTATAGTAGCTATATCTTTCTTTTGGAAGATGTAGCTATTTTTTTAATTCAATAGCGAAAATGCTTAGTTATAAGAAACTATATTATAACAATATAGATGAAATGGCTAAAAGAATAGCTAATAATTTTATTGCGGGAGATTCTATTACGGAGAATATTTTGAAATTTGTTAATGAATTATACGATTCTGCGAAGGTAGGACAGAGTTTTAAGTCCTCTTATTTTGAAACAGCTTATTATGCTCATATTTCAAGTGAATTAGAGTCCTATATAGCAAGAATTTTTTATCATCTTTCAGAATTAAAAGGAAAAAAATGGAAGATCTTGCTTAGAAGGCAACAAGGTAAAACAGCCCCTGATCTTAGAATTGAGAAGGAAGGTAAAACTATTGCTATTATTGAAGTTAAAGCCAAAGTAGGGTGGATTCAACCATTTTTTTCAGAGCAATGCTATAAGGTAGATAAGGAAAGGTTTGAAAAGGGTTCATCTTTTGATTCCGATGCCCTGATTAGAAAATCCAAACAGCAACTAACAAAATATTCTGAAACTTTTGCCATTACTAATGATGATATATTTTTATTCTTGCCTGCTTTAGCTTTGATGCATAGAAAGAAATATAACACAACATTAGAGGAATATAGAAGTTATTTTTCTCAAACGTCAGGATTTCCGGAGGAGAATCTTTTTTTACTATCAGAAAATAAATCACTTGATTTATCATTAGTTATTGAAGGAAAGGAACTTTTCCCTACAAGAGACTTTGAAAAGTTACTGGATAAGTTGTTAAAGAAATAAAAGCACCTAACAAAATGCCAAAAAGAAACGACCTACATTGTGTTCTGCTTATAGGGTCAGGACCTATTATCATCGGGCAAGCCTGTGAGTTCGACTACTCAGGCTCGCAATCGTTGCGCTCCTTGCGCGAAGACGGTATCAAAACCGTACTGATCAACTCCAACCCTGCTACGATTATGACCGACCCTTCCATGGCGGATGTGGTCTATCTCAAACCCCTTACCACTAAATCATTGGTGGAAATCCTCAAGGCTCACCCCGAAATAGATGCCGTACTGCCTACTATGGGCGGACAGACTGCCCTTAACCTCTGTATAGAGGCAGACGAAAAAGGTATCTGGAAGGACTTCGGAGTGGAAATCATTGGGGTGGATATTGATGCGATCCAAATCACCGAAGACCGTGAGAAATTCCGCGTGTTACTTGACGAGATAGGAATCCCAATGGCTCCTTCAGAAACGGCGATGTCCTTCCTCAAGGGGAAAGAAATTGCCCAACGCTTTGGTTTTCCGCTTGTAATACGTCCGTCCTTTACCTTGGGCGGTACGGGTGCCTCTATCGTCTATAAGAAAGAGGACTTTGATATGCTCCTTAATCGCGGTTTGGAGGCTTCTCCTATCCACGAGGTGCTTATTGATAAGGCACTTTTGGGCTGGAAGGAATACGAATTGGAACTCTTGCGCGATAGGAATGACAATGTAGCTATTATCTGTACCATTGAAAACATGGATCCGATGGGTATCCATACGGGCGACTCTATTACGGTAGCTCCTGCGATGACCCTTTCCGATCGCACTTTCCAGCGTATGCGTGATATGGCTATCAAGATGATGCGTAGCATAGGTGATTTTGCAGGCGGTTGCAACGTACAGTTTGCTGTGTCTCCCGATGAAAAAGAGGATATTATCGCTATTGAAATCAATCCACGTGTATCGCGTTCGTCCGCCTTGGCGTCTAAGGCTACAGGTTATCCTATTGCTAAGATAGCGACCAAATTGGCTATTGGCTATCATTTGGACGAATTGCAAAACCAAATCACCAAATCCACTTCCGCTTTCTTTGAGCCTACCTTGGACTATGTGATTGTGAAGATACCACGTTGGAACTTTGATAAGTTTGAAGGCTCTGACCGTACTATTGGCCTACAAATGAAGTCAGTAGGGGAGGTCATGGGTATTGGTCGTTCGTTCCAAGAGGCTTTACAGAAAGCAACCCAATCACTCGAAATCAAGCGTAATGGTTTGGGAGCCGATGGCAAAGGGGAGAAGAATTACGAGCAAATCATTGAAAAACTCACCCATCCCAGTTGGGATAGGGTATTTGTACTCTATGATGCGGTACAGCTGGGCATTCCGCTAAGCCGTATCCATGAAATCACCAAAATAGACATGTGGTTCCTCAAACAATACGAGGAGCTCTGTGCCCTTGAAAAAGAAATATCCAACTATAAGATAGATACACTACCTAAGCAGCTTCTTTTTGAAGCTAAGCAGAAAGGCTTTGCTGACCGACAAATAGCCTATATGCTTGGTTGCTGGGAGAGTGAGGTACATAAGAAGCGAGAGGAGCTGAATATCCGCCGCGTATTCAAATTGGTTGATACCTGTGCAGCCGAGTTCAAGGCGCAAACCCCTTACTATTATTCTACCTTTGAAGCGCCTATCCGCAGCGCAGACGGCAAGGAATATATAGCCAACGACAGCGTGGTTACTGACCGCAAGAAGGTGGTCGTACTTGGTTCAGGACCTAACCGTATAGGGCAAGGGATTGAGTTTGACTACTGCTGCGTACATGGGGTATTGGCAGCGGAAGAATGTGGTTATGAGACCATTATGATCAACTGTAACCCAGAGACGGTATCTACTGACTTTGATACGGCTGACAAGCTCTATTTTGAGCCTGTATTCTGGGAGTATATCTATGATATTATCCAACATGAGAAGCCCGAAGGAGTGATCGTACAGCTCGGAGGACAAACCGCCTTGAAGTTGGCTGAGAAATTGGACAAATATGGTATCAAAATCATAGGTACCAGCTTCCAATCCTTGGATTTGGCAGAGGATAGAGGAAGTTTCTCTACCTTGTTGAAAGAGAACAACATTCCTTACCCACGCTTTGGCGTAGCTGAAACAGCTGATGAGGCGCTGAAACTCTCAGACGAATTGGACTTCCCACTATTGGTGCGTCCTTCCTACGTATTGGGCGGGCAGGGTATGAAGATTGTCATCAACAAGGAAGAGTTGGAAGCCCATGTGGTAGATCTTTTGCGTAAGATACCAAATAACAAGCTCCTACTTGACCACTATTTGGACGGCGCCATAGAAGCTGAGGCCGATGCGATATGTGATGGTGAAAACGTGTATATCATTGGTATTATGGAGCATATAGAACCTTGTGGTATCCACTCAGGCGATAGTAACGCGACCTTACCGCCGTTCAACTTGGGTGAGTTTGTGATCCAACAGATCAAAGACCACACCCAGAAGATAGCCTTGGCACTCAACACCGTGGGGCTTATCAATGTACAGTTTGCCGTAAAAGACGATGTAGTGTATATCATAGAGGCCAATCCACGTGCTTCGCGTACAGTGCCGTTTATCTCCAAGGCCTACAAGGAACCGTATGTGAATTATGCTACTAAGATCATGCTGGGTGAGAAGAAGCTCTCTGACTTCCATTTTCACCCACACTTGGAGGGCTTTGCTATCAAGCAACCTGTGTTCTCGTTCAACAAATTCCCGAATGTAGATAAGAAGCTCGGCCCAGAGATGAAATCCACTGGTGAAAGCATTTTGTTTATAGATAGCCTCAAGGACGATGCTTTCTATGATATTTATACAAGGAGGAAGATGTACTTGAGTAAATAGTCACAGACTTACATATTGATAAAAATACTTTGCTAAAATCTTGACTTTGGCAAAGTATTTTTTGTATATTTGCGGAGGGATTTAGAATATGATTTGAAGATGTAAATATATAAGAGTAGTGAAATAGCCGAACTATGTGTTTCTTGGTTAGGAGAAATCCTATGGCCTTATATGAAAAACTATAAGGGAAATGTCATTTCATAGGGACAAATCTCAAGAGAAATAATTCTACTTTGAGCGAGTCCAGCTAAGA
The DNA here is from genome assembly GCF_000192225.1 of Capnocytophaga sp. oral taxon 338 str. F0234. Classification (GTDB taxonomy): domain Bacteria; phylum Bacteroidota; class Bacteroidia; order Flavobacteriales; family Flavobacteriaceae; genus Capnocytophaga. The sequence continues at coordinate 753,975 of NZ_GL872413.1, forward strand.
TTAATATCTTAAGCGTAAGAAGGATAACTTTCATAATGTTAGGTTTAGTACGAATGTGCAAATATAGCATTAATATTTTTCTACCCAAATAGAAGACGGAGTGATATATTGATTGATTTTAATTGGTTAGTATATCGTATTAGCATACATGGTTCTATGAAGATAGTGTTATCTTCTTAAAAAGCACGGCTCCGCATTTGGATTTCACTACTCTTTTTATAAAGAAAGCATGAAAAAAGCGAAGAAAGATTGGTTTAAGTTAAAAAAATATCCTCATATAGGAAGACCTATTTCTATTAAAGATAAAAAAAGGGTAATGTCTTATATACTTAATCCTGAGAATATAACTAAACATTCATTCCTGCCTTTTATCCATAAAACCTCATTAGTCCGTAAGTTTCGTAAGGAATATAATGAGGAAGGAAATCCTATAAAGACAGAAGGAACTAATAAAATACAAAGAGTAAAAGGTCAGAAAAAAGAGAGCTTTTCTATGCAAGTCATTTAGATTCTCTTATTTTTAGCTATTATTCTTATCAATTGTCTGATAAATATGAGCAATTTATAAAGGAATATAAATTAAATGATGTTGTTTGTGCTTATAGGAGTATTCCAATTGATGAGAAGAACCCCAATAGCTCTAATAAATCTAATATCGAGATAGCAAATGATGTTTTTGATTTAATAAAGAGATATCCTAAGGATTTTTTCTATGTGATAGCTTTTGATATTACTAGTTTTTTTGATAACTTGGATCATAAAATATTAAGAGAGAAATGGGAAAAGGTTCTTTCTGTGGAAAGATTACCTATGGATCATTTTAATGTATATAAAAATATTACGCGTTTCAGTTATGTAGATTTAGTGGATATTTTTAGTTTTTTTCAAGATAAAATTCTCACTCAAAAAATAGCAGCTAACGGGATACAGCAGCCAGTTAAAAGAAAGAAGATTAGTAGGATAAAATTCTTAAGGAATCAAAATGCAATAGCTTTCTGTGAAAAAAAAGAGTTTCTTGAGGTTAAGCATAAATTAGTTCATCCTTTTAAAACTATTAAAAAAGGGGATCAGATTATACCAAGAACATTTGGGATTCCACAAGGTTCTCCCATTAGTGCTACTTTAGCAAATATCTATTTAGTAGATTTTGATAAGGATATTAATAGTTACATACAAAAAATAGGAGGACATTATAAAAGATATTCAGATGATATTATTGTTGTTTGTCCTAATGAATACAGAGAAGAGGTTTGTCATTTTGTAATGGAAGAGATTACAAAGTATAAATTAGAGATACAGAGAGCAAAAACTCAAGTATTTGAATTTAAGAGAGAGAAAGATAAATTGACATCCGCACAAGTTTTTGAGAATACTATTAATAGGAATAAGAATCTAACTTATTTAGGTTTTGAATTCGATGGGGAAAATATAAGATTAAAAAAATCAAGTCTTTCAGGATATTATAGAAAAATGAAAAGACACATAAGTAGGGCAAAATCTTATTCTTATAAATATGAGGAACCGATTTTTAAAAGGCGGATTTTAAAGAAATTCTCTTACAAAGGAGCTAAAAGAAATAGGAAAGTAGTATGGAATGAGGTAGAAAAAAGGCTGTATAAATATGATACATATAACTATGGAAACTATATAACTTATGCAAAGAAAGCTATAAGTAGGATGTCTGGTAATAAGATTAGTAATCAAATAAAAAAACACTGGAAAAATATCAATAAATTGCTTAAAGATTGCCACAAACCTGCTTTAAAGAGAGTTATTCACTAAGAATATATATATATATTGTTTGTTTTAATTCAATATATTTTGGGCTTGCAGAAGCCGCAGGAACTGATGATCCTGAAGTGATGAATGATGTATATTGGAATCTGGATTAAACTAATTTCCCACTATGAACCACCTTCACCTAACAGGTTATAAAACCTTTAAAAATATACAGTTAGACCTTTCTCCTATTAATATCCTTATTGGGGCTAATGGGAGTGGGAAGAGTAACTTTATATCGTTTTTTGAGTTGCTTAATAGGCTGTATAACCGTAGCCTAAGGGAATATATTGCGCTGAGAGGGGGAGAGGATAAGATGCTTTTCCGAGGAAAGAAAATTACCAATGAGATAGGTTTCCAATTGACTTTTGAGGGAGGTAATACCTATGAGGTAGTGCTTAAAATAGGAGAGCATGGCTTTATCTTTAATAGAGAAGTGCTTACTTCTGAGGGGCAAGAACTGTCCATTGATAACTTTTATACAGAATCTCAGCTTAAGCTAAGTGATACTCCCGAGGCTACCTATATCCTCAAGCAATTGGAGGGCTTTCGTAAGTATCATTTTCACGATACGGGAAGCCTCTCGCCCTTTACCAAGCAGAGTAATGTACAAAATGATATATATTACCTCTATAAAGATGGAGCTAATTTGGCTGCTTTTTTATATCATATCAACCAAAAAGATAAAATCACCTATCATAGAATTGTAAAGACAATACAGAGTATAGCCCCTTATTTCTCTGACTTCTATTTAGTGCCTAATGCCAATGATGAGGTAAGGCTGCAATGGAAAGACAAGTACAGCGATATGGTTTTTGGAGCTACAGATTTGTCGGACGGAACTTTGCGATTTATGGCACTTACCACTTTGTTTTTACAGCCTAACCTGCCCAATACCATTGTGATTGACTAACCTGAATTGGGCTTACACCCAGCGGCTATTGCTAAATTGGCGGCAATTATACAATCGGCAGCAGCAAAAGGCTGTCAGGTAATTGCCGCTACACAGTCTACGGATTTGATAAGCTATTTTGAGCCAGAGGATATTGTAACAGTAGATAGAGTGAAGGGGGAGACAGTGTTTAAAAGGCTTTCAAAAGAGCAAAATGCCCAAGATTTAGTAATTGGGTACAAACTTTAATTACCATATAGCATATGTTCCGTTTATTTTTTCTCTTTCCTTGCTTTACACTGGCGCAATATCCTAAAGCAATGGATTTTAGCAAGCTCTATCAGGGGAAAATAGATAGTCTTGTAGTCATACATCGTATGGGCTGGACGAGAGAGACTTCGTGGCCTGAAGCCCCTGAAGAAGAACATATCACAGAGAGAAGAGAACTCCTTCCGCTATCAGAGGGAAACCGTTTGCTAAGGATATTAAGGAATAAAAGAGGGTATAAAGAAGAATATCCTTTGCTAAATGATGTAGTGAGTAGTTTCCTATTCTATGCAAACGGAAACGAAGTGCTTACTATACATTTTTCACCGGAGACCAAGCAACTAACCATGTATAAGGGTGATGAACTTATCTTTGCAGGAATGAGCAAAGGAAAACTTACCAAAAAACTCATTCGTTATCTGTACCCTAATCTTTCTGCTAAAGAACTGTATATGAATTTCTTTATCCTATGGGAGGAGATTTAGATAAAAATTATATACAATAAACTATGTCCCTACTCTACATACATTTCGGGAAGTTTAGTGCTATTTTATATCTTTTAGCAACCATTTCACTATCGCAAGTGGGAATATATCTATTTTATTTTAACAAATGGGTAGTATTCCCTAACACAGTTGTTATGCTGCTTAGTGTATTGTTCTTACCTGTATGCTATTTAGGATATTATAAAAGGTATTTAGTAATATATAGGGTTGCTTTGTGGTTTATATTACTGAGCTTTTCCTCTATGGTGTTTCTGCGATTTGAAGAAGTAGTTGCAAAACAGTTTGAGAAAGGAGTGATATCCCTATTAGATAGAAATACAGCTATAAGTATAGGAGAGCCTCTATTATTAGGAGTACTTTTTATCTTTTTCCTTATCTTTGGAACTATTTTTGATAGGATTATAAAAACAAAAGACAAATGAAGTGTAAGTTACTAAAGGATTTTGTTTTGTTTTACTTTATGAGTGTGCTATTGTTGTTATTGTTCGTCTTTTTTATAGGATTTTTTCTTTATGGAGAGGAGGAACTTACCGTAGTTCATATACGTTATCCTATCGTTTGGGGTATTTGCTATGCCTATCAGGAGCTATTTTACTTTGTACAAAGATATATATCGTCTTTTTATATTAGTGCAGCTCTTTCTATAGCATTGTTATCGCTTCCTATAGGTACTTTATTGGCAATACCTATTAATTTTATTTTGTGTAAGATTGGTTTAGAGAAAAAATAAAACTATCTTGACTTAACTCCAAGATAGTTTTCTAAAAAGTGGTCTTGCCAAGAATCGAACTTGGATCTAAAGTTTAGGAAACTTCTATTCTATCCGTTGAACTACAAGACCTACTTATAATGTAGAGTGCAAAGGTACAAAATAAATGTGAATTATCAATGATTAATTTTGAGTTTCCTGATGTTGCCAATTCCACCTCCAAGTGAAATTTTTCAGTTTGTCTTTTGGTAGAAT
>NZ_GL872413.1:760356-776045 GCF_000192225.1 Capnocytophaga sp. oral taxon 338 str. F0234
CCTTACCTTTTGCTTTAATAATCCTCCGAGTTCCTTACTTTTTTATTATTGGAAACAAAACAAAAAAACAATAACACGCTGAAATACAATGAATTGAAAACAAAATGAAAAATTTACCTACCACCTTTAAGTAAATAAATATATTAATGTAGTTGTTTGAGCTTTTTAAGTTGTGCTATTCTAAAGGATATCTCTTTTGTCTGATTGGTATAGAAAAATTGATGCTGTTGTGATATGAGTTGTTGAATATCATTATTCATAATATTATTCTTTAGAGTGTAGGATTTGCTATTTGTAAGTGCATAAAGTGTTATCAGCTGGTCAGTTTCGAACTTATAAAATATTTTTTCTATAAATGAAAAGGGGTTGAGACGCCTTTAGAACCTCTCTTTTATTCTTTCTATTATTATCTTTTAGCAACTTAAATCCACTAAGTAAATCATTTCATTTTTGTTTTTCATATTTATGATCATTAAAATAATCTCCAGCACTTACTTCTAATTCACCACAATCTGAAATAAGGTTGTCGCTTTCGTCATATATCTTATATGTTTGCTGGATGTTGCCTATGGGACATTCACCATCTAACCCCAATAAAATAGTGTAGAACACATCATCTAACAGAATATCAATTACTTCCTTGAGTTTGTCTTTTTGAATATCTGTGAGTGCCATTTCTTTTATTTTGACATTTACAGCAGAAGGATGTGTTTGTTTTTCAAAACACAACTTTAAAAACGCTAACTTTTCAAGGTAAAAATTCTTTGCAAATTCGTCTGAGGTCATAATATTAATGAGTTGATTTACTGATTAATTAGTTAATTATAATATTATATCTTCTGGTGATGCATAAGAAAAAGGTACCCAATGATATTCTTTTGGTTTGCTTATATACCCCAATCCAGGGAAAGGTAAATGCCCTGCAAAGGTGAGTATACACTCTTGATAACAGGTCTCTAATACACACCTACGGGTGTCAATACCTTTCTTATAGTCAGTATCCCACAGTACGCCCCAATCGGGCTTTGTAACTAACAGAGGTGAATGTATAGTATCGGCTAAATGTTTCAGCGAGCGACCTTTAGAAGTAATAGTTACAAGCGTATGTCCTGGAGTATGCCCATCGGCTAATTCAGTTTTGAGAATGTCAAAAAGAATGTCGCCTTCCTTAAAAAAGTGCAGTTTCCCCTCAAGTGCCTTGAGAATATTGCGTGAATAGTTTACATATTGTGTTAACTGCTCAGGGGTTCTCTTGTATTGGGTTTTGGAGAAATCGGGCTTTGGGGAGAGCCAAAAGTCATATTCTTTTTGGTGGATATAATAATGAGCGTTGGGAAAGGTAAGTTGTCCTTCAGGAGTGGTAAGTCCCCCGATATGGTCGCCATGAGCGTGGGTGATAAATACATCGGTAATATCAGTAAGAGCTATGCCTATTTTTGAGAGATTTTCAGGGAGCCTTCCTATGTTTGTTTTTCCTGAATGTTTGCCATTCCCTGCATCTATGAGAATACGCTTACTACCTAATTTTATAAGTAATATGTTCACTGACATCTGCATTAGTGCAGGATTAAGATATAGCTGCTGCATTTGGCTTAGAAAATCTTTCTTAGGAGTATGAGGTGCAAAAATGGACTGAGGTGGAGCTACATTCATATAACCATCAGAAAGAACAAATAACTCCAGATCACCCAATACTATACTAAGAGAGCAACCTGCTTGTGGAGCAACTGTATTGATACTCCTTTCAGGTAAGAAGCTCATTAGTGGAGGAATAGCTAATGCCCCTCCACTAAGAGCAGTTGTTTTAAAAAACTTACGTCTGTTCATAATATTTTTTGTTCTGCAACTACAAAAGTATAAATATTTTTTAAATACTCAGCGAGTATTATGAAGCTATCATCAAGAGTCTTTCATAGAACAAGCATATTGGAGAAGGATGTCAATTTCTTCTGAAGGTCAATAGTATCCTCGCACGCTATGGTTCTTATATTGGGTAGGACTCTGATCATTTCAAATTGTCTTTCCTTGTGGTGGAAGTCTGAGTTCTATTGGGTTTTATCTTTTTTTACTTGTTTAAAAACATTAAAGAAGTCATTAATACTGAAAAAACAGCTACCAATAGGGTGGTGGGTAGAGGTACTTTCATGGCTAATAGCACAGTAAAAATCACTAAAAGTATATTTATGATGGTGCAATAATGGAAAGTGAGAGATAGTTTCAATTGATAATGCATTAGGTTGGCTACTCCTGCAAAGATGAGTGCTAATCCTGCACTAAAAAACCAAAAGGCTTCTGCTGAGAAATTTTCATATTTCTTAAAACTCAAAGCTGAATGGGTAACTCCCAGTGCAATGATGACTATAATAAAAATAAGATAAAGTACTCTCATTGTCAATATATTTTTTAAAAGTGAATATGCAGATTTATTTCTAAATGCACAATGGGCATATATGTGTTATCTTATGCATATATACCCATTTTTAGCTTATTTATTAGTTAAGATTAATCATCATGATAAGTTTTTCCTTCCCTGATAATAAACTAATTATTACGTTATCTCGAATAGTTTGGAGCTTCCTTAGTGATGGTTACATTATGAGGATGACTTTCAGCAATACCACTGGTGGTAATGCGAACAAATTTACCTGTTTCTTTTAAGGTAGTAATATCCTTAGCACCACAATAGCCCATGCCCGCACGTAAGCCTCCGATGAACTGGTGCATGCTCTCCTGTAACTCTCCTTTGTAAGGTACACGTCCTACGATACCCTCTGGAACAAGTTTTTTAATATCGTCCTCTACATCTTGAAAATACCGATCCTTACTACCTTTTTGCATAGCTTCCACAGATCCCATACCACGATAGGATTTGAACTTTCTGCCTTCAAAGATAATTGTTTCTCCTGGAGATTCCTTAATTCCTGCTAAAAGAGAGCCAAGCATCACACAGTCGGCTCCTGCAGCAATCGCCTTTACAATATCTCCTGTATAGCGGATACCCCCATCGGCAATCACGGGAATTTGTATGTTCTCTCTCTTAAGAATTGCTGCCACTTGCATTACTGCAGAAAGTTGTGGATAGCCCACTCCTGCCACTACACGAGTAGTGCAGATAGAACCAGGGCCGATTCCTACCTTTACGGCATCAGCTCCTGCCTGAGCTAAGTAAAGAGCCGCCTCAGCAGTAGCAATATTACCCACTACAACGTCCAAAGAAGGGAAATGCTCTTTTACTTTTTTAAGGACAGAAACCACTCCACGTGTATGTCCGTGTGCAGTATCTATCACCACCGCATCTACTCCTGCATGAACAAGAGCTTCTGCACGCTCTACAGCATCAAGGGTTACTCCTAAAGCAGCAGCTACTCGTAAGCGCCCTAAGTTATCCTTGTTGGAAATGGATTTGCTTTGTAAGTTAGCTATGTCACGGAAGGTAATAAGCCCTACAAGTTTGTTATCTTTATTAACGACAGGGAGCTTTTCTATCTTGTTACGTTCCAATATTTTTTCCGCATCTTTCATGGAGATTCCCTCAGGAGCAGTGATAAGATATTGACTGGTCATCACTTGGGTAATAGGACGTTTCCCTTCACGCTCAAAGCGTAAATCACGATTGGTAACAATTCCTTTGAGGATACCTTGATCATCCACAATAGGGATTCCTCCTATGCTGTGCTCTTTCATACATTGCTTAGCATCACCTACAGTGGAGGAGAGCGAGAGCGTTACCGGATCTATAATCATACCACTTTCAGCACGTTTTACTTTGCGCACTTGTTGGGCTTGCTCCTCTATAGTCATGTTCTTGTGGAGTACCCCAATACCTCCTTCACGAGCAATAGCAATCGCCATAGCGGACTCAGTTACTGTATCCATCGCTGCTGAAACGATAGGTACATTTAAGGAAATATTTCTACTAAAAAAGGATTGGATAGAAACTTCTCTGGGGAGTACTTCGGAATATTGGGGAACAAGCAATACATCATCGTATGTAAGCCCCTCACTGATAATTTTGGAGTTGTAGGAATTCATAAATGATACGTTTTGTAAATAAAAGTACAAAGTTATAGTTTTAAAACTAAACTTTTCCCTTTTTAACAAACTTTTTATTCAGACAAAGAAAGTGATTTAGTCAAAGGAGGGGTCATAGATAACTTCTAAAATATTACCATTTTGATAATGAATAAAATATGTGTTTTTCATACTATATGTACTATTGATGTCAGACCTAAAGCCTAAATCTTGTGTATTTAGAAAATAAATTGTACTTTTGCCTTCACAAACAGAAAAAATATGATAGCCTTTAGAAACCTGTTTCTTATAGGAACGATTTTAGGGACTCTCTCCCTATATGCCCAAGAAGAGGACGGTATTCCTTCTACACGGATAGATAAGCTACCTTATTACTTAAAAACCGATACCCTTACAGGAGAAAAAAAAGAAATACCTATCAAGAATTTTTTAGACCGATGGGTGACAAAAAATTTACAATATCCAAAAAGAGCTGTAGAAGAAATGATTCAAGGAAAAGTAATTGTAATATTCAAGATAGATGAAAAAGGGATTTTTTCTATAGAAGAAATAAGGGAGGGTGATCCTCTCCTACAAGAAGAAGCTTGTAGGGTATTTGACGGATTCCCTCAGCTCTTTCCTGCCCTACAAGGAGATAAGCCTGTAAGCATTACCATTGCCTATCCTATTGCATTCAGACTCGCCAATTGACTTGTATATGTAGAAAATAAATTGTAATTTTATTTCTTAAAAATATTATGAAAGCAAGTAGGATTCTATATCTTATAGCTATTATTTTTAGCTCTTTTCCCTTGCTAGCACAGGAAGAAGAAGATATCCCTTTTGCCCTGATAGAAAAACACCCTTATTACTTACAAACAGATACCATTACAGGAGAGATAAAGGAAATTCCTTTTAAAAAATTTTTAGACCAATGGGTGATGAAAAATTTTCAATATCCTGAAGAAGCCATAGACAAAAATATTCAGGGTAGAGTAATAGTAATCCTTAAAATAGATAGAAAAGGAAAACTTTCTATAAAAGAAGTAAAAGGAGGTGATCCTCTCTTACAGGAAGAAGCCTGTAGGATATTTGATGGATTTCCTCAACTCTCCCCAGCCCTACAAAGGGGTAAGCCAATAGGAATCGTCTATCGCTATCCTATAGCATTCAAACTTTCTCAGTAAGGACTGAAAAAGTGAAAAACATTGCCATTCGTCACTTGTCATTAATCATTAGTCATTAACAATGAATCATCTTAAGCAATTAGAAGCAGAAAGTATTTATATTATGCGCGAAGTAGCCGCGCAGTTTGAACATCCTGCCTTACTCTTTAGTGGTGGAAAGGACTCTATTACTTTGGTTCACTTAGCTATAAAAGCCTTTGCTCCCATGAAAATTCCCTTTCCTTTGGTACATATTGATACAGGGCATAACTTTCCTGAAGCGATTGTCTACCGAGATGCATTGGCAAAACGCATCGGAGCAGAACTTATTGTACGCCAGGTGGAGGACACAATTAAAGCAAAGGGACTCACTGAACCTAAAGGGAAATTTGCCTCCCGTAACTGGTTACAAACCTATACGTTACTTGATACTATTGAAGAGTTTCATTTTGATGCTTGTATAGGAGGGGCTCGCCGTGACGAGGAGAAAGCGCGTGCTAAGGAGCGTTTCTTTTCTGTACGTGATGAGTTTGGTCAATGGGATCCCAAGCTCCAGCGTCCTGAATTGTGGAATATCTATAATGGACGTATTCATAAAGGGGAGAATGTACGAGTATTTCCCATTTCCAACTGGACAGAACTGGATGTGTGGAGTTATATAGAACAAGAACAAATTGCCTTACCTTCTATCTATTTTGCCCATAATAGAGAAGTAATAGAGCATGAAGGACGCCTAATTGCTGTTTCTCCTTTTATCCAGATAGATGAAAATGACAAAATCCTTAACAAGCGGGTTCGCTACCGCACTGTAGGGGATATGACCTGTACCGCTGCTATAGAGAGTAATGCAGCCACTCTTGAGGAGGTAGTTAGGGAGATAGCTGCTTCCCGTATTTCTGAACGTGGGGAAACCCGTATAGATGACCGTGTTACTGAAGCTGCTATGGAGGACAGAAAAAAAGGAGGATACTTTTAGAATGCCATCTTGTCAGATTTCTATTTTGGCATGATTTTAGAACTATATACAATTAATAACAATTAACAATTAGTATTTATGTTGATTTATTATGTAATTATAGGGGTAATAGCCTTATTCAGTTGGTTGGTGAGTAACCGATTGCAACAGAAGTTTGACTATTACTCTAAAGTATATTTGCGTAATGGAATGAGTGGTGCAGAGATAGCCCAAAAAATGCTTCAAGATCATGGTATCTATGATGTGAAAGTAATTTCTACTCCGGGAAGGCTTACTGACCATTATAACCCTATAGATAAAACGGTTAACCTTAGTGAAACTGTTTATAACCAACGTAATGCAGCGGCAGCAGCAGTAGCGGCTCACGAATGTGGTCATGCAGTGCAACATGCACAGGCTTATTCTTGGCTTACCCTCCGTTCCAAACTTGTACCTGTTGTAAGTGTCTCCTCCAATCTGTCCCAGTGGCTTATCTTGGGAGGACTTATCTTGGGAGCAGGAGCTAAGATGGGCTTTGGGTACTACTTAGCTGTATTGGGAGTTATACTTTTTGCAGTAACTACTGCTTTTGCCTTTATTACCTTACCTGTGGAATATGATGCTAGTGGTCGTGCTTTGGCATGGCTTAAGGACAAGAATATGCTCTCCCAAGAAGAATACAAAGGAGCTGAGGATTCCCTTAAGTGGGCAGCGCGTACGTATGTAGTAGCTGCTTTAGGTTCCTTGGCACAACTCCTCTATTGGGCATATAGGCTTTTAGGAAGTAACAGAGACTAATGGTAATGATTAATAGAAGAAAATTGTAAATCCTCTTTATAAAAAGAGAGCCACCAAAAGTTCATATCAATCAAGAAGTCTTTGAGGCTATCTATAAAATCTTTAGTAAATAGGATTAAAAACTTAGAGTAGTGAAAACATTGGTTCATTGGTTTATAACATATTAATTATTAAAAAGTGATTCTAGAAAAAATACCTCATATCAAGCATTTACAATCTAATAATTTTTTCCTTTTGGCAGGACCTTGTGCCATAGAAGGGGAAGAGATGGCGCTGCGGATTGCCGAGAGAATTGTAAAAATTACAGATACCCTTGCTATACCTTATGTATTTAAGGGTAGTTTTAAGAAAGCCAATCGTAGCCGGTTGGATTCCTTTACAGGAATAGGTGATGAAAAAGCATTAAAGATATTACAGAAAGTGTCCCAGACTTTTCAGGTGCCTACAATAACAGATATTCATGAGGTAAAGGATGCACAAATGGCTGCTCAGTATGTGGATATCCTACAAATTCCAGCCTTTTTAGTTAGGCAGACGGACTTGGTTGTAGCAGCCGCTCGTACAGGAAAAGCAGTGAACCTTAAAAAAGGACAATTTATGAGCCCTGAAAGTATGAAGTATGCTGTACAGAAAGTATTAGAGAGTGGTAATGAACAGGTATGTATTACCGATAGGGGAACTATGTTCGGCTATCAAGATATGATAGTGGACTTTCGAGGTATTCCTACTATGCGAGCGTATGCTCCTGTGGTATTGGATATCACTCATTCTCTTCAACAGCCTAATCAGAGTTCAGGAGTAACTGGAGGCAGACCTGAAATGATCGAAACCATTGCTCGTGCAGGGGTTGTTAATCATGTGGACGGTATTTTTATAGAAACTCATTTTGACCCTACACATGCTAAGAGTGATGGGGCAAATATGCTTCATTTGGACTTGCTTGAGGGACTTCTCTCTCGCCTTGTAACTATACGAAAAACTATTAATGCTTTCTAAAATCTAATTACTTATGAATGAGCAAACGGCTTACGCTAAAACTATTACAGGTATTTATAACAAGGTGTATCAAGGGAAAAATCTAGGGAAGATACCCACCTATATCCCTGAATTACTTAATATTAGCCCTGATAAGTTTGGAATCGCTATCCATACATTGGGAGGAAAAAAGTTTGGCATAGGAGATTATCAAGAGAAATTCTCCATTCAGAGTATTGCTAAAGTACTTTCGCTTTCTATGGCGTATGATATCTTTGGAGATAGTATATGGGAACGCGTATCGGTAGAACCTTCAGGAACCTCATTTAACTCCTTATTACAGCTTGAAGCCAATAATGGAATCCCGCGTAACCCACTTATTAACGCAGGAGCTATTGTTATTTGTGATATCCTGCTCTCGCATTTTAAAAATGCTGAAGAGGAATTCTTGAGTTTTGTTCGTCAGCTTGCCAATGACCCCACAATAGAATATTCTGATGCGATTGCTTCTTCTGAAAAGGAGGTGGGTTACCGTAACTTTGCTCTTTGCTATTATATAAAATCATTGGGAAATATAGAAAATGACCCTGAAAGAGTATTAGATTTCTATTTCAGACTTTGTTCTATAGAACTCACCTGTGAATCCTTAGCTTATATATTCACTTTCTTAGCCAATGATGGCATTACCTTACATAATAACAAACGTATTCTTCCTCATGTATATACCAAACGTATTAATGCTATTATGCAGACTTGTGGTTTCTATGATGAGTCTGGAGAATTTGCCTTCCGTGTAGGACTTCCAGGTAAAAGTGGTGTAGGAGGGGGAATTGTGGCTATTATGCCAGGACATTACGCAATAGCCGTATGGAGTCCTCGCTTGAATGATAAAGGGAATTCGTATAGAGGAGTACGATTCTTAGAAGGATTTACAATGCAAACGCAAATATCTGTATTTTAAATAGTACGTGAACTCATCATTATCCGATCAAAATTCCTTTTGTACTAAATGTCCTTTTTGGTTATATGAGTATTTGAAAGGATATTCTCCTTTGTGGTTATAAGTATGAGAGGATCTAAAGAATGCTCTGTGCTATTTCGCCGTTTTCAGAAATAGTTTCATAAGGGGTAGTTGTAATAGCCTTTCTCTCACCTACAAGGTTTTCTTCTTACAAATGAACTCTTCTATAAATATAGAGCAGTTATTACTATTACCTTATAGTTAGTTTAGTATGGAGAACTAATAATTAATTGTTGAAGAAGTTGGTCTACAAGGACTCGAACCTTGAATTGCAGAGCCAGAATCTGCCGTGTTACCATTACACCATAGACCATTGTTTATTGCGGTGCAAAGGTACAACTTTTTTTTAAATAACCAATAAAAAAAGCAACCATAAAAGGCTGCTTTTTCCAAATAACTTTAAACTATAATAATATGATTAACCCAATTCAGAAGAATTATTTTAAAGAGTTGGTCTACAAGGACTCGAACCTTGAATAACAGAACCAAAATCTGCTGTGTTACCATTACACCATAGACCACTGCTCAAATGCGGTGCAAAGGTACAACTTTTTTTCAAACTTACAATACTTCATACAAAAAAATAAAAAATTTTTTTCTCCTTAATTTATTAGGTTGATAAAATAAAAATGCTTATCTTCGCTCCGTTTTTTTAAAAGATAAATAATGAACTTACAAAAGGATTTTCATAAGTATAATCTCATTACAGGATGGGGGGTATTTCTCATTGCTTTAATCACTTATGGGCTCTCTGTAGAACCTACGATAAGCTTTTGGGACTGTGGAGAATATATAGCCACTTCTGCTAAGTTGGAAGTAGGACACCCTCCTGGAGCTCCTTTCTTTCAGATGGTAGGAGCTTTCATTGCTTCTTTCTCTCCCTCTCCTGAAAAGACAGCTCTTTTTGTGAACTTTATCTCAGTATTCTCTAGTGCTTTTACTATATTATTTCTCTATTTTATTATAGTCAATTTTACTAGAAAAATTATTTTGCCAAAAGAAGAGACTCTTTCTATAGGAAATGCGATTGCTTTGTTGGGTAGTGGTGTAGTAGGAGCTTTGGCTTATACATTCTCGGATAGTTTCTGGTTCAATGCTACGGAAACAGAGGTATATGCTATGGCAATGCTGTTCATGTCCGCCATGTTCTACTTAGGGCTCAAGTGGACAGATAATTTGGATAACCCTCGTGGTGATAAGTGGCTACTTTTAATTGCTTTGGTAGTAGGACTCTCCTTTGGAGTACACTTTATGGCACTACTTACAATCCCTGCCATTGGGATGCTTTATTTCTTTCAATCTCATTTTAAGAAAAATATTAAGAATTTTATATGGGCTAATGTGATTTCTATTTCCATATTACTTTTGATATTCAAGCTAATACTCCCCTACACTTTGGCATTATTTGGCTATACAGAAGTATTTTTTGTTAATGAACTTAGTATGCCTTTTAATTCTGGAACTATTTTTATAGGGGTATTGCTTATATGTTTGTTCTCTTTTACGCTATGGTATGCACAAAAACATCAAAAAAAGCTATTACAGACAGCTACTCTCTGCTTACTTTTTATCTTTATAGGGTTTTCCTCTTGGCTGATGATCCCTATTCGTTCTAATGCAGGAACGGTCATTAATGAAAATAGTCCTACGGATGCCCGCCTGCTCTTGGCATATTATAACTTAGAACAATATCAAAAAACCTATTTATTCAAAGGACCTATGTACTCCGATCAGTTCGCTCCTACAACTGATTATACAGATGAAAAACCTAAATATGAACGGGATTATAAAGCACACAAATACATCATTGTCAATAACTATAAGGATGCTTTAGATGCTCCTAATCCTGAACATATTGGCTTATTACCACGTATGTGGAGTTCAGAGCATGCAGCCAATTATATGGCTCTTACCAGTCCATTAAAGTATCATATAGATCCCAGATATATAGATGACCAGCAAACAGAATATCTCAACAAAGAGCTCCAGAAGGCTTTAGCTGCAGGAGATTATGAACAGTATTCTTATATACTTCGTCGCAGTCAAGGAAGGTTTATTGTTGAAAAGCCTTCTTTCTGGGATAACTTATCTTTTATGTTTAGTTATCAGTTTGATTATATGTATTTGAGATATCTACTATGGAATTTCGTAGGTCGTCAAGATGATATTCAAGGGAAAATAAATAATAATCATGGGAATTGGATTTCTGGCATTTCCTTCATAGATGAGTGGCATACAGGCTATCCTCAATCCCACCTACCCTCAGATGAACAGAATAACAGAGGACGTAATACCTACTTCTTCTTACCTCTCCTATTAGGATTGATAGGAATGTTTTTCCAGTTTTCCTCCAGCAAGCGACAATGGTGGATAACCTTGGTACTCTTTCTCTTTACGGGATTAGCACTGAAGGTATACCTAAATGAACGTCCTTTTGAACCTCGAGAACGAGATTATGCGCTGGTGGGCTCTTTCTTTACCTTTGCCATTTGGATAGGGATGGGAGTGTATGCTATTTATTCATTAATTAAAGAAAGCATTTCTTCTAAGTACTTAGCTCCTGGAGTGGTCATAGTATGTCTGCTTGTGGTGCCTGCACGCATGTTAGCAGAGAATTGGGATGACCATGATCGTTCTAATCGTTATACAGCACGAGCCTTAGCGAGGAGTTATTTGGATTCTGTATCCAAAGATAATGGAGCCATGATATTCTCTATAGGAGATAATGATACTTTTGGGATGTGGTATATGCAGGAGGTGGAACATTATCGTACCGATGTACGAGTGATTAATACATCTCTTTTAGGGACAGATTGGTATATAGACCAGATGAAACGGAAAGCCTATACCAGTGACCCTATTCCTTCCGAGCTTGTTCATTCTCAATATGCCTATGGAGTCCGTGATGCTATTTACTTTGACCAGAAAACGGACAAAACATGGCTTATAAAGGACTTTATGAAATGGGTAGGGAGTGATGACCCTAAAACAAAAATGGAAATAGAACGTGAGGATGCCCCCCCTCTCTTCTATTCGAGTTATCCTACCAATAAAATCCGTATCCCTGTTAATAAGGAAAATGTACTTAAGAGTGGAATTGTAAAGCCAGAAGATGCTGATAAAATTGTGGACTATATTGATATCAAGCTCCCTTTTGGTATGGGCAAAAATCGTCTGATGATGCTTGATATTATTGCCAATAATGATTGGAAACGACCTATTTATTTTACCGGAGGTAGCTATAGTGATGATGAGTATATCTGGATGCGCGATTACCTCCAGTTGGACGGACTTGCTTATAAGCTTGTGCCTATCAAAACTCCTATAGATAAGGATAATCCTTATGATATGGGGCGAATAGATGCAGACCTGATGTATAACATCGTTAAAACATGGGACTGGGGTAATATGAATGACCCTAATATTTATCATGACCCAGAAACACGCCGTAATAGTATTGTTTTCCGAGGTAACCTCGCTCGCCTTACAGAAGCACTTATTAATGAAGGGAAAACACAAAAGGCAAAGGAAATTCTTGACCTTGCTATGAAGCATATTCCTGTGAGCCATTTTGGATACTACTTCACCGTAGAACCTTTTATTACTGGCTATTATCAAGTAAAAGAAACGGAGAAAGCACGAAAATTGTTTTTAGAAGTAGTACGAAAATATCAAGAAAATATAGACTATTATTTGACGCTCTCTGCTGGAGATTTTGTTTCTCTTTATCAAGAGATGGAACGGGATTTAAGTCGTTACAGCTCTTTACTTATTATTCTCAGGGATGATGATAAGGAATTCTTTAAAAAGCAAGAAAGCATTTATAATAATTATATCCGAAGCCTTTCTAACCTTGCTAGTTCCTATGGTCTGCTGCAAGGAAGAGAGGAAGCAGAGGAACATACAGAGAAAAAATCTCAAACATCCTCTTCTGACACAACTCCCCAAGGAGCGCAATAGAAATAAGATAGTACCCGTTAAGAGAATATGTTAGAAAAACATCATTATAAAGGGCTTACCGATGCACAAGTCCTTGAAAATCGTCAGAAGTATGGTCATAATGCTCTTACTTCCGTAAAAAAGGATCCGCTATGGAGGCAATTCTTAGAGAAGTTTACCGACCCTATTATCATCATTCTCTTGGTAGCCCTTGTCTTTTCATTTGGAGTCTCTACCTATGAGTACGTAGTCTCTAATGAAGGCATACACGCTTTCTTAGAGCCTGTAGGGATTCTCTTTGCTGTACTATTGGCTACTGGAGTGGCTTTTTATTTTGAGCAGAAAGCTAATAAGCAGTTTGAAATACTTAATCAAGTAAATGATGATATCTACTACAAAGTAATTCGCAATGAACGTGTAACCCAAGTGCTCAAAAAGGATATAGTAGTGGGAGATATTATTATCTTGGAAACAGGAGAAGAAGTACCTGCTGATGGTGAACTTTTGGAAGCTGTATCGTTACACATTAATGAGTCAACCCTCACAGGAGAACCTTTGGTGCACAAAACTACTAATCCTACTGATTTTGAAGCAGAAGCTACTTATCCTTCCAATTATGTATGTAGAGGGACAGCCGTAGCCGATGGTCATGGTATTTTTGAAGTAAAAAAAGTAGGTGATGCTACTGAATATGGAAAAGTGTTCAAGGGAGTACAGATTGATAGTTCAGTGAAAACCCCCCTGAATGAACAATTGGAAAAACTTGCAAGTATCATTACCAAAATCAGTTATTCGATTGCCTTTCTGGTAGTAGTAGGGCGTTTGCTTCTCTACTTTATGAACCCTGCTCATAGCTTGGATAATATTGATTGGGTTTCTTTCGGGGGCTACTTGCTCAATACGGTGATGGTAGCCATTACCGTAATCGTGGTGGCAGTACCCGAAGGCTTGCCCATGAGTGTAACGCTCAGTTTAGCATATAGTATGCGTAGCATGATGGCTACTAACAACCTTGTGCGCAAAATGCATGCTTGCGAAACAATGGGTGCTGTTACGGTGATTTGCACCGACAAAACAGGTACACTTACCCAAAACCAAATGACCATCTATGAGACTTATTTTAACAAATTTGTTGATAAACAATTAGCAGATAACCTCATTGCTGAATCAATGGCGGTGAACTCTACAGCTTATTTGGATTTTACTGATAAAGATAAACCCAATGTATTGGGGAACCCTACCGAGGGAGCCCTCCTTTTATGGCTTTACAGCAAAGGTACTAATTACTTACCTATACGTGAAGGAAGCGAAATTTTGCAACAACTCACCTTCTCTACCGAACGTAAATATATGGCAACACTGGTACAATCACCTACATTTGGTAAACCCGTGTTGTACGTAAAAGGAGCCCCTGAAATTGTGATGACCTTTTGCCGAGAGGGAGGTAAGTTCCTTTCAGATATCTCTGAGATCGATTTTGAGGCTAAGCTATTGCAATATCAGAGCCAAGCAATGCGCACTATCGGTTTTGCATATAAAATAATTGAGGATCCTAAGACGGTTATTTCCGAAAATGGTAAACTTGTAATCAATAGCTTGTACTTTATAGGGGTTACTGCTATATCCGACCCTGTACGTCCTGATGTGCCTGCTTCTATTGAAGAGTGTCTGCATGCGGGTATTCAGGTAAAGATAGTAACGGGAGATACTCCGGGTACCGCTCGTGAAATTGCTCGCCAAATACATTTGTGGGATGATACTTGTACCGATCGCAATCAAATCACCGGTGTAGAATTTGCTGCAATGAGTGATGCTGAACTCTTGAAGCGCATAGGTGACTTACGCGTGATTTCACGTGCACGCCCGCTTGATAAAGCACGTCTTGTGAACTTACTCCAACAGAGAGGAGAGGTAGTCGCAGTAACCGGTGATGGCACCAATGATGCACCTGCTCTTAAAGCCGCCCAAGTAGGTCTTTCCATGGGTGATGGTACTTCTGTAGCCAAGGAAGCCAGTGATATTACCATTTTAGACAACTCCTTCAGTAGTATAGGAAAAGCAGTGATGTGGGGACGCTCGCTCTACCTGAATATTCAGCGTTTTATCCTCTTCCAGATGACTATTAATGTAGCGGCATGTATCATTGTACTCATTGGGGCTTTCTTAGGTGTGGAATCTCCACTTACCGTTACTCAGATGCTATGGGTAAACCTCATTATGGACACCTTTGCAGCCTTAGCATTAGCGTCTCTACCACCAAGCAACCGTGTGATGAATGATAAACCACGTAAACGAGGAGCGAATATTATCACCTCTCCGATGGTAGAAGCTATCTTTGGGGTGGGTGGTTTCTTTGTTGTATTGCTTTTTGGCTTTATTCAGTACTTTAAAAATGAAGATATCATTAGTCTCACACAGTTCTCCCTTGTTGATTATTTGAGTCATTTCTTCCATTTTGGAGCTCCTGAAAACGGACTATCGGCTTATGAACTTTCCTTATTCTTCTCAATATTTGTATTGTTGCAATTCTGGAATATGTTCAATGCGAAAGCCTACCGAACCGGAAAGAGTGCTTTTCACAATATGGGTAAGAGTCAAGGTTTTTTAATGATAGCAATAGCAATTATTGTAGGACAGGTGTTTATCACTACCTTTGGTGGAAAAATGTTCAATGTTACTCCACTACAACTCATAGACTGGTGTATTATCATTGGGGCTACAAGTATAGTCCTCTGGGTAGGAGAACTCTTGCGTTTAGTTAAAAATAGACCACATGTAAGTTCCGTTAGTAAGTTAAATTTTTGGGTATAGATCTTGGGTAAGA
>NZ_GL872413.1:776713-890358 GCF_000192225.1 Capnocytophaga sp. oral taxon 338 str. F0234
TATTATCCTACACATATATACTCATTGCTATTTAGGAATTATTTGTACCTTTGCCGCGTTTCAAATATAACTTAACACTATGAAACATTTATTTTATATATTATTGGCACTATTGTCTTCTGTTCCTGCGTATTCACAGATGCTATTTTCAGAAAATCTTACTATGACAATAGACAGCACCAAGACACTGCAAGGGAACCTCTTACCTGTCTTGGATTTCAAAACTGAAAAGGAAAATGTTCTCACTTTCAAAAACACGGCTAATCTCAACCTACTGATAAAGCATGATAGGGTTATCAATGTGATTAACAAATTTGAGTTTTCTACTTATGGCAACAAGGTGATCGTAAGTGGTGGATATATACATACAGAATACCGCTATCTGTTAGACCACGCTTTTGAGGTTTATCCTTATGTGGAATCACAATGGGCAGAAAGTAGGGGAATGAATAATAAGATTTCTACGGGCTTACAATCACGCTATCGGCTGGTAAATACTCACTCCTCTTTGATGTTTGCCGCAGTAGGATTATTCTTTGAATATGAAAAGTGGCAACACCCTGCTCCTGAGGGTACTGAGTCAGCTTATGCTTATAGTCGCAGTATTAAAAGCCATTTATCACTCAGTTTCAGGCATCAGTTGGGTGAACAATGGGAACTTACCACTACGGCTATTCATCAAACCAAACCCGATAGTACTTTTAAAGAAGCACGCTATGGAGGAGCTATTGACCTCAAATATAACATTACGCCTACTATAGGTATACGCGGAACCTACCGACTCATCTATGACACTGCTCCTATTGTACCGGTGAGAAAAGACTATAATACTATAGAAATAGGACTTGACCTTTCATTCTAACAGCATATTAAGCTAATTAACAAATTGATTTATTAACAATATGTTTACAATTCCTTATCTTGAATCCAAAGAGTTTTTCTATTTGGATGTATTCCTAAAATTGCTTCTAGGACTCTTAGCTATTGCCTTCATTATCAATAAGTCAGGAAAGGGCAATCTAGCACCAAGTCCAGCTATGGATCAGGTACAAAATTACGTATTAGGTGGAATTATTGGGGGAGTGATCTACAGCCCTTCGGTTACTATCTTTCAGTTTGCTATTGTATTGGTCATCTGGGCATTTCTTATCATTGGGTTACGCAAACTCAAGACCAAGAGTTCTGCCTTTAGGAGATTCATAGATGGAGCACCTGTGATTGTTATCAATTGCGGTAAGATAGATATAGCCGCTTGCAAGAAAGCTAAGATTACAGCACATGAACTTGCTTTCAAACTACGCAAAGAGGGAGTATACTACATCCGAGATGTCAAAAGAGCAGTGCTTGAGCAGAATGGGGAACTTATCATTGTATTAGCAGGAGAGGAGAATCCTAAATATCCTATCATTACTGACGGAATTATACAAAAGAATGTACTGGAAGATGTGGATAAAACTGAAGAATGGTTGCTTGAAAAGCTACAAAAACAAGGGTATAACAATACTTCAGAGATTTTCTTAGCGGAATATGAAAACGGACAAATAAAAGTTATCCCCTATACTGATTAGCTGATCTTTGCGTTTTCTCAAGAATTGGGCAAATTACCGAAATGTAATATAATTCTGTTGAAAAAGTTATGTTCATTTCACCAATAGTAGATATGGAGCGTATAATTTTGAATAGGAAAGAAAAATTCCCCGCTTATATAACTTACCAGCGGGGAGAAGTGCTTTATTTTATTTTTTCCTTGTAAAAGAATTTAGAATAAACTATACATTTGTTCTCTCTCTAAGTCTTCTATCCTTTTCAAAGAAATATCATAGTAGTTAGTCTCTAATTCGTAACCAATATATTTCCTATCATTCATAAGACAAGCAAGACCTGTACTTCCACTTCCCGAAAAAGGGTCTAACACGATTTGCCCTTCAAAGGTAATCAGTTTTACTAGGTGTTGCATAAGTTCCACTGGTTTTAAAGTAGGGTGATTATTATAAGTCTCTGCCTTTTGTCTAACTTTAGGTACTAAGAAAAACTTATCATATCCATCTTTAAAAGCCTCTACTCGTAGAATATTTGAAGGGACTCTACCCATAGGGTGAGGATTGTGTCCCACTTTTGTCTCTCCTTTCTCATAAGGAATATGTGTTTGTTCAATATTCAAGACGCCTGTTCCGTTCTTAATCACATTTTTGGCTATATTTTTCTCTGTAAGAATAGGTTTTTGTACTAAAATAATCGGTTCATAAGCAGGCTTCAAGGCTAATCCAGCTCCTTTGTATTTTTGTCCCAATTCAGAAGAGGGGGCTTTTCTATATTTTGGTTCATCAGTATAATAGTTATCTGCTCCGTCTTTTTTATAGCCTTGTACATAGTTGTATTTCCCTATAATCTGGCTTTCGACTCCCAATTCTTTGTCTATCTCCAAAGCAATATCCCTACTTTTGGGCATTCCATTGAGGTAAGACCAAAAAAGAACATCTTTTATAAGGAAACCACTATCTTCTAAATCTACCATTAAGCGATGCATAAGACGAATAGAAGAAAATACCAGCCCTTAACTTCCTTCCTTGAGTACTCTTAGGGTGTCTTCCCAGATCTCTCTTTTTGGTAAGTCTTTATCCCAATAATGATTTTGATAAGAGATACCATAAGGAGGATCAGTGATAAGAGCATCAATACTTTCATTCTCTAATTCACTCAGTCCATAACAGGATTTATTATATATCTTGTAATTCTTTGAGATCATCTATGCTAATACTTTTTACTATAATTAACCAATAAGGTATATACAAATTCTTTACCCTTGTCAGGAGGACAAATCACTTGAAACTGATATTCCTTTATCATTTTTTGGATAGAAATGGATTGTGTAGAACGACTTCCTTTTTTTCTTTGGGTTACCATTCTATACAAGTCTTTCCCCAACTGAGGATGCTGCCCATAGACCATAAATTGTAGATCATGCGCTCCTTTCCAAACACCCACTACTGTGAAAAGTCGTTTGTCGGAGAAAGCAAGTGCCTTTTCTTCATTGGTATCATTCCATGTTCCTCCCCAAGTCCCACTAGAGATAGAACACTGTTTTACCTCCAAGAATTCATTTACTTTACTCTTTTTAGCATCAAATCCATGTTTGTCCCAATTGAGTAAATCATACCCTAAATAGTTTGCTATGATAGCATCACGCACTGAATTGATAGTGGTATCTGTATCATAGATGTCAAACTTTTCTTGAAACTTATACAATTCACTTAAGGCATGAAACCCAAGTGTCCTAAACTCAACAGGTACAGATCTAAAGTCTCCTTTTTCAAATATATCTATCTATTCAATTTCTGTAATGCAAAAATACTAAATTGATGACCAACAACCAATGATAAAAAAATTCCCCGCTTATAGACTTTTTTACACTTGGAAAATGGCTATATATTGTTTGATTTTTGCGTTTACCAACTAACTAAAAGCCTATTCAAAGAGGGATTTCTCCAAAATATACGAACCAGATTTGTAATAATCTACAAAAGGTTATCATATTAATAAATAATCTCTTTTACTTATTTATTTCCAAAGATATTCTTCAAATGAACGATATATTCTCGCTTGTAGGCCTCAATCCTTTCAGGAGTGCCATTTTTTACTATATCATAAAAATGAAAACCTTCTAAAGGTGAGAGTCCCACAAACTTATTCATCTTGTGGAAACCAAATAGAACGCCTTTGTCTACAGATGTTTGCTCGAAAAAGTCATTCGGCTGAGTAAAAGCTCCTAATGGTGCATTCCACGTAGTGGTAACCATATATTTTTTACCTTGCATAAGTCCCCCCGTACCATAATTGATTTCAGGCTCTTCGTGCGAACGACCATCATTGGGGCAAATGATGTCCATTCCTGCAATAAATACCTCATCGATGTATTGCTTCAAGCCATAAGGCACCTGAAACCACCAAATAGGCGTATGATAGATAATCACATTGGCGCCTGCTATCTTTTCCGCTTCTGCTCTTGGGGCATATTTGTTATTTACACAAGTAGATTGCACCTGATAGCCCAATTCTTCAAGTGTTTGGGTCGTCCATTCTGTAATAGTGGCATTAAGGGCACCGCCTTCTCCGTGAAATTTCTGTCCTCCGTTGATAATAAAAACTTTTTTCATTTTTCTTTTATTTATAAATTCAGTGGCAAAAGTAATAAATAATTGACTAATGATCACTATCTTTGCATCTTAAAAATCACATAATATGGAATTGCAAGTAGGAAAGAGCTATCGCATAAAAAATGATATTTTCAGCTTTAAAGCGGGTGAAGTTTGGTCGTTAGTAGATGAGGGATACCAAGCGTACTTCGGCGAACACAATTTTGTATTCGTTAATGCCGAGAAAAATTGTCACTTTATGGTATTACGAAATACTTCCGATGAAGATATGGAAATAGGATGCCATTTGGATAGGTATTTTGAGGAAATTGAAGGGGATGATAATAATTTTATACCTTTGTCCTTAGATAAAAAAGACACTATGAAAATCTTAGTAATAGGCATAGGCGTTATAGGCTCTATTTACGGCTATGTGTTTTCTAAAGCAGGATACACAGTAACACATTACCTTAGAAAAGACAGTAAAAAGAATAACATACACACTTTAAACGTTCATATCTTGGACGGACGTGGACACAAGAAAGGACTTTCGTATACCGACAGCTATTCTATTGAGCACGCCACAGAAAAAGAGTATGATTTTATCTTTATTGCGGTACCTTCTGGAAAATTAGCAAGTGTGATAGAAGAACTCAATAAAGAGCATATTACAGGAACACTGCTCATTGCTTGTGGTATTTGGGAAGATAAGAATTATCTGGAAAAACTCTTAGGCAATCGTCCTTATGTATTGGGTTATCCCGTAGCAGGAGGCAACTTAGAAGGTGAGACCCTTAATGCTTGTCTGTTTGACCATTTTATGCTGGAGAGCAAAGCAAAAACTACTATTGATAATTATGACGATTTAGTAAAGCTATTTAGCGATTGCCATATAGCCTTAGAACACCCTTACGATATGCTCGAATGGATATGGTTACATCTGGCTATTAATGCGGGAGTTATTTCGGTAGCAAGTACTACAATGGAAAATTATAGCAATAATGCACAAACTACTGAGGCAGCCGAGAAGCTAATGCAGTCTGCCAAACTACTGAAGCAAGCCGTAAAATCGGTACGTGAAACGGTGAAGATAGTAGCCTCACGAGGGGTGGTACTAAAACACTACAACAACGAGTTACTACCTTACAAGTTGCCTACTTTTCTTTCAGCACCTTTGATGAAAAGAATGTTTGCCAACAATATCCTTACCCAAAAAATAATGACCCTTCACAACAACCTCCCCGACTTATTATATGTATGCAAGTGCGTGTATGAAGAAGGTAAGAAAAAAGGTATAGAAGCACCTTTGTTCTATAAAAATTGCAGCAAGTTACCAATCTAATAGAAAATTAGCAATAAAATGAAAAGACTACATCCTTTATTATTAGTCCTCCTTTGGGGGCAAAATATACTATGGGCGCAAAAAGCAGTATTAGTTAGAACACAATACGAAAGCTATGCCATAGACAATGAAACCGATTCACTACTCCCCGACAGAAAGGAGAGCCGTGAATACTATACCTTTTTGCGCTTCAACCGTAGAAAGGATACTTTATTTGTCCATCAAAAAGATACCCCAAAGGATATAGCGCAAAAAGATGCCTTTTCTTACTTCCTCACTACGAAAAAAATAGATGCCGATAAGCTACAACTACTTATAGGCGATAGAAATTACACCCATACACTTTTATTTTACGTTGAAAGTCCCAATATCATACGTGTAAATAGAGATAGTTATGTACTCAGTGATGAATACAACCACTTTCTAAAGAAGAAAATATTCAAAAAAAAGGATATTGCGACTATTTTAGATTTTTTAGACGACCAATTTGGGGATTATTTTATAGATACGGAAGTATTTATGATAAGCACTAAGGACAAATACAAAAAGAACCTAAAAATGCACGGTGGCACTATCATCAACGAAGCTGATACCACTGTTTATAGTACTTTATATGCAGCATACGATGATAAAGGTCTTCAGATGTTAGGAAGAGTAGATACTAACGAACCCCAACTACCTTTTTCACTTGACAAGAAAAGAAAATATATAGATGCTGATAAGCTCGTTTTCGAAATAGAGGAACAAACTCCCAAAAACAACGCCACTTATACCCAAGAAATCTATTTCTCAGGCGAAAAGTTTATAGAAAAAGGTGAATATACCCAATACGGACTTAATATAACTACGTTTTATACGGAAACTATAGAGAAAATAAAAAATAAGAAGTTTTTATTACTTTAATTATTTTTATTTTGTACCTTTGCAGAAAATATAAAATTACAAGTGTGGGAATGACTAATAAAAATACAGATTTTCAGAAGAGTATGGCAAAACTTGGTTTTGTTACAGATGATGATTGTTTGTATTTAACCACTAAAGATTATACTATTTTACCTGATCTACAAATTCAATTTCATATTGAAAAAGCTAAAGAATTTGCAGCCTCTGCTGTATATCTACGAAAACAACTCAATGGTAGCTATAAACCTCAAGTATATTTATTTGATTTTACTCATATCCCCTTTACAGAAGAAAAAGAACTGAATATATCAGAAATACAAACTAAAATTTGGAGTAGTGGTGAGGCTCCATTAGCTTGTTTCTTCTACAAAACAGAAATAAAAATAGTTGATTGCTCTCGTCATCTTACCGAAGATTACAAACCTCAATATCTTATAGAACATTTAGCATTAACAGCTAAAGCACATCAGTTATATAATAATCAATTTGCTATCAAAATCAAGAGTGGTATTTTTTGGGAAGAAAAAGAATTAAAAAATAAATTTAAATTTGGAAATTCTGCCTATGATACTTTAATCCAAAATATCCACTTTGTTATCAACAAATTGAAAGAACAGTTTGTTGATACAACTCCTCAATTGGCTAATAAAATCATTATACAAGCTATTCTTATAAAATATTTGGAAGAACGTATGGATAACAACGGAAATAAGTTGTTATCTGATAAATATTTTCAACCTTATGGATCGACTTCTTTTAACGAAGTTTTACGTCAAAAGGGAAAATTTGCTGATTTGCTTTCTGATTTAGATAAGCATTTTAATGGAAATGTTTTTAAATGGAAAGAAGAAGAGCAAGAAGAGCTTAGAAGATTAGATTTATCTATTGTTGCTCAACTTCTAAATACTGATAAAAAAGATTTATCTTCACAACAGCTTGAATTCGGATTTACTAATTGGCGATACTTTGAATTTAGTTTTATTCCTGTAGAACTTATAAGTAGATTATATGAAGAGTTTTTAGGAGAACAGAAAAAAGAAAAAGGATTGTTCTATACACCATCACATTTAGCTAAATTATTAGTAGATGAATGTTTGCCACTGAAAAACTATGAAGATTTTGATATAGCTAATTATAAGATACTCGATCCTGCTTGTGGCTCAGGAATATTTTTGGTAGTAGTTTTTAAACGTCTTGTACAAATTTGGAAGTTACAACACAATATGGCGACTCCTACTATAACCGACTTAAAAAAGTTGTTAAAAAATATTTATGGAGTAGATAAGGAACAACAAGCAATATACCTAACATCATTTAGTTTAAGTTTAGCTTTGTGCAATGAGCTTAACCCTATTACCATATTGAATGAATTGCGATTTGATAACTTAATAGGAAGTAATCTCATACATTCTGATTTTTTTGCCTGCAAAGAAATAGAAAACAAAAAATTCGACTTAGTTATTGGTAACCCACCCTTTGTAAGAGGGAAATTAGATAAAAAGCAGGAAATATGGAAGATTAATGATAAAAAGATTAAAATTCCACAAGGGCAAATAGCCCTTGGTTTTCTTACACAATCCTTTAATTACTTAAAGGAAGGGGGGCTCTTATGCTTAATTATCAAATCATCAGGACTTTTATATAATAGTACTTCAAATGATTTTAAAAAGATGTTGTTTGAGAACTATAACATTATTCAATTATTTGATTTTACAGCATTGGCACGAAATCGTTCTCTTTGGGAGAATGCTGATGTAGCTGCTGCAGCTATATTTGCTAAAAATGAAGCTCCTGATATACGAAAGAATATCTTACATCTCACTTTCAGAAGGACAAAAGCTACCATAGAGCGTATTGTTTTTGAAATAGATGATTATGATTTACATTTTATAAACCGACAAACAGCTATTGCTAATCCTTTTATATGGAAAAATAATTTATTAGGTGGAGGACGTATAAAAACACTTGTTGAAAGAGTAGGGAAATTGATTCTTTTTAAAAATTATTTAAAAGATAATAATTGTATTATAGGAGAGGGTTTTTTCTTGGGTAAAAAATCTAAACCTTCTAAATTTATTAAAAGTATAAAAATACTGCCTACAAAATCATTTAATGAAGAAAAAATTGATTATTCAGCTTTAGAAGAATTAGATGATGATATTTGTTTTGATAGACCTCTTAATGATAACCTTTTTAAAGCTCCTAATGTGATTATAAAAGAACATATTGGTAAGGATAAATTACCTATTTTCTACAATAAAATTAGTTTTCTATTTGGTCATAGATTTATAGGAATTGCATCTACTATAGGAGATAGAAATTTTCTTAAAGAAATTGTAGACAATTGTATTAATTTCTCTAACTTCTATAGATTCTATTTTATAACAACAAGTTCAGAAACAGCTATCAATAAAAATAATACTATTTTATTGAAAGATTTTAAAGAGTTGCCTGTTGTAAAAAATAAAAGTTTACTTTCAGATGTTGATTTGAATATAATCAATGATTGTCTCAACTTTAAGTATGACTTTTTAATTCATGGAGAAAACTCTAAAGCTTTACAACCTATTGCAAAGAAAGAGTTACAATCAGTACTATTGCATTATGGTATGGAGTTTTCAAGAGCTTTAAATGCTATTTATGGAAATGAAGAACGGCAATTTAGACTCACACAAGTAGTACAGCTTAAAAACTCATTTATTGCTACTGTTTTTAAATATGACAACTTAACAAATCCTGTTGAGTTTGTAAACGAAAACGCTATAAATATTGAAGAACTCAGTAATGAAAAACTCTCAGCACATCTATCCGCTAACAGAATTGTAAAATTATACCCTGAAAAGGATATGATTGTTTTTGTAAAACCTAATCAATACAGATATTGGCTATCACTCACTGCCTATCGAGATGCTGATAAATGTTTTTCTGATTTAATAAATACAGGATACTAATGATAGCCAACGAATATTCACCACTTACACAAACACCTACTTTATCTGTACAAAAAGGAAAAACACTTCAACTTATATACAAAGCAATGAATGAAGCTATATTGCCTTTTAGAAAAATAGTATTAGAACAAGATAATTTAAAGAAGCCTTTA
The DNA here is from genome assembly GCF_000192225.1 of Capnocytophaga sp. oral taxon 338 str. F0234. Taxonomy (GTDB): domain Bacteria; phylum Bacteroidota; class Bacteroidia; order Flavobacteriales; family Flavobacteriaceae; genus Capnocytophaga. Next base: position 786,195 of record NZ_GL872413.1, read on the forward strand.
AACGAAAATAAATATACTCAGATATTTGTAGAGCAAGTAGACGTATTTTTAAGACAATACCCCAATATAGGGGTGAAAAACCAATATTCAGATGTATTTTACAATACAAAAGGAGTGCCTGATTTTTATTTTCATAAGATAGAGGAAGGTTTTTATAATGAACCTATAATAGTTTGGGAGTCAAAAATGCTAAATACTCATACTAAAAAAGAGAGAAAAAAGGAATATGTAGTAGGCAATAATAACAATGGAGGTATAGAACGTTTTAAAAATGAAAAACACGGTAAAGGATTGAATGAATGTGGCTTGTTAGGCTTTGTAGAAGATGAAACTTTTGAACATTGGCATTCTCAAATTAATGAGTGGATAGAAGCTCTATCAAACACTGATAACAATTGGTATAAAGATGAAAAACTGCATATTACTGAACCACATAATGACTACTATCTACTGAAATCAAAGGTACATAGAACTAATAATAAACTAAATCTTACTCATTTGTGGATCACTGTTTATAAGAATAATTAACAAAATCCCCGCTCATAGTATTCTCTACGAGCGGGGAAATATTATTTTTGTTGGTTAGATAACCTGAGGGCTTCTGTCCAGAAAGCGTCTTCTTCGTCTATGTGTTCAGAAAATAACCAAACCTCTTGTATTTTGTCGTTCTCTACTCGATAGAGATCAATACCTCTCATTCGCATACTTTTGTCAAAAACAAAGACCTCAAAAGCGACGGCAGCAGCTACCAAAGGGTCGTTTTCGGTGATATAATCAATTTGGTCAATAGCAAAAGTGCCTCCACTGAGTTGCGACATTCTTCTCAAATGAGAGAATACAGCCTCTTTACCTTTATAGCTACCTGAAAGAGCTCCTTTCCCTGGTTGATGCCATACTAAATCATCGGCTAATAAACTGCCTACTTTCTCAAAATCTCCTTTAGCTAAGGAGATATAAAACTGATGTACGATTTCTGTTTTTGTCATTTTTATATGAATTTTTCTTTGTTATTTCACCGCAAAATTATACCTTTGTATCCAAGCACACAAGTACTTACGAGAAAGTAAGTACCTTACAAAAAAGTTAGAATTACTCAGTATCAAATAGAAAAAATATTGCGATGAACGAAAAAAATATTAACAAAGACTGTCCTGTATGGCGAACAATGCAAATAATGGGAAGCAAAAGGGCAATGCTTATACTGTTTCATCTCAGTCAGCGCACACATCGTTATGGGGAACTAAAGCGTGCCATTCCACAAGTGAGTGAAAAAGTACTTAATGAAGAACTAAAAACGCTCTGCACTCATCAATTAGTAGCAAAAGTGAGTTATCCAGAAGTACCCCCGCGAGTGGAGTATTCCCTTACCGATTTAGGTAAAGAAGCCTTACCTATCATAGAAGCAATTATCCGTTTTGGAAATGACCACTTGAAGAATAACTAATAAAAACCCTCCCCGCTCGTAGTATTACCTACTAATGGGGAGGGTGTTTTTTTATCCTAATTTGCGTGTTATTTCAGCGAAGAAAGAAGTGCTAACAATCGCTGGGCTTGCGCTTTGGCTTTTGCTTCTATATCCTCTTTGGTATAACCTGCATTTACTGATGTCCCGTGAAAATATAGAGGCTCTACATACTTCATCTGTGCATAATAAGCCGTTTGCGCTAAGTTCTTACAAAACTCGTATACTTTGAAATGGTGTTCTCCCAAAGTGTGATATTCACTTTCGGGTGCCCCAACGGTAAAACTTGGGATAAAATATTTCCCTTTGAGCTTATCTCCTTGTGAACCATAAGCAAACTGATACGTGAAAACCTCATCAAACCAATGCTTGAGTATCGCTGGCATATTATACCAATAAAAAGGATATTGAAAGATAACCTCTTGATGCTTGAGTAAGGCTTCTTGCTCCGCTTTTACATCTATTTGAAAGGTAGGGTATAGCGCTGATAAATTTCTGATTTCAAAATCTATGTCGCTACGAGAAAGCTCCTCTATGATAGCCTTATTAGCTATCGATTGGTCAAAATGGGGGTGTGCTAAAATTACTAATGCCATATCGAAATTATTTTTTAATTTTGGCGCAAAATTATAGTACAACTTTCAATCTGGCAATAACTATCTAAATAGATACTTTATAATTTCAACTACTATGGAAACAAAAATAGAGTGTACTGCCCCCAGCGTTCGCTTAGGAGAAAAAAACTATCCTTGCACCATTGCCGTAGCGATGGATTTGATAGGAGGAAAATGGAAAGCCGTGATTTTGTATCATCTTAAAGAAGGTGAAAAGCGATTTAGCGAATTGAGAAAAGACCTCTATTCGGTAACCGAAACTACGCTGAGTATCCAGCTAAAACAATTGGAAAACGACGGGCTTATTTCTAAAGTTGTCTATGGTGAAAAACCTCCTTTGGTGGCTATCTATTCACTCACCGACTTAGGGAAATCTTTTTTGCCCATACTCGATGCCCTTACCCAATGGGGAAATAAAATTGTGCTTGAAAAAGGAACTTTCCTAACGGAATAAAACACAATTATTAATTTCCAAATTTTCTAATTTTCTAATTGCTCAATTATTCTCCGCTTTTTCCTTCAAAGCATTCACTCCATTAATACCCAAACAAAAACCTATATAAAGGATAGCAAGGAGCAAAACGATTCTGTTAATTCGTCAAAAGTTTGTGCAGTTGAGCGTTGAACGAGGGCTGTTCGGTTGCCAAAATACTGAAAAATTCATCGTCGAAAGCCTCGACCTTAGCGACAGCTTGTGCGATGAGTTCGGCACCTTGAGCGGTGATAGCAACTACTTTGGCGCGGGTGTCGGTCTTGTGTTCTTCCCTTGTGATGAGGTCTTTGCTCTGCAAAGTGCGCACCACTTGCGAGGTGGTCATTGGGTCTATCTTGGTAAAATTTGCCAAAGATACCTGCGTGATTTCCTTTCCTTGTTGGGCGAACCACTGGGCGCTCGCCAAGAGTACAAACTGAGGGTGTGTGAGGTCGAAAGGTTGCAACACTTTTTTGATTCCGCGTTGCCATAACATACTTACCTGCCAAAGTAAAAGCCCTGAGCTTTCTTCGGCTTTCAGATTAAAAATTGAGGGCTGAGAGGTCATTGTGTAACATTTTAGAGGCTATAACTTTAAAATCGTTCTCGGATATTTCCAAAATACCAAAGCGAAAAGGATATCCCCACGCTTTTTTGTTAGGGATAAAGTCCAATAGCTCGATAAGGTCGGCTATGGGCGTTTCTTCGCAGTCTACAAAAGTAATATTTCTCCTAAACGGACAAAAATTTTCACTCATCTGAAAGGCATAGACTTCCTCGTCTTTCACTCTGCCAATAGCCGTGAAGGCTTGGCATTTGTCTTCCTTTCCAAAATAGCGTTTGGAAGAGTAATAGAGAATACCGTCTCCCTCCTGCATACGCTTCAAAGGTTGCGCCTTGCCGTGGCAGGCTTGGGCAAAGCCTCCCGCAACGCCCATTTGTACGTGGTCTTTGCTCGCCACGATAATCCAATATTTGATAGGTCTCTTTTTCATTTATAAATGGAATAAAAACCGTGTGACACACTGCCACACGGTGATTTTTATCAATTGCAAAATTAGTTTAATTCTTTGATTTTCGCAACCAATCGAGCGGCGTGATCTTTGGCTCTTTGTTGTAAGGTTGTAAGTGCTTCTTTGGGCATTACCTCTGGAATGTACTTCATTCCATAAGAGATTACAGGCTCTTGGAATAGCAGTTTGCAGTGATTGGCAGTTTGGCGGTGAATGTTGAGAAAATCGGTAAACGGATAGTTCTGTGCGCCACCGTGTTGGTAAGCCTCTTCAGGTGCTCCGGTGGTGAAAGAAAGGATGAGTTTCTTGCCCATCAGCTTGTTGTCGCCATAAGCAAAGCCGTGTGAAAACACGTTGTCTAACCATTTTTTCAACAAAGCAGGAAGTGAATACCAATTCACGGGGAATTGCCATACAATTACATCCGCTTTTACAAGTTTAGCTTGTTCGGCAGTTACATCAATTTGATAGTTAGGATAGAGAGCTTGCAAGTTACTTACTTCAGCCTCAGGGAGCAAGCGTTTTACTTCTTCTAAAATAGCCTTATTGGCGTTAGACGTTTCCATAGTAGGGTGCCCATTGATAATTAAAACTTTCATATATAATTTAAATTTACTTCTTTATTCGGGCGCAAAGGTAATATGTTTTTATATAATAAGCAAACTTACTATATATTATTTTATAAATATTTTTTTAAGGTGTAGGTATTACTATGAGTTAGGGATATAAAAACTCCCCGCCGGTAGATTTCTCTACAGGCGGGGAGAGGTTTTGTATGTTTTCTAAAGGTTTTATGGCTTTTCAGATGTTAGTGAAGGAGAGGCATTATAGCCACCCACAAACCATTCCTTTTTTTCGCTATCATGTCTTAGAATCTCTACAGATGAATTATCCTTGACATAGAAAAAATAAGTGAAGTTTTGATATGTAAACCTAAACAGATAAGAAATTGCTACATTATCAGGGGCTAATTTGAGCCTTATGAGTAGCTTTTTTATAAAAAGAGAAGTTTCTTTGTCTTCTTTTAGAGTTTCAAAGTCTTTGTTTATATCAGAAATACATTTTCCAAGCGTATTATCAGGAATGTAGTCATACATTTCATTGGTTTTAGCGTTAAAATAGCCTAATATGTTGGCTTTATTACCGTATTGTTGTCCTGCATCTATATGAAAATAGAATATACCTTTATATTCTTTGGATCCCATACTATGTGCAAGATATCCGAAAGCTCCCGTATGAGGGTATAATCCTATGTAATAGGTCTTGTGTGTCTTAGTAGTTAGGTCGAAACTTACTGCACTTACAAATCCCCAAAAAGAATGAAAGACAAGTAGTTTGTTGTCCAAGTGAAATCCTTTGATGATATTATAAGTATGATATACTCCTTCTCCTAAATATTTACTTGTTGCCCAATTAGAGTCCTTTTTTAAAGTAGAGACAAATATTTTAGTTGCTTCTCCTGATTTTTTATCTATATAAAGTGTACGGAATTCGGTTTTTTCTGTATCGGAGTCATCTCTGACTAATCGTAGGGAAAAATCCTCGAAATCTTGTTTGTAGATGGTATCTATACTTGTCTTAGTTTGACTAAATATATTTTGAGAATAGTTAAGCATAAAGATTAAGAATAGGAATGTTTTCATAGGCTAATTTTTAGAAGATTATATGAGCTTAAATAATATATCACTCACATCAGTGGAATACCTGAATTTTAGAGATGAGATAACCAAGCGCATTCGCTCCGTACAATATGAGGCTTTGAAAGCTGTCAATAAGGAGATGATGACTCTTTATTGGGAAATAGGTAGGCGTATTACTGAACAACAGAAAGCACTTGGTTGGGGAAAATCAGTTGTGGAAACACTCTCCCAAGATATTCAAAAGGAGTTTCCTGGAATAAGAGGATTTGGAGTTTCTAATATGTGGGATATGGCGCGATTTTATACTGAATATCAATCAAATAAAATTCTCCAACCATTAGTTGGAGAAATTAGTTGGTCGAAACATATTGTTATTCTAACCAAATGTAAAGAAACACAACAAAGGCAGTTCTATATCTTAGCAACTAAAAAATATGGATGGACAAAGGATGTACTGATACACAAGATTGAATTGAAAATATATGAAAGTTTTCTGCTTGGACAAACTAACTTCAATACTACCCTGCCTGAAAATATCCGTAATCAAGCTATCTTTGCTGTAAAGGATGAGTATATGCTGGATTTTATAGAGTTAAGTGAGGAGCATTCAGAATATGAGTTAGAACAAGCAATTATCAAAAATATTCGGGCTTTTCTGATGGAATTTGGTACAGATTTTTCATTTATTGGTAATCAGTTTCGGTTGGAGGTAGATGGGAAAGAGTACTTTATTGACCTATTGCTCTATAATCGTCGCTTGCAGGCAATGATAGCAGTGGAACTTAAAATTGGAGAATTCAAACCTGAATATAAAGGGAAAATGGAATTTTACCTCAATGTACTGAATGAAACGATTAAGTTGCCTCATGAATCTCCGGCTATTGGTATCATTATTTGTAAATCCAAAAGTAGGACAATTGTAGAATATGCTCTCAAGACTTCGACAATGCCTATAGGCGTAGCGACCTATAGCCTTTCCCCAGAATTACCTGATGCCTATAAAGAACTACTTCCTGCTTCTGAGGATATAGCTAAGAAATTAGAAGTTCTTATTAAAGAGTAAAACAGTTCTCTAAACCCTCCACTTCGCTAGCATCTCCTTCACTTCTTCCGAAATTCTCCTACTTTCGCGGGCTTTTTGGATGGTTTTGTTTTGGACAAAGGGGGAGAGAGTTTGGCTTTGGATAAGAGGTAGGGTTGCCTCGTACTGCTTGGCCAAGGCAGTGGCAAGATACCAAGCAATCATCATATTGACATAATATTCGTCTGACTGGATATTGGCGACAAGGGAGAGCATTTCGCTCTCAAAGTAGTCGTCTAAATAATAGGACAACAGCAGCCCTATGCCATAGCGAATGGTGTAGGGCTGTGGGCTTTTGAGCCACTGGAGGATATGGGTATAGGTCTCCTTCGGATACTTTTGGAAGAGTTTAGGGGAAAAGGTGTCACACACCGCCCAATTGTCTATATAGGGTAGGAAGGCTTCGGTATAGGCGATGGTCTGGTCGAAGGTTTTGACTTGTTCTATGAGAAAGCCATGTAATAGGTTTTCCTCATGGTAGTAGTGGGGAAGTGAGTTGAGAAACAGTGCTACGGCTTCGGGCTGTTGCTTAGTGAGGTCTTTTGCTTCTTTGCGTAGAGCAGGCAGGCGTACCCCTATGATACGCTCACGGGAGAGAGTAGGGATGAGCTTATGGGTGAAATCACCATAGGGGACATCTTGCAAGGCAAATAACAAGGAGGTAAAGGAGCTGTCTTGTGGCATGAAAGGACGGTTTGTTAGAGAAGACAAAGGTACAAAAAAATAACAGTTTTTCGTGGTAATTCTCTATTAATTTCGTACATTTGCCCTTTGATCAGTAGCCAGTAGTCAGAGGTCAGTAGTTAGCCCACAGCCATTAACAATAAAGAAATGCCACTAACGGAACAAGAATTACATAATTTAGCGATGAATATCGTAGGAGAGGCCTTGCAGGAGCTAGGTTGGGAGTTTCTCTTGGTCAATAGTAACCGCAAAAAGAACCCTCAGTTTGTCTGTATAGACCCCCAAGGGCAAAGGAGCTTTATCATAGTACGACCTATTTTGCAGGGAGACGATCCTGATGTGTATGACCCTATTCTGATGGAGGTAGTGTGCCGAAAGGCTCAAGAACATAAGGCGGATACCTATTGGGCAGGAGTTGGGCTCTATGATATATCGGACAAAAAGGCTCCCTTAGAGAAAGGAAAATCATATCAAGTAGAATTTAGAGGATTATTAAAGATTGAATAAATGAAATATCTGTACTGCCTATTGGTAACAGTGTTGTTACTTGCTTGTCAACATACAAATAAGGAAAATGTCTATTATATACGTGGTGAGGCACAGGGTACCACCTATGGGATTACCTATATTGCTCAGAGACCTATAGAGAAAGTTGCGGTGGATTCTATTCTGCGAGTGATAGACTTATCCATGTCTACCTATATAGACAACTCGCTGATTAGCAGGATCAACAAAGAGGAGAACTTACCTATAGATCCACATTTTGAAAAGGTTATTTCAGCTTCTTTTGATATATATAAACAGAGCAATGGCGCCTTTGACCCTTCTATAGGACAGTTGATCAACGCTTGGGGCTTTGGCAAAAAGGAGAACCACACTCCGCCAACTCAAAAGCAGATAGATAGTCTACTCTCCCTTACAGGCATGGATAAGGTACATGTGGTGTCTACCTCCAAGGGTACCTTTATAGAGAAGGATAATCCTTATATACAATTGAATTTCAATGCGATAGCGCAAGGCTATACCTCCGATGTGATTGCTGATTATTTTCTTTCCAAGCACATTACCAACTTTATTGTAGAGGTAGGAGGGGAGCTTGTTATTCATGGGCAAAATACCCTCAAAGGCAAGTCTTGGACGATAGGTATAGACAATCCTTTGCAAGAACCTGATGAAGACAGGGAAATTGTCGCCACAGTGGAGCTAACTAATTGTGGTTTGGCTACTTCGGGTAATTATCGTAAGCTATGGACGGATTCGCTCACCGGGCAGAAGTATGTGCATACTATTAATCCTAAGACAGGTCGTCCACAGCCAAGTAACCTGCTGAGTGCTACTGTGATAGCTCCTTCGGCTATGCTCGCCGATGGATATGCTACAACGCTTATGGCTTTGGGAGGGGTGGAGGTAGCCAAGGCATTCCTTAAAGAACATAAGGAACTTAAAGCAGTGCTACTCTATTCTGATGAAGTACATAAGGGACAGATACAAAGGTATGTAACAGAGAACTTTAAAGTGGAATTTGAAAAAGCAACGGTGTCCGGAAACTGACTTTTAACAAATAAGCATTTGTTAGTTTCATTTTTATTATTACCTTTGCCAAAGATAATAAATTATAGATTTTTATGAGGAAATTACTAAACATTTTGATTTTACTTATAGCAACGGTTGCTATGGGACAAACAAAAAAACTTCAATTGGAAAGTAGTAACCTTCGATGGGAAGCGAAGAAAGTAATAGCCGGTGGACATAAGGGTACACTTACCTTTAAGTCCGGAGAGCTTATCTACAAAAATAACGAACTCGTAGGAGGTTCTCTCATAGTGGATATGAATTCCTTAGCAATTACTGATGAAGGAATGGATGCCAAAGGGAAGGCTAATTTGGTAAAGCATCTTAAGTCCGATGATTTCTTTTCCGTGAAGAAGTATGCCACTGCTTCTTTGATGATTAAGGAGGTAACTAAGATCCAGAATGGCTATAAGGCTCAAGGTGAGTTAACTATAAAAGGGATTACAAAACCTTTAGATTTTGAACTGTTCAGAACGGCTACAGAAGGGCTTTCTTCAACTGTTGATATTGATCGTACACAGTTTGGTATTAAGTATGGTTCAGGGAGCTTCTTCTCTAATTTAGGAGATAAGGCGATTGAGGACAAATTTACTATTTATGTATATCTCTCTGTAAATTAGATTGGTTTATTGAGTTTTTCATATTTAAGAAAACCTTTGGTAAGAACTTTTACCAAAGGTATTTCATTCTAACCCTATTGAATAATGAGAAAGATTATTAATATATTCCTATTAACAGCTTTTTTACTTTGCTACTCTGTAGAAGGACAAGTGAAAAAAAAAGATAAGCCCAGAACATCCCAAACTGATAAAAAAAGAAATCCTAAAAAAACAATTACTTCCAATGCTAATAAAGGAAAAAGAGGGAAGGTAGTTTCTAAAAAACCAGTTTCTTATCCTATAGATATACAATCAAGTAGTATACAATGGACAGGAAAGAAAGTAATAGGGGCTTCACATCAAGGAGTACTTTCTTTCAAATCAGGACATTTGTTTCTTACTAAGGAAGGAAAGCTCAAAGGAGGTCGCCTGTTGGTGGATATGACCTCTATTGAAGTACTTGATCTTACGGATAATCGTAAGAATAAGTTAGAGGAACACCTCAAATCTGGTGATTTTTTTGCCACAAAAGAGTACCCTGTAGCCACTCTTGTGATGAAGGGTGTTACGGAAAAACCTAATAAAAGCTATCAAGTGCAGGCAGAAATGACTATCAGAGGGGTTACCAAACCGATTACTTTTTCCCTTTCCCCTGCTATTGCGAACCGGAGCTTTCAAGCCTCTCTTTCTATAGATAGAACCGAATATGGAGTAAGCTTTGCTGCAGAGAGTTTCTCTGATTATTTGGGAGATAAGGCAATTGACAAATTTTTCTCCCTTAATGTAACTATTATTTACTAACTAAGTAGCCTCTTAAGAATGAAAAAATTATTTTTGTTAGATGCTTATGCCTTGATATTTAGAGGATATTATGCCTTTATCAAGAATCCTCGTATCAACTCTAAAGGAATGAATACCTCTGCCATAGTAGGTTTTATGAACTCCCTTTTAGAGGTTATTCGCAAGGAACAACCTCATCTTCTGGCAGTGTGTTTCGATAAGGGAGGTAGCCAACAGCGTTTGGCTATCTTTGATCAATATAAGGCTAACCGAGAGGAAACACCAGAGGCAATTCGTTTTGCGATTCCTTATATCCATCAGATTCTTAAGGCGATGCAGATTCCTATCATCGAAAAAGAAGGTTATGAGGCTGATGACATTATAGGTACTCTCGCCAAGCAAGCTGAAAAACAAGGATATACTGTATATATGGTAACTCCTGATAAGGACTATGGACAATTGGTAAGTCCTAATATCTTTATGTATAAGCCTGCACGAGGAGGTAAGGATACTGAAATATGGGGAGTAGAAGAAGTTAAGGAGAATTTTGGTGTAGATACCCCTGAACAAGTAATAGACCTTTTGGGGATGATGGGGGATGCGGTAGATAATATACCAGGACTGCCTGGAGTAGGAGAAAAAACGGCTCAAAAACTTCTTAAAGAGTTCGGTTCTATGGAAAATCTTTTAGCAAATACGGATAAGCTCAAAGGGAAACTACGTGAAAATATTCAGGCAAATAAGGATAAAGGTATTCTTTCCAAGACACTTGCACGTATTATCTTGGATGTTCCTGTAAGTTTTGATGAAAAAGACTTTGAACTTTCCTCTCCTAAGATGGAGGAGATCATCCCTCTTTTTGACCAGTTAGAGTTCCGTACCATGCTCACTACTCTGCAAAAGGCTTTCACAAAAGAGGAAACTCAACCCAACTTATTTTCTATAGGACAAAAAGCGACCAATAGTAGTATGATTACTAATCCTACACTCTTTGATATGGAAAGTATAAAGAGGCTAAAAACAATCAAGGAAGTGCCGCATGAGTATCAATTACTTACAACACAGACGGAAGTAGAAGCCTTATTACCTGAGCTTTTAGCACAAAAAGAGATATGTTTTGATACAGAAACTACTTCTTTAAATGAAATGGAAGCACAAATTGTAGGATTAGCGCTCTCGTATGAGATACATAAAGGCTATTATATTCTTTTCCCAGAGGATTTCTCTCTTGCTAAACAATGGTTTTTACTCTTAAAACCTTTTTTTGAGAATGAAAGTATCCTTAAAATAGGGCAGAATCTTAAGTATGATTTCAAAATATTAGCGAATTATGGTATAGAGGTCAAAGGAGAGTTCTTTGATACTATGATAGCTCACTATCTACTTAATCCAGATATGCGTCATAATATGGATTTGCTCTCGGAGGCTTACTTGGGATACAGCCCAATTTCTATTGAGACCCTCATAGGCAAGAAAGGCAAGGGACAACTTACCATGCGGGCTGTACCTGCTGAATTACAAAAGGAATATGCGGTAGAGGATACGGATGTAACCTTACAACTTAAGCATGTTTTCCTTCCTCTGCTTGAGAAAGACCAAATGCTTTCACTTTTTAGGAAGGTGGAGGCTCCCCTGGTAGAAGTATTGGCTCAAATGGAATATGAAGGTATTCGTGTAGATACTCATTTCCTTGCCCAGCTCTCTAAAGAGATAGCAGCAGACCTTATAGGACTTGAAAAAACTATTTTTTCTCAAGCAGAAGAATCTTTTAATCTCTCTTCCCCTAAGCAATTAGGAGATATCCTTTTTGAAAAATTGAAACTACTAAGTAAGCCTAAAAAGACTAAAACTGGACAATATGCGACCTCTGAAGAGGTACTCTCAGAGTTGGCTTCCAAGCATGAAATTGTTGCTAATGTACTTGAATTCCGTGCCTTGCAAAAACTCCAAAGTACTTATATAGAAGCCCTTCCTCGTGAGGTAAATCCTCATACCGGACGTATCCATACAACTTTTATGCAAGCAGTTACTGCTACGGGTAGGCTTAGTAGCAACCAACCTAATTTGCAAAACATTCCTATTCGTACCCCTCGTGGAAGTCAAATTCGTAAAGCCTTTGTGCCTCGTAATGAGGATTATACGCTTCTCTCTGCGGACTATTCTCAGATAGAGCTCCGTATTATTGCAGCATTAAGTGAGGAAGATCACATGATAGAAGCCTTTCTTGAGGGGCAGGATATTCATCGCTCCACTGCAGCTAAGGTCTTTGGGGTGCCTTTGGAGGCGGTAACCAAAGAGCAGCGTAGCCATGCCAAGACGGTTAATTTTGGAATTATCTATGGAGTATCTGCTATAGGATTGAGCCAGCAAACCTCCCTTAGTCGTAGCCAAAGTAAGGAACTTATTGACACTTATTATCAAACCTATCCTAAACTCAAAACCTATATAGAAAAGCAGATTTTCTTTGCTCGTGAACATGGTTATGTACAAACTATCCTGGGACGCAGGCGTTATCTTCCAGATGTGTATTCTCGAAATCAAGTAGTTAGAGGAGCTGCGGAACGCAATGCTGTGAATGCTCCTATACAAGGGAGTGCTGCCGATATTATTAAAATAGCTATGGTTCGCATCGCTCAGCGTATTCAGAAGGAAGGACTTGCTACTCGTATGCTCTTACAGGTACATGATGAACTTCTTTTTGATGTTCCTAAAAAAGAGTTGGAAGTAGCGAAGGCTCTTATTCGTGAAGAGATGGAAAATGCTTATACTCTTATCGTTCCTCTTATCGTGGAAATAGGAACAGGAAATAATTGGTTGGAAGCACACTAAATAATGACTAATGATCAAAGATGAACTCTCCAATCCTCTGCTAAGAATGTCACTTGCTGAACTATGGGAATTATTTCCAATCATTCTTTCGCCTTTTGATCCACTTCGGAAAGAATGGTTTGAAGAAGAAAAGTTACTTCTTTTACAACGATTACCTTCTGATAAGGTGCAGAGAATTAGTCATATAGGTAGTACTGCTATTGGAGGAATATGGACAAAGCCTATTGTAGATATTCTTGTAGAATTGGATGTAACAACTTCATTTTCAAATATAAAGAAAATACTTCTTAAGGCAGATTATCTTCCCATGAGTGAGGCACCTACAAGGATTTCGTTTAATAAAGGATATACTTTACAAGGCTTTTCGGACAAAGTATTTCACTTGCATTTACGCTATGTGGGTGATAATGATGAATTATATTTTCGAGATTATTTGCAAGAACATTTGTTAGTGGCAAGGCAATATGAAGCACTTAAAATCTCCTTATGGAAACCTTATGAGCATGATAGAGATGCCTATACTGCTCATAAGACTGATTTCATAAAAAAGTATACACAAATAGCCAAGAAAATCTATAAAGGTCGTTATGAATAGAAGAATAATCTTCAGAATTCTAAAGTATTTCTTCTGAGGACTACTTGACTTGTTAGGTTTTTGGTTACTAATATTTCCAATACTTTTGTATTGCAGGAGGGTAGGGGAGTGTTTGTCCTTACAAATGGTGTCTATGGAGATACCGATGTTTTTTATGAGACGTATGGGTGCTATCAGTTGTTTCTTACCTATAAGAGTTGAACAAGTAAGATATTTAAAGACAGTGTTGTATGTTCTTGCAAGTAGACACACTTTGCTTTTTATATGATGCAAAATTATCAAGTAAAAAATTAACAGATTAATCATTAACCATTCATCATTAATTTTGTATTTTTGCGCCCTAATAGAAGTTAGTTATATTCTTTGTGAATCAGTCTTATTTTAAGCAATCTTTCTGTATATTACTCTTAGCCACTCTTCTCTTTGTAGGGTTAAAACCATATTTACCTACACGTATTTTCCCAGAAGGGAAGCTTTCTTCTCCTAATATAGTGGTAGATAGCCTTATGCTTGAGGCATTAGCAGGTAAGGATATTGATGAAGTACTAAGCAAAAATGTGGATACTCTTTCTACAAAAGATATTCCTAAGCAGTCCTTTACGGACACGCTAAAAGGAAATACATTGGATAATGATAATTTGCAACCTTTTTTTAGGAAATTGCAGCAATTGGAATCCACAGGAAGAGGGCATATTCGCATTGGCTATTTTGGAGACTCCATGACGGATGGGGATTATATTGTACAGGATTTGAGAGCTCTTTTCCAAGAAACTTTTGGAGGAAGTGGGGTGGGCTTTATTCCCATTACTTCAGAGTCAGCAGCCTCACGAGGAAGTGTAAGACACACTTATTCAAATAATTGGAAGAGAGAGTCCTATGTGAATGTGAAAAGACCTACACGTCCTTTCGGAATTGCAGGACAGGTGTTTTTTGTTAAAAGTCCTACTCTTACTTGGGTAGAATATAAAGCCTCCGGGCAACCTCATATCTCTCAAATGTATACTCCTACATTATTCTATGGAAGTTCAGGAAATACAGAAGGGTATATAGAGATCCGTTATAATGGAGATACTACACGGGTGATAAAGCCCTTAATAGCAGATAAGCGATTGAATACAATTACCTTAGCTCAAGGAAATGTAAAAGGATTGCGAATAAACTTTTTCAGAGCAGATTCCATTCCTATCTATGGAGTTAATTCCACAAATGCGGAAGGAGTGCATATTGATAATTTTTCCAGCAGAGGAAATTCAGGACTGCCGTTGTCTCTCTTCAATACGAAGTTGATGCAAGATTTTGATACAGCTTTAGGTAATTATGATTTAATAGTGCTACATTTTGGAGCAAATGTGTTAAATTATGGCACATTGGATTATAGTTGGTATCAAAGAGGAATGACAAAGGTTATTAATCAGTTACGTACTTGCTTTCCAGAGGCTTCTTTTTTGATTATTTCTACGGCAGATAAGTCCTCCAAGTATGGTATGGAAATGAAGACAGATACAGCCGTAGAGCCTCTTTCCTTAGCACAACAAGCGTATGCAAAAGATACACATTCAGGATTTATTAATCTGTATAAGCTCATGGGAGGAGAAGGTTCTATGCTCAAGTGGGTAGGAGCTAATCCCCCTTTAGCAGGAAAGGATTATACACACTTTAATGCACGAGGATCCAAAAAAGTGGCACAACTTCTCTATAAGGAACTGATAAAAGAATATCTTGCCTTTAAAAATCCTAAAGACACTCCAGAACAGATAGAACAGTTAATGCAAGCTTCCAAAGATAGCCTCCTACATAAAGGTTCCATCACAGACTTCCTAAAAAGGGAAGAAAAGGAATAGAGACCATCTGTAGTATAAAATCAATAAGACTGAGAAATAAATAGTTCTAAATAAAAAATAATAGAAACAGTATCAAAAATATTATATTTTTCTTTTAGGTTAAAAAGTATAAAAAATCTATTCCTAAATAGAAAAAACTTAAATTGAAATTTTGATATTCAAATAAATTACTGTAAATTTGTAACGTCTAACGAGAGAGAATGACAACAACGGGAAAGATAGAACTTATGGCTCCTGCAGGTAGCTTTGAATCTTTACAAGCTGCTTTGGATAATGGAGCGGATTCTGTATATTTTGGAGTAGAACAACTTAATATGAGGGCACGCTCTAGTATTAATTTTACTTTGGACGACTTGGACGAAATCTCCCGCCGCTGTACTCAAAAAAATGTTCGTACCTACCTTACCCTCAATACAATTATTTATGACCATGACCTTTCCATTATAAAAACGCTATTGGACAGAGCCAAGCAGGCAAATATCACTGCAGTGATTGCGATGGATCAAGCAGTGATTGCTTATGCAAGACAGATAGGAATGGAGGTACATATCTCTACCCAAATTAATATTACCAATATAGAGACAGTAAAGTTTTACGCCCTTTTTGCGGATACTATGGTGATGAGTAGGGAGCTTTCTTTACGACAAATAAAGAAAATATGTGAACAAGTAGAACGAGAACAGGTGAAGGGACCTTCTGGAAACCTGGTGGAGATAGAAGTTTTTGGTCATGGAGCTTTGTGTATGGCAGTTTCAGGAAAATGTTATCTGAGTTTGCATTCTCATAACTCTTCAGCTAATAGGGGAGCTTGCAAACAGAACTGTAGAAAGAAATATACAGTAATAGACCAAGAAAGTGGTTTTGAAATAGAACTGGATAATGAATATATGATGTCCCCTAAAGACCTTTGTACTTTGGACTTTCTTGATCAAGTGATAGATACGGGCGCCAAGGTTCTTAAGATAGAAGGTAGAGGGCGAGCCCCAGAGTATGTGGCTACTGTTGTGAGAACATATCGTGAGGCTATTGATGCTTATTATGCAGGAACTTATACGAAAGAAAAAGTTTCAATATGGATGGAAGCTCTCTCTACAGTATATAATCGAGGTTTCTGGGGAGGATACTATTTAGGTCAGAAGTTAGGGGAATGGAGTGGAGTACCTGGTTCACAAGCTACGCAGAAAAAGGTATATATAGGCAAAGCAATGCATTTCTTTCCGAAAACAGGCATTTCTGAATTTAAGATAGAAGCCTTTGATATAAAGCGAGGGGATAAGCTCCTTATTACGGGTCCCACAACAGGAGTTAAGGAATGGGTTTTAGAGGATATGTATGTCAATGATATTCTTGCCGAAAGTGCTAAAAAAGGAGATTCCTGTACAATCTTTACAGAATTTCGCACCCGACCTTCTGATAAGCTTTATAAGATGGTAAAGGCATAAGTGGAGAAAATATAAACAATATATAAGGTATGAACAGATTACATTCTTGGGCTAAAATACTGTTTATAGTATCCCTCTTGCTCTCTGCTTGCTCAAAAAAGGAGAACGGACAAGAGGAAAATAAAATACCTCCCAATACAAAAAAAGCTGATCCTCCTAAGGAATATCCAACGCCAGCTCCCATTATTAATTCTTTTGGAGTTTATTATGGACAGCGTCAAAGTCTCTTTGAAGTACTTCCTATTTCACAGGATGATGTAATTTTCTTAGGGAATAGTATTACTGATGGAGGAGAATGGATGGAACTTTTTGCGGATAAGAACATTAAGAATCGAGGAATTAGTGGGGATACAACAAAGGGTGTATATGCCCGTCTGGGGAATATTCTTAGGGGAAAGCCTAAGAAAATTTTCTTGATGATAGGAATTAATGATTTGGGACAGAATATTTCAGTGGAGACTGTGGTGGAAGGAATCAAAAATATTATTAAAAAAATAAGTACGGACAGTCCGCAAACTAAGTTATACGTACAAAGTATATTGCCTACTAATAATACCTTTGGAATATATCCTTCAGGATATATGAGGCATCAGTCTATTGCAGATTTGAATGAAAAAATAAAGAATCTTTGTAAGGAGAATGCACTTGTGTACATTGACTTATATAAGGAATTTGTAACACCAGGAACACAGTTACTGGATCCTGCCTATACCAATGATGGACTTCATTTGGTAGGGAAGGCGTATTTTAAATGGCGTGATCTTATTTTGCCTTTTGTAAAAGAATAAATTGTACTATATGAGAAGATTTTTTAAAATTGCCCTGTTATTAAGTGCATCGGTGATTTATGCACAACAGGGAGGAATGTGGATTCCTTCATTATTGGAAGGAATGAACGCTAAAGAGATGAAGACATTGGGAATGAAAATGACCGTTGCCGATATCTATAGCGTGAACAAATCAAGCCTTAAGGACGCAGCTCCTCATTTTAATGGAGGGTGTTCCTCTGAAATTATCTCCGATAAGGGATTACTTCTTACCAACCACCACTGTGGTTATGGACAAATTCAATCGCATTCTTCATTGCAGAATGACTATCTTACTAATGGTTTCTGGGCAAAGAGTTTTGCTGAAGAACTCCCTAACAAGAACTTGAAAGTTACTTTTATTGTTCGTATTGACGATGTTACCAAACAAGTACTTGCAGGTACTGCAAATATCTCTGATGAAACTCAAAAAGCAAAACTTATTGAAAAGAACATTGCAGATGTTATTAAAACAGCCCCTAAGGAAGCATGGCAAGACAATAGTGTAAAGGCTTTCTATGATGGAAATCAATACATTCTTTTTGTTACAGAAACATTCAAAGATGTTCGCTTGGTAGGAGCTCCTCCCTCTTCTATTGGTAAGTTCGGTTCTGATACTGATAACTGGGTATGGCCACGTCATACAGGAGATTTTTCCCTTTTCCGTGTATATGCTGATAAGAATAATCGTCCTGCTGAATATTCTAAAGATAATGTGCCTTATAAACCTAAACATTTCTTCCCTATTTCTCTTAAGGGAGTAAAAGAAGGGGATTTTGTATTAGTATTTGGTTATCCTGGAACTACTCAAGAATATTTACCTTCAGTAGCTGTAGAGCAAATCCAAAATGTAATTAATCCTGCCAGAATAGGCATTCGTGATGCAGCTCTAAAGGTACAAGATGGCTTTATGCGTAAGGATCAAGGTATCAAGATAAAATATGCATCTAAGTATGCACGTATTGCTAACTATTGGAAAAAATGGATTGGAGAAACTAAGGGACTTAAAAAATCTGATGCAGTGGCTCTAAAGAAACAACAAGAAATAAAATTCCAACAAGCTATTCAAAAAGCAAACAAACAAGCTCAATATGGTAATCTCCTTACTGATTTCAACCGTTTGTACAAAGAAATAGAACCTTATAACTTAGCTTATAACTTGTACAATGAATTAATGTTCCGTAATGTAGACTTCCTTGCCAATGGAGTACGTTTATTACAACTTCAACAAGTGTTAGATACCAAAGGTGAACAGGCTTTCAATGATAGAAAGAAAAACTTATTGGGTACCTTCCAAACTGTATTCAAGGACAATGTAAAACAAGTAGATAAAGAAGTTTTTGAAAAAGTAATTGTATTCTATGCAGAACATACTCCTAAGAACCTGCTTATTAGTAGTTTGCATAACTTCGATGCTAAACAGTTGTCAGATAAACTCTATGGTGGGTCTTTCTTAACTTCTTATGAAGGAGTGGAAAAGGTACTTGCTCTTTCTCCTACTGAGTTTAAAAATCAGTTAAAGAATGATGTAGGAGTTCAATTTGCTCGTGAACTAATGGATATGAATGAAAATCAAGTATATCCTAATTACAATCGCCTTAATACTCAGATTCGTGCTTTACAACGTACTTATATGAAGGCCATTTTGGAATTCTCCAAACCTTCTGACAGGATATTCCCTGATGCTAACAGTACTTTACGTGTAACTTATGGAAAGGTAGCTGGTTTCTCTCCTGCGGATGCTATTACTTATAGTGCTGGTACCACCTTAGAAGGAGTCATGGAAAAATATGTACCTGGTGATTATGAGTTTGATGTGCCAGCACATCTTCGTGATTTATATGCTAAGAAAGATTTTGGTCGTTATGGAAAGAATGGTAAGATGCCTCTTTGCTTCCTTTCTACCTGTCATACCACAGGAGGTAATTCAGGTAGTCCTGCTATAGATGCTAATGGAAACCTTATCGGTTTGAATTTTGACCGTGTATGGGAAGGTACTATGAGTGATATTCATTATGATCCTAAGCTATGTCGTAATATCATGGTGGATATTCGTTATGTGCTCTTTATTATAGATAAATATGCAGGAGCTAGTCATCTAATCAATGAAATGAAACTTATAAAATAAGGATTTTTTATTCATTTGTTTTTATTTTTAAATTAATTTTCATTACTTTGCCTTGTGGAGTGTCATTGTGCAAAATGAACTTCTGCAAGGCGAAGTTTTTAATATTTGATAGCTTATGTTTGGTTTTGTATTTGTCCTTGTCATTCTTATAGCCTTTTTGGCTGTAACTTTCTATATAGGAGTCTATTTGCATAAGCGGAATGTCCCTCTTTGGCAGTATCCTATAGCCCTATTGTATGTGTTATGTCTTTTGTTCTTCCTATTTTTCAGTTCGCTTTTTGGTGCTGAATATGCTACCGCTATAGATCCTATAGATGGTGGCTATGCCTTTATTTCAGGAGAGTATGGGCTTACTTTTATGATCTATTTCCTTTTGTATCATATAGCGCTTTGGACACTTTGGGTACGTAAGGCAAAGTTGCCGCCACTTCCCTTGGTACTTTGCTTATGTTTTTTGTATATAGGGATTGTACTGAATGTATGTATCGCCAGCCAACTCATAGGAGGGGAGCAATCTCAAAAAGAATTAGCTTCTTTTCCTATATTCAGCACCTTTATAGCGATATTGGTCATAGGTCGCTCGCTTATGGCTGTCAGAGAAGAACTCTCCACAAAAACCTTTAAGAATCGGTTACTCAATAAGCTCAATACATTCCTTTCTTCACGTTTTACGGTGCTTACTTGGTCAGTTGTTCTGGTTTTCCCCATCTTTGTACTCCTGACCTTACTGCTTATGATTTTTGGTCAAGACTATGATGCTGTGGTAAAAGGCTTTACTCAGACAACCACTTGGGCTTTCTCAGAGAAGGAGCATCCCCCTTATTTAGACCATAGTGGGCACTACCTTTGTACAGTAGCTGCTTGTGGAAGTCCACGTTTAGTGAAACCCTTACGTTGGGGTAAGCGAGGAGGCAGACCTATTATTGTGAATCGTCAGTTACAGATAGCTAATGCCTTTGAGGAACTCATCGCTGATTTTTCCCCTGTCCTGCACCACTTCTTGCGTACCAATTATGATAAGTATGGGTATGACCTCTCCCAAAAAATAAAGACTCCCATTGCCTCTAATATTACTTATCTGCTTATGAAACCTTTGGAATGGTTCTTTTTGCTTTGCTTATATACCTTCTGCCTACATCCTGAGAGGAAAATAGAAAGACAGTACATGGAATAGTTCTGAGTTGCTGACAATGAATCACTGCCTGCTATTCTTTTTGTTGGTGCAGTTCTTTAACCCATAAAAATACCCTATAAAAAGGAATTCTAAAGACAGGATCTTTACTCTTTGATGAACTGAGCAATACCATCTATAAGTTTATGAGAGATGGGCAGATTTGGATTTAGGTAAGATTGCTGGTTTTCTTGTGGTGTTTTTACTTCTTTCAACACATGATTCATTCCTTCTATGAGCAAGAGTTGTGCTCTGGGTTGTGCCTCTTTGAGTAATTTTGCTTCCTTACTTTCCACTTGTAAATCATAAGTACCTTGTGTGATAAGTATGGGGATCCTTAGCTTTGCAATTTCCTTGGTAGGTTCATATTTGAACCAAGAGATAAGATAAGGCTGTACACTCTTTCTAAAGATAGGGGCTAAATAGGAAGAAACATTTTCTACAAGTTCTCCTTTCTTTAATTGATTAAGGATTTTCTGACTTTCTTCCTTGAGTTGAGGGGCATTCTTCTCTATTTGTTCTTCAATGAGGGTAGCACTACTATTGCCGGCTCCAGAAAGAGAAACAAACTTGTAGATTGGTGCCTTTTGAGCTACGAGAATTCCTATTAGAGCTCCCTCAGAATGTCCGATAAGAGTAATTTTCTTATACTTTTTCTTGAAATGATTCACCACTAAGAAAGCATCATTTACTTCATCTTCAAAAGTGAGTTTCTCCTCTTGTACAAAACCCTTACTCATCTGTGCAATAATACGCTTATCATAACGGAATACATCGATTCCCTTCTCTGCTAATCCTTCAGCAAGATATTTTAAGGAATTATTTTTTAGTTGTGATTGATTGCCATCGCGATCAGTGGGTCCTGAACCTGCTATCAAGATAGCCAGTGAAGCATTTTTATGGTTTCCACTTGTTAAAAGCGTTCCGTTGATTTCTGGATCAATACTAATTTCTGTACTTTGGTAGTTTCTCTCTTGGGCAATAGCTCCAAAAACAGTACAAAAGAATAAGATAAATAGTTTCATGAGTATAATTTATAAATTATTTAAGTAAATTGTATCCTTTTTGTAGGGAGAGTCTTACAAAAAATAGGATAGTACAGAGTAACAGTAGCCAAATGTAATAAGTCTGAGTAATCATATTTGAGTAATCCACATTGACATCCAACAGTTTGATAAGTAATAATACTTGTGCTCCATAAGGGATTATTCCTTGTAAAATACAAGAAGAAATATCCAAAATGGAAGCTGTTTGTATAGGAGAAATGCCATATTTTTCACTAATATTCTTTGCCACGGGAGCACTAATAACAATAGACACGGTATTATTGGCTACAGCAGCATCAATGAGTGCTACTAAGAAACCTATTCCTGCAATAGCCCGTCCTTTGGTATTGATGAATTTTCCTATTTTTTGAGTAAGGAAGGAAATACCTCCCTCTCTTTCTATCATAGAAGCCAAACCTCCTGTAAAAAGAAATACTAAAAAGATATCATTCATAGAGGAAAAACCTTCATAGATAGTTTTACAATATTCTAAAAATCCAAAGGAACCATACCAGAATCCCAATATACCAGAAATAAAAGTACCGATGAGAAAGGTAACATATACATTGAGCCCTATTATGGCAAGTACAATAACGGTAATATATGGAAGTAAGTTTAACCACTGAATCTGAGTTTCCCCGTTACTTAAAAAGTGACCACTGGGATGAAGTGAAACTCCTATAATAATCAAGATTAAGATGGTGAGCAGGGAAGCAGGAAGAGCAATCTTTCCGTTCATACGGAACTTATCTTTCATTTCACAGCCTTGTGACTGGGTGGATGCAATAGTAGTATCTGAGATAAAAGAAAGGTTATCTCCGAACATAGCACCTCCTAAAAGTGCTCCTGCAATAAGTTCTACATTAACATTAGGTAAGGCAACAAAGCCTGCTGCGATAGGGGCTAAGCTCACTACTGCTCCTACGGATGTTCCTGAAGCAAAAGAAAGAAAAGAGGCAATTACAAATACACCTACATATAGGTATTGTAAAGAGAGATAGTTCTTAGTAATTTCTACAAAGGTTTCTGTAGCTCCAATATGTTTGGTAACTACACTAAAAGCCCCTGATAGTAGTGCTATGAGGCACATCATTAGAATGCTGTGATTTCCACACCCCTTGATAAAATTATTGACGTTTTGACCAATACCATTACGACGAAAAATGAAAAAAGCTACAATAATTCCTACCAATACGGCAATAGGAGCAGGAAATTCATAGAAACTTCCATACTGGACACCGCTCCACAAGAAAACAGCTACAAAAGTAATTAAGGGCAACAGTGCAATTCCATTTGCTTTTTTATCAACAGATAACATTATAAAATAATATTTTACAAACTAAGCTGCAAAGATAGAAAAAAAATCGTAATAGTGTTCATAAAATATATTTATTTTTTAATAGGGACTAAAAGATCGCTTTCTTTTTCTATAGGAATATCTGTATATTCTAAGATCCATCCCATAGAATGGGTAAGAATAAAAATCTTGGAAAGCTCTGTAAGCAAACGATTTTGAGCATTACTACGAAAAGAGGACTGCTCTATTTTTCTGGAAATAAGTTCTATTACTCGTTTATGGATTTTATTATGGTCTTCAGCGGTAAAGGGATTGAAGGAACTCTCCTCTATGTCATAGTATTGTATCTTGGGATATATCTTGAGTTCCTCTTTGGGAATATAGAGTAGGCGAACTACCTTATGAGGCTCATCTATTTCATAGCGAAGCTGATGTAGGTCATAGGAGATAGTAGCCTCTGCATTAATCACCACGAGAGCTTTTTTGTCAAAAGAAATCCAGTTATTAAGATATTTTTTAGCATCTTGATAGGTTAGTATTTCTGAAAAATAACCTTCGGTAACAACCAATTTACCAACATTTTTTATTTCTTGCTCAATAAGGGTGGTATTCTCTGAGAGCTTGCTATGGTCTTCTTCTTTCTTAAAGAAATATTGCCACAAAAGCACTACAATAACCCCAAGAAGAAGCCCTAATAATAGTTTTTTCATGGATTATAATTGTCTTTTTTTAGGTGCAAAAGTATAAAATAATATTAATCTTCACAAACTATAATCATTGATATTAATGTTTGATTTTTTCCTTATGCCATTAATCATTCATTGTCTCCTTTTGTAGTTTTAGGGAATTTGTCATTTATCATTAGGTAAGGGTATTTTTCCTGTAAAACCTTTATTTTCTGTTGGAGGTTTGCTTGAAATTGGCGATATTTTTCTCCTTCAGGATTAAAAGGGCGATGTGCTAAAGCTCTCTGAATATTTGCTACTTCTTGCATAAGGGACTGGGTAGAAGAAGTAAAGAATGTCTCGGCGAATCGTTCCCAAATGTATTGTATGGCTTGTTCATTTGGATGAAGCATATCTTCCTTGTAGAACCTATAATCCCGAAGTTCATCCATTAGGATTTCATAAGAAGGGAAGTAAAGGAGATTTCCTGATTTGTTCTTCCCTCCAGTTCCTAAAAGTTCATGTATTGCACAGATAAGCAAGGATTTGCTTAGCAGATTTTCCTGAGCCCCATCTTTGAGATGCCTTACTGGAGAAACCGTAAAAATGATTCTTATATTGGGCTGTTTTTCTTGTACCAATTGCACGATATGCTTGAGAGAAGCTCTTATTTTTGATAGAGAAAGTAAATGTTTTTTGAAAATGATCTGAGGTTGTTTATGACAGTTAGCCACAATAGTTCCTGTAGGCAAATGTTCATATACCCATGCGGTACCCAGCGTAATGATTAAAAAGGAAGCTTCTGTAAGAGCTTTGCTAAAATCAATCAATGAAGTGTTTAGCTGACTTAGTAGAGTAGGGAGGGAGGAGCTTGCCCACTGGGAATGCAGATCAAAGGACAGCCATAGGTCGTCCTGAAGAAAGAAATCTGCCTCAGTAAAGGGCTGTTCCAAACATGTCCGTTGAAGGCTTTTTTCAATGGAGAGAGGGTGAAAGAGTGTTCCAAAAGGATTTTTAAAAGAAGGAAACTTATAATAGTCAAGCCTCTCTTGTAAATGGGAAGCAAAGCATGAGCCTATACTTATAATGGAATCAGTATAGGAAATTTTGAAAGAATCCGCCACCGAGGGAATGTGTATTTTAGTGATAAAATCCATAAGTATTTAGTTCCTTGAAGAGTTGTTCATTTTTTAAGTTATCAGTTCACTGATTTTCTGATAAGTAAATTACCTAGTTGGCTTATTAGCAATATTGTTCATATCCTTTTTTAAGGAGTTCCTTGACTTGCTTAGCTAAGGAGGAAGGTGCTTGCACCTTTACATACTGGCTACGAGAACATATTTCCATTACAAAATCATAAGTGGGAATGAGCCTCAAGCGAATACGAACTTCCTGCTCATTATCTTCTAAGATTTCTTGAGAAGGATGCAAAGGTAAAGTTTTGATGTACTGTCCCTGTTCATGGTTAAAAGAGAGAATAATCTCTTGTGGCTTCTCCTCTGTAGTAATAGATATGCCAAAAGTATTGCGAAAGAGAGATTCAAAATCTACCTCTCTTCGTTTTACAGGGAGGTACAGAATCTCTAAATTGGAGATACGGTCTAAGCCAAAACTCTTGAGTTGCTTACCATCCTCATAATCCTCTCCGATTAGGTACCAACGGCGTTTGTATTCCTTGATCGCATAAGGGATTACCTTACGCAAGTGAGGGGTTCCCTCCCAGAACTTCGTGTAATTGAAACTGACTACTACACTTTCCTGTATTGCCTCAATGATATCCTCCAAGAATCGCAGGGAGCTATACTGTTGTCGTTCGAAAAGGAGAATATTAGAAAGTTCCTTGCTGCGGCGATAAGCGTCCATAAGTAGGAGATTGTCAAAGAACGCATATTTGTTAGCAAAGTCATTCTCTTCCAAGTGCCATTTCTTATTCTCGAAAACAATCTCCACCTCAAAGAGTGACTCCAAGAGACGTCGGTCACGCTGGAAAGTTTTCTCACTAAAGCGAAAGGACTCATTTTGCAAACGTCCTGCATCATATTCGTTCTCATGGATATTCTTCAGGCGACTTTTAAGTTCCTCATAGGTAAGCCCTCCACTTTCCTTGAATTTCTCTAACTCTTTGATGATACGAACCAAACGAAATATTTGTTCTGTTTTTGCCATTTGTTTTTAGTTTTGTGCAAAGATAAGATATTAAGTGGACAAACTACGACCAAGTAAGTGAAAAGTTTAGAGTGAAAAATTTCTTCTATCCATACCTACAACGGAGGAATCAACTCAAAACTTCTAAAGTTCTCCAATAAGTGTTCTATATTTTCCTTGCCTACAGGGTTTTGACTGTGCACTTTATAATCGGGCAGGGGAAGCTGGTGTGCTATGCAGTACTCTACTAAGTACTTAGCACAGTCATAGCCCGAGAATTCTTCCCCTAAATCGTGGTCAAAGGAAATAAAATCAGGTAAGCCTTTTCTCTCAAGATAGGCCACAAACTCCTGGTAGCTATATACACGGTCAAAACCCTCTGGGGTAGGGCGAAGGTCATCTAAATAAAGCATAGTCATTAATGGTTAATTCCTCATTTTTCGCTGCAAAGGTAGGATGCTAAAAGGACAAACTATGACCTGATAATTGTTAATTCTCTGTTTTTGGTGCAAAGATATACACGAAGCTGGACAAGTTATGACCATATGTAATATTTTTTATTCAAAATATCCCCACTTTTCTCAGGAGTGGGGAGGTTTGTAGTTTTATTGTTCGGAGGCTTCATTTATTTTTTTGAAGAGCGCTACAATTTCTGGTTTGTTAGTGTATTTCTGAAGTATTTTTGTAAGTTTCTCAACTACTTCATATTTTGAGAAACCTGACTCTATAAATTTGCCTACTCCTGAAGAGAAAGAATTATTCTTTAATTTCATAATAT
This sequence comes from Capnocytophaga sp. oral taxon 338 str. F0234, assembly GCF_000192225.1. Taxonomy (GTDB): domain Bacteria; phylum Bacteroidota; class Bacteroidia; order Flavobacteriales; family Flavobacteriaceae; genus Capnocytophaga. The sequence continues at coordinate 812,855 of NZ_GL872413.1, forward strand.
AATCTGTGCTATCTTCAACCCATTCAAAGTCTTCAGAGAAAGATTCAAGAAAAATGGACTTATATTGTTCTTTTTTACTACCAAAATCTCTTTTCCAAAGACAAAATCCTTTATTATAATAAGGATAATACAAGAAAATTAGATCCTTGTTTTATAGTACATTTATCTCAAATATCTTTGTTTTAAAAATTTGCGATAAATATACAAAATTTTTATGACATGTATTTCCTTTTTGTCTATAAAATTCTATGGAGTTACTTTCCTGCCCTTTTTCGCTACAAAGATAATAACTGGACAAACTACGACCATTCTAAAAATAGTAGTGAATAATTAATATCTAATACAACTGTTTTATTTAGAATAGATTGAAAAAAAATGAATAAAAAATAATTAAAAGTCAGTAATTTTATTTTTTTCTTGTAAAATATTAGTTATATTTGCAAAGTGTTTAAAACTGTAATAATGAAAGGAGAAACAACAAAGTATCCCGATTATTTGTTTGAAATTAGTTGGGAAGTATGCAACAAGATAGGAGGCATACACACAGTATTAGCAACACGGGCAGCATTACTCAAGGAGAAATTAGCGGATAGGTATATTACCATAGGAGCTGACTTGTGGTTGCATAAGGAAAATCCTGAATTTATAGAGGATGAAACCCTATTTCCTTCATGGTTAAACCGTTCTAAGCAAGAAGGATTACGGGTACGTACAGGATATTGGAATATAAAAGGAAAGCCAATCACCATTCTGGTGGATTTTTCTCATTATATTAATGAAAAGAATGATATACTCACCTATTACTGGAACACTCAAAAGGTGGATTCCCTTGATGCTTCATGGGACTATACAGAGTATGTGCTCTTTGGCTATGCGGTAGGGAAAGTATTGGAGAGCTTTGTGAATTTTCAAGTAGGAGCACGGGAACGTGCAATTGCCCATTTCCATGAATGGATGAGTGGAGCAGGAGCCCTTTATGTAAAAAATGAGCTTCCTCATGTAGGAACTATCTTTACCACTCATGCTACCGTGCTGGGACGTAGTATAGCAGGAAATGGTTGGGCTTTGTATAATTATTTGGAAAGCTATAATCCTAAAGAACTCGCTTATCGTTTTTCAGTACAGCATAAGCACTTTTTGGAGGCTAAGATAGCGCAACAGGTGGATATCTTCACCACGGTAAGTGATATTACAGCTCGCGAATGTACACACTTCTTAGAACGTACACCGGAGGTCATTACTCCTAATGGTTTTGATGAATCTTACCTTATGGATAGAACCAGTTTTCTTGGTAAGCATAAAAGAGCAACGACTAAACTCTTGGAAGTAGCCCAAAAGTATACTGGGGAAACTTTTGAAGAAAAACCTTTCTTTGTGGGAATTAGTGGTCGTAATGAGTTCAGAAACAAAGGTATAGATGTCTTTATTGCGGCACTTGAGCATATTAACCAAGACCCTTCCTTTAACAGAGAAGTGGTAGCTTTTATTCTTATTCCTTCAGAACATGAAGGGGTACATCCCTCAGTGCCTTCACATACCACTCATCAGATAAAGGATATTTCTCAGAATGCAATTCTCTCTAAGATAAAGGAATCGCAGCTCTTTAACCAAAAGCAAGATAAGGTGAAGGTTCTCTATTGTCCTTGTTATCTGTTGGGTAATGATGGCGTATTTGATCTACCTTATTATGACCTGCTTACAGGTTTTGATCTTACTGTATTTCCTTCCTATTATGAGCCTTGGGGATATACTCCTTTAGAAAGTTTATGCTTAGGAATTCCAACAGTTACAACTACTTTGGCAGGATTTGGTTCTTGGGCGAAAAGACATTTCCCTAATGAGGAACTTGCCATAAAGGTACTCTCCCGTGATGATAGTAATTATGAAGAAGTAGTTGAAGGGGTGGTAAAGCAGATAGAGAAAATAGCTCAACTTTCTCCTACTGCTTATGAATCGCTTTGGGAAGATGTACAACAGATAGGTAGAGCTGCCTTGTGGGAACATTTTATTACCTATTGTCAGGAAGCCTATACCCGTGTACTTACCAAGATGGAACCTCGTATGAAGGAGCTCCCCCTTACTGATACCGAGGCTTCCTTATACTGGGAACAGTCAAAGGAGGTCAATATACCTTATTGGCGTAGTGTGATTGTACATCGCTCTACCCCTGAAAAGCTCAGGGCTTTAGAGGAGCTTGCCAAAAACCTTTGGTGGTCTTGGAATGAAGAGGCAGAACAACTATTCAAGAGTATAGACCCTGAGAAATGGTACCGTGTACATAAGAATCCTATTATGCTTCTGGATACTATCTCAATGAGTGAATTCAGAGCTTTGGAAAATGATACACATTTCATGGCACGCCTAACACAGGTCTATGCAAACTTCCTTTCCTATATGGAAAAGAAAAAAGAAATGGGAAGTCCTTCTATTGCCTATTTTAGTATGGAATTCGGCTTACATTCTTCCCTTAAAATTTATTCAGGAGGGTTGGGTATCTTAGCAGGGGATTACCTAAAAGAAGCTAGTGATAAAGCAGTGAAAATTACAGGAGTAGGTTTGCTTTACCGTTATGGTTATTTTACTCAAAAAATATCTGCTTTTGGGAATCAAGAATCTGAATATGAAGCTCAGGATTTTACCAAAATTCCTGTAACTCCAGTTGCTGATGAACAAGGGAAGTGGGTACAGATATCCTTAGACCTACCAGGACGTACTCTTTATGCACGTGTGTGGCGGGCAGATGTAGGACGTATAGAACTCTATCTCTTGGATACGGATTTTGAGGATAATAACGAAGAAGACCGTACTATTACCCACCACCTTTATGGAGGAAATTGGGAAAACCGACTCAAACAGGAGATGCTCTTAGGCTTAGGAGGTATTAAGATGCTTAGAAAATTAGGCATTTCCTCCGATGTGTATCATTGTAATGAAGGACATGCAGCTTTGATAGGTCTGGAACGCTTAAACCGATTTATTAATGAATTTCATCTGTCCTTCTCTGAGGCAATTGAGGTGGTACGTGCTTCTTCCTTATTTACTACCCATACCCCTGTGCCAGCAGGACATGATGCCTTTGAGGAAACTATGCTTAGATCTTTTATAGGGGATTATGCTGAAAAACTTCATGTGGATTGGCAACAAATCTTAGCTCTTGGTAAGGTGGACGTACATGACCCTCAGGAAAAATTCTCTATGAGTTTCTTGGCTGCCAATCTCTCCCAAGAGATCAATGGAGTAAGTATGCTCCATGGAGAAGTCAGTCGGGATATATTTAAAAACCTATGGAAGGGATATTTCCCAGAAGAATTGCATATTAGCTATGTAACCAATGGAGTACATCGCCCTACATGGACTTCTCCTTTGTGGAAGGAAGTGGAACAGAAATATTTCAAGAAGGAGATAGGAGGAAGTTATTCTGCCTTTTCTTTTGAGGGTATTTATAATCTTCCTAATGAAAGAGTTGCTCAGATTAAGAATCAGCTTCGTACTAAGCTTGTTAATCGCATAAAGAGGAATCTGCAAGATAGCCGAAATGTTACTTACTTTACCCCTCGTGAAATAGTAGAAGTTTTTGATACCTTGCGGGATGATGTACTTACTATTGGCTTTGCCCGTCGTTTTGCTACCTATAAGCGGGCACATCTGCTCTTTACCGATTTGGATAAGTTGGATACAATTGTCAATAATCCAAAGCGCCCTGTACAGTTTATTTTTGCAGGGAAAGCACACCCGGCAGATAAGGCAGGGCAGGATCTCATTAAGCATATTGTGGAGATTTCCAAACAGCCTCGTTTCCTTGGAAAGATTATTTTCCTTTCCAACTATGATATGGACTTGGCACGTACCCTTATTCAAGGAGTAGATGTATGGATGAATACACCTACACGTCCGCAAGAGGCTTCAGGTACTAGTGGAGAAAAGGCAGCAATGAATGGAGTGATGCACTTTAGCGTATTGGACGGTTGGTGGGTAGAAGGGTATCGTGAAGATGCAGGTTGGGCACTCCCTCAAAAGCGTACTTATGAGAACCAGCTCTATCAAGATGAATTAGATGCAGAGCTTATCTATAACATTATAGAGGATCAAATAGCTCCGGCATTTTATAACAAGGATAGTAAGGGTGTTTCCATAGAATGGTGTAATTTTATCAAGAATACTATCGGAAAAGTAGCTCCTCATTTCACTACTTATCGTATGCTAAGTGATTATGAACGACAATATTATTTTCCTCAAGAGAAACGTTCTAAGCTTCTTAGAGCTAATAATTTTGAGAAAGCCATTGAACTTTCGCAATGGAAGAAGAAAATAAGTCAAGAGTGGGGAAATATTCGTGTAGAAAAAGTAGAGGCACCTAAGCATAACAACCAGCTCATCTCCTTAGGGAATACTTATGAAGCTACTATTGAGCTTTACTTAAGTGAACTTACGCCAGAGGATATAGGTCTGGAACTGGTAGTGGCACAGAAAGAAGAGGATCAAATGAAGATAGCTCAACTCATACAAGCTCAGCTTCTCTCTTTCTCAGGACGGGTAGCCACCTATAGGCTAACGGCGTCTACCGAGGATGCTGGCTTATTTATGATAGCTCTGCGCCTCTATCCTAAGCATGAGTTATTACCTCATCGTCAGGATTTTGCTTTAGTCAAATGGTTATAGTCTCATAAGGACTTATAAGGAAATTGCCAGCGAAGTAAGTGCTGGCAATTTTTGTATTTTTTAGGAATTTTGCGATGATAGATAGCCAATTTTTAACCTTTCTCATAAGTTATCAACAAATTGAAAAGTTATAATCATTGTTATTACTGTTTGTCTAAAAAATTGTAAATTAGCCGTTTGAAAGAATATGAGCTATTAATAGTATATTTTATTGATAGATAGATGTTTAAGTATAATTACTTATAAAAATGTTTTCAAGAAATGACGAACGATGGGAAGCGGTCTCCCGTTATGAGACTATCCTGAACGAACATAGTCCTATTTTTTTTGATAGCTATCAATATGAGGACATCATCCTCTATTATTTAGAAAACTGCAAATTTGCCAAAGCTAAGCAAGCTATAGAACTCGCTTTAGAACAACATCCTTCTGTTTCTGCCTTGCGCTTATTACAGGTGGAGATGCTTATCTATGAGGATAACTTGCAGCAAGCAGGGGATATCCTGGATGAAATTATTCACCAGGAACCCTATAATGCAGAGGTACATGTACAGAGAGCCAATCTTTATTCTAAGAAAAATAATCATTCAAAAGCGATAGAACTCCTTAAGTATGCTACTTCTCTTACAGAGGAAGTGGCTGATATCTACTCACTTATTGCTATGGAGTATGTGTATATGGAGGAGTATACCTTAGCTAAAAAGTACTTTAAAAAATGCTTAGATCAAGACCCTGAGGATTACTTCTCCTTGCAACAACTCTTACACTGTTTTGATTTTCTAAATGAAAATCAACAAGCAATACAATTTCTTACTGCCTATTTAGATAGGAATCCTTATTGTGAGGTAGCTTGGCATAACTTGGGGCGACAGTATGTAATGCAAAATAATCTGCAAGAAGCACTGAAAGCTTTTGATTATGCCATTATTAGTGATGATACTTTTACAGGAGCTTATTTTGAGAAAGGGAAAGTATTGGAGCGCCTTAAGGATTATAGGAAAGCAATTGAGAATTACAAAATAACTCTTTCCTTGGATGATCCTTCTTCCTTTGCTTACTTGCGTATTGCTATATGTTATGAGAAGTTAGGGGATAGTCTTATGGCGGAACAGTATTATTTTAAGGCAGTACATGAAGACCCTCAATCCAGCAAGGCATGGCTTGCCCTAGTGGACTATTATGCACGTGAGAATGATTATCAGAAGGCTGAAAAATATGTCTCTAAAGTACTACTCAATGAAGGAGATAACCCTTCTTTCTTGCGTCGTTGTGCTGAAATATATGCTTATGTGGGGCGTGGAGAGGAGGCAATACAAATCTATACTCAAGCTATGGATTTAGGGGACTATTCGCCAGAAATACGGAATGATTTAGCGGACTTACTGCTACAAGAGGGACATTATCAGCAAGCTATTATGTTGTCCCTTAGCACTCTGCAGCTATATCCTAAGGAGTTAAGTGCTTATTACCGTGCAGGGATTGCCTATTTTTTCTTATCAGAGGAAAAGGAAATGCTTTTTTATTTAACGACTGCTATTGAGAAAGCAAAGGAATGGTTGCCTTATTTTGATAAAAAATATCCGAAAATTTTCTTAGACAAACGTGTACAAAATATAGTAAAAAAGACGATAAATAGTTAGAGATGGAACATTTTCAAAGTTGGAGTGACCTTGTCAATCCTGAATTCTATATTAAGTTAGGAGGATATTGGTTGGTGTTATTTATTATTTTTGCAGAGACAGGTTTGTTTGTAGGTTTTTTCCTGCCAGGGGATAGCCTGCTCTTTATTTCAGGAATTTATGCTGTACCTATGGTGAAGGATACTTTTGGAATTACAGGAAGCGACCTTTTGGACACTACTATTATAGCCTCTTCTATATCCTTAGCGGCAATTACAGGAAACATGGTCAGTTACTGGTTTGGTAGGCGGAGTGGTCACGGATTGTATGAACGTAAGGATTCATTCTTCTTTAAGAGAGAATATCTCTTAAGGGCACATGTTTTCTATGAAAAACATGGAGCGGTGGCTGTAATTGCTGCGCGTTTCTTGCCTATTGTACGTACTTTCGCCCCTATTGTAGCAGGTATTGTAGGGATGAGACGAGGAAAGTTCATGATTTATAATATTATAGGTGCCGTAGGATGGTCTTTTTCCCTTGTCTTTATAGGGCATTATTTGGATAAACTTTTCATTGATCAGTTTGGAATAGACCTCAAAAAACATTTGGAACTTATTGTACTTTTTATTGTATTGATTACCACAGCACCCATCCTTATTAAGCTTTTTATGCCTTCAAAAGAGGGAAAAGGTGAATAGAGAGAAGAAAAAAGATATAAAATAAAGAGGCTATCCCTTTTCGGACAGCCTCTTTTTAGACTTATTGTTCAACAGTTTCTTTGACTCGCTTAGGAGATAAATGGTAATGTCGTAACTTGTGTTCTTTCTGCCTTGCACTACTAAAGCAGGATACTCGCTTGAGGTAACCAATAACCCGTGTGGCGTGGTCTACATTTTTGCTATGGCACTCAGGACATTCAAAGAGTGTACGCTTATCTATATGGTTACATTCATTACAGATAGTAATACGAATATTAAAACAGAAATAGTTACAACCTGCTAGCGCAGTAGCATTGAGTAATCTTAAGAAACCTTCTTTGTTAGGAGTTTCTTCCAAATTCAAGTGTAGGGCAGAGCCCCCGTCCAAGTATTGGATGATTTCTTTTCCGTGGAGTATGATTTTATCTAATACATTTACCTGTTCATCTTCTACGGCATAGAAGTATGAGTTATAACATTCACGAGGAGAAAATAAGCCATCTTTCTTGTCCCACAAAGCATTTTTTACCCCTAAGTTCTCTGCAGGAACGAATTCCGTATTGAACATATAGCCATACTCTTTGCGTGCTTTTCTATTTTCATCATAGATGATTTTAAGATAGTGGCTTACAAAATCCTTATATTGTGGGTTATTACTTGGGGAAATATCCAAATACTCAGCAGCTTCCACCATACCGTTAATACCAATGGTAAGGAACTGTTTATCTAGGGAAATAAAGCCTGCATCATATACAGGAAGCAAACCTCCATCTTTGTATTCTTCTATAAGTTTACGGAAGGCTACTTGATATTTGTGTATCTTGCGTACTTCTTCCGCAAGATTGCGTTTTTGTTGCACCAAGCGATTCATATTTAGGGTAATCACATTGATAGAACCTGTAGCTACCCCTCCAGCTCCTAAGGAATAACTGAAAGTATGATCACTAATTTCATTACGCAAGCGACAACAAGAGGCAAGACTATCAGCACTCTCGGATTGGTAGATGAAGAAGGAGTTCCCTTCACTAAGTTCTTCTGCACACATGTTGGCAAAATCACTATCCACAGGCTTACCTTTAGCGGTGAGCATCGCTGCTGTTACCACAGGGAAAGTAAGGATCGCTTTGAGACGCTCTGCATTGAACCATTTAAGGAAGAAATACTGGAGCTTGAAAAGGCGGTCAAAGGATGGGCGGGTCATATCTGGAAATACGAAATCTCCAAACATGCTGTTGAAATAGGGCTCATCATAAAGAGAGATATTCCAGAATACAGATTGGTACCCCCTAGCGGCTGCAGGTTGGTTAATAGCATATATTACATGTTGGAGGTGATTCTCAATAATCTTAGAGTGAGTTTCAAGGTAGTCATCTCCATAGTCCTGAGCAGCAAAGTAATCAAAATATAGCAGAAACTCCACCGTAGCCAAGGCTCCTGCAAACTGTGAGCTAATGGCAAAAACCAAATTGACAAACTCTCCACAGAAACTCTCTAAGTGTTTGGGAGCACGACTTTCTCCTCCAAGTTTTAGAAGTCCATCTAATAGGAAGGGATACATGCTGATAGAGACACAGTAAGGCTTAAGGGAAGTCTCATCATGTACATAAATCTCATGGGATTCTATCTGTCGGATGTATTCCTTGGCAAGTTCTTCTCCAAAGAGTGTTTCAATTTTACGGCGTACTAACTCACGATTGATTTGGATATTGATATCCTTGTTTATTTCAGCCTCCATAGTAGCGATATTCTTGCTCGTTACATTGGCATTGGCATCTACCTGTGAAGCGGAAGCCGCATTACTTGCTTGCAGATACTGTGCGATGAAGTCAATCTTCTGCTGGATTTGATTTTGTGTAAGTCTAATCATAAGAGTTCTATTTATATATTATGGTATAATTATTTATTTTTGAAAAAGATGATTTAGGAGTTCCCCGGTCTGTACCTCTACAAAACGCTGGTTCGTAGTTTTTTCCTTAAGTCCCCCGAGTTCTTCCCTCCATCTTCCTGTTTTAATCCAAGTCAGTTCTTCTCTGATGAATGGAGAAACTTCCTCATCATTCAATCCTGTATATAAGCAGGTATAGAGCCCATAGGTATGAGCGATTTGTAATTTGTGGATAAGATCCTCCTCTTCCCATTCTCCCCCCATGAAAAGGACACAAGAAATCATACTTTTATAACGCTCAATATGATGGACAAATGTCTCATCTGTAAGAGGAGTTCCCATTCCCTTTTTCCATAAAAAGGGGGAATGACAGCCCTTGCAGCGTAGGGGACAACCTGTAATGCTAAAGCATAAACTGATTTGTCCGGGGACTTCTTGTAGAACTATTTGTAGGTCAGAATAGTGTATCATCTCTATTTTTTCTTTTGTGGTTTAGCAAAGTTAAGGAGAAATGAGGTGAGTTTTCCACAAAAAAGGATAAGTTATTAACTCAGTTATCAACAAGTGAACTTGTTGATAACAAAAGGAAAAGCGATTTCTCTACTTTTAAGTAGAGCAAAAAGCAAGTAAATAGATATTATTTGAAAAGATATTATAATAGTATTTTATATTTAGTTTTAATGATTATTTAGAATTAATCGTTATTCTTTAATTTTGAATGAGTTATGAAAAAATTTGACTTTTTAACATATAGAACAGAAAAAAATAGTATTTTATGTTACTTATATAAGAAAAAAATCGTAATTTTGGGCTCGCTAATCAAAATATCATAAGGGATATGAACTTTAAAAAATTATTCTTGTGGCTATTCCTTGCTACTACAACAATGGCTTTTGCGCAACAGACCGTCTCTGGGAGCGTAAAAGACAGTACAGGGAAGCCTGTGGCAGGTGCTACCATAATTGTGGTAGGAACTAGCCGAAATGCAACCACTAACTCCGACGGGGTATATTCCATTGAAGCACAGGCTGAGGAAACATTGCAATTTGCCGCTCAGGGGTATCAAAATGTACAAAAGAAAGTAGGACTTGAAACAACCATTAATGTAACCCTTGCACTAAACACTGAAGATGCTAAAAAAGTAGGGGCGCTTGGAGTAGAACGTGATGCCAATGCTACAGGGTATACTGATACTACCTTGGAAGGTGGAGAAGACCTTAAAGGAAAAACAGCAGGACTTACCGCTGCATCCACTGGAGGAATGCAAGGATCAAAAATGGAACTTCGCGGTAAAGGAAGTGTTACCGGGAGTAACCAACCTTTGATTGTCATTGATGGAGTCCCTATGGTGGATATGGGAACTAAGTATGGGGATTCTGCCAGTGAAATTAACAAAGATGACATAGAATCTGTAACTGTACTTACCGGAGGTGCTGCGACAGCCCTTTATGGAAGTCGTGGAGGAAATGGAGTCATCCTCTATACTACCAAATCTGGTAAAGGAGGAAAAACCAATATTGATATCAACTCTTCCATAACTTTTGACAATGCTTATATTTCTCCTAAATTGCAAAATGAATATGGAGGAGGTTCTAGCTTGGATTTTACAAGACAACTTATTAATGGAAAAACTTATAACCTTCCTCAGTATGAGGTAGATGAAAGTTGGGGGCCTAAGTACGATGGCACCCCTTATTTACCTTGGTATGCTTTTGATGAAAAATATCTTAAAGAACATTACCTTAAGGAAGTACCTTGGCAGGCTCCTAAGAATGATGTAGATAAGTTCTTCAGAACAGGGATGAGTATTAATAACTCTGCTTCTATTACACGTTCTATTTCAGGTACGAACTTGCGTTTCTCTTTAGGAAATACAGAAACTACAGGAATCGTACCCACTACCAAATTACAACGTACTAGCCTTGCCTTTAGCTTTACCTCTGACTTATCTAAGAAATTGAAAGCAGAAGGAGGACTTAACTATGCTATTACTGTTCGTGATAATCCAAACTATACTTATGCTGATGCCAATGATAATGGTGGTTTCTCTACAGTACTTTATGGTTATACACACCGACAGTTGGATATGAAGAACTTGGAACGTTTTTACAAGTCGCCTGATGGGAAACAACGTACTTGGAACAGAACTAGTTGGGAAAATCCTACCCCTAACTTTGCCGATAACCTTTACTGGATGCTTAATGAGATTACTCAGAATGATAAGCGTCACCGTTTCTTTGGTAATATTGGTCTTACTTATAATTTTACAGATGAATTATTCTTGGTAGGTAAAATGTATGGAGATATCTATGCACTTACTACAGAATCAAGAACGGCTGTAGGTTCTCATGATACTTCTCAATATCAAAGGTACATCTATGAAAATTCATCCTTTAACTATGAAACACGTTTGCATTATAATCCTAAACTCGGTGACAACTTCACCCTTACAGGATTCATAGGAGCGGCACGTGCTCAGAACAAATATGATTATGCAGGTGCCGCTACTCAGGGAGGGTTGATTGTCCCTAACTACTATTCGGCTGCCAATAGTAAAAAAAGACCTAAAGGAGAAACTTACTCCTCATGGACACGTACCAATAGTGTCTATGGAATGGCTTCTTTCGGTTATAAGGGAACTGCTTTTGTGGAAGTTACCGGACGTAATGACTGGTTCTCTACTGTATCTACTTCTATTTTCTATCCTTCTGTAACAGCCACTTATGTATTTACCAATTCTTTTAAGAATTTGCCTTCTTGGTTGAGCTATGGTAAGTTGCGTGCAGGTTGGGCACAGGTAGGAAACGATGCTTCCGCCTATGTACTTAAGACCTATCCAGATGTTCAACAATCATTCAAAGGAGCACAAAGTTACTTGGTGCCTAACGAACAAAATAATCCTGACTTGCGTCCTGAAATTAAGGAAACCAAAGAAGCTGGAGTGGATTTACAATTCTTTAACAGTCGCCTCTCTATAGGATTCTCTTATTATGATATCCTTTCCAAAGACCTTATCCTTTCCATGCCAGTGGATGCGGCTAACGGATATACTTACAAAAAGGTAAATAGTGGAGAAATGTCCAATAAAGGATTTGAAATTACCCTTTCTGCAACGCCTGTGCAGACCGATAAGTTTAGTTGGTCTATTGATTGGAACCTTTCTAGGAACAGAAACAAACTCTTGAAGTTAGCCCCTGGATTAACCCGTTATAAGGTTACTTGGGAATATTATGGAAATGTGGAACTATATGCGGTAGAAGGTCGTCCTTTTGGGGAAATCTACGGAGGTAATTATGTATATGATGACAATGGAAATCGTTTGGTGGATGAAAATGGTTTCTATCTTCGTTCAGCTAAAAAAGAAGTATTAGGGAATATCAACCCAGATTATACTACAGGACTTACCAATACTCTTACCTATGGGAACCTAACCTTATCCTTTACTTTTGATTACTCAAAAGGAGGTAGCTATTATGCAGGTCCTTATGCTTTGGGTATGTATGCAGGTACCATCCGTGAAACAGTTGACGGTGGTATACGTGAGAGAGATCCCCGTGGTCCTAATGGACAAAAAGGATTGCTCCTTCCAGGAGTGTTCGCCCCAGGAACTCCTAATGCAGGAAAACCTAATGATAAACGAATTAGTCCTAAAGCGTATGGTAGTACCTTCTACAAAGGGATAGATGCGCCTGCCGTATTTGATGCTACTTTCCTAAAACTCAGAAGTGTATCTCTTACTTATGAGGTGCCTCTACCTGATAACAAACGTATCAAAGGTTTGAACTTTACCCTTTCAGGTTATAACCTCTGGACTACTGCTTTGGCGTGGGATGGTATGGATCCTGAAAGTGCTATCTACAATCAAGGAATGGGAAATTCCTCCTTACCTACTATCAGAAGTTTTGGACTTAGTGTAGGATTAAAATTATAAACTATAAACTAAAATCAGATCAAGATGAAAAGAATTCTAATAACAACCTTAGGAGTAGGTTTCCTCTTGGCAAGTTGTACAAAGGATTTTGAAGACATTAATAAGAATCCAAATGTACCAGAGGAATATCTTACCTATGCTTTATTCAATGGTAATAATGAAGCTTTTTTGAATAATACAAGAGGGTATGATAATATGAAGCAAATGCGTGTATGGATGCAGTATACATCCCAACCTATTTATACAAAGGAGAGCCGCTATTTGCGTGACCCTAATGGTTCTAGTACACTTTATTTCAATGCGTATAAAAGAGCTATGGGATATAAGGAAATTATAAGGCTTAATACAGATCCTAAAACAAAGGATATCGTTCTGGATTATGGAAAGAATAATAACCAGATAGCTGCTGCTCGTATCATGCTGGCTTATATTTTTAGCATCATGGTACAATCCTTCGGAGATGTCCCTTATTATTCCTATGGAGATAGTGAAAATCCACATTTCCAAGCTTTACAAACCGACAAGTACGTAACTCCTGTATATGCTTCTGAAAAAGAAATCTATTTGGATATTCTCAAGGAACTGGAAGCTGCTATAGTACAGATAGAGCCTGATTCCTACGTGTTTTCCAGTGGAGATTTTCTCTTCGGAAAGCCTGAGAACTTGAAAAAGTTCGCCAATTCCCTACGCTTGCGTATTGCTAACCACTTAAAAGGAGCCAATGAGGCAGTGTTGGGCTCAGAATTAGCTGGTAAGGTGAAAACCATTATAGATTATTACAGGGCAGGACATGAAGATGAATTGTTGGATACTACTTTCAAAAGTGTAGAATTATCTTTTGAAGATAATTACACCTATCCAGCACCTATCTATTATGATTATTATGTAGGGAATCGTGTGGATTACCTTCCGTCCAGTAACTTTATAAAGCTTCTTGCTGGAAACAATAAGAAAGCCAATAATAGAGGTTTGAATTTTGGAATAGATCCTCGTATAGAAAAATACTTTGCTCCTGTGGGCTTAGGAAAATGGGATATATACTATGGTTATACATTGGATCAGTCCACCCCTATTGATACCACCAAATATGTGGGAATGCCTTATGGAATGCAGGAAGGAGCTACAGCAGACCAATATAAAGGTGGAGAAGCAGTTTCTCTCTTTTCGCAAGAAGTATTAGCCTCTACCGCAGCAGAGGTAATTATGGATTATAGTGAAGTATGCTTTATCCTTTCTGAAATCAGAGGTTGGGACAATGCTTTGTATAGGAAAGCTGTGGAGGCTTCTTTGGACAAATGGGGAATAACTGGAACAAGAAAATCCGATTATATGAGCACTCTTCCAGCAGCTACAGAGGAAAATGTACTTACGCAAAAGTATATTTCTCTTTATATGAACCCTGATGAAGCGTGGGCAGAATACCGCCGTACAGGCTATCCTAAAACATTTATTGAGGTAGGAGAAAGGGTAAGAGCCAATCTCCCTGCTGCTAACCCTCCTTTCTATGTATTCCAAAAGGATCCTTCAGCGGTGGATGTATCAGGGATACCTGACCGCTTGAGTTACCCTGATACTTATACAGGACTTAATCTTAATTATAAACAAGCTCTTAAAGATATGGGTATTTTAGAGGATTTAAGAGGACATAAGTTGATCTTTGCTACAAGGAATTAACTAAGAAAATAAAACTTTATTTCATGAAAGCAGCCAAAACCGGCTGCTTTTTCTTGTTTTTATGAAAATTATAAGAGTTGAACGATTAAGTATAACATATATAAAAGATGAAATAATCTTATAATTAGTATAGAATAATTCATATATTTGAGAATATAAATCTGTAAATATGCGTTATAATATATATTTTTTGTTTTTTTATAAAAGGTTTCTCATTTATAAGAAAAAAAACGTATCTTTGAGTCGCTAATCAAACATCATATAGAGATATGAACCTAAAAAAATTATTTTTATTGTTCTTCCTTGCCACTACAACAATGGCTTTTGCGCAACAGACTATCTCAGGGAGCGTGAAAAATAGTGCAGGGAAGCCTGTGGCAGGAGCTACTGTAAAAGTGGTAGGTACCAGCCGAAATGCAACCACTAACTCCGAGGGGATGTATGCTATTGAAGCACAGGTTGAGGAAACATTGCTTTTTTCCGCTCAGGGGTATAAGAATGTAGAAATCAAAGTGGGACTCTCCACCACAATCAATGCCGTTTTTCCTCCTTCAGATGAAAAGCAACAGGTAGGAGCCTTAGGGATTGAACGAAATAAAGACGCCGTAGGGTATAATACTCAAAATACAGAAGGTGGACAAAACCTCTCTGGTGCTGTAGCAGGAGCGCAAACCAGTACTTCCTCTTCTATGGGTGGAAATACTAATATTGTTCTTCGTGGGGTAGGTACCGTTACCGGTAGTAATCAACCTTTGATTGTAATTGATGGGGTACCTATGGCAACTGTAGGAGATGGTACAAATGTTAAGAATGCAGGGGATGCTCTCAGTGATATCAACCCTGAGGATATTGAATCCCAAAGTGTACTCTCCGGTGGTGCTGCTACAGCCCTTTATGGTAGCCGAGGAGGAAATGGGGTAATCCTTATCACTACCAAATCCGGTAAGGCCGGAAAAACTTCTATTGAAGTAAAATCAGGAGTTACTTTTGAAACTGCCTATATTGCACCAAGACTACAGGATGAATATGGAGGTGGGGATTCTCAACAGTTTGAAAGAGCAACTATTAATGGACAGCAATATAATCTTGCCAGATATGCTGTTGACCAAAGCTGGGGTCCTAAATATAAAGGGCAACCATATCTCCCTTGGTATGCTTTTGATAAAAAGTATTTGCCAGAACATTACCTTAAAGAAGTGCCTTGGCAATCACCTAAAAACGGAATAGAAAAATTCTATCGTACAGGGATAGGGCTTTCTAATTCTTTCTCTGTTTCTCGTTCATTGTCTGGAACTAACATTCGTTTCTCTTTAGGAAATAATGAAGTAAAAGGGATTGTACCTAATACTGATCTTCACAAAACAAACCTTTCTTTTAGCTTTACTTCAAAACTATCCAATAAACTTAAGAGTGAAGGAGGATTTAACTATGTGATTACCTCACGTACCAATCCTGACTTTGCTAATACCGTAGAAAATGACTTGGCGAATGTGTTCTATGGATGGAGCCAACGACAATTGGATGTAAAGAATTTGGAAAAATATTATATAGATCCTGCCGGTGGACAACGTACTTGGAACAGAACTGCTTGGAATAATGCAGATCCTAAGTTCGCAGATAACCCCTATTGGCAAGTATATAAGAACTATGGTAATGATAAAAGACATCGTTTCTTCGGAAATATAGGACTTACTTATAATTTCAGAGAAAATTTGTACTTAGTAGGTAAAATATATGGAGATATTTATTCTTATACTAAGGAAAAAAGAACTGCAGTTGGTGCTTATGACACACCTTCCTATGAAAAAACAGTATATACTAATTCCGATTTCAACTATGAAACTCGCTTGCACTATACACCTAAATTAGGCGATAATTTCTCCTTGACAGGATTTATAGGAATGTCCCGACGTGAAAGCAGATATGGCTGGTCAAAAGGACAAACCGTAGGAGGCTTGGTAGTACCTAATTATTATAATTTGGCTAATAGTAAGCAAACTCCTCGTGCCTCTGACTATGCTTCTTGGCAACGTACCAATAGTGTCTATGGAATGGCTTCTTTTGGATTTAAGAGTATGGCTTTTGTGGAAGTTACCGGACGTCAGGACTGGTTCTCCACAGTTTCCAAGCCTGTATTCTATCCTTCTGTAACAGGTTCTTTTGTATTTACTTCTGCAATAAAGAGCAAACCTTCCTGGCTCTCTTATGGTAAGGTAAGGGTAGCTTGGGCACAAGCAGGAAATGATACAGGACCTTATCGCTTAATAAACTATCCTGCAGTAAATCCTCCTTTTAGAGGTAGCCCAGACTATACTCGTTCTAACACAGCTAATAATCCTGATTTGGTGCCTGAAATTAAGGAAACCAAAGAAGTAGGATTGGAACTTCGCTTCCTTAATGACCGAGTATCTGTTAATGCTTCTGTATATAACATTCTTTCTAAAGACCTTATCATACCACTTCCTGTGGATGCAGCTAACGGATATAACTGGAAGTATGTAAATAGTGGTGAAATGTCCAATAAAGGGGTAGAAGTAACGCTTTCTGTTACCCCTATACAAACTGAAAAATTCAACTGGAACCTAAGTTGGAACTTCTCTAAAAATAAAAATAAGCTAGAAAAATTAGCTCCAGGGATTAAGAATTATAAGGTAAATTCAGATAAATATGGACAAGTATCTCTCTATGCGATAGAAGGTCGTCCTTTCGGAGAACTCTATGGTAGAGATTTTGTATACAAAGATGGTAAAAGAGTTGTAAGTTCTAATGGGAAATATGCAACTTCCGAACTTAAATCTTTAGGAAATATTATTCCAGACTATACTATGGGACTTTCCAATAGTTTCACTTATGGTCGTTTGAATTTATCCTTTGTGTTTGACTTCCAAAAAGGAGGAGATTATTTCTCAGCAGCTCACATGACAGGGATGAGTACAGGGATGTTACGAGAAACAGCTGCCAACGGAATACGTGAACTCATAAGAAGAAATGGAATAACAGAGGCGAGAGGGCTTATCCTCAAGGGAGTTAAGAGAGATGGAACACCTAATGATCAGATAATTGACCCACAAACCTTTGGAGAAGGATTCTTCCAAGGAGCTGTAGATAAGCAGAATATTTTTGATGCTACTTACCTAAAACTTAGAAGTGTATCTCTTTCCTATGATGTACCTCTACCAAGCACCAAACATCTCAAAGGGTTGAATGTTTCTCTCTTTGGTAATAACCTTTGGACTACCGCTTTGGATTGGGATGGTATGGATCCTGAAACAGCTGCTTCTAACCAAGGTATTGGAGAAATCTCTCTTCCTACCACACGTTCCTTCGGTATGAGTGTGGGATTAAAATTATAAAAAATAATATAGAACAAGATATGAAACGAATATTAACAATTATTTTATGTGGAGTCGGACTACTTTTAGGTAGTTGCGAGAAGGATTTTGAAGAAATCAATACCAATCCTAATAAACCAGAACAGCCACTTCCAACAGCTTTGTTCAATGGTTCTAATAAACTTCTGCTTAAGTATACGCGAAATTATACAACATCAGGAATGATGTTTCGTTCTTGGATGCAATATACCGCTCAGGATACTTATACTAAGGAAAGCCGTTTCCTATATCGTGATTATGCAGGGGACTACTTATGGCGTTTCCCTTACCAAGTGGCAGGTGGATATAAGGATATCATAGAACTTAATACCAATCCTAAAACGAAGGAACTCATGGCTGCTTATGGGAAAAATGAGAATCAAATAGCAGCTGCTCGTATCATGATGGCTTATGCTTTTTGCATCTTAGTGGAAACCTTTGGGGATGTTCCTTATTATTCTTGGGGAAGCCGTGATAATCCAAGATTCCAAGCATTACAACTCAATGAGCATATCTCTCCTGTATATGCTACTCAAAAGGAAATCTATACAGATTTGTTTAAAGAGTTGAAGGATGCCGCTGCTCAAATAGTAGATGATGCTTATGTATTCAAAGAAGGTGATTACATCTTTGGAACTCCAGAGAAAATGAAACGTTTTGCTAACTCCTTACGTTTGCGCCTTGCCGTACGTTTACATAATGCTCAAGATGGTGAACTTCAATCATTAGCTAATGAAGCTCTCAATGAACTTAAAGGAGGAGCTACAGTAATGCAAAGCAATAGTGATACTGTGGAGTTACAGTTTGATAGTGACGATACCAACCCTGCTCCTATCTATAAAGAATATTTTGTAGATAATCGTGTGGATTATTCTCCATCCAATAGCTTTGTACAACTTCTAAAAGGACAAAGAGGTAATTTTGGAGTAGATCCTCGTTTGCAAAAATATTTTGCTCCTAAAGGAATTACTAAATATCAAGCCAGAGATGGAAGGTATACTGAAAGTAATAACTTAGATGATTATATAGGAATGCCTTATGGTATGGATGAAAGTATGGCTGACTTCCAATTCAAATCAGGAGCTGCGGTTTCTTTTTTCAGTAGTAAAATACTTCAACCAAATTATGCAGAGGTATTTATAGAGTATTCTGAAGTATGTTTCTTACTCTCTGAAGCCAATGGATGGGATAATAATTGGTATAAAAAAGGAGTAGAAGCTTCTATGGAAAAATGGGGCGTGGATACTGCAAAAAGAACAAGTTTCTTAAGTACACTCGCAGCAGCCAATGAAGAAAATGTACTTACTCAAAAGTATATTGCTCTTTACATGAATCCTAATGAAGCGTGGGCAGAATATCGCCGTACAGGTTATCCTCATACTTTGATAAAGGTAGGAGAAGAAACAGACTTGAATATTCCTACAGAAGCAGGACAAACAAAGTATGTGTTTAAGTCCTTAGTAGCAGATGTAAATGATATTCCTGAACGTATATACTACCCTGTGGCATATAAGGTAATCAATAAAGAGAATTATGATAATGCCTTGAAATCTATGGGAATGACTACAGATATCATGACCAAAAGGCTCGCTTTTGATAGAGGTATTCGCCGCTAAATAATGAAATAAAAGAAGCTGGATAAAAGAAAACAGCTTCTTTTATTAAAGGTATTCAAATATATATAGAAGAAAATTAAAAACAAATTAATTTGAAAGATAATGAAAAATTTAAAAATATTTTTTGCAGTGGCGACAGCCGCTACAGTACTTTCTTCTTGTAATAAGGACCCTAAAGAGGACTATACACTGCCTCCTGTACAAGATGTAGGAAAAGTAACATTGGAATTTAAGAATTATTTTGGGAATGAACCTCTTCAACTTAATCATTCTTACACCTCTAACGGACAACAGGTTTCTTTTTCAGAAGTAAAGTATGTAATTACTAATATCTCTATGATAACCAAGGATGGTACAGAAGTGGTATATAATCAAGAGAATTTAGATAAAGCAGGATATATTATCAGTCAAGCAGCTGAGGCTTCTCAGACCTTCGTCCTAGATACAATGGCGGCAGCTAAATACAAAACAATCCGATTTGGATTAGGAATAAAGGAGAACTTGAATGACCTTGAAGAAGCTAGAACTAAGTTTCCTGCTTTCTATCGCCTTTCCCAAGAACAAGATATGCAATGGGCATGGTCAAATAATTTCCTCTTCGCAAAGATTAAGGGTACTTATGGAGGTAGCAATGATCTTGCTGTCCTCATAGGAAATGGACAAGAAGGAAAGAAATTACATTCTACTTGGAATGCCAAAGAAGGAATAGATAGGGTAGATGTGAGTATAGTTAATGGCAAAGAAGTAAAGAGAAAATGGAAACAAAGTAGCCGTAATGCTTTCCGTTATATTGTCTTGGACTTGCCCGATAACTTCTCTCTTGCCAAAGGAGGAAATGCTAAAATTACTATTAAGGCGGATTTGGATAAGCTTCTCAATGGAGCTAATAAAATAACCTTAAATGCAAAGATTCCTGAAGGTCAAGAGAATATGGATATGGCACTACGTATCATGAATAACATAGGAGGTCGCAATAGCCTTAGTAATAAAGGTATTCGTATAAGAAAAATTAAAGATACAAGTGTATCTCCAGATGTTGATTTGGAAAATGTAGCTGATAATACTGTGGTTGTGAATTCAGATGCACATAAAGTGGATAGTAAAGGAATGTTTTCTGTACTAAGTGTTCAATAATCATATCAATTTAAGCTAATAAAGGTCGGGTTATTCAAGAAATTGAATAACCCGTTTTTTTAATGGAGAAATATGGATTCATTAATAATCTTTTGTAATGAAAAGGTAAATTATAAAGGATGAAAGTAACTTATAGTTATTCAAGAGAATCCTTCTAAAAAATATAGTTATAAATTATAAAATATTTTTATATTATTTAACGCAATATTTTATATCAAAAAAATATGTGATTAAGGTTTCAGATTTGGTAGAAAAATCGTAAATTTGCGCCACTAATGAACATACAAGAGATATGAATTTAAAAAAATTATTCTTATTGTTTTGCTTTGTCGTAACGACAATGACCTTCGCTCAACAGAAGATCTCTGGGAGCGTAAAAGATGGTGCAGGGAAACCTGTAGCGGGTGCCAATGTAACTGTGTTTGGAACTACCCGCATGGCTAAAACTAACACTGATGGGGTGTATTCCATTTCTGCCAAAGAGGGGGAAGTGTTACAATTCACCTTAGCAGGGTATAAAAGTGTAGAAGTTAAGGTAGGACTTTCCTCTACTATTGATGCTGTACTCCTTCCTTCTGTAGCTCAAGATGGTGGAGAAGCAGGAGCCTTAGGAATTAAGCGTGATAAAAACGCTGTAGGGTATGCCACTCAGAAAACAGAAGCTGACCAGGGACTCTCCGGTAATGTTGCTGGGGTACAAACCTCTACAACTTCTTCTATGGGAGGGAATACCAATGTAACTATTCGTGGAGTAGGAAGTATTACCGGTAGTAACCAACCACTTATCGTTATCGATGGAGTGCCTATGGCAACCGTGGGAGATTCTGATAGTAAGTTTGGGGATGCTGCTGGAGATATTAACCCTGAGGATATTGAATCCGTAACAGTCCTTTCAGGAGGAGCAGCTACTGCCCTTTATGGTAGTCGTGGTGGAAACGGAGTAATTATCTATACTACCAAATCCGGTAAGGCAGGAAAGACAGCTATTGATGTAAAATCTTCTGTTTCTTTTGAAAGAAATTACATCGCTCCTAAGTTACAAAATGAGTATGGTGGAGGTAGATCTCCTTCTTTCCGTACTTATACTGTGAACGGGAGAGATTATAATGTACCCGCTTATGAAAGTGATGAAAGTTGGGGTCCTAAATATGATAATCAACCATACCTTCCTTGGTACGCTTTTGATAAGGAATACCTCCCTCAGCATTACTTGAAGGAAGTGCCTTGGAGAGCTCCTAAGAATGATGTAGATAAGCTTTTTAGAACAGGGCTTAATGTAGCTAACTCTGTTTCTGTATCCCGTGCTGTAGGAGGTACAAACTTGCGTTTCTCTTTAGGAAATAATGAAGTAACAGGAGTTGTTCCCAATACTAAACTTCAGAAAACAAATGTATCTTTCAGTTTTAATTCTACTTTAACCAAGAAATTGAAAAGTGAAGGAGGGTTTAACTATATTATTACCTCTCGTGATAACCCAGAGAACTCTTATACAATGAAGAATCCTATCTCTAAGGTGCTTTATGCTTGGAGTCAACGTCAATTGGATGTGAAAAACTTAGAGAATTATTATAAAGATCCTAACGGAAACCAACGTACATGGAATAGAAAATCAGCAGCTGATGGATCGCCTCGTTATACCGATAACCCTTATTGGACACTGTATGAAAATACAAGTAATGATAAGCGCCATCGTTTCTTTGGAAATATAGGATTTACTTATAATTTTACAGATAACCTCTATTGGGTAGGAAAAATCTATGGAGATATCTATAACTTGAATACAGAAAAAAGAGTAGCAGTAGGTTCTAAGGAACAATCTTCTTATGAAACAGCTAATTATACCAATTCTGATTTCAACTATGAAACACGTTTGCACTACACACCAAAACTTGGTAAGGATTTTACTTTGACCGGTTTTGTAGGGTTAGCACGTCGTGAAGGAAGATATCAGTGGGTAAAGGGGAAAACCAATGGTGGATTAGTCCTTCCTAATTTCTATAACTTGGAAAACAGTGTGGAAAAACCTTCTTCTACTAATTACCGTAACTGGAGACGTACCAATAGTATCTTTGGAATGGTTTCTTTTGGTTACAAAGGAATGGTATTCGTAGAAGCTACAGGGCGTAAGGATTACTTTTCTACAGTATCTCAACCTGTGTTCTATCCTTCTGTAACAGGTTCTTTCGTGTTTACCTCTGCTTGGAAAAGCAAACCTTCTTGGTTCTCTTATGGTAAAATACGTGCAGCTTGGGCTCAGGCAGGTAATGATACCGCTCCTTACCAGTTGGTTACTTATCCTACTATAGGGTTACCTTTTAATGGAAATCCTAATTACCTACATTCTATTACACAGAATAATCCTGATTTGGTGCCTGAAATTAAGGAAACCAAAGAAGCTGGTTTGGAATTGCGTTTCTTCAATGATCGTCTCTCAGCCAATGTTTCTGTATATGATATTCTTTCTAAGAACCTTATTATTCCGCTTCCTGTGGATGGAGCTAACGGATATATATATAAGATGGTTAATAGTGGAGAAATGTCCAACAAAGGGATAGAGGTATCTCTTTCTGCAACCCCTGTGAAAATGGGTAAATTCTCTTGGAATGTAAGTTGGAACTTTGCTAAGAATAATAACAAATTGTTGAAACTTTATCCAGGAACCACTCGTTACAAAATTACCAATGATAGTTCAGGATTAGTTTCTCTTTATGCTATTGAAGGAGAGGCTTACGGACAGCTTTTTGGTAGAGACTTCTTATATGATAAGAAAGGTAATAGATTGGTCGATGCCAATGGTAAATACCTTACTTCAGAACCTAAGGCTTTAGGCTCTATCATCCCAGATTATACTATGGGACTTAAAAATTCTGTCAAATATGGTCCTGTAACTTTATCTTTCTTATTTGATTTTCAAAAAGGAGGAAAATATTTTGCTAATGCTTATATGCTTGGTATGTACACAGGTACTTTACGTGAAACTACTATCCAGGGTATGCGTGAAGAATTAGCTGGAGGACCTGACGGACAAAAAGGAATTACTGTACCTGGAGTATTTGCTCCCGGAACTCCTAAAGCAGGACAACCTAATGATAAAAGAATAAGTCCTAAGACCTATGGAAGTCTCTTCTATCGAGGAGTGGACTCTCAGAATATTTTTGATGCTACTTACTTTAAACTCAGAAGTGTAACACTCTCTTATGATGTACCACTTGCAGAGAAGAAGCATATCAAAGGTCTTAATATTTCTCTCTTTGGAAATAACCTTTGGACTACAGGTCTTGACTGGGATGGTATGGATCCTGAAATTGCTGCCTCTAACAAAGGTATTGGAGAAACTTCCTTGCCTTCTACTCGTTCCTTTGGTATGAGTATAGGTTTAAAATTATAATAACAAAATAGACAACGAAGATGAAACGAATATTATCTATTATATTATCTGGAGCAGGATTACTGCTTAGCACCAGTTGTGAGAAGGATTTCGAAGAAATCAATACCAACCCTAATAAGCCTAAAACCTCTCTTTCTTATGCCTTATTCAATGGCTCTAATAAGAGGCTTATGGATTACACTCGCTATACCACTACTTCCGGAAAGCTTATGCGCTCTTGGATGCAGTATACTGCACAGACCGCTTATACTAAGGAAAGCCGATTCCTTTATAGTGATTATTCAGGAGACTATATCTGGCGCTTCTGCTATCAAGTAGCAGGAGACTATAAGGAAATTATAGAGCTTAATACAGATCCTGCAACAAAGGTAAAAACAGCTCTCTATGGAAATAATGATAATCAGATTGCGGCATCTCGTATCTTGATGGGATATGTCTTTAGTCTGCTTGCAGAAACTTATGGAAATGTACCTTACTACTCTTGGCACGGAAAGGATAATCCTAAATTTCAGGCTTTACAATTGGAGAAATACATCTCTCCTGAATATGCATCTGAAAAGGATATTTATATGGATATCTTAGAGGATCTTAAGGAGGCTGTAGACCAAATTAAAACTACAGATGCCGATGGTAAGGCTATTAAGAATGTATTTACTGCAGGAGATGATCTTTTCAGAACTCCTGAAAAATTGAAAAGATTTGGTAATTCCTTACGCTTGCGTATTGCCATGCATCTTTCAAGAGTAAGGGATACAGAACTTAAGAATAAGGCTCTGGAAACTATTCGGGAAATAACAGTAACCAATCCTGCTAAATATCCTGTAATGCAATCCAATGCAGATACAGTAGAACTTCCTTATGAAAGTAATGATACCAATCCTTCTCCTATTTATAAGAACTATTTCGTAGATAGAAGAACTGACTATTCTCCTGCTAATACGCTTGTTGAGATACTTAAGGGAACCCGAGGAGCTAGTTTAGGTTTTGGAGTAGACCCTCGTTTGCAGAAATATTGTGCTCCTAAGAATACTTCCTTGAGTGTGATAAAGGCAGGTTCTTATCAAGAAACAGATGATCTCACCAAGTATGCAGGCATGCCTTATGGAATAAATGAATCTTATAGTGATTCTCAGTTCAGTTCAGGAAGGCTTGTTTCTCTTTTTTCTTCCAAAATCCTTAATCCTAATTATGCAGAAGTATTTATGGAATATTCAGAAGTATGTTTCTTGCTCTCTGAAGCTCCTTATGCTTTAGGAGGTGCTTGGGATGATGCCAAGTATAAAGAAGGAGTAAGAGCTTCTATGGAAAAATGGGGAGTAGATGCTACTAAGATTACTGCTTTTGTAAATAGGCTTCCTGCCGCTACAGAGGAAACTGTGATGACTCAAAAGTACATTGCTCTTTATATGAATCCAAATGAGGCTTGGACTGAATACCGACGTACAGGATACCCAAATATTCTTATAAAGAATGGAGATGTGAATCCTTTGTTAGAGAATGTAACAAATGCTAAAACACATGAGGTAGTAACCACTTATACATTTACCTCTTTGGTATCAGGAGTGGATTTCCCTCAACGCCTTCAATATCCATTGACTTATAAAAATATTAACTTAGCTAATTTCCAAAAGGCTTTGAAAGATATGGGTATGGGAGATAGAGACTTTATTGGTCAAAAACTTATTTTTGCAAAACAATAAGTAAAAAGATGTTTTCATAATTGTGAAGGGTGGTTGCAATTTTGCAACTGCCCTTTTTTATGATTGAATTGGCGTAAAGAAACAATTGATTAATTTTATATTTTATATGATTTTTTTTTGTATCTTTGCACGTTATCTTTTATAAGATACGTTAGAGTATAATTAATCATAACTGAAGAATATTCATAAATAGAAATAATGGCACAAATAAAGGCGGCTGAGGTTTCAGCGATTCTTAAAAAACAATTAGCAAACTTTGATGCTTCTGTATCCTTGGAAGAGGTAGGGACGGTGTTAGAAGTAGGAGATGGGATTGCTCGTATTTTTGGTCTTTCCAAGGTAGAAAATGGAGAGCTTGTCCACTTCGAATCTGGACAAGAAGGAATGGTGCTTAACCTTGAAGAAGACCATGTAGGGGTAGTACTCTTAGGCTCTTCCACACAGATAAAGGAAGGAGATATAGTAAAGCGTACCAAGACTATTGCCTCTATCAAAGTGGGAGAGGGAATCGTTGGGCGAGTTATCAATACTTTAGGAGAACCTATTGATGGAAAAGGACCTATCTTAGGAGAACTCTATGAAATGCCTTTTGAACGTAAGGCTCCTGGGGTTATCTATCGCCAACCGGTGAATGAACCTTTACAGACAGGAATTAAAGCTATTGATGCAATGATTCCTATTGGACGAGGACAACGTGAACTTGTCATTGGTGACCGACAAACAGGAAAAACAACAGTATGTATTGATACCATCCTTAATCAAAAAGAATTCTATGATGCAGGCAATCCTGTATATTGTATCTATGTAGCCATTGGACAGAAAGCCTCTACAGTAGCAGGAATAGCTAAGACTTTAGAGGATGCAGGAGCACTTGCGTATACCACTGTTTTGGCAGCCAATGCTTCTGACCCTGCTCCTATGCAGGTGTATGCTCCTTTTGCAGGAGTTGCTATTGGGGAATATTTTCGCGATACAGGTCGCCCTGCCCTTATCATCTATGATGACCTTTCCAAACAAGCAATGGCTTATCGTGAAGTATCGCTCTTACTTCGTCGTCCACCTGGACGAGAAGCCTACCCTGGAGATGTATTTTACTTACACTCTCGCCTTTTGGAACGTGCAGCCAAGGTGATTAAGGATGATAATGTGGCACGTAATATGAATGACCTCCCCGAATCCATTAAGCATCTTGTCAAAGGAGGAGGTTCCCTTACAGCACTTCCTATTATTGAAACCCAAGCAGGGGACGTTTCTGCCTATATCCCAACCAATGTGATTTCTATTACTGACGGACAGATATTCCTTGAATCTGACCTCTTTAACTCAGGAGTACGCCCAGCTATTAATGTGGGGATCTCTGTATCCCGTGTGGGAGGTTCCGCTCAGATCAAATCCATGAAGAAGGTTGCGGGTACTCTTAAACTTGATCAAGCACAGTTCCGCGAATTGGCAGCTTTTGCTAAGTTCGGCTCTGACTTGGATGCCGCTACCAGTAATGTGATTGAGAAAGGAAAGCGTAATGTAGAAATTCTCAAGCAGTCGTCCAATGACCCTTATAAGGTAGAAGACCAAGTAGCAATTATCTATGTAGGGTCTAAAAACTTACTTCGCCAAGTGCCTGTGGAATGTGTACGTGAATTTGAAAAAGATTTCTTGGAGACCCTTCGAGCTACTCATGAGGAAACTCTATTGCAGCTTAAAGCTGGGAAAATTAATGATGAAATCACAGCTGTATTGGACAAAGTAGCCAAAGAAGTAGCACAAAAGTATGTAAAATAGAATATTATTATATTAATATCAATAGAATATTGCCTTACACCCACCCTTGTAAGGTAATATTTTTATAAGACTAAGAGAATGAGAACATTAGGAGAACTGATAAATAAAGAAGAGCCTGGTTGGAACTTGGTGCAAGAGTGGTTACAGAATGCTACGAATCCCTATGAAGTACTCCCTCGGGATACCAAGCGTGCGGAAAAAGAACTGCTTAATGCACAGGTAACTACACGTTCGCCCATGGGAGCTATTATTTATCAAACAGGAGGAATTCTTATTGATAGTGGCTGGATACGTATCTTAGGCTCCGGCTCTGAAAGATTAAATAGAGGTATGTTCGAGTGGAATAAAGGAAAAACTTTTGAACATTATGGAGAACCTCCTGTATTTTTATTGGTTGCAGATGATGTTCTTGGTGGGTTATTTGCAATTAATGGTGGTGCTTTTGGTCAAGAAGGTTTGGGAAAAATATTTTACTTAGCTCCAGATACACTTTCTTGGGAGCCTATGAACTGTGGTTATTCAGAGTTCTTTAACTGGACTTTACAAGGAAATGTACACCAGTTCTATGAGCCTTTCTATTGGAAAGGATGGCGGGAGGAAGTCACTAAGCTCAGAGGGAATCAAGCATTTTCGTTTTTTCCTTTCCTTTGGACAAAAGAAGGTAAACAGATAGAGACTCTTAGCCGAAAAGTAGTTCCTATGGAGGAGAGCTATCGCCTTACTATGGATATGCAAAGACAACTCTCTGAAAGAGAATAATGAGAGTCCTTTCTCTCCTAAAAACAAGGGTTACAAATGTAAAAGTAGCACATCTCACAATTATAATTAGTGGGGGATATACTACTCTGTAATTTTTGTTCTTAGCCAGAGGATTCCCTAAAAAATGATACTATAGAAAAAAGATTGGATAGATTAATAAAAAGTTACACTCCTCCTGAAAAAATAATAAAAGAAATGAATGCCCTAGACTATTCAGAAAGGATGATAAGAGAGAACGATAGGTTCCAATACTATTCTGAATGGTTAAATCAACTAAATGAATTTCTTAAGAAACTTAAGTAATCTTATATTTTCTTACTATTTTTGTAAGTTTCTATATTATTGATGAATAAATCAAAGAGATAGCTGGCATCGTGAGGACCTGGAGCGGCTTCAGGGTGATACTGTACACTGAATACAGGATGGTTCTTAAGGCGAATGCCCGCTACAGTACCATCATTCAGATGTAGATGGGTGATTTCTATATTAGGGTTTTTCTCCGCTAATTCCTTATTAACAGCAAATCCATGATTTTGAGAGGTAATCTCGCTTTTCCCCGTAAGGAGGTTTTTCACAGGATGATTGATTCCCCTGTGTCCATTGCGCATTTTGTAGGTAGGTACCCCTTGAGAGAGCGCAATGAGTTGGTGTCCTAAGCAAATTCCAAATATAGGCTTGCCACTTTCAATCAGTTGTCGGGTAAGAGCTATTACTTCGGTCAGAGGTTCAGGATCGCCAGGACCATTAGAGAGGAAGTAACCATCAGGAGCAAAAGAAGTAAGCTCTTCAAAGGTAGCAGTATGGGGGAAGACCTTGATATAAGCATCCCGAGCAGCTAAATTGCGCAATATATTGCGCTTAATTCCTAAATCCAATGCTGCAATCCGATATTTAGCATGTTCTTCTCCTACAAAATAAGGCTCCTTAGTAGAAACTTTAGGAGCTAAGGCTAAACCTTTCATGGAAGGTTGCCCCTTGAGTTGGGCTTTGAGCTCCTCTATATTGTCAACTTCGGTGGAGAGTACAGCATTCATACTACCGTGGTCACGTATGTAGGCTACCAAGGCACGTGTATCTACTTCACTTATGACGAATAAGCCTTGTCTTTCTAAGAAATTACCTAAGGACTCGCAGGCAGAGCGTGAGCCAAATTCACTAAAATTACGACATACTAAGCCGGCAATCTTTACCCCATCGGATTCATTTTCCTCCTCAAGAGTTCCATAGTTACCAATGTGAACAGTAGCTGCTACCATAATTTGTCCAAAGTATGAAGGGTCAGTGAAAATTTCCTGATAACCAGTCATCCCTGTATTAAAACAGATCTCGCCAAAAGCACTTCCTACCTTTCCCTCTGCTTTCCCATAGAAGAGAGTGCCATCCTCCAAGAGAACAATCGCTGGTTTTTTTTGTGTATATTTCATAGATTTAATAAGATAAAAGTTTAAACTTTGTCTCTGCAAAAATACAAAATAATTGTCAATTTATCAATCGTTTGTAGTACCTTAAAATTCCTATAGAGAATTATTTCTTTCTATTCAGTAAATTTTTCTAAAGAACATATATCTTCAGGTTATTTTCTCAAGTAGTGGCTTCTATTGTTATTTTTCTCTTCCTAACAAAAGATACTATCCCCAAAATAAGTACAAATGCTATAGCATAGTATACGAAGTTAGGGGTAATTACCTTCTCTCCACTGGCATAGCTATGCAGTCCAGAGAGGTAGAAGTTTACTCCAAAATAGGTCATTAGGATACTGGCAAAAGCCACAACGCTAGCAAAATTGAACCCCCATACCCCACGCAAAGAGGGGACAATACGCATGTGAATAACAAAAGCATATACCATGATACTTACTAAAGCCCATGTTTCCTTAGGATCCCAACCCCAATAACGTCCCCAGCTTTCATTTGCCCATTGAGCTCCTAAAAAGTTTCCAATGGTAAGCATAATAAGCCCTACGGTTAAGGAAAGTTCATTGACGATGGTAAGCTCATCAATAACAAGTTTAATTTTTTCTTTGTTCTTCTGGGTTGTGAAAATGATAAGGAACAGATTCATAATTCCCAGTATCATTCCTAAGGTGAAGGGTCCATAACTACCTACAATTACTGCAACGTGAAGCATAAGCCAATAGCTATTGAGTACAGGCTGTAGGTTACCTATGGAGGGATCCAGCCAATTCCAATGGGCAATCATCAGAATCATGGAGGTAACAAAAGCAGTAGAAGCAAGGCTCAAGGGTGAGCGCCGAGCAAAACAAAGCCCTATCCCCATTGTCGCCCAAGCTACATAAATCATGCTTTCATAAGCATCACTCCATGGAGCATGCCCTGAAATGTACCAGCGAAAAGCAAGTCCTATGGTATGCAAAGTGAAGAGGAAGAAAAGCAAAACAGTACATATATTAGAAAGAATACGCAAGGTTTTTCGTTCCTTAAAGATACGAATAATCAAGATAACGAACATAAAGGTACCCACATATAAGTACCAACTAAAAAGGCTCTTGAAGACATCATATTTGTTATAAAGAATTTCTGCATTGATTTTCTCCTCTGAAGGTATAACATTCCGTCCTACTACTTTTTGATTTTCCTTCAGTAGTTTTAGTATTTGATCCGCTTGAGTATAGTTACCTGTTTGGGTAGCTTCTTTTAGAGAGGTGAGATACCATCGGAAGGAATTTTTGATAAAGTTCTCTTCTAGAGAATCTTTGACATAAGAGGGATTTTCATAGAGATCCAAAGGAGCTATCCATTTGTTATTCAGTGTATCTCTTAGAGGAAAAATACGCAACATACTCCCTGAGAGGGCACGCTCCAAAAGGTGAATTTTCATATCTACTTCCTTGAATTCCTTTTGGAATTGATTAGGGTTATTGGTGGCATAAGCCTCTCTGAGATAAGGTTCTAATTTGTTCTGATAATCCTTATCTAAGAAATCTAAAGCACGTACACGCTTAAGTCCCTTTTCTACCCCTAATATCTTGTGTAAGCTGTCATTATCTTTTTTAATATAGAAGAAATCCACATTGTACCATAGCTGGCGGTTTAGGAGCATGGAAAGAAATACCTGATTAGCATCCAAGCCACGGAAGGAATCCGCTTTACTTACTTTCCTAAGCAGTTCGGAGGCAAAGGTATTGATGGGCTTCATACGACCATCTTCATCCTGAATGACTAAGTGGGCAAACTTATCTGCATGAACTCTATCTACAGTATTAGCTTTTAGAAGAGAATCTATTTGCTTGGAAGTCAGTTCAAAGGAGTCATGTTGTGCATATACTCCTACGGAGAATAATAGGAGAAAGAGGGTCATGAGTCCTTTACGCTTTTCTTGGAGTTTTCTAAGCTTTTGGCTTAGCTGGACAAAACGTGTCCTCCCAAAGAACATACTAGCTATAAGACCTATATAAAGGAGAGTATAACCGATATAAGTTAGAAGGGTCCCCCAATAGTCATGATTGACAGAAAGGACAGTTCCTTTTTCATCAGGATAGAAGTTGGCTTGAAAGAAGCGATATCCTTTATAGTTAAGAATATGATTCATATAAATATCATATTTAAAAGTTTTTTCGGGACTACTTACCGTTACTTTACTCTTGAAAGAGGAGTAACTGCGCTCGGTACCTGGGTATTTTTCGGCAATAAAATCATTTAACTTAATCTTAAAGGGTAGGGGAGTGCGTACCGATCCATAGTTAAAGTGAAAGGTAAGTCCACCAACCTCTACAGAAGTAGTCGGATTAATTACATCTCGCCTACCCAAGACACCAATAGTTTTACTCTCTCCTGATGAAGTAACTTTTAGGATAATAGCGCTCTCATCCGAAGGAGATCTTCTTTTTTCTGGAATAGAGGTAAGTTGCATTCTCCCCCTTTTCAGAGGTTGAGGAAATACAAAACGCATACCCGCTAAGTTATACAGGGAGCGGTATTGTAAGGCTTGCATGCTATCTTTAGCCACTTCGTATACTTTCTGGTCGCTCATAGTCATATAACTCCCTATAAAAGGGCTACTGATATAGCTTCCTTCGGGAGTAATCTGTAAGTTGATAGCTCCAAAGGTAGGTTTATTCAGGGAGAACAGGATTCCATGTAGGGATAAGGTAGTACCTACTTTAAGGTAATGCTCATGTCCCTGACTATCACCAGAGCTTTCTACAATCTTGAGATAATCATCTCCATTGGAATCTTCTACAAAGGTTTCTTCAGCATTAGCAATAAATTTTGTGAGTTCTATATGAAAATCCTTCCCCTTGAAATCGGAGTCCCAACTATAGGAATTAGAAGTGAATTCTGAGAAAAGAACTGGTTCTTGCTTGGCTTTACGCAAAGGTTTTCCTTCGAAGGTACCATCCACTTGGGCGGTGATATAGGTCTGTTCGGAGGTATAGAAATCAGCTTCTTCTCCTTCACGTAAGGCTAATTTTCCTTCATCACTGAGGTATCGGGTAATTCCTGCTCCTATAATGATAAATACCCAAGAGGCATGTAGGACAAATACTGCCCAATTTTCCCGTTTTAAGAGGCGATATCTATCTATATTCCCGATGAAATTTACCACAAAGAGAGCCATAATAAGTTCAAACCACCAAGCATTATAAATCCATATTTTGGCAGTGTCCGTATTATAAAGAGTTTCTACAAAAGTACCTATGGCTAAGGCAGCTGCATAAGCTAAGAAAAGTACTGCCATAAGTCGTGTGGAAATGAGAATTTGTGAGAGTTTCTTAAGCATTTCTTCTTATATAAATCAAGTGCAAAAATAGCTATTTTTCGCTAATAAGGAATAAAAAAATTTTTGTATTTTTGCCCAAATTAAAAAAGATATGGAATTATACTATGCTTTCTCAGTAATTATTGTATTGGCAGCCTTGTTCTCCTATGTGAATGTAAGATATGTGAAACTTCCAATGACCATCGGAATTATGGTTATTGCTATGATGGTATCGGTAGGGATACGCCTTTTTGGGGAGACTATTTTCACAGGACTTTCTCATAAACTTGAAACCCTTTTGGAAGGCTTTAATTTTACAGAAATTCTGATGAGTGCTATGCTTAATTTTCTACTTTTTGCAGGGGCATTGCATATTAATATATCTGATTTAAAGGAATATAAACTTCCTATTTTTACTTATGCTACTGTAAGTGTTGTACTTTCAGCATTTTTTATTTCAGCACTATTGTTTTATATAGCACCTTTAGTAGGAATTCATATTCCGTATATCTATTGTCTACTCTTTGGAGCTCTTATCTCACCTACTGATCCTATTGTGGTCTTAGGTGTTCTCAAGCAGGCAAATGTACCTAAACGTATTGAAGCTAAGATAACAGGTGAATCCCTCTTTAATGATGGAGTTGCTGTAGTGATGTTTGCAGTAGTGCTTAAACTTGCTACCGATACTTCTTTTGAGCCTTCTTTTAATACGATTACTAAGCTCTTCTTGATAGAGGCAGGTGGAGGTGTTTTTCTAGGGGTTCTCTTAGGTTGGGTCGCCTCTGAGATGATGAAAAAGGTAGATGACTACCATGTAAGTGTTCTGGTGACTTTGGCGGTGGTTATGGGTGGTTTTCTCATAGCAAAGGACTCTCATGTCTCCTCTCCACTGGCTATGGTTATTGCAGGACTTTTCATAGGTAATGTAGGGAAAAAGGCTAATAGTGAAGAAAATAGGGATTATTTAAGTAAGTTCTGGGCGATTGTAGATGAAATTATGAATGCTATTCTGTTCCTCTTTATTGGTTTTGAGATGCTTCTGATAGATAACCTCAATGAACAACTTCTTTTAGGAGGAATAGCTATTATTGTTTGTCTTCTGGGACGTGCTCTGGCAATTTATATTCCTGCCAAGACAATCCTTAGAAAGGTAAGCACTTATTCACAGGGCTCTCTAATCACTATGGTATGGGGTGGAGTACGGGGAGGAGTTTCTATCGCCTTGGTACTTTCTATTCCCCAAGATCATGGAGGGTTTAAGGAAACTTTGCTACAAATCACTTATATTGTGGTGCTTTTCTCTATCTTAGTGCAGGGACTTACAATAGGGAAGGTTGCTAAGGGGGCACTTCACCGGGAAGAAGTCATGGTGAGGCTGAAAAGAATCAAAATGATACAAAATCGCAGAGAAAAAGAATAACTTGTTTTTTTGAATAATGAATACATGCAAATTTCTATACATTCTCTTATTTTGGGGGATAGTCTCTATTTTTTATGGTCAACATAAGACCGACTGGAGTAGGGAAAGGCTCCATAAAGGAATAAAAACCCTTCGTATAAAAGGCTATCATGTCAAAGAAAATGGTACAATGGCTGAAAAGGGAGCCCTTATAGCCGAGATGAATGTAGAGAAAACCTTTGATTCACAAGGGAATCTTATCTTAGAAATCTATTTTGATGATAAAAATGCGGAAACTCTTCGTTATGAATACGTGTATAATGCACAAGGAGTGAAAAAATATAAGTTACACCTTAATCCCAAACGTGAGAAAGTAGGACTTACTTTGTTCAACTGTAATGGAGAGGGAAGCATTACTAAGGAAGAAACATACAACCAGAATGGAGAACTGGAATATTCTGCTTTCTTTGTCTATAATGAGCAAGGATTTCCTTTGGAAAGTAACTTTCTTCGAGAGGATTTTTCTGCTAAGATAAATTCTACTTATGATCATAAGGGTAGACTTTTAGAACAAGACCAACATATAGTGAATAAGGGAGAAAATATTCTTAACAAAGCTAAATATCGTTATAATAGACATGGGGATTATGACCGGATACTTTCCTTGCTTAATAGAAATTTTGCACAAAAAAATACTTTTCATTACAAATATGATAGAAATGGTAACTGGATTGGACGTTTTGAATACCAAGATGGCAAGCCTAAAACTATTATTGAACGACAAATAGAATACTTCTAATAATTCTCTTTTTTTCTAAGCAACTTTGTTATTGTTTTGAGTCGTTTTCCTATACGTTCCCGCTCTACTGTATAAGGAATTTCCTTTGTTAAGGCGATTTCATATTGTTCTTTTGCTTCTTTATATTGATGGTTTGTCCAATATACTTCTCCCAACAGGTAATATCCTTTCCAATAATTAGGATTAAGAGGTACCAAGTGAAGGTAATCGGCAGGACGTACAGTTTTTTTCTCCCTTAATTGCTTTGTAAGCTGCTGCTCTAATTGCCGATACTGCTCATAGTTCTTATATGCTTTCTCTTTAACGAAGGTATCTGAGGGAATATTTTGGTTTGATTGAGGATATACCGAGTGGAGGGGATATGTTTTCCCTTTGAAAATTTCCTTGAGGTCATAGGCAATAAACTCTCCCAGCTGATAGGGATTCGTAGAAACCCATGCAATACGCTCTTCAGGAGAGAAGATAACACTATGGTAAGCCAAGAGTTGATTCAGAGCTTTCTCGTTGCCGTATCCTATAGCTTTTCCCCCTAGCCCTTCTGTATTTCTGAGTATAGCTGCCATTTGTTTAGGAGTAAGTTTGTCGTTCTCTGCTATTAATTCCTGCATCCTTTTATAGCGATAAGCAGTGTGTGTTTGCTTTATTTGTTTAAGATTTTTTTTATCCTTTGCATAAGGGATACTTTGAAAATGATTGGTACAGAGAAGCATGCCATTTGTAGCTTCATATACACCAAACTTCTTTGGGGAAACTTCTATAATTACTGCCTTGTGTTCTTTGGCACTTCCAACCATAATTGCTTCGGATACAAATGCTTTCCGTTTCCTAGCAATAGCAATAGCTTGTTCAGTGGTGGAGGCATTCTCTAATATCTCTCTGCATAGGAGAGAGATGGGGGTACGAGCCTTAAGGGGAATATTGGATTTTCCGGCATTAATCGTTACGGTAAGTCCTTCCAGATTCATACCGGACATTACTCCTATCATACCGCCCCAAGCGTAGGACATAAAAGGAATACCTTTATCAGGGCGTACAAAACGGATAATTTTCTCAGTAGCAAAATCGTCTGATAGGTAGAAGTCAAAATTACGTCCAATAAGAAGTTTTTCTCCTTGGGTATGCTCTCCCCATACTGCAAAAGAAGAGCATCCCACTAACATTAAATCCTGCAAGGCATGCCCAATATCATGAGCTGAATGTAGATAAAGGCTACGCTCATATTTGGGAGCAATATAGTCAAAGAGCGTATCCGAATAGCGAGATTGTCCATAAAGTTCTGCTCTATAGGCGGGGATGATATTCTTATCAATATCTCGATTGAACCATTTAAGAAATTTGTAGATGAAGTGCTGCTGTCTTTCAGATGGAACAAAATCTGTTAACTTATTAAAAAATAAGCTATCTTGCCGGTGATAGAGCCTTTGAGTAAGAGCTCCTGAGTTGAGTCCTAATTGCAGGGGATTCCCTGAGAGGTATAATTCCCAGATTCCTTGTTTGTTTCGAATAAGGTAATTGTCCTTGAAGTAGTATAGGGAATCTTTCTCCTTATGTATTAAGGGAATCTCTGCAGGATACATGGAGACATTGGGTGGGACTATTCTTTTGTGAAAAATACCACAAGAAGTGAAAAAGATAAAGAATAATAGATAGAAATATTTCATTATATATTAGGGTTAGCAGTCAGCCTTAGAATGTAGAAGTAAATGGGTATCGGCGGGAGAGAGGTAAGGAATCCCTAAACCTAACCCACGTAATACAAATAATACTCCTACAAGGATTATGATAATAGGCAGCCATTGATTAAGCTTCCTGCGAATGGGAATGGGAATAAAGTTTCCCAAGAGCAACATAAGGAGCATTAGTGGGATAGTACCTATTCCAAAGACGAACATATAAGTTATACTTCCCCATACACTTGCCAGCGCAAGAGCACTGAATAGAGCGGTATACACCAGTCCGCAAGGGAGGAATCCATTGAGAAAACCTATAGAGAGACAGGCACTCAGTGTTTTTTTGCTTAACTGTTTGCCTAGAGCATTTTTCAGATGAGAGAATCCCTTCAAAAAGGGATTACTTAGTAACTTTATGGAGATATTTAGCAATGAAAAAGCACCCATACATATCATAAGCAGTCCCATAAAAATGGAAAACTCCTGTTGATAATGGGCAATAAAAAGACCTTCACCCAAGAGCCCGAAAAGCCCTCCCATAGCACTATAAGATAAGGTTTTTCCTAAAAAATAGCTTCCTATTTGTACCCAACGAAATCCTTTTCGCTTTTTTTGCAAAGGGAGTAACAAGGCAATGGGACCACACATACCTACACAGTGAAGGCTCCCCACCAGCCCCAGAAGGAAGGCAAGGTATAACATTAGTAAACTACTTTATCAAAATGAGTGAGATAATTTTTCCCTTCAAAGGCATATTCTACACGGATATTCCAACGTCCTTGTGAAAGTAATGTATCAGGAACCATAAGGGAACATTCCTCAAGAGAGGTGATGGGAAGAGAGAAATCCTTCTTCTTATCAGAGGGACGGTAGAAGGAAATAACTCCTACTACAGGTTTGCCCGTTACGGATACCGGAAAATCAAAGAGAATTCCTCTGTTTGCACCTTTGGTATAGGTGATTTCTACCTGCATATTTTGAGCAAGGGTCTGTTTTTCTGTATCTATATTTTTTTGGTATTCCAATTCTTGTGCATAATAATCCTCTGTTACCAGTTCATGATCATACTTTTTATCAATAAGAGTAATGACAAAGAAGTACATAATAAATCCTACAAAAGCCAAGATAGCTATAAGGATTCCTGCAGCCCAACTTAATTTCATAACTTGATAATTTGAGGCAAAATTACCATAAAAAAAGTAATTAAAGGGCATATTACTATAAATTTTTTAAATAGTATATAAAGGAAAAGTATATAATTGTATCTTTGCAATAAAGTATTTTTAGATCACATGGATATTCTTTTTTACTTAAAAGCATTCTTATTATCAATCCCTTTTCTTATAGGCTTATACCTTATTCGTAGAAAATATTTCTTTATTCCTTTAGCTTTGGCTATGGGATTTATCTTTCATATTGGATATCAAATCCTGTTCTATTATGCTTTCAGAGGAAAATATGAAGGGCTATTATGGATGTATGAACTTTTTACAAGTGATTTCATAAATATAGGGATGTTTCTATTATTTATCTTCTATATGATTTTAAAAAAATCTTAACTAAAATTAATCTTTAAAAAGTTTGATTAGTATTTTAGAAACCTGTAACTTTGCCCGTTTGTTTATTTGTATAAAGATGATAAAAAGAATTTCCTTTCTTATAATATATTTTTCTTTTACTTTTCTTTTTGCTCAACAATCTCAAAAAGAATACCCCAGAGATTATTTTGGTTCTCCCTTAGATATACCTCTTTCGTATGCAGGGAATTTCTGTGAACTTAGAGGGAATCATTTTCATGCAGGTTTGGATATTAAAACAGATGGCAAACAAGGACAGAATGTATATGCCACGGCAGATGGTTATATCTCTTGTATTCGTGTAAGCACTTATGGCTATGGGAAGGTAATATATATAGATCATCCTAATGGCTATACGACAGTATATGCTCACTTACAAAAATTTGCTCCAGAGATAGAAAAATATGTCAAAGAGAACCAATATAAGGCAGAGAAATATGAAATAGAACTCCAACCGAAGCCTACGGATTTTGTGGTGAAAAAAGGAGATTTAATTGCCTTGAGTGGTAATACAGGAGGTAGTGCAGGACCTCACGTTCATTATGAAATTCGGGATACACATACTCAAAATGCTTATAATCCTTTTCTCTTTGGTTATCCTTGTGATGATGATATTTCCCCACTGGTCTTTAAGGTTATAGCCTATCCGCTTGAGGATACCTCTGCTATCGAGGGAAAACAAACTAAAAAAGAACTTTATTTAGCCAAAGAAAAAACAGCTTATCATACAGCTAAGATATATGCACAAGGAAAGATAGGATTGGGGATTCAAGCTATTGATAAGATGACAGGTACTTATAACACCTATGGAATATATAAGGTAACTATGTCCGTGAATGGGTCTCCCAAACTCTCTTATACATTTGATGAATTAGTCTCTGGAGAGGATCCTTATTTGAACACTTTTATTGATTATCCTCTCTTTACTAAAGTGGGCTCCCGCATACAACTCCTTTATAAAGAACCTTATAATAAACTTTCTATTTATTCTTTAGCTCAGGATAATGGAGTGATAGATATTGAAGAAGGCTTTACCTATTTGATAGAGATAGAAGTGGAGGATTTCAATCATAATAAGGCTACTATTACTATTCCTATAGAAGGTAAAAAGGAGGCTATTACTGAAAGAAACCTTGAAAATAAAGGGATACCTTTAGTGGCTAATAGAGATAATATGTATAAAACAGATCAAGCTTCTGTTTTTTTTCCTGAGAACACTTTCTTTCATGATACCTTTATTGAGGTACAGCAAAAAGGTGATACACTCTCTGTGAATGCGCCTATACAACCATTACAAAAACAGTATAATGTAGTATTCAATGCTACAAAATATACCTCAGAGGAACTTCCTTATGTATGTATTGCTTCTGTGAGAGGTAAGAAAGCAAAAAAATATTATCAAAATACATATCGTAAAGGGAATATTCTTACCTCTCGAGTAAAAACATTGGGTAAGTTTGTACTCACCACAGATAAACAAGCTCCTACAGTGAAGGCATTGAACTTTTCTAAAGCTAAGAATAATATAGCTAAATTAGACAAACTTAAAGTAAGTGTTACTGATAATTTTAGTGGAATAGGCAAATATACCGCTACAATCAATGGTAAATGGGTGCTAATGGAGTATGAACATAAAGAAAATCTTTTATTTTTCACATTGGCGGACAAATATTTTACTGAAGAAGAAGAATATCTCTTTGAACTTACTGTAGCAGATAAGGTAGGAAACCAAACAACACTTTCTATTCCTTTGGTATATAAGCCATAACAACGGTTACAGTGGAGTTTTCTTAAGAGAAAAAGGGAGAAAAAATAATTGAATGATTCTATAGATTGGTTATAGACAAAGTTGTTTTATTTTAGAAAAAAAGACTATCCTTTTGGATAGCCTCTTAAATTTTGTAAAAAAGCAACTATTTCAGTAAGCTAAAGCTACGTTTGACAAACTCAGTAAGAGCTTCCCCTTTGAGTAGTCCTTGAGAGAGACGTGCCAGGTCAAAGGACTGACTAATAAGGGCTTTACGGGCAGTTTCATCTTCAGTGGCAAGAATCTGGCTTGCTAAAGGGCTATTGGTATTAACCACTAAGTTATACATCTCAGGAAAGTTCCCAAAACCTCCCATCATGCCGCCTCCTAAAGCTTGCATTTCTTTCATACGATGGACAAATTCAGGCTGGGTAATACGGAAAGGTGTAGCATCACTTTCCAAAGCTTCTGGTTGTACTGTATAGGCAGTGTTATCAATAGCTGTAGTAACAAAGTCTTTAAGTTTTTCGGTTTCTTCCTCAGAAAGTTTAGAGATTTGTGAATCTTCCTTTTTAATGAGGTTCTCTATAGAGTCTGCATCCACACGAGCAAAAGATATTTTCTCTTGGGTAGTTTCCAATTTTTGTATAAGATGTGCTGCAATAGGAGAATCTAAAAGCAGTACTTCGTAGCCTTTTTCCTGTGCATCTGCGATATAACTGTGTTGAGCTTCCTTATTATTGGCATAAAGAATGATAAGTTGCTCATCCTTATTAGTTTGCAAAGGTCTTATCTTTTCTAAGAGTTCTTCAAAGGTGTAGTATTTACCCTCTACAGTAGGATAGAGAGCGAATTTCTGTGCTTTCTCAAAGAATTTTTCTTCAGAAAGCATACCATATTCTATGACTATTTTGATATCATTCCATTTCTTTTCAAAATCTTCTCGGTTTTCTTTAAAAAGAGATTGGAGCTTATCGGCAACCTTACGGGTTACATAGCTGGAAATTTTCTTTACATTACTATCGGCTTGTAGGTAAGAGCGTGATACATTTAAAGGGATATCGGGAGAATCAATAACTCCACGCAAGAGAGTGAGAAATTCAGGAACTATTCCCTCTACATTATCGGTTACGAATACCTGATTTTGGTAGAGCTGTATCCTATCTTTTTGAAATTGTAGATCATTGCTAAGTTTCGGAAAATAGAGAATTCCTGTCAGGTGGAAAGGATAATCCACATTGAGGTGAATGCTGAACATAGGATCCTCATACTGAGAAGGATATAACTCATGATAGAAAGCCTTATAATCCTCTTCTGTAAGTTCAGAAGGTTGTTTAGTCCAAGCAGGAGTGGGATTATTAATAATGTCATCTACTTCTTTGTACTCTGTTTTATAGTCCTCTGGAGCATTCTCAGGACGTGGAAGAGCTTCCTTACGCATACCCAACTTAATAGGGATAGGCATGAACTTATTATACTTAATAAGGAGTTGGCGTATTTTACTTTCTTCTAAAAATTCAACAGAATCTTCAGCAATGTGTAGGATGATTTCTGTACCATGATCCTTTTTTTCTATAGGTTCAATACTATAGGCAGGTGAACCATCACATTCCCATCGTATAGCTTGGGCATCCTCCTGGTATGAACGGGTAAGGATTTCTACTTTGTCCGCTACCATAAAAGCCGAGTAGAACCCTAATCCAAAATGTCCAATGATACCTGTATCCTTAGCGGAATCTTTGTATTTATTAAGGAATTCTTCGGCTCCAGAGAAAGCAATTTGGTTAATGTATTTTTCTACTTCTTCCTCTGTCATCCCAATTCCTTGGTCTATGATATGTAGTTTTTTCCCTTCCTTATCTATTTTTACCTCAATAATAGGATCCCCGTAAGGGATTTTGGCTTCGCCTATTTGGCATAGATGTTTGAACTTTAAGGTAGCATCAGTGGCATTGGAAATAAGTTCACGGAGAAAAATCTCATGATCGCTATATAAGAATTTTTTGATAAGTGGAAAAATATTTTCCACGGAAACATTTATTTGTCCTTTCATTTGTATTCAAATTTTGTCTATCCCTCAGCAAAGATAATGCCGCACCTGTACATCTGACAAAATGGCAGAAAAATTGGTATTTTTTACTATGAATTTTTAGCTGAAACTATTTGTAAAGTATTAATTTTGCGGCAGAACAAAATATAAAATAAGATATATAATTGATTTTTTTGAGTTGTAGTAGTTCTAATAGAAGGGTATGAACAAATTCAAATAATATGTGATTCATTATAGTATGTTTCTTTAGCTAAAAAAGGTTGAAATTCTTGAGAAAATTTCAGCCTTTTTTTTAGGATATTTTTTATTATCTTTGCAGCACATTAAGAAACAATTTTTATGAGAACAACTACTTTATATATATTACTGATAATGTTAGGGTTAGTTAGAGTGAATGCGCAACCAACCATTTCTAACACTCAAACACTCAAGGTATATCGTTTGGCGATATATGTTACTTATAATGCTTTCAATAGTTCGTATTTTAATAAAAATTCCCAAAAAGTAAAACAGTTTTGGCAAGATACAGAGCATTTCCTAAATGTAATGTATATGCGGGATATTGGGGTTCGTTTTGAGTTAGTCAAAGATGAGCGGCTTATTGTAACTGATCCTGATAAGGAGATCTTTCCTCGCACTAAGAATGCAAGTTATGTTATAGGACTCTCTACAAAAGCTATTAATGACCTTATTGGAGTGGAGAACTATGATGTGGGTATTTGTATTTCCTATACCTCTTCTATTGCTAAAGGAGTAAGAGGGCTTGCTTATATCAAAGGAGTGTATAACCAAGAACACAAAGCAGATGCGGTTGCTGTTCCTACTGCGAATGTAATTGCTCATGAAATAGGACATCTCTTTGGTGGAATACATACTTTTAGTGGAGTTGTCCACGATTATGCTAGTGAAAAAACAGAATATGATAAAGGTCAATCTGTGATGAGCCATGGAAATGAAAGAGATTTTTTCTCTTTATCCAGTGTTGAGCGTATTCGGAAGTTTCTTAATGAAGATGCAGGGGCGCATTTGCGAAAAATATCCTTTACTTCTGCTCCCCCTAAGATAGACAAAACAAAAATAAAAAAACAGTATACAATTCCAAAAGATACTTATTTTCAGTTCTATGTACCAGCTACTGACCCAGATAGTGGACAGTTATATTATATGGCGCAACAGCGAGATGTACGAAAGGGAGAGCAAGCCTCTATAGCCCAATATATAATTCCTAAGCGA
Source organism: Capnocytophaga sp. oral taxon 338 str. F0234 (assembly GCF_000192225.1). Taxonomy (GTDB): domain Bacteria; phylum Bacteroidota; class Bacteroidia; order Flavobacteriales; family Flavobacteriaceae; genus Capnocytophaga. The sequence goes on from NZ_GL872413.1 coordinate 856,262, forward strand.
ACAACCACCAATCTTGTAACTTTTAAGAAAGAGTATAACAAGCAAACAGGAAATGAAATTGTCAATAGTTGGCTATCAAATCAGAAAACAGGGATATTTACTTTTTGGATAGGAGTAAGTGATGCAAAGCCTGATCAGGCTTTGGACTATATTGTTCAGTATGACTTAGTGGAAACGCAAGTGCTTGTGAAAGAAGGTATTCCTTTTAAGATTACCACTCATACAGTTGATAAAAAATATCAAGGAGGGAAAAAGCTCTCTCTTACATGGAATGTGGATAACCAGATATTTAGAGGAACAAAAGTACGTATCCTTCTTTCCGATGATTTAGGAGAGACTTTTAAGTATGTTTTAGCTGAAGGGGTGGATAATAATGGAAACTATGAGGTTACATTGCCTAATATTAATATAGGAAAAATCCCCTATGGGAATACAGGATTTCAGGTGCCTGCAGGGGTTATTAAAATAGAAGTGATGGATAGTATTGCCTTTGCTCTAACTGATAATAATCCTAAAGATAAAGGAGGTTTTGTTCTTGAAAAAGATGAGACACTTCCTGAAATGTCATTTGTTACCACTCCTTCAGATGTTACTATATCCTGCAGTACGGCTCCTAAAGTAGATCTTCCTACGGTTACAGGAGGCTGTAATCCTTCTATTACTTATAAGGATGAACGTATAGGTGGGAGTTGTCCTAATAATTATATTATTAAGCGTACCTTCATGGTGAAAGATATATGTGATCTTACTGTACTTACTCATGTACAACAAATCCAAGTAGAGGATACAGTAGCACCCACTTTTGTAGGGACACTCCCTACAGATATAAGTATAGAAGAGGGGACACCTATTCCTGCACAAACCACCCTTACTGCTACGGATACTTGTAGCACAGTGACTGTAACCCCTTCTAAAGAAGAGGAAAAGATAAATGGCAAACTAAGTAAGGTCATCTATCAATGGCTTGCCAAGGATGCTTGTGGAAATACTGCTACTCATACTCAAGTTATTACAATTACTCCCAAAGTGATCTCTCCTTTGAAGTTTGTAACAAGTACGCTTCCTCTATCAGTAACCCTTTCTTGTGGGAAACCTTTACCCAAAGCAGAACTTCCTTCTACGGAAGGCGGCTGTACTCCTGTAAGAGTCTCCTCTTTGGATAGAAAGCTTGATGAACTTTGTGAGAACACATATACTATAGAGCGTACTTATACGGCTATGGATGCTTGTGGATCTTCTATTAGTTATGTTCAATCAATTAAGATAGAGGATACAGTAGCACCCACTTTTGTAGGGACACTCCCTACAGATATAAGTATAGAAGAGGGGACACCTATTCCTGTGCAAACCACCCTTACTGCTACGGATACTTGTAGCACAGTGACTGTAACTCCCTCTAAAGAAGAGGAAAAGATAAATGGCAAACTAAGTAAGGTCATCTATCAATGGCTTGCCAAGGATGCTTGTGGAAATACTGCTACTCATACTCAAGTTATTACAATTACTCCTAAAGAGGTGATCCCTAATCCAAAACCTATTCCTCAGAAGAAGGAAATAGAGATCTATAATGCAGTTTCTACAATGAATGGTTCTAATAATTATTTTAAAGTAGAAAATGCAGATGCCAATATGCCTGTCTCATTACTTATCTTTAATGAAATGGGATTAAAAGTATATGAAAGTGACCATTATCAAGAAAATGGAGAGATATTTCGAGGGTATGCAAATACAAAAGGAATTATTGCAAAAGGACAAAAACTCCCTTCAGGGACATATTTTTATATATTGACTTATTTTTATAAAGGGGAGAAAGAAGTAAAAAAGGGATTTTTGTATGTGAAATAGGATTGGTTTTCTTTTATTACCTTTTAGAATAATAAAACTTTTTATGACTGTAAAGTAAATATTTGCCATCTATATATCGGTAGAGTTTTTGTTCACTGAGGGCTTTTTTGCCTATTCTTCCCGCCGAATTGCTTAAAAATCCTTTATCTAAAATATCCTTAAATAAAATAGAGGATAGCGTATTTTCAATAAGGTCAGTAGGTTGCCATTCTTGCGCTGATGAAGTGCGTTTATATCTCGTTTCTTTCAGCAGATTGCCCTCGCTGTCATACTCAAAAATGCTTCTCCCTTCTTCTTCGTTTGGTTTGATGAATAAATACTCAATAAGCTCATTGTTTTTGTTGTAGCGGTACTTATTAGTGTAGTATATCTCGTATGTTTGGGTCTTTTTATTCCAATTCTCTGAAGTAATAGAGGTACTCTGGTTGTTTTCACCCAATATATCAGTGAGTCTACTCTGATTCTGCCATTTGTTTTGCTCTTTTTCCCAAACTTGTACTATATTAGTGAAAATTCTGTTTGTCTTATCTTCTGTATAAGTGATTTTTTGCGTAGGTAGCCACCCATCCTCTCTATAAACATACTGTATAGAGGTTCTTTCATTCTCATTAGGGTCAATATATTCTGTTTTTTCGTCTTCATACCACTCATTATTCCCAAAAGAATAGGTAATCTCTTCTTTAAGGAGCGTATCATTCTCAAACTTTCGTACAATTTTCTTGTCGCCTTGCCACTGCTGAATGTCACTATCCCAAACTTCATCAACAGAAAGCACTGTACGTCCCTTCTCATTCTCAGTATAAGTATTGCGAGTATCTCTAAGCCAACGCTTATTGAGATATTTGTAATACACAGTTTCGGTGGTACGACCTCTTATATTGTTAATGCGTTTGCTACTGGGGGATAACTTTTTGCCATTTTCATTGAGGTAAGTAATACTGATGAGTTTATTTTTCCTTTTCTTAGTCTCATCTTTCTGGATTGCTATCCACCTTTTGCTCAAAGAATCTTGGCGGTAAAAAACATTATAAATCTCATTGCCTTCTTTGTCATTCTTAATAACAGTTTTGGTAGCGTAACGATGGGGGAAAATGTGGTTATCGCCTACTACTAATAAATGTTTGTTAGCGTTATAACGTTGCCAATCTGTAACTTGATAGGCACTACTGATCGAATCTACCCTATAACCTATATGGTTTATACTATCCAATTGATATTGCTGTGCGTACACTGAGAATATCCCAAGAATTAGCCAAAAAATAAATGCTTTCATAATAGTTCAATTTTAAATGCTATTTGTATTCTTAATCTTTGTTGATATTATTAGAATCTTCCTTCGGGAAATTATATTACATTAGTGCTTTGCTCCTCCACAGGTGGAAATAATAGTTGCAACTTCCTGAAATAAATCATTGCGCGATAGTATCGTGGGGTGTTGCCAAAATTTGCTTCATATTCTTCGCCATCTTCCTCTTCGTTGATGAGTAGCACACAATTTCTTTCTGCGTCCCACTGATAATGAAAGTACAGATAAGCAACAGAGCCGTCCTCATTGTATTTGCTGTGCTCACCGAGACTAATTCTCGCAGTGGTTGCCTCTTCGTTACTTATTTTTAGTATGAAATCGTCTTTTTGAAGCGTTACATAGCCATCAGCATTCTTTTCTTTTTGTGCGTAGAAATCTTGAAGTCTTTCATTAGCTAAAAGCGACTTGAAGTTTGCTTCGTTCACTTTTGAAAGATAGTAGATGCGACTGTTGATGAGCTCTTCATAACGCCTGCAAAAGTAAGCAAACTCTTTTTCTAAGAACGCAAAATGTGCGGGATGTGATGTCGCAGTCATATCAATCACTCCCTCATCAGTAAAAGTATTGATTGAGGTGTGCAACTCGCCTTCATACACTTGGGCAAGCACACCATACTCTTCACCGTTCTGGATATAAAGAGAATAAGTGCTATCGTCAGGGTCGTAAAGGACGCGGTAAAATACATCATTGTCGTCCCACATTTCAAAACGCGGGTGATTGTTTTTATCGAGCTTACATACAAGCGAGAAGAGGGGCGGATAGGTAAAACGAAGTAAATTCTCTATCGAAATATCGGTATTAGGGAACAGATGCACTTGTTTTTTACTAATTTCATCGCGACGTTTTTGTGTTTCTTCAGGACTTACGAATATAGTTTCACCTTTGGCTAAAGCGGGAAATAATTTTTCTTCGTTTATCCAGCATTTCCAGCTCCAAGGAATATAATCTATCTTTAAAATATCGTCTAACACAAAAGAAAATTCGGGTTTTAAGTACAAAACGAGCTTTTCCCCTAACAAAAGCCCTCCATAATCATCATCGGTGAGGTATTCGGTAATATCGGCATTGCGTCTTTCTTCAAAACGCTTGTTATTGTGATTGTAATCAGTTTCCAAGAACACGTAAATGCTGATATGTCCCATTACGGTAAGGCTTCCATGATTGTAATCGCCCCAATAGAATCCCGAAACGCGCAAATCAGCGCCTACGAAAATCTCTTGCCCGCCGACTACTATATTTTCGGCAGTGAGATTGCCTAAAACCACTAATCCGCAAGAGCCACAGGTTTCGCCATTGTAGATATTGGTAGCCTCCATATTGCCTTTTACGAGGATAAAAAGGGGCAGAGAATCGTAGTCATCGGGGTTGTAGTAAGGAGAAAGCTCATCGACAGCGTCTAAATCCAAAGGTTCGTCCAGAATCCAGTCGCCGTCAATCACGATAACGCGATTTTGCCAATGAGTGTCGTAATGCTCTTTGTAGAGAGACGACTCAGGTAGCTCATCGGCAATTTCGTCATAAGAAGTAGTCCGATAGGGAAGGTTAGAGAGGTTCATAACAAATTATTTTGATGGTGTTTTAAAAAATATGGTGTCCATAGATTATATAAAAGAATGCTAAGAAAAAGGCTTTAAAATGATTAAATAGTTTCTTAGAAAAACAACAAGTTCTGAGGAAAACTCGCTTTATTCTATGTCGTAATTTACAATTATTTCCTTCTATTCCTCTTTTTTTAGTTGTTGCAACACTTCTTCTAAATTAACAGAAGAAGGAGGTAATTGTACTATAATAGTACTGAAGGGACAATTACCTTTTAGTTTCTTTGTGATGTGGATATGCAAGGCACTGGTTTTCAAATTAAACACTACATCTTTGCACAAAGCATAAATATAATGAGTTTGCTCATTGCATTCAAAATAGAGTTCTTCTTCATAAGCTAATCTGCTGATAGAAAAATATTGCCCCTTATTTACAAAAGCTATTTGCAAAAGTTCTCCCCAATATGTACGAGGGTTGAGGTCTATTTCTTCACAAGTAAAAAGTAAGGTGTTCATTATGTCTTAGACTATTTTATAGTTTTCAGCGATAATTATCGAGAAATCTTTACTTATTTTTAACTATTACAGCACGATATCAATAAGATCAATATAGTTCCATTGTTATTTGCATTCAACAAAATTACAAAATTTGTTCTAATTGTCTATTTTTTATAAGTGTCTACGCTGATAAGTGGATTTTCTCCGTTTTTTACCAACTGAAAGAAACGATTGGCAGAAAAATAAGAGAAAAGCTCATTTTCTTCCCAAACTTCTGGTCTGAGGAGTTGCCAGCTCTCTTCCAAATAATCTGTTTCAGGGTCGTGAAGATAGCAATCCTCTTGTTCAGTTTCGTTTTCGGCTTCTACGAATATAAACTCAGTAACCTTACTTTTGTCGGGCATATAGTGCCCAACTTCTACGAAATACGGCGCATTGGTATTGCCTAATACATCAAGCATACCATCATTATACTCGCCATACAGACCAAAGGTAGTATAAAGGTCTTTCATTATGAAGATAGCACCGTTATAGGTGAAGAGATAATCGCAAATCACGTTGCCCGATACCCTTAGATGCAAGTAATTATCGTCTAAAATATCACCTGCAACGGTAAGATTTCCATCGATAAAGATACCATAAGCATCGCCTTCCCAGTGTAAGCCTTCCATAAGGTCTTCCGTCCATTGGCGGGTGATGTTGCCTTTTACCAGTACATCGCCTTTGAGGAGCAATAGTTTGTCGTCGTCATTCAGATAGATAGGAATTTTAAATTTTTCCTTCGCTTGCTTTACAGTGATAAATTCCTTTTCGGGGATTACGGTTTCGCTCACTTGCGGACGCTGAGCCATACGTGCGGGCATCGCATTGTTGATACGTTGCGCCCTTTCTAATAGGGTTATTACTGACATATCAAGTTGGGATTTTTAATTAGAATGTATGATGAATTAATTATTTGAGTACAAAAATAAATAATATATAACCTTATAAATTAATAATTAACAATAATTTAATCTTCCTTTTTAGAAGATGTTAGTAAGTTGTTTATATTATTTTTCGTTTTTCACTTTTCATTTTTCACTAACTTTTGTATCTTTGCAGGCGATTAAAAAAGAGAGACCATGAAAAGAATTCAAATGGTAGATTTACAAGGTCAGTATGCACCTTTAAAAGCTCAGATACAACAATCTTTTAATGAAGTACTTGATACAGCCGCTTTTATCAATGGACCTCAGGTACATGCTTTCCAAAAAGAATTAGAGAATTATCTACAGGTAAAGCATGTAATTCCTTGTGCCAATGGAACTGATGCTCTTCAAATAGCTATGATGGGATTAGGTTTGAAAAAGGGTGATGAGGTGATAACAGCAGACTTCACATTTGCTGCTACTGTAGAGGTAATTGCTCTTTTAGGATTAACTCCTGTTTTGGTAGATGTAGATAAGGATACTTTTAATATTAATGTAGAAGCTATTAAAAAAGCAATTACTCCTAAAACAAAGGCTATTGTTCCCGTACATTTATATGGCCGTCCTGCTAATATGGAAGAAATCATGAAAATAGCTAAAGAACATAATCTATTGGTTATAGAGGATAATGCGCAAGCTATTGGAGCTGATTTTACATGGAGTAATGGAAAAAAACAGAAATTAGGTACCATAGGTCATGTAGGAGCAACCAGTTTTTTCCCTTCTAAGAATTTGGGATGTTATGGTGATGGAGGAGCCATTTTTACCAATGATGACCAGTTGGCTCACATTCTAAGAGGAGTGGTCAATCATGGTATGTATATACGTTATCACCATGATGTGGTAGGAGTTAATTCTCGTTTGGATTCTTTGCAAGCTTGTGTGCTTCGTGCTAAATTACCTTATTTGGATACGTATAATCAAAAGAGGAGAGCTTTTGCTCATCTATACTCTGAAAAACTACAAGTGAACTCTCATATTATCACTCCTGAGATTCCTCAGGGTGATACCTCTCACGTATTTCACCAATATACAATACGTATTACTAACGGAAAGCGTGATGCATTGGCAGAACACTTATCTAAGCATAGTGTGCCTTTTGGTATCTATTATCCAATTCCTTTGCATCAGCAAAAGGCTTATTCAGATAGCCGCTATAAGGAGCAAGATTTCCCTGCAACTAATGAATTAGTGAAAGAGGTGATTTCTCTTCCTATGCATACAGAATTAGATGAAGAACAAATAAATTTTATCACAAAATTAATTACAGATTTTGTATAAAGTAAAAATTTGTGTAACTTTGCACACGCTAAGCAGTTCTTTATAGAATAGAAAGATTTATAAAAAATACGATATAAAATAAGTATAATGAGAACAATACAATTCAGAGAAGCTGTTTGTGAGGCTATGAGCGAAGAAATGCGTCGTGACCCTTCTATTTATTTAATGGGAGAAGAAGTAGCTGAATACAATGGAGCTTACAAAGCATCTAAGGGTATGTTGGATGAATTCGGTCCTAAACGAATTATTGATACTCCAATTTCAGAAAGTGGATTTTCAGGTATTGGAGTAGGATCTGCTATGAATGGTTGTCGTCCTATCATTGAGTATATGACATTTAACTTCTCTTTGGTAGCTATAGACCAAATTATTAGTAATGCAGCAAAGCTTAGACAAATGTCCGGAGGACAAATCAATATTCCTATTGTTTTCAGAGGTCCTTCTGCCTCTGCAGGACAATTAGGAGCAACTCACTCACAAGCTTTTGAAAACTGGTATGCAAACTGTCCAGGTCTTAAAGTAGTAGTTCCATCCACTCCTTATGATGCTAAGGGATTACTTAAGTCAGCAATCCGTGATGATGACCCTGTTATCTTTATGGAATCAGAGCAAATGTATGGAGATAAAGGAGAAGTGCCTGAAGAAGAATATACGATTCCTCTTGGAGTAGCTGATATCAAACGAGTAGGTAAGGATGTAACTATTGTTTCCTTTGGTAAGATTATCAAAGAAGCTTTTGCAGCTGCTGAAGAATTAGCAAAAGAAGGAATAGAATGTGAAATTGTAGATATTCGTACTGTACGACCAATGGATTGGGAAACTATTTTTAATTCTGTTAAGAAAACGAATCGCTTAGTAATTGTAGAAGAAGCATGGCCTTTTGGTTGTGTATCTTCCGAAATTACTTATCAAGTACAAGAACATATTTTTGATTATTTGGATGCTCCTATCCAACGGTTAACCACAGCAGATACACCAGCACCTTATTCTCCTGTATTATTGAAAGAATGGTTACCTAATGCTCAAGATGTAATAAAAGCAGTGAAAAAAGTACTTTATAAATAATTAAAGTTTTATTGATAATAATATATTTAAAAGAGGCTATCCGAAAAGGGTAGCCTCTTTATTTTTAGAAAATGCATAAAAAAACTCCTTCTTTTTTACATAGAAGGAGAAATTATTCAAGAAGATTATCTTTATTTGCTATCTTTTTTAGCTTCATTTTCTTTAGGAGTCTCATCAATAAGTACCTGACCACGATAATAGAGTTTACCTTCAAACCAATGTGCTCTGTGGTATAGGTGCAACTCCCCTGTAGTAGGATCTTTTGCTATTTGAGGAACTATAGCTTTATCATGAGTTCTTCTTTTGTCTCTTCGGGTAGAGGATTGTCTTCGTTTGGGATGTGCCATTTTCTTATCTTTTTATTTGTTCAACAATTTTCTTAATTCGTCCCAGCGAGGATCTATCTGGGAATCATCTGCTGCAATTTCAGTTTCTTTAGGACTAAGAGATTCTAAAGTCTCTAAGGCTTTAGAGAAATCTCTTGCATTAGGATTTACTCGTTTTGCAGGAACAGAAAGTATAATCATCTCATAGATATATTGTGCAATATTCACAGTATGTTCTCCTTGAGGTAATATAAGTAGCTCTTCATTATCATCATTATATGATTCTCCGAACTTTATCACTAAATGTAATTGCCCCTCAGTGGGCAAATCAAAAGGTTCGTCAGTAATATCACAGTTTACATTTACAGTACCCTTACTGAAAAAATTAAGTTCCAAAAGCGTACTTTTTTTATCTAAGTGAATGGTGACCTCTTGATTTACATCATTGAATTCATGATAATCAAACAAATTAAAAAAGTGATTATCTATATGATATTCAAAGAGATGTTTCCCATCTTTTAATCCTGCAAAATGAATATCATACGCCCTAAATTCGCGTTTATTATCTTTCATTTTTACTATGCAGTTTGAGGGTGCAAATATAGGAATTTTTTTATTACACAAAAAATATTTAATAATAAATTTTTTATAAAGTAAAAACTTGGTAATCAAGTGTGATTTCCTTAACTATACGCTCAGTACGATCTTTATCTGTATCACTTATAAATACTTGACCAAAAGGAGCCTCAGTAACAAGATGAATAAGTTGGGTTACTCGTTGAGCATCCAATTTATCAAAGATATCATCTAATAATAATATGGGAGTAACAGAAGTTTGTTTATAGATGCTGTGAAATTGAGCTAATTTTAAGGCTATAAGAAAAGATTTTTGTTGTCCTTGACTGCCAAATTTTTTGACTGGCTGATTATTTATACTAAAGATAAGATCATCCTTGTGAATTCCTACGGTAGTGTATTGAACTATTCGATCCTGTTCTATACTCCTTTTAAGGAGTGTCTTTAGTTTTTCTTTTTTTAAAGAACTTTCATAGTGAATATCTACGGTTTCTCTTCCTTGGGAAAGTCTTTTATATTGCTCTTGAAAATAAGGAAGGAATGAGGTAAGGAAAGCAGAGCGCTCTTGGAATATTTTCTCCCCATATAGGCTTAGTTGTTCATCATAAATGTCTAAAGTAATATCATCAAAATATTGTTTTTCAGCCATTATTTTTAATAAACTATTACGCTGAGAGAGAATTTTATTGTAGTGTAATAGATCTTCAAGGTAATGGGGTTGAATTTGTGAAAGCATGCTATCTAAAAATCTGCGACGTGTTTCACTCCCTTCATGAATAAGATCTCTGTCTGAGGGAGATACAATAACTATAGGGAAAGCTCCTATATGTTCAGATAATTTTTCATAAACCTTTCCATTGCGTTTTAGAATTTTTTTTTGTCCTCTTTTAACACTACATACTATGTGTTCTTGACGATCTTCCTTTTGAAAATTTCCTTCTATTAGATAAAAATCTTCTCCTAAACGAATATTGTATAAAGTGGTTGTATTAAAGTAGCTTTTGGTCATGCTAAGGTGGTAAATAGCATCCAGAGAATTTGTTTTTCCCACTCCATTATTGCCTACTAAACAATTAAGTTTAGGGGAAAAAGAGAACTCTTTATTCTCTATATTCTTGAAATTCAGTATATAAAGCTGTTTTAGAAACATCTGAAAAAGGGCTTGTAAAAACTTGTGCAAATTATTAAAAATTATTGAGAAAAACACCCTTTATTACAAATAAAAATTTTATTTTTGCAAAATCTTTTTAAAGCAAAAAATATGTCAGTTTACAAGAAGAATAATTACCGTCCTGGACGGCAAACAAGGAAAGAAAAACAACAAGAAGAATCTCGTAACTCTTTGACTAGCGAAAAGTTATCACGTGAGAGTACGACAGCTGAGGTATTCCAAACTTTAGATGAGAAAGCAGGAAAAACTGAAGCATGGGTACAAAGGAATCAGCGTTCGATATTCGTGGTACTCGCCGTTGTGGTGCTTGCTGGATTTGGATATATGCTTTATAGGCAATTTGTAAGTGTTCCTAAGGAAACGGAAGCTTCTGAAAAGTTATCCTTTGCTCTTGCTACTTTTGATGAGGCACTTAATGCTCCTACTACAGCAGTAAGGGATTCCCTTTTTACACTTTCTCTTGAAGGAGATAAGATGCACGCAGGATTTCTTAAAATTATTAAGGATTATTCAAGCAGTAAAGCCGCTAATGTAGCCTATTACTCTGCAGGGATGGCTTATATGCAACTGAACAAATATAAGGAGGCAGTTTCTCATTTGGATAAATTTTCTTCTAAAGATCCCATTTTAAGTGCTTTAGCATTAGGAAATATAGGAGATGCCTTTGTACAATTGAAACAGCTAAATGAAGCTACGGATTATTATAAAAAAGCAATTAATAAAAGTGATAATTCACTTACAGCGCCTATATATTTAAATAAGGCAGCACAAGTGGCTGTAGAACAGAAAAATTACAAACAAGCATTGGAATATTTTGAAAGAATCAAAAATGATTTTCCAAAATCAGAGGAAGCAAGTACAATAGATACACAAATTAGCCGAGTAACAACACTAATGAATCTTTAGGATGGCTACTGAGAATAAAAATCTTTCTTCCTATAAGAAGGAACAGCTACCTGATGTAAAGAATAAAACAATTGGGATTATTACTTCACAATGGAACGGACAGGTTACTGAGAATATGCGAGAGGGAGCTGTACAAACTCTTCTGGATTGTGGTGTGATTCCCCAACATATTATTCAATGGAATGTACCTGGAAGTTTTGAGTTAATCAATGGAGCTAAAAGGATGCTTACCCTTAAGGTAGATGCTATTATTGTTATAGGGTGTGTGATACAAGGGGAGACAAGGCATTTTGACTTTGTGTGTCAGGGAGTAACAAGTGGCATTGCTTATCTTAACGCAAGTCAGGAAATTCCAGTAATTTTCTGTGTACTTACGGATAATACCCTTCAACAATCTTTGGATAGAAGTGGAGGAAAATACGGAAATAAGGGAATAGAGGCAGCTATTACCGCTATTAAGATGATTGATTTATAGAAGATAACTTGAGAATATTTAATAAAAGCTGCTCTTTGTTTTTTCATAGAGCAGTTTTTTATTTATACTTTTTATAATTAAAGAGAGATTTCCCTAAAAACAGGAATATTTTCTTTTTAGCCAGAAGAAAAGTTGTATCTTTGTCTTTTAAAATAGGACATTAATTTATTACTAAAAAATAAAAAATGGCAATTATTATTACAGATGACTGTATCAATTGTGGGGCTTGTGAACCTGAATGCCCTAACAATGCAATATATGAAGGTGCTGATGATTGGCGCTATAGCGATGGAACAAAACTGAGGGGGAATGTGATCCTTCCTAATGGTAAGCATGTGGATGCTGAGCAAGTACAGAAGCCTATAAGTGATGATTATTATTATATTGTTCCTGATAAGTGTACGGAATGTTTAGGCTTTCATGAGGAACCACAATGTGCAGCAGTATGTCCTGTGGATTGTTGTATCCCTGATGAAAATAACAAAGAAACAGAAGAGGAACTATTACAGAAGCATGATTTTATGCATAATGATTAGTGGATTTTTCTCAGACGAAATACTTTTTAAATACTCATGTTTTCATATATTTATGAAAGCAATGAGTATTTTTATTTGTACATAATAAGTTAATAAAGATAAAATAAATATTAATAAGAAAATAAAACAATAGGTTCAAAGTTATATTTTTTATAAAAACCTTATCAAATCCAAGAAAAATTACGAATATTGCCCATTAAACGCAGAGGAGACTATCTATGATAACACAGTTGCAAGGTCATTTGGTAGAGAAAACCCCCACTTATGTCATTATTGATTGTAATGGAATAGGGTATTGGGTAAATATTTCTCTTAATACTTTTTCTCAACTTTCTGATTCGGAACAGATAAAACTTTATACATATTTACAGATAAAGGAAGATGCTCATACGCTTTTTGGATTTTTTGAAAAATTTGAAAGGGAGATATTTTCTCTATTGATTTCTGTTTCTGGAGTAGGTGCGAATACTGCCAGAGTCATGCTTTCTTCTCTATCCCCCGCTCAATTGCAGAGTGCTATTGTGAATAATGATGTACGAACTATACAATCTGTCAAAGGGATAGGTGCTAAAACGGCTCAGCGCATTATTTTGGATTTAAGAGAAAAAATGCTAAAGCTTTCAAGTGAAGGAAATATTGCTCCTACAGTAAGTCAGCAGCAGCATTATAAGGAAGAAGCTCTCTCTGCTTTGGAGGTATTAGGTTATCCCCAAAAGATAGCTGAAAATGTGGTGAATAAGATTCTCTCCCACGCCACAGGGGAAGTTTCTGTAGAAGAACTAATCAAACAAGCATTAAAACAATTATAGGCGAAAATGAATAGGAAATTAGTTGCAAAATTATTTTTCTTTTTTTTACTTTCCTCTACTTTTATTGTCAAGGGGCAGGAAAATGAACAAGTACAGGGAAAAGCAAAAGATACGATAAAAACAAGCAAATCTTTGCGCCATTTGTTATTAGAAGATTCTGATAGAATTTCGCGTAAGTATAAGTATAGTCCTGCACTTAATAAATATATTTACAGTGAAAAGGTGGGAGATTATGATATTTCTACCCCCATGTTCCTTACTCCAAAAGAATATGAGGACTTGGTCATGCGGGAGCGTATGGGGCTTTATTTTAAAGAAAAAACAGCGGCTATGCGTCCTTCAGAAAAAGGAAAAGCTACTAATGCACAAAGAGATTTGCTCCCTGAATTCTATGTGAAATCAGAATTTTTTGAATCTATATTTGGAGGAAATACGATTGATATTATTCCTCAAGGAAGTGTTGCTTTTGATTTGGGAATGCGTTATAATAAAAATGATAACCCTGCAATAAGCCCAGAATACAGAAGTTCTTATGGATTGGATTTTGATCAACGCATCAGTTTAGGAATACAAGGGAAAGTAGGAACACGTCTCTCTATTAATGCAATGTATGATACGCAGGCAACATTTGATTTCCAGAATGTTTTTAAGTTAGAATATACTCCTAATGAAGATGATATAGTCCGTAAGGTAGAATTAGGAAATGTGAGTTTACCTCTTAATAGCTCCCTTATTACTGGAGCACAGAGCCTTTTTGGTGTTAAAACAGAATTACAGTTTGGTCGTACTACAGTAACAGGTGTGTTCTCAGAACAGCGTTCCCAATCACAAACTGTTACAGCCCAAGGAGGAGGAACTATGCAGGAGTTTGAGATTCGTGCTCTAGACTATGATGAAAATCGTAACTATTTCCTTTCTCAATTTTTCCGTGACCAATATGACCGCGCTTTGGAGAACTATCCTTATATTCGCAGTAAAGTGCAAATAGTTAGAGTAGAAGTATGGGCTACTAACCGTTCTAACAGAACAGCTAATATCCGCAATATTGTAGCATTACAGGATTTAGGAGAAGCAAAATCCGAAAATACACGTATTTCTACAAATGCACCTGTGGGTTTCTTTCAAGGATCTATAGGAGATCGTCCTACTAATGAAGCGAATAAATATGATCCAACACGTATGGACTCCCCTCAATCTGTTCTGACAAAGAATATTCGAGATGTAGCTACTATCCGGTCAGGATTTGGAACTATGTCAGCCTTAGTAAATGAAGGATTTGATTATGCTATTTTGGAAAATGCTCAAAAGTTAGAAGAAGGGCGCGATTATAAAGTACATAAGCAGTTAGGGTATATCTCCCTGAGTCAAAGATTAAATAATGATGAAGTATTAGCGGTTGCTTATCAGTATACTTATGAAGGAAATGTGTATCAAGTAGGAGAGTTCGCTAATGATGGGATTTCTGCCACCACTAACGCTTATATAGCAGGACAAAATAAAATTACTAATAATTGCTTGGTACTTAAGATGCTTAAAAGTAATCGTTTGGTAACAGGAGACCCTATTTGGAAACTGATGATGAAGAATGTGTATTCACTTAATACTGTACAAATTGATCCAGATAACTTCCGAATGAATATCTTCTATAATGATCCTTCTCCAGTGAATTATATTTCTCCTGTGGACGAGGCTACTTGGAATCGGGAGCTGACTCGTAAGATATTACTCCAACTTTTTAATTTTGACCGTCTTAATGCTTATAATGACCCACAAAATGGAGGAGATGGTTTCTTTGACTTTGTAGATGGAATTACCATTGACCCTGAATATGGAAAGATTATTTTTACCAAGGTAGAACCTTTTGGTAAATACTTATATGATAAGTTAGGAGGAGGAAATAGATATAATGATCCAACTGCTTATCATCCGACCTCTACAGCATGGAATGCTAATCAAAAGAAATATGTATTCCGTTCTCTTTATACTGACATCAAAGCCAAAGCTTTAGAGGATGCTGAAAAAAATAAATTCAGCCTCAAAGGACGTTATAAGTCCAAGGGAAGTAGGGGAATCTCTTTAGGAGCATACAATGTCCCTCGTGGTTCAGTGCGTGTTACTGTAGGAGGGCGAGTCCTTCAGGAAGGGATAGATTATACGGTGAATTATCAGCAAGGAACAGTACATATTATTGATCCGACTATTGAGAACTCAAATATGCCTATTCAGGTCTCTGTAGAAAATAATTTGATATTCGGAGGGCAAAGTCGCCGTTTTATGGGCGTCAATGTAGAACATAAGTTCAATGATAAATTCATAGTAGGAGCCTCTTTGATTAATATGCGAGAGCGTCCTTATACTCAGAAAGCCAATTATGGACAGGAGCCTGTGAATAATACTATTTTTGGTTTTGGAGGTACCTATTCTACGGAGCTTCCTTTTCTTACTCGCTTGCTTAACAAAGTGCCTTCTCTGCAGAGTGATGTTCCTTCCAACCTTTCAGTACGAGGAGAAATGGCTTTTCTGCGACCAAGTACTCCTAAAAGTACTAATTTTGATGGAGAAGCAACTGCTTATTTAGATGATTTTGAATCTGCACAAACTACAGTGGATATACGAGGATTCCGTTCATGGTCTCTTGCCAGTACACCTTTACGCTTTGGACAAGGAGCCTATCCTTCCCAAACACTCTATGGAAATACTCCTGATGATCCAGATAACCTAAAAAACGGATATGGACGAGCTAAACTTGCTTGGTATACAATCGATCCGGTCTTTTATACCAATAATAAACCCAATGATATAAATAATGGAGAAATTTCTAAGAATAGTACACGACGTATTTATGTAAAAGAGATTTTTCCAGAAAGAGAATTGGCTCAAGGGGATCTATTGGTGCAGAACACTTTGGATCTAGCCTATTACCCTAATGCTAAGGGATCTTATAATAATAATCCTCAAGCTATTAGCAGTGTCCCCCCTACTGGAAAATGGGGAGGTATTATGCGTGGAATCACAGCTACTAACTTTGAAGAGAATAATATTGAATATATACAGTTTTGGGTCTTAGACCCTTATTCCTCAGGAGAGTTCTCTCCCTCCACTACAGGAGAGTTAGTTTTTGATCTTGGAAATATTTCTGAGGATATTCTTAAAGATGGAAGAAAGCAATATGAAAATGGTTTGCCGGGACTCTCTATTCAGTCTTCTACTTATACAACTTCTTGGGGTAAAACACCAGTGGCTCAATCATTACTATATGCTTTTGACAGCAATACAGAAAATAGAACTTTACAGGATATTGGGTTAGATGGACTTACTGATGCTGAGGAACGTTCTATCTATGCTAATAATGTTTCTGAATTTCCCAATGACCCTGCTTTGGATAATTATGAATATTATTTGTCCCGTAATGGAGGTATTCTTAACCGATATTATAATTATAATGGTACTCAAGGAAACTCTCCTGTGGCAGGAAATAGCCAAGCTGCATCTTTAAATCCAGATGTAGAGGATATTAATAGGGATAATACAATGAGCACTGTCAATAGTTATTATGAATATCGAGTGCCTATTCGGGGAAATGTACAACGAACAGATAGGTATGTAAGTGATATACGGGAAGTATATGCAGAGACTCCTAGTGGACAACCTATTTTAGCGCGATGGATTCAGTATAAAATACCTGTAAAAGATGCTAATAGAAGAGAATTCGGAGGAGGAGGAGATTTACGTTCAATAACCCATATACGCATGTATCTTACAGGCTTCTCATCTGATGTAGTATTACGCTTTGGTACATTGGATTTAGTACGAGGTGATTGGAGACACTATACCAAATCTCTTAAGGATGATCTTTCCGCACCAGGGACAGGTACTCATACTGAGATTGGTTCAGTAAGCCTTATTGAAAATGAATCCCGACAACCCATTCCTTATCGTATGCCTCCTGGGGTATATAGGGAACAAGTGAATCAAAATAACACTATTGTGAGGCAAAATGAGCAATCTCTTTCCTATACAGTGTGTGACCTTAATACTAATGATGCACGAGGGGTTTATAAGAATTTTCATGCAGACCTTCGACAGTATAAGCGCATAAAGATGTTTGTTCATGCGGAACGTTATAAAAATCAATCCCTTGCTGATGGGGAAATGGTAGCTTTTATTCGTTTAGGTTCGGATTTGTCTGAAAATTTCTATCAGGTGGAGATTCCTTTACAAGTAACTCCCGCAGGAGCTCATTTAGAAGAGGTGATTTGGCCCTCTCAGAACAGATTTGATATCCCTATGGAGGCACTTACCCAAATAAAGGCTAAAGGAATTAATAGTGGAAACTTAGCGAATCTTACCTATTATGATGCTAACCTTAATCATATTCCATCACCTGCCACAACACCTCACACGATGGGACAAAATAGATATGCAATTAAGGGGAATCCTTCTTTAGGAAATATTCAAATCGTTATGATAGGCGTGAAGAATGTAACTTCTAATCGTATATGTGGAGAATTATGGTTTAATGAATTACGATTGGCTGAACTGGAGAATAAAGGAGGTTGGGCTGGAATAGCTGCTGTGGATTTGAATGCTGCGGACTTTATGGATATTTCTGTTACGGGGAAAATGAGTACTGTAGGTTTTGGTACTGTAGAACAAAAACCTAATGAACGTAGCCGTCAAGAAGTACGTCAGTTTGATGCTATGATGAATATCAATGCTGGTAAGCTCTTTCCTAAAAAGTGGAATATGCAAATTCCTGTAGGGCTTAATCGTTCCTCAACAGTAGCTACTCCTGAATATGATCCGCAATATGAGGATATACGATTGAAGGATCGTATTAATGCTGCTCAAACTCAAGAACAAAAAGACCTTATTAAGCGACAGGCTGAAGATTATACCCTGCGTAAAGGTATTTCCTTGATAGGAGTTAAGAAAAACTTAGCTGAAGAACAAAAAGCCAAAATATATAGTATAGAGAATTTTACTTTTAACTATGCTTATAATCAGATGGATCACCATGATTTTGAAATAGAAAATCAACGGGAGCAAAATGTGCGTACAGGAATACAATATGCACATGCTTTTGAACAAAAGCAGATACTTCCTTTCAAAGGAAATGAGAAAATAAATACTAATAAATACCTTAAATGGCTTTCTGAGGTGAATTTCAATCTCTTGCCTAATAATATTTATATAGGACCTACTATTACGCGTACTTTTGCTCGTCAACGCTTCCGTGAAGTGTATCCTTTAGGAGTGAATCCTAATAATCAGGTGCCTTTACCTGAATTACAACAACGTAATTATCTGTTTGATTGGCAATATGGGCTCAATTATTCCCTTACTAAGTCTCTTAAAATAAGTTATGATGTCACCAATAGTAATATTGTTCGTAATTATTACCAGTGGGAAAATGGGCGACAAGAGGTAAATAAAGAACTCACTCTATGGAATGATTTTTGGAATCCAGGTACTCCTAATCACTTTATGTCTGCTTTTAAAGTGAATTATGAACTACCATTGGATAAGCTACCTTACTTGTCTTTCTTGAAAGCTTCTTATTCTTATACTGGTGATTTTGATTGGCAACGTGGTTCTGACGCTCTTACTCAGGTAGCAGGACACCAGATTAATAAAGTACAGAATGCTAACACCCACAATTTTGCGGCGAATATGACTTTTGATCGTTTCTATACTTCTTTAGGAGTGAAGAATAAAGGTAAAAATGATAAGTGGACAGCCAAAGACCATCTTTTACGTTTTGTTACTATGATAAAGCGTATAGGAGTTAGTTATACGGAAACTAATGGTACTATGTTACCAGGATATTTACCTCAAGTAGGTTTCTTCGGTTCTTCTAAGCCTTCTTTACCTTTTGCCTTTGGTTGGCAAGATGATATCCGTTATGAGGCAGGTAGGCATGGGTGGCTTACTAATTTTGCTGACTTTAATGAGCAGTTTATTCGTTCTACCAATAAGAATTTAGGAATTACAGCAGGTTTGCAGCCTACTAATGATTTGCAAATAGACCTTAAGGCTGATCGTGAATACATTGATAACTTTGCGGAAACTTTTAATGCTATCAATGGTGGTTATAATCCACTTATAGGAAATACTACAGGTAGCTTTGTGATTTCGGATAATATGATCTTGACTTCTTTCATGAAGTCTAATGAATATAGCTCTAAAGCATTCCAAACTTTTAAAGAGAATAGGATTACCATCGCCAATCGTTTAGCACAACAAAAGGGAATAGACCTCACCAATCCTGCCAATATAGATAGTGATGGATTCCCTAAAGGATTTGGAAAAAATAACCAAGCGGTAATGATGCCTGCCTTCTATGCAGCTTATACAGGGCGGAGTGCTAATAAAGTTTCTTTAGGAGCCTTTAGGAATATTCCTATCCCAGCATGGACTATTCGCTATTCTGGGTTAATGCGCTTGGAAAGTTTTAGAAAAATTTTCCGTCGTTTCTCTCTTACTCATGGCTATCGAGCTAGTTATGCACTAAGCAATTTCCGTACTAATTTGGAATATTACCAGAACCCTACTCAGTTGGATCAAGGAGGCAATTTCCGAAATGAAAAACTCTTTACTAATGTAAACCTCGTAGAACAGTTCTCTCCTCTTATTCGTATTGATACTGAGTTGCAAAATTCATTCAGTGTGATGGGAGAAATTCGCAGAGATAGGACTATTTCTATCAGTTTAGATAATAACTATCTCACTGAACTTATGCGTAAAGAATACCGCTTAGGATTAGGTTATCGCTTTAAGGATATTAGCTTTGCTTCCCGCTTTAATGGGCGTGATGTGATTATCAAGAGTGACCTTAACCTTAAGGCAGATATAGCCTTACGCAGCGATTATACTGTAATTCGCAATATGGAATTAGATGATAATCAGGTAACTAATGGACAAACTTCTTGGTTAGCTCGATTTACGGCAGATTATGCTTTCTCCAAGAATCTCTCAGGAATCTTCTATTTTGATTATTCCTTCTCCAAATATGCTATATCTACTTCCTACCCAATGACTACTATTCGAACAGGAATTACCATCCGATATACCTTTAATTAATGATCAATAATTAATAACAAATAACCAATAGTTAACTATTGGTTATTTGTTATTATGGAAATAAGAAGATTTTTTCTTTTCTTTTTCATTTTTAAATCGTAATTTTGGGCATTAATCTAAAAACACATAGATATGAAAAAGTATTTTTTATTCTTTATTTTGAGTCTTTTTACTTTGTATACAAAGGCTCAATCTTCCTATACATTGGAGGACTATTTCAATTATTTCGAAGAAGCCAATAGCAAGTGTCAGCAATTGCATAAGGAAGGAAAGTATCAAGAAGAAGAGGGAATTTTTATTTCTAATTTGAAAAAATTGGAGGAAGTATCCTTGACTGAAAATGACCCAAAGTATAAAAAGAACCAGAACCTTATTGAGGCTATAAAAGCCAATATATATTATAATTTGGCTTGCGTACGCTCCTTACAAAACAAGAAAAAGGAAGCAATTGCAACTCTTGAAAAAGCAGTAGCTTTAGGTTATGATGATTATAGAAATGTAAAGACAGATAAAGATTTTATTAATATTCGCAAGGAAAAGAAATTTATTGCATTATTGAAAAAACTCAAACCTTTTGATAAACTTGTGATACTACAACAAGCAGGAGCTTATCAAAAACAGCAAACAAATACGCTTCCACGCTTTACTTATCAAGCAGCTAATGATCCTTCCCTTGAGCAAGTGAGAAATTATTTTAAGTTGGATTCCGTAGCGGGAACAGGGGATGAGCTTTCCAAGATTTTCAATTTACTCCATTTTGTACATAATAACATTGTACATGATGGTAGAAATTATGCGCTCTGTGAGTTTGATGCTATAGATATCTACAACTATCATAAAGCAACAAAGAAAGGGGTGAATTGTAGGCATTTGGCTATTACACTCAATGAAATGTATCTGGCAATGGGAATTCCATCTCGTTATGTAACCTGTATGCCTAAGAATCCCAATGATACAGATTGTCATGTGATTAATAGTGTCTATTCTCAACAGTTGCAGAAATGGATTTGGATAGACCCAACTTTTAATGCCTATGTAAAGGATGAAAAGGGAAATCTCTTAAGTATTGCGGAGGTAAGAGACCGATTGATACATAATAAGCCTTTAGTACTTAACAAAGATGCTAATTGGAATAACAAGGAAGAGCAAACCAAAGAAGAGTATCTGGAGGTTTATATGGCAAAAAACCTGTATTGGTTCTCTTGTCCACTACAGAGCAAATTTAACCCTGAAAGTCGTTTTAGAAAATCAGATACTTCATTTGTAGCTCTTTTGCCTAAAGGCTTTACAATTCAAAAAGAAAAAGAAGAATATATCACAAATGACCCTGATTATTTTTGGCAAAAGCCATAGCAATGACCGATGATTAATTTCTAATCATAGGTATTGACTTAACATGGTTTTTGAAAGTGAAAAGTGTAAAAATAATTCAATTTTCTTTGTACTATCAGAGGAAAAACTTACTTTTGCCCTCAGTAAAAGAATAAAAAAGGAAAAACCCGAAAATCCTTTAATAGAGTAGGGAAACATACTTAATTATATATTTATGAAAAAAGTATTAATGACCGTAGTATTTGCCGCTCTTACTGTAGTAGGAGCCAGTGCACAAGTAAAATTTGGAGCTCGTGCAGGGCTTAACCTTGCTGATATAGCTTCCAAAGTGAATGATGTGAAGGCTGAAACTAAAATCCGTCCTGCTTTCTATGTAGGTGGTTTAGCAGAATTTGCCTTTAATGATGTTGTCCTTATGGATGCAGGTCTCACTTATTCCAACCAAGGAGCTAAAGCTAAAGAAGGGGACGGGAAATATATACAACACACCCTTAACTTGCCTGTTTGGATAAAGTATGATTTTGAGGGATTCCGACCTAAAGCAGGCTTTTATATGGGGTATATCCTAAGTAGTCAATTAAAGGAAGATGGTAAAACAGAAACAGTAGACAAGGATTCCTACAGACATTTTGATTATGGTATTGGCTTAGGGGTGGAATACAACTTGCCTAATAACGGATTGTTCTTTGAAGCCTCTTACAACTGGGGATTAGCAAATCTTACAAAAGATGGAGACTCTAAGAACTATAGTAATAACCGTGTAATTCAAGTAGGGGTAGGGTATAAGTTCTGATCCCCTATGATAGCGAGAGCTTGTAGCTCCTCGTACTTATAAAAATACGAAAAACCGTTCCACATTCGGAACGGCTTTTCTTTTGTAATATAAAAAACTAATACCCTTTCTATTTTTGGAAAGTATTATTATCAGTATTAATATCTGTCGTAATATTATTAGGGTCAATAACTACTTTTTGAATATTTTCAAAAGGTATATCTACATCAAAGGTGTAAGTAAGATGTCCCCAACCCCAAGAAGGTAATACTTTACGTTCATAGTTATAAGGATTTTCTTTTTCTCCAAACTGCATACGGAGAGGGATGTAGTAGTAATAGGTTTTATTATTTTTATCTATTACGAATACATCAGTAGGTAGCGGCATCCTGTCCACACGGCGGAGGGTGATTTCTGTTTTGTTGCCTTTGGCTCCTACTTTCTCTACAGCATAGTCTACATGGTGAGGTGTTTGCATGAATTCATTAAGGTACCATTGGAGTTGCATACCAGAAACTTTTTCAGCACAACGAATAAAGTCATGAGGTTGTGGATGCTTGAGAGCAAATTTCTTATAATATAATTGAAGCGTTTTTTCTACATTCTTTTCACCAATAATATATTCTAATTGTCTTAGAAAGAGAGCTCCCTTACTATAGGCGGTAATAGAGTAAGCATAATTGGTATTGAAACGGTCGGATTGGTGGGTAGGAGTTTCTTCATAATTGGATTTTACATATCTGTTATAGGATTTGTAAAAGCCTACAAAAGGATCTTTAGCCCCTAACATACCGAGAGCACGATCTTGTATATAAGAGCAAAATCCTTCATCCATCCAAGGATAAGCAGTCTCATCACTGGCTAAGATAAGGTGAAACCAAGCATGTCCAAACTCATGTACGGCAGTGCTTAATAGGGAATCATAGTTTTCACCGCCTTGAATAAGAGTACACATAGCATATTCCATACCTCCGTCCCCTCCTTGAATAAAGGAGTATTGACGCCAAGGATATTTGCCTACGAACTTATTATAGAAGTTGAAGGTTTTGAGCATTTGAGGTTGGATTTTCTTCCAATTTTCAGGATATTTTTTGTAAAGGAAGTGGAGAGTTTGTCCATTGCCAGCATCTAATTTATCATGAACAAATTGAGGGTCAGCAGCCCAAGTGAAGTCGTGTACTTGTGGTGCATAGAAGTGCCAAGTACGAGTATTACCTTTTACTTTAGGTACTTTTACACCCGCATCTTCATAACCGAAACCGATTTCATTATTGTTCTGTAGATAGCCGGAGCCCCCTACAACATAGTTCTTATCAATGGTAATCTTTACATCAAAATTACCCCAGACGCCATAGAATTCACGAGTAATATACTCAGTAGTATCCCATCCACGATAGTCATATTCTGCTAATTTTGGATACCATTGAGTCATGGAGAGAGCCACACCGTCAGGGTTATTACGCCCACTTCGGCGAATCATCACAGGAGCTTGTCCTGTAAAGTCCATCTTAAGTACAGTGGAGGAGTGAGGAAGGATAGGCTTGTTCAAATCCACTTTTACAATAGTACCTTCTGTTTTGTATTTTACAGGAGTACCATCTTGAGAAAGAGCATTTACGCGTACATATCCAATTTCTTCAGGTTTAAGAAGGGAAATACGACTTTCATACTGAGGTTTCTCTTTGGTACCTTTGTTGTTGACCATACGGCGATCGGGGTCACGAATAGTCTGCAAACGAGCATCCATTTCACTTCCAGGTTGGAAAGCGTTAAGGAATACATGGTAGTACACTACTTTCAAGGTGTCAGGAGAATTGTTAGTGTAGGTGAGTTCTTGTTTTCCTGTGTATTGGTAGTTCTTTACATTCATGTTGATGTCCATCTTGTAATCTACATGTTGTTGCCAATACGGTGCATTCTGTGCCTTGAGAACTCCTATAGTTCCAAGAGCCACAAGGGGTAACATTCGTTTATAATTCATCATGTTTATAATTTGTAATTATATGGATACAAAATTACGAATTTAAAAGGAATTTTGAAAATAAAAAATAAAATTTCTTACTGCTCCCAATTATATGATTTTTTTCGTTACTTTTGTGCTGTTTTTTCAATTGAACATATACATGGAATTAAACCTTACTCGTCCTATTTGTTTCTTTGATTTAGAAACTACAGGGACAGATGTCTCCAAAGATCGCATTGTGGAGATTTCTATTCTTAAAGTGTTCCCTAATGGTTCCCGCGAAAGTAAAACATGGCTGGTGAATCCTACGATACCTATCCCAGCAGCTTCCACGGACATTCATGGAATTAGTGATAAGATGGTTGCTCAGGCCCCCACTTTCAAGGAACTGGCAAAACAAATACATAACCTTATTAAGGATTCTGATTTAGCGGGTTATAATTCTGATCGCTTTGATATCCCTTTGTTGGCAGAGGAACTCCTACGAGCAGGAGTGGATTTTGATCTAAAGAACCGTGTAACGGTAGATGTACAAACTATTTTTCATAAGATGGAGCAGCGTACTCTTTCAGCAGCTTATAAGTTCTACTGTAAGAAGTCCCTGGACAATGCTCATTCTGCACAGGCTGATACTGATGCTACTTATGAAATCCTTAAAGCACAATTGGACTGTTATTCTGATACGCTACCCAATGATGTCAAACAACTAAGTGATTTTACTACTCGTAAACAAATAGCTGATTTTGCAGGATTTATTGCTTATAATGATAAAGGAGAAGAGATTTTTACCTTTGGTAAGCATAAAGGTCGTAAGGTAGAAGAAATTTTAGAAGAAGAGCCTGGTTATTTTGGTTGGATCCTCAGCGCAGATTTTCCCCTTTATACCAAGAAAGTTCTTACTGCTATTCGCTTAAGAAAAGGATTAGGACAATGATTAATGGTCAAATGTCAATGATCACTGATGCAAATCCATTAAAAAAATCTTATATTCCTCATTAGTTAAGATAATATATGTCTCTTAAGGGAAGCGACACTTATTAGGATTATCTTAACCAATATCAGGGTAGAGATGTGAATTTGTAATGCTTTAGAAGGTTAGGGAATAATATAACTACCTAAAATATAAAAACCGCTCTATAGAGCGGTTTTTATATTGTTCTAAACTGTCAGATAATTAGAATCTGAAAGAAAGTCCAAAAGTAGGAGTAGTAAAGAAGTTGTTAAACTTATTTACATTGAAATTAACAGTGGTAGTACCATCTCCATTTTTTGGTTTGTTATTTACAACAGAGAAGATATCAGTTAAACCAAAGTTAATAGCAAAACTCTTAGTAAGAAAATAATTCATTCCTAAGCCAGCATGGAAACCGAATTCAGTGGATTTAGCATCAGCAACTTTGTCATTGATGGAATCAAAACCAAGACCTGCTTGTCCATATACTTTGAAGCGTTGTCCTAATTCAAGGAAGTAGTAACGTCCAAATACCCCCACACCAAAGGTGTTTACTTCTCGAGAATTTTCTTTATCTGAAGAAATGTTCAACCCCAATCCAAGGGCAAAATTATCAGAAAGAAAATAACCCCCTACAGGAGCAAAACCATAAGAAGTGGTAGTTTTGGTGCTGTTACCATCAGGAACACTTTTAGAAGTTAGGCTAAGATTTCCTTCTACAAGTACATCTCCTTTAGAGAATCCAAAATCGCTTTCTTCTTGAGCGTTAGCAAAGCTGAATGCAAATACAGCTATTGCAGATAAAAGAATTTTTTTCATCTTTAATTCTGTTTTTTTAAGTTTTAACGGCGCAAAGGTATATCATTTTTTTGAAAAAAACATAGAAAAAAATACTATTTTTATTTTTTTATTTTCAAAGGCTTGTATTTCAATAATATATAATTATCAGTGTTTAACATAAAACAGCAGGGTATATGTAAATAAACATATTCTTTAACTATTTAGTCCAGAGAAAACAGTTAGAAAAAGATACTTCCATCAAGGATAAGTATTCCATAGTAGGGCAAATAATATTTTTATTTATAAAGAATATAAATAATAGAATAAGGCTGTTAAAAAAGAAAATTTTGATAATTAATTAAAAAAAAAATGATACTTTTGCGCGACTTTTTAAGAAACTAACTAATTTATATCCTATGTCAAGCGACATCCGTATTCGAAAAGGATTGGACATTCAGTTGGAAGGAAAAGCCGAGACAATTACCAAAGCTACTCCGCTGGCAAAGGTATACGGTATAAAGCCTGCTGAATTCCACCGCGTAATCCCCAAGCTCATTGTACGTGAGGGGGCAACACTCAAAGCCGGAGACGCCGTTTTCTACGACAAAAGAGATGAAAGGATATTGTTCCCTTCTCCCGTTAGTGGTACTATCACGGAAATTATCCGTGGAGAACGCCGTAAAATTCTGGAAATCAGAATTACTCCTGACACTACTCAGTCTTTTCATGACTTCGGAAAGAAAGAAGTAGAACAGCTTTCTGCTCAACAAATTAAAGAGCATTTGTTACAATCAGGTTGCTGGCCATTTATCAAACAACGTCCTTATGACGTAATTGCCAGTGTGGATAGTAAGCCTAAGGCAATCTTTGTATCGGCTTGCAAAACCCATCCACTTGCGCCTGATTATGACTATGTACTCAAAGGAAAGGAAAAAGAATTACAGGTAGCTCTTACAGCTTTATCTAAGCTCACCACAGGTAAGGTACATGTATCTGTTTTCAAGGATAGTTCACTATCTCCTTTCCGTGATCTTAAAGACATTGTTTTGCATAATGTCTCTGGTCCACATCCTGCAGGAAATGTGAGCACTCAGATTGCTCATATCAGTCCTATAAATAAAGGAGAAGTAGTATGGGTAGTAACTCCACAGGATTTGGTAGTTATTGGAGAACTTTTCCTTACAGGAAAGATGAATCTTACTCGTATCGTGGCTCTTACAGGTGCTCGTATTGAAGCTCCTGAATATGTAACAGCTCTTGCAGGAGCACAAATTAGTGCAGTGGTAGGTAATCAAGTGAAGGATATAGCAACTACACGTATTATCAGTGGTGATGTACTTACGGGTACTCAAGTAAGTGAAAATGACTATTTAGGATTCTATGATGACCAAATTACTGCTATTCCTGAAGGAAATGATTATGATTTGTTAGGATGGGCGAAACCTATTTCTAATAAGATTTCACTTACCCGTGCGCTTACTTTCTCTTGGCTTCACCCTAACAGAAAGTATAATCTTACCACCAATACCAATGGTGAACAGCGTGCCTTTGTAGTAACGGGTATGTATGAAGAAGTGTTTCCTTTGGATATCTATCCTATGCAGTTGCTAAAAGCTTGTCTGTATAAGGACTTGGATGAATTAGAAAATCTTGGAGCTTATGAGATAGCTCCTGAAGATTTTGCCTTGACTGAGTTTGTTTGTGTGTCCAAACAACCACATCAGCAAATCATCAGAGATGGACTTGATTTAATGATGGATGAATTAGGATAGCAAACAGTTAAATGTAGTTATATGTCAAATTATTACAAACCTTCAGGGAAATTTTCTCCTCTGGCTTTTCTTTATTTTGTATTAGCATGTGTGATAGTATTTCCTATACTTTCTGCTATATATGCTTATGCAACATGGTATATCCCATTAATTTATATAAATGTCTTGATTACTATAGGATTCGGTTTTGGAATCTGTTTTATAGTAAGTTATTTAATAATTAATTTAGGAAAAGTTCGCAGTTATGGATTGGCTATTCTGTTGGCTATTCTCTCTGGTCTTGTTGCCTATTATTTGCAATGGGTGGTATGGTCGGATTTAGCAATTAATGGAACGGAATCTTACGGGAACAAACAAATAGGAATTGTGGTAAGTAATGTTCAATTTGAACAATTACTTTATCTGCTTTCCCATCCCTCTGCTCTTTTGGATTTGATAAAGCTTATCAATGAAAATGGTACTTGGGGAATCAAAGGAAATACTATTAGTGGAGGCTTCCTTACTGCAATTTGGGTGGCAGAATTTGCTATTATCATGTTTTTCAGTGTCTTATCAGCTAAAAGAGCCAGACTCCCTTTTGATGAACAAATACAAGAATGGTTCAAGGAAGAAAACTTACCTATCTTTTCTTTTATAGAAAATGAGGCAGATTTCAAAAAGAAAGTTGAACAAGGTGATTGGGAACAATTATCAGAAACTATTCAAAGAGGTGATGAAGGAGAAAATCATAGTACATTCACTGTATATGCATCGGGAAGTGAGTACTATCTATCTGTCTCCAATGCTAAGCGTAAGGAAAGTAAGAAGGATAAAATAGAGTTTGACATTCATAAGATTATAGAATATCTCCATATTGATAAGACTGTTTATGACATGCTAAGAGCAAAAGCCTAACTTATGGCAAGACCAACAAGTAAAGGAAGTCTAGTAACTTTAGCCAAAGAAAATTACCAAAGGTTGATTTCTTTGATAGAAGCACTACCTGAGAGGCAGCGAGAAAAAGCATTTCCCGAAGGTACTATGAATAGGAATATTCGTGATGTTATAGGACATTTGTATTATTGGCATTTATTGTTCTTAAACTGGTATGAGGAAGGAATGAAAGGAGGTAAACCCAAAATACCCAAAGAAGGTTACACTATGAAAGACACTCCTAAATTAAACCAAGAGATATGGAAAAGTTGCCAAAAGGTACTGTTTTCTGAAATGTTTTCTATGTTTAAAGACTCACATAGTAAAGTTTTTCGTATTATAGAAAGTCATACTGATGAGGAACTTTTTACTAAAAAAAAGTATCACTGGACGGGTAGTACCTCCTTAGGCTCTTACTTAGTTTCGGCAACGTCAAGTCATTACGATTGGGCTTTAAAACTAATTCGCAAATCAATAAAAAAGAAATAATTAACTTATTCATAATAAAATGAGTTTAAAAAGTAAATTACATACATTAAAAGAGAAGTATAAGGGCACTAAGTGGGAAACAACCTTTAATGCACTTCACACTTTCCTTTATACGCCTAATGAGGTAACCCATGGAGGTACTCATATTAAGGCAGTTGATGACCTAAAGCGGACTATGAATACCGTGATTATGGCACTGATTCCATGCTTGGTCTTTGGTATCTTTAATGCAGGATACCAGCATCAAGTAGCTTTTGGAGACTTAGAACCTCAAGCAGGAATGTCCTTTTTCAGTGGAGATTTTTGGAATTGGACGAATTTTTCCATAGGAGCTATTAAGGTACTTCCTTTAGTTATTGTTTCCTATATAGTGGGTTTAGGTATTGAATTTATCTTTGCTACTATCCGTAAGCATGAAGTAGAAGAAGGATATTTGGTAACTGGTATGTTGGTACCATTGATTGTACCTATTGATATACCCCTTTGGATGCTTGCTGTAGCAGTGGCTTTTGGAGTGATTATAGGGAAAGAGGTATTTGGAGGTACAGGAATGAATATTCTAAACCCTGCCCTTACCATTCGTGCTTTCTTATTCTTTGCTTATCCTACTTCAATGACCGGAGACAAAGTATGGGTGGAAGGAGCTCTTAAGAGAGCAAGTGATATTGCTGCTGGAGCAAAGTTAGATGCTGTATCTGGGGAGACTATCTTGGGAAGTTTAGCACAAGGGCAACCAGAGACTTATCAAGTTTCAGACCTTTTCTATGGATTTATTCCAGGTTCTGTAGGAGAAACCTCTACCTTATTGATACTTTTAGGAGCTTTGTTCCTCATCTATACCAAGATTGCTTCTTGGAGAGTGATAGTGAGTATGTTCGTAGGCGCCTTTGTGATGGGGACTATCTTTAATTGTTTGGCACCATCGGTGGAAGGTACACAATTCTTTGCTCTGTGGAGTCTGCCTGCTTATGAGCATTTGCTTATCGGAGGCTTGGCTTTTGGAGCGGTTTTTATGGCTACTGACCCAGTAACTGCTGCACAGACCAATACAGGAAAATATATTTATGGTTTCTTAGCAGGATTTGTGGCTATTGCTATTCGTTGTTTCAACCCAGCTTATCCTGAAGGGGTGATGCTTGCTATCTTACTAATGAATGTATTGGCGCCAACTATTGACCATTTTGTAGTACAAGCCAATGTTTCACGTCGAAAAAAACGCTTAAAACTAACTACTAAAACCGCATAATTATGGCAATCAAAACAGAAAGTAATTCATACACAGTGATTTTCGCCATTGTCATGGTGGTAATCGTAGGAGCTTTGCTCGCTGGAATTTCTTCCGCACTGAGTCATCAAATCAGTGAGAATAAGAAACTGGAAAAGAAACAAAATATCCTTTATGCTATGGGGGTAAATCATAATGAAGGATCCCTTGGGGAAGGAAAGGTAGTGTTTTTAACTACAGAAGAAGCAAATGCTGAATTTGATAAATATATTAAAGAGCAATACCTTATTAATCCTGCAGATAATACCGCTAAGGAAGTGAAAGGAGCAGATGATCTGATTAATTTTAATGGTCACCGTGAAGGCTTACCTTTGTATGTGGGAGAAAAAGATGGCAAAACAATCTATATTATCCCTGTAAATGGTCGTGGATTATGGGATGCTATTTGGGGGTATATTGCAGTGGATAAAGATTTAATTGTACAAGGTGTTTTCTTTGACCATAAAGGAGAAACTGCCGGGTTAGGAGCTAATATTAAGGAACGCTTCTTCATGGATGATTTCATTGGAGAACATCTCTTAGATGCAAGTGGTAATTTCCAAAGTATCAAGATCTCCAAAACCAATGCAGACCCTGAAAACAAACGTAAAGAAGATGGTAAGGTGGATGCTATTGCAGGAGCTACTCTTACAGGAAACGGAGTTGCTAATATGATTCAGCATGGAATTTCCGCCTATGTATCCTATATTAAGAGTTTAAACAAATAAGACTATGGGACTAACAAAAAAAGATATCAAACTAGTAAAAGATCCCTTATGGGATAATAACCCTGTAACAGTACAAGTATTAGGTATCTGTTCAGCTTTAGCGATTACAGCCCAACTTAGAGCAGCTATTGTAATGAGCCTTTCTTTTACCTTTGTGCTGGTAATGGGGAACGTAACCATTTCTTTGCTTAGAAATGTGATACCACCTAAAATTCGTATCATTGCTCAGCTCATCGTAGCAGCAACCTTGGTAATTGTGGTGGACTTTGTGCTCAAAGCCTTTGTATATGACCTGAGCAAGCAGTTGTCAGTATATGTAGGGCTTATTATTACTAACTGTATTCTGATGGGACGCTTTGAAGCCTTTGCCTTAGGGAACCCTCCGGGAAAATCTTTCTTAGATGCCTTGGGTAATGCAGGAGGTTATTCTATTGCTTTGCTTATTGTAGCTTTCTTCCGTGAACTTTTGGGATCAGGTACTTTGCTTGGTTTTCAAGTATTAGGGGACCCTATCAAGAAAACGGGTGTGTATGCTTTAGGGTATGAAAATAATGGATTTATGCTCTTGGCTCCAATGGCATTGGTAACTTATGGTATCGTAGTATGGGTACAGCGTTCACGTAACAAAGCCCTTATAGAGAACAGTCATTAATCATTTAAAAAGAGAACAAAATGTTAGAATATTTAACACTGATTTTTAAATCCATATTCGTTGAGAATATGATTTTTGCTACCTTTTTAGGTATGTGTTCCTATTTGGCTGTATCTAAAAAAGTGTCAACTGCTATAGGCTTAGGGGCAGCTGTGATTTTTGTACAAACACTTACCGTACCAATGAATTACTTGTTAAACCAATATATCCTCAAAGAAGGTGCTTTGGCTTGGTTAGGTGAAGAATATGCGCAATATGATTTAAGTTTCCTCACTTATATCTTATTTATTGCTACTGTTGCTACTATGGTGCAGCTTGTTGAGATTATTGTGGAAAAATTCTCACCATCGTTATATAATTCATTGGGTATTTTCTTGCCACTGATAGCGGTGAACTGTGCTATTTTAGGAGGATCACTCTTTATGCAATCACGTGAAGAAACTATTCATTCCTTTGGGCTTTCAGTAGCTTATGGATTTAGTTCAGGATTAGGGTGGGCTATTGCTATCCTTGCCCTGGCAGCTATTCGTGAAAAGATACGCTATTCACATGTGCCTGCTCCTTTGCGTGGTTTAGGAATTACCTTTATCACCACAGGACTTATGGCAATAGGCTTTATGAGTTTTGGAGGAATGCTTACCGGAGATAATAGCAAAAAGAAAGAAGCACCTAAACAAGAAACAACTATTCAACAAGAAGTGAAAACTGATAAATTAGCCAATAACACAAAAGATTTAAGTAATGATTTTAGTAAGTGAAATATTAACAACTATTACTGTTACAGTAATAGGATTATTAGTGATAATTTTATTGTTAGTGGCGATTTTACTTTATGTAAAACAAAAACTAACCCCATCGGGACCTGTGAAGATTACCATTAATAATGATAAAGAAATAGATGTACCCATAGGAGGATCTTTACTATCTACCCTAGGTAATGAAAAGATTTTCTTACCATCGGCTTGTGGTGGTAAAGGATCCTGTTTGCAATGTAAATGTCATGTATATGAAGGAGGAGGAGAAGCTCTTCCTACAGAAACACCTCACTTTACCAAGAAAGAACTCAAAGAAGGTATGCGCCTGGCTTGCCAAGTAAAAGTAAAACAAGATATGAAAATAGGGGTACCAGAACAAGTGTTTGGTATCAAGAAATGGGAAGCAACAGTAGTGAGCAACTATAATGTGGCATCATTTATTAAAGAATTCGTGGTAGAACTCCCTGAGGATATGAACTACAGACCAGGAGGATATATTCAAATTGAAATTCCTGCCTGTGAGGTAAAATATACAGATATTGATATTACTGCACATCCTAAAGAACATCCAGGAGAGCCTGAGAAGTTCAGAATGGAATGGGATAAGTTTAAGTTGTGGCCACTGGTGATGAAGAATCCAGATCCAGCAGAGCGTGCTTATTCTATGGCTTCCTATCCAGCAGAAGGGCGCCGTATAATGTTGAACGTGCGTATTGCCACTCCTCCATTTGATAGAGCTAAAGGAGGTTGGATGGATGTAAATCCAGGGGTAGCTTCCTCTTATATCTTCTCTCGCAAACCAGGAGATAAGGTAACCATTTCAGGGCCTTATGGTGAGTTCTTTATTAATGATTCTAATGCTGAGATGTTATATGTAGGTGGGGGAGCAGGGATGGCGCCTATGCGTTCTCACTTATACCATCTTTTTAAAACCTTAAAAACTAAAAGGAAGGTTACTTATTGGTATGGAGGTCGTTCCAAACGAGAATTATTCTATGTAGAACATTTCCGTGAGCTTGAACGAGAATTTCCTAATTTTAGATTCTTTATTGTGCTTTCTGAACCATTACCCGAAGACAATTGGAAAGTGAAGAAAGATATCAATGATCCTGAAGGGGATGGATTCTTAGGATTTGTTCACAATGCTGTCATTGAACAATATTTGAGCAAACACGAAGCTCCAGAAGATATTGAATTGTATTTCTGTGGTCCTCCAATGATGAACAAAGCTGTTCAGAAAATGGGACAAGACTTTGGTATGCCTGATGAAAACATTCGCTTCGACGATTTTGGAGGTTAAAACAACTTTTTCCATATACAAAAAATCCGACTCACTTTTTTGA
>NZ_GL872413.1:890408-915302 GCF_000192225.1 Capnocytophaga sp. oral taxon 338 str. F0234
CACTTTTTTGAGTCGGATTTTTTGTTGAATAATGTGGAAAAGATTTGTTATGAATCATTGGTCATTTGTTATTAAAAGTTGTACCTTTGCGCCCGTTTTTTAATTACTTTTTTATGTTAATCAGATATTGTGCCATCATCTTTGGTTGCTTAGCTTTGGGAGAATTGGTAGTGTATCTCACGGAAATTCATTTTCCTTCTAGCATTATAGGAATGATATTGCTCACCCTTTTTTTACGTTTGGGATGGATAAAATTGCACTGGGTTAAAGCTTTTTCCGATATGTTAATTTCCCATTTAGGACTGTTCTTCGTACCACCCAGTGTGGCTATATTGGCTTATTTTGACCTAATAGCTAAAAATTTTTGGTCTATCAGTATCGCTATTGTAGTTAGCACTGTTATTGTAATGGTTATTACCGGACATATTTATCAACTTATGCGTAAAAGAACCAAACATCATCATGAAAATATTTGAAAACTCTTTAGTACTTTTGGCTCTTACCTTTGGAGTCTATTATGGAGTACTCATGCTCCAGCAGAAATACAAATCGGTATTTCTAAACCCTGTGATGCTTGCCGTTTCTGTCCTTATTGGCTATTTGGTTATCTTCAATATCTCCTATGAGACCTATGAGCGTAATGCGGGAATGTATATTGATTTTTGGCTCAAGCCTTCCATCGTGGCTATGGGCGTACCTCTATACCAACAACTTTCCAAGATTAAAAAACAATTACTTCCACTTTTAGTTTCACAATTTATAGGAAGCTTAACAGGAATCCTTTCAGTAAGTTATATTGCCAAGTGGTTGGGAGCTAGTGATGATATCATTCGTTCTTTGGCTCCTAAATCAGTTACTACCCCTATTGCTCTTGAAGTTTCCAAAACGCTACATGGAATTACCTCTCTTACAGTAGCAGCTGTAATAGTTACTGGAATTTTAGGGTCTATTTTAGGTTTTAAAGTGCTTCAATGGACAGGGATCAAAAGCCCTATGGGACGCGGAATCTCTTTGGGAACAGCCTCACATGCTTTAGGGATTATGGCTGCTCTGAACCTTAGTGAAAAGCACGCTATCTACGCTAGTTTAGGAATGATTTTCAATGGAGTTTTTACCGCTATTTTGGCGCCTATTGTGATGCCTTTTATTTTATAGAGGAGAAAATTGCTTTAGCTGTCCTATCGCTGGCACCACTGTTGCCCAATTTATCTCTCAATTTCTTATAGTTATTAATAAGTTCTTCCCGATAAGAGGGAGTAAGGAGTTTTTCCAATTCTACTTTTAAGTTTCGAGTATTGAGTGCTCCTTGGATAAGTTCAGTAACTACAGGAGCATCCATAATAAGATTCACTAGGGAGATATATTTTAAGTTAATAACTCGTTTGGCAATCTGATAAGAAATCCAATTGCCTCGGTAGCATACTACTTCAGGTACATTCAATAATGCTGTTTCAAGAGTTGCGGTTCCACTGGTTACTAAAGCAGCATAGGAGAGAGAAAGCAGATCATGTGTTCTCCCACTAACAAAATGTACATTCTCTTCCTTGATGAACTGTTTGTAGAATTCATATTCCTGAGAAGGGGCTCCTGCAATAACAAACTGATATTGATGGTAGCTTCCTACTACTGAAAGCATCACTGAGAGCATCTTGGAAATCTCCTGTTTGCGACTGCCAGGAAGTAAGGCAATGATGGGTCGCTTATCTAAGCTATTTTCTCGCTTAAATTCCTCTTCACTTATTTCCTTACGAGAAGCAATCGCATCTAAGAGAGGGTGTCCTACGAAATTTACAGGATATTGGTGTTTCTTTTCATAAAAATCTTTTTCAAAAGGAAGAATCACATACATCTTATCTACATCCCTCTTAATTGCCTTGATACGATTCTCTTTCCAAGCCCATATTTGTGGTGAAATGTAATAATGAGTGGGAATTCCTTGCTCCTTAGCCCACTTAGCAATACGCATATTAAAACCAGGGTAATCAATAAAGATAAGCACATCGGGATGAAACTGAGCGATATCGCGTTTGCAAAAATCAATATTGCGAAGAATAGTCCTAAGGTTGGCTACTACTTCCCAGAAGCCCATAAAAGCCAAATTGCGATAATGCTTGACCAATGTACCCCCTACCGCTTCCATACGTTCACCACCCCAAAAACGAAATTGTGCTTGAGGATCTATCTTTTGTAATGAATGCATCAGGTTTGCTCCATGTAAGTCGCCTGAGGCTTCTCCTGCGATAAGGTAGTATTTCATAGAGATGAATATTTTTGCAAAGATACTATTTTTTCAAAAATAATTGTATATTTGCCTTATGATTATTTAGTACAGATATGCTAAACAAAAATCAATTCAAACTTCTACAGAAGCTTTCCCTTAAGAAATATCGAAACGAACTGGGGCTTTTTGTGGTAGAAGGAAAGAAAAGTATAATAGAATTTCTGAAAGCAGGCTATAAGGCAAAGGCTATCTACGCAACCAATGCTTTTTCTCCTCATCTTGTGGGGCATCCGCTAATTCTTGTAAGTCCAGAGGAACTCCAGCGACTCAGCACTCTAAAACATCCAGATGAAGGGGTGGCTATCTTCCAGCAACATGAAAGAAAGGAGATACTCCAAGAGGGACTTATTTTGGCTTTAGACAATGTCCAAGACCCTGGTAACTTGGGTACACTGATTCGCCTATGTGATTGGTTTGGCATAGAAACACTGCTGTGTAGCGAGCAGACGGTGGATTGCTATAATCCTAAGGTAGTGCAAGCCTCTATGGGATCACTCTCACGGGTGGAGGTGCATTATTTACCCTTAGAGGGCTTCTTGGCTACCTGTGCGTTACCTGTATATGTAGCGAACTTGGAGGGGGAAAACCTCTATACTACTACTTTCCCTGAAGATTGCGTGATTGTTTTGGGCAACGAAGCCAATGGTGTCAGTCCAGAGGTTGCCGCCTTAGCCAATGGAGCTATTACCATACCTCGTTTTGGCAAGCTACAACAGGCAGAAAGCCTCAATGTAGCCATGGCGGGAGGCATCATCATAAGTAAAGTGAAAAGTAAAAAGTAAGATGGCAGTAGAGAGCTTTTTTGTGATAGAGACTTCTTTTAGTAACTTAAAAGAAAAACTCAAAGATGAAATAGTGCGAGTAGATAAGGAATATGATGAAATAACGATTTCTTATAACGGTTTTTTCTTTTGGATGTATTTTTATAAAGAGGAAGAAGCTTATATAGATGAAGAGGAGAAAGCAAAATTACTGGTAAATATCAAACATGAATCAGCGACACCTCACTCTGTTATTATAGCTTTTAGAGAAAAACTTTTATCTTTAGGATTTTGTGAAAGGTAAAAATATAGTGAGTTAAAGGGCTTATTAGGTAATCAACTTTATGAAGAAATCAGAGAAGTTAAGAAAACCTAGGATAATTAAAGTGGTTTTAGAAAAATAAACAAAGAAACCTACTAATTAAGTATATTTTTTTCTCCATTTTAGTGATAGCAAAAAAAATCAGAATAAATAATTATTTCATAAGATGCATAACGAATTGCTTTTAAAAAAGATAAGGAAGTATATAGCTCTTTCAGAGAAAGAATGTGCTCTTATAAAAGAGCTTTTTAAACCCCTATCTCTTACCAGAGGAGAAATACTATTGCAAGAAGGTAATACTTGTAAATATTTCTGTTATGTAAATAAAGGGCTTTTAAGACAATTTATCAATTATGAAGGAAAAGAACTTACTATACATTTTAATGAAGAGGACACTTTTATTTGTGATTTTGAGAGTTTTATAAGTAAGACTCCTTCACAAAAAACAATTATTGCTCTTGAAGATAGTGTTTTACAAATGATTTCTTACAGTAATCTGCAACGATTTTACAAAGAAATAAGAGAAGGTGAACGGTTTGGTAGATTACTACTTGAGGAGACTTTTATCGAAGCCATACACTACATCATTTCGGGACTTGCTGATAGTCCGCAAGAACGTTATTTGAAATTTATGAGACAATATAAAAATATTGAACAACGGGTCGCACAGAAATACGTAGCTTCGTTTGTGGGGGTTACTCCACAATCATTGAGCAGAATTAGAAAAAGAATAGCCTATATGTAATTTATTACCCAAAGTTAATTTTTATCTCATCACTTCTGTGTTACTTTGCATCTCAGAAATTAAAAACAGAATGACAGATGAAAAATAAAAATTTTTTTCAACGGATGGCTCAATTGATAGCTATTTTTGGGCTTAGTTTATTAATAGGAAATATCTCGGCTTTTATAGCGATGAATATGCTTTCTACACCAAAAGATACCTTATTCTTCTTATGGCAACGCCGATTTATAGATGCAATGGTTCAACTGGGAATGATTAAGGGAATGTGGTTGTTCTTTATAGGCAATATTGTAATTTATTTATGTCAAAGAACTCGGAAAAATTTACTATTGCTTATACTTTCGATTATTGTATTTGTATTGGGAGAGTTCTTTATCGTTCCCTTATCTTATAAAACTTCACTTGTAGCCTTTCAACAGTATGAAATGAATCAAGTAATTTCTGATTTTCTTATAATAAAGCATAAAGAAGATGTTTTAGGGGGATTAAATCTATTTATATTGCTGACATATCTTGTTATTAGTATTTGCTATAAACAGGAAGAGAATAGATGAATGGATTATAATAGATATAAAAAATGCGAGATTTTACAAAAATCTCGCATTTTTTTCTTCTAATAATTGGAGGAAGTAAGGAGAACGGACAAAGTTTTGTTTCTTTTGATTGACATGGATAACCTCCAAGAACCCCATATTGACCAAGGCTTTTAGGTCGGTACGGGCGGTGTAGTTGGATACTTGAAAGCGATGTTCTACTTCCTTGATGGTAAGGATACGTTCAGGTTCGTCACAGAAGAGCTTCAGTAGCTCAGCCATACGTTCATTGACCCCTAAGATTTTTAGCAGATGTGCCGCTTGGTAGGCTTCCTTTTGCTTTGTGT
This sequence comes from Capnocytophaga sp. oral taxon 338 str. F0234, assembly GCF_000192225.1. Taxonomy (GTDB): domain Bacteria; phylum Bacteroidota; class Bacteroidia; order Flavobacteriales; family Flavobacteriaceae; genus Capnocytophaga. The sequence goes on from NZ_GL872413.1 coordinate 895,398, forward strand.
GGAGGTACTGCTTAAGGGCTTCATAAGCCTTGTGCAGTACTCGGAATTGATAGGTAAGAAAATAGGTAAGGTCATAATCATCTGCTTCTGTATAGAGATAGGCTTTTTCATACTGCCCTTTGCTCTGCTTAATCATACTGGAAATAGAAAGGTATTCTGTTAGCCAATACCCTTCCTTGAGCAAATACCAATAAAAAAGAGCACGAGCGGTACGGCCGTTACCATCTACAAACGGATGCACAAAACCTATCATAAAGTGTAGAATACAGGCCTTGATGAGTGGGTGGATAAAAGGATGTGTGTTGGTGTTGAAAAAAGCACATAATTCCCCTATAAGGATAGGGATTTCGGTATATTCAGGAGGGGTATGTACGATTTCATTGTTAGAGAAATTCACTACATGTACCTCGTTGTTTTGGCGAAAGGCTCCTTCTTCTGCGGGATTATCAAGGGTTTTATGGGTAATAAGCTTATGAATATACAGCAAGGTCTCTTCAGAAAGGGGCTGATGGAAGTGAGCTACCAGATGTTGCATAGTGGTGTAGTTGTTCAGGATCATCTGTTCGGACTTATCTTTGGGTTTTTTCCCTTGCTGAATCATCTCTTTAGCCTTTTTTCGGGTGGTGTTGGCGCCCTCTATTTGGCTACTGGCGATAGCCTCTTCCATAAGAGAACTGACCATGAATTTTGCCTTATCCATCTGTGGTATATCTATAGAATTGGAGAGATTTCCACTCAGTTGGGTATCAAACAGATATAAAGTCTCTTGGATAAAATCAGTCAGAACAAAAGTAAAACTATAGTCTCCAAAGGAAATTTTTCGCGCATTGAGTTTTCTATGTAGCTTAATTGCCTGCCACAATAGCGGCGCGGTGACTTCCTTAGCCTTATACTTTACTTTGTCCCAATAGAGATAATCATTCTGTATATCAGAGAGTTGCTTTGTATCAACTAAAGTTTCCAGCAGAGAGACTACCTCAGGGGTAGTGGTAAAAGGTGGAGGTGTTTCTATCATAGTCTAGAGTTTGACAAGTGCAAAGATAATAAAAAATGCAAGATTTTACAAAAATCTCGCATTTTTTATTTCTCACTATTTACTATTTATTTAAAAAGTGGGTAAATCATAAGCCGGATTCTGTGCTTTCCCTTTGGAGGAAAGTGCTTATCATTTATCTGGATGGACTGTTGCCAGACCATTCTAACCGCCTACCCTCCGACATTGAGCGAGCTACTCTTAGTTGTCGGTTTACTTGGCGTTGCACCCTATAGAGTTTACCTGATTTCACTACAGCCGAACTGTACTTGCTTTCTGTTGCACTAGTCCTCGCCTTGCGGCGGACGGGCGTTACCCGCTATAGTGCTCTGTGGTGTCCGGACTTTCCTCTATTTCTTCTCCAGAAATAGCGATAAGCTGATTTACCCAACTTTTATAATGATTAATGGTAACAATGATTAATCATTGATCATTAAACATTTAACTATTATTCAAAGGTATTTCCTTGATTGATATCACCTGTTTCATAACCTTTCATGAACCAATATACACGTTGCTTGGAGGTGCCATGGGTGAAAGAGTCGGGAACTACTTGCCCTTGCATACGTTTTTGGATAGCATCATCCCCTACAGCATTGGCTGCACTTACCGCTTCTTCTATATCGTCAGCATCTAAATACTGTTTGTCATAATGTGCCCATACCCCTGCATAGAAGTCGGCTTGAAGTTCCAAGGATACCGAGAGTTTGTTGGCTTCTTTTTGGCTAAGTCTTTGTTGCGCTTGATGTACCTTTTGAGAAGTTCCTAAGAGAGTTTGTATATGATGACCTACCTCATGTGCCATTACGTATGCGATAGCAAAATCTCCTCCCTTAGCTCCAAAACGGGTACGAAGTTCCTCGAAGAAACTCATATCCATATAGAGCTTATGGTCACCAGGGCAGTAAAAAGGACCTACTGCACTGCTAGCATTTCCGCAAGCAGTTTGTACTGCATCAGTGAAAAGTACTAAGGTAGGTTTTTCGTAAGTACCTAAGTTATTTTCCTTAAATATTTTCTCCCACACATCTTCGGTATCTGCCAGTACGGTAGCAGTAAAGGCTTTGATTTCTTTTTGTTCCTCAGTAAGGTCTGCCTCATTGGCTAACTGAGAGGTTTGCCCTGCTTGGTTGAATTGTTCTAATAACGGAGCTAAAGTCTGACCTGTCTCCCCACCAAACACTTGTAAGAGAAGGATGATAATTCCAAGAACCCCACCGCCTGCAGCTATTTTTCCCGTAGTGCTAACTCCTCTGCGATCTTCCACATTGTCGCTTTGTCGTCTTCCTTGCCATTTCATAAAAGTTGTTTTTTGGCGGCAAAAGTAAGTATTTTTCAAAGAATAAACAATAAAAATTTTTCCATTATTTGTTTGTAAAATTTGTGAGTGAGAAAAAAAGATTGTATCTTTGTCCGATTTTTCATAAATAAAACTCCAATGAGTGAACAATTAAATCAAGACAAATATTCAGCAGATAATATCCAGTCTTTGGAAGGAATGGAGCATGTGCGTGTGCGTCCTTCTATGTATATAGGTGATGTAGGAATGAGAGGATTGCATCACTTAGTCTATGAAGTGTTAGATAACTCCATAGATGAGGCTCTTGCAGGATATTGTGATACTATTTCTGTATTTATTAATCCTGATAATTCTATAACAGTAGAAGATAACGGTCGTGGAATTCCTGTGGATATACATAAAAAAGAAGGAGTTTCCGCCCTTGAGGTGGTAATGACCAAAATAGGGGCTGGGGGAAAGTTTGATAAAGGTTCCTATAAAGTCTCCGGAGGATTGCATGGAGTAGGGGTATCTGTGGTGAATGCACTTTCTACACATCTGACAGCTACTGTATATCGTGATGGAAAAGAATGGCAGCAGGAGTATGAACGAGGGGTTGCTCTTTATTCGGTTAAAGAAATAGGAGAAACAAATAAAAGAGGAACTAAGGTTACTTTTCTCCCTGATACTGAAATATTTCAGCAATCTATAGAATTTAGTTATGATATTTTAGCTTCTCGTATTCGAGAACTAGCATTCCTTAACAAAGGAATTCGTATAACACTTACTGACTTGAGAGAAAAGGATGATCAAGGAAAACCTCTTTCTCAAGAATTCTATTCTGAAAAAGGCTTAGTAGAGTTTATCCAATACTTAGATGGTAATCGTCCTCCTATTATCTCAAAAATTATTTCCATGGAAGGAGAGAAGAATGAGATACCTGTTGAAGTAGCGATGGTATATAATGATTCCTTCAATGAAAACTTACATTCCTATGTAAATAACATTAATACGCATGAAGGAGGAACTCATTTACAGGGATTCCGAATGGGGCTTACTCGTACATTGAAGAATTATGCCGATAAATCAGGATTATTAGAAAAGGCGAGCAAAGATAAGAAGAATCCTTTGGAGATCTCAGGAGATGATTTTCGTGAAGGACTTACAGCTATTATTTCAGTGAAAGTAGCGGAGCCTCAATTTGAAGGACAAACTAAGACTAAGCTTGGTAACCGAGAGGTAACTGCAGCCGTTTCTCAAGCTGTTTCTGAGATGTTGGAGAGCTATCTAGAGGAAAATCCAGAAGATGCTAAAACGATAGTAAATAAAGTGATCTTAGCAGCTCAAGCTCGCTTGGCGGCTAAGAAAGCACGTGAAGCCGTACAACGAAAATCTCCTATGGGAGGGGCAGGTCTTCCTGGTAAATTAGCGGATTGCCAAGATAAAAATCCTGAAAATTGTGAACTTTTCTTAGTAGAAGGAGATTCCGCAGGAGGAACCGCTAAGCAAGGACGTGACCAAAAGTTTCAAGCAATTCTCCCTCTAAGAGGGAAAATTCTTAATGTAGAAAAAGCAATGCAACATAGAGTGCTTGATAGTGAGGAAATTAGAAATATTTATACAGCTTTAGGGGTAACTATAGGAACGGATGAGGATTCTAAGGCGCTTAATATGAGTAAATTGCGCTATTATAAGATAATCATTATGTGTGATGCCGATGTAGATGGTTCTCATATTGCTACCCTTATCTTAACTTTCTTCTTCCGTTATATGCGAGAACTTATTGAGGAAGGACATATTTACATAGCAACACCTCCTTTATATTTGCTCAAACAAGGTAAAAAAGAGCAATATGCATGGTCAGATGAGGAACGAGATGCTATTACAAATGAATTTTATTCTCAGGCACAGGCTAAGGTAGCTGTTCAGCGTTACAAAGGGTTAGGTGAAATGAATGCTACACAACTTGCGGATACTACTATGGATCCTAAACATCGCACTTTGCGTAAGGTGACTATAGAAAATGCTGTAGAAGCTGATCGTATCTTCTCTATGCTTATGGGAGATGATGTACCTCCTCGCCGTGAGTTTATTGAGAAAAATGCTAGATATGCCAATATAGATGCATAATTGAGAAGAGCGATGAAAGCTGCTCTTCTTACTCTTTTTGATTTTACATGAAGCAATGCCTAATTTCAGATTTACAGCTCATAAAGCAACTTATTCCACAGCGCTCACCTATGATAATGGTAGATGCTCTTTTGGAATATGACTCTACATCTGCTTTAGTAGGATTTACCATTACTAAGAAGAATATATTTGTACAGGGAAGTTGCCTTTCTGCAGCGGGACTTATTGAGCACATGGCACAAAGTGTAGCTCTGCATAAGGGGTATGCTTATTATTTGAATAACCAACCTACTCCTATGGGTTATATTGGAGCTATCAAGCAAATAGAAATCTATCAACTTCCGGAAATAGGAATAGTTTTAAAGACTCATATAAATATTATTCAAGAGTTCTTGGAGGTAACCTTAGTGAGGATAGAAACTTATTTAGGAGGTACTTGTATTTGTCAAGGAGAGATGAAGACAGTTTTAGCAAAATAAGTTTTCTTGGATAATCTTTACTAAAAATAGATAAGCTAAAACATCATAAAAAAATATTTAACAAGTATATACAAACCCTATGATAGGGATTTATTGTCAGTAGCGTATTTGTATAGGAAGGGGCTATTGAAGAGAAAGAGGCTGTCCGAAAAGGGTAACCTCTTTCTTATTTTATCTTTTTAATTATTATTCTTTTATAGAAAATGTACATACCATACCCGAAAAGTATACCTATGGAGAGCCCTGTAAGTACATCTAAAGGATAGTGTACTCCTAAATAGATACGACTGTAAGAAACTATAGAAGCCCATAATAATAGCCACAATAGCATTTTAGGATAGAAGTGTTTGAATATATTTCCTAAGAAGCAGGCTAAAGCAAAAGTATTGGCAGCATGGGCTGAGAAATATCCAAATTGTCCTCCACAATGAGTAAAGCGAAGTCGTCCATTAATCAAAGGATTATGACAAGGACGAAGCCTATGAAATTGTATTTTGAAGAGATTGGAGAGTTGGTCAGTTAGGGCAATCATCACAGCAATACACAAAAGGATCGCAAGGAATTGCTTTAAAGAATGCTTCTTATAGCAGAGCCAACACAGTAAAGCATATAACGGAAAGGCAGTCCACTTGTTAGTAATGAATTGCCAGAAACCATCCCAAAAAGGAGAACCTAATCCATTGAGGAAGAGAATCATCTCTTGGTCAAGTTCATTAAGGGTATTTATAAAATTATTCATAGCGGCTTATTTCTCGATCATAAAAAGCGGTGGCTTCTCCAATGAGACTTTCCGCTGAGGATGCAAGTTCCTCCTCATCTTCTTTATCAAATTCTTCAAGCCATTCTACCTCATCATTAGTGAGGTTAAGAATAAAGCGAGGAAATTCTGTGTGAATAATGAAGATTGCATCGGGATAATCGGTGTTATCACCAAGTAAGAATTTAGGGAGTGAATTCATATTAATGTTTTTTAAATTAAGAATGATTATGCTTGATTAATTTCCCGGATAAGAACAGAAAACGGGTAGTCTGTAAGATAGCAGAGAAAGCAAGTCCAGAGAGGAGCCCTATCCAAATACCTGTAGTTCTAAGGGAGGTATGTAGTCCTAAGTAGTAACAGATAGGAAAGGCAATAATCCAATAAGAGATAAAAGATAAAACCATAGGAATTTTTGCATCCTGTAAACCTCGTAAAGCTGCTAAAGCGACTGTCTGTAAACCATCAACAAGCTGGAAAAGAGCAGCAATTAGAAGTAAGTGTGCGGATTCATCTATTACTAAGGTAATTTTACTAAGGGAACTAAGTTTATTAGTATCAAGAAATAATGTAGGGAGCTCATATCGTAGGATGCCTATCATACCACCTAAAACTATTTGAGTTAAAAGAATGAAGAGAAAGATAGAAATAGCAACTCTACGTAGAGAAATATAGTCCTCTAATCCTTTATAATTTCCTACACGGATCATTGCCACTACACTCATCCCATTAGCAATCATGAAAGTTAAGGTAGCAATACTTGAGGCTATCTGGTTTGCTGCTTGATAGACCTCCCCTAATACACCACTAATCCAAGTAGCAGCAATAAAAATCCCAGCTTCAAAGACTACCTGTAATCCTGAAGGTACTCCTAAGTTAAGGAATTTCTTTACCATACCTCTATTTATTTTTGGAATAAGTTTAGTCATATATTGGGTCATACGAGTATTTTTATAAAGGATAATCCATAACATAAAAGGCATCATGAATCGGGAGACAAGAGTACCTATTGCAGCACCTAGTACGCCCATACTAGGACATCCCCAGTTCCCATAGATAAACAAATAGTTTAGAAAAATGTTGAATAAATTGCCAATAATAGTTACATAGAGGGAATATTGAGTAATGGAAAAACCGTCAGCAAATTGCTTAAAGGATTGGAAAATCATTAAAGGAATGATTGAGAAAGCTACCAAATGTACATAAGGTACAGCCAGGGCAATAACATCTTCTTTCTGCTGGGTATATCGCATAAGAGGTTCCGAAAAAAATAAACCTCCAAAAATGATTAAAGAAAGTAAACCGTTGATAAAAATTCCATGAGTGAGAATGGATTTGGTTTCTGTGGGATTTTTCTTCTTTTCTGATTCAGCGGTAAGAGTTGTTACTACTGTAGAGAATCCAATTCCAAATGACATTAATAAGAATACATAACTATTGCCTAAGGAAGCAGCAGCCAATTCTAAAGTTCCTACATTGCCTACCATGGCTGTATCAATTACCCCTACTAAAGTATGTCCTAACATGGAAAGAATAATCGGAGTTGCTAGGCGTAGGTTATAGCTGAATTCTTTAGTATATTGTCGTATATTTATCATATTAAGGGCTAATTATCAAAAGAGATCTCTTGTTCTACTTCCCAATTAGCACGTAATTCTATTTCTTTGGCAAAGTATCGAATATTCTCTGGTTGCCTCTTAAGCAGAAAGTTTCCTGTATCCCACTTTTTATTATGGTTGGTATCTTCTATTATGCGCAGTAGATAATTCCCAGCTTTTACAAAAGGGAAACTGTAAGTAGAGGCTGAATGTTCTACATATTGGTCATAGAGGACTTTCTTTCCATCTTTATCTGTAAGTTCTATGATTATGGGTAAGTGTAATGAATCCTTAAAGGATATTTTAAGAGAGGCAAAGTCTTCAGTGCGTTTAGCAGAAAAGGACTCTTTTAGGGTGTCACTCTTTTGGTGATAGAAGTCCTCAAAGGCATTCTGAGCAACAAGGTTGTACTTTTCTCCTTCTTTTACAGGAAGGGTAAGAGTTACTTGAGAAGTATTGGGAGTGAATTTTACTTGAAAATCTACTTGAGTACTATCTTTATCTGTAATTTGTATAGAATTTTTATCAAAAGTACGAATAGGAATATTGGAAAGAAAATGAATTTCCTCTTTAGTAGGAGAAGTCCCCTTATATTCTGTATTAATAGTAAATTTTTCATGCTTTATTTTACGAAGTTTGATATTGAATGTATCTACTTTATCACTCTTTACTTGTAGTTTGAGGGAATCCTTTATTTGAGGATTATACCACATCCATAGAGTGTCTTTCGTGGGTTCTTTCTCTATTGCCCATTCAAAATTTGTGGGTAGAGGAGATAGAGGATGTATTTGAATGCTATCCTTTTCTCCTTGATAGCCAATGCTTATGCGTTTCTCTCCTGAGATAAAAGGACGAGAAGCCTTAGGAGGTAATATCTCCTTAAAAAGTGTGAGGGTGTAGGTAGTATCTGAGGTTGGGAGGGTAATAAATTCTTTATGAAAGCCTATCTTATCGGTCTTAGGATCAAAGAGATAATTATTGTCTTTATCTTTCATACCCACTAACATATATTTTCCTGCTCTCAGGTGAGTGAGTTCAAAAGTAGTTAAGCTATCCAAAGTGTTAACTACATAGGTAGGTCGTTCTTTGTATATAATGGAATCAGAGAATTTCTCACCTACTTCATAAAGCATGACATTCACATAGTTATCGGGCTTTGCACTTTGAGCATCTTTGATATTTCCTTTTAAGGTAAGTGAGTCAATAGCATCCCCAGTAGAAAGCGTATAGGAAAAAAAGTTTAGAGGATTTCCTTCATTGTTATCTTGAATACTTTTTCCAAAATTGAAAGTATAGGTAGTATTGGCTTTTAAAGTATCTAATATTTTAATATCTATGTACTTAGCTGCATTTCCTGAGGGGGTGATCTCAGGAAAATATTTCATAGGAGGAGAGATGATAAGTTGTTTGCGTATATCTTTTAGAACAACATATTCATCAAAATAAATACGAATACGATTTCCTACAAAGTGGACTGATTCATTAGGAGGGGTGGTTCTTAGTACTTTTGGAGGGGTTTTATCCTGTTCACCTCCAGTAGGAGATCCAACACGAGCACATGCTATCCATAAGAAAGCAATACACAAACTCACGAGAAAATGATATTTTTTTTTCATAGTTTTATCCTAAGCGTGCAAGAGTATTGAGTTTTCCCAATAGCTTTATTGCTGTTGTATTTGTAAATTCCTTTTTACGATATTTACTTACAGACTGTATACCCTCACGAGTATTGGTAAGAAAAAGCTCATCTGCTTTTTGTAATTCAAAGGGAGATACTGTACGTTCTTCTAAAGTAAAATCATTAGTTTTTCTAATGGCCTCTATAAGCTTTTTACGAGTGATGCCATTAGGAACTCCATCGGACAAGGGAGGAGTTACTATCTCATTTCCAAATACTAAGAATATGTTTCCATCCAAAAAACTTACTACATTTTTATTTGTATTCATCAGGATACAATTCTGATAATCATTCTCTCTGGCAAAAACACTTCCTATTATATTGAGTAGGCGGTTGGTGGAGTTAAGGGTGGACAATAGGTCTGTTTGAGTATAGTAATCTCTAAAGAGTTCTACTTCATAAGGAATATTAAGGTTTTGATAGAAAGGAGTGGTGATCCCGTCAATATCAATACAATAATTTATATCTTGATTCTCAGGAGTGTAACCGCCTCCCTCTTTGCGAGTAATGGTAGTTCGTATCAACAGAGGTTTAGCACTCAATGAATTTGCCTGTATAGTCTTCTGAATTTCATTTTCCAAGAATTCAAGGGTAAAGCTATTAGGAATATCCATACGAGCAATACGCATAGTTGCCATAAGCCGTAAGTAATGTTCTTCCCAAAAAAGAAATTTCCCTTCTACGTATTTTACAAGGTCAAAAACGCTATCTCCATAAAGAAACCCACGATTTTTAGCAGAGATGGCAGGGGTTGTCTGTTGTATTTCTCCGTTATAATTAATCATTATTAGTTGTAATATAATTTAACAAGTGGCAAAGATACACATTATTTTTTAGTTTGTCTATAAGCGTTGGGTCAACTCTGTAAGCCATTTTCCCTGTACTTTCATTACCTGTTCTATAATTTCTCTTACACAACCTTCTCCTCCTTTTAAGTAGGAGATATACCGAGAGACAGCTTTTACTTCAGCTACGGCATCTTGTGGACAGGTAGGTAAACCTACTAACTTCATAGGAGCTACATCAGGTATGTCGTCCCCCATATAGAGGATTTCCTCAGGGCGAAGTTGATACTTATCCATAAACTCCTTTAGGGGTTCTATCTTCAGATGATTAGCCATATAGATATCAGTAATCCCCAACTGTTCACATCTTTTACGGGTGCCTATATTATTCCCTCCTGTGATGATAGCGATACGATAGCCCTGATTAACAGCCTGCTTAATGGCATAGCCGTCCTTTACATTGAACGAACGCAACAGATCGCCATCGTTCTGTACCAATACTTGGCACTGAGTAAGCACCCCATCTATATCAAAGATAAAAGTGGTAATGTCCTTTAATAATTCCTTGTAATTTTTATTTTCCATAAGTATTTAATATAGAGGTTGATATATTTTTATAGATTTCTTTTTCTAATCCATGTAATAATTCTAAGTGATTTTTTATGATGGCTCTGTCTCCTCGCTTAGCAGGACCTGTTTGTGCTTGAAAGAAAGATATTTGCTGAACTTTTTGATAGGTCTCATCCAAAAGAGGTTGTAGAAGTTCAAAGGGAATTCTTTTTTGCTGACAGAGTTTTTCGCTTAAGTACCAGAGATGGTTGGTGAAATTATTTAGAAAAACAGCAGCTATATGTAAGTATTGCCTTTGTAGGCTATCAATAGCATAATATTTAGGAGAGAAAACTCTCGCTAAACCCTCTAATAATGGAAAATCTTCCTTATATTCTGTTTCTAAACAGAAAGGCACTTTTGAGAAATCTATGGTTTGCCCTTTTGAAAACGATTGTAAGGGATAGAAAACACCTCGCCGTTGTCTGTCACTTAGAGCTCCTAAAGGAACACTTCCTGAGGTATGTACCACTAGCCTCCCTTCAAAAGGTAAGTCTAATGAGAGGGAGGATATCGCCTCATCTTTTACCGAAATAATATAGATATCTGCCGGAAGTAAATCTTCCAAAAGCATTATTTTCTCAGTGGGAATACTGGAGAAGTGAGCACTTAGAGGGCTCCTATTATATAGTTGTACAAGGGTGTACTCTGAACTTTTGGAAAGTCCTTGGGCTAAGTGATAAGCTACATTTCCACCACCTAAAATAGTTACTTTCTTCATGGATAAGAAACAAATGCCAAAAGTACTATATTTTTACTAAACAAAAAAGTTTTATTTTATTTTTTTAGGACAATTGAAAGAAAAGATGTACTTTTGCACTCAAAATTACTTCAATGAAAAAAATTATAGGCATCACTGCCCTTTTGGCACTACTGGGTGCTTGTTCAGAAAAGAAATCTTCTTTGGCAGGAGATTGGCAAATGACAAGTATTGCTGTGAATGGGAAAACACAACCTTTAGATGATTGTACTAAGAAGACTTATCTTTCCTTTGGAAAGGATTCTATTATCTATCATACTTTTATGCAAAGAGAAGATTGTAAAGAGGATAGTTTCAAGCTCGCTTATACGGCAAGCAAAGATAGTATAAAGGTAACCAATGAAACAGGAAGGATAGAACGTAGTGCTTATACTATTAAGAATGATTCTTTAATAATTTCTGATACAGCAGAAATGCAAGGACAAAAGTTTACCTCTAGATTGGTTCTGGTAAAGAAAAAATAGTAAACAAACAAAGGCGTAATCCCCTGCGCCTTTGTGTTTGGCATGCTTTTTGCTTTTTTCTTGACATGAGAACAATTCTAATAGTATTCTTAGCTTTTACTGCTTATATGTATGGGCAACCTGAGAAGCTTTCTACAGGAAGGTTTTCGCTTACTCCTAAAAAAGAAGCCCCTTTGCAACCTAAATCCTCTGAAAAAACCTCAGGGGTGGAATCTTGGATGAAGAACTATCTGAAAAATAATCCAGCTCCTTCTTTCTCTTCAGAAAATAAAGGAGTAGATTTCACAGGTCAGTATCGTAAGGAATATGCTCATAAGGAATTTAAACTCCCTGATCACTTGACCAATTTGAAACAAGAAGAAGAATATGACCTCTCCGCACTTAAGGGAGATAAATCCTATGGAGAGTTCAATAGTACTGCTGATGCAGTAGGTATCTTCTGTAGGGATTATGCTGATGTGGATGGTGATTTGGTAGATGTGTATCTCAATGATGAACTCATAGTAAGCAATGTATATCTTCGTGGTAATTTCCAAAAATTACATATTCCTCTTAAAATAGGTTTTAATAAAATAGAAATCAAGGCTCTTAATCAGGGGCTCTATGGACCTAATACTGCTGAGTTCCGTGTAATAGATGAGAATAATAATGTGCTTATTAGTGAAACATGGGCGCTACTTACGGGTTATAAAGCACGTTTTGTTATTGTAAAGGATAAGTAATGATGATTAATGATTAGTATTAATAGTTATTAGCCATTAATTATTAATAATGGAAAATGAATTTCTTAGCACATATCTTTTTATCGGGAGATGATAATGATTTACTCAAGATAGGAAACTTTATGGGAGATACCATACGTGGAAAACAATATTTGGACTATCCTCAACCTGTCCAAAAAGGTATCCTCTTGCACCGACAGATAGATACTTTCACTGATGCTCATCCTCGTTTTCGTACTAGCAAAAAGCGGTTAGTCCCCCTCTATGGTCATTACGCAGGGGTGATTACAGATATTTTCTATGATTACTTCTTGGCTAAGCATTGGCAAACATTCTCTGCTATGCCACTGGACACTTATATTACTCAATTTTACACCCTTCTACAGGAAAAAAGAGAAATACTTAATACGAGAACTCAATCTATTGTGTCTTATATGATTCGGGATAATTGGCTCAAAGCCTATCAGACTTTTGCAGGTCTTACCAAAATCCTTTATCAAATGGATAGGCGTACAGGATTCCGTTCACAGATGCAATATGCTACTGATTCTCTTCGAACAGAAGAATCTTTTTTTGAACAAGATTTTTTTCCTTTTTTTGAAGATATTCAAGACTTTGTAAGACAAAATCTTAATTCTTAATTTTTCATAAATCGAACTTATCCAATGGCATATCATATCTTATATCTTTCTTTAGGAAGTAATTTAGGAAATCGTGAACAGTACTTACAGCATGCTCTTTTTTTGCTTACACGGTCGGTGGGAGAAGTAGCAAAAGTATCCTCTTTATATGAATCCCCTGCATGGGGATTTTCCTCAACTCCTTTTTATAATATTTGTGTGGAAGTGCATACTCAATTCTCTTTGGAGGAAGTTCTGTGTAAGATACATACTATAGAAAGACATTTAGGACGTGTGCGTGCTACCTCTTCCTCACAAGAGTATCAGGCACGGACTTTAGATATTGATATTCTGTACTATGATGATATTGTTGCTCAAACTAATCAGCTTTGTGTACCACACCCTAAAATGACTTTTAGGAAGTTTGTATTGATTCCTTTAATGGATATTGCTCCACAATATATGCATCCTATCCAGAAAAAAACTACGGAAGAACTCCTAAAATCTTGCCCTGATGCTGCGGAACTTTCTTTGGTAAGAAAGAAAATTTCTTTATTAAATCCTTCTTATGCCACACAATATCAATATATTACTGTAGAGGGAAATATAGGAGCAGGAAAAACATCTTTAGCCACAAGGCTTGCAGGAGATTTTTCAGGAAAACTACTCTTGGAAGAATTTCTTTCCAATCCTTTTTTAGAAGATTTTTATAAGGAACCTCAACGTTTTGCTTTAGCAACAGAACTAAATTTTCTCAAAGACCGTTATAAACAGCTACAGAAGGTACTTGCTAATAAAAAAGAAAAAATTCCACTTATAGCTGATTATGCCCTTTCTAAATCGCTTATTTTTGCTTCTGAGACACTAGGAGCAAAAGAATATACTCTCTATGAGGAGATTTTTTATTTGTTCTTTGAGCGTATGGAAAAACCAGATTTATATATCTATTTACATCAAAATACTAACATTTTATTACAAAACATACAGAAAAGAGGAAGAAGCTTTGAGACTCCTATTTCTAAAGAATATTTAGAACGTATAGAGAGAAGTTATCTCTCTTTTCTAAAGAAAAATACTTCCTTAAATATATTAGTTATAGATGTTTCTTATATGGATTTTGTAAATAATGAAGACGATTACCAGTTTATCACCGCCCTAATTGCGAAATAGATGCCTTTTTTCCAGCAACTCCATATAGTCGATACCCATGTTTATACATGGCAACTCACTGAGACGGTGGTGCAGCTTAGCTCTGGTCTCACCCTCTCCCAAAGGGAGGAAGAGCGGCTGACGACCCTCCACAGCGAGAAAAAACAGAGGGAGTTTTTAGCCCTCCGCCACCTCTTGCGGGAGGCGCAACTACCTACCACAGCTCTTTACTATACCTCGGAGGGTAAGCCGCAGATAGAGGGACAATATATCTCTATCTCTCATAGCCACGATTTTGTGATGATTGCCCTAAGCCCGCACCCCATAGGGATAGACATAGAGCGCTGTACCCCCCGTATCCTTCGCCTTGCCCCCCGCTTTACCCCTTGGCAAGCTCCCTCTGATATGGACGAGCTTACCCAGATACAGGCCTATACCCAACTATGGACGATCAAGGAAGCCCTATATAAGGTCATCGACCTGCCCTCAGTTCGCTTTTATGAGGACTTGCAAGTACCCCATTTTGAGCCTCTTGCTCCGCGCCAACAAGCTCTCATCACTCACCCTGAAGGGGATAAGACGTACGAGGTACAAAGTTTCTTTTGGGAGGGATATATATGGACGGTGGTAAGTGAAGAATGAAAAGTGAAAAATGAAGAGAATAACTCAAAACTTAAAATTAAAAGCTCAAATGCGTATTCTTGCTATAGACTATGGTACCAAGCGTTGTGGTATCGCGGTAACGGACGAACTCAAGCTCATTGCCTCGGCACTGGCGACAGTAGAAACAACTGAACTATTGGATTTCTTGCAACAATATTGCCAGAGCGAATCCGTAGAACGGATCATCATAGGTCTACCTAAGCAGACCTCGGGCGAACCCTCTGAGAGTGAGGCTGCTATTGTATCCTTTATGGAGAAACTCCAAGAGAAACTCCCCGAAATACCCGTCTCCCGCTATGACGAACGCTTTACCTCCAAAATAGCCTCACATATATTGGTGGAAAGCGGCACTAAGAAAAAAAAACGACAAGACAAAGCCCTCTTGGATCGCATCAGTGCCACACTTATTTTACAGGATTATTTGAGTTCTTTGTAATAAAAAATGACTTTACTCGAACAAGTATATACCCCTGCGGATATCCGCCATTTCTCTCTCGCTGAGCTTAGGCAGCTAGCGGGGGAGTTGCGCCATTTTATCATCAATGAGGTCGCAACCAAGGAAGGCCACCTCGGGGCAGGCTTGGGCGTGGTGGAGCTGACCATCGCCCTACATTATGTCTTCAATACCCCTGAGGATATATTGGTCTTTGATGTGGGGCATCAGGCCTATCCGCATAAGCTCCTTACAGGCAGGCGCGAACGCTTTGCTACCAATCGCCAATGGGGTGGCCTTTCAGGTTTTCCAAGGCGTAAGGAGAGCGAATACGACCCCTTCGGTACAGGTCATGCAGGCACTTCGCTATCGGCAGTATTGGGCATGGCCACCGCGGCAGTGCTCGAGGAGAATTTCTCACGCAAGCATGTGGCTGTCATCGGGGACGCTTCTTTTGTCAATGGCATGGCCTTGGAAGCACTCAACCAAATGGGAGATAGCAAGGTCAATATGCTGGTGGTACTCAATGACAACCAAATAGGCATAGACCCCTCCACAGGTGCTTTTCGCTATTACTTGGAACGCTTGGCAAAGGGAGCCGATAAGGGTAGTTTCTTTGCTGATTTGCAAATAGAGTATCTAGGCAGCTACGATGGGCATTCCTTTGAAGAGCTAATTCCTATACTAAGCCAAGCAAGAGATTTCTTTGGGGTACAGCTAGTGCATATCCGTACTACCAAAGGCAAGGGCTACCAAAGGGCAGAAGAACGACAGACGCTTTTTCATGCCCCAGGCAAGTTTGACCCCGCAACGGGTATACTTCTCCCTCAGCAGAGGCAACAAACGAAGTTTCAGGACGTTTTTGGCCATACCCTCTGTGAGTTGGCCGCAGAGAACAAGGCTATTGTGGGCATTACTCCAGCCATGGTAACAGGTAGTTCACTCCACTATATGCAGCAACAATTCCCTGCTCGCACCTTTGATGTAGGCATAGCCGAAGAACATGCGGTTACCTTTGCCGCAGGATTGGCCACTCAAGGACTATTGCCATTCTTGGTCATTTATTCTACTTTTCTGCAAAGGGGCTATGACCAACTCATTCACGATGTAGCTTTGCAACAGCTCAAAGTGATTTTCTGTATAGATAGGGCAGGCCTAGTGGGGGAGGACGGTGCTACCCATCAGGGCGTATTTGATATAGCTTACTTAAGGTGCATTCCTAATATAGAAATATTTGCTCCACGTAATGAGGTAGAATTAAGAAATATTCTTTATACAGTACAATTACCTGAGTATGATAAAGCTATTGCCATTCGTTATCCACGTGGTTATGGAAGGCTCATCCATTGGCATTTCCCTTTTGAAAGGATAGAAAAAAAAGGCATACAACTTAAGGAAGGAAATCGCTATGCTATTCTTTCGGTGGGTACTATTGCTGATGAGGTAATGGAAGAAATTAATAAGCGTCCTGATAAAGAGGATTTTGCTCATTATGATATGCGTTGGATAAAACCTTTGGATGAGGGACTACTACGTCATATTTTTCAAAAATATGAAGCTATTATTACCGTAGAAGAAGGGTGCAAAGCGGGAGGATTTGGGGAAAGTATAGCTGTTTTTACTAAGGAAAAAGGATATAATCTCCCAGTAAGGATAGTAGCCATAGCCGATGTTTTTGTAGAACATGGAAGTATAGTCATACAGCGTGAATTTGCAGGACTTACGAATTTTCTAAGGTATTAAAAAGTAAAGGCCTATCTTTATAAGAGAAAGGTCTTTACTTTTTTAGGAAATATAGAAAAATTATTTATTAATTTTTCTAAGCCATTGATTCATATCTACTTCCTTAAAAATAATATCTTTTAAGGATGCAATAGGCACGCGCTGTTGCTCCATGGTATCACGGTGGCGGATAGTAACAGTATTGTCCTCCTTGGTCTGATGATCCACTGTCACACAGAAAGGGGTACCTACGGCATCTTGCCTACGATAGCGACGACCTACGGCATCTTTCTCGTCATAGGCTACAGTAAAGTCGTATTTCAAATCATTTAATATTTGCAAAGCGATTTCTGGTAAACCATCCTTCTTAAGTAAAGGTAATATGGCTACCTTTGTAGGAGCAAGTACAAAAGGCAAGCGTAGTACAGTACGAGTTTCGCCTCCTTCTAGAGTTTCTTCCTGTAGGCTGTGAGAGAATATCGCAAGGAAGAGTCGGTCAAGCCCTACGGAAGTTTCCAATACATAAGGTATATAACTCCTGTTCTCCTCTGGATCAAAATATTGGAGCTTTTTTCCCGAATATTTTTCATGATTACTTAGGTCAAAATCAGTACGAGAGTGGATTCCCTCTAATTCCTTAAATCCAAAAGGAAACTTAAACTCAATGTCACAGGCTGCATCAGCATAGTGAGCAAGTTTTTCATGATCATGGAAACGATAGTTTTCTACTCCTAATCCTAAGGAGAGATGCCAATCCAAACGTGTTTTCTTCCAATGTTCATACCATTGTTGTTGGGTTCCAGGTTTGATGAAGAATTGCATTTCCATTTGTTCAAATTCACGCATACGAAAAATGAACTGACGGGCTACAATCTCATTTCGGAAAGCCTTCCCTGTTTGGGCAATTCCAAAAGGAATTTTCAAGCGCCCTGTTTTTTGCACATTGGAGAAATTTACAAAAATACCCTGTGCTGTTTCTGGACGTAAGTATAAGTCCATTGCACCTTCAGAAGCAGCTCCAAGTCTGGTGCCGAACATCAGGTTGAACTGTTTTACTTCAGTCCAATTCTTTGTGCCTGAAATAGGGCAAACAATCTCCAATTCTTCAATGAGGGCTTTTACATCTGCTAAATCCTCACGTTCGAGAGATTTTCCTAAACGATGTAGAATAGCTTCTGCTTTTTGTTTGTATTCAATAACTTTAGGATTGGTGCTGATAAATTGTTCCTTATCAAAGGCTTCTCCAAAGCGTTTTTGTGCTTTGGCAATTTCTTTTTCTATCTTTTCTTCTATTTTAGCTACATAATCCTCTACCAAAGTATCAGCACGATAGCGCTTTTTGGAATCTTTATTATCAATAAGAGGGTCATTGAAAGCATCTATGTGACCAGAGGCTTTCCAGGTGGTAGGATGCATAAAGATAGCAGCATCTATCCCTACAATATTCTCATGGAGCTGCACCATCGCTTTCCACCAATATTCACGGATATTCTTCTTAAGTTCTACCCCATTTTGAGCGTAGTCATATACGGCACTAAGCCCATCATAGATTTCACTGGAAGGGAAAATATAACCGTATTCCTTGGCATGAGCAATTACTTTTTTGAAAAATTCTTCTTGATTTGCCATTATACTAATTTTAAGTAAGTGCAAAAGTAGTAAAAAATATGTTTATGAAAAGATTTTTGAGAAAAAAATTAAATTATTTTTTAGGATACTCCTCCCAAGGGGGAAATTCAAAATAGAGTTGTACCCAATGAGGTTCTTTATCCTCCTTAATAGGATAATTAAAATTGCTAAGAGAAACCCCTAATAACCGTATAGACTCTCGGAGTTTTTCTTGATAGAGAAGTTCTTTGACAATATGATAGATAGTAGGACTATCCCCTATAAATTCAGGTATGGTACGGCTACGTGTTTGTATCTTAAAATCACTATATTTGAGTTTTAAAGTGACTGTCTTGGCTAATAGTTTTTTCTTAGAAAGTCGTAATGACACTTCTTCACTTAATTGTTGTAAAGGCTCTGTCATAAATATTTCACTGGAAATATTCTTCTCGAAGGTGTGCTCCACCCCAATTGATTTTATTAGGCGAAAAGGTTGCACGGGACTCAAATGAATTCCACGAGCAATCTGGTAGAAATATTCACCACTATTGCCAAAATAGGATTGTAATTCTTCTAAACTCTTAGCACGAAGATCTGCCCCAGTGAAGATCCCCTTCTGATACATCTTTTCAGCAGTTACCTTACCTATTCCATAGAATTTCTTAACATCTAATCCTTCTAAAAAGGAAAGCACTTTACTTGGAGGAACTGTCTTCTGCCCATTGGGCTTGTTATAATCACTAGCAATCTTAGCGATAAATTTATTAACAGAAATACCGGCAGATGCAGTAAGTCCTGTCTGTTCAAATATTTTAGAACGTATCTGCTCAGCAATAAGGGTTGCTGAGGAAAGATTCTTTTTATTGGTAGTAACATCCAGATAGGCCTCATCCAAGGAAAGAGGTTCTACAAGATCAGTATATTCATAGAAGATGTTACGTATTCTTGAGGAGATTTCCTTGTATCGTTCAAAGCGAGGTTTTACAAAGATAAGGGTGGGACATAAGCGCCTTGCAATGACTCCTGACATGGCACTATGTACACCATATTTACGAGCTTCATAGCTTGCAGTAGCTACCACTCCACGAGGTTCACTACCTCCTACAGCGATGGGCTTCCCTAATAAGGAGGGATTGTCATGCTGTTCTACGGAGGCATAGAAAGCGTCCATATCAATATGAATAATTTTACGTTCCATAATAATGATGCAAAGATAGTGATTTTATTGTATATTTTAAGAATCCAAATAAAAATGTATACTCTGAACAAGAATATTTCATTTTGTTAAATTTCTGAACTTAATATTTTTAGCTATGAAAGATACCTCCATAACGAAGTTAAACTTTAAAGATTTTGCAAAGGGATTATATATAAAATTATTTGATCAAAAACAAAAACTTAGAAATACTGAACATA
>NZ_GL872413.1:919484-1027401 GCF_000192225.1 Capnocytophaga sp. oral taxon 338 str. F0234
GTTTATCTCTTTTTTGAGGATTCTATAAAATTTTTATATGTATTATTCTCTATTTCTAAAAAGAATTTGTATATTTGCAGTATGAAAGTACAAGATGTTAGTAGGCTAAAAGAGTTTCTTAATAAAAAGCCAATTATTACAATTATTCCCCATACTTCTCCAGATGGGGATGCCATAGGGAGTTCTTTAGGGCTTTTTCATTTTTTAAAAAATCAAGAACATGATGTTCAAGTGATTGTTCCTACTGATTTTCCTGAGTTTTTAAAATGGATGCCAGGAACATCACAAATAATTATTTATCCTAATGAGGAACAGAAAGTTAAAAAGCGTATAGAGGACTCCACACTTATTTTTACTTTGGATTTTAATAATCTCTCTCGTGCTAAGCCTTTAACATCTTTCTTGGAAAATACAAAAGCAACTTTTGTAATGATAGATCATCATCAACAGCCTGATACTTACGCCACCATTATCTATTCTGATGATAAGGTAAGTTCCACTTGTGAGTTGATATATAATACTGTGGTGGCTCTCTCATCTGAGAAAGAAATTGATAAGAATATAGCCACTTGCCTATATACAGGGATTATGACTGATACAGGGGGATTTCGTTATTCTTTAACCTCGCCTACTACTCATAGGATTGCGGCTACTTTATTAGAAAAAGGAGTAAACTGTGCTCAGGTTAGTTCAGATGTTTTTGATAGCTATTCTATTGATAGATTACAATTGTTAGGAAATGTATTAGATAATCTAACTTATTTACCTAAGTATAAGACAGCCTATATGTCTGTAAGTAGTAAAACTCTTAAGCAGTTTAACTTTCGCAAAGGAGATACTGAGGGTTTTGTTAATTATGGGTTACGTATAAAAGAAGTGGAATTGGCAGCTATATTTATTGAAAATGAGGAAGAGAATTTGGTAAAAATATCTTTTCGTTCTAAAACAAATTTAGATGTGAATCTTTTAGCACGTACTTACTTCAATGGAGGAGGGCATATTAATGCAGCAGGAGGTTCAACTCATATTTCTTTACAGGATACAGTAACTCACTTTTTGAGAATACTTCCTGAGTTTTTTGCATTACCTACTGCTTATAATTTGAATGTTAATATATGAGAGTAATAATTGCATTATTGTTTATATTTATTTTAGGAGCTTGTAGCAAGAAGGAAGCACGTCGCCCTGTAATGGTTAAGACAGATACTTTTCTAAAGGAATCTGCTAAGAAGAATAGAGAATTGTTGGTAGATCAGGAAATTGTAATGGATTCCATTATAGCAAAAGATACACTTCATACTTATCTTAGTTCTAAAGATGGATTTAAGTACTATTATATTACTGAAAATAAGGAAGCTACTTACCTACCTGCTTTTGGTGATCGAGTGGATTTTACTTATAGCTTATCAGATATTTATGGAAATGAAATTTATTCTAAAGAGGATACTAAGATAGTTACCTATCAGGTGGATAAGCAAGAGTTTTTTCAAGGACTACGTCAGGCTATAAAACTATTGAAAGAAAAAGAAGAAGCGGTTTTTTTCTTTCCATCAGAGATTGCTTTTGGTTATCATGGTGATGATGGGAAGATAGGCGTTAATAAGCCTATTCGTGCTCAAGTACATATTCTTAAAATAGAACCAGCCAGTGAACAACCATCTGATCAAGAGGATGGAAGATAAATCTAAAAAACAGAAATTATAATGAAAATTGATACACAAGAATATACAGGAAAGATATTACCTATAGAAAAGATACTTTCTATTATAGAAGAGATTCCTTATAATGATCATTATTTTGTTGTATTGTTTGAGGAGAATTCAGGTGAGCAGGAGAACTATATACAAACCACCTTAGAAGATGAATCTAAAGGTGAGCAAAGTCCTTACTTGGTAGAGGCACGAGTATATCAACCGAATGGTACTTTTATTCATTATCGTACTGTCCTTCCAACAGCAAAAGAAGTAGTTCCTTTTTTTACAGGATTTTATCATAGAACTCCTTTATCATATAGTGATTGGGAAGAAGTAACAAATGAATTCTTAGAAAACGAATAATTGTAATCTCATTAAATATAGAATTTTTATGAAAAAAGTTAAATTTTGGGCATTATTATTGCCTTTGTTATTTGTAGCGTGCAAGTCTGCTAAATATCCTAATCTAAAGGATGGATTGTATGCAGATATTCAAACTAATAAAGGAGATATGTTAGTAGAACTTTTCTATAAGGCAACTCCTGGAACAGTGGCTAACTTTGTTTCCTTAGCAGAGGGAAATAATACTTATGTAGAAAATACTTATAAGGGCAAGCACTACTATGATGGTACCACTTTTCATCGTGTGATTAAAGATTTTATGATACAAGGAGGAGATCCTACAGCAACAGGAGAAGGTAGTCCTGGGTATCAGTTTGCTGATGAGTTTGTGGATACACTTAAGTTTACAAAGAAAGGACAGTTAGCTATGGCAAATGCAGGACCAGCTACTAATGGTAGTCAATTCTTTATCACTGAGAAAGATACTCCATGGCTTACAAATCACCATACTATTTTTGGTCAAGTAATCAAAGGAGAGGAAGTCATTAGTCTTATTACTTCTGAGAAGACAAATGAAGCAGATAAACCTCTTTCTGATGTAAAGATCAATAAAATAGAAATTATACGTGTAGGAAAAGAAGCTGAAAAATTTGATGCTCCTAAAGTATTTGATTCTTTTATGAAGGAACAAATAGAAATTGCAAAACAAAAGGAAGCTGAGGAAAAGGCTAAAAGTGAAAAAATTCTTTCTGAACTTGCTGAACAAGAAAGTCAAGCAATAGCTTCTCCTTCTGGAATAAAGATTTTGAAGCTAAAACAAGGAAATGGAGTGCAACCCAAGCAAGGACAAACTGTATTAGTAAATTATGCAGGTTATTTGCGTGCTAACGGAAAGTTGTTTGATTCCAATATAAAAGAAGTGGCTCAAGCTAATGGAGCTTATGACCAGCAACGAGATATGGGAGGAGGATATGCCCCTTATCCTTGGGAATATAGTCCTAAAGTGGGACTTATCGCTGGATTTAAAGAAGCTTTGTTAGGTATGCAAGTGGGAGAAAAAGTACGAGTATTCATTCCTTCTGCTTTAGCCTATGGAAAACAAGAGATTAAGGATCTTATTCCTGCTGATTCTGACCTTGTTTTTGATATAGAAATTGTGGATATTGCTAAATAAATTTTGTACTAAATAAATTTTATGAGGTAGAAGTATGTTTCACTTCTACCTCATTTATTAAAGAAATGTTTTATTTAAATAATGAAGAAGTTATATAATATAAATAAAATATTTTTATTTCTTTATTGGGGGCTCTTATCTTATATGTTGCTTCGTCCTAGCAGTAGTCTTACCAGTAATATCTTTTTTTTTACAGGAGCTGATAAATTAGTTCATTTCCTTATTTTTGCCCTGTTAGCTTTTTTATATGAAAGAGTTTTTCCAAAACAGAAAAGAAAAATTTCTTTTTTTCTAATGATATTATATGCGATTTTTACTGAAGTAGCTCAAGAGATGATGCCTTTTGGAAGAAGTGGAGAAATAGGAGATTTATTTGCAGATATTCTTGGGATTTTCTTTGGATATTATACATTGATAGTCTATAATTATATCAATAAATCCAAATAGATAATGAAATAGGAAAAGAAATTATCTCTTAGAACAGTTTTTTCTTAACAATCTATAAGTAGTTGATCTTAAAGAAATGTTTCAAAAAAGTAGAAATCAACAAGTATGTTAATAAAAAGTACTCAGTTGTTTATTTCTAGAAAAAGTTATCAACAATATTTGTTTTTCTGTGGAAAACTGAAAAAAAAATAATAAATTTGCACCAAAAGACTTTACAAAAAATAATAGCAAAAAAATCATTAGTTATGGCGATAGATTTTGACAATGAAACGTTTGATTTGCCTAAGAATCAGGGTAATTTAATTAAAGTAATAGGTGTTGGTGGAGGTGGAGGTAATGCCGTGAATTACATGTATAAGCAAAATATTAAGGGTGTAGACTATATTATTTGTAATACAGACCGTCAAGCCTTGGACAAAAGTCCCATTGTTAATAAGATCCATTTAGGATTTGCACTTACCGCTGGTTTAGGTGCGGGTTCTAATCCAGAAGTAGGAGAGCAATCGGCCATGGAGAGTATTGATGAAATTAAAGCCATGCTGGGTGAGCATACTGAAATGGTATTTATTACTGCAGGTATGGGAGGAGGAACAGGAACAGGAGCCGCACCTATTATAGCTAAGATATGTCGGGATATGGGAATTCTCACTGTAGGGATTGTAACTAGTCCTTTTAAGTTTGAAGGTGAAATCCGCTTAAATCAAGCACAGAAAGGAATAGAAAACCTTCGTAAACATTTGGATTCTCTTATTGTCATTAATAACAATAAACTTCGTGAAGTATATGGTAATTTAGGGGTGAAATCTGGTTTTGCCAAAGCGGATGAAATCCTTACAATTGCTGCTAAAGGAATTGCTGAGGTAATTACTAAGGATTTTGAGGTAAATATTGATTTACGTGATGCTCGCACAGTACTTTCTGATAGTGGAACTGCTATTATGGGAACAGGTTTTGGTACAGGAGAAATGAGAGCTATAGATGCAGTGAAAGGAGCTTTGGATTCTCCGCTACTTAATGATAATAAAATTACAGGGGCTCAAAATGTTCTTCTACTTATACTCTATGGTAAAGAGGAAATTACTATGGATGAAGTAGCTGAAATTAGTGAATATATCCAAAAAGAGGCAGGTAATGGACAAGAGATGGCTGCTGGTTACAAGACAAATATTATTATGGGGATGGGAGAGGATGAATCGCTTGAGGATAAGGTAATGGTAACTGTTGTAGCTACGGGTTTTTCCACCGAACAACAGCATGAAATTATTGATTTGGAACCTAAGAAAATTGTACATTCTTTAGATGATAATGCACATTTTGTGAAAGAATTAGAAACTACCTCTTCTTTTACGGATATTTCTTTTGAAAATTCTTTGAAAAGAAAAGAAAAGATAACTCATTACTTGGATGACACTCCTCAAACAGAAACTAATTCTTCTTTAGAGGATAAAGTTTCTACTTCTTTGGCAGGAGAACCTACTAAAAGTAATATAGGAATTACTCTACATACTGCTACTCCCGTTGAAAAAAAAACAACTCCTACCAATAAAATAGGTATTCTGGACAAAGAACTTTATAATATTCCTATTCAATTTGAGGTGGTAGAACGTATTTCCTATCCTACTAAGGAGGAACATGCTGTACAAGCAGAAGAATTTGTTATTTATCAAGAGAAAAAGACATCTCCTGTACAAGAGGTTAGGCAACAATCACAACAGGTAGAGGAACCAGTAATATTATTTGAAGTAGAGGAGAGGAAAATGGCAGCCACTTCTCCACGAAAAACGATGGCTGCAGTAGCTTCTCCAGAACAGGAGGGAAGTGATAATAAGATAGTTCATCGTTTTGAGGATTATTTACAAGTAGAAGAAAGGCTCACCAAGGCTCATTCTCCACAAATAGAAAAAGAGGAAGAAGAGTTTAGAGCAGAGATACGTGTAAAGGAACCTACAAATTCACCTCAACAGCCAAAAGAAGAGAATCAAAATGCTTTTCTTACAGCTCTAAAAGCAAATGCAAGTAATCGAAGAAATACTTTTAAGAATATGAGTTATCAGTTTTCCTCTCAAAGTCTTTCTAAGATTGAGGATTTGGAGAATACTCCAGCATATCTCAGACAAGGGATAGATATTACTAACAATACTCCTAAAGCAACAGCTTCTCGTAGCTCTATTAGTTTGGATTCCAATAATGTACCCCAAATACGAGAAAATAACGGATACTTACATGATAATGTAGATTAGTTAGAAAAAGACATAGTTAATTTATTTTATAATTGATAAAAGGACAGTTAATGGAAATTAGCTGTTTTTTTTCAGTAAAAAAAGTATAGTCAAATGCAAAAACCTAGTATACCTAAAGGTACACGTGATTTTTCTCCTGAGGAGGTAAGTAAGCGTAATTATATTATTCAGATTATCAGAAAAAATTTTGAGAAGTTTGGTTTCCAACCTATTGAAACACCCAGTTTTGAAAATATGGAAACTCTTATGGGAAAGTATGGAGAAGAAGGAGATAGACTTATTTTTAAAATACTTAATTCAGGGGATTTTCTAAGAGATATTCCTGAAGATATTTATAGGGAACATAATAGTCAAAAGATGACTACTCAAATAAGTGAAAAGGCACTTCGTTATGATCTAACGGTACCTTTTGCTCGTTATGTGGTGCAGCATCAGAGTGAGATAACTTTCCCTTTTAAACGTTATCAAATACAACCTGTTTGGCGAGCTGACCGCCCTCAAAAGGGTCGTTATCGCGAATTCTACCAGTGCGATGCTGATGTAGTGGGAGCCAATAGTCTTTGGCAGGAAGTAGAATTTGTCCAGTTATATGATAGTGTATTTGCTGCTTTACAACTTAAAGGAATAACTATCAAAATTAATCATCGAAAGATTCTCTCTGGTTTTGCTGAAGTTATTGGTACTCCTGAGAAACTAATTGACTTTACAGTAGCTTTGGATAAACTTGATAAAATAGGTAAGGAGAAAGTGGAAGAAGAAATGCTTCAGAGAGGAATTTCTCCAGAAGCGATAGCTAAGATACAACCTGTTTTTTCTTTACAAGGAAGTTTTTCGGAGAAAATAAGTCAACTCAAGGAATTACTTGCGACCTCACAGGTGGGGAGAGAAGGAATAGCTGACTTAGAGTTTATTTATGAAACTGTACAACAGATTGGCTTACAGGTGTCCAATTTAGAGTTAGAAGTAACTTTAGCGCGTGGGCTGAATTATTATACAGGAGCTATTTTCGAAGTGGCTCCTCCCAAAGAGGTAGTTTTGGGATCTATAGGAGGAGGAGGACGTTATGATGAACTTACTGCTATATTTGGACTCAAAGGAATGAGTGGTATAGGAATTTCCTTTGGATTAGATCGTATTTTCCTTGTAATGGAACAATTAGCTTTGTTTCCCGAAACATTAACCCATAGTTTGGATGTTCTGTGTGTTAATTTTGGAAAATCTGAAGCATTGATTTCCTTTGGTTTGGTTCAGCAACTGCGTCAAAAGGGCTATAAAGCAGAACTTTATCCAGAGATTATCAAACTTAAAAAGCAATTGGCCTATGCCGATAGCCGAAAAGCAAAATATGTAATTCTTATAGGAGAAGAAGAACTTAGTCAAAATACTGCTGTTCTGAAAAATATGCTTACAGGAGAGCAAATTACCTATCCCATAGTAGATATAGTGAATCATATAAAATAATTGCATAAAAAAGGCTATCCAAAAATGGGTAGCCTCTTTTTGTGTATGATATAGCTTGTTCCATATTAAATGGATTGTATTACCGCTTTCTCAGCTTCCTTACGTGTACCGTCAAAACCATCTACTCCGGCAACAGTAGTATACTTGAGTACATATTTTCTAGTAGGGTAAAGTCTGTTATATACTCCTTGACACATTAGTGTTGCTTCATGAAACCCACAAAGAATAAGTTTGAGTTTCCCAGGATAGGTATTTACATCCCCTATGGCATATACTCCTTCTATATTAGTTTGGTAGTCAAGCGCATTGTTTACCTTGATGGCATTTCGTTCTATTTCCAATCCCCAATCGGCAATAGGTCCCAGTTTAGGGGTTAGTCCGAAGAGAGGAATAAAGTAATCGGTAGGGAGCTCCTTCTGATGTCCCTCTTTTTCGATTATTACAGAGGAAAGCTCTTTCTCTCCTTTCAAATTCACTACTTCACAGGGAGTAATAAGATTTATTTTACCTTTAATCTTGAGAGCTTTTACTTTTTCTACTGAATCCAAGGCGGCACGAAATTCATTACGGCGATGTACTAAAGTAACGGATTTAGCGATATCAGCAAGAAATATACTCCAGTCAAGGGCAGAGTCCCCTCCTCCAGCGATAACTACACGTTTGCCAACAAAGCGGTCAGGAGCTTTTATAAAGTATTCTACACCTTTATCCTCATATTGTGTAAGGTTAGCAATTTCAGGCTTTCGAGGCTCAAAGGTACCAAGACCACCAGCAATGGCAACTGCTTTTCCTTTGATTTGTGTACCTTTATCAGTAGTAACTATAAAAGAGCCATCTGCTTGTTTGTCTAAAGTCATGGCTGTCTCAGAAAGGGTAAACTCAGGTTGAAACTGTTTAATCTGTTCCATAAGGTTATCTACAAGTTCAGACGCTCCTACACTGGGGTAACCAGGGATGTCAAAGATAGGTTTTTTAGGATAAAGTTCGGTAAGTTGTCCTCCTGGTTGAGGAAGAGCATCTATAAGATGGCATTTTAGGCGTAGGAGTCCTGCTTCGAATACAGCAAATAGACCTGTAGGTCCTGCCCCAATGATGATAATATCGGTTTCTTTCATGAATATTAATTTGATTGTGCAAAAATACGAAATTAATGGCAAATGACAAATGATTAATCCTCCCTTAAGTCATTAACTCCTAACTACTGGAATAGATTGTTTAGTTTGTAGATTGGACTTATAGAATTGTCCTTTGACTCTTATGACGTCGTTGTGTTTGTTGTAGGCTGTATGCAGGTGTCTTCCTTTGGATTACAGTTAGAAATGGAGATATTTGTGAGGCTTGTTTTGTGCATCTTTTGGCAGATGAGAGAAGGTATTTCCTCTTTATGAATGAACATAATAGGTATTTCCTGAGAGCACTTCCATAGCTGCTAGGATTATAATTAAGGGTAAGGATGACAAAAATGCTAAAAAATATTTCATATAGCAAGGAATTAGTAAAGTAATTTGACTTCTTTGAGAGAAAAGGAGCTTACCACAGCATCTTCTTGTTCTACTTGGAGTTGTCCGTTATGGCTTACTCCTTTGATGTAGCCCATAAAGCGCTTCCCATTAGGATATTCAAAAGTGGAGGGCTTGTCCTTTCGAAAAAGGTGAGCATGATACTGGTCTAATACAGTATCAAATCGAGTAGGGGAGAGGCTGATGAGCGCTACTTCTAATTCGTGGCATATAAGGAGCAAGACCTCCTCTAAGTCAAAGGGGTGTCCCATAATTTTCTGTAGGGAGGAAACGTTGGGTAGATCCTTGAAGAATAGCTGATTTACATTTAACCCTATACCAATTACTGAAGCGGTAATTTGCTCTTTATTCAGTGTATTTTCTATGAGAATTCCGCAGATTTTCTTTTTATCTGACAAAATGTCATTAGCCCACTTAACAGCCAAGTCGGGTATATATAATTTTTTTAAGGCACGGAAAATAGCCAGCGAGACTTCCATATTCAACAGAAAGTGATATTCAGAAGGAAACTGATTAAAAACTTTCAGAACGCTGAAAGTGAGGTTTTTATAAGGATCAGATATCCATTTAGCCCCTTGCTGTCCTCGTCCTTGATCTTGTGAAAGAGACCATATACAAGTAAGGTCTTTTACTTCTTTTTCTTTGACAAGATTTTTTAGATATGTATTGGTAGAATTTGTGGCATTAAGTTTGATAATTTCCATAAAAAGTTATACCTTTGTCGCTTTGCAAAAGTAATTAAAAAAATTGAATGTCAGACAAAAAAAATAATACAGAGGAGATACTTTCTTCCGTTTTGGAAGGAATACAAAAAGTTAAAGGGCAGGACATCACTATCTTAGACCTCAGGGGAATAGAAAATGCTGTATGTAACTATTTTGTAATTTGTTCAGGTGGTTCTAATACTCAAGTGGTTGCCATTTCTGGAGCGGTACAGAGACAAACCCCACAAAAGCCTTGGCATGTAGAAGGTGAGCAGAATGCCGAGTGGGTACTCTTGGATTATGTAGACGTAGTAGTACATATTTTTCAAAAACCTATACGTGAATATTATGATATAGAAGGCTTATGGGGAGATGCCCAGATAACCCATATAAAAACAGATAATTAAATTATGAACGAAAACAAACCTTCACGTTTTTCTGCCTTTTGGTTCTATGCAGGACTGGCAATAATTCTATTTTTTATTCTCAATCCACTTTCAAGTTCAGGTTTATGGAAGCAACCACAGGAAATCTCACAAACAGAATTCGAAAAATTTTTACAAGATGGAGATATTTCCAAAGTGGTGGTAGTTAATAAGCACCAGGCACGAATATATTTGTTCCCAGAGGCAATGAATAAGCCCGATCATAAGGAAGTTCGAGCAGAAAATCCTTTGTTTAAAACAGGAGCTGATTCTGATGTACCTCAGTATAAAATGGAGATAGGTGTATTAGAGAATTTTGAGAACAGGTATAATAAAATAGTTACAGAAAACAATCTATCCAGTACGCAACTTATATATAAAACAGAGCAAAATTTCTTTGGAGATGTTCTTATTACAGTAGTACTTCCCGTAGTACTTTTTGTAGGTCTATGGATATTCCTTATGCGTCGAGCAGGCGGAGGAATGGGAGGCGGACAAATATTTAGTATAGGAAGATCACGTGCTAAGCTTTTTGATGGAGAGAAAGATAAGAAAATTACTTTTCAGGATGTGGCAGGTTTAGAAGGTGCTAAGGAAGAAGTGCAAGAGATAGTGGAGTTTCTTAAAAATCCTGAAAAATATACTTCTTTAGGAGGTAAAATTCCTAAAGGAGCTCTCTTAGTAGGACCTCCGGGTACAGGGAAAACCCTTCTTGCCAAGGCAGTAGCAGGAGAAGCAAAGGTGCCTTTCTTCTCCCTTTCCGGCTCTGACTTTGTGGAAATGTTTGTAGGGGTAGGGGCTTCTCGTGTGCGTGATTTGTTCCGACAAGCTAAAGAAAAATCACCAGCTATTATATTTATAGATGAGATAGATGCTATTGGACGTGCACGCGGAAAGAACAATCTCACTAATGCTAATGACGAGAGGGAAAATACTCTTAATCAGTTACTTACAGAAATGGATGGCTTTGGTACTACTACTAATGTGATAGTATTGGCAGCCACTAACCGTGCTGATATTTTGGATAAAGCCCTTCTTAGAGCAGGGCGCTTTGACCGACAAATCTTTATAGATTTGCCTGATCTTAATGAACGTAGGGAAATATTTAAAGTACACTTACGACCTATTAAGATTACAGAGAACTTGGATATTGATTTTTTAGCTAAGCAGACTCCAGGATTCTCAGGGGCTGATATTGCTAATGTATGTAATGAAGCTGCCCTAATTGCTGCTCGTAGAGGAAAGACTTCTGTAGATAAACAAGATTTTCTGGATGCAGTGGATAGAATTATTGGAGGACTTGAGAAGAAGAATAAGATTATCACTCCAGAGGAAAAGAGAGCTATTGCCTATCATGAAGCAGGACATGCTACTGTAAGTTGGCTTTTGGAACATGCAGCACCCTTGGTAAAGGTAACCATTGTCCCAAGAGGACGTTCCTTAGGAGCAGCTTGGTATCTGCCAGAAGAACGACAAATTGTGCGTACGGATCAAATAGAAGATGAGATGTGTGCAGCCTTAGGTGGACGTGCGGCAGAGCAGATTATTTTTGGTAAGATTTCTACAGGAGCACTCAGTGATCTTGAAAAAGTAACTAAGCAAGCTCGAGCTATGGTAACTATTTATGGACTTAATGAGAAAATAGGAAACCTTACTTATTACGATGCTACAGGAGAAGAATATGGATTTACCAAGCCTTATAGTGAAAAGACAGCTCAAGTGATTGATGAGGAAATCAACAAAATTATTGAGACACAATATCAAAGAGCTCTTGATATCCTCCGTACTCATCAGGATAAGCTCTCCACCCTAGCTGAATTACTTTTAGAAAGGGAAGTGATCTTTAAGGAGGATTTGGAAGCAATATTTGGTAAGCGACCTCATGAGGAAAAAAATAATTATTAAATTTTATTCTTAAAAAGCTAACACTTTTTGTTAGCTTTTTTCATATTTATTGCTTATTTGTTAAAAAACAAGTAAAAAGTATTTTGTATAAAAAAAATGTTCTACCTTTGCAGCAGATAACTTTTAAAGAAAAAAAGATGAAAAAATTATTAGTTTTAGCTAGTATATTTCTAGCAATTAGTAGTGCTTCAGCACAAGCGGCTTTGGACAGAGGAGGCGTGCAGCTCAATGGAGGCTTTGGTTTTACAGGATGGGGAATACCCGTGTATGTAGGTGCCGACTTTGGGGTTACTGATCAAATAAGTGTAGGAGGAGAATTATTCTACCGTACTGATAAAGTGGCAGGAGTACGTTATAATAATTTTGGAGTACTTGCCAACGCTAACTATCACTTAGGTGAATTATTACGCTTTCCTTCTCCTTTAGATGTATATGGAGGTATGAGTTTAGGGTATTATAATTGGGATAATGACTATAAAGGTAATCGCTATTGGGATTATGAATATGATTCAGGTTTAGGAGTTCGCTTACAAACAGGGGCTCGTTACTTCTTTACAGATAATTTTGGGGTAAATGCTGAAATATTTGTAGAACATAATACGGGAAATACTATTACCTCAGGAGGACTTAAAATGGGGGTTACTTATCAGTTCTAAAAAAATATATATATAATAATTTTAAAAGAGAGATTATTGAATGTTATTCAGTAATCTCTTTTTTAGGTCATAGTAATCAATATGAAATGTGTTTAAACTTTTTTGAGAAACTTGGATATAAATTCTAATAGAAGTATTCCTATTCAAGTTATATCTAAATATTCATATCTCATTATCAGATTCTTATATCTATCAAGTCAATCGTTTGATTGTTCAATCTTGAATCTGTTTTTGTCTAATTCCTCATCAAAATAAACATCTGGTTGCTCTCCATTTCGGGGATTAGGTTAGCTATAATTTCTCTACTTTCTAAAAATTCTCTTAGTGATTTACTATTAAATCCTGCATCTGCATTGAGAAACTGCCGATTCAACCTGCAAGTGCAATTTTTTAGCTTACAAATTTATAAAATAAATCTTTTGTTTTTTCAAATCTTAAAACTTTTCTTGATTATTAATTTTATATTGTATTTGTTTTAATAATTATCTGTAATTCCTTTAAAATTAGTATTCTTAGGTATATATTACACACATTTCTATTGCTATGTTCACTTAGCTCCCTCTCCCAAAAACTATATGGATGAGCAAAATAGAATCCCAAATCTAATTTCTTCTCTATGATGTTAAGTTCAGAAAATTCCTTCCCATTTTCAAATCTAAAATAAAATCCCTATCTTTGTCCTCACTATTCATTATTCACTATGTACATCAGACTCCTACCTCTCTTGCTGCTCCTTTCCGCTTGCCGTTGGATAGCTGGCACACCTGATCCACAGGAAGGAGAAGAAAAAGAAACAACCCATGGCTCTTCGCAAAGCAAAGGTATGCGTACGGTAACCGATAGCGAAGAAACCATCTCATTTCAGTTGCTTCCTGAGCCAACCATACACGACAATATTCTATTATATCAAATAAATGTATCTTATATAGATAGCAAAGGAGAGGTTTATGTTTCTCCCTCCGATTTCTATGAGTTAGATAGCTTAGATCTACCTATTAGAGAAATGCAAAAGAGGCTTTCTCAGGGCAAAAAGATACAACAATACATCATCCTAGACGATAAATACAAGAAAAGAATCTTTGAAAAGACTAATTATTCTCCAAGTGACACCATATTTGTATACAACTACGAAAAAAATATACTAAAGAAGTATCCCCTTACCAATGTAAGAACTGTAGCTTATATACATATCAATAGTGATGAAAACAAAATTGACATGAAAGAATGCAACATAGGCTTCGAATTAGTCTATGATCCCAATGATGATATATCACAAGAGGAAGATCGCATATACTGGGAGGCTTATGCTTATATAGGTAAAGAGAATCCTTTTGTAGAGAACCAAATGAAGCCCATGACTTGGGTCAAAGTCGACAAAGAGAAATTCCCACTTCCTTATACCTTCGTTCATGAAGAATATTATTGGGGCAATACTTACCGATACGAAGACCAAGAAGTCATCTGCTATCTAAGAGATTTCCGTCCTAACGAAGGATATGAAAAAATCCACGACAAACGCTATTTGGTAGTCCTTGATGCTAAAAACAAAAAGATTATCAAAACCGCTTTTTGGGAGGAAAGTCAAATACTTGTATTTGATTCTCCTTATGACAGGGATGATCTTTCTTTTGCCATATCCATAGGCCGACTTTTCAAGGACAGACCCATAACCATCTGCGGATTGAATTATAGGTACTTCCAATGCCTACCTATTGTATTTTTAGACCAACAATACTCAGATCTTGATAATTTTTGTGACAAATGAAACTAAAACTCATCACCGCCATTGCCGAAGGAGATTTCTCGGCTATTCTCAACATCACTACACAGCTATCGGATAGGGAACGTTACGACGTCATCGCAGCTATCAAGGATTTAGACCCCTATTCAGAAACAGATTTCCCAAGAAAGAACGTTGATAAAAAGGATACTTATCGCTATAAAGATAAAGTTTTTCAAGCTCTTAACTATGCCCTGATCACTATGGTGCGCAAAGAAAGTGATTTAGCAAAGGTGATGATTAATAAAGAGAATTATTATGGTGAAATTTACCAAGTAACTCCCTATGCTATTTTGGGTTCTTACTATTTTGAACCTGTAATCAACTACTTTACACAGTTTCCTCCAGATAACTATATCAAAAAAATACTCAAAGAACGCTACAATAAAGAGATTAATGGACTCTCTTTTGGATTTCAGTGGTATTTCTATAAAAAAGGCTGGATTCCTTTTGAAGAGGAGCGTTTTGTAAAGAATCTACTTGAGGTCTCCATGTTCAACCGCTATGTAACTGCTGATGTCCATTTTCTCTTGCAAAACCCCGAAGCCATTGAAAAAGTGCTCCTCCAGCTCTATCGTATTGAGACCAAAGTGCTTGACCTTTCTAAGTGGAAGAGTGACAACACCCTACGCAAGACCAATGACTTGGGTTCTGCTAAGGTAACTACCTATTGGGATGAGGTATTTGAATTATTGATGCATCATGGCTACCAAATCCCTCGTAGCTTTGTAGGGTATCTTTTGGAGTCTCTGCTCAACCAATGGAAGAAACCCCACCTTGATTGGCATTGTCGTTTGCTCAAATGGCTTGTCCCTACTCACACCGAGCTTTTGGCGTACCAACAAACCCTCTTTGCTGTTTTGGGAACTGGAGTAGGTAGTGTGGTAAAGACTGCTATGGAATACATTACTGTCATTGCCCCTGATCCTCTGTTTGACTTTGCAAGCTTTATGCAACAGTTTCCACTCGCCTTCACGGTAGAGAAGCAACCCAAAGCACTCCTACAAGGAGTAGAAATCTTAGCTAAAGGCTTCAAAAAACAAACCCCTACTGACCTTAGTTACCGCGAACAGTTGGCTGTGCTCTTTACCCAACCCGATGTGAAGCTACAAGAGAAAGTAGCCGACCTGCTCACTACTTATTTTGCCGATGAGGGCTTAACGGAAGTGGTGGCACCCTACAAGGATTACCTAAAAGGCAAAGCCCAAGAGCTTCTTGAGAAGCTCTCCTCAGAAGTGTCTGAAACTTCTGTCTCCATAACCCCTAACACCTATACTCCGATTCCTATCCCCTCCTCTGGAGATACCCTGCTTTTCCTTCTCGGCGATTGTATCCGTGAGAAATCAGCGGCTACCATTGATGTCTTCTTTGATGCTCTGGTACGCTTGCAAGACCAAATTCCTACGGATTATACTGAGCGAATAAAACCTTATCTCAAACAACTCAACTCTCGCGAGTGGGACGTGAGTACATTACCTTTATTATATCAGTTCTTGGAATCGTGGAGTACTCAAAGTGCCAAAATTCCTGTATATAACACTGACAAAGAATGGAAAGAGGTGAATATGCTCTATGAACAAGGAAAAGATATACAGGGAAACAGACTCAGGAAAGAAGTAATGATGCACAAAGGTATTAACAATAGTAAGAAGGCATTTCCTTATCTCCTACACAAGAT
This sequence comes from Capnocytophaga sp. oral taxon 338 str. F0234, assembly GCF_000192225.1. GTDB lineage: Bacteria > Bacteroidota > Bacteroidia > Flavobacteriales > Flavobacteriaceae > Capnocytophaga. Next base: position 935,511 of record NZ_GL872413.1, read on the forward strand.
AGAGTATACCCTCCAAAAGCTCAAAGAAAAAGACACCCTACCATTCCTCTCTACTCCTACACACGAACCTTTCTATATAGAAGCGGAGGTATTGGTAGATAAGCTCCTACAATACGAAGCAAAAGGCAAAACCCCTGATCTTGACGACCTGATTGTAGCTTGCAACCGCCTGCTATTCAAGGATGCATCGGCAGTAGCCAAAGCAAAAGCGGAACAACTCAAAGGTGCCTATGCTCCTGCTATTAGGTATTACTTAGACTTAACTGATGAGATACAATTAGCGGAGGAATTCTTGCCACTTTGGACACAAATCACCCGTATCAAGCACCCCGGCGCAGAGTTCGAAATATTTGAAACAACAGCAGCAAAGGATATCCCCAGCGTAGTGAGACCTTTCTATATTTGTTATGGTTGGGAAAAAGTAACCTATCAAAATGGAAAAGTCGGCGATGAGTTTAAATACCATTGTAATCAGTTTGCCAGATACAGAAATGTGAATCGGAATAATGCACTTTATTATTACTACAATGCCAATGAAGGAGAATTGGTTCCTGCTCAAGACATTGAGTACAAACTAAGCCTCAACCCCCATTACTCCGATGCCTTACTCTGTGCTTATATCAGTACATCGGCAACAATGAACGAAGCCAATGAGGTGCGCAATATGTCACTCCCTTTGGAAGCCATATTACGCCACGGCCTCAGGGTGCACCATAGCGGATGGCTCTATATAGGGGCATGCTTGCTCTTTGAGAAGCGTCCATCCCGTGATTTGGGCTATGAGTACCTCTGTCAGGCAATCGCCCGAGGGGAGGATCTCAGCTACCTGAAGACCTATTTGGCTCACGTACTGGCTTGGGATTACTTGCCTATTCCTCGTTTTATAGAGTTCTTAGACCGTCCCAATCCACCTGTTGTAAAAGCCTTTGGTAAGGAAGTGGTAGATCTCTATTTGGAGGAAGTCAAAAAGCAGGATAAGCTACCGAGAAACCATAAGAGAATGTTAACCTATCACAAAGCAATGAATATATAAGAAAATGTGTCTCTTTGATTTTCTTTCTCTATGGAGAGAGGGTTGTATTTTGTCTCTTTTTATAAACCCAATAACCTATAGTCCCTGTAGCTATTCCTACTAAAATACCAATAAATATATCTGTGGGAAAATGTACTCCTAAATACATACGACTATATGCATAAGGAATGGGCCAAAGAAAAACCCAAAAAGCTACTTTTATTCTTTTTCTAAAAACAAGATATAAGAAAGTACAAATAGCAAAGCTATTGCTTGTATGCCCTGAGAAAAAGCTATATCCTTTTTCCTGCAAAATAATACGCAAATGAGGAATAAGTGATGCTGTATGCAAGGGACGTAACCTAGCCACAATTTCTTTAGTAGTATTGGTAATTACTATTGTCAATAACAATATACCTAATGTATAAAAGAAGATTCTCCATGCTTCTCTCTTAGAGAAAAAATAGAAATTTATCCATAGAATCAGAATAAAAAAGGGAATCCAATTCCAAGCATTAGTAATAGCAATCCAAAAAGTATCCCATGAGATAGTTCCTGTCTGATTAATTGCTACAAGTAATTGATAATCTTTTTGTAAAAGGTCTTTCAGCATAAAAATCAACTTTTAAAAAACAAAAAATCCTTAGTATATCTTACTAAGGACTTTTGTGCCTACGACTGGATTCGAACCAGCACGCCCTAACGAGCACCACCCCCTCAAGATGGCGAGTCTACCAATTTCTCCACATAGGCTAAGAAAAACTCAACAAATTCAGTTATGAAACTAAAACTTGTGACCCGGGTGGGCCTCGAACCCACGACCCCAACATTAAGAGTGTCGTGCTCTGCCAACTGAGCTACCGAGTCTTCAAATAAATTTATTAACTGTGACCTGGCTGGGACTCGAACCCAGGACCCCAACATTAAAAGTGTTGTGCTCTACCAACTGAGCTACCAAGTCGCCACGTAAATTTATAAATCTTAAAAATAAGAGTGACCTGGCTGGGGCTCGAACCCAGGACCCCAACATTAAAAGTGTTGTGCTCTACCAACTGAGCTACCAAGTCCTAAAAACTAATCTCAAAAAGATTTTTATGCGGGTGCAAATTTACGGTTTTTTTTTATATAAACAAGCAGAAAAATAATTAATTTTGCACTTTATTTTTATTCAGTTTTTAATTTATTACAAAACAGTTACTTATGACTGAAAAAATTATTCTTTTAGGTTATATGGGAAGTGGAAAATCAGCCATTGGAAAGCATATAGCTTCTATCCTGTCACTTCCCTTTTATGATTTAGATACCTTCATAGAACAAAAAGAAGAGAAAAAAATCTCGGAAATATTCTCTGAAAAAGGAGAAATATATTTTCGTCATAAAGAACAAGAGTATCTACAGGAACTTCTCCTTTCTCCCTCTCAAATAGTACTTTCTTTAGGGGGAGGAACTCCTTGTTATGGAAACGCCATGAAACTTATCAATAAAGCGACCCCCTATGTTTTTTATTTACAATTACCGGCTAAAGTACTCATGCAACGATTATCTGTATATCAAAAAGAAAGACCTCTTATTGCTCATCTTTCAAAGGGAAAATTAGAAGAATTTATTAATAAACATCTTTTCGAACGTTATTCTTTCTATACTCAAGCTTCCTTTATAATTCCTTGTGAGGGACTTTCTATTACAGGAATCGCAGACAAAATACTTGAGAGAATAAAATAATTAATAAATTTCTTGACAAGATCCTGTAAAATGTTGTATCTTTGTACTCTTAAATACTATTTGATAATACCAGATGAAATTATCTAGCTTTAACTTCAACCTTCCTAAGGAACTCCTTGCAGAATATCCTAGTGAAAATCGCGATGAAGCACGTCTTATGGTGGTTCATCGTAAAACAGAAAAAATAGAACATCGCTTATTTAAGGATGTTATTGATTATTTTGATGATGGTGACGTTTTTGTCCTAAATAATACAAAAGTATTTCCTGCACGTCTTTATGGACATAAGGAAAAAACAAATGCCAAAATTGAGGTCTTCCTCTTGCGTGAGCTTAATAAAGAACAACGTTTATGGGACGTTTTGGTAGATCCTGCACGAAAAATACGCATTGGGAACAAACTCTTTTTTGACCCTGAAGAAGAATTAGTAGCTGAAGTAATTGATAATACCACCTCTCGTGGTCGTACCTTACGTTTCCTCTTTGACGGGTCATACGAAGGCTTTCGAAATAAACTATTAGAATTAGGACATACGCCTCTTCCAAAATATATTTCTCGCCCTGTAGAACCTGAGGATGAGGAGCGTTATCAAACTATCTATGCAAAATATGAGGGAGCTGTAGCTGCTCCTACCGCAGGCTTGCATTTCTCCAAACAATTAATGAAACGTCTTGAGATAAAAGGAATTAATTTTGCTGAACTTACTCTTCATATTGGGTTAGGCACTTTCAATCCTGTAGAAGTAGAGGATCTTTCTAAGCATAAAATGGATAGTGAAGAAATCATTATTCCTCAAGAAGCTTGTGATATTGTTAATAAAGCGAAAGAAGCTGGCAAACGTGTATGTGCTGTAGGAACTACTGTCATGCGTGCTATGGAAAGTTCAGTATCTTCTCATAATACATTAAATCCCTTTATCGGGTGGACTAACAAATTTATCTTTCCTCCTTATGATTTTGGTGTCGCCAATGCCATGATCACTAACTTTCATACTCCAAAATCCACCTTACTCATGATGGTTTCTGCCTTTGCAGGACATGAACTTATTATGAATGCTTATGAAGAAGCCGTAAAAGAAAAATATAAATTTTTCTCTTATGGGGATGCTATGCTTATTATTTAATTCCATTATTGAGACTTATTATGGATAACCTACAAACTAAAAATCCTTATTTCAATACCTCTGGACTCACTTCCTCTCAGGCAAATTATGTGTGTGAGCGTATCAAAGAATATCTCAAACCTATCCAGGATCGTGTCAACAATATAGAAACCCATACAGCAAGCCTTGATGGAGAACCTTTGGACAACTTCACTAAGGTAGAGAATATTAAAGAAAAACTCTCTCAGATAGGTACCTTATATGCCATTTCTGCCTATTTGCGCACAGCTATTAAGGAAAAAGATGACCGCCTTGAAATCTTAAATACAAAACTAAAAAATGTAATAACTGAAGTAGAGAGGGAGGTTTCTCCTATTGATTACAAGGAACTTAGTAAGATTAAAGAGATTACGATTGAAGATTATCTTAAAACTCTTCCATTAGAAGAAGTCGTCCACTATAAAGAAGCTGAAGCTAAAGCCGCTCATATAGGTAAGTATATTCATAACTTTGATGAAGTACGTACCGCCCTTACTAAGAAAGAACTTATTTCTTTCAGAGAAGTAGGAGAGCAAGTTTTTAAAATAAAAAATACTCCTTTGTATAACTTAGAGGAGCTACAACAATTACAGGAACAACTTTTAGCAGAACATCGACAGTTTGAAAGTGAAGTAAATTTCTATAAAGCTAAGTTTCGTGAAGCAGAAAACAAACACAAAATAGAATACGAACAGGAAAAACAACGCTTAGAACAGGAACGACAAACGAAAGTTAATCAGCTAGTGGTTGAAAAGACTACAAAACTTGCAAAAATTAAGGAAGAAGTTGCCAATTTCAGAATTATTATACCTCATAAATATGAAACTGAGATCAAGGAATTATTACAAAAAGAAGGTTCAATCTCTATAAAATAGTTGACCTATAACAGATTTATAGAAGTTTGATTTGGGAAGTTATAAAGCAAATTATCTTATATCTAACACTCCCATTGATTTTCGCTCTGTGTTCAAAACGTTTATCCTATTGATGAAGTATCAGTGTTATTGCTTCAGTGGTATATTTTATGCCTTCATAATAGGGCTTTATCCTTAACTTCGCCTTTGCGAATACAGAGGACTTTATCTTAATCGTTGGCATTAACTGCGTTTTGCTTTGTAACTTTCACTTCCTATTTTTTAATTAATTATCATGAAAAAATATATTCTATTATTCCTAATAATATTAGGACATTCTGTAGTGTTTTCTCAAAATAACACTACAGAGGTTATTCAAGAAAAAATGTCCTTACCTAAACCCTATGATCCAATGGAGGATGGGGACACTCGCATAACAGAGCTACTCGTTCAAGCCAAAAAGGAAAACAAAAAACTCCTAATACAAATAGGTGGTAATTGGTGTATATGGTGTTTACGCTTTAATCATCTAGTAACTACGGATCCCGAACTTAAAGCAATTTTAAATAAGAAATATGTATACTATCATCTGAATTATTCTCCTGAGAATAAAAATGAAAGAGCCTTTGCTAAGTATGGTAATCCTGGTGAAAAATACGGTTACCCTGCTTTTCTTATTCTTGACAAACGAGGAAATATACTCTCCATTCGTAAAACAGAAGATATGGAAGAAGGAAAAGGCTACAATAAAACTAAAGTTAAAAAATTCTTACAAGGACGATTAGACTAAGTTTTTCATTTAACAAATATTTTAAAGACTAAAAAGTATTTTTTTAACAAATAATTCTTAATTTTGCATCAGATAAAATATTTTTTTTATGGCAAAAATTACATTTCATAATGAACCTGCAACCACCGCAGGAGAATTACCTAAAGTAGGTAGCATAGCTGCTAATTTCATGGCTGTAAGCAGTGATTTAAAAGAGAAATCTCTCTCTGACTATAAGGGGCACCGTATAGTGCTTAGTATATTTCCTAGTGTAGATACAGGAGTTTGTGCAGCTTCTGTAAGACGATTTAACCAAGAAGCTAACAACCTTAAGAATACTAAAATTCTTTGTATTTCTAAGGATTTACCTTTTGCTATGGCACGCTTCTGTGGAGCTGAAGGACTTAAAAATGTAGAAGTACTTTCTGACTTCCGTGGAGACTTCTCTAGTAAATATCATGTAGAACTTTTAGATACTCCTCTAAAGGGCTTGTTATCACGAGCTATTATTGTCATAGATGAAAATGAGACAGTTATTTATACAGAGCAAGTAGATGAAATTACTAATGAGCCTGATTATGAAGCTGTTTTGAATGTTTTAAAATAGTTTAATAAAAAGAGGCTGTCCGAAAAGGGTAGCCTCTTTTTTCCCATTTTTCTCAATTTCTTACTGACAAGTAGTTTCTCCACAGGTAAATGAATAAGTATCTATTTCAAAAGTTGTATGTTGAATTCCTTCATGAAAAAGTTGATGCTTAAGTTCTTTCTTCACTTCCATAAAATCCTCTAAAGAGACCCCTTCTTTTAACACTAAGTGTGCCGTTAAGGCATTCTCAGAGCTACTTAATGCCCATATATGTAAATGGTGAACTGAAGAAATCTTAGGATGATTAAGCAATACTTGCTGTATTTCTTCATTAGATACCTGCTGTGGTACTCCATCTAATATAAGTTTAACGCTCTCTTTAAGAAGAGACCATGTAGAAAATAATATTACAAAAGCAATAATAAAACTGATAATAGGATCTATAATATTCCATCCTGTAAAGGAAATAATAGCCCCTGAAACAATTACTCCAAGAGACACTAAAGCATCCACTAAAAGATGCAAGAAAGCGCCTTTGATATTGATATCTTCTTTTTGCCCCTTATAAAAGAGAAAAGCAGAAAGTCCATTGATAAAGATTCCTATCAAAGCCGTAATAATGATCATTCCTCCTTGCATTTGAGGAGGATTTGAAAAACGTTCAATACTCTCTACCCCTATTTTAATAACAATCAAGCAGAGAATGACTGCATTAATAAATGAAGCTAAGATAGAAGCTTTCTTATACCCATACGTATAAAGTTCCGTAGCACCTTTTTGGGCTAATTTCATCCCTAACAAGGAAATAATCAAAGTCGCCACATCGCTTAAGTTATGGCTAGCATCAGAAATAAGAGCTAAAGAATTAATATGAATACCAACTACAAATTCAATAAGAGTATAAAGTGCATTAGCACCTATTCCCACATAAAAGGCTTGATTAATTCGTCTCAGATCTGGTATATGATGATGGTGATGTTCATGTCCCATAGGAAAATTATTTAAAATAAGTTAGACTATATAATCATTTCATGATGAACCGTTAATAATCATTTGAGAGACCAAATCTTAATCATACACAATAGTTCCTACAGATTCTCCTGCTATTACTTTAGCTAAATTTCCTCTTCTATTCATATCAAAGACTATAATAGGAAGGTGATTTTCCTGACTTAGAGTAAAGGCTGTCATATCCATTATCTTCAATCCTTTATCTATAGCTTCAGAAAAAGTAATATGTCCATATTTGGTTGCTTGAGGATCCTTCTCTGGATCGGCAGTATAAATACCATCCACACGAGTACCTTTGAGAATCACATCTGCATTAATCTCTATAGCACGAAGTACTGCAGCCGAATCAGTAGTAAAATAGGGATTTCCTGTTCCCGCCCCAAAGATAACTACACGACCTTTTTCTAAATGACGAATGGCTCGCCTACGAATAAAAGGTTCTGCAATAGCTTCCATTGTGATAGCTGTCTGCAATCGGGTAAGTACTCCTTCGTCCTCTAAAGCACTTTGTAAAGCTAAAGAATTGATAACAGTGGCTAACATCCCCATATAATCTCCCTGCACTCTATCCATACCATTACTAGCCCCTGCTACTCCTCGGAAAATATTTCCTCCACCGATAACCACAGCTACCTCAGCTCCTCGGTTAACTGCTTGTTTTATCTCAATAGCATATTCTTTAAGCCTTGCCGGGTCAATACCATGCTGTCTTCCCCCCATAAGGGCTTCTCCACTTAACTTAAGAAGAATTCTCTTGTATTTCATAAGAAAATTTTTTCTGCAAAAATAATGATTTTCCACGATTTCATAGCTATTTTTATATAAATATTTTTCAAAAAGATTAGTCTTGTCAAAAAATAAATAGATTAATCCATTTTTTATTCCTAATAAATTCTTACCTTTGCCTAAAAAACAATGACACTTACAGAAAAAGACCAAAAATACCTTTGGCACGCTTATACTCAACACAAAACCAGCGACACCCCTATTGCTATAACAAAAGGGAAAGATGCACTACTATGGGATGAAAAAGGTAATGTTTACATAGATGCTATTGCTTCTTGGTGGGTAAACCCATACGGACATAGTAATGAGCGCTTAGCTAAGAGAGCTTATGAACAGCTTACCTCTTTAGAACATGTTCTTTTTGGAGGATTTACACATCAGCCTGCTTGTGATTTAGCGGAAAATCTTATAAAAATACTCCCAAAAAACCAAAGTAAAGTTTTCTTCTCTGACAATGGTTCTACAGCTGTAGAAGTAGCCATCAAGATTGCCCTACAATACCATTATAATCGTGGAGATAAGCGCACTACTTTCATTGCTTTTGAAGAGGCTTTTCATGGAGATACTTTTGCTGCTATGGCAGTCTCTGGCATTTCTCTTTATACCACTGCCTTTCAAGGACAGCTTTTAGATGTAGTGCGTATTCCTATTCCTGAAAAAGGTAAAGAAGAAGCCTGTAAAAAACGACTTTTGGAAGTTCTTTCAGAATATAAGTGTGCAGGTTTTATCTTCGAACCCTTAGTATTAGGAGCTGCTGGAATGCGCATGTATGCTCCAGAAATATTGGATGAACTTATAGAAATATGCCGAAAGAATAAAGTACTAACCATTGCTGATGAAGTAATGACCGGGTTTGGGAAAACGGGAAAAAAATTCGCTTGTGATTACCTCACTCAAATGCCCGATATAATTTGTCTTTCCAAAGCACTTACAGGAGGTACTATCCCCCTTTCAGCCACTACTACTACAGAGGAAATCTATGATGCTTTTTATAGTGATGACATCAGTAAAGCGCTCTTTCATGGGCATACCTTTATGGCAAACCCTACTGGATGTGCTATTGCTTTAGAGAGCCTCAAAATGTTACAAGAAGAAGAAATGCAAGCCAATCTGAAACGTATTCATGCCAAACATATAGCTTTTGCTGCTAAAATGGATAAGCACCCTAAAGTAGCTCGTACACGTACTCTCGGTGTTATCTTTGCTATGGATTTAAAAGTACCTGACACAGGAGAATATTATGGTTCTATTCGCAATGAACTTTATAGATATTATATTAATCATGGAGTTATTTTACGACCTGTATACCACACTATATATGTATTACCTCCTTATATCATGACTAATAAGCAATTGGATACTGTGTATCAAATTATCGAGGACAGTATAGAATATCTAACAACTAAGAAACTTTTATAAAACCTATGAGAGAGAAAAGAAAGTCCTCCTTATCTACTACCATAGGAGATCGTATTATACAGTTTAACAAGGAGTTACAATATAATGGTACACTTCCTGAGGGATTTGCTGTACTAAATCCTTATCTGGATAATCCTGAAACTATAGAAGTAATGGCCGCCTTCTATCATAAGTATTACAATGATAATGATTCTCGTAGATTTATTATAGGTATCAATCCCAGTAGACATGGAGCAGGTGTTACGGGAGTTCCTTTTACTGATACTAAACATTTAGAGAATGATTGTGGAATTCCTATGCTTTCAGCTCGTACTCATGAGGTTTCCTCTGTGTTCGTGTATGATATGATTACTCAATATGGAGGAGTAGCAACTTTTTATAAAAATTTCTATATTAATTCTCCTTTTCCTCTGGCTATAGTACGTAAAACACCTCAAGGTACATGGCTTAATGCCAATTATTATGATGATATCAATCTTTTTGCAATGACTAAGGATTATATGATAGCTTCTTTGAAAAAACATATTGCTCTAGGGTTAGATACTTCAGAAGTCTATATTTTGGGAAAGAAGAATGCTATTTTTCTTGAAAAGCTTAATAAAGAAGCATCCTTATTTAAGAAAATGATCGTCTTAGAACATCCTCGCTATATAGAACAATATAAATCCAAAGAAAAACAACTATATGTAGATAAATTTGTAAAAGTTTTAGCAGCTAAATCTATTCAATTTGATAAAGTATGATTATTTATACTATCGGTCATTCCACCCATCCTATAGAGGAATTTATTTTATGGTTAAAATCCTTTAATATTACCCATTTGGTAGATATACGTTCTTTCCCTTCCTCTACTAAGTATCCTCAATATAATAAAGAGTCTTTGGCTCTTTTTTTAGGAAAAGAAGGGATTACTTATAGTCATTTATCTGCTTTAGGAGGCAAGCGAAAAGTAATGAAAAATTCTAGAAATGATCGTTGGCATAATACTTCTTTTCGTGGTTATGCAGATTATATGGAAACTGAGGACTTCCGAAAAGGGTTAAATACACTCATAGCTATTGCCCAGAAAGAGACTACTGCTTATATGTGTGCAGAGGCTCTCTGGTGGCGTTGTCATCGTTCCATGGTCTCTGACGCTCTTAAAGTAAAGGGTTGGGAGGTACGTCATATTATGGGAATAGGAAAATATGAAATACATCCTTACACAACTCCTGCTCGTTTGGTAGGAGACAAGATATGTTATTATGATGAGAACTTATTTGATGATTCATTATAAACAATCAAAATATGAAACTTTTAAAAGAACTCGAAGAACTTGTAGCCCAACAAGTAATTACCCAAGAAGTAGCTGATCATATTCGATTATATATACAAGAACGGAAAAGAACTTCTACCTCTCACAAACTTTTAATAATTTTTGGCGTGTTGGGAGCTAGTTTGATTGGTTTAGGAATCATCGTGCTTTTAGCTCATAATTGGGATGAACTTCCTCGATGGATTAAAACTCTTTTTTCTTTTCTCCCCTTATTGGTAGGACAAATAGGTTGCGGTTACTTGCTATTTAAGAAAGGTATTAATTCTTGGTACGCTGAAGCTGTTGCCGTTTTTACAAGTCTTGCTATAGGAGCAGCTATTGCCATGATACATCAGGTATATAATCTGCCTGAAAGCTCTTTTGCTGACTTTCTATCGCTTTGGATATTTTTAGCTCTTCCCACCCTTTATCTGATGCGCTCACGAGCTACAGCTATTTTATGTTATATAGGTATAGGAACACTTTGCCTACTTGGAATGGACAGAGAATGGTTTACCTTTTTCTCCTCCCTCATTGCCTTTGTTTTAGTACTTCCTTTTTATCTTTGGCATTTAAAGCATAAGGCATCCAACTATATTACAGGAATATTACACGGACTTACTGCTCTCTTCATAGGTATAGCTCTTTGCTCCTTTTTAGATAATATTAAATTTAAAGATGATTATGCTACCTGCTTGGTGTTCCTCTCAGGAGCCTTTCTTATCATAGGAAAGTACTTACAATCACATATTTACTACAATGCTTACAAAGTATTAGCTATCCTTTGCTTAGTTATCTGCTTCTTTGTCAAAGAAGCACTATATGTGCATCATCCACCTCAATCTTTACTCCCTTCTTTGCTCCTTTTTGCTTTCATTTATATCCCTTTACTTATAAAGTATTATCTCTTAGATAAAAGGGAAAAAATTCTTGATCTTATCATTTTTTATCCAATAGTGTATATGATTCTTGCTTTCATAAGACTTCCTTACCTATATGACTTAGCAATCCTTGTCATCGGAAGTTACTATTTATGGAAAGGATTTAAGAGCGAACGTACTCTCTTAGTTAATTTTGGGCTTTTAACTATTTCAGTTCAAGTTACCTATCGTTTTTTTGATTCTTCTCTTTCCTTTGTAATCAAAGGAATCGTCTTTATCATCTTAGGATTAAGCTTTTTTGTTGTAAATTACCTCATTCTAAAACAGAAAAAAAATGCGTAAAAAATATCTTATTATAGCCTTTGCTCTCATGATATTAGCACAATTATCATTCCCCTTGAAAATGATTATAGAAAGAGAAATCATCTTACATAAAGGAGAGACTTTCCTTTTCAAGATTGAACCTATTGATCCTTATGATGCCTTTCGTGGGCGATACGTATGGATAAACTATAAAAACCTCAATGTAGATTTACCTTCTTATATGCAAAATGAATATTACAAAATTAATGACCTCTATATAACTCTTAAAAAAGATAGTGTAGGAGTAGTCATTTACGATAAAGTAATTGATACAAAGCCTACAAATACAGATATCTATATAAAAGTAAAAACAGATGGAATCCTCACTGATGGAGGTAAAGTACGAATTGAAATGCCAGATAATCGTTATTATATGAATGAGAATAAAGCTCCTATTGCTGATACATTACTTAAAAATGCTTATGCACAGATCGTTGTTTACAAGGGACAAATGGTGCTCAAGGGCATCTTGGTTGACGGTATGTCTATAGAAAAATATATAGACCAATTAGCAAAAAACAAATCCTATTAAAATACACTTTACTATATGAAAGATTTCTACTTAGAAAGACTCAAACAAGAAATATTTACTAAAAAATCCTTTCTTTGTATAGGTTTAGATGTGGATTTAAATAAAATTCCTCCTTTTCTATTAAGAGAAATGGATCCTATTTTTGCTTTCAATAAAGCCATTATTGATGCTACTCACTTATACGCAATCGCTTACAAACCTAATATTGCTTTCTATGAAGCTTATGGAGAGAAAGGATGGCAATCCTTAAGGAAGACTATCAATTATTTGAATGAATACTATCCCAATATCTTTACCATTGCCGATGCCAAACGAGGAGACATAGGCAATACAGCTACAATGTATGCCAAAGCATTTTTCGATGACTTACAGTTCGATAGTATAACTGTAGCCCCTTATATGGGACAGGATTCAGTAGAGCCCTTCCTTGCTTTTAAGAATAAAATAACTATTCTCTTAGTATTAACATCTAACAAAGGAGCCTTTGATTTTCAAACACTTTCCTGCGAGGGTATACCACTATACAAGAAAGTACTTACTATCTCGCAACAATGGGAGAATGCTCAAAACCTTATGTATGTAGTAGGAGCTACCAAGATAGAATATTTATCTGAAATTCGAAAAATTATCCCTAATTCTTTTCTGCTTGTTCCAGGAATAGGTGCACAAGGAGGAAACCTCAGAGAGGTATGCAAGTATGGTATGAATGAGTCTGTGGGGCTTATCATCAATTCTTCAAGAGCTATCATCTATGCTTCACAAGGGGAGAACTTTGCTGAGAAAGCTCATGAAGAAGCTCAAAAAATACAGAAAGAAATGAACTCTATCATTCAATTAAAATTTCAATAGATATGACTTTTTCTGAAGAAAATTACCTAAAAATCATCTATCACCTTAGTCATGAAGAGAATATGGAGGTAACTACTAACGCTATTGCAGAAGCCATGCAAACCAAAGCTTCTTCTGTTACTGATATGCTAAAAAAACTCCACGAAAAAGGCTGGGTAGAACACAAGCGATATCAAGGTGTATCCCTCACTGAAAAAGGGAAAAAAAATGCTCTTTTTGTCATACGGAAACATCGTCTTTGGGAAGTATTCTTAGCTGAAAAACTTCATTTTTCTTGGGAAGAAATTCATGAAATAGCAGAACAATTAGAACATATCCAATCCGATAAACTTATAGAAAAATTAGATAAATTTCTTCTTTACCCCGAAAAAGATCCTCATGGAGATCCCATCCCAGATAAATTCGGTAATGTTCCTCAATTTAAGAGTGAGCTCCTCAGCCTACTCAAAAAAGGAGAAAGTGGTCATTGTGTGGGAGTAAAAAATACTTCCAGGGAATTCTTACAATACCTTAATAAAATAGAAATTTCCATAGGAAAAGAAATAAATGTTTTAGACATTCAACCCTTTGATAATTCTCTTGAAATCCAATTAGATGGAAAAATATTCAATATTTCTTCCATTATAGCCGAAAACATCTATGTTAAAAAAAACAAATAAGTCCGATTTTATTTTTTTGTTTCTGAAAAAAAACTACTTTTGCCCTTATTTTATAAGCAAAATGTCTCGAAAAAAAATTTATTTTATTATTGCTTTTAGCTTAATGGCTATTCTTGTAGGTGGTTACTTTTGGTTCGCTTATAACAAAGAGTATCATTTTAAAAATCAAGAAATTATATTAAATGACTGTGATGGAGAGGATTGTGCAGAAGTTTCTATCAATTACATGTTCTGTGAAAGTCCTAAAGCATTTGCCAAAATATTCAATGATTCCATTCAAAGGCAATTAGTTAAGATGCTTACTGCAAAAGATACCCTTATGGATATAGAAGAAGCAGGAAAACTTTTTCTAACACAGTATAGATCTGATAAACAACAATTCGAAGGAATATCTCCTTATCAAATTGAAGTGGTGGATACTATCATTTACCAAAGTGATGTCTTAATATCTTTACAAAGATTTGGTTATGAGTATCTTGGGGGTGCTCATCCTGTAGGATGGACTACTTTTATGAACTTTAAGCCCACAGGAGCTTTTTACTCTCAAGAGGAACTTTTTACAGATAAAGAAAAGGTATTAGCTTTAGCTGAAAAACACTTTAGAGAAACTTTTAACTTATCTAAGAACCAAGAATTTAGTGATGGAGGATTCATCTTTGAAAATGATATCTTTTCTCTCCCAAAGAATATTGGGTTTGATAAGGATAATCTTATTCTTTTATACAACCCATATGAAATAGCTCCTTATAGTACAGGAATCTTAGAGGTTAAAATTCCTTTGTCTGAAGTCAGTCCTTGGCTATCCTTCAAATTAAATGATGCTAAAAGAAAATGACCCCAATTCGAAAAATTTATTACCTGAGTAGCTGCGACACTTGCAAACGTATCCTCCATGAAATACGTCCCTTAGATAGCTTCATTTTTCAAGATATAAAGGAAGACCCTATCAGTGAAGCAGACCTAGAAATTCTAAAAAATATAACTGGAAAATATGAACTTCTTTTCAATAAAAGGTCTAAACTATATAAAGAACGACTACTAAATGAAAAAATTCTTTCAGAGGAGGACTACAAAAATCTTATTCTAGAACATTATACCTTCTTAAAGCGTCCTATTGTATTGATAGAAGATAGAGTATTCTTAGGAAATGCAACTAAAATTATAAAGGAGACCCGTAAACATTTATAAATTTCCTCACTTATTTATTAGTAAAACAAAAATAAAAATGAATGATATTACTCAATTGAATATCCCTACCACTAATTTGCCACGTATTGTTGTCATTGGTGCAGGATTTGGAGGAATTAATATTGTCAAGAAACTGAATTTTTCCAAAATGCAGGTAGTGCTTATCAATAAAACTAATTATCACACTTTTCAACCTCTACTCTACCAAGTAGCCACTGCAGGTTTGGAACCTGATTCTATTGCCTATTCTGTACGATCTATTTTCAAAAAGGAGCCTAATTTTCACTTTCGTATTACTGAGGTAAAGCATATTTATCCTGATAAAAAAAGTATTTTAACGGATTTAGGAGAACTCTCTTATGATTACTTAGTTATTGCTACCGGTTCTCAAACAAACTTCTACGGTAATGCTAACATCCAGAAGTATGCAATGCCTATGAAGACTGTTCCTGAAGCAGTAGATATGCGTAGCTTAGTTATTCAAAACTTAGAAGCGGCTATCCTTACTAATAACTTAGAGGAACGTAATAGTCTCATGAACTTTGTAATTGTAGGAGGAGGTCCTACAGGAGTGGAACTTGCAGGTGCTTTTGCTGAACTTAAAAAGCACATCCTTCCCACAGACTATCCGGACTTGGATATTCGTAAAATGAATGTAAATTTGATTCAAGCAGATTCTCGTTTACTAATTGGCATGGGGGAGAAATCAAGTGAAAAGGCTAAAGAATATCTTGAAAAGATGGGTGTTTCCATTTGGTTCAATACTTTTGTAAAGGATTATGATGGAGAGAATGTAGTTACCAATACTCATAATTTCCAAGCCTACACCCTTATCTGGACAGCAGGAGTAAAAGGCAATCTTATAGAGGGACTTTCTCAAGAAAGTATTATAGGTGGACGTTATGCTGTCAATGAATTCAATCAAGTAAAAGGTTATGACAATATATTTGCTATAGGAGATATAGCCTGCATGGCTAATGAAAAACAACCCAAAGGACATCCTATGGTAGCCCAACCCGCTATTCAACAAGGGAAATTATTAGCTAAAAACCTAAAAAGGATTTTCTGCAATAAAGCTATGATACCTTTTAACTATTTTGACAAAGGTTCTATGGCAACCGTAGGACGCAATAAAGCTGTAGTAGAGCTCAGGGGAATGCGCTTTTCTGGATGGTTCGCCTGGATATTATGGATTACCGTCCATCTGGCTTTTCTTGTGGGATTTCGTAATAAAATGGTTACCCTTTCAAACTGGATTGTCCAATATTTTCAGTACAATAAGGGGGTAAGATTAATTATCCGTCCTTTTAAGACTGCCTACGAAATAGAGCAGGAAAAAAAGAAACACCATATTCACAAAGAAACTTTATAAATATAGATAGTTATAACTTTACTTAAAGGCTGATTTCTAAGGATTTCAGTCCTTTTTATTTAAATTATATTTCTATTTGTAAAGATTTTTTATATATAATGACATTTCTCTTGTTTATTAAAAAAATATAAGTATCTTTGCCGCAAAATTTAAATACTAATATTTTAAAATTATCGAACAATGAAAAAGATTATGTTTTCAGCATGCACCCTATGGTGTATTGCTACTTTTGCTCAAGAACAAGAAGGAAATGCCTCAGCTACTGGAAATGGGAATGAAACTACAACTGAGAGCAATTGGACTCGTGCAGGAATTGTTTCCCTACTTTTCAATCAAACCGCTTTCAACCATGATTGGACAGGAGGAGGTACCAATAATTATGGGGGAAACCTAAACCTTTCTTATGATGCTAATTATAAAAAAGGACTCTGGGCTTGGGATAATAAGCTCCTTGTTGATTATGGTCTTACTAAAGTAGATGGGGACGCCTTTTCTAAGAAAACCAGTGACCGATTTGCAATTACTTCCTTATTAGGAGCTCAAATTAAGGAAGATTCTCAATGGTACTACTCTTTCTTTGTTAATTTCCAGACTCAATTGGACAAAGGTTATAAATATGGAACTGACTCTCAAGGGAATCAAACCCGAACAGAAACTACTCGGTTTATGGCTCCTGGATACCTTTCTTTTGGTCCTGGTATGCTTTGGAAGAAAAATGATAATCTTAAGGTAAATATTGCTCCCGCTACCTCAAGGCTTATCTTTACTGCGAAAAAATTTACAGAGACAGGAGCTCATTTCGGAGTAGAACAAGGGAAGACTTCTCGTTATGAATTTGGTGCTGCCCTAAATGGATATGCTAAATTTGATGTTTTTGAGAATATCACTCTTGAAAATACACTTAACCTCTATAGTAACTACCTTGACAAGCCAGGAAATATTGACATAGATTATACTTTCAATCTAATGATGAAAGTTAATGACTATATTTCTACTAACTTAATATTCCAAACTATCTATGATGATGATGCTGCTAAAGCATTCCAGGTAAGGGAGGCTTTCGGAGCAGGATTTACTTATAAGTTCTAATATAATTCTGAAAAGGAGAGGCTGTCCGAAAAGTTTTTGGATAGCCTTTCTCTAGGAAGATAGAGGCTACCTAATGTATATTCAATTGGTAACTGCAATTTTATAGGTATTTATAAGATAAATACAATTTATCAAACAAAAAAGGAAAGAAACAAAAAAGTCTTTTTCCTTTGAAAAAAAATGCTTTTTTTGTTGAATAAAACCAAATAGATAATGAAATATGAACATTTAATTCGGGAGTAAAGGTATGAAACAGGAGCATATCTTGTAAACGGAATGAAACAGAAATTTAAAGCAGAAGAGCTCAATATTTCTTCCAGTACAGCAGAGAGAAAAAGCAAAATAGTTTCCCAAAAGGAACTTATAATGCGCAAAGAGCACAAGAATTAACCAATGAACGGAAAGAACGTTTCTGTAAAAATGAGTGCTTTACAGCCATTGTAGGGACTTTTATAGAAGAGAAAATGATATAAGAAATGGTCTGCTCAGCAGATTTTGTAGGTTATTGTAAAAAAGAGAGGATTACTATGGTTAATATAGAGCGAATCTATCTGCATATACGTGAAGACAAGAGTAAAGGGAGAGATTTATATAAATATACACAGCATCATTTAAAACATAGGAAGAGAGGTCTACATAAGAAAAGAAGTAAAATAGTGAAAAAAGATCTATAGAAAAATGTCTTGCCATTTTGAATCAAAATACTGAATTTGATCATTGGAAGATAGATTTAATGGTAGAAGGCAGGTAATAAAAGGGCTATTTCGACTTTAGTAGAAATAAAAACTAAAATGTTGTTTATAAGTAGATTGCTTTAAGGAAAAAAGCTAACCCTTTGCTAATGCGGTAATAGAAATACTGTTACTTTATAAGGCTTTTGTCAAGACTATTACCAGAGATAATGGGAAGAAATTTCCTGAATTTAGCATCATAGAGAAGAAATTAGATTTAAGATTCTATTTTACTCATTCATATAGTTTTTCGGAGAGGGGGCTCAGTGAACATAGCAATAGAAATATACATCAATATATACCTAAGAATACTGATTTTAAATGAATTACAGATAATTATATAAAGCAAATATAATATAAAATTAATAATCAAGAGAAGTTTTAGGATTTGAAAAACCAAAGGATTTATTTTATAAATTTGTAAGCTAAAAAATTGCAATTGCACTTGTAGGTTGAATTGGTAATACTAAATTTTCTCCATTATTATTTTGTAAATAATAAAAAAGGTTGTAAATTTGCACCCGCAAACTAAAACGGCGAGGTAGCTCAGTTGGTTAGAGCGTTGGATTCATAACCCAAAGGTCACGGGTTCAAATCCCGTCTTCGCTACTCTTTCGGTGTAACTAATTATAAACAAATTAATTACACCGATTTTCCTTTAATAGCTGGGTCAGTTTTGGGACTTTTTTCCTGTACTCAAGGAAGAAGCGTCCTAAATAAAAAAATGCCTGAGAACAAGCAATTTACTTCTACACATAAGATATATGTGGATTACAAGCCCGCAGAACTACAAAAGGGCGAAAATCAAGAATGGCGTATCGTCTTTTACGCTAAAGTTCCTGCTAAAAACGAAAAGAAACGTTTTCGTAAGCGTATGTCTCCAATGACACCTAACCGTGATCGTGAGAAGTACGCTAAACGAATGATAGCCACTATCAATCAAAAGTTAGAAAGTGGATGGTCGCCCTTCTATGACGATCCAAATGTCCGTTACAAATCATTAGACTATTGTGCTGACTTATTCCTATCTATGCAGTAGAAGGGAGTTTCGGACGGGGTGAAGCGTGCGGATACCATTAGAGCTTATAAATCTTTCTTAGAACTATTCAAAAAGTATATTGAGAACAAAAAGATTCCTATTAAGTTTGTAGTGAAAATAGATGTCTTTATGATACAAAACTATTTAGATTACTTGTACTACGAGAGAAAGAATAGCTCCAGCACTTATAATAATCATTTGCGCTTTCTTAATACCTTTCTGCTATGGTGCAAAAGCAAGAACTTTATTCCTGCCAATCCGCTGAGCATATCAAAGCAAAGACAAAAACACAGAAAAAGCGTGAAGTTACTTACTCCACAAGTGAAAGACAAGGTGAAAAAACTGCACAATACTCATTTTCATTTCTATGTATTGTGTATGCTGACTTATTACTGCTTTATCCGCCGCACGGAGCTAACCAAGCTAAAAGTGAGCGATGTAAATCTTAGCGGTGGATATATCATTATTAGTGGAGAGAACTCCAAAAACCGCAAGACGGAAAGCGTTACCATACCGAGCAACCTTCTGCCTGACTTAGCGCAACACTTGATAACTGCCCATAATAGTGATTACCTCTTTAGCCAAAACAATTATAAACCAGGAAAGAAAGCCTTCACTCCTAAGAAGATTTCCGATGAGTGGGCAAAGTTTCGTAAGGAAGGAAAATTTGATAGTAAGTTTCAGTTTTATTCTCTCAAGGATACAGGGATTACGGACCTACTCAATAGCAGTATGCCTGCTATCAAGGTCAGGGATCAAGCCCGACACTATGATTTAAAGATGACCGAAAGCTACATAGCCGGAAACAAGTTTGCCGATGAAATGGTTAAAAACGTCTCTTTTTTTAGTTATTTCAGAGTGTTTGGAATGTGTTTTTTTGTGTGTTTTCTGTGCAAGTCCTTTTTTAAAGGATAATTAATTGAATATCAGTGTAGATTGCTACACATAAACTGCACACAAAAAATAATTTTGTACATAAACTTACCTTTTTGCACATAAATTTTTTCTTTTTGGGTACGGGTGTGAGGGTGTATAAGAAAGAAACCTCCTCAGAACGGACGTT
Source organism: Capnocytophaga sp. oral taxon 338 str. F0234 (assembly GCF_000192225.1). Lineage (GTDB taxonomy): Bacteria > Bacteroidota > Bacteroidia > Flavobacteriales > Flavobacteriaceae > Capnocytophaga. The sequence continues at coordinate 955,871 of NZ_GL872413.1, forward strand.
CTTAGAGGAGGTAAAAAAGATAAAAAATATCTGAATTTATGCGTTTCTATGCCAGAAGGTATAACCAACCAAAGAGGTAATAACGAGTTTCGGTATACTGGAGCTCTCCAGCAGTGCCTAAGTGGTAAAATATCTTTGTTCTCATAGCAGCAGGGCAAAATATTTAACAATCGCTTTTTTGCTGGAAAAGAGTTCTTGTTCTTCTAAGTTGATAAAAGTAGTCCTCAAGCCAGTGCCTGAAAAGTCAATCTTTTTTACTTCAACGGCATAAATGATAAGCTCCTTAGCCTGATCATCTTCAGGATCTCGCCTAAGAAGCCCATCTCGTTTGTATTCTTTAGTGATTTTTACGCCTTGAATGGTTTCGTTAATGATTTTTCCTTTGTGAATGAAGAAAATACTTTCGTTAAGTTCAAATTTTGTTCTGAATTCCATAGTTTTACAATTTTTTGTTAGTGAAATAGGGATTAAGTGTCTCCAAAAACTTGTTTAGGTAGTAGCTCCCTTGACTACCTCGCTGGGGATCGGCTCTTCGCTTTTGCTGTCCGATAACACCATAAAGGTAAGGGAGATTTCATTGTTGTAGGCACGCATAGAGTGGGCAAAGGATTCCACGTCAAAGCAGTAAGTGCTGGAGCTACTGTGATTCACCACAGCGGGGTTGGTTTCTTGTCTTAACATAGTATATAAAAATAAGGTATCCGTGAGAAGGTGTTGTCTTACCAAGTATTAATGCATTAGTTGAGGCTGTCCGAAAAGGGAACCTCTTTTCACTCTCCAAAGGCTCTTCGGATAAGGGCATCGGGGGTAGGCTCTTTTCCACGAAAGCGTTTGTAAAGGGTCATTTCCTTCTCACTACTACCTTTGCTGAGTACTTCTCTGCGGAAACGAGTAGCTACCTCAGTATTAAAAATACCTGCTTCTTTAAAGACTTCAAAAGCATCAGCATCTAGCACTTCCGACCATTTGTAACTATAATATCCTGCGCTATAGCCTCCACTAAAAATATGTGAAAAGGCGGGCGAAATACACATCGCTTCCACAGTTGGATAGAGTTGGGTTTCTTTGGTAACTGTTTGTTCGAAAGTACGAACATCTTCAAGGCGTTCCAAATGAGGGTAGGTATGCCACGTCATATCTAAGAATCCGAAATTTAACTGACGCACACTTAAAAGTCCTTCCATAAAAACACCGGCTTCTTTTATTTTCTGTACCCATTCTATGGGTAAAGGCTCACCTGTTTGATAATGTGTTGCAAAAAGGCGCAAGGTTTCTTCTTCATAACACCAATTTTCCATCAGCTGACTGGGAAGTTCTACAAAGTCGCGGGCTACATTAGTACCGCTTAGAGAAGGATACGTAACCTTAGAAAGCATACCGTGAAGAGCGTGCCCAAACTCGTGAAAGAGAGTTGTCAGTTCGTTGAAGGTGAGCAAGGAAGGAGCCGAAGCAGTAGGGCGCGTGAAGTTACACACTATGGAAATATGTGGACGCGAATCCTTCCCCTCAGTATCAGTGTATTGCTCTTTGTAAGAGGTCATCCACGCACCATTGCGTTTGCCTGTACGTGGAAAGAAATCGGTGTAGAAAAGGGCGAGATAATCTCCTTTATCATCGGTTACTTTGTAGGTTTGTACTTCGGGGTGATACTTTTCTACCTCATCGGTAAGGGTGAAGTGCAAACCGTAGAGCTTATGTGCTACTGCAAACATTCCTTCCACTGCTTTATCCAAAGATAAGTAGGGTTTTAATAGAGAATCATCTATTTGATAGCGCTGTTGTTTCAATTTTTCGGCATAATAAGCAAAATCCCATTGCTGAAAGTCATCAAGTCCTGAAAAGGCTTTTAGCTCTTCTAATTCTTTGATTGCTTGCGGTTTGGCTTTAGCTAAAAGTTTATTCAAGAAATCCATTACCTTTTCTGATGTTTCTGCCATACGCTCTTCTAATACCAAAGAGGCATAATCGGGATAACCCAATAGTGAGGCGCGTTGGGCACGTAACTCAGCGATACGCAACACATTGGCTTCGTTATTATAAGCACTATCACCTGCACAACGGCTATGATAGTCAATAAAAAGTTTACGGCGCAACTCACGGTTATTAGCATATTTCATCACGGCGGTATAGACAGGCAGGTCGAGGGTAATCACCCAGCCTTCTTTATGACGTTTTTTTGCTTCGGTAGCGAGCATCTCTAATACAAAGTCGGGCAGACCGCTGAGCTCTTCTTTATGGGTAATCACCCATTGGTAATGCTGTGTTTCAGCCAATACATTTTCTGAAAACTTCAGTTTGAGGCGCGCTAATTCCTTGTCAATTCTGCGCAAATGCTCTTTATCATTCGATGATAAATTTGCACCATTGCGAGTAAAACTCTTGTAAGTCTTTTCAAGTAGAGTATGTTGTTCTGGTGAAGCGGAAAGGTAATTGCGGGTTTTGTAAACTGCTTCAACACGTTTAAAAAGTGCTTCGTTCAAACGGATATCGTTGCTGTAATCGGTGAGCAGAGGCGAGATGCGTTGAGCTTCTGCTTGCAGGGTTTCGTTAGTTTCGGCACTGTTCAAGTTGAAGAACATCGCCGTAAGTCGGTCGAGTTCTAATCCCACATAAGCCAAAGGCTGTATTGTATTCATATAGGTAGGCACTTCTGGATTATGAGCAATAGTATCGATTTCTTTGAGGTTTTTGGCAATAGTTTTTTGGATGGCTGGTAGATAGTCGGTAGGAGCAAAGCGCGAAAAGGGCGCAGATTCATAAATAGTATCAAACATAACAGTGACTTTTTAGTTTTGAGTTTCTTGTGTTAAGCTATAAATTCTTTTTGGCAAGAGAACTTTAAGAATAAAGAAATTATGCAGAGATAAGAAAATAGAGATGCAATAATTTACATCTCTTAAGTAAAAAATAGTTATTTAATAGTTGTTGGTTGTCAGCAATGAAAAGTAAAAAACTTTAAATCTTAGGACTAAAAATTCTCCTCATTATCATCAGGAGTAATACCTGCATAACCCTTCATAATACCGTGCTGGGATTTACGAACAAATTGTAAGATTTCATCTCTTTCTAAAGTAGCTTCCATTTCAGCTTCTATATAATCTAAGGCGTGAGAAGTGCTGAGTTTCTTTTGGAAGAGAACACGATAGATATTCTGAATTTCACGAATTTTTTCGGTGGAGAAGCCTCGACGGTGTAGCCCAATAGAGTTGACTCCTACATAAGAGAGTGGGTTACGGGCGGCTTTGACATACGGAGGAACATCTTTACCTACTAAGGAGCCCCCAGTAACAAAAGCATAGCTTCCGATAGAGCAGAACTGATATACAGCCGTCATACCTGCCATCACGGCACAATCACCCACAGTAACATGCCCCGCGAGGGTGGTACCATTGGAGAAAATGCAATTGTCCCCAACAATACAATCATGTGCGATGTGGGAGTAGGCCATAATAAGACAATTATTACCCACAACAGTACGCATACGATCCACTGTTCCTTTGTTAATCGTAACACACTCTCGAATAGTGGTGTTGTTCCCAATAAGGGTAGTGGTTTCTTCCCCTTTGTACTTGAGGTCTTGGGGAATTGCTGAGATGACTGCACCAGGAAAAATTTTACAATTTTTTCCTATACGAGCCCCTTCCATGATAGTTACATTAGGTCCTATCCAAGTGCCTTCTCCTATTTCTACATTCTTACATATAGTAGTAAAAGGCTCCACTACTACATTTTGAGCAATTTTGGCTTCGGGGTGTATATTGACTAAGGGATACATCATAAGTTATTGTTGATTATCGTCTCTTTTTACTATTTTAGCCATAAGTTCTCCTTCGGTTACTAATTTGCCATTTGCATAAGCATAGCCTTGCATGTGACAAATACCTCTACGGATAGGAGTGAGCAGTTCTAACTTGAAGATAAGAGTATCGCCAGGAAGTACAGGATTTTTGAATTTGACATTGTCAATCTTCATAAAGTAAGTCAAGTAGTTTTCAGGGTCGGGTACAGTACTGAGAATTAGTACACCCCCAGCCTGTGCCATGGCTTCTATTTGTAGAACACCAGGCATTACAGGAGCTCCAGGAAAATGACCAACAAAGAAAGGCTCATTCATAGTTATGTTCTTGGTAGCAATTACATGCTTGTCAGAAAGTTCAAATACTTTATCCACCAAAAGCATAGGGGGACGGTGGGGAAGGAGCTTCATAATACCCACGGTATCAATCAGAGGAACTTGGTTAATATCCACTTTAGGAATATCATTTTTGCGTTCATTGGCGATGATTTTTGAGAGTTTCTTAGCGAACTGTGTATTAGTAAAATGTCCTGGTTTGTTAGCTATTACTTTTCCACGGATATGAACTCCTACAAGAGCTAGGTCTCCTACTACGTCCAAAAGTTTATGACGTGCTGCTTCATTGGAGTAGTGGAGAGTGATGTTATCCAGTACACCATTAGGTTTTACAGTAACATTATCTCGGTTAAATACTTTCTTAAGCTTTTCCATTGTTTCAAAGGAGGGCTCTTTATCTACATAGATGATAGCATTGTTAAGATCTCCTCCTTTTATGAGTCCTTTGTCTAGAAGAATCTCTAATTCATGTAAAAAGCTGAAGGTGCGAGCACTAGCTATTTCATTTTTGAATTCAGAAATATTGTTCATATAGGCATTTTGAGTACCTAATATTTTAGTACCAAAATCCACCATGGTGGTAACCTGGTATTCTTCAGCAGGGATAATAGTAATTTCAGAGCCTGTTTCTTCGTTTCTGTAAGAAATGACCTCACGAACAATGTATTCATTACGTTCTGCCTCTTGTGCTATGATACCTACTTTTTCAATAGCCTCCACAAAATATTTAGCAGAGCCATCCATAATAGGAGGTTCAGGAGCATTTAATTCAATGATAACATTATCTAAGTTCATTCCTACTAATGAAGCAAGAATATGCTCACATGTTTGTATTTTTACACCTTTTTTTTCCAGAACAGTACCTCGTTCAGTACTGATTACATAATTTGCATCGGCTTCTATAACAGGATTTCCCTCCAAATCTACCCGCACAAATACATATCCTGTATCTACAGGGGCAGGTTTAAGAGTTAGTGTTACATCTTTTCCAGTGTGTAGCCCTTTTCCTTGTAAAGTAATAGGGCTGGCTAATGTATGTTGTTTCACAAGATATATATTTTAAATTACGTAATTTTAATGTATACTATTTTTCGTCAAGTTTCTTTTCCAATTCATCAATTCTTTTGAGTAATTCAGGTAGTTTCCTAAATACTACATAAGATTTATTGTAATTCATATAAGTAAATGCGGGAGATCCTTGTATGGCTTCATTATCCTTTACATTGCGCCCAATACCTGATTGAGCCTGAATCCTAACATTATTACCAATAGTAAAATGCCCAGCAATACCTACCTGACCACCTATTACACAATGGGAACCAATCTTACTAGAACCCGCTACTCCAGTCTGTGAAGCTATGACTGTATTTTCTCCTATCTCTACATTGTGAGCAATTTGTACTAGATTGTCTATTTTTACACCTTTGCGGATAAGAGTAGAACCCATGGTAGCACGGTCTATAGTGGCATTAGCACCTATTTCTACATTGTCCTCCAACACCACATTCCCTATTTGAGGAATCTTTTTATAGGTACCATCTTCCTGAGGAGCAAAACCAAAACCATCTGCACCAATTACCGCACCTGAATGAAGAATACAGTCCTTTCCTATAAGAGAATCTGCACAAATAGTTACTGCACTGAAGATAATAGTGTTATCAGCGATGGTCACATTATCGCCAATGTTGACATTAGAATATATTTTTACATTGTTCCCTATTTTGCAATGTGCTCCAATATGGGTAAAAGCCCCTATGTACAAATTTTCTCCTAAGGAGGTAGAAGGATCAATAAATACAGGATTTTCTATACCTATTTTTGTAGCAATCCGTATCTGATTATAATATTCAAGTAACTGAGTAAAAGCAGAATAAGGATCAGGAACTCTAATGAGGGTTGATTTGATCTTATGTTCAGGATGAAAGTCATCTTTTACAATCACCACGGAAGCCTCTGTAGTATATATGAAGTGCCGATATTTTGGATTAGATAGAAAAGTAATAGCTCCTTGGCATCCTTCCTCTATTTTGGAAAGCTTATACACTTCTACCTCAGGATTACCAACGAGAGTTCCATTAAGTATTTGGGCAATTTGGCTTGCTTTAATTTTATGTAACATAAAAACTTAAGTTCTTATAAAAGAGACTCCTACTCATAGAGAAAATATTTCCTCACTGAAAAGAGGCTCTTTTTATGGCACAAAAATAAAAAATATAATTTATATAACATGTATTTTTTATATAAATTTCTTCACATTTTTTGATTTTAAAAAAATGCTAAAATAGAAAAATATTTTATATATTTAAAAATCAGACGGATATAGGAGATATTTCCTCCTTATTTTTTTAAAAGTTTCTAGTTCCTTTTGCCAGTTTGCTTTTATTTCTTTTTCGCTTTTATGTTGTAGAAGTTGTTCTCGCAAATTTTTATTACCTGCTAATTTATCAAACAAGGGGTTAAAAAAATTTATCTTTACTTCTGAAGTTTGATGGAATGCCTTGATAAGCCAAGAAAGATTCAGGGAGGACAGGGTAGGGGTATGACTGAGGTCTTCCCCATAACAGGTTTTCCCATTATATTTTGGATTTCTATCTCCTGTGTTTGGATGAGGAACAAAAGTAAAAGCAGTTTTCTCTAAGTAAGGAGAACCATATATTTGAAATTGCCACTGAGTACCTCTCCCCATACTAACATTTGTACCTTCAAAAAAGCATAAACTGGGGTAAAGATTTACAGCTGTTATATTGGGGAGATTAGGTGAGGGAGGAACTGGTAATGGGTAGATAGCGTTTCTATCATAACTTCTTAATGGAATAATTTTTATATTGCAATGGATCCCATTCTTTAGCCATTTTTCTCCATTAATCATTTGGGCATATTCGGCAATAGTCATACCATAAACCACAGGAACAGGATGCATACCTACAAAACTTTTATAGGAATTTTCTAACACAGCTCCATCAATATAATAGCCATTAGGATTAGGACGATCAAGGATTACCAGAGGAATATAGTTTTCTGCACAAGCCTCCATAATGTAATGTAGAGTAGAGATATAAGTATAAAAGCGTGCTCCTACATCTTGTAGGTCAAAGAGCATAACTTCAATTCCTTTGAGTTGTTCTTTGGAAGGCTTTTTGTTTTTCCCATATAGGGAAATGATAGGGAGTTTTGTTTTAGGGTCAATATCATCTTTAATTACTTCTCCAGCATCAGCAGTGCCACGAAACCCATGTTCAGGGGCGAAAACCTTAGTAATATGTATTTTTTTAGACAAGAGAAAATCTACTAAGTGCTCATTTTGAGTAGTTATAATACTATCTTTTTGATAAATTATTTTCTGGATGATACTTGTGTGGTTGGTAACAACTCCTACACGTTTCCCTGTAAGCATAGGCAGATATTGGTAATATTGGCTTGCCCCTGTACCTACATACTCATATTTCTTAATAGAAATATTTTGTGAAGAAAGTCGTCCAAAAATGCTTATAAATAATAAAAAAAGTGTAATTTTGCTCATTCTAAATTGCGTTTTTTATTTTGAATCTTGAATTTTTTATTGCTAATCGTCTTGTGAGAGATTCGGGGAACAAAAGTAATATTTCTTCTCCAATTATCAAAATTGCTATTAGTGCCATCGCTCTAGGGGTGGTGATGATACTTATTGCTATAGCTACAGGACGAGGCTTACAGGAGCGTATTCGGCAGAAGATAGCATCACTTAATGGGCATATCCAGATTTTTAATTATGACACTAATCGATCGGAAGTTTCAATAATTCCCATTTCTACGGAGGAAGATTTCTATAGGGATCCTCATTTTTTTAATCAGGAAGAGAAAAAAGTACTTCATATCCAATCGGTAATTACAAAAGGGGGAATTATTCGTACAGAGAAAACATTTGAGGGTATTATAGCCAAGGGGGTAGGGAAGGATTTTGATTGGCAATATATGAAAGAATATCTAAAGAAAGGAAAACTCCCTAATTTTTCATTAGATACCATTAGTAATGAGGTGCTTATATCTGAATACTTAGCGAATCGATTAGAACTTTCAGTGGGGGATATCTGTAATACTTTTTTTCTTCGTGAGGATAATATAAGTATCCCTAATCAACGAAATTTTAGAATAGTAGGGATATATTCTTCTGGCTTTCAACAATTTGATGAAACTTATATTTTAGTGGATATTCGTCAATTACAAAAAATAAATAAATGGACTTCTAATCAGACGGGACTTTTTGAAGTCTTTATTAAAGATTTTGATCAAATGTCCTCTGTGGGAGAGTATGTTTATAATCATATTCCAGCAGAGTATGATTCACAAACTATTGCACAGAAGTATCCTACTATTTTTGATTGGTTTCATACTTTTGATCTTAATATTATTATTATTATTAGTATTATGGTAATTGTAGGTGGGGTAAATATGATTACTGCTATTTTAGTCCTAATATTAGAGCGTACTCCTATGATTGGTATCCTCAAGGCTCTTGGGGCAACTAATTGGAATATCCGTAAGATATTTCTATATAATGCTGCTTATCTTATTGGTTTAGGATTATTCTGGGGAAATATAATAGGTATGGTTTTGCTTCTTATTCAATACTATTTTTCTCCACTGAAACTTGATCCTTCTATTTATTATGTTTCAGAAGTACCTATATATTTGCACGTAAGTTATGTTGTAGTGCTCAATATAGGAATCCTTGTTATTTGTCTTTTGATGCTTTTGATCCCTTCTTATATAGTGAGTAAGATCTCTCCTATTAAAGCTATGAAATTTGAATAACCTAATAATGTATTATATATGATTTCTGTTTATAAGCTAAAACCTAAATTTCAGCAGCTATTACACCCTCTGTTGGTATGGTTATACAAAAGGAAAGTTACGGCTAACCAGATTACCATAGTAGCAATTATGTTTTCCTTGGGGATTGGTATCCTCTTTTGGGAGGCATCGGTGATACCTCTTTTCTATTTGGTGCTGCCAATAGGGCTATTGATTAGGATGGTGCTCAATGCTCTTGACGGAATGATGGCGCGAGAGTTTGGACAAACTACCCGTCTGGGGGAAATTCTTAACGAGGTGGGTGATGTGCTCTCTGATGTGTTTATCTCCTTCCCTTTGTTAAAATACCACCCCAAGAGCCTTTACTTAGTGGTGACTTTTATCGTACTTAGTGTGCTCAATGAGTATGCTGGTATTATGGGCAAGGTATTAGGGGGACAAAGACGCTACGAGGGTCCTATGGGCAAGAGCGATCGTGCGCTGCTGATGGGTATCTATGGACTATTAGCCTACTTAGGAGTGGAGATACATGCTTATTCCCAGGTAATTTTTGCCATAGTAATCGTCTTACTTCTTGTAAGTACTTTTATTCGCTTAAAAAAAGGTTTTTATGGCACTCCATAACAAATATGCCGATGTGCCTCTTCGCATCAGAAGTTGGGGAGTGATTATCTGCGTTTTTGCAGTGGCTATTTTCCACCCTTATGCCATGTGCCTCTTTACCTTATGGGTGAGCTTCCAAGCCCTTACGGAACTGGGCAGACTTTTTGGCTTCAATTCTACCTATTGGCGTATTGCCATTCCCTTGCTACAAGGACTCTTACTATGGGGCTGTCCCAACTACTCCGCCTACATGATAGGTGTTTGTACCTTAGTAGGGGTAACCCTTATCCTGAGCCTTTGTCTACGGAAAATACCCTTAGGTTTGCCTCTTTCCTTGCTAATCGTTTTAGTAGCCTATCCTCATTTGACTTTCTTACGTATGGAGCCACAAGGGGTACAGTGGGTGATTTTCTTGGTGGTGGTAACCGAACTTAATGATATCTTCCAATACCTCACAGGCAAGAGTTTAGGCAATCGAAAGATCTTACCCAAGACAAGCCCTAATAAGACCATAGAAGGTTTTGTAGGAGGACTACTACTCACGCCGCTACTAAGTATGGGCTTAGGTCGCTTATTAGATCTTCCTATTGCACTGCACACTTTAGCATTGTTAGGACTAACCCTTAGCTTCCTCGGCTTCTGGGGAGATGTATGTTTTTCCTACTTCAAGCGACGGGTAGGGGTAAAAGACACAAGTACCCTTATTCCCGGTCATGGTGGGCTCTTAGACCGTATAGATAGCCTATTGTTCAATTGTATTTGGTTTTACCTATGGATACGATGAAGCCTTTTTTCCGCAGTCTGCTCTTCTCAGGAGGGGGTACCCGCTTTGCTCTCTATAACGGTATGTATGCCGCGTTGTGTGCTATTGGCAAAACTCCAGAGCTACTGATTGCCTCCTGCGGAGGTGCCTTTGCTGCTTTGATAATCAATGCTTTTCCTACTGACAGAGAACGCAAAGCCTATCTGCAGTCAAAGGAGTTTTACTGCTTTATCCAAAGTCTGTCTCTTACTCCTTATTGTAAGCTACATCACTTAGGACTTTTAGCACTGCAAAAGCGATATGATAGGCGTCGAGCACCTTTTGTAGAAGACGTATACCAGCGTTATTTGGTAGAAATGTCTCAAGACCTTTCTGCACTACTCCCTTCTTTGGCTGAGATATCTTTTTCAGCTACTTTGCCTACTATTATCATAGGAGCAAAGATGCTATTTGCACCTCATGAGTGTGGCAAACCCAGGAGTGAGCGAAAGCTCTACCAGGAAGTGCTCTTTACCGACTTCAGTACCGCTCAAAAGATACCGCTTTCTGGCATACAGCATACCGAATCAAACTATATTCATTCAGCAGTAGCCCCTGACATGCTACTCAATACCGAAATGTCTATGCTCAAGGCTGCCCGTATTTCCATCTCAGATATGTTTTATGTGCCGCCTGTTGCTTATCAAGGAGCATATTACGCAGGTGGAGCTATTGATCTGATACCCATGGAATTGGCTGATACTCTTTCAACACAGGTGATTGCCGAGCAAAAACAGATCTATTCCCCTACCGAAGAGGCTTTGGTACGTGCCGTCTTAGGCTTTAGTGGCAATGAGCGGTTAGCTTCTGTGGCATCTTATTCTGCTCAATGGGTAGATACACGTGGGGCAATTACCTCTCTAAAAGGTTTTTATTCTGAAAAATATATGGATTGGAAACGCTTTAGTATAAATATTCGCTTTCCCAAAAACTACCCAACATACCAACAACAGATAGACCAGCAATGGGACTATGGTTATCAAACTATTCTTAACACTTTTAGCGCATGAATGTATTTATTATAGGCGGCACCTCAGGAATAGGTCTTGCCTTGGCCTACTTCTATCAACAAAACGGTCATCGTGTAGGGATCTGTGGCAGAGACCTCAGGAAACTCACCTGCGAATCACCTTTTGAGAAATATAAGGTCAATGTCATAGATAAAGAACTGTTAGCTAGTACTATACGTCAGTTTGTGGGTACTGGTACCTTATCCCTGCTTATCAATTGCGCTGGTAGCTATGCTGAAGATGTGGTAGAGGAGATTTCCTACAATGATGCGGTAATGATGCTACAAACCAATATCATAGGTGCTATCAATACCTTAGAGATAGGACGTGAACTTATGGCCTGTAGCGGTGGACAGATTGCTCTACTAGCTTCTATCTCAGGGATTTTGGACTATCCTCAGTCTAGCCTATATACCAAAACCAAGCGCAGTGTATTGCAAATAGCCGATGCCTATAGCCGTGCTCTACGTCCATTAGACATTCATATCACTGCTATTGCTCCAGGATATGTAGCTACTCAAAAGCTATACGAGCTAAACCAAAACAACCTTTCTAAAAAGCCTTTTTTGGTTAGTGAGGCTAGAGCTGTGGTTGAAATTAGTGAGGCTATTGCCCAAAAGAAAGCGTTACACTTATTTCCTACTCGTATGAAGTGGCTTATGCGACTGCTTTCCTCTTTGCCCAAACCTTTGTTATCACTATTTATGTATAGAAAAGCCAAATGGATGCAAAACAACTAACTTTTCGTCATAGGATTATAGCATTAATTCTCTGTAGTGTTGTCTTTCTTATAGTATATAGTTTTTGTGGGACTTATACAGGAAGACTCTCGTATGTACCCTCTATTACTTTCTTTTTTGAAAAAGAAATTCCTTTTGTCCCTCTCTTTATATTTCCTTATATGAGTAGTGGAATCTTCTTTATTTGGGTGTTTTTTTGGGTAAGAAATGAGGAACAATTAAGAATACTTACTTACAGAATACTTTTTATTATTTTAGTGGCAGGAGGATGTTATTTGCTCTTCCCTTTACACTTTTCTTTTGAAAAACCATCAGTGAATGTTCCTCTCTTTCGTATTTTTTTTGAGGAACTCAAAAAAATAGATACCCCCTTTAATCAAGCACCCTCTTTACATGTAGCTTTTGCATTGATTTTTTGGCAAGAAGGAAAAAAATATTTTACAGGAATAAAAAAATATTTCTTATTTTTATGGCTGCTTATGCTCATACTTTCTACATTATTGGTGTATCAACATCATTTGATAGATATATTCTCAGGAGCCTTACTGGCAATACTTAGTTTTTTGATAATAAAGAGGTAATTCTTTAGAATAGGAAGTACCTCTTAGAATTATTTTATGAATAGAGGTTATTCAATAGCTTTTATTTTTTCCTTATATTTCTCCCAAATGGGTGCATCTTTATAATTTATTATCTTATTAGCAGGAACATAAATAGTCTCTAAAGAAGGACAATCTTTAAAAATTCCTTCTTCATCCAAACTAATTCCTTCTATTGAGGGAGGTTCTTGAGCAAGGATAGTGATTGTTTTCAGGTTAGAGCAATAAGAAAAAGCATCTCTGAAAATAATATTGACAGATTTTGGAAGTGTGATGGTTTCAATAGCGCAATTATAAAAAGCTTCAGCATTAACTTTTTCAAGCCTTTCGTTCAAAAGAATTCTTTTTAATTTAGAATTTTCTTTAAAAGCCTGTGCTTCAATCTCTCGTATGTTTTCTCCTATAATTATTGATTCTAAACTTTTACATTCTCCGAAACAGTCAGCAGCTATTTTTTCTACAGCTCTTAGTTCAGGAATTGTATTCATGTTTATTTTTTTTGCCTTAGTATTATCCCATTTAAGTAGGCTTTTCTTATCATCACTTAGTGTGTAATCAGTATCTCTTTCTTCGGAATTTAGATTCAAAAAATCGGCATTCCAACCTTTGTTAGTTTTAGGTCCATAAAGCCTTTTATTGAGAATATCAATATAAAAATCTCCTTCTTGACCTATTTTATTATTGGGAGCGTCTTTTCCGGAATATAGTCTGGCGCCACCTTGTTGTTCTTTTTGTTCTCCATCTTTCCCTTTTTCTCCTTTAGCACCAGGCTCTCCCTTTTCTCCTTTGGTACCTTTTTCTCCTTTCTCACCTTTAGCACCAGGCTCTCCCTTTTCTCCTTTGGTACCTTTTTCTCCTTTCTCACCTTTAGCACCAGGCTCTCCCTTTTCTCCTTTGGCACCTTTTTCTCCTTTCTCACCTTTAGCACCAGGTTCTCCCTTTTCTCCTTTGGTACCTTTTTCTCCTTTCTCACCTTTAGCACCAGGTTCTCCTTTCTCCCCTTTAGTGCCAGGTTCTCCTTTGTCTCCCTGTGAACCTTTTAAATTGATAGGAGATCCCCAACCTTGGGCTGTTTTGGCTCCATATAGTTGAGAAGAAACGAGATCTAAATAGTAATCTCCTATATTACCTATAGTATTACTTGGACTTCCTTTCCCTGAGTGAATAATACTTCCTTTCTGTACCTCTACTCGTTCAATAACGGTTTCTTTCTGGCAACTGATAGCCACTAAAATACAAACTGCTGCAAAAACTAAATTTTTCATAGCTGTGATAATTAGATTTAGATAAAGTATGTTTTAATAATAAAGTAAATTCTCTTAGAGGATACAAAGTTAAGAAATAATTGGTAAATATTCTATATTTCTTTTAAAATTCTTATAATAAATAATTTTTTATATAATTATTTTATATTTTATTTTTTGAGTTCTATTAAAAAATATTGATTATCAATGTGTTTGGTTGATAATGGATTGTTCTTGTGTCAACTTATATGGCTCAAAAATTTATGAGAGAATATAATTCTTACTGCTTTTTGTAATAATGAAAAAGAATTCGGTATAAGCAATGGCAACTGCTTACACCGAATTTATATATCATATAATCATGTATAGATTTTTACTCTATGAATATTCTCTTTATCCTACGAGAAAGAGAAGTAACAAGTTCGTAGGAAATGGTCTGTGCTGTTTCGGCTAAAGTTTCACTAGTATGTCGTTCATCAAAGATAATAACTTCATCACCTTCATCACAGTCCAGTCCTGTGATATCAGTCATAATCATGTCCATACATACATTTCCCACAATAGGGCATTTCTTGTCCTTGATAAAGACAAAACCTACTCCTTTACCATAAATACGGTTCAACCCATCAGCATGACCTACCGAAATGGTGGCTATTTTCATCGCTTTAGGGGCTTGGAAACCAAAATTATATCCTACATAGTCTCCTGCTTGAATATGATGTATCTGAGAGATAATACTTTTTAGGATAGTTATAGGTTTAAAATCCTTCTGTAGACGGGTATCATTAGCAAATCCATACATACCTATTCCACTTCTTACCATATCAAAATGTGCTTCAGGATAGTTCAGTATGCCTGAAGTATTACAATTGTGATAAATAATCTTATGGGAAAAATGCGTTTCTAATTTCTTCTGAAAATCCTTGAAGATAGAGATCTGCTTCTCCATGAAAGACCGTGCCTCAAGGTCTTCAGAAGCTAATAAATGAGAGAAAGCTGTCTTTACTTTTATATTATTTTGCTTTTTGATAATTTCACAAATGTCATCTATTTCTTCCACAGAAAAACCTAAACGATTCATTCCTGAATTACATTTTATATGAAAAGGATATTCATATAGATTTTTTTTCTTAGCAAAATCAATAAAATGGATAATGAGTCTTTTAGAATACAAAGTAGGTTCTAAGTTATAATGAATAATATCCTCAAAATCTATTAGTTGAGGATGAAAAATAAGAATAGGTTTAGTAACTCCTGCCTTGCGCAATTCTATACCTTCACTGGTAAAGGCAACTGCGAAATAGTCGGCTAAGTTTTTCTTTTCTAAATATTTAGCAATGGCAATAGAACTATTTCCATAGGAATTGGCTTTAACTACAGCCAAAAATTGTGTATCAGCTTTTAAATATTTTTTAAGTTGAAGTACATTGTGTTGGAGGTTATCTAATCGAATCTCCAAAGTAGTTTCTTGTACTGACATTTTTTTATTAAGATTGTTTTTTATTTTTTATATATGAATATAAGAGATACCCTAAAATGACCAATACGACAAAAGGCAAAAGGCTCCCTATGAGTACTCCAATGGCATACATATTATCAGGAGCATTAGCTATTTTTTCTTGTATCTCACTTATATTTTGTTGTAAAGAAAGAGAAATCATTTATTTTTTGATTTTAATTTATCTTTAGTATATTCAGACAGAGCTAATTTTCCGGATATTTGAGCATTATCAAAAAGTAGAGATCCCCATGAGGGAGTATCTTTCCAAAGAATCTTCTTGATTTCCATAAGAGCGTCTAAAGGATAAGAAGTGAGATCCTGTACAAAGTACCCAATTTCTTTATCCATTTCAGGGATATTCTCAAATACACGTGCATAAAGTCCTTTTTCTTTTGCCCAATAAGCATTTTTCCATTGATTAGGAGTAAAAGAAAGTTCAGAGAGTGCATTTACCCCCATTTTTCTCTCAATAGCAGGAGCAATAACAAAGGGACCTATTCCAATACTTAATTCTGGTAGGCGAATACTAGCTTGCTCTGTAGCAAACACATAATCACATGTAGCAAGGATACCTATCCCTCCGCCAACGGCTTTTCCCTGAGCTCTTCCAATGATAGGTTTTGAACAATTACGGATGGCATTAAGTACGCTTGCAAATCCACTAAAGAAAATTTTACCACTTTCTAAAGAATCTACCTTTACTAATTCATAAAAAGAGGCACCTGCGCAGAAGGTTTTCTCGCCTGCACTTTTAAGCAAGATAATTTTTACAGACTTATCAACTGACAAATTATTAAGCTCCTTAACCAAACGGTGGAGTAAATCTATAGAGAGAGCATTAGCTTGCTCACTGGAGAATTCTATAGTGGCAACACTTTCTTCAATAGTTGTATATACGTAGTTCATTTTGGTAGAAGGTCATTTTATAGTTAACTTATCTATAATAAATTCATTGTTTATTACTTACAAAAGATAAAATCAAGAAATGTCTAAGGAATATCTATTTTAGGTAAGAATATTTCAGCAAGCATACAACGGGCACTTCCACCACCACATATCTCTATAGTTGATAAATCACTATAGAGGATTTTTGTATGTTTTTCTATAGTGGTTATTTGCTGAGGAGTGAGTGCATTGTAAGCAGTTTTGCTCATTACCAGATAGGTGCTATCTTTTCCTTTTACTTGCAGCATATTCCCTACAAAATAGTCTACTTGTTCATTACTAATAGTAATAATTTCTTTTTTATCCTCTTTGAGATGATTTAGTACGTTTTTTCGCTCATTTTTATCCTCAATAACATCGGGACAGATAATAGCAAAAGTATTTCCCAAAGCCATCATCACATTCGTGTGATAGATAGGTTTGAGTTTTCCTTCAGTTTTTTGGAATGCTTTAAAGATGACTGGAGTGTATTCGAAATCCTCACAGAACTCAATGAACAACTCTTCATTAGCTCTTGGAGAAAGTGCACAATAAGCTTTACGATGAATTCTATCCAAGACCATAGCTCCTGTACCTTCTAAAAAAAGTCCTTCCTTCTCAGCAGAAGTGTAATCAAAGATGTTCTCTATATGGAAACCAGCATCTTCTACAATATCTAAAATATCCTCTCTACGTTCTCTGCGTCTGTTCTCTGCGAACATTGGATAAATAGCTACATCTGCAGTATTATGAAAACTTATCCAATTATTAGGAAAAATAGAGTCTGGCGTATCTTGATCATAGATATCATCTACTTGAATTACATTTACCCCCACAGCTTTTAGTTTCTTAACAAGAGTGTCAAATTCTTCTTGTGCCCTATAGTTGATTTTTTCATTAGTAATATTAATTCCTTTTTGAAAATAATTATTTACAATGGTTTCTTCATTCGTTCGGAAACGGATAGGACGTATCATTAAAACAGTATCGGTGATTTGTTTTTTCATTTTTGTTAGATTAAATTCTATGCCAAAAGTACATCATTTTTCTTTACTATCCAAATTTTTATAAAAAACTTTGCCAAAAATATTTTTGGCAAAGTTTCCAATAATATCATTCTTATTGTCCAAGAAGATAAGCAAATATGAGAGGAGCAACAATAGTAGCATCGGATTCAACAATGAATCTCGGAGTATCTATATCTAATTTGCCCCAAGTTATTTTTTCATTAGGTACTGCACCTGAATAAGAACCATAACTTGTGGTAGAATCGGATATTTGACAGAAATATGACCAAAAAGGTACATCCTCCCATTCTAAATCTTGATACATCATAGGTACTACACAGATAGGAAAATCACCCGCAATACCTCCTCCTATTTGGAAGAAACCTACTCCCTCTCCTGTGGCATTCTTTTTGTACCACTCAGTGAGATATATCATATATTCAACGCCTGTCTTAACTGTAGAGGCTTTTAAATTCCCTTTTATGACGTTAGCAGTAAAGATATTTCCAGTAGTGGAATCCTCCCATCCTGGGCATACAATAGGCAAATTTTTCTCGGCAGCAGCAAGTATCCAAGAATTCTTAGGGTCTATTTCATAATATTGTTCCAAGACCCCTGATCGTACTACCTGATAGAGAAATTCGTGAGGAAAATAGCGTTTTCCTTCTTTCTCAGCCCTATGCCAAACTTCTTCTAAGTGTTTTTGTAAGCGCCGAAAGGCTTCCTCTTCTGGAATACAAGTATCCGTTACACGATTGTAATGGTTGTCTAAAAGTTCTCTTTCTTGTTCAGGAGTAAGGTCTCTATAATGCGGTACTCGCTTGTAATGTGAATGAGCTACAAGGTTCATTACATCTTCCTCAAGGTTAGCTCCTGTACAGGAAATGATATCTATCTTTCCTTGACGAATCATTTCAGCTAAGGAAATACCTAATTCAGCTGTACTCATAGCTCCTGCAAGGGCAACAAGCATTTTTCCTCCTTTTTGCAAGTGCAATTCATAGCCTTTGGCAGCATCTACTAATGTAGCTGCATTGAAGTGTAAAAAATTCTTCTCAATAAATTGAGAAATAGGTCCTTTATTCATCTTTTAAGTATTTATATAAAGTTCAGATCATTGTAAAATCAGAAAGGATAATTTATTCCTATATTAAAAACAAAGTTAGATAATCTTAGCTTGGTTGTCCAATGTGAATCCACATATTTGGAAGGATTATAGAGCTTCATTCCAAAATCCCCACGAATAACAAAATAACTCATATCATAACGAAGCCCAAAACCTGTAGCGAGCCCAAGATCAGATATGTCAGAAAATCTATCTAATTTATAATCTGTATCCTCCTCATTATCAAGAAAGTGCCATACGTTTCCTACATCAAGAAATAAGGCTCCTTTTAAGGAATTTGCAATTGTGAAACGATATTCAGCGTTTGTTGTAAATTTGAAGTTAGCTTCATTAAATTCCAAAGGAGAACCAGAAGAGCCAGGACCTAAAGCATAAGCTCGCCAGCCTCTGTTATCATTAGATCCTCCTGCAAAATAACTCCTTGAGAAAGGAATGCTATTTGCATTTCCATAAGGCTTAGCAAAGCCAATAAAAGTACGAAATGCAAATACCTCTCCACCATTCTTTCGAATAGATAGTGGTATGTGCTTGATATATTCTAATTCAGCTTTTGCATATTGTGCATAGGTAACATCAAGAAATTTACGTTGTCCTTGTTCATCTGTTGGCAACTTACGTATAATATTGAATAATTGAGGAATATTTCCTGCAGTTTCCACTTTTACACGAAATTGTTCATAGTCAGACTCATAATAATTCATTGTACTATTGGACATATAAGTAAAACTTGAAGCTAAAATGAGATCATTCTTTGTTAAACGATTATATCGTTGGTATATATTGGCAAAATCTAAATTATCTTGAGGATTACCATACCAATTTCCCTGTTGAACTACATAATCAATATAATTATAAGCTCCTACTTGATCATCTAGATTTCCATTATTATCTAGAAATTGTGCTGGGGCATTATTTTTTTTAGCAAGTTTGTTTAAAGTTTCATAAGAAGTTCGGTAAATACGAAAGTAATTATGAGGGTTCTTATTTCGCACAAACTCTACATCTAAGAGCTCTAATATATTACGATTTACGGTATTAGGACTCCATGTATAACGTAATACTCCAGTAGTCTTTTGCTTATCTAGTCCAATATTCTGTTGAGTACTGGTGGAAAATTGTAAAATTGTTTGTGGTGTTTTTGAATAAGGAATAAGAGATTCCACTTTTCCGAAGAACCATATACGAGGAATGGTCAGTCGCAATCCTCCTCCGTATTCAAATACATTAAAGAAGGCTGAAGAGCCATCTAAAAACTCTTGTGCTCCCATCGTAATGCGTGGAGTAATTTCTAGTGTTTCTGCACCTCTGAAAACATTCCTTGCAATAAAAGAGGTGCTAAATCCTATTCCAAATTCTTGAATAGAGGATCGAGAAAGTTCTGTACTAGCCTCAATAGAGAAACGAGAAAGAGGTTCTAAAAAGATATCCGCTATCAAAGTTCTTTCTAAAGAATCTTTGGCTACGTAATGGTATTGTATATTTGGATATTTAAAAGAACGTAAGTTATTGATTTGTCGATATGCATTATTTCTATCAATATCTCTATAGAGACTGTTGGAGCGTAAAGCTATTGCATCATAGAGAGTCTGTTTGCGATAACGTAATTTATTGCGATAATAATAAGTAATACCTTTGTATTCTACTGAGTCATAAGTGGTGGTTTGCAAAGAAGAATCATAATCAGTATAAATATATACTTTCTTAATATGATGTGCTTTGTAAGGTTTTTCAGTAGGGGGGTCAGTAGAGCGATCTGTATAATTGGCTATAGTGGTGGTTACATTAATAAGAGAGTCTCTGTTATAAGTAACGGTATCTCTAGCAATGGTAAAATCTATAGCACTTTGTTGGAAATTATAAAAGCCATTATTTCGTAATATATTGGTAATGCGAGTGCGTTCATTAGTGAATTTCTCTAATGAATAATGTTCTCCTTTCTTTATTAATCGTTCTCCGAGATACTTTCTGTAAAGAGAATCTACCTCTGGAGAAAGAATATGTTCACTTAGGGAATCAATATAAAATCGCATTCCTTTGTCAATCGTATATATTACAGAGGTCTGTTTTTCTTTTTCTAAAGGAAGAATATCATAATGGCTTTGGCTGTTGTAATAACCTATACTATTATAGTAAGCTTTAAGAGTTTGTGATGATTTTCTTGTAAGAGCAGTGTCCAATATTACAGGGGCTTGTCCCATTCGCTGGAGCATCCTATCTTTTCCTGAGACGAGAAAGGACTTACCTAAGCGTTGTGTTTGTTTTTTAGAAAGAAAACTATCTAAAAAACGATGCCAGCGAGGATGTTTTTTTAACCATTTTTGATAATTTTCCTCAGCATGGTCATCTGCTAAGTTATAGATAAGTAATCCTAATGGAATTCCCAAAATACGGGAATTAGGTTCCTGTCGAAGATAACTATATACATGATGTATTTTTGGTTTCTTATTATTTATACTGATATCATTTTTACGCAAAAGAAAAGAACCCTCAGGAACTTTTTTTGTAGAATTACATCCTGAAAGAGATACAAAGATTAATAACAACAGTATTTTTATAATGAAATTGCACTTCATTGGGCACCCTCAAAAATTCGGCTCAAAATTACAAATTTTAAACGGTATCTCAATAATAAAAAAGCGTTAATTCATTGGACTAATATTAAT
Source organism: Capnocytophaga sp. oral taxon 338 str. F0234 (assembly GCF_000192225.1). Lineage (GTDB taxonomy): Bacteria > Bacteroidota > Bacteroidia > Flavobacteriales > Flavobacteriaceae > Capnocytophaga. Next base: position 977,013 of record NZ_GL872413.1, read on the forward strand.
CCTAATTATAAATTTTGAAAAAGGGATTTCTAAAGACTATTTCTTTAAGTTTAAATTTCTTGATTATATGTAAGTTATTGTTTTATAATATAATATATACTTCTTTAGTTATCTAAGACATTATTTGTTTTCTTTATAAATAGTCGCTATAAAAACATCGCAACTGTTCATTTCCTCTTTTACAAACTCCTCTGCTAATCTATTATTATCTTTTATGGAAGAGTTGGAATTACTTTTAGGATCAAAGCAGCTGTCCCAAATACAATCAATTCGAGCTTCAAAACCAGGGCTATGCCAAATGCCTCCTTCTATTCTCCAAACATACATTTCTCTACGAGTACATTCTTTACAAACATCAATAGCAGCTAAAGATGACAGTTTCATAATACTATTTCCATCTAACTCAAAAAACAGTATAAAACTCTCATATCGCTTATTTCTATCAACTTTTGTATTCATATCTAAGATTTCTAAAACCAATTTATTCTGCTGTCAGCAATCCAATTTGTATTATTTTTATCACTAATTTGTACAACTTCATTTGTTCTGTCATTTACCACAAATATAAGTTGTATCATTTTCAAAGATTAAATTAGGATTATTTTTTTATCCATTGTTCAATACGCTCGTCCATAGTTTATTTCCTTCATTTAAAATTTAATTTTCTTGCTCATAGGTGGATATCAAATAATCTTTCTTTTAACTCATAAAAAGTATTATGATATTCAAGTGTATAAGCTGTTTCCGATTTTCTTTCAAATACTATATGCTCGTATTGGTTTATTAACTCCTAACACTTTTTTACAAATACCTTACGAAATGTTTTAATGTCCATCTATTTGTTTTTTTTAATCCTCCTGTCCCATTTTTCTAAAGATTATTGAATAATTTCTAAACCATGTAAATATGCAAATTTGATTAAACTTGCACCGTAAAAGTCCTCAAAATGTAAATCGATGCTTTCTTTTGGAATTTCTTTTAATGAGTTATAAAACGAAATATATTTTTTCTTTAACTTATCTTCTTTGATAACTTTATTAAAATATCTTTCAGCCGGCTCTTTACCGCCAAAATAGTAGATATAGTAGAGCAAAGCATATCCTTTTAATGAGCCGTTTAAAATTCTTTCGATATTTTTATTTGTATCTTCAAAGTCTGCAAATAAAGGTATAATGTGTTTATGTAATAATCCCGTAATTTGCGTTACGGTATCTTTATAGTTTGCTCCAGCCAACTGCCACCAAGCACCTGCTTTTCTTCCGGCTAAAGAACTAAGCTCTCCGCCGTAAATAATTCCCTCACTGGTTATGCCCACTTTTTTCATAGCCTTTGAATAAATGTTGATATGCGGGATAAACTCAACATTAGATTCACAGTTATATCTATTGGCTTGAAAATATATTTCAAAGATAATGTCTTTGTTATTTGCAATTTTTCGTAAAGTCTTTCCTTTACCTAACACTTTAAAGTCAGGGAAATTGCGTGCTATTTCTTGCCATGCTTTTTCGCAAAGTTCTCTTGGTTTTTCAGTCATAAAGATTTATTCGGCAGCGCAAAGCTCATCCAGCTTTGCGATCAATATTTTATCCATCCATTTACAGATAATGGTATAAGCAGTATCTATTTTTTCTTCATTCGCTATATCAAGATACACTCCCTTGTTCCATAATGAATGATATAAAACTTGGCTATCGGCATCGGGGCTTGGATCATAGGGACGACGATTGATAATGTAACATACATCTACATCAATTTTTTCATTTGTATTCCCACTAAATGAAAAAAAGGCAATCATATAAGTGAAATTTTTGCTGTGCATTGTCAATGTTCTGTCAGACTTTTTATATTTAAAACCTAAATCCCTATATTTTTCTTCCAGTTTATAGCCAAGTATTTGTACCGCCTCTTTAAATTTCATAAAAATTTTCCTTAATCTTTCTCTGATACATTAAACTATTTCTCCAACATAATTTGTAATAATATAGTTGTGTTAAATAACTTTTAATAAATATTTAATTCAATCACTTTTCTATATATTCAGAAGGATAAACAATATGTTCATTCCTATCAAAAACAACAAATTCTATATTTGGCTGTCGATTATTTATTATAAAATCTATAGCTTCTTTTCTATTACTAAAAATAGAAAAGACAATCTGATTATTATTTTTCATATATGATGTATACTTTTCATCTAATATATGCCCTGTCATTGCATCTACTCTAAGAATAGCAACTTCCTCGTTTTTTAGAGTAGGAAATTTTAATATGTCTTCCATCCCGCAAAATCTTTTTCGCCTTCTTCTTTACGGACTCTTCCGTAAATATCTAACGTCCGCTCCCAAACTTTATTGCATTGCTCGTCGGTAGCAAAAATAGTTAGGAAATCTTAAATATCTTTTTAAAACATCATTATATAATATTACAATGCACTATCTCTTAATTTTAAAATCCTCATTGCCTCTTTAGATATTTCATCATCCTTATCATTTACCATTTTTTTTAATAAATCAATTGGGATTCTCTTATTTCTAACAACAGCCATTCGGATTGAAAAGTCAGGGTCATTCATCAAAATCTCAAAAATATATCTATCATTTTTATTTTTCATTGCAACAGTAAATCGAACATCCGAATTTTTATCTTTACAAAGCAATTTTAATACATCAATGGGTATATATTTATTATGAACGAGCCACGCTTTCCTTTCAGGATAGTTATGTATTATCTCAGAGATTACTTCGGAAGATAATTGCTCTATTTTGGTTCTATTATTATCTTCCAAATCATCACTGTCTGCTAATTTTATATATTCTTTTATATTGTCAATCATATAATTATCCTCCACAAACTCTTTTTTCTTTTGTCGTAAATGTCATAAGTCGGCAATCCAAACAAGTTCGCCGTTATCATCTATCGAACGTATAGGTCTACCTATATGGTCGGTTATTATGCTGTACGATTTACCGTTTGCAAGCTTCGCCGTCGGGGTAAATCCTTCAAATATCCACGTCGTTATTTCATTTCCTCGTTTTCCCTCCCTTTTTATTTCGTGCAAAGGTACGTTACCTATTTATGAAATTAACTATATGATTATTTTTATTGAAAGCTCTTATAGTTTCCAATCTTTCACTTGAACATATCTTTTCCAATAATGTTTTTTGCATTTCAATTTCTTTAGCAATAATTGAATTATAATTTTCTTCCACTTCATAGCAAATATAAAAACATTGGAAAGGCATATCGCTACAATAGTTGATACTATTAATATCTTTATTTATCATATAATCAAAACCATAGGCGACACATAAAGAGGGCTTTTGAGCCAAGTCAGATATAGTAGTAGCTATTTCTTCCATATCGGGAGTTAGTCTGAAAACACAATTATCTATTATTTGTTGAATAATTAAAGGGTCTATTTTTGCTCCAGTACTAACATAATTAAATCCTCTGGACAAAATATTTTCTAATTCTTTATAATGGCCAAAATCATATATGTCTGTATGATTATTACATAAGTCATAATATAAAGGCATCATTCGTTCAGCCATTGAGAAAGCAAAAAGCTCTCTCTCTTTATCATTTAAAGATTCTATTCTTTGATATATTATTACATTATCCATCTTTGCAATCTATTTTCCTTTTTTACTTTTTTTGCCTGTTGTTTCTGTCTCAAATTTTATATTCTTTTCTTCCATTAAAGTTTGGCAATCTATACATATTTTAGAACTGGCTTCAATTGCTATTATTCCATTGTTAGACCTCGCTAATGCTTCTTCTGCGTGAACATTTTCTAATCTACTATGCACAACTGTAATATTATTATCCTCAGCCCATTTCACAATTTTACTATCAACTTTTGGGGTGCTTGAAGAAACAAATAATGTACCATATTCATTTACACCAACAGCTGTAACTCTTCTTTTTTGAGCAAATTTATCCAAATTACTGTGAGCTTCTTTTGCTAAATCTTGTAATTCATTTAGCCCAAATACATCAACCCAACTATTTGTATCGTGAACATAAGCGTACAACGTAGGATTATTCCCTGCCAACCCTATCGGGTCTTGGCTTATGTAACAGCCTGTCTCTGAATTATACCATCTGTACCTATTATAATATAATTTTTCTATTATAAGTTCTTCTTGATACCCTCTGGACTTCAATTCTACCCCTCCAAACCTCAATTTTACTCCTCCGGACTTCAATTTTACTCCTCCAGACCTCAAATGCACCGCAACGGAGCATTACAAGACCGCAACGGAGCATTACAGGACTGCAACGGAGGGCTTCTGAAGTGGTAATTTGGTGTAAAATTATCCTATGGAGGACTAAAAAACACCTACGGAGGACTAAAAAAGAGGTTTGTACTACTAAAAAACTCCATCAGAGTTGTTTTATAGCGGTTCCGATGGAGAGTAAGAAAGAAAATACATACTTTACGTACGAATAATCGGTGGGGTTGCCTGATAATTGTCGTTATTGTGCATTAGCTTAGCATTGTATCCCCCTATGTTTAGCCTTTCTAAAACTGCGGTAGTGGTCGGAGATTATCGAATAATGTTTATTGCCTTGTGTTTTAGCGACAGAAACAAATTTTGGAAAACCTACGTCGTTATTTCACTTTAATTATATACTATTTTTTAATTTATTAAAATACTTTTCCAACATTTTTACATTGTTTTTTCTATCAATTTTACCATCCGTTTTATCCGTATAAACAAACCATTTTTCTGCTAAATCATCAAATAGTTGTTTTCCTAAGTCTGTTAAATCGCTTTCCTTGATGATTGTATCAATATTCAAATCACCTTGTTCATCGAAGGGATTTTTCTGTAAGAGCTCTTTTTCACAAGAAAAACGGAGTAAATGAAAACATATAGTAAACATTGCTATCTTATCATCTTTCATTGGATAAGCATTAATCATACTGCTAACATTTAATAATACTGTATCTTTCATATTTTTATAATTTGTGTTGGAACAAAAGATATGATATATTATGCTGTTACTAACTTTTTGTGTAAAAGGATAATATATCACCATAGTTATGGGTGTTACTGATGCATTCTATAACTATATTTTTATTAGGGAATTTATGTTTAAAATAAATACTCCAAGAAAATTGTAAGAACTCAGCTATGTTTTTAAATAATTTATCATCTGTAATATCAGTACAATGAGCAAATAAATCATATAAATATAATTTATTTATCTCAAATTCTATTTCACTACTATTGTTATATTTCTTTTTGAGATTCTCATAGAGAAAATAATCATAATTATCCTTTAATAAAATACAGTTCTCAATTTCTATAATCTCAGGAAATAGCAATTTACCTATAATCAAAATGTCATCAGGATGAATATTAAAACTTATATATTGATATATGTCAATATTATCTTTCTGAGACCATCTGTTTTTCCATTCTATATACTTACCTATCTCTTCTAAATTCATATATTAAATATTTCGGGGGATTTCTTCCTTTATCAATTTCTAAACGCTTAGTTCTATTGTTTATAATTAAAGTTGGAGTACCTTCTTCATTTATTTATACGTTTAAAATTAATCATCATTAAACCGCCCACATTCAAGAACAACATCTTTAATTTCATTTGATTCAATAAGAAAATCTAATTGTTCTAAAGAAATATCTAAAGGAAATTTTCTATTGCTTTTAATATAATTCTGCAATAAACTTACTATAATATCAAATTGAGTTAGAGACATAAAAACAATAATAGTACTATCTTTTATAACTATTTTTGATTCTTCGGACTGTACAATTTGCAAACTTGTTCCATTACGAGAGATAAAGCTACTATTTTTTGATGTAAATAATTTGTAAAAAGCCTCTATATCTTCTTCATTTATGGATATGATTAAAACATCTTTGTAAGTATTTATTGTTATTATATCTTTCATTTTCTCTGTTTTTATAATGTTTTATCATCAGTTATAATGATACCCGATATACCAACAGAAGGATTTAAATAATAAATAATCAGATGATTGTTACGATTATTATGATAGTTTGATAAATCAGTATTACCTCAATCTCAGTCCCTGCAAATATGCCATCTTCATTTCTCCCGCTCCGACAAACTCATTGTATTTAGGATCTATGTTATCTTCTTTCATATTTAATAAGGTATTATATAGTTTCATATATTGTCCTTTGTACCGACATTGGTTTATCTTCGTTTGAAATACTTGCTCTGCCGTTTCTTTTCCGCCGAATACAAGAAAATATGATAACGAAATGTCTAGCTTCTGGGTAATGCCGTATTCGATAATTTCGTCCGATGATTTGCAAAATACATCAAACAACGGAAGTACCGTATCGGTAAGGGCTTTTTGTATTTCAGAAACTGTCCGTGCATAACTGGTTTTTGCAAGATTCCATATTTTATATTCAGCCCCAAGGATATAGCAAAGCTGTTTCCCCCAAACTATTCCGGTGCAATATTCGTTTTTATAGGCTTTAATATCAAACGTTTTTACGGCTTTTGAATATACAGTGATATGCGGAATAATCGTAACGGAATTTTCATCATTATAATGTGAAGACTGAAAATAAACCTGCAACGTAATATCCTTATTCGGTCTTTTTGAAACGGTTTGCCCTTTTTGTGCTACCTTAAATCCGTGCAAGATTAATACTTCTGCTATCTCGTTGCATCCCTTTAAAAATATTTCCCTCGGTTTCTTACTCATAAAATGGTCTCTCCTTATAGTTGAATGTATGAATAATTTATGTTACTTATTATTTGCTTCTATAAAAACCACCTCAAATATCTTACTCCAATTCTTACCCGTGATGAAGAACGTACTACGCCTAGCGTGATAAGCAATGCCATTAAGAACATCTAAATCAGGAGTTTGTTCTACTTTTTCTTTTAATCCTCGTACATCTACAACGCCTTCTATAGCACCATTATTGGGGTTGATAATCATAATACCATTTTTTAGATAAGTATTAGCATATATTTTCCCGTCTACAAATTCTAATTCGTTAGCATTGGTAAAAATAGACTTATTAGTACATAGTTGTAAACTGTCTACTTCTTCAAAAGTGTTAGGATTGAGTATCCAAATCTTTTCTGAACCATCACTTTTGTAAAGTTTATCACTACCGTTATGACAGAGTCCCCAACCTTCTTTGCTTTAAAAATATCCTTTTTTTGATATATCTATTTTATTAGAATAAGAACTTTCATAAAAAGAGTATAAACTTTTATTAGATAAAAGTTTATACAAAAAGAGCTTCAGAGAATTTCGAAGCTCTTTTTTGATGACTATTTTTTTCTTCTTCTTCTTATGAAAACTATTAATCCTACAAAAGCAAGCAACACTGCTATAGAAACCCATAGGGTATTGAAAGATACTTTCTTTTGTTCTCCTGTGATGGAGTTTTCTTCTTTTTTTAGAATCCTACTGTTCTTAGTGTCAAACTCCTCACTATTGGCTTGTTGTGCTTTAGTGAGTTGAGACTGATAAGTTTGAGCATTAGTAGGGGAGGCTTTTTGCATGATATATTGCTGTAACTTTTTGTTTTCAGATGAAAATTGAGAGGATTCTACACCAAATTCTTTAACAAGATTGGTATGTAACTCTACAAGCTTAGTTACTTGTGCTTGTGATGCCTTCCACATTCCTTTACGAGTGGCTTCCAACATTACTGCTGTTACTTCTTCCAAGGAAGCAACATTCTTTCGTTTGATAAAATCAGTTACTCCTAATTTGAGCTTATCCTCTATATAAATTTCATATACCTCATTCCAAAGAGCATCATCAATTAATTCAGGTCGAGTAGCTTCCCATCCATGCATATTGGTAACAATCTCTTGTATTTGTCCAGCACTGGAAGCTTCCCCTTTCATCATTTCCTTGATATACTTAGGGTTGAGTACCGTAGCTCGTGCTTCAACTCCTATAGCTTCTTTAAGTTCTTGAATATGCATATTCTTATGATTACGATAATCGGCGAGATAAGCATCAGGATCCTTGCCTGTAACTTCTTTGATTGCGGCATTCATACCTCCCATGAATTCGTATACATGATCTAAACTAAGAGCTCCCCAGGTATTATTTTGTCTAGGTTGGATAAGTACATCGGCATTTTTAATAGCTGCACGGAACATGCCGTTTTGAAATTTACTCCAATTTTCTCTACTTCCATAGAAAGCACCCATATTGTGCATGTATACTTCCGCAATATCTTTCTGGGTTTCCCACTTATCTCCAGCATTAATAAGTTCTTTAATGCCAGTATCATATCTTCCTTGTAATCCTCCAAAGATACGCTGAGTGGACATTTCACGGGCATCTTTAGGAGGTACTCCTGCTTCTACTAATTCTTTCTCTATATTCACTGTACCAGCGCTTACTTCATTAGGATAGGTTTCTTGAGGTAAGGCACTTACCATTTCAATAGCTTTAGTAATTAAAAATAGGCGAGAGGCGGCTAAGTCACGAAATTGTCCAGAGGTCTGTATTACCACATCTATACGAGGTCTTTTAAGTTCTTCAGAAGGAATTAGGCGAATGTCTCCTACTCTTCCAAAAGTATCCCATATAGGTTCCACCCCTAACATATATAATGCTTGAGCTATGGAAACTCCCTCAGTTTCCACAAATTCAGAACTCCAAAAAGTATAGGCTATTTTTTTAGGAAAAGTTCCATGTTTTTCCTTATATTCATTAATGATATTTTGAGCTAAAACGACTCCTCTTTCCCATGCTAATTTAGAAGGGGTAGCTTCTGCGTTTACGGAATAGAGATTGTGCCCTGTAGGGACTCCTTTAGGATTTGCTACAGCATCTCCCCCTGAAGAGGGAGATGTATATCCTCCATTGAGTGCATTAAAAAAAGCTTTCTCTTCTAATTTTGGGCTACTTTCTAAACCTTCTTTATAGACACTTACACTTGTAATTGCTTTTTCTATATCTGTGATGGCACGAGCGCGATCTATTTTTGCCTTTTTAATAGCTATCTCAGCTAATTCCTTTTCACTAAGAGGTTTATTCTCTATTTTCTTTACAGGAGCTTTTTTTGTTTTAGTAGCCTTTCCTATAGCATCAGGTTTCTTACTCTTTTCTGTATCAGGTTTTTGCTGAGAATTAGAAGCCTTTGTCATCTGTTTTTTTAGGAAATAAGGCATGCTACCCTCTTCTTCTTGAGCCATTATTTCCTTTGATTTTTGCAATTCTTCTGAAGTTATTTTAGCATACTCACAGATAAGTTCATTTGTTACAGGCTTTCCTGATAAAATCTGTTGTACAAGTGCTTTTGCTGGATTCAGATATTTTTCTGAAAAAAATACTTTTCTCTTTAGATCATTTTCTGTAACCTTTCCATTAAGTTTATCTAAAGATGCTAAACTATAAGCAATAGGATCAACAGACATGGCCATGGCAGTTGAATTGATTTTGTCAGGAGAATAAGGTATCCCCATCGTATAGAGTTCTCCATTGATTTTTTCAGTGGCTATTTCCTCTGCGAAATTGGATAGTCGGTCTATTTCGGTTTCTGTATAGGGATTACTAAGAATACTATCTAAGCGCAAGTCACGATGTAGTCCCATGTTGACTGCTAATTTTTTGATATGCAAAGAAATGGTATTTTTATCAGTGGAATTTTTTGCTTTTTGGTAAGAGAGAATAGCATTTTCTAGTTCATTGAAAGTGTTACGCATATCACTTTCAGTAAAAGCAGGAGTAAGATAGGACACTAAAGAACCATAGGAACGGCGTTTAGCAGTCATCGCCTCTCCAATATTACCAATAGTATAATAATAAAAATGAGGTACAGTACCTACGAGAATATCTCCCCAGTCATAATCAGAAAGGGTTACTTGCTTATTAGGAGTAAACTCCAAAGATCCATGAGTGCCAAAATGGATTAGAGCATCAGCCTTAAGTCCATTTTGTATCCATAAATATGATCCTATATAGGCATAAGGAGGAATTTCTTTTACTCCATGTTGTACTTTGAAATCATCTTCTGTACTAATAGCAGCAGGAGGTTGTGGTAAAATGGTTATGTTTCCAAAAGAAACTTGAGCCACAGCTAAATAATCCTTCCCATTTTTGACGGTATTAAGATAAGTTCCTGGTATAGCCCCGTTATGAGCAATTACTTCTTTATATAGAGACTTTGGAAGTGCTTTTTGGAGCCAATTGTCCAATTCTGCTGCCTCAACCAAAGCAGGATTTCCATTAAAGAATCTTTCTATTTCTCCTTTAGAACTTGCTCTATAAGTATTTGCTTGATTGTTAAGTATCGTATTGAATTGTTCCGCAGTAGGAGGGAGGTTATCTACTTTATATCCTTCTTTTTTAAGCTGTTGTAAGAAATGATAAAGAGATTCAACTACTTCTAACCCTTGTCCTACAGGCGGATTTTTCCCCACTCCTTTGAAATAAACAATGGCTAATTTTTTATCCTGATTTTGTTTCTTCTTAAGTTCAATGAAGTTATGTATGATTTTAGCAAACTTTGCTGTGCGATTTCCAATAGCATTAAGAAAGTAATAACCATCTTTATTTTTTTCTTGGGCTATAACTACATAAGGATAAAGTGCCCCGTCTAATTCTGGCATAACAACGGTTTGCCCTAAAAAGCCACCAGACATACCCATGGGATCTTTTTCCCAATTCTCTTTAAGAGAGAGTACGGAAAGTCCTGTAAAGATAGGAATATTTTTTTGTTTGATCCAGTTAATGAATGTTTCAGGAGCCCCCATCATCATTTGTCCATGAGGGAAATACACAATGGCATCAGGATTGATATCTTCTAGAAATTCTATTCTTTTGGCTTGTGCAGTAAAAGGATATACATTCATTCCTTCATTTTGTAGGGCTGAAATAACCCCATTGAGATGCTCTTTGTTCCCACCAAAAGGTTCATGTAATCCTGATACGACAGCAATACGAGGCGCATTTTCTTTGTAATAATTATTCTTCTTTAGATATTCTTCATACGCCTGTAAATTATTGAAAGAAAGTTCGTCATCCAGATGGAAGTATACGTTTTCTTTACGTTCAATTGCTGGAGCTGGTTCGGTAGCAAACCATTTTTTATCAATATATTTGCGTACATATCGAGCTAAGTTTTGATAATTATTTTTATTAGCACTCTCTAAGTATTCTGATATTCGCTTTTGATCTTTTTCATTGAGGCTATTAATATCATTATCCGGATTAGTAACAGCAAAACTATGGAAAGGTACCCTTTGTGAAGTTTCTATAAGGAGATTGCGTTGTTCTTCACTTATTTTCATACCCATTCCCCAAATAAGTACAAAGTCATAATTTTTGAGTCTATCAAGTTCTTCTAGAGGGACTTCCTCAAATTTGATAAACCTATCCTTATTGGATAATGCCACATTAGAGGACTGATAGCTCAGAAAATTTACCAGTGCAATACGCGTAGGCGCTATGTACTTGCGCCATACAAAGTAACCCAATATCCCAATAAATAATAGGGAGGTAATAAGTAGGATCTTTTTTCTCATAATAAGGAGATTAATATATTTTTCTTAATTAATAATTAGATTTATTTTATATAATTTGAATTCCGCAAAGGTACAACTTTTTTTAAAATTATTACTTAGAATGAATAAAAATAATTATAGTTGTAATGTTTATATGAAAAAAATAATTATCTTTGAGTTTGGAAAGTAATTATAACAAGAATGGAGCAAAAAATACGTTGTACTTGGTGTGAAGGTAATTCTCTCTATATAGATTATCATGATACTGAATGGGGAAAATTCACTTATGAAGAAAATACACTCTTTGAGTTTCTCATTTTAGAGGGATTCCAAGCAGGATTAAGTTGGTTGACTATATTGAAAAAAAGAGATGACTTTCGCAAAGCTTTTGATGACTTTGATCCTATGAAAGTTGCTTCTTATGATGAAAGGAAAGTAGAAGAACTTCTTTCCAATGAAAGAATTATACGTAATAAACTTAAAGTCCAAGCTGCAATTAATAATGCGAAAAGATTCATAGAAATACAGGAAGAATATACTTCTTTTGGTGATTATCTTAAAAGATTTGTCCCTAATCCTATTGATAATTATCCTGATACACTTGAAGATGTTCCCTCACAATCTCCCTTGTCAGACCTATTGAGCAAAGATTTGAAAAAAAGAGGATTCAAATTTGTTGGCGCTACAATTATCTATTCTTTTTTACAAGCAACGGGTCGTATAAATGACCATTTAAAAAATTGTTTTACAAGAGAATAAAATAATATATAGTCTACTTTGTTAAAAAACTTATAGAATAGTATGTGTATTATTCTATAAGCTTTTATTATAAACAATTAACTTTTTTATATGAACAAATATTGTTGATAACTCTTAATTAACAACAATTCTATTTTTGTTGAAAATTATTTTATTCTTGTTAATTTCTCTTCTTTAATATATATTAAATATAGTTGTAAATATTTGATATATAACCATTTATGATATATATCTTATTCTAATTTATTTCTTAAAAACAGAAATATTTTCTAATGCCCATTCTGTACAAATTAGTTGATATAGATATTTGCTTGTAATTTTGTAACAGAATTTGACATAGCTGTGAATGATAGATGTCCCTTACATAGAAACCCAAAAAGTACCTATTATTTATCCTAAGGGAATAGAACTTTATATAAAACGAGAAGATAGAACTCATATTTATATTTCAGGAAATAAATATAGAAAATTGAAATATAATATTATAGAGGCTATTCAAAGAGGTTATAAGCGGTTGATAACTTTTGGAGGAGCTTATTCCAATCATATTGCTGCTACAGCTTATGCTGGGAAACTTGCAGGGATAAGAACTATAGGAGTTATTCGTGGTGATGAATTAGCCACAAAAGTAGCAGAGAACCCTACACTTTGTTTTGCTCATGATTGTGGTATGCAATTTTATTTTGTTAGTCGTGAGCATTTTCGTCAAAAACAAACGGATGCTTTTAAGGAAGAACTTGCTCAACTTTTTGGAGATTATTACTATGTTCCTGAAGGAGGTACTAATGCTTTGGCTATCAAGGGTACAGAGGAGATACTTACTCCAGAGGATGAGATATATGACTATATTGCTACAGCTGTGGGAACTGGAGGTACTATTGCAGGACTGATTAATAGTGCTTTTGTACATCAAAAAGTATTGGGTTTTCCTGCTCTTAAAGGAGAGTTTCTAGAAGAAGAACTCAAAAAATGGGTACATAACTTTGATAATTGGACACTTATACATGATTATAATTTAGGAGGATATGCCAAAATAAATGAAGACCTTATTTCTTTTCTTAATGATTTCTTCAGGCAGACTCATATTCCACTTGATCCTATTTACACAGGAAAGATGGTTTATGGACTTACAGATTTGATAAAAAAGGGCTATTTTCCTCCCAATAGTAAAATAATGGCTATTCACACTGGTGGATTGCAAGGAATATATGGAATGAATCAAAAACTTAGTAAAACAAAAAAACAGATAATTAATTATGAACAAGAAATTAATTAGTCTTTTGTGTTTGTTATTGATAGTAAGTTCATGTAACACTACACAGAGAAGCCTTTCATCTCGAAAACCTATTACTCGTATTCCTGAAAAGGTATTGACAGAAAGCAAACGTACTCAAACCTATATTAATAAGGATATCCCTGAAACTCCTGAAGAACTCCGAGCTACTTCAGCAGTGAAAGTAACTCCTGCTCTTATTCGTGAATATATTAATACCTACAAAGATATTGCTATGGTGGAAATGCAACGCTATGGTATTCCAGCAAGTATCACTTTAGCTCAAGCAATATTAGAGAGTGGTTCTGGACAAGGACGATTGGCGCGCCATGCACGTAACCATTTTGGAATCAAATGTCATTATGGTTGGGAAGGAGATACAATTACCCATGATGATGATGCTAAAGGAGAGTGCTTCCGTAAGTATGAGCATGCAGAGGCTTCCTTTGAGGATCATTCTCAGTTTCTTCTAAATCGTACTCGTTATGCTTCTCTTTTTGAACTAAAAGCAGGAGATTATAAAGGATGGGCTTATGGACTTAAAAAAGCAGGATATGCCACCGACCCTGGGTATTCTCAAAAACTTCTTACTCTTATTAGTAAGTATGAGCTTCATCAATATGATACTCAGGTATTAGGATTTGCCTACAAAGAAGAAAAATCTATTTCTCCTATTCCTAATACTCCTCCTATTCCTGTTGGCAATAAAAAAGAAAATATTACCAAAGGAAATGATGCCCTTGTAGGGAAAATGAGTAGCATTTCAGCTACTGGGACAGCAAGTATTAATACTGCTAAAAAGAATACTCCTATTAGAAAAGATAGTACGCAAATAGCTCAAAAGATAAGTAATACTCAAATAGCTGATAAAAAAGTGAATGCTATTGTTAAAAAGGATAGTATGACTGTTGATAGTACTCGTGTGGTAAAACCTCAATCAACAAATAATATTACAGAAGAACCTGCTATGGATATAATAAAAATGTATATTGTAAAAAAGGGAGATACTTTGTATGGTATTGCTCGTAGAGCAGGGGTAACCGTAGAACAATTGATGAATCTTAATAACATGAATAATTCTAATCTGAATTTGGGACAGATACTTGTTATTCGAGAGTAATTCTAATTTTTGATGAAAACAATGTGGAAAACTCTTTCTTTGAGAGAAAAAATTCTTTTTTTGATAAATGGAATCATAGGTGCCATTTTACTTTTCGCTTATGTACTTCCCTTCATTCCTCCACGATACTTTGAATATGCGACCTTAAGTGTTTTTACTCCCTTGTTAATGATACTTAATATAGGCTTTATTATTTTATGGTTAATATTACGTAAATGGAACTTCTTATTTTCAGCAGTACTCTTTTTCTTAGGCTTACCCTTTATGCATCGTTTTGTGCAATTCTCCCAAAACACATTACCTCCTAAGGGACAACCGAGTATCATGAGTTTTAATGTCCGTTTACTGAACCATTACAAATGGAGTAAGGATCTCACTTTGCGAGAAAAAATAATTTCTTTTCTTAGAGAAGAGCATCCAAATATCGTTGCTTTACAGGAATTTTATAAAAAGGAAAATGAAAGTTTCCCTTTCTATAAATATAAACGATTTATTTATAAGAATGAAAATGATAAAATAGGGCAGGCTATACTCAGTGATTATCCAATTATAGGAAGTGGATCTCTTAACTTTCCTCATACAGGGAATAATGGAGTATATGCTGATATTGTCCTTGGAAAAGATACTCTTCGCCTGTATAGTTTGCATTTTGAATCTTTTCATATTGATGATACTCAAATTACTCAAGAAAACTCAAAAAAAATACTCCTGAGCCTTCCTAAGCGTTTTGCTATTCAACAATCTCAAGTAGAACTTTTTGATGCGCATGCCGATACTTCTCCATATCCCATTATTGTTTGTGGGGATTTTAATAATACTGCCTTTTCTTATTTGTACCAAAAAATTCAGAATAGAGGACTCATAGATAGTTTCCAAGAAGAAGGTTCAGGGTTTGGAAAGACTTATTATTTTCCTTATTTTCCTTTTCGCATTGACTATATTTTTGCTGATCCATATTTTAAGATTACTTCTCATAAAGTATATACAGGAATCAATTATTCAGACCATTATCCCCTAAAGGCAACCTTTATAAAGAGAAAGTAACTAATGATCAGTAACATATAACTTGTAATAAATAATTAATTATTAATCATTAGGAAATTAATCATTGATTTCGTACTTTTGTCCCTTATAAAACTCTTTATATGGACTGGAATCCCAATCAGGTATTACTTGACCTGCATTTTATACAAATACGCTACTATAGCCTTATGTTTGTTATTGCCTTTTCTTTAGGCTTTTACATCACCAAAAAAATCTTTTTAGCAGAAAACAAACCTTTAGAGAAACTCGATACCTTGGTCATCTATGTAGCCATAGCAACGCTTTTGGGTGCACGCTTAGGACATGTTTTCTTCTATGATTGGGCATATTTTAAGCATCATTTATTGGAAATTATTCTACCTTTTCGTTTTTCTCCTAAATTTGAGCTTACAGGATTTGCAGGTTTAGCAAGTCATGGAGCAGCAGTGGGTATTATTATAGCAATGATTCTATACATACATAGGTATCCTGAATTCAAACTTTCTTGGATACTTGACCGTATTGTGATTCCCATTACTATAGGAGGGATGTTTGTTCGCTTTGGTAACTTTATGAACTCTGAGATTGTAGGGAAAGTGGTGGATAAATCATTCCCTTTTGCAGTAAAGTTTTTGCAATCAGGTGATTTTAGCCCCTATCAGGCTATGGAACTTACGGGGCAAAACACCCCACAAAAAGCCTTTGAAGTGATTGCCCACAACCCACAATTTGTAGAAATCTATAACCAAATTCCTTACCGACATCCAGTACAACTCTACGAGGCTATTTGTTACTTTTTTCTTTTCTGGCTGCTCTATTACCTCTATTGGAAAACCAACAAGAAAAACCAGCCTTATTTTATCTTTGGTGTGTTCCTTATCGCCCTTTGGACTATTCGTTTCCTTGTAGAGTATGTCAAGGACAGTCAAGGCGGTATTGAGAATACCTTAGGTATCTTCTCCACAGGACAGTGGCTGAGTATCCCCTTTATCCTCGCTGGGGTATTTCTGCTGTTCTTTAAGAGAAATAAAGATATACATTAAAAAGGAACTACAACAAATAGATTTTTTTATGTTGAACATAGAACGCTTTATATCCAAATACGTTACCAAACGTCCTGAGAGTATGTTTCTTAAGGATTTACATGCTCACCAAAAAGAGCTTACCGCAGCCATAGAAGGGAAGCGTGTATTAGTCATAGGAGGTGCAGGCTCTATAGGGAGTTCTTATATTAAAGTACTATTACCTTTTAAACCTAAAACCTTGGTAGTGGTGGATATTAATGAAAATGGACTAACTGAACTCACCCGTGAGCTACGTAGTACTTCCGCTTTCTCAGTACCCGATGACTATGTAACCTACCCCATGAGCTATGCTGATGATACTTTTGTAAAGATGTTCAAAGCTCGTGGCGGATTTGATATAGTAGCTAATTTTTCTGCTCACAAGCATGTACGCTCAGAAAAAGATAAATATTCTGTAGAAGCCTTACTGAAAAACAATGTAATCAATGCCAAAGGCTTCTTAGACTTGTTATGTGATTATCCCCCTGAACATTTCTTCTGTGTCTCCACAGACAAAGCTGCTAACCCCGTAAATATCATGGGAGGAAGCAAGAAGATTATGGAAGATATGATCATGGCCTACGCAAAAATTTTCCCTGTAACTACTGCTCGTTTTGCCAATGTGGCTTTCTCCAACGGTTCCCTACCTGCCGGATTTTTAGAGCGTATTGCCAAGAACCACCCCTTATCCGCCCCCTCAGATGTAACACGCTATTTTGTATCCCCTGAAGAAAGTGGACAAATATGCCTAATGGCTTGTATATTAGGAACTACAGGGCAAATATACTTTCCAAAACTAAAAAAAGAACAAGCACTTACTTTCTCCACTATAGCTACAGAATTACTTAAAGGCTTAGGATATGAACCCTTAGAATGTCACAGTGAGACAGAGGCTATTGCCAAAGCAGAAAGTAGGAAAGAAAATGACAAATGGTATCCTGTTTATTTCTCAAAGAGTGATACCACTGGAGAAAAGCCCTACGAAGAGTTTTATACCGAAGGAGAACAAGTTCTTTTAGACAAATATGAATCTTTGGGTGTGATCAACCTTCAAAGTTTCAAAGAACTGACTGAAATAGAAAATTTTATCAAAGAGCTAACAAAACTATTTGACAACCCTGACACCCAAAAGAATGATATAACCCAACTGATGAGAAGGTTCTTAGTGAATTTTGATCATCAAGAGACTGGGAAATATTTAGATAGTAAAATGTAGTAAGGTAAATAGTATATTTTTTGGATAGAACAATACATGGAAACGAATGTTTTAATACATAAAGATAAAAATCTAATAGAAGGACTGAAGAAACTAAGTGAGTTACAGGACATCAGTAGGCTTATCCTCTTTGTAATAGATGATAATAATAGAGTAATTGGTTCTGTAACCGATGGAGATATTAGGCGTTCTATTGTAAATGAACAAAATCTACAAAAGAAGTTAGGCGATATTTGTAACCGATCATTTAAACATCTTTTACAGAGTAGTGCTTATCAGAGTTTTGAAAGTTTTAGAAAAGCGGACATCAGGATCCTACCTGTTCTTGATCAAAAAGGACAGATGGTGGAGCTTATAGACTTAGAAAAAACAAAAGCAAAACTCCCCTTAGAAGCTGTTATTATGGCAGGAGGGCGAGGAAAGCGCCTAAGCCCTTTGACTGATACAGTTCCAAAGCCTATGCTTCCTTTGGGTGGTAAGCCTATCATTGAATATAATATTGATAGACTGATCAGTTTTGGAATCCGAAAGCTCTACATCTCTATAAAATACCTCGGAAAACAAATCATAGATTATTTTGGAGATGGAAAGCAAAAGGGTATTCACATTGAATATATACAAGAAGAAGAACCTTTGGGTACAGCCGGTGCATTAGCCTTAATTGACTCTATAGCGACAGAACATGTCTTATTGATGAATAGTGATTTATTCACTAACATCAATCTTGAGTCTCTCTACCTAAAGTTAATCAATGAGCAAGCAGATATGTCAGTGGCCTCTACTGAATACAAAGTAGATGTACCTTATGCCATTTTTGAAACCAATCAAGGAAGAGTGGTTAACTTTAAGGAAAAACCTAGCTTTATATATTATTCTAATGCAGGAGTTTATATACTGAAAAAGTCCTTAGTTCAGAAAATTCCTAAAGGAAAATATTGTGATATTACAGATGTTATGGAACAATTAATCTGTGAAGGAGGAAAACTTGTCTATGATCCAATTATAGGATATTGGATTGATATTGGAAAACCTGTTGATTACCAGCATGCACAGGAATTTATAAGACATCTAGAATACTAATCTGTGACTTACTCCAGCTTATCATGGATAATCCTATCCATATAATCCTGCATAAAGGCTCGCATGTCTGCGATGCCCTTTTTCATTTCTTCGTTATGAGTGATTTGGTCTTTGAGGTTATGGATAAGGTCTAAATCTTCCTTAGCATACACCCCTACCACTTTTCCTTGCAAATCAAGTACATAGATGTAATTACCTTGTATAAGCTGATAAAACTGAGTATGTGTAACAAAGGCACGAGGTATCTCATCTGCCTTATCACTCAGAAGACTACGTCCCCAAGAGCGAAAAGGTTTTTGATAGCCCATAAGATCTACCAAAGTAGGAAAAATATCTATCTGTTGGCCTAATGTATCTGAACTCCCTTGAGGAATAAGTGCTTTATTCGGGCTAAACAAGATAATAGGTAAGCGATGGTGCGCTATTTTCTGTTTGTAATAATCATAATAATCATCGGTAGTATGGTCAGAAATAATAGCAAAGATAGTATTAGCATACCAATCCTCTTTCTTAATAGTATCGAAGAATTTTAAAAGAGATAGGTCTGTATATTCTGTAACATTGTGCATAGGAATATCCCCTGTATTGAATTGGTTTTTATACTTATCAGGAACTGTATAAGGTCCATGAGAGGATAGGGTAAAGACTGTAGCCAAAAAAGGACGCTTCATTTGATTAATATTCTTGGCAAAATATTGTAAGAAAGGTTCGTCATCTATACCCCAACTACCATTGTAATAACGGTCATCATTAAATTCGGTACGTCCTAAATAGGTCTGATAACCAATTTGGTGAGTATAACCATCAAAGTTCATAGAACCATTAGTTGCCCCATGAGCAAAAAGGGTTTGATAACCCAGGGAACGTGCTATTTCAGGTAATGAAGACACCTTACGCTGGGCATAGCCCGAACGTACCCATGCCGTTTGAAAAGTAGGCATTCCTGCCGTTACTGCTGAAATTCCCTCAATAGAGTGAATACTATTGGAGAATATATTGGTAAAATAGTATCCTTGCCTAGCCAATGAATCTAAAAAAGGCGTATGGCTACGATAATTAGGAATATGAGTATGTTGGTTCATCACCCCAAAGTACTCCGCTCCCATACCTTCAAGAATAATAACCACTATATTGGGTTGATCTTTAACCTGTCGTCCATATCGTTTGATAGGCTTAATATTTTCCGCTATATAAGCATCTGTAGTAAATTTGAATTCCTTAAAGCCCTTGTTCTTACCCATGGTACGAAAGATGGTAAAAGGTGTATTTAGTAGTATATTTACCTGAGAAATATCGCGTGCATACTTACTGGCATCCATTACTGTCAGAGGAATTACTCCCGCTTTGAATGAAAACCCTCGTATCCCAAAGATAAGTGTAGGAGCCAACAGAACCAAGACTATTGCTGAGATTATAAAGTAAGGCCTTCTATGTGTTACCTCTTCTTCTCTGACTTGTACTTTCCTATAAAGGAATATCCATAACACAATTAACACTAAGAAAACAGCAAAAATAGCCCAATATTGTACCAAAAATCCAACCATGAGTGTCAGTGGATTGTGTTCGTTTTCTACCAAAGCCCAATCATTGGTCGTAAGGCGTGTTTTGTTATACGAAAAATATACAATATCTATAAAATTAAGTAGATATGCAGGTATATTACAAGCAAAATATACCCAAAAAAGTACTTTTTGAAAACTTTTCTTAGTGTTGATAAGTAGCGGTAGCACACTTAGGAAAATAAACAGCAGATTCACATAGATAATAGCTGTAGTATCAAACAACAAACCATAAAAAGCAAGACGAAAGAAATCACCTATACCCTCCACACGGAGATGTGCTTGATTAAAACAGTAAAAAGAAAGGCGTGATAAAAAATAAAATATATAAGCTAAAGTCAAACGATAAGCAAGAGCTTTGTATTCTGTAATGCGTTTCATTGTTCAAATACGGTTATATAAATCTAAATAATTCTGTGCCATTATACGGTAGTCAAACGCTGTAGCTCTATTTTTTAATCTATTGAAATAGAGTATTGGCTGTTGGTTATAAGCTGTCAATCCCTCCTTAATAGTATAAGCCATAGATTCAGGTTGAAAGTTATCAAAATAAAAAGCCTCTTCTGCTCCGATCTCAGGTAGGCTTGTACATTTACTCAAAAAAACTGGTCTGCCAAAGGCCATAGCCTCAATGGGAGGAATACCAACCCCCTCAGCTAACGAAGGCTGGCAAAGAGCTTGACAATGTTGCAAAAGAGCATTTTTTTCTTCCTCGCTGATATGGCTGAATATGTGCACTCGTTGCTCCAAACCCAATTTTGAAATATGTTCCATCAGTTCCGTAGCATAAGGTTCTTTTTTTTCAGAACATACTAAAACCAAATCTTCTTCTAAATAGGGTAAAGTCTCTATAAGGCTCTTTTGGTTCTTCTTAGAAAACAAAACACCTATATTTAGCAGATATTTTCTCTCTTTTAAGAATGAAAACTTCCCATTCAGTGGATAGTCACTATCTTCTGGGAGAGTAATACCATTGTGTATCACTACTATTTCTTTCACTTTATCCAATTGTAGAAGAGAAGTACTTTTTAGCACATTTTCCTTTACAAAATTTGAGATACACACAAGATAATCAGTGTTTTTCAAATTAGAATTAACCAGTGCAAGCATTTTTTTAAACTTGTGTTTGCTGATATCTTCATACAAAAAATTTAGATCATGTAAGGTAAGTATCTTTTGGGTATGAGTATAGTCTTTTCTAAAATAAAGAGATCTTTGATTGCTACTATGAATAATATCAAACCTTTCACTAAAAGACTCATAGAAGCGATGATAATGCTTATAAGGTATTACTTTAAGATCTGTACCTATCTCTCTGATTGATTTTAAAGTGCCAAAATATGAGAAATCTATACAAGATGGTGTATCTAAAAGTCCTTTTGTAAGATTCCTAAATACATTTGCCAAACCTGTGTTAGGATAATGTAGGCGTTCTAAGTCTATGAGTATTTTCTTGCTTGTGGCATTCATAATATCTTTTTAAACAAACGATCCCATTGCTTCACAATAGCTACTATATCATAAAGTTGTGCTTTTTTCAGTACCTTTTGTTGCATTTGTCTACGCAGTGCCGTATCTCTCATTAACAGAGAGAGTGTTTCAGCATAAGCATCTAAATCAAATGGAGTAACCAACATTCCATTTTCACCATTGGGTGAAAGTATTTCTCGTATCCCTGCTGAACTTCCAAAAGCCACAGGTATAACTCCTGCCTGTTGTGCCTCAATAAGGACTAAGGGAAATCCTTCTATTTGGGAAGACAGACAACTGATAGAGGCCTCATTATAATAAGGAAAAGTACTTTCTTGTCTTCCTAAGAAAGTGATACGTTCTAAGTTATAATCACTGGCAAGTTGTTTAAGCTTAGGTAATTCCTTTCCTTCTCCTACCAATAGAAATTCCCAATCAGGATAGTTTTTATATATTTTTCGCCATACTTCTACCAAGCGCTCTATACGTTTATCTATATAAGTCATACGTCCCACATAGAGTATTTGTTTCTTCTTATCCAACGAATATGTGCTTGGTGGAGGTTGAATACCAATAGGAATGGCTATAATTTTATTATCTTTTTTTAGCTTTAAGGCCTCTACAAGTTCTTGCTTGTAAGCCTCACATAAGACCATAAAAGCATGATAATGCCTATAGATGACTCTATACTTAGCTATTTTTATCCATTTACTAAGATGAAAAAGAGGTATTTTAAATCCCTTATACCACAAGGTATTTAGAAAATTCTTGGAGGCCTTAGCCTTTAGCTCATTCCATTTGTTTTCTGCCTGCCAAAACGTGATACCATAATGTGCAAATACACACTTACACTGAGTTTTCTTAAAGATACCTTCTCGCAAAGCACTAAAACTCTTACCTACAAAGACTAAGGCATCTATATGAAGTTCATTTACTTTGTCCGCTAAGGATACTTTAGGATGTGAAAACAATCGTGTTTTACCTATATCTACAAAAGTAATATACTGCTTATCTTCTTCACTAATCTTCTGATGATTAATTCGTGAAGAGAATACAAACACCTTATACCCCAAGTCAGTGAGGTAAGGCGCTATATTTGAGGTTACTTTCTCTCCTCCTCCATATGGATAACTCCCATGTACAAAACCAATATTAGGCATAGAACTCCCTTTCTATAGTTTACTTTTTCTTTATTTTTTCAACTTCTTCTATCACAGTATCAATAACAAATTGGACCTCCTCATCGGTAAGTTGAGGATAAATAGGCAAAGATACTTCAGATTTGAAATTATCATAGGCTTGCGGATAGTCTTTTATATCATACCCCAAATTCTTAAAGAGCGTAAGCATAGGCATTGGAATAAAATGTACCGTTACTACCACCTCTTTTTTAGCAATTTCACTAATAAGAGTATCGCGTTGTTCTTCTGTAAAGTCCTTAATACGCAGTGCATAGATATGATAGGAGGTCTCTTTTCCATTTTTTATAGACGGAGGAAGAATTGCCCAATCATACTTACGAAATGCCCTATCATATAACTGAAAGACATGCTTACGTCGTTCCAGCATTTTTTCATATTGTCGTATCTGAGCAAGTCCAATAGCAGCATTTACATCTGCCATATTTATCTTCATTCCCAGTCCTGTAATATCATATCTCCATACCCCTGCTTGGCTTTTAGTAAAGGCATCTTTTGTTTGACAATTCAGACTCATTTGTCGTAATTCCTTGTAGAGTACTTCATTATCAAAAGGAGTTGGTAAGTTCAAACAAATAGCTCCTCCTTCGGCTGTAGTAATATTTTTTACAGCATGTAATGAAAAAATAGCCACATCTGTCTCGCTTCCTGTACGTATTCCTTGTCTGTATTTACCTCCTAAGGAATGTGCTGCATCATTTAGTACAAGTATGCGACCTAATTGCTTTTGTACAGTACTTGTGGGGGTGAAAAGAGCTTGTATATCTGGAGATTTTACCAAATCCATTAGAGCATCATAATCACAAGGAAACCCTGCTATATCTACAGGGATAATAGCTTTTGTTTTAGAAGTGATCGCCTTTCTAACAGCAGCTACATTGATATCAAAATCATCATTTACATCTACCATTACAGGCGTAGCACCTGCATGAAGTACTGCCAATGCTGTAGCGCTGTAGGTATATGCTGGCACAATCACCTCATCTCCCGTCTTCACTCCTAACCATCTAAGCATTAAAATAGCTCCTGATGTCCATGAATTTACACAGAGTACTTGTGATGCTCCTGAGAATTTTCTAATCTCTCCTTCCAATGCTTTTACTTTAGCTCCAGTAGTAAGCCAGCCTGAACGTAAAGTATCTACTACTTCATTTATTACCCCCTCATCAATATAAGGAGGTGAAAATGGTATTTTCATAAAGACAAAATTATTATTAGGTGCAAAGGTACAAAAAAATAAAAATTAAATTTCAAAACACATAAAAAAATATTATCTTTGCCCTTAAAAAATGAATGCAACCTTTAACAGAAAAAGTAAGTGGCCTTATCATTACTTATAATGAGGAAAAGAATATCAAGGAAGTGTTACAATGCCTTGATTTCTGTAATGAAATTATTGTAGTAGATTCCTTTAGTACCGACCATACTGTGGCTATAGCAGAATCTTTCCCTAAAGTGAAGGTGATCCAAAATAAGTTCGAGGATTTTGCCCAGCAGCGCAATTTAGCACTTGAAAACGTCTCCAATGATTGGGTTCTTTTCTTAGATGGAGACGAACGTATTACTCCTGAACTAAAAGAGGAAATTATCCTTACGCTCAATAGCCCTGAGAAAAAAGATGCTTACTATTTCTACCGATTGTTTTTCTTTGCTGGAAAGCCTATTCACTTTTCAGGCACCCAAGGAGATCGAAATTTTCGTTTGTTCCGCAAGTCAAAATGTCACTATGTGCCTGAAAGAAAAGTGCATGAAACACTCTCTGTAGAGGGGACCATTGGGACGCTCAAGCACAAGCTATTACATTATTCGGTATCCGATTATAAGTCCTACCGAGAGAAAGCTATCCTCTATGGTAAGTTAAGAGGAGAGGAGATGTTCCTTAAGGGGAAGCGTTACAATCCGCTAAAGATGTATGTCAAAATGGCTTTTCATTTTTTCAAAACCTATATACTCAAGTTAGGTATTTTAGATGGTAAGGAGGGATTTTTACTCAGTAAAGTAAGTGCTCTCTCTGTTTATGAAAATTTCAGATCACTCAAACAACAACAAAACAAAAACAATTAGATGATAACTTTTCTACAAAAATATTTTATACTTATTCTAAATATCTTTGTTATAAGTACTATAGGAATATTCTATTTTCTTCCTTTAGACTTTAATATTTATTATACAGATTTCCCTCTGAAGTTATTCTTTAGAATCATTATCGGAATTGTTATAATAGTCTCTTGTATAGATATATTCTTCCGATGGAAAACATTAGTCCAAAACATTAGTCCTTTTAGAACCTTTATCACTATTCTTGCTTCCTTTCTAATCTGTTTGTATCCTTACAAATACAAGATGATATTAGGATTAGGAATTGTCTTACTTTTGCTGTGTCTATTCTATGGAATTTATAAAAGAACTTTTTACAGACCTCATCCTATAATGATTGCTTTCTTTCTCTTGAGTTTTGTGAAATTCTTAAGCATTTTATGGTCTGACAATTTTTCAAAATCCTTCCATCATATAGATTATTATTGTCTCTTTATTATGTTACCTATAGTAAGTTGTTTTTACAAGGTACAGAAAAAAGAACTTTACCCCTTTATCTATATTTCATTTATAGTCTTTATCAACTTAATGACGCTCAATATAGCCTCCTATATTTTCTTAGTAAAACAATATCAAAAACCTCTTTTTTCTTTTCTCTCTCTATCGAAGGGATATTTAGGGGATATTTCCTATATTGAGACTATGAAGTGGAGTGTTACTCTACATCAGAGTATGATTGGTTGGGGATTCTTATTAGTTTTTGTTATGGGTTATTGGTTATGGAGAGAGAACAAACAAAAATGGATTACCACTTGGCATATCATTTTCTATTTTACACTCCTGATAATGGTATCTTTGATTATACAAGCACGTGTAGTTATTTTAGGAATCGGGATTATTATGCTTGTGTTTTTATGGGTTGAACTGATGAAAAGGATAAAATTAAAAAAGAAGATTATTTACACAAGTTTTGCTGCTCTAATTATTTTATTTCTCCTTCCTTTTCTCATTATAAAAAAGAATAATTATTTTAATGATGAGATCAGAAATAGAATGAATATTGCTGCTTGGAATAGTTTTAAAGAGTCTCCTGTTTTTGGAAAAGGGGCAGGATCAGAAGAAAATGTTATTATAAAGGCAGGATATGATTTTCATACCTTACACAATGATTATTTAAGTACTTTAGTAGAACAAGGGTTGGTAGGATTTGTTTTTATTCTCCTATTTCATCTTTTTGTCATCTACTTTGGATTAAAGCATAAGTTTCTTTTAGGTGTTTATGTATTAATTACTTTTTTCCTATTCAACACCACAGAAGGAATTATGGGTTCACCTATTTGTATCCCCTTATTTCTATTTTGTTTATTACCTCCTGAAGATACTTCTTGCTCATCTTCTGAAAAAGAACTATCTTTGCCCTCTGATATACCAACTTAAGATACGCCATGAAAAAAGCCTATATTTTTCCTGGGCAGGGTTCCCAGTTTGTGGGAATGGGGAAGGACTTGTATGAGAGCCATCCTCTTGCCAAATCTCTCTTTGAAGAAGCTAACCATATCTTAGGCTTCGCCATTACCGAAGTCATGTTTGCTGGTGACGAAGAAGCACTCAAGCAAACGTGTGTTACCCAGCCTGCTATCTTCCTACACTCTGTCATTCAGCGCCAAGTATTGGGCGATGCCTTTACTCCCGATATGGTAGCAGGACACTCTTTGGGCGAGTTCTCCGCCTTGGTATCCAGTGGGGTACTTACCTTTGAGCAGGGCTTGCACTTGGTGGCCAAGCGTGCCGAGGCTATGCAAAAAGCCTGTGAACTCCAGCGTGGTACTATGGCCGCCATCTTAGGTCTGGACGATGCCGTGGTAGAGCAAGCCTGCAAAGATACCGAGGGGATAGTAACCCCAGCCAACTATAACTGTCCTGGACAGTTAGTTATCTCTGGCGCTTATGAGGCGGTAGAGAAGGCCTGCGAAACACTTAAAGCAGTAGGGGCAAAACGTGCCCTAATCCTGCCCGTCGGAGGCGCTTTCCACTCTTCTCTGATGAAGCCTGCCGAGGAGGAACTTGCTGCTGCTATCGGGGAAATCACTTTCCAAAAACCGCTATGTCCTATTTATCAAAATGTGACCACCACTGCTGTAACAGATCCTGATGCGATCAAGCAAAACCTCATCGCTCAGCTTACCGCTCCTGTCAAATGGACACAGAGTGTCCAGCAAATGATTGCCGATGGTGCTACCGAGTTCTATGAACTTGCTCCAGGGAAGGTGCTCCAAGGATTGGTCAAGAAAATTAATAAGGATGTGGCTGTTTTCTCTGCTTAAAAGAGAATTATGTATACATTCAGAATAATTATCTTTGCTAAGTTTTGTCAAGAATATAGAAATTAGAGAGGCTTTCACACAAAATGGAAGTCTTTTTTGAATAAGAAATATTTATGGACCCCAACCGAGAAAAATTAGTACTCCCCAATGGAGGTAAGAAACTCCTTTTGCATTCTTGTTGTGCTCCTTGTTCTGGTGGTATTATAAAATTCATTCAGGATTCTAATATAGATTTTGCTATCTTTTACTATAATCCGAATATACATCCCAAGAAGGAATACGAGATACGCAAGGAGGAGAATATTCGCTTTGCTGAAAAATGTCATGTACCTATCATTGATGCCGAGTATGATACCGATAATTGGTATGCACGTGCTAAAGGTTTAGAGTTTGAACCTGAACGGGGTATTCGCTGTACGATGTGTTTTGATATGCGTTTGGAGCGCACGGCTCTCTATGCATACGAACATGGCTTTGATGTGATTGCCACTTCACTTGGCATCTCACGATGGAAAAACCTTGACCAGGTGAATGATTCCGGAAGGCGTGCTGCTGAGAAGTATGAAGGAATTACTTATTGGGATTATAATTGGCGCAAGAAGGGAGGAAGTGCTTGTAATTTGGAAATTTGTAAGTACGAACGTTTTTATAAACAGGAATATTGTGGTTGTGCTTATTCGTTGCGTGATGCTAATCAGCATCGTTTAACAAAAGGACAAGAACGTATTCAAATTGGTGTAAAATTTTACGGAGAAGAAACTAATAATAAATAACAAGAGAATATGCAACTGATCACTTATTACCAAAACGAGTTTCTTGCCTTTATGAAAGAACATTTTGTTGAGCGAGAGCCTAAAAGTTTATATGATCCTATTCATTATATTCTTAATGTAGGAGGCAAGCGTTTGCGCCCCACTCTTACGATGCTCAGTGCTAACATCTTCGGAGAGGATTACCACAAGGCACTTTATGCTGCTCTTGCAGTGGAGATTTTCCATAACTTCTCTTTGGTACATGACGATATTATGGATGAGGCTTCCTTAAGGCGAGGTCAGCCCACAGTGCATACTAAATGGAACCTCAATACAGGTATTCTTTCTGGAGATACTATGCTTATCCTTGCTTACCAGTATTTTGAGCAGTATGAGCCAAATATTTTTCAAGAGTTAGCTAAAATTTTTAGTAAGACTGCTATTGAGGTGTGTGAGGGGCAGCAGTATGATGTGGATTTTGAAAAAGAGGTGCAAGTATCCACTGATCAATACCTCAAAATGATTGCATACAAAACAGCTGTGTTGATAGGAGCAGCGCTCAAGATGGGAGCTATTATTGCTCAAACCACTGAGGAGAATAAGCAGCAAATATATGACTTTGGTCTTGCCTTGGGTATTGCTTATCAATTGCAGGACGATTACTTAGATACCTTTGGGGATGTTTCCTTTGGTAAAAAAATTGGAGGAGATATTCTCCAGAACAAGAAAACACTCCTATACCTCAAGGCTTTAGAGAAAGGTACGCCAGTGCAAAAGCAGGAGTTATATACACTCTATACCACCCAGCCTAAAGATGAAGCTGAAAAAATCACTCGTGTAACTGAACTTTTTGTTATCACTCAAAGCCATACTTATCTTAGAGAACAAGTGGAGATCTACACCCTAAAAGCATTCACTATCTTAGATGCACTTGATGTCCCCAATGAGAAAAAAGAAATTCTAAAGGAGTTTGGGAAAAACCTTATGAATAGAACGATATAAAGGTTAATGGTTAATGGTTAATTGTCAATGATTAATGATATGGAACTTGTTATGGAGTTTTCGTTATTCATCATTATTTAGATTTAGATATGTCTTGGAATTTATCATTAATAATTTGTCATTGGTCGTTATGGCTGTTTTGTTGCTCTGTAGTAGCACAACAAACAGATTCCTATGAGGATTTTAAGAACCTTAAAGGGAAAGTGCTCTCTGTAGAAGAAAACTACTATACCTCCTTGGAGCATTACCGTAATCGTACCTATGAAAAGGAATATAAGACCTTGGAGGTTGTGAAGCGTAGCCTGACCTTTGACGATCAGGGTCGCAAGTGGATCTATCAGGAATATGATACACCCAAGCATTGCCTGATGAAAAAAGTATTCCTATACGACAGCCTTTCCCGTCCCATAGGTTATGACAAGCTTTATGACACAGCCGAACCCTCTTATAAGGAGCGAGACAACTATTGGTCGGCTGTTTATATCTATCCCAAAGATGTTCCTGACCCCAAGGCGAATATCATCTCCTCGCTTATCTATCATGGAGATTTGTTAGACGAACATCGTACTTATACTTATGATAACACGGGGATGCTCACCGAGGTGAATATCACACATGTACAGCATGATAAGGATAAGGTTTCTTCCTATGGTACCTGCCTGACTTATACCTATAACCCACAGCGGCAACTAACCAAAGTCCGTTGGGAGGCGACCTCCTCTGGTGATGTGCTATACAATGATATTTACAGATATGATGCCCAAGGAAAAATAATAAGAAAGGAATACTGGTGGGACAATACGCTTTTTATCAAATATACCTATGAGTACAACGAAAAAGGCGACCTTACTATTGAACTCAAAGAAGAAGGCGATTTTTTAGAACATCCCAAAGTCAAGCGTAAGGAGTTCTTTTATTACTCTTATATATATGATGCACATGATAACTGGATAAAAAAAATAAGTACTATTGATAGTGATATTTTCTTAATAACTGAAAGAATTATCAAGTATAAAGACTAATAACTAATATAATATGAAAAGACATCTTTTATTATTACTATTATTTTGCTCTTTATTAGGATGGTCTCAAAAGAAAAACCATTTGCAAGAAATGAAACTCAATGGAAAGGTAAAATATCTCAAAATATACGAATATAATGATGGAATTTTGGAATTAGTGAAGGAGTATTTCTTTAATCGTCAAGGAAATATTGAAAGAAATAATGTCTATGAAAAAGATAAACTGATCAGTGAGTTTATCTATTATTTTGATAAGCAAGGAAGAGTTTCTTCCTCAGATATATATTATTATGGAGATCACCCTAAAGAAGGAAGATTGGTTTACATATATGATAAAAGAGGGAATAGTATTCAGGAGGAATATTATGAAGATGATAAGCTTCAGCAATATACACAAAACAAATATGATAATGACAACCACATCATTCTTTCTACTCTTTATGTAAATGAAAAAGAATTACATCATTTTGAATTTACTTATAATGATAATAACCAATTAGTTGAAGTTAAGAGATTTGATAGTAAAAATGTATTAGAATCTATTCTCAAGAATTGCTATGACTCAGCAGGGAACCTTTATGAGAGTGATACTTACAGCGCTAAGGGTAAAGAATATTCTCAAAAAATGGAATATAATGAATATAATAATATCACTAAGGACAGATTCGTTGGAGAAAATTATACTTCAGAGAACAATTACCAATATGAATATGATTCTTATCATAACTATATAAATAAGAAAATCTCTAAAATGCAGGAGAAAAGAAATAATCTTGAAAACGTCTATCTCAAAGAACATCGTGAGATTAAGTATTATGAATAGAAAAATGATAAAATAAATAAGAGATGATCTTTTTCAGACAGCCTCTTATTTATTCTAAAGTATGCTTGTTAGTACTTTTTTACTTAACTTCTTCAAAAATAACTGATTCTGAAAATCAATAATTTATAATTTTATGGTACAAATTTGATTACTAAATATAGGTGATTTTAATTAGAAATATTCTTGGGTGTTATTATCTTTGTATTCTTTATATACCTAAAATTTTTCTAGATTTCTCAAATAACAGTTTCTTCTTTTGCGGGGATAATTTATATTTTTCTTACATAAACACATTAAAATCAGCAAGTGGATTAAAAGTCTACGTAACATCATTGTCAGAATAGTGAACTACATTTCTGAAGTATTTATCAAAAACATTATGAAAACCTTGTACCTTGAAAATATGGGAATATAACATTAGCACATCTATAGACATTACTACTGGGAGATACATCAGACCAGGAAGTTCTTGTTCAATAAGTGGCTTATACCAAGAATTGATAATATAAGATTACTAGTGGTGCGTTGATTTTTTTAAAACTATTGTAAGTAATTGATATTTAATTTTTTATAAAGGTTTTTTCTTTTAGCGATTTGAATTTATATTTTATACTGAAATTGATATAATTTATTGACATATAGCCATTTATATTATAGTGATTTTTGAAATGAGTTAAATTTGCATTTTATATAAAATGTTTTAGTATCTACTTCTTAATCTAAAAATGAATTCATATGTATTAATATTAAAAAGATAATGATAAATCCACGGACTTCGTTCATCTTCCCAAACCCACACCTCTAAATGATTCTCAAATTCTCTAATAAAATTATTCTTATTTGAAATTATCTTATTTATTTGTAAAAAACCTCCTCCTTTTTTACCATTAGGTAATATAGGCGTTGTTAGTACCTTCTCTATTTCTGCTGTAGGAGTGTATATTACAATGTTATTTGGAGCAGGGAAAGATGCTTCTGCCGTTTGATATTGAATAAAAATCTTATCTTTTTCTATAAGAACATCTCCAAATTCTTTTTTTAGAAAACATATCTCATATTTCTTATTCTTATAATTCCATTCAATAGCATCAATTGCCATTCTATTGCCAAATCGTAATGCTTGATCTTTTTCATTAGGATTTTCATAGTTGAAAAAATAATCTTTATTATTTTCTCTTTTTTTGTATAATACATTAGTAATCATATTATTCTAAGATTTTTAGATAAGGTTCTCTCTATTGTATTATTCGCTTTTTCTGCTCTAATGTTCAACTAACCAGACACCATTTTTCTTAAGATAAACAATAGGTTCTTCCTCAAATTTAAACCCTTTTATGGGAGTTCTTTCTTCCCATACATCTGTAACTTCACTTTCTTTTATTTCGTATATAGGGTCATAACCTTGCTTTGGAAAATCATTAAAGAAAATCATAGCTTCCTCTAAAGGACATAATATAAAAATATCATTTTTTATTACATTCTCTACAAAAAACTTTAATCCTTTATAAAGAGCATAATAGTAAATACTATAAGCACTTGTTATTTTTGTATTTTTGATAACTAATCCATAATAATAGTCATATTTCTTAAAATGATATTTATTTATCAAAGAAGTATCTTCTGTTATAAATAACCAATCTTTCTCTTTCTGAAGTTCTAGTAAATTATCATTCAAATAACCAAAATCTCCTTTTCTTCCTATAGTTGCCATAATTATTTTATTTTGTAAAATCTTTCAATATTGTTTTCTTCTTTAAACACTCCTATTAGTTCCTCAGTTCCATCAGGTTTAATCCTCCAAATTTCTGCTCCTATTTTTGGGGAAACACGCTTATCTAAAACATATTCAGGAACACCTAATCTACCATTATTCCCAGAAGTAAAAGGATAATTCCACAGATAAGGTAGACTCGTAGTGCATCTCCTCTTTCTAATGTTCAACTAACCAGACACCATTTTTCTTAAGATAAACAATAGGTTCTTCCTCAAATTTAAACCCTTTTATGGGAGTTCTTTCTTCCCATACATCGGTAACTTCAGTTACAAACTTATCATAGGGAACATCAACACTATTGTCGTTATAAATATGAAAACCTATTTTACGTTTTGTTTCTAAATCTGGAAATAGAATAACTGTGTTATCTGCAATATTAGATAAATCATATTTCCCATCTTTATAATTACAGTATGTTCTCACTCTATAGGCTGAACTTATTTTATTTTTAGATACATCTATAAACATTTTATCTTTGAGTTCTACTTCATCATAGTTTTTAAAACCTAATAAGTTTTTTCTTTTCTCTACTTGAATACGGTATATTCCTTTTTTAACTTCCCAAAATCGACCATCAGTGTCCAAGTACTTTGCATAGAAATCATTTTTAATTTTTAGCATATTTATTTAGATATAAATTTTCCCAAATCTTCATTATAAACTCCT
This sequence comes from Capnocytophaga sp. oral taxon 338 str. F0234, assembly GCF_000192225.1. Classification (GTDB taxonomy): domain Bacteria; phylum Bacteroidota; class Bacteroidia; order Flavobacteriales; family Flavobacteriaceae; genus Capnocytophaga. Next base: position 1,010,678 of record NZ_GL872413.1, read on the forward strand.
CTTAATCTTTGAGTCCCATCATTAAAAACTTCCCAAATTTCATCTCCATCTGTAAATTTAATTCTTTCAGGAAGATTCCATTCAGGAACACCTAATCTACCATTATTCCCAGAAGTAAATCCTGTAGAGGTAAAAGGATAATTCCACTCGTCAAATGTTCCTCCTTTTGGAATAATAATTTTATCTGGTACTTCTGTTGATTTAAAACGTATGACCCCACAGCTACCCTCTTCTAAATAAAACTCATATTTACCATTAGATAGTTTATAGTCCAAGCGCAAACCATAATAATAGTCTTCAAAAGTTTTAAGATGCTTTGTATCAGAAGCTATAGCCACAGAACCTCCAACTTCACCTGCATACTTGCCTTCTATATATCTATTCATTGTTTCTTTAGTTACAACTTTCTGCATTAAAGTATTTTTATCAGGTTTAGGAATAGCTTTTCTTATTCTGGTAAGTTTCTTAATTTCATTAGGAGTCAAGGCATTGGCGTGTTTTTGCATCATATAATGAAAATCATCCATTGTGAGTCCTTCTTTCTTCAGTAAATTAGGAAGTATATCCGTAAATCCTTTTTCTTTAGCTATCGCTTCCTTAGTATATTTACCTATAGAAGAAGCTTCTGTGAGGGTTTTTCCTACATTTCCAATCCCTTTTCCCCATACTTTCTTAAAATTCTTGCTTAGAATGCGTTGTGATTCATTGATTGCTTTATTAGTTATTGCTAAGTCCAACAAATCCCCATACATCTTAAAGTATTGGAAACCTAAAAAGAAAGCTGAGGTGGTACCATAATAGGCTACATATTGGCTGTGTCCTCCTTGTATATCTATAGCAGAAGCCTGTCCCGCTTTTTCTCTTCGAGAAATCTCACCTAACCAGTTATTATCTGCTAAGAATGACCGTTTTTCTAAGTCTTTAATACTATAGTAATATCTATCATAAGCTCCTAAGAGTTGGAAAGCAGCCATGAAGTTCATGCGCTCTTGTAACTTGTGGGTCAGTACAAACTCTTTATCCTCCCTGCTACTCCTATTGGCTCTCTATTCCTCTTCATAGATAAAAAGGTTATCATCTGTATCTGTAACAAACATCTTATCGTCATAAAATTTTATATTTTCTATATATCCATTACTATCTGTTATCTCATGTATCCACCGATAATTAGCTGTTTCAGGGTCTATAGCAATGATAAAAGGATGTTTAGAAGTATGAACATCATACCATAATAGTCCTTTGTGATATACTACCCTATGACCAGATGGCCAATGATTCTCTCCATTATACTCAAAATCAGGTAGACGAGAATATTTTCTATTATAATTATAGAACTCTCCCGTATCTAAATCAACACGATAAAAGGACAAGCTGGTACATACATAGCCATAATGTCCTACAATTTCCATAGTCCGTGCATAATGATCACACTTCCAAATCAAAGAACCATCCTTTTGAGAAAGACAAACAATCCCTACTCTTGCTATGATGATAAAAGTATCTTTATAAGAATAGATCTCAAGTATAGATAAATCTTCTTCCCCTGGAAAAAAGTCTTGAATATCTTGTTGCCATAATAGAGAAAGATCATTTTTTATATAGATGTATATAGATGTACTATAACGACTCACAATAAATTTATTTATTGGAATAAAAATAATTCCTTCCACAGTATCTTCTCTATTTTCTATTATAGAGAATTTTTCTAAGTCATACACTATTAATCTATCATCTATAAAAGAATAAAGAATATTATCTATATAACATTTATCATCTGTAATGTTTAGTTTTATCTTATTTTTATAGATTACCTCTTTAGTTTTTCTATCAAGAATAACTAAGTTCTCTTCCTCACGATCTTCATAGAATATTATTCTATTAGAGTCAATATGGTATCTATAATAAATAGGAAATGACTCTACACTCCATAACATCTCTCCTTGGAGGGAAAACTCTCCTAATAATTCTTTATTGTTTAAGAAAGTATATAACTTATTGTCTAATAAATATAGACCATTTGTTTTTTGCAAAGAAGATATTTTTTTATACATAACTAATCCACTATTTCAAAGAACTTTTTAAAATTTTCTAATTTATCCAACCATTCTAAAAAGGAACTACTTTTAATATTTTTGCGTTTATGATTTATGTCTATCCATTTGCCTATTTTTTCTTTGAATGCTTTATTTTCTTCAAACAACTTTTCTAACTCCTCAATAGGCTTTCCATCTGCTGTTTTAAGAGCTTCTATGACTTTTGCCTTTAAGGTCTGGAGATCACTTATATTACCTTTTTTTGCAAATATCCACTGAATATCTCCTAAATCTTTCATTCCGTCTTCAGAATATCATATTCTGATACTTCATAGCCTGTTATATCATTTTCTATAAAGGCGTTTAATAGTTTTTCGGATATAATATTTCTTCCCTCAAAATGAAATATATCATATTTTGGAAAAGAATTTAATAAGTAAACTTCCTTAATTATGAGTTCTGTTTCAAAATCTTCAAAAGTTTTTTTCTTTTTTGATTTAAAGAAATCCTTTGATGTAAAATAGAATTCTTGAGAGACATCTCTCCACTTTAGTATGAATTTTGATTTCTCCATATCTATATATTGGAAAATATCATCGTAAAAACGGAATAGATAATAATTTTTTATAATTATTCTATTTTCCAATAAGATAAAGGAGTAAAATTTAGAAGTGGGGATATTAAAGTTTACAATAATCCTTTTTATTTTCTCATTAATCAAAATTCCCCAGTGTGAATTATAAGAACTCAATAGATCTGTTTTTTTAGCCCTTTTATTAAACTCTAATTCTAAATAAGGTATTTTATTAGGAATCTCTCCAAAAGAAAGTCTTTTATCGGAGAAAGGAGAGCCCAATACACAATTTTCTGTTGGAGATACTTGCGGATATTCTCCAATAATATCTAAATCAATAGACTCATCTATAGTAAAGTATTTCATTTATTAATTTTTTTAAAATATTCGTTTAGGTTCATTCCTGAGTTTTTCGCATCTATGATTTTTCTTTTTAAATCAGGAATTAATTCTTCTTGTAAGAATTTATTTGCTTGTTCTGGTGTTATATTTGGATTTTCTAACACAAAATTTTCTAACTTAGATCTTACATATTTATCATAAGCAGGATGATTTCCATGTAACCCTTCTCCAATAAGTTTAGTATACTTTTCCAGTCCTATACCATTCTGTAACATATTTGGATGAAAACCATCTAAGGCTGCCAATTTCACAATTTCATTATTTTCACATATATTCCAAGGAATAACATGATGTGTTTCTATATTATCTGTAGTTCCCAATATCTTAGCAAGGATATTTCTATCTCCAAAATCTATCTTGTCTCCTATCCTCTTCCAAACCAATTTAATCTTCTTCTCACCCCATTCTATTGTTTGCTCTACTAATTTTTTCCCCTTGGCAAACTCTCCTGCAACATCAAATCTTCTTAATGAATTTATCAGTTCTCTAACTTTAATCTCCTTCGCTTTTTGAGCAAGTTTTTTTCCCATTTGGGGGAGCTCTTTTACCAATTGAGTCCCTACTATGGCATTGACAATCACATTGCCGGTACCTCGTGTGGCAAGGTGGGAGCGCTTACCTGTATCGGTATCTGTATTGGTGACGGATGCCCATTCCTCTGAAGTATTGCCACTGAGAGTGGTAAGAACAATTTCTTTGAATAGGGGGTAAAGAACTTGAGGGTCTTCTCCTATTTGTTCTTTAAGGGCTATGAATTGTTCTTTAAGCTCACGACGAACTTGTGTATCTACCACTATACCATATACCGTTGTGGCTAAGGAAGTAATATCGGTTACCTTCTGAGCAATCACTTCTGTGCTTCCTGTAATTACTCCTGGGGCTTGGATATATGTTTCTTTTGTAGGCTGCTCTAAATATACATTTTCTTCTACTTCTCCCGTCTTTAGCAGAGTAGTTACAATTCCTGTACCCTCTGAGAAAAGTCGTAAGTAGCTTGCCTGCTCACTAATGACAAACCTTCGACCATCAGCAAAGGTATCTGGGTCAGGAGAAAGCTGTGGCTTATCAGTAACTTCTTTAAGAGGTTTAAAGAAGGTATTTGTTTGCTGTTGGATATGCTCGGAGAGGGCGACCAGATCGGCTTTTTTACCTTTGAGTACAGGCAAATCCTTGCGGAATCCAAAGGCTATGAGCTGAATATAGCCTTTATCAGTTCGATAAAAACGGGCATATTGAGTTTCTACTCCTCGCCAATCTCCTTTGCGGATGGCCTCTGCTGATAGGGGTGTTTGTTCCTCTATAAGGAAACCTTCTTGAGAGAGTGTGTATACCTTTCCTTCCTCCTGCCAATCAAAGCCCTGTCCATCTCTGAGTTGCAGACGGATATTTTCGAGGGTATTTTTTATTTGTACCTGCTTTGCAGAAAGGTTCTGAGTGGTTTTTCTATTCTGGGTGCAATCCTCTAACTCCCTTATCGTATGTTCTCGAAGTGCTTCACTGATAGTGGTAGTCGTACAGAAGTCTGTAGGAAAGAACAAAGGTACATTGCAAAGGGTCTGTAACAATTCGGATCTTACAAAGAGAAATTCTTTAGGGGATTGACTAAGCGCTTCCTTGAACTCCTTTAGGAAGGTCGCTACTTCTTTATCTTTGGTCTTTCCGCCCTTTATAACAGATAAGCGTTCTGAAGAGCCTACAAGAGCCTCTATAGTAGTCAAATAGCATTTGTACTTTTTATATAGTGTGCCTTTGCTATCTGTATCATTTCCTTTTGTATTACCTATAGGCAAACTAAATTCATAGATATTCCCTTCAAGCCCTATGTGATGATGGCTCTTGCTTTGAGAAATGGTGAGGGAAGTCTCTTTTTCTTCTTCGCAAGCTTTGCATTTGAGAAAGGCGCTACCTTCTAGTTTCTGTAATGCTTCTTGGAGTCTTTCAAAATCTGGAGTTTCTTTGAATTCCTTTTCCCCTTCACTTTCACTCTTGTTACGAGTAGCCACATCTCTATTAGAGGAGTTAGGAGCGGCAAAATTAGAGACTAAGTATTTCTTAGCTTCCTCCTCAGGGAGACCTTCTTTTAATTGTTCTCGGATTGCCTTTATGGCCTGTCTTATTAATTTCTTATTTTCAGCAAGTTTTTTAAAGTTCTCTATAGAAGCTTTTTCTTCTTCGGTAAGAGAAAGTTCTCCCGTAGTCATGTCTGCTTCTATCTTCTTTATCTCCTCTTTGAGCATGTTAGAGATTGTTTTAGCATCGGCTCTGTCCTTGATGGCTGTAATAACCTTATCCAAATAAGGGTTTAGTGCCTTGGTGAGATTCTCTATTTCCTTAGAGAATTCTACCACATTCCCCTCCGTCCCATCATAAGTCGTTACTAACTTCCCCTCTATGAGTTGCCGTTCGGTGTTGAGCTTGATGCCGTTGAACACTACCTTTATCTTAGTGTCCTGCAAATAAGGTACTTTCACATAGCCTTCCCCTGAGTATACGCCATTGTTACCTGTAGCATTGAGCACCGTTACGGGGAAATCGCCTGCTGTAAAGGTGGTGTTAGGATACAGGTTGTCCTGTAGTGGGGAAGTATTCTTGATGCGTACTTCTGGTTTTACTCCACACTGTACTTGGCTCTTCTGATCTATCTGCTCGGTGGTGGTAAACTCCTGTTCTGTGCTATACATATAGCTCTCCTCTCCAAATACCGAACTACTATGAGCGGTATTTAGTCCACAAGCTACGCCCACTTTGTAAATGTAGGTGCGTCCTCGCTTGAGTCTGGTGAGCTTGGTATAAGGCATACTCACCTTTTGCGATTTCCATGTCTTACCTTTCTCGCGGTACATCACCTTGTAAGGGTACTCTTGGTTAGGCATCATCGCCTGAGCACTCCAGCGCAGTTGTGCCGAGGTACTCTCGGTTATCGCTGTGAGAAACTTCGGCGCTTCACAATGAGAGACTAAATCAAAGTAAAAAGTTTCGGAGTTGCCGTTGTTTTTAAAGTACGACTGTTCGTTAGGGTTATTGGTAAAAGCTCGTACCTGCCATACGTAGCGCTTGTTTTCCAATAGGATTGGCAGCATATTAGTGTATGCCAAGGCTGGTGAAAAGGTTTTAGTTTGGTACACCAATCGGCCCGTCATAAACGCCTCTTCGGGCACCAATGCCAAGTCCCATACTTCTTTGAGGGTGAACTCGTACTGCATAAAGGGAGCTACATCGCGAGGCATCCATTGGAAGACGATATGCTGAAAAGCGTTCTTTTTGGTAAGCACTTCTCCTTTTTGAGGCATCGTAAGCACAGGGGGTGAGTAGCGACGCACTTGTATCATTGCCCTTCCTTTGTTGGAGACAGGGCGACCCGTAGCTGAATCATAGAGGGATAAACAGAGGAAGTAAGTACCCTCAGGAAGTAGTCCGTTATAAGTCGCCTCATTAATACCGTAGAGATTCTCGTAGCGCAATAGGCTTTTAAAATCTATATTGGTAAGGGTACGGCGTACGCCAGGGGATAGGTTTACCAAATAGGGAGTAATATAATCGGGGGTTTGGGCAATGACTTGTCCTTGGAAGTTCTCAAGGGAGAACCGGAGCACAAAAGGGCGTCCGCCGGTAGAGAGGTCTTTGAGCAGAAAGTGTACTTGTAGCTTCTCTTCAAAGGTGTCGGCATACCCTCTTAAGCTCTGTGGATAGGGAGGTGTGGCGAATACTTGCACATCCACAGGGTACTGCTGGGCTTGTAGGGTGAAGCTCAGCAAGGTTAAGAAAAAGAGTATGTAACGACGGAGGGACATTATTTTTAATGATTAATGATTAACAATCATCTTCTGCACCATTATATCCCTTCCTGCTTCTAAGATAATCAGGTATTGTCCTGCAGAAATTCTACCATTTGTAACAGGAATGTTGAAGATAGTACCTTCGGGCTGTTCAATAGGAGAGATAACCTCTCTACCTAAAATATCCATTCCATATATCTTTATAGCAGAAGGCTTCTTAAGTTGTACCTCTATACGGAAAGTTCCATTATTCGGATTATCTACAATTCTAAAATCATCAATAAGTACCTCTTTAGGAGCATTTTCACGACCAATGCCTAACCTGTCTTTTTCGACCCAAAGTGTCTTGTATAAGATTTTTTCACAACCATCTAAGAACCCTTTTAGTCCTATGGTATAGGTGCCTTCCTTAGGAAAACGCACTTCAGCATCCCCTTTTTCTTCTTTAATAAGGGTTACTTCCGCAGGCAATATCCATTGAGAGGTAATATTGTGAGATAAATTCACCAATTTTACTGTATAGTTGTAATATGTATTGGTGGCTGCCAAAAAGTCTACTTTTAAAATCTTATCACTTTGTAGTACCCTAAAAGTAGCCGTATCTTTACAACCTTTCTCATTGGTAATTTCTATTTTATACTCACCTTGTGCAGATATAGTAAAGGAAGGTTCCGTACTAAGAAGGCTACCTGTACCATCTGTCCATCGGAAAGTAGCTGAAGGGAAGTCAGTACTTAGGTCAAAAGAACGAGTATCTCCTTGACAAATAGTAATCTGAGAAGGAATATTAATAACAGTTTTCTCAGGTTGTGATACTTCATAGAGTTGTTCGACAGCGGGACAATCGCTCTGATCATGGAATATAGCTTTGTATCGTCCAGCCTTTAACCCATAGATAGTTTTACCATTATTAGTGATATGTTCTGAAATAGAATTTCCTTCAGCATCATACCACGAAACAGTTACAGCTCCTTTCCCGCCTGAGAGTGTAAGGACTATCTTACCATCATTTCCCCCATGACAAGTTATGGGAGTGATTGTTGCATTATCTACTACCACTTCTTCAGGATAAGAGAGTACTACTTTTTCTTGTATAGAACAACCACGACTATCACTTACGGTTACAAAATACTTTCCAGCAGTCAGTCCTGTGATATGGGCACCTGTATGACCTGTATTCCAAAGGTATGTATAAGGAGGTGTCCCTCCAGAGGCTATAGCAGTTGCTTTTCCATCATTAGGGGCACTACAAGTCATCTCTGACTTGGAAACACTTAACCTAAGTACAGGTGGTTCAGTAAGTGTATAAGTAGCTGTTGCCTGATTCTCATTGACATCGGTAACAACTAATTGATAAGTACCTTTACCAAGCCCCCTGATAATAGGTGTATTGTTTCCTTGAAGAGGCTGAGAACTACCTATTTTTTTCCATTCATATTTTGTATAAGGAGGGACTCCACCCTCTACAGTAGCTCTTAACTCCCCATTGTTATAAAGTTCATAATGATTATTAGGATCATTATTATTCTGATTACAACTGATAGGAGTGGCTGTAATAGTAGAGGTGAGTAGAGGAGGTTCAATCATGGTTATATCCTTCTTAAGAATACAACCATTATAATCTTGAATAATAAGAGTATAAGTACCTTTGTCTAAGTTATCAAAAGTAGCATGAAACCTTCCAGAATGTTCTCTATAGGAATTATCAGGTACAATTGTTTGGGTTGGAGTTTGCAACAAAATAGTATACCCACCATCTACATTTCGTGGGGTGCCTCCTTCTATAATGGGCGATATACGTCCATCTCTTCGTCCATACCCTTTTATCTGTGAGATGTAATCTCCTTCATTGACAATAGTAATAGGTTTTTGAGGTTGTGTAATAGTTGCCACTAACGGAGCAACTTCTCCATTTTTTATGATCTGACAATTATTTTTATCCGTAATGGAAAGAGTATAAGTACCTGAAGCCAAATTAGGAATGGTGAAAATATTACCAGAAACGATTGTAGGATTTCCTCCATTCATTACATATTTGTAAGGAGGAGTCCCTCCAGATACTCTGACTTTTATTGCTCCTTTATTTTCTCCAAAACATTTATTATGCGTGAGAGTAGCGGTAGCTTCAAGAGGCTTAGGAACAGTTATGGTAAAAACACTTTTGTGTTGCGCGTCATCTGTATATAATTGAATATCAGATAATTGACTATTACTATTTATATAATAAAATTTCCCCATCATCTCTACCCTATAAGTAGTTGTTGCAGAGGGGCTAGAAAGCACTACATTTTCAATGCTTTCGTGTTGTAGAAAATACTCTGTTAGCTCTTCATCTCGCATGAAACCATCAGATATTATAGAGCGTGTTTGGCGGACATCCTCGTTTTTTACTATACTAAAGCCATTTAAAACTTCCCCTATATAATTTGCCCTATTATTGCGAAATTGGTTCAGATCACCACGTAGTTTTCGTCCTAATGTAATGGTTGCAGTAATAGTTCTTTGATCATTACACAAAGGAGGATTTATCCTAATACTAACAGAAGGAGCTGCTTGTGTAACGGTAAGAGGTAATACCTCAGAAGAAGAACATACAGAACCATTATCCTTGTCATAAGAGACTACCCTAAAGTAAATAGGCTTACCTATCATCTCTTCTGCTTTTGCTCTATCTCCTAAGACATCTTCTGCAGAGACCTCTATTTTTTGCTTTTGTTGAAATCTTGCAGAAAGAGGGCGCCAATTGTAAGGATTCTTTTCTGTGGCATATTCATAATGGTACAAATTATTATCAAACCCCTCTTTAGCTATAAGAGGTACTTTGACATCAATAGGAAGAAATCTAGCACTATTGTTATCAGAGGTTTTTAAAGTGTGAAGGGGAACTATTTTATACTTTATTGTAAGCCAATATTCAACTTCATATCCTGAATGAGTGTTCATTTTGTCTTTTGTGTCGTGAAGTTTTTCTTCTCTTTCCCAACATAAAACAATATTTTGAGTAGGAGAATTTTTATCAGCTGTAGAAGTATTCCTATTACAAGAACGAAATTTTTCAAACCACTTTATAATCCACCCAGCATCTTTTGCCATAGCTCTAAAATAAATTGTTGATGGTTTGTTAGAAAGAAAAGCCCCTAAGCTATAAGTGTTATTTCTATATTCTCCTAAATCTTTACTTATTATAGAATTTCCATTTATAAAAGTTTGAAAAAAAGCTTCACAATGTCCAGTAGCATATTTGACTTTCCAATCTAAATTGGTAGTCAAATAATAGTTATTGTTTTGTTTATCAATATTTCTTATTCCTAAAGGATAATCTTGTCCAAAAGTAGGATTAACAATCAAGATAAAGAAAAATATAATAGGTATTTTTTTATACATTGTATATGTTTTTTTGAGAAATTAGAAAAATATATTTACTTTTGCATTTATAAACTTAATAACATTATTTTTATTTCCTAATATGAGAAAAATAACTTTATTTTTTTGCTTTTTGTCTTTAATTGCTTGTTTAAAAAAAGACAATGATGATTCACCTATTGGTACTTGGAAACTCAACTCTATAATGATAAATCGTGCTCAACACATATTGTCAGAATGTGAGAAAGAAGAAAAGATTGTTTTTATAGAGAAAACATTTTCTTCCTATGCTTATAAATTGGGTACTTGTGAAAAAGAGTTTATTGAAAATATCCCTTACGAAATTTCTAATAAAAAACTAAACTTTTCTATTTTAGGGAATAAATTTAGTTTTGGCTTTAGGGTTTTTCGAGATTCTATGACTATCACAGCTATTGAAAATAGGGATACCATAGTAAAACATTACTTTAAACAATATAACTAACTTTTTAAAAGCTCAAAAGTTTTTATAACCTCTGAGCTTTTTTATATGTTCAAATTAGTGCTTCTGATATATAAAATCTATTTTTTGGTCATTCCCTTTCCCATCCTTAACAAAGAAGGTAAGCGTTAATTTATCCCCTAAGACAGAAAATAAAAAAGTAGTCTTCCCCACTATAAGAGTATCATTTTTTATAGTGTAGCTACTTTTAGCTTCTTCTGTAAGACAACCTTTTTCTTTTGTTTCTGAAGTTGTAAAATGAGTTATAGTGCTTTCTGTAATAACAAAATGTTCCTTTTTGTCACATTCAGTAAGTTGATCACCTACTTCAGAAGTAGATACAAGGTACCACGTACCAATTAATGCTTTTTTAGCATCATTTTGGGGCTTAGGATTTTCATCATTGCTTTTTCCACAAGCAGTGGCTAATAGAGTTAAGGCTGCAAAAGCCAAAGTTAAAATTTTTTTCATTTTACAATTTTTATTATTCATGAGGCAAAGATATGATGTTTTTGTGAGATATACAATAAATATCATATTTTTTTATAATCATAATTATTCAAAAAATTTTTAATACGTTTTATTAGAGAAAAAAATCTAAAATAGCTTACATAGAATTATCTTAAATGATAAATTAAATCAATTTTAAAGGTATGAAAAGGATTGTTATAGGTGGAGAATGAAAAAGGATAGGCTACATCTATTTGCCAATTACTAAAAGCAAAGCCAGTCCCCAGAGAGAGAAACTTTCGATCCCCTTTATTTCTGTGTTGATAAAAAAAGCCTGAACGTAGAAAAAATGATTGGTTAAACTTATATTCTAAGCCTAATGCCCAATTTATCTCATGAAATTCCTCATAGAAACCATTAGGAGCGTCATAGAAGGAGCTCACTAAAGCATCTATAACATCTTTATTAGGCATACCTTGTTCATTAGGAGTAGGTACGAGGTATTTCTGAGCCTCTATCGAGAGTTCCCATTCATTATAGCTATCTGTTTGTAATAGAACCCCTGCACCTAATTTCAGTTGTGTAGGAAGATAAAAAGTCCTTCCTAAATCATCATATTTCACTTTTGTTCCCAGATTAGAAAGTTGAAATCCCCAAGTATATCGGTATAACAAGTTATTGAAGAAATGTTCTTGTGAATAGAAATACCCCGCTATATCAAAGCCTAATGCTCGAGCAGTACTTTGACCCTGAGAAGGAAGGGAGAGTTGTGAGCTAAGAAAACGAGGACTAACCGACATTGCAAAGGATTGACTTAATTGTAAACTATAAGAACCTTCCAATGAAAATTCAGTAGGTTTGAAAGAGCCTAACATATAGGATTGTTGTCCTATATCTTGGGTTAAATTTACCTCACCAATACTAAAATATGAAAGATTTACACCAAAAGCATCACGTTCTCTCTTTTTGTAAAAAGTAATCCCCCCTAAGAACACATCTCGTACGGCTCTATGGGTAAAAGGCATATAATTAATAGCTACAGCAGAAGAAGTGGGTAGAAAAATATATTTAGAGGCGTTCACTCTCTGAGAAAAAACATCTGGAGCAGAGGCCACCCCAACTTCACCTTTCCCTGCTGAAATAGCATCAGAATTGAGTAGTAAGAATGAGAAGGCAGTGGAAATAGGTTTTTCTTCTTGACTAAAAATAGGTTCCTTTACAAATATAGAAACACACAAGAGCCAAAATAATTGAAGTCCTTTCATTACTATAGTATTTCTGCAAAAATACATCAATAATTTGAATTACACAATTTCTTACCAAAAAGTAAATATTTTTTAGGCTTATTCAATGAAAAATACTACTTTTGTACCGCTTAAAATATAATACAATGCGTATAGTTTTGAAGATAGCAATTTATTCTGTATTATGGTTTTGCTTTGCTTGTGAAAAAGAGCAGAATATGCCTATTGAGGGGGATTTTAGTATTACAATGGTAGATGATAATTACAATGTCCCTGTACAAGCACGTATTATAAACAAAATCACAGGAGCTGATGCCTTCCAATGGGAGTTCCCCAATGGGAGTTACTCCTCTTCCACTGCTTTTTATCCCGAAGATATTCGTTATACTGAACCAGGAACTTATACTATTAGAGCACATACCACTAATTTGGATGGTGAGGCTCGTACTTTTGAAAAATCATTTACAATTTATTCTGAGTTATCAGCTTTGTTCAGCTTTACCCAAGAGGGAAGTAATATAGCCCCTCTTACACTCTCTTTTAATAATCAAAGCGAAGGAGCAATTACTTATCAATGGTCATTTGAAGAAGGTTCGCCTTCCTATAGTTCTGAGAAAAATCCTACGGTAACATTTAAAAAAGGGGGGACTTTTAAGTTACGATTGGAAGCAAGCAACCACTCTCAACGCCAAGTAATGGAAAAAACAGTGATAGTACGTTCTCCTTTAGTTGCTGCTTTTGATATACATAATGAATACCCTCATAACATACAAGCTCCTGTACGCCTATTCTTGAAGAACCAGTCAATAAATGCCTTCTCTTATCACTGGCAAGTGAGTAATGGTATTTTTCAACAAGAGAGTACAGATGAAAATCCTTCTTTTATACTTCCTACTGAGGGAGTTTATGAAATAAAGCTAACAGCTAATAATGACAAACAAACCTTATCCGAAAAAAAGAATTTTACTGTAACAGGAGGCAATAATCTTATTACTTTTACAGATATAAAGTTAGGTATCAATACTAGTAAAGAAAAAGGTTGCTACTTCTCTTCTTTTTTAGGAAAAGTGCTAAAACCCAATGAAGTGACAACAGAGAATGGAAAGCTTATAGATTTTGTATATTTTGGACAAAGTCCTTCTTTTGCTTACAATGTATTTCTTTCACCTGATGAAGCTCAAACTGCTGTTTTTGATCCAATTCCTCAGGCTACCAAAAGTTATTTTATTAACAAACAAGAAAATATAAGTCAACCAGTGTTCACATCAGTAGCTTTTGAGGCACTTTCTTCAGGAGCTACTCTCTCTTCTTTATCTATAAAAACTAACTCAAACAAGGCTCCTTTTAACAAAGAAAAAACAAATAGAATCGTCCTTTTTGAAACCACTAATGGAAGAAAAGGAGCTATTAAAATAAAAGATTATGTAACCAATGGTACAGAATCTTATATAGTGGTTGATATCAAAATGCAAAAAATCATTAACCAATGATAAGGATTTACTTACTTGTTTTCTTTGCATTATTTTCTCTACCTCTTTTGGCACAACAGGTAGATTTGGAAAATATAGATACCCAGCTGAAAGAAAAACTTAAGAAGAAACCCTTCTCTATCTCAGGGAATGCCTCTGTAAGTGGTGTGTATAACAAAGCTTCCGATAATCCTGCTAAAGAACCTTTCTTATATTTCTTCAATGGTAATATCACTTTGGGTTTTTATGATTGGACAATGCCTATTAATTATCGATATACTAATCAAGGAGATGCCTTAGATTACCAAATTCCTTTTAAGTTCAATCGCCTAAGTCTACACCCTAAATACAAATGGATATTAGCTCATATAGGCGATGTAAGTATGAGTTTCTCTCCTTATACTTTTAATGGACTCCAATTTACAGGTGGAGGATTAGAACTTACTCCCGAAAAATACCCTCTGAAAGCTTCCTTTATGGGTGGACAACTTGCTAAAGCAACAGAGTATGATGGTCGTCCTCAAACTACTCCTACTTACGAACGTTGGGGCTATGGGACAAAACTAACCTATAAAAAAGATGATTTAGAAATAGGAGGGATTCTCTTTTTTGCTAATGATAAGCCCAATTCTCTATCGGTATTGATCCCTGATGAAAAGAAAATATATCCACTATCAAACCAAGTATATTCTGGATTTGCCAAATATAAACCTTTACATTTTGTGGAAGTATTTGGAGAATATGCTATAAGTCTTCTGGGGAATGTTCAAAGCCAAAAGCAAGATTTTACAGCTTACAATGCTGGTATTAACTTTATTTTTACTAAAGCAAGTGTAGGGGTACGCTATGAAAAGGTAGACCCTGATTACAAAACCTTGGGAGCATACTACTTTGTAAATGATATGGAGAATATTACTCTTAATGGTTCTCTAAATTTATTTAATGACAATGTGTCTGTAGCTGCAAGTATAGGACGACAACACGACAATTTAAACCAACAGAAACCTAAACAATCCAATCAATGGGTAGGATCTGCAAACCTAAATGCTAAAATAACTCCCAAACTATCTCTTTCTGGAAGTTATAGTAATTTTACAATGTTCACTAACAAACTAATTAATCCTTTTGATAGGATCAACAACCCTCAACTCTATGAACAACCACAAGATTCTATTAACTACCGACAAGTATCACAGAATACTACTGCTAATATAAGCTATGCTATAAATGAAAATCAAAACCTTACCCTCTCCTATTCCTTCAATGATGTGGTGAACA
The DNA here is from genome assembly GCF_000192225.1 of Capnocytophaga sp. oral taxon 338 str. F0234. Lineage (GTDB taxonomy): Bacteria > Bacteroidota > Bacteroidia > Flavobacteriales > Flavobacteriaceae > Capnocytophaga. The sequence continues at coordinate 1,025,748 of NZ_GL872413.1, forward strand.
AACAAAATAATATAGTGCGCAGAGGAGGAATTTCGCGCTTTCATAATGCCGGAGCTGCTTATGTATTGCAATTTCCCGAGAGTAAACTCAGCCTATCTCCTTCGTTCAATTACACATATAGCATTGTTTCAAGAGAGAAAACGCAGATGATAGGACCTTCATTTACCATAGGTAAAGTGTTTTTTGAGGACAAACTCAACACAACCCTCTTAGGAAACTATAGCATTTCACAATCACCTACCTCCAAAGGCAATACTGCTAATATACAATTAAATGTAAACTTCCTCCCTTGGAAAAACCATCAGTTTTCCTTAAGCGCTATACAATCTTTTCGCTATACTGAGAGCAATACGCAAAGTATTGCTGGACAAAGTACTAATGTGAGTTTAGGTTATACTTATAATTTTGAAAAAATAGAATTGCCATTCCCTTCATTTAAATTCAAGAAGAAGAGCAAAACTCCTAAAGAGAAAAGACCCCATAAGGAGGAAAAACAAAAGATTGAAAAAACGAAGGTCTCCAATCCTTCGGAAGAAAAGATAAAGCCTGAAGTTTCTACAACTATTGAAAAAACTACGTCAACAACAGAAAAGCCAATAGAAAACAGCCCTGAATTGTCAAATATTCAAGATTTGCATTTTATGGGAGAACTAAATACTCAGATTACAGATATACAACATCAGCTACAGGTCAGCGGAACTAAGAAAGAAATAAAGCGACTACAAGAAGAACAGAAACTACTTATAGAAAAAGCTAAAAAGCGTCAACAAGATTATCGAACTTTTGTATTCCGCTGCCTGAAGAATATGTATCATCAAGCCATGGAAAGTGATACGAGAATGAAAGAAAATGTCTTTTTCTATAAAGAAACTTACGATACTAACCCTACTGATAAAAATAAAGAACTTTTAGAAAAATCAAAAAATGCTTATTTGGCTCATCTTTGGATACTTAACGAATTAAAAGATATGACCATGGAGAAACTTATAAACGAAGAAGGACTTCTAAGTGAATTTGCCAAACAGCATAAAGAAAATATTTATAAAGTCCTTGCTGAAAAAATTTCTTCTCAGCAAAAAATAAACATTATCTCTGAATCATTGATAGATTTTTATCACAAGGCCTATCTTGACTCAGAATAGAAGAAGATTTTATAAAAACTGTATAATGAACGATGTCAAAAGGTACTGCCAAAGTGATATCCAAGGTTACTCCTACCTTGCTGTAAATTGCTTTGACTTTCTCTACATCTATAGTAAGGTTCTCGGCAGTAGGGATAAGGGTTACCTTAGCTGTTTTAGGGGAGAGGTGTATCAAGTTGAACACGCCTGCGATTTGGTACTTTTTGCCTTGTTTGATCGTAGCTTGTACTTGTTCAATATGTTAAAGAACTTATTTTTAGTATATTGTTTGTGTAATGATTTTAGGAATAGAGATAGTGTTTTTTCTTTAAATAGACAATAGTTTTAGATGTTTTCTGTACATAGGTATTCATTTCTATTCCTCTCTTTCAAAAATGTACAAATTATCTTTTACATCTTTGATATACAATTTATTACCACTTATATATAAGGGTTGAGAAGGTACTAACTGATTGCGAGAGGTATTTCGTTCTTCTTGAGTGATAAGTTCGTATTCCCATACTAACTTTCTC
>NZ_GL872413.1:1027784-1028679 GCF_000192225.1 Capnocytophaga sp. oral taxon 338 str. F0234
TGTTTCTGTATCGGTATTGATACGACTAATAAAAGAGCCTAAAATATCATACGTTACAATAATGTCTTTCTCTATGTATAACCAATGCAGGCTATCTTTTTTTAAAAGTAGCTTATTTGTTTCTAAATCAAGAAGGTTAAAAAATTTCTTATATTCATCGCCATATATAAATATAACAGAATAAGGTTTTCCAAAATTAATATATTTAATATTCTTCATATTATTTATTGGTAAAAACTTATCCTCAACTAATTTTTCACAATATCCATCACTATACTTAATATATAGTACCTTATCTATCTTTTTAAAAATCATAGGAGTATATCTCAAAGGATATATCTTATTGTTAAAAAAAAGATAGTTTTGATTTTCTTCTTTATAAGCATATAAGTTTAAACCAGCATCGAATTCGGTTACATTTTTCTTTGTTTCTTTCAATTTGTATTTTTTCATCGGGTAATAAGAATTGAATTTCTAAAAGGTTGATAATCTATTTCTTTCGATAGCAATTTATTTTTCGCCAATCTTTCTAATTCAAATTCATCAGTTATACCAATTTTCTGCCAAAGTTGTTTTTTTGCATAATAAACTCCTTCAGCATCTTTAGCTATAGCACTTTCAAGTTTTTTTATGATATCTTCTTTTGTAATACCTCTACCTCCTTGTTGGATAATATATAGCTGGTCAAAATCATCAATAACTTCTAAATACGCTTTATATTGCCCTAAGTTTTTGAAGCTATTCCTCTCTTTCAAAAATGTATAAGTTATCTTTTATGTCTTTGATATACAATTTATTACCACTCATATATAAGGGTTGGGGGGGGACTAAACGATTGCGAGTAGCTTTTCTTTCTTCAAAAGGAAGAAGTTCGTATTCCCACACTAACTTTCTT
>NZ_GL872413.1:1029847-1035785 GCF_000192225.1 Capnocytophaga sp. oral taxon 338 str. F0234
AATTTTATCTTGAAAATTTAGCTTTAACACTTTATCTGTGTCATAAGCAAAACCGCAATCTTCTGCTATTATATTAAAAAAGTAACTTGATGAAAATAGATTTTTGAAAAATAAATCTTTATAATTTATATATATCATTTTCGTCAGCATATATCAAGATATTATCTTTTAATGCTGTTATTTGCTGATTTTCTTCTATTTGTGTTGCTTCTCTTGTGTTTATGTTGTATGAAAAGCTACCTTTCTCTCCCCATTTATTGAAAAGTATAGTATCTTTTATAAAGAAATAATCTGAAAGACCTTTTAAGCCTATAAGTTCATTATTCATAAACAATATATGCTCTTGCAATTGTTTTCCTGAATCAAAGAACAAAAAGTTGTCTTTTAAGAAATAAGTAGACACATTATTGATAGTGGAAATTTTTGAATATTTCATATTACTTTGTTATTAAAATTGAATCAAATAGCTTGTAACTTTTGTTATCTATAGAGTTTGTAAAATCTTTCAATGCTTTCTCTCTTTTACTATTATTAAATAATATGGTTTTTAAATTTTCATTTTTCCAGATTATTTCAAAGACATCATTTATTTCTTTTTTAATAGCACTTTGTAATCTTCTTACAACATCCTCTCTAGTAACACCTCTACCTCCTTGTTGGATAATATACAGCTGGTCAAAGTTATCTATTGCTCTTAAATATGCTTTATATTGCCCTAAGTTTTTGAAGCTATTCCTCTCTTTCAAAAATGTACAAATTATCTTTTATATCTTTGATATACAACTTATTACCACTCATATATAAGGGTTGGGGAGGAACTAACTGATTGCGAGTAGTTTTTCTTTCTTCAAAAGGAAGAAGTTCGTATTCCCATACTAACTTTCTCGCCTTGTAATCAAAAATACCTATCCAACCTATCCCTCCATATTCTTTATGTTTAGAACCTATAAAAGTGAAATAATTTCCTTGTAATAAAGGTTTATATACAGACTCATATTGCCCCATTTCTTCAGGGTCTTCCTCGCGAAAATTATATTCTTCTTTTATGGTAAATGTCTGAGTATCTATAATGGTAACCATATTATATGACATACAATACAAATTTCCATCTTCTTCTTTTATATAAATGTGTCCAAAAGCCTTGTTTAAATGATAATTATATTTCTCATCTACTGTATGAGGAGAGGCTACTTTTTGGACTTCCCCTGTCTCTATATCTAAGGCAATAAGCCGACCTAAGTTGGTTACTATCCATAGATAATTGTTAGTAATGCCTAAAAATTCTCCGATTTTATCCTCCTCATCGGGATAAGGAGAATCCCCTAAGGAAGCAATGGTAAATTGCCAAAGTGTTTCTGTATCGGTATTGATGCGCTTTATCTCTCCCTCGAAAATATCATACGCTATAATGATATTTTTTTTCTGCATATAGCTTATATGGGATATACTCTTTGAAAATTAGCTGGTTGATCTCTAAATCAAGAATATTGAAGTAATTTTTGTAATCTTTTTTATCAAGATAATACTTCCAAACCCATTTATCATTAGAAGGAGATAATAAATCTGCTTTTTCAATAGTTTCTGTGAGTATTCCTTCTTCCCATGTTTTCAAACACCTTGCTCCATCTACTGTGAAGATTTTTTGATCTATTGCTATTATGTCTAATGGTACATTTTCTAAAGGTATAAAAACCTCATTAAAAAATATTCCTTTAGTAGGTTCATATACTGAATACACCTCTGTTTTTGGGTCAAAAGCTTTTACTTTTTGGATTTCTTTTATTTTTTTAAACTTCATAAATTAAAATGTTACTTTAATACTTTCTTGAAATGAACTATATTTAGTAGAAGTTGATAATTTTTTAGTTTTTGCGAAGTCTCTTAAGTCTTCAGCTGATTCAATACCCATATTCAACCAAATAGATTTTTTAGCATCAAATACAGCTTCAGCATCTTTAGCTATAGCACTTTCAAGTCTTTCAATAACTTGTTTCCTAGTAATACCTCTACCTCCTTGTTGGATAATATACAGCTGGTCAAAGTTATCTATTTCTCTCAAATATGCTTTATATTGCCCTAAGTTTTGGAAGCTATTCTTCTCTTTCAAAAATGTACAAATTATCTTTTACATCTTTGATATATAGTTTATTACCACTCATATATAAAGGTTGGGTAGCCGCTAAGTGATTGCGAGTATTTTTTCTTTCTTCTTCAGAAATGAGTTCGTGTTCCCATACTAATTTTCTCGCTTTGTAATCAAAAATACCTATCCAACCTATCCCTCCATATTCTTTATGTTTAGAACCTATAAAAGTGAAATAATCACCTTGAAGGAGAGGGGTGTAAACAGACTCATATTGTCCCATTCCTTCTGGGTCTTCTTTTGAGAAAAAATAATTTCCTTTTATAGTAAATGTTTGGGTATCTATAATTGTCCAACCACTTGAGGCAATAGCAAAAATATTTTCAGTAACTTCATCTAACTGAACGCCAAAGCAATCGGTATGGTATTGTACACATCCTGTTTCAATATCTAAGGCAACTAAGCGATACAATTTGGTATAAACCCATAGATTTCCGTTTGCGATACCTACTATTTTATCTATTCTATCCTCTTCATCGGGATAAGGAGAATCCCCTAAGGAAGCAATGGTAAATTGCCAAAGTGTTTCAGTATCGGTATTGATGCGCTTTATCTCTCCCTCGAAAATATCATACGCTATAATGATATTTTTTTCTACATATAGCTGATAGGGAATGCTTTCTTTTAAAATTAGCTTATTGGTCTCCAAATCAAGGATATTATCATAACTATTCCATTCCTTATCATAATAATATTTCAAAATCTGGTTATTATCAGATTTAGAGAATAAATCAGCGTTTTCAATAGTTTCTATGAGTATTCCTTCTTTCCATATTTTCAGACATCCTGCAGCATCCCTAGTAAAGATTCTTTCACCTATTAACTTTATTTTAGAAGGTTCTTCTTCTAATTCTACAAATGTATTATGGAAATATATTCTATTAGGTTCATAAGTTGAATATATTCCTGTATAAGGATCAAATCCTCTTACTTTTTGGATTTTTTTTATTTTTTTGAATTTCATAAATTAAAATGTTACTTTAATACTTTCTTGAAATGAACTATATTTAGTAGAAGTTGATAATTCTTTAGTTTTTGCTAAATCTTCTAACTTTTTATAAGAGCCAATTTTCATATTTAACCAAATAGATTCATTAGCTTTATAGACTCCTTCAGCATCTTTAGCTATAGCACTTTCAAGTCTTTTAATGATATCTTCTTTTGTAATACCTCTACCACCTTGTTGGATAATATACAGCTGGTCAAAGTTATTAATCTCTCTCAAATATGCTTTATATTGCCCTAAGTCTTTAAACATATTGCCTACTTTAGAATAGTTTTTAGTATCTATGAAGATACTAATTTCTCTCTCTTGATTAAATTTATCCAAAGTTTTAGCCTGCCACTTGATATCAAACCTAAAATCACCTGCCTCATCTGCATAAGAAATAAGGTCTTCTAATTCTAATTTTTGCAGGGTGCTATGGAATTTAGCGGGTAGGTAGGATTTGATATTTCGGATTACCTCTAAAGAGGTAGCTCCTGCTTTGAACTTATCACCAGTTTCTAAAAGCTCGTTTAAGAAAGCTACTAATTGTCCTTCAGGAATCTCATCTATGTGCTCTGTAAATAGATGCTTAAGGTCGTCCACAAGGTCATCTATAGGTTTTACGGAATTTTCAGGCACTTTTTGATAGAGTTCTTCAAAACGTTTTGCAAAATCATCTACCTTGTTGAACTTAGCATTTAACTTCTTAATCAAGTTCACCAGGCGGGCATCATTGGTTAAAAAGTCTTTTAACCTATCAACACCTTTGATATCACCTACAAAGCCTAATAAATTCCAGCCCTCTTCTTGCCCTTCTAATAACTTCTTTTCATTATCAGCAAGTTTCTCGAATTTCTTTGATGTCTTGAGCTGTCCTATTCTTCTTTTCCAATCTTGATAACTTTTGACGAGTTGAGTTCTTAAGTTTCCATTCTTCTGGAGAATATTTTTTGTAGTTTGTGGTAGGTTCTTTGCAAACTTATAACCTACTTGTCCAAGATTTTTAATCCCTATAACTCCCATTGCCAAGTTGTAACTGTTTACAACCTGCCCTAAAGAACTATGAGGGTCTATATGTTGTGATACATTCACTCCTATGTCCCCCACAGCTCCCACTACTTCTGCCAGTGCCTAAGCACGACGTACTGTAATACAACTTTGTTGATAATTTTTACTCTTTTTTAACCTCTAATAATTCTTTTATTTTATCAATAAATTTATAAAATTCTTCTATCTGATTTTCAGAGTATCCTTTTCCTTCTAAAGATCTCGGAGATATAGAAAAAAAGATTTAATTCTTTTTTCTCATTATTTCTAAGTATAGATAAATCTTTCTCTAATATTTGATATAAAAAATTTGTTTTTTCATAGTTATTTAATATATTTTTTTTATATTCTTCTTGTGAAGAATATATATCTTTCTCTGAGAAAAGACTTTTTAGTTGCCAAAAAGGAATTTCTTCGATTTTCTTTTCTAATTCTTTTCTCATTAAACCCATTTTATTTTGAATAAGATTTATTATTTCATTCATTTTAATTCTTTTATACTTTTTGTTATTTCTGGGAGATTTATCTTATTTTGCTTATAATCAAAAATTACTTGCTCTATTCCTCCTTTCAAAAAGAAATCTTTAGTTACTGAAGAAGCAGGTTGCCTAGCAGCAACCCCTCTCCAAACATATATTCCTTGAGAAGGTGCTTCTATTTCAATAATTTTTGCCATTCCATTCAGGCATTACTGCTGTACCTCCTATCACTTCTGAAATAGATGTTGGTTTATCAAAAGTCCAATAGTTCCCTTTGGGTAGTGTACTTCCTGTTTGCGAAATATCATCCCAAGGTTTATATCCGTCAAAAACACGATATAATTTAGTTCCTGGCTTTATTTTAATAAATTGAATCCCATTACCTAAATCTTCTATGACTTCTATATTCTCTCTCTTAATCAACTTAGCATTTTTAGCAAATGTTTCTCCTTGATATTTCTTTAATATAAAATCATTATTATTTACTTTTATTTTTATATCACTTTTTATATTATCTACAGAATTTGATATATATTTACCTTTGGTAACACCAAGTATATTCTCATAGTCCCCTATGATTACTTTTTGATGATTTAAACTTTTTGCCTTTTCAAGCCTTGAAAAAAGCTCTAGTTTATTTGAGCTTTTGTTAAAACTACTTTCTAATTTGGAATAGTCCAATCCTTTTTTTACCCATTCTTTAATTTTATTTTTGACATTTATGCCTATTACAGTTTCCAAATCATCTACCCATTTAGCATTTAGAATTATATCATCTATTTTATCTTCAAAGCCTAATAATTTCCAGCCCTCTTCTTGCCCTTCTAATAACTTCTTTTCATTATCAGCAAGTTTCTCAAATTTCTTTGATGTCTTGAGCTGTCCTATTCTTCTTTTCCAATCTTGATAACTTTTAACGAGTTGAGTTCTTAAGTTTCCATTCTTCTGGAGAATATTTTTTGTAGTTTGTGGTAGGTTCTTTGCAAACTTATAACCTACTTGTCCGAGATTCTTGATCCCGATAGCTCCCATTGCAATATTATAAATATCGACAATTTCTCTTAACTCTTTATTATCTCCATTTATTTCTTTAATTGTATTTGCTGTTATATTCCCCACAGCTCCTACAACTTCTGCCAGTGCCCAAGCACGGGGTATCCAATGTACTTTGGTCGCTAAAGCAGTACCTCCACTGATTGCTATTGTTGCTATATCTAAGGTCACTGCAACTCCCTTTTCAAGTGTATCAAGCAGCTCCTTTCGTTGGTAGTAATCCAAAAA
>NZ_GL872413.1:1037385-1038627 GCF_000192225.1 Capnocytophaga sp. oral taxon 338 str. F0234
AAGGATAGCTTTTCCGTACTCAAAATTTAAGTCTAAAGGTGAGTAACTCTTATATTTCTTACTTACCAAATATTTTTGTTCCTAAAAGTATAATATTAGTCCCTGGATTTCTTGCATATTCCCCTCCTATAAGGGCTAGACAAACTATATAACCATCAAATTTCACAATAATAGGGGTCGTATATTCATTTAAAATATAAGCCTCATATGTAATTATTCCTGTTTTTTTGTATACTTTTTCAACTAAAAAAGGAAATAAACTAGCTATTTTTTTTATTCTTTCCAAAGGAATATTTAATTTATTAGGATAAATAAGACTTAATAATTCTATTTCAGAATTATTTATCTCAGAAAACATATCAAGCTTTATTGTTTTATCTTGATTTATGAAAAAAAGTAAATCCCCATTACAAAAAGGTAATGGTGAATTTTCATTCAATTGTATTTTATTATTCAATAAAATTTTCATTTATTTCAATTTCTTTATATTTATAATTTCAATTTTTCCTTCCTTAACTAATTCTTCTATATTTTCTAAAAATTTAATTTGAACACCTTTCCCTTTTTGTCCAAACCAAGGTGCTGTTTTTCCATATTCAAATTCTATACCTGTAGGAGTTTTTTAATCTTCTGAATAAAACAACTCTTGTTCAAACTCTTTTGAGAGTTTTACTTCCCATATTCCATAAATATGAAAAATATCATCACCGTACATATCTTCTAATAGACTTTGGGATTCTTTACTTCTTTTGGAGGATGACAACAACATAAAAAATCTGTTTAGATAACTTTGAAAATAGATCGTATATGTAGTCTCTTCTTTTATATTTAATATTATAGAATGATTGAAAGGAATGGTTTCAACATCTATTTTTTTTGTATTAAAAATATCTCCTACTATTCCAAACCAAATATAAAAAGATATATCTTCTTCAGAAATACAAATAGCTACTTGATTGCCAAATATATTAATATTAGTTCCTGTTTTTCTTAGTCCTTTGAAAACATTCAAAGGATTATAATATGCGTATTCTTTAAATTCTCTTATTATTTTAATTTTTGGATTTTCCATTTTCCTTTTTCAAATTTTAAAACCTCTATAATTTCTATATGTCCTGATATTTCTGAAAATTTTTCACTTGACCTAATCTGATCTGCTGTTCCTTGTAATTTAAACCAAGGAATAGCTTCTGCATATTCAAATTCTAAGTTTGAGGGTAATCCTTTTTTCATTTTAAATTT
>NZ_GL872413.1:1042305-1043725 GCF_000192225.1 Capnocytophaga sp. oral taxon 338 str. F0234
CACTTTTATTATATCATTTTCCTTATAAATTCTTACAAAAGAACTATTATTCCTATATACAAGATTTTCTTTATTTAATTTTAAATTACCTTGTAACACTTTCCCCTCACTTTTCACGATATATTCAAACATTTTTTGTGCTTCTGTTTGATTTATTGTCCAAGAAGTAGATTTTGATAATTTAGAATCTATAATAACAATGTCTAAAATTTCGACATCTCCATCTATAATTTTTTTAACAGCAACAAAATCAGGTTTAAAATATTCACCTGCTTCTTTACAAGGATATTTTCCTGATATACAAAGTTTAACATTACTCAAAATTGTTCTACTATCTAAATCAGGAATTTTATTCTTTAACATCATATAAACATCAGAAGTCTTATCTTTCAATTTAAGTAAACAAAAACTTTCAAACTCTCTGCCTTCTTTTGTCATTTCCTTAAAGAAATTACTTTTTCCCCATTTTGTCCAAGAACTATTTTCTTTAGAAAGTTTAAAGGCATAGGCGGGGTCTTCTTTTATCAGTTTCCATTTAAGAAAATCGTCTTCTGCCTTTAAAAGCTGTCTTAATTCACCTCCTGTAGATTTAGATGATAAATCTTTGTGCAAATTTTTTAATAAATCATCATCCCATTGGTTAAGTAAATGTTTGACCTCTGCTGAAAGAGATGTATTGAAAAAGGTGTCAATTTCATCTATTTCTGATTTTAGATTTTTTTCTAAAGATAGTACTACCTTTTCACCTTTGGAATAAACTCCTATATTAGCTTTTTTAGCATCGTTGTTAACTGTGATATAAACGTTTTCTAAAGTGCCTATTTTTTTGTATCCTAATGTGTTATCAACTATTATAACACTTGGTGTAAGGAGTAATTTTTGACCGTTAAGAGCATCTAAATAGCGCAAAGAAGCTATTTCATACTCCATATTAGCTGCTACTATATAGGCTTTTAAATCATTTTTAACTTTTGCAGTTGCTCCCTGAACAATTTGTTTAAACGAAGATATTATTAACTTCGTTAATATTTTTTAAAAACACTTATTCTGCAATCACTTACACATTGTAAATAGGTTTTGTATTGTCTAAAACTTGTTTAAGTTCTTTAGAGGCATTGTAATATCTTTGTACATCTATACTTTCTGGGCGCATTTTTAATATCTCTTCCCGCCTATTTACAAATTTAGTCATAAAATCTTCATAACTATTATCATTACAAAGTCTTAGAATAACAGCTTTCTTAAATTGCCAGAATTGCCCTAAAATTTCTGACAACTCCTCCCGTTCTGTTTTATCTTTAATATACTCATATAAAACATTTAAATCTTTCCATTTTTCAAAGAAAGGAAGGGCATCTGTATTAAAAAATGATGTTAATCTATTTATAAGATTTTCTACATCAAATTCAGTTTCTATAAA
>NZ_GL872413.1:1044866-1047346 GCF_000192225.1 Capnocytophaga sp. oral taxon 338 str. F0234
CTTCTATTTTTTTCTAAAATGAAATTATTATAATCAATGTGATTCATATTCAAAACATTTGTATAGGAGGAATTTTTATATTTTCTCCCTCACTAATGATTTTAAAAACACTTATTCTGCAATTACTTACACATTGTAAATAGGTTTTGTATTATCTAAAACTTGTTTAAGTTCTTTAGAAGCGTTGTAATATCTTTGTACATCTATACTTTCTGGGCGCATTTTTAATATCTCTTCCCGTCTATTTACAAATTTAGTCATAAAATCTTCATAACTACTATCATTACAAAGTCTTAGAATAACAGCTTTCTTGAATTGCCAGAATTGCCCTAAAATTTCTGACAACTCCTCCCGTTCTGTTTTATCTTTAATATATTCATACAAAACATTTAAATCTTTCCATTTTTCAAAGAAAGGAAGGGCTTCTGTATTAAAGAATAGATAAAAATCATCTTCTATTTGTTTAATGTCTTTATCTGATTTTATTTCTTTTTTTATAGTAGGAATTTTAAAATTGTAATCAATGAAAAATGAATTATATATATCTTTTGGAGATGATTCTCTTCCTACTAAATTATTTTTTGCAAGTATTGACACTAAGATATTCTCAATACTTAGAAAATTGATATAAATAGAAAAACCCCAAAAAAGATTTTTTCCATCTTCTTCTTTAATAATGAACCCTATACGAAAAATACTTGCATCTTGTTCTTTACGATAGTTAAACACATTATTATTTAATTCCTTCGTTTTAGTTAGAATGAAACCTTCATTAGTTAAAAAATTATGTATAAAAGATAATTCCATTTTTTGATTATTTAAAATTAATACTATTCATTTGTATAGGAGGAATTTTTATATTATCACCTTCACTAATGATTTTATAAACATCTTCACGATATATTCTGACATTCTTTTGTCTATTAAAATTCTTTGGAGCTCCTTTTTCTAAAAGAATATCATTATCACTCCTTACCTCAAACTCTATGTATTTTTTATTAGGGTTATTCTTAAAGACATCTATCAACTCGCTTTTCTGGTTAGCTGTCCAAGGCGAGGAAGCGTTTAACTTGCTGCCTCTTATTCTCATTTGTAAAAAGGATTGGGTTCATTTTCTAAATGAGTGATTAAATAATCAAATCCTTGTTGGTATAAAGGAGCCTCTTTTTCATATCTTGGCTCTAAAAAGTCTTCTTTTATAAAGGTCTGTAAGCCGTTTTTATACTCTTCATATCTTGGGTGATTTCCCCATTTTAGAATAGCAATCTTCTTAAAAAGAGTGACAGGATAAGTCCCGCCAACTACAATCTCCAATTGTTTATCAAAAGGCACACTTCCTACATAATCAGCTAAAAATTTTATATCTAATAGTTTAGGGAATACCTCTTGTTCATAATACGAAAGACATTTATAAAACTCCGATAAAAACTCCTCTAAATGAGCCTCGGAGGTGATTTCTTGCGAAAAAGAATAGTCTGTTTTATAGAAATCTTTGATAACAAATGCTATATCATTACAATAATATTTTTTCAACTCTTCTATTATTAAATCATATACGAAATTTTCTAATTTATTTAATTGAATCGTAAAAGGGTTAAATCTAAGGAAAGAATCAAATTGTAACCTACAATCAAACTTTAATATATAACTATCAGTTTTTTTACAAAGAATAATCATATCTGTATCTTCTTTTGTAACTGAATAATTTATCATAGCTCTATTGCTTTCGAAAAGACTTTTAATTTTGTTTCTTGTTAAATCCATAAGTAAAATTATTTAGTTATTCCTTTAAATGTTTTGTTACCATCTCCATACAGTCTGTAGAAATCTTTTAACTTTATTCCTGTCCCTTGTTTAATTTCTTTTGGCAAAAGAATGTCGTTAATGTCTGTTTTTTTTGCATTAGTAGGCTTATAAAACAAGCTACCTTTTCCCGCTTGTTGTTGTGCTAAAGTTTGTCCTGTAGTTAAACCAGTATTTTGACTTAGTTTAGTTTCTACTACTATCATATCTTGTATATTACCTCTTGCATCATATTTAATCCAAACTTGGTCGGCAATAAAGAACTCGCCTTGCTTGTTACAAGGAGGGGTTAGTCCAGGAAGACAGAAATGTTTTTACACATTGTAAATAGGTTTTGTATTGTCTAAAATCTCTTTAAGTTCTTTAGAGGCATTGTAATATCTTTGTACATCTATACTTTCTGGGCGCATTTTTAATATCTCTTCCCGCCTATTTACAAATTTAGTCATAAAATCTTCATAACTACTATCATTACAAAGTCTCAGAATAATAGCTTTCTTAAATTGCCAGAATTGCCCTAAAATTTCTGACAACTCCTCCCGTTCTGTTTTATCTTTAATATATTCATATAAAACATTTAAATCTTTCCATTTTTCAAAGAAGGGAAGGGCGTCTGTATTAAAAAATGAAGTTAATCTATTTATAAGATTTTCTACATCAAATTCGGTTTCTATAAG
>NZ_GL872413.1:1050900-1053337 GCF_000192225.1 Capnocytophaga sp. oral taxon 338 str. F0234
ATTATCACCTTCACTAATGATTTTATATACATCCTCTCTATATATTCTAATTGTTGTTCCTTGTCTGAATTTTTCAGGAGCATTTGCTTCTTTCAAAAGGGTATTATTTGTTCTTACTTGAAACTCTATGTATTTTTTATTAGGGTTATTCTTAAAGACATCTATCAACTCGCTTTTCTGGTTGGCTGTCCAAGGCGAGGTAGCCTTTAACTTGCTGTCACTTATTATGGCTCTAAAATAACTTCTTCCTCGTTCATCGCGTAGTTCTTTTACAAACAAATCATCAGCAATAATATTGTCTTTTACTCCTTTTAAATATACTTGTTTTAAGTGTGTATAGTCTTTATAAAGAGTACTAAAAGGAGGTATGTTTCTAATTTTAGAACTTACTAAAGATTCAAATTGTCTTCCTAACTGTGTATTTGTTTTAAAGAAATTACTTTTTCCCAATCTACTTTTAAGACTTCCGTTTTCAAATCTTCATAGATTAGGAAATATTCTCTAAGAATATTTTTTAAATCTTCATAATTTCTAAAACAAGCATCTTTTATATAACCTTCTTTTTCTTCATTTTTTACAATTTCTATCAACTTACATACTACTGAAAGTAATCCGCCCCCCGATAAATCTTTATTATTTTCATATTCCCAAAATATAATCACTTCTACCATTCCATATTCTAACGAAAAATGAAAATAAAACTTTATCCCATCTATGGTCTCAATTATCTGAAAAAACTTTTCTTTCTTTCTGTATTTTGCAGAATATCCTAATTCTTTAACTATTTCTATAATTTTATCATTAGAATAAACTGTTAATTTATCTTCATATCTATATTTATTACTTATATTACTATGTCTTTCGTATAGATTTATTTTTTCGAAAATCTCTAATTCTTTTTTACTTAATTCCATAATTAATTATTATTCTGGTCTAAATCTTATTATTCCCAATCTACTTTTAAGACTTCAGTTTTGAAATCTTCGTAAATAGCAAAAGTTTCAGTTAGAATTTCTTCTAATTCTTGATAATTTGAGTAATAAGGTCTTGGTCTTATCTCAAAACTTTTGTTCAACATTTCCTCTAAAATACTTTCCCAAACTCCCCAACTTAGTTCAAGCATTTGTTTATTTAGTTTAACACTCCACACAAATTGTAAAGCTCCAGTATAAGGAATTATATTAAACCCAATTGTTATTAAATTACTCTTGTCTTCTATTTTAAAAAAACATTCTTTTTTGGAATATTTAAATTTTACTTCCATTTGATTTAATAATAAATCAATATCTGAAATTGATTTACTATTTATACTATTTTGAAAATCAGAATATTTATTACATATTTCTAAATATCTTTTTTCAAAATTGATTTTTTGCAATACTTTTTTTAATCTAATGTCTATACTCATAAATTATTCTTTTAAAAATATAATTTCTATATCGTATTTTCTAGCTATTTTTTTGTATTTTTCAATCTCACTAAAATTCTTATTACTTTCGGGTATCTCTAAGTATAAGTTACCCTCAAGTTTTTTTCCATCTAATTGAGAATATTTATTAGAACGGATCGTTGTTCCAGATGAATACTTACTTTTCATTTCTTTCAAATAGCTTTCAAATGTAGAAAGTTCTATATTTTCCAAATCAGTGGCTTTTCTAGATATTATCATTCCTCTTTTATCTATAGTTGGTGGAATATAAGAATCTAATCTTTTCCCATTTTCTAGGTGAATCTCATTGAAATCATATATTTTTTCAGCCTTCTTATTAAACTCATTACCTCGTGCCATAGGTGAATCGTACAGCCAATAGTCTCGTTCTTCTTTCCAGCTTAGACGGTCTCTTGCTGATTTAGATTCTTTAGATTTCCTTGCAAGGTATTTTTGATAATCTG
Organism: Capnocytophaga sp. oral taxon 338 str. F0234; assembly: GCF_000192225.1. Lineage (GTDB taxonomy): Bacteria > Bacteroidota > Bacteroidia > Flavobacteriales > Flavobacteriaceae > Capnocytophaga. The sequence continues at coordinate 1,052,794 of NZ_GL872413.1, forward strand.
CTTCTAAAAGCTCATCAATAAATTTCCCGTTTTTTAACAGTTTTTGCTCAGTATTGACTGTTTTTATTAAGTTCTCTACACCCCTGCCCTCATTAGTAAGTTCCAATCCTTTCAAAACCTCTCTTTGCTTATCTATCAATTGTTTTTCCGCCTGTGGGAGATGATCTAATTGGGCTACTTCTTTCTGCCACAGCTCATAGTTTTTCATCAACTTTGCATTGCTCTTGGCGTTTCTTGGAAGGCTCTTGACTGCTCTATAACCCATCTGAGCTATATTCCCAAGCCCTATAGCCCCCATCACAGCATTATAGTAATGTACCGCTTGGACAAAGTGATTATTAGCATGTTTGCTCTGTGAGATATTCGCCACTATATTCCCCACAGCGCCTGCTACTTCTATCACCGCCCATGCTCTGCGTACCCAACTTACTTTGGTCGCTAAAGCAAGACCTCCACTACTGGCTATTGTAGCCATATCCAAGGTAAAGGCGGCCTCTTTCTCAAGCTTATCAAGCTGCTCCTTTTCTCGGTAGTAATCCAAAAA
>NZ_GL872413.1:1054263-1090234 GCF_000192225.1 Capnocytophaga sp. oral taxon 338 str. F0234
TAAATCTGTATATAGTCTATTAAATACCTTATAATTATCCTCTTTTAACAGTGCAATAAATTTAGGGAAGTCTTGCTCTTTCAAGGAAGACAAAATACGGATAATTGCTTTTTCCTTCGTCTCTGTTAGAGAGGTTTGTGAGCTTGTGAGGGTTTTTAAAACTTTCTTAATCGTATCAAAATCAATAGATGAAAGCGTACAAACATCTAATGAGTTAATGTATTCAAAGGCTCCTTCCTCTGTTCTATAAGCAGAAATATCACTAAGAATACCCTTAACAAGCTCTATATGTTTATCATTATCACTATATAGATAACTGATTAGTTGAAATCTATCTTTGGAAAAAATAGAGAAACGGATAGTTCCTCCAAAGGTGATGACTAATTTATCTTTGGAATGATTGTGAATTTCTTTTTTATCATTTTGATAGTCTTTCGGAGAGAAATGATTCTTAAACTCTATATTGTTTTTCCCTAAGAATTCAATAACTATTTTTGCGTATTTTACACCATCTATCGTAATATCTTCAGCGTATACATCTGTCTTATCCGCATCTGAGTAAATAGTTCCTTTTTGTTTTTTGGTACAACGAAAATATTCTATATAACGCTGTACCATCATAGGAGAATTCTTTAGCAAAAGGTTTTCCCCTTCTTTCTGTCCTTGGAAGGCATACAGCTTCACTTTAGGATCGTTGATTTGTTTCCAGTCCTGGTAGAAGAAGTCTTGCCCCTTATTGTAATCCATCAGGGCAGTAGTTTTACCTTTGTCGGCATTTTTACCTTTGAAAGGGTGCTCGAGTTTGAAGATGCCGTGCCCGAGTTCGTGGGCTATGGTTCGGGCGTTGGTGCTGTATACAAAGCCGTATTGCCCTCCTAATCGCATATAGCCGTGGTCGCCAGTGCCGTCGTTTACCAAAAAGATGTAATAAGTGTTTTCTTTGGGCTTTCTTTTGGTTGTAAATTTAGCGATGACTGCATTTTGTTCAGGGCTATAGGTAGAAAGGTCGCCAAACTCGTTTTCTGTGGGCAAAGTGCCGTTTTTGAGTTGGTCGTTAATGTCAAAAGGGGGTTCAGTGGTGATGTGTAGTGTTACCCCTACTTTTTCATATATCTGCTGTACTTGAGCGATTGCCTCTTGAAGGTTTTGTCCGCTTTGAGTAGGTACCAAAGCTACATTTACTTCTTTAGGAGAGAGGTGTACTAAAACACATTTACCAATGAGTTCTTCTTTTTTGCCTTTTTTGTCTTTCTTTTCTTTGGCAACGACCCATAATTCTTCCTGCGCAAAGTCGAAAGCTCCCTTACGTGTGATTCTGTATAATCCGTCTCCCTTGCTTTCTGCATCTACTTTTATTCCATCTTTGGTATGAAAGTAGAAAGCGTATTTGGTAGTATCGGCGGGTTGTATGCGCAGTTCAAAGCTGGAGGTTTTGCCTTTTACAAGTGCTTTATAAGGTATTTCACCGGTGGTGTCGTTTGCTAACTCATCGTTGAAAAGCCATTCTACCTTAAAATGTTTGTTGCTAATAGGCGGATTTTTGCTATCTCCTTTTCCGCCTTGTTGGGCTAACTGAGTGCCTTCTTCTTTTGTCCCTTGAGCAGTTACCTTACCACTCTCATCCAACTGATATACCTTCCCTTTACTATCGGTGATTACATAGTCTCTTCCCTTAGGTAACGTTACTTTGGGTGCTATACCAGTCTTAGGGTCTACCTTACCGGTAATGGTGATACGCCCTGAGATACTATCTACTTGTATATTGTTTTCATTTTCTATCTCAAAAGGCATCTTTTGGTCTTTCTTGCCTTTATCGCCAAAGACCTCACCTATACCTTCTTGTACAAACTGTACATTCCTCTCGGTCTGGTCATAAGTGGTTACGAGTTTTCCCTCTATGAGTTGGTGCTCGGTGTTGAGCTTGATATTGGTAAAGCTTACCTTTATCTTGGTATCTTGTAGGTAAGGAACCTTCACATAACCTTCGCCAGAGTATACACCATTGCTACCTGTAGCGTTGAGTACAGTTACCGGAAAATCACCTGCCGTAAAGGTAGTGTTAGGATACAGGTTGTCCTGTAGTGGGGAAGTATTCTTGATGCGTACTTCTGGTTTTACTCCACATTGCACCTGGCTCTTCTGATCTATCTGCTCGGTGGTGGTAAACTCCTGTTCGGTGCTATACATATAGTTCTCCTGGCCAAATACTGAACTACTATGAGTGGCATTTAGTCCACAAGCTACCCCCACTTTGTAAATATAAGTACGTCCTCGCTTGAGTCCGGTGAGCTTGGCATTGGGCATACTTACCTTTTGTGATTTCCAGCTTTTGCCCCTCTCGCGGTACATCACCTTGTATGGGTACTCTTGATTAGGCATCATCGCTTGAGCACTCCAGCGCAGTTGGGCTGAGGTACTTTCGCTTATCGCTGTGAGAAACTTAGGAGCTTCACAATGAGAGACTAAGTCAAAGTAAAAGGTTTCGGAATTGCCATTATTCTTAAAATAAGATGGTTCATTGGGGTTATTGGGGTTATTTGTAAAAGCCCGTACTTGCCATACATAGCGCTTATTCTCCAGAAGGATAGGCATCATATTGGTATATGCCAAAGCAGGGGCATAGGTTTGGGTTTGGTATACTAACCTGCCTGTCATAAAGGCTTCTTCGGGTACTAACGACAAGTCCCATACTTCTTTGAGGGTAAACTCATATTGCATAAAGGGGGCTATATCGCGGGGCATCCATTGGAAGACGATATGCTGAAAAGCGTTCTTTTTGGTGAGTACCTCTCCCTTTTGTGGCATTGTCGGTATAGGTGGAGCGTAGCGACGTACTTGTAGCATTGCCCGTCCTTTGTTGGAAACAGGGCGTCCCGTTGCCGAATCATATAGGGATAAACAGAGGAAGTAAGTACCCTCAGGAAGCAGACCATTGTAGCTACTCTCGTTGATACCATAGAGGTTCTCATACTTCAGTAGGCTTTTGAAATCGATATTGGTGAGGGTACGGCGTACTCCTGGGGTGAGGTTTACCAAGTAAGGGGCTATATAGTCAGGTGTTTGGGCTATGACTTGCCCTTGGAAATTCTCAAGAGAGAGGCGGAGCACAAAAGGACGCCCGCCCGTAGAGAGATCTTTGAGCAAAAAATGAGCTTGTAGCTTCTCCTCGAAAGTATCAGCATACCCTCTGAGACTCTGTGGATAGGGAGGCGTGGCAAAGACTTGTATATCCACAGGGTATTGCTGCCCTTGCAAACTCAAGCTCAGTAAGGTTAGAAAAAGAAGTATATAGCGACGGAAAAGCATAGAAATTATGAATTATTAATTGTTAATTATTTTCACCTCTATTTTCTCTGTAGGAGTAGGTGAGTTATCTTTTAATATGACTTTAAAAAAGTATTGGTACATATTGTCTATTTGCACATCAGCATCTTCTACGGAAGTAACAGGAGAAGTAAAGCTACGCCATAGTGTAGGTTTTTCTCCGTTAATAGCCTTGTAAATCATCATCTCATTGAAGTCCTCTTTTATAGGCAACCACTGTAAAGTAACTTTTCCTTTTTTTATACGGCTTTGGAGTCCTCTCAGTACCCTATCATCACTCTTGGGTCGGTGAATGATTTGTATTACAGGTGAATAGTCAGAGAAGTTATTACTATGGTCTTTTGCCTGTACAGTATATTCATATATTCCAGATACATTAGGAGGAATGATATATGTATACGTTTCCTTTTTGCTATGGTTTTCAGAGTGAATAAGTTTCCAATTGGTAGTACTTTTTTCTCTTTGATAGAGCAAATATTGACTTACATCATCACTAAAACTCTTACGCCAAGTGACTTTCCAACCTTTTTTATCATCAGTATACTCGATAAAAATAGGGGTAGTAGGGGGGACTTTATCGGGTTTGGTAAGTTCTAACAATACAGAGGGCGCAGACTCATTCTTACGAAAATCAATAGCTGTTACCCAATAATATACTTTAGTATTCAGACTCTTGAGTGCTACAGTATCTTTTAGCGAAGTATTAGTGATATGAGAACCTGTGATACGCATCATTTCTTCACCTTTTTGATTGCCCCTAAATACATAATAACCCATTAGGTCAGCATCTGTATTGGCTTTCCATTGCAAACTTACAACCCCTAAAGTATCTATAGTTCCTGTGAGTTGTTGTACTCTTTCAGGAGGGGTCTCGTCATTGGGCTGAACCAACATTGCAAAGGAATCAAAAGTAGTACCATTCTTGCCATAAGTACGCACTTTGTAATAATTAGAGGGCATAGTAGGAGTCACGACAACTTGCCTTTCTCCCACTGCAATAGGTGTTTTTATCTCCTTATATACCTTGTCATTCGGAGAGTGAAGTAGCGAAAAATGTGTGATCTCATTCTCATTCTCTTTAGAGAAATCCCAATGCAAGCGATATTGCTTTTCACTTATAGGAACTACCTCTGTAAGTTGTGCTATTTGTGTAATTGCCTGAATTCCCTTCCCTCTTATCTCTTGAGAATATGGACTATAGGTATCAAAAATTGTTTTCCCTCTTAGGCGATAACGGTATTCTTTATCGTTCTGTGCTAATGAATCCACATAAATCATCGCTGTAGAACGACTATTCTGATTCATATTCACCACAGGGTGTTCGGTTATCGGAACAAAAGGAGCCTCGCCTTCCGCTTTTTCAATAAAGTAGTAGTTATAGAATTGATTAAGGGTCTGATAGTCCCACATAAGAGTTACTTTCCGATCTTCAAAATGAGCTCTAAAATCAAAAGGAGCTGGTAATTCTTGAAAATCTTTGAGCCCTACTACTACGCCTCCTTCTTTTATAGTAAGCTTATCATTAGGCAATAGTTTTACTTTATAGAGATAGCTTTCATTGGGTAATACCTCATTATCTACATATCCCCAACCAGCAAAACAAGCTACCGAAAAATCCAAATCGGCTGCCATCAGTGCAAAAGAAAAACGATCATCTATTTCACGTGCTTTATTAGCAATACCTTCTATAGGGTTCTGTTTGTTAGAAATCTCTGTTTCAAAAGTTTCACCATAGATAGCTTGTGCTATAATAGCTGCATTATTATTCTTTTCTACCCATTCTTGCCACTTCTCTAACGGAGGAGTCTTAAATGTGCCTAAGACTTTGGTCTCAGGAGTAGTTAGTACTTTTCCATTTCGAAGATATGTAGTGCGCTCTAACTGAAAACCTATGTTATTGGCTTTCTGCCACGCTACAGGAGTGTCTACAGCCCAACGCAAGGCAATGCTGCTTTTTCGCACTTCTTTACTCATTTGCAAAGAAGGATTTTCTTGTGAAAAGGAAAGAAAAGTAATACTATATACAATTACGAATAAAACTTGTTTCATCTTCTTAAAACTTATATTTGTAAGGCGTTTCGGAAGTAATTTTCCCGTTAGGTAATCGATATTTTAACACTGCCTTGTAGTTCTTAGTAGGAAGCACTGGAAAATAGAGTTCCATAAACTCTTTGTACAAAGGATTTTTTTTCAACTCATCCCAGTGATTGGCTAAATAATATTGTTGTGCATTCCAGTCTTTTTGATAATACATAAGTACATCATAACGATAAGGAAATACTCGTTTTATGTCATAACTATTCCATTTCAGTTCTTCAGGGTAGAATGGAAAAACAATCACAGCCTCTTTTGGAGGATAACCTACAGTGTTAGTATCTCTGCTGAACCATGTTTGCCCTTGAGAATTACTATATAGATATTTAGAAAACAAAGCATCGAACTTATCATCTAATACAGCTTCAGCTTTTATAAGTGGTATTTCTGAATAAGTACTACCTATGAGTTCTATTTCTTCAAAAGGTTCATCAGTATTCATATCATTCTGAAGTAAGACAACTGCCGAGTTGTATTTTATCCACAAATGTCGAGTATCAAACTTCTTCATCTTGTCGCTCAGGCGCTCGTATTTACTAGTAGCAAAATGGTATGACAAACGTTCAAAGCCTCCTCTATCGGCATTGGCTTGTGCTTTTTTGTTTTCAAAGGTGTAAGAAGTTTCATCTTCTCCTTTATCAAAATTTCCTTCAGAGGCTTTTACATTATTTTTTTTCTCCTGTGTTTTATCTGTGGTATTTACTTTTGTTCCTTGCTTACTATAACTTACAACAGAAAGTCCATATTTAGTAGCCTTAGAAAGCTTCGGTATAGTAAAGGTAATTCTATTTTCCGCTTTTAGATAAGTAGGTGTAAGCTCTTGTCCTTTTCCTCCTCCTTCTGGATCTATAAACAAGCGCGTATTCCAATGTGCATCTTCAAACAAATAAGATTGTCCTTGTTTCAATTGTACAAATCCTTCATTACTTTCTCCTACAAAATAATTCTTTTGGTCTAAGACAGGATAAGCATATTTTATATTCTTATTAGGAATATAATCAGGAGCTCCTCCGGTAGTAAAACTACGTTCCTCAGTTTCTATAGCCTTTTTTCCATCTACCATCACAGTTTGGTAACTTCCACCTTTGAGTTCTTTAAAACTCACACTTACCACCGCTTTTAGTTTTTGGTGAGGTGGGAGTACTTCTTTCGGAGTAAAGTTGAGTTCATCCTGACTCTTCCCATAAGTTAGTTTTCCCTCTATAGTATTTCCTTGTGCATCAAGCACTTCAAATTTTTCTAAGTTCACAATATATGTATGATCGCGGTCGTCTTCGGGAATTACAATAGGTTTCTCCAACTCTAAGTTGAAAGTAGCTTGTGGAGAGAGGAACACATCCACCCCTTCACTGCGATCAGAGGGAGAAACATCTGAGATAATTTTCATACCTCCTAACACTTGATCATTAGCCAATTCGCATTGTTCTCCAAATTCCATTTTCAAGCGAAAACGACCTTTCACCAATCCACCAAGTACATTATAGTAACCTCCCAAATAACCTCTTGCCCAAAAAGGATTAGGCCCTGATCCTTGTAACAATGCCGCAACTCCTGCACTAAGAATAGGAATACGCTTGCGAACAAAGAATAATTTTATCTTAATTCCCAATTCCCCTTGCAAATATACATATGTTTGCCCATTAGCATACCATCCATTGATACCCAGTTCTCCGCTTCTGCCTTTGCAATGGGCATTGCCGTAATTCTTTAACATTAAGTCTGAACCAAAGCCTGCTGCAAAACTCGCATAGAGGAACCCTACATCAAATTTGGTATCAAAATTCAAATGTGCACCGAAAGCAAATCCTTTTCCTTCTTTGATCTGGTTAAGACTTTTCATATACCCTATCTCATCAGGATTGAGTTCTAGTATTTCAGCTACTTTCGCAGGTGGTTGAGGTGCTTCACCTATTTTGGTACCCACCATAAAGTACGTTTGCGCTTTGATATTTAGGAAATCTCCAAAGCCCACTTGTAATCCCATCATCTCACGGGTAGTCCCTAAGTGGTAGTACCAATCTTGTGGGTCTATATGCAATACTGCACGTCCTGCCAATCCACTATTACCAGTTCCTCGTATTACTCCACCAGCTACATTCACGTATACTTCCATATTAGAGTGATAGGCTTTTGAAGCAAAGTCGTAGCTCACATTTAGCTGAGCGAAGATAGGTGCTTTTTTGCTTTCATTGCTTTCATCTATGGTAAAATCATCAGGGATATCTGCTTTCCCTGAGTTGTCTAAATATTTGTATTTCTCATTTTTAGCCAACTCTTCCATTTTTACCACTTTCTGCACATTGTCAGCAAAGCCTTTTTGTACAGTAGCAAACGGATTGGATAGCTTATCTTGCAAAGCGTACATTACCGTTGCATTGCCATAAAAACCAATCTTTGAGAGACCTCCTCCTTTATAGGTTTGAATGTCTAATAAGGCTATAAAGGAAATCACTCTTTTGTCCTGAAAAGCTCCTAATACTCCTGCTTTGAGTCCTAACCCTATCTTTTCATCGGGAACTAATGAAAAGGCTTCTAATGCCTCTTTATCTTTAGGATTCCCCAAAGGACGCATTTGGTAATACGCTCCTCCTATAAATCCTGTTATTTTTACGTATTGGGTGTTGATATTTAGTCCATCTACCATAGCTTCAAAGCCCCAATAGCGAAAGTTTTTACTACCAAATACAGCATTAGCATTTACATCTACATCCAAAGAAGTAATCTTGGTTGAAAGTTTTGCCTTAAACCCATTGCCGTACACTGGGTCGTTCTTCATTAGGTTTAACTCTCCACTCACTTTAGCTACTACTATATCTACATCTTCTAATTTGAGTCTATTAATTTCAAACTTATCGTAACTCCAGTGTTCATCAGTATTTTTAGCGTAGATATTAAAATCACCTTCGGCTGAAAATTTATCCTTTTGTAAACCTACCCGTATACCGAAATGTAATTGAGCTCGTTCTTCTCTGAAAGCGACACTTACATCTTTGATACTCACAGGAAAACCTGCTATTTTCTGCTCTCCTTCACAGCCAAAATACTCAGCTGATAAGTAAGGAGCTTGTGTTTGTAAGGTGAATTTTTGAAATTTAACTCCTTCCAATCGGTAAAGATTCTCATTTTCTTTAGGAGCATCTAAAATCATTGAACCATCCAATACTACTTTAGGAAGAAATTCTTTGTTTTTTACTTGTAATTCAACATAAGAAGAAGGAAGGATAACAGCTTTTGCATTCCACATATCAAATGAGATAGATTCTAAGGAGGAAACACGAAGCATGTAGTTATCCTCAGAAAAGCTACCATCAAAATGAATTCCTTGAGAATCTTCCTTTTCTATAGGAATACGAAAAGCACCTGAAAGAGCCCCTCCAGTAAGTTTAGAGGCTACAAAATCAGCTTGTATATGATCTATAGCATATTGCCAACCCTTTTTCTTATCCTCTGAAGTACGTCCCTCCTTAAAACTGATGAGATTCTCTGCCGACAAACTTCCAGAAAAACCATAGGCATCCAAAAGGAAGTTAGTCGCTTTTAAGCTTACCCGCCCTCCTGTTTTTTTAAACTCTTCAGGCAATGTAACTGTGAGCTCTTGTATATAAAATCCACGCCAGCTATCTTGCCCTGCTACTAAATACTCATCATAACCTTTAGGAAATACCATTGCTGGAGCATTGTTGATGTCACTCATATCCAAGACCATTCGCTCAGGGTGAAATATAAAAGCTCCTTTGTCTTTATTTTGTATTTGCCTTGTAAGAGCAAAAGCAGGAAGTTTCAGTTCTACAAGTAGGTTGTTAAAATCTTCAGCCTCTATAGCGACTTCGCTTTCCACATAACCATTAGGGATAGGTTGTAATTGGCTATCAACTGGCACTATAAGTTCATTAGAGATGCGTATCATCCCTTTTAAAGCAATTTTTTTGAGTCCATTACAATTTATTTCTATGTATGTTTGGTCATCCATTGTTTGACCTTTTACATTTCTCCCTCCTTTGAGTAAAAACGACCAGTTTTTGGTATTGCTAAGAGTTATATCACCCAATAATGACAAGTGTACATCACCTACTAACTGTCCTTCATATGAAAAAGGAATTTCAGTAGCTCCGAAGTAGAGTTCACGTTTACCAGATGGTGCTTGGGTATCGGGAAAGGTAATACGGGCATATATATTTACAGTTGTTTCATTAGAAGAAAAAGTAGCCTTAGTAACCATTATTGCATATTCTATCCCATTTTTATTCTCTCTAATACCTACAGGAAGTTCTGTAATATCTTGGATTTGATTTACCCAATGAGTTTTCTTTTCTAAGGAAATGAAATTTTCTTGTTCCTGTGCATTCAAACTTATAGAACACAATAACAAAAGTAATAAATAGAAGTTCTTTATTCTCATAATGAAAAGTTGTTTCTTTTGCGCTACAAAAATAACAATTTATTTTGAAAAACAACTATATTTGTGTAAAAAACAAATGAGGGGACAATATTAGAATGTAATATATATTTTATAGAATGTTACTCTCTTGAAAAAATAGAAATGTTTTTTAGATACGTAATTATTAATATCCTATTTAAGAGTATTATTCCTTATTAAAACTCACATAATATAACATAAGTTTGATCATTAGTGTCCACTAAAAAAATGATACTAATCAAAATTAAATAATAGCGGTTCACTTGAACTATTTCGTTCCTTGTCATTATTGAATATAGTTTTGTCAAAAATTTCTTTCAAAGGAGTTTTATCAGTCAACGAGATACTGAGTTTACTATCAGGTCACGAAGATTTTCATGAGTACTAAGTTGGCCAAATATGAGTGTAAGTAACAGATTCCAAAATCAGAAGAACTTCATATACTTATCATCCTCATACTTACAAACTAGATAATTAAAATGATTTCTGTTAAGAAATGGGACTAACTAAGTGAAAACAAATTTATCTTGATGTATATGCAGAATCTTATGATGCTCTGCAAAGGTATGAAATCAAATCCGTTGACTCAAAAATACTATATAATTAACTACATTTCAATTATTTAAAAGAAAAATTATTAATTTTAAGTGAATAATGGTAAAAAACTATGTAATTGTGATTAAAAAAATTATCTTGCTTCATATCCCTCTTTAAACTGCAAAAAATTTCTTACTTCTTTCGGTTTTTTCTCAATCCATTTGTTGATAATATCTGTATTCATTTTCAATTGATTAAATACTTCTATATCATAAAACTCCTTGCCTTCTGCTCTCATTTCTTTAAAAATTTGGCTTCTAATTTCTTCTTTGGTCTTTATGCTTGTGCTATACCATTGCTTAGAAAGATAAAATGATAAAAACATTACAATAATAGCTATTCCTAAAAAACCAAAACTACCTATCAATAAGTATTTTAATGATTTGGATTTCTTCTCGAAATGTTCTAATCTTGAAAGTGTATTTTCAGATAAATCTGTTTTAATATTATTAGGAATAAATTTTGTAGTATTTTCAATTTTTTTAGAAATATCTTTAAATGAAGTTTCAAAATTATTTATTCTATGATTTAGTGAACTAGATGAGCTTTCAAACTCACCTACTAAATTTAAAATATCTTGATAAATAGAAACTGTACTTGCTAGTTTTTCTATATTATCTTCATTACTTTTTATTACTTTGTTTAGCAAATCTAAACCATTGTCCATTTTGTTATTTTCTGTATTCATATTTTTTATTTTAGTTTTAAAATTTCCTTTTGTAGGATCTATTTATTTCTTCTTTTTCATTTATTAAGTTTGAATTATTTTTCTCCAAAATTTCTTTTATTTCTTTTATTTTGAGTTTATTAGTAATTTCAGAGAGTTTATACCCAGCAGGATATTCCCTTTTTGTTTCTGTATTAATATCAGAGATTTTTACAATCAGCATTCCTGAAACACCTACTTTTACATTTTCTGATAGTATTACTTTGTATCCCAATTGCTCCATTTGAATAATTAATTCATTAAAATTAGTAGCTTTCTTAAGACAGTGATGCAAACTATCAAGCATTTTCTCTTTCTTTTCCTTACTGATTTCTACATCTGTTTTAAGATTCATATTTTTACAAATTTCTCTTACAGCCTGTCCAAATAATTCTCCTATTTTATGAGCCGTTATGGTATTTTGGCCATATGTATTTACTCTATTGACTACAAAATGAATATGTTTGTGTTTTGTAGAATTATGAATATCTAGTCGAATTTGATTGTCTTTTGTAACGCCAACCTTTTCTAGAGCTTTTAAGGTAAGTTCTACCAAGACATCATTAGAAATTTCATTTTCGTCACTTCTCTCTGGAGAAATGTATCCTGTTAAAGCCCAATTTTTCACATTTTTATTTCGGTCAGCTACAGCTTTCATTTCTTGGAATTGATTTTCAGCAGTATCGGATAACAAATTACTGGAATATACCATTTCAGTTGTTCCTTTGTCATTTCCATTGTATTGCAAAGCAATTTTAGAAATACGTCTTGTAGTTGCAGAATTATTCATCTCGTATTCTATTTTGGTATAAATAATTGTAAATTGATTTAGTAACTTCTTCTATCTCTCTTATGATTTCAGTTCTATTCTCCAAATTTGAAAATTCATGATTTCGTAATAAATTTTTTATTCTCTTAAAGTTATTTCCATAAGATAAAAGTACCTCATCTGTTTTAAATTCATTAATTTTTAGTTCTCTTTCCGTTAGAATTAGTCGAACATATTTAGAAATTTTGAGGTTTAGTTTTTTTGCTTTTTCTTTGAGAGTTTCGAATTCTTTTTCTGTAAGTTTTGTAGAAATCGTTTTAGAAAAAAGAGCAGATTTTTTCTTGGCTAAACCACCTTTTTTACCAATAGTTTTGAAATAATTTTTTCTTTTTTCTTGTGCATTTTTTTCTTCTTGTTCTTCTTGAATCTTTGTTATGAAATTCGTTAAAAAATCTTGTTCCATTTTTTTATTATCTGTGTTTTTTTAATGTTTTTGACGACAGGAAAAAACCAAAAAGTTCCATTATTTACATTAAGCCCCACGCTTATTGTAAACAATGGGTACTTTTTGCACTAATATCGTAGCAAATAGGTTCAATCATTATGAAATCATTTAAATCTTTGTAGTTTTGATATAAAGTTCTATAATCTTCTACATGAGGATTTAATTGTTTTACTTCATTTGTCGCTCTATTTCCTGCTTCATCATTGTCAAAATATAGTTCTATTTTTTCATAATTCTCAATGATTTTTTCAAGTTTAAAAATCATTGAAACAGAATTTAAAATCACATAATCTGATAGTTGTTCTTCTAGTGTTTTTTTCATTTCTATAAAAGAAAGATAATCCATAAATCCTTCGAAAATCCGAAGATTGTTTGATTTATTTTTTATTGTTGTGATATCCTTTCTCCCAATACAAATTTTTGAATATTTATTCCTTACTTCATAACCACCAGTATCATTTTTGAAACCAATTCCAAAATATTTTTTATCTGATATTTTATAATGAATTTCTTTAAGTAAGTGAATATTATTTTCAATTCTTCTTTCCTTTAAGTATTGAATTAGGGCATTGTGTTTGACCTCTGAAATGGATAATATTTCATATTTATTTTCGTCTTTAGTTACATTACATATTTGCTCATTAAAAGAAAAATCAAATTGAGACAAATATTCTAAGGCTTCAGATACAGAACATAGTTTGATGCCCTGAACCAATGAGACTATATCGTATTTCTTTCCCGTTCCGAAGTCAAAAGCAATATTTTTGATGAAATTGACCAATAAGCTGGGTGCTTTTTCTTCTCTATCAAAAGCAAAATAAAATGCTGTTTTAGAATTACCTTTGCTTGGGAAAAGAGAAAAACTTTCCAAAACATTTCTAATAGATATCTGAGTATTTGCTTGTTTACAATTCATATCTTACTTCTTGAGTTTTATACATTTGTTTTTTTTCATTGAATTGTTGAAAAAAGAATGTAACTATCTTATCAAGTGCATTTTATACACTCAACAAAAACTCAACAATTCAACAAAATAGGTTTATGATTGTTCAACAATAGCTCAACAAAATTCAAGGGTTTAAAATTTGTTGAATACTTCGTTGAATGGGTATTCAATTAAAATTCAATTATTTGTAGCTTAATTCGACAAATCAACATATTTTTCAAGAATAAAATTTTTGGAAATATTGAAGTATCTTCCCACAGAATTACTCTTATAAAAATTTCCAGAATAGTCAATATCGTAGCGGGTGTAAGTTAATCCGTTTTTTTGAGGTTCTAAATTCCATTTTTCTTTCAGTACATTCCTTACATCATTTCGGGAATAATACAATTGACGGAATATTCTATTGAGCATATTCAAAATATCTTGAGGGACAGCCTTTATTTCTGTTTCCTCTGTTGATTCAAAAAACTCATAAAGAAGTTCTATCATCTTACATTCCAACTTATTTGAATTTTTAAGAATAAGCTTTTGGAGTGCTTTTGTTTTTATTTCTTCAGGAGCAAACCACATTCTGCTTTTCTTTTCAGAATGGAATTTTCGATGGATTAAAAAACTTAAAAATAAAGGAATTTCTGTAATTAAATTTTGAAGAAACTCAGTGTTTTCAGATTTTATTGGATTGATTTTCAAAACCCAGAAGCGAATTTCGTTTTCATCAATTTGAATAAAATTGTCTTCGTTATTAGAACAAAGGATGAATTTTCCAAAAAAATCAATTTCCTCTCGGTCTTTACCTTTATTCTCTAACTTATCCTTATTGGTAGTGGAGAGATATTTTAGTCGTTCAGTGATTTCCTTTCGATCAAAAAACACTTCGTCAATGGCTATAATCAACATTGAAGCCCAGTCAGAATTGAATTGACTATTGAACGAATCTCCCTTGATATAAGTCATATTTCTTCCGAAAATCTCTTTGAGCCATTTGAGGAAAGTAGTTTTTCCTGTAGCTCTTTCTTTGCTTACCAAACATAAGATAGGAAGAATTTGAGTAGGATTTTCCAGTAAAATCTTCAGATAATCTAGACCTAAATCTACTTGATTTCCGAAAATATGTTGCATAAAAGAAATAGAAAAAGGAATTTCATCTGACAGTACTACCGAAATACTCGGCTGATAGGGAATTTCATTGTATATATTATAAAAATTCTCTATAGTTTTTTGGTATTTCAGATGATTAGGAATACAACAGAAGCCATCATATTTAGGAATTTCGTAGATATATTTCTTACCATGGTCTTCGATAATGGTTTCTCTTGACCACTTAACGAGTGAAGTGATTTTGCCGCCAAAGATTTGTGGACGTTCTATAATTTTGTAATAAGTAGTGCCCACACGAATGTAAGGTATAAGTAATTCTCCCATTTTGATACATTTTTACGTTTAAATTACTTGACCTTTTTTTTAGCTTTGTGAGCCATTTCTTCTATTTCTTGAATTGTCTTTCTTTTTCCTTGTGCAATCCAATCCAAAAGTTCATCTTCGTAAAAATAGAGCTTTTTCCCATTTTTGTAATGGGGAATTTGTCGCTTTCTCACTAATGTATAGAGTGTAGGTTTAGCCTTTTTTAGGATTGTACAAGCTTCCTCTATACTTATAGGAGTCTTCTTATTATTAATTTCTATTGTATCTTTATTTTTTACAATAGTTTTTAATTCTTCTATCTGATGAGATAGAAGAGCGACTGCCTTAGGCAGATTTTCAAATGAAATTTCATTTGCATTCATAATTTTGATGTTTAAAATTATGGTGCAAACTTAGTAAATGTATCCTTTGTGATGAGAAAAACACATAAAAAAATAAATCACAAACGAATCACAGGAAAATCACAAACGAATCACAGGAAAATCACAAACGAATCACAGGAAAATCACAAGCGAATTACAGGAAAATCACAAGCGAATTACAGGTAAATCACAAACGAATTACAGGTAAATCATAAACGAATCATATAAATCATATAATAAAGAATACATTTTTTACTTATCAGGCTTAGATAAATCTTCTTTGATTTTGATTTTTCCTTTTTCTTTATGGCTTTTTAAATGACTTACTATAGTATTTATACTATTATTAGATAACTTCTCTGGAAAAATAGCCTTCAAAAGGACGGCAATTATAACTTGTTTTCTTCTATCTTCATCTTTAAAGTGATTCCAAATATTCCAACCAAAGTGATATAAGTCTAAAGGTTTTAAAATCTTATATTCTGAATCCTTATATTTTGATTCTAAAATACTTACAGAGGGATAGTTTGAAAAATCGGTCACTCCATTAAAATAGGCTTTTATTACAGCATAAATATTTTTAACATCTTCCTCTGAACAATATTCAGAAAAAATTTCTATTATATATTTTTCAACAATATCAAATTTATTTTTTTCTTTATTTTTTGAATTTATATAGGTGTTATTTATATTATCAATAGTATCTGTAGGGGTAGTATTGATAAGAATAGCATTCATGGGAGTAGTATTCGTGTGAGTATATATGGGAGTAGTATCCATGGGGATAGTCTCTATCTGAGTAGTCTCCGTGATAATATCCATAGGAGTAGTCTCTATGTGAGGAATATCCGTGGTAGTAGTCTCTATGTGAGTAGTGTCCGTAGGAGTAGTATTAGTAAGAATTACTTTGCTTCTGATAAAGCAAAGTAATGATATTAGTAATGGCGGAACATTGAGATAAACAAAAACCACTGTTAATACAAATACAATGATAATCATAGTGTAAATCGTTTTAACTTCATAAACTCCAAATTTCGCCATAAGATGAGTTATTTCTAATAATGTGATTATAATAATCGCTAATTTTTCTGATTTTCCGATTAAATCTCTCTTTTGTACCATATTCATAATTTACTATTTTTAAAAATTCAACTTAATAACTTCTGCTGCTTTTATTTTATTTTTATCAATTACTTTTGCGTATGCTTGAGTTGTTTTTACATTTGTATGTCCCAGCATTTTGCTTACAGTGTAAATATCTGTACCATTCGCTAATTGTAAAGTTGCAAATGTGTGTCTAAAACAATGAAAGGTAATATTTTTGTGAATACCTGCTTTTGTAATCCACTTTTTCAAAGGGCGAGAAATCCAAGCAGGATCAGGTAAATTCTCAAAAACTAAATCCTCTAAGTCTCTTCTCTCTCCACATAATTCCAAGGCTTGTTTTGAAATGGGTTTATATTCTACTCCTTTGGTTTTCTTCTGAGTAAAGTGAAGTTCTATTTTGTCATTATCTTCTATGATTTCTTTCCATTTTAGTCTTTGAATATCTGAGAGTCTTAATCCTGTGAGAGCAGAGAAAAGTGAAGCTCGTCTTAAAATATCATTATCACAAGGTGTCTTTGCTAAAATATTTAATTCTTCTTCTGAGAGATACTCTCTTCTTGATTCTCTATCAGCAATACCTTTTATTTTTCCAGACAAATCAGATAAAAAATATCCATCAATAAAGGCTTGTTTTAGAATAGCTTTGAAAATAGAAAAATATGTAGCTGAGGTATTAACAGAGATAGTTCCTTTCTTGTTTCCTCCACAAGGTGCAGATAATAAGAAATTTTTAAAATCCTCTGAAAACTTCATATCAATCTGTGCAAATTTTACTCTTCCTCCTGAAAATAATTTTAAAAGTTCTATTACCCTTTTCCAATTTATGCGAATTGCATCTGAACTATTTTTATGTCGCTTCTTCAATAGCTCTTCACTATAAGAGACAAAATCTTCATCTAATAATTCTTTTTGCTTTAATTGTTGATTATCTCCTAATAAAATTTGCTCATCATATTCTTTTTGCAATTTTCTACGAATTGCATCAGCAAATAACATTGTTTCTTTATCCAAATCACTTTTACAAATGATTACTCCATTTTCATTTCGTTTTGGTTTATAGGAAACATTTCCCTTATCATCAGTTTTTGCTGAGTGAGTTTTGTCAAAAACTACAGAACTAACACTTCTATTGAGATATTCTCTGACTCTTTTAGGTGTTTCTTTATTTGCTTCATAAACGGGATAGCACTCTATATAGACATACCATTCTTTCTTAAATTCTGCCTTACGAAGTCTTACTGTACATTTTGTGGGTTTTACTTTCATTGTCTAATAAATATTTTATCAATTTCAACCTTTGGAACATATACAAATTTCCCTATTTTTTCTTTGGGGACATTAAATTTTTTAATAATACTAGTCACTGTTGAAGGATTTGCTCCAAACTTTTCACTTACTTGTGAAAGCGTATAGCAATCTTCTTTTTTATATTTCTTAGGAAGCTCTTTCTCTTGTTTATCTTCTTTATAAATAATAATTGGAGAAAAAAGTTTTTCTAATTCCATTTTGTTTATTCTTGTAAGTCGCTCACCAAGATTTACACTATGAATGAGTTTTTGCTTAATCAATCTATGAATAGTGCTTTTTGAAATTCCAAATAAAACAACAGCCTCACTCACAGAGATAAATTCTCTATGTTGAAGAATAGCAATTTTATCTGCGTATTTCTCTAGAATCTTTTCTTTTTCCTGCAACTCTTTTTCTTGTTTTTTTCGTTCCTTTCCATTTTTACTTGCACATGAATTTGAACAAAAACGAGTTGTTATTGTTTTAGCTTCAAATGGCTTATGACATTGCTCACAAACCTTTGGTATTTTCAATTTACTAAACCCCATTTTATTGCTATTAATGATTAATAAGCGTTTTAAGACCCACATTGTGGTAAATTATGCCCCGACACAAATATGGTGCAAAATTATAATTAAAAAATGAGAAAAACAAATAGTATGGATTAATTTAAAAATAAAAAAACTACTATAAACACTTCGTTTATAGTAGTTTTTAATATTTACTAATCGTTGATAATCAACGCTTATTTTACTTCTTCAAAATCTACATCTTGTACATTGTTATCTCCGCCACTATTATTTGGTTGTTGGTTATCATTAGGTTGAGATTCTGTACTGTTTCCTCCGCCTTGTTGTGCTTTGTAGAGATCTTCAGAGGCACTTTTCCAAGCATTATTAATCTTTTCTAAGGCTGTCTTAATCACAGCAATGTCTTTACTTTCATAAGCCTTTTTAAGTTCTTCTAAAGCATTTTCAATAGCAGTCTTTTTATCAGAAGGGAGCTTATCACCAAACTCTTTAAGTTGTTTTTCTGTTTGGAAAATAAGAGCATCTGCTTCATTTAATTTGGTAGCTACCTCTTGGGCTTTTTTGTCAGCCTCAGCATTGGCTTCGGCATCACGTTTCATTCTTTCAATTTCTTCTTGAGTAAGTCCAGAAGAAGCTTCAATCCTTATATCGTGAGTTTTACCAGTTCCTTTATCAGTTGCAGAAACATTGATAATACCATTGGCATCAATATCAAAGGTTACTTCGATTTGAGGTACTCCACGTGGTGCAGGTGGAATACCATCCAAGTGGAAACGTCCGATAGTTTTATTATCTGCAGCCATAGGTCTTTCCCCTTGTAGTACATGGATTTCCACACTAGGCTGATTATCTGCAGCTGTGGAGAATATCTGAGACTTTTTAGTAGGAATGGTTGTATTGGCTTCAATAAGTTTGGTCATTACACCTCCCATGGTTTCAATACCAAGAGAAAGAGGAGTTACGTCAAGTAATAATACATCTTTCACATCTCCAGTAAGTACACCTCCCTGAATAGCAGCTCCTATAGCTACTACTTCATCAGGATTCACACTTTTATTAGGCTTTTTACCGAAGAATTTTTCTACAGCTTCCTGTACAGCAGGAATACGAGTAGAACCTCCTACCAAAATAATTTCATTAATATCACTTACACTAAGACCTGCATTTTCAAGAGCCTTCTTACATGGTTCAATAGTACGTTGTACTAAGTCATCAATAAGTTGTTCAAATTTAGCACGGGTGAGTGTACGTACTAAGTGTTTAGGTCCACTTGCTGTAGCGGTAATATAAGGCAAATTAATTTCTGTCTGAGTAGTAGAGGAAAGCTCTATCTTAGCTTTTTCAGCAGCTTCCTTTAAACGCTGAAGAGCCATAGGATCTTTACGCAAATCTAACCCTTCTTCCTTTTCAAATTCTTCAGCGAGCCAATTAATAATTTTTTCATCTACATCATCTCCACCAAGGTGCGTATCCCCGTCAGTAGAGAGAACCTCAAATACTCCGTCTCCTAATTCCAAGATGGAAACATCGTGAGTACCACCACCAAAGTCAAATACCACAATCTTATGATCATTGTGTTGTTTGTCCAAACCATAAGCCAAGGCAGCTGCAGTAGGCTCATTAATAATACGCTGTACTTTTAGCCCCGCAATTTCACCAGCTTCTTTGGTAGCTTGTCGCTGTGCATCATTAAAGTAAGCAGGTACTGTAATAACTGCCTCTGTTACGGGCTGTCCTAAGAAATCCTCTGCTGTTTTTTTCATTTTTTGAAGAATCATGGCAGAAATTTCTTGTGGAGAATAGAGTCTACCATCAATATCTACACGTGGAGTATCATTATCTCCTTGAACTACTTTGTAAGGTACACGAGCGATCTCTTTTCCCAATTCAGAGAATTTGTTCCCCATAAAACGTTTTATAGAATAAATCGTTTTCTTAGGGTTAGTTACTGCTTGTCGCTTAGCAGCATCTCCTACTTTTATTTCACCTCCTTCTACGAAGGCAACCACAGAGGGAGTTGTACGCTTCCCTTCTGCGTTAGTAATCACCACAGGGTCATTACCTTCCATTACAGAAACACACGAGTTCGTGGTTCCTAAATCTATTCCAATAATCTTACTCATAATCGTATTTATCTTTGTTTTCTGATTTACTATTATGCCCTATTATAGTCAAGGACTGTGCCAAAAGGAAGTTTATGACAAAATGACAGTAAAACAGAAATAGGAATTATTGAAAACTATTTCCAGTTGATAGCTTCTTTTCCTATAGAGAGTAGGTAATTATTCGTTTTGCTAAAATGTTTGTTCCCAAACCAATATCCACGATTTGCACTTAATGGAGAAGGATGTCCTGAAGTTAGGATATAATGTTTTTGAGTATCAATTAGTGTAATTTTCTTTTTGGCAAAGCCTCCCCATAGGAGAAAAACTATTTGTGAACAATTGTCAGAAATTGCTTTGATAACAGCATCGGTGAAAGTTTCCCAGCCATGGTTTTGATGACTTCCTGCCTGATTGGCACGAACAGTTAATGTTGCATTAAGTAAGAGAACTCCTTGTTCAGCCCATCGAGTTAGGTTTCCACTTTCAGGATAAGGTAATTTTAAATCTTCTTCTATTTCTTTGAAAATATTGACTAGAGAAGGGGGATGGGCTATGCCATCATTAACAGAAAAACATAACCCATTTGCCTGTCCTTGCCCATGATAGGGGTCTTGCCCTAAGAGCACAACTTTTACATTTTGTACAGGGCAATGGTCAAACGCTGCAAATATTTCTTTTCCTTTTGGATAACAAGTATACTGACTATATTCTTGCTTAACAAAACTTGTCAACTCCCTAAAATAGGACTTTTCAAACTCATTATTTAACAGAGGTTTCCAAGAAGAATTGATATTCACATTCATTAGTTCTAATTTTCTTGAGAGGATAGGTAACGTTCTGCATCCAAAGCAGCCATAGCGCCACTTCCTGCAGCTACTACTGCTTGTCGGTAATGTTTGTCAGCAGCATCTCCAGCAACAAAAACACCCTCTACATTAGTGCGGCTTGTCCCAGAAATATTTTCTATATATCCTTCTTTATCTAAAGAAAGAAAAGGAGCAAAGATATCTGTATTAGGTTTATGTCCAATGGCTACAAAAAAACCTGTGATAGGAATCTCAGTAAGTTCATGAGTTTTGTTATTACGCACTTTAACAGCAGAAACAAGTTGCCCATCTCCTAGAATTTCTTCAGTTTCTGTATTGAATAGAATAGTAATATTCTCTGTATTACGCACACGATTTTCCATGATTTTGGAAGCACGGAAGGCATCACGACGCACAATCATAGTTACTCTTTTACAGATTTTAGAAAGATATAAAGCCTCTTCACAAGCAGAATCTCCTGCACCAACAATAGCTACGTCCTGGTTTCTATAGAAAAAACCATCACATACAGCACAAGCTGATACACCACCCCCTCTCTGCAAATAGTATTGCTCAGAAGGAAGTCCTAAGTATTTGGCGGATGCTCCTGTACTTATAATTACAGTATCTGCATGTATTTCTTTCTCTTCAATCCATACTCTAAGAGGTTTTGAAGAAAAGTCTACTTTGGTAATCCATCCGGAGCGTATGTCAGCATTGAAACGACGAGCTTGTTGTTCAAATTGCATCATCATTTCAGTACCAGTAATTCCATCAGGATATCCAGGGAAGTTTTCCACTTCATTAGTGGTAGTAAGTTGTCCGCCAGGTTGTTCTCCTTGATATAATACAGGAGAAAGATTTGCTCTTGCAGCGTATATAGCAGCAGTATAACCTGCAGGTCCAGAACCTATA
The DNA here is from genome assembly GCF_000192225.1 of Capnocytophaga sp. oral taxon 338 str. F0234. Taxonomy (GTDB): domain Bacteria; phylum Bacteroidota; class Bacteroidia; order Flavobacteriales; family Flavobacteriaceae; genus Capnocytophaga. Next base: position 1,076,156 of record NZ_GL872413.1, read on the forward strand.
ATAAGGCATTTGATTCTTTCTATTGGCATATATTTAAGGTGTTCTAAGTAAGTTAATAATTATTCTTCTTCCTCTTCTTCCTGAGGTTGAAGGACAAAATCTTCCATAAATTTGGTAGTATAATTTCCTGCTATATAATCAGGATTTTCCATAAGTTGTTTATGGAAAGGAATAGTCGTTTTAATACCTTCAACAATAAACTCATCTAAAGCTCTCTTCATCTTAGCAATAGCTTCTTCTCGAGTTTGCGCAGTTGTGATAAGTTTAGCAATCATGGAGTCATAGTTAGGTGGAATGGTATATCCAGCATACACATGAGTGTCTAAGCGCACACCAAACCCTCCTGGGGCATGGAAAGCCGTAATTTTTCCAGGGGAAGGGCGGAAGTCATTAAAGGGATCTTCAGCATTGATACGGCACTCAATAGCATGAAGTTTTGGAGTGTAATTTCGTCCAGAAATAGGTACTCCAGCAGCTACTAATATCTGTTCTTTAACAAGGTCATAATCAATTACTTGCTCGGTAATGGGATGTTCTACTTGGATACGAGTATTCATTTCCATAAAATAGAAATTACGATGTTTATCTACTAAAAACTCTACCGTACCCACTCCTTCATATTTAATAGATTCAGCAGCTTTAACGGCAGCATCTCCCATTTTTTTACGTAGTTCTTCTGTCATGAATGGAGAAGGAGTTTCTTCAGTAAGTTTCTGATGACGGCGCTGGATAGAACAATCACGTTCGGAAAGGTGGCAAGCTTTTCCAAATTGGTCACCCACAATCTGAATCTCAATATGACGAGGTTCTTCAATGAGTTTTTCCATATACATTCCATCATTTCCAAAGGCGGCAGCAGCCTCTTGTGTAGCGCTTTCAAAAGCCTTTTCAAGATCCTCCTCTTTCCAAACAGCACGCATTCCCTTTCCTCCCCCACCAGCAGTAGCTTTGAGCATAACAGGATACCCCATTTTTTTAGCAATCTTTTTAGCTTCTGCAATATTTCTTAATAAACCATCAGAGCCAGGAATGGTAGGTACCCCAGCTGCTTTCATAGTAGCCTTTGCAGTAGCTTTATCTCCCATTTTATCAATCATTTCAGCAGAGGCACCGATAAATTTAATGCCATTTTCAGCACATATTTTAGAAAATTTAGCATTTTCAGATAAAAAGCCATATCCAGGATGGATAGCATCTGCATTAGTAATCTCAGCAGCAGCTATAATATTAGTAATTTTCAAATAAGAATCCTTGCTTGGTGCTGGTCCTATGCAAACAGCTTCATCCGCAAAACGGACATGGAGGCTATCCGCATCTACAGTGGAATATACAGCAACCGTTTTTATACCCATTTCGCGACAAGTACGAATGACCCGAAGGGCAATTTCTCCACGGTTAGCAATTAATATTTTTTTAAACATTTTCTAATATTTTTTAGGTAATACTACTTAGTAAATGTAGTATAAATGTTAAATAAATTATTTTCACATGTAAAATGAAATATGGAAGATATTAGTTATTGATATAGTTAATTATTGATAACTATGAAGGATCAACTAAGAAGAGGGGTTGATCATACTCTACAGGAGAAGCATCATCTACTAATACTTTTACGAGCTTACCAGATACTTCTGATTCTATTTCATTAAATAGTTTCATAGCTTCAATTACACAAAGAGTTTGTCCCTGTACAATATTGTCTCCAACTTCTACAAAGAGAGGTTTGTTAGGTGCCTGCCGGCGATAGAAAGTACCTATTATAGGTGATTTGATGGTAATATATTTACCATTTTCTTCATCGTCATGTTCTTTAGTAGCTACTATATTAGCAGGGTCACTTACAGGAATAGGGATAGTAGGGGTAACAGGTATTTGAGTCTGAGGAAGTCCTTGAGCTACATAAGGTTGTTGTACAAACACAGTTTCAGGTTTGCTTTCTTCACCAGAAGTTTTGATGGTAATCTTAATATCTTCCATCTCCAACTTTACTTCGCTTGCACCCGATTTGGCAACGAATCTGATCAAATTTTGAATATCTCTTAAATCCATAGCAAATAATTATATTTTCAATGAGTTAAACATTGTCTATACAATGATTATTTTTAATAAAAGTAAACTAATTAATTGAGGGCAAAAATACTAAAAAAAATTATATAAACATGACTTTTTTAGGATAAAATAAGATTACAATGTTATTTAGTATTTTTTAACAACTGTTTTTTTAAAAAGAAGTGTGTTTTTAACAAAAAACTTGCTCTACTTAAATTAAATTTAGGTAGAACAAGTTTTCCTAAACAGATTATGGCAACTTTAATGTTATTTTATAGGATTATATGCCCATTTGAGATATATAGCTCCCCAAGTAAAACCTCCTCCAAAGGCAACAAAAATGAGGTTATCTCCTTTTTTGAGTTGTTTTTCATAGTCATATAAGGCTAAGGGAAGAGTAGCTGAGGTAGTATTCCCATAATGATGGATATTCACCATTACCTTTTCATGAGGTAATCCCATACGGTCTGCAGTGGAGTCAATAATACGTTTGTTTGCTTGATGAGGTACAAGCCAATCCAAACTTTCTGCAGAAAGTTGATTACGTTCCATGATGATATCAGTAACTTCTGCCATTCGGGAAACAGCATACTTGAACACTGTTCTTCCATCTTGATATAGGTTATTTTTCCCTTCTTTTATAGTTTCTATGGTGGTAGGAAGTATGGAACCACCAGCTTCTATTTTTAGGAATTCACGACCTGTACCATCGCTACGTAAATATTCGTCCTGCACACCTAACCCTTCATAATTAGGCTCAAAGAGTACTGCTCCGGCTCCATCTCCGAAAATAATACATGTGGCACGATCCGTATAATCAATAATAGAAGACATTTTGTCAGCTCCCACTAAAAGTACTTTCTTATATCTTCCAGATTCAATGTAGCGAGCCGCAACGGACATTCCATAAAGGAAGCTAGAACACGCTGCTTGTAGGTCGATAGCAAAAGCATTTGTAGCTCCTATCTGTGTAGCCAAGTAAGCCCCTGAAATAGCTACAGGCATATCGGGAGTAACACTGGAAAAAATTACTAAATCAATATCAGTAGGGTTAGTTCCTGTTTTACTTAATAAATCCTCAACCGCTTTTATACCTAAAAAAGAGGCTCCTTTACCCGCTTCTTTCAAGAGTCTTCTTTCTTTGATTCCTGTACGAGTGGTAATCCACTCGTCCGTGGTATCTACCATTTGTTCTAATAAACTATTGGATAATATGAAGTCAGGCACATATCCACCAACACCCGTTATAGCAGCTGTAATTTTTGTCATAGAAGTACAATTTTTGTAACCTATCAAAGGGTTACGAATTAAAGGCGCAAGTTACAAAAAAAATATGAATCTTAGTATGATAAAATGATTTTTTTCTCTGCACAATATTACTAAGGTTTAAAATATTGATATAAAAATATGTTTTTAAATTCTCCTTGGGAGAATAACCAGTCCTTTAATGAAATAGTATAAGAAAATCCAACATTTTCAAAAAGTTTTTGACTAGGAATATTTTCTTCGGGGATATATGCAGTAAGCTGATGAATGTCTAAAAAAAGGAAAGCGTAATCACATAATTGTTGTAATGCTTTCTTTCCAAAACCTTTACGGCGAAAGGACTTCACTATGGCAATACCTACAGAGGCTCGTTTGTCTTTAGGGTTGAAGTCATATAAGTCCGCACAGCCTATAGCTTCCCCCTTATAGGTAATGACAAAGCGCACCTGTCTTGTTTGATAAATATCCAAATGAGCATTCTCAATATATTTTTTAAGAACATAACGAGAAAAGGGAGTTTGAGTATCGCTTAGTTCCCAAAGAGATTTATCATTTTCTAAATAATAGAGGAAATCAATATCTTCAGGTTCGAGAGCTCTTAATTGTATCATAGATAGTGCTAACTATTATATGCTTATAGTTCCTTCAAAAACAAATTCTGCTTCTCCAATGAGCCAAACATTGGTGTATTCTTTTATCTTTAAGCCGAGAAATTCTTTTTTTACTTCAAAAGTTACCTCTAAGTTACCTCCTTTGGTCTCTAAAATGATATATTCAGCCTTAGTTTTTCCTGTTTTATGCATAGCGATAGCTGTTGCCGTAGCTCCTGTACCACAGGAGTAGGTCTCATTTTCTACTCCACGTTCATAGGTACGTATTTTAAAGCGATTATCAGCTATAGGCTCTACGAAATTTACATTAACGCCCTCAATATTGAAAGGAACACCATAACGGATTTCTGCTCCTTTCTTCTTAACATCCATACTATCAAGATCTTTAACTATTTCTACATAGTGTGGAGAGCCTGTGTTAAGAAATAGTCCTTTCTTCACTTTTTCTATATCACTAACATCTTGCATCTGAAGATGAATAAGATCATTCTTAAAAAAGGCTTTGTGCAAGCCATCTGGAGCAGAAAAGGTAGTCTCTGTTTTATCAATAACCCCCAATTTTTGAGCAAAAGCTACAATGCAACGTCCACCATTACCACACATAGTACTAGGATTTCCATCAGAATTGTAGTATATCATGGAAAAATCTGTTTTAGAATCATTCTCCAAGATTATAAGACCATCAGCACCAACACCAAAACGGCGCTCACATAAGCGAGCAATAAGTTTTGTATCCTCTTTTGGAAAAGTATTCATGCGGTTATCAATCATAATGAAGTCATTCCCTGCACCTTGATATTTGTAAAAATGTATAACTGTCATAATTCATTTTTGAGGGCAAAAATAGTAAAAAAAACGACTTTTACAAAGAGAATAATTTTTATTTTAAAAAAATATTTCTACTTGTAAACGTCATAAAAAATTGTATCTTTGTAGGCTAATTTTCTATTAAAAAATAAGAATAGTTAGGTCTCCTTCTTATGCTACAGAGGAGGTAAGAAAGGTGCCTATTGATTGTTAGAGATAAATTGAACAAAAAAAATATATTTACAAGGAAAATATTTGCTTGATGTAATACTTCAAATTATCGTATAAGAAGATGAACTTTTAATTAAGATTGTTTTTGAAGTATAAAAGTGATTTATGCAAAAACAATTGATAAAATAATATAAAGCTATGTGGAAAGAGCGAACAAAATTAGTTATAAAAGATCAAGGATTACACAAATTAGAACAATCACATATCCTTGTAGTAGGATTAGGGGGAGTAGGAGCTTTTGTGGCTGAGTTCTTAGTACGTGCAGGGGTAGGACATCTCACTATAGTGGATGGGGATGTAGTGGATATAACTAATAAAAATCGTCAACTTATTGCTCTTGATTCTACCATAGGAGAGCCTAAAGTAAAACTGATGGCAAATAGGCTTAAGGATATTAATCCACAAATAGAGCTTAAAATGATCAAGGACTTTCTTACTCCTGAATCAGCTTATGATTTGGTAAGTAAAGAATTTGCTTATGTAGCCGATTGTATAGATAGTATTTCCCCAAAAATAAGTCTCCTTAGAGCTTGTCATGATAAGCGTGTAAAAGTGATAAGTAGTATGGGATCAGGAGGTATATTAGACCCTTCGAAGGTAAAAGTGGCTGATATATCACAGACACGTGATTGTCCCTTGGCTCGCACTATTCGTAAGCGATTAAAAAAGGAAGGTATCCAACCAAAATTTAAAGCGGTTTTTTCTTTAGAACTCCCCAGTAAGGACATGATGGTATTAACTGATGGAAGCAACTTTAAGCGATCATATTATGGTACAATGAGTTATATGCCAGCCCTTTTCGGAATTCATATTGCAGGAGTAATCATACGTAAGCTTATAGAATAGATAAGAGTTAGAACCAAAAGCCAACATTGAATAACCAGAGGAATTTATTTGTCTCAGGAGAATAGGTGGCTTTTATTTCAATAGGTCCAAGAATAGTATCGGAACTGAGTCCTAAGGCATAACCTGTATACTTAGGTTTGGAAAACCAGTGGGAATTATTAAACATATTCTCTTCAGCATTGGCAATATTAGCAATGGCTTTGATATAGTTTCTTTTATAAAAGCGGTAATTTAGAGTCATTTCTCCTTTAAGAAAATCATAATTTCCAAAGCTTAGATAATCGTAACCATAGAAAGGAATTAGGTTCCCAAAAAGATTATTTCCTTGTCCCCCGAAGATGTATTGTAAGAAAGGAGCATTTGGACGACCAAAATGGATTCCTCCTGAAAAGATAGCCTTAGCAGAAAGTCTATTGGAGAACTTCCATGCACCACCTAAATCAGCTTTTACTAAAAAAATAGGATTTATTCTCTCTCCGTGCCCTTCTGAATGCAAATACCAATGTCCTTTGGCATCAAAGTAAACTCCTTCAGTAGGGAAGAGGGCGTCATTCAAGGAATCAAAACGCATATATCCAAAAGTAGAATAGTAATTTACCTTTCCATGAAAATTGTCAGGTTGTAACTTTACTTGATAAAGCTCATGCTCAACTCCTGCTCCTATAAGGAATTTTTTCTTAAAGAAGATAGATTGTATGTAGAGTTGATTTTTTAATCGTGTAAGAGCAACATTTGTTTCGCCTGTATTAAGGGAAAAACCATTGAAAGCAATATCACGACGGAAGCGGTCATAACGACTTTGGAATCCATAGCTAGTATAAAAACCTTTGTCCACATAATAATCAAATTTGTAGCGGATATTATCTCCTGCAATAAAATCAAAAGAAAGAAGGTCATCCTTTTGTAGGAAACTTGACCGACTTACATTAAGCAGTACCCCTGTTTTGTACAAATTGTCGTAGTGTACAGCCATTTTCACCCAGGTTTGTGCAGGTGCCTCTTCTAAGTTAAAACGTAGTTCTTCTCCTTCCTCCATAGGGCAGATGTGGTAATTAATACTTTTAAAGTTCTGGGTAGCCATAATGTTTTGCACACCGTTTTTTAAGTCAGAAAAAGAAATCTTTTTACCCCATTGGAATCCTAACTTTCCCCTAAGATATGCATCAGAATAATGTTTATTGCCAGAGAAAGTAATACTTTCTATAAATAAAGAATCGGAGATTTTTGCTTTAGGTAAGGGCTTTTCGTTTTTCTTTAAAAAATCCCCTAACCAAGATAAATGCGGAAATATTTTTTTGGTAGCTACCCGTCCCGAATCAATGATAGCTTGTCCCTCAGAGAAAGAAATAACATTATAGGCTCCAATATCAGGATGGATATATATATCTGTTTTTTCTCGTTTTTCCTTCATATCATTGGCAATCTTATAGCTAGTAATTTGCATTAGTACGCTATTGGCAGAACGCAAATCTTTGCGTGTTCTCAAGGGGGATTGTACATCCACTCCAATAATAATATCCATACCTTTAGCTCTAACTTCATCAATGGGGTAATTATTCATTACTCCACCATCGGTAAGCCAGCGTCCATCTACCTCTACAGGGGCAAATAGAGTAGGAAAAGCCCCACTTGCCATAATGGCTTGGGCTAAGTCACCATGCTCCAAAATTACTTCTTCTCCTGTTTCTACATCGGTAGCCATGCATAGGAAAGGAATAGGAAGTTTGGAAAAATCGTCTATTTTTCGTACCCCATAGGTAAGGTGACTTAGAAAGTTATATAAGTTCACTCCTTGAGAAAGACCTGCTGGGAGGGCAAATTTACCATCACGCAAAGCAAGAGAAATCATGTATCGGTCACGGTTTTCTTTCTCATAGAAACTCTGTGTTGATCGTGGTACATTATCCTGAATGATACGTTCCATGTCCACAGAATGAAAGATAGAATCCAATTGGTGCGAACTATATCCGGCAGCATATAAGCCTCCTACAATAGCGCCCATACTTGTTCCTCCAATATAATCAATTTTTACACCGGCTTTCTCAATAGCTTCCAAAGCTGCAATATGAGCTAATCCTTTAGCACCTCCTCCACTAAGGACTAAACCAACTTTAAGATTTTTCCCTTTAAGGTCGGACAGCGTATAGATTTTCCCTTGAGGAAAAACCATAGAGTAAAAAAAGATTAGAAGAAAAAGAAAGATATATTTCATATAGTAAGCATTTCACATTGAAATTATCCTTTTAGCTTAGGATTATTTTGATGTCGGTCATGGTCACGTTTTGTCTTGGTATCCATTTTCTTATCAAAAGCCTCTTGTAGGTCTATTCCTGTTTGGTTAGCAAGACAGAGTACTACAAAAACCACATCGGCGAGTTCTTCTCCGAGATCTTTCGCTTTATCACTTTCCTTTTCTGATTGTTCGCCATAGCGACGTGCGATAATACGGGCTACTTCACCTACTTCTTCAGTAAGTTGTGCCATATTTGTTAGCTCGTTGAAGTAACGTACACCATGTTCTTTTATCCAATTATCTACTGCAAGTTGTGCATTTTTTATATTCATAATTATAAAGGTTTGTTTACATTTGTTTAGTATTAATGCGGTAGGTATTCCCATTTACTTATTATCTAAGTGCCTAAAAATCTTGTGTTTTTGTACAACTTGATAGAGACTATATTCTTCCTTCACTTATTCTGTTCTTTATAGCTTAGCAATATACCTACTTTTTCTCTGTAATTTGAATATCAATCTTTTAAGTTAAGGTTTTTGTTCACTTACATAGAGGGTTTGGTCAAGCACCTCGAAGGAAAGCGTTTTGTTATCATTGAGAGTCATTTTTAATAGTAATTCTCCCCAATCCAAACCATCGGAGAAATCGCAGATCACCCAACGATGGTTAAGCAATTTTATTTTGTTGATTTGAAACTTAGCATTACGGCGAGGGCGGTAGGAAATCAAGGGATGATTTTTATCTTTGGTTATATTGGTTGCCATGAGCTGTTGTCGCACAAATTCCTCAGGATCATCTATGCTATTTTCATGGAAAAAGTATAATCCATCTTCATTGAGACGAATATCAAAATACCGATAGTCATCTAACTCATAAGATAACTTACGAATGGAGTCTTGTAATTTTTCTATAGTGACAACTTTGTTTTGTTTATCAGGTAGTTTCTCTGATTTTTCTTTACAAGAGGAAATAAGAAAACAACTCACAAAGAAAAGAATAGATACTTTTATTTGTTTCATAAATTATGTTATTTAATTCTATTTTATTTCTGTTCCATTTACAATTCCTTCAGCATCAGGGTTTAAGAAAATATACTTTCCTTCACTATTTTCTGCCATGAGAATCATTCCATGACTTTCCACACCTCTGAGTTTACGAGGAGCGAGATTGGCAAGTACAGTTACTTTTTTTCCGATGATTTCCTTAGGGTCAAAGCTTTGTGCAATACCAGATACAATAGTACGCTGGTCAATTCCTGTATCTACTTTTAAGATAAGGAGCTTGTCTGCTTTAGGCATTTTCTCAGCTTCCAGAATAGTACCGATACGGATGTCCATTTTAGCAAAATCTTCATAAGAAATCAGTTCCTTCTGAGGAGCAATGGTTACCTCATTAGTTGTAGCAGTTTGCTGGTTTGCTTTTTTACTATTTTCCAACTTATCTATTTGTTTTTGGATGGCTTCATCTTCTATCTTTTCAAATAACAGTATCGATTTTCCTATAGTGTGTCCCTCAGGGATAAGGTTCTCGGAGTGCAACACATCTTCCCAGACAGGAATTTTACTCATAGTGGTAAAGTGAAGCATCTGCTTGAGTTTTTCAGAGGTGAAAGGCAAGAAAGGTTCAGAAGTTATTGCCAGTGCAGTAGCAATATGTAGGGCTACATACATAATCGTCTCCACTCTTTTAGGATCTTCCTTAATAAGTTTCCAAGGTTCTTCATCCGCAAGGTATTTATTTCCTAATCGAGCAATATTCATGAGTTCTTGTTGTGCTTCGCGAAAACGATAGCGCTCCAAAGATTGTTCTATTCTTTGAGTGAACTCTTTTATTTGGGCAAATACCTCTTTGTCTTCTTTAGAGAATTCATGAGGAGTAGGTACGATGTTTTTATAATATTTTTCAGTCAATACCATTACTCGATTGATGAAATTTCCATAGATAGCTACAAGCTCATTATTGTTTCTTGCCTGAAAGTCTTTCCAAGTGAAGTCATTATCTTTAGTTTCGGGGGCATTGGCAGTAATTACATATCTTAATGTATCTTGCTGTGACGGAAATTCTTCTAAATATTCATTAAGCCATACTGCCCAATTTTTGGAAGTTGATAGCTTACTACCTTCCAAATTAAGGAATTCATTAGCAGGAACATTCTCAGGCAAAATGTAAGATCCTTCTGCCTTGAGCATAGCAGGGAATATAATACAGTGGAATACAATATTATCTTTTCCTATGAAATGTATGAGTTTAGTATTTTTATCTTTCCAATAAGGAGTCCAATCTTTACCTTCACGAGCTGCCCACTCTTTGGTGGAGGAGATATATCCAATAGGAGCATCGAACCAAACATAGAGTACTTTTCCCTCGGCTCCATCTATAGGAACAGGGATACCCCAATCCAAATCACGAGTTACAGCACGTGGGCGTAACCCGTCATCCAACCAACTTTTTACTTGTCCATATACATTTGGTTTCCAATCATTTTTGTGTCCTTCAATAATCCATTTTTCTAAGAAATCACTATAATTTTGTAAAGGGAGAAACCAATGCTTTGTTTTCCTTAATACAGGCTTGCTACCCGTAAGGGTAGATTTAGGGTTGATAAGATCAGTAGCATTCAGCGAGGTACCACATCGTTCACATTGGTCACCATACGCCTCTTCATTGCCACATTTTGGGCAAGTACCTATTACAAAGCGGTCTGCCAAAAATTGTCCAGCTTGCTCATCATAGAGTTGTTCAGAAGTTTCTTCTATAAAATCTCCTTTATCATAAAGGGTACGAAAGAATTTCGAGGCAGTTTCATAATGAATGGGTAAAGAAGTACGAGAATAATTATCAAAAGAAATTCCAAAGGCAAAAAGAGAATCCTTGATAATTTTGTTATACTTATCAATAATTTTTTGTGGGGTAGTTCCCTCCTTTTTTGCCTTAATAGAGATGGCAACACCGTGCTCATCACTACCACAAATAAAAACAACATCATTGTTTTTCAATCGCTGATAGCGAGCAAAAATATCAGCAGGCACATATACCCCTGCAAGATGACCTATGTGTATAGGTCCATTAGTATAAGGTAAAGCTGCTGTAATGGTATAACGTTTTGACATTTATTAATTTAGGTTTATGAAGATATAATACACTTTTTAACTTTGCAAAAATACAATATTTCAGAGCAAAAGTCAAGAAAAATATATAGAAAAGTAAGCTTATTTATGACACCTTAGTATGGATGAGTCGGATGAGTTTGATAGAAAGATCTGTCAAAATGAGTTTTGAATTGCCATTTCGTTCAATGTGATAGAGAGCCTCTTCTATATTTTGCTGGATTTCCTGTATATTATTATGGTGAACAAATGGAGCAAAATTTTGTATTTTAAAATTGGAATTGAACTGTATATACACCAAACTATCTACTCCATAATTAGCAAGAAGTGCTTGACGAAAGACTTCCAAACAGTATTCTAAAAATAGTTTTTGAGTCTCCCTACCTTCTTTAGCGATCTCTTCACTCCAAGCAAGCATACTGGGAAGGATGCCTTTATTTCCTTTGGCACTATAAGCCATGCGTACCCATCTGACAAACCACTCTTCAAAAAGATTATCACTATCTTTGTTTAGAAAAGAGAGAGCTCTCCGAAAATTTCCTTGTGCTCTAATGGCTATTTTTTGTGCCTCTGAATCAGTAATACCTTTCTCTAAAAGAGCATTTGTTATAATCTGGTCTCCTAATTTAGTGAAGCGTGTAATCTGACATCGAGAAAGAATAGTGTCCAATAGTAAACTTTCATTTTCAACCACTAAGATAAAGATTGTTTGTGCAGGAGGTTCTTCTAAGAGTTTTAAGAGTTTGTTGGAACAATCAGTATTCATAAGTTCTGCCATCCAGATAATCATTATCTTGTAACCTCCTTCAAAGGACTTCAGGGAGAGATTGGAGGTGATTTCCTTAGCGTCATCTACTCCTATTTTACCTTGTTTGTTAGCAATACCAATAAACTGATACCAATCGAATAAAGTTCCGTAAGGGTTTTTATTAATAAATTGCCTCCATTCTTCTAAAAAAAGTGTACTATAAGGATGGTCTTTTATTTTAGTAGTAGTGGCAGTAGGATAGGCAAAATGCAGATCCGGATGAGTAAGATGTTCACACTTAATTTTAGTATTATCATTTCCTGTTTTGGTGAGTATTTCGGTAGCGTAAGCAATCGCAGTAGGAAGTGTTCCTACTCCTTCTTCACCTATGAATAGCTGTGCATGAGCAATTCTATCTGTATAAATAGTTTCTTTTAGATATTTTTTTGTAAGAGGATTACTTAGTACATTCTCAAGATTCATAATTTCTAAATTAAAGTTCTACTATATATAGAAAAGTAAGCACAAAAGTACATATTTTTTTGGAAATGGGAACATGAAATATTTTTTAGACTATTTTGTAAAAATTAAAAGATAGTTAAATTTATTTTTCTTTTCTTCCAAAATTACGAATAAAAAGCAAAACTACAAAAAATAATATAATTAGCTCATACAAAAAGGATTATTTTTTTGATAGGAAGATAAGAGAAGACAGAGTCTTAGATGATTTGGACAGGCTTTTTCAAAATTAGGTTTCTAAATCGTTACCTAATGCCTTGAAAAATAATTTTTATTAGTAGGTTATATTTCAGTGTTTTACACCTTTTTTCATATTGTACAGTAACTTGATAAAAAGTACTTTCGCAAATTAAAAAATTAGAGTATGAAAAAAGTAAAACGCTCAACCTTTAAGGTATTGTTTTACCTTAAAAAGAATGCCCCAAAGAAGAACGGTAAGGTTGCTATTATGGGACGTATTACCATTGACAATCAGGTAGCTCAGTTTAGTACCAAACTTGAAATCCTTCCACAGAAATGGGATTTGAAGTACGGAAGGGTAACAGGTAAAACAGAAGAAGCTACCCAACTTAATCGCAAGCTGGAAGAGATTCGCTCACGTATGGTTACTCATTATGAGGAGTTGATGAAGTACGAGGGAGTGGTTACTGCTCAGAAGCTAAAAGCTACTTTTCTAGGCATAGGAGTAATGGAAGATTCCTTGCTAAAAGTCTATGAGAAGTTCAAAGAAGACTTTGCCCTGATGGTAGAAAAAGGAGTTAGAAGCTCGAGAACCCTTAACAAATACGAGAATGTATACACTCATTTGAGTGAGTTTATCCAGTACAAATACCGTAGAAGTGATATTTCTTTCAAAGAGCTTACAGAAGACTTTATCAATGACTTTGACTTCTATCTTAGAGTCAATAAAAGTCTTACTCACAACACAATATGGGTTTATATGATGCCCCTTTGTAAAATGGTAGAAATAGCCATAGACAAAGGTATCATCTATCATAATCCTTTTAAGAATTATATAAGTTCTATGGAGGAGAAAGATAGAGGCTATTTGCTTAGAGAGGAAGTAGAAGCTCTTCTACAATATCACCCTAAGAGTGCTTCTGTTGAATTAGTGCGGGACTTATTTGTGTTTAGTTGCTTTACAGGCTTCTCTTACATTGACATCAAACAACTTAAAAGAAGTCACTTACAATCGTTCTTTGACGGTAACAAATGGCTTATCAAACGACGTCAGAAATCCGATGTGCCCTGTAATGTACGTCTGTTAGATATAGCCGAGAAAATTATTGAAAAATATGAGGGTACGACTCGTACTGAGGCATTGTTTCCTACGCCCTCCAACACTAATTGCAATCTCTTAATCAGAAAGATGATGAAAGATTGTAACATCATTCGTGAAAAACCCATTTCATTTCACTGGGCACGCCATACCTTTGGTACTCTGTTCTTAACAGAAGGGGTTCCCTTGGAAAGTGTTAGCAAGATGATGGGACATAAGAATATCAAAACCACCCAGATTTATGCTAAAATCACCAATGAGAAAATCAGCAAGGATATGGAAATTGCTGCCGAACGATTAAAGAATTTAAAGATAGGATAGCTTCTCAGTGTCTTTTAAAAATTAGAAATCCATTGATAACATTTCAAAAAGAGATGTGTCAA
>NZ_GL872413.1:1090284-1380737 GCF_000192225.1 Capnocytophaga sp. oral taxon 338 str. F0234
AAATATGAGAAAAATGCCGCTTCTTACAGATTGTTTTTTGAAACGAATACCGCTTTTCCTCCCATTGTCGAATAAAAATTTCAAACTATGTAGCTACCTAATTACGTTTTTACCTTCGTACATACTTGCTTGCTTTGATGCGTGAATGCAAAGTAATGTACAAATATACATATAGCTTTACATAGAATTGTAAATAACTCTGTAAGTAAGTGATTAAATATATTGCTAATATGCCCTAAATCACTTTATGAGCTTGTAGTATTTATCTTCTTTTCTTATGGTTAATTAAAATTTGACCTTTAGGGAGAATTTTCTGTTCACCGGAACAGAGCAAGTTGTGTTTTGAGGCACGCATTAGGCGTGTAGGCACCTCAAAACCACTTGCCCTTGCAGGGAGCTTAAAACACACTCCGAAGTCGTGGTTTTTTACTTTTATATTTTTATTGTATTTCTAATGTAATAAAATTTTAATAATATATCCGATACATTACCAATTCTAATCACTATCTTTTCCAGCATTTACTAAGGTTGCGTTGATAAAGAATGCTCCTTTGGTGGCAATAGTCTGTTCGGGGGCTATAGGTTTTACAGGGGCAATGGCAGTATACCCACTTTCGGAAGCTCCTTTTACTACCTCCACTTTCTCAAAAGAGGTTTCTTTATCCGAAGTTTGGGTTACCAGAAAAATGTAGGATTTACCAGCATCCTCTACGATAGCCTCGTTAGGTACAGCAGGGGTCGTTTGTTTGTCAAGACTGATAACCCCTGTTACATTCATTCCATTGATGAGCCCTTGTTTGTCACCCTCTACGTGGCAATGTACAATGATGCTTTTGCTTTCGTTTTCAAACGAAGCCGCAATGTTATACACTTGGGCATCATATTCGCGAGAGGTGTTATTGGTAGGGTTGAAGTGCACTTGTTGTCCTACCTTAATGTAAGGCAAGTCACGCTCATACACTTGCAAGTGCAGGTGTAGCGAACTGTTGTCGATGATTTCCACAATAGGGGTGGAGGCATCTATATAAGCCCCTTTGTTAGTATATACCGCACTGATATTCCCACTAATAGGAGCCACTATCGCCAAAGTAGATTGCATTCCCTTATCGGTGAGTGTTTGAGGGTTTAAGCCCATTAGGCGTATTTGTTCTTCAAGCGAAGCTTTTTCGGTACGGAGAGTGCGTAGCTGAGTAGTAGCGGCTTGTAGGTTCTTACCAGTACCAGCATTCCCTTCATAGAGGGTTTGCTGACGGTCAAGTTCTTGTTTAGCAAGTTCTATCTGACCATTAACGGTGAGCAAGCGCTGTTGTTGTTGCAAGAATTCTGGGTTAGAAACAGTAGCGATTACTTGCCCTTTTTGCACATAACTGCCTATCTCTACCTTTACGCTCTTGATAATCCCCGCATATACAGTCGATACCTTCGCCTGATGGTCGGCAGGCACGCTCAGTATTCCATTGGCTTTGAGGGTAGCGGCAAGAGCTTTTTCTTCTATATGTCCCAAACGAATATCTACAGTTTGGATTTGAGCTTGGGTAAGGGTGGTGAGGTTGCCTCCTTCTTCGTGGTGTTCTTCGCGCTCTTCGAGCTTTTGATTATTGGTAGTTGTAGGAGTGCCATTGCAGGCTGATAGACTAATTCCTATAAGGATAAAAGCGATTTTTATACCATATTTTTTCATTTGTTTTACTGGTTTAAAAGGGATTGTATTTCTATTACTTTTTGATTAAGCGCCTCGATACTCTCAAGGTATGCCAAGCGGGTATCTACGGCTGTCTGTAGGGTGTAAAGGTACTCCACATAGCTTATTTCACCTGCGCTATACCCTAACTGATTGGCTCGGATAATGCGCTCGGCTTCAGGTAGCGCTTCTTGTTTGTAAAACTGATATTTTTGCAAATTCAGTTGGTATTCCTCTTGCAGATTTATCCATTGAGTTTTAAGCTGTTTTTCTGTTTGTTGAGCTGCTTCTATAGCTGCTTCTTTCTGATATTTATAAGCTTTCACCTTGGCACGGGTAGCGGTAAAAATAGGAACTGAAAGCCCTATGGTGGCAAAGTGAAAACGTTTACTTCTATCAGTATAGGTCTCTACCCCTCCAATGGTTTGCATTCCTATAAGAGACTGATTGGTATAGCCCAATGTAAGGTCGGGCAGGGCTTGGGCACGCTCTAGACGTTTGTTGTGCTCAGCTATGTTTGCTTCTTGATAGCTGAGTTGTACCAAAGGGTGCTGAGAGAGTTGTACATCCGAAGGCTCACTGAGTAACAAAGGCTCATACACGGGCGACTTGGTAATGGTAAATGCTTCTTCTGTTTGCATTAACGTACGCAAGTTGCGATAGGTAGCTTGTTGTATAGTTTTGTTCTGTTGAAGTAACAAACTTATTTCTCCTTTCTTCACTTGGGCAGTGTTAATATCTATCTTCTTGGTATCCCCTGCTTTATAGCGTACTTCAGCAATGCGAATAAAATTATTGTAGAGACTATCAAGCTGCAAGAGCTGTTCCTCTTTAAAAGTCAAATATTGCAATTGCTGATATGCGTTGCGCACTTGCCGCTTCAGTTCATTCTGCTGAAGGGCTAATTGCCCTTGTTGTAATTGTGTCTCTGCTTGATAGAGCTTTTTGCGAGCAGCAAATACTGTAGGCAAAGGAATAGATTGTGATACACCTACTGAAAGGTCTTTTTCAGCACTGCTGTACTGCCCGTATTGCCCTGTAAAGTCTGTTTTAGCCAATTCAAAAGAGGTTCGCTCTTTAGCACTTGCTCCTTGTAGCTTGAGTTGTGCTGCCTTAATCACTCCATTGTTCTTAAGGGCTATTTGCTCTATTTCTTGTAGCGAGTAAGACTGCTGAGCGTGTAGCGCTATAGGACTGATAAGCAATAGGGCTATCGTGAGTACTTTAGCTGAAGGACGGCGCCAAGAAAAGGTACTATTGAAAGCGATGTAAAGCAACGGAAGCACGAAGAGGGTGAGGAAGGTAGCCGATACTAACCCCCCAATAACCACTGTAGCTAAGGGGCGTTGTACTTCTGCTCCTGCTCCTTGACTGAGTGCCATAGGTAGGAAACCTAAGCTCGCCACCATAGCCGTCATTAGCACAGGGCGTAAACGCATTTCGGTACCCGTAATCACGCGATGCAAAAGGTTGGTCATTCCTTCTTTTTTCAGCTGGTTGAAAGTGCCAATAAGCACTATACCGTTGAGCACTGCTACCCCAAAGAGCGCGATAAAACCAATACCCGCACTAATACTAAAAGGCATTCCCCGAAGAAGCAAGGCAAATACGCCCCCAATGGCACTCATCGGGATAGCGCTAAAGATGAGCAATGATTGTTTTATAGAGTGGAAAGCAAGGTATAACAAGAAAAATATTAAAAGTAGGGCTACAGGCACGGCTATGAGCAGTCGGTCGGTGGCTTGTTGTAGGTTCTCAAACTGACCGCCATAGGTAAAGTAATAGCCCGTAGGGAGCTTTACGCCCTTTAATTTTTGTTCTATATCACTCACCACACTCTGCACATCGCGCCCTTGCACGTTGAAGCCAATGACGATACGGCGCTTGCCTGCTTCACGGCTTACTTGTGCGGGGCCTAATTCATATTTGATAGTGGCCAATTGGCTCATCGGCACCTGCCCATTTTCGGTAGCTACCATCATATGCTGTACATCGTCAATTCCGGTACGATGGAGGCTATCGAGGCGTACCACAAGGTCGAACCTTCGTTCGTTCTCGAAGACAACCCCAGCCTTCTTACCAGCAAAGGCGGTACTGAGTACCTCATTGACCTCTTGCACCGAAAGTCCGTAGTTGGCCAAGCGTACCCGATCGTAAGTAACATTGATTTGCGGAAGTCCGCTTACTTTTTCGACCTGTGGGGCGGTAGCACCTTCTGTTTTCTGGATAAGTTGGCTTACTCTTTGGGCGTAGTGGGCGAGGGTATCCATGTTTTCTCCAAAGATTTTTATCGTTACATCCTGTCTGACACCTGTCATCAATTCGTTGAAATGCATTTGTATAGGCTGGCTTTTCTCAAAGAAGACCCCAGGAATATCCTTGAGCCGCTCAATGATGGCATCTCCTAATTCCTCATAGGAGCGACCACTTTTCCATTGGTCTTGGCTCTTGAGTACGATCACAATATCGGAGGCTTCCAGCGGCATAGGGTCGGTAGGTATTTCGGCAGAACCTGTTTTGCCTATCACCATTTTCACCTCGTCGAACTCACGAATCAGGCGAGAGGCCTGCATGGAAGTCTCCAAGCTCTGCTTCAGGGAAGTACCCGGTGGCAGAATACATTCAAAAACAAAATCGCCTTCTTGTAGTTGTGGAATAAACTCACCTCCCATACGGCTGAAAATGCCTACCGCAAGAACGAACAGTACCACGGTACTGCCTATTATCCATCCCCTAAGGCGGATAGAACGGACAAAGAGCGGTTGGTAGTGACGGTAGAGCCAGCTTATCATTCGCTCGGCAAAACTGCGCTTGTCACTTACTGTTTTAGGTAGGAGCAAAGCGCTCATGGCAGGGATATAAGTCAGGGAAAGGATCAGGGCACCCAAAATAGCAAAGACGACGGTTTGTGCCATAGGGCGGAACATCTTGCCCTCTACTCCTACCAAGGTAAGAATGGGAATATACACCATCAGGATGATAATCTCTCCGAAGGCGGCACTACTGCGTATTTTGGAAGCGGAATGGAATACCTCCTCATCCATTTGTGCTTGGGTAAGTCGTTGGTGGTTCTTTCGGATCGCCAAGTGGTGCATCACTGCTTCTACCACGATAACCGATCCATCTACGATAATTCCGAAATCTATCGCTCCCAAGCTCATCAGGTTGGCACTTACTCCAAAGAGGTTCATCATTCCTAAGGCAAAGAGCAAGGAGAGCGGAATGGCCGTGGCAACAATCAGTCCGGCACGCAGGTTCCCTAAGAAAAGTACTAAGATGAAGATGACAATCAGCGCCCCCTCTAAGAGGTTTTTCTCTACTGTATGGATGGCGCGTTGTACCAAGTCCGTGCGGTCTAAGAATGGCTCTATCACTACATCTTCAGGTAGGGATTGCTGTATGGTGGGCAGTTTTTCTTTGATACGACTGACTACCTCGTGGCTGTTTTCGCCCTTGAGCATCATCACTACCCCACCTACGGCATCCACCTCGCCATTATAGCTAAGGGCACCATAGCGGAGGGCACTGCCCAAGCGTACCTCGGCTACATGCTTGATAAAGAGGGGAGGGGTGTGCTTGCCTACGGCTATATTGCCTATGTCTTCAAGGGAGCGAGCCATGCCTATTCCTCGGATAAAGTAGGCATTGGGGCGCTTGTCGATATAGGCACCTCCTGTATTTTGGTTGTTCTGCTCCAAAGCAGTGAAAATATCACTGACACTCACCCCCATGGCACGGAGGCGATCGGGGTCTATAACCACCTCATACTGCTTGAGTTCGCCTCCAAAGCTGTTGATTTCGGCTATTCCTTTGGTACCATAGAGTTGGCGAGCCACGATCCAATCCTGCATGGTGCGGAGGTCTTTGGCGGAATATTTGTTTTTGCTCTGTTCCGTAGGGCGAATGATATACTGATATACCTCCCCCAGTCCGGTACTCACGGGTGAGAGTTCGGGCGAGCCTATGCCTTGAGGGATTTGCTCCTGTGCCTCCTTGAGCTTTTCATTGACTAGCTGGCGGGCAAAGTAGATGTCCATATCCTCGCTAAAGACGGCTGTGATGACCGAGAGGCCAAAGCGGGAAATACTGCGTGTTTCCTCCAGCCCAGGAATATTGGCGATGGCTTGTTCAATAGGAAAAGTAACCAGTTGCTCTACCTCTTGTGAGGCCAAAGTAGGGGTAGAGGTGATGATTTGTACTTGGTTGTTAGTAATATCTGGAACGGCATCAATGGGGAGCCTTGTAGCACTCCATACGCCCCAAAAAATAAGCATAAGGGTCATGAATCCTACAAATAGCTTATTTTTGATGCTAAATAGTATGATTTTGTCTAACATTTCTAATAAGAATTAATGATTAGTTAATGACTAATGATGGGTGAGATGACTAATGAACAATCACTTGAGATGAAGAAAGAAAAGACTATATCTTGGGAGGAGTCCAGATATTCCCATAGCAGTTCGAAGACCATACGGTCAGGGGATAGCTATAGGAGGGAATGGTTGCGGTGGCTTGAGCAATGGTTAAGGCCTCATAAGTAGTGGGCGTGCTGATTACCATTTGGCAGCAAGTGCAAATGCAGAAAGGTGAACAGCTATCCAAATGAAAATGAGAGTGTTCCCCAGTTGGGGCTGTTACAAATTCATAAGAAGCTGAAGACTCCTCACCTTCAAGCATATCCGTACAAGGCAGCCCAGTGAGTGCCAACAGATATAAGCTAAGTATGAAGGTGAAAAATCTCATATTGGGAGCAAAGATACATTTTTTTTTTCAATCTGACAAAATTTTTTGATTTTGTCGCATTCTACTACATAATTAAAAATAACACATCTGACACATTACCAGCTCCACGCAGACGTGCAGCAACGCACGTTTGCGGGTGCAAAGGTAAATTTTTTTGGTTATATTGTCAAGATGTTGTACCTTTGCACCTAGAAGTTACTGAGAAAATAGGTATAATCAAATGAAATAAGAGCTATTACTAAATCATTACCTAATCTTCTTGTAATTCCTGTATCTTCTTTATTTAAAATAGATTATAAAAGTAGTTTCAATTTTGGGACAAAATTGTAACTTTACCCCTAATTTTAATTCAAAAATATAAGAAATGGAAAATACATACGCAGGAATACCTACTGAGAATGCCACCTATGAAAATTCAAAAGTTATCTTATTAACAGTACCTTATGATGGTACTTCTACTTGGGGAAAGGGAGCTGATAAGGGTCCTGAATTATTTTTAGATGCTTCTGAGAATATGGAACTTTATGATATAGAAACAGATTCAGAACCTTACTTACATGGAGTGTATAGGGCGGGAGAAGTATCTGAGAATGATACTCCGGAGAAAATGGTTGATGCTGTCTATAGGAAGACAAGGGAACTGATCCAAGACAGAGAAAAATTATTTACTCTCATAGGAGGAGAACATTCTGTATCCATTGGTTCTATAAGAGCAGTAGGAGAGGAGTATCATAATCTTACAGTATTACAGTTAGATGCTCATACCGATTTACGACCTGAATATCATGGGTCAAAAAATAATCATGCTTGTGCTGTATTTGAAGCTAATCAGAAACATAAACTTGTGCAGGTAGGAATCCGTTCTATGGATGTAGAAGAAAAGCAATATTTACCTCATAAGCGGGTTTTCTTTGCTCACCAAATAACAAAGAATGAAAATTGGATAAAAGATGTTTTGGATAAAGTATCTGGTAATGTATACATAACTATCGATTTGGATGCTTTTGACCCTTCTATTACCCCTTCTACGGGAACTCCTGAACCCGGAGGATTACAATGGTATCCTACTCTGAAACTTCTAAAGAAAGTGTTTAAAAAATGTAATGTGGTTGCTTTTGATATAGTAGAACTTATGGATAGCCCTCAGGCTAAACCGACAGCTTTCTTAGCAGCTAAACTTTATTACAAGATGCTTGCTTATTATTTTAAATATAAGGGAAGGATAAAGGATACCAAAAAAAGAAAATAATTAGAGATAATCATGTTTTTAGAGCGTGTTATTGATGATTTTTTAGAGAATTATGTAGATTATTCTACGGAAGATATTATATTTGTAACTCCTTTCAGACGTTCAGCTTTATTCTTGAGAAAGATTTATGCTCAAAAGCTTCATAAAGTAACTATTTCTCCTGAATTTATCACTTTAGATAATCTTTTGGAACGTATCTCAGGCATTAGAAAGATGTCTGATATACAGGGGCTTTTTGAGTTGTACCATATTTATAAAGAGAATACTGATACAGAGAGAGATGATTTTGAGAAATTTATAGGATGGGGACAACTTCTGTGGAATGATTTTAGTGATATAGATCATTATTTAATTCCTCAAAAGGATATATTTCCTTATATGGAAGCAATTAAGGAAGCAGAGCATTGGTCAGTAGGGGAGGAACTTACTCCTATACAAAAAAGATACTTAACCTTTTGGAGAAATTTAGGTTCTTATTATAAGAATTTGAGATCAGAAATGTTGCAACAAAGACTAGGATATCAAGGATTTATTGCAAGAGAAGCTGTATCGCAATTAGATGTTTACAAAAGTAAGAATGAAAAAAAATTGCATATTTTTGTAGGATTTAATGCCTTAACCAAAGCACAGGAACATATTATCCAATATATTCTAGAGGAAATGAAAGGAGATATCTATTGGGATATAGAGAAATATCTTTTAGAAGGAGAGCATAGTGCGGGGTATTTCATAAAGAAATATATCAATGAATGGAGATATTATCAAGGAAGATTACCAAAATGGATTAAAGATACTCCTATAAATAGAAATATAGCTATTTATGGGACTCCTAAACAAGTCAATCAGGTACATCTGTTGACAGATATACTTGAAAAACTTCCTGAAACAGAGTTAGACCAAACAGCTATTGTACTAAGTGATAGTGATATGCTTTTGCCTTTGTTGCAATCTATTGACACTCATAAGTTGCCTATTAATATAACAATGGGATATCCATTACAACAAACTCCCTTACATGATTTGTTTTCTTCTTTCTTTAAATTATATATCTCAGGGAAATGGTATCATAAGGAAGTAAAAGCTCTCCTCATGCAACCTTTCTTAAGTAATTTGTTTTCTGAAGATTATAAAAAGAATACAATTTCTTTTATAAATGAATATAATCTAATATATATATACAAAAAGCATTTAGAAAAATATGTAAAAGATGCTGATAAGATACTTATAGATTTGATTTTTGATGACACAAAAAATATTTCTGTAAGTAGATTAATTGAAAATGTACTTAGATTTTTATTTATTATAAGAGAATCTTTAGAAAAGGATGAGAGTAGTAATAAATTAAATCTGGAATATTTATATAATTTCTATGAATTATTCAATCAATTAGATTTTCTGCAGAGAAAGTATGGTTTTATTGAAAATATAAAATCATTGTACTATTTGTATAATGATTTGCTTGCAAAACAGAAATTAAATTTTAGAGGAGAACCATTGCAAGGATTGCAAATTATGGGAATATTAGAAGCACAGAATATACAATTTAAGAATGTATTGGTAACTTCTTTAAATGAAGGTATTTTTCCAAAAGGAAACTCCAAAAACTCACTAATTCCTTTTGATGTAAGAACAAATTTGGAACTTCCTACCTATAAACAGGAAGATTATGTATATACCTACTATTTTTATAGAATATTGCAGCATACGAATAAGGCAATTTTATTCTATAATACAGATACAGAAGGACTGAAAGGAAGTGAGAAAAGCCGATTTATACTACAGTTATTCTCTGCGTTAAGGATAGAACCTACCATTAAATCTCCTGAGGTCAAAATAGTAGAACATCAACCTATTGAAGTCCTAAAAAATAGGGAGATTATAAATAAACTGAAAGATATAGCAACAGGAAAAGATAAAAAACATGGAAGAGGTTTCTCTTCATCTGCTCTTACAAGCTATATTATGAATCCTATTATTTTCTATCAACAACAAATATTAGATGTGAAAGATGAAAAAGAAGTAGAGGAGATTGTTGAAAATAGATCTTTTGGTGATATTATCCATAGGGTACTTCAAATACTCTATACTCCTTATATAGGAAAGATACTTTTTAAGGAAAATATAAAGCAAATGAGAGAAAAAGTATCTTTAGTGGTGAGAAAAATATTTATTGAATATCAAAAGAATGAAGATATTACGGGTAAGAATGTATTTATACTAAAAACAATAGAAGAATATATTCATAAATTCCTATCTGTTGATGAAAAAAATGTGAGTGAACAAATAGTAGAGCTCCTTTTTTTAGAAAAAAAAATATTAACAGAGGTAAGGTATGAAGAATTTGATTTTCCTATATTGTATAATGGAACTCTTGATCGTGTAGAAAAAAGAAATGGAGCTATTTATATAGTGGATTATAAGACTGGTAGAGTAGAACAAAGGCAGATAACTTTAACAGAGAAACATTGGGAGAAACTTATTATTGATTTTAAGTATTCAAAGGCATTTCAGTTATTAATGTATGCTTATTTATTACGAAAATCAGGGAAGGTGGAGGATGATATTCCTATATATGTAGGTAATTACTCTTTCAAAAACTTGAAACCTGGTTTCTTAGGATTTAAAATAGCTTCAGGGAAACCAATGGTTTCTATAGATAACGCTATTCTTACCAAATTTGAAGAGAAACTTATAGCTTTACTTACAGAGATTTATGACCCATCTATTCCCTTTGTTGAAAAGAAGTGATTCAAATTAATATACTCTCATTTTTTTATTCCTATATTTGCACCCTGTAAAATGAAATGGCAAATGACCCCCAAAAAAATAGTCGTTTTTATGATAGGCGTATTACTATCCCTCCTATGGCTTACTTTTCTTAGTCGTGAATATGTAGATGTTGAGAATGAGGAAGTTATTCATGGAATAAAAATAGGAAGTTTTCAAATGAAATACCCTACTTTCTGGGATATTTTCTCTCATCGAGAACCTATTAAGAATGATAAGGCAATGGCAATTATACAGGGAAAAGAGCCTAAGATAGAGAAGGATACTCTAAATGCTGAGCTTGTCAATAATCGAAAGTTTATTTTTCCTAAAGATATAAATCATTTAAGAGATTCTATAGAGGCTTTTTTGGAAGGAGGGAATCCAAAACTTATTAGTAATGTAGAAGGACAGATTTATTATCCAGAACCCATGCAAGAGTTTGTAAAGAGAATGAATGAAAAACTTAGCCAGCCTACTTGCCGTATTCTCCACTATGGTGATTCAAAAATAGAAGGAGATCGCATCACCTCTTATCTTCGTAATGGTTTACAAATTCTCTATGGAGGTTCAGGTCCAGGTTATTTTCCTATAAAGACACCTTATGGACAGCGTAGTATTATTATCCAAACAACAGGGAATTGGTTTCGATATGCATTATTTAATGCAGAGCAGCGCAAGAATAAAGATCTTTTACCTAATAATCAATACGGATTATATGCTAATGTTTGTCGCTTTACTCCTGCTCGTGGAGGGGATACAGCGGGACTAAAAACAGCTTCTTTTACTATAAGTCCTTCTTATGCGTATTACAGCCGATTGGCTGAATATTCTCAAATTACACTCCATTATGGGAATTGCACAGTACCTACTTTGGTTACTGTATATGAGAATAATGTAGAAATTCGTAAAGATTCCCTTATAACAGATGGGGACTATCATGCTTATAAGTTACATTTTGATGTAACACCTAAAAAACTTAAACTCCAGTTTTCAAGCAGAAAGAGCCCTGATTTTTATGGTGTAACAGTAGGAAGTGATCAAGGTGTTCAAGTTGATAATATCCCTACACGTGGAGATTCAGGTTTCCATTTTACTCGATTACAGAGTACCTATGAGGCTATGAGCAGGGAACTTAGACCGGATATTATTATTTTTCAGTTTGGAGGTAATCTTGTACCTTACCTTACAAAGGACAAGGTAGTATCCAGTGTTAAGCGTATTATCACCAATATGCAATGGGTACAAAAACGTAATCCCGAAGCCTTACTCTTTCTTATAGGACCCAGTGATATGCTTCGTAGAAGTAGTAAAACCACTTATGATATTATTCCTGTTTTAGTAGAGGAGATGAAAAAGCAAACTGCAGAAAATGGTTTTGCTTTTTGGAGTATGTATGAGGCTATGGGAGGTAAGAATTCTATGAAAATATGGTATGATAACCGAATGGCTGCCAGTGATTTAGTACATTTTTCAGATAAAGGTACAGAACGCATATCGGAACTTTTATTTCAGAATTTGGTAGAGGATCTACTCTCAGTACAATCTGTAGAGATGTACAGAAAATGACTGCCTAAAAGTTTCCTAACCATCCTTCTCTGTCAAGACTTCGGTACTGGATTGCTTCTCCTATATGATATTCTTTGATAGTCTTACTCCCATCAAGGTCTGCTATAGTACGAGCTACCTTGAGAATACGATCGTATGCACGGGCTGAAAGATTTAGTCGTTCCATGGCTTTCTTGAGCATGGATAAGGAAGGTTCCTCTATCTGGCAATATTTTCTGATTTGTTGTGTCCCCATTTGGGCATTATAATGAATATGTTCATAGGAACTAAAGCGGTTGGTCTGTATCTGCCGAGCCTGTATTACACGTTCACGAATGCTACTACTACTTTCTGCTCTTTCATATTGGGAGAGTTTTTCAAAGGGGACAGGGTTGACTTCTATGTGAATATCTATTCGATCAAGTAAGGGGCCTGATATTTTACTGAGGTAGCGCTGCATCTCAGCAGGAGAGCTTACCATAGGAGCATCAGGGTCATTGAAATATCCACTAGGAGAGGGATTCATACTAGCCACTAACATGAATGAAGCAGGATAGGTGATAGAGAACTTGGTTCGTGAGATGGTAACCTCTCTATCTTCTAAAGGTTGGCGCATTACCTCCAAGACACTACGCTTGAACTCAGGTAGTTCATCTAAGAAAAGCACTCCATTATGCGCTAATGAGATTTCCCCAGGCTGCGGATAGCTACCACCCCCTACAAGGGCAACATCTGAAATGGTATGGTGTGGACTGCGAAAAGGACGCTGGCAGATAAGTCCATTGTCCTTTACCCGCCCTACTACACTGTGAATCTTAGTTGTTTCCAGAGCTTCCTGTAGTGTCATCGGAGGAAGTATGCCAGGCAAGCGCTTGGCAAGCATCGTTTTTCCAGACCCTGGAGGACCTATTAGAATAATATTGTGCCCGCCTGCAGCAGCAATCTCCATACAGCGTTTCACGCTCTCTTGACCTTTCACATCAGCAAAGTCAAACTCAGGGGTCTCCACATGCTTGAAGAACTCCTCACGAGTATTGATTTCTACCCGCTGCAAGGAGTTTTCTCCGTTGAGGAAGTCTATGACCTGTTTGATATTCTCTGCTCCATACACCTCTAAGTTATTCACAATAGCTGCTTCCTTAGCATTTTGCATAGGGAGGATAAAGCCTTTAAACCCTTCCTTTCTGGCTTGGATTGCAATAGGAAGAGCCCCCTTGATCGGTTGCAGACTGCCGTCCAAGGAGAGTTCCCCCATGATGATATATTGCTCTATCTCTTCACATTGTATTTGTCCATTGGCTGCTAAGATGCCTATAGCAAAACTCAGATCGTAAGCGGATCCTTCCTTGCGCATGTCAGCAGGTGCCATATTGATAGTAATTTTTTTACCAGGGATTTTATAATGATTGTTCTGTAAGGCTGCCTCTATACGAAAGTTACTCTCTTTAATGGCATTATCAGGTAAGCCTACAAGATGATACCCCACTCCTTTATCTATATTCACTTCAATAGTAATGGTGATAGCTTCTACACCATAAACGGCACTGCCATATATCTTTACTAACATGCTTTTTATTTTTGGAAAAGGATTTTTACCAGTAGCAAATTTACAAAAAATAATGAAAATGGAAAAGTAAAATCTTTTTCTTTTCCTTATGTACTATTATATGCTCATTTTTTATTACTTTTGTCCTTATAAAAGAACAAGATTATTTATGGAAAATATTTTTACCTATTGTCCTCATTGCGGGAGCAGAGATGTAGAATTTCCTAACTTCGTACGCTTTCTCTGTCATCAGTGTGGCTTTGTTTATTACCATAGTATAGCTGCAGCAGTATCAGTTATCTTTAAGAAAGAGGATAAAATTCTTTTTGTTGTACGTAATATAGACCCAGATAAGGGCAAGTTAGACCTTCCGGGAGGCTTTGTAGACCCCGATGAGAATGCCGAAGCCGCTGTCTGTCGTGAGGTAAAAGAGGAATTGGGCTTGCAGATTGTCCCTAACCAACTAAAATACCTCACAACCCAACCCAATCATTATCTATATAAGAATATCCCCTATCGTACCATGGATATTTTCTACGAATATCCCTTAGATACTCCGGTTTCTGTAAGAGCGGAAGATGAAATAAAGTCTTTACAGTGGATTCCCATATCTGAAATAGACCTTGGCAAAATAGGCTTTGTCTCTGTAAGAACAGTCATTGAAAAATATTACTTAAACCAATGAAATTCAATTCCAGATACTTCTTCGCTGCCCTGATCATCTTTTTGGTAGAGTTAGCCATAGCCACTGTATTCAAGAGTGTTCCCTTTGTACGGGCATACTTAGGTGATATTTTGGTAGTGATACTGATCTATTGTTTTATTAGAGCTTTTTTTCATATCAAGAACACCAAAAAATTACTTATAGGAATTTTCTGCTTTGCCGTATTTGTGGAGATACTACAATACTTTAAACTGGCTACTTTCTTTGGCTTTGGCAAAGGTACCCTTGGGTATATTCTGCTAGGAAATTATTTCTCTTTTGAAGATATTCTTTGCTATGCTACAGGATGCTTTTTAGCATTTATCTTTGATAAGTAAAAGGTAAGTCACTTGTTATTAGTCATTAATAATAGGTAAATATTCTTTCTACAACGGCAGCACGTTTGTTGTTTTCGTAATAGATTTCCTCAGTACAGTTGTTGAATTTGTCATAGTGGTAAATAGTTCTCTTAGGGGAAGGAATCTGTCCGTCATCTATTTGTATCAAATTTCCATTTTTATTATAGGTATAATAGGTTCCAGAAATAAAATTTCCAGTAAGTAAATCAAAATTTTCTTCCTTGATGAGTTGGTTATCCTTGTTGTAAGAAGAAAGAGTCTTTATAACTTCTCCCTCTAGAAAATAACTATAACTTTCTACTTCCTTGTCATTTTCAATGCAGTGATAGGAATAAAATTCTTTTCCTTTGTATGTTTGTATTTCTACTATAGCTCCTTTGGAGTCATAGATGTAGTATTTTGTTTTCTTGTTAGAGATATCCTTTTCATCGGATAGGGGAGTAGTATAAGTTGTTTCCTCATATACCTCATCATTGGCTAAATATTGGTAAGTGGTATAAAAACAAAACATAGAGTAACATTCTTTCTTTTCAGCAAGCAATGTGCCTTCTTTAGTATATTTATACCAAGTCTCGTTAGCTTCATCACCTAAAAGACTGGTAGATTTGTTTTTCTCGTGTGTAATATTCCCTTTACTATTATAAGAATACTTTTTTTTATTGATAAGCGTATCATTTCTGTATTCCAAAATAGCTTCTTTCCTTTTGTTTTTATCAAATAACATTTCTACTTTAGATAAAATACCATCAATCTTGTATTTTTTAGAGATCATTACTTTTCCCTCGTAGGAAATTTCTTCTTCTATATGTTCGGGATTGTTTTCCTCTTTGTATTTGTATTCATCGGCTTTTGTAAGTAGATTATCCGTGTTGTATTGGTAAAATATCTTTTGGAAAAGTTTTCCATCGGTATAGTAGTTATAAAATTCTATGATATTTCCCTTTTTATCAAAGATGTATCGGCTATGTACGGGCATACGTTCTACTTTGGCATTTTTAGGGAATATCTTTGCCTCTTTCCCATTTTTAGTGTCATAGTGATAAATAAATTTCTCTACTGATTTTACTTTTCCTTGAGGAGTAATACCTAAGTTTCTAAGATGTTCCTTCCTATATCTATTAGGTTCATCTTCTTGTGCTAAAATGAATATAGGATAAAAACTAAGGAGTAGGGTAAAGATAAAATGTTTCATGGTTTGAATCTTTTACTGGTAATAAGTAATCTTGCGTTCTATAACATAGGTAGGCTTTCCATTTTCAAAATATTCTTTTCTGATACAGTTTCCTTTCATGTCATAATAAAAGTACTTCTCTTCTTCTAAACCGCCTTTGTATATTGCCTTGTATTGGGAGAGATTTCCTTGTGAGTCATAGATTTCTTGATGATTTATTTCATCACTTTCTCCGTATGGATCAGTAGTAGCTTCATTTTTAGGCTTACTGCCTGTAGAGGGGGTAGCCATTTCTTTGTCATAAGCATAGTGAGCTATTTCTTTTCCTTTTCTATATAGAACAGCTTTTGTAAGTTTGTTTTTATTATACTCATATACTTTTCTCTCGTATAAGGAATCTTGATCGTAGAATAATTCTTCTGTTTTAAACCCATCAGTATTATAAGTATTCACTATACGATACGTTCTGGGTTTTAACTCATTATCAAAATGATTCTCTGTAAGTAAGCTATCTCTTTCATTGAAAGTTTTTTCAATCTTAAGGGTAATATTTCTTATAGAATCATATTCGTAATAATAGATGTCATTTCCTCTTTCGTCAAACTGTATCGTAGTATTATTATAGTCTGCTATATCATATCTTTTTTCGTATGGTACTTTTACATATTTACCATTAATTTCTTCTATATCATATTTCATTATATGAATAGATTTTATCTTTCCTTTGAGTGTATCAGGAAAGTCGTATTCAATGATAGAGGGTATATTATACGTTTTCTTTATATTTTTTATTTCTTTGTTGTTTTCACAAGACCATAACAAAGCTATAAAAATAAAAAAACTTATTTTAGTAACTAAAATTATATTTCTCATACTGTTTTATATTTTATTCATAATAGGTAAATGTTCTTTCGTAAATATCGGTCGTTCCGTTATACTGTTTTTCTATTTTTGTAATATTTTGGTACTCATCATAAGTATAAAATGTTTTTTCTATTGCTTTATTTCCTTTGTAAGTTATTTTTGATAGCAAGTTATTGTTGTTGTCATAAGTGTAGCTATCTTTATCTCTATAATCATCATTTTTATAAATAGTTTCTATCAGGTTTCCTGCTGTATCATAGTTATCTATCCAATATTCCTTTTTGTCTCCTATATATAATAGCTCTGTTTTTATAACTCTGTCCTTATTATCGTAATAATAGGTGTAGGTTCTTTCTATTTTATTTTGTTTGTAATCAAATGATTTCTTTATACGACCTTTTTCATCATATAAAATCTTCTCTTTGATATAATCATAATAACATCCATTAAAGAAACTTTCAGAAATAACTTTATTTATCAATTTTTTATTTTTGTAGGAATAAAAAATATGTAGCTCCTCATCATCTCTATCATCATAACTTTCTATAAGTAGGTTGTTTTTATAAACATTTTTAAAAAGAATATCTTTTAAAATACCTTCTCCTCGTGTAATTAGGATAAGTCTGTTTTTTGCATCATATTTGTATAGTTCTACTACGGATTCCACATATTCATTTACATAGTTTTCAGTCTTTTTTATAAGGTTTCCAATATGATTATACTCATATTCTGTATCAATACTTGGTTCGTTGTCAAAATAGGTAAGTTCTCTTAAAAGATTTCCCTTATTATCATACCAATAAAGAATTCTCCTCTTCAAGAAATCATTTGAGTAATAAGAATTTTCTATAATTCTTTGATCATTATTATATTTGTATAATTCTTTTTTATGAGTGATGCCTGTATTAGGATCTTCTTCATAAGATTTCTTTTCAGTGAGAAGTCCTTTGTCATTATATGAATAAAAATTTTCTTCTATATGAGTTCCATTTTTGGTAGTGAGCACATTCTTTTTTGAATAGAGTAAGCTATCTCTTTCATCATATTTTTTTACTTCCTTATGCTTAATATTTCTTTCCTTAGTGTATTTAATAAATTCTATTTCATTTCCTCTTTCATCAAAGCCATAAGTATAATTTTCATCAAAATGTTCTCGTTTGATAGTATCTTTCAATACAGTTACAGCTATAGAATAGTGAGCTGTATGTACTCTCTTCACTTTTCCTAAAAGAGGTTTCTCAAAAGGATAAGTCAATTCGGGATCTATTCTGTATTTTTCTATTTTGTTAGCTGTATTTTGAGCAACTATGGTGATACAAAAGAATAGAAAGGGGATTAAAAAATGTTTCATAAGACTAAAATATTTTATTTGTAGTAGGTAAATGTTCTTTCATAGATATTAGTTAATTTTCCTTTATAATATTCTTCTATTTTTATACAATTTCCTATAGCATCATAATAGTAAAGTGATTTTGGATTCCCTTTTTCTTTTTTCCAAGCCTTTTCTATAAGGTATCCTTCAGGAGAATACTTATTTTCCCATCTGGATTTTTCTTTTTCATACTTGTATAAAATACCTTTGATTTCTTTTCCGTTTTCATCATAGAAATAGTTTGTTTCTTGCTCTAAAATATTTCCTTGATATTCTAATTTTTTAATTATTTTACCTTTTTCGTTATATTTGGTAATAACTTTTCTATCTATGATATAGTCAATTCCAATTCCTGTATAGTAACTTTCTGTTTCTATAAGTTTACCTTCTTTATAAGTATATAATAAGTAGGAATGATCATCATATTCTTTGATAAGTGTATTATTTTCATAGATTCTATTGGTAAGGATATAGGACTTTTCTCCTTTTTCTTTTTCTGTAACACAAATAAGATTTCCTAAGGTATCATATTCGTATATAGTAGTAGAATGTTTTTTAGGATTTTTCTCTTTTTCTTTTTTTTCGAGGAGTTTACCCTTAGCATCATAAGTATAGAGAGCAGTATAGAATAATTTGTCCTTATAATAGTCTTCCTCTTTGATTATATTGTCTGCTTCATTATAGAAATATAGAGAAACTTTTGAACCGTAACGGTCTATGTCTTTTCTCTCTACAAGTAAGTTTTTATCATTATATAGATTGAACCTTTCCGCAGAGTGGCGAATACTATCTATAACATAAGAGATTTTTCGGTAGGTGAGACTGTCTGCTTTATTGAAAGTTTTTATCTCCCAATCCATCAGATTTCCCAGCGCATCATAAGTATAAAAAGCTATATCATTGCCTCTTTTATCAAAGTGATAAGTGTAGGTATAAGGATCAATTTTATTCTTATGGAAAAGATGATATACAGCAACAGGAGTATCTCCCTGATATTCTATCCAGCAACCGACCGTATGCATCGTTTTTATCTTTCCACGAAGAGGTTTAGGAAAAAACTGGTCATATCTTTCATTTGTTTTATAGGAAGTAGTGTTTTTGTTAGCTGTATTTTGAGCAACTACGGTGATACAAAAAAATAAAAAGGGAACTAAATAGTTTTTCATAGTATTAAAATTTTATTTGTAAAAGGTAAAAGTTCTTTCGTAGATATGGGATAGTTTGTTATTGTAATATACTTCTTGCTTGACCCAATTATCATGCTCGTCATAAAAATAAATTATTTTTTGAGAAAGACGGCTATTACTTTCTTCAATCAAATTTCCCTTTCTATCGTATTGGTATGTAGTATAAGAATTATATTGACTATCATCAGGAAAAGTATAGACATTTTTTATTTCTCTTCCTTTCTCATCATATTCATATGCTATATTATTTTGTAATTTATGACCTACATAGATATCACAAGATATAGGAAGTTCTTTGTCATTGTATCTATATATTTTTTCTACATCTGTAGTATAGCATCCTGCGAAACTGCTATTTTCTTCCTTTTTAGTTTTTAATTTTTTATTTTCATAGAAATAAGTATAGGTATATGAATAGCTTTTTTCTGCGTAACATTCTTTTATTAGTAAGTCATCTTTGTAAGTTCTTTTGAAAATATTGAGTGTATCTTCACTATCAGTATTTTTTTCTTTTACAAAAATGAGACGGTTTTTGTCATCATATTTATATTTTCTTAGATATTTGTAGTTTTTTTGAGTATCTTCATAGGTTTCTTCTATTTTATTGGTGTGCTCGTCATATTTGTAAGTATAGCTGCTTATCAGATCATTGTTTTTATAATATAATTCTTTTGTAAGTAAGTTCTTTTCATTATAAGAGTATAGAAATTTTTTCTCTTCTATGAGTTTGTTTGAATTATCATATTTATAAGTTTGAGTTATATTGCCTTTTTCATCAAATAAATAAAGATATTCATTGTCATAAACTTCACGAAATGTTCTTATGGTATTTCTATTATCTATAACACTACAGCTAATATAGTTTATAGATTTTATTTTTCCAGAAAAATCGCCTATTGTCCTATGTGTTTTTTTAATTTTTCTCGGTAAAGGATCGTTTTGTCCCCATATAACAATAGAGCAAAAGAATAAAAAGGGGAGTAAATAGTTTTTCATAGCATCACAAATTAAAATTATTTTACAGAACGGAGTATTTTTGGTAGTGATTTCTTATAGAATTTCTAGTTATGAGTACCTTGTCAGAATATTTTGGTTAGCCAAATAGGTGAGCAATGACCTCTTCTACTTTGGCATAAGTGATGACATTGATATTGCTTTTACCAGCGGTGAGCTTACAGTATTTGGAGATAAAAATGGTATCAAAACCGAGCTTTTCTGCCTCTGAAATACGTTGTTCTACTCGCTGTACGGGTCGTATTTCTCCCCCTAAGCCTACTTCGGCGGCAAAGCAAAAGGTCTTTGGGATTGCCACATCTTCGTTGGAGGAGAGTATCGCCATAGCCACACCCAAGTCCGTAGAAGGGTCATCTACCGAGATACCTCCTGTGATGTTTAGGAACACGTCCTTGCTGCCTAAGCGGAAACCGGCACGCTTTTCCAGTACTGCAAGAAGCATATTCAGGCGCTTGGCATTGAAACCTGTGGTGGAGCGTTGAGGGGTGCCATATACAGCGCTGCTCACAAGGGCTTGTATCTCAATCATGAGCGGACGCATACCTTCTATAGTAGCCACTATGGCTGTGCCTGAGCTATTCTCATCAGTCTTGGAAAGGAGTACTTCGGAGGGGTTGCTCACTTCCCTAAGACCTGTGGAGAGCATCTCATAGATGCCCAATTCGGAGGTAGAGCCAAAGCGATTTTTCAGTGCTCTGAGGATACGGAATACATGGTTGCGGTCGCCCTCGAATTGTAAGACTGTATCTACCATGTGTTCCAATATTTTAGGCCCTGCTATGGTGCCATCCTTGGTGATATGTCCCACAATAATCACGGGTACTCCTGTGAGCTTGGCATATTTGATGAGCTCCGCCGTACATTCCCGAATCTGAGAAATACTTCCTGCTGAGGCTTCTATATAGTCCGAGTGGAGTGTCTGTATGGAATCTATGATAAGGATTTCAGGGTCAAGGTCTTTTATCTGTTGGAAGATGTTTTGGGTCTTGGTTTCAGTAAGTATATAGCAATTGTTACGAGCATCGGTGATACGCTCCCCTCGCATCTTGATCTGTTTTTGGCTTTCCTCGCCCGATACATATAGGGTTTTGTAGGGCATACGCATGGCGATTTGTAGCAGCAGCGTACTCTTACCTATCCCAGGTTCGCCTCCTATGAGTACGACTGAACCAGGTACAATCCCGCCCCCAAGAACGTTGTTCAGTTCTTGGTCACCACTATCCAAGCGCATTTCCTTTTCAGTGGTGATTTCATGTAAGGGGATATATTTGTTCGTTTTCCTTGAGCGGAGGGTATCATCTTTATCATTCTTTTTCCACTCATGTTTTTCTTCTTTTTGGATTACTTCTTCTACTATAGTATTCCATTCCTTACAAACATAACATTGTCCTTGCCATTTGCTGTATTGTGCCCCACAGTTCTGGCAGAAAAAAGCAGTTTTTGTCTTTGCCATTCTGATGTATTTTTAAAAAAGACAAATTTAAGCAAAAAAAGGAATAGTTAAAAGTTAAAAATGAATACCATAAAAAATATTTAATTATCTTATATCTGAATTATTTCATCCTAAAAAATTAACAATTTTATCGTTAATAAATAGAATTTGTGAGGAAAAGAAAATCTTGACAAGAGAATTTATTTTCTTTATTTTTGCTTTCTAAATAAGAGACGAAATGAAATCATTTACTTTATTATTTTTTATACCTTTTTTTTCAATCTCTCAAAATATAGATCCACTTCGTACTAAGGATGATCAAGCACAAACACATTGGGTAGATAGCATCTATAAAACAATGAGTTTAGAGCAAAAGATAGGACAACTATTCATGGTGCAATCCTTTAGTTCTCAATCTTCTAAACAAAATAAACCTATTAAGGAACTGATAGAGAAACATTATATAGGTGGAATTATTTTTTCAAAAGGGACTCCTGTAGCTCAAGCTAAACTTACCAATGAATTTCAAAGGAAGTCAAAAATTCCATTATTTATAGCTATGGATGCTGAGTGGGGGTTAGCAATGCGCTTAGATTCTGTTTATGCCTTCCCTTGGAATATGACTTTAGGAGCTCTTAAAGATAACGGCTTGGTAGAACAGACAGGTATTCGTATCGCCCAACATTGCAAACGATTAGGGGTTCATATTGACTTTGCTCCTGATATTGATATTAATACCAATCCAAAGAATCCTATTATAGGAAATCGTTCTTTTGGAGAGAGTAAATTTAATGTAGCCCAAAAAGGAATCGCTTTCACTAAAGGCATGCAAAGTATGGGAGTATTGGCTTGCGTTAAACATTTTCCTGGACATGGGGATACAGAAAAGGATTCTCATAAAACACTTCCTACAGTTTCTTTTTCTAAAGAACGATTAGAAACTACTGAATTTTATCCTTTTGAGCGACTTATTCACACAGGAGTAGCTTCCTTAATGGTGGGGCATCTTAATGTACCTGCTTTAGATGAAGGAAAACCGGCATCTATATCCTATAAAATAGTTTCAGGGATCATCAAACAACAAATGAATTTTCAAGGAATTATTTTCTCTGATGCTTTAGGAATGAAAGGAGTAGCCGATTATGCAGATACTGCACAGGTGGATTTGCAAGCTTTTCTAGCTGGAAATGATGTTCTCCTTATGTCCTCAGACCCTCTTAAAGGGATTGAAGCTCTTAAAAATGCTTATAATACAGGAGTAATTAATGAATATCGTTTAGCATACTCTGTTAAAAAAATTCTTAAAGCTAAGTACTGGGTAGGACTTAATAAGTATAAACCTATTCCTCTTACTAATCTTACTAAGGATCTTAATATGAAAGAAGATGAACTTCTCTCTGAGAAAATTTATGAAAAGGCAATTACTTTGGTACAAAATAATAGAAATATTCTTCCTTTGAAAGATTTGGCTACAAAAAGAACTGCCTATATTAAGTTTGGAGACGATAGTGGTTGGGAGTTTTTTAAAAATTTGCGTTATTATCAAGATGTAGTACAACTGAAAAGTAGCTCTTGGGGAGCTCTTAGTAAAGAGATGGCTCCTTACGATCGTATTGTTATTGGGGTACATCGTTCCAATACAAATCCTTGGGCTGAATATAAGCTTAATGCTCAAGAACTCACTCTATTACAGAAAATAGCTTCTCAAAAGGAGGTTATTCTTACTTTTTTTGTAAAGCCTTATGCTCTTTTAGATATTCCTAATGTAAAACAAATCGGAGCTATAGTGATGGCTTATCAAAATGCCTCTATAGCACAACAGAAAGCAGCTCAGCTCATTTATGGAGCATTACCCTTTGAAGGAGTATTACCTGTAACGATACATAAGGATATTCTCTTTGGGAGAAGCCTACCCACTCGGAGCCTTAAACGGTTAGGATATGGTTTGGCTGAGAATGCAGGAATGAATTCTAACAAATTCTATAAGATTGATTCTATTATTACAGAAGCAATACAAAAACAAATGACCCCTTCTGCCCAAATATTAGTGGCTCGTAGAGGAGTAGTTGTCTATAATAAAAGTTTTGGAAGATGTACTTATGACATTACTTCTGATCAAGTTACTAATAATACTCTTTATGATCTAGCTTCTCTTACTAAAATTCTTTCAACTCTTCCTGAACTTATAGAATTGTATGATAAACAAAAAATTAAGTTGGATACTACTTTAGCTACACTCTTACCTATACTTTCAGGAACCAATAAGGCTAATATTACGGTAAAGGAGGCTCTTTCTCATTATGGTCAATTACAGTCTTGGTTACCATTTTATCGTGCTACAATAGATAGCAAAACAAAGGTACTTTCTAATGAGGTATATAGCCCTACATTGAGTAGTAAATATCCTACTCAAGTAGCTGATAATCTTTTTATTAAAGAACATTATCGCGACACTATTTTAGCTTCTATAGCACAAAGTGATTTGATTAAACAAAAAAAATACCTTTATAGTGATCTTGCCTATTATATTTTTCAGCGATATATAGAATTACAAAAAGGGAAACCTTTGAATGAGATTATCCAAAAGGACTTCTACGGAAGTATGGGAGCTTATCAACTTACTTATTTACCATTACAACATTTTTTGAAATCACAAATAGCTCCTACTGAAGAGGATAAAAATTTTCGACAACAACTCATACGAGGATATGTACATGATCAAGGAGCAGCTATGCTCGGTGGAGTTGCAGGACATGCAGGTCTTTTTGGGACAGCTAATGATGTTGCTAAGATGATGCAACTCTATTTGCAGAAAGGATATTATGGAGGGATTCGTTATTTTTCAGCTAATGCTTTTGATGCCTTTAATAAGACTTACTTTATTTCAGATCGAAATCGTCGGGCATTAGGATTTGATAAACCTCAATTAGATGGACAGATAGGGTATACCTGTGGCTGTGTATCCCCTGAGAGTTTTGGTCATACTGGCTTTACAGGAACCTTTGCTTGGGCAGATCCTCGAACACAAACAATATATGTTTTTCTTTCTAATCGTACATTTCCTACTTCAGATAATAAAAAACTTATTACTGAAAATATTCGTGCTAAAATACAGCAAGTAATACAAGAGGCTATTATAAATTAAAAAGAGATGATATTCTAAAAATTATCATCTCTTCTATTAAAAATATGAGAGAAACTATTCAACAATCTCAGTTTATTCTTTCCAAACATCTCCCTCAGGTGCTTTGGGGCTTGCAGGAGTAGTCCCTTGTAAGGAGAGTACATAACTGGCTACCTGTTGGCGTTCTTTAGCTGATAGAGTAGCTTTCCACGCTACCATTCCTTTCCCTTCACGTCCTCCTTCTGAAATGGTATGAAAAACATTCTTAATGCCACCTCCTAATATCCAATGATCATCTGTAAGATTAGGTCCTATACCTCCACCTCCATCTGGGGCATGGCACATCATACAGTTAGCTTGGAAAATATTTTTCCCTTCTTGGATATCTGCATCATCAGTCAGTTGAGTAACATTATCTGCATCTATTAAGTTGGGATTTGCTTTCTTAAATGCTTCGATGGTAACCTTAGCTTCATTCATTTCTTTGTTATATTCTGTAATCTGGCTGTCTCCTCCAAACACTTCATATCTAAGTAAGTAGACTATAGCAAAGATTATACAAGCATAGAAAAGGTAAGTCCACCAAGGGGGAAGATTATTATCAAGTTCTTGAATACCATCATAATTATGGTCAAGGATAATTTCAGATTCTTTCTCAAGAGGTTTCTGATCTAACATTTTTTGATAAAGGCGCCCTAACCAGCTATTTTGTTGTTGGAGCTCTCTTTGTCGTTTTTGCTCATCGGTAAGCAGGTGGTCTATAATATCCTCTACTCGATAATTGACCATCTCAATAGCAATGAGGATTAAGGTAAGAAAACCTAAAAATATATCGATAGCAGGGATAGAAACAATAGCTGAAGCTTCTTCTGTCCCATATATGTATTCAAGTGATAAGGCAGCAAGCCCTACAATGATAAGAATACGTATTAAAGCTAATAAATTTCTCATAAAAAGTTGTTGTTTTGTTCGTCGTCGTTTAAAGGAAGGTTACTGATCTCATTCAAATCTTTTTTCTTATAGGAAAGGACCCACCAAAAAAGAAGTACAAAAAAAGTAAAGCAAATAATTAATGAAATGATGGGGTAGATAGATACTCCACTAATTGTTTCCATGTGGTGTTTTATGAACTTCATCATAACAAATTATTATTTTTGGGTTGTTTCTTTCTTTGTTTTAATATCTACACCTAATCGTTGTAGGTAGGCAATCATGGCAACAATCTCACGCTTTTCTATAGGAAGAAATTTTTCACCACGAATTTCAGCATTTTTCTTTGATTTTTCATAGCTTGCTACGAATTTGGGATCATTATTTAGACTATTGGCAATAGCACGTGCTTGCACTTCTATATTCTTTTGAGCATACTGGAAGTCTGCTTCATTATAAGGAACACCAAGTTTTGCTAAGGTACGCATTTTTTGAATAATTCTATCAGTATTTAGCTCATTTTGGATAAGCCAAGGATAGGCAGGCATAATACTTCCGGGAGAAGTTTCTCTAGGATCGAGCATGTGATTGAAGTGCCAATTATCATTATATTTTCCTCCTAAGCGATGTAAGTCCGGACCTGTACGCTTGCTTCCCCATAGGAATGGATGATCATATACAAATTCTCCTGCTTTTGAATATTCTCCATAACGTTCTACTTCACTACGGAATGGGCGTACCATCTGAGTATGGCATCCTACACACCCTTCACGAATATATAGGTCTCTTCCTTCCAATTCTAAAGGGGTATAAGGTTTTACTTCAGCAATAGTAGGTATATTTTCTTTTACTAATAGGGTAGGAATAATCTGTACAGCTCCTCCTATAGCTACTGCAATAGTTGCCCAAATAGTCATTTGTACGGGTTTCCTTTCAAGCCAATGATGGATGGTTTCTCCAGCGACCCTCCTTTTACTAATAGGAGTCAAGGCTGGTGCCTGAGCAAGCTCATCTGTAACTCTCTTCCCATATCTGATAGTCTGTATTACATTAATTACAGCGAGGATAGCTCCTACAATATAAAGAGTCCCCCCGATGGCTCGCATAATATACATAGGCATAATGGCATTCACAGTATTGAGAAAGTTACCATATACTAAATTACCGTCAGGAGTAAATTGTTTCCACATAGAGGCTTGAGTAAATCCTGCAATATAAAGGGGAATAGTATAGAAAACAATTCCTAAAGTACCTATCCAGAAGTGTATGTTTGCAAGGCGTACGGAGTACAGATTGGTTTTCCACATCTTAGGAACGAGGTAGTAAATCATACCAAAAGTAAGAAATCCATTCCAAGCTAGTGCTCCCACGTGTACATGAGCAATAATCCAGTCAGTAAAATGAGCTATAGCATTTACATTTTTGAGAGCCAAGGTAGGTCCTTCGAAGGTAGCCATTCCATAACCAGTGATAGCCACCACCATAAACTTTAATACGGGCTCGGTACGCACTTTATCCCATGCACCACGAAGGGTAAGTAGTCCATTAATCATACCTCCCCATGAAGGAGCTATAAGCATTACAGAGAAGACAACACCAAGATTCTGTGCCCATTCAGGGAGTGCGGTATAGAGCAGGTGATGAGGTCCTGCCCACATGTAGATAAATATTAAACTCCAAAAGTGTATGATAGAAAGCCGATAAGAGTACACCGGGCGTTCGGCAGCTTTGGGTACAAAGTAGTACATTAATCCAAGAAAAGGTGTGGTAAGAAAGAAAGCTACTGCGTTATGTCCATACCACCACTGTACAAGGGCATCCTGCACTCCAGCATATACGGAGTAACTTTTCATAGAAGTGATGGATATAGGAAACTCTAAACTGTTGAAGATATGTAATAAGGCTACAGCAACGAAAGTAGCTAAGTAAAACCAAATTGCTACATAAATATGACGTTGTCTTCTTTTGATAAGAGTACCTATCATATTAGCACCCCATGCTACCCATACAATGGCAATAGCGATATCAAAAGGCCATTCAAGCTCTGCATATTCTTTGGAAGTACTTATTCCCATTGGAAAAGTAATAGCAGCGCCTAAAATAATAAGTTGCCATCCCCAGAAGTTTAGTTTGCTCAGAAAGTTACTATACATACGAGCTTTAAGCAGACGTTGTATTGAGTAGTAGCTTCCTGCGAAGATCGCATTTCCTACAAAAGCAAAAATTACTGCATTGGTATGTAATGGGCGCAGACGCCCAAAACTTAACCACGAGATACCTTCAGTCATTGTAGGAAATAGGAATAGATATGCAAGGACTAAGCCCACTCCCATTCCTACAACTCCCCAAAAAAGAGTTGCATAGATGAAGTTTTTAACAATTTTGTTGTCGTAGTAAAATTGTTCCATTTCCATAAAAAATGATTTTAGCAAGTTTTAAGTTGTTTTTGCTTTTCATTTTTATTTTTGTGGTGAGAAGAATTTTCTTGGTTTGATTTAGTGGAAGAGGAGTTTTCTATTAATTCATCTTCAAAAAGCATTCGTATG
Organism: Capnocytophaga sp. oral taxon 338 str. F0234; assembly: GCF_000192225.1. GTDB lineage: Bacteria > Bacteroidota > Bacteroidia > Flavobacteriales > Flavobacteriaceae > Capnocytophaga. Next base: position 1,118,520 of record NZ_GL872413.1, read on the forward strand.
GCAGGACTTTCCACATCATCATACTGGCCTTTGTGTATGGCACGTATGTATAGATATAAGAATAAGCCCACTACTATTGTGCTAATAGAAATCAACATATAGATAACGCTCATCTACTTACAAATTTGGTGCAAAAATAATATTTTTTACTATATCTAAAAAATATTTTTTCTAAAAATTATTAATGCTATTAAGTATAATTAATTTGTTTATTGCAAATCGTTAGTCATTAGTATCTTAGGTAATTGTTCATTAAGCCAACGGAAACGATTGATGATCATAATATGTGTACCTTTAGGAAGTACTATACATTCTTTAATGTTTTTAATAGGGAAAATGGGGTCTCTGTCCCCATGTATATGAATAATTTTCTTAAGAGAGTTAGGTGCTTTCCAATCCAATAACTCTTGTACTGACCATGCTAAGTAATTAGCGGTATGTAATCCTATATATTTAACATACAGTTTTTTATATCGTTTTGTGTTTTTCCAAAACTGTATAGAAGCTAATCTTCTTAAGGGTAGGAGGTGATGAAGTTTCAATCTTTTACACCATTGCATCCAATGGGGGAGTTCTTTCTCAGACTTTATACTGGAAATAAGAATAATATTACGATAGTTAGGGATAAGTAAGGCTATCTCCTGCATAAGTATTCCTCCTAAGGAAACTCCTATCAAAATGGGTGAGGGAAGAGTAATTTGTTGGGCTATACGTTTAGCATATTGTTTGAGAGATTCTTTTGGATTAGGTTCGACCCATTCCAGAAAATGCATTTCATATTCTTTAGGCACGTTCAAGTGCTCAAATATGCGAGAACTAGCGGCCATACCAGGCATACAATAGATAGGAATTGCCATACTTATAAGGAGTTATTTTTGGTGTAGAGAGTAGCGCTCTTCTTCTTCTGCTGTCATTTTTTTGTTAGGGTTATTGTCATTGAGGAATATAAGTACCTGTGCATCTACTTTATAGAAAGTTTTTTTATTATTCTCCCCTATAAGGGCAATTGTTTTATCATTTTCATTCCACTCAAAAATACCCTTCTCTGTATGGGTACGTCCATCTTCTAAGAAGGTCTCTGTTATTGTATAATTATTATTCTCTTTTAAAATGATGGTAGTGTCTACTCCTTTACCATTGGTACTGGGGAGAATCCCTTGATAACGTATTCCTTCGGTAGCAGGTGCTTTTTCGGAGGTACTTTGTTGTGTTTCTGTAGCTAATGTATTTTCTTTCGGAGAGGATCCATTACAAGCTATTAGAATTAAGAAAATAATACAAAGACGGTGCATATAATTAAATTTTTAATTGATAGATTCTTTAATATGGTATCTAGGTTCTGGGTCTCGACTTCTTAGAATAAGTTCAGCTAAGAAGCCTGTGAGAAAAAATTGAGTACCTATGATCATGGTAGAAAGAGCAATAAAAAATTCTGGGCGGTTCGTAATTAATCGGTTATATGGATTGATAAAGAGTTTATCTATTCCTAAATAGAAAGCAAAACAGAAGCCTATAAAGAACATCAGAACCCCTAAAGCTCCAAATAAATGCATAGGACGTTTGCCAAATTTAGAAAGAAAACCAATAGTAAGCAAATCCAGAAAACCATTGATAAAGCGTTCTACGCCAAATTTTGTCTTTCCATATTTTCGTGCTTGATGTTGCACTACTTTCTCTGTAATTTTCTCGTAGCCAGCAGATTTTGCTAATACAGGAATATAACGATGCATTTCTCCTCTTACATCAATATTTTTGACGACTTCCTTTCGGTAAGCCTTGAGTCCACAGTTGAAATCATGTAAGGTAAGTCCAGATACTTTTCGTGCTGCCCAGTTAAAAAGTTTGGAAGGGAGATTCTTCGTAAGTATATGATCATAGCGTTTTTTCTTCCATCCAGAAACAAGGTCATATCCTTCTTGAGTAATCATTTGATAAAGTTCAGGTATTTCTTCGGGACTATCCTGTAAGTCAGCATCCATAGTAATGACTACATCCCCTTGTATTTTGGCGAATCCAGCATTGAGAGCTTGAGACTTACCATAATTCTTTAGAAAACGAATAGCCTTGATATGAGAATCCTTTGCGCTAATTTCTTGTATTTTCTTCCAAGAAAGGTCTTTAGATCCATCATCTACAAAGAGTATTTCATAAGAAAAACTTCTTTGATTCATTACCTGCGTAATCCATTGATAAAGTTCAGGTAAAGATTCTTCTTCATTGAATAGGGGAATAACTACCGATATTTGCATGATTTGAGTTTTAGTTATCTTTGTCTTTGAACAATTTTTGAAAAGGAACTTCCTAATAAGGAAATGATAAACCCAAAAAGCATATTACTTACTACTGAAAAATTGAATTGCGCCCATAGTGATTTCCCCTTTTCCATACTTTCTTTTAACTGGGTAATTTCTTCAGGAGTAGCATTGGGATTTTCTGTGATGAACACTTCTAACTGAATAGTATTGAGAGTATTTAAAAGATCAGGATGGATATACTTGATAAAAATAACCCAAAAAATACTTGTAATTATAGAGAATAACAGAGAAATACCTAAACCTATCTTGAGCATTTGGCGAAAACTTCTTTCTTTACTTTGGTAAATTCCTAAAAAAATAAATAAAGAAAGCATAAATACAGGGAAAATTCCAAAAAACAATTTTATTAAAGAGGAACTATTATAAGAATTGGTAAAATATTGTAATAAGACAAGTCCTATACTGATAATCCCTGAAAGAAAGCCATAGATAAGCATTAATTGTTTGGAACTTTTCATAAGGATTTTGTTTTTTCAGCCATTGTTTCTAGGAGCTTAGTAATAGGAGCTTTCACCATCATAGATATCACAGGATTGAAATTTCCTTCAAAGGTATAGATGATTTGTGTTACTACTTCATTTATTCTATTTAGTTGTATGGATAGAATAAAAGGTAATTTATCTTCAGGAGCTCCATAAATAAGTTCTATAGAAGGGATTGATTTTTTTTTCTCTAAAAAAATTTCAGGCATTCCTTTTAATGCAAAGGAAAAGGAATGAGTACCTCTAATAGAAAAATGAGCTAAATTATTAGGCATTAGATACTCAAAGTTAGATACATTTTCTAACTTTTTAAATAGAAGAGTGTCTCTTTCAAGAACTTGTACAGGAGGAGAAGTTATTTTCATATTAATCCCATTTATCAGGAGCTAAGCGCCATTTAGTTAAAATATCTATTTCTTGAACAGAGATATAGTTTCTATCTTTAACCTCTTCTAATAAAGCATCATATTGACTAAGAGTGTCTAGAGGAATATTTTCTTTGGTGAAATTTTGTTTAGCAATTTTGAATAGGTATGAAAAGATAGCAACCATACCTAGTACATTTAATTGACTTTCACGTAAGGCTTTTACAGCTCCTAAACTACTCATTCCAGTGCTGATAAGATCCTCTATTACTACTGTTTTTTCTCCTTGAGTGAAATTTCCTTCTATTTGATTTTGTCTACCATGTTTTTTAGGTTCAGGACGAACATATACAAAAGGAAGATCAAGCCTATCAGCTACGAGCATTCCTATGCCAATAGCTCCTGTAGCTACTCCTGCTATAAGTTGTACTTCAGGATATTTCTCTTTAATAAAGGCACTTATAATAATAGCAACTTTATCTCGTGCTTCTGGATAAGAGAGCAACATACGATTATCACAATAGATAGGAGATTTCCACCCTGAAGCCCATATAAAAGGCTTCTTAGGGCTGAGCTTAATAGCATGAATATCTAATAATAAACCCGCTATAGTTTTAGCTATTGAAGGACTTATTTCCATAAATTTATAGTTTTTTCTTAACAGCTATTTCTTGGAAGGCTTCTAATACATCTCCTTCTTTGATATCATTGTAATTCTTTATCTGTAATCCACAGTCATATCCTTTGCTTACTTCCTTCACATCATCCTTAAAACGCTTAAGGGAAGAAAGTTCACCTGTATAGACAACAACATTCTCACGTAATAAGCGTATTTTGGAATTACGATATATTTTTCCATCGGTAACCATACATCCCGCAATAGTGCCTACCTTTGAAATCTTAAAAAGTTCTCGTATCTCTACAGTACCTGTAACTTCTTCTTTCATTTCAGGAGATAGCATTCCTTCCATAGCAGCTTTTAGGTCATTGATAGCATCATAGATGATAGAGTATGTGCGAATATCTATCTCTTCTTTTTCTGCTAAAGCCCGTGCATTGGACATTGGACGAACATTAAAGCCGATAATGATTGCATTAGAAGCAGAAGCTAATAATACATCAGATTCAGTAATAGCACCCACTCCCTTATGAATAATAGATACTTGAATTTCTTCAGTAGAAAGTTTCTGGAAAGAATCTGTAAGAGCTTCTACGGAACCATCTACATCTCCTTTAAGGATGATGTTAAGTTCTTTAAAGTCGCCAAGAGCAATACGACGACCAATTTCGTCTAAGGTGATATGACGTTGTGTACGTACAGATTGTTCACGAAGAAGTTGAGTACGCTTAGCAGCAATTTGTTTTGCTTCTTTCTCATCTTCAAATACGTAGAACTTATCTCCTGCTTGAGGAGCTCCATCAAGCCCTAAAATGGTAACAGGAGTTGAAGGAATAGCCTCTTCTACATTTCTCCCTCGCTCATCCTGCATAGCGCGAATTTTTCCAGAATGGGTTCCTGCTAATACATAATCCCCTATTCTAAGTGTTCCTTCTTGTACTAATACGGTAGAAACATATCCACGACCTTTGTCAAGAGCGGCTTCTACTATGGTTCCTACAGCATGTTTGTTGGGGTTTGCTTTTAGTTCTAGTATTTCAGCTTCTAAAAGAACCTTATCGAGCAAGTCACTTACACCGATTCCCTTTTTAGCAGAAATATCTTGAGATTGTATCTTACCACCCCATTCTTCTACTAAAAGATTCATATTAGCTAAATGTTCTTTTATTTTATCAGGATTAGCCGTAGGTTTATCTATTTTATTAATAGCAAAGATAATAGGTACTCCTGCCGCTTGAGCGTGGCTAATAGCTTCCTTAGTTTGTGGCATGATGTCATCATCAGCAGCAATTACAATGATAGCAATATCTGTGATCTGAGCTCCACGAGCACGCATTGCAGTAAAAGCTTCGTGTCCTGGAGTATCTAAGAATGTAATACGTTGTTTGCTTCGTTTAAGAGTTACAGAATAGGCTCCAATATGCTGAGTGATTCCTCCACTTTCTCCAGCAATTACATTTTCATTACGAATGTGATCAAGTAAGGAAGTTTTACCATGGTCAACATGTCCCATTACAGTAACAATAGGAGCACGAGGTACTAAATCCTCTGGATTATCTTCTTCTATAGGGATTGCTTCATCAATATCAGCAGTAGAGAATTCTATTTGATATCCAAATTCATCTGCCACAATAGAAAGGGTTTCAGCATCCAAACGCTGGTTCATAGTTACAAAGATTCCCAATGACATACATGCTCCAATAACCTTATTTACAGGAACATCCATCATTGTAGAGAGTTCATTCACGGTAACAAATTCTGTTACACGTAAGATAGTACTTTCCTTTTCTTGTAGTGCTATTTCCTCCTCATTTTTATGTCGGTGAGTGTCACGTTTTTCTTTACGATACTTTGCCCCTTTAGATTTGATTGATTTTCCTTGTAATTTTTCTAGAGTTTCTCTTACTTGTTTTTGTACTTCTTCCTCTGTAGGCTCTACTTTTATAAAGGGTTTATTATCTTTTTTCTGTTTTTTATTGCTTTTATCTCTATCCTTATTATGAGGATTGTTCTTCTGAATAGGAGGAGTAACTGCATTTTCTTTTTCAGAAGAAATACGCTTACGTTTGCGTTTACTCTGTTTTCCTTCAGTTGTGATAGAAGTATTTTTATCTTTTTCTTTTCCGTTCTTTTTCTTTTTAGGACGTTCAAATTGAGATAAGTCAATTTTTTCACCCACGAGTTTAGGCCCTGTAAGTTTAGTATATTTGGTTTCAATAATACCTATTTCAGGTTCGGGCTGTATCTTTTTTTCTTCTTTTTTAGCAGTTTCTTTAGGAGGCACAGTTTTTCCGGATAGAAGTTCTCTACTCTTATTCTTAAAGTCTTTTTCTTGTTTGGAAAGAGTGTTTTTTTCTTCTTTATCCTTATGTTTGTGCTTATTTTCCTTTTTTACTTCTCCCTTTTCTTGAGGTAGAAAATCCTCTTGAGTTACAGTTTGAGTAATAGTATTGTTTTCTGTAGATTTTTCAGCAGCTGGAGTTTCCTCCTTAGTAGGTTCTATTTTTTTAGATTCTACTTTTTTAGGTTCTTCCAAATCAATTTTTCCAATAATTTTAGTTCCTGCAATAGATGCTTTAGCACGAATAATTTCTTGCTCTTTTTGTTTCTCTTGCTTTTCTTTTTCCAATAACTCTTGGCGGATGGCTTCTTTTTCTTTACGTTGTTCCTCACTTATCTCTTGAGAAGCCATACGACGGCTCTTATCTGAACCAAATTCTTTATCTAGCAAAATAATGAGTTCTGCCGGAATTTTTGTATTTGGTTTAGATTCAATGGTATGCCCTTTTGATTTAAGAAACTCAACAACTCTATCTGTAGAGATATTGTATTCTTTTGCTGCTTTATTTAGTCTTTTATCCTCAGCCATAAATTCTAAGCTCGTTTTTTAATTTTCTGATTGTGGTGTTATATATATTTAGTTTTATTGTATACTTAGTTTTCGAATTCTTCTTTAAGAATGCGTAATACATCTTGAATAGTTTCTAATTCTAAGTCTACTCGTTTTTCTAACTCTTCGGCACTATATTCTAATACACTTTTTGCAGTATCAAGACCTATGCGGCGAAATTCTTCAATTATCCATGGTTCTATTTCATCTTCAAATTCAGAGAGTTCTATATCTTCCTCTGCTCCTTCTCTGAATACATCTATTTCATAACCAGTGAGCATGCTCGCCAAACGAATATTGCTTCCTCCTTTACCAATGGCTTTGGAAACTTCCTCAGAAGCTAAGAGTACCTCTGCACGCTTAGTTTCTTCATTTACAGTAATAGAGGTAATCTTCGCAGGAGCTAATGCTTTGCTAATAAATAAGCTAATATTGTTAGAGAAATTTATAACATCAATGTTCTCATTGCCTAATTCTCTGACAATACTACGAATACGTGCTCCATTCACTCCCACGCATGCTCCTACAGGATCTATACGGTCATCATAGGAATCTACTGCGATCTTAGCTTTTTCTCCGGGAATACGAGCTACTTTTTGTATTGTAATGAGTCCATCTGCAATTTCTGGTATCTCTTGTTCGAAAAGGCGCTCTAAGAATAGAGGAGAAGTACGAGAGAGAATAATTGCAGGTTTGTTACCTTTAAAATCTACAGATTCAATGATTCCTTTAATTGTTTCTCCTTTCTTAAAAAAGTCAGAAGGTATTTGTCTATCTCTGGGTAAAAGAATTTCATTTCCATCATCATCTAGAAGAATAACAGTTTTTCCTTTTATATGATGGATTTCGGCAGTATAAATACCTCCAATGAGTTCCTTGAATTTTTTATAGATAGTATTATTATCATATTCATGTACTTTTGAAATCAGATTTTGTCGTAAAGCTAAAATAGCACGACGACCTAATTGACTGATTTTTACTTCTTCAGAAACTTCTTCCCCTACTTCGAAATCTGATTCAATTTTAAGAGCCTCACTTAAAGGAATTTCAGCATTAGGATTCTCTACCATCCCATCATCTACAATAATACGGTTGCGCCATATTTCTATATCTCCCTTGTCAGGATTGATGATGATATCAAAGTTCTCATCGGAACCATATTTCTTTTTTAAAGCAGTTTTGAATACTTCATCTAATATTGACATGAGTGCCTCTCTGTCAATAAGTTTATCGTCTCTAAATTCTGAAAAGGATTCAATCAAGTCTAGATTATTTTCCATAAAGTATTTAAAATTTTAATTTTAATTTTGTTTCTTTAATATTATTAATAGGTAGCACTATGGTTTCAGTAATAGTTGTTTTCCCTTTTCCATTAGCTTTAGGTTGGCGAGAGGTTACTTCTAAGGAAACTTTCCCTTCATGAACTTCTTTGATAACCCCTATATATTTTGTTTCTGTAGTTTCTATTTCTACTTCACGTCCTATATTTTTTATATATTGTCTTTCTTGGGTTAAAGGAGCAAAAATACCACAAGAACTTACTTCCAGAGAGAAATCCTCCTCTTCTCTGTCTAAATTATGCTCAATGGCACGACTTAGTATCACACAATCATCAATATTAACACCATTATCACCATCAATGATTACTTTGATAAGGTTACCTTTTCCTATTGAATATTCAATAAGAAATAAAGAAGGGTTCTCTTTCAACGCCTTATCTATCAAATATTTAACTCGTTCTTTTAAGTTCATGTTATTATAAAAAAAGAGGACTTAACTGCCCTCTACCTCTTTAATTACCAATTCCGAGTGCAAAAGTACAACTATTTATTTAAAAAACAAATATTTGTAAGGAAAAATTTTTATGTAAGAAAAATCATTTATGTTTTTCATTCTTATAAGCTCTAAGCATCTCTCTTTTTCCCATCGCACCGGGAAGTTTCTCTACTTGGAATCCTACCTCTATCATAGCTCTTCGCGCGCTTCCTTTAGAGGAGTAAGTAACTAATATCCCCTCATTTTTTAGAGCTTGATACATTTTCTCAAAAATGGGTATTGTCCATAGGTCAGGCTGTACACGTGCACTAAAAGCATCAAAGTAGATTATGTCAAACTTGCTTTTATCAGAGATATTTTCAAAAAATTGTTGTCGTTTTTTAAAGGTAAAAGTAGGGGAGAGTTCTATAATCTGTTCCCAGGGAGATTGATGTATCATATTGAAAACAGACATTTTATCAGGAGCATTAAGTTTGTCAGTATAATTTAAGTTTTTTATCTCTTTTTCTGTTAAAGGATAAGCTTCTATTCCTTCATAGTGAATAGTTTGCTCAAATCCTTTATGTTCTAAAAAGGTAATAAAGGCATTGAGACCTGTTCCTAATCCTATTTCTAAAAGATGTACTTTTTTTCCCTTGAATAAGGATAACCCATTTTTGATGAATACATGATAGGATTCTGCTATAGCCCCATGAGTAGAATGGTAATGTTCTTTCCATTCCTCTATTTCTATGGTGGAAGAGCCATCTTGAGTAAGTATAATTTTTCGTTTCATTAGTTATTTAAGAATTTTTCAAGTGCGGTAAGATAGTTTTTTATTGGCATATCAGCATGAATACGCATATAGAAAAGTCCGGCTTGGGTGAGAATCTGTTCTTTGTGTATATCTTCTAAATATCCCATTTTATTTTGATAGATAGATTTGCTAATACATTCAATAGCGATGGATTTTTCTTTTTCCCTTTCTATAAAAATGTCTATTGTGTATCCACCAAAGGGCTTGTCCTTAGTAAGGGTAAGTGAAGGAAATTTTTCTTTTAGTAATAGAAATACCTGTTCTTTAAATAGGAGTTGTCCGACGGAAGTTTCTTCTTTTTGATTATTTCCATACAGTGCAAGAGTTTGTAATACTTTTTGTCGTTCGAGTTCATTATTTTCACTAATAGATTTGGTGTAAGCAAGATATGCATAGAGAACGGCACGACGGTTATTGGATTGTTCTTGGGCTAATGTGTCTGCATAATTCATGAAAAATTCCTCTGGGATTGAGTTGCATATATATATTTTTTCCTTAGCACGAGTGATAATTACATTTAGAAGTTTATATCCTTTCTGATGGTTCAAAGGTCCAAAACTTTGAATAAATCTACCATCTTTTTTTCTACCATAGGTGATGGATATAATAATAATATCACGTTCATCTCCTTGTATATTTTCTAAATTCTTAATGAAGAGCCCTGCTTGTTCCAATAGGTTTAGCTTTTGAGCAAAAACTTCTTCCTTGGGATTATTACGCAAAGAGAGGAGTTTTTTTCGAATAAAATTTCGTTGTGTGATGTTGAAAGTGGCTACTCCTATTGAGGGGTAAGAGCCATCAGGTTTTTGAGGGATATTTCTTAATATGTCAATTACTTTGAGTGCCTCTTGTTCATTGATGTGTTCATGAAAAATGCCATTAATTTGGTAAAATTCAATAGGGGAGATGGATTCAAAACAAGGTAAGGGGCGGAGCATACCTTTATAGAAGGCTATATTGGAGAAGTCTATCAGATATGGATGTTTAGAACGATAATGAAAGTTTAAATAATGCTTGTCATACTTATATTCTAAGGCAAAATCAAGTAAGGATTCTATGGAAAGTAATGAATTCTTTACAAGAACTTCATCCTCGTCTTCCATGTCCTCTTCATCTTCATAGTTTCCTTCAAAAATTTTACTAAAATAATTACTTGGAGGCATCTGATGCTCATCTCCTGCAATAATAACTGTTTTTCCTTTAAGTATGGCAGGAAGGTTATCTTCTAATTTCAATTGACTAGCTTCATCAAAAATAACATAGTCAAAGTAAAAATATTCTCCTTGGAACAGGTTACAGCAGGCATCAGGAGTGGTTAGGATAATAGGAAAGAAAGTAGTGAGTAGGTCTATATCTTTCTTGGCAATTTGTCTAAGAGTAAGCCTATTGTGTTTTTCACTTTTGCGTTTATTATATAAGTTGGCTACAGTAAGATCTTTATGATTAGTTTCAAAGTTTTTAACAGCAACTTGCTGAGCATTATCCCAATATCTTTGAATTATATCTTTCTGTAAAAGAGTGAAGTGTTGTATTTTCTTTTTAAAATCTTCATAGATTTTTGCGGAAAAGGGAATATTCTCTTCTGATTCTTTAAGTAAGAACATTTTATAGTAGGCATATAAAAAGGAGGCTTCCCAATGATTGGCTCCTGCCTTTTGTAGAAGGGAAATACATTGTTTTTGAAGGTTATTTAGAGGGAAGTAGAAGGAGAACCACTCATAGCCTATTAAAAGAGGATTGTTTTTGTCCTCTTGATATTGATCATATTGAGTAAAAATAGCTTTTATTATTTCTTCAAATTCAAAGAAAGTACTACCAAAATCTTTATAAGAAACATAATTATCTAATTTTATTTTTTCTTTTAAGGATTTAATAGTAAAAATGAGATTTTTTAGCGTTTCATTGGAATATTTTATTTCAAAAAAAGTACAAATGTCCAATGTTCTAAAATCATTTATAATATTTTTCTCAAAGTTTTGCTTTGCATTATCTATTTCTTTCCTATATAATAGAATATTTTCTTTGTTTGAATATAAGTTGTCAGAGAGGGATATAGTAGGGAAGTTAGAATGTAGACTTATTTTCTTGATTTCTTGAAAGAGCCATAATAGGCGCTTTTGATTGACAAGCACTTCCTTCTTAGTAGAAGAAAACAGGGTGCTTATTTTATAAAAAAGACTTCCTGTTTTCTTTCTATTATATTCATCTGCATCAAGAGGCAAAAGGGTAGTAAGCGTTTCTATTTCATTGATGTATTGGTTCAAGTATTTTAGTTGATGGGCAAATTCTTCTTGGCGCATTCTTTTGTAATCACATTCATATTCCTTATAAAGGGATAATATTTTTCCCCATTCATTTTTATAGAAAAGGAATGCTTCTTCTATATTATGAAAGGTTTGTTGTAATGATTTGTGAATTAATTCTTCAGGATTATATAAATAATTTTCTTCGTAAGGAGTAAAAGGCATGTAAAGTTCCTGAGCTCTTCCTAATATATTTTTTAAAGATGCATATTCTTTCTCATTGAAGGAGAGTGCGAGTACAGATAAGTCAATAGGAGTTTTTATAGCCTCATATTCAAGGATTTTTCCAGAGATATCTGTCCAGTTTTCTTGAGAGAGAATAGGAGAAAAGAGTGTCGAGTGATGTAGGTTGATAGCATTTTTCAAAGAATCTATACTTTCTGTTTGCTCCTTTCTGATATTTTCTGGATATGGTTCTATAGCATTTTTAAAAGTAGCACTATCAAGGGTATTTCTTAGGGCATCTACTACTAATTTCCGATCAGTAATACTATCTTTGATAAGGATGGTATATTTTCCTAACCCCCGTTCTTTAAGAGCATTATGGAGTACTTCTAAGGCAGTTTGCTTTTCGCATACTACTAATGTTTTTTGTTTATTCTCAAGAGCATTGATAAGAATAGCAGTTAGAGTCTGGCTTTTTCCTGTACCAGGAGGACCTTGTATAAGGATATGTGATTGGGTGCGTAATCCCTCCAATATCTCCTGTTGAGAAGGGTCAGTGGGAACTGAAGAATAAGATTGAAAATCTTGTTTAGAATTAATTTCTATTGGTTTAAAGTTATCTTTTAGAGTTTCATAATCATTGATGATATTCTGTTTCTGTACTTCGAAAATAGAAAAAAGTCCTGATTTTTCTATAATTGCTTGTCCTTTCTCATAAAGTAGTTTTTCATAAATAGATTTTGGTTTAATAGGAAGAATTTCTGTATAATTATTTTCTATAAAATCAATATTTTGTGTAATCTTTAATTGATTGAGAAGATCAGTACATATTTTGAACAGTTCTGGTTTGTCTATCTTTCCATCTTCCAGCATCTCTTCAGGAATAGGATTGATAATAATACCAGAATCATTTTGTAGATGGTTGATAAGTACTTCATTAATATAAATAGGGTCATCCTCAGTACGGCTAATTTCCCAAGTATTCATCTGTGAAGTTGGTCGTATCCTGACCGACCAAATAAGGATCGGAGCCACTGTGATCTGTCCATCAGCAAAATCTCTTCTCGCTAAAATAGGGAAGCCAAATCCTAAGGAATTAATACCTTTTTCCTGAAAAATGGCATCACCTTGGAAAATGAGATTGTCCATACTTGTGGATAATTTTTCCAATAGACTTTCTCTCTCATTATTTTTCTCTGCAGAATTATCAATTCTTTTAACTATAGCTCTATTAAACTTTTCCTCTGTAGGAACATCCTGCATTATTTCTGTAGTATAAGAACGATTATCTATAGCAGTAGAAGGAGTATCATAGAGAGAAAAAGTAAACTTAAGATTCTTTAGAGTAAGTAAATCTAAAACGAAACGCTCTGGTAGGCTTTTAAAAATAACAGAAAGTCTAGCCAAGTCAAACTTATAGCGAGAATTATTTGGAATAGCATTTAGGTGCACTCCTCTTCGATTCCCTACTTTTAATTTTTGTTGGAATAGTTCAAAAATTTCTTTATTGAAAGGTTCCATAGAATTTATAAGAATTGATTACAATTTAAAAAACTATCATTATTTATAAGCACAGTAAATAATGATAGTTCTTACTTTAAAGAAAAGAGGTTTTTATTTGTTAATATAAGCAATCACTTCAGGAGTTACTCCAACTTTGGAAAAGCCTCCGTCATGATAGAGGTTTTGCATTGTTACTTTACGGGTAAGGTCACTGAAAAGGCATACAGTATAATTAGCACAGTCATCAGCAGTAGCATTACCAAGTGGAGACATCATATCAGCGTAAGTAATAAAACCATCAAATCCTTTTACTCCTTGACCGGCAGTGGTAGGAGTAGGAGACTGAGAGATAGTGTTGATGCGCACATTTTTATCTTTCCCATAAAAATATCCAAAACTACGAGCAATAGATTCCAAATAGGCTTTATTATCTGCCATATCATTGTAATCAGGGAAAGTACGTTGTGCAGCGATATAGGTAAGAGCAACAATACTTCCCCATTCGTTCATTGCGTCGTTCTTATGAAGAGCCTGACATACTTTGTGGAATGAAAGAGCTGATACATCCCAACCTTTAGCATAAAAATCATAATTGGATTCTGTGTAAGGAATATTCTTACGTACATTTACAGACATTCCTATGGAATGTAATACGAAATCCAGTTTCCCTCCAAGTATTTCCACTGCTTTAGTTACCAAATTTTGTAAATCATCCATACAGGTAGCGTCAGCAGGAATTACTTGAGCTCCTGTTTTTTCTGCTAATTCATTTATTTTTCCCATACGCATAGCTATAGGGGCATTAGTAAGGACAAATTGTCCCCCTTCTTCATGTACACGTTCAGCTGTTTTCCATGCTATGGAATTCTCATCTAAAGCACCAAAGATGATACCTTTTTTTCCTTTTAGTAAATTATACATATAATATTTATTTAAGTTGTATCGCACAAAAGTAATAATTTTATTTTAAACAGCCACTATTTTATAGTAAAAAAAGTAATTTTACTTTTTTTCAAGCATTCTTTTAATATTACTAAGTTTCATCAATGCTTCTATAGGAGTGAGATTATCAAGATTGGTGTTCATTATTTGCTGTTTTATGTTTTCCAAAAGAGGATCATCTAACTGAAAAAAACTTAATTGCATTCCTTCTTTATTGGTTAATTGTTCTTTATTACTTTCTAATTGATGACTATTTTCTAATTTCTTTAGCACATTATTAGCTTTCTCTATTACATATTGAGGCATTCCTGCCATTTTGGCTACATGAATACCAAAACTGTGTTCACTTCCTCCTTCTACAAGTTTTCGAAGGAACAGAATGCTTCCTTTGACCTCTTTTACCGAAACAGAGAAATTTTTTATACGAGAGAATTCATTTTGCATTTCATTTAACTCATGATAGTGAGTGGCAAAGAGGGTTTTTGCATGAGTAGGATGCTCGTGTAAGTATTCAGCAATAGCCCAAGCAATGGAAATACCATCATAGGTACTGGTGCCTCTACCTATTTCATCTAAAAGAATAAGACTTCGTTGTGATAAGTTATTTAGGATAAGAGCAGCCTCATTCATCTCCACCATGAAGGTAGATTCTCCTTGAGAGATATTATCACTAGCTCCCACTCGGGTGAATATCTTATCCACAATTCCTATTTGTGCTTCAGAGGCTGGGACAAAACTACCTATCTGTGTCATAAGAACTATGAGAGCTACTTGTCGTAATAAAGCAGACTTACCACTCATATTAGGTCCTGTAATCATCATAATCTGCTGTGAATCATTGTCCAAATAAATATCATTAGCTATATAGGGTTGAGTAGGAGGGAGTTGTTTTTCAATGACAGGATGGCGAGCCTGTTTAAGATTGATAGTGAATGATTCGTCCAATTTTGGACAGATATAATGATTTTCTATTGCTAAAGTAGAAAATCCACAAAGAGTATCTATTTCACCTATGATAGAGGCTGTTTGCTGAATAGGTGAAATATAGCGAATGATCTCAGTAATAAGTTTAGAAAAATATTCTTGTTCTAAAATAGTAATTCTCTCCTGAGCATGAGTAATTTTTTCTTCATATTCTTTTAGCTCTTCGGTAATATACCGTTCAGCGTTTACAAGGGTCTGCTTACGAATCCAATGGTCAGGGACTTTGTCCTTGTGAACATTGCGTACCTCAAAATAGTACCCAAATACATTATTATTATCAATTTTTAAGGAAGAAATATGAGTGTTTTTTATTTCACGTTCAAGCATCTGGTCAAGATAAGTCCTCCCCGATACAGAAAGATTTCTCAACTCATCCAGTTCTGTGGAGAAATTCTCTCTAATAACATTTCCCTTTAAAATATTTACAGGAGCTTCTTCATTTAAAGTTTCTTCTATTCTATCGCATAAGTCTTGCAAATTGTGAATTTGTTTTCCTAAAGAATTTAGGTATGAGCTATTGGATTCCATAGCAAGTTTTTTGACAGGAAGGATAGCTGTAAGAGAATTTTTAAGATAGATAACTTCTCGTGGAGTAATTTTTCCTGTTGCTATTTTAGAAAGCAAGCGTTCTATATCATTTACTTTTTTAAGATGATCACGTACTTTTTGGCGAATCTCATTGTTTTCTACGAAAGTAGCTACTACTTGATGTCTGTTTTGTATTTGAGATAAAGAGGTCAAGGGAAGAGCAAGCCATCGTTTTAGAGTACGACTTCCCATGGGGGATAATGTTTTGTCAATAATATCTAATAAAGATACTGATTCTGTGTTTTGTCCACTATAGATTTCAAGATTTCGAATGGTGAATTTGTCCAGCCATACATATTCACCATTCATAATGCGCTTAATGGTGATAATATGTTGTAATTGATGATGTTGTGTTTCAGATAAATAATGTAAAATAGCACCAGCACTTAGGATACCATTATGCATATCTTCTATAGCAAATCCCTTGAGAGAATTGGTGTTAAATTGTTTAGTAAGAATGTCGTAAGCGAAATCTTCCTTATATACCCAATCTTCTAATCCAAAGCAATGAAAATGAGTTCCAAAGCATGTCTCAAATTCTTTTCGCTGTTTCTTAGCAATAAGTATTTCGTTAGGCTGGAAGTTTTGTAGAAGTTTATCAATATAGGCATTGTCTCCTTCGGCAAGGTAGTATTCTCCTGTGGAGATATCTAAGAAGGAAATACCATTATTAGTAGTATCTAACCAAACCGATGCTAAAAAATTATTCTTATTAGCTTGAAGGATATCGTCATTTAGAGCAACACCGGGAGTTACTAATTCTGTAACTCCTCGTTTTACGATAGTTTTGGTAAGTTTAGGATCTTCTAGTTGATCACAAATAGCCACACGAAATCCTGCTTTGACTAATTTAGGGAGATAACTATTAAGAGAATGATATGGAAATCCTGCTAGTTCCGTTTGTTCTCCTCCATTATTTCGGTTGGTAAGAACAATTCCCAATACTTGTGAGGTTTTGATAGCATCTTCTTTGAAAGTTTCATAGAAATCTCCTACTCTGAAAAGTAATAAAGCATCAGGGTATTTAGCCTTTATCTGATTATACTGTTTCATTAGAGGAGTCTCTTTGTCTGTTTTAGCCATAGTTCTAATTGTTTAGATATTATTATCTTTTGGAAAGGATATTAAAAAAAGGGATTGATTAAAAGTCCCTTTTTCTAATTAATTTAAAATCTTATAAAATGACATTTATTTGTTTCGCTTGATGCTTCCAAAGGGGTCTTCTAATCCTTCTTTTGCTTTTTCTACCTCTTCTTTTACTTCATCAATTAAAGAGGTATCTACCCCTGCTTTCTCTACACTTTTATTGATTTCATTCTTAATTTCAGAAGTAGCATCTCTTAATTGGCGCATTCCCTTGCCTAAGGTACGAGCTATTTCTGGAATTTTATCTGTACCAAAAAGCAATACAGCCACAAAGAGAACAAAAAACAATTCGGGAGTACTTATGAATAAAGGTACCATCTATTGTATGAAATTTTTTGCAAATTTACAAAGATTTTGCAGGAATGAAAGTAATTTGTCAAATTATTTTTTATACTTTTGCCATTGCTAACAAAAAGAAACTGAATGGAAATAGAAATAGCAACTTTACTTACTGAAATAGAGAAACTTACAGAGAAAGAGATCCTTGAATTACTTATAAAGAGATACCCACATAAGGTGGTTTTCTCTACTAGTTTTGGAATGGAGGATCAGGTTATTACTGACTTTATTCTTAAAAATAAAATCCCTGTGGAAATATTTACCTTAGATACAGGTAGATTATTTTATGAAACCTATACGACGTGGGAAAATACAAATGAATATTATCATACAGAGATTACTCCTTATTATCCTGATGCCAAAGCAATAGAGAGATATGTAAAGGATAATGGTATTAATGCTTTCTATAATTCAGTACCTTTGAGACAAGCATGCTGTCATATCCGTAAAGTAGAACCCCTTAAACGAGCATTAGCAGGGAATAAGGTTTGGATTACAGGGCTCAGGGCAGAGCAATCTGCTAACCGCGAGCAAATGAAAATGGTAGAATGGGATGAAACAAACCATATTATAAAAGTACATTTGCTATTACATTGGAGAACGGAACAGGTACTGTCTTTTCTTCGTAAAAATGGAATACCCTATAATCCTTTGCATGATAAGGGTTATCCTAGTATTGGCTGCGCTCCCTGCACCCGTGCTATTAGGGAAGGTGAGGATTTTCGTGATGGTCGTTGGTGGTGGGAGAACAAAACCAATAAAGAGTGTGGGTTACATATACATAAATAGTTATTCTTTTTCTATCCATGTCTTAACTGCATAGAACATCTCAGCAGAAAAGACATGTCCAGAGGCAAATGTTTGATAAGAATATGGAATGTGCAAATTCTTGAGAAAATTGATAGTTTCTTCAGCCCACTCTAAAGGAATCAATTCATTGGAAAAACCATGTAGTAGACATATTTTTAGGTTTTCGAAATTGTTCTTTTGGTAACCAAAGTTGAGGAGTTTTTTATCTATAAAGCTGTTAATAGCCACTACACGCTGAACCTTTTCAGGGAAAGAAATGGCTATAGAAAGGCTCAAAATTCCTCCTTGGTCAAATCCTAAAAGTGTAATATTCTTCATATCGATATTAAACCTTTCACAAGACTGATTGATAAAAGTCAAAAGTTTATTTTGAGTAGCTTGTGCTTGAACAATGTCACACCACTGGGAAGAGGCAAGTTCTATGGCATACCAAAAAAATTGTGTTTCTGATAACCCATATGGAGCTTGGATAGAAATAACAATATACTCCTCTGGGAGTTCGTTGGCTATAGAAAAAAATTCCTCTTTATTTTGACCATAACCATGTAACATAAAAATGGCAGGTGATTTACCATTTTCCTGCTCTATAATAGCAGGCCTTACCAAATAGTTCAAAGAAAAACCTTTCATTTTGGTAGGTGAGAATAAAAATTGTAGAACTTAATTGTATGCCTGTATTAATTGAATATAGGTAATTAGTATTTTGTGTTTGTTTTTTGTTAGGATTTTAAGTATTCTTAAGTACAATTATCTGTATTTATTGCTCTCCTTTAAACCATTTACCTCTTTCAGTGATAACACCAAGGACATTTCCTTTGCATTTTTCACCAATAAAAGCACAATTTTTAGAAGAAGAGCGGATCATTTCTGTAGAAAAAGTAGTTTCTCCATCTATATTAAAGAGAGTAATATCTGCTTTAGCTCCCACTTTGATAGGAGAGGAGGGAAGGAAAAATCTTTTTTTTGCTTTAGTGAGCATTTCAATTACTTTTTCTAAAGAAAAGTGTTGGATAAGGATACCAAAAGCTGCCTCTAAGCCTATGGTGCCAAAATCTGCAAGGTCAAATTCTTTAGCTTTACATTCAATATCAAGCGGATAATGATCTGTGGTTACCATATCAATAGTTCCATTTTCTACTCCTTTATGTAAGGCCTCTACCTGTGCCTTATCACGCAAAGGAGGAAGGACTTTGTAATTGGTATTGAAGTTGTCAAGTGTATTATCTGTAAAATGCAGATTATGTAGGGCAACACTGCAGGTTACATCTAATCCTTTTTCTTTAGCTTGAGCGATAAGGGCTACCGATTGTGCTGTAGATATAGTAGGTATATGAAGCTTTCCTCCTGCATACTCTAAAATAGATAAATCTCGTGCAACAATAATTTCCTCTGCTAAAGCAGGAATTCCTTTAAGCCCTAATCGTGTGGAATTTATATGTTCATTTACGACTCCCTTCCCCATAATGGAAGAATCACAAGGAAAAGAGATAACAATTCCTCCAAAAGTTTGTGTGTATTGTAGGGCTATCTTTAACAAGTTTGCTTGAGGAATACATCTCTTGTAGTCTCCAAAGGCAACAGCTCCAGCCTTTTGCATATTATAAAGTTCAGCTAAATATTCTCCTTTACTCTCTGTGGTGAGAGCTCCTATAGGGAAAACTTGTGTTATAGCTCCTTCTGTAGCCGTTTTTAAGTAGTTAATTTGACTACGGGTTTCAGTAATAGGATGTGTTGTAGGATTAAGTATTATTTGTGTAAAACCACTCTCAGAGGCAACCTGTACTCCATGAGCTAAGGTTTCCCGTTCTTCATAACCAGGTTCTCCAAAACTCACACTACTATCCGCCCACCCTTGTGATATATAACAATTAGAAATAACATCACAATCCTCTGAAGGAGCAATCTCATGAGCAATCTGGATGATAGCCCCATTCTCTATAAGAATATCTTGTGTCTTCTTATGAAAGGAACTATCTCTGTCTATGATAGTTACGGATTTTAATAGTGTTTTCATTTTATGAAAAAATCTAAGTAGCAAATGTAATCAATTTTTTTATAATCACAAACATAAAATAAGTTTTTAAGTATAAAAATGACGAGAATATCTTTTATATGTAAAAGAATATCAGAAACTATAACAAAGATAAATGAATAACAAATATAAATAAATATTATTCTCTCATTTATTTTGTGTAATGGATGATAATAGTAAAGTAGAATAGTTAAAAATATATTTATTATTGAAACCTATAAAATAATGAAAAACATTTGTAATTTTGCAACAGTCTAAATAAAAATATTATATATGATTTTTCAAAGAAATTTATTATTCATTTTTACATTTTTGTGTGGAATGTCATTGTATGCACAAACATACAAGATTAAAGGGAAAGTCCTGGATGAAAACAAACTTCCTATAAAAGAGGCTTCTGTTAAAGATATTTTAACAGGTACTTCTGTATTTACAGATAAGGGAGGGAATTACTCTTTAGGACTGCAAGAAGAATATCCTACCTTGCAGGTAAGTAAGGAAGGATATACTACTATTGAATTCTCAGTAGTACTCCAAAATAATGAGAATAGAGTTACCTATGTGGAAACAATCTTGAAACATATTCAAGAGGATATTTCAAAGGTGGTGGAATTGCAACCTGTGATAATCTCTGATAATCCAAGCCTTGTAGCTAACTCCGTGGGGTTGGCAAAGATGAAATTAGATAAGATAGCAGGAGGGACTAACTTAGCTGATCTCAAAGATCTTACTACTCAACGTTCCCAAACGCTCAAGGATGCACTCCAAAGAGAACCTGGAATTATTATTCAGGATTTTTTCGGTGGGAATGACCAACCACGACTCAATATCCGTGGTTCAGGTATCCAGAGCAATCCTCAATCTCGTGGGGTGGCACTCTCTCAAGATGGAATCCCTATTAACTTTGCTGATGGTTCTTATATCATTGGTGTACTGGAACCCCAAGTAAGTAATTTAGTGGAGATATATCGTGGTGCCAATGCTTTAGAACATGGAGGGGCTACTTTGGGAGGTGCTATGAATTTTGTAACTAAAAATGGCTATAATGCTTCTCCTTTGAGTGTAAAGATGGAAGCAGGTAGTTTTAATTATTTTAATAGTAGTATTTCTTCAGGGTTTTCATCAGGGAGAAATGATCTCTTCGTAGCATCCTCTTATACCCATAGTGATGGTTATCGTACCTATAATAGCTCTAAGCGCTTTAATGCCTTGCTCAATGTAGGTCGCAAGTTCACCGATAAGTTTGAGGCACGCCTTTATGCATCTTTCACTGATCTCTATTTTGATATACCGGGACCCCTTACTCGCTATCAAATGGAGACAGATAGTAAACAAATTAATAAAGCCCCTAAGCAAACATTCCCTTATGCATTTGGTCCTAATGTGCTTCGAGATAAACCAAATAGAAGTAGTAAGATTGCACGTTTTGGAACCAAATTTGCCTATCAGATAAATGATAATAACTTTTTATTAGCAACTCTCTACTATCAATATGCCGATGATGCTTTCACTTATCCTATTGCCAATGGTATTCGTCAGGATTTCAATAATGACTATGGGGTACGTCTCTCTTACACTAATACTACAGAGAAGAATGATTTTACTCTTGGATTGCAGTACAGTCAAGGTCTTATGCACCAATCTCGCTTCCACAACGATCGCGGTAATTTCGGAGCACTCTTTGCCAAACAAGATCTGACTGCTAACCATGCTATAGTTTATGTTTCTGATACTTACAAGATTACGACTTCCTTCTTAGCCAATGTAAGTATACAAGGAAGCTATGATACCCGTAAGGTAGAGGATAAGTATACAGGAGCTAAGCGCCCATTCCTTTTTGTAACACCTAATGGCTTGCAGGCACACGCATTACCTAATCCCAATGCAGTTACACCTGTCACAGGTGATTTCACTTACAATGCTATCAATCCTAAGGTAGGGGTTATCTACAAGCTAACGGATCGTGCACAGGTCTTTGCTAATTTCTCTCGTAGCTATGAACCACCTACATTCTTAGAGATCGTACGACTTACAGGAAGTGCAACGCCTAATCCAAACCGTCCTCCCGTACCTTCTGTGGTTTATAGCAATAGTTCCAACGTGAATTCAGGACCTACTACTATTACTATCTCTGACCTAAAGGCACAAAAAGCATCTACTGCGGAGCTTGGTACCAAAGGAAATATTGGACAAGCCCTCGTTTGGAATGTAAGTGCTTATCACTCTTGGGTAAAAGATGAAATTTTCACCATTGCTGATGGAAGTGTTGGCGTAGGAGGAAATACAGTGAATACCCCTTATAGAACTATACACAGAGGAGTAGAAGCAGGTTTGAAATCTATATTTTTGACAAATATTTTTTCTTCTAAGGAGGATTCTTTTACTATTTCAGTCAATTATAACTATAGCGACTTTTTCTTTGACGGTGGCGAGCTTAAGAACAACCAAATTGCAGGAATTCCTACGCATTACGTCTTTGGAGCACTTACCTATAAGCATCCAATAGGTATCTTTGCCGAAGTGAACCTCGAATCGCTTCCTGTAAAGACCCCAATTGACCACAAGAATACTCTTTATCAAGATCCTTACAGCCTTGTAGGGGCACGTATTGGATATAAGAAAGGACAATGGACATTCTTCTTACAAGGTAACAACTTAGCCGATAAGGTATATGCCTCCAGCTATCTTATCCAGGCTGAGGTTACACCCCCTCCTGCAAGACTTACACCTAAACCTGTACCAGATGATAAGACAAACTTTATTCCAGGGGTAGGAAGAAATATTATAGGAGGACTTTCCTTTACTTGGTAGTTGATCCTTTTCACATTTTTCATAAACTTTGTCAGCCTAAATCAAGGTTGACAAAGTTTTTTTGTCTAATAGAATTAAAAATAGTATCTTTGCGCTCTGATAGCAAATACTATGAAACTGATAACTTTGCTGGAAACAAAAGGGATAAACTCACAACCTCTACAGTATTTCAAACCTCGTGGAGGCGTTATTCTCATGGACGACAACGAGCGTGAGGAAATCCTTCAGTGGATAGCACAGTACGACCTTGGCTTTGAGCTACTGCCCCTGTTCTCCAACCAAGAGAGTGATTGTATGGCTATCTATACCACAGGTTTCCTAAAAGGCAAAGTGGTAATCGTAAGGCACGATGAGGCGGTGTTTGCCCCAACATTCAGGAGCTTGGACTCTTTTCTCAAGGCTTATGAAAAAGCAGCCAAGCAGGCCGATTTTTATGATTGGGATGATATAGAGGAAGAAGATTATCCTATTACAAAGGAGAATGAGGCAGAACCCATTGTATTACAAGAATGTTGGCAGTATATAAAAGCAGCCAATTTTATCTCCGATGTACAAAAAGAAACGATACAAACCATGACCATTTGGCTTACCCCTCCTTCTCAGTTGGACTCCTTATTGCCCTTTGTCCAAAAGGAGTTTGCTCTTAAAGAAACTCTGTTTGTAGTGGCTTATGCTATAGATGCATTAGGCATTACTCATCAGTATACGCCTGCCAAACCTTTGATAGCAGAGCTGCTCAAAACAAGGCGATTTGCCAACTATTATAGGCGAGATAGCTTGTATCATGGGGAGTTTAAAGTAAAAGAGACCCTTATAGGAAAAATGGTGCGCCCACTGCTTAGGGTGATCACCGTTCCTTTTATGCTATTGAGTCTTCTTTTTGTAGAGCTTATAGATAGGTTTAAGAAGAAAAATAAAAACATTAAAAATAGTATCTGATGAAAAAATATACCGATACAGGCAAGAAAGACACCCGAAGTGGTTTTGGGGCGGGACTTGCCGAGCTGGGACGTAAAAATCCTAATGTAGTGGCTCTTTGTGCGGACTTAGTAGGTTCGTTGAAAATGGAAAAATTTATTGAAGAAAATCCTACCCGTTTCTTTCAAATAGGCATTGCTGAAGCTAATATGATGGGAATTGCAGCAGGGCTTACCATAGGAGGAAAAATTCCTTTTACAGGTACCTTTGCCGCTTTTTCCACAGGACGTGTGTATGACCAAATACGTCAGTCTATTGCTTATTCTAACAAAAATGTAAAAATTTGTGCCTCCCATGCAGGACTCACTCTCGGTGAGGACGGTGCTACTCATCAAATATTAGAAGATATTGGGCTGATGAAGATGTTGCCTAATATGGTGGTTATTAACCCTTGTGATTATAATCAAACCGAAGCGGCTACCCTTGCCATTGCGGACTATGTAGGACCTGTGTATCTGCGTTTTGGACGTCCTGCTGTACCTAACTTTACCCCTGCAGACCAAACCTTTGAGATAGGAAAGGGTATCTTGCTCAATGAAGGGAATGATGTAACTATTATTGCTACAGGACATTTAGTATGGGAAGCACTCTTGGCTTGTGAGGTCTTGGAACAAAGAGGTATCTCAGCAGAAGTAATAGATATTCATACTATTAAGCCATTAGATGAAGAAATTATTCTAAACTCTGTAAAGAAAACTAAAGCAGTTGTAACTTGTGAAGAACATAATTATTATGGTGGTTTAGGTGAGAGCGTAGCTCGTATACTGGTGCAACACTATCCCGTACCACAAGAGTTGGTAGCAGTCAATGATACTTTCGGGGAAAGTGGTACTCCATCCCAACTGATGCAAAAGTACGGCCTTGACAAAGAGGGTATCCTCAAAGCAGTAGAGAAGGTGCTAAAAAGAAAATAAGATGCTAAGAGAACAACTCCAAAAACTCTTCCCTGACCATAAGGAGGAAATACTTCCCGGAGAACCTACCTCTAATATCTGGCTACAGGACAACCCTCTTTTGTGTAAATACGAAAAGCGCAAGGGTAAACCCATTACCCTTATTGAGGGCTATACAGGTGCCGATGCCGATTTCAAAATATTAGCTAAGGAACTCAAAGTCCGCTTAGGAGTGGGAGGGGCTGTAAAAGATGAGAAAATTATTATTCAGGGAGATTATCGAGATAAAATAATGGATTTCCTGAAAGAAAAAGGATTTAAGGTAAAGCGAGTGGGAGGGTAGACTTTTTAATAAGATAGCTTCATAGCATCATAGAGCACTTAGTGTTAAGAGTGTTTATATATGCTATTGT
This sequence comes from Capnocytophaga sp. oral taxon 338 str. F0234, assembly GCF_000192225.1. Lineage (GTDB taxonomy): Bacteria > Bacteroidota > Bacteroidia > Flavobacteriales > Flavobacteriaceae > Capnocytophaga. The sequence goes on from NZ_GL872413.1 coordinate 1,143,670, forward strand.
TTGATATAAATATGTTTTTACAATTGCTAATTTCAGAGGATGAAAGTGATAAGAAAATACAAAGTAGAATAACAATGAAAAAATTTATAGTTGGGCGTGTGAAAAGCACTCGTTATGCTTTGCAAGGTTTTTGGTTATTAGTTCGTACGGAGGATGCTATTATTACTCATAGTATTGGTTTTGTGCTTTTTATAGGTTTAGGGATATTTTTTAAGATTACTTTTACTGAATGGATGTTTCAGCTATTAGCTTTTGGAGTTCTATTAGCTATAGAGGGGCTTAATACAGGGTTAGAAAAATTATGTGACTTTGTTCATCCTGATTTTCATGTTAAAATAGGAGAGATAAAAGATGTAGCTGCAGGAGCAGTTACCATGATATTTTTTGCTGTGGTAGCAGTATTAGGATTTATTTATATACCCTATTTGATTAGGTAAAAAAATTAAAAAGTAAAGTTGTGTCAGTGAGTATGTGGGAAAAATTGTGTATTAGTATAGAGCATATCCATTGTATCTTAGAAAGATAAGAATATTTTACGTATTATCTATTATTTACCTGCTCCGCTCCTTTTAATACTGCTTCTTCTAAGGATTTTTTGTAGAGGATGATTTTCTCTTGGATCTCTTTATGGGCGACACCTAAGATTTGGGCAGCGAGGATACCCGCATTCTTAGCACCATTGAGAGCAACAGTAGCTACGGGAACACCTGCAGGCATTTGTAAGATAGAGAGTACTGAATCCCAACCATCAATAGAATTTCGACTTTTGATAGGTACCCCAATTACAGGAATAGGTGTAACAGCAGCTAACATTCCTGGCAGGTGGGCAGCACCTCCTGCTCCTGCAATAATTACATCAATCCCTTTTGTGTGGGCAGTTTTCCCAAAAGAAATGAGTTTTTCTGGGGTACGGTGAGCAGAGACAATATCTACTAAAATAGGGATTTGTCTCTCTTTTAAGAAATCAATGGCCTCTTGCATAATAGGAAGGTCACTTTGGCTTCCCATAACTACAGCTACTTTCATTACTGAACTATTTTAATTAAAAAGCAAAGATACAAAAATAATAATGAATGGTGAATGATTAATGGTTAATTAACATTACTCAATATAATATTAATAGCTCTTTTTATTGTTAGAGTTCTTATAAGAATGATACTAATATCAAATCACTATGACAGAAGGAAATTTCACAGATTATGTAAAAGTATATGTCCGATCAGGCAATGGAGGAAAGGGTTCTGCACATTTGCATAGAGAAAAATTCATAGAAAAAGGGGGACCTGATGGAGGAGATGGTGGACAAGGTGGTAATGTAGTTATTCGTGGAAATAAAAATCTTTGGACACTTATTCATTTTAAATTTCAACAGCATTTTAGAGCAGAGCACGGTGGTGATGGCGGTGCCAATCGCAGTACAGGTGCCGATGGAGAGAGTGTATATTTAGAGGTGCCTTTAGGGACTATTATCAAGGATGCTCTTACTGGAGAATCTCTTTTTGAGATTACTGAAGATAAAGAGGAGAAAATAGCTTTAAAGGGTGGAAAAGGAGGTTTAGGAAACTGGCATTTTCGCACCTCTATTAATCAAACACCTCGTTATGCACAACCTGGTTTACAAGGTGAGGAAAGAGAGTTATTATTAGAATTGAAAGTCCTTGCTGATGTAGGCTTAGTAGGTTTCCCTAATGCAGGAAAATCTACTTTACTTTCGGTATTAACTTCTTCTAAACCTAAGATAGCAGACTATCCTTTCACTACCTTGAAACCTAATTTAGGAATAGTTCAATATCGTGATTATCATTCTTTTATTATAGCTGATATTCCAGGTATTATAGAAGGAGCTTCTCAAGGAAAAGGATTAGGATATTATTTTCTGCGGCATATAGAGCGTAATTCAGTGTTGTTATTTTTAGTGTCCTCTGATAGTAAAGATATTGTAGAGGAATATTATATTTTACTTTCTGAACTAGAAAAATATAATCCGGAACTTCTAGATAAACAACGAATTCTTGCTATCTCAAAAGCTGATTTATTAGATGAGGAACTTCGAAATCTGATGATGAAAGAACTTGAGAAATCTTCTTTGAATATTCCTTATTTGTTTATTTCATCTGTGGCACAACAAGGGATTATACAGTTAAAAGATAAGCTATGGCAGATGCTTCAATAATTATGTTAAATTGATTGGTGTAAATAAGTTGAATAGTTATAAAATGTTAATAATAAGTGTAAAAATAACTTTTTTTTAACTTGTGAGATTATTTGATACTCATTTTTTTCGCTTAATTTTGCCCCACTTAAAACAATAAAAATATTTAGGAAATAATGAAAAGAGCTATTGTTGATTACAAAAAATTGACTAAAGACATTTTAGCTCTCTTAGTGGAGAAGTATCCTGAGGGTTACCAAGACCATGATGTGATCAAATTTAAAAATGCCAAAAATGAGACAGTAGAGGCTCTTGAAGTACGTACAGAGGATACTATTTATTTAGTGAAGGTAAGTACTCGATTGGCTAGTTCTATGGAACGCTATTATGAAGAAGATGAGGAAGATGCGTATTATGGAGAGGGAGCTATAGAAATGCCGAAGGAAGATGAAATTACTTTTAAACCTAGGAGAGAGGCTTCTAAAATGATTCCTCCTATAATAGAAGAGGAAGAAGAGGAGGATAGCTATAATGATAATTATGATGATGAGTTAGAAGAGGAAGAAGAAGAATAGGATGATGATTAAGTAAGAGATAATTATTGATCATAATTAGTGGATAGTTTTTTTTTTCTCATAAATGTTGTGTGTAAAAAAAAAATATATTAACTTTGCCGCCGATTTAAAATACATAATAATCATTTAAATAATATTGGAATGTATCTAACAAAAGAAATTAAAGCTGAAATTTTTAAAAAGCATGGAGGCAGTGAAACTAATACAGGATCTGCTGAAGGACAAATCGCTCTATTTACGCACCGTATCAATCATTTAACAGAGCACATGCGTATTAATCGTAAGGATTATAATACACAGCGCTCTTTAGTAAGACTTGTAGGTAAGCGTAGGCGTTTACTAGATTATCTAAAAGAAAAAGATATTGAAAGATATCGTACTATTATTAAGGAATTAGGTATCCGAAAGTAGTTTTGTTATTGAACAAGAGGGGCTTTTTGCCCCTTTTTTTATGAAAAGAAGCCATTACAATCTTGAAAAGTAGTTTTTCATTGGGATAGACGTAATACAACACAACACTATTTGTTTCATTTTAATAAAAAAAATTATGATTCCAGAAGTAAAAAAAGAAATCATTGAACTTGGCGATGGACGTACTATTTCCATTGAAACAGGTAAATTGGCTAAGCAGGCAGATGGTGCTGTAGTGGTACGGATGGGTAATGCAATGCTCTTGGCAACCGTAGTTGCCAATAAAGAACCTGGAGAAGGAGTTGACTTTCTTCCACTTACGGTAGATTACCGTGAGAAATTTGCGGCAGCAGGACGCTTTCCGGGTGGATTTTTTAAAAGAGAGTCACGTCCTAGTGATCAGGAAATACTTACCATGCGCTTGGTAGATAGAGTGCTACGTCCCTTGTTTCCTGAAGAATATTACTGTGAAGTACAGGTAATGATTCAATTAATGTCTCATGATGAAAATGTAATGCCTGATGCCTTGGCAGGACTTGCTGCTTCTGCATGTTTGGCAGTTTCTGATATTCCTTTTGATGGTCCTATCTCTGAAGTACGTGTAGGACGTATTAATGGACAATTTGTTATAAATCCTAATGCTAAAGAACTTACTCAATCTGATATGGATATTATGGTAGGTGCCTCTAAAGAGTTCGTCGCTATGGTAGAAGGAGAAATGGATGAGGTTTCTGAAAAGGATATGGCAGATGCTATTCGTTTTGCACATGAAGCAATCAAAACACAGATAGAAGCTCAAGAGCGTTTAAAGGCTAAGGTAGGGAAGGTTCTCCGAGCTTATGAAGTACCTCAGGAGAATAAAGAGGTTGCTCAGAAAATATATGATTTTTGCTATGATAAGTGCTATGCCATTGCTAAGGAGAATACTACCAAGCATGAGCGTAATGACAAGTTTGATGCTGTAAAGGAAGAGTGTAAGGCTCTATTTACTGAAGAAGAATTGGAAGAATATAGCGCTTTAGTGAATAAATATTTTTCTAAAGCACAAAAGGAAGCTGTTCGTAACCTTATCCTTAATGAAGATATTCGTTTGGATGGTAGAAATACCAAACAGATACGTCCTATATGGTGTGAGGTAGGCTACCTTCCCTCTCCTCATGGTTCTTCTATTTTTACCCGTGGAGAAACACAAGCACTTGCTACTGTAACTTTGGGAACTTCACGTGAGGCTAATGTTATAGATATTCCATCTGAACAGAGCGAAGAACGTTTCTATTTACATTATAATTTCCCTCCTTTTTCTACAGGAGAAGCGCGTCCACTCAGAGGAACTTCTCGTCGTGAGATAGGACATGGTAATTTAGCACAACGAGCTCTTAAGCGTATGATTCCAGAGGATTGCCCTTATACTGTAAGAGTAGTTTCTGAAATTTTGGAATCTAATGGATCTTCCTCCATGGCAACAGTATGTGCAGGTACTTTGGCTCTGATGGATGCAGGTATTCAAATGAAGAAACCTGTATCAGGTATCGCAATGGGGCTTATTACTGATGGTGATAAATATGCAGTACTTTCTGATATTTTGGGGGATGAGGATCATTTAGGAGATATGGATTTTAAGGTGACAGGAACAAAGGATGGAATTACAGCTTGTCAAATGGATATCAAGATTAAAGGGCTTACCTATGAGATTCTTGAGAAAGCTTTAGAACAGGCTCGAGAGGGACGTATGTACATTTTAGGTAAAATTACCGATACTATAGCCGTACCTAATCCAACCGTAAAACCACATGCACCTAAGATTATTCGTCTTGAGATGCCTAAAGAATATATTGGAGCCTTTATTGGAACTGGAGGTAAGAATATCCAAGACTTACAAGAACGTACTAAAACGACTATTGTAGTAGAAGAATTAGGTGAATTGGGTATAGTGGAAATCTTAGGTACTGATACTGAAGGTATCCAAGAGGCTGTAGATGCTGTATATCATGTGTCTTTTGAACCTGTAGAAGGAGAAATCTATAAGGTAAGAGTAGCACGTTTGGTTGACTTTGGTGCTTTTGTGGAATTCGTTCCTGGTAAGGATTCTCTTTTACATGTTTCAGAAATAGCATGGGAACGAGTAGAAAAACCTTCTGATGTGCTTAAAGAGGGTGATATTATTGAGGTGAAATATCTTGGTATAGATCCTAAAACTAAGAAGACTCGAGTATCTCGTAAAGCACTTCTTCCACGTCCTGAGCATCTCGAAAAGAGGGAAAGACCTCATTCTGAAAAAAAAGATAAAACTTCCCTTAAGAAAGATAAGAAATAGAAGTTTTAGTACATATCTTTGATTTTATTAGAGTACCTTTTCTTTTTCTAGAGAAGGTACTTTTATATTTATAATTCCTTATTAATTAAGTTATAATATAAGGTTACTCATAGCGGATGAGTTCAGGGACACTATAGTTAAAGTTTGGGAGCCTGAAATCTGTGTTTCCAATACCCATAAACTTCTGTATACCGTTGCCTACTCCAGGTACTCTTGGCATAAAAATGAAAGAGAATTGGAAATTTCCCAAAGGAATATAGTCATTGGTGATATAGAAACCAATACCAAATTTAGTGAATACTTGATCCTTAAAAAAGGAAGTGGAAGGTTCTCCAATGAATCCTACATCTGTTGTCAGAAAAGGGCTTACACGGAATCCCCATATGGAAAAGGGTGAATAAGATTGAGTTTGTGCTGTGAAAATAGACTTATGTGTACCTGAGAGTGTGGGACTATCAAAGCCCATAATACCTGTGCGTCCATTCAAGGTTACACGATCTTTTACATAATCTATACGAGAGAGACCAATTACAGATCGCCATTTGCCAAACTGTCTGAAGTTCCATTTTCCTAAATGGAATAATGGAGAAAAATAAGTAAATTCCCATTTGAGGGTTGTTTGTTTGTAATCTTTGTTAGAAAAAAAACTTCCTAACTGTACATCTCCGGAAAAATAACCTAAAGAAAAATAATCTGCATACATTATCTTTCCTCCTAGATAGGGTTCCATTTTTCCGAGTTTCTGTTGTGCTCCCCAGAGGAAAGTCAGGGATTTCCCTATGGGGATATCTTCTATGTCTCGATGACGAAAAATATACCTATCCTGTTCATATCCAAAGTAGTTAATCCCTATAGAGGCTAAAAATATATCTCTGCTTGAGTAAAAATGATGTTCATCTAAAAAGGAGGAAGGAGCCTTGAGATAGTCTATCTGATAATGCCGTAAGGATAAGACTAATTTTGTGATATGGTTGGTAGGGGTATATTTTTTTAAGATAGGAAAAGACACACTCCCCCATACTCCTTTTCCAGCTATTTTAAAATTTTGATGATATAAGGAATCACTTTTTAATATAGTATCCTCAAAAGTACGTGAATATACATTAATTCCTCCTGCCCAACGTGTATATATAGAGTAATATGGGCGAGTAAGTGACCAGTATTTGTAGTAATGTTTGTCAAAATCAAAAGAATAGCCTATAGCAGTATTAAGTGTACTGGCATAAATATTGGGAATTTCATAGTCAAAACCAAAACTTGGGCGTGCATTTCCTGAGAATTCTTGGCTATATCGAGCAGAAACTTGATGTCCATATCCTAAAAAGTTCCGTTCAAATACTCTTATTGTCCCATGTTTTAATGAACCATCTGCATCAGCATATAGGCTCCAGCTATCTAATATAGATACACTTATATCTACTGAGTCCTTACTTTGGGTAGGTAAGGGGATAATGCGTACCCTACGTATGTAATATTGGCTGCGTAATACTCGCTCAGTTTCTGTAACCTTAGTAGAATCTAAAGGCATGTTGTTATTGAAAAGAAGTAACCGTTTGATTACTTTATTTTTTGTTTTGTTATGGAAAACATTCCCTAATCGTTCCCATTTGTCAGGTTGCTTGGAATTGTCTCGTTCATCATAACCTAAAGGATCATAAGTATCTATATAGATTTTACGAATGATCTTTCCTTGAAAAGGCTTCCACGGACGTTTCTCCTTTTTCTGTATAGGAGCAGAAGGTATGTCCTCTTTTATTGAAGAGAAAAGAAGTTCATGAATTTTTTGAGTAAATTTGTTCTTCTGTGTTTTTAGTTCTATTTTTTTGTAGAGGGTGTCATCTTTTGCTTTTAAGGAGTCGTTTTCAATCACTTTAGTACGTAAAGTGTCTTGTGCCAGTAGCAACTGGCACCAAAAAAAGACTATAAGAGCTATGAAAATAGATAGTTTTTTCAAAAAGGTACAGTAATTTGTGTCTTTATCAGTCGATGAAACTTTCGTACTCCGTTGTGTTTAGTTTAGTACAGGTATAAGGAAAGATTTGTTCATTTTCATTTTTCCTATGGTTATACTCTTCTACTACCCTATAGATATTTCTCCCATTAAGTTGTTTTCGGTTAACCTCTACAAAGTAAAAAGCATTGGTATTGAAGCCCGAAGCCCTTCTATCATAGAAAAGAACTAAGGTCCGTTTATGCTTAGGACAGTGATAGATAACGTGTTTCATTGTAGCCTCTACCAGCTCGTAAGTGTCTTTGAAGTGATATTCTTCAAAGCCCGTTTGTTCCTCCTCAAAAGGTAATTTCTTAGGAAAGACTACCCTCTCTTTTTTCCTTGGCAAGCTAAAACGTACCCAAGTAGTATATCCGTCAGGCGCTCCACAATCAAATCCATGTAGGTCAAAAGGGAGTTCTATCTGGATACTATCAGAAGTAGCAATAAGCATGCCACGAATGTAAAACTCTTGTAAGATACTTTTTTTTAAATAATTATCTTTTTTTTGGTTGAGTATATGTTGGCGTAAAGCCCTCTGATACCCATCAAAATCCTCTCCATATTTGGCTTTGGTTACCCTGATGATGCTATCACTGTGAGATTCTTTTTCAAGTTCTTGAGCAGTCTTCTGCATAGGTATTTCTGTACTAATGACAGGAGATATCTTTGTGTTATCAATTATGGTAATTGTTTGATTGGTAGTAATCTGAGGCTTCTTTTGGCAAGAAGTTAAAAGGATAATGAGAATAATAGTAAGAGGTTTCATACTATCCTTGCATTTTTTCACCAAAAGCCAGATCACCAGCGTCGCCTAAGCCTGGAACGATATAGCTGTTTTCGTTGAGGTGGTCATCTATAGTGGCAATCCAAAGGTGGGTACTTTCGGGAAAATGTTGGCTGACATACTCCAATCCTTGTTGGGATCCGATGACGGCAAAAAGGTGTATTTCCTTGGGGGTGCCCAGTGGCTGGAGGGAGTTATATACATTGACAAACGAACGTCCTGTTGCCAACATAGGGTCGGCTAAGATCAGGATATTGTCCTGCAAGGAGGGAGATGCCAAATACTCTACCAAAATCTCAAACTCCGAGGGAGAACTGTGTTTACGGTAGGCAGAGATAAAGGCATTGTCTGCTTTGTCAAAGGAATTCAATATTCCCTGGTGTAGTGCCAGTCCTGCGCGTAGGATAGAACAAACCACGATCTTATCTTGTATCAGGGGAATGTCCTTTTCCCCCAGTGGGGTGGTGATCCGTTGGGTCTGGTAGGGGAGCGTCTTGCTCATCTCGTAGCTTAGGAGTGCGCCTATACGTTCTAAGTTTTTTCTAAAGCGCATCCTATCCTGTTGGACATCAACGCTTCTGAGTTCGGCAACAAACTCTGAAAACAGGGAAGGTGTTTGGTCAAAGGGGTGGATAATCATTTGTTTAAAAATAAATTTTTTTATTACGCAAAATAACGATATTTTTGCAAATAAAACAAGGAATATGTTTAGTAAATTAGCTTATGACATTTTTTGGGAGAGTATCCTGCATTATCATATAGTCGATAATGTGAACCAACCCTTTGAGAATCCGTATGATAGCAAGACTATTGAACACCTATTGTACCGTAAAAACTGGATAGACACAGTACAATGGCACTACGAGGATATCATTCGAGACCCTAAAATTGATCCCGAAGAAGCGCTGCTGCTCAAGCGAAAAATAGATGCCTCCAACCAAGATCGTACCGACACTGTGGAGTATATTGATAGCTATTTTCTACACCAATATAAGGACGTAATCCCTAGGATAGGAGCAACTATCAACACCGAAAGTCCTGCATGGGCAGTGGATAGACTTTCTATATTAGCCCTAAAAATCTATCACATGCAACAGGAAACAGAGCGTACCGATGCTACTGCTGAGCATATTGCCAAGTGCCAAGAGAAGCTACAGGTACTCCTTGAACAGAAGGAAGACTTGTCCCTTGCTCTTGATCAACTCCTTACTGACATCGCTGAAGGTAAGAAATATATGAAAGTATATAAGCAAATGAAAATGTATAATGATGAGGAGCTAAATCCTATTCTTAGAAAAATGTAATGATATATGTTTTCAAGAGATGGGTAATTAATTTTATTTATCTTTGTTATGTCTTAAAATAATAAGTCATTAAAAAATTTTATTTTTTCGGAGAAAGGAAGTATATTTGCACTCTGATTTAAAACAACGAAAATGATTAGGAGAATATTATTTTTTCTTTTTCTAAGTATAAGTTTTACAGCACAATTATCTGCTCAAATACAGAATCTTAACTTAGAACAACTGACTTATATCAATGTAGATCAACTTTCTGATGAGCAAATACGAGCTTTCTGGGATAAAGTGCAAGCACAAGGATATTCTCTTACAGATTTGGAAACAGCTGCTCGTGTGAAGGGAGTCCCTGTTTCTCAGATTAATAAATTACGTCAACGTATTATGTTAGCATCTTCACAAAAAGGAAAGAAAGCTACATCATTAGATAAAGCAAATGTTCCTAAACAAGAAATATTTGGACGTACAGGAAGAGAACGATTGAAGGATACTTTAACACCCGTAAAGAAAAGTCGTGTTTTTGGATATGATTTTTTTCAAAATCCTAAGATTTCCTTTACTCCTAGTATTAATGTACCTACTCCTGAGAATTATATTATTAATACAGGAGATGAGCTTTTGGTGGAAGTATGGGGTGCAGCAGAAAGTAGTTCTACACAAAAGGTAGATAATCAGGGTAACATTATCCTTCCTATGGCAGGAAAAATTCATGTAGGAGGACTTAATTTTGTAGAAGCAAAAGCAAAAATTAATACAGCTTTACGTAAAATATATGCAGGAATTTCAGCCCCTGAGGGAAGTTATTCTAAGGTATATACAGGTGTCTCTATAGCTAATATACGTACTGTAAAAGTTAATATTATTGGGGAAGTAGAAACTCCCGGAACCTATTCCTTAAGTGCTCTTTCTACTGTTATCAATGCCCTTTATGCTAGTGGAGGTCCCACTAAGAATGGTTCTTTTCGGAATATACAAGTAGTTCGTGGAGGAAAAACAATAGCTCATTTAGACATTTATAATTTCTTACTTAAAGGGTCTCAGGAAGGAAATATTAATCTGAATGATCAGGATGTCATTATTGTTCCTCCTTATAAAAACCAAGTAGAAGTGATAGGTTTTGTTAAGAGAGAAGGTATTTATGAAGTGAAGGAAGGGGAAAAACTTTCAGACTTGATAGATTATTTTGGAGGTTTTAAATCCAATGCTTATAAAGATAATTTAGTAGTAGAACGTATAATAGGAGCCAAACGTGAAGTAAAAGAGGTACCTTACACAGAAGCGGGAGAGTTTGCAATGCAAGGGGGAGATAAATTATTAGTTCACAGATTATCAGATATCTTTCATAACAGACTTAGTATTACGGGAGCAGTATACCAACCGGGTAATTATGCTTATTCGGAAGGAATGACGGTTCTGGATCTAATTAATAGGGCAGCGGGAATACGTGATGAGGCTTATCTCAATAGAGCTATTCTTTTCAGGACAGTAGATAGGGTAGATAGACAGAGTATTCATTTCTCATTGAGAGATATTCTGAGTAAAAAACAAATAGTTGCCTTGCAGCCTAATGATAGTTTGCATGTATATGGAAAAGATAGTTTAAGTATAAAACCTATGGTGCGTATAGAGGGAGCTGTACGTAAACCTCAAAAAATTCCTTTTGCAAAAGGAATGCATCCAGAGGATTTAGTAATTATGGCAGGGGGGTTTATTGAAGGCGCTGATAATATACATTTACAAGTAGCACGACAATTGAATGATACTAATTTTAAAACGATTAGTAAAGTATATGATGTCATTCTCTCTCAAGATAAAACTACAGAAACTATAGAGCTAGAACCTAATGATATTGTAACAGTACATTATCAAAAAGGATATGTTCCTCAACAAATTGTTAAGATAGAAGGAGAGGTTACTTATCCGGGATTCTATGCAATCCTATCAAAAGAAGAACGAATTTCAAGCCTTATAGAACGCTCTGGAGGATTTGCTCCTTATGCTTATATAGAAGGAGCTACTTTAGTAAGAAAGAAAGGAAAAGAGAAGGATGAAAAAACACAAGAGAAACAACTTAATGAACTTAAAAAAATAGATAAAGAATTATCAGTTATTAAAACTAAAGATACTTCAGAAAATAGTAAAAATGAAAATAATGAAGATGTTAAAAGTATTAAAAAAGAGAATAATGTAGAGAGTGAAGATGAACTCTCAGAATATCGTGTAGGAATTAATCTTAGAGAGATAATGGAGAATAAGGATTCCTATCAAGATCTTATTTTAAAGGAAGGAGATGTACTTATAGTCCCTTCAGAGAAGCAAACTGTAGAAGTAAAAGGATTGGTCTTAGCACCTTCATTGGTACGTTATGAAAGAGGAAAATCTACTCGTTCATACATTAATAGTGCAGGAGGATTCTCTGATAAAGCACAGAAAAAGTCAGTATATGTAATGTATACTAACGGAGATGTAAAAGGAACTAAACATTTTCTTTTTTTTAGAAGTTATCCTAAAATAGCTCCAGGAGCTATAGTTATAGTACCAGAGAAACCAGAGAAAAAAGGTCTTTCAACTACGGAGACAGTGAGTATTACTACTGCTTTAGCTACTTTAGCTGTTTTAATATACAATACATTTAAGTAATTGATAATACATTGAATATGAATCAAGAAATACAGAGAGAAGATGAAATAGATTTAATAGCTCTTTTACAGAAAATATGGAAGGGGAGAAAAACTATTCTAAAATATTTTATATTATTTTTTCTAATAGGTGTTTTTATAGCTATATTTTCTAAGAAAGAGTATACAGCAACCTCTTTAGTATTAGCACAAGAAAGTAATTCATCAACAGGGAATTTATCAGGATTAGCCTCCTTAGCAGGAATTAATATTAATTCTTCAACTTCTGAACTAATCTCTCCTAAATTGTATGCTATTGTCGCTAAAAGTATTCCTTTTCAGAAGAAAATGATACAAACTCGTATTCAAGTTCAAGAAAATAGAGATTTTGTTACCTATCAAGAATATTATCAAAAGCATAATAAGACTAATTTTTTAGATATAGTAGGAAAATATACCATTGGGTTGCCTTCTCTTATTGTGGATAAAGTATCTCCTAAAAAAGAGAATTTTTCACAATATGCAGTAACAGAAAAGGACACAACAGGAGTTTATAAACTTACTCCAGAAGAAAAAAGTCTTTTTGAACTTTTGGAAAGTCAATTGAAAATTACTAATAATGAAAAAGATAATACAGTAAGTATTTCTTTTTCAATGGACGATCCTTTGGCAGCGGCACAAATGCTTGAACAGGCTAAAAATTATCTACAAGAGACAATTATTGAATTCAAAACACGCAAAGCAAAAAAGCAGTTGGAGTTCGTTCAAAAACAATATGAAGAAGCGGAGAAATCTTTTAAGGAGAAACAAATTCGATTAGCTGCTTTTCAGGACAGTAATAGGGGGCTTATTACAGCAATTCCTATGACCCGACAATCACAATTACAATCGGATTATAACCTAGCTTATAATCTTTATGTAGAATTAGCAAAACAATTTGAAAATCAGAAAATAAAAGTACAAGAAGATACACCTGCATTTATTACTATAGAACCTGTAAGTGTTCCTTTGGAAAAATCAAAACCTAAAAAAGGGATGATTATTGCTATTTGGAGTTTTTTGGGAATTATAATAGGAATTGGCATTATTTTTGGTAAGGACTTTATGAAAGCTATGAAGAATAGATCTTTGTCAGTAGAAGAGTAAATATAGAAATTATTTTAAAAAAGATATAGATTTTGAAAAGAATTAATTATGAGTTTGAATAAGAATTCTGTTTTAGGATATGCTACTTTGATAATGATTTTTTTTGGGTTAATATTATTAGGGTTAGGTATATTTCGTTATAAAGATATTGCTGGTTGGGGATTTGCTGCTACGGGGATAGGCTTTTTAGCTATAGCATGGGTATTTGATTCTTTAAAAGGTAGAGTATAATAAGGAAAATATCAGATTTAGAGATGAATGAATTTCAACCTATACCTAAGGCTTATGAGTGTGAGCCTTTATATTATAGAAATTACTTAATAAATGGGAGGCTTATACAATGGGATGGAGCCTATGATAAGGTATATTCTACAATTTCTTCTACAGAGAAGTATGCCCCTACTTTAGTAGGAGAAGTGCCTCATTTGAGCAAAGAACAGGCACTTGAGGCTCTTCAATCTGCTGCTAATGCTTTTGGAAAGGGAAATGGGCTTTGGGCAACTATGAGAGTAAGAGATCGCATAGAAATATTGGAGAGATTTACTGAGCAAATGAAAACCAAACGAGATGAGGTTGTACACTTAATGATGTGGGAAATAGGAAAAACAATTAGTGAATCTCAAAAAGAATTTGATCGAACTATAGAATATATCTATGATACTATAGAGGAATATAAAAGACTTGACAGAGAGAGTGCTCGTTTTCAAAAAAGAGATGGAATATACGCTCATATACGTAGAGGACCTCTTGGAGTTGTACTATGCTTAGGTCCCTATAATTATCCATTGAATGAATCCTTCGCATTATTAATTCCTGCCTTGCTTATGGGGAATACAGTTATTTATAAACCACCTAAATATGGAGTGTTACTCATTACTCCTCTACTGGAGATTTTTAAAGATTGTTTTCCTAAAGGGGTTATTAATATTATTTTTGGTCGTGGTCGGGAGATAGCAGCCCCTATTATGGAGACAGGAAAGGTAGATGTATTAGCACTTATTGGGAATAGTCATTCGGCTATAGCTTTGCAAGATAAGCATCCACATAAGAATAGGTTACGCTTAATTTTAGGTCTAGAGGCTAAGAATCCGGCAATTGTCTTGCCTGATGCAGATATTAATTTAGCTGTTAGTGAATGTGTGGCAGGAGCCCTTACTTTTAATGGACAGCGTTGTACGGCATTGAAGATCATATATGTACATAATAGTATTAAGGATGAATTTCTTTCTGAATTTACCAGGAGAGTGGATGCTCTTCCCTTTGGGAATCCTTGGGAGTTAAATGTGAAACTTACTCCTCTTCCAGAACCAAATAAGCCTCAATATATACAAGAACTTATTGATGATGCTTTAGAGAAAGGTGCTAAAATATTAAATAGAAAGGGAGGAGAGCGCTGTGAGAACTTTATTTTCCCAGCAGTGCTTGCTCCTATTACACCTGATATGAGAGTATATCAAGAAGAGCAATTTGGGCCTGTAGTACCAATTCGTTTTTTCTCTGATATAGACGAGGTACGACAAGAAATAGCAGATTCTCACTATGGGCAGCAAGTAAGCCTTTTTGGAAGGGATATTTATACGTTAGCTCCTTTAATTGATAATTTAGTTAATCTTGTCTGTCGTGTGAATCTTAATAGTTTATGCCAGAGGGGACCTGATGTATTCCCTTTTACAGGAAGAAAAGATTCTGCAGTAGGGACACTTAGTGTGTATGATGCACTCCGTTCTTTCTCTATAAGAACGTTTGTAGCTTCAAAAGATAATAAATATAATAATGAAATCCTTGAAAATCTTTTGAAGACAGGCATTTCTAATTTTGTACATAATGATTATATTTTATAGAAATTTTAGTTTTAATATATTATGAAATTATTTATCATTGTATTGGTTATTTTAACCCTATGTATTATAGGGATGGCTATAAAAATTTGGGCAAAGAAAGGTGGTAAATTCTCAGGCACATGTGCTAGCCAAAATCCGCATCTGAACCCAGAAGGTGAACCTTGTAGTTTTTGTGGTAGACTTCCAGATGAAGCAGAATGTAGAAAATCGTAAATAAAAAAAGAATCAGTTTGTTGGAGGCTGATTTTTTTATTTTTAAGTAACGAATAATGAGGCAAAATCCATTTAATTTTCCTTTATTTATTATTCTTTTAGGAGTGATTCTTGGTATTATATTTCAAGATTCATTCTTTGTGATATCTTACTTATATAGCATAATTTTTTCTCTTGTAGGGATAGTATTCCTATTTGCTTGTTTCTATATTATAAAGAAATTTCAAAAGGAATCAATATTTTTATTATCTTTTATAATGGGTGTTTTATTATATAATGCTCATTATGAGCCTAATAATAAAAACCATTATCTACAGAAACTCTCGCCAAATACAGAGTATATTCTTTCAGGGACAATACAAGAAATAAAGGGAAAAAGAATTATAGTCTCTTTACAGAAAGAAGACCAATTTAGAGTGAAAGGGAAAGTTTCTCTTCAATTGAAGGATACACTTTCCCAGAATATAGTGGGAAAATATATTTTATGTTTTACAAGTCTTGCTCCTATATCTCAAGCTAAGAACCCCTCTCAATTTAACTATAAAAAATATATGTGTCGCCAATATATTTATTGGCAAGGAACTCCTCTTTGTTATCAGTTAGAAGAGAATCATTCACATTCCATAGTTCTTTTGACAAAGAAGACACAAATACAATTAGCATCTTCTCTGGATAAATATCCTTTTTCCGATTCTTCAAAAGCAATTATAAAAGCTTTAGTTTTAGGTATTCGTTCGGATATTGATACAGATACTTATCAGCATTATATTGATGCAGGGGCAGTTCATATTTTAGCTATTTCAGGACTTCATATTGGACTTATAACTTTCATACTTACCCAGATAATAAACTTTATTTTTCCTTTTCGACAAAAGAAATTAAAAATAGCAATTATTTTTACTATTTTGCTTGGATATAGTTTTATAACAGGACTATCTGCTTCTGTATTGAGGTCTGTATTAATGTTTGGAGGATATAGTATGGCTTTTTATATAGGAAATGGCAAAGCTCGATTTGATAGTTTAATGTTTTCTGCTTTTATACTTCTTCTGTGTAAACCTATGTTCCTTTTTGAGGTTGGTTTTCAGTTAAGTTATATGGCGGTACTCTCTATTGAACTCTTCTTACCTTTTTTTAATAAATATTGGTTTTATGAAAATAAATTACTGAATTTGTTTCCAAGTATCATAAAAGTGAGTATCGCTGCTCAGATAGGGATCATTCCTTTATCTTTGTATTATTTTCATCAATTTGCAGGTTTATTCCTTATTACTAATATGATTATTCTACCTTTTTTGGGGATTATTTTGGGTTTGGGAATAATTGTTGTATTTCTGTCAAGTATTCACTCTTTACCTTATTGGTTAGTGGTAAGTTATGATTTTATAATTATATTAATGAATAAGAGTATTGAAAAAATAGCTTCTTATAGAGATTTGATTATCACAGGAGTTTATTTTAATGAAATAATGTTGATTGTTTCTTATATAGTGATGTTATGGGGAGTGTTATATCTGTATTTTAGAAAAATACGCTTTTTATACCTATTACTCATATCTATTCTTTTGTTTCAAGGTTATCTTTTCTATCAAAAATATGAAAGGAGGAAAATAGATCAGCTTATTGTTTATCAACAATATAAAAAGACGATGATTTCTCATCAACAAGGGGGAGAAGCTATATTTTATCTATCGGATACTATATCACTACCACGAACATATATAAAGAATTTTTGTACTCAGAGGAATATAAAACATTTTCAATATAAATCTATTACAAATATAATTTCTTTTAAAGGAAAACATTTTGTGATAGTAGATGAAAAATTTTATCTGGATAAAACAGATTCTATAGATTATCTTCTACTTAGAAATAATCCTAAAATTCACTTAGAGAAATTTTTAGAAAAAGGATCTGTTCCTAAGATAATTATTGCTGATGGAAGTAATTACCCTTACATGATGGAGAAATGGGAGAAAACATGCAGAAAGTATCATATTCCTTTCTATAATACATACAAGGAAGGATATTTTTTATTAGAATAGGAAATTAGAGAAAATATTTTATTATTTTCTCTAATTCTAGTTATTTTTTATATTTTTAATAAGCTTTTGCAAAGAGAACACGTCCCTTAGAGGGTTTACCTGAATAGATACAGGTCCCTATTTCTTCTTTCCTATCTAAAGGAATGCAACGTATAGTAGCCTGAGTTTCTTCTTTTATCTTAGCTTCTGTTTCAGCAGTACCATCCCAATGGGCAGATATAAATCCTCCTTTATTGTCCAAGATTTCCTTAAATTCCTCATAGGAGTTTACTTCTGTGATATGAGAGTTACGATAAGCTAAGGCTTTTTGATATATATTTTTTTGGATATCAGTAAGTAAGCTTTCTATATGCTCTACTATTCTTTCTCCAGAGATACTTTCCTTAGTTAAGGTGTCACGGCGCGCTACCTCGTATGTATTGTTTTCTAAATCACGTTGTCCCACCGCCAAGCGTATAGGTACCCCTTTGAGTTCGTATTCGTGGAACTTGAACCCTGGTTTTTGGGTGTCATCATCGTCAAACTTCACCGTAATTTCATGCTTCTTGAGTGCTTGCATGAGAGGAGTTATTCTTTGACGAATGGATTGTAGTTGTTCTTCTCCTTTGTATATAGGTACAATGACTACCTGTATAGGTGCCAATAGTGGTGGCAGTACCAATCCATTGTCATCGCTATGGCTCATAATTAGCGCACCCATAAGGCGGGTGGAAGATCCCCAAGAACTTGCCCAGACATAGTCTAATACACCTTCTTTGTTAGCATATTTCACTTCGAAGGCTTTAGCAAAGTTCTGTCCTAAGAAGTGGGAAGTTCCTGCTTGTAAGGCTTTTCCGTCCTGCATAAGGGCTTCTATGCAGTAAGTATCATCAGCTCCGGCAAAGCGCTCTGCCTCGGTTTTTCTACCTCTTATCACAGGTACTCCCATATATTGTTCTACGAAAGTAGCATACACCTCATTCATCTTTTGGGCTTCTTCTATAGCCTCCTCACGAGTAGCATGAGCGGTATGTCCCTCTTGCCAAAGGAATTCAGCGGTACGGAGAAACAAACGTGTACGCATTTCCCAGCGTACTACATTTGCCCATTGGTTAATAAGAATAGGTAAGTCACGATATGATTGTATCCAATTCTTATAGGTATTCCAGATAATAGCCTCACTGGTAGGGCGTACAATAAGTTCTTCCTCCAACTTAGCTTCAGGATCTACAATAAGTTTCCCCTTTTGAGATGGATCTGTTTTAAGGCGGTAGTGAGTGACCACAGCACATTCCTTAGCAAAACCTTCAGCATTTTTCTCTTCTGCTTCAAAATAGCTTTTAGGGATAAAAATAGGGAAGTAAGCATTTTGGTGTCCTGTTTCCTTGAACATTTTGTCCAAAATATCTTTCATCCTCTCCCAAATGGCATATCCATAAGGCTTAATAACCATACACCCACGCACCCCTGAATTCTCAGCGAGTCCAGCTTTTACTACTAGTTCATTGTACCACTTGGAATAATCTTCTGCTCTTGATGTTAAATTTTTACTCATACTAAAATCTTTGGCATAAAAATTGTATATTTGTGCAAAAGTACAAAATATTTTGAAAACAGACTTATCATACTCTTTATTTTTTGCAAAAAAAGTAAAATATTTATTCTCTAAGAAAATTTAACACTTGTGAGGATAAGTATGAAGTATGATAAGAATCAATAACTTAAAAGGATACAAAAATGAAAAAAACAGCAATTATTCGTTATGTCACGGGAGTTTTTTTAACTCTTGTAGGATTTACTTCTTGTGGTATCTATTCTGGGATGGTATATGATGATGGTATTTATGGGGATGAAACTCCTCGTCCTAAATATGAACCCAGAGAAGGAAGTTATCAGCAACCAGAAAGCTATCGTGAGCACCTTAATCAAAAGATAGCTGGCTATAGGGATTTTGAGCGACAAGCGCAACGTCCAGCTCCCTCTTATACACCCTTGACAAATGTGGATGGTTATCGTACTCCTACCGAACAAAGAGCCCCTTCTTACAATACTTATGGAGGATGGGGAGACAATGCCCGCCCTTCTACAATAAATGTGTATAATGGTTATGGAGGATGGGATTATCCTTACTACTGGGGAGCTGGTGCTTGGGGGGGGTACTATTCTTCCTATTATTATCCTCGTAGTGGATGGAGTTGGGGATTCTCTTTAGGATCTTATGATCCTTATTGGAGTTGGCGTTACTATGATAGTTATTACTATCCTTATTATGGATATGGTTACTATTATCCTTACTATGGTTACTATTATCCCTACTATGGATATGGTTACTATTCACCATATTACTATTATTCACCATATTATTATGATAGCCAGAATAATTACTATTATTATGGAGGAAGGAAATATTCTCCTACCTATGGGCGAAGGGGGGATGATAGGCGCTATGAAAACTATGATTACGAACGAAATTCCTCTCACTCTTATGGTAATTATAATAATTCTTATGATAATTCTTCTCGTTCTTATCATGAGAATAATACTCGCTCTTATGATTCAAGGAGTTATAATAACTATAATAATGATAATAGTTCCCGTTCTTATCATGAGAGTAGTAACTATGGGGGAGGAAATAGTAATGGAGGAGGAAATAGTGGAGGTTTCCAAGGCTCAAGAAAGAATTTTTAATTATTAATTTAGAAAGAAATGAAAAAAAATATACTAATAATAATATACTGTTTATTAGGTGGCTTTGCCTCTGCTCAAAATCTTACAGATGGCTTACGTTATTCTATGGAAGAACTTAATGGGACAGCTCGTTTTAAAGCAATGAGTGGTGCTTTCTCTTCTTTAGGGGGTGATCTATCTGCTATTTCACTGAATCCAGCAGGAAGTACTATTTTTGCAGATAGTGAAATTGCTTTAACTGCAGGGAGCCATAGCACACAGAATAAAAGCACTTATTTTGGAACAGGGAAAACGGTCAATTCTTCTGATTTTTCTCTTGATCAATTTGGAATAGTTCTACCAATTTCCCTACTAAGTGATGGTTGGAAGAAAATGTCCTTTGGGTTTAACTATCAACGAACTCATAATTTTAATCCTCAGGATTTGATATATAATGGACAAACAACAGGTAAGAATTTAGGTGATTATTTCCAATATTATGCTGAAGGTATAGAACAACAAAACTTAATGTTACAGGAGTATAATTCTGAAAAAAAACCTTCACAAAGATGGCGATTGGATGATCTCTATAGTTCTTATGGACGTGCACAAAGATTTAGCCCTTATAGATTACGTAATGCTCTTTTGGGTTATACAGTAGGATTAGTGAAACCTTTAAGTGGTAATACTAGTATTAATCCTTCTATGACAGATGATCAAGCTAATGCAGTATTGAATGAGACTACTTATGAGAAAAACATCTCTCCTAATGCTACAACCATTCAAAATATTGAACACTATACAGAGGGGGGGGTGAACAAATATAGTTTTAATTTTGGAGCATGCTATGATTTTTTCTCTTTTGGAATTAATCTTAATACTCATAGTGTGGATTATAGGTCTCTTACTCGTCATAGGGAGACATATTTAAATAATACAAAATCTACGATTACCTCTGCTTATTTTCAAAATGATGTAAAAACAACAGGAAACGGCTTCTCTCTGCAATTAGGAGCTATAGCTGAAGTTGCAAAAGGAGTACGATTGGGACTTACTTATATATCTCCTACTTGGTATAATTTGCAGGATGAAATAGCACAATCATTGAGTGCTAATAATGGTGATTACTATGCTAATCCCAATGTGGTAGCTGTTTATGATAGATATCACTTCCGTACACCAAGTTCTTGGATCGTGGGAGCCAGTTGGGTATGGAATAAACAGCTTATTCTTAGTGGTGATTACATTTATAAAGGATATGGTAAGATATATTACAGTACAGATAACTTAAAATCTGAGAATAGTATTATAGAGCAAACCTTAGGAGACACTTCTGCTTTGCGTTTTGGAGCTGAATATCGTTTCATAATTCACGATAAGGTTAATTTATTCTTGAGGACAGGTTATCGCTATGAGCAGAGCCCTTATAAAACAAACTTGAAGCCTATAGGGGATCTTAATGGATTTTCTACAGGAGCAGGAATAGCTTTCAGAGGTATGCGTTTTGATCTTTCTTATGATATGGCAGAGCAAACTCGGTACCCACAAATCTATGAAAGTGTTTTGACAGATACTCCAAAAACAAATAGTACTTTTCAAACATTACTTCTTTCAGTTACTTTTAAATTATAAAGATTATTGATTTTAGTTTGTTTTCATAATGAAGAGAGGTTGCTTGAAAAGGGCAACCTCTCTTTAATTTTATAATATTCTTTATTCTTTTCCACCAAAGGCTTTTACATCTTTTACAGTTACATCTCCTTCAGAGAGGATTAGTAAACGTTCTACAACATTTCTTAGTTCTCGGATATTTCCTGTCCATTCGTATTGTTCAAGTTGTTCTATGGCTTTAGGTTGGAACTTTTTATGGATTCCTTGTTCTTTGTTTATCTTATCTGTAAAGTAATTAACAAGTAAAGGAATATCATCTTTTCGTTCATTTAACGAAGGAACTTCTAAGAGAATTACTGCTAAACGATGATATAAATCTTCTCGAAAACGGCCTTCAGCTATTTCTCGCTTCAAATCTTTATTAGTAGCAGCAATTACTCGTACATCTACTGATATATCTTTTTCACTTCCTACTTTGGTAATCTTTTTTTCTTGTAAGGCACGCAATACTTTTGCTTGTGCCGAAAGACTCATATCACCTATTTCATCCAAGAAAATAGTTCCTTTATCTGCAGCTTCAAATTTTCCTATACGGTCTTTCACAGCAGAGGTAAAAGAGCCCTTAATATGCCCAAAAAGCTCACTCTCTATTAGCTCAGAGGGAATTGCGGCACAGTTAACCTCGATCATAGGGGATTGTGCACGTTCACTTCCTTGATGCAAAGCACGGGCGACTAACTCTTTTCCAGATCCATTAGGTCCGGTAATAAGTACTCGGACATCAGTAGGGGCTACCTTATCAATCATGGCTTTTATCTTCTGGATAGGCTCACTTTCTCCTATCATCTGATCTTCAGTAGGATTTTTCTTAATATTTTTTGAGTTTCCTTTGGGCTTCTCTTCTTCTGAAGGAACTGTCAAAGCATTACGGATGGTGGTTAAAAGGCGATTCAGATCAGGAGGTTTAGCGATATAATCAAAAGCTCCCATTTTCATAGCCTGTACTGCTGTCTCCAGATCACCATGTCCGGAAATCATTACTATACGAAGGTTAGGATAGAGCCCTTTAGCCTCTAAAAGGACTTCTAAACCATCTTTCTTAGGCATTTTTATATCACAGAGAACCAAGTCATATAGTTCCTTACGGATTTTGTCTATAGCTTCTTGTCCATTGGTAGCCTCTTCTATTTGGTAGCTTTTGTCCTCTTCACTAAGAATGTTATTGAGTACACGTCGTATAGAAGCCTCATCTTCTACTAATAGTATCTTAGGCATGGGATAGTTTTTACTTTATTTTACATCAATGACCAAAGGAAGTATATATTCAGTAGCTACATTTACTTGGTTTTTCTTAGCAGGAATTATAGGAGCTAACTTTTCAGTTTCATTCTTTAATAAACTTTCTAAGGAGGGAAGGAGCTCTTTTGTTTTATCAGACATTTCAACTTCTTTTACGCTGATAATTCCTTCATTACTAATGAGTAAAGTTACTTTTACAGTGTCGGTAAGCGCATCTCCAATAGCTAACTTTTGACTGTTGAGCATCTCTTGATAGTGTTTAGAGAGATTATCTGTAAAGCATTTGAGTTTTTCATCTTTGGTGGTGATACTTTCACATTCCTTGAAAGAAGGATATTCATCAAGTTCCTTTCCCAAGGCAGTAAAACGTTCTTGAGCTAATTTCTTTTCTTGCTCCTCTTTGGTTACAGAAGGTTCTGTAGCATTGTTTTCTTGACAAGCATAGAGGGCAATACAAAGCATAGAAAGTAATATTTTTTTCATACAACTATTTTAATTTAGGGTGTAAAAGTACAATTTTTTTGGCAAAAAAAGTAGCTGTTCAGAGAAATTATATGACTTTAATTATTTATGGGCTTTTTATATAATATGTAACTAACTGTATTTTAATAAATAATAATTGAAAAAGAATAAGCAATAGATATGAAATTAACAATAATTTAATGTTCGTAACTTCTTTATTTTTAGTAATTAAATTTGTAACTTTGCTTAATTTATTTTGATAAAGAAGGGATAAGTTTTCCTATCTGAATTAGTAGTATAAATTAATAAATATGATATATCTTATTGTTTATTTCATTTGTTGGATAATAGCTTTTATTCTTTATAGTTTTGTGGGAGGAGCTAGTTTTCTTTTTTGGTCTTTGTATTCACATCTGGTTATTGGAGTTGGATTTTTTGGAATCTTTAACTTTATTGGTCATACTATATTAAGTGAAAAAGTGGCTAGGACAATAGGCTGGGTTTCTAATGGATTCCAAAAAGAATTAGGATTTGTATCCTTAGGAATTGGCATTTGTGGTATTTTATGTCATTGGGTACGTGATTGTTTTTGGATAGCAACAGCCATTCCTTTTTGTGTATTTCTGATAGGTGCAGGTATTCTACATATTATTGAAATAAAGCAAAAGAATAATTTCAATAAAGGAAATGTTTGGATAATATTACCTGATTTTCTAATGCCAATAACTTTAATCATATTATTTATATCTTTGAAAATATGAATAATTGAGTAAACAATATTCATTGATTAAGAAATTGACTCTTGGAATGGAATAAGAATGGATTAATGTAAAATAAAATTAAACTTCAAAGTTTAGTTTCTAATAAGGTAAGGCTTCTTTCTTATTCTAATTCTCTAAGAAAATCATTTTGCTCCTTTGGATTGAGGTTCAAATCTCTTATAACTTTTTCTTTAGTAGGAGAAAAAGTATAGAAAAAACAAAGTAATACTAAACCTAATAGCCAAGAAATAGCTGTG
Source organism: Capnocytophaga sp. oral taxon 338 str. F0234 (assembly GCF_000192225.1). GTDB lineage: Bacteria > Bacteroidota > Bacteroidia > Flavobacteriales > Flavobacteriaceae > Capnocytophaga. The sequence goes on from NZ_GL872413.1 coordinate 1,168,096, forward strand.
TGTAAAAGAAAAGCAATAGCAAGGTTAAAGAGAATGGTGCCTTCTATAATGGCATAACGTTGGATGGAATATTTTTGAAAGTCAATGAGCTTTTTATTCAAAGATATTTCTGTAGAAATATTATTTAAGTTTTTCTTATAAAGCCAATTACTAAAAAAAGGAGCAATAATTGAAAGTAATATACCCACAGGAAGTAAAGCACTTTCAGAGGAAAAAGAATAGCTCCAAACTTCTTTTGGAGTAATAAAATAGATAACTGATCCAAAGAACATTATGGAAAATAGCATACCAAAATAAATGGCTTTAGTAGTTTTAAATAAAAGTTTTATATTCATGATTTTTTTCTATTTATTAAAAATCAATTCCTCCGTTATCCTTAGATTTATCGTTATCTGTATCATTATCTTCGGAAATGGGAGCATCAGGATTAGCAGGGTTAAACCCATTTCCACATTCTAAATCCACTACTGATTTTTTAGTAAGCATATCTCCAGGTTTTACTTCCTTTCCCTTATAGAACATTCTTAATACCATATCCTTACCTATATTATTGACATAGGTTACTTTACCTACTGATAAGCCGACTGCTTTTAAGGTAGCATCAGCACTACGATAAGTGATTTGAATTACACGAGGTACAGTAACTTTGGGATAATTAGAAGGGTTAAGAGTTAGGTATATTTTTCGGTTTTTCTTTACCTTTTCATTAGCTTCTGGGCTTTGGCTAATGACGGCATATTTAGGAATTTTGGGATCATAAGTAGCAGAATCAGTTACCTCATAGCGTAGATGACTTTCTTCTAACAGTTTTTGCGCTTCACTCAAGGGCTTTGAGGAGAGATCAGGAACTACAACAAATTGTCCATGCCTTGTCCAGCTATTCAGAGAAAGCAGTATTATATAAACAATTACAGTAATTAGCACAATAGCTAAAAAAATTTGTAATCCCCAGAAACGGAAATCTCTGTTTTTTAAGATCTTTGATATGATGGATTGTATTTTCTTCATGATAAATAATATTTAATAAATATTTCTTTTAGAAAAAGTTATAAGGATGAACTTATTAAATTATTCAATAGCTTTCGTACTTTGTTACTATTCCACCGAGTATTTCCAAACCCCTGAGCTACTACTTTATCTTCTTTATTTATAATATATCCAGAGGGAATCTTCTCAGGATCAAAAGGCATTTTGACTTCTTGAATAAGATAAGTTACTTTAAAAGTGAATTTTCTATCTTGTTGTTTCTGTTCTACAGGCTGGGGAAGTTCATTGGTGATGATGTAGAAATCTATTTTGTTGTGATAATCATCATAAAGCTTCTGAATACCTGTAAGATCAGCAATACTCATAGCTCTCCATGAAGAGAAAAAATAAACAAACTTTACTCTTCCTTTGGATTGAGTAAAAGAAAACTGCCTGTTGTTTTTATCTTTAAGAATCCAATCTGGGTCAATACTATATTGTTTCTCTTGGGGGAGAATTTCCACTTGAGAGGAAAAAATCCTTTGAAGGAGTATCTGTGATTCATAACCTAAATTGGTCACAAAAAATGAGAGAACAAAAGCAAAGAGTAATAGGCTAAGGATAGTACGTTTTTTCATTAAAAAATATAGTAATCTTTTTCGGGGCAAAGGTACATAAAAAAAATGGGATTCAGTTCAAGATGTTAATCTTTTATAGGAATCTGTTTTGCTAAAGGGTGTTTTCTAAGGTGATATTCTAATAAATGTGCCATTTCAGAATTATGCTCCATAGGAGTAAGATACTTTTGGAGAATATTCTTTGACAGATGATAGTTCAGTTCAATGAAGCCATATCCTTTGATATAACCATTTTCCACAAAGATAATACTTTTCTCCTGTACAGTACGTCCTTTGTCCATAATGACAAAGGTTCTATTTTTAAGTGTATAATGTTCAAGCGCTTTATAAACTCTTTGATTATATTCATCAAAGGGTTCATCACCCATGCAAGCTCCCTTACATTGACCGATAGAGTGGTTATAACAATAAGTATGTGCTTTAGAAAATCCATTGAGTTTAGTACAGAGTTGGTAACGTTCGGTAAGTTCAAAAAGTAGATTGAGACCTTCTTCTTTGCTTTCAAAAATGGCTAAATTCTCTTGAGAAGTATTTACAAATTCTATGGAAAGTTGTATGTATCCTTTTTCATTAGTATGAGCTACTAAAACAAAGGGAAAGGATTTTTTCTTTTTCTTTCTATTAAGGAAAGGTTTCTTTTGAAGTTCCTGTGCTTCCTTGAGAGTGGCAATGAGAGTAGTTCCTGTGAGTTCATACATGATCTCTCCTACATGTTTCTGTATATAAAGATCTCTTTTATTTTCAGAAGTAAAATGTTCATTGACACGCTTATAGATATTCTTGCTTTTGGATAGAAAAATGAGCTTTCCTTTTTTGTCATAAATATAATATATTCCTAACTGGTTAGGAAGTGTATCCAAAATGGATAGTAAGTGAGTGTTTAATGAGGGATGTAAATTTTGTTTAACAAACTCAGTCAAAGCGGTTTTTTGAGTATCTTTAGTCAGTAGTAGCTTAAAAAGGTGTACCGTAGCCATGGCGTCTCCATTTGCTCTGTGCCTGCCCAACAGGGGAATACCTAATGATCGAGTGAGTTTTCCCAGACTGTAAGAAGATTCCTGGGGTAGCAATCGCTGAGACATCTCTACTGTACAGATAGTATTGCGATGAAAATCAAAACCTAATCTTCGAAACTCCAAGCGCAATATTCGGTAATCAAAAGCGGCATTATGAGCTACGATAATACATCCATCTGTAATTTCTATAATGCGCTTAGCTACCTCGTAGAACTTAGGTGCATTGCGAACCATTTTGTTAGAGATACCTGTAAGATGAGCTACAAAATCATCTATTTTCTTCTCAGGGTTGATAAGAGAAATAAAACGATCAGTTACCTCATTGCCATCAAAACGATAGATAGCAATTTCAGTAATAGATTCCTCATTAAGCTTTCCTCCAGTGGTTTCTATATCTAAAATAGCGTACAATTTTTTCTTTATTTATTGGGCAAAGGTAGGAATTTTAGTATTTTTTGCAAAAGAAAAAACGTTTTATTTTCTTGAGTTTCCTAAATACTTAAAAATAAAGTATTTTTATAATTGAAAAAAGATAAAAAAAGTATTATTATGTGACAAAAAAATCTTACCTTTGTAGCTTTAAAAAAATATTTATGCTAATTAAGATACTTGATAAAGAGTTCCGCCCTTATATCTCTAGTGAAAAAATAGCACAAGAAGTAGAAAGGCTTGCCAGAGAAGTAGAAGAGCAAATGCATGGGAAAACACCCCTTTTCATCTCTATACTTAATGGTTCATTCATGTTTGCATCGGATTTTATTCGTGCTTACAAAGGAAATTGTGAGGTGTCTTTTGTACGCTTTTCCTCTTATGAAGGTTTGCAAAGTACACATAAGGTTAAGCAACTCTTTGGGCTTCCTTTTGATATAGTAGGCAGAGATGTAGTTGTGATAGAAGATATTGTGGATACAGGTAATACTCTGGAGGAAATCTATAACTTCTTTGCAGATAAAAAGGTAGCTTCCTTACGTATAGTAACTTTGTTTTTCAAACCAGAAGCTTATACAAAGAATTTAACAGTACATCATATAGGATTTTCTATTCCTAATCGTTTTATTGTGGGCTATGGATTGGATTATGATGAATTGGGGAGAAATCTCCCTGAAATATATCAACTAAATATAGAAAATATGAAAAATTTGGTTTTGTTTGGGAAACCAGGAGCAGGGAAAGGAACACAAGCGGCTTTTTTTAAAAGAGAAATATGGATTGGTGCATATTTCCACAGGGGACTTGTTCCGAAAGCATTTGAAAAATGGTACTGATTTGGGAATATTAGCTCAATCTTATATGGATAAGGGACAACTTGTTCCCGATGAGGTAACGATCCAAATGCTCCAAGAGGAAATAGAAAAGAACCCCAATGCAGCAGGCTTTATCTTTGACGGATTCCCTCGTACCATAACCCAAGCCGAAGCGCTAGATGCATTCTTGGCTTCTAAGCAAATGAATATCAGTGCAACCTTAGCCCTTGATGCTGACGATGAAGAGCTAATCAAAAGACTTGTAGAACGAGGCAAAGTAAGTGGCCGCTCTGATGACCAAGACGAAGGCAAAATTCGCAACCGCTTTGTAGAATACAACCAAAAAACCGCTCCTCTCATTAACTTTTACAAAAAGCAAGGCAAATATCACTCTATCAATGGTATAGGTTCTATTGAGGAAATCACACAGCGTCTCTCTAAAGTGATAGATGTGTTGTAAAGAACACCTATATAAAATACAAATCTCTAACCTCGATGGTTAGAGATTTTTTATTGTACAGTGGTATAATTTTTTGTATATTTGTCCCCATAGATAAGTTATTCCCTCCCAAGGCACTAATGAAAGCGATCGCCAAAAGGAATGCTATTAGATGGATCTTGGAAATAGCTACACTTACCAAAGATTGGATTTGTGTGGATAGTGAAAAGAGTATTTTTGTTTCTGAAGAAATAAAAAATGAATGGGAGAAAATGAATTTAAACTCTCTTACTTTTTCACTAGTAAGGTAATATATCAGATATGTTGTTATAAAAATAAAGCACTAACAATTAGCATAATATAAAAGCACTAAAGCCTAATTGATAGGAATTGAGCTACAAGGAATATGCCAGTGTAGTGAGTGGATTTTTAGAAATAACTATAAAAATTTTAAAACGATGAAACTATATAAAATTATATTTTTATTTTGGATTTACAATATTTTTGCGATATTTCAGTTCTCTTGGATGGCTGGAAGTTGGTTTGATACGGAAGATCTAATGCAACGAATGGATTATGAAATATACAAACCACCTCTGTGGCAATATCAGGTGTATTATATATTGTTTGGGGTGTATGTAGTGATTTGTTCTTTGTTATTATACCTTTGGCAAAAGAAGATAAGAGATGCTGAAAGAGCTATAATTGTTTAGGTGTTGCATATTATATGGGTATTATTTTTTATATTAGGCTGGATAATTGCTATTTGAAAAATATATCTTTGTTGGTAATGTGTTAAATATACTGTTAAAAAATAAGACATGAGCCGCAAGTTTGCATCAGTGGAGAATTAGATAAAAAAATAATATGAACAAAAGATGTATCTTATTAGTGATCTTTATAGTAGCTATAGGTAAAGCGCAAGTCATCAAAGGCTATGATTATTGTCATGATAATCATACAGAAAAAGTTAATATAGTAGATTTGAAAACCTACCAAGCATTATTGGATATTTGCTATAATTACCCCGAAGATGAGGAGTGTAAACGAGAATTAGAAAAATATTATGATAAACTTAAAGGTGCTTTTTCATTTAAAATAGAATTTGAAAAGAAGAATAACATAGATATTTCTCTTTTTTCCAAAAATGCAGGTGCTAGAATGACTATAGTTTTTGGAGGAGGAAATTCTTCTTTTGGAAATGAGCCTTTAAAAACAGTAAAGATATATGACAGAAAAGGTAGGCTCATAGAAAAAACTTTCTATGTAAGTGATTGTGAGGTAGGTCCTACACGTACTTTTAACCGCAAAGGAAAGCTTATAGAAACTAAATATTATGATGACTACTATTTTATAGGTATAGAACAAGTAAGAAATATTATTCTTAATGCTCTTGGGGTAGATATCTTTGAACCTTACCAAGGAAGATTTGTAAGATGTTTCTTTAGCCGAATGAAGATAGAAGGAAAATACGTTTATTCATTAGAATTTATTAGTCGTGGAGAAGAAGGTTCCGCACGTAAGTATTATATAGATGCTTATGATGGGAAATTTCTTTTTAAAGACATCCGTTATTCTACAAAAAAGGAATATTATGATTCATTTGAATTTCCAAAAGAGAGAATATTTATTCCTATTAGAGATAGTATTGATATTGATAAGTAGAACCTGTTGTGCATTTCAAATAATAGAGGCTTTTAGATTGAGAGTTTCTCTATATAATATAAACTTATTCATGTGTTGTATCAATGTTAAAGATGTTATCTTTCTGTATATCATTGTTTTAAATCCTTCAAAATGATTTTGCATAATTGAAAATTAAAAATATGAAAAATCTCAATATAAATATAAGATGTAATATTTATATAGTTCTCCTACTATTTTTATGTTATAATAGTGTATTGGCTACGACAGCTTTTGTTGCGATGCCTGGTACAGGAGGGTTTAGTATTTCTACTCCACATTATATAATTGCTTTTTTTAGAACAATTCCATATTCATTGGCACAATCTCTGTTTTTTGAAGACAGAATAGATATTCCTTTTCTATTCAAGACCTATTTTTATATTTCTATATTGTTATATATCCTTATTCCTTATTTTTTGTATAAGGAAAAGAAAGGGAAACCCTATTTTTATCATTATGATATAGAAGATAAAACCTATTTTATATTAATAGATGTAATAATACTTCTTTTATATGCTCCTTTGTTAATTATAGGGTGTATGATGTTTTCTTTTTTTTCTTTATTCAATATCATTCCCTTATTTTTATTTGTTTTAGGGGTAAGAATATACCAATATAGAAAGAAATTAAACTTTATAGTAAAGTTCAATTTCTTTCAAAAGCATAGAAGATAATATTTTGGGAGGTACTTTTAGAAATCAATAGGACAATCCTACAGCTTTAAGAATGACATTAGCATTGCGATAGGTGATTTGGATTACACGAGGGACGGTAACTTTAGGGTAATTGGAAGGATTGAGAGTTAGGTTTTTCTATTTTTTTTACTTTTTCATTAGGTTCTGGACTTTGACTGAATTTTCAAAGGAAAGAATATTTATTCCTATTAGAGATAGTATTAATATTGATAAATAGAATAAAAACTACAAAAAATGAATCCCCACAAATATATAAGCTACTTGTGGGGATTTGTTTTAGCTATACCTCGTATTTGAGGTTATTAATAATAAAATCTTGGCGCTCAGGAGTATTGTTGCCCATATAGAAGTCCAATAATTTCTCTATATGCATGGTTTTGTCTATCATTACAGGGTCAAGGCGCATATCCTGACCGATAAAGTGTTTGAACTCATCCGGGGAGATCTCTCCCAACCCTTTGAATCGTGTAATTTCAGGATTTTTTAGTTTTTCTATAGCAGCAATACGTTCTTCATCGGTATAGCAATAAATAGTTTCCTTACTATTGCGTACACGGAATAGGGGCGTTTGTAGGATATATACATGCCCCTCCTTGATCAGTTCAGGGAAGAACTGTAGGAAAAAGGTGATCAGCAGCAGGCGAATGTGCATCCCATCTACATCGGCATCGGTGGCAAGGACAATATTGTTATATCGCAGGTTTTCTATGGAGTCCTCTATATCCAAAGCGGCTTGTAGGAGGTTGAATTCCTCATTCTCATAGACAATTTTTTTAGTTTTCCCAAACGAGTTTAGCGGCTTTCCACGCAGAGAGAATACCGCTTGGGTATTGGCATCGCGGGAGGTAGTGATAGACCCTGAAGCGGAGTTTCCTTCGGTGATAAAGAGGGTACTTTCAAGGGCTTGTTCGTGCTTACTATCGGTTAGGTGAATACGGCAGTCTCGTAGCTTTTTGTTGTGTAGGCTCACTTTCTTGGTTCGGTCGCGCGCGAGTTTACGAATATCTGATAGTTCCTTGCGTTCGCGCTCTGCTTGTAGGATTTTCCGCTGTATCTCTTCAGCTATTCCAGGTTGCTTGTGTAGATAATCGTCTAAATGTTTTTGCACGAAATTGGTAATATAAGTACGTACTGAAGGCATACCTTCTCCCATCTCAGTAGAACCCAATTTGGTCTTGGTTTGACTCTCAAAAACAGGCTCCATCACCTTGATAGAGATAGCTCCAATAATAGACTTACGAATATCAGAGGCTTCATAAGGTTTGTTATAATAGTTGCGTAAGGTAGCTACAATGGCTTCACGATAAGCATTGAGGTGGGTACCTCCTTGGGTGGTATTCTGCCCATTGACAAACGAGTAATATTGCTCGCTGTATTGGCTTTTGCTATGAGTAAGGGCAATCTCTATATCCTCTCCACTGAGGTGGATAATAGGATAGGCAAAATCTTCTTCGTTGTTGTCTTCTTTGAGCAGGTCTTCCAAACCATTTTCAGAGAAAAATTTCTCTCCATTATATATAATAGTAAGTCCAGGATTGAGGTAGGTATAGTTTTTAAGCATTCTTACCACATATTCCGAACGGAATTTGTAGTTCTTAAAGATGGTTCCGTCGGGGACAAACGTTACTAAGGTACCTCTTTTTTCATTGGAGGCTTCCAAGGGAGATTCCTCTTGTAATACCCCCAAAGAGAATGTGGCACTTTTTCGCTGTCCGTCACGTACGGAAGCTACATAGAAATAGGAGGAAAGTGCATTGACAGCCTTGGTACCTACTCCATTTAACCCCACAGATTTTTTGAAAGCACGGGAATCATATTTTCCTCCTGTGTTCATCTTGGAAACTACATCTACCACTTTTCCTAAGGGAATCCCACGTCCGAAATCACGTACAGTAACCTTGTTGTCCTCTATACGTACCTCTATCTGCTTACCAGCCCCCATGACAAACTCGTCTATGGAGTTATCGATCGCCTCCTTCAGTAGGATATAGATCCCATCATCAGCTGAGGAGCCATCGCCGAGCTTACCTATGTACATACCAGGGCGCATACGTACATGCTCCTGCCACTCAAGGGTCTGTATATTATCTTCTCCGTATTCCATATTGGGTTTGTTAAAATCTATGGGTTCCATTTGTGTTTTCTATAGTTGTTAAGGGTTTGATTCGTTTTTATATTATAACTGTCCTATTTTCAGTAGTTCAAAGCTCTTGGTATGTAAGTTTGCTACAAAATCATAATCAATAAAAGACACCCTATTCCTTATATCTTTGAAGGAAGTATAAGCTATTTTCTGTTCAAATTCTCGTTTTCTTTCTGCTGCACTAAGGATATAGAACTTAGTGTAGAAATCTTGTAACTCGTTGAATTTGAGTAGAGAATTTTGTATATCAGTAGTATGCTCTACTTCAAAGGAAGCGTGAGGAAATTTCCGCTCATTGAACCATATGACATCAATGGTTTTGGCTCTTTTGATCACTTCAGGATAGGTGAAATCTAATATCTGATCTAAGGAAGAGACATTACCTAATTTTCTATCAAGGAATAGTTTATTCTTATCCTGCGGCGGGATATATGTGTGGTATCCCTTGAGATTCCCAATTTCAACCAATAATCCTTGGAAATAGGAATGGGAAAAATCTTGTTCTTTCTTAGTGGATACTTCTAATTCAAATTTCTCTAAAAGCTGCTCTTTGTGACTTTTCAGTGCCCATAGTCCTGCTTTTATTTTGAAAAAGAAGCGTTCGTCCTGAACAATTCGCCTTATGGTAGCAAAAGGCGTTTTGGTTTTCCATTCGGACGTATCTACATGATGATAAAGAAAACCAAGGGTAGCCCATCCTCCGTTTTCTCCCATAATCTTGATAACTTCTTCATGTTGTTTCATGCTATAGTGTTAATTATTTCTTCTTATATCCCAATTTGTATCCTACTCCTACTGAGACGAGAGTGAGAGAAAAGCCTGTACTATCACTAAAATCTACACCACGAACCTTGTGGCCTGTAATAGGGGTGAGATTACAAGATACACGCATATCGGCGGTGATCATCACTCGCTTGATGTCCCAGAGCACACCGCCTCCTACTTGCCCTGTAAGAACGAGTCGGTTAAAATGTGGGGTTACATTCTCATCAGGGGCATTAAACCAACCATTAGTATAGGAGGCATGGGTTAAGAATTTGAGAGAAAAACCTGCTTGTAGGTACCCCCTGAACATACGCTTGCCTTCCCATTGTAGCAGACAAGGAGCATCTATATATTGGAGGGAAAAATGTCTTTTTTCTTCATAGAGGCTTTCTCTATAATAAGGCCCCCTATCCTTATTGGGAATATCGAAGCCACTGAGATGAGTTCCCTCATTCTTATATAGAAGTTCAGTATGTAATACCCAATGCTTTTCTTTGAGAGGAATCCGAGCAAAGACGCCTGAATTGAAAACACCCCAATTCCCATAGGTGTTGAATTTTTTCCCATCCTCATTATATAAGGGAGAAATAAAAGAGGCATAGACTAATGGATTATTGAGCCGTATCCCAACAGTAATTTGTGCCATACCTACTGTGGAAGTGAGCAATAGCAGCAAAATGATATGTTTTTTCACATAATTAAAATTTATTGTTTTTAGGAAGGCAAAGATATGATTTTTTCTTTTTTTAGCCAAATAAAATAATTTCATATATTTTCCGTATATTTGCACCAAAATTAATCCTAATGAAAATACAAGTAAAGAACGAGACGAATCGCCTACGAGCAGTTATCTTAGGGACTGCTCAGAGCAATGGTGCCACTCCCACGGCTCAGGAGGCTTATGACCCTAAATCTTTAGAACATATATTGGCAGGAACTTATCCTTTGGAAGAAGATATGATTCCTGAAATGGAGGCTTTTGCCAAAGTGCTTAAAAAATATGAGGTAGAAGTATACCGTCCTGAATTAATAGAGAATTGCAACCAGATTTTCACTCGTGATATTGGTTTTGTGATTGAAGACAAGTTTATCAAAGCCAACATTCTACCTGAAAGAGAAGAAGAATATCAAGCTATTGAGTATATAGTTCGCCAGATTCCTCCTTCTCAATATATCGTTCCTTCCCCTGAAATACATATTGAAGGAGGCGATGTGATGCCATGGAATGATCATATCTTCGTAGGCACTTACTATGGAGCTGATTATGCAAATTATAAGACAGCACGCACCAATAGGGAAGGAGTAGAGCTGCTTAAAGCACTCTTTCCTAATAAGATAGTGAAGGCATTTGACTTGGTTAAGTCCAACACAGAACCTCGTGATAATGCACTTCACTTAGATTGTTGTTTTCAGCCTGTAGGTGTTGATAAAGGAATTATTTACAAAGGAGGATTTCGCAGTGAGGAAGATTATCAATACTTAGTAGATCTTTTTGGCAAGGAAAATCTTTTTCATATAGAACGTGAGGAAATGTATCAGATGTTTAGTAATATTTTTTCTATTGCTCCTGATATAGTGGTTTCTGAACGAAATTTTATCCGGCTTAATCAGTGGCTTAGAGCTAAAGGCTTTACTGTAGAAGAAATCCCGTATGCTGAAATCTCTAAACAGGAAGGGCTCTTACGATGCTCCACTTTGCCATTGCTCAGGGACTAATACTATCTTTAGATAAATCTTCTATTATGAAAATAAAGCATTTTTGGTATAAATTATATACAAAGCAAGGTCTCCTTTACAAATTCTTTCTTGCAGTAGTACTTGTGGTAGCTATTATTTTTCTCTTACCCAAAGGAAGTAAATTCTCTTATGAATTTCAGTCTGGGAAACCATGGTTACATCCTTCTTTGTATGCTCCTTTTGATTTTACCTTAAAAAAAACAAATGAACAGATTGCTAAAGAAAGACAATTCACAGAAAGCCAATCGCCCACTTATTTCTTTAAGGATACTACAGTTTTGGCCTCTGTTAAGAAAAATTATTATCAAAAGGCTTTGTCTTACTTTGCTTCCATAGCACCTTCACAACAGGAAAGACTCTTACATAAAGGAGAAGAATTTCTAAAGAAGGTCTACCGTAATGGTGTTTTTTATTCTTCTCAGGAACTTTCTGATAAAGAAATTTTCTTGGTAGAAGGTAATGAAGTCTCTACCTTTACTCCGAATGACTTTTTCTTTCTTAACCAAACAAAGGAGGCTATTTATTCTTATTTTAAGGAAAAGCCTTTTGTAGAATATATGGACACTTATTATGCTATTTTTTCTGAAGTTATGTTGCCTAATATTTTTGTTAACGAACATTTTACTCAGAAAACATTAGAGGAAAATCTTAAAAAGATTATTCATTCTTATGGAGTAGTTAAAAAGGGTCAACTTATTATTGAAAAAGGTCAGTTAGTATCAGCCGAAAAACTTGCAATACTTACTTCTTTGCAAAAAGAATATGCGCTGAATAGTTCTGAAAATATAACAACCCTTTCTTTCTTAGGCTATGTGCTTATTGTGACAATGCTTATTAGTATGATTCTACTTTATTTGTATCACTTCAAAGGAGAAATGTTTGCTAATAATAATATTGTAACTCTGATTTTTGTTACTATATTACTTTTTGTTGCAGGTGTTTCTTGGATCACTAAGGCAAATGCGGATTATATTTATGCCCTACCAATATGCATTTTTCCTATAGTAATGAAAGCCTTTTTTGACCTACGTCTGGGAATGTTTCTTTATATCATCACACTTATATTAATAGGGTTTATTGTTCCTAATAGTTTCCAATTTATCTATACTAATGTCATAGTAGCAGGAGTGCTTTTACTTGATACTAAAGGTGGAATGCATTATCGTATTAATCTTTTTATGGTTATTACATACATTGTTGCCGCATATATTGTAACATATCTTTGCCAATTGATGATATCTACGGGAAATCTCCATAATATCCATTATCCTACAATTGGTCTTTTTATTCTTAATGGGTTTCTTACACTTTTTGTACAACCTCTTACCTATTTGTATGAGAAAGTGTTTGGATTGGTTTCTAATGTTTCTCTCTTAGAGCTCTCTGATACTCACAATAGACTGCTTAGAGAGCTTTCTGAAAAAGCACCTGGTTCTTTTCAGCATTCTTTACAAGTGTCTAACTTGGCTGAAGCAAGCGCCTTAGCTATTGGCGCTAACGCGATGCTTGTGCGTGTAGGTGCTCTCTATCATGATATTGGTAAGATGAAGAATCCACTCTATTTTACTGAGAATCAAAAAACTTCTGTAAATCCACATGATGAGCTTACTCCTGTTGAAAGTGCCAGGATTATTAAAAGCCATGTAATTGATGGTATTGAGATGGCAAGAGCTAATAATATCCCAGACCGTATTATTGATTTTATTCGAACTCACCATGGCAATAGTCTTATTTATTATTTTTATAAAAAACAACTGGATTCAGGAGAACCTCTTAATGAGGATGATTTCCGCTATTCAGGTCCCATTCCTTTTTCTAAAGAAACAGCAATCCTTATGATGTCTGATTCTGTAGAAGCTGCTTCTAAAAGTCTTGTTAATCCTACTATTGACGCAATTGATACTTTAGTAGAGAATATTGTTAAAAGGCAAATAGAAGAAAGGCAATTCCTTAATGCTGATATTACTTTTAAGGATATTGAGAAAATTAAAAAAGTTCTTAAAGAAAAACTTTTTAATATTTATCACTTGCGTATTGCTTATCCAAAATAATTTTTTTGTTAAAATATCTTTATTATTGAGCGTATTTGTGCCTTTTTGTTGTACATTTGCGCTCAATTTAGTAGAATTAAGAAATGCATCATTTTATTAATTATCTTTGTATCTTCTACGTACTTATGGTGCTTTTGAGTGCTTTTTGTGTACGTAAAGCAGTAAAATACAAGGTCTTTACTTACCTATATTACGTGGCATCTGCTTTTTTCTTTTTTTATTTCCTTTATTTTTGGAATGAATCTTTTGCAGGTGTTTGGGATGTTCATCGTCAATTTTCCTTTGGACTTTTTCTCTCTTGGCTTTTGTTTGTTACGCTTATAAGTTTGTTTTTTCTCGGGGAGACTCTCATCCGCTTACTCTGTGCTCCTTTCCGTATGAAAAAGGAAGAAGTAATTCCCTCTCGTAGACGTTTTGTCAGCCTTATAGGGATGGGGATTGCTGCTATTCCTTTTGCAGGTATGATTTACGGAATGTTCTGGGGAAAATATAATTTTAGAGTTATAAAGCATACCCTTTATTTTGATGATCTTCCTGATGCCTTTGATGGTTATCGGGTGGTACACATCTCCGATATTCATTCAGGGAGTTTTGACAATGCAGAAAAAGTACAATATGGCATTGATATGATTAATGCCCAAAAGGGAGATGTGATCTTCTTCACGGGGGATTTGGTCAATAATAAGGCAGAAGAAATGATTCCCTGGATATCATATTTCAAACAAATACATGCTAAAGACGGCGTGTACTCTGTGCTTGGGAACCATGACTATGGTGATTATGTACAATGGGATTCACCACAAGATAAAGCAAAAAATTTAGAAAACCTCAAGCAAATGCATGATCAGCTTGGTTTTTGTTTGCTCAATAATGAGTCAGTGTTTCTCTCCCGTGGAAGACAGCGTATTGCTGTAGTGGGAGTAGAAAATTGGGGTGAAGGATTTATTAAAAAAGGGGACTTAGATCAAGCATTGCTTACAGTGGATAGGTCTGATTTTAAGATTCTTCTCTCTCATGATCCCACTCATTGGCAATATAAGGTGATAGATGACCCTAATTTCATTCACTTAACCCTAAGTGGTCATACTCATGGCATGCAGTTTGGTATAGAAATTCCAGGAGTAATCAAGTGGAGTCCTGCCAGTTGGCGATATAAATATTGGGGTGGTGTTTATAAGGAAAAAGGAAAATATATTAATGTAAATCGTGGGTTTGGTTACTTGGCTTTTCCTGGACGTGTGGGTATGCCGCCTGAAATCACTGTTATCGAACTAAAAAAGAAAGATAAAAATGAGCTTTCCTTTGAGGAGAAATAGAAAAAAAATTTATGTTGTTTAGAAAAAGTATCATAATTTTTCAACTGAAAATCTGAAAGATAAAAGAAGAATAACATGTCAGTATTTGGAGATATAATCAGCACTAGTAAGCCTGTGCTTATTGTTTTTTATGCAGGATGGCATTATTTAGCTAAAGATGCCATTGATTCTATTCAGCAAGTAGCCGATTCTTTAGGAGAGGCTGTGCGTGTGATTAGGATTGATATTGATAAAAACAAGGAACTTACCCAAAAGCTAAAAATTAATGGGATTCCCACCTATATGATTTTCCACAAAGGAGAACTCGTATGGCGCACTGAAGCTCTGCAACCTAGTACTAACCTTATCAGTGCAATAAAACCTTTTATAGAATTATAGAAAATGAATGAAATGATTTCATGTCTTGGTGAAGGGTTTACTTCTCTAAGCCAAGAGATTAAGACAATAGCCTCAGATCCTATTTATCTTTGGGATCTTATAGGAACTTTTGTTTTCGGAATTTCCGGTGTTTTGCTTGGTTTAGAACGACGTATGGATGTTTTTGGAATGTTTATTTTAGCTTTCGTTACAGGAGTAGGGGGAGGTACACTCCGTGATGTTATGATAGGGAGTACTCCTGTCTTTTGGATGAAGAACCTCATGTATATCTTTATGATAGGAGTAAGTGTAGTTTTCACTTTACTTTTCAAGACTAAGTTTTCGGCTCACTGGAGTTATTGGCTGTTACTTTTTGATGCTATTGGGTTGGGAGTTTTTACTATTATTGGATTAGAAAAAGCACTTCGTTATGATCTTTCTCCAACGATAGCTATTGTTTTAGGAACTATGACAGGGAGTTTTGGAGGAGTAATACGTGATATTTTAGCTAATAGAATGCCTGCTATTTTCCAAAAAGAAATCTATGCAACAGCCTGTGTGGCTGGAGGTACAGTATACTTTCTACTTAATGGTATTATGGCAGAATATCATGCATGGGTGGTTTTTATTACCATTTGTGTAGTTATTGTTGTGCGTATGCTTTCCGTAAAATATCATTGGGAACTCCCAAAATTCTTAGGCTAAAAGATTTTTCTTTTTCCTTATATAAAAATAGAAACTACTTATCTTTAGTCCTGATTGGGCAAATTCTCTTGGAGAAGCTTACAAGACAAAAGTGAGTAGCTTTTTCTTTTTAGGAAAATTTTTTAAAATAAAAGTAAGGAAATTCTGAAAAAAACAATTAACTTTGTCCGCTATTTATAACTGAATGAAAAAGGATAAGAATATTATAGTACAAGGAGCAAGAGTGCATAATTTAAAAAATATAGATGTACAGATTCCTCGTTATAAACTAGTGGTGGTAACAGGGCTGTCAGGGAGTGGGAAATCATCTTTAGTATTTGATACAATCTATGCCGAGGGACAACGTCGCTATATAGAGACCTTCTCAGCTTATGCCCGCCAGTTTTTAGGAGGACTGGAGCGCCCTGATGTGGATAAGATAGACGGACTCTCTCCGGTAATAGCCATTGAGCAGAAAACTACCTCCAAGTCACCTCGCTCTACTGTGGGGACTATTACCGAGATTTATGACTTTCTACGTCTACTCTATGCCCGTGCATCCGATGCCTATAGCTATCGCACAGGCGAAAAAATGGTTAGCTATACCGATAGCCAGATACAAGAGCTTATTCTCCAAGAGTATGAGGGCAAGGCAATTCATATCTTAGCGCCTATAGTACAATCGCGCAAGGGACACTATCGCGAACTCTTTGAGCAAATCGCCAAGCAGGGTTTCCTCAAAGTACGTGTAGATGGGCAGATTCGTGAAATAGAGTACGGAATGAAGCTGGATCGCTACAAAACCCATGATATAGAGGTGGTGATTGACCGCTTAGAAATAAAGAACAATGATATTACCCAGCGTCGTTTATCCGAAAGTATACAAACAGCTATGCGACATGGTAATGGGATCCTGATGATATTAAGCGATAAGAACGAGACACCTCGTTACTTCAGCCGTAACCTTATGTGTCCTACCACGGGGATTTCTTACCCCTTACCTGAGCCGAATACCTTCTCTTTTAACTCTCCCAAAGGGATGTGCCCGCACTGTAATGGACTGGGTACCATACAAGAGGTAACCTTGAGCAAGCTCATTCCCGATATGTCGCTTTCTATCAAGCAGGGTGCTATTACCGCTATAGGAGCCGAAAAGAGGACTTGGATATTCCAGCAATTGGAAACCATACTTAGGAAGTTTGGACATAAGCTCTCTGATCCTGTAGAGAAACTCCCCAAGGAAGCCATAGATATGATACTCTTCGGGGGAAAGGAAAAATTCTCTGAAAAGTCTGAAGTGATGGGGATTACTCGTGATTTTTCTATTGATTTTGATGGAATTGTTAATTTTATAGAACAACAATACCAAGATATGGAAAGTAGTGCCTCTATACAGCGTTGGGCAAAGGATTTTATGGAAGAAAAGACCTGTCCTGAGTGTGGTGGCTCTCGCTTGCGCAAGGAAGCTTTATATTTTCGTATTGCTGATAAAAACATAGCAGAACTTTCAGCTATGTCCATAGCTGAGCTTATGCAGTGGTTTGATATCCTGCCTGAGAAACTCTCTGTTCGCCAAAAGAAGATAGCTCATGAGATTCTCAAGGAAATTCGTGAGCGCCTGCGTTTTCTCTTGGATGTGGGACTTGATTATCTTTCCTTAGGCAGAAGCTCCAAAACCCTTTCAGGAGGAGAGGCACAACGTATTCGCTTGGCTACCCAGATAGGTTCCAAGCTCACCAATGTACTCTATACCTTGGATGAACCCAGTATAGGTCTACACCAGCGTGATAATGAACGACTTATTAATTCTCTTAAATCGCTTCGCGATATAGGAAATTCTGTAGTGGTGGTAGAGCATGATGCCGATATGATGCTCCACGCTGACTATGTGATAGATATAGGTCCTAAGGCAGGTAAAGGTGGGGGAGAGGTAATCTTTGCTGGTACCCCCCAGCAGATGCTTCAGACACATACCCTGACGGCTTCTTATCTTAATGGAGAAAGAGCCATAGAGGTACCTCAGGAGCGTCGCAAAGGTAATGGATATTTTATAGAATTGATAGGATGTACGGGGAACAACCTAAAGAATGTATCAGTGAAATTCCCTTTGGGTATGATGATTGGGGTAACAGGGGTGTCAGGCTCTGGAAAATCTACCTTAATTAATGAAACACTCTATCCCATCCTCAATGCACACTTCTACAATGCGCTTAAAAAACCAATGCCCTATAAGCAAATCGTTGGTTTAGAGTATATTGATAAGGTGATTGATATAGATCAATCTCCCATAGGACGTATTCCTCGTTCCAATCCTGTTACCTATACGGGTGTGTTTTCGGAAATACGAGACCTCTTTTCCCATACTCCAGAGGCTATGATTCGTGGCTATAAACCTGGACGCTTTAGTTTCAATGTTAAGGGCGGTCGTTGTGAGACTTGTGAAGGAGGTGGTATGAAGGTGATTGAAATGAACTTTCTTCCCGATGTTTTGGTAGAATGTGAGACCTGTCATGGTAAGCGTTTTAACCGAGAAACCCTTGAAATTCGCTACAAAGGGAAATCTATAGCCGATGTACTAGCTATGACTATAGACGAGGCAGTAGCCTTCTTTGAACCTATTCCGAAAATCTATAGAAAGCTCAAGACGATACAGGAAGTAGGGTTGGGTTATATCACCTTAGGACAGCCGTCTACTACGCTCTCAGGAGGAGAGGCACAGCGTATCAAGCTCGCTACGGAGCTCTCCAAGCGTGATACAGGCAATACCTTTTATATATTGGACGAACCTACTACAGGACTGCACTTTGAGGATATAAAAATCCTTATGGAGGTGCTTAACAGGCTCACCGAAAAAGGAAATACAGTGCTTATCATTGAACACAATTTAGATGTTATTAAGATGATGGATTACCTAATAGACATGGGGCCAGAAGGTGGTAAAGGAGGGGGACAGGTAGTGGCTATGGGTACTCCAGAGGAAGTAGCTAAGAATAGGAAGAGCTATACAGCTAAGTTTTTGAAAGAGGTTTTAAAGACAAAAAGATGAGAATAGGATTTGATGCCAAGCGGGCTTTCCATAATTTACGAGGCTTAGGTAACTACAGCCGCGACCTTATTCGTATCTTGCAAGAGAGAACGGATATGGAATTGATGCTTTTTAATCCTTTAAAAAGGAAATTTTTAGGGGTAAAGATGACGGAAAAGACCACTGAGATCAATCCCAAAGGCTTCTTTTGGAAGCGGTTTAAGAGTCTTTGGAGACTTTTTTATATCACAACTCTTGCCCAAAAAGAACGACTTGATATCTATCATGGACTTTCAGGGGAGATACCTATAGGCATATATAAATATGTACCTACGGTAGTTACCATACATGATCTTATTTTCTTGCGTTTTCCTCAGTGGTACAGTGCTTTTGATAGGAAGATACATACCCTAAAGTTTCGCTATGCCGCCCAGAAAGCACAACATATCATCGCTATCAGCGAGCAAACTAAGCAGGATATAGTAGATTATTTTCATATAGATCCTAATAAAATATCAGTAGTCTATCAGGGGTGTCATGCTGCCTTTAAACAAACCTATACGGAGAAGGAAAAAGATCAAGTAAGAGAGAAATATGCCTTACCTGACCGATTTGTACTGAATGTAGGAGCTATAGAGGCGAGAAAGAATGCCTTAGAGATTGTAAAGGCACTCAAAGGTACTGACCTACCGCTGATTATGGTAGGGAAAAAGACTGCTTATTATGAGAAAGTAGAGGCTTATTGCAAGGAAAATGATATGCAATCACAAGTGCGAGTACTTTCTGATGTTTCTATGCAAGAGTTGGCTATGATATATCAAATAGCTACTATATTCTGCTATCCTTCTGTTTTTGAAGGGTTTGGTATTCCTATCATAGAAGCCCTCTTTTCCAAAACGCCAGTAATTACCTCTAAAGGAAGTTGCTTTGAGGAGGCGGGAGGTAGTGGCAGCATTTATGTAAATCCTACTGAACATACTGCTTTGGAGATAAGGCTGGCAATAGATCAACTTCTCGCTTCTTCTGAGCGTATGCAGCAGATGAAAGAGGTAGGCTATAGTTATGCGCAAAAATTCACAGACGAAAAGGTCTGTGAAAATCTTTTGAAGGTATATCAAGAGTTGATTTCCTAAGAGGCTAAGAGAGGTTATTACCAAATTTCTCTTTGACTTCGCCTAACAGTTCTTTGATGCTCTGTTCTTTTTCCTTAGGATAAATCATCAGTACTGAAGCGGTATCTACAATGATATAATTTTCTATACCATCTACAATTACCACTT
This sequence comes from Capnocytophaga sp. oral taxon 338 str. F0234, assembly GCF_000192225.1. Taxonomy (GTDB): domain Bacteria; phylum Bacteroidota; class Bacteroidia; order Flavobacteriales; family Flavobacteriaceae; genus Capnocytophaga. The sequence goes on from NZ_GL872413.1 coordinate 1,188,138, forward strand.
TGTTAGTATCAGTACGAATGATATTATCAGAAGCATTTTTGAACAAGGTAAGGGCATTGACCACAGCATTATTATTGGAATCTTTAGCCAATTTCTCATGTAGAGAGCCCCAAGTACCCAAGTCATTCCAATCAAACCCTACAGGATACACATAGATGTTGTCAGAGGGCTCCATAATGGCATAGTCTACCGATATATTTTCTGCTTTTCCATAATTATTCTTGATAAATAACCATTCCTCAGGGGTATTATAAACAGCTTCTCCTTTCTTGAAGAGCGAAAATAACTGAGGTTGGAATCTCTTAAAGGCTCTTAATACACTCTCAGTATGCCAGATAAAGATTCCTGCATTCCATAGATAGTTTCCTTCCGCAAGGAACTGTTTAGCCCGCTCATAATCAGGTTTCTCAGTGAATTGAAGTACTTTTTTGCTGGGCTGTGGGTCAGTTTTATCATATTGTATATAGCCATAACCTGTATTAGGAAAGGTGGGCTTGATCCCCAAGGTCATTAGTATATCCTGTGTTTCACATAGGGAAAAGCAGTTTTTTACATTGTCCTGAAATTCGTCTTCTTGTTCTATCCAGTGGTCAGAAGGAGCTACAATAAAGACCGCATTGGGATTGCGCTTTTGAATTTTCATAGTAGCATAGAGGATGCAAGGAGCCGTATTACGCATGGAGGGCTCCAAGACCAAATTTTCCTCGGAAATATCTGCTAATTGTGTTTTTACCAAGTTTTTATAAATTTCATTGGTAGAGATAAGAATATTTTCCTTAGGAATAAAATCAGCTAAGCGTTGATAAGTGCGCTGTAAGAGCGTCTGTCCAGTACCCAGCATGTCATGAAATTGCTTAGGAAAAGCCCAAGTACTTACAGGCCAAAAGCGAGAGCCAATACCTCCCGCCATGATAATGGCATAATGGTTCTTATTCATAGAATTTGAAATAATAAAGCGCAAAAATACAATATATTAACTAATTGGACAAAGAAAATTAGCTATTTTTCTATTTTCAGGTACCAACTGAGTTGTTCTATTTTTTCATCAGGGTATCCTATAGATTGTAACTCATTTAACGAATGGATTATTCCCTTTTCTGAACGGAATATAAGCAGGCTTTCTACCTCTTTATAGTTAAGATAAGGTACCTTAGAGAGTTCTTTCTTGGAAGCGAGATTGATATCTACTTTACTAATTTGTGCAGGAGTAAGTAAGTCAAAATATTTCCATACTTCTGTAATGACTTCTTCGGAAAGCCCATATACTTCATTAAGTTGCTTTCGGGAAGAAAAACCATGTAAACGTTCACGATATCTTACAATACGCTCAGAGAGTTTTTCTCCTATTCCTCGTATAGGTAATAAATCCTCGGCTGTAGCGGTGTTGAGGTCTTTCTTGATGATCTTTGCCGTGGGCTTGTTGTCATAGGAGTTGGGGTAACCTGTTTTTTTCTTAGTTACCCAATCAGGAAACTTAAATAATGGTGTTATAGTGGCTAAGAGTGAATCAGAGACACCTGTTACCTTTTGGAATTCCTTGGCAGAATTGACATACTTACCTGTCTCTCTAAAGGATTGTAAGCGAGAAAGTTCTTCAGCAGAAATACCTAAAATATAAGCTCTGTAATCAGAGATAAAATTAGGGTTAAAGGGATTTAGTGTATATTGTTTGCTCTTCTCTTGTGCTTTTAGGCTGTCAATTCGCTTCTGGAAAGCTATGAAATTCTCTTGAGAAGATGTCGTAGAAGGAATAATATCTATCATGGAATAAGTTATTTGTAGTAATATGCAACAGGTAATGAGTCCTAAAACACCTCGTCTTTGTTGCTTATTCCATTGAGAGAAACCTGAGATAGATTGTTTCATTTAATAATTATATGAATTTTCACTAAGAGATAGCAAATTTACAAAAAAGATAATAGAAAAGCAAGAGAAGAGATAAATTCCTTTATTCTGTTAATTCAACCAGCAAATGTAATTTTTTGGCTTACAAATTTATAAAATAAATCCTTTGTTTTTGCAAATCCTAAAATTTTTCTTGGTCGATTATTAATTTAATGTTGCGTTTTCCTTATATAATTATTTGTAATTTCTTTAAAATCAGTATTCTTATGTAATAGTACTTTTATTTCGTAAATTTGAGTATCTTCTACAGAGGCTACCTATAGTCCTTTTTCGAGTTCTTCCAAGGAAATAACCTTATCTTTATCGAAATATTCTTTTCCTTCTTTCATAATCGCTTCATCAACAAAATTTTTAAAATTTTGAATAGTCATATAAATAATCTTTTTCAGCAAAGATAACAAAAACAAATGATTCCTTGTCTATATTTGTTAAAAAAGTTAAATAACTATATAGTTTGATATCATCTATTTTTGTTTCCAAAAGAAATTGATTAATAAAACATGACCAATATGTTTTTCCAAAATTATAATATTTCACCATAAGTAGTTGGTTAATAAAATAGTTACTAAACATGATAACTTCACTTACTGAAATTACTTATTTTATTGATTTTTAGATAACTCATAGAAAATGGTAATTCTAAATAGCTTGTAGATATAATAAATCTATATACTATATGGTTTTTATTATTTTTAATTAGATAAAATTTTTATTAATAAGACAGTATTTTCTATAACAAGTAATCTTAATGAAATAATTAAAATTTAATTTTTAATTTTAGTATTTTTTTAATAATTACACATAAATTAATTTCTACCTTTGCGCCTTATTACAATTTGTATGAATTTATTTGAAACATTGGGGCTAAGCGCACCCCTACTCGAAGCAATTGATGACTTGGGCTTCGAGCGTCCGTCTGAGGTACAACAAGCCGCTATACCTGTGTTGCTTGCTGTCCCTACCGATATGGTAGCATTAGCACAAACAGGAACTGGGAAAACCGCTGCTTTTGGTTTTCCACTTCTTCATCTCATTAACCCTACAGAACATATTACTCAAGGGCTTATCTTGGCACCTACTCGTGAATTATGTTTGCAGATAGCTTCCGAGTTAAAGCAATATGCTAAGTATATGCCACAGGTGCATATTGTAGCGATTTACGGAGGAGCAAGCATAGAGGAACAAGCCCGTAACCTAAAGAAAGGGGCACATATCATCGTGGCCACCCCTGGACGTATGCAGGATATGATGCGTAGAGAGTTTGTTTCCATTACTCATATTAACTACTGTATACTTGACGAAGCCGATGAGATGCTTAATATGGGGTTTTATGAGGATATTCGAGCTATCTTAGCAGAAACACCCAGGGAAAAGAATACTTGGCTTTTTTCTGCTACCATGCCTACTGAAGTAGCTAAGATAGCTAAAGAATTTATGCATCATCCTAAAGAAATTACTATAGGACACAAAAATCAAGCTTCCGACAATGTACTCCACGAATGTTACATTGTTAATGGTCGTCAGCGTTATGAGGCTCTCAAGAGGCTTGCTGATGCTAATCCCTCTATCTTCTCTGTCGTATTCTGCCGTACAAAACGTGATACTCAGGCGGTAGCTGAAAAACTCATAGAAGATGGTTATAATGCAGCTGCTCTACATGGTGACTTGAGTCAAAACCAACGTGATTTGGTTATGAAAGGCTTCCGAGCCAAGCAGATTCAGATGCTTGTAGCTACTGATGTTGCTGCTCGAGGAATAGATGTAGATGATATCACTCACGTAATCCACTATCAACTTCCTGATGAAATAGAAACTTACACCCATCGCAGCGGACGTACAGGACGTGCAGGAAAATCAGGGGTCTCCATGGTTATCTTAACTAAAAGTGAAACCAAGCGTATCAAGACCATTGAACGAATTATTCAAAAGACTTTCGAATACAAGACTATTCCTAGTGGTATGGAAATCTGTGAGATACAGCTCTATCACTTAGCTAATACAATCAAGGATACCCAAGTGAATCCTGCGGTTAATGAGTATCTCCCTGCTATCTACGATGTATTAAATAATCTTAATCGTGAAGAACTTATCCAACGTATGGTAGCCGTAGAATTCAATAGGTTTTATAACTACTATAGTAAATCCAAGGACCTTAATGCAGAGTCCTCTGGAGAAAAATTTTCTTCTACAGAAGGTGAAACACGCTATTTTATTAATATAGGGGAGCGAGATGGTTATGATTGGCGATTGCTTAAGGATTTTCTTAGAGAGAATATTGGATTGGGTAAAAATGATATTTTCAAAGTAGATGTAAAGGATACTTTTTCCTTCTTCAATACTGAGGCAGAAATGACTCAAATAGTATTAGATACTTTTTCAAACTTTAAAATGGATAATAGAGCTATCCATATAGAAATTTCTCAACAGAAATCCTCCAAAGGAAAGAGTAAAAAAGATAGAAAAGATAAGAAACTTCTCCATAAAGGAGATAAAAGGAGAGCAAGTAGGAGTAAGGATTCCTCTGCTATCTCTTTCTCTAAAAGAAAAAGGAGAAAATGAAATAAGGGACAAGAATAGTCAAGAAGAAATAAAGAATACGGGATAATAATTGCAGATGTCCCGTATTTTTTCTATTTTTACGGCAAATTTTTTACCTCTATACCTTTATTGATAATTAATTGAAAATAAATATCTTATGAAAAATATTTTTCTGATTTTTTTCTTTATCTTTTTCCTTATAGGATATGCTCAGGAGGAGACGATCATGCGAGGAAATGTCTTTAACACTAAGACAAATTTGCCTTTAGATAATGTAAATATTCTGAATATTAATCAAGTACGAGGAGCTGTTACCAATATTAAAGGGGACTTTGCCATTCGGGCTTCGGTAAATGATACTTTACACTTTTCTTATTTAGGTTTTAAATCTATCAAAATTAAAGTAACTCAAGATATGATTAAGTTTCCTGGTACGCGTATAGGACTTACTGAGTTAGCGTATGCTTTGGAGGAGGTAGTTATATCTCCTTATCGTCTAACAGGGTACTTAGAGATAGATGCTAAATATATGCCTATTAATACTAATAGACAATATAGCATTTCAGGATTGGATTTAGGCTATGAGCCTAGAACACGAGAACCTAATGTAACTGAAAAAGTAGTAGGATCTATTTTCAATCCAGCAGGATTACTTTATAGAGCATTCAGTGGTAGAGCAAAAGACTTACGTAAGCTCAAGAAAATGAAACAGAATGATGAGATTCGTAATATTCTTAATGGAAAATATGATAGAGAAACGCTCTCTGAAATACTGGGAATTGAAAAGGATAAGTTAGAGGATTTACTTCGCCATTGTAATTATTCTAAGGATTTTATAAAGAACTCTAATGATTTACAGTTTTTAGATGCCCTTACCCAATGTTATGAAGAATATAAACTTTTGAATAAATAGAAAATTAATTATTAAAAATAAATAAAATGAAAAAGATTTTAAAAATTGTTGGTATTATCTTTTTAATATTGATACTCACCATTGTTTCCATTCCTTTCCTTTTTAAGAATACGATAAAGGAAAAAATCATGGAGAAAGTGAACGAAAGTGTAAATGCACAAGTGAGCTTCACTGATTTCTCTCTCAGTATATTTAAGAATTTTCCTAATGCCACTGTAGAATTAGGCGGACTAAAGGTTATTAACAATGCTCCTTTTGAAGGTGACACTTTAGCTTATGTGGGAAATTTTCAAGCCAAAGTAAATCTTAAAGATATCCTTTTTAAAAAAGATAATGAACCCTATAGGCTTCTGGGGTTCTCTATTGCTGATGCAGTGGTTAATATACGTATGAATTCGGAAGGAAAAGGTAACTTTGATATCGTCAAGGACACCTCTGAAACTCCTGATAATGAGGAACCAAATAATTTATCTTTTGATTTGAAAGAGTATAGCATTGAGAATTTGCGCTTTACCTTCAAAGATGATACCTCAAAAATGAGTGTAGTGCTTGATAGTCTCTATCACAAAGGGAAAGGAAATTTTGCTGAACAAATACTTGACTTAGAAACTACCACAGTAACAAAAGTATCCTTTGCTTCTGATGGTACTGCTTTCTTACGCAACAACGTAGTCTCATTAGATGCTATCCTAGGAATAGATCTTAATCAACAAAAATATACTTTAAAGAATAATACTTTGAAGTTAAATAACTTAGAACTTAATTTCAATGGTTTTGTACAACTTTTAGATGATGGACAACTCTATGACCTTTCCTTTAAAACTCCCAAAACTACTTTTAAGAATTTTTTAGATTTGATTCCTACTGCTTATACTAAGAGTATAGAGGGAGTACAAACCACAGGAGAATTTACTATTGATGGGAAAATAGCAGGTAAGTACACCTCTACCTCTATTCCTAAACTTGATATTCAGATGCTATCTAATAATGCTTCTTTTAAGTATCCGTCTTTGCCCAAATCGGTGAGGAATATTGATATAGATATTAAGATAGGTAATGATACTGAAAAAATGGAAGATACTTATATGAATATCAATCGATTCTCCTTTACTATTGATCAAGATGCTTTTTCTGTAAAAGCACTCCTTAGGAATCTTACCGAAAATATGCTTGTGAATGCTGATCTTAGAGGAACTATAAATTTAGAAAATGTTCAAAAAGCTTATCCTGTTAAGATGGATTTAGATCTAAAGGGAATTCTCAAAGCAGATATTACCACTGCTTTTGATATGGCTTCAGTAGAGAAAAAAGCTTATGAGCGTATCAAAAACTCAGGGAAAGCCTCTTTGGAGAAATTCGTATATTCAGGAGCTGGGTTTCTCCAACCTTTTCATATAGAAAAGGCAGGACTTTCTTTTAATAATAGCAAAATAGAACTCACTGAATTCAGTGCCAAAACAGGAAAAACAGACTTTAATATAAAAGGAATACTTGAAAATTTCTACGGATTTACCCTTCGAAATGAAGTACTTAAAGGAAATTTTAGCCTTGCCTCCAATCATATAGATGTTGGTGATTTTATGCAAACTGATACTCCATCCGAAACTTCTAAACAAGAAGACAGGGCTGAAAAAACTAAATCTGCTACCTCAGGAAATACATCTATCAAAATTCCTGCTTTCTTAGATTGTACTTTGGATGCAAAAGCAAAAAGTGTCCTCTATGATAATCTTACTTTAAATAATGTTTCCGGAAAACTCATCGTCAAAGATGAAAAAGTGAGTTTACAAAACCTACAAACGGATATCTTTGGTGGAAAGACTGCTGTTACAGGTAACGTTTCTACCAGAGGAGATACTCCTACTTTTGCTGTGGACTTGGATATGACTAGACTTAATGTAATGGAATCTTTCTCTCAGATAGAAATGCTTAAAAAAATTATGCCCATTGCTAAAGTTGTAGAAGGATTCTTCAGTTCTAAAATAAATGTAACAGGGAAACTTACTTCGGAGCTTACTCCTGATATAAATTCAATTTCTGGAAATATTTCTGCATCATTATTGGATAGCCATGTGAAGCAAGCCTCTCCTTTAGTTTCTGCCTTAGATGCTCAATTCAATCAACTTAACCTTTCCAAACTTAATCTTAAAGACCTCAAAGCAAGCATAACTTTTGAAAATGGTCGTGTAGTAGTGAAACCTTTTACTATCAAGTGGAATAATAGTACCATTAATGTAGCTGGAACTCATGGCTTTGACCAGTCTATGGACTATAAACTTACCTTTAATGTGCCAGCTAAAATGCTAGGTCAAGATGCTTCTTCCCTTCTTGCAAAACTTACAGTAACTGAGCAACAAAAGTTAGGAGACATACCAGTGAATGTGAACCTGGGAGGAAATTTTGCTAAACCACAAGTTTCTACTGATATAAAACAAGTGGTCAACAATCTCGCCTTACAAGTAGCTAAAGCACAAGCTAATCAACTTACTGATAAAGTGATGGATAAAGTAACCAATGAAGTAACCAATAAAATTACAGAAAAAATAGGAGGAGATGCAATGAATAAAGCAACCGATGCTATAGGCAAACTTATAGGGGGTAATAAAACTTCAGCTAATCCGACTGACTCTACTAAAACCCAACAACAAGCTCCTAAAGACCAAGCTAAAAAGGCAGTAAACAGCCTTTTGGATGGACTTTTCAAGAAAAAAGAAAATACCCAAGAGCAGAAGAAATAAGCTAAAATGAAAGATACAGCAAGGCATCAGGGGATGCGAAATCTTCTGGTACAGCAACTTCAAGAACGAGAACACTATCCCATTTCTGATGAAAAAGTATTACAAGCAATACGAACTATTCCTCGTCATTTATTCTTAGATAGTATTTTTGAAGAAAAAGCCTATCAGGATATTGCTTTCCCAATTGATGCAGGACAAACAATTTCGCGTCCTCATACAGTAGCTTTTCAGACTGAATTACTACAGGTGAGAGAAGGACAGAAAATACTTGAGATAGGTACTGGAAGTGGTTACCAGTCAGCTGTATTGATAACCCTAAATGTAGAACTTTATACTATAGAGAGACAACAAGAACTTTTCAAAAAAACTAAAATATTCTTTGAAAAAATGGGTTATATCCCTAAGAAAATGCTCTTAGGAGATGGGTATAGAGGATATTTACCTCAAGCACCTTATGATCGCATTTTGGTAACAGCAGGGGCTCCTGAAGTACCTAAAGAACTTTTAGCACAACTTAAAATAGGAGGAAGAATAGTTATTCCTATAGGAAAAGGAGAACAGGTTATGACCGTTCTTGTAAGGCTTTCTCCTACTGAATTCAGTAAAGAAGAATATGGAACTTTCGGTTTTGTTCCTATGCTAGAAAAAATACAGACAAGAATAAGATAAATGAAAAAATAAGGAGTAAAAATTGAAAAAAGGTAAATCAAGCAAAATTACAAATAAAAAACAGAAAATAAAAATAAATTTTTTGTAATTTTTAAAATGTTTTTCATTACCTTTGTAGGATAAAAGGAAGTAATCTATAAAATTTGTAAGATATGAAACAAAGAGTTCCTGTTTCTCAAATTATGTCCAAGGACATAGTTACCCTGACCCCTACACAAACATTGTATGAGGCAGAAGCATTATTCAAAAAACACAATATTCGTCATATTCCTGTGGTGGAAGGTCATAAACTCATAGGAGTATTAAGCCTTACAGATTTGCTTCGTATTAGCTTTGCTGACCTTTCTGATGATGAAAAGCATGTAGACAGTATTGTGTATGATATGTTCACTATTCCACAAGTAATGGCTAAGGTACCTCTTTCTATTTCTCCTGATACCACAATAAAAGAAGCTGCGGAAATTCTAGCAGGACAGACTTTCCATTCTCTTCCTGTTACTGATAATGGTAATTTGATAGGAATGCTTACAACTACTGACCTACTTAAGTATCTTCTAGAACAATACTAATCAAGAGACAGAGTTTTTAATTTGAATAAAGAAGTTGACCAATATAAAAAATCTTGATTTCTTTATTTCCTCTTCTAAAGTAAAAAGATAAGGCTGTTCATTTTGAGCAGCCTTATCTATATCACAAAAGATTATTTCTATTGGAGTGTTTCTTTTAACCAATTAAAGAAGGTACGTTGCCAGAACAATCCATTTTGAGGTTGAAGCACCCAATGGTTTTCATCAGGAAAGTATAGTAACTTACTCTTAACACCTCTAAGTTGAGATGCAGTAAAAGCCTGAAAGCCTTGTTCCTCAGGTACACGATAATCCTTTCCTCCATGAATAATAAGAATAGGAGTATCCCAAGCACTCACCTTTTCAAGAGGATTGAATTCAGTATATGTCCTCTGAGCTATAGAATTATTCTTATCCCAGTAAGGACCTCCGAACTCATGATTATTAAAGAAAATTTCTTCAGTAGTACCAATCATACTTCGAGTATTGAATACACCACAATGAGCAATAAACGTTTTAAAACGCTTGTTATGAATACCAGCCAAATAATACACGGAATATCCTCCATAACTAGCCCCTACGGCTCCCAAGCGAGAGGTATCTACATAAGACTCTTTGGATATATCATCAATAGCAGCAAGATAATCACGCATAGGTTGACCTCCCCAATCACCACTAATTTCAGCATTCCAAGCCACCCCATGTCCAGGCATACCACGTCGGTTAGGTGCTACTACTATGTACCCCTGAGAAGCCATTAACTGAAAATTCCAACGGAAACTATAGAACTGAGTAAGAGCTGACTGTGGACCTCCTTCACAAAAGAGTAAAGTGGGGTATTTCTTTTTAGGATTAAAATTGGGCGGATACATTACCCACACTAGCATATCCTTACCATCAGAGGTCTTTACAGTACGTTCCTTTACTGGACATTTGGCAATATTCTTATATAAATCATCATTGACATGGGAAAGTTGCCTTACCTCCAAATTGGATTTTCTTCCACGCAAATTTACAGTATAAAGTTCTGTAGCTCTATTCATATCTGTACGACTTACAATAAGTAAGTCTCCTGACTGCCCTATAATATCATTGATATCAAAAATTCCCTTAGTAATCTGCTTTGGAAAGGGATTTTTAGCAAAAGGTTCTATTTCAAAAATCTGTTGAGTCCCATCAATAGCAGCAGTAAGATATATTTTCCTTCCATCATTACTCCATATATAACTGAATACAGTATTATCCCAAGTGGCTGTAATATTTATTCTTTTTCCATTTTGAAGAATATATAAGTCATTCTTATCAGCTTCATTACCATCTTCTTTCATACTTAGCCATGCAAGTACTCCATCTTTATTAAAAGAAGGATTTGTATCATACCCCATCATACCTTCTGTGAGATTGGTTGTAGTCTTACTAGCTATATCATACTGATAAATATCAGTATTAGTACTTACTGCATACTGAGTACCTACTTTAGCTTTGGTCACATAAAGTACTTGTTTTCCATCATTACTCCATATATAATCCTCAGGACCTCCAGAGGGTTCTTGAGGACAATAATAGGGTAATCCCTGCATAATATCCGTTTGTACTCCTGTAGCTATATTTTCTATAAACACATGATTATAAGTTCCCTCATTCCATTTATCCCAATGGCGATGATCTAATCCTTCATAGATCCTCCCAGAGGATTTTCCCAAATCTTTATAAAAATCCTTAGCAAGTACAGAGTTGATTTTTACCGTCTTGTCGAATAGTTTAAAACTCTTGTCTGCGTTGAACTTAGTAGTTAAGTTCTCCATTTGTTCTTTGGTGATCGGAATTGGTTTTCCTCCCTTTACAGCGAGCTTATAATACTCCTTTTTGAAAGAATTCTCAGCGATATCTGGTGTGGTAACGCTTAGGAGTACATAATTTTTGTCAGAAGTGAGTCCAATACCGCTCACACGATGTAACTCCCATAATTTCTCAGGAGTAAGCAATTGCTGTGAATACGTACTATACACCATAAATAATGCTAGTATTAGTATAATTTTTCTCATGATATATATAATTAGAAATTTTTCTCATGATTTTTAGGAAAATAACCAATTCACTAGTCAGGAAAACATATCTCTGACTTTTTCAAAAAAACTTTTCTCAGTTTTATCAGGCTGAGGGGTAAAGTTATCATCCTCCAACATTTTTTGGAAAAAACTTTTCTGTTCCTTAGTAAGAGTTCTAGGGGTCCAAACATTTACATGTACCAACAAATCTCCTGTACTATATTCATTAATATTAGGAAGCCCTTTTCCTTTAAGCCGAAGAATCTTTCCTGATTGAATACCTTCTTCTAATTTGATACGTACCTTCCCAGTTGCGGTCTCTATATCCTTTGAAGTTCCTAGAACAGCCTCAGGCATACTTATATAAAGATCTAAATGAAGGTTATCACCTTCTCTCTTAAGGGTTTTGTGCTCTATTTCTTCAATAATAACTAATAAATCACCAGGAATACTATTACTACCAGGAGCATCATTTCCCTTTCCAGGAACTTTTAACTGCATTCCTTCCATTACTCCTGCTGGAATCTTAATAGATACTGTCTCTTCTATATTTTTTAGCCCTTGAGAATCAGCTCCATCAGGTCTCTTGTCAATCACCTCTCCACTTCCTCCACAAGTAGGACAAGGAGAAGAAGATTGCATACGACCTAAAATAGTATTTACTTCACGAATAATACTACCATTACCATGACAGGTACTACATGTTTTATAAGTAACTCCTTCAGCCTTAACTTTTCGCTGTACTTTTACTTTCTTTTCAACTCCTGTAGCAATATCAGCCAAATTGAGTTTTACTCGAATACGTAAGTCACCTCCTTTTACACGATAAGAGCGTGAGTTTCCACCACCAAAACCACCAAAACCACCAAAACCGCTAAAGTGCCCACCAAAGATATCCCCAAAGTTACGGAAAATATCTTCCATAGTACTACTATAACCACCACCCGTACTACCTTCAAAGGCAGCATGTCCAAACTGATCATATTGAGCACGTTTTTGCTCATCACTTAATATCTCATAAGCTTCAGCTGCTTCCTTAAATTTTTCTTCGGCTTCCTTATCTCCTGGATTTTTATCAGGATGATATTCCAAAGCTTTTTTACGGTAGGCCTTTTTTATCTCAGCAGTGCTTGCATTCTTGCTAACACCTAATACTTCGTAATAATCTCTTTTCATCTAAAACATTAACCAAAAGGACTATTGTCCCACAACTACTTTAGGATAACGAATAATTTTACCCCCCAACTTATATCCTTTTTCTATTACATCAATAATTTTCCCTTTCAATTCTGGTGAAGGAGCAGCTACTTGGGTGATAGCTTCATGAATTTCACTATCAAAGGGGTCAGAAACAGAGACCTTGATCTCTTCCAATCCCTTTGATTGTAGTGTTTTAAAGAATTTACTATGAATAAGCTCTACACCCTTTAATAAGTTTTCATCACCTGATTTTGAGATTTCCACTAAGGCTCTATCAAAATCATCTAAAATAGGGAGCATAGCCTGTATGACATCTTGTCCTGCCGATTTAAATAACTCTATACGTTCTCTGGTTGTTCGTTTCTTATAATTTTCAAATTCCGCAAAAAGACGAGTGAATTTATCTTTTTCCTTATGGAGTTCAGCTTCTAAGATGGAAATTGCCTCATCTGCTTCCGCAGTGTTATCAAATTGTTTTCCGGAAAAGTCAGGCTCAAGTGTATTATCTCTTAAATCAATATTTTCTTCAACAGAATTTTCTGGCTCTACAACTAATGGCTCCTCATTGACCTCTTGATGAACAGGGTTACTATCATGCTCTTCATCTATAATTTCAGCATCTTGAAATTCTTCATCATGTATTCCATCAGTATAAAAATCACTATTAGTATTATGGGTATGTTCTATAATCATTGTCCTCAATTTTTTTAAATTTTGTATCAAAAACTTTGCCAAATATAAAAAATGACAAAATGGCAGAATTTCTATTTTTCTCTTTTTCTATGATATCTCCTATGCTTTCTCTTTTTATATCTGAAACGTAAATCATCATAGTAAAGCCCTAACAAGAGGATAACTATAGCAAAAAATAAAGTTTGGAGTCCGAGGCTCATTTCTACATACGCAAAACCTGCAAAAAAGCCTCCTAAAAAGAAGAAAATAACAATAAAAAGACGTAACTTAATACTATTTTTTATCTTTTTTTCTTGTTCTAAATAATTATTTCTTCTTAAATAGAAAAGCTGAGATAGTTCAATGCCTAAATCCGTAAAGAGTCCTGTAAGATGCGTAGTACGTACCGTTGCATTAGAAATTTTAGTCACAAAAGAATTCTGTAATCCCATAGCATAAAGAAGCATAAAAGTAGTTGCTTCGTGCGGAAATTCTTCAAAAATATAGTTCAACAGAATTACCGATCCTAATACTAAACACTCCAATAAGGTTGGGCGAAAGTATTTATTTTGTTTTTTATAATAATTAGCATCTTCTATAAGCCATCCAGAAGTAAAAGATCCCAAAAGGAAACAAACGATATAAAATAAGTAGATTGTTCCTTTCCAGAACTCAGCTATGGACATATCATAGATAAAAAAAGCAAAATGTCCTGTTACATTAGTTGTTAATCTACTTAAAAAAAGAAAACCTGTTACATTGACTATACCTGCCACAAAGGAAAGTACTACAGCTATTTCTAAGTTGTTTTTAGCAGAACGCTTTTTGCCCTGATGCCTAAACATTATGAAAAATATTAGAGTTTCTCAGAAAACAAAACTTATATAGAACTTTTAAATTGTTCCAAGAAACGTATATCATTTTCATAAAAAGTGCGAATATCTCCTATTTGATACAAAAGCATGGCTACCCGTTCTATTCCTATTCCAAAAGCAAATCCATTATATTCATTAGGATCAATTTGACAGTTTGTTAGCACATTAGGATCTGTCATTCCACATCCCATAATTTCAAGCCAACCTGTTCCTTTAGTGATTCTATAATCAATTTCATTATTAAGTCCCCAATAGATATCCATCTCAGCACTAGGTTCAGTAAAGGGAAAATAAGAAGGACGTAATCGGATTTTGGATTTCCCGAACATTTCCTTAGTAAAATATATAAGTGTTTGTTTTAGATCAGCAAAAGAAACATTCTTATCTATATACAACCCTTCTATTTGATGAAAGAGACAGTGAGAACGTGCTGAAATATCCTCATTACGATAGACCCTACCAGGAGCAATAATACGTATAGGAGGACGATTTGCTTCCATATAACGGGTCTCCACAGAACTAGTATGGGTATGAAGTAGAATGTCAGGATTAGTTTGTATAAAGAAAGTATCCTGCATATCACGAGCAGGATGATATTCGGGTAAATTGAGGGCAGTAAAGTTATGCCAATCATCTTCTATTTCAGGACCTTCAGCTATACTAAAACCAATATTAGAAAAGATGTCAATAATCCTATTCTTAATTAATGAAATAGGATGGCGCCCACCTATAGTAATAGGGAAAGCAGGACGTGTAAGGTCATTATTGTTTTGTATAGTCAAATCTTGACCATTCATCTTCTCTTTTAAAGTATTGATCTTAGCTTCTGCTTTGCTTTTCAATTCATTGATAATCTGTCCAAAACTTTTCTTTTCTTCCTTAGGTACTTCCTTAAATTGAGTAAAAAACTCATTAAGTAATCCTTTTTTCCCAAAGTATTCAATACGGAATTGTTCTAATTCTTCTTTCTTCTCAGTAGTAAAAGCCTCTACTCGAGCAATATGTTCCTTTATCTTATCTATAATCATAAAAAGCTAATTTCGTTGTGGTTATATTTTTTCTATTCGACGTAAGTGTCTACCTCCTTCAAAATCCGTCATAAGGAAAGTTTTCACTATTTCTATAGCTTGTTCTTGAGCAGTAAAACGTGCAGGAATAGCTATTACATTAGCGTCATTATGTTGGCGAGCTAAAGAAGCAATTTCTTTAGTCCAACATAAGGCACAACGCACTTTAATATGTTTATTCACGGTCATAGCTACTCCATTTCCACTACCACAGATAACAATTCCATAATCAGCTTCTCCCTTATCCATTATCTCTCCTACAGGATGAGCAAAATCAGGGTAATCTACACTCTTTGTATCATCAGTGCCAACATTTATTACTTGATAGTTTTTCGATAATAGGTAATCAACAATTGCTTTCTTGTAAAGTGTACCTGCATGATCATTTCCAATAACAATTTTCATTAGTCTGTCTTTTAGGGTGCAAAGTTACATTTTTTTTACTACTTTTGAAATTTATTGTAAAGAAAAATTGTATCTTTGCCGTAAGATTTTTTCCCTTGAAAAGGGATCAAAAAACAAATTAGAAAAATTAAAATTAATGAAACTTACCTTCTTAGGTACAGGTACTTCTCAGGGAGTACCTGTGATAGGCATGAATACTCCTGTAGCACGAAGTAAAGATAAGAAAGATAAGCGGCTACGTACTTCGGTTTTACTCTCTTGGGGAGGAGTCAATGTAAATATAGACTGTTCTCCTGATTTTCGTCAACAAATGTTACGACACAAAGTACAACACTTAGAGGCTATTCTCTTCACTCATGAACATGCTGATCATACAGCAGGGTTAGATGATATACGTCCTTTTGTACTCAAACAAGGAGATATGCCTATCTATGGACTTCCCAGAGTGATTGAACAGCTTCGCATACGCTTTGCTTATATCTTCGCTAAAGAGAATCGGTATGCAGGTGCTCCTTCAGTGAAAGTTACTGAAATAGAGGATTATACTCCTTTTCTTCTTTTTGGTAAGAAAGTAACCCCCATTTCCATACAACATGGAACACTTCCTATTATAGGATACCGTATAGGTAATTTGGCTTATATCACTGATGCTAAGTATATAAATGAAAAAGAACTTTCTAAATTTTATAAAGTAGATACTCTTGTGCTCAATGCTTTACGTAAAGCTCCTCATCCTACTCATCTAAACTTAGATGAAGCACTCACTATCATCAGAGAAGTGTGTCCACGTCAGGCATTTCTTACTCACATGAGCCAAACTATGGGATTCCATGCCAAAGTACAAAAAGAACTTCCTTCACAAGTATTTTTAGCCTATGATAATTTAACAATTAAAGTAAAAGAATAAGAGACTCTTTAACAATAGCTTTCCGTATATATTTACTTTATAGGTTGGATACTTATAGCATAGCCTCCTCCATGAGCTGCAATTATTTTGAGCTTACTTTTAGCATTAACTTTTTTCTTCTCTATAGTATAGGATTTAGCATTACTGCGAAAATCAGCATTTTTAGCATCAGCATATATAGTAGCTTCATATTCACGACCTTTATCTAAAAAACTAAGTAATAATTCAGAAGAATGTCCATTTTCATTAGCAGTACAACCTATATACCAGTTATCACTATTTTTATCCTTTCTGGCAATAGTAATGTATTTTCCTGGCTCAGCCTCTAAATATATACTCTTTTGCCAAGCTACGGGTACTTGCTTAATAAATTCAAATGCATCAAGATACTTTTCATAATTTTCAGGTAAATCAGCTGCCATTTGTAAAGGACTATACATAGTTATATATAAGCCTAATTGTTTAGCAAGAGTACTACTCATCTTATGATGATTATTTGGATTAACATTTACTATATCAGTTTCAAAGATACCAGGAGTATAATCCATAGGCCCTCCCTGTAGGCGAGTAAAAGGTAAAATAGTGGTATGAAAAGGTTTTATAGTCTCTAGGGCTTCATATTCCGTACCACGAGCCGATTCATTACCTATAAGGTTTGGATAAGTGCGGCACAACCCCGTAGGACGTACTGCTTCATGAGCATTAACCATAATTTTATGTTTAGCAGCTTCTTTAATAGTATAGAGATAATGATTCACTGCCCATTGTCCATAGTGGTGTTCACCACGAGGGATGATACAACCCACATAACCACTTTTTACTGAATTATAACCGTACTTATTCATCAGTTGAAAAGCCTTCTCCAAATGACGCTCATAGTTGCGTAAAGAGGCAGAAGTTTCATGGTGCATCATTAATTTAACTCCTTTGCTATGAGCATAATTATTCAAGCCTTTGATATCAAAATCAGGGTAAGGAGTTACAAAATCAAATACATAGTCCTTAGAATTGTCAAACCAATCCTCCCATCCTATATTCCAACCTTCCACTAATACTTGATCAAAACCATGCTTAGCTGCAAAATCAATATAATGACGTACCTTTTCATTATTAGCAGCATGAGTTCCATTAGGACGTGTTTTAGTATAATCCACACTATCCAAGTCAATAGTAGGTAAATCATTAGTATAAGCCCAAGAAGACTTGCCTGTAATCATCTCCCACCATATACCTATATATTTTACAGGTTTTATCCAAGAAGTATCTGTTAAAACACAAGGATCGTTAAGATTTAGTATCAGCCGAGATGCTAAAATATCACGAGCATCATCACTAACCATCACTGTACGCCAAGGAGTATGGCAAGGGGTATATAGATAGCCTTTATTTCCTTGAGCATCAGGAGTAAGCCAAGATTGAAATATAAAGTTTTTATCATCCAAATTCAAACTCATACAAGCATAGTTTACTAATGCTGCTTCATGCAGATTAATATATAAACCATCTTGACTTTTCATCATTAGAGAGGTTTGTACTCCCGTAGGCGAAAAAGGTGTCTGACACACATTTTTGATGACAGCTTTAGGCATCTGTGAGCGGATTTGAGAGAGTTTGCATTCAGTATAATCATACTCCTGTGTATCATAATCACCAGGAATCCACCATGCTGTGTGGTCTCCTGACATAGCAAATTGACTAAGTTCTTCCTCAATAACAAAATAAGTTAGCTCTTTTTGCTGTGGAAATTCATAACGGAAACCTATTCCTTCATTATATACTCGAAATCGAATATTCATTTTCCGCTGGGTAGTTGTCTGCTCAAGAGACACTAAAAGTTCATTATAATGGTTTAAGATTTCTTTCTCCTCTCCCCATATAGGTGTCCATATTTCTTTAAAAGTAGACTTTTTCGTATCAACTACTTTGAAGTGTTGGGTAAGAGGTTCAGATTTTTTAATCAAAAAGCCTAATGTGCTTTCCTCAATAACTGATTTATTTTTATAAGTTACCTTATAAGAAGGAGTTCCTTTTTCATTAAGAGAGAAGGAAAGCATGATCTTTCCGTCAGGAGAGATTTGTGTTTGTGCCTGAGTAGAGGCAGTAATATTGGTAAAAAGAGACATAAATAAAGTGATTAACAATTGTTTCATGTGATAAGTATAAAAATTAATTTGAGAAATTTCTGTGGTATAATAATTTATTCTTCTTTTTGAAGAGCATCAACATTCTCTTTTTCCTGTTCTTGCAGAATAGATTTAGACATATCGTCTTTAGCAACAATAAAATACAAACAATTTATTGCCCATCCTATCCAAAACAAATAGAAGCCAAAATGGAACCTTATTTTCATCACTCTATGCATAGTAGTAGTAAAATCCCAATAAGTAGCTATAAAGCCTCCTATGCCTACAAGAAGTAATAGCCAAGCAATTTTTTTAGCAATAGCAAGGGACACAATTGATCGAATAGTGTAGAGCACACCAAAGAGTAAGCACTGTATAAAAAAGAATAACAGAGCTGTTTTCCACCAAGAACGAAAAACCATAAATTGTCGGTACATAGTATGAATCCCAATGCGTCCTAAGAAAGACATCTGAGTAATGAGAATACCCGAGATTACTGATAAGAGAGATTGGAAAAGGAGGAGAGAAGTATTTTTTTTCATATAATTTTTAAATTAAGAGATTATTTAGAAAGTATCCACCCTTCTTTTTCTTGATATCTAGCTTTAAATTTCTTCTGGATAAAATCCTGTCCACCTATTTTCTTACTTAGAAAACTGAAGGGAGTTTCTTTTTTCTGCAGGGTAGCAGTAATGGTAGCATTTTTTTCATTTTTTTGTTCTACATTTATTTCATCAGCTAAAACATATTCAAGAGTTTTGACTTTGGCACGTGTCTCTTTAAGTTCTGTTACATAAGGGAGCGCCTTATCTGTACACTTGATATTCACTACCCATACGCTATCATTCGAGAGCCATTTCTTCTTTACTTTGATCTCTTCTATAGAGATATAATCATCTTCTTCTAACTTTTTAAGTTGTTTGATTTTTTCTCCATCTTTTTGGGTACGATACTTTACTTCTCCCAAAGTGAAGTGAGCAGTTTCATACATAGGTTTTGCCTGCAAGGATTCTTCTACTAATATTTTTGCTTGAGAAGAGGATAGTTTTCCATCAGAACAAGCTATAAGAATTAGAAGACTTCCTAAAATAATAAAAAAATATTTTTTCATAAAAATTTCATTTTTAATTTATTATGTTTATTCAATAACTTGGGTATCATAATAATTACGATAACTTTCATTTTGAGTATAGAGCTCTGTGTGTGTTCCTTTTCCTATAAGTTTTCCCTTGTCCAAGAAGAGAATAAAATCAGCATTTCTAGCTACTGATACACGGTGACTAACAATAATACGAGTACTTTGTTGTGCTACCTGAGAAAGGTTATGTAGGATTTTTTCTTCAGTATCAGTATCCACAGCAGAGAGGCAATCATCAAAAAGATATATCTGAGCATCTTTAATTAAAGCTCTAGCAATAGATACTCGTTGACGCTGTCCTCCACTGAGAGAAATACCTCGTTCTCCTAATATAGTCTTATATCCGTTCTTAAAATCTATAATATTATCATGTACTTGGGCAAGTTTAGCCACAGCAATGATTTCTTCTTCAGTAGCATTTTCTTTACCAAACTTAATATTATTCTCAATAGTGTCTGAAAAGAGAAAAGAATCCTGTGGAATAACTGAGATAGATTTTCGCAAATCATTCAAGTTAAGCGTCCTTATATCTTGATTATCTATAAATATATGTCCTTCCTGCGTATCATATATACGAGTGATTAGGTCTAAAATAGTGGACTTTCCGGATCCAGTCCTTCCAATAATAGCAATGCTTTTCCCCTTTGGAATATGAAAAGAAATATTCTTCAAAGCTGTAATTTGGGTATCAGGATAAGTAAAAGTTACTCCTTCAAAACGAATATCTCCCCTGATAGGGGTATGTTTTAAGGTAGGCGTTTCAATATCATTTTTCTCATGCAAAAATTCATTAATGCGTCCTTGAGAAGCTTCTGCTTGTTGGACTATATTACTTACCCAACCTACTGTAGCCACAGGCCATGTAAGCATCATTACATAGATAGTAAATTCCGTAATTACTCCAATGGAATCAATTTCATTGTTAATATATAAATACCCACCAATAAAGATAACAAAAATAACGCTAATACCAATGAGGAATACCATAATAGGAAAGAACCAAGCCTCTATCCGTAGTAATTCTAAGTTTTTCTCACGTCCTTTTTGACTAAGAATTTCCATATTTTTTTGTATTTCTTTTTCCATAACAAAAGCCTTTATAGTATGAATACCTGAGAAAGTCTCCTGTGAGAAGGAAGAAATATCAGAAAGAAATCGTTGTACTTCAATAGTTTTAAGATTTATTTTTTTACTTATAAAATAAACAAGTATCGCTAAAATAGGTAATGGAAACAGTGCATAGGTAGCTAATGTAGGGGACGTATAGAACATTAAAGGAATACTACAGACAAAAAGAGTAATTGTCTGTACACTGTACATCAGTGCAGGTCCTGTATACATACGAACTTTACCCACATCTTCACTAATACGATTCATTAAATCTCCCGTGCGATTTTGTTTATAAAAACGCTGAGAAAGAACTTGATACTTTTGATAAATTTCATTTTTCATATCAAATTCTATATAACGGGAAACATTGATAATCAGTTGTCGCATCCAAAAAGTGAAAAAGCCAGAAAGTAAGGCTGAACCAATAATAATCAAACAGAAGAAGAAAAGTTCTCTTCCTAATCCTCCTTGAGGATTAGGATTTTTCAAATAATCTTCTACTACTTTTATGGCATATTGTACACTCTTAGGCATCACTAAGGAAAAAAGCCGTGCCACAATGGTAATGAATACTCCTAAAATAAGTTTTTTTCGGTATTTATAGAAATATTTATTTACGTAGGCTAAGTGTTTCATTGTAATAAAATAGGGCACAAAGGTAGAAAATAATTACGAAATACCAAGACCATCATAATTCTTTTCTTAATCGTGCTACGGGAATATCCAATTGTTCACGATATTTAGCGATAGTACGTCTAGCTATAGGATAACCTTTCTTTCTGAGGAGTTCCATAAGTTTATCATCTGTATAAGGTTTATTTTTATCCTCCATTTCTATTACAGATTGTAATATCTTCTTTATTTCATGAGTAGAAATATCCTCTCCTTCCTCATTTTTGATACCTTCTGAAAAGAAAGCTTTCACTGGCTTGGTACCATAAGGAGTACTAACAAATTTACTATTAGCAACACGTGATATGGTGGAGATATCCATTCCTATACTCTCAGCTACATCCTTGAGAATAAGAGGTTTTATCTTAGTCTCATCTCCTGTGAGAAAATATTCTTTCTGATGTTGCATAATAGCATTCATAGTAATAAGGAGTGTGTTCTGTCGTTGCTTAATAGCATCTATAAACCATTTAGCAGCATCCAATTTTTGTTTGATAAATTCAACTGCTTCTTTTTGTTTTTGTTTGTCCTTTTCAGCAGAGTCTCGATATGTCTTAAACATCTCTGTATATTCTTGAGATACATGTAACTCTGGAGTATTTCGTCCATTAAGAGAGAGTTCTAACTGTCCATCATTGATGTGTATTGTAAAATCGGGGACTATTTGCTCGGTAAGTTTTCCTCCCTCAGAATAAGAACTTCCTGGTTTAGGATTTAATTTTTCAATCTCTTGCACTACTTCTCTAAGAGTATTCTCTGAGAGATTATATTTTTGTGCTAGTTTCTCATAATGTTTCTTACTAAATAGTTCAAAATTTTCGTTAAGTATTGTAGTGGCTATCTCAATGATGGATGTATGTGGCTTATGTTGCAGTTGAATAATAAGACTCTCCTGTAAGTTACGAGCTCCTATGCCTGCAGGTTCTAGCTGAAAAATAACTGATTTGAGTATTTTCTCTACCTCTTTCTCATTGGTATGAATGTTTTGAGTGAAAGCTAAATCATCTGCTATATCTCTCATACTACGGCGAATATAACCATTATCATTGATACTTCCCACCAGAAATTCAGCAATCTCTCTTTGCTTATCATCCAATCGAAAAGTGCTGAGCTGATCCAACAAATATTGATGAAAAGAAACTTCTTCTCTATAAGGCTGAGAATATTCCTCTTCATTATAATTATTAGCATAAAGCCGATAATCAGGAATCTCATCATCACTAAGATATTCGTCTACATTGATATCCTCAGCTTCAATGATTTGATTATCTTCATATTCATCCTCAGTAGTATCATAAGAGTCATCAAAGTTATCTTCATCCTCCCAAGAATCTTCATTAGATACCTCCAAAGCGGGATTTTCCTCTAACTCCTCTTTTACACGTTGTTCAAAAGCAATAGTAGGAAGTTGCACTAATTTCATTAATTGGATTTGCTGAGGAGATAGTTTCTGAGCAAGTTTAAGTTGTAATTGTTGTTTTAACATAAAGTACTTTTAGTAAACAAAATGCTTATAAATATTTTATACAAATTTTATTATCCTTACAATAGTCTATAAAAATAGCAATAATTTCATTTTTATCATTTACTACAATGGGGGAACGTATTAAAAAACGTTTAAAATAGGTTAAATATACATAAAATACAGTTCCTTTGTCAGAGAATAAGATATCAGAACTTCGTTTATCATTCTCTGTTTCCATAATTTGCAGAGCTTCCTCAGAGGAAACTATTATATATTCACGTTTTTGAATTTGATTCTTTAAAAGTGCAAATACTTGATTTATTTTTTCCATTCCTCCTTCTTCCTCAGGTATAGTTTGAGTTATTTTAAGCATTTTCCAAAGTCCTGGATAATCTCCTTCTTCTGTTTGCAGGATAGAAGTGATAAATTGTTCAACAACTTCTTTTTGTGTTTGCTGTGCTCTTGAAAAAAATACACAACAACAAATACTTAATAGGGTAAAAAATATTTTCATAGATTAACATTTTATATTTAGGCAGTGCAAGGTAATGATTTTTCTTCAAAAATATTAATTCAATTTAATATTTAACATTAATTTAATAAAAGCGAATAATTTTATATAGAGGCTGTTTAAACTTTTCAAATAAAGTAAAAGTTGGCTTGGCGAGCATAAAGAATTTATAATTAGGTATGGATATTTAAATATAACTTGGATTGGAATGCTTCTATTGGAATTTATATCCAAGTTCCTCAAAAAAGTTTAAACACATTTATAGTTTTTAAATCATATAACAGACAATTTCTTATTTAATAATGAAAAGAATGAATGTATATATCTATGATAAAATAATATTTGTTTTTCAAACCTAATTTCTATATTTTTGTGCTTTTAAAATGATCAATAACTTATTTGCACAAATGAATTATATAGAGTATAATTTTACAGTTTCCCCTAAGGAGCCTGGATCAGAAATTCTTGTTGCCGAACTTGGAGAAGTGGGCTTTGAAAGTTTTGTAGATACACCTACTGGAATTAAAGCTTATATTCCTAAAGACCTTTGGAAGAAAGATATTTTGCAGAACATTTTTATTCTAAGAAGTAATGAGTTTATTATTTCTTACCAAATAAAGGAAATAGAGCAGGTTAATTGGAATGAGGAATGGGAAAAGAATTTCTCGCCTATTGTAGTAGAGGATATCTGCACTGTTCGGGCAACCTTTCACCCTACACCGACTACTCGTTATGATATTATGATTACTCCTAAAATGAGTTTTGGGACAGGACATCATGAGACAACCTATATGATGCTCCAGCAGCTCATTCTCTTATCTCTTGAGAATGTAAAGGTTCTGGATATGGGTTGTGGCACAGGTATCTTGGCTATTATGGCATCCTTACGAGGAGCTCGTGATATTACTGCTATTGATATAGACCCTTGGTGTGTGGAGAATGCTACTGAGAATGTGCAACAGAATAATTGTCCATTTATTAAAGTAATGGAAGGAAATATTTCTACAATTATTGGAGAGCAATTTCAGCTAATCCTTGCTAATATCAATAGAAATATCTTGCTTTCGGATATTCCCGCTTATGCCAAAGCATTGTCTCCTGCGGGCTTACTTCTTGTAAGTGGTTTTTATATAGAGGATTTGCCTGTCATAAAGGAGAAATGCCAAGAAGTGGGACTTTCCTTCCTTAGCCATATAGAGCGTAATCATTGGGTCTCAGCTAAATTCCAACAGAAATGATTATGATAATAGACGAAAAATATATGCAGCGTTGTCTGTTTTTAGCTCGTAAGGCGATGGGCTATACTTATCCCAATCCTTTAGTAGGTAGTGTGATTGTTCATCAGGGAAAAATCATAGGAGAGGGGTGGCATACCAAGGCGGGTGAACCCCATGCCGAAGTTAATGCAATAACCTCAGTGAGGGATAAAAGTCTATTGAAAGAGAGTACTTTGTATGTGAACTTAGAACCCTGTGTACATTTTGGGAAAACGCCTCCTTGTGCAGATTTGATTATTGAAAAGGGAATTCCCAGAATTGTTATTGGTTGTACTGATATCTATTCTAAAGTTGCAGGTAAAGGTATTCAGCGCTTGCAGCAAGCAGGAAGAGAAGTAGTTTTAGACGTCTTAGAACAGGAAAGCCAAGCACTGAATATTCGTTTTTTCACCTTTCATTCCCAGAAGCGCCCCTATATTATCCTTAAGTGGGCACAAACCAGAGATGGCTTCATTGCTCCACAACAGAGGAAAAACAAAGCTCCCGTATGGATTACCAATGATTTTTCCCAACAACTAACCCACTTATGGAGGGCTCAGGAAGGAGCTATCTTAGTCGGGAAAAGTACTGTAGTACAAGATAATCCTTCACTTACCACACGATATTGGGTAGGAAATACTCCTTTGCGCATAGTGATAGATGCTAGTCATTCGTTACCTGATTCCTTAGCAGTTTTTCAGAAGATGCCTACTGTTGTTTTCACTTCAAAAGAGATGACTGATACTTTTAATGTATCTTTTGTCCCTTTTAATCCTTCTTTTTCTATGCCAAAACAAGTTTGTAACTATCTGTATGAAAAGAATGTACAAAGCCTTATAGTAGAAGGAGGCACCCAAGTACTTCAGCAATTTATAAATGAAAGATTATGGGACGAAGCTCGAATATTTATAGGAAATAAGCGGTTTTCAGAAGGTGTAAAAGCCCCTCTATTACAGGATGGTAATTTAGTAGAAAGGCAAGATATACAGGGAGATAGCTTGTTTGTATATAATTCAAACTTCATAAATCTAAAATATGGTTTTAGGTATATCTCTCAATAAATATGGATACAATAAAAAGGAAGTTTCTATCTTATAAAATAAATTTAGGGCTGTGAAAAAGAAATTATTGCACTTATTTTTTGCTTTTCTTACAGGAATTATTTTTTTGTTAGTATATTTTCTGATATTGTCAGGAAATTACGGAACTGCATTTATAAAAAAAGAAATATTATTATATACTTTGTATGTATTATCTTTCTTTATAGGTGTATTTTCCTATTATTACTATCAAAAGAATAGCGTAACTAAGCGTTTTATACGTATATTTCCTATTTGTATGCTTGTGTTTTCTCTTGCTAAGCATTCGTCTGTGGTATATTCCTATTACAAATATCTTATTTCTTATATAGAAATGCCTAAGGAATTAAGAGGATATGATTTGTTAGACGATAAAGAGGTAAGGCAAGCAGGAAAAATAATTATGCCTATTCCTCAAAGTGAAATATATGCTTATACTGATTTGTTCTTTGACCAAAATGATAATCTGTTAGTGTATTACAAATATGATGCAGAAGATGCCAATGCGCCCGTGGATTGTATATTGAAATATGATAAAGAGGGAAACCTTTCGGATACCTTATATTTGGAAAATAATCAGAAAGAGAAGAGAAACATCGCACTTAAAGAGGGCTATTTGATAGATTTTGTAGAAAAATCCTATTCTTCTTTTATGATAGATGGCAAGAAGGATTTTCTCCCTATGAAAGAACTAAAAGGGGAAGCTCAACTCTCAGAAAAAGATATAGAAGCCTATTTATTTGATGATCCTACCGACTTGATAACTATTATACACATATATGGTGAAGAGAACCAAATTGTTATTATCAAAAAAGAAAATGAATTGTATTATTCCAAAATAAAAGTTTTTTTCTCTTCAAAAGATATAGATTTTTCTTTTCCAGCTCATTTTTATTTGTTTACTACTTTCAAAAATCCTACTCCTGAAATAGGAGAAGCCCCAAAAGAGCGCCATATAAAACCTGTGTATTATTTGAAAAAACAAACCTATAATTCTGGACTTCAGTTACTTGGAGAAAGAGAATCTTTTAAAGAAGAAGAATATCGAGGCAATGTATATTTCAAGTTGCTCTTGAATGAACAGCAGCTACACCTAAAGACTTTCTATTATCAAAATCTTTTTCCTTTTGGCCATACCGATGATATTCGCTATTATCAGAATCAGAATGAAACACTGGAAATATACAATGATATACGATTATATACTAACAGACACTTATCCTATGCTTTGCTCGGCACAGAATACAAATATTACCTAATAAAAAACAAATCTTGAAGATTATGAAAGAATATACGAAAAATAAAAAGGGATTCCCTATATTGGCTTGGCTTCCGATAGTAATTTTTATTGTTTTAGCAAAGATAAAATATTCATCAGATATTAATATTGATGTACCTATTAAGCTTTTTATCTATATTTCAGTAGGGATGATTGCTTGGCTTGTCTCACTTGCTAATGTGCTCTCTTATGTCAAGCGCTATCATTGGTTGGTTATTCTATTATATAGTCTTGTTTTTGTGTATTATACAGTATAAATGTTTAAAATATAACCGTTTTACTAATTAAAAATTAATTAAATGAAGAAAAAACCGAATATAAAAATAGGAATTATTATAAACATAGCACTTACTGTGTTATCTATTGTTTATATGTTTATATATTATATAGAAAGAAATGGTTTCGAATTTAATTATAATAGTTTGGAATTTTTCATTTATCTTTTTCTGTTCTATATATTCCCTTTTATCCTTGGGGTCAATCTATTATTCTTTCTATTTTATAGTTTCTTCTATAAATGGGCGAGAATAGGATTGGTTATTACGTAATTAATGGCTGCTTTATTTTATTTATAGGATAAGATTTTATACTCTCATTAGTTTATGAAAAAGAAACCAAGTATCTCAGTAGGCATCATTATAAGTTTGATTCTCTTACTTATCAATTTCTATTACGCTATAATGGCACATATTACCGATTTGGATTATCTTGATTTTAGTAATTTCAGAGTTTCGATGATGTATTTCTATATGAATCTTATAGCAGTTCCTTTATTTATAGCTTTATTATTCTTTTTATTTTATAGTTTTTTCTACAGATGGGCAAAGAAAGGACTTTGGATAACAAGTATTTTACTTGCAATGTCTATAATATGGTTTCGGCTATATATCTCTATGTGAATATATCAATAAGTATATAATTCATCTCTTAAAAATAATTTTACACTTATGGAAAATAAAAAACCACACTTTGGAAGGGTATTTGTTGTTAGTTTCTTATTATATATTCTATATTTTGGGATTATAGATACTATAGATACTTCTATAGATAACAAACTATTTTTTCTGCTTATAAGTCCTGCTTTCTTAGTATTAGGAATTTTGACTTACTATGCATTTTATTATGATATAGCAAAATATATGTTATTTTTCTTTATCATAATTGCTATGCTATATCTTTCTATAACACTTACCTTAGTGGTTGGAGTTCTTATCTATTTTTCTTTCTTTTACAAATCAGAAAAAGTAAGGAAAATAGCCAAAATAGGACTTTTTATTTCAGGATTTTTTGCCATTCCATTAATAGCAAGTTTCTTTGGTTATAATTCTCTTTATAACTATATAGCAAAAACATTTTCGAATATGACACTTCCTTCTAAATATGAAAAATATGTAGCACTTAGTGGAAATACCGTTTCTTATGAAGGAAATACGATGAAGATGCTTCCTGAAGGAGAAAACAAATTAATAGAATTTGCTTTTGTCAATCAGAAAAATGAACTTATTATAAGTGATGATGAACCTTTAGGTTATTTATCCAAATATGATACGCAAGGAAACAGAATTGATACATTGAAAATAGAAAAAGTAGATGGAATAGATAATCTTTTTGATGGATTTTATGGAGATTATCTTATGGATTTCAAAGGAAAACGTTATTGCTCTTGGGCAATAGATGGTAATAAGTCTTTTCAGTCTATGGAACAGCTTTCTGATTATGAAAAAGAGAATATCATTGATGATGATAAGATGTTAAAAGGAAAAAGAATGGACTTATTCTCTTACAAAGATGAAAATATTCCTAAAGAAGAGAGCCAAAGACGTGAGAAAATTATTCCTCAATATTTCAAAGTGGAAAGTTCAGGAAGTAATACCAGTTCAGGAATTGGAGGCGGATCAATCTCTTATCGTACCACTTGGGAAGAAGGTATTCTTTTCCTTTCTATTGAGGTAAATGGAAAAACCTTTCATCTGAAAAAAGGAATGACTATGTTCGATGAAGAAAACCTATTAAAGAGCAGCACAATTTATCGTACAATCTCAGGAGGAACCTTAGAACAATACGAAAACTATCAAGTATACACCCATCCTAAGTGGAATTATGCGTTGTTTGCTTATAAAAATTACAGATTCTCTAATGTTTACAGATTATTTATCATTAAAAACAAAAAAGGATAGCTGTAAAAAAGAATATTTTATCTATGAATCACGAAAAAATACCTTATACTAACGATACTATTGTTGCTTTAGCTACTGCTACAGGGGTAGGAGCTATTGCTATTATTCGCTTGTCTGGAAAAGAAGCTATTGCACTTGCGGACAAAGTATTTAAAACACTAAGTGGGAAAACCTTATCCGAGGCACCTTCTCATACCGTCCATTTGGGAACGATCAAAAACGAAAACCAAGTAATAGATGAGTGTTTGGCAACGATTTTCAAGGGAAAGAAATCCTACACAGGCGAACCTGTGGTGGAGTTTTCCTGCCACGGGAGTCCTTATATCATTCAAGAAGTGATCAAATTGTGTTTGACAAATGGGGCAAGACTTGCTCAGGCAGGGGAATTTACCAAGCGTGCTTTCCTCAATAGAAAATTAGCCCTCAACCAAGCCGAAGCAGTAGCCGACCTGATTGCATCAGATAGCAAGGCTTCTCATCAAGTAGCCTTGCAGCAGATGCGTGGTGGTTTTACTTCCAAGATAGAAGGACTTAGACAAGAATTGCTTAACTTTGCCTCGCTGATAGAATTGGAATTAGATTTTTCAGAGGAAGATGTAGCCTTTGCCGATAGAGAGCAGTTGGAACAACTTTTGCAAAGAATAAGAACAATTCTGCAAAGACTTGTGCAATCTTTCTCCGCAGGCAATGCGATCAAGAATGGGATACCTGTTGCTATTGTAGGCAAACCCAATGCAGGCAAGTCAACCTTGCTTAATACACTGCTGAACGAGGAACGTGCTATTGTATCTGATATAGCAGGGACGACCCGCGATACGATAGAAGAAACTCTTCATATAGATGGAATTACCTTTCGCTTTATTGATACCGCAGGCATTCGTGATACCCAAGATAAAATAGAAGCTATAGGAGTAGAAAAAGCAAAAGAGAAAATAAAAAAGGCACAAATAGTACTTTATTTGTATAACGAAAAAGAGAATACCACCGATGAAGTAGTCCAATTTGTACAAGAGAATTACCGAAAAGGATTAAAAATATTGCTCTTACATAACAAAACAGATAGTGAATATATAGGGTTGTCTGATTTTGATGAAGAAATAGAAGAAAAACTAAACTCCAAGGAACGGAAATATGGTTATGGTCAGCTAAGAATATCGGCTAAAGAAAAAATCAATATAGAGGCACTCAAAGAGATCCTTTCTTCCTATGCCAAAGAACTCACCACAACAGAAAGTGCTACCATTATTACTAATATTCGTCATTTGGAAGCGCTTCAGCAAACTCTTGTAGCTCTTGATAGGGTAGAGGAAGGACTTGCTACACAGCTCTCAGGAGATTTGTTGGCTATAGATATACGTGAGATGCTCTATCACTTAGGCAGTATCACAGGAGCGGTAAGCAATGATGAGGTGTTAGGGAATATATTTTCACGATTCTGTATTGGAAAATGAAATGTAATTAAGGAAAGGATAATAGATTATGAAAATTTTGTAAAGACCTATAATTCTCTATATAAGAAATGAAAGATACTTATAGAACTATTATAAAACCTGTTACCGATATTATCTATAAGGATAAGAGCAGTAAGTTTATAGGTTATTTGTACCCTGTTACTACCGAAAAGGAGGTAAAAAAGTACTTGGAGGCGGTTAAGAAAGAACACTTTTCAGCACGGCACTGGTGCTATGCCTATCAGTTGGGCAAAGAGCACTTTACCTATAGAGCGAATGACGATGGAGAACCCAGTGGTACAGCAGGGCTACCTATCTACAGGCAGATACAGTCCTTTGAGCTGACCAATGTACTACTGATCATAGTGCGCTACTTTGGTGGGATCAAGTTGGGGGTAAGTGGCCTTATTACTGCCTACAAAACCACTGCTCAGCTCACTCTTCAAGAGGCTGAAATAGAGGAACGCACCATTGACCTTACCTACCAAATTGTCTTTGATTACAAGGATATGAATAAGGTGATGAAAATCATCAAGGATAGGAATCTCACCATTGTTTCACAGACTATGGAGATGAACTGTACGCTCCTTGTAGAGGTACGTAAGGCTGAAGCCAGCTATGTAGAACAGCTTTTTGAGCAGCTTTATGAAGTTACTATTGAAAAATTAGAAGATTAGGACTATGGCAGGAAATACATTTGGACATTTGTTTAGACTCACTACCTTTGGTGAATCACACGGATCCGCTATAGGAGGAGTGATTGATGGTTGCCCTACGGGAATCGCATTGGACTTTGAGCAAATACAGAGAGAGCTTGATAGGCGTCGGCCTGGGCAGTCGGCTATCGTAACCCAACGTAAGGAAGCTGATAAGGTACAGTTTCTTTCGGGTATCTTTGAGGGAAAGACCACAGGGGTACCTATTGGGTTTATCATAGCCAATACCCAACAACATTCCCAAGACTATGATCATTTGAAGGACTTATATCGTCCCTCTCACGCGGATTATGTGTATGAACAGAAATACGGCTTGCGCGACCATCGTGGAGGCGGACGTAGTTCTGCACGGGAAACAGCCGTTCGCGTAGTGGCAGGAGCTATCGCCAAGCAGTTCCTGAAAGGCATAAAAATTACAGCCTATGTATCAGCCGTAGGGGAGCTATCATTACCTGAAGAGGATTATAGTCAGCTTGATTTTTCTCAAATAGAAAAGAATCCTGTACGCTGTCCAGACCCTGTATTAGCAGCGCAAATGGAGGCTTATATCAGGGAGGTACGCAAGGACGGAGATACAGTTGGAGGTATTGTTTCTTGTGTAATACAAGGCGTGCCTGTAGGATTGGGCGAACCCGTTTTTGACCGCTTACATGGTGAGTTGGGTAAGGCCATGCTTTCTATCAATGCCGTAAAAGGTTTTGACTACGGAGGGGGATTCGCTTCTACTAGAAAAAGAGGAAGCCAAAACAACGATATATTCCTACCTGATGGCACGACTCGTACCAACTACTCAGGGGGCATACAAGGGGGCATTTCCAATGGAATGGATATCTATTTCCGTGTAGCCTTCAAGCCGGTGGCAACGCTTATGCAGGAGCAAGAGACGATCAATAGGGCAGGGGAGGTGGTGCAGTTCCAAGGAAAAGGCAGACATGACCCCTGTGTAGTACCTCGTGCGGTACCCATCGTAGAGGCGATGTCTGCCTTGGTGCTTGCTGATTATCTTTTGATACACAATGCCTATAAGGAGCTTGCTTGAAGCTTTTCCTGAAGTTCCTTGAGTAGGTCTCGATAGTGCGCCGCTTGAATGAAGTCCAATTCTTTGGAAGCTGCTTCCATCAGCTTGCGAGTTTGCTGTATTTCCTTTTCGAGTTCCTCACGACTCATTGGCTTGGTAGAGGTAGTTTCTTTCTTTTTTGGTGTATTCTCGTAGTGAAATTCCGTAATAGGGCTTTTGCTGAGTGCGTTTTCAATCCTTTTATGGAGTGGTTGGGGGGTGATGCCGTGGGTAAGGTTATAGTTCATTTGTTTTTCCCTTCGGTAGGCGGTTTCCTCAATGGTCACACGCATACTATCGGTGATTTTGTCGGCATACATAATGGCACGCCCATTAATATTACGTGCAGCACGTCCTACGGTCTGGGTCATCGAACGAGCCGAACGCAAGAAGCCTTCCTTATCAGCATCCAAGATAGCTACCAAGGATACTTCTGGGAGGTCTAATCCTTCCCTGAGCAGGTTCACTCCTATAAGTACGTCAAAAAGCCCTTTTCTAAGGTCTTGCATAATCTCAATACGCTCCAGCGTATCCACATCACTATGCACATAGCGGCAACGTACCTCCATCTTGGTTAGGTACTTAGTCAGCTCCTCGGCCATGCGTTTGGTTAGGGTGGTGACTAATACGCGCTGATCTTCCTCTACACACTTCTGTATCTCTTCCAAAAGATCGTCTATCTGGTTTTTGCTGGGGCGTACCTCTATCTTAGGGTCTAACAAGCCAGTAGGACGAATGACTTGTTCCACATATATCCCTCCGCTCTTCTGTAATTCATAATCTGTGGGGGTTGCACTCACATAGATTACCTGATTTTGCAAGGCTTCGAACTCCTCAAACTTGAGTGGACGGTTGTCCATGGCCGCGGGAAGTCGGAATCCATATTCTACAAGGTTTTCTTTTCTACTCCTATCGCCTCCATACATCGCACGTACTTGTGGTATGGTGGCGTGGCTCTCATCAATGACCATAAGAAAATCCTTTGGAAAATAGTCTATTAAGCAGAACGGGCGACTTCCAGGAGGGCGCCTGTCCAAGTAGCGGGAATAATTCTCTATGCCAGAGCAATAACCTAATTCACGTATCATCTCCAGATCAAAATTAGTACGTTCCTCCAGCCGCTTTGCTTCTAAGGTTTTCCCTGCCGATTGGAAAAACTCAATTTGCTTGACCAAATCGTCCTGAATATCCTTGATAGCTGCTTGTAACACATCGGGAGAAGTTACAAACATATTGGCTGGATAGATGTTGATTTTCTCCAACCGTTCTATGGTCTTATTCGTCTCACGGTCAAAGGTCTCTATTAGTTCGATTTCATTGCCGAAGAAATGCACCCTAAGAGGTGTTTCGCTATAACCGGGAAAGACATCAATCACATCGCCCTTTACCCTGAAATTACCATGTAGGAAGTCGGCTGTAGTACGTGCATAGAGGCTCTGTACGAGTTGGTGCATAAACTTGGTACGTGTAAGAGTCTGTCCCTCCCCTATAGAGATAACATTCTTCTGGAACTCCAAGGGATTCCCAATGCCATACAGGCAGGACACGGAGGCTACTACCAGCACATCCCTTCGCCCTGAGAGTAGGGCAGAGGTGGTACTCAGGCGCATACGCTCAATATCCTCATTGATGGACAAGTCTTTTTCTATATACACTCCCGTAACGGGTATATATGCTTCTGGCTGATAGTAATCATAATAAGAGACGAAGTATTCTACTGCATTGTTAGGGAAGAAAGCCTTAAACTCATTATAGAGCTGAGCGGCAAGGGTCTTATTATGTGCCAAGACCAAGGTAGGCACCTGTACTTGCTCCACTACATTGGCGATGGTAAAGGTTTTCCCAGAGCCAGTAACCCCTAAGAGTGTTTGATATTTCTCTTGATCATTGATGCCACTGACCAAAGAAGCAATTGCACCGGGCTGGTCGCCCATAGGCTTAAAATCGGATATTAATTGGAATTTCATTTCAGGTAATGTTCATACATCATCTTAACGCCCTTTTCTAAGGAAATAGTATGTTTCCACCCCAAGTTGTTTAGTTTAGTAGGGTCAGTGAGTTTCTTCATGGTACCATCGGGTTTGGAATTATCAAAAGCTATCACACCTTTGTAACCGATTGTTTCACGAATGAGATCAGAAAGTGCTTTAACACTTAGATCGGATCCAGTACCTATATTGATATGTGTGTTGCGTACCTCTTTGCTATCGGCTGCATAAGTATCCTTGAAGTTGATGTGTTCCATGATAAAGACACAAGCATCTGCCATATCCTCACTCCATAGAAATTCTCTAAGTGGTGTACCTGTACCCCAAAGTATCACCTTATCTCTTAGTATTCCATATTTGGAAAGAATATCAATGATATCTTCTTTCTTGCTTTCTCCGGTGATATATCCTTCAATAGGACGTTTGTTAAGATCTTTTTTGATAGCCTGCCAATCGTCCTCCAAAAGAGCTTTAGCTAAATGAATTTTGCGAATCATAGCGGGGAGTACATGAGAACGTTCCAAATCAAAATTATCATTAGGTCCGTAGAGATTAGTAGGCATCACTGAAATAAAATTGGTACCATATTGTAGGTTATAACTTTCACACATCTTGATACCCGCAATTTTGGCAATAGCATAAGGCTCATTGGTATATTCCAGTGGAGAGGTGAGTAAGCAGTTTTCAGACATAGGCTGGGGAGCCTCTTTAGGGTAAATGCATGTGCTACCTAAGAAAAGAAGTTTTTTCACCTCATTCTCATAAGCGGCATGAATTACATTATTCTGAATCATTAAGTTCTCGTAGATAAAATCGGCACGATAAGTATTATTAGCCATGATACCTCCTACTTTAGCAGCTGCTAAGAACACATATTCAGGCTTTTCCTTATCAAAGAAAGCATTGACTGCTTCTGTGTTACGTAGGTCTAATTCAGTATGAGTACGACCTATAAGGTGCGTATACCCCTTGTTTTTAAGGTTTTTCCAAATAGCAGATCCCACCAAGCCTCGGTGTCCTGCTACATAGATTTTTGCATTTTTGTTCATAATAGAGATAATTAAAAAATCAATTTAGAATAACAAAGAAAGTATCCCAAATTGATTTTCATAATTGTTAGTTATAATTTATAAATGGTTAATCATCATCAACTTCCTTAGCACGTTCTTTTATTGCAGATTTTTGTCCATTAATATCTACCATATATTCTTGTCCATTTTCGATAAGTAATCCTTGGGTAGTCCCTTGGGCATGAAGTACATCAAGATCAATCACTTGCTTATCCATGAGGTAAGTTACTGATTCATGAAGTGTGTGACCAATAACAAACTTTTTAGCTCCCATATTCTTAGCGATGGCAGCAAACTCATTTTTATCTATACTTTCCTTCCCGTAACCACGATACCACATTGGGCTTTTTCCACGCATATAAACAATAGCACGCATAGGATCAACTCCTGCTTTTTCCTCTACATTACTGAAATAATAGCCTCTGGCAAACTTATTAATTCCCTCTACCCCGAGGTTGAGATCACTCACTTCTTTTGAAATACCTGCATGAATAAAGATATAGTCTCCTATTTTTTCTAAGATATTTTTAGTAGCTAACCATCGTCCTAACTCTGTATTGGGTTTATATAAATTATAGTACTCTTCTCCCATGAGCTTGGCATCTTCAAGGTATTTCTTACGAGTATAACGAAAATCATTTTTCATATTCATAAGGTCATGATTTCCTAAAACGAAATGCACTTTACCCCCAACCTTTTCAGCTTGTTCTTCCAAGGAGTAGATAAGCCAGAGTGTCTGACTGACTAACAAACCACGATCAAAGAAATCTCCTACAGTCACCAAGTGCCCCTTACCAAAAGTCCATTTGTAATTCTTATCCATTACTTTATTGTTTATAAGGAATTGTTTGAACTCATGGAAGCGTCCTTCTATATCGGAGATGGCAATGAGTTTTTCAGGCATAGGGTATACAGAGGGTTGATTCTGCAATAATTCTTGTACCTTAAAAGTAAAATGATCTTTATCATCTACATAACATTTAAGTTTTCTCCCGGCAATAGAGTTTTTGAAAGTCTCTACTTTAACATAGGCTTTATTGTCTTTTTCAAGAATTTGTTTTACGACTGCTTCCGTCTCCGTATAGAAGATGTAAGGTCCGTCATAACCTGCTTTTGAGGTGTCAGTTTTCAACCTTTTTTCAGAAAAATGCACTTTTGTTTGAGCATTTACAAATAAGTTGCTGCCTAAGGTAAGTAACCCCATAGTGACAGCATACATAAAATTAAATCTTCTCATAAGATTAATATGAATTTGTGTTTTATTATACTATATTGTTATATTTTTCTTCTATTTCCTCAATGTTAATAGGTTCTAAACTATTCAAGTCTGTTTTATAAAAGGAGTTGAGCTTAGAAAAGTAGGCATCAATAGTAACATTAAGTTGTTCGGTAACATTTTTCCAACGGGCTATAAACCAGTTGGTAAAGATAGACTGTTTCTCTTGTTGGTATTCAATAAGTAGGTCTTCAATTTCGTTTTCCTCTAGCTCTGTTTCGTACAATAGGTCTTCCAAATCCTCTTCCTCTATGACAAACTTATCCGAGGGAAAATGCTTTTCTATTCTTTGAGTAGGGAGAAATAGAATATCTGAAATCATTTTGCTCCCTTTCCCTAAAGCATAGAAGAAAATAGTTAGTTCTTTATGGTCGTATTCAAAGCAAAAAGCCACCACATCAGTCCCTTCTTTTCCTTTGAAATAAGGAATAGAAGTGCTTGTAAGTAGATTTTTCAAATCTTCCTCTAAGATAGGAGAGTATTTTTCCAAATCACTTATGAAGAGATATCTTAGCTTTTGTGTGAGTTGCATAAGGATAGATTTTGAGGCAAAGGTACGAATTATTTATGATATTAATAATTTTTTAGCTAAATCTTTTGCTTCTATAATATTATCTTCAATCGAACAATAAGTCCAACTTCCATAGCGTCCAATAGAATAGATATTATCTTGGGCCAGCTGTTTTTTATATTTTTCTACACTTTGTATTCCTTTTTGATTAATATGAACATAGGCAGGATCCATAACAACAGAGTGATAATCTATAAGTTCTTCATCTTTTACTACACCTATTTTTTTTAAATCATCAAGAACTTTTAGCAAATATTTTTGTTCATTTTCTATGATAAAGTCGTTTGGAAATCCCATTTCTATATACAGAGACATCTTTGGAGTTCCTAAGATATTATCATAGTACCCCATACGATAGAAACAAACATCTTTATTAGGAATGTACACCCAACTACTTTTTGTATCAGTTCCTTTTTTATTGAAACCTAAATTGAAGACTAATACTTTGTTCCAAGTAAAATATTCCTTAGTATAAGAAATATCACAAAGTTCTAATAATAAAGGGAAAGGTATAGTAGAAATTAGGTTATCATACTTTATTTCTCGTTTGTTTGTGTAAGCAATTTTGTTATAAGTATCTATCTTTACCACTTTTTCATTCAAAGAAACTTTAGTATCATCAACATTCTTATAAAGTGAATTAATATATTCAATAGCTCCTCCTGTAGGATATACAAAGTACTCATTATAAGATGTATTTGCTTGTTCTTTGAAATTTAAAATAATTTCTTCTTTATTAGCTTTAGGGAAGAACCTACCCATGGCATCAGCATCTAAACTATTTAGATCACAAGCATAAAGTTTTTCATTGTATGGAATGAGAAATTTTTCAGCAATACTTCTGCCTAATTTGGCATATACCATGTCTTTGAAAGATTTTATATCCCCATATTCGTCTGCTTTAAATAAGTCATATAAACAATCTATAAATTCCTCTTTTTCAAGTTGATGTATGTTTTTTTGAAAAGGAAAATCAATATATTTACCTTTATATAGAATTTTTGTATTTTTCTTTACCTTTTTAAGTGTTTTAGGATCTATGTACTTACATATCAATTCCTTTAATTTTTCATCCCTAAAATGGAAAAAATGACCTGAATAGTCCCAAACAAACTCTCCTCTTTTTACAGTTTTACAATATCCACCAATCTCATTGGTAGCTTCTACTATGCAATAATGATTATTGGTAAATGTAGCATACGAAATACCAGATACACCGGCACCTATAATTAAATCCATATTATTTTCTATATTTTAAGAAACCATTTATAGCCCAGCAGCTTAAATAGTATAAACTTTTTATTAAACCTAATTTTTCAACTTTGTAATAAACCATGAACTGAGGTTTAATTACCTTCTTTTTATTTCCTGTAGTACTGCTCGCAAAAACACGATAGGATGCTAAAATATCTGTATTTCCATAAGCTATTTTTATTTTCTTGAGTGCTTGTAGCCAAAATACAAAATCATCTCTTAAACTTTTAAGTTCTTCTTTAAAATACTGTTCTCCTACTTGTGTTTTATCATATAAAGCCGTGAGACAAGAGATAGAACATGTCTTTAATAAATCAGTGTAAATTACAGATCTTGGCACAATAAAAGGATTTAGTTTCTTTTCTCCCTTTTCGTCTATTCGTCTATAAGAAGAGAATACTAAGGCTGCATTTTTCTCTTTTAAAAAGTCAATTTGCTTTTCTAAGAAATTATTATCCCACAAATCATCTGTATCAAGAAAACAAATATACTGCCCGACAGTGTTCCTAAGAGCATTATTTCTTGCGGCAGCTGATCCAGCATTGGGTTGATTGATTAGTTTTATTCGTTTGTCCTTTTGAGTATATTCTTTTACAATCTCAGCACAATTATCTTTTGAGCCATCATTTACAATAATCATTTCCCAATTCTTATATGTTTGAGATATCACTGAATCAATGGTTAGCCCTACATATTTTTCTGCATTATACATTGGGGTAATAATAGACACTAAATTTTGTTCCATGAGAATAGATTTTAAATTATTTATAATTTTTTTTAAACCATCTGTAAGATTTGTAAATAAATCTTGTGATAAAGGGCATTCGTAATAACATAAAGCTTAATGTTATTTTTTGGAATATACCATATCCATTATCATTAAAAATATATTTAAATTTATTTGTTTCAGGATATATAGTATAGAAATATTTTGTATAAGAACTATCTAGAACAAACATTTTTTTCCAAAATATAACCATTGTTCTAAACTCATTAGTGTATTTTTTATTGCTTGATTTTAGTATATCTTCGAATATTTGTAAGGCCTTTATGGCATCTTTCATATGAGAATCATTCATCTGTTTAGTAATAGACTGTGAGTTATATTGCACATAATGAAAAAGAGCTTTTGGTACATAAGATATTTTAGCAGTAAGTAGAAATAAACGTAATAAATAATCATAATCTTCCCCCATATTTATTTCTCTTGGAAGAAGTTGATGTTTTAGATAAAACTCCCTACGAATAAGGGTACGACACATACTGGGACGTATTCTCCCAAGCAATATACTTTTTATATTATAATCTATATCTTTCTTGAATATTTCTTTTGTGTAGTATTCTTTATTAGAAAAAGTAATAAAATAATCAGAAACAGCAACATCTGTATTTTCTTCATTAATTTTTTCAAAAAGAGTACTTACTATATTGGGTTCTACCCAATCATCCGAATCAGTATTAAGTACAAAATCTCCTTGAGCTTCAAGCATACCCCTAAGTCGAGTTTTTGCAAGTCCTATATTCTGTTCATTTTCTAATAATCTAACATCTTCTTTGCGAGGACTTTTTTCGATTATGGTCTTTAATATTTTGAAACTATTATCAGGAGTAGCATCATTTATAAAAATATACTCAATAGAATCAAAATCTTGGTTTAGTAGAGCCATAGTGCAACGTTCTATAAAAGACTCCACTTTATAAATAGGGATAATAATAGATACTTTATAATGTTTTTCCATAATAGCTAAAGTAAATTCATTTTTATAAGTTGTTCTTTAAGTTGTTCAGAAATAGAAGAAATATTCATTTTTTTCTGGATAGTATCAAAATCAAAAACTAAATCTTCTTTTTTTAGAGTTTCTATGATTTTTGCCATTTCTTCTACAGAATCTACTAAAAAACCAAAAGTTCCAAATTTTTCAAAGATATAACTAAAATAACTATTTCTGATAGCAATAATAGGTTTTTTCATGCTTATAGCGTCCATAATAGCACCACTGGCTATAAGTTTGTAAGAATTCTTAGGATAAAAGAATAAGATAATATCTAATTCTTGTGTTCGCTTTTCTAATTCTTCTCTATCAATAGCATTAATTCCCTTGTTATTAGGGAGGTCTATATCCATACTATTAATGATATTCATGTCATAGAAAATTCTTCCAGTAATAGAGAATCTTACTTTGGATTTATCTACTAAGTGATATAATTTACAAAAATCATCTCCCCCTTTTATTTTAGAAAATACACCTACAGTACCTACTTTTAATTGTTTGTTTGGGGTATATGAATAATGAGTATTATTAAAAAAATAGGAGTGGTCTACAGAGATAAATGCTTTTCCAATATTATTAGGGACTGTTTCTCTCATATGTTGTAATATTGCATCCCCCATTACAACAAACTTTATTTTGGGATGTACTTGGATGTTTTTATTTAAGAAAAAATGATGAGCAAATTTCCACAACAAACTATTCAATAGCCCATATTGTTTTATATCTGAAATTAAGAACTCCATTTCTCCATGACAGAAAATAAGTATATTTCTATTAAATAGTTTATTTATAAAATTCATACTTCTTACAGCCATTAGATTATTATAGTTAAATACTAAAAGCTCTTTTTTACTAGCAAAGGTGATAAAATATAAATTATAAAAAAAACTAAATATAAATACAAAAAAAGAACGAATACCAGAAGAAGCTATAGGAAGAGGGAGTTTTTTTGTTCTTAAAGAGGAAGAGTTAGTATGATTTTGGGCTAACACATCAAGTACTTCATTCATATTATTCTTTTCACCATAAAAAATGATATTTGAATAGAAATTACCTAACATAGCTAATAAGGAAGCATTAAAAATAATATGTTGTGTATTGGTACAAACAGTATCTATATATTTTACTTTCATCTTGTATAGAGTTTATTTAAAGTATTAAAAAAAAGTAATGTTATAAAAAACATAATAACTGTTATTAAAACAAAGAAATATTCACTTGATACTCCACTTAAGGTAGGATAAAGCAATAAGAGATAAGAAAGTTCTGTATTATAATCAAAATTTACTCTTCGAAATATTAAATATATTAACAAAGATATAATGAATATAGTTATCATATTATTTACAAGAACTAAAGGAGATTTATATAAGGAAAAAATAAGGATGCCTGTAGTTCCTAACATGAAAGAAGTACCAATAGGAGTATTAGGTTTTAAGTGTCTTTCAGGTGTATATCTATCATCTTTTGCATAAGCTGTATTTATAGCAATTAACATAGATTTTTGATAAAAATCAGGATCAAAATATTGAGCTAATAATATATATTTGGGTGCATCATCTATTAGAAAAGCAGCATTAGAGAAACTTGATAATCTACCCACTAATTTCCCTGTTATTAACCTTCCGGGGTCTAATTTTTCTTCCTCATATTGTACATTTCTTATAAGGTCTCTTTGTGTATAGGCAAATTCTACAAGAGCAGGAAATAGAAAAGCCATAATAATAGCTATAGGAATTCTTTTCTTTATAAAAGAGATAATAATACTATAATACTTTATAATAAACAATAAAGCAATAGTATTTATAACACCAAAGGAACCTTTTAACATCCCTATTAGTGCCATTAGGAAAGCTATTAATAAGGAAGTTTTCAATTTTTCTTTGGGAAGAAACAATATTAAAAAACCTCCCC
The DNA here is from genome assembly GCF_000192225.1 of Capnocytophaga sp. oral taxon 338 str. F0234. GTDB lineage: Bacteria > Bacteroidota > Bacteroidia > Flavobacteriales > Flavobacteriaceae > Capnocytophaga. The sequence goes on from NZ_GL872413.1 coordinate 1,230,520, forward strand.
ATAATACTATATCAAACCGTAAAAGTATTTGTATAAACAACTTTATAAATGGGGAAGCCTGATAAGGTGGAGCTCCTACTCTGTTTACCCCAAATACAATAATAATAAAAATATGAGACAGTAGTATTATAATAACAAAAGGCTCTATTAGTTTTGTGTTTATGTAGACTTTTTTTAGAATATTCCTTTTGTTCTTAAAATATTTATAGATTTTCCACTGAATCCAATAAGGGATAAGACAAAGTATAAATATAATGCTTAGAATAGTTGTGTTAAGTCTAGTAGGTACATTTAAAAAATCACCATTATACTCCTGTGTGGTAAGAACATATATATAGCTTATTGTTACATAAAGGATATTTATAAAAAAAATGAGCCTAATAGCTTTATAATTTTCAGTTTTTTGCATTTCTAATGTTTAATAACTTTCTTTATTGTTCTATAGAAAAATATCGCATTCCAAAAAATGAAAAAAGGAAATAAATTATATAAAGTAATAGTATTTTTATTGTTGAAAAAGCGATAATATTTAGTGTTTTTTACAAATAAATTCCATTTATCCAACTCTGATTTTGCTTTTAGGTAGCTTAAATTACTTAATATAATATAATATAGATTAAATAAATCTTTTAGTTTAGATAAAATACAATATAACTGAATAGATTCGGTATTTTTTTCATATGTTATGATTTTGTCATAAGTATACTCTAATACTCTCTTTAATTGTTCTCTATTCTTAATATAATTCTCTATAGAAACACTTTGTCCTTCTCTTCCTATAAAATAGCAATACAAGTTAACATCACAATAATATATGCTTTTTACTAATAACATAGGAATAATAGCTAATATAGTATCTGTATAAAAAGCCCTTTCAGGTAGTTTAATTTCTAAACTTTTAAAGAAAGATGTTTTAAATGTAGTACGATGCATCTCTAAGAGACTCCTATCAGAAAGGAAAGATCTATCTATAGTTTTAATATCATATAATTTGTTAGAAGGTAAAGAATGGAGCTTATAAGATTCTGTTCTGTTTTCAAAAATAAATTCTTTTGTGTAATTTGTTAGTATTAAATCTACATCTAAGTTTGATAATCTTTCCAAAAAAACTTTGAAAGAATCTTTATTAAACCAATCATCAGAGTCTAAAAGTTTAAAATATTTTCCTGTAGCGAGTTCTAATCCCTTATTTATAGCAGAACTATGTCCACCATTCTCTTTATTAATTACAATAAATGTATTAGGGTATCTCTGAGCATATTCCTGAGCTATAGATATAGAGTTATCAGGACTCCCATCAATGACTATTAAGACCTCTAATATCTCCATATATTCATCAATGGTTAATGAATTTAGACATTTAGGTAAGTATTCTTCTGTATTGTATACAGGAACAGTTATAGTAAGTAATTTATCGTTCATAAATATATTATTATTTTTCTTCTTCTAACATAGATATATGCTATTATAGAAACTAATGATTCTACTACTACATTGGTAGCAGTAAGTGTATATAGAGATATAGAATCAAATCCATAGAGCATTGAAACAATTAATAAATAAAAAAAGGCTGATAAAAAGACAATCCTTGTAAATGCTTTATTATACCCAAAAGGTAATAAGGTTAATATCATTAATACATTACTTATTCCTATAATAGGTACTGTTAAGAATAAAATTCTTAAAACAGTTTCATTTCCTCCAAAAAAAGTTACTATTTGATGAGAAAATAGGAAAACTATTAAGTACAAAACAACATTCATAAGAATTGTACCTTTGAGAACTTTCTTTAAAAAGGCTTTATTTTTTTCTAAGGATATCTTAGGATATAAAACCTGATTAATCATGCTTTGAGGAACTTTCCCCATATTAGTTATTTTCTCAGCTAAGTCATAATAAGTAACCTCTCGCATACCTAAAAAGTGACCAATAATAATCTTATTGGCATTTACATATATCTGAATAGAAACATTAGATATAAATAAATGATAAGATGATTTTATATATTCAATAAGTGTTTTTAAAGGAACTTTTATTAATTGTAATTTGTATCTTCCATATAATAAAGAGAAACTAATAATTCCCGCCAAAAGAGACCCTATTCCATTCAGTAAAGGGAAAAATAAATAGTCATTAGGTGATTTTATAAATACAAAAATCATTCCTATAAACAAAACACGTATTCCAAAATTGATAAAAGTAATATATTTCATTTCTTCTATTCCTTGAAAAAACCAAGTAGGAAATAGAATTTCATTGAGACATATCCAAAAGGACAAATAGTATAAGCTATAATCCATTTTGGAAGTATAAAACATATAACATGATATTAATAATAATGAAATTATTAGAAATAATGTCTTGATAATAGTTACTGCACTAACAATTTCACATAATTTCTTAGGGTTATCTCTATGCAAGCTAATATCTCTTGCTGCTGTGAAATTAAAACCAAAAACAACTAAGATATTGAAATAGGCTACTACAGCCTGAGCGAATACAACGGTTCCATACATTATCTCTCCTAAAGTTCTTACTAAATAAGGATAAGTAATTAAAGGAGTAATTAATGAGAGTATTTGCAAAACAGATAAATAAGAGAAATTTTCAATAATCTTTTTATGTTGCTTTAGTTTGTCAAATATCATCCTATCAGCTATTTATAGTTTTAACTCTTTGTAAGGCTGAAGCTATTACCTGATGCATGTCATAATATCTATATTCAGCCAATCGCCCTCCAAAGATGACATTGGTTAGAGTAGAAGCCTTTTCTTTATACTTATTATATAATTCTTGATTAGCTGTATTGTTTACAGGGTAATAAGCCTCTTTTTCTTTATTCCAAGTCTGTGAGTATTCTTTGGTGATAACGGTATGTTTCTGTTTTCCAAACTCAAAGTGCTTATGTTCTACTATACGAGTATAAGGAGTCTCAGCATCTGTATAATTCATTCCTGCACATCCTTGGAAGTTTTCCATCTCTAAAACATCTGTCTCAAATCGTAAGGAGCGGTATTCTAATTCCCCAAAACAATATTCAAAATATTCATCTATCTTACCTGTATATACTACAGTATGAGCCAAACTATCATAATGGTTCTTATTTTCAAGATAATCAACTCCTGTTCTTGTTTCAATACCCTTAAGCATATTTTCTATAATGATATTATAACCTCCTATAGGAATTCCTTGGTAACGATCATTAAAGTAATTATTATCAAAAATATATCTGATAGGAAGTCGCTTGATAATAAAGGCCGGTAACTCTGTCGCAGGACGTCCCCATTGTTTTTCTGTATATCCCTTGATAAGAGTTTCATACACATCACGTCCCACCAATGACAGTGCTTGCTCCTCTAAGTTTTGAACGGAGGTTATACCACTTTCTTTAATCTGTTTTTCTATGATTTGTTGTGCTTCATTGGGTGTAGTAACCCCCCATAATTGATAAAAGGTATTCATATTGAAAGGTAGGTTATACAATTTACCTTTATAGTTTGCTACAGGGCTATATATAAAATGATTAAACTCTGCAAACTGATTTACATAATTCCAAATATCTTTATCATTAGTATGGAAAATATGAGGGCCATATTGGTGAACTTGTATTCCTTCTATCTCTCTGCAATATATATTTCCCCCTAAATGCTCCCTTTTATCTATAACTAAGCACTTTTTTCCTTTCTTAGTCATTTCACAAGCAAATACGGAACCAAAAAGCCCAGCTCCTACAACTAAATAATCATATTCTTTCATTACCAGTTATTATTTCTCAATTCTTCTATAAACTCTTTAATATGTCTTTTGGCTTTCCAACCCAGTGCTTCTGTCTTTTGAGTAACCACCTCAGCTGTCATGCGATTTCCCTTACGCTCAGGAAGCATTCGGATCTCTCCCCCAAATAATTTAGCTATCTCTAAGACAGTATAAGTTTCGGGGCTTCCTATACCAAAACCATCACCATTACCTTTTTCTCCTACGATAAGTAATCCAGATACTATATCCTCAATATGAGTAAAGTTGCGTTGTTGTGTGCCAGGGCTTACTACAGTGAGAGGTTCTCCTTTTTTCATCTTCTCAGTAAAGAGTGCTATAAGAGTGGCATACTTACCAGTATGGATCTCACGCTTACCATAAACATTGTAAAAATAAACAATAGCATACTCTAAACCATACCAATTACCATAATTTTTCACTAACTCTGTGTTGGATGATTTACTCCAAGCATAAGGACTTTGATCTTTACCTATACCTCCATCCCCAAACTTAGTACTACTGCCTGCATATACGAGTTTGCAATGGTGTTTGCGGCAGAATTCTAATACTTTTAGTGTTCCTATTTTGTTAAATAACAATACCTTGTCAATATCATCAAAACTTTGTTCTACTCGTGAGTATTCTCCTAAGTGATAGACAAGGTCAGGGGTAAAGTCAATCAGTTCAAAGATATGTTCGGTACTCCCTTCTATATAAGCGACCCCTTCTACATGATTCTCTCGACTTCCAGTGAAGTAGTTATCTAATGAATATACTTGATTTTTAGAGTCTTTAGCTAAGGCTTCACAAAGGTTGGAACCTACAAAGCCTGCCCCTCCAGTTACTAATATTTTCATATCTGTTACCTAAACTTAAACGCCTATTTGTATATATTCAAATCCTTTGTTGGATAAATCAAAAGCATTGTATTGATTACGTCCATCAAAGATTACTTTCTCTTTTAATAATTTACCAATTTCCTCAAAGTCAGGTACACGGAATTCTTTCCATTCAGTAAGGAGTAAAAGGGCATCAGATCCTTTGAGGGCATCATACTTGCTGTCTACGTATGTTACAGCTACACCTTTTAGATAGCACACTTTGGCTTCATGTACTGCCTTAGGGTCGTATGCTTGTATCTTAGCGCCTCGTTTTACTAATTCCTTGATGATATAGATAGCAGGAGCTTCTCGCATATCATCTGTTTCTGGTTTGAAGGATAATCCCCATACAGCAAAGGTTCTTCCAGAGAGATCTTCTCCATATTTTTTTACTACCTTTTGAGCAATCACATATTTTTGCCGATTATTAACATTGTCTACAGATTCTATAAGCTCAGCTTTGTAATTGACTTCTTCAGCTAATTTTTTAAGGGCTAACACATCCTTTGGAAAACAAGACCCTCCGTATCCACAACCAGGATAGATAAAACTGTAGCCAATACGACTATCAGATCCTATCCCTATACGTACTTTATTTACATCGGCTTCTACACGCTCACAGATATTGGCAATTTCATTCATAAACGATATTTTAGTAGCCAACATGGAATTAGCAGCATATTTGGTCATTTCAGCTGAACGAATATCCATAGGAATAAAACCATCATGCTGCATAAAGAAAGGGGCATAGAGTGCCTTCATTTGGCTTAAAGCATAGTCATTATCAACCCCCACTACTACTCGGTCAGGTTTCATAAAGTCCTGAATGGCTTTTCCTTCTTTGAGAAACTCTGGGTTGGATACTACATGGAATTCATAAGAAACACCTCGCTTATCTAAGGCTCTTTGCACGGTAGTACGAACCTTATCAGCAGTACCTACAGGAACCGTAGATTTGTCTACAATGATGAGCTTTCCCTCCATAGTCTCTCCAATGGATTGTGCTACAGAAAGTACATATTGTAAGTCAGCAGAACCATCATCTCCCATAGGAGTGCCTACTGCTATAAAGGCTATCTCTGCATCTTTGATAGCTTCACTTATTTCTGTAGTAAAGAACAAATTCTTATTGGCTACATTGCTAAGTACCATGGTCTCCAAACCTGGTTCATAGATAGGAATAATCCCTTTTTTAAGGTTTTCTATTTTTTCTTTATTGACATCTACACAGGTAACTTTATTTCCCATTTCAGCAAAACAAGTACCTGATACTAAACCGACGTACCCCGTACCAATAACAACTATTTTCATATTAATGATATTTTTGGCAAAGTTACAAAAATAATTTAATAAAAGATCTTTCTCTTGATATTTTCACTCAAAACTTTCAAGGCTATACACTCATAATCTCCGCAATACGGATAAGGTCAGGATCGAGCTTGCTATCTCCTCCTTTGATAGCCTTTTCCAAGGGGGTGAGGTCTATTTTATCATTATTGATCCCCACCATATAGTTTGATTTTCCTTCCAAGAGAGATTCTACTGCTTTTACTCCCATACGACTTGCTAGTACACGATCAAAACAAGAAGGTGCTCCTCCGCGCTGGATATGTCCCAGTACAGTTACACGGATATCATAGTCGGGATTTCGTTCCTCTACATATTTTTTAAGTTCAAATACATTTTTTCCTGTAGTATCTCCTTCAGCGACTACAATAATATTGGACATTTTTCCTTTGTTACGATTGATATCTATTTCATTAACCAATTCTTCTAAGGTATTATGTTGTTCAGGGATAAGAATTTTCTCTGCTCCTCCTCCAATACCTGAGTTTAGGGCAATGAAACCTGCATCACGTCCCATTACTTCAATGAAGAACATTCGGTTATGAGAACTTGCTGTATCACGAATTTTGTCAATGGCTTCCACTACAGTATTGAGTGCCGTATCATAGCCAAGTGTACAGGTAGTTCCATAAATGTCATTATCAATAGTACCGGGTATCCCCATGACAGGAAAACCAAATTCTTGATTGAAACGCAAAGCCCCTGTAAAGGAGCCATCTCCTCCAATAACTACAAGAGCATCTACTCCTGCTGCAATAAGATTTTCGTGAGCCTTTCTGCGTCCTTCAGAAGTTTGAAAATCCTTTGACCGCGCTGACTTAAGGAAAGTACCCCCACGATTGATGAGGTTACGTACACTACGGGCATCCAAAGGAGTAAAATCATTTTCAATCATTCCTTGATAACCTCGATATACTCCTAATACTTCTACTTGGTAGTAAGCGCATGTACGTACTACAGAACGTATAGCAGCATTCATTCCTGGTGCATCTCCTCCTGAGGTAAGAACAGCTATTTTTTTGATGTCTGTCATAATCTTTATTAATTAGTGTTTTTTGGAGGCAAAATTACGGAAAAAATCAATAGTACCTCCTAAAAAGAAAGTTTTTTCTATAATTTATTTTTATTCATATTTCTTAAGGCACTATTCAGTAGCAAACTGCATGTCATACAAGTTCTTATAGTATCCGTTAGAGATTTTAAGGAGTTGTTCATGAGTGCCTTCTTCTACAATGTTTCCTTTGTCCATTACAATAATTTTGTCAGCTTTACGTATAGTGGAAAGGCGGTGGGCGATTACAATAGAAGTTCGTCCTTGAGTAATTTTCTCTGTGGCTTGCTGCAAGAGTTTTTCAGAATGTGAATCCACTGAAGCAGTTGCCTCATCTAAGATAAGGATTTTAGGTTTGTGTACGTATGCGCGAAGGAAAGAAATTAATTGGCGCTGTCCAACAGATAGAACGGCACCTCGTTCTTTCACATCAAAGAGGTAGCCATTGGGGAGCTGTTCTATAAAATCATGGATACCAATCTCTCTGGCAGCTTCCTTTACTTGCTCTAAAGTAATATGCTCATCTCCCAAAGTAATATTATAGAAGATGCTATCTGCAAAAAGAAATACATCTTGAAGAACAACACCTATCTGTTTGCGATAGTTCTCTAAATTATAATCGTTGCAATCAATTCCATCAATGAGTATTTTTCCCGAATTAGCTTTGTAAAAACGTGAGAGAAGTTGTATGACTGTGGATTTACCTGCTCCAGTAGCCCCTACGATGGCAATAGTTTCTCCTTGAGTTGCTGAGAAGCTAATACCATGAAGTATTTCTTCATCTTTCTTATAACCAAAGGTAACCTTATCGAAACGAATGTTTCCTTCTATGTCTCGGCAAATACCCCTACTAAAATCTTCTATGTTTTCGTTGTCTTCTTCCATAATATCAAAAACACGTCCGGAAGCGACCATTCCCATTTGTAATACAGTAAATTTGTCCGCAATATGGCGTAATGGACGATAGAGTTCCTGTACTAATTGAACAAACATGAAAATTACCCCTAAACTCGCCATTTCATGCTTGACAACTTGTAAGCCTCCATACCAGATGACCAAAGCGATCGCTAAAGAGCTCAATACTTCAGCGATAGGGAAATAAATAGAGTTCTGGAGGATGTTGCGAAGCCACGCTTTTTTATGTTTTTCGTTGATTTCTTGGAAAGCCTTATACTCCTGCTCTTCACGATTGAATAGTTGTACTACCTTGATACCACTGATGCGCTCCTGAACAAAAGAATTTAAGTTGGCTACCTCCCTACGAATGTCTGTAAAGGCTGCTTTGCTTGCTTTTTGGAAGAGATGTGTAGCGTAAATAATAATTGGTAAAGTCAGGAAGGTAAGTAGCGATAATTTCCAATCGGTTAGTAGCATCAATGACATAATGAGAAGCATTTTGAGTATATCTGAGATAATCTCAAAGAGTCCTGCACTAAAAATCTCTCCAATACGCTCTAAATCATTTACAGCACGCGTAATAAGTACCCCAACTGAAGATTGGTTGTGGTATTTCATATTGAAGCGAAGCATGAGCGAAAATAACTTTTTTCGGATGTCATAAATGACCGCTTGACCTATCCATCCTGAATAGTAAGCAAAGGAAATCTGAGAGATGATTTCCGATAATAGAATTCCTATCAGGAGCAAACTAGCATATAATAAGCCGTCATAATCCTTGGGAACAATATAATTATTAATAATTTCTTTGGATATATAAGCTCTTAGAGAACTTGCTCCAGAGATAAATATTGCCAAAAATGACACCAAGCCAAACATCCATTTGTAAGGCTTGGTATGTCCAAAGAGTTTTTTCAATATATCTGTATCGTTGTTTTTAGTTTTTTGTTGGGACATTTTGTTTGTATGATTATCAAGGAAAGTTATTGAATACTTTGCTTATCTGCGAGCCAACATATCCGAATAGTATTTGCGGCTATTATTGAGTACTTCTAAGGTTTTGGTATAGAAGGGATCCTCTTTTACATTGGTAACAGCTAATATGTAATTGGCAGTATTTTGATAAATATCTGTAAGTTCTTTGCGAATTTCTTTTACGCTGAGAGTCTCTTTTTGTAGAGATTGTAGGGAACGCTTGTTGAAAATCTCATTGAAAGCTGTATTGGATTTCTCCAGTTCGTTTACAAAGCCAACTATATATAAGGTATCTACATCATCACTGTATTCATTGGAGCGTAATTGACTGATAAGTGTATGTAGGCGGCTGGTTCTGCCTTCATAACTATCTTGAACGACTCCTTTGTAGTTGTCAAAAACGAGCTTCAGTGCGTGGTAGGCTTTTTGTTGGTTTTCCGTTTTAGCATTTTTATAAGGTCTGATACTATCTTTGAGTGCTTGGAAATCAGCGTTGCGTACCTTGTTCAGTTCGCTTATCTTTTTGGATTCTTCTTTAGCTCTTACCTGTTCGAGTGCCTTAGCATAAGTGTCGGATTTGCTTTTAAGAGATTTGAAAAGATTTTTGAGAACCTCATCGGTGTCCAAGGAAAGCCCAGAACCTTGAAAATCTTCAAAGAGGCGAGTGAGAAATTGCTTGAACTCTGCATTTTTTACACGGAAAAGGTCAAGCCTAACTAATGAATATTTTTTCATATCTTATGTAGTAATTTAAAAAGGAATAGCTTTTTCTATATTAAAAATCGTCCCAGAAAGATTGTTTTTAAAATTATTTTTTCTTTTTAATAAATATTTTTCTAATAATCAGAAATATAGCTATTAAGAATAACAAATGATGAAGAGGTTCCATCATTATTGGCGGAAATCCTTCTGAGATGTCAAACATACGATCGCTATAATCAGAAGGAGACATTCGAATATTCACGTATATTTCCCCGAAAAAGAAAATGTAGCTTATCGTACAGAGTAACCAATTGATAAGGCAAAAGTATAAAAACTTATTCTTTTTGACAAACAAAAAAGTAATCAATAGGCTTATTAAGTAAAGCAACACAGTAGGAGATAATAAGTAAAAATGTTCACATATTCCCATAGTTTATGAGTTATTTAAAATGAATTGTTTTTATTAGTGTGTATAGTTTTTTCTATTATTATTCTTCTATATACATAGAGTAGGGGAAGGGTACATATTATTCCTATCATTATGTTGGTGAGATTAAAAATGCAACTAAAAATAGAAATAACATATTCCTTAGAGCATTTATGAAAAATGATCATTTCCTTAAGTGAGGGTGAATTTGTTATTGAGATTCTCAATAGAATAAGTTCTGAAAGGATATATGAAATAAAAGTACCCAAAAGCCATTTCAGATAAAATATAACATAGAAACTAATTCCCTTCTTTTTATACTCTTTTGATAAAACTAAGGTAATAAGAAAAGTAAAACTTGCAAAAAAAGGAATAATAAGATTCAAAAAAGGTTCCATCTTATAAGAGTCTATTACTTCTTCTTTGTTCGCAAGAGCAAAAGGTATCATTGAGATAATAAAGAATAGAACGCTTAAAATAAAGGATATCTTTAATTTATTAAGGAAAAGAGCTTCTTTTTTCATATCTCATTATTTTTGCTTATCGTTTATATATTTTTTTAGTATTATATAGGAAGAGACAATAATGATACAAAAATAACTAGTAAGAGAAAGTCTAAAATAAAGCAATTCCATAATATAGGTTGCTTTTGTGACCTCTTCGTTTGAGTAAATAGATATAGTTTCATCATTGAGAATTTTATCTCCATAATGACAAATAATATCAACGATGGTAGTTATAAAAATAAGACAACTGTAGAATAGAATGTAAAATGAATAAGTATCTTTCTTTATTTTTCTAAAAAGAATGAGTAATATAAAAAATATGAGCCCTAAATAAAGATAATTGAATTGATAAATTATAAATTGAATAAATACTTCTTGTTTGTTTTTAAATCCTAAACAAGAAACAAGCATCATACATTCAATAAATAGCAAGAATAACAAGCTATAAATTGCATATTTTTTTAGTGATAATAAGAGTGATTTCATAATGATATTTTTTAATAAAGGATTAGTCTTCAAAATTATATTTTATGAGTTGCATATTTTTTTAAGATAAAAAAAGAGGAAACTATATAAACAGAAATGATGCCAGCGTCAAAGAATCTGTTAAAAAATAATTGAATTATTTCTTCTCTGTGTGAGAATAATTCATCCCAAAAATGGTATTCAAAATGTTCATCTCTTCCTATGTAAAATTCTATACATTGGTATATTACAAATAATATAGCGGATAAAAGATGAAAACAAATATAAAACAGCGTATAAAACTTATAGGTATCCTTTTTTTTCTTTTCACATAGCAAAAGCAAAGCAAAGAATACAATTAATGCAATAACATCTGTTCTTTCTAATCGTACTATCTCTTTAAAATTATCCATATTTATATTATAAAATATAGGTATATGGAAAATGAATTTACTAATGATGACAACTAAAATACTATAAATAAAGTATTTTGTCAATTTTAAAAATATTTTTTTCATATCTATTATTCTTATTTATTATTTTGTTTTTTATTTTTATAAATCACTGTCATAAAGTTATGATGGTGTGATAAAAAACATTTTAATAGTTTCTGATAGTAAAATTTTTTATTTATAAAAATTTCAATGCGTCTGACAATAAAATGTATTGAAAAATATTTTGCATACCACTTCTTACTGTAAGAAAATGTTTTTAGCGATTGTGTGATTGAATTTATAATTTATATTATTCTCCTTTGAAAGTAGGTATCCAATTCATCTGAGAAGCTATATAGCAAAATATATTAAGGAAACCAAAAAGTATTACTACATAAATCATCCAATTACCACCGAATATTTTATAATTGCTATTTGGGAACTTCTTTCTGCTGGAACGTGCTAAAAGTGCAGGTATGATAATCATCCAAAAACTTACCGCTCTCTTTGACGAGCTTAGCAAGCCCGTTGTCGTGAGAAAGAAAGCGATGATCATACCTGTGATGAGAATCGTACTCAATCGGCTTACAGCTTTGGTGGAAATACTAACAAATAAAGCTAATGCAAAGCAGAAAAGAAGGGAACTTTCCTTATGGTTGATATCAAGTTGTGGTGCTACCCAATGTAAAAAGTTTTCAGTAATTCCGCCTCCAGAGGTAATATATGCATACGTGAGTATATAGAGAGTGAAAGTTACTGCAAGTCCATTGGCTATATTCCAACCTTTTCCTAAGAGATGAGAGACCATTGTATTGAAATTAGCTCCTTCAGGGAAGTGAAGATTGGCTTCCAAGATCATAAGCCCCGCTACTACCGTATAGAACCATGTGAAGAGTAGCATGACAACCGATCCTACAAACCATATTCCTGACATAGAAGTTGGATTGGCAAGCATCCCTGCCCCAATAGCTGTTCCTGCGATAATCATTGATCCACCCAATAGTGAGGGGAGTTTTTGTTTTTTCATTTATTTAAAATTTAGGGATTATAGAATTTAAGAATTAGGATATTTTAACTTTTTCTAATTACCTGTGAAAACAGGAATTATCCCCATTTGTATACCTATTTGAGCAAATATATTGATAAGTCCAAAGAGAATAATAAAATAGATCATTCCCTTTCCACCATATACCCTATAGGAGGATTTTGGGAACTTCTTACGACTGGCACGTGCTAATAAGGCGGGGACAATAACAGCCCAAAGCGTAGCTGCTAATCCTGCATATCCAATGGCAATGACAAAACCATAGGGAAATTGTAAACTCAGCAATAAGGGGGGAAGAAAGGTAAGCAAAGCTGTCTTAGTTCTCCCCCAAGGAGTATCTGAGAACTTCAGCAAATCAGCTATATAATCAAAGAGTCCTAAAGTAACCCCTAAGAAAGAACTGGCAATAGCCATATAAGCGAAGAAACTCAGAGCGATACCTATATATTGAATGGATATGTATTTATCTAAGACCTCTAAGAGAGTTGCTACATCACCATCTTTGGCGATTACAGGAGCAAATTTTTCTCTTGGTAAATTTCCTTGTACAGCCATTTGCCATAGTATATAGATAAAGAGTGCTAAAAGTGTACCAATAAAGATGGATTGTATCACTCGACGACTATTTCGGTTATAGTATTTGACCAAGCTGGGGACATTTCCGTGAAAGCCGAAAGAAACTAAACATACAGGTAGTGCTGTAAGGAAGTAAGGGAGATGTGCAGGGGCATTTTCATTTTGAGTATCCAATAATGTGCTTCCATTTACCGAAGAGAGTAGTCCGGTCGTTGAAAGGAAGAAAGCGATAATCATACCTCCGATAAGAATAGTACTTAACCTATCTACAGCCTTCGTAGAAAGCCATACGAAAAGGGCTAATACGAGGCAGAAAAGCAAAGAGCCTGTACTTTTAGAGATTTGTATTTCTTTCTGTAGGCTATTGATAGCATTTTCAGTAATACTTCCTCCAGAGGTAATATAAGCATACGTTAAGATATAGAGTACAAAAGCCACGGAAAGTCCGTTGAGAAAATTCCATCGCTTTCCAAGTAAATCGGTAACAATGGTATCAAAACTTGCTCCTGTGGGGTAATGGAGATTGGCTTCCAAGAGCATAAGTCCGGAAGTGGTCATACAGAACCAAGTATAAAAAAGGATAATTACTGAGCCTACAAACCATATTCCGGCAGTGGAGGTAGGATTGGCAAGCATCCCAGCTCCAATAGCAGTACCGGCAATAATCATAGCCCCACCTAATAGTGAGGGAAGTTTTTTTTGTGTCATTTCAGTCTGATTTATTATAACCAATATAATAGAAGTCCTTGTAGGAGTGCATTGATAAGCAGTCCCCAAATAACCCAATATCCACGACGTTCTTCCTCTACACTGTTTTGCATATAGAGTTGTACTTTTTCATATAGGGCATCACTTTTCCTCTGGTGAGAATTAAGCGTGGGAGTGGCATATATATCTGCTACAAAGCCTACCATAGGAGTAAAGGATAATACAAAGAGTAGTGGTTTTTGGAAAACTTTAGGGATTTCAGGTAGAAAGTGTTGAAAAGTATCATTGATCTGTTTTTTACTGATAATTTTTTCAGTAGTACTTTCTGCTTTTTGAAAAACACCTTCAAATATTCTGTGAATATAAGATTGGAATTGATTAAAAAGATAAGAAGCATATTCTATCTTGAGCAAATCAAATACCTTTTTGAAGGCAATAAATACAAATAAAGTGCCTATTCCTACAATGAGAAGTAAAAAAAATAGTTTTTTATATGTAAAAGAACCATTAAAAAGTAGATATATTCCTGCAAAAAAGAAAATGAGATTTAATGTTGTAAAGAATAATATATTTTTTACAGATTTTACTCCAGAGTTAATTCCTAATAGGCTCATTTCCTTAAATATTTTTAAGGGGTTAGAAGTGTTTTGTAATCGCTTAAGTTCAGGTGTGAGTTCAATATCAGAAGTATTATTTTCTATTTTACTGTTGGACATGCTTATCAGGAATAATTTCTGAGTGCAAAGATATAAAAAATTTTTTTTATTTAAAATTTAGTTGTAATTTTGCCGAAAAATTTCTTTTGAAAAGAATTATTGTAATTCTCTGTTTATTTTTTTATTTTTCTTCTTGTGGGATCTATAATTTCACAGGAGGGAGTACGGGTAGTGCAAAGACTTTCCAGGTGAATTTTTTTCAGAATAGAGCACCTTTGATTGAACCAGGGATGGATAGAGATTTTACGTTTTATTTACAAGATCTAATAAATAATCAAACGAATCTGTCTCTGACCAATAGTAATGGAGATTTGGTATATGAAGGGGAGATTATTAACTTTACTATTGCACCTATGGCAGCCAATGCAGAACAGAGAGCTGCCCAAAACAGATTAACGGTGACTATTAATGTACGTTTTACAAATAATAAGGAGTCCGATAAAGACTTTGAGAAGTCGTTCTCTCATTACTATGATTTTCCTGCCAACACGCAGCTTAGCGCAGTGAAAAGTAGTGCTTTTGAGGCTATTTTTGAGAGAATAGGTCAGGATATTTTTAATGCCTCTTTGGCAAATTGGTAATGAAAGCAACAGAATTATCATATATACTTAAACATCCTAACCAAATTACACTCTCGCAGGTGTATGAACTGGAGAATATTATACATGAGTATCCTTATTTTCAGGTAGTAAAGGCAATTTATTTAAAAATATTATATGCTCAAGAGAGCTATCGATATAATAAAGAGTTGAAGATTACGGCTGCTCATATAGGGAATAGGACATTGTTATTTGATTTTATCACCTCTTCTTCTTTCAAGGAGAAGAAAGATTTTTTCAAAAAAAGTAATATGCCTAAGGCTTATGCGGATGAGGTTATTCCATCAGAATTTACCACTTATGTAAGTGAGGATGTGTTTGAGAAAAAGGAATTTTATCCAATTCCTCCGCCGCAGGACAAGGATAGGTTTAAGAATGATATAGAAGGAGAATATATACCTACCTCCGAGCAAACACGAGCACAGGAAGAAGCACTCCATTTAGGAAAGCCTATTGATTTTCAGAGGACAGATAAGCATTCTTTTGCTAAATGGTTAGAGGTTACACGATATAAACCTATTGATAGGAAAGCCACTAAGACAGCTTCTATAGAATTACCTTTTGTGGATAAGAATGTATTTGAAGAAGGGGATGCGAGAGCTAAAAAATTTGATTTAATAGATAAATTCCTAGAGAGTAATCCGAAAATAGAAGTAAGTAAAGATTACGAGCCTACAATAGAAATTGTGGAGAAGAAAGATATCGGACGACAATTCATGACAGAGACTTTGGCTAAAGTATATCTGGAACAAGGAAAATATGCGGAAGCTATTCAAGCCTATCAGATATTAATGCTAAAGAATCCAGCTAAGAGTACATATTTTGCTGATCAAATAGCAATTATTAGAAAATTACAGAATAAATAAATTATAGAATTATGCTAACATTTAACATCGTTTTGGGGGTTATCTTATTGGTATCCTTTTTATTAGTACTTGTTATTATGGTACAACAACCTAAAAGTGGAGGACTCTCTTCTTCTTTTGGTGGGAATGCACAAGTGATAGGTGGGGTAAAAAAGACAGGAGATTTCTTAAATACAAGTACGTGGACATTAGGAGTAGCTCTAATTGTTCTTTCGCTTATTAGTAATTTAATTCTTAGTGGTAACCATCAATCACAAGGTTCAAGTATTTTTGATGATGTGAAAGCACCAGTACCTACTCAACAACAAGTTCCTACTACTCCAGTGCAACAACAAAATGATACACAGAAGAAATAAATGTTAATTTGGATATAAATATAATTAAAGATTTCTTTAATTGTGAATATATTATTTTCTTAAATAGTCTGTTCAGTTATGATTGATTAAAGAAAATAATATATAAATTTAGTAGTTTTTATTAGTTAAAAAAGATTTCTCTTTTAGAAAAATTTCTTATCAAAGGGTATTCTGTTAATATTAATGATAATTAAAGAATTTATTTATTTTCATAAATAAATCATAAATAAAATATTTGATGGAATATTCATAACTTTTCTAAAATATTTTTAATGAACGAATAAAAATTATATATTTTTGCAAAGAAATTAATACCATTAAACGAAGACAAAATGAAAGTAAAAATTTTTCTATTACTTATAATAGGTGGATTACAGTGTGTATTTGCACAAACGACATCTTTGCGACAAAGTCAAAATCACTTAAAAGATATGAATCTTTATGGAAAAGTAAAGACTTTTAAAATCACACCCTATAAGTTGGTAGATTATTTTGGTAAAATAACTAAAGGAAATAAGCAAGATTTTTGGAAAGGAGATGTAGTTATTGTTTTTGATGAACAAGGATATAAAAAGGAAAATAATACTTACAATAAGGTAGGACAACTTAGTCAAAAAGTCATCTATAGATATGATGAGAAAGGTAAACGTACTTCTCGAGATCTCTATAATTCTTATGGAAAGTTGCAGATGAAATTCCTTTATGTATATGACAATAAAGGATTTAAGACAGCATATAATAGCTATAGCCCTACAGGAGAACTCAATGATTCCTATCTTTACAAAAATGATGCAAAAGGACGTATGCTTGATGAAACTTGGATTAAGAAAGATAAATCTTTTGGTTCTAAGTATACCTATGACTATGATGCTAAAACAGGAAAGTTAGCTAAAATGTGCCAATATACTAGCTCTGAAACTCAGGTAGATAATTGTACCACTTATAAGTATGATAAGTTGGGGCGTATCTCCGAGATAGAAATTTATAATAGCAATAATATCCCTACCCGAAAAAGTGTTATTACTTATGATGATAAGGGAAATGAAAAAGAAATAAAATATTATGATGGAAAAGGAGTGTTTTTGGAAGAACGATATTATGAATATAAATTTGATGATAATGGGAACTGGATTGAACGTATAGAATATATCAACCAATTTCCTAAGAGTTTTTTAGAGAGAGAGATTACTTATTATCCATAAAAGTATAAATTATTTTACTTGATATAATATTTGAATTTTAAGGGAGGCTGTCCGAAGAGGGTAGCCTCTTTTGCATAAAATAATAGAAAATAAAAAATTATTTAATAATATGTGTAGTATATATCTACTCAAATTCTTAAAATAAAGACAAAAAAGAATTTTTGTAAGAATAATGTTGTACTTTTGTGCCAAAGAACTAAATATTTATTTTTGATATGAAAAAAGCACACTTACAGATATTTATATTTTTACCTCTACTTGTATTTGCTCAAAAAAATGCTTCTGAAGAGTTCTCAAAAGAAGAATTAAAGAAAATTCGAAAAGCAGAAATACAATCACAAGAATATGCTTATGATGCCTACAAGGCACATAAGGCGCATAAAGTGCTACAATCAGAGGTAGATTACCGAAAGTCAATTTCCAAAGATAAAAATAATGCATTAGCACAATATAACATGGGAGATGTGCTTTTTTCTCAAGAAGCATATAAGGAAGCGGCTAATTATTATAGAGAAGTCTCTGTGAATAAAAAAGCAAATAAAGAAGAAAAGCACAAGGCTTTTCATAATTTAGGAAATCTTGCTATGAAGGATAAGAGGTATGAAGATGCTGTACAATACTATAAGGAAGCTTTGCGTAATGATTCTACAGATGATGAGACTCGATATAATTTTGCTCTTGCTAAAGAAATGTTGAAAAAGCAGCAAAACCAAAATAAGGACAACAAGGATAATAAGGATCAAAATAAAGATAATAAGGATCAAAATAAAGATAATAAGGATCAAAATAAAGATAATAAGGATCAAAATAAAGATAATAAGGATCAAAATAAAGATAATAAGGATCAAAATAAAGATAATAAGGATCAAAATAAAGATAATAAGAATCAAAATAAGGATAATAAGGATCAAAATAAAGATAATAAGAACCAAGATAAGGACGATAAAAATCAAGGAAGTCCAGAACAGGATAAGAATAATTCACAAGATAATCCAAAAAATGAGGATACTCCTCAGGATAATAGGCAACCACAATCTAATAATGGTAAACAAGAAGGAGAACTTTCTTCAGAACAAATAAATCGTATTCTTAATGCTATAAATAATGAAGAGAAAAAAACACAAGAAAAACTTAATGCTAAGAAGATAAAAGGAACTCCTATTCGTACAAATAAAAAAGATTGGTAAGTAATTGGATAATTATCTGACCGATCTTTATGTCATTTAGAATTAGTTATTTATGCGTAATTTCTTATTTTATATATTATTTTTTTCAACTACGGTATTTTTTGCGCAGGAAGTCTCATTTAAGGCAGAACCTTCTCGTAAATCATTAGGAGAAAATGAACGTCTTCGCATAGATTTTACAATGAATAAAGAAGGGGATAATTTTGTAGCTCCTTCTTTTGAAAATTTTGAGGTTACAGGACCTACACAATCGATATCCAATTCTTGGATAAATGGGGTTCGTAGTTTTTCAAAGACTTATACATATATGCTTCTTCCTAAAAAGAAAGGAAGACTTACTATAGGAGCGGCATCTGTGATTATTGATGGCAAGGAATACAAGACAAAGCCTATTACTATAGAGGTAACTAATGCCGTAGCTAATCCTCGTAATGCACAAACAACGCCTCCTACTTCTCCTTTTGGTAATAATCCTTTTGGTAATTTCCCTTTTGGATTTGATCCCTTTGGAACAGAAGATACGCAGCCAGCAGAAGTGATAGAACCTACTTCTGAACAACTTTTTATGACAGCAGAAGTCTCAAAAAGACAAGTTTATGTTAATGAGCCAATTACTATTACTTATAAATTATATATAGCTTCTCAGTTTGGTATAGCAGGATTTGAAAATATAGAGGAGCCACGTTATGCAAACTTTTGGAATCAACAACTTTTAGATAAATTGCAAGTAACTGAAGTTGTACGTAATGGAAAGCATTATCGCTGTGTGACGCTAAAACAAGTATTATTATATCCTCAGCAAGCAGGAGAGCAAACAATAGATCCTCTCTCTATTTCATTCGTACTACAACTTCCTTCCAATCAGGTAGATTTTTTTGGGAATCGTTCCTATGTAACTCGTAGTAGGACTCTTCAAACAGTTTCTACAAAAATAAATGTTCTCCCTTTACCAGAAGAAGGAAAGCCTGCTAACTTTTCAGGAGCTGTAGGAAAATTTTCTTTATCAATAAATTTTCCTACTCAAAAAATGAATGCTAAAGAAACTTCTATAGGAGAGGTTATTATATCAGGGAAGGGAAATTTCAGGCTTTTTGATATGCCTAAATTGGCTTTTCCTCCTGCCTTAGAAGTATATGAACCAAAAGAAATAGAACATTTAAATAATTCCTTATCAGGAATGAGTGGGGATATAACTCATAGTTATACAATTGTACCTCAGTACAAAGGAAAATTCCCCATACCTCCATTGAGTTTTACCTTTTTTAATCCTGATACACAAAAATATGAAACAGTTACGGCTGATGGCTTTACTATTGAAGTACTCAATGGAGAAGAATACAAAGCTCAGGAGGAGGGAAGTATGTATGGTCAAATACAGCAAGGACAGTTCCAACCTTTGATGACGAATACAAAATTACTTCCCATAGCTAAACACATTTTCTTTGGTTCTATATCATTCTATTTACTTTGGCTTTTACCTTTACTTTTGATACCATTGGCAATTTTGTTTAGCTATATTTATCATAAGCGGAATATGGATTCTCAAGAGAATAGAATTCGTAAGACTAATCGTTTGGCTAAGAAATATCTTTCCGCAGCAAAAAGAAATCTACATGATAAAGATGCCTTCTATGAAGCACTGGAAAGGGGATTGCATACTTATCTTAAGGCTAAGTTACATATAGAAACAACAGAGCTTAGTAAGGATAAAATTCAGGATCTATTAATGGATAGAGAGGTAGATGATAAGATAGTAGAAGATTTCTTACAATTACTATCTAATTGTGAAAAAGCAAGGTATTCACCTTATACACAAGCAGATATAAATAATGATTATGAGCAAGCAGTAAGTATTATTGCCTTATTAGACAAACAATTATAAAGATATAAAATGAAACGGAAAAGAAATTCTTTTATGCTTAACAGAGATCTTAGTTGGCTTTCTTTTAATGAACGTGTATTGCAGGAAGCAGCCGACCATAGGAATCCTTTGATAGAACGTTTGCGGTTTGTGGGAATTTTTTCTAACAATTTAGATGAATTCTTTAGAGTACGTTATGCCGTTATTAAGCATAATGAAAGAAGTATTCTTTTAGAGCAGATTAATAATCAAGTAAATATACTTCAACAAAAGAGTCTTGATATTCTTGAATCCATTACTCAAGAGTTGAAAAAAGAAAATATTTATATAATTAATGAGAAGGAAATCTTACCTGAGCATATTGATTATGTGAGAGATTATTTTATTAATACAATCAGTCCTGCTCTCTTTACTATTATTCTTAATGAGGTAGAGGCTATTCCTACCCTTAAGGATGATGTAGCTTACTTGGCGGTTCGCATGTTGCTTCCTTCAGAAGGTATGGATAAACTTAAGAAACAATATGCTCTTATAGAACTTCCTAAAACATTAGAACGCTTCATTGTATTGCCTTCTATTAATGAATGTACTTATATCATATTGCTAGATGATGTTATACGATTTTGTTTAACTACTCATTTCTATATTTTCCCTTGTAAGGATATTTCTGCTTATATGATCAAGATTACACGTAATGCAGAGTTAGATTTGGATACCGACCTTAATAAGAGTTTTGTTGAAAAAATTTCTAATAGTGTAGAGGGACGTAAAAGGGCAGAACCTGTACGCTTTATCTATGATAAGCTTATAGATAATAACATGCTACAGTTCTTAAAAGAAAGGATGGGAATACAGCCTACAGATAGTGTTATTGCAGGAGGACGTTATCATAATCGCCGTGATTATATGAACTTTCCTGATTGCGGTCATAAAGATCTTTTATATCTTCCTTTCACAGCTTGTCCTATTAAAAATTTTAGAGTGGAAAAAAGTCTTTTATCTCAAATAGCTGAGCGGGATTATTTGCAAAATACACCTTATCATAGTTTTTCATACCTTATTCGCTTTTTAAGAGAAGCTGCCCTTGATCCCAAAGTGAAATCAATTAAGATTACTATTTATCGATTAGCAAAACAATCACAAGTAATTAGTTCCTTGATTAATGCTGTGAAGAATGGGAAACAAGTAACAGTTCAAATAGAACTTCAAGCAAGATTTGATGAAACAGCTAATATACAATATGCTGAATTACTACAGAGAGAAGGTGTACAGATAATATTTGGAATACGGGGGTTAAAAGTACATAGTAAAATAGGAGTAATAGAAAGAGAAGAAAATGGAGAGATTTATCGTTATGGTTTTATTAGTACAGGAAATTTTAATGAAACTTCAGCAAAGATATATACGGATTATACTCTTTTCACTGCTAATCAAGAAATATTAGCAGATGTAAATCGGGTATTTGAGTTTTTTGACACTCCTTTTCAAGTATTTCAATATAAGCATTTATTAGTTTCTCCACATTATACAAAGAATTCTTTCTTGAATCTTATAGATCAAGAGATTAGATTAGCTAAAGAAGGAAAGGAAGCTTTTTTGAAGTTGAAAATGAATGGAATTACTAGTTTTGAGATGATAGAAAAGCTTTATGAAGCCAGTCAGGCTGGGGTGAAAATACAAATGATTGTTCGTGGAGTATGTTGTTTACTTCCTAAGGTAAAGGGATTAAGTGAAAATATAGAAGTAATTAGTATTGTTGATAGATTTTTAGAACACTCTCGACTATATATTTTTGGAAATAATGGACAACCTATTTATTATATTTCTTCAGCAGATTGGATGTCTCGGAACCTTAATAATAGGGTAGAGGTCTCTTGTCCTATTTATCAGAAAAATATTCAAAAGCAATTATGGGATACTTTTCACTTGGCATGGGAGGAGAGTGTCAAAGCGCGTATTATTGATAAGGAACAGAATAATACTTATCGCTCACGCTGTAAGAATGAAAAATCTTCACAGGAAAAAATATACTCTTATTATAAGGGGATTTGAGAATATACTAAAGCATTAAAGAGGCTTCTGTGAGAGCCTCTTTAAATAGTAGTAATTTTAAATATTTCACTATGAGCAAATGATTCCTATCTTAAGCTACTAATGAATTCACATGCTTCATTAGGCTACTTTTAAGATTACCCGCTTTATTTTTGTGGATAATATTTCTTTTTGCCAATTTATCAATCATAGAAACTACAGTAGGTAACAATTCTCTTGCAACAGCTACATCAGTAGTAGTACGCAAGCGTTTAATAGCGTTACGAGTTGTTTTATGTTGATAACGATTTCTAAGGCGTGCAGCCTCATTTCTTCTGATTCTCTTAATTGCTGACTTATGATTTGCCATTTCTTATCTTAATTAAAAAGTGGTATTTAGTAAAAAATAGAGTAGTCCGTAGGGGAATCGAACCCCTGTTACAAGGATGAAAACCTTGCGTCCTAACCCCTAGACGAACGGACCTGCAAATGAAAACATAATTAAGTAGTCCGTAGGGGAATCGAACCCCTGTTACAAGGATGAAAACCTTGCGTCCTAACCCCTAGACGAACGGACCATTGAACCTTTAAAATATTGCTCAATTGCGAGTGCAAAAGTACAATAAATTTTTTAATCTGCAATAGGTTTGCACAAAAATATATATTTTTTTTATGTGAAAAAATACAATTGTATGATTACAAATATTTTACAAGTAAAAACAATTTTTGTTTTCCTAGAATTGGAAGTAGATAAAGGGCTGAGGACCCGCAGATGCAGTAGCAAATACTATCCAAAAGACAAAAGCAAGAATGAGAGCCTTAAAAAGTAAAGGGGATTTTTGAAAAGTTTTTCGCATAAAAAGATTCCATTTTTCAGGAAAAAAATGCCATACAAAACCTATAACTAATAGTATGAATATATTCTGATATCCTTCAATAATTGTTAGCCATTGTTGAGGAACAAAAGTAAGATGCTTGATATTTTCAATGATAGTCATGGCAATAGAAAAATCCTTCGCACGGAAGAATATCCAACAGAAAGCAACAAAATGGAAGGTAATAATGATAGATATAATGGAGAATAATCGTTTGATTACGGTTTTCTTTTCAGATTCTTTTTCAGGAAAGATTTCTTTAAAAGATTTATGAAAAGATAATGCTAATCCATGCAAAGCACCCCATATAATAAAGCGTAAATTGGCTCCATGCCAGAGCCCTCCTAAGAGCATAGTGGTTAACTGATTAAAATGACTTCTTAAGGATTTTGCCTTATCTGGAGAAAGTAAAATGGAAAGTTCAAAAAGAATGATGATTCCTAAGACAGCTAATAAAGGAATAAGACTTTCTTCCCCATGAAGAAAAGCCCAATAAATTGTAGCTATGAAAAATAAGGAGGAGAAAAAATATCCCCAAAAGGAACCCTTGCGATTTCCTCCTAAAGGAATGTATAAGTAGTCCTTAAGCCATGTGGAAAGTGAAATATGCCAACGACGCCAGAATTCAGTAATATTCTTTGACTGATAAGGGGTACGGAAATTCACAGGAAGGGTGAATCCCATCAGAAGAGCCAGTCCAATTGCCATGTCCGAGTACCCAGAAAAATCACAATAAATCTGTAAAGAATACCCATATACAGCCATTAAATTCTCAAAGGATGTATAACTATTAGGAGCATCAAATATCCTATCAACAAAGTTGATGGATATATAATCCGAGATAATGGCTTTCTTGAGAAGCCCTCCAATAATGAGGAATAAAGCAAGAGAAGTCTCTTCCTTAGTGAGAGTTATTTTTTTATAAATTTGAGGAATAAAATCCTTAGCTCTCACAATAGGACCAGCTACCAATTGAGGAAAAAAACTTACAAAGAAAGTAAAATCTAAGAGAGATTTAGCGGGTTCTATTTCTTTCCTATATACATCTATAGTGTAGCTCATAGTTTGAAAAGTATAGAAGGAGATACCTATAGGCAGAACTATATCCTTGAAGGCAAAGCTACCATGAAAAAGATTATTAAAGCTATCTATAAGAAAATTAGTGTATTTGAAGTACCCTAATATACCAAGATTCACAACAGAGCTAAGTATTAAAAAGAATCTTTGTGTTCCCTTATGATTACTTTTATGTATTTGTCCTGCGAAAAAGTAATTCAATAGGGAAGAAATGAGTAATAATATAAAGTAATTCCCTCCAGCCTTATAATAGAAGAAAAGAGAAAATAGTACTACATACACTGTGCGGAAGTGAGTATGCTTTTTGGTAAGGATATATACTAGGTAAAAGACCAAAAACATCCCCAAAAATAGACTGCTATTAAATAGCAAAGGATGATTTTTATCATAAATAAACCAATTTTTAATATGCTCCATGGAGCAATTCTCAAGTACCCAAAGGTACAAATCTTCTATCTTCAAAGGAATAGGTTATTTTTGCTGATTTTTATATTTTAAGTAGTTACTCATAAGGGCATCAAAAAGCATTCCTCCTTGTTCTATATATCCTTCATGAGTATAGTGTACACGGTCATTAGCGATTAGATTTTGAGCAATAAGCTGAGACATAGCTTGACTTCCTCCAAGTAAGTTATAGAGATCAAATACTCCATAGTTTACTTTTACAGAATTATCAATTAGAATATTAGTATATTGCTCACATAAGGGATTAGGTAATTTCTTTTTAAATAAGGAAGGAGGAGGTGAGGTTAGTAAAATAGGACAATCACCATAATGGGAACGAATTTGCTCAATAAAAATCTCCACCTGCTTATCGTAATTCTCAGCAGAGAGTTTTCCAAAAGTCTCATTAGTACCTAAGGAAACAATGATTAAATCAGGATGTAAAGCTTGTATTTGTTCAAAGAACAGATTACATCTGTTATAATCAGAGAAGCGAGCGCCATTCACTCCAATAGTATGATAGATAACTCCATTTTGATCATTCTCTAGAATAATGCCATTAAGAGCAAATGTATTGTTCTCTGTATTAGGAGTTAAATATATTTTATTAAGCCCTTCTAAATTATTATATGTATATCCATAAGAGGATTCACTATTGGAGAGAATATCAAAACTGTCTAAGTTTACGGGTTGAGAGGTAGGATAGTTACTCACTATTTTCTCTTCAGTAGGAATTTTCAATATAGCTCCTTCACGGATAGTTGTCCCTTTTAGGTGGTTGAGAGATTGTATTTTACTCTCTGTAGTTTTATATTTTCTAGATAAAGCATAGAGCGTTTCTCCCTTTTGTACTTTATGAGAGAGTGTTTTGTGGGTTATTTGTGTAGGGGGTGTTTTTATAGGCTTTATAGAAATACCTGTTCTACTGGTAGCCAAATCAAACAAATGTTTATTATTTGGGGTAAGTATTCTTAAAGTATTGAAGGAATAATCCTTGTTTTTTAAATTAAGTTCTATAACAAAGTTTTTATTATTAGTAAGCAAAGAATACCCTGTAATTCCTATAGCATCAGTATCTGTTTTACTAGTATTCTTTTGGCTATCCCAAGTGATATTTGAGGAGAAGCGGACATTGTGTTCTCCATTAGTGCGCATCAGTGAATAAGGGAAAACAATCCCCAAACCACCATTCCCAAATTGAGACTGGAAGCGTTGGCGTACTTGATTGGTCATTGCATCGCCTTGAATATGTGAATCTCCAATATGGACAATATTTAGCTTTCTATCCTTGCGTATATCTAAGGCATTTAATTTCTCAAAGAAAGGTTCTAGTGCTTTTGGGTTGTATATATTCTCATATTCTTTAGGAGCTTCCTCTTCCTTAGCATCAATGTTCTTCTCATTAGGAGTATTCATAGAAGAATCTATAGAGAAATGGCTCATTTTAGAATGCAATAACATGGTAGTAACCAATGCCATTGTAAGACCAATAGCTCTTAAAAGTTTTGTTTTTCTTTTCATTATTTTAGTGTTGTTGTTGTAGTCAAAGATTATTCTACTCGCAAAAATTGTGCAAATATATGATTTTTATACTTTATTTAACTATGTAATGTTCTTTTTAAGATTTAGTTTGTATTTCTCACTATTGATAAATACAGAGTCTAATTATTTTTTAATCAAAGAGATAGTGTTACACTTATTTAGCTTAAAAATAGTTACTAACAATAATCTTTCTATTGTTTATAACATCTTCATTCTTTTAAAGTTCAGGTTTGAATAATTGGGCATATTTTTTTATAGTTTCTTTATCAAAATTAGGTTCTTCCTCTATTCTTCCCAAGATAGGTGTATTTGCATAGGAGGCTATCCATGATTCAGTAGAAGGATTCTCATTTCCACTGAAAATAATTCCATATACAGAGAGTCCTCTGCTTTTTAAAGCTTCTAAAGAGAGAAGAGTATGGTTAATACTTCCTAAATAGTGGCGAGAGACTAGGATTACTCTATCGGAAGGCTTAATCAAGTCCATCATAATATTATGGTCATTAAGAGGAACAAAAAGTCCTCCCGCTGCTTCTATTACTAAAGAATGAGAAGTTGTGGGGCGAATAATGTTTTCCATTTTAATGGTAACTCCTTCCATTTGTGCTGAGAGATGTGGGCTAGCAGGGTACTCAAATTCATAGCTGGAAGGGAAAAAATGTGTTTGTGAGTTGGAAATTAAGGACTGTACTTTCATAGTATCGGATGCATGTTTATCACCCGATTGTATAGGTTTCCAATAATCTGCCTCAAGGGCTTCCACTACTATGGCTGAAGTGATAGTTTTTCCTACTTCAGTAGAGATACCTGTGATAAAATAAGTGTGATTCATTTTTGTATTTTTGAAACAACTCTTCCAGTCTGCAAAATTACAAAAATATCTTTTTAAGGCCACCAAATAAGTTGAAAAAATTATCTTTCCACCCGTGTAAAATTTTTATCTTTGCATTTTGAAAAAGTAATAACTGATGATGACTGATATAAGCCTTCAAGTGCAAACGCTCCCTGATAATCCTGGTGTATATCAATTTTTTGATAATACGGATACTATTATTTATGTAGGTAAGGCAAAGAATCTTAAAAAACGTGTATCTTCTTATTTCAATAAAGAACATGATTCTCCTAAAACACGGGTATTGGTAAGCAAAATTGTACGTATAGAACATATTGTAGTAGCTACTGAGAATGATGCTTTATTGTTAGAAAATAATTTAATTAAGAAGTATCAACCACGTTATAATATTCTTCTCAAGGATGGAAAGAGTTATCCATGGATATGCATTTCCAATGAGCGTTTTCCCCGAGTATTTTTTACTCGAAAAGTATATAAGGATGGAGGTACTTATTATGGACCTTATACAAATTTAAAAATAGTACGTACTCTTTTGGACTTAATCAAAGACCTATATCCTTTGCGCAATTGTAGATTAGATCTCTCTCAAGAGAATATAGACAAAGGAAAGTACAAGGTTTGTCTTGAATATCATATCAAAAACTGTAAAGGACCCTGTGAGGGTTTACAAACAGAAGAAGAGTATAATCATAATATTCAACAAATCAAAGAGATACTTAAGGGAAATCTTAAAGAAGTTATTACTTATTTTAAGGAAGAGATGCTTAAGCATGCTCAAGCATTTCGTTTTGAAGAGGCACAGGAGATTAAACTTAAATTGGAGAGTTTGGAAAATTACCAATCAAAATCCACGATAGTGAGTACTAAAATCCATAATGTAGATGTATTTTCCATTGTTTCAGATGAGGAATATGCTTATATTAATTTTTTACAGGTTGCCCATGGGGCTATTGTACGTGGACATACCTTAGAAGTGAAGAAAAAATTAGAAGAAACCGATCAAGAACTACTCGAATTAGGAATTGTAGAGCTCAGAGAACGTTTTAAGTCCAATTCAAAGGAACTTATTGTACCTTTTCCTCTGAGTATGGAACTTTCTGAACAACTTACTATACCTAAGGCAGGGGAAAAATTTCAACTTCTACAACTTTCTGAACGAAATGCACAAGCCTACCGTCAGGAAAAGTTTAAGCAGGTAAAAATTACTGACCCTGAAAGGCATACGAATCGCTTACTTACTCAAATGCAACGGGATTTGCACCTTTCTGAGCCCCCAGCTCATATAGAATGTTTTGATAATTCTAATATTCAGGGAACTAATCCAGTAGCGGCATGTGTGGTGTTCAAGAATGCTAAACCTAGCAAAAAGGATTATCGCCATTTCAATATAAAGACTGTAGAAGGACCTAATGACTTTGCTTCTATGGAGGAGGTGGTCTATCGTCGTTATCGTCGTTTGTTGGATGAGGAAGAACCTTTGCCTCAACTTATTATTATAGATGGAGGGAAGGGACAATTAAGTGCTGCTCTTAAGGCTCTTGAACTTTTGGACTTAAGAGGTAAAATAGCCATTGTGGGAATAGCTAAGCGCTTGGAAGAAATCTTTTATCCAGGTGACTCTGTTCCTCTGTATTTGGACAAAAAATCAGAAACACTTAAGGTAATTCAGCACTTGCGTAATGAGGCACATCGTTTTGGGATTACTTTTCATAGGCAAAAGCGTAGTGCTAGTGCTATTCATTCCGAATTGGAACAGATTAGCGGAGTAGGTAAACAGACACAAGAAGCATTACTAAAACACTTTAAGTCGGTAAAGCGTCTCAAAGAAGCTCCAAAAGAGGAAATAATTGCCTGTATAGGTCTGTCAAGAACTCAAAAAGTCTGGGAGTATTTCCACCCCGCAGGGCAAAGTCTACAATAATGGAGTATGTGATATAATTGTTCTCTGAGTGAGTAATTCGTCCTTAAATAGTTCTTCTCCTTCGGGGAGAAACTGGGAGAGGATTATTTTTTGTGCAGATTGTAAAGTATGGATAATCCTTTGATAGTGTGATATTTATCGTCTATTTGGATTTTGGAAGTTAGCCTACTGAATACATGTCCTACTCCTCCTGTAGAGATAACTAAGAAATCACTTTCATAGGTATGTTTAATTCGTTCAATGAGTCCCTCTACCATAGCAGTATAGCCATAAATGATTCCGCTTTGCATACAGGTTTCCGTATCCATACCTAGAACGGATTTAGGTTCATTAAGTTCTATATAAGGAAGTTGAGCGGTATTATTAACTAGAGATTGTAAGGAAGTAACTACCCCAGGAGCAATGATTACTCCTAACATTTCCCCACTTTCGTTAACTCCTGTGAGGGTGAGGGCAGTACCAAAATCTATGATAATTTTCTTCTTTTCTGTGTACAGGTAATGAGCGGCTACTGCATTGGCATAAAGGTCAGTCCCCATTTGGTTGGAATGATGGCTAACGGCACTGGGAGTATCACGATTAACGATAAAAGGTTTTATAGAAAAGGTTTTCTGAAGCATTTTTGCAATGACTTGCGTTTGCTGAGGAACTACGGAACCTATTACAATTTTGTTAATTTTTCCAAAAGCATTCTTGTACTGTTCTTTATAGGTTTGGAAACTCATATAGAACTCTCCTGCAGTACGATAAGGCTTGGTAGCAATTGTCCAAGAAAGATGTATTTCTTTACTCTCAACTACCGCAAAACGGATGTTAGAATTACCAATATTGACAGCTAATAACATGTTACAAATTTAGTGAATTAGGGATTATCAGATGCATACCACTCAGCGAAGGAGCTTTCGGTTTCTTGTAAACGAAGGCTATAGAGTGATATATAGTTAGGTAGGTGAACTTGCAAGCGTTTGGCAAAATCTATAATAAGCATTTCGCTAGTAGGCTGATAGGGGAGAAGTACTACCCTATGTCCTTCTGCTTTTAGTTCTTCGGCTAATTTGTGGTGTGGACTATTTCCGTTGAAGAAGATTGTATGGTCAGATTCTTTGATAATATATTCATTGACAATATCCTTAATATCTCCAAAATCAATAACCATACCATTTTTTACATGTTCAGGGTTCTCTATAGGACTTCCAATCACTGTAACCCACAGTTTATAACTATGTCCATGAATATTCTTGCACTTACCATCATAACCATAGAGAGCATGTCCAGCTTCAAATTCAAATTTCTTTGTGATACAAATTTTAGTCATAGTGTTATTGAATTTTATATTTTCTTTTGTAAGCATTGAGGGTATTCTTCATAAGCATAGCAATGGTCATGGGACCTACTCCTCCAGGGACAGGAGTAATATAGCTTACTTTTTCCTTTACGTATTCAAAATCAACATCACCCACAATACGAAACCCTTTTTTAGTGGTTGTATCAGCTATACGAGTAATGCCTACATCAATAATAGCGGCTCCTTCTTTGACCATGTCTGCCTTTAAGAATTTGGGTATTCCTAAGGCAGCAATGATGATATCCGCTTTCTTAGTAAGTTCAGATAAGTTCTGGGTATGACTATGGGTAAGGGTTACAGTAGCATTCCAAGGCTTTTGTGAAAGAAGGATACTTATAGGGCGCCCTACAATGTCCGAACGACCTATTATTACTACATCTTTTCCATCAGTAGGGATATGGTATTGGCTAAGAAGTTCTAAGATACCGTAAGGAGTAGCTGGAATGAAAGATTTTAATCCTAAAGCCATACGACCAAAATTAGTAGGATGGAAACCATCGGCATCCTTGTCAGGATTTATAGCTAAGAGTATTTCCTGCTCATGAATATGCTTAGGTAATGGGAGTTGCACAATAAAACCATCTACAGAATCATCTTCATTGAGCCTATGGATTTGTTTGAGAAGTTCTTCTTGAGATATATTCTTAGGCATCTCCAATACAGAAGATGTGAAACCTACTTTCTGACAGGCAGTAACCTTATTATTCACATAAGTCATGCTTGCTCCATTATCCCCTACTAAGATAGCGGCTAAGTGTGGAACTCTATAGCCCTTCTTTTTGAGAATATTTACTTCTTTGGCAATGGTTTCTTGTACAAGCGAAGAGGTCTTTTTACCATCTAATAATATCATTGGGTTTTTAAGATTGAGTGTAGAAGATATTTTTTATATAAGCAATGTAGGAACGAATGGATATTCATCCCTACATTTGTATAACAAGTTATTGACTAAAACAAAACATTGTCTTAGTAAAGATTAAATGTCAATAGCTTCTCCATAAGCAGCTGCTACAGCCTCTTTTACACCTTCACTCATGGTAGGGTGAGGGTGTACTGCCTTAAGGATTTCATGAGCAGTAGTCTCCAACTTACGAGCGACTACAGCTTCTGCAATCATATCGGTAACTCCTGCACCAATCATGTGACAGCCGAGCCATTCACCATATTTAGCATCGAAAATGACTTTTATAAATCCTTCTGTAGCTCCAGCAGCATTGGCTTTACCAGAGGCAGTGAATGGGAACTTACCTACTTTAATATCATAGCCTTTTTCTTTAGCTTGTTTTTCGGTAAGTCCTACAGAAGCAATTTCAGGAGTACAATAAGTACAGCCAGGAATGTTACCATAGTTAATAGGTTCTACATGTAAGCCTTTGATCTTTTCTACACAGAGGATACCTTCGGCAGAAGCTACGTGAGCTAAGGCTTGTCCAGGGACTACATCCCCGATGGCATAATAGCCAGGAACATTGGTTTGGTAGAACTCATTTACTTGGATTTTATCACGGTCAGTTTTAATACCTACAGCTTCTAATCCGATATTTTCAATATTGGTTTTGATACCTACAGCGGAGAGAAGAATATCTGCTTCAAGCACCTCTTCTCCTTTAGCGGTTTTTACAAATGCCTTAACCCCTTTTCCTTTGGTATCTACTTTAGTTACTTCAGAGGAAGTCATGATATTAATACCAAGTTTTTTGAAACTCTTTTCTAATTGTTTAGAGATTTCTTCATCTTCCACAGGAACAATATTAGGCATGAACTCTACTACAGTCACTTCTGTGCCTATAGAATGGTAGAAATATGCAAATTCGATTCCTATAGCACCACTTCCTACAATAATCATTTTCTTAGGTTGTTCAGGGAGGGTAAGAGCTTGGCGGTAGCCAATAATTTTCTTACCATCTTGAGGAAGAGCCGGTAATTCACGAGAGCGTGCACCAGTGGCAATAATAATATGGTCTGCACTATATTCAGTTACTTTGCCATCCTTGTCCTTCACTTCTACCTTCTTGCCAGGTTTTAGGGTACCATATCCATTGATGACTTCAATTTTATTTTTTTTCATAAGGAATTGTACTCCTTTGCTCATAGTGCCGGCTACATCGCGGCTACGCTTTACAATGGCAGAGAAATCTTTATCAAATCCTTTGTCTTTTACTTTAATTCCGTAACTTTCGGCATGCTTAAGATATTCAAACACTTGAGCAGATTTCAAAAGTGCTTTGGTAGGAATACATCCCCAGTTAAGGCATACCCCCCCAAGATTCTCTTTTTCAATAACAGCTGTTTTGAAGCCTAACTGAGAGGCACGGATAGCGGTTACGTATCCACCGGGACCACTACCTAATACTATAACATCGTACTTATTCATTGTAAAATATTTTATGTTCTAAAAAACGGCACGAAATTACGAATTTTATTTGTTATAAAGAAAAAATTTTTCCGAAAATTTTCTATCTTTTTATAACCCCTTAATTTGAAAGAAGTTTGGATTTTTTTGTAATATTTTTTAGAGATTATTGTTTTATTTCCTAAATAATTTTTTATCTTTGCAGGAGTAAAAAATCGTATGGTTATGCAATACGTGTATAGTAATCTTTCCTTTGAATTATTATCTTTTTTTGTTGTTTTACAATCCTTTATAGTTTCTTACTTAGTAATACCAAGAATTATTGCTATAGTCAAAATAAAAAACTTGATGGATAATCCAAATCGGAGAAGCTCTCATAAGGAAAAGACTCCTACTATGGGGGGGGTTGCCTTTTTTGCAAGTCTGCTCAGTAGCTTTTATTTTCTACAAGAATATGATACTTATAAATTAGGATTATCATTAGTAATAGGGCTTTTAATACTTTTTTACATAGGAGTAAAGGATGATCTAATAGGAGTTGCTCCTCGTACTAAAATAATAGGACAAATACTTGCTTTTATGTTTGTAATAGATAGTCAGGAATTATCAATTATGTCTCTTGATGGTTTCTTAGGTGTTTATGAATTGCCATTATGGATTTCTTATTTCTTAGGAGTATTTATCATTATAGCTATTGTGAATGCTTATAATCTTATAGATGGAATAAATGGGTCTGCATCTATGTTGGGAATTATGATATTTAGTATTTTTTCTTTCATTTTTTACCAAACAAAAGATTATTACTTTGTATTGCTTTCTTTGAGTTGCATAGGCTGTTTGCTTGCATTTCTTAGATATAATATATCGAAAACAAAAAATATATTTATGGGAGATACGGGTTCTCTTTTAATAGGACTTATTATAGGTATTTGTACACTTCGTTTTCTGAATTTGTCCGTTGAAAATCTTGCTTTAGCTAATATAAAGTATTATAACAAGTATGTTCTTATATTTATTATTTTATTTATTCCTTTTGTAGATACTATGCGAGTATTCCTTATTCGTATTTTCAAACATAGAAGTCCCTTTTTTGCTGATAGAAATCATATACATCATATTATGATAGATTATATGAAACTCTCTCATATACAGGCAAGTTTAGTATTGACATTGTTTAATTTTATAGTATTTATATTATTTTATATAGCTAATTTATATTTATCAACAATTGTGTTATTTATACTGTTTATTTTATTTATAATAGGAACTGTTTTACTTGTTTTCTATTATAATAGAAGTTTTTCAGTACGTAGGAATAAACAAAAAATACAAAAAATACTGGATAGTACTCCCATAGGAAGAAAGAGAAAATTAAAAAACACAAAATAAAGCAAAAGTAGATGTACAAACTGATTACCAATTTTTAAGATATCTCCTTGAAATACTCAAATAGAATAACTAAGGTAGATTTTGACTCATTACATAATATTTTTAGCTTGAAAAAACTTGAGGAGTTTTTAATTTGCAAGAGGCCATTCGAAAAAGAATAGCCTCTGTTTCTTTTTCATGTTATAGGAATTACCTTTTATAGCTTAGAGTTTATTTAGTTTTTCTTAAATTCTTTAATGATCTGTTCGGCTAGTTCATCTCCTATGCGCTCTTGTGCTTCTATGGTAGAGGCTCCTATATGAGGAGAAAGTGATATATGGGGATGCATGAGTATTTTGATAGAAGGTGTAGGTTCATTTCTGTATACGTCTAAGCCTGCAAAAGCTACTTTCTCGTGTTCTAAGGCATGTAGAAGCGCATCTTCATCCACTACACCACCACGAGATAAATTGATAATTCCTACTCCATCTTTCATTTGCTGGAACTCATGTTCTCCTATAATAGCATCTTTTTGGGCAGGGACGTGTAGGGTAATGAAATCAGCTTGTTTTAGCAGTTCCTCTTTTTTGATAGTATATATATCAAAGTCAAGACTGCGACCGTCAAAGAAAGAAAGAGTAATAGTAGCCTTTTCATGATGAGGATCATGAGCTATGACCTTCATTCCTAATCCCAAAGCGATAGTGGCTACTGCTTTCCCAATACGTCCTAATCCTATAATACCCAAGGTTTTTCCTCTGAGTTCCTGTCCTTTGGCATAATTCTTCTTAAGTTGAGCAAAATGAGTATCTCCTTCTAAGGGCATGTTTCGGTTGGCATCGTAGAGAAAGCGTACGCCATTGAAGAGGTGAGCAAATGTGAGTTCTGCTACTGAATAGGAGGAAGCATTGGGAGTATTAATTACTTTAATACCTTTTTCTTGTGCATATTTTACATCTATGTTATCCAGCCCTACCCCCCCTCGTCCGATGAGTTTAAGAGATGGGCAAGCCTCTATGAGATCTTTCTTGGCTTGGGTTGCTGAACGTACTAGGAGTATTTCTACTTGTTCCTTATTAATAAAGTCAGCTAATTGGTTTTGAGCTACTTTGGTGGTAATCACTTCAAAACCTACCTTACTGAGTGTATCTATTGCCTGTTGGCTGATACCATCATTGGCTAATATTTTCATAAGTATTTTTTATACAGTTTTCTCAAAATGTTTCATCACATCAACCAGAAGTTGTACACTTTCTATAGGCAAAGCATTATAGATAGAAGCTCGGTAACCTCCTACACTTCTGTGACCTTTAATGCCATTAATACCTGCTTCACTCCAAAGCGTATTAAAGCGATCAGTGAGGGATTCATTAGTAAGATTAAAGACTACATTCATACGAGAACGGTCTTTTATATCAGCATAGCCTTTGAATAATGGATTTCTATCTACTTCTTCATAAAGAATACGTGCTTTTTCTTTATTCTTAGCTTCGATAGCTTTGATACCTCCTTGCTTCTTGAGCCATTCCATAGTAAGCAAACATGTATACACAGCAAAAGTGGGAGGAGTATTGGTCATGCTTTGGTTCTTGATATGTACTTGATAGTTGAGGTAGGTAGGAATTTTATGGGTTACCTTTCCTAGTATGTCCTCGCGAACAATAACTAAAGTAGCTCCCGCACTTCCTATGTTCTTTTGAGCCCCTGCATAGATGAGAGCAAACTTATCAAAAGGCATTTCTTTAGAAAAAATATCTGAACTCATGTCTGCAATTAAAGGAATATTTACCTCAGGATACTCGAAATATTCTGTTCCATAAATAGTATTATTGGTAGTAATATGCAAATAATCAGCATCTTTAGGGATTGTGTAAGAAGTAGGGATATTCCTATATCCATTATCTCGGGAAGAGGCAACAATATCAATATTTCCTACAAATTGAGCTTCTGTAAGGGCTTTGTGAGACCAGGTACCTGTATCTATATAAGCTCCTTTGTGTTCAAGCAGGTTCAAAGCAGTGGAGTAGAACTGGAGGCTAGCACCTCCTTGTAGAAATAATGCCTGATATCCTTTTCCCGTGAGTCCTGCTAATTCCAGAGCTAAGTCTCTGGCACGTTCCATGATGTCAACAAATTCTTTACTACGGTGGGATATTTCCAAAATAGAAAGTCCTGTACTCTCTAACTCAAGAACTGCCTGAGATGCTTTTTCCAATACAGAAGAAGGCAGGATAGCAGGACCTGCATTGAAATTATGTTTTTTCATATTCCTTTATTTAACGTATTTATCTCTATAATAATTTTCTCTCTTAACAATAAGGTACAAATTTGTCTCTTAATAAGGGTTTTATTTAAGAAAACGGGGCAAAAGTACTATTAAAAAATAAGGTAAACAAATTAATTAATATTATTTAAGAAAGTCATTGTATCCACCCCATCGGCATAGTCAGATAAGGAAGGAATTTGTGTTTGTCCAAAGGGAATAGTGTGAGGAATATTTCCCTTGCTTACAATGCATTGTATTTGCTCTTTGTCAGCCTCTAAGTGTTGTGTGAGTGTCGATATATTTTTATATCGTTCATAAAAAAGAGTTGCGATAGGAGAGGCATATTTTTGGTCTTCTTTCAGTAGAAGAAATCCATTTTCTAAAAGTTTGAAGAGGCTCATAAGGTATACTGCTTTGTTATAATCGTAGTTGTTGAGATATTTCTGATGCTGTAATAGAGTATGATAGGAGTAAATAGCTTCAAAGAAGGGATTAAAATTATATGTTTCAGGTACGAATATTTTAGAGACACTTCTACAACCTAGACCAAAATATCTAAAAATGTCTTCTCCTAAATTATGCAACTCCTCAGGAGTTTCTTCTCCAGTAAGTACAGCTACTGAATTGCGATTCTTACGAATAATATGAGGTTTTTTTCCAAAATAGTATTCAAAGTAACGAGCAGTATTATTGCTTCCTGTTGCGATGACGGCATCAAAGTCGGTAATTCTCTCTTGAGAGAAGTGAGTTAAATCTGCAAAAATAGAATTGATAGCTTTGAGCTTTTCCATGAGGAAAGGGAGTAAAACCTCATCATGGGAGGAGAGCTTGACAATAGCTTTATTGCCAGAAAGGAGTACACAGAGTAGATCATGAAAGCCTACTAAGGGGATATTTCCTGCTAAGATAAGAGCTACCTGTTTAGGAGATTTTTTCTTAATAGAATAGGCGGAAAGCCATTTGCTTAAACTTTCTTCTTTCAGGAGGTTTGTCCAATGCTGTAATGCAAAAAGACAGTTTTCTCTATTAAACCAAGCATTGTGTTGTTCAGCCTTCTGTAGCACTATTTCTAAATCATGATACAGTGAAGCCTGTTTTCCACATAGGAAAAAGTCATTAAGCATATTGCCTAAAGTAGCAAAGGCTTGTATTCTTTGTTGTAGGGTGTGCATGGTAATCTTTTTAAGGATGCAAAAATACGAATAATAATGATTATTGGTTAAATGATTAGTGATTAATTAAATAAAAATAATAATTAATTATTAAATATATTCCTTATCAAATTTAACTTTTCTTTAATCGCTGATATTCTTATAGTTATAACAAAAAATAAAAAATATTAAAAAATAATACTACTTTGTTTTGCAAGGTACTGAATTTTTTTTATAATTTTGTAGCACAAAAAGGATACTTATGGAAGCTATTAATTTAGAAAAAATCAAAACCCAAATGCGAAAGGGTGTATTGGAGATGTGTATCCTCTCCATTATTCATAAGAAGGAGGAAGTATATGCATCGGACATTATGGAAGCACTCAAACAAGCAGACATGATTGTAGTGGAGGGTACCCTCTATCCACTCATGACTCGTCTGAAAAATGCTGAACTGCTAAACTATTCTTGGCGAGAATCCACCTCAGGACCACCCAGAAAGTATTACACACTTACTGACAAGGGATATTCCTTCCTTAGGGAAGCCCTTGCCTCATGGAATGAATTACAAACAACAATAGCCAAACTTATTTAATCATGGACAAAACACATAATATTAGCTTAGGCGGTTTTTCTTTTACAATAGAAAATGATGCCTATCAGAAACTCTCCACTTATCTTATGAAGGTGCGTCAATTTTTAGGAGACTCCTCCGATACCAATGAGATTATCTTTGATGTAGAGCAACGTATGGCAGAACTACTAAAAGCTCATACACAAACAGTTGAAGTGGTTACCCAAGAAGATGTGGATTACCTTATAGAAGTTTTGGGTAAGCCAGAACAATATGTAGATGAATCCCAAGAGGCTATTACCGAAGAGAAAAGGACTAAATTTTCCTTTAAAGGAAGAAAGCTCTACCGCGATATGGATGATAAAAAAATAGGTGGAGTACTCTCTGGAATTAGTTATTATTTCCAGATAGATGTTTCTTTGTTACGAATTATCTTTTTATTACTGTTCTTAACTAATAGTTTTGCCTTTTTCTTTAGTACTTCTTTCTGGTTATTGCTCTATATTATTTTTTGGGTAGTAGTGCCACCAGCCAATACAACTGCAGAAAAGTTGGAGATGAAAGGAGTAGCAGTGAATTTGGATACACTTTCCTCATTCAAGGAAAATACTCATTCTCAGAGAAAAGAATGGTATAGAAGTGTGACAGATTGGAAATTAGGAGGCGTGTTGGGAGGTTTTGCTCAGTGTTATTCGCTCAACAGCACTTGGCTGAGAATAGGATATGTTATCTTTAGCTTACTTTTCTTCTTCACAAGGAATGTGGGGATGCTCTTTCCTGTTATTCTTTACCTTATTTTATGGGTTTTGCTTAAGAAAGAAGGAAAAGAAGATGAAAAAAATAGAAATGCAGTGAAGGAGAGTAGTGACAAAATCTCTAAAGAGTCCCATAGTTCCTCTTTCTTTTGGAGTTTTTTTAGAATATTTTTTAAAGCTATAGGATATTTTATTGCTACGATTATTTTTATAGTTCTATTTTCTGTATTTTTATCATTGCTCCTCAGTTTATTAGGAGTAGGATTTGCGGGAGGAATTACCTCGGTATTGCTTACTGATTATGCTCCTTTTATTTTATCAGAATGGCAAAAAGTATTATTTTATATTATTTTAGCAATAGCTTTTGTGTTGTTGTTTTCTATACTTGTATTATTCTGTTTCAAAATCTTTTCCTCATCGCATTACAAAACGCCAAAGGCTTGGTTCTTGGCAAATATTCTACTCTTTGTTTTTTCTCTTCTGGGAGGGCTTACTCTTGCAGCAAGTGTCTGTAAGAACTTTGTGGCTGAGAATAGAGCAGAGGAAAAAATACCAATAAACGTCTCTTCCGATACACTTTTCATTCAGGAAAAGCATATAGCTCCCTGGCAATATAGCATACTCTTGGATAGTAAAGGTGATGGTAAAAGTGGAAAAGTACATTTCTTAAAATTAGCCTCTACACAGGAGAAAACGCCCTTTTTACTTGTGGAGACTTATTCTAAAGGGAGAAATATAGATGATGCTTTAGAGAATGCCCAAAAAATAAACTTCCCTTTAGAGATTAAAGATAACAATATTCAAATTCCTAATGGATTTTCACTAAAAAAGGGAAACCCTTTTCGCTTTCAGGAAGTGTATATAAAGTTATTTGTCCCCTCAGGAAAGGTAGTCAATTTCTCTTCATTTCCCACAATGAAGAGAGGAAGTATGCTTCCACAAGGCACTTTTCAAGCGATCAATGATAGCATTATAAAAAAATAGCAATCCTCAGAAGTCTCATAAAATAATTTTTGATTAGCTTTAAAACAGAGATATTCCACATATCTCTGTTTTTTCTTTTAATAAAACCTTACAATCCAATTGTAAATGTACGACATTTTTGAAGTTTTGTCAAGTTAAAAATTTATTAAAACAATAAGATATAAAAACTTTTGATGATAAATAATTTGAAAAACTGGCGATGATAGCGATCTCTTTTACATCATCTTTCTTCTTCTTTTTTGTATAAGTATTTTTCTTATTCTTCGTCTTTGTTTTAAGCGATAATAACAATTATTGTATCGCTACCTGCGATAATAGGGATAGGTAGATTATTGCTTTCAATAGAATATTGCACGCTTCTAACAATTCCTTTTTCAGTTACTTTAATAATGTTGTATCTTTGTGATATGTTAAAAGATTAGGAGAAAACGGTGTTCATTTCACAAAATTGTATTATTTTTGCACCTTGATAAAATAATATGGGATATGTTAGCACGATTAGATATTGTAAAACAACGATTTGATGAGGTTTCTGACCTTATTATCCAACCGAATATCATAGCTGACCAAAAGCGCTATGTACAGCTTACAAAGGAGTATAAGGAGCTTAAACAACTTATGGATAAGCGTGAGGAATATATTGTTATAACAGGAAATATTGCTGAGGCAGAGGAAATCATAAAGGACGGAAGTGATGCTGAAATGGTAGAGATGGCACATCTTCAATTGGAAGAAGCCAAAGAAAGACTTCCTCAGCTTGAAGAGGAAATAAAATTCTTACTTATTCCTAAAGATCCTGAGGATAGTAAGAATGCAGTGATGGAAATCCGTGCAGGGACAGGAGGAGATGAAGCATCAATCTTTGCAGGAGATCTTTATCGTATGTATAGTAAGTATTGTCAGGATAAGGGATGGAGTGTTTCTGTAATGGATATGAATGAAGGTACTTCAGGGGGATTTAAGGAAATCATCTTGGAAATCAACGGAGAGGATGTATATGGCACATTGAAATTTGAAGCAGGTGTACATAGGGTACAGCGCGTGCCACAAACTGAAACACAGGGACGTGTACATACCTCTGCAGCCACTGTTATAGTATTGCCTGAGGCAGAAGAGTTTGATGTAGAACTTAATATGGAGGACGTTAAGATTATCCGAACTACTTCCACAGGTCCTGGAGGGCAGTCTGTCAATACAACTTATTCAGCTATTCAACTTCAACATATCCCTACAGGAATAGAAGTACGTTGCCAAGATGAAAAGTCTCAACATAAGAATCTTGATAAGGCACTGAAAGTGCTCCGTTCTCGCCTATATGAGATGGAACTTGCTAAGAAGATGGAGGCCGACTCAGCTCGTCGTAAGAGTATGGTGTCCAGTGGTGACAGAAGTGCTAAAATACGTACTTATAACTATCCTCAAGGGCGTGTTACTGATCATCGCATCGGGCTTACCCTCTACGATTTAGGCAATATCATCAATGGAGATATTCAGCGCCTTATTGACGAACTTCAATTGGCTGAAAATACTGAAAAACTTAAGGAGGGAGACATTTTTTAATAAGGTAAAAGATAGTAGTTAATAATGTTCTATTACCTTTTACTTTTTTCTTTACAAGATATTGAGTACTTGTTCTTTTATTTTCTCTAGTTCGTTTTTCATTAGTACAACAATTTGTTGCATTTGTGCATGATTGGCTTTTGAACCTAATGTATTAATTTCTCTCCCTATTTCTTGAGCAATAAAGCCAAGTTTTCGTCCGCTGGATTGAGGTTCATTTAAAGTAGTAAGGAAATAGTTTAGGTGATTGGCAAGGCGCACTTTTTCTTCAGTGATATCCAGTTTTTCAAAATAAAAGATTAGCTCTTGTTCAAAGCGATTTTCATCCACTCGGTCTTTTATTTCCTCAATGGCTTTCTCCATACGATTGCGGATAGCTGCTAACCTTTCGGAATCTAGCTGTTCTATTTCTTGTAGGAGTTGTTGAATATTTTGGATATGTAGTACGAAGTCCTTTTCAAGAATAGCTCCCTCGGTGGTACGAAACTCCTGTAACTGCTTGAGTGCTTCAAGTAAATGTATCTCTATCTGAGTGAATTCTTCTTCATCAACTTCTTCTATGGGAATAGTAAGGGCATCAGGCATACGTACAGCCATTTTCAGAAGTTCCCATTGAGGGGCATTGGGAGTAATGGCTTGCATTTGTTTGATATATCCTTGTACAATAGGAGCATTGATAGTAGAGTTGGTACTCTCAGAGGTGTTTTCTACTGTAAGGATAAAATCAATTTTTCCACGTTCTAAAGTATCTGAAATAAGTTTCCTTAAAGGAAGTTCTTTTTCTCTATAAACTTGAGCAATGCGGGTATTAAGATCTATTGCCTTACTATTAAGGGACTTTATCTCAATAGTAATTTTCTTATCTTCTAATTGAAGCGTGCTTTTTCCAAAGCCAGTCATGGATTGTATCATCTTCTCAAAGGTTCTGTTTGACGTGTGCAAAGGTACTAAAATATCCTTTAGAAATATCAAAAAGTTCTTTAAAATTGCATATTGTAAATTAATTTTGTACATTTGCAAAGTTTTTATATTTAATCAAGGAAAATCCATAGAATGGACATTCAATCTGTAAAACAACGTTTTGGAATTATAGGAAATGACTCCAAACTAAATCTTGCTATAGAAAAGGCAGTCCGTATAGCTCCCACCGATGTTTCTGTACTGATAACAGGTGAGAGTGGAGTAGGAAAGGAGGCATTTGCACATATTATACATACCCTCTCCAGCAGAAAACATGGCAAGTACATAGCTATTAACTGTGGAGCTATTCCAGAAGGAACTATTGATTCTGAGTTATTTGGTTTTAAGGCTGGAAGTTTTACTCATGCAGGGAAAGAGGATAAAAAAGGGTATTTTGAGGAAGCCAATGGAGGCACTATTTTCTTGGATGAAGTAGGGGAGCTCCCTCTTTCAGCACAGGTACGACTCTTGCGGGTGTTGGAGAATGGAGAGTTCATCCGTGTGGGAGACTCTACTCCTCGAAAAACCGATGTGCGTATTGTGGCAGCAACGAATGTAAAAATGCAAGAAGCTCTCAAGAAAGGGCGCTTTCGTGAAGACTTATATTATAGACTTAATACAGTAGAAATTTTCTTGCCACCGTTAAGAGATAGAAAGGAGGATATACATCTATTATTTAGAAAGTTTGCTTCGGATTTTGCACAGAAGTACCGAATGCCTACTATACAACTCTCTGAAGAAGCTGTAAAAGAACTTATTCGTTATCGCTGGCCTGGCAATATTCGTCAGCTTAAGAATATTGCAGAACAAATTTCCGTGGTAGAACAAAAAAGAGAAATTTCTGCTGAAACGCTTCTTTCCTATTTACCTCAAGAAGGAGGTAGTAATTTGCCAGCTATGATTTCACAAACTAAAACGGAAAGTGATTTTGCCTCTGAGAGAGAAATTCTTTATAAGGTACTCTTTGATATGCGTAATGATCTGAATGACCTTAAGCAACTTACCTTTAAACTTATTGAAGAAGGTAATACGCCTAAAGTACAGGAGGAAAATCAAACACTTATTCACAAGCTGTATGGCTCACAGGGAACCCCTTATTCTGATACAAATAGCGAACCAGCTATGATGTTACTCTCTCATGAAAAATCTCCTTTGGTGCGTGGGCATCGCCATTATGATTTTGCTGAAGAGATTCAAGAAGAAGAACCTATTTCCCTGCAAGATAAGGAAGTAGAACTTATAAGGAAAGCATTAGAACGGCATCGTGGTAAGCGTAAGGAAGCTGCTAAGGAACTAGGTATTTCTGAAAGAACGCTCTACCGAAAAATAAAACAATATGATTTAGAATAAGTTTTTATTTTGTACATGAATCCTATTTTTATTGGATATTGAATGGATACAATTTAAAAAAAGAATATAAGGAATTTACTTTTTAAAGAAAATGTATAGGAAAACGATAATTAATATAATATAATCGTAGAAAAGATTGTTTATTTTCAAAAAAAATTGTAATTTTGCGAGAGTAACATTAATTCTATTACATAATGAAAAAAATTATCACCCTTGTAGCCTTATTATTCGTAGGAGTAAGTCAGGCACAGTCCTATGACACTTATTTTACAAAGGAGGCGTTGCGATTGGATTTTTACCTTTATGGAACGAAAAATACAATCAATGCCACCCTTAAAGGGCTTAAGCAAGAACCTCTTTTTGGCGGTTCTCATACACATCTGATACATCCTAATCAGGGAGAATATCGAGTACAAGTGAAGGAGAAAGACTCTCATAAAGTACTTTATTCCAAAGGAATGGTTACGCTCTTTGAAGAATGGCAAAGTATGGAGACAGATGATAAAAAAGTAGAATTCTTTGAAATTCCCTGCCAAGTACCTTTTCCTAAACAAGTGGTAGAGGTAACCTTTGATCGAAGGCTCAGAAACGGTAGCTTTCAGACTATTTTCCAAACGA
Organism: Capnocytophaga sp. oral taxon 338 str. F0234; assembly: GCF_000192225.1. GTDB lineage: Bacteria > Bacteroidota > Bacteroidia > Flavobacteriales > Flavobacteriaceae > Capnocytophaga. The sequence goes on from NZ_GL872413.1 coordinate 1,275,104, forward strand.
AAATAGATCCTACTGACTATAGAATTATAAAGGATACTCCACCTCAGTATCCCATCAAAACTATTCTTGAGAATGGAAGTTATGAAAAGAAATTGGATATTGCTGTACTTCCCGAAGGATATACTCAAGCAGAGATGGATAAGTTCCTTTCAGATGCAAAAAGACTTTTTGATTATCTTTTCTCTATTGCTCCATATGATAAGTATAAGAAAAATTTTAATATTTATGCTATATTAAGTCCTTCTCAGGAAAGTGGGACAGATATGGAGGGAAGCCCAACCAATTATAAGAATACGTTATTTGATTCTCATTTTTATTCCTTTGGCTTGGACAGATACCTAACCTGCCCCTCCTTATTTAAGGTGGCAGATGTTGCCAGTGGAGTGCCTTATGACCAGTTATTTGTAATTGTCAATACAAAAGAATATGGAGGAGGAGCCTTTTATAATTTAATAAATCTGAATGTATCAGATAACAAATATGCCGAAAAGACTTTTGTACATGAGTTTGGTCATGGATTAGTAGGTTTGGCAGATGAATATTATTATGAAGAGGGAATGGGAAGTCGTTACAATCTAAAAATAGAACCTTGGGAAGCAAATATTACTACCTTAGTGAACTTCCAAAGTAAATGGAAGGATCTAGTAGATAAAAAAACACCAATCCCTACTCCACGTACGGAGAAATACAAAGACAAGGTAGGCGCTTTTGAAGGAGGGGGATATCTCTCTAAGGGGATGTATAGCCCTATGCAGGATTGTAGAATGAAGTCCATACAGAGCAATGAATTTTGTCCTGTATGTACTCGTGCTATAGAAAGGACAATGCGTTTTTATGCAGAATAAATAATTGATTGAAGAAATACACTTTGATTGTAGTGTGTCTCAGACAATCAAAGTGTATTTTTTAATTTTATCTAATCTAATCTAATAAAAATGATTAACGGTTTCTCAAAACTTACTAAGAAACAAAAACGACAATGGATCTACCAGAACTATCTTTTCCAATATTTTCCGGAAGAAGTATTCTCTATCTATGATTTGTCTGATGATAAGTTACAGAAGCTACATGATGATTTCATAGAAAATACAATAGGAAACTATGTGCTACCCTTAGCAGTAGCTCCGAATTTCTTTATTGACGACCATTGTTATACAGTTCCCATGGTATTGGAGGAAAGTTCTGTAGTGGCAGCAGTAAGTAAAGCTGCTAAATTCTGGTCGCAGCATGGAGGCTTCCATTGTCGGGTACGTAGCATGGAAAAAGTGGGGCATATACACTTATTTTTTGATGGTAATAAACAAGAGTTATTTCAGTTCTTTAGCCAGATAGAGCCCTTGTTATATAAAGAGACCCAGCCACTTACTGAAAATATGCGAAGGAGAGGAGGAGGAATTTCTTCCATTATGCTTAAGGATATGACAGATTCCTTAGAACATTACTATCAAGTATTTGTTACTTTTCTCACAGGGGATGCTATGGGAGCTAACTTTATCAATTCATGTCTGGAACAGATGACCAAAACGATAGAAAGAGAGTCAATAGCTCGCTTGACCAAAGGCTCCTTAGAAGTGCTTATGAGCATCCTCTCCAACTATACTCCTCAATGCTTAGTGAAAGCAGAGGTATCAACTCCTGTTTCCCAGATGTCATTTGAGGATATAGAAGGTGTTACTTTTGCCACTGATTTTGTTCGCGCTATAGCTATAGCCAATGCCGATGTATATAGGGCAGTTACTCATAATAAGGGTGTTATGAATGGAATAGATGCTGTAGTTATTGCTACCGGAAATGATTTTCGCGCAGTGGAGGCTGCAGCTCACGCTTATGCTACTAAAGACGGTAGATATAAGAGTCTTACTCAAGCCTGTATCAAGGATGATATTTTTCATTTTAGTATAGAAATTCCTCTAGCTATAGGTACAGTAGGAGGACTAACCAAGCTCCACCCTATGGTTAGGACAGCTATGAAAATTCTTGAAAATCCTTCAGCAGAAACACTTATGAAAATTATTGCTTGTGTGGGATTAGCACAGAACTTTGCAGCAGTGAGTTCCTTAATTACTCATGGTATTCAAAAGGGACACATGAAAATGCACTTAGCAAACATCCTTAACCAATTAGGCGCTACTTCAGAGGAAAAGCAGCAAATCATAACATACTTTAAGAATAAAACAGTCTCTTATAGTGAGGTAGTGCAACTTTTTAATCAAATAAAGGGCAGAGAGTAAAGACAAATCACCCAATGATTAACTTTGTTGGTATTATCAGTTAAGTATTTTCACCATAAGTTCCTTAAGAATATCATAGAAGGAGATAGAACCACTTTCCACACCTTTGCTTTTAAGGTCAGCTTCTTTAATAACCTCCATACAAAAACTGATTTTTCTCAAGGGATATTTGGCAGCAGCAAGCCTGTAATCTTTCAAAAAATAGGGATTTATTCCCATTTCTCTTGCCAATTCTGCATCGGATTTTCCAGTAGAACTAGAGTAGATAAATAGGTTTCTGAAGTATCTGTATAGATTTTCTGTAATCATAGCTATGGGATTATCCTTTTGATTTTCATTAAAGTATTTAATAATTTGTATGGCTTTGGGAATATCCTTTTGTCCGATGGCATTTTGTAGTTCATATACATTGAAATCCTTACTAATACCTATGTTCTGCTCTATATGAGCAGGGGTAATTTCAGTACCTTTGGTAAGGATTATTTTTAGTTTATTCAGTTCATTGGCAATACGACTCAGATCTGTCCCCAAGAAGCTAATGAGTAGTTGGCTGGCTATTTGGGTAATAGTATATCCACTTTCCTTTAAATAGCTACTAATCCATTTTGCTGTATCATTTTCATATAGTTTTTTACCTTCAAAATAGACATACTTTTTAAGTTCTTTAGCTAATTTGGTCTTTCCATCTATTTTTCCATATTTGTAACATAGTACCAAGAGAGTTGTCGGAGAAGGATTTTCTACATAAGGGAGTAGTTGTGCAATGGTACGGCTAAGTTCCTGTGCTTCTTTAACAATGATTACTCTTCTTTGTGCCATCATGGGATACTCTCTTGCATAGTGGATAAGTGAATCTATAGTGATATCCTTTCCATAAATAACCTGTTGGTTGAAAGCCTTTTCCTCTTCAGAAAGTACATTCTCTTCAATATAATTACTGATAAGATCAATGAAATAAGGTACTTCTCCTGAGAGATAATAAATAGGACTATAATTATTTTTTTTCAGTTCGGCTAAGATTTTTTCTACTTCGTTCATGTTATTTTTGTAAGCTTCTTTTTTGTATATTTGCACCTATGCAAGCATTGAATTTTCCAATATATGAATTTCGGTTCAAAAGTAATGAAAATAAATCATATATTTTTGATGTTATCCGAAAAAAATTTGTGGTGCTCACTCCAGAGGAGTGGGTTAGGCAACATGTTATACATTTTCTCTTAGAAGAGAAGAAATACCCAAAATCCTTAATGAATGTAGAGAGAAGAATACAAGTTAATCATCTTATTAAACGGTATGATATAGTTCTTTATCGCTCTGATGGTAGCATTTTCTTGGTGGTGGAATGTAAGGCACCACATATGGAGATAACTCAAGAGGTATTTGATCAAATAGCTCGCTATAATATGACACTGAAAGCGGAAAATTTGATGATAACCAATGGATTGAAACACATTTTTTATCAAATAAATGGTGAAAAGAAAGCGTATATATTCCTTAAAGAACTTCCTGATTTTTATCTTTAAATAATTTTCTAAAAATTATCACTAATTATTGAGCACTAATCATTAAAAAGTTGTATCTTTGTACTCCATTTGGGTGAGTGGATAGTATAATGTAATTAGCTATAATTTTTTTACCTTGTCTTTTATTTAATTATGAAATTATCACATGCTAGCCTTATAATATTCTTGGTATTATTGTTAGACCAAGTCAGTAAGATATATATAAAAACCCATTTCATGATAGATCAGTCTATCCATGTATTCGATTGGTTCCATATACGTTTCATTGAAAATCCAGGAGCAGCATGGGGAGTTAAGATACCAGGAATGTATGGTAAACTTATTCTGACTATTTTTAGAATCATAGCAATCATGGGGATTGGTTATTGGTTATGGGATTCAGTAAAGAGGAAAGCTCCTAAGATTTTAATTATTTCCATTGCTCTTATTTTTGCTGGAGCTTTGGGAAATATTATTGATTCTATACTTTATGGAGTGATTTTTGATAGTAGTGTGAATAATGTAGCTACTTTCATGAGTAACCATCCTTATGGGACACTTTTTCATGGTAAAGTAGTGGATATGCTTTATTTTCCTCTGATAGATACCACCCTTCCGGAATGGGTACCTTATTATGGAGGAAGTAGATTTACATTTTTTGATCCTGTTTTTAATATTGCCGATGCTTCTATTAGTATAGCTGTGGGATTGTTGATAATTTTTAATAAGAAAGCTTTTAAAAAATAGTTGTAAATACGTTAACAAAAATTATGTGTAATTAGTATTTTAGAAGAGAAAAATGTTTGTTTATTAACTATTAATTAGTAATTATTAAGAGTTGCCTTTTCTTTTGATAAAAATAAGATTGGGTACCTAAGAAAATAAATTTAGAAAAAAAATAAAAAAAGTAGTATTTTATTTTCAAATAAGAAAAAAGTTTATACCTTTGTGCAAAATTTAAACAAGTAAAAGAGTAATTTTATGGATACAAATCTATTTGAAACTTATGTAAAAGCTATGCACCAGGAGGTGCCTGGTTTTATTTCTATCACTGTGGTAAGTACAAATGATGGTAATACTATTGCGTATGAGGCAGCTTCTAATGTTGATAATCGCTTGTCCAGTGCTTTCCAAGTAGAAATTTTAAGACAAGCCACTAAAGCATTAGGATATGTAGAAGGGCTTAATGATAAAAATATTGAACGTATTGAAATTGCCCTTAAAGAACAGTTACATGTGTTATTTTCCTCTAAAAATCGCCAGTTCTTGGTACATTTGATTCTTGATGGAACAAAATACAATATTGCCATTACAAAAATGTTACATGAAAAATTCTTCAAAGCTGTAGAGGACAGTTATGTACCTTCAGCAGAAGAACAACAAACTGTAAGGAGGAGATTATTCTTCTAATGATAGATTTAAAAAAATATTAAATGCTCTTCCATGTGAAGGGCTTTTTGTGTTGATTTTCTAACTAATTGTAATATATACTAATCATTAATTATATGAAAAAGATTGTTTTAATAGTTGTCTTCTCTTTTTTTCTAAGTAATTGTGCTAATTCAAGTGCACCTGAATCCAAGCAGAAAGAAAAAGTTTCTAAAGAGGAAGGGACTACTGCTTTACAAACAGAACAAATAACTCTCAAAATAGAGGGTATGAAATGTCCTCATGGATGTGCTGCCATGATAGAGAAAAATCTTAAAAATACGCAAGGAGTAAAGGAGGCTGAGGTGAATTTTGATACAAAAGCAGCTGTTATCTCTTATGATAGTCATAAACTTTCTATAAAAAATCTTATTTCTGTTATTGAAAATACCAATGGTGGAGATGCTTACACTGTAGTAACAGAATAAGAAAATTAATTTTTAAGGAAGTTTAATTATAAAGCAGTAGAGTATGTTATCAAATTCAAGTAAATATGCAATTAATGCCGTGTTATATCTGGCTATCAATTCATCGGTAAATAATAAGAAAGGAGTAAAGGAGATAGCAGAGACATTACAGATTCCCACTGCTTTTTTAGCTAAGATTCTACAGGTTTTAGCAAAGAAAGAAGCTATTTGTTCAACAAAAGGACCAGGAGGGGGATTCTATTTAACGGAAGAAAAAGCAAAAGCTCCTTTAGCGAGTATAGTTCATTATATAGATGGTAGTGATAAATTTGCTGTTTGTCTTTTAGGAATAAGGTCGTGTTCTGAGGAGATTCCTTGTCCAATGCATTATGCAGTAAAACCTTTTAAAGTACGATTTTTAGAAGAATTAGAAAAGCACAGTATAGAATATTTTGCAGCTAAAGTAAGAAACGGAGAAGCCTACTTAATGGTCTGATAAGTAGATTTTTAGTGAGTTTAGTGTAAAAGAGAGAGGCTACCCTTTTCGGGTAGCCTCTCTCTTTTGTAGAAAATGTCTATTTATTTTTTTCAAGTAATGTTTTAATCCTCTTGTAATTATCCATATCATTCAAAGCCATATAGATGTTTTTGAGTTGTTCTAGAACATCGTGATTAGGTTTTTTGGCATTATTCTTTATATAATCATTCAATACATCGGTTGCTTTTCTAAACAGATTATCCTTTTGATTCTTAAGCTCATCATATTGCTTAATGTCTTCAGCAGTGTTTCCCAAAGCATTCATTTGTTCTACAAGAGCATTTCCCTCATTGGTATAGCTAATGGCATAATTTAAGGCTGCGTTTGCATTGTCAGGAGCTATTTTTAGTGCTTTTTGGAAATACTTTCTTGCTTCCTCATTTTTACCCTGTTGAAGGTTCATTACCCCAATATTATATTGAGCATCAGCATTATCAGGCTGGAGTTCAGTGGCTTCTTTCATAAGAGCTTCAAACTTATTCATATCCCCCAATTGGTAATATACATTAGCCTCCTGCATAATAAGGTTTGCATTTTTAGGATAATGCTTACGAGCATATTCAAAAGCTTTAATTGCCTCCTCTTTGTTTCCTTGTGCTACATAAATATAAGCAATAGCCTGTATAATTTCTGCTTTTTTGGAAGGGGTTCTCTCTTGAGTAGGGTCGCTATAATTACCTGTTTTCATCTTCATGTCACGAGTATTCTTATCAGCAGATTTTTCTATGAGCCCAGTTTCTTTATTTTTAGCAGCATATAGGATTTCAGATCCATCATACTTTAAATTCTTCAATTCTAAGAAATACTTTAATGCTAGATCATTTTCTTTGGCTTGGCTGGCGGAGACAGCGGCATTATATAAGAATAAGGTATCCTTAGGACTGAAACGATAAACCTGTTCAAAAGCAATAGCTGCATTTTTGAAATCATTTTTTTGATAGAAAGCTTGACCCTTATCTACGGCGAGCTTAGCTACATCTGCTTTGAGATTTTCTACCTCCGTAGATATTTTACCTCCTGCTTTTTTAGCTTCAGCTAAGGAAGTGGACGCTTCAGTTAAAGAGTTCATCACATCCTTTCCTGCAATAGCTTTTCTTAAGGCAATCTCTCCTTTTAAAAAGTAATATTCAGCTGAAAACTTTCTATCGGATAATGCAGCACTCTTCACTCCTTCTAATAGTTCTTGAGCTTGGGAAAGATTGTTCCTGTCAATGGCTCTTTTAATCTCTTTTAATTCTTTTTTTTGAGCAAAAGAAACAGCAGAAAGTGCAAGAGTTGCTATTAATAAAACACTTTTTCTCATTGTAACTTAATTTTTATATTAAACTTATAATTATTTATTCATTAGAAATAGTTTTCTCCTCACCGCTGTCTATTTCATTATCATCTTCTTTCATTACTTTAGCTACTGCAGCAATTGAGTCATTTTCCTTGATATTGATGAGTCTGACACCTTGTGTGGCACGTCCCATAACCCGAAGAGCTTCTACAGACATACGAATAGCCATTCCTGATTTGTTAATAATCATTAGATCATCTTCCTGAGAAACACTTTTAATAGCCACAAGCTTTCCTGTTTTCTCAGTAATGGAAATAGTTTTTACTCCTTTTCCACCTCGGTTGGTAATACGATATACAGCTTCTCCTGTTTCAGGGTCATCTATAAAAGTACGCTTTCCATATCCATTTTCAGAGACTACCAGTACAGTTTCCTCTTTTGGATTTTCAATGGTAATCATACCAATTACTTCGTCATTCTTTTCATCATCAAAAGAGATTCCTCGCACTCCTGATCCACTTCGCCCTACAGAACGAACCTTTTCCTCTGGGAATCGAATAGCCTTACCTGATTTCACAGCCATCATTACTTGACTACTTCCTGTCGTAAGGCGTGCTTCCAGTAATTCGTCATCTTCCTTGATAGTGATGGCAACAATACCATTTTGGCGAGGACGGGAATATTGCTCTAAAGCAGTTTTTTTGATGATACCTTTTTTGGTAGCCATAATTACATAATGGCTATTGATATATTCTTGGTCTTTTAAGTCCTGTGTACAGATGAATGCTTTTACATTATCTTCGGAATCAATATTGATAAGGTTTTGGATGGCTCTTCCCTTAGTATTTCTTCCTCCTTCAGGAATTTCATATACCCTGAGCCAGAAACATTTACCTTTTTCAGTAAAGAAAAGCATATATTGGTGGTTAGTACCTACAAACAGATATTCTATAAAGTCCTTATCACGAGTGGCGGACGCCTTTTGACCGACCCCCCCACGGGCTTGTGTTTTATATTCATTAACGGGAGTTCGCTTAATATATCCTGCGTTGGAAATAGTAATAACCACTTGTTCATTAGGAATAATATCTTCCATAGAAATATCTCCTCCTGAATATTCAATAATAGAGCGGCGATCATCTCCATATTTGGCTTTCACTTCTATAAGCTCATTTTTTATAATTTCAGTACGACGTTCTTTATGAGCCAGGATATCTTCTAAATCCATAATTAGCGCCATAATCTGTTCATATTCCTCACGAATTTTGTTAAGTTCCATTCCTGTGAGGCGAGCTAATCGAAGGTCTAATATTGCTTGCGATTGAATTTCAGAAAGTTCGAATTCTTTGATGAGTTCTTCTTTAGCTATTTGGGGATTATCTGAATGGCGAATAATGTAAATAGCTCTATCCAATGTGTCTTGGGTGGCAATAACTTTCATATAACCCTCCAAGATATGAGCTTTTTCCTTAGCTTTCTTTAGTTCATATTCGGTTCGCCTATATACTACATCATGACGGTGTTCTACAAAATGATATATTAGATCCTTAAGGTTCAGCTGTTCAGGGCGCCCATTAACTAACGCAATATTATTAACACTGAAAGAGGATTGTAAGGGGGTGTGCTTGAATAGGTTATTTAATACTACGTTAGGTATAGCATCTTTTTTAAGGACATATACAATTCGCATCCCTCCTTTGCCTGTTTCATCAAATACATCGGCTATGCCATCCAATTTTCCTTCTTTGACAAGGTCAGCAGTTTGCTTTACCATCAAGGCTTTATTTACCTGATAGGGAATTTCTGTAACAATGATACAATCGCGATTATCCACCTCTTCAAAGTGGGCTTTTCCACGAATGATGATTCGTCCACGTCCTGTCTTGAACGCTTCTCTTACTCCATCATAACCATAGATAGTACCTCCTGTAGGAAAGTCAGGGGCTTTGATATATTCAATGAGCTCATCTATCGTGATATTTTGATTCTCAAGGTAAGCAACTATCCCATCTACAACTTCAGAGAGGTTATGAGGAGGCATATTCGTAGCCATTCCTACAGCAATCCCTGCAGCCCCATTAACAAGTAAGTTAGGAATACGTGTAGGAAGAACGGTAGGCTCCTCCAAAGTATCATCAAAGTTAAGCCTGTGATCAACAGTTTCTTTCTCAATATCAATGAGCATATCTTCCGCCATTCTACGCATTCTCGCCTCCGTATAACGCATAGCAGCAGGAGAATCTCCATCAATAGAACCAAAGTTTCCCTGCCCATCTACAAGCATGTAACGCATATTCCAGTCCTGAGCCATGCGCACCATAGTATCATATACAGAGGAATCTCCATGAGGGTGATATTTACCTAATACCTCCCCTACAATACGGGCAGATTTCTTATAAGGAGTATTACTACGAACCCCCAACTCGTGCATACCAAAAAGGACACGGCGATGTACAGGTTTTAATCCATCTCGCACATCAGGTAAAGCACGTGAAACAATTACCGACATTGAATAATCAATGTAGGCACTCTTCATCTGGTCTTCAATATTAATAGGAATGAGTTTTTCTCCTTCAACCATTGTAAAATCTTCTTTTTATTTCAAGGTGCTAATTTACGACCTTTTTTTGATTTGAAAAAATAAAAACCGAAAAATAATGGTAAATCTAAGAAATTAACATTATTTTATAGTTTTTCAACTATTTTATTTACTTATTCACGTACTATTTTCTGTAAAGTATCTAATGAAAATTGTTCTAAGAGGATTTCTTTGTCTTCTTTTAGAAAGTCAAAATCACTTTCTTTAGCATGACGAATTGTATACAAAATAACATTTTCAATACAGCTCACTTTGAATTTTTCTCGCAGATTTTCAAGTAGAAAGGGAAGATTATTGAATTTGTCTTCTATACAAAGATTAAAGCTAATAGCAGAATTTTGTAATAAACTTACCTTTATCTGATAAGTAGCTAAAAGATTGAAAATAAAACTAATATTTTCCTCAGCAATAAAAGAAAAATCTAAAGAAGAAAGAGAAAGAAGATGTTGGTTTTGCTTGCGAATATAGCATGAAATCTTAGGAATTAATTCCTTGGTATTGCAAACAGAACTGCCTGAAGCTTCAGGTTGTAAGAAAGAACGAACATTCAGAGGAATTCCCTTTTTCTGTAAGGGTTGGAGAGTTTTGGGGTGAATTACAGAAGCTCCATAAAAAGCAAGCTCAATAGCCTCCTGATAAGGAATCTTCTCAAGTAATTGTGTTTGTGAAAAATATCTAGGATCTGCATTGAGTACTCCTGCAACATCTTTCCAAATAGTGACGTTCTCCGCTTGCAAACAATAGGCAAAAATAGCAGCAGAATAGTCAGAGCCTTCTCGGCCTAAGGTGGTGGTAAAAAAATTGGGATCACTTCCTATAAATCCTTGTGTAATGTACATTAGAGAAGGGTTGATATTATCAGAAATATTACGCTGTGTTTCTTGCCAATCTACTTCAGCTTCTCTATAATTACTATTGGTTTTTAACAAATTGCGTACATCTAACCAAGTGTTACGAATTCCTTGGTCATTTAAATAATGGCTAATAATACTGGTAGAGATAAGTTCTCCAAAACTAACAATTTGATCATATACGAAGCTATGTTTTGGAGATTTGTTCTTCTCTAAAAAAGAAGAAATTTCTCCAAAAAAACCATCAATTTTCCAATATACAGGATGATTTTTGTTTTCAAAAAGTTCATTGATAATTTGGTAATGAAAATCTTTTACTTTCTGCAGATTCTCTTCTAAGGAAGATTTATCATTGAAGTAACTATTTACAACCTTTTCTAGAGCATTGGTTGTTTTTCCCATAGCAGAGACAACAATAAGAATATTCTTTTGGTTGTCTTTCTTTAAGATAGACACTACATTGCGTACGCTATTGGCATCTTTTACGGAGGCGCCTCCAAATTTGTATATTTTCATAGGATAATATTAACAAGGGTTCTATGTAAGAAAAACTTTTGAGAAAAGAAATATTCTTAGTAACTTATCTATTTGTAAATCAATAGTTTAACTAAAAAATATCCTCTATATAATTAACAGACAAAATTACTGAAATATTCTTTGTAATAGACAAAATTTATAAAAATTGCAAAAAGAAGTTATTGACTTAAGATATATTGATATAGAAAGTGTATTACTTAATTTGAACATATATGTATTAAAAAAGCCATCTTATTAAAGACAGCTTTTAAAAAAGTGGAATTTCAAATTAATAACCATGTTTATGAGTTGGAAAGCATTGTGGGCATTACAAGCATATACACTTTCTCTCCTTCATCCAGTCCATCGGCAGGAGTAAGGATTCCTGGGCGATTGGAGTAGGACATTTCCAAGAGCACCTCATCGGAGGAGAGGTTACTGAGCATTTCTATAAAGAATTTTGAGTTAAAACCAATTTCCATATCATCACCTTCATAATTACAAGGAATAGTTTCATTAGCACGATTATTATATTCTATGTCTTCAGCAAAGATTTGTAAGGAGTTTCCCACTATTTTTACACGCATTTGATGAGTGGATTTGCTAGCAAAGTTAGAAATACGTTTGGTAGAGTTCATCAAGAGATTACGGTTCACAATTAGTTTATTTGGATTTTCCTTAGGAATCACAGCCTCATAATTAGGATAGTTACCATCAATGAGGCGACATACATAATCTAATTGATCGAAGGAAAATTTAGCATTACTTTCATTGTACTCAATGGTAACTTCACTTTCACTTCCTGCTAAAATACCTTTGAGAAGGTTAAGAGGTTTCTTAGGAATAACAAAAGAAGCAGGGTATTCAGATTTTATATCCTGTCGTTCATATTTTACTAATTTGTGAGCATCGGTAGCTGCAAAGATAAGGGCATCCTCTGTAAGGTTAAAGAAAACACCATTCATAATAGGACGCAGATCATCATTTCCTGTAGCAAAAAGGGTACTTTGTATGGCAGTAGCTAAGATGTCTCCCATAAGACTTACATGATTAGCATTTTCTATTTCTACTATAGTAGGAAATTCTGCACTATCTAAATAAGCTAAAGTGTATTTCCCATTATTGGAAACGATATCAACAGTATTATTATCATTAATAATAAAAGTAAGTGCTTGTTCGGTAAATGTTTTAAGAGTCTCAATTAGAATTTTATAAGGAACAGCAATACTTACAGTATCAGAACTTTCCACCTCAATGACTCCTTTGATAGTTGTTTCTAAGTCAGAAGCAGAAACCACTAGCTTATTTCCGGATAATTCAAATAGAAAATTCTCTAAGATAGGCATAGTATTATTGGTGTTGATAACTCCACCTATAATTTGAAGTTTTTTCAACAAATACGAACTTGATACAATAAATCTCATGACGTTTGTTTGCGTTAGTAAAAATAAATGCAAAGATATTTCAAAAAAAGGGAACTATAAAATTTTTCACTAAAAATTAAGAAAATCGTTTCTTATACCAGAACTTACTAATTAAACCTATGAATAGAAGAAAAGTTAAGGGGATTATAAGTGATATTGATTTCCAATAATTTGACTCTTTTTCCAATTTCTTTTTGTCTAAGAAAGCTAAAGAAACTTTTTTATTTCTTAGTTGTAAAAAGGAAGTATCATCAAGGAGGTAATTTACACAATTTTGAAGGAAAATTTTGTTGTCAAAGAATTGGTTCGTCCATTTATCATAGCCCAGTTCGATAGGTTCTCCTTGAACAATATCATTTCTAATGATATCACCATCAGAGATTACTATCATCTTGGTAGGAGTACTTAGGTCTTTGTCTTTTATTTGAGAAATAGGTTTCACTCTATTTTTATAGACAGAAGAAAAAGTACCCTCTAAGAGTACTGCTACAGGAAAATTACCTTTTTCGTAACCTTCCATTGTCTTTTCAGGGAATTCAAGAATAATTTCTCTTGGGGTTCCTTCTTGCTTGGAGATAGGAGAGGATGTGAGAAGTATCTGTTTCTTGATTCCATTACTCAAGGTATCAATACTACTGACAAATTGTAATCGAATTCCATCTAGGTTTTTGTTTATTAAGTGATTATTAGAAGAAAGAATCATAGGTGAGTATACCCAAGGGATAGGAGTGTATTGTGTTTGGCTTCCACTACCTTGAGCTACCATAATTTGAGTAAAATACCAATCATTAAGTAAGTCATAGTTCAGACGTACGCCATACTTGAAAAGCATGTCTCCTAAGTTCAAATCAAGAGGCATAGCCATAGTATGACCTTGTTGGTGAAACATATCTTCTAAGGAAACGGCTACAGGATCTAATAACCACAATACTCGTCCTCCGTTCATAATGTATTGGTCAAGAACTTGTTTTTGTTTATCGGTGAATCTTTCTGTAGGTTTTGCTATGATACATAACTGAAATTCTGAAAGTTGCTTAAGTGTCCTCTCAGGAGAAGTAGCTACAGAATCCAATGTAAAAGGAGCAATATGGTAGTATGCCTGTTCTGAGCGTAAGAAATCTGCAATTTGGATATCAGCAAGGGTACCATTACTTTTGAGGACTGCTATTTTTTTATCTTTTTCTAATAATAACTTGTATAAGGCGTCAGAGAAGGCATACTCTAAGTTCTGTACAGAAAACTGTATTTTTTCTTGATTAGTAGCTCCTAACTTATTCCGAAGTAAAGAGACTTTCTCTTGTTTTTCTCCTTTGGTAATTATTGCCCAGGGAAATAGGTATTCTTCAGAGGTTTTACCTTCTGTCATAGAGGTGATCATAAGGGGAGTGAGTCCTTCATAACTAAGTTTTTGTATTTCATCTTCAGGTTTTTTACCTTCTAAAGGATTAATGAATTCGAAGCGAATATATTGGTTCTTTGCTTTATATTCCTCTAGTAACTGAAGTGTTTCTATCTGTAAACGCTTGTACTCAGCAGGAATATTTCCTTTGAGTAATACTTTTATCACCAAAGGCTCTTTTATTTTTGAGAGTACTTGTAAGGTAGTAGGGGAGAGAGTATAGCGCTTATCATAAGTAAGGTCAAATCGTTGGTAGAAAACCCTGCTAATACCTAAAATAACTACTAAGCTAATGATAACTAAAAATAGGGAAATAAAGTGAGGTTTTATATTTTTCATTTTTTTTCTAATTGTAAAGATAGTTGTGTTAAGTATAAGAAAAAGAAACTAATACAGAGAAAATAGATTATATTTCGTGAATCAATGACTCCCCTACTTATATCTTCAAAATGTGTTTTAAAGCCAAAAGAGAAAAGAGTATTTTCTGTAAATATACCTATAAGTTCATCCAATCCAAAGAAAAAGAAGAAGTTCAAGAAGGTAGCGATAATAAAAGCAATGATTTGATTCTGGCTTATAGCAGAAGCGGCAATTCCTACAGCTATAAACGTAGAATCTAAGAGTAATAAAGCAATATAAGACCCAATCGTACTGGCTATATCCATATTCCCCTTAGGATTCCCCAGTTGCCAGACTATATATATGTATATACCTGAAAAACATAAAAGAATACATACAAATACAAATACTGAAAAATATTTAGCAAGAACGATTTTCCAAATAGAGATAGGGCGAGTAAAGAGCAAGGGGAGCATGCCATTGCGCTTCTCCTCAGAGATAATGCGCATAGTGAGTGCTGGAATAAGAAAGACAAAAATCCACGCAGAAAGCAAAAAGAAAGGTTGTAATGAGGCAAAACCACTTTCAAAGATATTATAATCTCCTGATAATACCCATAAGAATAGACTATTGAAAAGTATGAAAGCACCTATGACGACATATCCTATAGTGGAGGTGAAAAAATAACGAATTTCCTTCTTAAATAAAGCTCTCATTTTTAAATGATAATTTCCAGATTTTGCGCCAAAAGTACAACTATTTTTTTAGCTAACAAAAATTACCTATATATTTTTTTAAACAAGAATTTGGCATAATTATTGCTATAACCCAATGCTGTTTATAAATAAGGAAATGATGAAAAAATGTTTTATATTATTTTTTGTACTTGTTACTTCTTTTTCTCAAGCACAAAATGCTAATAGGGCTAAGGCTCTGTTAGATGAGGTATATAAAAAGGTGTCTTCTTATAAAAATATTTATATTGATTTTCGCTATTCTTTTGAAAATTCAAAAGAACATATTAAGCAGGATACTCGGGGTAATGTAACCTTAAGTGGTGAGAAATATCTGCTTAATTATATGGGGGTTACTAAACTTTTTGATGGGAAAAAGATATATACTATCATCCCTGAAAACGAAGAGGTTACTATAGAGACTGCTAATAATAAAGATGAGCAGATGATCATGCCATCCCAAATGCTTACTTTCTATAAGAAAGACTTTTCTTACAAATGGGATATTGTCCAACAAGTGAAAGGAAGAAAAATTCAGTATATAGAACTTAAACCAATCAAACAATCTTCTGATATCAAGCTTATTCTTCTAGGGATAGATACTACCACTAAGCATATCTATAACCTTATACAGGTGGGCAAAAATGAAGCAAAAACAACCATTACAATTAATGAGTTTAAAACAAATCAGCCCCTAAGCGGAAATGAATTTGTTTTCAATGAGGATAAGTATAAAAAGCAAGGCTATTACATTAATAAATAATTTTATGTAAAGGCGCAATTAATTGCGCCTTTTTTTATAACTTTGCCACTTTGATTGCTTTGCATATTTTTTATGAAGATATTAGATCGTTATATATTATCACGCTTTATATTTAATTTTGTTAGTTCCTTTTTGATAATTATACTGATATTTATTTTTCAAACTATTTGGCTTTATATAGATGAGTTAGCAGGGAAGGGACTTAGTATATTTATCATTATAAAGTTTGTAGCGTTGATGCTTCCTAACTTAATACCTCTTATTCTTCCTCTTACAGTAGTGCTCTCTTCCATTATGACCTTAGGTGCTTTTGGTGAGAGTTATGAGCTTGCAGCAATGAAAGCCTCAGGTGTTTCTTTACTTAAGGGAACTCGTACTCTTATTCTTTTCATGCTTTTGCTTAGTATTGGGGTATTTTTCACTTTTAATAATTTGCAACCTTGGTCAAATCGTAAAGCGGTAGCTTTGCGTGATAGTATTAAGAACAAGCAACCATCGCTGGCTATTAGTCAGGGCATATTCAATAACGTACAGGATTTCTCTATTAAGGTGGAAAAGAAAACAGGTGAAAACGGAGAATTCCTTCATGATATTGTGATACATAAATTAGGGGTAGATGGACTTAGTCGTACTGTTATTAAAGCCAAAGAGGGAGAGCTTTCAGGACATAAAAAAGGCTCTAATGTGCTCCAACTTATTTTAAAGGATGGTACTTATTACGAAGATGTTAAGAGTGCGAATAGTGATATTACCTTTCCTTTTGTAAAGGCAAAGTTCCAGGTACATACCCTTAATATTGATATTAGTTCTCTTAATACAGAAGTTAGTTATGATGAAAGTGGTGAAAGAGATTATTACAAAACAATGAATATAAATCAACTTTCTCATGCATTGGACTCTATTGTTACAAATTATAAACAAGAAGCTAAAGATTTTGGAGATAATTTCTATAGACGAACAGGGATGCCTTATCTGTTAGAACAAGAGGAAGACGAAGTATCAAAAGTTCCTCCGATAGGCTCCATAAGAGAGATGAGCCTTGTCTTAGAAAAATATAAAGAGCAGGATAAACTTTCACAAGTATATAACCTTGCAAAAGATAACATTAATTCCCTTATTAATAATTTGGATAATAATAAGGATAATGTGGAATATCAACAGAAGTTGATTAATATATATCGTCTTACTTTTAGTGATAAAATTGCTTTGGCAATTACCTGTTTTGTGCTTTTCTTTGTAGCAGCACCTTTAGGTGCAATTATTCGGAAGGGAGGTATAGGAATGCCTTTGGTGGTTGCTATAGGACTATTTCTTACTTATTATTTTTCAGGACTGCTTACCAAAAATATGGCGACTAATGGTAATATCAATCCTTATATAGCCCCCTGGATACCTACATTTTTCTTATTACCTTTGGGTATTTATCTTACAATACTTGTTAATGAGGATAAACCTGTAGGTAACTTTGGAGAATTGGTGCACTTTATTGAAAAATTATTCTTTAAGAGAAGAAAATAAGAAGAAAGCTAATCATAACTTTTATAACTTTATTATTAGTAATAATATTAGTTTGTATAATAACTTTATTTTATGAAAGACCTATTAGGAAGATCTCTGTTGGATTATCAGCTTAATGATCGTGAAAGTGATGTACGTGTGGAGACTAATATTTCTGCAAGTGAGTATCTTTTTAGATCACATTTCTTTCGCTCTTTCTCTCAGATGATTCCTTTAGAACAAGAAGCACTTACTTTAGCTAAAGGTCGTGTATTGGATGTAGGGGCAGGAGTGGGCTCTCATGTATTATACTTACAAAAACAAGGATTAGAAGCAGTAGCATTGGATATATCTCCCTCAGCAATTGAAGCTTGTAAGTTAAGAGGTGTGAAGAGAACAGTTGTAGGAGATATATTGGATTATCAAGGGAAATTTGATACTATCCTCCTTCTCATGAATGGTATAGGCATTTGTAAGCGACTTTCTTTGATAGATATATACTTACAAAAATTAAAATCACTTCTTACTGAAGGAGGACAAATCCTTACTACATCTACAGATATTATTTATATGTTTGACCAGGATGAAGATGGTAGTTACATTATCCCTATGGATGAGGAAGTTGATTATTATGGCGAACTTATTTATACTATCTATTATAAAGGACAAAAGGAATCTTTTCCTTGGCTTTTTATAGATTATAATACTTTACAGAGAGCAGCTAGTAATAACGGTCTTAATTGTGAACTTATACAAGAAGGAGAGGATTATAATTACTTAGCAAAAATGACTATGTAATTCTATAATTTATGAATTTTTCTTCTGTTTTTTACTTCCTTCATATATGTTATAGTTTACTAATCGGCTTTCTAATTTTCCATTGAATAGTTTTATTTTGTGAGATGGCCGTAAGCCTACCCATTTTAGGGCTTCCAAATTGGAGGTAATGAACCATGTCTGGGTATTGGGATACTGTTGCTTAAGAGTATCTCCAATTTGCTTATAAAAAGTAGGAGCATCTACTTCTAAGCGTTCTCCGTAAGGAGGATTAAAAGCCATAAAGAGAGGTCTTTCTGTCTGTTTCTGTGTTTTGAAGAAATCATGTTGTTCTATAGCAATATAGTCCGAAAGTCGTGCATTTTTCACATTCTCTTTAGCTTTATTCACTGCAGAAGGAGCTTTATCATAACCCATAATCTGATAAGGGAATTCTTTTGCTTTATTTAGGCAACTATCAAAAATAGTTTCAAACAAATCTACATCATAGTCTTCCCATTTCTCAAAAGCGAATTCTTTACGATGAAGATTGGCAGGAATATTACAAGCAATCATAGCACCTTCTGTTAGGAAAGTACCACTACCACACATAGGGTCAAGAAAATCACATTGCCCCTGCCAACCACTCAAGAGAAGAATACCTGCCGCAAGTACCTCGTTAATAGGAGCTATATTTGTTTGTGTACGGTAACCACGATGATGCAAAGAAGCTCCAGAGGTATCTAAAGATACAATAACTTTATTTTCTTTTTGAATATGAATAAAAAGCTGTATATCAGGATGTAATGTATCTATATTAGGACGTTTTCCTGTTTTGTTACGGAACCTATCCACAATAGCATCTTTGGCTCTAAGAGTCATATATTGAGAATGATGGAATAAGTCAGAAGCAAGTGTAACTTCTACAGCAAAAGTTTGTGAGGGAGTAAAGAGTCCCTCCCAAGGATATTCATAAAGTGCTTGGTAGTATTCTTTTTCATTCCTAACATAGAAAGAGTGAATGGGTTTGAGAATCTTCAGAGCAGTACGTAAACATAGATTTGCTTTATACATAAAACCCTTATCTCCTAAAAAAGAAACACTACGTATTCCCTTTTCTAT
Source organism: Capnocytophaga sp. oral taxon 338 str. F0234 (assembly GCF_000192225.1). Taxonomy (GTDB): domain Bacteria; phylum Bacteroidota; class Bacteroidia; order Flavobacteriales; family Flavobacteriaceae; genus Capnocytophaga. The sequence goes on from NZ_GL872413.1 coordinate 1,294,489, forward strand.
TTTCATTGCTCCTAATTGTCGTAATTCTTCCTCTAAAATATCCTCAAAGCCGAAAAATGTTTTCGCAACCATTGCATAGTTTTCCATAAAAAGCAATATATATAAATAATAAAAAAGATATAAATGTATGAATACAAAAAAGGCTGTTCAAAAATATAACTATTAACCATTTTCTCTTTTATTATCTTAAGAATTCTTCTCTCAAGGAGGGAGTTTCATAAGCAAGTATTAATATACAGCATTTTTTAGAAAGCCATCTTGAATCTTATACATGCTCGTTCTCCCTTGTACCTTTAGAAAAGGAGGTTTTTTAATTTTTTGAACAGCCTTTCACCATAGTCAAGTGCTTACTTTGCTGGAGGATAAATCCAAGTACTTAAGCCTTTATTCTTTATCTCAGGCATATAACTTTCAGCTTGTGCTCTTGAAGAGAAGCCTTTGTAGGCTACTAAGTAATATCCTTTTTCATTCTGACCTACCATTCCTGCTGTGCTATATCCCTCATTCTTAAGTTGTTTAATGCGATTATGAGCATTAGCTTCTGAGCTAAAGGCTCCTGCGATTAAGAAGAAATTTCCTGAGATTTTTGAACTATTAGAGGTATCTGTATGAGAAACGGTCGTAGTGCTTGTATTATTGGTTTGCTTTGTTTGTTGCTGAGCAGCAATGGCGGCTCGTCTCTCAGCTTCTTTAGCTTCTTTCTCAGCTTTTTTAAGCTCTTCCTTACGCTTTTTTACTAAAGCAGGGTCTTTGACTACTTTTACAGTAGTGGGGGTTAGTTGTACATCAGGTAAGTAAGTTGCTTTTGCTATTTCCTGATTTACAAGTTCATCTACTTTGGCTTGATCTGGTTGTACTTCTACTATTGTAGGATTCTCTTGAGTTGTGAGAATTGAATAGGCGGCGTATCCTATGGCAGAAAGCCCAACAATAGTGACTGCAGCATACTTTATAGAAATTGGCATTTTAGGTTTGGGCTTCCCTGCTGCTGCTTCTTGAGGGGTAACACTTGGATTTTCTACTAATCCAGGTTTGTTATTTTGTTCATTCGAATATAAGGGATTAGCTACTTCAACTCCTGATTCACTTTTGTTGATTTCTTTGGTAGTTACATTGGACATTCCAAAAGAATCTGTAAGATAATTTTCTTTAGATAAAGAAGTAAAAATAATATTGTTATCAGTTCCTTTGGTGAATTTTCCTATATTAGCTAAACGAATTTCTTTTCCTAAGCTAAGTTCTTGTTTCCATCGATTTACGACAGATTTTATATATTCCTGAGCTTCTTCATAGGAGGAGCGTTCAACCTCAGAAATATGCTTGGCTACCAAACCATCATTATAGGTGAGGCGAGAATTGAAAGTAAGTTCTTTTTGAGGAGGTGAAAAAGACTTATCTGCCGCCAATTCAGCAGCTTTTCTATTGGAAACAAAAGCACCAAATTCAGGAATAATTACACATTGGTGCTTGAATAATAAATCCTCTATATAAGTATCTAAATTTTTCATAGGTCAATATCTATTAGAGATTTTTAATTTTCGGCACAAAAGTACACATTTTTTATTACATGTGAAAAAAAACACCTATATTGTTGATAATTTTTTTAGATTCTTTACTTAATTCTATTTCGTTTAACACTTTTTAAGGGCTTAAACGTTCTATTTTCCAATCATAGTCTTCCTCAAGAGTATAACGTACGCGATCATGTAATCTGTTAGGACGCCCTTGCCAAAATTCTAAGGATATGGGTCTGACTAGGAAACCTCCCCAATGAGTAGGACGTTTTAAAGGTTTTCCTTCCATTTCCTTTTCTAAAGAATTAAGTTTTTCTTGCAAATATTCACGAGAGGGGATTACTTCACTTTGTGCAGAAATAATAGAACCTAATTGACTTCCTCTGGGACGAGATTCAAAATAACCATTAGAAAGGTTTTCAGCGAGTTTTTCGGCTACTCCTTTGATTATAATTTGTCGTTCTAACACAGGCCAGAAAAAGGATAAGCAGATATTAGGATTGGCGATGATAGCTTTCCCTTTTTCACTATTGTAATTAGTGTAAAAGATGAATCCTTCATCAGTATACTTTTTTAACAATACTATACGTGTTTTCGGGAACCCATCAAGCCCTATAGTAGAAACAGACATTGCATTAGGCTCCCGCTCGGTATTGGATTGTTGAGTCTGAAAAAACCATTGTTGAAATTGTTCCATTGGATTCTCCTTCAAGTCCTTTTCTAGAAGTTCTCCTTGTGAATATACAAGGCGTAAGTTACTTAAATCTTTTTCCATAACTATTTATTCTTTAATACAGTAGGATTCTTTAACCCATTAAAACTAATAATTTCCCCTACTAAAGAACCTACTCGAAGGCTAGCCTTTATTTTTACAGGGATTTTGTTAAGGTCATCACTAATCCATAATGTAAGACTTTCTTGCTCCTTGAATACACGTCCATCTTGCACTAATGGTCTGAAGATGAGAGTATCAATCTTCCCTAAAGGAGTGTCTACCTTTTCTCTTCCTAAAAATTTCAAACGGAATTTGAATACTTCATCATCATCAAAAATCATGTCCATACTTACTTCATCATTTATATTCAATGTATTCATTTTAGGGTTATTACGTAGATAATATAAAGCAGAGATCACATCTTTTATTTCTGGTTGAATGGGCATATTTTTTTCTTGGTTATTCTCCAAATTTTTGATGTGTACATTATTGTTTGCAAAGTTAAAAAAGAAATTAAGTTTTTTCGTATATCCTCCCTCGTATATATTTCTATTGAAGAAATAGGGTTTATTTGTAACCTTGTCAAAGTAGCTCTCATAAGTATCATTTACTTTAAAAAATAGCTTTGCCAAACCAGTAGTTTCTCCTTTTCCTAAAGCATGGTATACGGTCTTTCCTTCGTAAGTTTTATTTTTTAATACAAGAGAAGCATAGCTGGCATTAAAAATACCATAACGCACACGGAACTTGAGGTATTCCCCTTCTTGATAAGCACTTTCATTTTGTGAAAAACAGGGATAAGTTACTATGAGTGAGATTAATATAATTAGTTTTTTTATCATATAGACTTATTTTTATATTGGAAAATCGCAACAAATATACTACATTTTTCTTTTATTCAAATTCTTTATATAAATATTTTATCATTTTGTAGATTGAATCCTTTAAAATGGCAAGAGTTATTTGCAGGTTAATTGCAAAAAGAATGCCAAAAATTTTCATATTTGATTAATAGTTTTTTGTTTTAAAAATTTGTAAATACTAAAAAAATATGTATTTTTGCCAAAAAAATATTATTATGAAGAGGATTTTATTTTTTTCTTTTTGTATTCTCTTTCTAACTAATTGTGGTAGAAAGGAGAGTAGAAATGACTTACAACAATTATATCTAAAAGGTGAGATTAAACAGCTTAAGGTGTCCTCTTATACAGTAGTAGAAAAATTCAATCAGGTAGAGAAAAAAGCAAAAACTACTGAGCGAGAGAATTTCTTACTAATATTCAATGACAAGGGAAATCAGGTGGAGAAAACACTTTTTTCTCCTACAGATAAGCCTATACGAAAATTTACTTATCAGTATGATATGAAAGGAAAGCGAGCACTGGTAAATGAATTTCGAGAAGATGGTTCTTTGAAAGTTAGGTACATCTATACTTATGTTCAAGAAGGGAATCAGTTGGAGGTAAATGCATATAATGGAGAAGGAGCCTTTATAGAGAAAGAGACACGTACCTATGATTCTAATCAGAATCCTTTGGAGGAAATCTCTTATAATGGGAAAGGAGATTTAGAGCAAAAGCAAGTTAATATCTATAATAATGAAGGGCTTTGTTCAGAGAGTAATCTTTATACAGGAACGGGAGAACTAAAATTTCGGTATACTTACCTTTATGATAATGAAAATAATATGATCGAGAGAAAAAAGTATGATAAAGAAGGAAAAACAATCGCTAACCATACCTATACGTATTCTTTTGATAAACAAAATAATTGGATTAAGAGAATTGAATATATTAATGGTAAGGCAACTTACCTAACAGAAAGAGAAATAGGCTATGGTATAGGTCAAAAGGAACTTAGAGAGCCTATAGCTCAGATGGATACAGCTCCTGAAAAACAACCATCTTCTTCTTCTGTGCGAAAAAATGATTGGACGAACCAAGAACTCAAAGGAGAAGTGAAATCCTTACGAGTAAGGACTTATACAGGACAAAACCATAAGCAGAAAGATAATGGGCAGAATACTCTTTCTATATTCACTAAAAAGGGATATCTTAGCCGGATTACTTATTATGATAAGGATAATCTCTATAGTTATGAGAAAACATTTGCTTATGAATATGACAAAGGAGGCTGGCGTACACAAGGAAAAATGTATTTCAATGACAGTGATTATCTTTTAATTAATTATGATGAAAAAGGATATATGACAGGAGGTTATCTGTATCAGAATGGTACACGGTTTGACCTGAAGGTTGTCTATAATGAGTCTGGAAATATTATATCTTATTATTTAGGCGATACCGAAATACTCTACCAATATGATAAAAACCAATATTTGGTAAAAGAAAAGCATAAAAATGAAAAAGATGCTTGGGAAGTTCATTACAGCAGAGCTAAAAATGGAAATGTAACAGAAGAACAGATATTTCGTAAGGGAATACTGGATGAGAAAAAAACCTTCATCTATACCTTTGATGAAAAAGGGAATTGGGTAGAAAGAACACAATATAAGAATAGGACACCTGTGGAGGTAACTGAGCGTGTTATTGAGTATTATCAATAATATAGATAACTTATTAGGATTGTTTAGATGAAAGTAACAGAACATATAGCAAGAGCAAAGGGAGAAACGCTCTTTTCATTTGAAATAATTCCTCCTAAAAAAGGGAATAATATAGAGGAACTTTATAAAAATATAGAACCTTTATTGGAATTTAAGCCTCCTTTTATTGATGTAACTACCTCTCGTGAGGAATATTTCTACAAAGAATATCCCAGTGGACTGTTAGAAAAGAAGATAGTCCGAATGCGACCAGGGACAGTAGGGATTTGCTCAGCTATTCAGCACAAATATAATGTAGATACAGTTCCTCATGTACTTTGTGGCGGTTTTACCAAAGAGGAAACAGAAGATCTTTTGGTGGACTGTTTCTACTTAGGGATAGATAATGTGATGGCGCTAAGAGGAGATGCTATGAAAGAAGAAAAATACTTTCGTCCTACTAAAAGTGGACATACTTTTGCTCTTGATTTAGTAAAACAAATAGATAATTTGCGCAGAGGAATCTATTTACATGATACTTTAGAGAATAATGCAGGTATGGATTTCTGTATAGGAGTAGCAGGATATCCTGAAAAACATATAGAGTCCCCTTCTAAAACTTTTGACTTAGAGAAGCTTAAAGAAAAGATAGATAATGGGGCTAATTATATTGTTACCCAAATGTTCTTTGATAATAGAAAATATTTCGAGTTTGTAGAAAAGGCACGGCAGATAGGTATTCAAGTTCCTATTATTCCTGGCATTAAACCTATCACCATTAAAAAGCATCTTAATATAATTCCTCAAGCATTTTTCTTAGATCTTCCAGAGGAATTGGTTAAAGAAATTGAAAAGTGTAAGAATAATAATGAAGTAAAGCAAGTAGGAATAGAATGGGCTATTGAACAAAGTAAGGAATTGAAAAGGGCAGGAGTCCCTTCTCTGCATTACTATTCTATGGGAAAATCGGAGAATGTTATTCAAATTATCTCTAAAGTTTTTTAAAGATATATACTAAAAACCAAATTAAATATTTTGCAAAAATTTAGAATATCATTTGTGTATAAAGAATTAAATCTTTAACTTTGCCCGCGAAAAATAAGAAGAAATATGTCAAGAATTGTAGAAAAATATTTGGAGTATATTGTTGCTATAATTATAGGAATAATTACTAGAAATATATGGATTGCAATAGCAATTTTATGTTTAGGATTATTGCTTCGCTTAACTATTTTTAAAGGTAGGAGTAGTAATCAAGGAAATCTGAATCCTCAAAATATATTAGAAGGAGGATATAATCCTACTGACTTTGAATTAAACCTACTTTCCTTGTGTGCTCTCATTATTAAAGCTAATGGAACTAAACCTACTCAAAAGGAATTGGATTATGTACGTTATAAGTTTGTCTCTCTTTATGGAAAAGAAAAAGCCAATGAGATATTCCGTGCTTTTAATCAGATAAAGCATGCAGAAGTACCTATTACACGCATTTGTCTGTATATTCGCGCTCGTACTAATTATGAAGCTCGTTTATCTATTATTCACTTCTTATTTGATATAGCCAGTCTAGATGGACGTATTAAAGAGAATGAAATGGCATTATTGGAACGTATTAATAAAAATTTGAATATTAGTCAATCGGATTTTGAGAGTGTAAAGGCTATGTTTAGACAAGAAAAAGATGATGATTATACCATACTTGGAATTAATAAGGATGCTTCTGATGCTGAAGTGAAAAAAGCCTATCGCGATATGGTCAAGAGATATCACCCTGACCGTATAGAAACTGATGATGTAGCCATTAGGAAAGGCGCCGAAGAAAAGTTCAAGCGTATACAAGAGGCTTATGAAAGTATTCAACGACAAAGAGGGTTTCAATAACCCTTTTTTTATTTAACTTTAAAATGAAAATTTTATGAATATACATCCACCTAAAGCACCTAAAGAGGAAAAGATATTAGAAATTCATTCGGATAAGCGCATTGATAATTATTATTGGCTTAATAGGCGTGATACTCCTGAAGTATTGGCGTATTTAAATGCTGAGAATGAATATTTCTTTCAGGAGATGAAGCACACAGAAACTTTTCAAAAAAGGCTCTTTGAGGAGATGAAAAGTCGTATCAAGGAGGATGACGAATCTGTTCCTTACAAGTATAATGGCTATTGGTATTATACCCGTTATGAACAAGGAAAAGAATACCCCATCTTTCTGCGTAAAAGAGACTCAGAGAATATGCTAGAGGAAATACTCTTTGATGTTAATAAGATGGCTCAGGGATATGATTTCTATCAACTGGTGGATTATGCTGTAAGTCTTGATAACAAATGGGCATCTTTCTCTGTAGATACACAGGGCAGGCGAATGTATTCTCTTTTTGTTAAGAATTTGGAAACGGGAGAAATTCTTCCTATTGAAATTAAAAATACAGATGGAAATAGTTGTTGGGCAAATGATAATAAAACTATTTTCTATACTAAAATCAATACTCAAACACTTCGCCCATATAAAGTATATCGCCATCAAATAGGACAGGGTACAAAGCAGGATGTATTAGTTTTTCATGAAAAAGATGATACTTTTAATGTAGAAATATACAAATCAAAGTCAGATAAATATCTTATTATTCAGTCTGATAGTACTCTTTCCTCCGAATGTCAAATTTTAGATGCGGATACTCCTTTAGATTCGTTTAGGATATTTCAACCTCGTATACGTGGTTTGGAATATGAGATTGCTCATTATCAAGACTTTTTCTATATTCTCAATAATGCAGATGGAGCTACTAACTTTAAGTTGGATAAAACACCTATAACCAATACTGGAAAGGAGTATTGGGATAACGTTCTTCCACATCGAGAGGATACACTACTGGAAGGGATAGATATCTTTAAGAATTATTTAGTAGTTTCCGAGCGGTATAAAGGATTGAGCCAAATTCGTATTATGAGCTGGGATGGTACTAAGGATGAATATATTCCTTTTGATAATGAAACATACACAGCCGCTACAGGGATTAATATAGATTTTGATACTGAAATTCTTCGATATTCTTATAATTCTATGACGACTCCTTTTTCTATTATTGATTATAATATGCGTACTAAGGAAAGGGAAATCAAGAAAGAGCAGGAAGTTTTAGGAGGAAAATTCGTAAGGGAGAATTATCTTTCACAGCGAATCTGGGCAACTGCAGAGGATGGTACAAGAGTTCCTATTTCTATTGTTTATCATAAAGGAATCAAGCGAGATGGAAGCAATCCCTTACTCCTTTATGGGTATGGATCTTATGGTATTACTATAGAACCTTCTTTCTCTACCACACGGCTTAGCTTATTGGACAGAGGTTTTATCTTTGCTATTGCTCACATTCGTGGGGGAGAATATTTGGGGAGACCTTGGTATGATGACGGAAAGTTATTGCATAAGAAAAATACTTTCGATGATTTTATAGCTTGTGCTAAGTTCTTAATAGAGGAAAAATATACTTCTACAAATCATCTTTATGCTATGGGAGGTTCTGCAGGAGGGCTTCTAATGGGGGTTGTAATGAATAAAGCCTCTGAACTCTTTCATGGAGTAGTAGCCAATGTTCCTTTTGTAGATGTGATAACTACTATGTTAGATGATTCTATTCCGCTTACTACAGGAGAATATGATGAATGGGGGAATCCTAATGATAAACAATATTATGACTACATGAAGTCCTATTCCCCTTATGATAATATCGAGGCAAAGGAATATCCCAATACGTTGGTAACTACAGGATATTATGATTCCCAAGTACAATATTGGGAACCTGCTAAGTGGGTTGCTAAGCTTAGAGAACTCAAAACCGATGATAACCTATTACTCCTCTATACAGATATGACCTCAGGACATAGTGGAGCCTCCGGTCGTTATGAATCTTTGAAAGAAATAGCTCGGGAATATGCCTTCCTCTTGGATTTGGAACATATACACCAATAATTTGTTACATAGAACTTTAAATACTAAAGACCTTGAAAGTAGAACGAGAAAAACAATTGCAAGCTTTTTCACGATTGCTTGATATTATGGATGAACTTCGTGAAAAGTGTCCTTGGGATAGAAAGCAAACCATGCAGACACTTCGTCCTTTGACTATTGAAGAATTATACGAACTTACTGATGCTATTCTCCAAGAAAATCCTAGAGAAATTCAAAAAGAATTGGGGGATATTTTGCTACATATTGTTTTTTATGCTAAAATAGCTAGTGAAACACAGCTTTTTGATTTGGAGGATGTTATTAATTCAATTTGTGAAAAATTAATCGAGCGACATCCACATATCTATGGAAATATATCTGTAGCTAATGAGGAGGAGGTTAAGCAGAATTGGGAGAAGATAAAACTCAAAACAGGAAGTAAGGGAGTATTATCGGGAGTTCCTAAGAGTCTTCCTTCTCTTGTAAAAGCCTATCGTATTCAAGAGAAAGTAGCAGGGGTTGGTTTTGACTGGAAGCACAAAGAACAGGTCTGGAAAAAAATTCATGAAGAACTTCAAGAACTTCAGGATGAAGTAACTAAAAAAAATAAAAAGGAAGCTGAAAGAGAAATGGGGGATGTATTCTTTTCTCTGATTAATTATGCTCGTTTTTTGAAGATAAATCCGGAAAATGCCCTTTCTTTGACTAATGAAAAATTCATACAACGATTTGGTTTCCTTGAGAATAGAGCCAAAGAGCAAGGTAGAGAGATAACAGAACTTTCCTCAGAAGAGATGAATGAACTATGGGAAGAATCAAAAACATATTTCCCTTAAACTATTGTTAATGAAAGATAGTATTCTTTATCTATAAATCAGATATACATCTCATTACTTTTTGGGTATAAAAATACATTGTTAAATCTTCTTTTGTGAGGATTGTGTTTAAAGTTTATTTTTATATCTTTGCGCACTCTAAAGGTAAAAACAATTTATTTTCTAACTTATAAAATCCTACCTAGTTATTATTATTAGGTAGCTTTTTTACTATTAGTGGAAATAAAAAGTACATAATAATGAACCAAGAAAATCAAATTTGGTGGCTCAACGAAGAGTCCGAACAAATTCTTAATCGTGGCTATCTCCTTAAAGGGGAAAGTGTAGAAGGAGCCATTGACCGTATTACTTATGCTGCCGCCAAGCGATTATTTAAGCCTGAATTGCAACCTGCTTTTAAGGAGATGATTACCAAGGGGTGGATTAGTTTTTCCTCTCCTATTTGGGCAAATATGGGTACTGAAAGAGGACTTCCTATTTCCTGCTTTAATGTACATATCCCCGATAGCATTGAAGGGATTACTCATAAGCTTGGAGAGGTAATTATGCAAACGAAGATAGGAGGAGGAACTTCTGGTTATTTTGGTGAATTACGACATCGTGGTTCTGCAGTTACTGATAATGGAAAATCCAGCGGGGCTGTAAGTTTTATGAAACTTTTTGACTCTGCTATGGATGTTGTATCTCAAGGAGGAGTTCGGCGAGGTGCCTTTGCTGCCTATTTGGATATTGATCATCCCGATATTGAAGAATTTTTGCAGATTAAGGATACAGGTTATCATATTCAGAATCTGTTCTTTGGAGTATGTGTTCCCGATTATTGGATACAGGAAATGATTGATGGTGATGTCGATAAGCGAAAGCTATGGGCAAGGGTATTGGAATCTCGCCAACAAAAGGGGCTTCCTTATATTTTCTTTACCGATAATGTCAATCGTAAACGTCCACAGGTATATAAGGATAATAATATGTTCATCCACTCCAGTAATTTATGTAGTGAAATCATGTTGCCTTCTAGTGCAGAGGAATCCTTTATCTGCTGTCTTTCTTCTATGAATTTAGAGCTTTTTGATGAATGGAAGGATACCAAAGCCGTGAAATTGGCTATTTTCTTTCTAGATGCCGTACTTTCTGAATTTATTGAAAAAACGAAGGATAACTATTATTTGCAGTCAGCTCGTAATTTTGCAATACGTCACAGGGCAGTAGGGTTAGGAGTATTGGGATATCACTCTTATTTGCAGAAGAATATGATTCCTTTTGAGAGTTTTGAGGCAACTCAATTTAATGCACGTGCATTCATGCATATCCAAAATGAAGCTGAAAAAGCAACACAAGAGTTGGCACACATCTATGGAGAACCTGAATTACTCAAAGGATATGGAAGAAGGAATGCAACTACTATGGCTGTTGCTCCTACTACTTCAAGTTCTGCTATTTTAGGACAGGTATCTCCTGGAATAGAACCTTTCTCAAGTAATTACTATAAGGTGGGACTTTCCAAAGGAAATTTCATGAGAAAGAACAGATATCTCACTCAGCTGTTGGAAGAAAAAGGAATTAATAATGAGGATGTATGGCGCAGTATTCGTCTTTCGGATGGCTCTGTACAACATTTATCGGAACTTACAACTCATGAAAAAAATGTATTTAAGACTTTTAAGGAAATTTCTCCTATGGAGATAGTAACTCAGGCAGCACAACGACAGCAGTATATTGACCAATCTCAAAGTCTTAATCTCAATATTCCTCCTACTATGCCTGTGAGAGATGTAAATAAAGTAATTTTAGAGGCATGGAAGTTGGGAGTGAAGAGTCTTTATTACCAACGAAGTCAGTCAGTTGCCAAAGAAATGATTATGAATTTTGTTAATTGTAGTAGTTGTGAATCTTAGTAAATAAAGAAATTAAAAAAAAATATACGGATTATTAGTCTTTTTGATTAATAATTCGTATTTTTGCTTTATGGTATGTGGAAGAAACTTTTAAAAGATTTTGAACATTATTTGAAGATAGAGCGAGGGATGTCAGAGAATTCAGTACATTCCTATTTGTTTGATATGGAGAAACTCCGTGAGTTTGTTGCTATTCATCAGATAGAAGAAACACCTGTTAATATCTCAGCAGAGACGCTTCGTATGTTCATTTATGAAGTAGGGAAGGAGTTACATGCACGTTCTCAATCCCGGCTTATTTCTGCTTTAAAAAGTTTTTTTAAGTTCTTATTATTGGAAAATTACCGAGAGGATTTTCCCATGGAGACTATTGATACTCCTAAATTTGGAATGAAACTTCCTGATACACTTTCTTTGGAAGAAATAGATGCTATCATTGCAGGGATTGACCTTTCTACAGAGGAAGGACATCGTAATAGAGCTATTATAGAAACACTCTATGGATGTGGATTGCGAGTATCGGAGCTGGTGAATTTGCATTTGTCTGATTTGTTTTTTTCAGAAGGGTTCATACGTGTGTTAGGGAAAGGAAATAAGCAGCGCCTAGTACCCATTAGTGAATATACACAAAAAGAAATTAATAACTATATATTACATCAGCGAAAAAATATTCCTATAGTTAAAGAGTTTTCGGATATTGTTTTCTTAAACCGAAGAGGTAAGCAACTTACACGAGCTATGATCTTTACTATTATAAAGCAAGCCGCCTCTGCCATAGGACTTACTAAAACGATCAGTCCTCACACTTTTCGGCATTCTTTTGCAACTCATCTGTTGGAGAATGGGGCAAACTTAAGGGCTATTCAGCTGATGTTAGGACATGAAAGTATTATTACTACGGAAATATATACACATATTGACCATTCTTATCTTTCACAGGTGATAAATACTTATCACCCAAGAAAATAGAATTTAAGATAGAGAAAATATTTTAATTTATTTTGATATATGATACGAAAATATTTATTATTAGCCATGTTTGCTTCTTCTTTGGTTGCAGTGGCACAAACAGAAACTTCGGGACGTTCCTTATATCATGCCGAAGCTACTAAGTACAACGCTCTTGACCATACCAAATTGCGTGTATCTCTTAATTTTGAAAAGAAAGAGCTCTATGGGGAAGAGTGGCTCACTGCCTCTCCTTATTTCTATCCAACGGATTCCTTAGTGCTGGATGCACAAGCTATGATTATTCATAGTGTTAACCTAAGTGATAAGAAAGGAACCAAAGGGGCTCCTCTTACTTATAAGTATGCTGATGATAAGCTTACTATCCATCTTAATAAGACTTACCAACGTGGAGAAAAATATACTGTTTACATTAAGTATACTGCTCAGCCAGAAAAAGTAGGTAAGCATGGTAGTCTGGCTATTACCGATGCTAAAGGATTATACTTTATTAATTCCAATAAGGAAGATAAGGAAAAACCTATTCAAGTATGGTCTCAAGGAGAAACTAAAGCTAACTCTTGCTGGTTCCCTACCATTGATGAGATTAACCAGAAGTCTACTCAAGAGATGTATATTACAGTTCCAAATCAGTTTATTACTCTTTCTAATGGAATCCTTGCTTCTTCCATCAAAGATGGTAAAGGTATGCGTACAGATTATTGGGTGATGAACAAAAAACATGCTCCTTACTTATTTTTCCTTGGAACTGGAGAATATGTAGAAGTAAAGGATAAACCCTGGAGGGGAAAAGTACCTATCTCATATTATGTAGAAAAAGAATATGCCAATGTAGCCAAAAGAATCTTTGGAAAAACTTCAGAAATGATAGAATTCTATTCCAAACGATTAAACTATGACTTTCCTTGGCAAAAATATCATCAGATTACAGCTCAAGAGTATGTAAGTGGTGCTATGGAAAATACTACAGCTGTTCTTCATAGTTCTATGGCTCAGCAAGATGCTGAAGCACTCAATGACCAAAATATATGGGAAGCTACAGTAGCTCACGAACTTTTCCATCACTGGTTTGGCGACTTGGTAACTGCAGAGAGCTGGGCTAACCTTACTGTAAATGAATCTTTTGCTAATTATTCTGAATATCTTTGGTTTGAGTATAAGTATGGGAAGGATTATGCAGACTATCATCTATATCGTGATATTACAGGCTACAAAAATAGTGGCTCTTTCGAAAAGGATTTGGTACGCTTTGACTATAAAGGGCGTGAAGATATGTTCGATGCTGTTTCCTATAACAAAGGAGGAAGTATTCTTCACATGCTTCGTAATTACTTAGGTGACAAAGCTTTCTTTGAAGGTATTTCTAGATATCTTAAGGAACACCAATATGGAACAGGGGAAGCACACCAATTACGTCTTGCCTTAGAAGAAGTAAGTGGAAGAGACCTTAACTGGTTCTTTAACCAATGGTACTTTAATCATGGTAATGTAGTAATGACTCCTAAAGTTACTTATGATAATACTAAAAAAGAAGCAGTATTGGAAATTACTCAGGATGAAAAACTTATGTTCCAATTCCCTTTAGAGGTGGATATATATGACGGTGGTAAGTATGTACGCAAACAAGTATGGGTAGATGCTAAAGCCAAGAATGAATTCCGTTTCCCTGTATCTGCTTCTTATAGCCTCATTAATATAGATCCTCGTGGTCTTATCGTTGGAGATGAAGCAGATTACAAAACTCCTGCACAATATCTTTTCCAATACAAAAATGCTAAAGATTTCAAGAGCCGTAATCAAGCCGTTGAGTATGCTGTAAATGCAGGAAATACAGACATTCTCTTATTAGCACTTAAGGATCCTTTCTTCCGTTTGCGTATCTTAGCTATGCAAGGTTTAAGTCAAGATAGAATGAATGAATGGATTCCTATAGTAGAGAACTTAGCTAATAATGATCCTGAGAATTTGGTGAAAGCAGCGGCTATTACACAACTCTCTCGTACAAGAGATACCAAGTTTAGACCATTGTATGAAAAATCTGTAAAAATACCTTCTCGTGCTATAAAAGTAGCAGCTGCCTCTGGATTGGTATCCTTAGATCCCTCTTTGGCAGGACAATATGTGGATATTATTGATTTGAATAAGCTTGATAGGCAACAATTCATGTTCTTTTTACCTTATATCCTAAAGAGTAGAAATGACAAATATCTACCCGTACTTGCCAATAGAGTCATTTATTATCCTTTGTATCCAGAACAGTATCAAGCTCCTTTCAAGGAAGGATTCACTTGGCTTATGAGTACTGATAATACTGAACTTACCAAGAAAGTAACTAAAACTCTTGGAAATGTATTTGGCTGGGTAAGTGAAGATCAAAAGAAACAGCTTCGCAAAGTGGCTGAAGAAGGGTTGAGAATTAAGGAAGATTTACTTAAGAAGAATCCTAATTCAGCTTCTATCAAAGAACAAATAGAACTTTTGAAGAATATCAAATGGTAAGAAATGTAACTTATTAGATATCTGTTTTTCAGTAATTAACAAAAAGCTATCCATGAATTGGATGGCTTTTTTTCTAAAGAAAAATATAATTCTCTCTTATGATAATGAAGTGGGAAATTCAGGGGGTGGAAGTATTATTTTTGTAAACGATGTTGAGTAATCCTTTTATTATTTCTTACCTTTATTTTCTTGACTTTCCTCTTCAAATGTTGTATCTTTGCGCCCTATAATTAAGGAATGGGAAAAGTGAAGAATAAAAAGTAAATTCTTCATTCTTCATTCATCACTCTAAAAAATGCAAGGATTTAAACTCACCGAAGAAATTATTGCTCATATTCGTCAGTTGATAGCTTCTGACCAAAAGCAACAACTCAAGGAATACCTTGAGTCCCTTCACTTTGCTGATATAGCAGAGATTACCAGTGAATTAGAGCTGGAAGAAGCTGCTTACTTGGTGAGCCTTCTGAACCGAGAAAAAGCTTCTGAGACATTGACTGAGGTAGATGAGGAAGTGCTGGAGCACATCTTGGATAATCTCTCTAATGAAGAGATTGCCCGTGACCTACAGGAACTGGATACCGATGATGCCGCTTACTTGATTGCGGAACTTCCTGAAGAGAGACAAACACAAATTCTCTCTCATTTGGAGGATAAGGAGCATGCTCAGGACATTGTGGATTTGCTTCGTTATGATGATAATTCTGCAGGTGGACTCATGGCTAAGGAATTAGTTAAGGTCAATGAGAACTGGGACGTGGATACTTGTATGAAGGAAATACGAGAACAAGGGCAACATGTAACACGTGTACACTCTATCTATGTGGTGGATAATGATGAAGTACTCAAGGGTCGTCTCTCTCTAAAGGACTTAATGACCTCCCCCCAAGGAGCACATATCAGGGATATTTACATTCCTAAGGTGGATTTTGTCTTTGTGCATGACACTCCAGAGGAAGTTGCCCATGTAATGCAAAAGTATAATTTGGAGGCTATTCCTGTGGTTGACAAGATGCATCGCCTTGTAGGACGTATTACTATTGATGATATTGTAGATGTCATTAAGGAAGAGGCTGAACATGATTATCAGATGGCTGCGGGGATTACCCAAGATGTAGAGGCAGATGATACTATTTGGAAGCTTACCCGTGCGCGCCTGCCGTGGCTGCTCATCGGAATGATTGGAGGGATAGGAGCGGCTAGTATTATCAATGGATTTCAGGATGGGCTTACTTCCTACCCTGTACTTTTGCTGTTCATTCCCTTAATACAGTCCACAGCAGGGAATGTAGGAGTACAATCTTCTGCTATAGTGGTACAAGGTTTGGCAAATAAAAGTATAGATGGAGCCCTTTTAGGTAGGCTCCTCAAGGAATTCCTCTTAGGGCTTATTAATGGACTCGCTTTAGCATTTTTAGTGCTGATTATGAGCCATTTTATTTTTGGGAGTTCCTATTGGGAATCCGCTACCGTGTGTATAGCTTTAGTAACAGTGATTATTAATGCTGCGGTAATAGGTACTTTCATTCCTATATTTTTGGATAAGCAAGGAGTAGATCCAGCAGTGGCTACAGGTCCCTTTATCACCACTAGCAATGATATTTTAGGGATTTTGATCTATTTTATGATTGCTAAAATTATTTTAGGATTTTAAAAAACACTTATTATGCAAATGAAACGAAGTCGTGCGCAAGAGTCCACCGATGCTATTGAGAAACTCTATACTACTATGCGCCACCTGTTCAATCGAGGATTCTATAAGCCTATGGGAGTTTCTGGGGAAAGTCTCAGAGAGTCTCTTTTGCTTCTGCGTCCGGAGATATATGGTACCATTGCTCAAAACCAAACGGAGCTTAATGGATTACTTTATGTACTTGATCGTCTACCTATTGGAATAGAACAATGTAGATTTATTAATATGATTTCTGATGAGGGGTATCGTCAGTCTCATTTTGAACCTATTATTCCTCCTAAACGTCGCAGAAACTGCTATCGTATAGATAATGAGCAGATGAATATAGAGATTACTCGCGGTCGTTCCGATATTTATGATATACTTACCCATCTCACTTTTCTTTTTATAGAATCTCATAAGATAGCCCATAGTGTTTTGGAGGAAGAAAGCAATAAAATCAGTCGTGATTGGGAGAAAATAGAGTCCTTAGCCCAAAAGAAGAAGCTCAGCCAAACCGAGCGAGAATTGGCGCTGATTCATATAGGGAAGGTACTGGGGCGTACCTTTGAAGAAATACTTCCTGCTTATCATCAACTTTCCACAGAGAAAAATCCTGAACGTTTTATACAAGTTATTTATTGGTTGGGCAAAATTGCCTTAGAGGAGATACTCTCTGACAATAAGCGGGTAATTACTTTTTCTCCTATTCTAAGAGAGAGGTTGGGACACCATATTTACGGAGAAATATGGGCGAATACTTTGAAGAAAACACTCAAGGAACATCGCCTTTTAGAACGTCCCTTACATATTATCAGTGCTAATATGCATAGTGTAATGAATGCTCTTTTTGCTAAGAAAGCATTGGTTGTCAAGGAGAAAGAGAATTCTCAGTGGACAACCTATATTTCATTAAGTGAGGAAAAGAATCATGCTCTTAGGGATAAGGTGATGGACTATGCTCTACAACATGGCATGCTTTTTATCAAGGACAAATCGGGCACCAATATAGATGTGCAGATTGTAGATACGGCACTCATTCCTGAAAATGATTTTTTCAAGAAAACTACTACCGAAGAGGCTCCTGTACTTTTGGTGATGGATTATGCTTTTGGAGAACAGGCTTATGAAACTATAGATGAACTTCTCAAACCTTATAAAGTAGAAGGAAAAAGCTATTTCCTTAATGTTATTTCTGTCTCTATTATGGGAAAAGCAGGAATTTTGGAAGGGGAAAAGGGTGATATTATGATTCCTAATGCACATATCTTTGAAGGGACTGCTGATAACTATCCCTTTGAGAACGAGCTTTCTAAATCCGATTTTGAAGGTAATGGACTCAGAGTATTTGAGGGAACAATGGTTACTGTTTTAGGGACTTCTTTGCAAAATAGAGATGTACTTACTTACTTCCACAAATCCACTTGGAATGTGATAGGTCTTGAGATGGAAGGAGCACATTATCAAAAAGCCATACAATCTGCTTCCAAAATTCGTAAAAGCATCCGCAGAGATGTCAAAGTACGCTATGCTTATTATGCTTCTGATAACCCTTTGGAGACAGGTAGTACTTTAGCTTCTGGTAGTTTGGGCTTAATAGGAGTGAAACCCACTTATCTTATTACTCATCATATCTTAAAACAGATAGGTAGGGGATGATATGATGATACATCCCCTAATCTGTCTATAGATAATTATGCCTTTGAACAATGATGTTATCTTTTGTAAAAAAAAGAGCCATCATTTATTTATTATGATTGTTTGGCATAGCAATTATAACACAAAGGTGTCGCTACCGTTACTTTCTTCTCCTCTCCACAGCAATGGCAGTAGTTTTCCTCATAAAAGCGATTGCCGGACTTTGCCCATTCTTGGTAACAACTGTTACACAAGGGCATCAATGGGTTAAAGGGTATTTCTGTATTACAACGAATACAGTGTCCTTTCTTTTCCTGTGATGTGGCTTGCGGTGCCTCTTGAGGCGAGGTTGTTTGTAGGTTTTCTGTCGGAGTATCCTCTTGTACTACTTTTTCAGGAGTAGATTCAGGTTCTACGGGTGGTCTGTTATCGGTATGGGTATAGTTTTCGGGTATAAAAGAGGAGTAGCGGATAGGCTTCACCTCTCTGTTGGACAATACATCGTCTACCAAATCCAAATGCACGGTAGAGCCTACATAGTCTTTCGCTAGACCTAAAAACTTCTTGTTGTAGTTAGGACGTTTGGCAAAGATAGTATAACCGCTGTCGAGTACACTCATAATGGTGTTTTTGGAAGTCTCGAAGAAGTTGTTTTTGTTTACAAGGTCGGTGAGGGCTTTTTCGGCGAGTACGCCAAACTCTACCTTGTTTTCCAGCGAGTAATCCAAAAGGTTCATAGAGGTAATTACCGATTGTTTTTCGTTGGCATAATATTGTCCGTGTAACTGTGGAATATACACCATTGTGATATTCGGGAAGCTCAAGAAGTACTCAATATCTTCACGCTTACAATTTTCTTCTCCATTAGAGGTACTTTTGCCAAACCCAATGAGTATATGCAGTTTGGTGTTGTTTAAAAGCTGTTTAAAAACATTGTCTTTGAGGTAATCTCCCAGCTGAATATAAGGCGAAATGATAATAAGCTCCTTTTCCGCCTTAAAAAGGGTATCGTAAATAGTATCGGATAGTGGTTTTCCTGTTAAAAAGTCCATAGTATTAGGTATAATTATATTCTGTTAATTATAAGGAATTCTTATTTCCTAAATATCATACTTTTCTCTTAGCTCTAATTTTTCAATTCGTAATAATATAGCGGTTTTGCTTCTTTCTAAAATATTACAAATTTCTACGATTTTTGTCTTTTCGCAATAAAGAACTTCTAATTTGTCATCTTCTTCTGTTGTCCATTTTTTACCGGCATTAGGATAGGTATCTTTCATTTTATCAATAGGATAAATTTTTCTTATATTATATCTGTCAAAATCGATAATATAATCAAAACTTTGTACTGTTAATTTAAGTGGAATTTCATAGCATTCACCTATATTCTTAACAAGAACTTTCTCTAATGAAGAAGAAAGCTCTTTAATTCTATCTATGGAAATAAAAAAAGGAATTCCTTTTTTGAAATTATCTCCATTTCTTTGATATACTGCTATAATAATAGGTGTCTGAGTATACTCTTGCATATTAAGATGTTTCTCTACATCTTTACAACTGAAATGGAAAGAAAGTTCTCCATCAGAAAGGTATCGAAAACTTCTACATTTTACGTCTACCTCAAGATTCTCATAGTTTCTTACTAAAAAATCACCTCTTTTAATTTCTATGTATTTATCAGAAACCAAATATTGCTGAAAACTTTCTTTATCTTGATTAAGCTCTTCTAAAATAAGACCTTCCTCTTTGGCTTGAATTTTAAAATACTCTTGAGCTTTTAATCCAGCACGATACCAATCTATACAATAGCTTTTAAATTCAGTATCTTTCACTTGTAAGGGTGTCCAATGTGGTTCTCCTTGATAGATAATAGTATCTTCGGTAATTGTATCTAAGTACATTAATTCTTTTATATCTTTAATATACTCACTTTTAATACCATTTCCTGTAATATTAATGATATGATATCCCATAGTTATATCAATTCTAAAACATATAATATATCATTCTATATATATTCATCACTTCACAGGTATATACCCGTCGTGTTATCAGTATATACCCGTGAGCCCATAGGTATATACCCGTAGGCTCACGCATATATATCGGTGTGATACGGGGTGCTACTTCTTGTATTTTTCGTACTTAACGGTTTTGAGCATCTCGCGGAGGTCGGCACCTGGGCGGAACTGAATTTTGTTGCCTTTGATGAGCGAAGCGGTGAACTTCTCGGCGGTGGGAGCGCCCTCGCTGGTAAGGGTAATTTGGAAGTTACCAAAGTCGCCCAACTTCACGATTTTGCCTTCCGATAGGTGCCTAATCAGCACTTTGGTAAGGTCGTTAAGCACAGCCAACACATCGGTATCCGATACGGTGGTGCTACCCTGTGCAATTTCTTTGGCAAGTGCCTTCAAAGAGACTTCGCCATCGGCTTTGGCACTGGCATAAAACTTGGGAGCTGCTGTTTTATCTAACAGATTCTTACGCTCTACTACATTAAATTTTACTGGCATAAAATATAAAATTAAATGGTTAATTATTTGTTTCCCTTTTGAGTATACTTTTCTTTAATATAATCAGCTACTTTATCTATTTCAGGGAATAAAGTGCTTTGGTTTATTCCTAATTTATCTAATTCTTTTAAGATTAATTCTTTTTTTGAGCTTTCTATTATTAATCTCTCTTTGATCTCTACCTGCTTATCAGACTTAGAAGAAGTATCTGTTCCTAAGTCTTCAAATTCGTTTTCCTCAATCTCTATTTTCCCTCTAATTACCCATTCAGAAGGAATTTTTGCCATTTTTTTTGTGTTTTCATTACAATAAGGAACTTCTTGTTTTTCTATTCCAAATATTAGAAAAGCTCCTTGTTGTCTTACAATACGAGGATTGTCCAGTTTAGGTTTAATTGCAAAAACATTACTTACATCTCTTGGGTCTATTACAGAGATAAAATAAGGTTTGTCTTCTTTTACAAAATTTAGTAATTTTTCAAAATAACGCATATTAATCCAAGAAATCTCTTTATTAATAAAAGAAAGTATTTTATCTTCAAGTTTAGTAATAAATCTCATATTTTTTTGATAAACGGAAAATGATTTTATGTCCTCTTTTTCACTTGAAGAACTCTCTTTCTCTTTAAGAGAATCTTTAATCTCTTTAATAAAATTTGTTATTTTATCATTTATTTCAGTGGAGATTAAAAAATCTATTTCTTTTATTTGACTAACAAACTTATCTATTTTTTCTTCAATAGAGTTTACTCGATTTCCTTCCTCTAAACCAAGTAACTTTTTCAAACTTTTACTATCAAGTAAATCAACCTTTCTTTTTAAAATATTTAAATCATTTTTATATTGCTCGTATTTTTCTAAGTCTCCATTTGTATAAAAAATATTATCACACTTTGCAAGATTAGCTAAAATAGCAATTCTATCACTATCGAAAAAGCGAACGCTTTCATTAGGAATATCAAATACTATAACCTCTCCATCTTTATCTTCATCTCCAACACAAGCAAAATAAAGAGCTACTAAAGGATTGGTTGTTAAATCTAATATTCGTGTAGGAACACCATAATGTTGCATTAGTACTAATGATTCTATGGTATTTTTCCCATTAAAATCATAAGGTACTTTAGCTATAGTCTCTCTATAGATTTTGTCTTCATTTTCTATATAAAGAAGTTTGTTTGTTTTTTTATCTTTTCGATAGATAGAGGGCTCTAAATCATAAGTTTTGTCAGAATGTCCTCTATAAAAGATATTCCTTACAACTTTTTCTTCCTTATTAAAATTAAATATGAAATAGAGGAATCCTCTTACTGTTGAAATTTTGTGTTCTTTTCCTTTATAAGCTTTTATATTCTTTTCTTCTTTCATAGTAGTTTACACTAATAATTTCCAACTTTACCAAAGCAACCGCCCGACCGTGCTACGGTCAATCATTCAACTTCAACACCGCCATAAATGCACTTTGTGGTATCTCTACATTCCCCACTTGGCGCATACGTTTTTTACCGGCTTTCTGTTTTTCTAAGAGTTTACGTTTACGCGAGATGTCCCCTCCGTAACACTTGGCGGTAACGTCTTTGCGGAGGGCTTTAATAGTCTCGCGAGAGATAATTTTAGCCCCAATAGCTGCCTGAATAGGTATGTCAAACTGCTGACGCGGTATGAGCTCGCGCAACTTCTCACACATCTTTTTGCCTATATTATAAGCATTATCGGCGTGGATAAGGGCAGAGAGCGCATCTACCGACTGCGAGTTAATGAGGATATCCACCTTCACAAGGTTAGAAGCTCGCATCCCAATAGGTGAATAGTCAAAGGAGGCATACCCCTTGCTGACAGTCTTTAGGCGGTCGTAGAAGTCGAATACAATTTCGGCAAGTGGCATATCAAAGTTCAGTTCCACACGTTCAGGGGTGAGGTAGTGCTGGTTAGTTATTTGTCCGCGTTTTTCAATACAGAGCGACATCACCTGTCCTATAAAATCCGATTTGGTGATGATGCTCGCCTTGATATACGGCTCTTCCACACGGTCTAATTTCGACGGGTCGGGAAGGTCAGAAGGGTTATTTACGATAATCGCTTTTTCAGGTTCTTTCTTGGTAAAAGCGTGGTAACTTACGTTGGGCACGGTGGTAATCACGGTCATACCAAACTCGCGTTCCAAGCGTTCTTGCACGATTTCTAAGTGTAACATTCCTAAGAATCCACAGCGGAAGCCAAAGCCCAAAGCGGCAGAACTTTCGGGGGTAAACACCAGCGAGGCATCGTTCAGTTGGAGTTTTTCCATCGAGGCGCGCAGTTCTTCGTAATCTTCGGTGTCTACCGGATAAATCCCTGCAAATACCATCGGTTTTACGTTCTCAAAACCGTCAATGGCTTCTTTGCAACCATCTACTGCCGAGGTAATCGTATCACCTACCTTCACCTCACGCGCGTCCTTAATACCGGTGATAAGGTACCCCACATCGCCGGTGCCAATCACTTGCTTAGGCACTTGATTGAGCTTTAAGGTACCTACTTCGTCGGCATCGTAGATTTTGCCGTTGGACATAAACTTGATTTTCTGCCCTTTGCGTATTTCACCGTTCATCACCCGGAAGTAGGTTTCCACCCCGCGGAAAGAGTTGTATACCGAGTCGAATATCAACGCTTGTAGTGGTGCCTTAGGGTCGCCAGTAGGGGCAGGAATGCGCTCTATAATAGCCTCTAAAATTGCCTCTACGCCCAAACCTGTTTTACCACTGGCTGGGATAATCTCATCGGGCGAACAGCCCAGTAGGTCTACTATATCGTCTTTCACCTCTTCGGGGTTAGCACTGGGTAGGTCTATTTTGTTGAGTACGGGAATGATTTCAAGGTCGTTTTCGAGAGCCAAGTAGAGGTTAGAAATTGTCTGTGCTTGTATGCTTTGGGCAGCATCTACGATCAGGAGCGCCCCCTCGCAAGCAGCGATGGAGCGCGATACCTCGTAAGAGAAATCTACGTGACCGGGGGTATCGATAAGGTTGAGGATATACGTTTCGCCTTTGTACACATATTCCATTTGTATTGCGTGGCTCTTGATAGTGATACCGCGCTCCCGCTCCAAGTCCATATTGTCGAGCAATTGGTCTTGTTTTTCGCGTTCGGTTACGGTTTGGGTAAAGTCGAGCAAACGGTCGGCTAAGGTACTCTTCCCGTGGTCGATATGTGCAATAATGCAGAAATTACGGATATTTTTCATTCGTTAGGGTATATATCGGTGTAAAAACACGTTTAAGGGGCAAAGATACATTATTTTTTTGGATTATGCATATTAGATAATGCCCATTTTTTCCATAAGAAAAGTAGCATTTTTATTCTGGCAAATACCTTCCTTCAGGGTATAATCAAAATGTAATTCTCCTGCTATAATCTGGGATTCAAAACACTTGTTTTGCAGTATATCAGGGTACTTATTGCTAAGAGAACATACCTCTAAGTCATGGGTAGCAATGACACCTATTGCTTTAAGAGCTACCATTTTCTCTATAATCCTAAAGGTTCCCAACTGTTTATCTTCGGAATTAGTACCTCTGAGTAGTTCATCTAAGAGGACAAAACAAGGCGCTTCTTCGAGTTGTTCTATGATGGATCGCAGGCGATTGATTTCAGCAAAAAAGTATGATTTTCCGTCATTTAAGGAATCAGAAAGGCGCATGGATACCAATAATTTCATAGGGTATACAGTAGCTTTCTTAGCGCATACAGGGAGCCCCATCATTGCCAGTAACATATTCACTCCAAGGGCTCTGAGGAAGGTACTTTTCCCGGACATATTGGAACCAGTGAGAATAACAAAACGATGTGAAGTGAAGGAAATGGTATTGCTTACACGCTCTTTGGCAGGTATCAAAGGATGTCCAAGGGATTCAAAAGAGAGTATTTGCTTATCATTGAGTGAGGGAAAAGCAAAGGAGGGATTATTATAGCTGAAGTTGGCAAAGCTATTAAGTACCTCTACCTCAGCAATCACAGAAAACCATGAGGCAATATGTTCAGCATATATTCTTTTCCAAGCAAGGAGCTTTCTGTAGGTGTGCAAATGATAGAAAGTAAAGCAATTCAAGGGGATAGAGACCAATATATTCCCCACATTGTCCAGATCATCCAAAAGGCGAGAAAGTTGGGAAATACTTTGGCTGGCACTTTGCGAGCGAGTAAGTAATTGTGCTCGTAAGCGCTGAAATTGTACAGACCTTAAATGAGTTGCTTTCTCTATCTGAGTGATACTTCTTTTGAAAGCATATAGCAGATGATAGGTGTTTTCAAATCCAGGTTTGCTTTTTTGCATTTTCCCGATGAAGGAAAAAAATATGAATAGGTTTGTTACTGCTAATATTTTAAATATAGTTTTAAAAAACTCATATTCAAACATATATCCTACAATAAGGCTAATGATGAGCAATAGAGGAGCCCCCCATACGAAGATTTGCAAGAGATGGGAAAAAAGGTTTTTCTTTCTTCATAGCCCATTGCTTTATTTGCTGGTAGAAATCCTTAGTATCCTCTATTAGAGTGGTGGTTGCCATAAACTCCTGTCGCCATCTAAGATGTTCTTCTTGAGAGAGTTCTTCAGTTGTGGCTTGCAAGGGAGCGATCTCTGATACTTCAGGATGCAAGAAGTGTTCAGCTAAGGCTTTACGTCCTAAAAAAGTATGAGTTCGATTGATATATTGATACAAAGAATGTGTTCCAAAAATGTCCAAATCATAAGAATAGGGATGTGAATCATCCTGAAATTCCTTTCCATTTGCTGAGAAAAATTGATTTTTCTGTAAAAAATTTATCTCATTTTGGTTAATAGTTATTTTTTGTTGAGCAATTTTACGCAGAAGGTTTGTATTTTTATGGATAGTTACTAAATAGAAAAATAATATGATTAAAAGTAAGGTTATTGTACCGAAAACCCATGAATTTTCTTTGAATATAAAATAAATGGCAGCTAAAGTACTCAGTGCTATTATCAGCCGTATTGTTCCTATAATATGGGCTTTCTTAGCGAGTTGTTGCTCTGAGAGAGTGGCTTGTTCTAAAAGCTGTTGGTAAGTAGTAATCATTTTTAATAAATTGAATATCAATTGGTTATTTTATAAAAAGAAAAGCTATCCTTATGAGGGGATAGCTTTTTATTTTTGCAAAGGGAGTACTAAGCAGTTTTCCTTCCTGCACAGCAAGAGCCTTTTTTATCATCCTTTTTGCATTCTGTTTTCTTGTTCTTGTCATAACAAGTATTTTCAGATTTCTTATCTTTGCAGCAGGCTTCTTTTCCTTTACTGTCTTTGTGGCAAGCAACCCCATCCTTTTTGTTTTTGTTACAACAAGCTT
Organism: Capnocytophaga sp. oral taxon 338 str. F0234; assembly: GCF_000192225.1. GTDB lineage: Bacteria > Bacteroidota > Bacteroidia > Flavobacteriales > Flavobacteriaceae > Capnocytophaga. Next base: position 1,320,576 of record NZ_GL872413.1, read on the forward strand.
GGGTAGTAGCCTTTTCAGGTTGTACTTGTGTGGTACGGTCTTGTGCATTCATAGCTATAGGAGCCATAGCCATAACTAATAGTAAAAACATCTGTTTCATACGTAATTGCATTAATTTGTTATTGGGTGCAAAGATATAAAAAATAACGATATAAAAGTATTTTTTTATTATTTTAACATTTTTATATAGATAAGGTTATATTATATGTAAAAAATAAGTGTCTTTTGAATTAGGTATATATAATTCAAAAAAATAATGTAATTTTGCCTCGTGATTTATCTAAAGTAAAGAATATGAAAAAAATAGTATTTGCAGGGTTATTATTAGTACTTTCAGCTTGTAAGACAAATCCTTTTACAGGAAAGCAAACTTTGAATTTTATGCCTAACAGTTCAATTTTTCCTACTTCATTTAGTCAATATAATCAGTTTCTTTCTTCTAATAAGGTGATTAAAGGAACTCCAGAGGCTCAAATGATAAAACGAGTGGGAGAGCGTATTGCAAAGGCATCCCAGTTATGGTTGGATAGGAATGGTTATAAGAATTATTTAAAGGATTATCGTTGGGAATATAACTTAGTAGATAGTAAGGAACTCAATGCTTGGTGTATGCCAGGTGGAAAAATAGTTTTCTATACAGGGATCCTTCCTATAGCTAAGAATGAACGTGGTGTTGCGGTGATTATGGGGCATGAAGTAGCGCATGCTTTAGCTGACCATGGAGCACAACGTATGAGTGCATCTACACTCCAACAAATAGGAGCACTTGCAGGAAATGTCCTATTGAGTAATAGTAAGTATCTCAATGAGTTCAATACTGCTTATGGTATAGGCACGCAGGTGGGTGTAATGCTCCCCTTTAGTAGGAGTCAGGAAAGTGAAGCTGATGCTATAGGCTTACAAATTATGGCTTTAGCAGGTTATGACCCTGATGAAGGTTACAGGTTATGGGAACGTATGAGTGCAGCCTCTGGGGGAGGAAACTCTAATTCCTTGCTCAGTACCCACCCTTCCAATGCTTCTCGAATTGCACATTTGAAAGAGCTTGCCCCTAAGGTGAAAGCAGAAGCTAAAAAGTATGGAATTACCCGATTTGAATAGAGGATAAAGAAGAGTCTCTGGTTGATGCCAAAGACTCTTTCTTTTTTTATTCTTTAAGCAATTGGCTTTGAATACCTCTTCTTGCGAGCTCTTTCTGTAGCTCCTTTATTTTCTTAGTAATTGCTTCTTCTGTATCGGACAAAACAAAAAGGTTGGAGAGAAATCGGTATTCTGAGGAGGTTTTTCCATTTCGGCTAATGATTTTCATCTTCCCTATTAGCCCATTTTGTCCTCTTTCTCCTATAGAGAACAGTACATTGTGAATATCATAAATGGGATAACGTTTCCCAATGAAGTTGTTGATACGTAAGGTGTTTTCCTCCAGAATAAAAGGATCTGTATTGAAATTAAATTTCTTTAGTAAAAAATAAGTACTCAGCCCAATGACTACAACGATAAGGAGTATCCATAATAGGTCTGAAGAGAACTTGTCAGCAAGTTGGGTTTTTGCCTTAAAAAGTACTTGGTAGTTGGCAGGGACAAATATTCCCTCATTAATCATTTTTTCCACTTTAGAAGAGTAAAAAAAGCCTTCTTTTTCTGTACGGGCGTTAAAAGTCTCTTTATTAGTTATTCTATAAACGCCTTCTTTTATTCCTTGTCTGATGCCATTATAATCCAAAAAATACCATTCGTTTCCTTTCTGCCATATAGGCAAATTGCCTGCTTCCTCCCACTTATGCCAGGTGCCTTTTGCTTGTGTCTGCAACATACAGACTTTGGTAGTGTAGGATTTGAGTCCTGGATTTCTTCTACGTCCCCATTTTTCATCCGATAAAAAGAAGAGTAAGTCCTCTCCATTGGAAAAGTAACCTTCCTCAATTTCTTTGTAATTTTTGAAGACATTTTCTGAGGAAGCCTTTCTGGCTTTCTTATTTTCATTATCATAGAAATACACACCATTCTTATTGGTGAAAAATACGTGTTCACTATAAGTATCACTCAAAGTTAGTAGGTGGTAAGGAGAGGTATCAGGATTGAGATCTTTCCCATCTATGAATATCTTTCCTCCATTGAGAGAGTAGAGAATCTCAAAACTTCCCCATGAGGAGAAGCTACCTGTAACAAGGTCATTCCTATAAGGAATATCGAGTAATTTGGTTTTGTAGAATACTTGTTTCCCGTTCGAAAAGTAATGAGAATCACTGGTGGATGTAATAGAATGTTTGAGTTTATCTTGATAATCTTTTAGAGATACGATAGGGAAAAGAGAATCCTTAGCGCCCTCTATCCTCTCACCTTGGTAATAGAAAGAGGAACCATCGGTAGATATGAAAGGAGAACTCTTTATGGAAAAGAACTTACGTCCATCATCTGCCATTAACTTTATTGGATGATAGTAATAGGTTGGTTTTTTGTTTAAATGAAGTATATATAAGATCTGCCCTATGATACTTGAAATGGCGAAGGATTCTTTACTTTCTGTATTCCAAGCACAATAATAAGTCATTTTTCCATCTGTGAAAAGATCATTTCCAAGAGAGGTGATAGGTGTTCTTAGGTGAGGAATTATTTCGTCTCCACAGAAAACATGTGATTTGTCCCAGCCTATCTGTCTGGCATTATTATTCTGAGAGAACACTTCAAAAGTAAGGGGATCCGCCTCTGGAATCTCAACATGACCACTTCCTGGTATGGCGACATATATTTTCCCTTTATAATTATAAAAATTGGAGACTCCAATGCGATGGTTATCTATATTTCTTTCTAAAGAATAATCCTTATCAGAAATGCTACTGAATAAAAGTAATAAAGAAAGGACAATGATCCCTACTAAGGAAATCATCACTATGCGAGAGAGGAGTATCATGTTCGGTCTTACATCCTTTACCATATTTGAAATATTTTTTGCAAAGATACTATTTTTCTCCTTGTTTTACTATCTTTGTGCCTTATTTTTTCAAGTATGACAAATATTCAATTTATTAAGAGTCAAACACAACTTACTGAGAAGTCCATTGAAAACACTTTGGCATTACTCTCTGAGGGTTGTACAATTCCTTTTATAGCACGTTATCGTAAGGATAGAACAGGAAACTTAGATGAAGTAGCTATTGAGAATATAGCTAAGGCACAAGTCGAGTATGAGAATATAGGTAAGCGTAAGGAGACTATCCTGACAAGTATTGAGGAGCAAGGAAAACTCTCTAAGGAACTTCGCAAGCGTATAGAAGATTCCTTTGTGTTGAGTGAATTGGAGGATCTGTACCTGCCTTATAAGAAAAAACGTAAAACAAAGGTTGATGTAGCCAAGGAGAATGGATTAGAACCTTTAGCTAAACAGCTGATGAGTCAGCGAGTAGTTGATTTAGAACAACTGGCTTCTCATTATCTCTCAGATAAAATAACTACTGAAGAAGAGGCACTACAAGGAGCCTCAGATATTATAGCCGAATGGATTAATGAAAACATGTATGTACGAGGTACCCTACGCAGAATTTTTCATAGGAAAGCCCTTATCTGTACAGAGGTAGCCAAGGGAAAAAAGGATGAAGAAGAGGCACAAAAGTATGCGCAATATTTTGATTGGAGTGAGGTGCTTAGCAAAGCTCCTTCTCATAGAATATTGGCTATGCTCCGTGCTGAAAAAGAAGGATTTATTAAAATGAAAGTGCAGGTGAATCAAGAGGATACACTGCCTTTTATAGAAAAGACTATTATCAAGAGTGATGGGGAAATAGCTGATTTTCTTAAGAGAACTATTAAAGATAGCTATAAGCGACTTTTAGAACCTTCTATCTCCAACGAAACTCTACAGGAAGCCAAAGACAAAGCAGATGCTAAGGCAATTACTGTATTTGCAGAGAATCTCTCTCAACTTCTCTTGGCTTCTCCTTTGGGAGAAAAGCGCATTCTTGCCATTGATCCAGGATTTCGTACAGGATGTAAGGTAGTATGCTTGGATGAGAAAGGTGATTTGCTCCATAATGAGACTATTTACCCTCATGCCCCTCAGTATGAAGTAACCTTAGCAATGAAGAAAATACGTGCTATGGTAGAACAATATGCTATAGAAGCCATTAGTATAGGTAATGGGACTGCTTCAAGAGAAACAGAGGATTTTATTAAAAAGATTGTTTTTCCACATCCAGTGCAAGTTTTTGTGGTAAGTGAGGCAGGAGCTTCAGTGTATTCAGCCTCTAAGATTGCTCGAGAGGAGTTCCCTTCCTATGATGTGACCGTACGTGGGGCTGTTTCTATTGGTCGTCGTTTGTCCGATCCTCTTGCTGAATTGGTAAAGATAGAGCCTAAAAGCATAGGGGTAGGGCAATACCAACATGATGTGAACCCCTCTTTACTCAAAGAAGAGCTGGATGCTACAGTGATTCGTTGTGTGAATAAGGTAGGAGTGAATCTCAATACCGCTAGTAAGTCTCTTCTTAGTTATGTATCAGGCATAGGGGAGAAAATGGCAGAGAATATTGTGGAGTATCGTTCAGCCCATGGAGCTTTTACCAAGCGTGAAGACCTAAAAAAGGTGCCTCGCTTAGGGGATAAGGTATACCAACAATCGGTAGCCTTTTTACGAGTACAGCATAGTGATAACCCTTTGGATAATTCTGCCGTACATCCTGAAGTTTATCCTATTATTAAGCAAATGGCAAAAGATCTGGGAATCTCTCTTAAGGAACTTATTGGAAATAAGAAGGCTATTTCCAGCATAGATATTAGTAAATATGAAAGGGAAGAAGTAGGGAAATTGTACCTTAAGGATGTATTAAAGGAATTAGAAAAACCAGGTCTTGACCCCAGACAAACTGCTAAGGTGTTTGAATTTGACTCTCATGTCAAGAATTTTGACGATGTACAAGTAGGCATGGTACTCAATGGGATTGTTAATAATATCACTGCTTTTGGATGCTTTGTGGATATAGGAATTAAAGAAAGTGGTTTGGTACATATTTCACAGCTTAAGGATGGTTATGTATCCAATGTGAATGAAGTGGTAAAACTCCATGAACAGGTGAGGGTAAAAGTAGTAGAAGTGGATACAGTTCGCAGACGTATATCCCTGAGTATGGTACTATAATTTGAATTATAGAATGAATGCTTATTGATAAAATGGGAAAGCTGCTATATTATGGAAGTAAGTTGCTTTGAAAAATGAAATAATGGCTGTTCTCTATTGGGGAAATATAATAATTTTTGTATATTTGTCCCCGAAAAGTGAGAAATCTGTCACTAGATAAAATGATTATTAAAAATACTGTATCATGAATCAGAAACAAACTCCTGAAATTCCTCAAAATTGGGATTTCTTTATGTGTAGAATAGAGAATAAGCCTGCTTCTATACGTACTAATCTAGGCTTGTATAATGTAGCACCTCTTGAGGGGTACACTCATCGCCTGCAATTCTATATAGAGATGAAGCATCCTACTTCTGAGGGGCTTTCCTCCAACGAAGAATATCCTATTCTCTGCGATATTGAGGATGCTATCTGTGAGAGTGCAGAGGGAGAAGGGGCCATAATGGTATCAGCTATAAAGAATGATGGCTTTTTGGAATTATGGTTCTATAGTCATGAAACAGAGATATTAGCAAAGGTATGCCAGGAGGCTTTATCTTCCTTTGAAGGTTATCACTGTGGATATAATCAAGCAGAAGATCCTCAGTGGGATGCTTATTTTGACTTTCTATATCCTGACCCCTATTCCTACCAAGCTATACAAAATAGAAAAGTTATCATGCAGTTAGAGCAAAATGGAGATAAGCTTGAAGTGCCTCGTGAGATAGATCATTTTATCTATTTCAAGACAGCAGAGCAGCAGCAGGGATTTGCCAAAGAAGCCCAAGAAAAAGGTTTTACAGTGCTTCTTAATGATGAGGAAGATGCAAGAACAAGAGCAGCAGAGGGACAAGCTTATCCATATACAGTGCAAGCCACTGGTAAGGATAGCCCAGAGAATATTAATAATATTGTATGGGATATTATGGACCTGGCAGAACCTTTTGAAGGAGATTATGACGGTTGGGGATGTCCCAATGTATTGGAATAATTCTCCTTGATAAAAACATGCATGAGAACGTCTGTAAGTAGATTTTATTTGAGGAGTATCCTAAAAATACTTCTTTTGATGGGAGTATTATTGTTATTGCATAGCTATATCGTTGAGATATATTATGGTAAATTGTTGTTTTTTCATCTGGAGTTATTCTATATTTTTCATACTCTATGTGCCATAGTTGTGTGTGGCTTATTACTTATTCCCTTAAGAGGGAAGGCTTATATAGGTTATCGCTTTGTGACCCTGACGCTCCTGCAGATGATAGCTTGTTTAGCTTTTCTACTTCCTATGTTGCTCTCTCAGCCCAAGGTAGGGGAGTGGGATATACTTTCTTTTATGTTTGTTTTTTTTGTAGCTCTTATTTGGGAAGTCTATTTTGCACTTTCTTTGTTAAAAGAATAAAAGTAAAAAAATTTTCTATAATAAAAAAAGTTTTTGTACCTTTGCAGGCAAATAAAAAATTCGTAAATTTGCGCTTTGTTAAGCAACGGATAGATAATTAAGAAAAAATATTAATTCATTTGTGATAATGAAAAAAATAGATAAAAAGACGTATTTACAGTGGTATGAGGAAATGCTCTTTTGGAGGAAGTTTGAGGACAAATTGGCTTCTGCTTATATCCAACAAAAAGTAAGAGGATTTTTACATTTGTACAATGGACAAGAGGCAATCGTGGCAGGCTGTATGCATGTGATTGACCCTAAAAAAGACAAAATGATTACTGCTTATCGTAATCACGTGCATCCTATTGCTTTAGGAGTAGATCCACGTAGGATTATGGCAGAACTTTTTGGAAAAGATACAGGAACTTCTCATGGTTTAGGAGGTTCTATGCATATCTTTTCAAAGGAACATAACTTCTTTGGAGGTCATGGTATTGTAGGAGGACAAATTGCCTTAGGAGCAGGAATGGCTTTTGCAGAAAAGTATAACGAGACAGGAGGAGTTGTCCTTACTTTTATGGGGGATGGTGCTACCCGTCAAGGAGTACTTCATGAAACTTTTAACATGGCAATGAATTGGAAGCTCCCTGTAGTGTTCATTTGTGAAAATAACCATTATGCCATGGGTACTTCTGTAGAGAGAACAGCTAACCACCCTGAAATATGGAAATTAGGATTGGGGTATGAAATGCCTTGTGAGAAAGTAGATGGAATGAACCCTGTACCTGTGGCAGAAAAAGTATTTGAAGCAGTGGAACGTGCTCGCCGTGGCGATGGACCTACTTTCTTGGATATCCGTACTTATCGTTATCGTGGACATTCTATGTCCGATGCACAGCATTATCGTACTAAAGAAGAAGTGGAAGAATATAAGAAAATAGACCCTATTACTCAAGTACTTGATGTAATCAAAGCTAAAAAATATGCTACTGATGATGAAATAGCAGCTATTGATGAACGGGTAAAGAACTTGGTAGCAGAGTGCGAAAAATTCGCTGAAGAATCTCCATTCCCTGAAAAGAATGTAATGTATGATGTAGTATACAAACAAGAAAATTATCCTTTTTTACCTCATAAATTATAAAAGAAATGGCAGAAATAATAAATATGCCGCGATTAAGCGACACAATGGAAGAAGGAGTCGTTGCTAAATGGCTCAAAAAAGTAGGTGATACTGTAAAAGAAGGTGATATTCTCGCTGAAATAGAAACAGATAAGGCGACTATGGAATTTGAATCCTTCTATTCAGGAACATTGTTGTACATTGGTCTAAAAGAAGGAGAATCTGCTCCAGTGGATACCCTTTTGGCAATCATTGGCGAAAAAGGAGAAGATATATCAGCTCTTATAGGGGGAGGCTCTGCTCCAGCAAAAGAAGCCGCCGCTCCTGCCGCTGCGGAACCAGCAAAAGAAGCCGCTCCTGCAAGTACTCCTGCAGCCATGCCAGCGGGAGTTCAAATAGTTACTATGCCTCGCCTTAGTGATACTATGACTGAAGGTACTGTAGCTTCTTGGATTAAGAAAGTAGGTGATACTGTAAAAGAAGGTGATATTCTTGCTGAAATAGAAACAGATAAGGCAACTATGGAATTTGAGTCCTTCTATTCAGGTACCTTATTGTATATAGGAATAAAAGAAGGAGAATCTGCTCCTGTTGATTCTCTATTGGCTATCATAGGTCCTGCAGGTACCGATGTGAATGCAGTGCTTGCTGCGGCTAAAGGAGGATCTTCTGCAGCTCCTACTGCCTCTGCTGCCCCTAAGGCTGAAGCTCCTAAAACTGAAGCCCCTGCTGCTACGCCTGCAGCTTCTACAGGAGGACGCGTATTTGCTTCTCCTTTGGCTAAGAAAATTGCTGAAGAAAAAGGTATTAACTTAGCAGAGGTAAAAGGAAGTGGTGAAAATGGACGTATCGTTCGTAAGGATGTAGAAGGATTCACTCCATCTGCTAAAGCAGCTACTGCTACAGCTTCTACAGGAAAATCAACAGCACCTGCTATATTTACTCCTGTAGGTGAGGAAGTTACTGAAGAAGTGAAAAATTCTCAAATGCGTAAGACTATCGCCAAACGCCTTTCCGAGTCCAAGTTTACCGCACCTCACTACTACCTTACTATAGAAGTAGATATGGATAATGCTATGGAATCACGTGCACAGATTAATAATCTGCCTGATACTAAAGTATCTTTTAATGATATGGTAGTAAAGGCTTGTGCTATGGCTCTTAGAAAACATCCACAAGTAAATACTTCTTGGAAGGGAGATGTAACTTTGTATAATAAACATGTTCATATAGGAGTTGCTGTAGCTATTGAGGATGGCTTAGTAGTGCCTGTGCTTAAGTTTGCTGACAATCTTAGCCTATCTCAAATAGGAGTAATGGTAAAGGACTTAGCTGGAAAAGCACGTAATAAAAAGTTAACTCCTGCTGAAATGGAAGGAAGTACCTTTACCGTTTCTAACTTAGGAATGTTTGGGGTGGAACAATTCACTTCTATCATTAATCAGCCTAACTCAGCTATACTTTCTGTAGGAGCTATTATAGAGAAACCTGTAGTAAAAGCAGGACAAATAGTGATAGGTCATACTATGAGCCTTTGCTTAGCATGTGACCACCGTACTATAGATGGTGCTACAGGAGCTCAATTCCTACAAACCTTGAAAGCATATATTGAGAACCCTGTTACAATGTTAGCATAATCTGAATAATTTTGCATAATTTATTGGGAAGAGGCATTTGTATAAGTGCCTCTTTTTTATTGCTCAGAGCAAAAAATAAATTTGCTTAAGATAAAAAAAAGTTGTAATATTGTACTTTTTATTGAGGAATAAAATATGTATGCTATTTGTCATTTGAGTATTGTTCCTCTGCGAGAGGAATCCTCTCATAAGAGTGAGCAAATATCACAATTGTTATATGGTGAGTTGTGTTTTATTATAAAACAAGAAGGAGGGTGGTACTATATACGTACAGATTATGATAATTATGAAGGTTGGGTGGATTCCAAGCAACTGACTCCCATAAGTGATGCTATGTATGAGGAAAGTAAAAAGATACTTCCTCGTTATGCTTCGGATATGGTGGATTATGTACAGATTAGTGACAAACAATATGATTTGTTGCCTATATGTATAGGTGCAACCGTAAGTAATGCTCCCCTTTTGGGACATTTGTTTGAAGGAGAGGTACAGCATAAGGTACTTAGAAAGAATATAATAGAGATTGCCTCCAAATACCTTAATACTCCCTATATCTGGGGAGGAAAATCTCCTTTTGGTATTGATAGTTCTGGATTTGTCCAGATGGTTTATAAGCTTATTGGAATAAAAATCCCAAGAGATGTTTCGGAACAATGTGAGGTTATTGAGAAAAATATTGATTCTTTAGAAGATACTGAGATAGGCGATTTACTTTTTTTTAATAATTCTGCAGGAAGAATAGCTCATGTCGGTATTATCATTCAGCGGGGCTTTATCATTCATGCCTATGGAAGCGTACGGATTGACCGTATAGAATCAGAGGGAATCTGTGATATAGAAACAGGTAAAATTACTCATAAATTGCGATTTATACGCCGCATTTTGGATGATGATGAGAAGAAATATTGCTAAAATAGATATAAAATGACATTAAGGCTCCTTGTAATAGGAAAAACAGAGATATCATTTCTAGAGAAACTTATAGAAGAATATCAGAAAAGAATAAAATTCTATATAAAATTTGAAATAGAAATCATTCCTGCGCTTAAAAATATGAAAAATATATCCCAAGAAGAACAAAAAAACAGAGAGGGAATCCTATTATTGCAAAAGATAGCTAATAATGAGCATTTGATTCTTTTAGATGAGCGAGGAAAGGAATACACTTCTGTGGAATTTTCTTATTTCTTACAAAAAATTATGAATACAGGGACTAAGCAATGTACGTTCGCTATAGGAGGAGCTTATGGATTTTCTCCAGCGGTATATGCCAGGGCTAATGGTACTTGTGCACTGTCTAAAATGACATTTTCCCACCAAATGGTGCGTTTGTTTTTTGTAGAACAACTCTACCGAGCCTTTACCATTCTTAATAATGAACCTTATCATCATATATAAATGTATAGCAAAGAGGAAGCTGCTAAACTGAGACAGGATTTTTGGACTTCATTCGGAAAATCATTTCCCCGTAAGTGGGTTTTATATAAAACAGGAGTTAAACCTGTTCAATTCAGATTCTATTTTGATACTAAAAAAGCAATGGTATGTATAGATATAGAAGGGAATGAGGAAGAAAGAGATAAATATTTCAATAGAATGCTTTCAGTTAGATCTATATTGAATGATTTTTTACCAGATAGTTCTTTTGAAAAACACTATTTATTAGAAAATGGAAAAGAAATCTCACGTATTTGGTTAGAAAAACAGAGTGTATCTATACATGATAAAAAAACTTGGCAAGCTACTATGGAATTTTTTAATGAAAACATGCAAAGAATAGAACTTTTTTGGCAAGAATATAAAGATTTCTTTAAAGAGGAGGTTTGATTTTTAAATGAAATATGTATCATATTTTAAGAAAAACAATTTCTTCAAGTCAAGAAAAATAATTACTTTTGCACAAATTTATAGTAGATGTTACTTATAGGAATAACAGGGGGAACAGGTTGTGGAAAAACAACAGTAGTGAACCAGATTATCAGGGAATTACCTAAAGGGCAGGTAAGTGTAATCTCACAAGATTCTTATTATAAAGATTTGTCCCATTTGACTTATGAGGAGAGAACAAAGGTAAACTTCGATCATCCTAAATCATTGGACTTTGACTTACTCAAGCAACATCTCTCTCAGCTAAAGGAAGGAAAAACAATTCTGCAGCCCACTTATTCTTTTATAGAACATAATCGTATGCCGCAAACAGTAGCTATAGCTCCTTGTAAGGTGATTATTGTAGAAGGAATCTTGATACTTTCTCATCCGGATTTGAGAGATTTATTTGATATAAAAATATTTGTTCATGCGGATTCCGATGAGCGGCTTATTCGCCGTATCAAAAGAGATACTACCGAGAGAGGAAGGGATATTCAAGAAGTATTGGATAGGTATCAAACCACTCTAAAGCCTATGCACCAGGAGTTCATAGAACCTACCAAAGAATATGCTGATATCATCATTCCTAATAACCGACATAATAAAGTAGCTATTGATATTGTGAAGACAATCGTCCATAACAGAATACAATAAAATGATAGATTTTCAATTTTATATTAGAAAATATGCCTATACCATTGGCTTTGTTGCTTTTGGAATATGGATGTTATTTTTTGATTCTAATTCTTGGATCTCTCATAGAAAGTTGAATAAAGAAATTGAAGGATTGAAGCGGCAAAAAGAATTTCTTCAAAAGGAGATTGCTAAGGACAGGAAAGCTATTAAGGAAATCAATACCTATGAAGGAAGGGAGAAGTTTGGGCGAGAAAATTATTATTTTAAAAGAGATAATGAAGATATCTTTATCATTGAATATGATACAATAAAATAGAATTATTATAGTTAAAAATACGAATATATGTACGAAAATGAAGGAGAAAACAGCGAAATTTTCTCAAAAGCTCTAAGAGCGGGTAGGCGAACTTATTTCTTTGATATACGTGGTACCAAAGCGGGGGATTATTATCTAACAATAACAGAGAGTAAAAAGTTCACACATGATGATGGGTCTTCTCATTACCAAAAACATAAAATTTACCTTTATAAGGAGGATTTTAATGCCTTTAAAGAAATTTTAGAGGAGATGACCTCTTATGTGTTTGATGAAAAAGGAGAGGAAGTTATCTCTGAGAAACATCAGAAAGATTTCAAAAAACCTCTTTATACCAATGATAAAGAGAACTCATCCTATACCATTGATGATTTTGAAGATATCAAGTAAATAAATCACCTGATTTTAAGGGAGGAACTGCTTTTTTCACTGAAAAAAGCAGTTCCTGTTTATCTGGAACATAGCCGTTTAATGCAATGAAAAAGGGAAAAAGATAGGAAGAACCAATATCATAACAATTCCCATAAGTATCTGTAGAGGAAGCCCTACTTTTATATAATCCATAAAAGTATAACGTCCTGCAGACATAACCAAAGCATTAGGAGGGGTGGAGAAGGGGGAGGCAAAGCACATACTTGCCCCTACTGAAACGGCAATAAGGAAAGGCAGAGGGCTTATTCCCATGCTGGTCGCAGCACTCATAGCAATAGGAGCTACCAAAATAGCTGTTGCTGTATTACTTATGAACATGGTAAGTAGGGAAGTGGTGAAATAGATGCTTGCCAAGAGGATATATGGGCTGTACCCACCTAATTTGCCTACTAACATCTGGGAAACCCATTGGGAGGCTCCCGTCTTCTCCAAAGCCAAAGCCATAGGAAGCATGGCTGCAATAAGAACAACACTTTCCCAATTGATAGTTTTATAAGCCGCCTCTACATTGGGAAGAGCTCCTGAAAATACCATAAGGAGAGAAGCTACCAGTACCGCTGTTACAGGTTGAACAGGGATAAAATCAAACATCATACTCATTACCATAAGAAGCATGATAATAGCAGCGATAGGCGCCTTATGCGTAAGACTTACCTTAGAGGCTTCTCGTAGAGGTTGTCCTAATACAATTAAGTGCCGCTGTTGGTCATTCAGCCGAGCTATATCTCTCCAGGAACCTTGTACCAATAGAATATCACCTGAATGGATACGCTGATCTTTAAGATTTTTTAGAATATAAGTCTCTTTACGCTGTATTCCTAAGATGTTTAAGGAAAAACTATCCCTAAATTTTGACTTCTTAATAGGCAAGTTTACCAATCGGGAAGTAGAAGTTACTAATACCTCAGCAATACCATGTTTTTGGGAATTCATAAGTTCCTCTTGAGAGGTGAATTTATCCTCTATAAGCCTCAAAGATTTTTCCCATACCATAGCCTCTATCTTTCGTATATCTCCTTGTACAAATAGAATATCTCCTTCATTAAGAACTGTATTAGCATGAGCCAATTCACGATCAGGATTCTTAAAAATGGAAGAATTAATGCTTGGTTTTCTCAATATTTCAGTTACATTCACTTCATATTTGTCTGAAATATTACTCTCAAGGAGTGTCTTTCCTATAAAAGGGGCATTTTTCCCAATCATAACCAAGTGAACATCTTTGGATAGGTGATATTCTTCCATGAGATCCTTAAGGGATTTACTGTTTTGTTTATTCTCCTGTAGAGAATCTTTCTTGTTGAGCAAGCGCTGGCTCACTGGAATAAGATAGAGCAATCCTACCCCAATGGCTACCAGTCCTACCGGAGTAAATGAGAAAAAGGTAAGAGAAGGATAGCCGTGCTTTATAAGTTCTTCATTAATAATAAGGTTAGGAGGTGTCCCAATGAGGGTCATCATTCCTCCTAAGCTACTGGCAAAAGCTAAAGGCATCAGAAGGCGAGAAGAATTAATATTGGCACTCATAGCCATACTTACCACTATAGGTAACATTAATGCTACAGTACCTGTGTTACTTACAAAAGCACCAATAAAAGAAGTGGCAAGGATTACTAATATGAACAAACGTAATTCACTATTACCTGCCAATTTTAGAAGGCGATTACTAATCATTTTAGCCAGCCCTGTTTGGAAAATGGCACCTCCTACAACAAATAACCCTATCATCATGATAACTACAGAATTGGAAAAACCTGAGAGGGCTTCTTCTGGAGTGAGTATCCCAAAGAGTACCAAGAGCAGGAGGGAGGAGAGTGCTACCAAATCCGAACGAATTTTCCCCATCATAAAGAATATAGAAGAAAAAACTAAAATAATTAAGGTAATGTACATGTTACTGACAATTTACTTCTGAATAAATAATATATTTATAATTAAAAGGCAAATATATGAAAATATTTTAATATAATAATAAATATCAATAAATAATATGATAATTATTTTCTACAAAAAAATTTTTATGAATTTATTTGTTTTTTGGCATAGAAATTGTTATTATACTTGTACAAATAAATGTATTATAAAAATGAAAAAAATTTTATTAGCAAGTTTTGCTTTAGCTTTGGCTTCTTGCGGACAGAAATCCTCTTATGAAGGAACTTATGAAGGAACCCTTCCTTGTGCAGATTGTAGTGGTATCAATGTTACCTTAACTATTAATAAAGATTCCTATACTTCTCAAGAGGTAATGGAGGATCTTAATACTAAGGATAAGGGAAATGTTGCTTATGATACACAAAGTAAAGTACTTACCCTTACAAGCACTGAAGAAAAAGATAAAGAACAACGCTATAAAGTAAAAGAAGATGGCTCTATTGCTCTTTTGGATGCTGATGGCAAAGAAGTAGAAGGAGAGTTGGCTTCTTATTATATCTTGAAGAAAAAATAATTGTATTATTAGTAGTAAGTAATTTGAAAGAGGCTGTCCAAGCATTTGGATAGCCTCTCTCTTGATTTATGGACAAGTAACAACATTTACTAAAGTTCCAAAGCTTTTTTAAGATCATTATCCATTAAGAGTTCCACAGGATTTTCAAGAGCTTTTTTCACCTCTACTAGGAAGCCTACAGATTCCCGTCCATCAATGATTCGGTGGTCATAGGAAAGGGCAATGTACATCACAGGAGCTATCACAATTTGCCCACTGCGTACAATAGCACGCTCTACTACATTGTGCATTCCCAGAATAGCGGATTGTGGAGGATTAATAATAGGAGTGGAGAGCATACTTCCAAAAACCCCTCCGTTGGTAATGGTGAATGTACCTCCGGTCATCTCGTCCACTGTAATTTGTCCGTCACGTGCACGTGTAGCCAAACGTTTTACTTCTGCTTCTACACCACGGAAAGAAAGATTCTCAGCATTGCGAATGACAGGCACCATTAGTCCCTTAGGTCCGGAAACTGCAATGGAAATATCACAGTATTCATAGGTAATTTTTTCCTTATCATCAATCATGGAATTGACATCGGGGAACATCTTAAGGGCACGCACTACTGCTAAAGTGAAAAAGGACATGAAGCCTAAACTTACATTATGGTGTTCCTTGAAGATATCCTTATATTCATTACGTATTTCATAAATGGCTGACATATCCACTTCGTTGAAAGTGGTAAGCATGGCAGTTTCATTTTTTACAGAAACTAATCGTTCGGCTACTTTACGGCGAAGCATGGAGAGTTTAGAGCGTTTTTCACTTCTCTTTTCATTGGTAGGAGTTCCCATGCTATGGCGTGCGGGTTGTGCATTAAGAGCGTCTTCTTTAGTGATACGTCCTCCTTTACCTGTGCCTTTCACTTCACTGGTTGGGATTTGTTTTTCTGCTAAAATCTTTTTAGCAGCAGGAGAAGCCTCTCCTGTGGCATAGCTTGTAGGTACTGGATTTTCTACTTTAGGAGTAGTCGCTACAAGGGCAGCAGTAGGAGCTATTGCAGAGGTAGAGGTAGGAGCTTCTTTTACAGCAGCAGCGGTCTCAGTAGGAGCCTGTGCGTCAGTATCAATAAGGCATACCACTTCTCCTACGGCTACGGAATCCCCTTCTTGTGCCTTAAGGGTGATGATACCACTAGCTTCAGCAGGTAGTTCAAGAGTTGCTTTATCAGAATCTACTTCCGCAATGGCTTGGTCTTTCTTTACATAATCGCCATCTTTGACAAGCCAAGTAGCGATTTCTACTTCAGTGATTGATTCCCCTGGAGAAGGGACTTTCATTTCTAAAATCATAAATTTTTCTTTTAGTTCTAAGTAAATTTTTTGATTAGATACTTCTTCTTTGATTGAAGAAAAAAATTTGCACAAAGATACTAAAAAATATAGAATTTACAATAAAAAAAATGTTTTTTTTTCTATTTTACCTAACTGGCTTGTGTAAGGTAACTTCCCTCATATATATTCCTTTTACAGATTATATTTCTCACCCTCTCACCTGTTCATATTTGCTTGTGTGACTTCATTTTTCACTTTTCACTTTTCACTTAATCTAGGTATACCGCCTGCCCGTGTTCATTCATTCCGAAGGTTCTGTATCTGGGGTATTGTGCTTGTTCTTCGGCTTTTTTCTGCTTCTCTACCGCCTCCTCCTGTTTCCTTTTCCGGATCCAATTCTTAAAATGGCTACAGTAGTCCCGAATATCTTTCTCATATTCTCCCTGTGATTCCAAGTGTTCGTGGAACTGACACAAGAGCTTAGAGAGCTGTTGCTTATCATTGATATTTAGTATCTTGAACATTACTTGTGTGAGCCTTTCATTGCTAAGGTATTCTTCCTTAAGTGCTTCTATGGGTTTAATCTCCCAGTATGTATTCCTTTTTTTAGGAATATAAGGGACAATCTGGTCTATAGAGATACTTTCCATAGAATTATGGGCAGGCTCCGCTATGTTTTCCTCTTTTTTAGTTTCTTTTCCCTTGGAAGGACGGGCTTTTTTACTACGAGCCTCCTCTTCAGCTTCTTCTAAGGAGAGTTCTTGGGCTACTACTTTGTTGTAAATATCAGGATGCCACCGCTTAAGGTTTCCCATACGTCCCTTTTTTCTGTTATTCACGGCGCTTTGGTGCCACTGTTTGGCTTCTCGGTTGAACTGAGCCTTGAAGGAGGCAAAGGCAATTCGAGTTACAAAGTCATCCACAGGGAAGGGAGGAATCTCTTGCGGTTGAGGGTCAAGGTGATTGTTTAGGTGTTGCTGGTAGGCTTTGATGGTTTTGAAGAGCTTACCGGCTTGTTCGTCGGTGAGCTCGTCCAGTACTTCGAGCATGTCATTGTAGAGGATGAAGAATTTTTTCATAATAATGAAGAGATTTGTTTACTGAAATCATGAAGCTGAAGGGCGATGTGCTTCCTTCAAAAACACCGCAAATATACAACATTTTTGTAGCTATGTCAAGGAAAAACAGAAAGAGAAGTGTCCACCCCTTAATAAGTGAAAAACGAAAAGTGAAAAACGAAAAATTCTTCACTTTTAACTTTTAACTATTCACTTTTAACTGTTCACTATTCATTATTCACCCACATACCCAGCTGTGGGCACTCGCTGGCTATACTTTTCACTTTCAAAGGAGGGTAAAGAATCCTTTTTCTTGAAAAATGGAGAAGTCGCTGGTGATGATGAATGATTTCGTTGTTTGTTTTTCGTTCCTTATTTTATTTCTTCTTCTTCTTTATTTTTTTGTATTTGTATTTTTCTTCTTTTTTGTCTTTGTTTTAAGCGATAACGGGGATAGTAAGTATCGCACACGGCGAGTGTGGGGATATACTTGTTACAAACATTTGTGACTTTCTAAACTCTAAGTGATCTGGATTCTATTTTTTAAGTATGGGGAGCGTGAAATAGGCACCAATGGCAAAGCGGTGTAGTTGTTCTTTATCCATAGCCAGTTCCTTAGCGTATTGAATAGTATTGCCCACATAAGCTATATAAAATCGCAAATCCTGCGTTCTAAAAGGGGCATATTGCCCGGCAAGAAAGTAAATATAATTGGTTCTGAGTTGTTCATTGTGTATATTTCTGCTTCCAGTAAGTTCTATTCCTATCTTAGCCGTCGCGCTCCAATGGTCATCTATTTGGTAATCATACCGAGAGACAGCGCATTTGTATACAATATTCTTGCGCATAGTATAATTCCCTTCTACGAGTCCATCACTTATGCTAAGCAAGCGAGAGGAAGTTAGTCCAAAATCAGCCCCCATGTGTGAATATACTAAATCCAAATAGACAGTATGAGGATCTGACTGAAACTTATTCCCTAAGGAGAGGGAATGCGTATAGTAACCTTGAGCAAATTGAGAAATATTATACGTATATTTGGTCTTAAATTTGCCTTTGAACAAATTGGCATTCCAAAGGAAATAGGCGCCTATAGGTGCTTTAGAAGCTGTGTAATCACTGGTAGAAAAATTATTATTGCTTAAGTGATTACTGAAAGATTCGTTCAGTGTATTATGAAGCTGTACTCCTATCTTATGTTGGTCATTAATCTTATAAGTGAGTTGTACCCCCGCTAAGAATACATTGGCATATACCCCATTGAGATAATCGGTAAAAATATATTCATAGAGTGGATTAATATCCTGTTCAAAGGAACCCATAGCAGAGAGTTGTTTACCAGCCATTGCCTCCCAGCGTTTTTGTTTTCCGAATCGGTAAGATAGGTAGGCATAATCCAACCCCACAGAAGCATTGTCCTGTGAGGTAGGGGAGAGGGGACGATTTAGGCGAAAGCGAATCCTGTAGGACAAATCCTCATTATAATCCCCTTGAAAGTTCAACCGAGCGTTATCAATCTGAAAATGAGAAGAAGAAAGCCTCTCCTGAGTATGCTTATCCGATATGAATCCTCCACGGAAGTAAAGTTCTAATTTCATTCTCTTAGAAGAGGTAGGTTCTAGGGAATCCTTCTTTTCAAGCATTTGTTCCTGTCCTAATAGGCTCTGTCCCAGTAGGCAAAATGCCATGATAACGACTGTTTTTTTATTTATCATATCAAGAATAGTTGATTTATCTTTTACTTTTTACTTTTTCTCTTTTTATTACTGGCAATGTATAGGACGCTCCTAAACTGAAGCGGTGTAGTTGCTCTTCAGGTAGCTTTAATTCTTCTATATAGGAGACTGTTTTGCCTATATAAGCCAGATGTACCCTAAAATCAGTATTACCAAAGGGAGCATACTGTAGGGCTAAGGCATATATATAATGGGTACGAAAATGCTCATTTAGAGAATTCCTGCTGCCTAAAAACTCTATTCCTCCCTTTGCCGAAGCGCTCCACAAGGGAGTAATCTGGTATTCATAACGGGAAATAAGTCCTTTGTATACCGTATTTTCATATACTTCATAATTACCTGGAGTACGTCCCTCATATTGGCTTAGTATCTTTGAAGAAAGTAATCCATAGTCAGCCTCCATGTAGGCATAATACAAATCCAAGTAGGCTAAATGCTTTCCTACTTCAAGCCAATTCCCCAAAGAGAAAGTATGGGTATACTTTCCTTGAGCAAATTGTGAGAGGTCATAGGAATAATGGGTCTTGAACTGATGATCCCAAAACTCACCTTTCCAATAAATAAGACCTCCTATAGGTAATTTGGAAGGAAGTAAAGAAGGGCTAATAAAGCCCCTTTTCTCCAAGAAAGAATGAAAGGATTCATTTAGAGTATTATGAAGCTGAAAGCCTATTTTTTGAGTATTATTAAAGGTATACTCTACCTTCGCTCCTGCTACAAAAGGATTAACTACATAGTTTAGATAATCCCCATAAATATATTCATACAAGGGGTGTATCGTTAGTTCGTAGGAGCCAATCGCTTCACATTGTTTGCCGATGGTTACCTCCCATTGGCGATTTTTGCCAAGACGATAGAGTAGATAGGCATAGTCTAATCCTACAGCAGTATTATCCAAATCTGTAATAGTAAGCGGGCGGTTTAGCCTAAAGCGTACTTGGTAGGATAGCGCCTTATTATAATCTCCTTGAAGGTTTAGCCATGTGTCCTCAAACTGGAAATGAGCTGAGGAATGAGTAAGGGAGGGATTGTCTGAAAAAAAATTACCACGAAAATAACATTCTATATTTGTTCTCCCCAGAGAAAAAGGTGTAGAAAGTGTGTCCCTTACCAAGGATTCTTTTTCCCTTGCAAAAGCAATAGAAGTAATAAGCGGTAAGAAAAAAATAAATATAATTTTTTTCATAAAAAATTTTTAATTAGCAAAAGTAAGAATTTTAGTCTTAATTTCCTAAAAAGAATTTTCTAATTAACAAAAATAAGGTTATTTTATAGATAATTAACTTGTTTTAACGAAGATATCCCCGATATAGAATTAAAAAGATAGTCCGAAGTAAGCCTTTAAAGAACTCACCTCGGACAATCTCCATGAAAAAATTAAAATGAAATCAAAAGTTACAGTTTAATAGTGAGGACAGGTTTTTCAGAATGATTTACAATATCCTCACTGATACTTCCGTTGAACAAATGCATAAGAGTGCTTTGCTTGGTAGGGAACATACAGATAAGGTCTCCTTGGTTATCTTCGGCAAAGTGGATAATTCCTTCTTCTATAGAGAAGTCACTATACATGTGTATGCTATGGGTGAGTATTTCACCATGTTCCTTAGAGAAGTTGTCAATAAGTGTTTTTATCTCTCTGCTTGAATTAAAATGATAAGGTGTATTGATATATACGAAATCAATTTTAGCTCCTAAAATATTAGCAAAGGCAATGGCTTTCTCAAAGGCTTTTACATATCTTTGGGAGAAATCGCAGGCAAAAACCATTTTTTTCACCTTGGAAATATCGGTTTTATCCTTGATAACCAAAACAGGAATAGGGGAGGTGCGTACTATCTTTTCTGCATTGGAGCCTAAGAAAAGTTCTTTAGAACCGGAGGCTCCTGTGGAACCCATAACTATAAAGTCAATGGATTCTTTTTCTAGTAGGATTCTTACAGCATTGGTAAGGGTTGCAGTTTCTACAAGAGTTTCAACAGTAACTCCTTGAGAGGAAAGTGTTTCAGAAACTTTTTTAATGTTAAAACTTGCTTCTTTCATAAAGAAAAGCTCCTCAGGAAGTACGGAGGTTGTCTCTGTTACGAAGCGCTGAGGCAACTCTACACAGTGCAATAACAGAATGGTAGCTCCATTCTTTTTTGCCAAATCCACCGCAACTTCTACGGCGTAATTAGAGTGCTCAGAAAAATCAATAGGAACGAGAATGTTTTTCATGGGAGTTAAAGTTTATTTAGTTAGACAATTCTTGAATTATTACGCTGTAAAATTACGTTTTTATATTCAAAAAAACAAATTATTTTCCCTTGATTTTTTCAAAAAAATAAAAGAATAAATACTAATAAATATAAAAATATAGGGAGGTAATTCATAAAATTACCTAAAAATATTAGAGTACAATTTTAAATATGTATTTTTGCACACCTTTAAATCATTAGATACTTTTTAGTGTGTTAGATTTTTTATACCCTATAGAAGATTATTTCACCCAGCATATATATCTTGCCCAGACCATTGGAGGGAAGATACGTAAGCATACCCGAAAAGGAGGACTTCCCTCTTTGAAAGGGGTACAGGTGGCTATTTTTTCCCTAACCAATAGTGAAAATATTCTTAAGAACTCTTTCAGAGAGCATTTTTATTCTCTTTATTTAGGAAATTGGAACCTTACTTTGGCTGATTTAGGAAATATTCCTGAGGGAACCACACAGGAGGATACTTTTTTAGCGATTAAGGAAACCGTTTCTTTCCTGCTCAAAGAAGGTATTATTCCTATTCTTGTGGGAGGGGGAGTTGAGAATACTTATGCCCTCTACCGTGCTTTTGATAATATGGAGCAGATGGTTAACCTCACTGCAGTCAATGCACTTTTTGATTTTGGAGATGGACAAGAAATCTTCTCTGAGGATAGCTATATGAGCCGTATCCTTATGGAAAACCCTACACATCTGAACCATTTTACCAATATAGGTTATCAAACCTATTACAATCCACAGGAGTCCATGGATTTGCTGCAGAAAATGTTCTTTGATTTCTATCGCTTGGGGGAAATTACCAGCTATATGGAACAGGTAGAGCCTATTCTGAGAAATACAGACTTGGTAAGCCTTAATATGACCGCTGTCCAAGCCGCTGATATTGATATGCCAGAGAATTTTGTTAATGGTTTTACCTCTCGTGAAATATGTGCCGTAAGTCGCTATGCAGGACTTAGTTCACAGATGGCAGCCTTGGGAGTCTTTAATGTACCTACTTCTGTCAGAGGAAGAATGCTTACCGGAGAGGTACTCTGGTATTTTATAGAAGGAATCAATTACCGAGTGAAAGAATTCCCTACTATTGAGGATAAGAACTATACCAAGCACATTGTCCTTTTGGATGACTTTACCATAGATTTTTACAAAAGTAACCGTACAGGTCGTTGGTGGATCCTCCCCAGTGAAGATAGCAAAGGGATAGCCATGCTCCCTTGTACTGAAAGAGACTATCAAAAAGCCTGTGAAGGAGTCATCCCTCAACGTTGGTGGAACCTCCATCAGAAATCCTTGTTGTAATATAAAGAATAGAAACGAAAGTATGCCCAATAAACTACTTTTTCTTTTGACTTTCTTCCTTTCTGTAGGAATTTTTGCTCAGGACAGTATCCGTTTTAAGTCCGTCCGTCCCAAACCTAAGAAAAAGGATAGTATAGAGCTTTCCTCGCGGGATTATAAGCGTATTTCTATCTTCCGTGATACCATTGCTATAGATACCACCCTTACTCTTAAGGCTATGTATAAGCAAAATCCTGTTAGAAAAGATATGTTCGCCTATGTTCCCTTTGAGAATATGGGGCAAACTTATACATCCCTTGCATACGATTATCGGACTTCTGAACTCTCTCCTACTTTTGGAATGCGTGGAAATAAGTTTTATTTTATAAAATCACAGGAGGTTCCCTATTATTATATACCTACCCCTATGACAGAGTTTTCTTTTAAATCAGGACTCTCGCAAGGGCAGATGTTACAGTCCTTTTTTTCGGCAAATATCACGCCAGAATTCAACCTCTTTATACGCTATAATGCCTTACGCTCTTTAGGAGATTATAAGAATATCCTCTCCTCTGTAGGTAATTTCTTGGCAGGATTCTCCTATTATTCTAAGAATAAAAAATACCTAATCATGGCTCATTATGCCAACCAAGAGGTGAATCGTCAGGAGAATGGAGGATTGCTCTACCCAGAACAATTCTACCAAGGTGACCCGCAGTTTCGCAATCGAGCAAGGTTAGATGTAGCCCTTTCCGATGCTACTTCGGAAGAGAACTCAAAACGTTATTTTATCCAACATCAGTATAATTTCCTACGTCCCATGAAGGAGGAGGGAAATTCTGAGATATTGCTTAAGCATCAGTTCCTCTACCAAACAGAAAATTACTATTATGATCAACCTGAGGTGGCACCTAATGCTTTTTTAGGAGAAAGTTTTACCCTTAAGAACCTCCGTGATAAGCATGCATTGCGGGCATTGACCAATCGCTTGGGAGCAGAACTCTCCTTACCTTATTTGGGTAAGACTTTTCTTTATGGAAAGAGCTATTTCTATAACTATTTCGCTAAGGGAATTTTCGTAGATACTTCCGGAAATTTCATTCCTCACCAGATAAAAGGAACGGATTATGGATTAGGAGCTCAATGGAAGAAAACTTATAAGGGATTTGCTATCAATGCACAGGCAGAGCAAATGATTATAGGAAAATTACTTGGCACGGAAATTGCAGGAGATATATCATATATCTTTGATGAGAAAAATAGAATCACAGCAGGAGTGAATGTGACTTCTAAAGTACCTAATTTTAACTTCTTACTTTACCAAAGTGATTATAAAAATTATAATTGGTATCATCTTGATGATTTCTCTAAGGAAAATATACAAACACTCTTTGCTTCAGCACAAACACAATGGGGAAACCTTTCTTTGGATATTACCAATATCAATAATTATACTTATTTTCAATTACAACCAGCAGTAAATGGTCAGAAAAGACAATCCAAGCCCGCTCAATATGGTGGAAATATACAATATTTGAAACTTATAGGAGAAAGAGAATTTCGTTATGGAAAATGGGGATTAGAAAATACCCTTATGTACCAGCAGGTATTACAAAATAATGAAAATGTATTCAATGTTCCTCTATTCACCACACGTAATACTCTTTATTTTACCTCTTATTTATTTAAAAAAGCGATGTTCTTGCAAACAGGGCTTACTTTTAAGTACTTTACACGTTATTATGCCGATGAATATAATCCTTTATTAGCAGATTTTCAGGTACAATCTGCTGAGAAGATAGGAAACTACCCTGTAACCGATTTTTTTCTCAATGCCAAAGTGAGAACTATGCGTATCTTCTTTACAGTGGAACACTTGGAAGCACTATTGGGAAATTATAATTATTATGCAGCTCCTTCCCAGCCTTATCGTGACTGGAAAGTGCGATTAGGTATTATCTGGTATTTCTTTAAGTAGAGATATTTTTATTTTGTTATTAACCTTTTTTTAACCAATTACCATGTACATATTAACCCAAAATCTGTATTTTCCACCTGTGGAGCAAGCCGATAAGACAGGTATTCTTGCCATAGGAGGAGACCTTTCTATTCCACGACTTATCTTAGCCTATAAGAGTGGCGTTTTTCCTTGGTATAATGAGGATGAGCCTATTATTTGGTGGGCGCCTCCTAAAAGAATGGTGGTATATCCTGAACATTATAAGGTACCTAAGAGTATGCGTAATATTCTCAATAGAAAATTATTCACGGTAACCTTTAACCAAAATTTTTTTCAAGTGATTTCCTTCTGTAAGAATATTTTCCGCAAAGACCAGCAAGGAACTTGGATTACAGATGAAATAGTAACTGCTTATACACGATTGCATGATTTAGGTCTGGCTCACTCGGTGGAAGTATGGCAAGATCAACAACTCGTAGGAGGACTCTATGGAGTGGATTTAGGTAACGGTATTTTTTGTGGAGAAAGTATGTTCTCTAAAGTATCTAATGCAAGTAAGGTAGCTTTCTTCACCTTACTCAAGTGGATGAAGGAGAGGAAATATCTGCTTTTGGATTGCCAAATATATAATGATCACTTGGCAAATCTGGGCTCTAAGGAAATCCCTCGCACCGAATATATGAAGATTCTTTTACAAGGCAATATATCTCTTAGAATTAAGAAAATGAAACTATCAAAATAATATGAATAAAGATTTTTTACAATATCAAGCACCTACTTCTCTGTACCCTTTAGGATTGGAAGTTGCTCGTGCAGAAGGATCCTATATATATGATATTCAAGGAAAGGCTTATTTGGATTTGGTAGCAGGGGTCTCCGCTTGTACATTGGGACATTGCCATCCTAAGGTAGTTAAAGCCATACAGGAACAAGCGGCTAAGTATATGCATGTAATGGTATACGGAGAGTATGCTCAATCCCCTGCTGTGGAGTACTGCAAGCTATTGGCAGAGCATTTACCTGAACCACTGGAAACTACTTACTTGGTTAATTCCGGTACAGAAGCCATAGAGGGAAGTATTAAGCTGGCTAAGCGTGCTACAGGACGTTCGCAAATCATAGCAGCTCGCAAAGCCTATCATGGTAATACACAAGGTTCCTTAAGTATTATGGATTATGAACTCCGCAAGCAACCCTTCCGCCCTCTTATCCCTGATGTAGCATGGATAGAGTTCAATAATGAAGCTGAATTAGAGAAAATTACTACCCGAACTGCAGGGGTGGTTTTGGAGACTATACAAGGAGGAGCTGGCTTTATTACTCCTGAGAATGATTATTTAGCAAAGGTGAAAAAGCGCTGTGATCAGGTAGGAGCACTGCTTATCTTGGATGAGATACAGCCAGGATTTGGACGCACAGGAAAGCTCTTTGGATTCTTAAATTATAATGTAGTCCCTGATATTATAGCTATTGGTAAGGGAATGGCAAGCGGACTTCCCTGTGGGGCTTTTGTAGCCTCTTATGACCTTATGCACCTCTTGGCAGATAAGCCTAAGATGTCCCACATCACTACCTTTGGAGGAAATCCTGTGGTGGCAGCAGCCTCTTTGGCTACCTTGAATGAACTGCTCACTACGCACTTAATGGAGCAAACCTTAGAGAAAGAGCAACTTTTCCGTAAGTTCCTCAAGCACCCTAAAATAAAATCAGTGAATGGAAAAGGACTTATGTTGGCTGCTATCATGGAGGATGAGGCACTGGCAAATCACGTAATCCTATATGCCTATGAGCACGGTTATATCTTCTTCTGGCTACTCTTTGAACTTAGAGCCGTAAGAATTTCTCCACCCCTTACTATCACAGAGGAAGAAATAGAAAAGGCTTGCGCTATGATATTAGAAGCAATTGAAAATTATAAAAAATAGCCTACATATTCCATCCCAATCGGCGACCAATGATATTCTTTAAGGTATTGTATTCTATCACTTCCTGAAGTGACCAAGAGGGATCACCATCTTCATTCTCTATGGTAATGATTTCCTCACGTAAGGATTCTATTTTTTTATCAATGAGCCTTTTGCGAAGGTTTAGAATAATACTCGTAATAGCATAAGGAAGGTCTTCATCCTTGTCCTTGACCACTACATCTTTCCGTGCCCAATCATGTAAGTGCAAGTCCTCCTCTTGGGCTTGGAAGGAGGCTACCAGAGAAGCCATAGACGGTGGAATTTTATTGATAATGAGGGAAATGTCCTGTAATCCTTCTTGATATTGGTTTATGAAAAAGGTATAGAGCTCCCTAAACTCTGGAGTGGATAGCTCTATCTCATCGGCTTGTAGTTCAAGAAATAGCTTTTCATACACCTTCATTTTTTGGGTGGTTTCTTGTATTTTTTCCTCTCCTGTATCTGGGTCATAGTATAAGAATTTTTCCTCAAAATTGCATTCTTTCTGTCCGTATAGAAGTAGGTATTTGATAAGGTCTTTCTCCAAATAGGTAACAGGATTTACAGCTATAGGATTCTCTGTTACTTGAGATGGAGTTTCCTTTTGTGCCCTTTTGAGTTCCTGGTTGGCTTTGATAAGTTGTCGTTGGTTGATTTGGGCGAGGGAAGTGAAGAGTACCTCCTCTGAAATCTCCATAATTTGAGCACATTCACGCACATAAATTTCTCGCTTGATAGGATCAGAAATTTTGGAAATACTCTCAATCATGTCCCGAATGGTATCGGCTCTCTTGAGAGGGTCATTCTGTGTCTCCTTCATGAGTAAGGAGGCTTTGAAGCGGATAAAATCTTGTGTATGTTCCTTAAAGTATTCTTGAATTTCTTCTAAAGAATATTCTTTAGCAAAACTATCGGGGTCTTCTCCTTCAGGAAAGGTACAGATTCGTACATTCATTCCCTCAGCAAGGATCATATCCACCCCGCGAATAGCTGCCCTAAGTCCTGCTGAATCTCCATCATAGAGAACTGTAATGTTGGGAGTAAGTCTGCGAATAAGGCGAATTTGCTCCTGTGTAAGGGCTGTGCCGCTGGAGGCAACCACATTCTTAATGCCTCGTTGGTAGAGCTGAATAACATCTGTATATCCTTCTACCAAATAACAGATATCTTCTTTGGAAATAAAGGGTTTGGCTTGGAAGATACCATATAATATATTACTCTTATGGTAGATGTCACTTTCAGGAGAGTTAAGGTATTTGGCTACCTTTTTCTCTTGAGAGAGAATACGTCCTCCAAAGCCCAAAACACGTCCACTCATGGAGAGAATAGGGAACATTACACGTCCTTTAAAACGGTCTATCTTACGGTTATCTTCCTTAATGATAGTAAGTCCTGTCTTTTCTAAGAAAGACAATTTCATTCCTTTGCTTAGTGCCTCATCGGTGAAGGCTGTCCAGTTATCTGGAGAATATCCCAGTTGAAAGGTCTGAATCATTTCATCAGTGAATCCTCTTTCTTTAAAATAAGTAAGTCCTAAGGCTTTTCCTTCTTCGGACTCAAGCAGAGTCCTGTGGAAATAATCTCGGGCAAACTCACTGACTAAGTACAGCCCCTCCTTTTCATTAGCCTTGTTTTTCTCTTCTTCATTTTGTTGGGTCTCCTCAAGCTCTATATGATACTTTTTGGCTAAGTAATGAATGGCTTCTACATACGAAAAATGCTCATATTCCATAAGGAAAGCAATGGCATTTCCTCCCTTCCCACTACTGAAATCTTTCCAAATTTGTTTGGAAGGGGACACAGAGAAACTTGGTGTACGTTCATTGGTAAAAGGGCTTAATCCTTTGTAACCGGAACCTGCACGCTTTAGTTGGATGAAATCACCAATGACTTCTTCCACACGAATGGCATCATATACCTTATCTATACTCTCTTTGGTAATCACATCTATATATTAATCCTCATATAATTCAATAGGAAATCCATCAGGGTCTTCCAAAAAAGCAAAACGCTTACCCGTATATTCATCTGTACGAATAGCCTCACAGGCTACCTCTTTGCTCTTTAGGTAGGCAATAGCTTTTTCCAGATTCTTTACAGCCAAAGCCAGATGCCTTCCTCCACAAGCCTCCGGCTGACTAAGTCGCTTGGGAGGATTAGGAAAAGAAAATAATTCAAGAACATATTCTCCATGAAGGCATAAATCCAACTTAAAAGATTGCCTTTCCACTCTATAATGCTCTTCCCGTATGGTAAAGGGTAATATTTCTGTATAAAAGTACTTTGACTTTTGGTAATGGCTACAAATAATTGCTATATGATGTATTTTCTCTATTTCTAATGTCATAATTTTGCTTTAGGTTAGAAAAATTTCTTTAGGATATACTACTTTTTCTAAGAAGAGTGCATGTCCAGGTACAGAATATCCTGCTTGGGAACGATTCTTACTTAGCAAAATTTGCTCAAAATTACTTAAGGATATTTTCCCTATACCTACCTCTATCATAGTCCCTACTATTGCCCGTACCATGTTACGCAAAAACCTATCTGCTGTAATCCTGAAAATAAGTAAGCTATCCTCTTCTTTCCAAAATGCTTCTGTAAGATGACAAATATACGTCCTTACATCGGTATTTGTTTTTGAAAAGCATTGAAAATCATTATGTTTCAGAAGTATTTCACAAGCCCTATTCATTTGGCTTATAGCAAGAGGCTGATATACATAGTAACTTTGTTCATATAGGAAAGGATTTTTTTCCCGTGAGATAAAGTATTGATAGGTACGAGAGATGGCGTCAAAGCGGGCGTGAGCCGCGTCCTTCATCGGGAAAATACCTTTGATAGCAATCGTCTTAGGCAGAAAAGAATTAAGCTTGTTCACTAAATTCTCAGGTAAGGGAAGAGAAAAGTCAAAATGAGCAAAATAATCCCTTGCATGCACTCCTGTATCGGTACGTCCTGCTCCTACTAAAGTAATCTCTTCGTGAAGCAATAGAGATATAGCTCTTTCCAATTCCTCTTGTACAGAAAGGGAATGGGGTTGCTTCTGCCAACCAAAGTAATTTTTTCCATTATAAGATAGTTCTATAAAAAAGCGCACTATGATGTATTTCTTTTATGATTAGAAGAGTCCTTCTATACTGCCTTTTCCCTCACGGATAAGTTCTGGTACCCTAGTGGAGAGGTCTATTACAGTGGAAGCTACATTATCTCCATACCCACCATCTATGACCATATCCACCTTATCTTGCCATTTCTCAAAGATGAGCTCAGGATCAGTGGTGTACTCAATCACTTCATCTTCATCATAGATAGAGGAAGAGACAATGGGATTGCCTAATTTTTTCACTAAAATGCGTGCAATATTATTGTCGGGCACTCGAATCCCTACTGTTTTCTTCTTCTTGAATTCCTTAGGAAGGTTTGTATTACCTGGTAAAATGAAAGTATAAGCCCCTGGAAGAGCCCTTTTCAGTATTTTGAAAGTAGCCGTGTCTATCTGTTTTACATAATCCGAAAGATTACTCAAATCCGCACATACAAATGAGAAGTTGGCCTTTTCCAATTTTATTCCTTTCAGTTGTGCAATACGCTCTAAGGCTTTGCTATGGGTAATATCACACCCTAAACCATACACAGTATCAGTAGGATAGATAATCACTCCCCCTTCTCGCAAGCAGTCCACTACTTTTTGAACTTCCCGTTCATTGGGATTCTCAGGATATATTTTGATGAATTTAGCCATTTTTTACTACAGATTTTAATAGGCAAAAATACGATAATATTCTTATCTGCCAAAAAAAATATGATTGATATATGAAGATTATATTTTATATTTATCTATTTGATTGTCAAAATATTAGAAATATTTTTAATTTTATTTAGAAAGATTTAGGTAAAAAAATAATATTCTCCCTAAAAATAATAGATAAAAAGTCGTACTTTTGCCGAAATTTTCGTGAATGATAACCATAGAGCAGTTAAGAGAACTTAGCCAGCGGGTAGAGAACTTAGAGAAGTACCTCCAAATTGACAAAAAAAAATAGAAATTGCCAATGAGGAGGAAAAAACATTAGCACCAGGTTTCTGGGATAACCCAAAACAAGCGCAAATAGTAGTTCAAAAACTTCAATCTCAAAAAAAATGGGTAATCGATTATGAAAAATCAGCTGAAATGCTGGAAGAACTCCAAGTTATGTTGGATTTCTATAAGGAAAATGCTATTTCTGCTGAGGAAGTAGAAGCATTTTATGCTAAAACACTTACTCATATTGAGAATTTAGAGTTTCGCAATATGCTTTCCGATGAAGGAGATGCTCTTAGTGCAGTTTTACAGATTACGGCAGGAGCAGGAGGAACAGAAAGTTGTGATTGGGCTTCTATGCTTATGCGTATGTATATCATGTGGGCAAATAGACAAGGTTTCTCTGTAAAGGAACTTAACTATCAGGAAGGTGATGTGGCTGGAGTAAAGACGGTTACCCTTGAAATAGATGGTGAATTTGCTTTTGGCTATCTCAAAGGAGAGAATGGGGTACATCGCCTTGTACGGATCTCGCCCTTTGATAGTAATGCCAAGCGGCATACTTCTTTTGCTTCTGTATATGTGTACCCCTTAGCCGATGATACCATTGAAATAGAGATAAATCCAGCCGATATTTCTTTTGAAACCATGCGTTCCAGTGGAGCAGGTGGACAGAATGTCAACAAGGTAGAGACGGCAGTGCGCCTCCGTCACCATCCTACGGGAATTATTATTGAAAACTCTGAGACACGTAGCCAGCTGGATAATAAGAACAAAGCCTTGCAGTTGCTCAAGTCACAACTCTACGAAATGGAACTCAAGAAGCGACAGGCTAAGCGTGATGAAATTGAGGCTAACAAAATGAAAATAGAATGGGGTAGTCAAATTCGTAATTATGTGATGCAACCCTATAAGCTCGTCAAAGATGTCCGTACAAACTATGAAACAACTAATGTGGATGCGGTGATGAATGGCGAAATAGATGATTTCTTAAAAGCATACTTGATGCTTATGGGACAACAAAATAATGATGAAGATTAATCATTATCATTGGGCATTAATCATTACTTTTTTACTTTAATATTAATTCGAATGGCAAAAAATTTAGTAATTGTAGAGTCTCCTGCCAAGGCGAAAACTATTGAGAAATTTCTGGGAAATGATTACAAAGTTTTGTCCAGTTATGGACATATTGCTGACCTTCCGGACAAGGAACTGGGGGTGGATGTTCAGCATGGATTTAAGCCTCACTACCTTATCTCATCGGATAAGAAAACCCTTGTAAAAACACTCAAAGAAGAAGTGAAAAAGGTGGACACCGTTTGGCTGGCTTCCGATGAAGACCGTGAGGGAGAAGCAATCGCATGGCACTTAGCTGAAGAACTCAAATTACCTAAGGAGAAAACAAAGCGTATTGTCTTCAATTCCATTACTAAATCCGCCATTGACCATGCTATAAAAAATCCCCGTGGAATAGACTATAATTTAGTTAATGCCCAACAAGCACGTAGGGTGCTTGACCGATTAGTAGGGTATGAACTATCTCCTGTATTATGGAAAAAAATACGTAAGGGGCTATCGGCTGGACGTGTACAGTCCGTTTCTGTACGACTTATCGTAGAGCGCGAACGGGAGATACAGGACTTCAAAACAGAAGCCTCCTATAAGGTAACTGCTGAGTTCCTTAACAAGGAGGGAAAACTCATCAAGACCCATATCAATAAGTCTTTCCCTACCCAAGAGGCTGCTAGAGATTTCTTAGAGCAAAATATAGGGGCTACTTTCTCAGTTACTCATCTGGAAACCAAGCCTACTAAGAGAACTCCTGCACCTCCCTTCACTACCTCCACTCTTCAGCAGGAGGCATCCCGCAAGCTCCGCTTCTCAGTATCCAAAACGATGCAAATAGCGCAACGCCTTTATGAATCAGGGCTTATTACCTATATGCGTACCGATAGCGTAAACCTTTCTCCAGAGGCGCTCGGTGCTGCAAAGAAAGAAATAGAGAAGTCCTACGGACAAGCATATAGCAAAACACGCCAATATACCTCTCATTCCAAAGGAGCTCAGGAGGCTCATGAAGCTATCCGCCCTACCGATATGGCAGCACATACCATTAAGGCAGAAAATGATCAAATGCGCTTATATGAACTTATATGGAAGCGAACTATTGCCTCCCAAATGAGTGATGCGCTTGTAGAACGCACTCAGTTAAAAATCAAT
Source organism: Capnocytophaga sp. oral taxon 338 str. F0234 (assembly GCF_000192225.1). Taxonomy (GTDB): domain Bacteria; phylum Bacteroidota; class Bacteroidia; order Flavobacteriales; family Flavobacteriaceae; genus Capnocytophaga. Next base: position 1,353,328 of record NZ_GL872413.1, read on the forward strand.
GCTAATACCCATTCGGAGCCCTTTGTAGCTACTGGAGAAGTGATTACCTTTGATGGCTTCTTGAAGGTGTATCTCGAAGGCAAAGATGACGAAGAAGAAGAAAACGAGGGAATGTTACCTTCTTTAAAAATTGGAGAACATCTTGATAATAAGAATATTATTGCTACCCAACGCTTCTTAAGACCTCCTTTACGATATACAGAAGCCTCCTTGGTGAAAAAATTGGAGGAATTAGGAATTGGGAGACCTTCCACTTATGCTGCTACTATTTCCACTATACAAAACCGTGGCTATGTAGAGCGTAGTAACTTTGAAGGAGAAAGCCGTACCTATCTACAATTATCCTTAGTAAAAGGTGAAGTGAAAGAAAAGAAACTTACTGAAAAAGTGGGAGCAGACAAAGGAAAACTCATTCCTACTAATATAGGAATGGTGGTGAATGACTTCCTTATAGCTCACTTTGACAATATTGTAGATTATAACTTTACCGCCAAGGTGGAAGAGGAGTTTGATGACATCGCCTCTGGTAAAGAGGATTGGTCAAAGATGGTCGGGCGATTTTATGATGCTTTTCACCCAACGGTTACCGATGTAGAACAGAATGCAGTACGGGAAACAGGAGAACGTGTTTTAGGAACTGACCCAGCTACTGGGAAGCCTGTAAGTGCTCGCTTAGGTCGTTATGGAGCTATGGTACAGATAGGCACTGTAGAGGACGAAGAGAAACCTCGCTTTGCTAGCCTGCTTCCCAATCAGTCCATAGATACGATTACCTTTGAGGAAGCTATGAAGCTCTTTGAGCTCCCTCGCAAGTTGGGCGTATTCCAAGGCAAGGAAGTGGAATCCAATATTGGGCGCTTTGGTCCTTATATCCGCTTTGGAGAATCCTTTATTTCCTTAGATAAGTCCTTGGATGTATTCTCCGTTACTTTTGAACAGGCAAAAGAGGTGATCGAGCAAAAACAAAAAGCGGATGCTCCTATCTCAGTATATGATGGCAAGGAAGTAACCAAGGGAGTAGGACGTTTTGGTCCCTTTATCAAATGGAATAATATGTTTATCAGTGTCAGTAAGAAATATGACTTTGACAATCTTTCCCCGAGTGATATAACCACCCTTATTGAAGAAAAGCTAAAGAAAGAATCCGAGAAGGTGGTCAAAGAATGGACATCCGAGGGAATTCGTATAGAAAAAGCCCGCTGGGGACGCTATCACCTCGTCAAAGGAAAAACTAAAGTAGAGCTCAGCAAGGATACCAATATAGAAGCCTTTACTTTAGAAGAAGCCCAAGCACTCTTGGTCCCTAAGGAGAAGCCTAAGAAGGCTACCAAAAAAACATCCGTTAAGACAACGACTAAGACAGCTACCCGAAAAACTATTAAGAAATAAGAAATGATTTGAAAATTTAACAAATAGAATTAATATACTTTCATAATTTTTTATTACCTTTGCAGAGGATTAGAAATAAATAAATTATGAATATTTTAAGAACGCAACGCAACGCAACGCAACGCAACGCAACGCAACGCAACGCAACGCAACGCAACGCAACGCAACGCAACGCAACGCAAGCCTTTATTGTGTCTTAGTTTAAGCGATTTCTATATAAAAATAATTGAGAAAAGCAAGCCTGCTTACGAAATTTTTCGTGAGTAGGTTTGCTTTTTTGTCTTTGTTAAAATAACAAGTCGGTCGTAGCTTGACCACTCAGCACTCTAATTTTGCACTCAGAAATAGAAACAGCTATCCGAAGGGCTGTGTTTTTAGAAGGCGAAACCCGAAAAGCCTGTAATAGAGTAAGGGAGAAATTTAAATTTTAAAAAAATGGCAATTTCAAACATTGAACTAAAAAATAAAATGTATTATGTGTATGATGAAAAGCAAAAAGAAATTACACATAATTGGGAGAATACTCTTGGAGAACTAAAGGGGTTTAGTTCTGAACTTGTTGTCTTCTATAGAAACAAAATGTTCTATATTTATGATGAGAAGTTAAAAGAAATCTCCCATAATTGGGAAAACTCTTTAGGTGAATTTAGAAATGTAGCAGGGAAGACAATTACATTTGTAAGGAATAAAATGATGTATGTCTATGATGAGAAACTTAAAGAACTTTCTCATAAATGGTTGTAAAAATAAGTAGGGGCATTATTACCCCTACTTTTAAAACTTTATAATAATGAAAAAAGAATTTTTTAAAAGTAAATTATTCATTGCATTAGCTATTCTATTAGCTATTTCACTAAGTATATTCATATTTAGTATTATCTACGAAGGAGAAATGCCTAAGTTAGTTGAGAATATCAACAATTCTGCTATAGGGGCAATCTTTACAGCTATTATCACTGTTTTCCTTCTACAAGGACAAACCGCCAGTGAAGAAGATAAGGAAAGAAACGTAAAAGTTTTTGAGAAGAAATCTGAACTTTTCAATAACTTTATAGAAGAACTATGGAGGATATGGGATGATAGGTATATTTCTATGGAAGAACTCAATGAATTACTTAAATTGGTAGCCAAGGATATTATCCCTTATGCCAAACCAGAGAGTTCTGAAAGCATTTTACGATCACTTAACAACATTGCTATAGAAGCTCAAAAACAACAAAATAGCAAGGAAAGCAAAGTACAAGTTCAAACCTACTTGTATAGTATTATCAATATTTTAGCCAAAGAAATAGGTTTAGGAGGAGCCATAGAAAAGCAAGTCGCCCTTGAACTCAACAAACTTGAAGAACATATTCTACCTTACCTTAATAGAAAATCATATATTCAGAAAATCAAATACTTAGTTCAGGAAAGATTAGGAAAGAATCTCACTGATTTTATAGAAGAAGATGGAATATTATGGTGGCGAGTAAAAGGAGAAGAAACAGGTATGTGGCTCAGAGTAGGGGATACCAATAATAATGGATCAACCTATATCACCTATTGGTCTGACTTCTACAATAATCGCCAATATACCTCTTACCGTTATGCTCAAAAAGGAGCATCAAAAGACTGGATACAAGGCTATAAACTAATTGATACCTTTGATTATAATTTACTGAGAAAAGGCGAAGAACTTAGCCAAGAAAGTATAGAAGCTCTTGCTAATGAAATTATTAAATTTTATGAAGAGGGACTAATTAATAACAAAACAATTGATGAAATTATAGAAGAATGCAATTCCAAATGATGTAGAAATATGACAACTAATTTAAAAAATATATTCTTCATTCCTTATATAGGTGATAAATATGGAGAAGGATACCATGGCAAAAAAGTATTAGTATTAGGGGAGAGCCATTATTGTGCAGATGATGAGGGGAATACAAGTATTGAGGACTATCCTGAATGGAAGAGTCTTACCAATGAGGTAATAGAAAATTTTAAAGAATATCAGCGAGGTAATAAGGAACATAGCAATTGGATGCGTACTTTTACCAAATTCGCCAAAGCTTTCAATAATGGAGACTTGTCTGCTGAGCAAATTATAGATTTTTGGGAGCACGTGGCCTTTTATAATTATGTACAGATACCTATGGTTGCACCTCGTCAATCTCCCACTGAAGAACAATTTGCCAAATCAGAAAAAGCATTTTGGGAAATATTGGAGACTTATCAGCCAGATATAATCACAGTATGGGGGCAAAGACTTTGGACAAAACTACCTTATACAGGAGAATATCTTCCTAAAGAAAATACACTAATAAATAAAAGGAAAGGTTTGTACTACTATAAAGTGAAGGACAAAAAGATTCCAGCTATGTATATTACCCATCCTTCTGCTTCTAGTTTCCATTATCAAACAGTATATAATGAACTTAAAGAGTGTTTTTCCTTATAATATACATCTACTTAATAAGAAATCCTAAGTAGCCACCATCCCTACAAAATACTAACGAATTTTGTGTTATAGCCTTTGTAGGGGTGTTTTTTGATAGAAAAATGAACCTATTAAATTAGTTAGATTTCGGCAATAAAACAAACAAATTGCCAAAATCTAATATATTAAAATAGAACAATAGCCAAGAAGTCCATAAAGGAATGAATACATTCCTAAATTCTATTTCTATAAACAATTCAAAACTTATAACTCAGAACTCCTTTTAATGTAGTCTATAATATTTCTTCTATCTTCTTTGTAGTCAAACCATTGTATATCGTTAGATTTCTTAAACCAAGTGAGTTGTCGCTTGGCAAAGCGACGAGTATTCATCTTGGCATTTTCTATGGCTTCGGTTAGGGAGGTCTTGCCCTCCCAGAAGTCAAAGAATTCTCGGTAGCCTACCGTTTGTAGGGCGTTGAGGTGGCGGTAGGGGAGTAGGCGCTCTATCTCTTGAAGGAGACCTGCCTCAAGCATCACCTCCATACGCTGGTTGATACGGTCGTAAATCGCTTCCCGATCGGCTCTGAGACCTATGGTGATAGGGGTAAAGGGGCGATAGGTGATTTTCTGTTGAAGGTAGTAGGAGTAAGGGTGGTCACTGCTAAGGCATACTTCCAAGGCACGTATGATACGCTGTGGGTTTTGTAAATCAACTTTATTATAATAGGTGGGGTCTAACTCTCTGAGATGCTGTTGTAGAGTGGTGATCCCTTCTTCTCGGTACAGTTGATTGAGCTGTTTACGTACCCCTTCCCTTGTAGGGGGGAAATTGTCTAAACCCTTGAGTATGGCATCGTTATACAGACCACTGCCACCCACCATGATAATTATGTTTTTTTTACTAAAAAGGTTGGTAATCAAGGCTATTGCTTCTCGCTCAAAGTCGCCCACGGAATAGGGGTCAAAGATACTCTTATGTTGGATAAAGTGATGAGGAACTGCTGATAACTCCTCTTGGGAAGGGACGGCAGTACCTATACACATTTCCTTATAGAACTGGCGAGAGTCGCAGGAGATAATCTCAGTATTAAAATATTGGGCTAAGGCAATGGCTAAAGATGTTTTCCCTATGGCAGTAGTACCTACTATATTGATTAAGAAATTCATGACTCAATTCTTCTCTACTTCAGGTATTTTTCGTAATTTTGCAAAAGTATAATTTTTTTAGGAAATATGTATATTAAAAATGGTTTTTTTGTCAAGAATAAATGGTTTTATTTTATCCCGATATCTTTATTTTTGTTATTGAATATTAATGCTTTTTTCTCTCCACAACCCGATTATAGTGCTCTTGTAGCGCAAGTGGGAGAATTGCCTTTCTTCACAATGAATGTAGCATTGTTCTTACTCTTTTTTACGCTCCTTTTCTTTATAGTTAGGGTCATACATAATCAACCTATTGTCCAGTTCACTACCGGACGAAAGAAAATAGATTTTAAAAGAATCCTTTTTAGCTTTTCCTTGTGGGGAGGGATAATTGTTCTACAGACCCTCTTGAGCTACTGGATTTTTCCTTCTGATTATCAATGGAATTTTGAGCCTATACCTTTCTTTACTTTAGTTCTTATTTCTTTGCTTTTTATCCCTTTTCAAGCAGGTTTTGAGGAATACTTTTTTAGAGGATATTTTCTTCAAGCAATGGCTATTGTAAGTAGAAACAAAGGGATACCTCTTCTATTTAGCTCCATTTTCTTTGGCTTGGTACATGTGGCTAATCCTGAAATAGGTAAAATGGGCTATGGTTTTTTATTATTCTATATTAGTTTAGGGCTATTTTTAGGAATACTTACCTTGATGGACGATGGCTTAGAACTCTCTTTAGGCTTCCATATTGCTAATAATTTTTTTATTTCCTTTCTGACCACTTCCTCATGGAGTGTATTTCAAACGCCTTCATTACTTAAAGAGGTATCCGAACCTGAAATCACAGGACTTTATCTGCTTTCCTTCTTTTTACCTTTGTTATTATTGTTGTATATTTTTGCCAAGAAATATCATTGGACAGACTGGAAATCACGTCTTTTTGGAAAAATTGATTAAATATTGAAATGAATTCATTCATAATAAATCATTTGCATAAGGCTACAAAGATAAATGATATTCCTTGTAAAGAGCAAGGAATAAGAGAAATAATTACTTTATTTTCAGAAAGTAAAGAAGTGCATTTGCAAAAAGCAGCTATTTTCCTTACTCAATGGTTCGATGAATATGATCACATAGAGTTACAAACCTCTGGTACTACGGGAATTCCTAAGAAAATACAAGTTAAGAAAAAGTATATGGTTCACTCTGCTATGCTTACAGGAAATTTTCTTTGCTTAAAAGTCGGAGATACTGCTTTATGTGTACTTCCTACTGATTATATTGCTGGGAAAATGATGATAGTCAGAGCCTTAGTGTTGGGGCTTTCTTTGCATATAATGCCACCAAGTAGTACTCCTTTTGCCTCTGCTGTAGGGGGGTATGATTTTGTAGCCCTAACTCCTATGCAAGCTATAAAATCCTTGAGTGAACTATACCGAGCCAGAAAGATTATCTTAGGAGGAGCTCCTATTTCTTTAGAAATGGAAAAAGCATTCCAAGAAGTACCTTCTAAAATATATGCTACTTATGGAATGACGGAAACAGTTTCTCATATAGCCTTACGAACCATTAGTCCCAGAAAAGAACATAGTTTTTTTTATACTACATTAGGAAAAATAACCGTATCCCAGGATAAGAATCATTGCTTAGTCATAGATTGTCCAGAGGTGTCTGATAAGCAAATAAGGACTCATGATGTAGTTATTCTTCATGGGAATAAGTCCTTCCAATGGAAAGGTCGCTTGGATAATATCATTAACTCAGGAGGAATAAAGATTTTTCCAGAAGGAGTAGAAAGCAAGCTATCTTCATTTATCTCAGACAGATTTTTTATATGGAAAGAGCCAGATGAGTTGTTAGGTGAAAAGGTAGTCCTTTTTGTAGAAGGTAAGGAAGAAGATTATCCTAATTTGCTTAGTAATTTACAAAAAGAGCTTATATTTTCAAAGTATGAACTTCCTAAAAAGATATATTTCCTCCCTCAATTTAAGCTTACTTCCTCCGATAAGATTCAAAGAGAAGCTACTGCTAAGTTAGTTTTGTAGGGGAGTATTATACTTAAATATTCTTACATTTAAGACAAATATCTCTATAATCAGGTTCTACATGAATAAGTATAGAAGTGAGAGAAGGAATTCTCTTCTGTAAAGTATCCTTGAAGGTATGGGCTATATCATGTCCTTCTTTTACTGTAATCTTTCCATTGACAATGATATGGATATCTACACAATAAGACATCCCTGCTTTCCTAATATGACATTTTTCCACTGCCATAACTCCTGAAATATCCTTGGCAATCTCCTTAATTCTTAAGGATAGCCCCTCATAAACGTCTTCATCCAAAATTTCACCAAGAGCTGGACGGAAAATCAGATAAGCATTGAAGAGTATAATCCCAGAGGCGAACAGTGCAGCCCAATCGTCAGCCGTTTCAAAACCTTCTCCAAAGAGTAAGGAGATACTAATACCTATAAAAGCAGCTACAGAAGTAATGGCATCAGACCGATGATGCCAAGCGTCTGCTTTAAGGGAAGTGCTCCCTGTAAGTTTACTATTGCTAAGAACTACACGGTAATTGATCTCCTTCCAAAGTATGATGATTCCTAACAATATTAATGTCCATGCCTTAGGACTCTTCTGAGGGGTAAGGATATTTTGGTATCCTTGATAAGCAATCAGTAGGGCAGAGGCAATCAAAAATCCTACAACAAGGAAAGTAATCAAAGGTTCTATTTTCCCATGTCCATAAGGATGATTTTTATCAGCAGGTTTTTCTGCATATTTTAACCCAAAAAATACCAAACTGGAGGAGAAAACATCAGAAACAGACTCTATGCCATCGGCAATTAGGGCATAGGAGTTCCCCAAGATCCCAGCACTAATCTTGATTCCTGCCAATCCTAAATTTCCAAAAATACTAAAGCAAATCGTTTTATAAGGTGATTTTTTTTCCATGAGTCATGTACAATCCTTCAAGGAAAGAACGCTATAAATTGAATGCAAATATACATAAAAGTTTTCTTTTATTAAATAATTAATTTTAATTATATATAAATAATTGGTTCATATATATTTATATATTATAGTGTAATGTTTTACATTCATATTATTTACAATTAATTTACTATATAGAATATGAATATATATGTATATAATATATTGAAATTCATCAATATAGTTAATTTTATGAGCTATAAATATAAACATTTAGTTTATAAATCATATTGTATACACTTAATAATCAATTATATAATTAGCAAATTATTAATAAAATTCATTTGAAAAATGGTAATATTTTTATTGAATTTGTAAGTTAATAAGTTTCTATGAAACTGTAAGTTTTCTTTTATTTTTGTTTTACAAAGAAAGGGGGCAAAGGAACAAACGATATCTTAGATATCTAAATCATATATTTTTGGTTTTCTTGGTTATTTAAAGGCAGGAAATTTCAATAGATAATATAATAATAAGTAGTAAGGGCATAACAATAAAAAAACTCCAAAAACAGTTAATTGCATTGGAGTCTTTAATCTTTCTGAATTAATATTGTGAAGTTAAGATTTTTTTCGCATTCGCATATTTAAGAATTCAGTGGCTAAAGAGAAGGCAATAGCAAAGTATAGATATCCTTTAGGGATGGCACCTACTTCCTTTCCAAAAATAATAGCATGAGACAGGTGCATACTCTCTGTAATAAGCATAAAACCTATGAGAATGAGGAAGGAGAGTGCTAATATTTGAATGGATGGATTGTGATTCACAAAATCTCCTACAGGAACAGCAAAGAGCATCATAATACCTACCGAAATAACTACTGCAATAATCATTATTAAAAGAGCTCCTTCTAAACCATTTGTCATTCCCACAGCGGTGAGAATACTATCCAAGGAGAAAATGATATCAATCATAAGAATTTGAAAGATAGTTCCCCAAAAAGAAGTTCTTCTTGACTTCTCAGCCTCATTGGAATCTGTAATGTGTTCTATATGATTTACTTTGGCATGAATCTCTCGGGTCGATTTATACAAAAGAAATAACCCTCCTATAAGTAGAATGATGGCTTGCCCATTAAGAGATACTTTAAACCAACTATAGTCTACACGAATCCATGGCTCTTTGAGTTGTATTAATAAGGAGATACAGAACAGCAATACTATACGAATAAGCATAGCTAAAAATAATCCAACACGAGTAGCCCTTTTTCTTTGTTGGTCAGGAAGTTTTCCAGTAACAATTGATATAAAAATAATATTGTCAATTCCTAATACTATTTCTAAGAAAACAAGGGTAAGCAATGCTACTAAGGCATCTAAAGTTAATAAATGTTCTATCATAAAAAGTTTACAAATGTAAAATTAATAAAGTTCAATAATTAAAGTACAAATATACTACAAATTTTCAAATATTTCAAAGGATTTGTCAGTATAAAAGAAAATTATTTTCTGGATGCGTTTGGTTATCTTATCAGGAGTAGATGCTTTAATAATTTCTTTATTTTCACGCTTTTTAGAAGAAATTTCGTCCATATTAGGAAAAGGAATTTCTGTGTTTATAAGCGTAGTATTCACTAATTTTTCTTTCTTTTCTTCTTTAGGGAAATTTCCATCTCCATAGAGTAGCCAATATAAGTCCACCTCAGGATATTTATCTATAATTCTAAGTACAAAATCTAGACTAGGTTTGTTTCTTTCTGATAATAGATGAGATATACTTGAACGAGGAACTCCTAAATGATCTGCTAAAGCAGATGCACTTAATTCGTTATATTCCATAAGTCTCTGTAAACGAGCGATAAAATCTTGTTGGTTAAACATAGTCTATAAAGATTAAATTATAATTACAAAAGTAAAACAATTATTTTAAAGATACAAAAATATTTTACAACAATAAACTAATTAGTTTTTACAAAAGTGAATGATATTAATATTACTTTTGTAAAAAAATCAAATGAATTACATTTATACTAAAGATGAGAGAATTACAGGAAAGTATGTTTCCTTCTATCATTTAGAGGAAATCCTTAAGGACTATTCATTTTGGAGAATGTTGGAAGGAACTTCTGAAAATGGGCTTCCTATTCCTTTATATAGGATTGGAGAAGGGAATAAACGTATTTTATTATGGTCACAGATGCATGGAAACGAGAGTACTACCACTCGTGCCTTAGTGGATATATTAAAGCTGTTCTCGGAACAAGGATATTATTTCTCAGATAGTCAGTTATATATTATTCCTATGCTAAATCCTGATGGAGCTAATTTATATACAAGAGAGAATTTCAATAAAGTAGATCTTAACAGAGATGCTATAAATCTTTCACAAAAAGAAAGCCAGTTTCTTAAAAGGATTTTTGAAGAAATAAAGCCTGCTTTCTGTTTTAATTTGCATGATCAACGAACTATTTTTGGAGTAAAGGACAAACCTGCTACTATATCCTTCTTAGCCCCTGCGGTAGATGAATCAAGAAGTATAACAATAATACGAAAAAAAGCAATGGAGGTGATTACAAAAATGAATTATAATTTACAAAAGTTAATTTGTAATTGTGTAGGTCGTTTTGATGATAGTTTTAATCCTAATTGCACAGGAGATCAATTCTCCCTTTTAGGAACTCCTACGATACTTATTGAATCTGGCTTTTATCCTAATGATTACCTTCGAGAGCAAACCAGAAAATATATTGCTTTATCAATACTAGAAGGACTAAAATACATTAATGATAATAATGTAACAGGGACATTATACCAGGAGTATTTCCAGATTCCTGAGAATCGAAAGAATTTCTGTGATTACTGTATTATAAATGATAAAAACCTGACACAAAGATTTTATATACAATTGGAGGAAACCCTTCATGGGGAGAAAGTTACATTCTCTCCTAAGTTATTAGAAATAGGAAATAAACAGGATTATTATGCTCATCATACTTATATGTTATCAGAAGTATATAATGAAAATAATTGCAATATTGATAATATTATTTCTCATATTTTAGCTTATATTGAAGATGAAGTAAAAAAAATATAATTTTTTTGCTATTTTCCCTTTTTTATCCCCAAAAAAGTTATACCTTTGCTCCCAAAATTAAAAGTATGGCTGCACGATTTAAGTTAGATGAGATTGATCATAAAATTCTTGATATGCTTATTGAGAATACACGAATGCCTTTCACCGATATAGCCAAAGCTCTGGAAGTATCAGCAGGGACAGTTCATATCCGTGTAAAAAAAATGGAGGAATCAGGCATCATTAAGAGTTCTACACTTACAGTAGATTATGAAAAGATAGGTTACACCTTTGTAGCTTATGTAGGTATTTTCTTAGAAAAGAACCACCAAACACAATTTGTTATAGAACGACTTTCTGAAATTCCTTATATTACTCAAGCAAGTATCATTAGTGGGAAGTATAATATTCTTTGTAAAATACGAGCGAGAGATACTAAACATGCTAAAGAAATTATTTTCCAGATAGATGATATTCAAGGAGTAAGCAGAACTGAGAGTATGATCTCCATGGAGGAAAGCATCAGTGATAAGAAACGCTTATTACATACTGTTTTTAAAGAATTGTAAAATAATAAAGATGAATATTTTATATTTTTTCCCATTGTACAATCACACCAATGGAACTATGATGATTCTACTCTTTGCGTTAGTCTGTCTGATACTCACTTATGCAGTAGTCTCTTTCATTAGCAAAAATCAAAAGAAAAATCGGTAAACTTCTTACCGATTTTTTTATGCTTAAATGATTGGGTTTAAAGTTCAAAAACTTGTTTCATAAGGGAGAGGCTCTCTTCCGGTGAAGCACTTTCTTTTAGATGATTGATAAAGCGAGTAGTAATTTTTTGAATGATTCTATCACTAATAATTTCTGCCTGTTGTTCATTGAAGTCAGGTATCTTTTTTCGTTGAAAATCTATTTCTCCATTTTTTAGTTCCTCTAAGGAGTGTTTGAGCGCTTGAATAGTAGGAGCAAATCGCCTATTCTGTAACCATTGGTCAAACTCTTCTTTAATTTCTTCTATAATCTGCTGAGCTTGAGGAATAAATGCTTTTCTACGTTCCAAAGTATCATCTGTTATCTGAGAGAGGTGGTCCATGTGAATAAGTGTTACTTTATCCATCCTTTGTACCGAATCAGCTACATTTTTGGGAATGGAGAGGTCTAATATGAGCATTTTTCTATCTTTAGGAAGTATTTCCTCAGTAATTGTAGGTGTTTTACTCCCTGTAGCAACTACTAACACATCTGTTTGGGCTAATTCACTCTCCAGAAGAGCATAGTCTTTCACTAAAACATTAAATTTCCCTGCGATTTCCTGTGCTTTTTCCTTAGTTCTATTAATAAGAGTAATGTGTTCGTTATTAGTGTGTTTAATTAAGTTTTCACAAGTATTTCTACCTATTTTTCCAGTACCAAAAAGGAGTATTTTCTTATTGGAAATATCAGTTACATTTTGTAAGATATATTGTACAGAAGCAAAAGATACAGAAGTAGCTCCACTGGAGAGTTCTGTTTCATTCTTGATTCGCTTACTAGCTTGGATCACGCTATTAAGCAAACGTTCTAAGAAAGCATTGATAAGATGGTATTGTTTTGCCAGAGAAAAAGATTTCTTCAATTGGCTTATAACTTCAAAATCCCCTAATATTTGACTATCTAAGCCTGTTCCTACATTGAATAAGTGATTAACAGCTTCTTTGTTTTTATAGATGTATCCCACTTTTTCAAAATCCTCAAGAGTTGCTTTGGAATGAGTACATAATTTCTGAATTAATTGAAAGGGATGTTCTGCAAAACCATAGAGTTCTGTACGATTACAGGTAGAAATAATAGCAAGTCCTTCCATTTTTCCTGCTTGAGCTTCTGCAAGGATACTTTCTTGATGCTCGGTATCCAAACTAAAAAGTCCTCGCATATCTGCATCTGCTTTTTTGTAACTAATTCCAATAGTATAAAAATGGGTTTCTTTTTGAATTGTATTTTGAGTCATCTGTTATATCCATAAAAACAAACGCAAAAATAAGGTTATATTCTGAAAAAAAATATCGCTAAAAGTTCTTTTTTTTGCTCTGAAAGTACTATCTTTGCACTTTAATTTATTAATGATTGTAAGTCAGTATTTTACTATTCTTTATTTATCAAAATATAGAAAAAGTCTAAATAAGAAAACGCAAAAAACACCTATCTATGTACACAAAAAATAACGACCAAAGTGCTTCACTTTTTCGAGAAATAGAAGAAGGAATATTTGTCCTACGGAAGGAAAATGAAAGTAATGATTCTCAGATGGTTACCCAAGAAATTAAGCAAAACTTTATTCAATTTCATTTCTGTGATAAGGGAGCGGTAACCTTTGTTTTTCATTCAGGAAATTATTCTATGCTCCTAAAGGAAATGGAAAGTCTTTTATTGTATAATCCTAAGGAAATATTACCCTTACAGGTACGATTGGCACCAGGAACCACTCTTTTTTCGATCTTTATCACTATAGGAAGGTTTCATTCGTTATTTTTAGGAGAATCAGGGATAATTGATTTTCTCTCTCCTATGCGTCAGCATGAGAAATACTATACCTTGGTAGGAATCTCTCCACAGTTGTTCATCATTTTGCACCAGATACGTACTATGCACTTACCTGCAAGTCTCTATTCGCTGTACCTTAGGGCAAAGATATATGAGCTGTTGAGCCTGTATTTTAATAAAGGACAAGAGACTGAGACAGAGGCTTGTCCTTTTCTCTCCAGTGAGGAGAATGTACAGAAGATTCGACAGGCTAAGGAGCTACTCCTTAGGCACATGACCTCACCACCTTCCTTGCAAGAACTCTCAGAGGAGGTGGGATTGCCCCTAAAGAAGCTCAAAAGTGGTTTTAAGCAGATCTATGGGGAGTCCGTCTATGGCTTTCTCTTTGATTACAAAATGGAGCTGGCACGTAAATGGCTCACTACCGAACAATACAATGTCAATGAACTATCCTTGAAACTCGGCTATAGTATGCCCAGTCATTTTATAGCTGCCTTTAAAAAGAAATTTGGGACTACCCCTAAGAAATATGTACTTACTAAAAATACACGATGATGAAACCTAATTTTAAACTTATGCCACCACAGTGGATTGAATACCCTGAATTTACTGAGTTCTCTATGGGCTGGCGTATGGGGGGTGGTGAGGACTACCGTTATCAGTTTTGGGATTGGTACGAAGCACTTACCTCTGCACAACAACAGGAATATCAACGACTATTTCCGTATCCTTGCTTTTGGCACTGCAACAATTGGGCTGTAAATGATAAGGATTTGAAAGACAGACATCCTAATGAAGAGGATTATTACTACGAAGGGATTCCTTTTTGGCAGCCTAAAGGGGCTTATAAATACTCTAAAGCAACGTTTATCAACTCGGCTAAGAAGCTCAAGTTTGTCTTCTTTTGGAAGCCTAATTGCAAGGTAGTAGATGAATCTTGTTTTTCGCAATGGCAACCTTCATCTTTTTGTATAGATGGAGATGAATATTCTTGTACTGAGCAGTATATGATGGCTGAGAAAGCACGTTTGTTTGGTGATAAAGAGGTGGAAGAAGAAATCATGAACACTTCCGATCCTAAGCTAATGAAAGCTTTGGGTAGGAAAGTGCGTAACTTTGACCCTCAGGTGTGGGACAAAGCCAAATACAGTATCGTACTGAATGGGAATTACTACAAATTCACCCAGAATAAGGAAATGATGGACTTTTTGCTCTCTACAGGCGATAAAATATTGGTAGAAGCAAGTCCGATGGATACCATTTGGGGGATAGGCTTGAGCAAAGACAATGAGAAATCACAAAATATAGCTGCGTGGCGTGGTAAGAATCTGTTGGGATTTGCCCTAATGGAAGTAAGAGACGAGATTAGAAAGGTATATCAGAATGTACATTTGCTAAAAAAATAAAAAGTACTATCTTTGCACCGAATTTTAAATATAACAACAATGAAAAATAAAGATTTAGGTCTGCTTATCATTCGCCTTACTATAGGGCTTTTGATGATTCCTCATGGAATAAACAAACTCATTCACGCAGAGGCATTAGGCTATATTGTGTCGCTTTTAGAAGGAAAACATCTGCCGACGTTTATCGCTTATGGTGTTTTCTTAGGAGAAATAGTAGCTCCTTTATTGGTAGCTATAGGCTATAGAACCCGCTTGGCAGCTTTTGTAATGGTGGGTACGGGTTGCTTTGTACTACTCTTAGCTTATTCAGAAGTGCTTTTGGAACTTACTCCACACGGAGGCTGGGCTCCTGAACTTCCTGCCTTGTTCCTATTTCCAGCCTTAGCACTGATTTTTACAGGTGGTGGTAAGTATGCCGTTTCTACTTGTAACAAATGGGACTAATCTAATAATTAATGCCAACAATGATTAATACTCTGAACCACTAAATGGAATTACTGATATACAAATAAATACAAATAAACATGAAAGAATTGCTTACTCCTGAGGCACTGCATACCAATTTCAAAGATGTACGTGCTTTGACCCGTAAGGTCATTGAGGCTTTTCCTGAAAAAGATCTCTTTACTTTTAATATTGCTAACCTACGTCCATTTTCTGCTATGGTAGAAGAATTTATTGCAATAACAGATGGTATATTTGGCGAAATACTCCCTGAAAAACATCATAAATTTTTGGAAGAAGGAAAGTTTCCTACTCAGAAATCCGATCTGTTAGCTTTATGGGATAAGGTTACCGCTCAGATAGACAAAGAATGGAAAGAGATAAGGGATTTTACCCAACCTATAACGCTGTATCAAATGACTTTTAGCTTTACTCAGTGGATTCTCTATGCCATAGAAAACGAAAGTCACCATAGAGGACAGGGATATACTTATCTTAGAGCCTTGCACATAGAGCCACCTTTCTTCTGGGGAAGGGAGAGTTTCCAAAAATGATAATATAGCTTTATAGAGAGCATAAAATACCCTCTGAAAGTAAGACTACTTTCAGAGGGTATAATGTTAGCTATTCTGCTGCTTAGAAATATGTTTTACTGCTTAGCAAAAACCTTTTGTAACAAGGGAGTTGTTCTCGCACTAATATTGGTACGAATATCTTCTTCTTTCTTAGCAACTTGTAAGAAAAGTCCCTCTACGGCTTTTTCTGTTACATAGTTTGTTAGGTTGGGGTTTACTTGGGTTACTAAAGGAATAGCATTATATTTATTGATAATATTAGACCATACCTCATCGGCTCCTACCTTACTAAGAGAGGCTTTTATTTTAGGAGAAAAAGCCTGTATCAGGGATTGGGTAGTAGTTTTCTTTAAGTATTGAGTAGCTGCATCTTTACCTCCTGTAAGGATTGCTGTAGCATCAGAAAAGGAAAGGTTTTTTACTGCATTGATAAAGATAGGTTTGGCTTCGGTTACAGCATCTTCAGCAGCACGGTTGAGCAGCTTTACCCCTTCATCGGCAAGACTTCCCAAACCAATACTTCTAAGGGTTTTATCTACCTTTTGCAGAGGCTCAGGGAAAAGAATTTTAGTAAGTGAATTGCCATAATAACCATCCTTTTGGCTAAGCAAATCCACGCCTTGGACAATCCCCAACTCTAAGGCTTGTTTCAGACCATTGGAAATATCCACTGAGGTAAGGGCACCTCCTTGTTGGGTGCTGTTCATAATGCTTTGCAAATCTGCACAGCTACTTAAGCAGAAAAAACTACTTACTAACAAAACGATTTTCTTCATTTGTAATGTATTTAAGGGTTATTTTTACTTGCTTGGTATAGAAAACTAATTTTATTAATCATTAATTTGGGTTCTGCTAGCCCCTATGGCAGAGGCTATAATTCCCAGTATTAGAATGGTAAAAAATACGATTATAATTTCTGAGAGGCGAATATCCATAGGATAAGGGATAGGAATGACCGCATTGGGGTTGATATACAGCATGGGGTGAACTTGCTGTAACCAGGCAATCCCTACTCCTAAACCTACGCCAAAGATAGCTCCTAATAAGGAAACTATTGTCCCTTGTAGAAAGAAAATACTCCGTATTTGTTTTAAGGTCATTCCCAGAGCAAAGAGCGTATATAAGTTCTTTTGTTTGTCCAAAATCATCATAATAATTGCTCCTACCAAATTAAATAAGGCTACAATGAGTACTAAGGTAAAAATCAGGTAAGTTGCCAAATTTTCTGTTTGGAACATCTTATAGAGGTCTTCATTGAGTGCCATACGGTCTTTTATCACAAAGGAATCCCCTAAAGCCTTTTGTAGATGTTTCTTTCCTTCATTGGCGGAGATACCCTTGGAGAGCTTGATTTCTAAGGCACTCACCTCATTTGCTTGTAACCCTGTCAAACGTTGGGCTAAGGATAGAGTGGCAAACACATACTTGCTGTCCAAGTCCTCCGTTACTTGATAATAGTCCGAGAGTAAGACCGTTTCCTCCCTATAAGGGGTGCTGGTGATACTACCCTTACCTGCCTTAGGAACAATAATTTGTAGAGGAGTGGTACTGGTGAAGAGTCCCAAATTCAGAGTCTCAGCAATAATGTTTCCCACCACTACATAATCATCATTTAGGAGCCAATCCTTTGGACTGATAACTAAGATACTATCTACAGCATTTACCTTAGGATAGTTTTCATCTACTCCCTTGATATAGGCAATATAGTTTTTACCTCTGCTGTTAAGGAATACTCTTTCTTCCAATACTTTGCTATAATAGGCAACGACTCCACTTTCTGTAAGGGCTTTTTCCTTATCAGGAGAAAAGGTGAATGTTTTTCCGCTCTTAGGAAATATTTTTAGGTCAGGGTCAAAGAAGTTAGAAAAAGACATGCTAAAGGTTCTCAAGCCCGAAAAACCTGCCAAAACAATCATTAGTGAAGCCCCTCCTACGATCAGTACGAAGATGGACATACGATTGATGATATTAATTACATTCTGCGAACTTTTAGAACGCACATATCGCCAAGCGATAAAGAGAGAGGCTTTCAAGAGGCTATGATTTTTTACGTTTGATAAGCAATTCAGGGTGTTCTATAGGGTTCTCTTCTCCTTTGAGAGAATGTTCTATCTGAGAAAGGTATTCTAAAGAATCATCTAAAAAGAAGCTAAGATCCGGCATTTTCCTTAGTTGATAGCGTGTTCGTTGGGCTACTTCATGCTTTATCTGAGAATTATTGGACTGTATAGCCGATAGAATCTCTACACCTCGTTCATTGGGAAATACACTAATATATACTTTAGCAAGAGTCAAATCCACAGTGACAGCTACCTTGGTAACGGATATAATAAGATTTGTCAGCCCGCCTGCTTGTACGGCACGCCCTAATATATCTCCTAAATCCTCCTGTAGAAGCCCAGCTATTTTTTTCTGGCGGTTGGTTTCCATTCTATACAATTTATTAAAACGTTGCAAAGATAGAAATAATTTAGAAATAATTTTATGTTTGTATCAAAAAAATTGTATCTTTGCGCTTTAATAAGTAAATTCGCTTATACATTAAAAGTATCATGGAAAAATTAACAAAATTAACAAATAATATATTTTCTTTTCTTTCTGAATTGGCTGTAAATAATAACCGTGAATGGTTTGTCAATAATAAGAAAGATTATGAACAAGCAAAGGATCAAGCAGAAAGTTTCTTTAGGGATATTTATTCAGAAATGCAAAAACATGATCATTTAGGTGCTATTAAGATATATCGTATATATAATGACTTACGCTTTTCTAAGGATAAACCTCCTTACAAAACACATTTTGGACTGTACTTTGGGAGGGAGCAGCCTAAGTATAGGGGAGGATATTATCTACATATAAGTCCTGAAAGAAGCTTTGCCGGAGGAGGATTTTTTAATCCAGAACCTAAAGATCTCTTACGTATTCGTCAAGAAATATCTGTGGATGGAGAAATTTTCTCACAGATTATGAACTCAGCTCCTATAGTGAAGTATTTTGATGGACAACTCTTTGGAGATGAGGTAAAAACTGCTCCTAAAGGGTTTAGCAAGGATGACCCGATGATTGCCTATTTAAGAAAAAAACAGTTCCTCCTCAAGAGAGATTTTTCCTCAGAAGAAGTGTTTAAGGATAATTTTTCTAAACAAGTAATAGATACTTTTATAGCTATGCGTCCTTTTTATGACTTTATGACTACTGCTCTCACTACAGACCTCAATGGAGAACCACTATATTAAAGTGAAGTATTAAAAAAGAATTCTTAATTTAAAAATGTAAAAATGAGATTATCTTTTGTACGCATTATTGTTACCTCTTTTGCCATGTTCTCTATTTTCTTTGGAGCAGGTAATTTTATATTGCCTCCCTACTTAGGAAAGTTAGCTGGAGAGCACTGGTTATTAGTCTCTATAGGTTTTTGTATTTCTGCTGTACTGATTCCTATTTTAGGGATATTTGTACAGGCACGCCTGCGGGGTTCTGTATTGGATTTTGGCAGGAAAATACATCCTTTTGTAGGAGTGCTATTGGGGGGCTTACTCTATGGGATATGCCTTGTATTTCCTATGCCACGAACAGCTTCGGTTAGTTATGAGATGATTTCAGCTTCCTTTGATGGAGAAATTCCCTCTTGGCTTATGTATCTGTTTTATATTATTTATTTCTTTTTGGTAGGGTATCTTTGTTATCAAAGAAATAAAGTATTGGACGTATTGGGGAAGTACCTAACACCTATTATGATAGGTGTTATATTATTACTAATAATAAGAGCTATTTTTCTGCAAGGTGAGGTGGAAATATCTTCTTTTGATAAACCTTTTGGACAAGGACTTTTGGAGGGATATCAAACTTATGATGCAATGGCATCTATTATCATAGGAGGAGTAATTACAGCTTCTTTATTTCTTGATAATTCTTTGGATAAGAGACAAATAAAACACCTGACTATTTATGCAGGAATGGGGAGTGGATTACTTCTTTTTATTACCTATACAGGATTTATCTACACGGGTGCTTCACAAGGAGGAAATTTTCTTGAGGTAAACCAGCGAGTCCTTCTGTTATCGCTTATAACTAAGCATGTCTTGGGAAGTATGGGAGGATTGTTACTAAGTATAGCCGTAAGTATCTCTTGTTTTACTACGGCTGTGGGGATTATTACAGGAGGAGCAGATTTTTTTAAAGCACTTACTCGTGGGGATGAACATACTTATAGGATATTTGTAACTGTTTTATGCATCTATAGTGCTATTATTGCACCTTTTGGAGTGGATTTTATTATAAAAATAGCCTATCCTGTATTGGTTCTTTTCTATCCTACAGTGATTGTACTCATTTTTTTACATTTACTCCCTTCTTATCTAGCTTCTAAACATGTGTTTAGAATGGTAAGTGTTGTAACTTTTCTTACCTCAATTCCTATTTTCTTAGAACAGTTAGATATTCATGTTATAGAGATACCTTTTCCCTTTCATGAATATGGCTTATCATGGATTTTACCTGCTCTTTGGGCATGGATTACCACGGTCATTATAGAAAAAACAGTTCTTAATATAAAAAAATAATGTATTCATCAATACCGAAAACACTTGAAGATGCACTTAAGTCACGCAAACAAATAAATACTTTCCGTAGTTTGTCTCTAAAGAATTATAATACTGACTTTTATTCCAATGATTATTTAGGACTGGCTCGTAACCCTATGGTTAAAGAATATGCCCTAAACTTATTGACTTCCTTCTCTTGGAAAAATGGGAGTACCGGATCTCGATTACTCTCTGGAAATTATGATTTGATAGAAAATGCTGAAAGTGTGATAGCCAATTATCATAATGCTCCTAAAGGATTAATTTTTAATTCTGGATATGATGCCAATTTAGGAATATTCTCTTCTATTCCGCAAAAAGGAGATATTGTCCTATATGATCAGTATATACATGCTTCTATACGTGACGGATTGCAATTAAGTAAAGCTCAACATTTTAAGTTTAAACATAATTCCTTAATTGATTTAGAGGAAAAGTTAAAAAAATTTTCTAATCAAGATATTACGCTTTATATTGCTACAGAAGCCGTTTTCTCTATGGATGGAGATATTCCCGACTTGGAAGCTATGGTTATCTTAGCTAAGAAATATAATGCCTATCTAATTGTAGATGAAGCTCATTCAGTAGGTGTTTTCGGAGAAAAAGGAGAAGGTCTTTGTCAAAAATTAGGAATAGAAAAGCATATCCTCTTGCGTCTTATTACCTTTGGAAAAGCAATGGGAGCCCATGGAGCGATAGTCTTAGCAGATCAAATAGTAATAGATTATCTAATAAACTTTGCACGTTCGTTTATATATACGACAGCTCCTTCTCCTGGGAATATAGCTACTATATTAGCATCTTATTTGCTTTTACCAGAATTAGAAGAAAAAGAGAAGTTACAACAGAATATTACCTTTTTTATGAAGAAAGTCCGAGAATTTAATGCTATAAATAAAGAAGTTCAGTTCATTTGTTCTCAATCGGCTATACAGGGACTTATAATTCCTGGCAACGAACGTGTAGGACAGTTGGCTTGTACTTTACAGGAAAAAGGGTTGGGAATTAAGCCTATCCTTTCGCCTACAGTCCCTAAAGGTGAAGAACGATTAAGGATTTGCTTGCATAGTTTCAATACAAAGAAGGAAATAGAGCATTTATTTTCAATATTGAGCAGCATATTATGAAGTTTTTCAAAATTAAAACTTTACTCTATAAATAACTTTGTAAGATTCTAATCTATACTAATATTGTAAAGATACCTCGATTGATACTGATTAATATGTTAAGAAGTAATTTTTGAAAGGCTAAGGTAAGTTCTCCTTTCTTTGTTATTCTATAATAAGTCTGATATTATTTTTTTTAATAAGTTATTGAAGGATTCAGGTAGGGGAGCGGTGATGCTGAGGGGTTCTTTTTTTATAGGATGGAGCAGTTCTAAAGTTCGTGCATGTAGGCAGATACTCCCATCAGGATTACTACGCTTGGCACCATACTTGAGATCCCCTTTGAGAGGACAGCCTAAAGCGGCAAACTGGGCGCGTATCTGGTGATGACGACCTGTAAGCAGATTAATTTCCACTAACAGATAATGGGTAAGAGTAGCCAAAACCTTATAAGTAAGCACCGCTTTCTGGGACTGTGGCTTTTCTGTTTGATAGGCATAGGACTTATTCTGAGAGGTATTGCGCACCAAAAAGTGCGTAAGAGTACCCTCGGCAGGGATAGTTTTTTTCTCCACCAAAGCCCAATAACGTTTGCAAACTTCTTCTTTGGTAGCAAAGGCAGCATTGAGTCGGGGAAGAGCCTTAGAAGTTTTAGCGAAGAGAACAATACCTGTAGTGGGTCTGTCTAAGCGATGTACTACTCCCAGATAAGCATCACCGGGCTTATTGTATTTCTTGACCAAATATTCCTTTACTATCTCACTTAAGGGGATATCGCCCGTTTTATCTCCTTGGACGATATCCCCTGCTCTTTTGTTAATGGCTATCAAGTGGTTATCTTCGTAAAGCACTTGTAGGTTCTGTGGGGTTGTCTTCATTCCCTTAGTACTGTTCGCTTTCGTTAGGGAACGTTTGTGCCTTTACATCGGTAATATATTGGCTTACCGCTCCTGTCATTAGCTCATGTAGGTTGAGGTATTGGCGTACAAACTTGGGCTTGTAATCCACAAACATACCGAAAAAGTCTTGAGATACAAGCACTTGCCCATCTACCTCGTGGCCTGCTCCAATTCCGATAGTAGGCACTGAAAGGCTCTGAGTAACCTCTTTAGCTAAAGCAGCAGGGATTTTTTCCAAGACGATGGCAGAGCAGCCCAATTCTTGTAGGTAATGAGCATCTTCCTTGAGTTTTTGAGCTTCTGCCTGTTCTTTGGCACGAAGTCCATACCCTCCGAACTTATTGATAGACTGAGGTGTAAGTCCTAAGTGACCTATCACAGGGATACCAGCATCCAAGATACGGCGAATACCCTCACCGATTTCTCGTCCGCCCTCAAGTTTCACAGCTTGTGCACCACTTTCTTTCATCATACGGATGGCAGAGTCCAAAGCACGTTGAGGGTCGGACTGGTAAGTACCAAAAGGCAAATCGGCAACCACCAAAGCATGAGAGCAGGCACGTGCCACGGCAGAAGCATGGTATATCATAGCATCCAAAGTCATCGGTAGGGTAGTCTCATATCCTGCCATTACATTAGCTGCAGAATCACCTACCAAGATGATGTCAATACCAGCCCCGTCAATAATCTTAGCCATAGTATAATCGTATGCCGTAAGCATAGTGATTTTTTCTCCTTTAGCTTTCATAGCCTGTAGCGTTTGTACCGTTATACGCTTGGTTTCTTTTTTTGAAATAGACATTATTTTTAATGATTAATTGTCAATGATTAATTATTCAATTTTCCCCTTTGGAAAAGAAAAAGAAAAAAGCTGCCAGAGAGCTGACAGCTATTAGAGCCGGTAGAGGGATTCGAACCCACGACCCCGAGATTACAAATCACGTGCTCTGGCCAACTGAGCTATACCGGCGATTTTGCGGGTGCAAAGTTACAACATTTTTCTAAACCTGCAAGAAGAAAATCTATTTTTTTCTTATTTGCTAATTCCACCCCCAAGTGAAATTGATACTCGCACTAGCGTGGGAACATTAATCATTGAATTTTGTGATTCTACAGCCTTTGCCATTGGCTAAATCTTCAATAAAGGAAAGAGTTTTTATGCCTTGTCCTGCATAGATTTTGTGTAGCTCAGTGAGAATACGATCGGCTATAGTGTGGGACTCGGCAAGGGCAAAAACAGAAGGACCTGATCCAGAGATACCAAAAGTGATTCCTCCCGCGGCAAGGGTAGCTTCCTTCATTTCATCAAAATAAGGAATAAGTATCTTTCGAGAAGGCTCTACTAGAAAGTCTTTGGTGGCTTTTCTAAGCAGTTCGTAGTCCTCTTTATATAAACCACTTACAAAAGCCCCCATGGCAGATACTTGTTTGGAGACAATATCTAAGGATACATGTCGGGAGACGATACTGCGTGCTGAGGCGGTATTGACCTCTATATTAGGGAAGAAGGACACCGCATGTAAGCCCTTAGGCAAGGGCAGACGTATAGGTTTGTTCTGATACAAAAGTACAATTCCTCCCAGAATTGCGGGGGAGACATTGTCATAATGTGCTGACCCACAAGCAGCACGCTCTCCTTCAGCTGCAAAGGGTAAGAGTTCTTCCAAGGTGAAGGGACTACCCATCAGGGTATTATAGGCGAAAGCCGCAGCGGCACTGCTGGCACTGCTGGAGCCTAAACCACTGCCTGAGGAAAAACCTTTGCGGATGCGAACATCTACATATACGGGATTTTCTATTCTCTCCTGCATGGCTTGAATAACTACTGTACAGGAATTCTTTTCTACCTCATAGGGTAGGGGAGTGGTACTTTCTATAAAAGTAATCTTATTTTGTCTACAATCATTAGGAGTTACTTCTACTTTGTCACCTACTGAGGAGAGAGAGATGCCTAAGACATCAAAGCCTACATTCACATTAGCAATAGTAGCAGGAGCGAAACCACAGACGGTCTCTTGTATAGGATTTGCTTTTCTAAGCGATTGATTCATAGAATTTCAATTATTTTTGTTTATTAGCTACATACATTACATCGGAAAGTACCCCACTAGCAGTTACTTTGGCACCTGCTCCTGCACCCTTGATGACGAGCGGTTCGATAGGATACATATCAGTATAAAAAGCAACAATATTATCCTTACCATTCAATTGATAGAAAGGACTATTAGGAAGTATTTCCTGTAAAGAAACTTTGATGTCTCCTTCCAAAAGTTGAGCTACTACATTGAGTTTAGCGCCCTTGTCCTTTGCTTTGTAATAGAGGTCTTGGAAGAAACCCTCATTCTTTTCGAGTACCTCATAGAAACCCTCTACCGAAGGCGTTTCTAAGGATTTTTCAGGAAGGAAACTTTCAAAGACTACTTCGCTCATTTCCTTACGATAACCTGCCTCACGAGAGAGGATCAGGATTTTACGGATTACATCCAAGCCACTGAGATCTATACGAGGGTCAGGTTCAGTATATCCTTCCTTTTGGGCTTGTTTTACAATTTCTACGAAAGGTGTAGTGGCGTTGTAATGATTAAAAATAAAGTTCAGACTACCGGAGACTACTGCATCAATACGGTGGATAGTATCTCCACTAAGCAGTAGGTTCTGTAGGGTTTTAATAATTGGTAAGGCAGCCCCTACAGAAGTTTCGTATTGGAAATCACAATTTTGGTTTTTGACCAGCTCCATAAGTGTCGTATATTGCTGCAAGGGTGCACTTCCTGCAATTTTGTTACAGGTAACCACTGAAATAGACTTGCGAATCAGTAAGGGGTAGAGTGCCGCAATCTCAGCCGAAGCGGTGTTATCCACCACGATACTATTGCGCCTATTGGTTGTGATAATTAGTTCTGCCAAAGCTGTAGGAGAGGGGTAATCGGAAGCCTTATCTGAAGAAAGAGTCGTAAGAGCCTCCTGGGGTAATCCATTATCATTGAACACATATTGATGGGAATTGGCAATCATGACTACCCGTAAATCCACTTTGTGTTGCTTACGAAAGTATTCCTGTTGTTTATAGACAATATCAATAAACTGTCCGCCCACATTTCCTACCCCTATGATAAAGAGGTGTACCCGCTTGATGACCTCTTGAAAGAGACGCTCATGTACCACATTGACTGCCTTGTGTTCATCACGAGCATCAATCACTACAGAGATATTGCGTTCGGACGCCCCCTGAGCAATAGCCTGAATATTAACCCCATTGGCACCCAAGGCACTGAATACCTTACCACTAAGGCCTGTTTGGTGATTCATATTGTCCCCGATAAGGGCTAAAATTACGTGGTTATCGGTACGTTCTATAGGATTGATGAGGGAGCCTATTTCTTGGGCAAATTCATGTTCCAAGGCCTCTTTGGCACTCTTGGCGTCACTGGTTTTGATTCCGAAACAGATACTCTGTTCGGAGCAACTCTGGGTGATGAGAATCACATTCACATCGGCCTGTTCGAGGGCTTGGAAGACACGGCGGGCACTTCCCTTGGTACCTGCTAGCCCAATTCCTGAAATGGTAATCATACTGATGTCACTCAGGGTAGAGACGCCTAACACTTTATCGGTATGTCCTTGGGTAGCCACATGGATACGAGTACCCTTTTCTTCGGGCGATAACGTATTGAGTAACAGCACAGGAATCTTCTTTTCCATAGCAGGACGAATAGCAGGAGGGTAGATCACTTTGGCTCCGAAATAGGCCATCTCAAAAGCCTCTTCGTAGCTCATTTGGGAGATTACTTTGGTATTCTTAACCAACTTAGGGTTAGCATTTTGCATACCATTGACATCGCTCCAGAGTTCTACTTGCTTGGCTCCTAAGCAATAGCCATAGATGGACGCTGTATAATCCGATCCTCCCCTGCCCAGTACCACCAATTCCCCCGTAGGGTTAGCGGCGATATAGCCAGGGGCGATATAAGAGACCGATGTATCTATCTGCTGCATACGCTTTTGCGTTTGAGGGAAATCCACTACCGCATTGAGCGGATCACCCTCAGCTACAATATATTTTTCTGAAGGTAAGTAGCCAACATGTACACTCTCTTGGTTGAGGTATTCGCAGATAATAAAAGCAGAGAGTAGTTCGCCCTGCGCCATAATACGCGCCTTGGTACGCTCGGAGAGTTCCCCCAAGGTACAGATACTATTACACAGATTTTCAAGGGTGAGTATTGTTTTTCCGATATGTACTAATGCATTAGTTTGTTTGTTAATATGCAAGAGCGATTTTGCCATAGTGATATGCCTTTCCTTAAGTGCTTCAAGAATAGGCTGACACGTGTTTTTTAAGGCATTTTCCCCTAAGGATTGTAGAGTATTGGTAACCCCAGAAAAGGCGGAAACCACCATGATAAAAGGTTCTGTTTGTTTTTTTGCAATCTGCACTACACGTTGCAAATTTTCCACTGACCCCACCGAGGAGCCTCCAAACTTAATTAGTAACATATATTTGTGTAATTTTTTATTGATTTATTGCTTTTTTCTTTACAAAATATAAAATGAGTGAAATCACTTTTAAGGGCAAATTGCCATTTGCCCCTACGCCTGCTCATGCTAATTTCTCGCAAACTATTTCTGATGGGCTATAAAATAGACTTAGAAAATTCTTTTTCTCCAAAGGAAATACGTCCTAAATCATCTTTGATAGCTATTTCTGTACCCATGAAAGGATTTTGTCGTACCTTTATAATTTTCCCTTTAATCCATTCTTTGAGTAATGTTAGATTAGGCAACATTTCCACTATGTCTTCTACCTTAAAAGTCTCTTTGGTATTTTCCTTTTTCATAATAACATATTTTGAGGGCAAAGGTACAATTTTTTAATGATTAATGACTAATTTTAAAATGAAGAATAATAAC
>NZ_GL872413.1:1381472-1445816 GCF_000192225.1 Capnocytophaga sp. oral taxon 338 str. F0234
CAAACTCAGAATTTAACTTAGTAATCAAACTTACATTTACTGCTAAATCAGTGCGGAAAAATAACAATTAATTTTGTATATTTGTGGCTAATAAAAATAATTCTTTTTGTTATGTATAAAATAGCCACTTGGAATGTAGAACGCCCTAAAAAAGGAACAGAGAAAACAGCTCTTGTTATGGAGGAAATCAAAGAGGTTAATGCAGATATCTTAGTCCTTACTGAAAGTGCTGTCAGTATATCATTGGCTGAACTATATCCTTTTTCTATACATTCATTAGCTTATGAAAGGACTCCAGAAGAACACTGGGTCTCTATTTTTTCTAAATGGAAAATCACTAAACAGATAGAGACTTTTGATAATTTTCGGACAACTTGTGCTGTTGTAGAAACTCCTTTTGGAAAGGTGATTGTATTTGGAACTATTATTCCCTATCATCAAGCAGGAGTATCGGGGGTGAGGTATGGGTGCTTGGGCTATAAACAATGGGAATATCATGAAAAAGATTTGCACCAACAAGCTAAAGAATGGGGTCGTATTCTTGAGCAAGAGGGCTTGCCTATACTTATAAAGGGAGATTTCAATCAAAGTAGATATAATAATCAAGGATATGGTACTGAAAAAGTAAGGCAGATACTTTCTGACTATCTTAGCCAATTGGATTTGACTTGTATAACAGAGTGTGATCTTTCTTCTTTCTTACATATTGACCCTATCAAACATAAGGTGAGAAACAATATTGATCATATTTGTATCTCCAACTCTCTTATAAGGAAGGTAAAAGGATATCAGGTAGGCGCTTGGGATCACTTCTCTGAAGAAGGTAAGTATATGTCCGATCATAATGGAGTATTTGTTAGTTTTGAAATGTGAGATAAGAGTCATAAATATTCTGATAGCTAAGTTCCTTTAAGATAAAAAACAGGAAGAATTACTTCCTGTTTTTTAAGAATTATTGTTTTCTTTCCTTTATATTCTCAAGCAAATTTTTCTCTGTGAATTTTTGTAGATAATTGATTTTGTTTTCTAAAAAGTAATTTGCATAGACAGTATAATCTCCTGTTTCATAGAAATGTAACACCCCTGTACGATAGTTATTAATATCTACATTATTTGTAGAAAAAATAGGTATGATATCTTCATTCATTAAGGCAACACTTTCTACTAATCTTGCTGTTCTTTTATTTCCATCTATAAAAGGTTGTAATTTGGCTAAGTTACAATGTAAATAGATAGCTTTTTCTAAAGGGTTAGAGATGTCCTTTTGAGTATCTATTATTTCATTTAACTTATCTTCTATTTCAAATTCTGACTGAGGGGGTGTATAGTCTGTTCCCATAATACGAACGGGTCTTCTTCTTATGATACCTCTTTCTCTATTATCTACCAAGTCTGAAATAAGGGTTGAATGTACCTCTAAAAGGAATCTTTTGTCTATGATTTCTTTATTCCCGTTTTTTATATATTGTACTTCAGCTATAAAAGTGTTGTATAAATTTTTTAACATTTTTGCATCTTCATATCTCTTAGGAGAAGTGATATCATCTTTAAGTAAAGTTTCTGTTTCAACAAAGCTATAGGTATTTCCTTCTATTTTTCCTGAATAATAAGACCATATTACAGCTAATTCTTTTATTTCTTTGGAGTATAGCTCGTTCAAAGGAGATAGATGATTGTTTTCTAATATAATGTCTGCCAATTTTTCTTGTTCGGGAGTAAATATAGATTTCATTTTTCATTATTTTATTTGTTATGCAGTACTCACTTTCATAACACGTAAATGGAGGACAAAGATACAAAATTAATGACAAGTGACCAATGACAAATTTCACTCTTCGCTTTTCACTTTTAAAGGTCAAACACAGAGCTGCGTTTTCGTCGGATCAGATCTTTGATTTTCAGGGCGAAGGCGAAGGCGAAGTAAAGTCCAAAGCCTGCACCAAAGATAAAACTGATATAAATAAAGAATAGGCGGACATACTTCACGCGTAAGCCAAGACGTTCGGCAATACGTGTGGAGACATTGAAGCCATTGCGTTCAAAGAAGACGCGTATGGAGGTAAAGGTCGTATTCATAGGTTACTTTTTTAGAAGTGCTTTGCCTACTTGGCAAGTCATACAAGCATGTTTGTTACAATATTTCTTATATAGCTGGAGGATGGCTTGGCTTTCCAAGGCATTGGTATTGGGTAAAAGGAGCTTTTCCCAGCGTTCTAATATGCTATTGTGTTCAGCGGGGGTGGTGCGCATCTTTGCTTTGCAGTCGGCTAAGATGTCTTTACCTCGGGAGCGGGCAAAGGCGTACTGCATGGGAACGATGGTATTAATCCACAGATTAGCTATCTGTGCAGGGGTAATACGCTTGCTGCTTTCTTTGCTCTCTTTCCCAAAGGAAAAATGGTTTTTCCAATAGGAGGAAGGAGTAATTTTTCCAAACAAGTCAAGAGCTTTGTGGTAAGAGTCCAAGGACATACACTTATCAAATAATGACAGCTCTTGATGATACAGCGCCGCTATCTGTGCCAAGCGAATAGTAGGGAAGTTAGGCGGACGCAGTTTGGCAAATTGTACTTTGAAGAAGACAGGAGGGAGTGTATGCTTATGGACTAAGTATTGATATTCTTGCTGGAGGGATTGGTAGTACGGACAGTTGATATTGGTAGCCTCCAATAAGCGTAACTGTCCCATTAGAAGAGCTTCAAGCTGAGGAAGTTCATGCATTTGCTTGCGGATCACTGAGAAGGGGAGTTGCTTACCTGCTTCCCAAAAGGCTTCTCCGTTGATATTGCCTCCAAAACTTTTAAGTAATTTTAGAAAAAAAACAGCTTCCCAGTCCTGTTGGGTCTCTTGTAAAAGGGTAAGTATAGGCTGTGCCTTCTCTTGGAGTCGTTCTGTATAGAGCTTGTTTAACCAATTGGTAATAATATTGTTATGGAGAGAAGGAATCTTTTCCTCACAAGGGATAAAGGAAGCTTGTGCTTGTTGCAAATGAGTATATTTTTCTACTAAATCATCAGAAATGATGGGCTTGAGTTCTAAAGTGGGGATGATGTTCTGCTGAAAATCAAATACTTCTACATCATGTTCCCATACCACATGAAGAATTACATTCCCATAAGATGGATCTTGCTCATGATGATGTGCATACCATTGGGAAGAAGCTGTATGTAGTTCCACATTGCCTGCCCACTGGAGCGTACCCATACGTAGGTGTGCATTGAAAAAATCAGGTCCACCGTAAGGGTTAGTCTCTCCATAGGAAAGAATATTCAAATTCTCTCCATTGGAAAGTTGAAGAGGAGAATCTGGGAGCAGGTGCTCAGCCCAGAGATATTGTAAAAAATCCTCACGTATCATTTGGAAAGTTCTTCAGTTAGGAGGGTTACCAGTTCACTATCGGTGCCATAAGGGACAAATTCACCATTGTTGATATAGGATATTTTCCCTGTTTCCTCTGAAACCACTAAAGCTAGTGCATCTGTTTTCTCGGTGATGGAAACAGCAGCACGGTGTCTAAGACCGTATTCCTTTGGGATTACACTTTGACTTACTACAGGCAGGATCACGCGAGTGGCTATGATAAAGCCATCTTGTACGATAATTGCTCCATCATGGAGTGGACTATTTTTGTAGAAAATACTCTCTAGGATAGGTTGGTTTAGTTCAATATTCATCTTATCGCCTGTGGCACGGACAAACTCTAAGGATTGATTGCGCTCTAAGATAATTAGTGCTCCTGTACGATCTTCTCCCATTTTTCTACAGGCAGAAACTAAAGTTTCACACATGTGTGCAATGGCAGTATTTTCGGTAGTCTTTTTTAGAAAAGAAAACTTTTTCAAGAAATTCTTACTATTGATGACATTAGTAGACCCTAATACCAATAGAAACTTACGTATTTCCTGTTGGAAAACGACAATCAAAGCAAAGAATCCCATACCAATGAACTGTCCCAAAATACCACTGAGCAAATCCATTCCAATGATTTGGGTGAGTTTCCAAATGATAAAGATAATAACAATACCTAAGAAGATACTAATGGCAACTGTCCCCCTGAGCAAGCGATAAATGTAATATAACATCAAGCCCACTAAAACAATATCCAAGAGGTCAACAAAAGTAAAATTCAAGAAATCAAAGGATTGCAACATTTTTAATAGTCAATTAAGTATTAATAATATGAGGCTGAAAATAAATTCTATTTAGCAATATCTGTAATATAAATAGGAGAGATGGAATTACCAATGGATTGATAGAGCCTGTTATCGTAAATATCTATGAACTGTTGAAAGGACATATCTCCACTGAATATCCAAGTGTAAGAAGTATTTTTCAATACATCAGACTCTTCCCAAGATCTTTTTTCTACACTGTCCTTCTTAAGCCGAAAACCATCAGGGTAAGCAAAGATAAGAGGCTCAGATTCCTTGAAAGCTGTTTGTGGAGCATAAGGTAAGAAAGTATTTTCTGTAAAATCAATAAACCCTAAGCGCTGATGAGGTATATCCGCCACTGACCAATAGTTATGTGAATTTGGATTGTGATGTGGGTTTCTCGGGTTTCTTTTTTTCTCCTGTAAAAAGATAAGATACTTGGCTACCTTTCCAAGTGTATTTCTTTTATCAATATGGAATACCCAATGTGTGGAACTTATCAGTCCATTAGGGTTGAGCTTTGCTGATCCGGTTCTCTCTTCATAAAAGATATATACCTCAGAATAATCCTCTATTTGAGTGATTTTAGCTTCTTGTACTTGTGGAAGTTGTATCTGTTTTTTCTGACAACTCATAAGCAAAAAAACTCCCAAAAGGAATATATAGCGGCTCATAATAATATCTTTTAAAGGTATAGAAAGTTATAAAAACCTTCCTTTATCCATTGTTTTGTACTCATATCGCAAGTAGTGATAGTGATAATTATCCCTCATTATTGCAAATTTTCTATTTTTTACCTTTTACTATGGCTTTTTTGTAGGTAGATCTACGGCTAAAAGTAGTGGGATTGAAGTTTTTCCAAAGTCTCTGAACTACGATATTATCCTCTAGTTCAGGGGTGATGATAAATTGTTCTACTCCTTTTTCTTTGAAGAGTAAATAGCAATCACGAAAGAGCATAGCAGGGACTCCTTTGGATTGATACTCAGGACTGATACCGATAAGATAAAACTCTAATATTTTAGGATTCCGGCGGGCTTTCCATAGGTGATAGAAACCAAAAGGGAAAAACTTTCCTCGCGCTTTTTGTAATGCTTTAGAAAAAGAGGGAATCATAATAGCAAAGCAAATGATTTTACCCTCCTTATTGAGAATAAACTTGATAAATTCAGGTAGAACAAAAGGGATATATTTTTCCTTAAAATATTCTTTTTGCTTTTCAGAGACAGGAATAAAGGTAGAGAGATTAGCATAAGAGGTATTGAATAGGTCAAACATCTCATCTACATAAGGAATGATATCCTTATTGGTCTTAATAGGAGCGTAAGAGAGTCCATAACGGCGTTCAACCACATCTCCTGCCTTCTTATAAGGTTCAAAATCCACATCCTTGAGATAAAAGAAAGATTCTACATAGCTCTTTTCTTTTTTCCAACCAAGTTTTTCTAAGTGTTTGGCATAATAAGGATAGTTTGTCCAAGTAATCATACTTCCAATATGCTCAAAGCCAAAGGTCTGTATTCCTACCTTATCCATATTGGAGAAGCCCATAGGTCCCTCCACATAGTCCAGTCCTAATTCGTATGCTTTATCTAAGGCTTTTTTTAGAAGTGCATCAGTAACCTCAATATTATCAATCATATCCAACCAACCAAAGCGTACCTTACGCACTCCCCGATTAATTTCATAGTGATTAATAATCACGGCTATACGTCCTACAACAATATGCTCATCATTATAGGCTAAATAGAAAGTAGCTTCACAGTTCTCAAAGGCAGGATTCTTTTCTGGGTCAAAGGTAGTCAATTCCTCTGAAATCAAAGGAGGTACCCATGTCTTACTATTTTTATATAAGGAGAAAGGGAACTTCACAAAATCAAGCATCCCTTTTTTGCTATTTATCTTCTTTACGGTAATCATTAAGGCTTCTTCAAGAAATCAGGTGCAAAAATACAAAATAAAGAGTAATTAAATAATGATTAGTAATTAATTAACATATATGTTAATTGTTAAAAATTGAAAGATGATACATCTGCACATTTTTTTTCGTATCTTTGCCACATGTTAAGTTAGGATTATTTATTTTTTACTTTAATTAATCACTTGAATGAAGTCCTTCCGTTCTTTACGGTTTCGTATTTTTGTGAGTCTTATTGGTATTACGATACTTTCCTTTATCACCATTGCGATAGTAACCATCTACCAATATCGTAAGCAGTCGCGTACTTATCATAATGAACGTCTTCTTCGCAAAGAAGAACAGCTTGCCATGCAGATACGTTATGTGCTCTCACAAACTACTTTTCCTGTGGAGGATAGGTATATTCCCCTTATCTTTCGGGAAGAAATATACCGAATTGCTGATATTGAAAATATTAACTTCAATCTTTATAGCATTAATGGAACCTTTTTAATAAGTTCTCAGGCAGGACTCAGGGACAATAAAGAGCTACATTGCATCTCAGATACAATTCTTACCACTCTTTCCAATTCAATGGATAAGCGGTTAGTATTTCAAACAGCTCTTGAGGGGGACAATTATCAGTATTCCTATTCCTATATCAATGACCTACAATATAAGCCTTTACTAATCTTACATATTCCTCACTTTGAAAATGATACTTTTAATGAAGGTTTCTTGCTTAATTCCCTTTATAATTTAGGAGGGGTATATACGGTGATATTACTGGTAACAATAGGAGTTGCCTTTGTTATTTCTCGTTATATTACTCATTCTTTAAAAGAAATACAAAAAAGATTACGAACGACTCATTTTCTGGGAAAAAATGAAAAAATCATTGTTAAGAATACTACTACTGAGATAGGAGAACTTATCTTTTCCTACAATGAAATGGTAGATGAGATAGAGAAAAGTAAGAAAGCTCTTGCTAAGATAGAGCGTGAGAAAACCTGGAAGGATATGGCTAAGCAGATTGCACATGAGATAAAAAATCCACTTACTCCTATGCGCCTGAGTGTACAAAACTTTGAGCGTAGATTTGACCCTAATGACCCTTGTGCGAAGAAGAAAGTAGCAGATTTTACTCAAATGCTCCTTCAGCACATTGACACTCTTTCTGATATTTCAGATGCCTTTTCAGCCTTTGTTTCTATGCCTTCCCAGAAGAAAGAGGTAGCTGACCTTAATGCTGTTATACGCCGTACCATTGCCGTATTTGACTTGCCTTATATTCATTTTACCAGTAGTCAAGAGGAAATTCTTCTCTCCATTGATAAGAATCAGATGAATCGCATGTTAACCAATCTTTTAAAGAATGCTCTCTATGCTACAGAAAGTACTGCTGACCCTCTTATAGAGGTTTCTTCTTTTGTAGAGGGAAAAGCCGTTTATATCATTGTAAAGGATAATGGCTCTGGAGTTCCCATAGAATTGCAGGAGCGTATATTTGAACCCAAATTTACCACTAAAAATACTGCAGGATCAGGCTTAGGTTTAGCAATGGTAAGGCATATAGTAAGTGCTCATGGAGGAGAAATAACCCTTTCCTCTGAAGAGGGAAAGGGAGCTAGTTTTGTCGTAAAATTAACAATAAAAAATGAATAAAAAGTAATTTACATATAATTTATACTTATAAAAATTAGAAATAATGCAAAGAAGAAAATTCTTAAAAAGTTCCGTATTTGCGGGATTTGGTTCCCTTTTCCTCCCTTCTGTAGCTCAAGGACAAGCATCAGAAGCCTTTGCTCGTAAAAAAGCAAAGAATATCATCTATATGGTTAGTGATGGAATGAGTGTAGGTACTTTAGTTATGGCAGACCTTTATTCCAAGCGGATATTAGGGCATAGCAGTGCTTGGTTCTCTCTCTATGAACAGAAACTCGCCGTAAAAGCCTCTATGGATATGCAGTCAGCAAGCTCTGTTGTTACTGATTCCTCTGCGGCTAGTTCTTCTTGGGGAAGCGGACACCGTATTATCAATGGTATGATTAATATAGGGGTTAATGGTGAAGAATATACACCTATTTTACAAAAATTCAAAAAAGCAGGTAAGAAAGTAGGCTGCGTAACTACGGTGCCTATTACTCATGCAACTCCTGCAGGTTTCTGTACCAATAGCAAACAACGAAAAGCACAACCCAAAATAGCAGAAAATTATCTTGACTTGCGTTTTGATGTTATGTTAGGAGGTGGAGATAAGTACTTCAACAGAGAGAAACGTTCTGATAAGCGTGACATGTATGCTGAGTTTGTAGCAAAGGGCTATACTGTAGTCAAAAATACTTCTCAAATGAATACAGCTCCTAAAGATATACCTCTGTTAGGGGTTTTTGATAATGATGGTTTACCTTATACTGTTGATGAGAATAGTACTACCAAAAATGCTACCATTCCATCCTTAGCACAGATGACTCAAAAGGCTATTGAAATGATGTCAGATCATAAGAAAGGTTTTGTTTTACAAGTGGAAGGAGGAAAAGTGGATTGGGCTGCACATGGTAATGATATTGGCGCTTTGCTCTTTGACCAATTAGCTTTTGATGATGCTATTCGTGTGGCTATTGACTTTGCTAAAAAAGACGGTAATACTTTAGTGGTAATTACTTCTGATCATGGAAATGCTAATCCTGGACTCATCTATGGAAAAGAATGTAATAAGAACTTTGATAACTTAGCACATTTCCGTCATTCTAATGACTTTACTTTGCAAAGCATCAATCCTACAGATTCTCTTTCTCAAGTAAGAGAACTTCTTTCCTATAATCTTGGGAATATCCCTTTCACTCAAGATCAAGCCAAAGAAATCCTTTCTTACTACACCGAGGGTAAGCAGGAGGATGGTTTATATAATTATAAAAAACTTCCTTATCGTCTTTTGGCAGAAATGCAAAAGAAATATACCTCAGTAGGATGGATTAGTATGGATCACTCTTCTGATTATACAGAACTGGCTATGTATGGACCTGGTAGCCAAAACTTACCTCCTTTTATAGAAAATTATAAGATGCATAACTTTCTATTAAGTGCTGCTGAAGTTGATTTGTTAGAAAAATATTAAATACTTAATATCATTTGATGCCTTATAAAATTTTGTTCTCCGATATAGATGGTACACTCCTTGATGCACAACGTTCTCTCTCGGCAAGGACGATTAAAGTAATTTCCCAGCTTAAGGAACGTCTGCTCATTATATTTGTATCCTCGCGCATGCCTATACAAATGTACTATCTGCAGGAGAAAGCAGGGCTTCTCGGAATGCCACTAATCGCATACAATGGTGCTTTAGTACTAGGTAGGGAAAGGGAAGTGCTTCACTCTGTGGAGATTTCTCTGCCCCTCTGTGAGCAAATTGTAGCTCTAAATAGAGAGTGTACCTTAGGTAAGTTACATATTAGCTTCTATAATTTTGACAAATGGTACGTCCCTCAAAGAGATATTTGGGCAGTATACGAAGAGCGTAACACTTGTACGACTCCTTCGGTAGAGACCAATGAAAGGGTACTTTCTCTTTGGAGACCTCAAAATAAAGGAGCTCATAAGCTTATGCTTATGGGAGAAGCCCCCTTGGTAGAGGTAATGTGGCAGGCTTTGCAGAGCCAGATGGGCGAACAACTTCAACTCTATAAAGCAAAAAGCACTTGTATAGAGGTTACCTTAAAAAATGTTTCCAAACTTACCGGAATTAAGGCTTTTTTATCCCATCAAAAAAATATTTCACTTTCCGATGCTATTGCTTTTGGTGATAACTATAATGATAAGGAAATGCTCGAAGCAGTAGGTTTAGGAGTCGCTGTAGGCAATGCTCGTGACCAAGTTAAGGCTGTTGCCAAAGCTGTTACAGAACATCATGAGGAAGATGGAGTAGCACAATATTTGGCTCAAATGTTTGATATAGAATTATAAAGAAGAATGGTAAAAATAGGCTCAGTTCCTTTAGGAGATTTTCCTTTACTTCTGGCTCCGATGGAGGATGTTAGCGATCCTCCTTTTCGCCGATTATGTAAGCTCCATGGCGCCGATATGCTCTATAGTGAGTTCATTTCCTCTGAAGGGCTTATTCGTGATGCTATAAAGAGCCGAAAAAAATTAGATATTTTTGAGGATGAACGTCCTGTAGGGATACAGATATTCGGGGGGGATGAGGAGGCTATGTCCCTTTCCGCTCGGATTGTGGAGACTGTTTCTCCTGATGTGGTAGATATTAATTTTGGTTGTCCCGTAAAGAAAGTGGTTGCCAAGGGAGCGGGAGCTGCTGTGTTGAAGGATATTGACCTTATGGTACGCCTTGCTAAAGCGGTAGTGAGAAGTACAAACCTACCTGTAACGGTCAAAACACGACTGGGTTGGGATACTGATTCCATCAATATAGAAGAAGTAGCTGAACGGTTGCAGGACGTAGGTATACAAGCGCTCTCTATCCATGCTCGTACCCGTGTACAGATGTACAAAGGACATTCTGACTGGTCATATATTGCTAAGGTAAAGAATAATCCTCGTATACATATTCCTATCTTTGGAAATGGTGATATTGATTCTCCAGAAAAAGCCTTAGTATATAAAAATAAATATGGAGTAGATGGCATTATGATAGGTAGGGCTGCTATTGGTTATCCTTGGATATTCCATGAGATAAAGCAATACCTTGCTACAGGGGAAAAAGTAGCCCCTCCAACACTTTCACAGCGTGCTGATGTAGCTCTTCAACATTTGCTTTGGGCAGTAGAATGGAAAGGAGAACGCTTAGGTATCTTGGAGACACGTAGGCATTATGCCAATTATTTCAAAGGCATCCCCCACTTTAAGGAATACAAGCAACAACTTGTTACGCTTGATGATCTCTCTGCTCTCAAGAATTTGCTTTTGGAAGTAAAAAATAATGATTTATCTTGAACCTTAACAAGATTCAAAACTTAAAAATTTTTCAAATATCGCATACAAACACTTCTATGTCATTCTGTAGGAGTGTTTGTTCAATAATGGGCTCAATATTTTCCCAAGATCCACCCGCTAAACCACACCCCATACGAGGCATCTGTATACTGGCTTGCTTTTCTATAGCAAAGGCGGCAACTTTTTGTAGAGCCTCCTTAACAGCATTGTAACGGATAGGAGGTAATCCCTTTTCTTCATATATTTTATGCTGCCCAATGATATTGGCAACCCATATATTTTCAGTAACTTGTACAAATTGAACAGCCCCAAGATGAAATCCTTCTCTCTGCTTATACCAATCTTTGTACTGTTTTTCAGGAGTTTTCCACCGTCTGGAAAGGGCTAAGACAAATCCTTTTCCCCAAGCTCCTATGTCATTGCATATATGAGTGATGATGATCTTTCCCTCTGTTTGTGCGAGTGTAGCATCGGCTTTTAAATAATGTATCATGATAAGGCGTTAAAATAATCTTTTAATATAGAGTCATTAAGCTCTCTTGGGGTTAATATTTCCAATAGGGTAGGGGTTTTAGTTTCTTCAGAAAAGAGTTTCTCTAAAGCAGAGACTACTTCCTCTTTGTTCTTTGCACGAAAATAAGTGAATCCGTACATGGTGCAGAGATGCTTTGCAGTAAGTGAGTGAGTAGTTTCCTGAAAAGTCTCAAAGAAAGGGGTATTTTTATCAGTGGGTAAAATCCTAAAAATACCTCCACCAGCATTATTTATTATAATGATTTTAAAATTCTTAGGGATATAGTTACACCATAAAGCATTACTATTATAGAAGAAACTTAAATCTCCTGTAATAAGTAGGGTGGGTAAGTTGTTCACCACACTAGCTCCTATAGCTGTAGAAGTACTTCCATCTATCCCGCTCGTACCTCGGTTACAATACACCTGCCAACCAGCTTTAGCATTGAAAAGTTGTGCATAACGAATAGGAGCACTGTTACTAATCTGAATATGATAAGGGGTAGGAATACGTTCAAATATAGTTCGGTAAGCATCCATATCCGAAAAAGGAATATTCTCTAAGTATTGAGTTCTCTTTTCAAGAGTTCCCTTATAGAAAGAAAGCCAAATTTTCTTATATGAAGAAGTGATAGAGGGGAGATTATGAGCTACTATCTCAAGAAAAGTATTGATATTTGTCCTGAAATGATGAGTGAGAACAAAAAAAGTATCGTACCCGATATGCTCATCTATGTAATAATGAGCTTTAGGAGGGTATTTTCGCAGGAATTCTTTTATTTTCTTAGAAACTACCATTCCTCCAATGGAAATAAGAATATCAGGCTGCAGGAGTTCTTGGAGATTTCTTTTCTCTATAGTTGTAAGAAAAGTATCTATCATACCTATAAAGGATGATTCTACAAGATTAGCAGTATGCTCAGTAAGTACTAATAAAGAGGGATCATTTTTAAGAAAATCTATCCATGATTGTGCTATAGCATTGGGAGAGAGTACTCCTATGAGTACCATTTTTTTCGGAAAAATCCAATCTTTTATAAATTGAGCAATATACTCTGAACTCAAAGGGATTTTCTGTTCTCTTATGGCTTCGTTATGAAAAGTTACCGAAGGGGAAGGAATTGTTTTGTATAAAGGTTCCTCAAAAGGAGCATT
This sequence comes from Capnocytophaga sp. oral taxon 338 str. F0234, assembly GCF_000192225.1. Taxonomy (GTDB): domain Bacteria; phylum Bacteroidota; class Bacteroidia; order Flavobacteriales; family Flavobacteriaceae; genus Capnocytophaga. Next base: position 1,394,145 of record NZ_GL872413.1, read on the forward strand.
GATATGTATAGGTAAGGACTTAATAAAGGCAGTATTAAGAGCTTCATTAAGTAAGTATTCATTATAAGAAAGATCATCTTTTCCCTCTGAGAGATTTGCATTATAGGCAGTGTGCAAGGCAAGTACGTGTTGCTGATGTATGGTTTGCCCATCACCTATATCTATTTTTGAAGCAGGTCGGTCGGCACTAATAACCACTAAAGGTATATTACTATAGTAGGCTTCACTCACTGCTGGGTAATAGTTTAATAAGGCGGAACCAGAGGTACACACAACTATTACAGGTTCTTTCAGTTGCTGAGCCAAACCGAGAGCAAAGAAGCCCGCACTTCTTTCATCTACAATACTATAAGTGGTGAAAAAGGAGTCACTCGCAAAGCCAATAGTTAGTGGAGCATTACGTGAACCTGGTGAGAGCACAATATGGTGAATGTTTTTCTCTTCACAAGCAAGGAGTATCTGTTGAGCTAAGGGAATTTCTGGAAACACGTTTGTTAATAATTAGTATTTTAAAGATAAATAATTAATAGAATGTTATTTATATGACGATGATTTCAATAATTTTGAAGTATTTTATAATACACGGCAAAGATACATATTTCTTAAGAAAGAAGCAAAAAAATCTTAATTCTCATAGAATAGAATTTTTACTTTTTCTTTTGAAAATTAAAAATAAATCAGTAATTTTGTCCTCTAAAAAATTCAAACCAATGAGTGTATTAGTAAATAAAAATTCAAAAATCCTTGTGCAAGGCTTTACAGGGAGTGAAGGAACTTTCCATGCGGAACAAATGATTCAATATGGAACCAATGTAGTGGGGGGAGTAACTCCGAACAAAGGAGGACAAACACACTTAGGAAAGCCTGTTTTCAATTCAGTAAAGGATGCGGTAACAAAAGTAGGAGCAGACACCTCTATCATATTTGTCCCACCTGCATTTGCTGCTGACGCTATTATGGAAGCCGCTGAAGCAGGAATTAAGGTGATTATTACCATTACTGAAGGAATTCCTGTAGCTGATATGGTTAAAGTAGCCGCTTATATTAAGGATAAAGATTGTCGCCTTATAGGACCTAACTGTCCTGGAGTCATTACTCCTGAAGAAGCAAAAGTAGGTATTATGCCTGGATTTGTATTTAAGAAAGGGGAAGTAGGAATTGTTTCCAAATCAGGGACTTTGACTTATGAAGCCGCAGATCAGGTAGTCAGACAAGGATTAGGAATCTCTACCGCTATAGGAATTGGAGGAGATCCTATTATAGGAACGACTACAAAAGAAGCTATAGAACTCTTCATGAATGATCCAGAGACTGAGATTATAGTGATGATAGGTGAAATTGGTGGACAGTTAGAGGTAGAAGCCGCTCGTTGGATTAAGGAAACTGGTAATAGGAAACCCGTAGTTGGCTTTATTGCAGGGGAAACAGCTCCCAAAGGACGTACTATGGGGCATGCAGGGGCTATTGTAGGTGGTAGTGAAGATACTGCTGAAGCTAAAAAACGTATCATGCGTGAATGTGGTATTCATGTGGTAGATTCACCAGCTAAGATTGGTGAAAAAGTAAAAGAAGTCTTTAGAAAATAGACAGTCTTTTTATAAAAGAACTGAATGAGGAAGAATAGGTTAATTCTTATGAGTTAGCCTATTTCTCTGTAGATATAAAATTTCCCTATAATTTATATTATGTAAAATAGAACATAAGAAGAAAGGGGCTCTTATCTGTCTTTCCATCATACAGATCCTTCCACCTTGTTCCACATGTACCTTCGACGATTTTCAGAGAAATCTCATGAAACTCTACAAGTTTTAATCAAATATTAGTTTTTATTCTATGGAAGAAAAAATTTAATTCTCTTGAAAAAAATTCAATAGGATATAGATGTCCCATGTTCTGAATTAAGTGTATATCTATTGTTTGTTCGGGTGTTTTTTCCTCTGCAGCAATAGAAAGACTTTTCTCATAGGGAATAACATCATCTTGTATTCCTATAATCAGTAGCATATATTGTTTGTAGGCTTTATCCCAAAAGGGACTAAAGGGTAATTGCGAGCGAAATGATAGAGCGGGGTTAAAGAGTGCGCAGGGTTTATGTAATTTTTGAGCTAAATAGTATCCAATAAGTCCGCCTGCACTTGATCCTATAATAGCCATAACATCCTTGTAATCATTACATAATTGTGAAAATAGTTGAGGTTCATTTTTATAGTCAAAAACGGGAGCAATAACTTGACCATATTTCTGTAACACCTCCCTCCTATCTTCATGTAGGCAACTATCCAATCCATGCAAATATAGGATTTTTTCTGTCATTTATATTGTATTATGTTTTAAAATTTGCTATTTTGAATTAGGCGTAGCTTGGTAATAAGTATATTTTACTTCTGTAAGATATTTTACTTTATTTCCTTGGTAGGTAATTTTCTTAGTTAAATTTCCTTTTGCATCATATCGATAAATAGTTCTTTCTTGCTCTGAATTATCTTTGTAGACAATGTCCTCTAAATCTTCACCATAAGGAGTATATAAGTAGAATATACGCTGTTTTTCCAATCCTTGAGGAGTATACTCGGTATAGTTAGTAATGTCTCCTTGTTTGTTATACAAATAAGACTCCATTGAGGTAATACTATCTTTAGTATTGATGTAAGTAATATCCTTTTGTAAATCATTATATGAATAAAGAATACGATCAGGGATATTACTCTTTTTATAATTATAGAAGAGCTTTTCTATTAGTAAGGAATCTTGTTTATATTTGGAGACTTCCTTATTCTTCAAAAGCCATAATGCCATGTAATAATAGTAAGATTCCTTTTCTATTTCATATCCTTTTGAATTGTATTTGTACACTATTCTATCGGAAAGCTGCCATGATCCTTCGTTATATACATATTCTGTAATATTTGCTATATTTCCGTTTTTATCATATTCTGTATCAAACTTATGGATTACATTTAATGAATCTGAGAAGTCATACTTCATTCGTGTAGTTTCATACCCTAAAGTATCATAAACATAGTTAGTGAGAGTTCTCTTAACTATATTGTTTTTCAAAAATTTATGTATATAGTTCTCAGAAATTTTTCTGTGGTTTTTGTCATAATAGGCAGTAATATATTCTTGTAAGCTATCATTTTGGTAGAGATTTTCTATTTCATATCCTTGTTCATCATAGGTCAATGAGATCTGATAATCCAGTATCTGTTTTGTTTCTCTTGTAAGAGAATCCTCTATAAAAATGTAATTGATAAAGGATTGTGTTTTTATACTCCCTTGCAAATTTTCATTTTTCAAATGAGGGTTAGGTTTTTTAGCCACTGGTTTCTGTGGTGTGGAGGTACAAGAGAACAAAAATAAAGATATAATAATATAAAATAAAAGTCTCATCAAATACGAATTTGTCTATTTAGTAGAATAATACTTAATTTTAAAAGGAAAAAATAGGGAAAATCTGCAGTGAAAAACAGATTTATATCCTAAAAATATTATTAAATATATAACATTTCTAATCAATGTTATCTTCTATACTGAACACAGGGTATACCCAAATACTATCCTTTGGAGAAGATAGAAGAAAAAGCATATTTTCTTTCATAAAGTTATTATCAGCGTGAGGTTCTAAGGTTTCTATAAGATATTTCCTTCCTTTTTGTTCTGTGTTAATAATAATATCTCCTTTTCTTACGGCTATTTTTTGTTTCTTTAGTGTTAATTTGTGTTGGATATCTTTATAATTGAGCAAGGAGAGACTATCTTTAGAGATTTTTAAGATGTAAGAATTTACACTTATCAAGGAATCCTTCTCGAATCTATCCATTTCTATGCTATTGCGTTTGAAATTATCTATAACTTTAGTGAAAAGTTGAGGGATTATATAGGTTTTAGGTATAGATATAGTTTCTTGAGGAATATAGTTTCTCTTATCAAGAGGATGAATATTCAAGGAATCTTGTATAGGTTGTGAAACGTAGGAGAGTATATATTCTCTTTGTTGCAATATTTCTTTATTATCTAACTGTTGTAAGTTCTGTATAAGTTCTTTATGAGAGTTAGTAAGTAGAACAATACATTTCAAAGCGTTGTACATTTCCTCTACTCTATTTTTGTAGGGACTCTCTTTTTTAGTAGCTATATATAATCCTATGGTATTCCAGAGAGATACATATCCTATGGAAGAACTTATACCGGATTGTCTTTCTGTAGGATAAGGTAATAGTTCTCTTGATTGAGAAAGGCTATCTATAGGATTTTTGTTTGCTATTCTCAGAGAATCTGATAATTGAGAAAGGAAATTATCTTTCAAATAATACTTTATTTTTCTTAATTTTTCAGGGAAAATGGTCTGATAGAAAATCGCATTAGGGAGATCCTTTCCCTGCAGGGAACGTGTATCTATGAAAATGTGAGGATTCAATTGATGAAAAATATCTACAAAAGAGCGTGTATTAAGGCTCTTATTTTCTATAAAATCATTAGATAAATCATTATTTATAAAAGTATTGATATGGTTCTTAAAGAGAGATTCTTTTTCCATTAATCCCAGATAATTCATAATAGGAATAGTAACTACTACGGTATTTTCAGGGATTTCCACCTGTTTTTGTGCCAAATTTCTCATAAGTTGCATGGTGGCATCTATACCTTCACTTTCATCTGCATTTACACCATTGGCGATGAGCACAATCATTTTATTCTTCCTTATCCGATTGAGGTCAAAGGTACCATCACTGTTGAAAATAACCAAATATAAAGGGATACCACTATCTGTTTCTCCCATTGTTTTCATAGAAATAGATCCATAATTAGTAGCTAATTTCTTGTAAAAAGCAATGGTTTCTTCATAAGAAGTTGTTCCATTACCATTTGTTAGTTCAAAAGGAGTCAGAAAGTCCTCTTCTGGGGTGAAAAGAGGAGTATTACAAGAATAAAATAAAAGTAATATAAATATTATTTTTATGTTCCTCATGTTATTTTATCTTTTTAGAAACAAAAATGGCACCTATAGTGATTAAAACAAAGAGAATAGAAGCAAAGAGCGTAATCCATCCGCCTATTTTAACCAATTTGGGAGAAAAAACAAATTCAATAGTATGTTCTCCTGCTGGAATCTCAATAGCTCTAAGGGTATAATCCACTTGGTAAATAAGAGTTTCTTTTTGACCATCTATCACAGCTTTCCAACCATGAGGATAGTAAATTTCTGAGAAAACAGCTAAACCATTTTGGGAATTATGAGAAGTGTAAACCATTCTATCAGGTTCGTATTCCTTTAACTTAACAGAAGCCAAACTATCTACTTGGTAGAACTTGTCTTTTAAGGACTTATCTGAAGTTATGGCATTCTTTTTAGGAGAGAGTGTGTCCAAGGATTGCATAAGTTTGTCTGCATTCTCAACTACAGAGAGGCGCTGTACGAACCAAGCATTTCCCAGTGCATCAGGATTTTTTATTACTATAGTTCTTCCTTCCTTATCTGTTTGTAATATATATTTTACATTTAAAAGATTAAGAACCTGAGGATTTTTGTTATTATAAAACTGGTAATCAAATAATTCTTGTATTCTACGAGGTTTTGCAGCATGATATCCTCCCACTGAATGGAAAGAATAAGAGATTCTCGCCCCATTCAATGCTTCATCAAGAGAAAATACACGAAAATACTCTTTATCTTCTAATATTTTTTTCTCTTCTTTGGAAAGAATGAAGTAATTTTCTGTTTCAGAAGGAAAAGAATAAGAGTCCTCAGATAGATAACGCTTAGTAACACCTGCTATATCGCTAACTAACAAAATAGTAATAAAAACAAAAGCTACTTTTTCATTGAGTTTTTCTATGGAAAAGGCATACAGTATTCCGAAAATGATTATCATATAGATAAAACTTCTAAGAATATCAGTTGTATACATAGATTCTCTATCTTGACGGATAAGCCGCATGAGATCATCTCCGTAAGCTTGTGAATAATAAGTATCTCCAGCTCCTTGAAAAGAAAGACTTCCCTTTGCCAGCCATAAGAGCAGTAACAATCCTCCTACAATAGCTGTGGTATAATACAGATACTTCTTTGCCTCTTCTCTTTTGTCATAAGTTAGGTACTGATAAAGCCCTAAAATAGCCAATGCAGGCATACAGAATTCCAAGATAGTTTGCACTGAAGATACTGCACGGAACTTGTTATATAAAGGGAAATAATCAATCATGAAATTTGTTAACAGTCCGAAATTTTTGCCCCAAGATAGTAATAAAGAGATAACAATTCCAGCCAAGAGCCACCATTTAGCCTTACGCTTTACAACAAATAAGGCTAATATGAAAAGAAAAAAGACAACAATTCCTATATAAGCAGGAGCAGCCACAATGGGTTGCTCTCCCCAATAAGTTGGTAGATGCTGAGTGAACTGCAATACTTGATTAGGAGGATAATTATTGGCTATTAAGTAATTATATACAGCTGATTTTTCTCCTAAATTTTCATGATTGGAGCCTCCTAACAGTCTGGGAACAATAAGATCCAGACTCTCATAGATACCATAGCTATATTCAGTAATATAATCCTTGGAAAGTCCAGTAGTATTAGTTTTAGGCTGTCCTTGTGCAGTAAGGGTTAAGTCTGATTTGCCTCGAGTACTAAAAGCTTCATATTCCTTAGTAGTTAATAATAAGGTTGCATTCATGAGTATTGCCAATAAGGCAGCACCACATAATACAGCTACTGATTTGATATAGGGTTTTAGCTCCTTATTTTTAATAGCTTGGTAAAGCCTAACCCCTCCTAAGATTATAACCAATAAGAGTAAATAATAAGTCATCTGAAAGTGATTAGCATTGATTTCCAATGCCAGAGCTAAGGTGGTGAGCAGAAATCCCCATAGGTATTTCCGCTGAAAAGATAGAAGAATTCCTGCCAATACAAAACCAAAATACCCAATAGCATGCGCTTTGGCATTGTGTCCTACGGTAAGAATGATGATAAGGTAAGTAGAGAAACCAAAAGCAAGTGCTCCTAAAAAGGCATATCTATAATTAACTTTTAGAGCTAATAAAAATATATAAAAACTAATAAAATATAGAAATAAATAATCCGCTGGGCGAGGCAAAAATCGTATAACTCTATCCAGTTTTTTTATGTAATTATAAGGATATTCTGCCCCTAATTGGTAAGTAGGCATTCCTCCGAAAGCACTATTTGTCCAATAGCTTTCACGTACCTGCCTGAAATCATTTCGTTCTTTAGACATTCCTATATACTGCACGATATCACTCTGCTGTATTTCTTTTCCCTGCAGAATAGGATAAAAGAAAGCCAAAGCAATTCCTACAAAGAGGAGTATACATACTAAATGAGGGAGTATATGTTGAAGTTTTTCTTTCATAAATCTATTCAATTTCTTCAAAATCAATATATTCTCCTACTATTTTCTTTTCTTTAGGTTGTTTTCCTCCTTTAGTAGAAGAATTATAATACTGCTGTGCATTATTCTCTTGCTTGGACTGTTCTTGGAAAAGTTGTTTTTCCATGGCATCCATCCGTCTTTTTATAAAGAAGCGTAAAACAAGAGGAGCTAAAAGTATTGTGATCCAAAATCCAATGGCAAATATAAATAGAATAATAAATAGGCCTTCAAAAAAATCCATAAAAGAGGCTTGTTGTATCATAATTCAAATTTTCGCCAAAAGTACATTTTTTCCTATAACCTACCAAATTTTAGTGGAAAAATTTTTTACAAAACATAAAAAAATCATCTCAAAGATATTTTGAGATGATGAAAATTAAAAATGTAATAAATATGAAATTAATTTTTAAAAGTCCCTTTAAAATTTTTCATATATTTATCATAAGCCTCTTGAGTAGTTACTGTAAGATATGTATTTTCTCCCAAGAACTTAATTATGGGTTCTAACTGTGTAGCAGTCAAATAACCAGTAATAGGGAATATAGGGGCACTTTTTTCATCAAAAACAAGCATAGTAGGATATGCACTCACCCCTAATGCTCCTGCAAAATCATGCATTCCATTACGGGTATTGGCTTTTGCTGGATCATAGTTATTATTCTTATAGGTAACTCCTTTGTAAGAAATATCCTCATTTCCCTCTGCATTGAATTTTACAGCATAGAACTTATCATTAATATATTTTACAAGGTCTTTGTTTTTGAATGTTTTTTCTGATAACATTTTACAAGGACCACACCACGCAGTGTATACATCAACAAATATTTTTTTGGGGTTTTTCTTTTGAGCAGATAGTGCTTCATTCATACTCATCCACTTAATCTCCTGTGCGGAGACTACACTAATCATAAGTACTAAAAGTACTGAAAAAATTTGTTTCATTGAACTTTCTTTTAATTTTCTTTTGACTATCAAAAATAATGCCAAACTTTGTATAAGGTGTTTTTATAAGAAAAAATACCCATCTTATCTATTTTTCTCATTTATTTTTTATATTTTTGCCACTGGTTAAAAAAGAGAAATATGAACACTGCTTATGCTTATACTCATGGAGCTTCAGCCATTCCTTTGCTTGGAGAAACCATAGATGAGAACTTAAGAAAAACTGTTGAAAAATATCCTACACAAGAGGCTCTTATATGTGCTCATCAGAATTACCGTGCCACATACGAGGAGTTTTATGAACAGGTGTCACAGGTAGCTAAAGGGCTCATTGCATTAGGAGTAAAGCGAGGCGACCGTGTGGGAGTATGGTCTCCCAATTGTTACCAATGGACTCTGTTGCAATATGCTACTGCAAAGATAGGAGTTATCTTAGTGAATATTAACCCTGCTTATCGTACCAGTGAATTAATATATGTGATTAATCAATCAGGATTATCTGTTATGTTTTCTGCACTTCAATTTAAGAGCAGCAACTATAAGAAAATGATGGATGATGCTCGTGAATTCACCGATACTATCCGAAAAGTGATTTTTTGGGATGAGAGTTGGGATCGCTTCCTAAAGGAAGGTGAGCGTATCTCTAATGATACGCTATTGAGGCGAGAGGAAAAGGTACAATTTGATGATCCGGTGAATATCCAATACACTTCGGGGACTACAGGAAACCCTAGAGGAGTTACCCTTTCTCATCATAACATTCTGAACAATGCTTATTTTATAGGAATAAGAATGAACTATACCCACCTTGATAGGGTGTGCATTCCTGTGCCTTTCTACCATTGTTTTGGTATGGTTATTGGGAACTTAGCTTGTACCGTACATGGAGCTACTATGGTCATTCCTAATGATAGCTTCAACCCTATTAAAACTTTAGAAGTAGTGGAGCGAGAGCGCTGTACTTCCCTCTATGGGGTGCCTACGATGTTTATTGCGGAATTGCATGAGATGGAACAAAAGGTTTACGACCTCTCTTCACTTCGCACAGGGGTTATGGCAGGTTCTTTATGTCCGCCTGAAATTATGAAAAAGGTGAAGGAACAGATGAACATGCATGAGATTACCATCTGCTATGGAATGACAGAGACCTCCCCTGTTTCCACCCAAACAAAGATAGGGGTACCCTTTGAAAAACAAATCTATTCAGTAGGTACCATACAGGACCATTTGGAGATAAAGATTATAGACCCTCAAACAAAAGCTATTCTAAAGCGTGGTGAAAGTGGAGAACTCTGTACACGAGGTTATTCAGTAATGCTTAAGTATTGGAATAGTCCTGATGCTACCAAGCAAGTATTAGATGAACAGCGATGGATGCATACAGGAGACCTTGCTATGATGGATGAAGAAGGCTACTTACACATCTCAGGACGTATCAAAGACCTTATCATTCGCGGAGGAGAAAATATTTCCCCTAAGGAAATAGAAGATTTTCTTTATACCTACAAAGGGGTAATGGATGCCCAAGTAATAGGAGTCCCCAGTGAAAAGTATGGCGAAGAAATTATGGCATGGATTAAGCCTAAAGAAGGTGTTACCATCACCGAAGAGGAGATACGTGCCTTCTGTAAGGATAGAATTGCCCATTATAAGATACCTAAATATTGGAAATTTGTCAGCGAGTTCCCTATGACTATCTCAGGAAAAATACGTAAGGTAGAAATGCGTGAAATAGCAGCACGCGAATTAGGACTCACAACGGAAGAATAAAAAATGTAATTATGAATCATCAACTAAAAATATTTAATTCCCTCACAGGAGAAAAAGAAGTTTTTGTGCCTTTGCACGCTAATCATGTAGGAATGTACGTTTGTGGTCCCACCGTGTATAGCAATGTCCACTTGGGCAATGTACGTACTTTTATGTCATTTGATTTTGTGTATCGTGCTCTCAAGTTCTTAGGGTATAAGGTGCGCTATGTTCGTAATATTACCGATGCAGGACATCTTACGGATGATGGTGATGTAAATAACGATCGTTTTGTAAAACAATCTCGCCTCGAGAAACTCGAACCTATGGAGATTGTTCAAAAATATACGGTTGATTTTCACAAAGTATTAGAGATCTTCAATCTTCTTCCACCTACTATTGAACCTACGGCGACAGGACATATTTTGGAACAGATACAACTCACTGAAAAGCTCCTTAAGGATGGTTTCGCCTACGAAAGCAACGGCTCAGTATATTTTGATGTACTTGAGTACAACAGACGTGGGCTCAATTACGGCGAACTTTCTCGCAGAAATATTGAAGAACTCTTCGCCAATACCCGTGACTTAGACGGACAGGGTGAAAAGCGTAATCCTCAGGATTTTGCCCTATGGAAGAAAGCCTCTCCTGCTCATATTATGCGTTGGGCTTCTCCTTGGGGAGATGGTTTTCCTGGTTGGCACTTGGAATGTACGGTAATGAGTACCAAATATTTGGGTAATCAATTTGATATACATGGAGGAGGGATGGATCTTAAGTTCCCTCACCACGAATGTGAGATTGCGCAAGGAAAGGCAGGACATGGAGAAAGTCCTGTACGCTACTGGATGCATGCTAATATGCTCACGATGAACGGACAGCGTATGAGCAAATCCACAGGCAATTACATTCTGCCTATGCAGCTGGTCTCTGGCAATAATACTTTCTTTGAGAAACCCTTTGCACCTGCAGTGGTTCGCTTTTGCTTTATGCAAGCGCACTACCGCAGCGTATTGGACATCTCCAATGAGGCAATGCTTGCCGCTGAGAGGGGATTTGCTCGCCTGATGGAGGCTATGAAAACCATTAATGAACTTACCCCTACCAGTAATACTCCTACAGCACTTACTACTATGATAGAGAATTGGAAAGATAAATGTTATGATGCTCTTTTAGATGATTTCAATTCGCCTATGCTTATAGCGCACCTTTTTGAAGCGGTCAAATGGATTTTTCAAGTGAAAAATGATGAGGAAAAGATCTCTGCTGCTGAACTTAAAGAGCTGCAAACCCTTATGAATGCTTTTGTTTTTGATGTATTGGGTTTACAAAGTGAAGAACAAACCAATAATTATAATGACAAGCTTGATGGGGTACTCCAGTTGCTTATCAATATGCGAGAAGAAGCTCGCGCTAACAAAGATTGGACACTTTCCGATAAAATTCGTAATGAACTCTTAACGATTGGTATCCAGCTCAAGGACGGCAAGGAAGGAACATCTTACAATGTAATTTAGATAAAAATATAAGAAACTAATTGAAGGATTAGGCTTGAAAATATATACAAACTTATTATTAATTAGGGACGTATAATGAATTTATATTATAAACAAGTACAGATATTAGTTTTTTGTTTGATTGCTTTTATATCAAATATTGCATTATCACAAAATATAAGAGTAACTTATGCTTATGGAAGTAAGGATAAAGAAACTCAAGAATTAATGGATTTTGAAAATATCTATTCAGAACAGTTAATTTTTAAAGGAGCCTCTCTTGAAGGAAAACATTATGAAATTAGCATACAAGAGTTTACCCATGGGGAAAAAACCAATACAAAGCTCCTTTTTGATTCCTCTGAGATGGAATTTCTCAGGAATAATTCAAAAAAATTATCCCTAAAGTTCTTTTTTAAAATCACTGAAGGAAAACTAAAATCTGTTGTAAAGGGAATGCACTTTAGCAGTGCTAAGGTATATAATGAATTGAAAGACAACGCTGATTGGTATGTGTTAAAAGATTTTTTTGGATCAAAAAAAGAATGGTTTATTTCCGGTAATTTAGATAGAGAAATACCTATTTTGGCTATTATTACACCAAGAATGAATGCAGACGGGACAAAATCTTACTGTGAAGTAGTTCAATCAAAAATAATCCCTGAAGAATTTGGATTACATTTTAAAATTCCACATTATTTTTTAATAACTATCAAATTTAAAGAGAAATGAAATTCTTTGTTGTTTTACTTTTACTCATAAATGATACTGTTTTTGCTCAAATAGAAGGTGGATTTGCTATAATAAATGACAAAGATGGTTATGTAAATGTACGAAAAGAAAAAAGTGTCCACAGCAAAGTGGTTAAAAAACTTGACAACAATACCCTTATTTTTGTTTTTGAATATGATAAGGCTCAGGAGGGCAATTGGATCTATGCTGATAACGACGGATACATCTATAATGATAGAGTCAAATGGGTAGAAAAAATACCAAAAATAGCCAAAGGTATTGACAAAGGAAATGCTCTTGTCTTTGAAGGAAAAGGAATTCAGGTAACCCTTACCTCTGGAAAGTTTGACAAGAGAAAACATTCATTCAAGTATCATAAAGAATACCATGATGTAATAGAAAAAATAGATGGAAAACCTTTTTGGGGAACAGATGGTAATATGCCCAAGGAAGAATATAAGAGTATTGAGGTAAATATCCATGGAAAACAAATTTCTATTCCTAAAAGTGCTTATAGTGATTTGTATGCACCTAATTCTTATACAGACTTTCATTCTGCCCATTATGACAAAGACAGCGATACACTCTATATAGTGGCAAATAATGGTGATGGAGCAGGTGCTTATATGGTCTGTTGGCAGATAGAAAAAGGTGTCTACAAAGGGAGAAAAGTAGGGATTCCTTTTTAGTCATGGAAATTATGACTAAAAATTATAATTAAGGTACAAATCATTGAAACTTTAAAAAGAAACATACTCTTATGAATACAAAGACCTTGGAGGATTTGGAATTTATTACCCTTTTATCTTTAGTGGCTGCGCACACCCATACTCCTAAAGGGAAAGAAAAGGTGCTTGCACTAAAGCCATTGATTAATAGGGAGGCGATCACTACACTCCTACTCCAGACCAACGAGTACTTGACCTCCTTGGAAACACAGAACTATATCCCTTCTCATAACTTTGAAGAAATAGATTATGAGATACGCTTTCTTACCATAGAAAATAGCCTATTGGAACCGCATTCATTTGTTAAGATACGTGCTTTGAGCCAAACAGTTAATGCTCATTTAATTTTCTTTAAGAAATTTTATGACTACTATCCTACAATTGCTTCCTTATCTGAATCAATTCCTTATACTGAAGAAATAATCAAGGCAATCGATAACATTCTGGACAAGTTTGGTGAAATCAAGTCCGATGCTTCCGAAAAGCTTTACCAAGTGCGCACTGAGATAGCTACCCTCAAAGGGAAAATCAACCAGAGTTTCTCCCATGCTCTGTCTGAGTATAATACCTTAGATTATTTGGACGATATTCGGGAAACCGTGGTGGAGAACAGGCGTGTACTCGCTGTAAAAGCCACTTACAAACGCAAAGTGCGGGGTACAGTGCTCGGAAGTTCAAAAACGGGTAGCATTATTTACATAGAACCACACATTACTGAGCAATATTCCCGAGAACTTTCTCACCTGTTTCATGAGGAAAGAGAAGAAATAAGGCGTATCCTATTGCAACTTACCAATATCCTACGCCCTTTTGCTGACCTTCTTACCCAAAAACAAGACTACTTAATTACGATAGATGTAATTGCTGCCAAAGCCTACTTCGCTAAAGAAACACATTCCCTTTTGCCTGAATTGACAAATGAACGTGTGTTAGAACTTAGAGAGGCTTATCATCCTTTACTCATGCTAAGCAATGCAAAAAAAGGAAAACAAACCTTCCCACAAACCATTCGGTTGGATGACCAGCAACGCATTATTGTCATTTCAGGACCTAATGCTGGAGGAAAGAGCATTACCCTAAAGACTATTGGGCTACTACAACTGATGCTACAAACGGGCTTGTTACTACCCGTTCATAGAAAAAGTAAATTACCTATTTTCACTCATATCCTTACCGATATTGGAGATAATCAGTCTATTGAGAATCACCTGAGCACCTATAGTTATCGCCTCAAGAATATGAACTACTTTCTTAGGAAGTGTAATGAGACAACCCTTTTCCTCATTGATGAGTTTGGAACGGGAAGTGATCCTGAACTGGGGGGAGCTCTGGCAGAAATCTTTTTGGAGGAGTTCTACCATCGGAAAGCCTTTGGGGTAATCACCACTCACTATGCTAACCTTAAGATATTGGCTAATGAACTTCCTTTTGCTACCAATGCCAATATGCTTTTTAATAATAAGACACTGGAGCCTATTTACAAACTCATCATAGGCGAGGCTGGAAGTTCTTTTACCTTTGAGGTAGCCCAGAAAAATGGTATTCCCTATAGCCTCATCAATCGTGCTAAAAAGCGTATAGAAAAAGGCAAAGTCCGTTTTGATGCCACCATTGCTAAACTACAAAAGGAGCGTTCAGAAATGGAGAAAACGACCTCTTCTCTTAAAGAAGAAGAAGAGAAAACACGGGAGGAGGCCAAGCGCTTGGAGACGCTTAATAACAAGATACAAAGCAAACTCTCTTCCTATCAGGAACTCTACGACCAAAATCAGAAGTTTATCTATCTGGGTAGTAAAATCAATGAGATCGCCGAACGCTACTTTGAGGATAAGAAGCGCCGCCCGCTTATCTCCGAATTTCTCAAGATAGTGGAGACGGAAAACAGCAAGCGAAAAACCAAAAGCAAAAAGGAAAAAGAAGCTGAAGAAGCTCAAAAAAAATTGGCTCAGGAACAATTGCATAAGGAAATAGAAGCTGTTCGTCAGCAGAAGAAAATAGAGAAGAAAGCTCGTGAACACTCCCAGAAACAGGAAAAAATAGCACAGATACAATCCTTAAAAGTAGGTGACAGAGTACGGATAAAGGATAGCAAATCGGTAGGAGTTATTGATAAAATAGAGAAAGATAAGGCGCTTATTAACTATGGCATTTTTACCACCCTCACTGCTCTTTCCCAATTAGAATTGGTAGAGAAAAACAAAAATAAGTAACAAGTATATCCCCACACTCGCCGTGTGCGATACTTACTATCCCTGTTATCGCTTAAAACAAAGACAAAAAAGAAGAAAAATACAAATACAAAAAAATAAAGAAGAAGAAGAAATAAAATAAGGAACAAAAAACAAATAACGAAATCATTCATCATCACCAGCGACTTCTCCATTTTTCAAGAAAAAGGATTCTTTACCTTCCTTTGAAAGTGAATAGTAAAGTCGCGTGAACGAGTATGTGGGTGAAAAGTATAGCCAGCGAGTGCCCACAGCTGGGTATGTGGGTGAATAATGAATAGTGAACAGTTAAAAGTGAAGAATTAAAAGTTAAAAGTGAAGAATTTTTCGTTTTTCACTTTTCGTTTTTCACTTATTAAGGGGTGGACACTTCTCTGTCAGTTTTTTCTTGACATAGCTACAAAAATGTTGTATCTTTGCGGCGTTATTGAAGGAAGCACATCGCCCTTCATCTTCATGATTTCAGTAAACAAATCTCTTCATTATTATGAGAAAATTCTTCATCCTCTACAATGACATGCTCGAAGTACTTGACGAGCTCACCGACGAACAAGCCGGTAAACTCTTCAAAACCATCAAAGCCTATCAGCAACACCTAAACAATCATCTTGACCCTCAACCGCAAGAGATTCCTCCCTTCCCTGTGGATGACTTTGTAACTCGAATTGCCTTTGCCTCCTTCAAGGCTCAGTTCAACCGAGAAGCCAAACAGTGGAACCAAAGCGCCGTGAATAACAGAAAAAAGGGACGTATGGGAAACCTTAAGCGGTGGCATCCTGATATTTACAACAAAGTAGTAGCCCAAGAACTCTCCTTAGAAGAAGCTGAAGAGGAGGCTCGTAGTAAAAAAAACCGTCCTTCCAAGGGAAAAGAAACTAAAAAAGAGGAAAACATAGCGGAGCCTGCCCATAATTCTATGGAAAGTATCTCTATAGACCAGATTGTCCCTTATATTCCTAAAAAAAGGAATACATACTGGGAGATTAAACCCATAGAAGCACTTAAGGAGGAATACCTTAGCAATGAAAGGCTTACACAAGTAATGTTCAAGATACTAAATATCAACGATAAGCAACAGCTCTCTAAGCTCTTGTGTCAGTTCCACGAACACTTGGAATCACAGGGAGAATATGAGAAAGATATTCGGGACTACTGTAGCCATTTTAAGAATTGGATCCGGAAAAGGAAACAGGAGGAGGCGGTAGAGAAGCAGAAAAAAGCCGAAGAACAAGCACAATATCCCAGATACAGAACCTTTGGAATGAATGAACACGGGCAGGCGGTATACCTAGATTAAGTGAAAAGTGAAAAATATAGTCGTGTGAGTGAGTATGTGAGTGAAAAATATAGCTTTTTTATATGATAGGCTTAGTGTACCCAATTGATCATTAGGCTTTTTACTTTAGCATCCTCTGGAATACTCTCTATAGTATAGGTATCATCCAAGGGAGGAAGTAAGTCATTCTGATCAAAAGTAAAGAAAAGGTTACTTCCTTTAGGCATAACTACTACTGTGGAAATCAATTGCTCAAAGTCAAACTCTTTATATACTTTTTTAATTTCACCGAAAGTACTTCTCAATGAGATATTTTTGTCAGTCGCATAGCGACCATCTAATACCTGAACTCCTTGTATATACTGAGGCTTACCTTCCTGAGGAATACTAGGAGTAAGTTCCAGTAACTGTTTTTTTCCTTTTCCTTTCTCAAAGACAAGAAATCGTTCATCACTTATATACCTAAATTCTCCTTCAAGAGATGTTTTAACTAATGAATCATTTCTATAAAGAGAATCCAACTGGATTATTTTAGTACTTTTAGTTAGTTCTCCTACACTGTTATTAGTAATTAAGAATTTTTTATCTGTCTTTGAACAAGCACTCATTAATATAGTTACTATAACTATAGGAAGGAATCTTTTAAAAATGTCTTTTTTACTCATTGGGACAGGTTTATTATTTTTTCATCAGTTTACTCAGTACACCAAAGACACCACGGACAAAAGTAGCGCTGGTTAGTAGTTTCACTATTGGGTTTTGAGCAGTACTCTTTTTGGGAGTAGCTTTAGGGGCTGTGGCTGTATTAGGGGTTCTTGTTTCCGTCTTTTTAGAGGTTTCCTCTTTAGCTGAAGCAGCATTAGTATTAGCAATCTTAGCATTGAGTATCTCATAAGCACTTTCTCGGTCTATCACCTCATTGTATTTCTTTTTCAAGGAAGAGTGTTGTAGGACTTCCTTAATTTCATTATCAGAGAGAATATCCATGCGGCTCATAGGGGCTCTCATCATAGTTGCCACCAAAGGTGTAGGACGTCCTTTAGCATCAAGAGCTGTTACAAAAGCCTCTCCTGTTCCCAGTGAAGTAAGGGATTCAGGTACATTATAGAAGGAAGTTTCAGGATAGTTCTGAGCTGTAAGCTTAATGGCTTGGCGATCTTTGGCTGTGAAAGCACGTAAGGCATGTTGAATTTTCAATCCTAACTGAGAGAGTACTGCATCGGGTACATCTGTAGGAGTTTGTGTACAGAAAATAATGCCTACTCCTTTGGAACGAATAAGTTTGACAATATTCTCCAGTTGGTTAAGTAATGCCTTAGAAGCCTGATTGAATATCAGGTGTGCTTCATCAATAAAGATAACGAGTTTAGGCTTATCCTGGTCTCCTATTTCTGGGAAAGTGTTATAGATTTCAGCTAATAAACAAAGCATGAAGGTAGAGAACATCTTGGGGCGGTCTTGTATATCGGTTAGGCGAATAATATTAACCACTCCCCTACCCTTTTCATCTGTATGTAGGAGGTCTTCAGGTTCAAAACTTCTTTCACCAAAAAAGAGTTCTGCACCTTGATTTTCAAGTTCTACTATCTTACGTAAAATGGCACTGGTAGAAGAAGAGGATACTCGCCCGTATTCAGATTCAAATTCACTTTTTCCTTCCTCAGTGGCATATTGGAGTACCTTCTTAAGGTCTTTTAGGTCTAAGAGAGGGTACTGGTGGTCATCACAGTATTTGAACACTACGGCAAGGACTCCTTCCTGCACATCGGAAAGATCTAAGATACGAGAGAGGAGGACAGAACCAAATTCGGAGACTGTGGCACGCATACGCACGCCGTCCTGCTTGGAAATGGTTAGCAACTCTACAGGGAAAGCCTCTGGAAGATAGGGCAAGTTCATCTGAGCATGACGCTCTTTGATAAAAGGTTTTTCTTCTCCAATAGCTGCAATTCCACTGAGGTCTCCCTTAAGGTCCATAAGCAAGATAGGTACTCCTTCCTTGGAGAGATTTTCGGTAAGAGCCTGAAGGGTTTTTGTTTTACCAGTTCCTGTTGCCCCTGCAATAAGTCCATGCCTATTGAGATTCTTTAAGGGAATATTTACAAACAAATCTGCTATTGCTTTTCCCTGATACATAGCTCCTCCCAGTGTGATATATTTTCCATCCACAGTGTAACCTGCTTGAATGGTTTTTTTGAATTCTTCTAAGCTCATTTTATTTAAAGTAGAAAGTAAAAGAAGTTATTTGGGTGCAAAAGTACTTATTTTCCTTGAAAAAAATAGTGTTTTAACGAAATTTTATTTCAAAAAGAATAAAAATAGAAAGGAATATGAATTTTATTCCTTGTAAAATTAATCACAAATCATTAGCTAATGAATCATTATTATTTGTACCTTTGCCCTCAAAATTAGTATTCTATTCCATGTTAGAAGATAAGAACATTCACAAAACTTCGCTTGAGCAAATAGGAGAGTCTGGACTGATAGATATCCTCACACAAGGTTTTCCCTTACGTAACCCTTCCTCTCTCAAAGGCATTGGTGATGATGGAGCCGTGATAGATTTTGCCCATGAAAAAGCAGTTATTTCTACGGATTTGCTTATAGAAGGTGTTCACTTTAACCTTTCCTATATGCCCTTAAAACATCTGGGATACAAAGCGGTAATGGTGAATCTTTCCGATATTTATGCTATGAATGCAATAGCTACTCAAATTACTGTGTCCATAGCTGTCTCCAATCGTTTTCCTTTGGAAGCTTTAGAAGAGCTTTATGAAGGAATTCGCTTGGCTTGTGATATTTATAAGGTTGATTTGGTAGGCGGAGATACTACCTCTTCCTTGCGAGGACTGATTATCTCGGTTACCTCCATAGGGAAGGCACCTTTAGAGAAAATTGTTTATCGCAATGGAGCTAAGGAAAATGATCTTATTGTAGTGAGTGGTGATTTAGGAAGTGCTTATATGGGATTACAGGTATTGGAAAGAGAAAATGAGGTGTTCAAGGTAAATCCTAATTTGCAACCAGATTTGGAACCCTATCAATACCTTATTGAAAGGCAACTTAAGCCTGAAGCACGTAAAGATATAGTACTCTTATTGGAAAAATTGGGAGTGAAGCCTACTTCCATGATGGACATCAGTGATGGGCTTTCCTCTGAGCTTTTGCATATCTGTAAACAATCTCAAGTAGGGTGTCGCTTAATGGAAGAAAAAATTCCTCTTGATCCTGTGCTAATAAATGCTTGTGAGGAATTTAACCTCAGTAGTACTATGGTAGCCCTTAGTGGTGGAGAAGATTATGAACTACTCTTTACTATTTCCCAAGCAGATTATGATAAGATAAAAGGCAATCCTAACTTAAGTGTAATTGGCTATATTACAGATGCTTCACAAGGTTGTAACCTTATTACTCGTGCTAATGAGGCTATTCCTTTGGAAGCTCGTGGTTGGAATGCTTTTAGATAAAAAGTGAAATTATTCAAAATTTCTTAGGAAATTCATTTTTTTTACGTATATTTGCCTCCTAATTTGTGAAATTTGTAAATAAAAACTAAGCTTATGAGAACGGTTCTTAGCTTTATCCTTACCCTTTCTGTAGGAGCTACACTGCTCGCTCAAGAGAGTGATACGCTGACCACTCGCTATAAGGTACTTGCCAAAGGAAACCTTTATATTACAGGAAATAATATTCTTAATCGGCAAGAGGGAAAAAAACTCTCAGCCAATAAGGCTAATGATGATACTACAACAGGTATGAAAGTCAATGATAACCAGACTATGGAATACATTGATATAGATAAAGATAAGAATACTTTCTCCTCAAGTGCTGCTAATGTTCTTCTCCCTAAGAATAGCAAAATCCTTTTTGCGGGACTCTATTGGAGTGCCACTTATCCCTTTGAACGAGGAGAGTTAAAGGCAGGTAAGGTAGTTATTTCAGATGCCAAACGAGAACCTGTAGAGGAAGTGCTCCTAAAGCTTCCCAAAGGGAAATATACCTCCGTAAAGGGGCAGTTTGTTTTTGATGGTAGTACTGATTCTCGCTTTATTGACAAAAATGCTCCTTATGTGATGTTTGCCGATGTTACTAAACTGCTTCAGGAAGCCAAACGTTTGGACGGAGAGTACACTGTTGCCAACATACGATCTGCTAAAGGAATGATTACCGGTGGAGCTTGTGCTGGGTGGGCACTTGTTATCGCTTATGAGAATCCACAAGAGCCTTTTAGAAAAATAGATATTAAGGATGGTTTCTTGGCAGTGAAGGAAAGTAAGGATGTTATCTTTACTAATTTCAAAATTCCTTCTGTAAAAGAAGTATTCCCCCGCCTTATAGGAGCTGCATTGGATGCCGATATTGACCAAGGGGAGAATAAAATGGGAATCTTCTCTCAAAAAGTAGGTATCTATATGGAAACACGAACAAGAAAAGTAAAAAATTTCCTTAATAGTTCTATTACTTATGGAGAAGATATTATTAAGGAAAGAAAGCCTAATAGTAAAAATACTTTAGGGATAGATATTTTCTCTGTAGAAGTACCTAATTATGATTTTGAAGTATTTCCAGTAGGGGGTGATTTTCTAAGGGTGAACTTCTCTTCCACCCATGATGAATTCTATACTTACCTCTTGGGGTTGGCTATACATACGGAAGAGGGCACTTCCTTACGGGATGAGGAAGTGGATAGAATCCTAGGAAAGAAGCCAACTCCTAAGCCTGTAACCCATCAAGCCCAAACACCTGTAAGTACTCAGGAAAAGCAACCTGTCTCAACTGCAGTACAACCTAAAACAACCCTGCAGCCCAAAACAGAAGTGGCTCAAGCGGGTATTGCTAAAGTGACCAATACTCAAAATCCTATCTCAAAACCTGTACAACAACAGCCTTCCTCACAGTCAGTTTCTGAAAAGGCAGAAATCCCTTCTAATGTGTATAAGATAAAAGTAGATAATGTAAAGAAAGGTTGTTATCTTATCTTAGGGGCTTATTCTTCTAAAGAAAATGTAGATAAATACATATTCAACCTCCGACAAAAAGGAATGCATGCAGAAGGTTCTTTCTTCTATCCTGTTAAGAATTTGCATTATGCTTATTCTTATTATCTTCCTACTTATGAGGAAGCTCTCAAGAAGCAAAGGGAAGTAAATACACTTAAAAAAGCAAATCCTGCTCTTGAGAAAGTGAAAGATGTTTGGATACTTATTGTTGAATAATTAGCTGTATATTAATTATTCAGATGTCATATAGCTAACTGAAAATATTTTTTTTCATGCAGAAGGTTATTTGATAAATATTTTATATTTTTGTAGTCAATAGAACCAAAAAGAAATGATAAATCTTTTTCGTAAAAAAGAAGACAAATTCTCCTATATAGAGAAAGGTGAGGGAGTTCCAATAATCCTATTACATGGGCTTATGGGGGGGCTTAGTAACTTTGATAGCACTATTGAGTTCTTTTCAAGAAATTACAAAGTAATAGCTCCAGAATTGCCCATATATGACCTTCCTTTGCTCTCAAGTACAGTAAAAAACCTTACCAATTGGCTTACTCGCTTCATTAATCACAAAGGTTTTGAGCAGGTTATTCTTCTGGGAAATTCTTTAGGTGGGCATATAGGGTTACTTTATACTAAGTTACATCCCAAAAAGGTAAAAGCCCTTATCCTTACAGGGAGTTCCGGATTATACGAAAGTGCTATGGGAGACAGTTACCCTAAGCGAGGTAGTTATGAGTTTATTCAAAAGAAATGTCAAGATGTGTTCTATGATCCTGAAACAGCTACTAAGGAGTTGGTAGATGAAATATTTGCTATCGTAAATGACCGTACTAAGGTGATCAAAACTCTTTCTATTGCAAAGAGTGCTATTCGTCATAATATGGCTAAGGATTTACCAAATATGAAAACCCCCACTTGTCTTATCTGGGGAAAAAATGACCCTGTGACACCGCCGAAAGTAGCTGAGGAGTTTTACGAACTATTACCTAATGCTTCTCTTTATTGGATAGACAAATGTGGACATGCTCCTATGATGGAACATCCAGACCAGTTTAATGAAGTATTGAACAAATGGCTTACAGCTAATAACTTGTAAGATGGAAATCAGACAAGCCTCCTTTGTAATGAGTAATACTCAGATTGCTAAGTGCCCTGCTCATGGATTAGCCGAATATGCTTTTATAGGTAGGTCTAATGTAGGAAAATCCTCCCTTATTAATATGCTTACCAATCATAAGGGACTTGCTAAAACTTCCTCTAAACCAGGGAAAACACAGCTTATCAATCATTTTCTTATTAATAAAAATTGGTATTTAGTGGATTTGCCGGGGTATGGGTATGCACAAGTGTCCAAGCAGTCTAAGAGAGTCTTCCAGCAATTTATTACAGATTATTTTAAGAAACGCAAGGAACTTGTTTGTGCTTTTGTCTTAGTGGATATACGTCATAAGCCTCAGAAGATTGACTTAGAGTTCATGCAATGGCTGGGAGAAAATACAATCCCTTTTGCTATCATCTTTACCAAAGCGGACAAACTCACTGACAAACTTATAGAGGAACATATAACTGCCTATCAGGGAATCCTCTTAGAGCAATGGGAGGAGATGCCTCCTTACTTTATCTCTTCTTCTGTAAATAAGTTAGGAAGAACTGAAATACTCAATTATATAGAAGATATCAATAATTCATTAACGCACTGATATTTTCTTTATGTTTATCCCCATGATACCTGAAATAGAAAAAAAAGTAAAGCTGAAATCCAACAATTTCAAGAGAAAAAACTTCAAGAACTCTTACAATATCTCAAAGAAAAATCTCCTTATTATCAGCGTATATTTAAGGAGAATGATATTGATATAGAGAAAATAAAAACTTTAGATGACCTTCAGAGACTTCCTACCACTTCCAAGGATGACCTCCAGTACTATAATGATGATTTCCTTTGTGTCCCTAAAACAGCCATTGTGGACTATGCCTCTACCTCGGGGACTCTGGGAACCCCTGTTACTTTTGGACTCACGGATAAGGATTTAGACCGTTTGGCGTATAATGAGGCTATTTCTCTCTCCTGCGGAGGAATTCAAAAGGGAGATGTCGTACAGCTAATGACTACTATTGACCGAAGATTCATGGCAGGATTGGCTTATTTTCTGGGAATTCGTAGGCTTGGGGCAAGCATTGTTCGTATAGGTGCTGGAATTCCAGAACTCCAATGGGATTCTATAAACTCTTACCATCCTAAGTATTTGATAGCGGTGCCTTCTTTCCTATTGAAAATGATAGAATATGCCGAAAAAAATAATATTGACTACTTAAGATCGTCTATAAAAGGGGTTATTTGTATAGGAGAAACACTTCGTGAACAGGATTTCTCCCCTAACTTACTCACTCAAAAGATTATGGAAAAATGGCCATCCATTGCGCTATATTCCACCTATGCTTCTACTGAGATGAGTACTACTTTTACGGAATGTGAATATAAACATGGTGGTCACCATCATCCTGAACTAATTATTACTGAAGTATTGGATGAACAGGGGAATGCCCTTCCCTTAGGAGAACTGGGAGAGCTTACCATTACCACTCTTGGAGTAGAAGGTATGCCTTTGCTACGTTTTCGCACAGGGGACATGGTAACTCTTTATCAAGATAAATGCCCTTGTGGAAGGAATACTATAAGAGTAAGTCCTGTGGTAGGCAGAAAGCAACAAATGATAAAATATAAAGGAACTACCTTATACCCCCCTGTATTGATGGATTTATTGACTGAGTTCACTCAAGTGGAGAACTACATCATAGAAATTAGTAATAATGAAATCCTCACCGATGAAATCCTTATTAAAATAGGCACTCATACTCCTTCAGAGGCTCTTAAAGAAGAAATAGCCAATCACTTCCGTGCTAAAATGCGGGTGGTACCCAAGATAGAATTCTATCAGGTGGAAGCTATAGAAAAACAACTTTATCCTAAGGGAAGCCGTAAGCCCGTAAAATTCATTGACAAACGAAAGTAATTTTGAGTTTATATTCTTTATAAGCTTCCATACCAAGTATTCACATATTCAAGCACTGCGTATTTGCTTTAAGTTTTATTAAATATTATGTTTTATAAAATGTTGGTATACAACGGAAGATATTGAGTAATAATTCTCTAAAGAAGGATTCTCTCTCTTATAGTAGAAATGGCAAAAATACCTATAGAAAGAAAAGTGAGCTCTGATAATAGCCCAAGTGTTACTTATTTTTCCTTGAAGGAAAAAGCGTATCCCTGCAATTCCATCTAAAATCATTCGTAAAAAAATAACAGAGAACCACTTACCTTTAGGAAGATTCTTTAAAAGCATAAACAAACTATTACGGAAGTTCAAATATATTTTCTTAGGACTCCCTTCATTTAAGGTAGCCCCTCCTAAGTGATACACCTGTGATTGAGAGGTATAATATACTTTATAACCCTTATTCTGTGCTCGCCAACATAGGTCTATTTCCTCTTGGTGAGCAAAAAAATCCTCATCAAAACCTTGCAAAATATCAAAGACTGATTTCCTGATAAAAAAGCAAGCTCCTGATGCCCAAAATATCTCTTTATTATCTTCATATTGCCCCTTATCCTCTTCTATGGAGTCAAAAATACGTCCTCTGCAATAAGGATAGCCATATTTATCTATATAACCACCTGCAGCACCTGCATATTCAAAAAGATTCTTCTGCCTGTAGGATTTTATCTTAGGTTGCAATATACTAATTTGAGATTGTTGTCCAAAAATGGTTATAGGAGCCTCAAGCCAATGAGGAGTTACCTGTACATCGGAATTAAGTAAGCAATAGATATCTGCTGATATGTGCTTTAAGCCTTCATTATATCCTTTGGCATAGCCATAGTTATGTGTATTCTGTATAATTCTCACTTGAGGATAGTACTTTTGCAGAAAAGCAATACTCTCATCGGTAGAGGCATTATCTATCACATACAGATCAGCCTCCTTAGAATAAGTGACTACCGAAGGTAAAAACTGTTCTAACAAGTGCATTCCGTTCCAGTTAAGTATAACAACAGCAATATTCATAAGTTAAGTAAAGGTCAGTTTTAAGGATTTTTTAATGTTTATTCTCTGAAAGAGGAGTCATGTAATAAACAAAGGCTTCTTGAATGAAGGACTCTTCTACTTCCATATTCCACTGAGGTACTCCTATTTCTTTAAGTAGAACAAAATAAATATGCCCATATACATTCTTTTTGTCATACTTGAGTAGTTCTAATATAGCTTTAATCTCATCGGTACTGAATTCTTCTTGAGGAAAATATTCCAGAAGAGTAGTTTTAATTTCTTCCACCTGCTTCCAAGAGAAATTGATAACTTTATGAGAGAGGAAAGCAGCCAAAATCATCCCAATAGCCACTGCTTCTCCATGAAGTAAATGTTTGCATCGGTGTGCTAAGGAATAAGATTCTATAGCATGTCCTAAGGTATGCCCAAAATTTAATATTTTACGGAGCCCTTGTTCTTTAGGATCTTGTAAGACTACTTGATGCTTAATAAGTACCGATTCATAAATAATCTCCTCAAGATCATCAGTAGTAAGAGTACTTAAGTGTTGCATTTTCTCCCAATAATGAGGAGACTGTATCAGTCCATGCTTGAACATCTCTGCTAAACCACTGCGAAACTCTTCTTTAGGAAGAGTATTAAGGTAATTAATATCTATTAAAAGGAGTTGAGGGTTATTAATGACCCCTATTTGGTTCTTCAGTGCTCCCAAATCTATTCCTGTTTTTCCTCCAATAGAGGCATCAACCATAGCCAAGAGAGAGGTAGGAATATTAATGAAATCAATCCCTCTCTTAAAGGTAGAAGCCACAAAGCCTCCCATATCGGTAATTACGCCTCCTCCTATATTGATAAACAGGCTTTTCCTATCGGCACCTAAGTCCGAAAGTGTTTGCCAGAGGGAAAGACAAGTATCTAAATTCTTATGCTCTTCACCAGCCTCTACTTCTATAATCTCCACCTCAAAAGGGAATTTCTGTAAGAAGGTATACACGCAGCATTCATGTGTATGGGTATCAGAAAGAAGAAATATTTTAGAGTATTTCCTCTCCTTTACCCAATTTGTTAGACACTTATAGCCGTCTTCACCAAAGTAAATGAAATAACTCCCAGTATTAATCTCTTTTACGTTCATCATGTTCTCTAATTATCTTAAAATCTTTTGAAAGGCTTCTCTTTTCCCATCGCGTACCTGAATAATGCCACAGTAAGTATATCCTTGTTTCTCCAGAATATGCTTCATAACATAATTATCATAATTCGTATCTACCCGTATAGAGTGGATTTTAGCGTTGGTAGAAATCTTTTCAGCCTGTTGCATAATGTAGGATCCTAAGCCTTTATTCTTACCTTTTTCACTTACTGCCATTCTATGAATAACTGTATAGGGGGCAGTATTCAACCAAGCTCCCACAATATTCTGGTAAGTAGGCTCTCCTTCGAGACTGATAGCCACGTAAGCAATAATCTCGTTCTCCTCTTCCACTACATACGCATGCCCTTGGGTTATATCCTCTGTGATAGTCTCCCTAAAGGGATAACCATCTTGCCACTGCTGGCTTCCCCTTTGCTTCATTATTTTTTTAGCATAAAGAATAATCTGCCATATAGGCTCTAAGTCAGTTATCTTTGCTTGTCTGAACATGAATTTTACTTTTTTATCTTTTACGTATTTACTATACTCCTCTGTTTTTAATATAATTACGCCACTTCTCTATACATTCTTGCATATCTTGGGGAATTTCACTATCAAATCGAAGCATCTGTCCAGTAGAGGGCTTTTCTATGCCTAAGGTTTTGGCATGGAGCGCTTGACGAGGTAATACTTTAAAGCAATTCTCCACAAATTGTTTATACTTAGTAGAAGTAGTTCCCTTAAGTATCTTATCTCCTCCATAGCGTTCATCATTAAAGAGAGGGTGTCCTATATAGGTAAAGTGTGCACGAATCTGGTGAGTACGTCCTGTTTCCAAGCGACAGGAAACAAGGGTTACATACCCAAAGCGTTCTAATACTTTGTAGTGGGTGATGGCTTCTTTTCCCTCACTTCCATCAGGGAAAACAGTCATCTGTAAACGATTTTTAGGATGTCTGCCTATATGTCCCGTAATGGTACCTTCATCCTCTGGGATATTTCCCCACACAAGAGCAATATACTCTCGTTCGCTCGTTTTATTAAAGAATTGTTTGGCTAAGTGATTCATTGCCTCTTCCGTTTTGGCAACTACAAGTAAGCCACTGGTGTCTTTATCTATTCGGTGTACAAGTCCCGGACGGTCAGAACTATTTTTAGGTAGCTGTTCAAAGTGATAGATAAGCCCATTAATAAGAGTTCCTTGATAATTTCCATGTCCCGGATGCACTACCAAACCTGCAGGTTTGTTAATGATAATCAGTTCCTCATCTTCATAGACAATATTCAAGGGAATAAGTTCAGGTACTAACAAATATTCATGAGGAGGATGAGCGAACATAACTTTTACCTCGTCATTAGCTTTTACACGATGATTGGATTTTACAGCCACTCCATTAACAAATATATTTCCATCCTTAGCTGCTTGTTGTACCTTGTTGCGAGAGGCATTTTCTACAAAATTCATCAGAAACTTATCCACTCTTAAAGGTTCTTGTCCTTTCCCTGCCTTAAAGCTATAATGTTCATATAACTCATCATCTCCAGAGAAAGACTCATCTATTAAATAGTCATTGAGCATTTTTAGTCAATATAGATATTAATTCATTATTCGTTAATCATTATTTTGAGATTCTTCCAGCGTTTCCGAGTGTTAATATAATTCTCTAATTCTTTTTTTGCATTTTTTTCCATTGCATGAGAGGCATACTCTTGCATTACTTCTTGTTGGTAACCTGCTTTCTCTTGTACTGTAGGTTCTTTGTAAGTGATTCTATGCTTTTCATCAGAAATATCTATGAATTCATATTTGAATATACCTTTTTTATCTTTTGTAAATAAAATAAATTGAAAAAAAGCATCTTTACGCTTTCCTTTGAGGTCTCCTTCGAAAAAGGTCATAAAGAAAATACGTCCATCCGTCTGCATACGTTCTCCAAAAAATAAACTTATTTGGGTATTCTCATTCTTTTGTGGAATTGCTTGTAACAGATTATGATAAAGCTCTTTGAAAAGAGGCACTTTTGTCTTATCTTCTATGGGAGGATTCTTTGCCATTGCTTCAAAATCCTTAGTGCAAAAAGCATATACAAAATCGGTAAGATAGTTCTCCTTATAAGCCCACTGCTTTTCTCCTTCCACATATAGCTTATATTTTTCCTGTGCCAAAGAAGAGAAAAAGGTGAGTACTGTAAAAAATATATAAAGTATTTTAGTCATTTTTTATATTTATATCAAAAAACACCAATTGCATTATATGAATATAAATACAATTGGTGTAAGTTAGGTGATAGCAAAACTTCTTTTAGCTTAAAGCATTAATTTTTGCTATAATAGCATTTACTTCTTCTTCAAAGTTCTTAAGGAGTTGCTTATAGAAAACACCTTTGTTTTCAGTAGGGTGGTTAATTTGTTCAAGGTATTTGTCATAAGTGTTATAGATATCATCTACAATTCCTTGTGAGGTTTCACTTTTCTTATCGGTAACCAACTCCCAAATAATAAGAGTATCTACTAATTCCCCTAAAACAGAAGCAACATTTTTTTTTAAACGTCTTACGCTTGCCATAAAATTTATTTTTATAAATTATCTATTTATTTTATTTGCTGAAAAGTACCTCTTTCATAGAGAATACTCCTTTTTTTCCTATAATCCATTCAGCTGCTAATACAGCACCCAAGGCAAACCCCTCTCGGCTATGGGCTGTATGTTTGATTTCAAGAGTATCTACAGCGCTTTTATAAGTAATTATATGAGTTCCTGGTACATTATCAATGCGCTTGGCTGTGATAGGAATTTTACCCTCTGTAGCCTCTCCAAGCTCCCAACCTGTTTTATCTGAACAAGCCATGATTTCCTCTGCCAGAGTAATGGCTGTTCCACTAGGAGCATCTAACTTTTGAGTATGATGAATTTCTTCAATAGAAACACTATATTCAGGATGATTGTGCATTAGTTGTGCTAAGGTTTTGTTCAATTCAAAGAAAATATTCACCCCTATACTGAAATTAGAAGCGTATAAAAAGGCTGTATTATGTGCCTTACACAGTGCCTCTGCTTCGGAATACTTATCAAGCCAACCTGTAGTTCCTGCTACAGTAGGCACTCCCGCTGTTAATGCTTTACTGATATTGGCAAAAGCACTCTGTGGTGTACTGAACTCAATAGCCACCTCTGCTTGAGTAATATCATAGTCCTGAGGAGCATCTATTTTTAAGACAATTTCATGCCCTCGTTCAAGGGCTATACGCTCAATAGTTTTCCCCATTTTCCCGTAACCTAATAGTGCTATTTTCATTTTTATAAGTTACTTTTATTGTAGCGCAAAAGTAAGGAAAAAATTACTATACAGCAAATTTTCTTATCAACAATTATTAAAACTTTCTTCGGATAGCCTTCCAACGATATTTGCGTATCCACTTACCTTCATTTTCATTAACTAAAAATGATTGCTTTTCTTTTTTTGCCTTAAAATAACCTTTAATATAGTCCCTCAAGAGAGAAAAACTCTTTTTCCTATAAGCTAACTTAGCACTTGCCAAAAATGAAAGAACCTCTCCATAACGTAGGCGATAGAACATCCCACCTTGTAAGTATTGTGCTTGCTTATTATAAGCACTTGCCGTAGGTCGTAAATGCTTCACGATAAGATTCTTATCTACCATCACCTCCCACTGATGATATTGTGCCAGTAATTCATCTACTGTATCCCAACCCATCGCCTCCCTAAGCCCTCCAATAGCTTCAAAACATTCCTTTCGATAACTTTTCAGAGCTCCTCGTAAGTGATTCTTATTAGTAAGATTCTCTACTATCCACCCTCCTTCCTTTTCTATACTGCATACTCCTCCACACATGCCTAACTTTGAATTCTCAGTGTAATGCTGCTCTAAGGTAGCTAAATAGTTTGCAGGGAAAATAAGGTCAGCATCAAACTTACAAATTATCTCTACTTCCGATAATAAGGGCAAAGCTGAGTTAAAGGCTTGCACTATCTTTGCCCCAGGTAAGCGATACTCTGATGAACTTCGGTAGAGTTTTTGCACATTAGAATACCGAGCACAGTATGCCGATAAGATCTCTTGGGTATTATCTGTGGAGTTATCATCTATCACAATAATTTGATGTGGAGGAAAGCTCTGTCCTAATAGGGAATCCAAGGTTTGTGACAAAAAATTA
Source organism: Capnocytophaga sp. oral taxon 338 str. F0234 (assembly GCF_000192225.1). Taxonomy (GTDB): domain Bacteria; phylum Bacteroidota; class Bacteroidia; order Flavobacteriales; family Flavobacteriaceae; genus Capnocytophaga. The sequence goes on from NZ_GL872413.1 coordinate 1,425,054, forward strand.
CCCTCATTATGTGCAGGAATAATGATACCAAATCGCTTTTTCACGTCTGCTTTTTATGTTTTAAGGTAGTAAAGTAAAGTTGGGGTAAGTATGAAGCTCTCTTTTCTGTTGTTCAAAGGATTCCTTATTGATAGCTCTTGTACAATGTTCATGTAAGAATACTTTATATCCCAGACTTAATGCGTCCATCATGGAAAAATATACACAATAATCTGCCGCCAACCCTACAAAATGGAGTTCTTCTATGGATAATCCCTTCAAATAACCATCTAACCCTGTGCTTTTTAGTTGTTGATTATCAAAAAAAGCACTATAACTGTCTATATCAGGATTTGTCCCCTTGCGAAATATAGCAGCAATAGTATTCATTTGCAATTCTGGGAGGAAATTAGCTCCTTCACTGCCTTGTACACAGTGAGGAGGCCAGAGAGTTTGTTCGTAACTATCCTTAGTGATGGATTCAAAAGCCTTTTTCCCTTTATGATGAGTGAAAAAGCTAAAATGATTTTCCGGATGCCAATCTTGAGTAGCTATTATATGGTCAAACTGTAGTATCAAACGATTTACAGGAGCTATAATAGCCTTTCCATCGGGTACAGGAAGCGTCCCTGTAATAAAATCATTTTGAATATCTATTAGTATAAGTACTCTATTCATAGTATGACAGATTTATTTTATTTCAAATACCACTGAAAACTCCACATGCAACTTTATAGGTGAAAAATCTGGCACATAACTTCTCTCCATGACTTCCTGAGAAGATGATACGGATAACCCCATTGCTTTTCCTTCAAGGTAGTAAGGATGATTATATTCCTGAATACTCAGTACTTTACCTATCCCCTGCCCTACTATTTTCATGAGATTTTCAGCATTATGCTTAGCTTTTTTAAGGGATTTTTCTTTGAGAAGTTGTACAATTTTATCTGTTTGAGAATACTCTTTCCGGCTAATTTGTACATTGGAAATACCATTTTTCTCTAAACTACTAATTACCTTAAGGGCTGTCACAGCATCAAAAACTAATAGTTCATAGTTCTCAACTTTGTTGATATTTGTTCTAAGAAATTTCTTATCATAAGTACTGGACATTCCATATACAGTAAGTTGCTTTTGAATATCTATTCTCACCTCTTGTAAAGATTGAATCATCTTGTTATAGAGTTCCTCTGTGGATTTCTTTCCTTTATTATCTTCCAAAGAGATATGTAGATAGATTTTGTCAGGAATTACCAAAGTATCAGTCTCTACTTGGGTTCTATAATAAGGTTTCTCTAAAAAATTTTGTTCCTGAGCATACCCGAAAGTAATTGCTATAAAAGTTAATAAAATGAATGCTTTTTTCATAAAAAATGTGTATTATTATTTATTATAATAAGTAAAAAATAATGAATTTTGTATAAAGAGAATACAAAATTCATTATTTTTCAATCCTAAATAATCATTTAACGAGTTTCTTTGTATTTTTTTAAATATCTCTCAATAGGATTTACACAGGAATCTATTCCTTCTTCAAAGGTTTTGAATTGTTTTTTAACCACGAAGCTATCTCCTGGTACATTTACTTTTACTTCCACTATCTTATTTTCTTTTACAGTGGTATTGTCTAACTTTAAATAGACTTCAGCATCAATCACCCTATCATAGAAAAGGTCTAGCTTATCCATTTTTTTTTGGATGAAGTCAATTAATTTTTGATCTACAGTAAAATTAACGGCATTGTAATTTACTTTCATATTTTAAAAATTTAAAATTAGTATTCTTTATTTGTCTCTCTTGGATGTGCATTTTTGTATTGGTTTTTCAGTTCAGCTATACTACTATGAGTATATACTTGGGTAGCTGCTAAACCTGCATGTCCTAATAATTCTTTCACCGCATTAAGGTCTGCTCCGTTGTCTAACAAATGAGTAGCAAAAGAATGACGCAGCACATGAGGGCTTTTCTTCTGCTTTGTTGTAACACTGCTAAAGTACGAATTTATTATATTATACACAAGTTTTGGATACATTTTTTTTCCATTATTAGTAAGAAAAAGAAATTCTTCACTGGTTTCTACATCTTTACGTATAAGCAAATACTTTTCAAGACTCTCCACAACAGTATGTATTAAGGGAATTATACGTTCTTTATTACGCTTACCTAATACTTTTATTGTTTTTTGAGAAAGATCTATATCATTTATTTTCAATTCAATAAGTTCTGATCTACGAATTCCCGTAGCATAGAAAAGTTCTATAATCATCCTATTACGTAACGATGTATATGAATCTTCTTCTGTAGGTATAGAAAGGACATCCTCTATCTCTTTTTCAGAGAAAGGAATAGAAAGCTTTTTCTGCGTCTTCAGTGGAATATGCTGCTGAAAAGGGGTACTCTTTATTGCTAAGGAGCGTACTAAAAAGGCATAATAAGCCTTTAGGGATGCTATTTTCCGGTTGATAGATCTATTAGTAATCTTACTTTCCACTAAGTGAATGATCCAAGAACGAATGAGTGGATAATTTACTTTAGAAAGTTCCACTGTAGGATCTTCTTCCTTGAGAAAAGCAGCAAATTCCTCCACATCTGTAAGGTAAGCAGTTACTGTATGAGGAGAGTATTTCTTCTCCAAACGTAGATAATTCTCAAAAGCATCTATCATTTCTTATCTCTTTAGAATAAAAAACCTCCATTACGAATAGTGCTTCCTAAAATAAGTAGGATCACTGCAATAAGTGTTACACAAAGGATATGTATTGCCATCTCAGGAAGCTTTTGGATTTGCCCTTTGGCAAGCTTAGGCAAAACTCTTGTTTGCGCACTGATTGCAAAACAGATGGTGGTCAGTAGCCCTATGATTTTTAAAGAAACTACAGTCTCCACCCCTGAGGTAAAGGAAAACCACGAAGGCAAGGGAACATTCAGGTCGTATGCCATCCAAACACCTGTAATGACTAAAAGGAGTAAGGAGGGCATCCCTATAGGCTCGTAAGTCTTCTCAAAACGAGAGATAAAGTCAAAATTCTTATGCTTAAATGCTTTTGGCAAAAAACCTAAAAGCAAAACCAAATGTCCTCCTACCCAAACAGTTGCACTGATAAGATGAATAATAAGTAGAATATGATGTTTGTCCATAATATAAATTATTGCCTATTTACTCTTAATAAACGAGCAAAAATACGAAATAAATTAGGATAAGCGAAACTTTTATTCAAAAATTTCTCTTGAATGATACACTAAGTATTTATTCTTTTTTGTATATTTGCCTTCTGATAAGGAAATATCTCAGACTATGAACAGATACTTACTTTTCTTGCTGTTACTTGCTTACTCTTGGACTAGTACTGCCAATATGGCGAGTCCTAATATATATGGGACTTTCCATTCTTCTCTTATCTTCCCTCAAAAATGTACTGTAACTCAAGAGAAAATCAGGGCTGATATCATTAAGAATTCTGACAAGGATTTTTACTATGAATATATCATTCGCCTAAAAGTAACATACCATATCACTTCCCCTACTAAGCAGGAGATGCCGCTGCTCTTTATGGCATCCAACTACCTAAATGACCAGCAAATCTATGTTAACGGACAAGCTATCCCCTCAAGCCCTATTGATAAGGAACAAGACTATCCTTTTCTGATAAAAGAGGAGATCACCGACACCCTGCAATATACGAATGCACCTACCAGATACCATGCCTATACCAAGTATTACATTTCTTATGATGGAAAAGAAAAACAAGAGGTAGAACCCTCCAATCTCATTTACTTTACAGCTCCTCTTAAGGCAGGTGAAAATATGATAGAGGTCAGTTATGGTGCTTTCCCCTCTACTCGTAGATATGGCTTTCTACCTCCTTATACCTTTGAATATAGCATATATCCCTCTAAGTTTTGGAAAACTTTTCCCGAAATAGATATTGAGATTCATTTTCCAAAGGAATTAAAATTCGAGCAATCATCTATGGAAGCGGAAGAATATACCGTGAGTGACCACCTCTTTCAGGGGAAGATTAAAGATTTTCACTCTACCCCTGAGCATTATTGGAGGTTTTCCCCTAAACCTTCTTGGTTAGGCAGTGTAGTCCTTGCTATAGGTCCTTTAGGATTTGGAATTATTCTCTTTTTAGGAGCTGTAGGGCTACATCTCTATTGTATAAAGAAGAAAAAAAATGGGGCTTATGGCTCGGAGTATTCCTAACACCACTGCTTTTTTATGTAGGTTTCTTAGGTGCTTATCCTTTTATTGATTGGGTCTTAGGAAAAAAATCTTTACAAGGATATGTTTTCTTAATAGTGCTTACCTATCCTATTTTTCTTATTTTCTATGGGATATTCACTTTTATTTGCTATCACTTTAGGAAATCAAAGGATTTTTAGTAATTTTGCCAATGAAAATAAAGCTATGAAAAAACTTTTACTCCTCCCCTTTCTATTCCTTTTGGCTGCTTGTCCTAAAAAACAAGCTCCCCTCTTGTCCTCTGACGAGACTGCTCTCCCTAATACTACAATACAGGATTCCTTCCATCCTCTGTGTGAGATTTCCAAAAACATTATAGCTTATGTAGATGCAAATAAAGATGTTTTTACCATTATTGATGTAGAAAAACGCTTTTCTAAAAAATTTTGGGAATACTACCGAACCCACCAAGGTAAAGGGTGTCCTGTTATTTGTTATGGAGATTTCAATACTGACGGTCAGCAAGATGCCGCTCTTATGATTGATTACAAGGGAGTAGGAGACAGAACATACCCTGACAACACCCCCTTTTTAGCAATCTTCCACAGCTATGAGACCAAGGTAGAAAAACCTATTATCATCTATCAATTAGATAGTTACAAAGATCATAATCACTCTGTCATCTATGAGCAACCCGAAGGGATTGAGTGCTATATAGAAACAAGGAAAAGAAATGGAAAAGATATCATCAATCTAATACTCCCTGAGAAATCAGGTTTCCTAATATACTGGAATGAAGACACCTACCGATACCGATATATAAATGTCTTAGATGAAGCAGAAAATACCCTTCCTCTAACAACACTTACTCCAGAGGTAGAGGCGGATTTGTACCAACTCCTAAAATGCAGTCATTTCTCTTGGAGAGAAGGATATTATCAAATTCCTGATTATGGCTGTTGGAGTCAAGTCCAGAAATTAGGTATTGCAAATGTTATCCTAATCCCCCAGACATCTGTCTTTGATACCCATCTTGCCTGGCAAAAAAATCAGGAAAAAGAAGGATTTATTGATTCCTTAGAGGAAAAAATTGCTACCTTATCCATTAAAGAAATCAAAAAGCATTTTTGTGCTGTTGTTTTTCTAACTAACCCATACTATTTGGATTATACTCCCTACTTAGATAGCTCCTATAATCCTACTTACCCTTATTATGAAGAAACTTTCCTACTAACCAATGGAAAGTGGAGCAAGGGAAAAACTTATCTGATAACCAAAGATAGAGAAGCTAAGGTATACGAACAACAAGAAAAATATATAGATAGCTTAGCCAAAAAATATCAACCTAAAATAACAAAATAAATTTTAAAGGGATATGTCATTAATCAAATCTATTTCAGGTATTCGTGGTACCATAGGTGGCAAGGTAGAAGACAACCTTACTCCTATTGATACTGTAAAATTTGCTGCCGCTTATGGCTCTTGGCTCAAGGGACAAGCAGGCAAGGAACAGGTCAAAGTCGTCATTGGACGAGATGCACGTATCTCTGGCGAGATGATCCTGCACTTAGTACAATACACCCTTATAGGCTTGGGAATAGACGTGGTCAATATAGGACTGAGTACCACCCCTACTGTGGAAATTGCTGTCCCTTTAGAACAAGCTGATGGAGGAATTATCCTCACTGCCAGCCATAACCCAAAGGAGTGGAATGCCTTAAAATTACTCAATAACAAAGGAGAATTTGTCTCTGACAAAGATGGTAAAGCAATTCTTAGAATCACTCAAGAAAATGATTTTTCCTTTGCATCAGTAGATCATTTAGGTAAACTCTCCAATGATGATCGGTATATTGACCTTCATATAGAAAAGGTGCTTGCCTTACCATTGGTTACTCCCGAAGCTATACAGAAAAAGAAATTCCGTGTGGTAGTGGATGCAGTTAACTCCACCGGTGGGATTGCCATTCCAAGACTCTTGGAGCGATTGGACGTAGAGGTTATAAAGCTCTATTGTGAGCCTAACGGACACTTCCCGCACAACCCTGAGCCCTTAAAGGAACATTTAGGCGACATCTGCAAAAAAGTGGTAGAAGAAAAAGCAGATTTTGGTATTGTGGTAGATCCTGATGTGGATAGACTTGCTTTTATCACTGAGCAAGGAGAAATGTTTGGTGAAGAATATACCTTGGTAGCCTGTGCCGATTATGTGCTAAGTAAAACTAAAGGTAATGTAGTCTCTAACCTCTCCTCCTCACGTGCTTTACGTGATATTGCTCAAAAATATGGGGTAACTTACTCTGCTGCTGCTGTAGGAGAAGTAAATGTAGTTACTGAAATGAAACGCATTGGTGCTATCATTGGCGGAGAAGGCAATGGAGGCATTATCTATCCTGAATTGCACTACGGACGCGATGCTTTAGTAGGGGTTGCTTTATTCCTTTCCCTCTTAGCCGAGAGAGATAACAGCGTAAAGGATCTTAGGGAAAGCTATCCTGCTTACTTTATGAGTAAAAATAAAATACAACTCACCGAGCACATCAATCCTGATCTTATCCTCAAGGAAATGGAACAGAAATACATTGGAGAACAAATAACCACTATTGACGGATTGAAAATTGATTTTCCTGAAAGCTGGGTACACCTGAGAAAGTCCAATACAGAACCTATTATCCGTATCTATACTGAGGCTAAGACTCAAGAAGAAGCTGACCAATTAGCTCAGCATTTTATTAAGGAAATAAAGAATATTATAAACTAAAAAAAGAGATTATGGAAATTCAACTAAAACGTATTTATCAGGCTCAAGAAGAATCAGATGGTTTTCGTATTTTAGTGGATAGGATTTACCCGCGAGGTATTAAAAAAGAAGATCTACAGGTGGACTTATGGGACAAAGAAATAGCTCCCTCCTCTACACTACGTAAGAGTTTTCATACTACTGGTGATTTTGAAACTTTTAAAGAAAGCTATTTGAAGGAGCTCGCTTTAAATAAAAAAATACCAGAGTTTCTACAACTAATAAGGAAAGAACCTAAAATCACTCTTCTTACAGCAAGCAAGGATGTTAATCACTGTCAGTTACCTATCCTAAAGGAGTTTATAGAGAAGAATTTATAACTTTCTAGCTTTCTTTTACTCCTTCTTTGCTCTATTAAAAAAGAAACAAAAGAGGTTAGCTCGTGGAAGCTAACCTCTTAAAAATCAATAAAGCCAATTAAATACTTATAAATTAGGCAACAAAATTTTACAATTTAGGAGCTCCTTTAAGTACTTCTGCATCGGCACCTGCTTCAAATTTCTTAAAGTTTTCTACGAAAGCCTCTGCCAATTCTTTAGATTTAGCAGCAAACTGAACTTTATCTTCCCATGTGTTCTCAGGATTAAGAATGCTCTGGTCTGATACAGTTGCACAACTTTGAGGTACTTGAAAACCAAAGATAGGTAATTCTTTGAATTCTACTTTATTGAGTTCTCCTGTAAGAGCAGCAGTAATAAGAGCGCGTGTATCTTTCAAGCTACAACGTTTCATTTTTCCGTTATATCCTGTATTAACAAGCCATACATTTACTCCTGATTCTTTAATTTTTCCTGCTAACATCTTTCCATATTCTGCTGGGTGCAAAGGCATAAAAGCAGCACCAAAACAAGCAGAGAATGTCTTTTGTGGAGTAGTAATACCTACCTCTGTACCTGCCACTTTGGAGGTATATCCAGATATAAACTGATAAGCAGCTTGGTTAGGAGTTAGCTTAGAAATAGGAGGAAGTACTCCATAAGCATCAAAAGTTAAGAAGAAAATGTTCTTTGGATTGTGTCCTATAGAACCCGGTTGAATATTAGCAATATGATAAATAGGGTAAGAAACACGAGTATTTTCAGTAATATCGGTACGAGAGAAATCCACTACCCCCTTATCATCCATAATTACGTTTTCAAGGATAGCACCTTTTTTGATAGCACCGAAGATTTCAGGTTCTTTCTCTGCAGTAAGGTCAATTACTTTTGCATAACATCCCCCTTCAAAGTTAAATACTGTATTTTCAGGAGTCCAACCATGTTCATCATCTCCAATTAAGTGACGATTTGGATCTGCTGAAAGAGTAGTTTTACCTGTCCCTGAAAGTCCAAAGAAAATAGCTGTATCTCCATCTTTTCCTACATTGGCGGAGCAGTGCATAGGCATTGTATTTCTAAATACAGGAAGCACAAAGTTCATTGCAGAGAAGATACCTTTTTTGATTTCCCCTGTGTATCCTGTACCTCCAATAAGAACAATCTTACGGGTGAAGTTTAGGATAGCGAAGTTCCCTTGACGAGTGCCATCTACAGTAGGATCAGCAAGGAAGCTAGGAGCATTAATCACCAACCAATCTTCTTTGAAACTAGCCAGTTCGCTGTCTTCTATACGAAGAAACATATTGTTGGCAAAGAGGTTACTCCAAGGAAGTTCTGTGATAGTACGTATATTTGTACGATATTTAGGATCTGCACATACATAACCATCGTGCACATAGATTTCCTTACCTGCAAGATAAGCCACTACTTTATTATAAAGAGCATCAAACTTTTCAGGAGAGAAAGGAATATTGATTTTTCCCCACCATACACGGTCTTGGGTGATGTCATCTTTTACAATAAAACGGTCTTGAGGAGAACGTCCTGTAAACTTTCCTGTATTAACAGCAAGAGCACCAGAGGATGCTTCTCTACCTAAGCCTTTGGAAAGAGTTTCAGCATGTAACTCATCTGCTGAAAGCTGATAACGCACATTAGCGTTTTTAATTCCGTATTTTTCTACGGAAAGGGTTTTTGTACTCATAGAAAAAAATTTTATTTATGAATAAATTAGTTAAAAAGTAATCCATTTGATGGATTTTGTGTTGCACAAAGGTACAATTTTTTTCTGTTACACCAAATTTTTTTCCCTAAAATTTTTCTTTAATTCATAAAAAAACTTTGTCAGAAATTCCTCTGACAAAGTTAGTATAAATGTATGATAACCAAAATTCAATTAGAATTTGTATCCAACTCCTGTTTGTAGAAAAATGTTATTTACTTCTCCTCGTGTAGAAAGATTTATAATTCCCACATTACAATTCACATCAAAGAAAAGCCCAAAAGGCAAGTGATACTCTACTCCTGCCCCTACTCCAAAATCAATATCAGAGTTACGGTACTTATCTTTCATTGTATAAGTGTATCCATCTCTCTTCTCCTTAATAGTAGCTATATAACCTATATAAGTTCCTATTTTAGGACGTAATCCGGCTATTACGTTGTATTTTAACCAAATAGGAAAATTAAGCTGAGAGATTAATACTTTGTCTCCCTCATAGCTATAGTCCCTATTAACACTTGAATGTCTTTTATTGTATATCTTCACATAGTTATACTCAGTGCCCAATACAGTAAAACTTATTCCTGGCTCCAAATAGAACTTATGTGGTAAAGCTATTTCTACAAAACCATCAATATGTCCTGTAACAAGAACGTCTGTCGAATAATCCGTTCTTGTATTACTAGAAAATCTATTGCCCGTATCGAATCCTCGTCCATCTATGATTAAATCAGCAAAGGTAAGTCCTGCTCTCAAACCAAAATGAGCCTTTCTTTGCCCATAAACAACAGGAACTAAGAGTAATAGCATTAAAGAAAGAAAAAAATTCTTCATTTTCATATTTTTTTAATATGAGGCAAATATACAAAAACTTTACTAAACCACCATAAAATTTCTTTTTTAAAAAGAAAAACCTATACTAGTGAAAATATTACGACCCATGCGGGGAATATTTCCCCAATCAGCATAAGTACTATAGTAATTATTAGTTATATTTTCTATTCCTAACTCTATTTGTAGATTGTTATCTCCTATAGGGAAACGATAATTAGCAGAAAGATTATACACTATATACGCTGGTGTACGGTCTTCACCATATTGTGGAGAATAAGCCGTCTGTGTAAAATCTCCATTAAAGGAAAAAATGCAGGCAAAACGGTCTTTGCTATATTTTATACTAGTTTGATAACTTACAGGACGAATAAATGGCAGGTTTTCTTCTTTAAAATCTATTCCTCTTGCGTAATTTATAGTTCCCTTCCAATGAAATTTTTCTAAGAAATAGTAGCTAAGATTAAGAGAGGTATTGAATATTTTAGCATATTCTAAAGCCTCATATTTTTTCACTCCCACAGAAGCAGCATTCATAGGGAAGGCTATATTAAGAATCTTTCCAAGAATATAATTCTCAATATAGAAGTAATTAGCCTTTGCCTCAATAATCAGTGATTCATTTTCAAAACTTATACTTCCATTCAGTTCGTAGGATATTTCATTCTTGAGGTTAGGAGTACCTATATAATCATATCGGTCAAAACTATTATAAATATAATATCCATAAGCCTCCGATACGGAGGGTGCCCTGTGACCGTATCCTGTACCTAAAGAAAAGGTAAAGGGATTCACCTTCATTTGATAAGAAGCATGTAAGCTAGGTAAGAAGCGTGTTCTATTTTGAGGTGAATCAGCCGTATTTTGGTTAAAAACACGGATAAAATCTAGGTATTTTATATGATTGTGATTTACGCCCAATGTTCCTCCCAATATTAATTGCTCTTTATCATTTAATTCCCATTGATTATTTACAGAAAATCCTCCATAATTAGTTGTTACTCCAGGCCAGGTAAAAGCAAAACCACTCACTCGGCTCCTATCACGTGGATACATAGTCATTTCTGCTAAAGCGTAATTAGAGTATCCATTCAGTTGAATATCAGCTGTATAATTATCCTTTTTAAGAAGAATTTTTGAGGTAAGTCCATAAGTAGTACTCCAACCAGGCATATCCATGTGTACAAGGTTTTCAGCACGTGTAGTATCATCCATATAGTGTTCTATGGCATTGAAGTAAAACTTTGAATCCCACACCTTAAATATGCTATTTTCAAAAAATTGCTTGAATGATAGTGATGTTATCAAAGCACGAGCAAGCCAAGTATCCATAGGCAAAGCAGGATATCCTACATCTTTAGCCACATCAAAGATAGCATCCGCTTTTAAAGAAGAAAGTCCACTCGTTTTGTAAGCTAATCCTAAAGAAGTATTATATTTTTCAAACTGTGAATGTTTCACAACATTCCCATGACCATCCTTATAACTATCAGCTTTACGATAAGCGGCTGTCCCATCAGCTACAAATTTTTCAGAAGAATAATAAAGGTCTGCTAATCCAAAGCGGTGTATATTATTGCTTTGAAACCCCACTTGAGCAGAGCCTCCAAGATTTGGCATATCTGAGAAAGAAACACGTTTTCGCTTCAGGTCAATAGCTCCTGCTATAGTTGCCCCATGCCTTCCTCCTTCTTGTCCAGAATGAATGTCTATCTTAGAGAGGTTATTTGTTTCTACATAAGAGGTTACGGGATCCATCTTATCTGTACAGGCTCCAAAAATATGCATTCCTTCTATAGTAATAGAGGAGCGTTCTGTATTCATATTATTAAGCATTGGCTCCCAAGCGTATGCACCTCGCTTGATGAAACTAATATTATCAGAGGTAGCCAGATATTCATCAACAGAACAGGAAAGTTTGACTCCTGCCTGAATCTGTTGTTTACGAAATTTATCAGCAAATACCACTTCTTTGAGCTTAATAATGCTATCTTTTTCTTTTGTTTGCCCAAAAGAAAAAATACTGGATAAAAGCAATATATACAATGTATACTTTTTCATACCTAACCTTTAGAATAAAATATCAATATGAAGATCGCTTTGTTCTCCAAATACGCCCATTTGTACCTTTTTAGATACTTGAGTCCCCTTTACTATATTTCCAAAGGAATCCTTAAGGATAAAGTTCAATGTCCAATAGCCTTGCATCGTATAATTCACTTTTCCATGATAAAACCCATCATTTTTCTGAGTAAGATCTTGGTTATCAGGAGAAGAGTGATTCCCCATATCTTCTCCAGGCATACGTGGATCAAGCTCTAGTACATAGTTATTCACTACTTCATAAGTGTTATCCGATTTCTCTACCCATATACCTACTATAAGATTATTGACAGCCACTTTAGGAATTTCAGGAGCTATAAGAGCTATATAGTATTTCTTTCCATCTTTTCCTTGAAATTCAGTCATGTTCAAGTTAGGGTTACGAGTATCCAAAACTTCTATCTCCTTCTGAGCTTGATAAGTAACTCCATCTATTTTATAGGTGAGAGCTATATTCCAAGGAGTTTTAATACCAGTATGGGTAGCATTCAATACTGAATAATCTTTAGGAGTATCAAAAACAGCAAAACCTTTAAAAATACGGTTATCCTCACTATTGTTAAGGAGTTTGCTATACGGGGCTGAGAGTACTCTTCCCTGTTTATCCGTATGAGTAATAGAAAGTTGCACTTCCTCTACATTAAGTCTTTCTAATGTATTGGCAGTTACTATTTTTATTGCCAAATCATTATATCCTCGAAGGAATTCTCCATCAGAAGCCTCTATGGAGATATTATGTCCATTTTCTTTTATATAGGTTACTTCTTGTAGAGAACCACGAGAGGCAAAATTAAGACGATTTCCAAAAGGTGTTTTTTCCACGGTACAAGAAAAAAGAAAAACAGCCATCATAAGGCTTGTATATTTTATAAATCTCATTTTTTTATTTTTTGGTTATAATATTAACAGGAATTCGTAAGAAAGTTTATTATAGCATATACCCTCCTCAAAGTTATATAGACAACTTTGAGGTGAAAATATAAAATTCCTTGAAAAGTACTATAACATAGGAGGACGTGATACTTCTCTTGAAACATTTTCCCAAAAAGGATATCGGTAATAGAAAGGGGAATTTTTTAGAAGGAATTCTGTAGAAAAAGGTACAAAAGAAGGAACTTCCATATAGAAAACTTCTGTTTGTAGCTTAGTGAAATCAAATTTCACATCCGTTTGCTCAGAGGTGTTTTCAGAGGATATCCTTGCTAAGAAGCATTTACCATTGCAATGTTTCTTTACATCAGTTTTATTTTCGCAAAAAAGAGTTATAAAATGGGTTGGATTTAATAGATAATAAGAGAAAAAAAGACCGCTCCGTATAGCACTAAGTAATACTATACATGAAAGAAGTATGAGATAAAAACGAGCTGATCTGTTCACTATTAAGTCTAATATTTATTTGAAAAATGAATCTACAAACTCATATTTGTTGAATACCTGTAGATCCTCTATTCCCTCCCCTACTCCAATATATTTTACAGGGATTTGGAATTGATCAGAGATACCAATGACAACGCCTCCCTTAGCTGTACCATCCAACTTAGTAATAGCCAATGCATTTACTTCAGTGGCTAAAGTAAATTGTTTTGCTTGTTCAAAGGCATTCTGTCCAGTAGAACCATCTAATACTAAGAGTACCTCATCAGGGGTATTGGGTAAAAGTTTCTGCATAACACGCTTCACCTTGCTGAGCTCATTCATCAGGTTAACCTTATTATGTAGACGCCCTGCTGTATCTATTATCACAACATCAGCATTCTGCGAAAGGGCTGAGGAGAGGGTATCATACGCCACCGATGCAGGGTCGCTTCCTGTTTGTTGTTTTACTAAAGGTACTCCTACCCGATCTGCCCAGACTTGTAGTTGGTCAATAGCAGCCGCTCGGAAGGTATCAGCAGCACCCAAAACTATATTCAATCCTTTCTTTTTTAGTTGATAAGCTAATTTCCCGATAGTAGTAGTTTTTCCGGCTCCATTAACACCAACTACCATAATTACATAAGGTTTTTTGCCGGTTGGAATAGAAAAATCCACTTCTTCTCCTCGCTGAGTTTCAGAAAGCAAAGCAGCTATTTCCTCACGTAAAATTTTATTAAGCTCATTTGTTCCCAAATATTTTTCCTGATACACACGTTTTTCTATGCGATCAATAATTTTTAAAGTAGTATCTACCCCTACATCACTACTTACCAAAATTCCCTCTAACTCATCTAAAATAGTATCATCTACCTTTGATTTTCCTGCAATGGCACGAGCTAACTTATCAAAGAAAGAAGTTTTTGATTTCTCTAAACCTTTATCTAAAGTTTCTTTCTTATCTGATGAAAATAGTTTTTTAAAAAAATTCATAGCTGTTATTTATTTAAATCCTATTTTAGGAATATTATTTTCTTCTCTTAGGGATTTAGTTTCCATATTAGTAAGCTCTGCTAAGGAGCAAGGTTTAGTAATATTAGCTTCTTTTCCTAAAGAACGCAGATAATTATTACATTTTTCCACTGTAAGTTCTCTAAACTTATATTCGGCGATAAGTCGCCCTTTTCTCAGTAATGCTGAATCAATTTTTGATATGTCTGAGTTAAAGGTACAAATAAGTTGACATTCAAGTACATCGGATAGCATTCCATCAGCAATATTTAGGATGGAGGATACCACATCTGTATTACTATTATAAGCAGTACGCTCGGCTATATAATTCTCACAATCTTCTAGAACCAATACTGAATTCTTATGATCAATAAGTACTCCTATGAAGGAAGGATCTGTAAGGGAAGCTATCATAGAAGTAGGTACAAAAATGAATTTTTTACTAGGAATTTGACTGGTTAGCCACTTGATATAGTTTGTTTTTCCAGAGCCTGCTATGCCGTGAAAAAGCACAACTCCTTTATTCTCATTAGTAATACTTTGCCTTACACGATTATGTACTTCTATAAAATCATCATTATACATCTTATCAAAATCAATGCGGTAAGGCTTAATTATATGTGTTTTTACATCAAAACCATTTTTATCCTTTAAAAGTATAGAAACTTTTGCCCTTTTTGGCTGATACTTTTCCAAATATTCTGAGAAAATAATCCTAAGATTTTTTGTAATAGAAGAGTTGCGATTATCATAAAATATATAATTTACCTTATATAACCCCTCTTCAAACATCTCTGAATCATAATCATTAGAAAGATTATGAGAGATAAGAATAAATACCTCTAATTCAGGATGAAAATAGCATTCCTCATCTTCATAAAGCCTATTACTTTTGGAGGCATAGCTAATAGTATAGAAATCTGTACATTTTTCAAAATATTGCAACTTATCTCTAGAAATTATTAAATCATCATCTTCTAAATAAATATCACATAGAATATCTCTCAGTAAAGTTTCATAAGGGGCTCTAACTCTTTCATAACGATGTTTGTCAAATAGTTCTATTTCATCATCTGCATTAACTCTTAATATATTTACTTCTCTGTAAAATTTCGAATCAAATATCTTCATTAATTATTTTTACTAATTTTCTTTCTTTAACAAATCGGGTCTGCGTTCTTCTGTACGTTTATAAGCCTGCTCTTCTCTCCAATTTTCAATCAAAGGGGTATTTCCACTTAGGAGTATTTCAGGCACTTTCCACCCTTTGTATTCGGAGGGACGTGTATAAATAGGAGGTGCCAGAAGGTTATCTTGAAATGAATCTGTAAGAGCAGATGTTTCATCTGAGAGCACACCAGGAATAAGGCGAACAATAGCATCACTAAGTACTGCTGCAGCTAATTCTCCTCCTGAGAGAACATAATCTCCTATGGAAATCTCTTTAGTTATAAAGTGCTCTCTAACCCGTTCATCTACACCCTTATAATGCCCACAAAGGATAATAATATTTTCTTTAAGAGAAAGTTGATTTGCTATGCGTTGGTCTAAGGTATGTCCATCAGGGGTAAGATAGATTATTTCCTCATAGGAACGCTCTGCTTTAAGAGCTGAAATACAAGTGTCAATAGGTTCTATCATCAGTACCATACCTGCTCCTCCTCCAAAACTATAGTCATCTATTTGCTTATAATTTCCTAACCCATACTGACGTAAATCATGAAAATGTACACTTGCTAATCCCTTCTCTATAGCTCTCTTAAAAATAGAGTGCTCAAAAGGGCTACGGAGTAATTCAGGAACAACAGCTATAATATCAATTCGCATCTAAGAACGATGTTTGTTAATTTCGTCTTGCAATTGCCTGCGTACTTTCTGTTCACGTTCAATAGCTTTAGTGCGATACTCTTCATATTCATTTTGCAAATTTTCAAAATCCCTCAAAGTACTTTGGGTAATATTGTTTGAACGTGTAAACTTAGAAATAAATAATATTAACAGTATAGCCAACACAATAATAATTCCCCATACAACTGCTGAGTATAATCCCTTATCTAAAGGAATTCCAAAGAAGTCTATGCTATTTTTCTGACGCATTTCCTTTTCAAGATCACTTTCTACGGATTGTATTTTAAGGTTCAATTGTTTTATTTCAGAAGCTTGATGGGCAATGGTATCCAATTTTTCTCTTAACAAATCCTTTTGCACACGAACACTGTCAAGCATATTCTTTTTAATAGCATAGAGTGTCTCTTTCTTTACTACCTTATATTTTTCCCAATTTCCAGATTTTTCTATCATCTGGTCAAATTGTCCTTCTATAGTTTTAGGATATTGCTTTTCCTCCTCTTGTGTAGTTCCTGTATTTCCTTGTTGAGGTTCACTCTGTGCTATAGCCCATAAAGGAAAAAATAGTCCAAGACTAATAATCAAAATTTTTCTTTTCATTTGATGTATTTATATTTTTATTTCAACGGCAAAAATACTATTTTTTTTACACATATATGCTCCCTCTGCTCATTATTAACAAAAATTTGTTGGTTTGAATAATCGGTAGTTTCCTTATCATATATATTCACATTATACATGAGAAAAGAGAAACAAGGTATTCCTCTGAATCAGAATATCTCTTGCTTCTCCTGTTTTTTATTCAATTATTAAGTAATCATTTTTATAGTTAAGCAGTGGAATTCCCCTATGCTTCTTTCCAGCCTGTAAAGCAGTCATTTTCTCCTTTACCATATTGCTTTAAACTATCATTTACGTCTTTGAAGAGCTGAAGAATATCTCTCCCTTCCTCTGTAAGGATACTGTGTCCTCCAGTCTTCCCTCCAGCTTCTTTTGCTACAATTTCAAAAGAAGAACTTCTATTCATCTCTTGAATCATCCCCCATGCTCGGCGATAGGGGATATTCAGTACCTTAGCTGCCTCTGAAATAGAACCTAACAAATCAATCTGTTCCAATAGCAATGCTTTTATCACATTAATTTCCAAACCTGTATCCGTTTCTATCCAGATATTTCCTCTTATTTTTAGATTATTTTCCATATCTTTTTGAGCTAAATTTGTAATTCAGTAAACTATTTTTAGCCTAAAACAAAGGGCTTTATCTTTTTTCGAAATACAAGGCAAATATACATACTTTTTTTGAAAATACAAATCTTTTCGTCTATTAAATTTTAATAGGCTCTTTCTTTGTTTCCTTCATAAAAGTTAATAAAAGCTTGGTTTACTACTCTATTTCCTCCTGGAGTAGGATAATCTCCTGTAAAGTACCAATCTCCTAAGTTCTTAGGACATGCCTTATGTAAGTTATCCACACTTTGGAAAATAATCTCCAAATTACATTTCATCGTTTCAGGACGTAAGAGCTCTGTTATTTTCTCAGAGATTTGCTCAGAGGAAAAAGGAGCGTAAAGTTCTTTTACATAATTGATAATCTCTATATCTGGTTTTCCTTTTTGGTCTAAACATTTCTGGTAGATCTCTTTTACAATTGTATAGGTACCCATTTGCTTATGTAGGGCAAGAGTAGCTTCAAAAGCAATAAGATTTTCCAAGCGTGCCATATCAATGCCATAGCAATCAGGGTAACGTATTTGTGGAGCTGAGGAAAGTACCGTAATTTTCTTAGGTTCTAACCTGCTTAGAATATTAAGAATACTCTTCTTAAGAGTTGTTCCACGTACAATACTATCATCTATTATTACTAGGTTATCCTTATTCTTACGTACTGAACCATAAGTAATATCATATACATGAGCTACCATATCCTCCCGTCCTGAATCTTCTGTAATAAAAGTACGAAGTTTTACATCCTTAATAGCTACTTTTTCTATTCGGGGTCGTACAGAGAGAATTTGGGTAAGTTGTTCCTCCGAAAGGAATTTCCCTGCTTGAAGGATTTGTTCTTTTTTCTGTTGATTAAGATTGTTAGAAACAGCCTCTATCAATCCATAAAAAGAAGTTTCTGCCGTGTTAGGGATATAGGAAAAAACTGTATTAGTAAGATCATTATCTATAGATCTCAATACCTTTGGTAATAACAGGGCTCCTAATTTCTTTCTTTCTAAATAAATCTCTTGATCACTTCCTCGTGAGAAATATATACGTTCGAAAGAACAAGCCTTACGCTCAACAGGAGTAAGTATTTGTTCTGTATAGGTAGTTCCATTCCTCTTTATTAAAAAAGCTGCTCCTGGAGGAAGTTCCTTAACTTCTTGAAATTCTGTATTGAAGGCTGTTTGTATTACAGCACGTTCAGAGGCGACTACGGCTATTTCATCATCTTTATAATAATAGGCAGGGCGAATACCAGCAGGATCACGTATAACAAAAGCATCACCATGTCCTATGATACCTGCCATTGCGTATCCTCCATCCCAACGATGAGCAGCCTTTTTAAGAACCCTTACCATATCCAGTTGTTCCATAATTAGGGAAGAAGCCTCTCTCTTGCTGATTCCTTCTCTCTTAAGTTTAAGATAACATTCTTCTACTTCATCATCCAAGAAGTGCCCAATACGTTCCATAATAGTAATAGTATCTGTCTTGGCTATAGGATGCTGTCCTATTTTCACCAATCTATTGAAAAGCTCAGGAACATTTGTTAAGTTAAAGTTCCCTGCTAAGATAAGGTTACGATAGATCCAATTATTCTCTCGTAGAAAAGGATGTACATTTTCAATACTATTTTTCCCAAAAGTACCATAACGTACATGTCCTAGATAAACCTCCCCAAGATATGGGATAATATGCTTAAGTTGTAGAATATTCTCTTTGGCTTGGGGATATTCCTCTAATAGGTTATTAATATGCTGATTAATCTGTTTAAAAATATCTTGAATAGGTTGTGTATCATTGGAGCGAACCCTACTTATATAACGCTCACCAGGTAACATATTAAGCTTAATATTTGCTATTCCAGCACCATCCTGACCACGATTGTGCTGCTTCTCCATAAGCAAGTACATTTTATGGAGACCATAGAAAGGGGTCCCATATTTTTCCTTGTAATATTCTAATGGCTTTAGAAGACGTAATAATGCTATTCCACATTCATGTTTGATGGTGTCACTCATTTCTAAACAATATTTATATCAAATTGGGTTAGTTCTTTTAGATAAAAAAGCCGACGAAGGACTTCTTCCTTAGTAAGAGTAAGGAGCCGTTCAGTACCTATTTTCTCTACACAGAAGGAAGCTAAGGTAGATGCATAAGCTAAAGCATTTTTCATATTTTCAAAAGAAATATCCCCTGTCTTTGCCATATAGCCTATGAATCCTCCAGCAAAAGTATCCCCAGCCCCTGTGGGATCACATACCTCTGCTAAAGGAAGAGCCGGAGTGAAAAAACTTTTATCTTCATGGAAAAGCATAGATCCATGCTCTCCCTTCTTAATAATTATATAATTAACTCCTTTAGCCTGTAATTTTTCTACTGCTTTTAAAAAATTAGTCTCTCCTGTAAGGGCACGGGCTTCTTCATCACTTACAGTAAGAATATCTATTTTCCGTATAGCCTCATCCAAAAGTTCTGGAGTATTCTCTATCCAATAATTCATTGTATCCAAAACAATGAGTTGAGGTCTCTCACAGAGCTGTTCCAATACTTGCAGCTGTACTTTGGGATGAAGATTTCCTAAAAGGATAAAAGAGGCTCCTGCAAAATCTGATGAAAGTTTGGGTATATAATTCCTTAATGCATTTTCTTGAGTCTCAAGAGTTACTCTTTCATTCATATTAGTAGCATAACGTCCACTCCAAAAGAAAGTCTGTGCTCCTTTGACTATCTCCACTTGTGAAATATCTACCTCACGCTCAGTGAGTACTTCCAAAAAAGAAGATGGATAATCCTCGCCTACTACGGATACTACTGCTTGTTCAATATCAAAAACAGCAGTTGCCAAAGCACTATAATTAGCAGCTCCCCCCATAATTCTCTCTGCCTTAGTAAAGGGAGTCTCTATAGTATCAAAAGCTAATGTTCCTACTGTAAGTACTTTATTATTCATTTCTTGACAAAAATATTTTTCTATTATTAAAGTACAAAGGTACTACTTATTTTTGAAATGACAAGATGTTTTTTAACCTACAACAATGCCGCAATTTCCATCTGTAAGGATTAAAACATTTGAAGTTTTTCCTTTTTTGTGATGTTAATAAGCAACACTTTGGATTGCCTTTTGTATAAAAAGTATTTGGTAAAGAATTGTTGATGTATTCAACAATTGAAGAATCTCCATACTTATAAGTATTTTTAATAAAAAAGGAAGGTTTGTATAAAAACAACTGGTATAGATATACATTATAATCTTCCAAATAATATCCCAATAGATCATCTTTAAAAATATTACTCAAAATATCATATAATATACTTTCATCTTTTTGTTGAATACAAACTAACAATAACTTTATAAAAAAAACTTGAGCATATTCTTCTTTTTCAAATTCTTGTTCT
>NZ_GL872413.1:1448191-1449462 GCF_000192225.1 Capnocytophaga sp. oral taxon 338 str. F0234
CCAAATGTTAACATAAATATTATTTTTTTCATAGTTTTTTAAGGTCTCCAATCACTAGCCTCTTCCTTTATTTTGGTTATTTTTACTTTTTCGTTTTTGTGTTGCCTTGATGTACTTATAAAACTTTCAAGCTGGTTTAATAATCCATCTGGCGCTTGGATAATATCTCCTATCCAATTTATCCCTTTATAAAAAGGAAACGCTTCTTGGATAGCTGTTTTTACAGTAGTGGTACACTGCTCACCTTTCCAAGGATAAACACTATATAACTTTAAGTGCTGATATCTATTTTTCCACCATTTTTCCATTTTATTGGCTTCACTTTCTTTCACATAGAACTCTATTTTATAAACTTCTCCGTAAATATTTGTTAATCTCCAATCTAAATTTATAAAATCTAAAATTTCATTTAATGTTATATCTTCACTTTCTTTACCCAATCTTTTTCCAATCATCTCTCCCCACCAAGAACGACCAGGAGCATTTTTAAAATTAAGAGTGTTTTCGTTAATATTGACTACATCATCTCTGTCGCCATCGTTATTAAAATCTACATCATATTCTTCTTCACTCATTGGAACAATTTCTCCTAATGTTGCTGGATTTGGAGTTCCATTATTATTTAAGTCATAATCTGGACCATAATCAAAATATTTATTCCCAATTGCCATACCCGTATGTCCTGCAAAATCAAATCGATCATTAATGTATTGTAAAATCTTTTCAATATCATAGATTTCAGTAACACCGTTGTTGATTATTTTTATTTTTGCAATCCCATTCCATTTCCTCTCTATTAAATCTTTCCATCATTGTCTTACGGCTTCCGAGGCAAAACTTCGTGTGCAGCGATTTGCTCATCAGCATTAGAAGCTGCCAACTCAAAAATTATATCACGGCTCTGTAAAGATATAATCAAGGTTTTTATAATTCTTCCCAAATGCTGCTCTATATCTTTTTGCGTACTCTTGTTTTGAAATCTGTTTTCCAGAAATTGCATCTATAAAATAATGTAGATCACAATTTCTTTCTAAACAAACTATCAGATGATCCTTTTCTCTTTTTTGTTTTTCTTTTTTTACTAATTCTATATATTCCTCTTTTTTTGCTAATTCTATATATTTCTCTAAACATTTATCTTCTGGGTAACCATCTTTTATCACAACTTTCCACACATTCATTTTTTCTACATAATATAATTGAAATCCAAAATAATTTGTTCCTCTAATATCAACAATTCTACCTTTTCCAGTTTTAAGGTTGATATGTCC
>NZ_GL872413.1:1450170-1459764 GCF_000192225.1 Capnocytophaga sp. oral taxon 338 str. F0234
GCCCTTCACTAAAATAAAACATCTCTCTTCCTGTTTCAGGATGAGGTACTATAACCTTAGTTTGGGCATAGCTAATAACCCCTAATAGTAAGAATACTATACATATCAGTTTCATAATTCTACTTAGGTCTATATATTTGTTCCTCATATTTATTAAAAAAATCTCCTAAAAGACGCTTATCAAATAACGTTTCTCCTGTATTTACATCAATTGTAATCCACCTACTCGTATAAGGACCATACGAATACGTTACTATATAAATAGGGCGCGTCTTCTCTGTGTATAGTATGCTCACAGGATCTTTTATCAAATCAATATCATAACGCTCTTTCATAATTTGCATAAGGCATTCAATACTCATTTTATATCGTTTATCCCAATCATCTTCTTTTGTAATTTCTCCTTTATCATTGTACTCTTTCCAAACTCCTATGGGAAGTGTTTGAAAATAAGATGTTATTTCCACTAACAACTTTTCTTTATTATATACAAATGCATATACCATGCCTGTAGAGGAATCTATTTCTGATAGTTCAATAGTACTATTAAAATATTGAATTTCAACATACTTATTACCTTTCCTTAGATATCTATCTATTTTCTCACTACTGTGGTTCTTATCAGGCACATAATCCTTATAAGGTTCTTCATTAAAATAAAACATCTCTCTTCCTGTTTCAGGATGAGGCACTATAACCTTAGTTTGGGCATAGTTAAAAGTTCCTAATAGTAAGAATGCTGTAAATAATAAGTGTTTCATCTTCTTTTTTCGTTTTCAATTTCAATTTTAATAGCAGGATTTACAATAGCCCATTGCCAACACCAAGTACTATAACAAGGATAAGGAGCTGATAAATCAGTATAAGACATTAAATTTGTTGTATAGTTTGGTGCAAATACATACTTTTTATTGGGGTATACTATTTTTCCTTCTTCTGTCTCTCTGGTGTCTTTATGTGTATGGTATACTCCTAAGGTATGAAAAAACTCGTGACCTAATGCAAAACTTACCTCTTCTTCTACCAACCCCTTCTTTTGAAATACCCCAATGCTTTTGTTATATATTTCTATGCCATTTTCAATGCTATAATCCGTAGCAGCTTCATTATCTGATGTAGTTTGAAGTCCTACAAAAAAAGCCATTGTATGTAATTTATATTCTTCGTAAAGTTCTTTTTTGTTCTCCTCTACCCAATCCAAAAATAACTCTCTAAATACATTCATAATAGTATAAACCTCTTTACCATCTTTATTCTTTTCTTTCTGTGCTTCTTCTTTTAAACTATCTTTAATCTTTACTACGTCTATATATTTACTTTTATTATTTGCCTTAAAATCATCATTACCAGTCAAATCCAAAATATCTACACTGTTTTTTATCTCAGGAACTATCAATGCTTGATAACAAGATCTATACAGTCCCTTTATATAATTATCTGTTATTTTCTCTTTTTGATCCTTTCTTGCATTAAATATATTCATCCAAACAGGTATAAGCATAATCTTCTCCCTTCTTATCATCTTCTCATCATTCCTTAAAATGATAAACTTTCCTGCTAACCTCCTCTTAGCTGAGTTCTTAAAATGTGCATACACTGATATTTCTAAAGTTTCTGTCAATGCTTTCTCACAAGAGATAGTAATGGTACCGCCTTTTTTTAGCTTTCCTTTTTCATCTAATAGGGTTTTCTTTCCATCTGAAATTGTACCTTGTATCGTAATGCCTTTATATTTGCCTGTAATTTCAGTTTGATTATGCTTAAAGATAAGTTTATCTATATCTTCTTCTATAAATATAAACGTCTGTAATGTTACCTGATACTTGGGTAGTGTAGTATATTTTGTATTATCCATTTTATCCACATAATCCTTAGGAAATAAAGTAAGATAAGGCACATAATATACCGTGTCTGGAAAGTCTTTAATATTTATAGGATACGATTTAAATTCTTTCCTAAGTTCTTCTATAGCACTACCATTAACACCTCCTGTTAATCCACCATATCCTCCTTCAATAATGGTACTATTAGGTTCATCAGCCTCTTCTGTATAAGCAGGGTCTGCTGTGAAAGGATATAGATTATTTCGCATCCAATCAAAACCATATTCCCCTTTCCAATCTTTTAAAGGAGAGAAAAACACTACTGCAGTACTTATCGCTTCACGATGAGGTGCTGGCATCACTTCCGCGTTAAAATCACCATAAACAATACCTTCTTTTCCCTCAAAAGTAACCGCCTTTGCCGAATTATATACAATATCCCCTTCAGAATATATATTATAATCTCCGTGAACAATCTCTGTTATTTTTCCTCCTACAATTCTGGTTCTACTCATATTTTAAGAGAATTTAGTGTTTTCATTACTATTTCCATGTATTTTACCTTCAGCATTAAGATTTATCATTTCAACACTATTGCTTTCAATTCCTCCCTCACTATTTATCATAGTTTTTCCTTTTTTAGTTTCACTATGTAAATCCCCTTCAATCACCTCAGTTAAAACACCATTTACATACACAAACATATCTCCACAAATATCACTTCTCTTAGCCTTTCCTGCTGTTTCAGTGATATTAACATTGGCATCCAAATCAATGCTATCACTTGCTTTTAAGTTGATGTTCTTAGCAGTGATATTAATCGTCTCAGGAGCAGAAATCTCAATGTTTTTTCCTTGAGTATCTAACTTAATCACATTGCCATTCTTATCAGTAAGTAAGATACTTTCATCTTCGGTTGAGACTCTGGGTGAAGAAGTAAAAGAAAGTATAATTTGTTCTTATTTTATTTCCCATATGATAGGATACTCTCTATTCAGCTTTTCCTTATATTTTATATTATAATATCTTTTAACTTCTGAACTATTATCCAATACATTATTTTTACTCAAAATTATTTGTAATCTTAAGATTTTTTTAGAATTTAAAGGTTTATATTTTTTTATTTGTTTACAATTCTCAGGGAGACAAACTTTTACCTTATGTATTAATCCATTTTCTTTTTTTAAATAAAAATTTATTTGTATAAAAAAATCTTTTCTTTTAATTCTTGTATTTGGATTATCAAAAGTATATTTGGAATAATAAAAATCTTTTTCCCTTCCGAAAAGTACAAATATTGTATCGCACCCTTCTCTAAAAGGAATATGATTCAGTATCGAATGATGTATATTCGTCAGTGTATCTATTGTTATTAGATTTTTATCGATTAAATCCTTTCTATTATCCTTGATATTAATTGCTTCCGTAAAATTCTCTCTACTAAACGCATTGATAAAATCTTTAAATGGTGTTTCTGCAACATAATAATAAGTTTTTTCTCCTTGCACAACAATGTTATATTTCGATTGAGAAAACAATATTATTGGAGATAAAAACAAGCTCAGAAATATAATAATTAGTTTATTAGAGTGCCTCCATTTGCTCCCTAATAATATCCCATTGCCATTTAAAAAATGACTTTCTTTTGTGCTTATTTTTGTCTGTATTTCCTGTAACTTCAAAACGCTCTCTATTTTCATAGTCCATAATATTATCTGTATAACCTTTGTAAAAATAAAATTCTGATTCTTTAGAAAATAAATGAGATAATCCCATATTGTGACCTAATTCGTGTGCAATTGTTGAAGACTCTAGTTTTTCTTTTGTAAATGTAATTATAGCATTTCCCATAGGTTCTTCTGTTATTAAATATGCAAAAGAATCCACATCTATCGCATCTATTTTAGGAATATCATTTTCAAGATAAAAACGCTCTTTACCTTCTGTGTGCTGTACAAAAATATCTATGAAAAATAAGAATTTATTTATGTTATTAGCTCCTCGTATTGGTAGTCTTGTATTCCCATAAGTTTCATATAATGATAATAAATCGTCTCGGAAAATTCTAATATCTCTAATTTCATTTCCAGCAACTCTAAACTTGTAGTTCTTATTATCAGATGCCTTTAATTCCTTTACATAAGGTTCTTTATTAAGTTGGTATTTTTCTATAAGCGTTTGTCCTTCCTGATTACGATGTTTTCTTAAATCAAAATATTCATAAGATTTCACCTCACACTGTGTGAGAAATTGATTTAAAACATATGTATTTAGATATTTCTCAAGTTCTATATTAAATAGCTTTTTATCTAATATTTTCATATTTCCATCATTAATCAAACAATTAATCATATATAAATTAATCTTCTTTATATCTTTATTTGGATAAAGATAAAGTCTCCCTATATTTTCATTTATTTTTACACTTTCTCCTTCAGAAAGAATTGCTTTTACATTAATAACAGAAATGTCAGATATTTCTCCACACCTAATATTGATTTTTCGCAATTCGTTTAATTTTTCAGAATTTGAAGTTATGTTAATATCAAGATTTTCTGACTCAAATAAAATTTTTATATTATTATTTTTTTTTACTTTTTTATTTTCAGGGAAATCATCAAATATTTCTATATGTAAATCAATACCTTCTTTGTGAGGAGAATTAGGGTATTCAGATGGAAATATAGAAACCCAAGGACAATAATATCTTATTTTAAATCTATCAAAAGATATGTATTTTTCTTTTAATTTTTCAGGATTAGAACATATAGTTCTTTTCTTTTTACCATCGAAGGTTTTCACTTTTTCTATAGGTTCTATATACTCTCTTCGCATCCAATCAAATCCATACTCACCTTTGTATTCTTTTCCTCTATTAAAATATATTAAAAATTTATAATCTATTTCTGTTTTAGGGTCATCTATATTACTGATTGTGTTCTTACTCGCATACCTCTCAGGTTTATCTCCAAAAATCACCTTCTCAGCATTGGCAAAATCATTTTTACCAGCAGCTGTGATGATAGTATCACCTTCTGTATACATCTTATAATCACCTCCTGTGATTTTAGTGTATACTCCTCCTACAATTCTTGTTCTACTCATAATTATGACATTCTTGTATTTTCACCACCATTTATACGAACTTTTTGCTGTGAGTGGTTTTCTATAGCACCTTCAGAATTTACGACCATACCTCCTGTGCTATTTTCTGTTCTCGCATTCTTTGTTTCACTATGTAAATCACCTTCTATCTTTTCAGTTAAAGCACCATTAACATATACAAACATATCCCCACCAATATCACTTCTCTTAGCCTTTCCTGCTGTTTCAGTGATATTTACATTAGCATCAAAATCAATACTATCACTTGCTTTTAAGTTGATGTTCTTAGCAGTGATATTAATTGTCTCAGGCGCAGAAATCTCTATGTTCTTGCCTTGGGTATCGAATCTTAGGGTATTGCCGTTTTTGTCGGATAGCAAAATGCTTTCGTCTTCGGTGAAGACGAGTTTGTGTCCGCTTTTGGTATGAATTGCCTTTACGCGGTTATCTGTGTTGTGATACCCACTCTTTGCCTCACCATTGTAATGTGCTCCAAGCACAAAAGGTCGCTCAGCATTGCCTCCTTCAAAATCCACTAATACCTCTTCTCCTATTTCAGGGACAAAATAAAAACCTTTACCACCTCCTGTATAAGGTTGCACTACACGTATTCAAGGGGTCATTTCATTGCGTTTTGCCTGCCATAAGAATTGCACGCGTATACGTCCCATTCCTAAAGGATCGTTGTTGTCTTTTACAATAGCTGGTTGCTGCTCTGCTTTGGGATAGGCATTCGGGTCATAGTAAATGGAAGTAAACATAACTCAAGGAATGTTCGTTGGAGCAGTCTCTGACAACTTTGATGAGCGCATTGATCAGAAGATATTCCACGCACAGATAGTTGTAGACAACGCCAAAGTAGCCGCAGAGACCAAAGCCTACCAAAAGATTCCCGAAGTTCTCTCCTTCACCGATGCCAACGGCAACGACACCACCAAAGAACAGGTAGAAGCCAATTACCGCCAGATAAAGTTAGATGTCATTGAAATCATTGAACGTGAAAAGGAACGCATTGCCAACGACCCTGAGCTGAGGCATTTAGTGGAGAAAGAGGGAGAATAAAGGCATGCACTTCTTGAGTATAGTTTTTGAAAATAAAAAATTATTCCTTTGTATAATCTACATAATAACCTTTATCATATTCATTCTTAAGATAAATTTTCCCTGTATCTCCATCTATATAAAGTTCAGCATATATATGAGTTTTTGCACAAGGATTTTCTTTGTATTGTTTATCCAAATCTTTTTGGACTTCCATTGCTTCTTTTAGGGCTTTCCATTCTTCCAATTTTTCTATCCATTGTTTCATTGGTCTGATTGAGATTACAGCATACCAAAAGTTCACTTCCTTTATATATTTAACCCCAAATTCACTCTCTTCAAGTCTATGGCCTCCTATTTCTTTGGTTGGGTCATCAATTAGTCTTTCATTAATAAGTAGCCTAACGATATCATTGTATTTTAACGCTCCATAGAGAGTATCATTATCTATAATAGTTTTGTTCCCGTATTCATCATAGTATATCGATTTACCTATTGCTCTATTTCTAAAGCCCTTAGCTATCTTTACAACGCTTTCTATCTGACCATTAGGATGATAATCTTTTAAAATTTCTACATAAGGTTCTTGACTTGAAACTTCAACTGATCTCGCTCCTATAGAATAATAGCTCATTGAGGTGATTCTATCGCCATTTTTCTTCTTATATTCCTTAATATGGTCATTTACAAATAGCAGGAGAACCTCCCAGTCAATCTGTTCTACAGTATGATTGTATACGGGAAGCCTCCTATCCTCTAAAATGCTTTTTTCTATTTCAGAGAGTTCCCTTTGAGGAGTTATAACAGCTACCTCTTCGTTTTTAGGCTTACAGGCTACTAAAACTAAACATAATAAAAATATTATTCTTTGCATATAACTATAGTTTTGAAATTTCTTTAAATAGGTTATTAGTAGTAATGGGAGTTTTACTATCTAATTTAACTAAATTAGGATTTATTACTACCCATTGCCAGTGGTATGTACTAATCTTTTCAAAATCATCTATCTGTAGTAACTTCCCATTAACAAATACTTTATTTTCATAGTCCATTATATTATCTGTTTTATTTTTTCTATATGAAAAATCTAGAAGATTTTTATTGTTATTAGTATCTGAATGTGGACGAAAATTGGAGAAGGTGTGATTTAAACCTAAATTATGCATTAATTCGTGGGCTATAGTTGTTCTGCTGGCACCACCATAACACATTGAAATATTTTTTTCAGACTCACCTAATAGTTCATTTTTCATCATAGGATGATAAATAATATCAATTAGAAATATTGTGTAGCAATCATTCTCATACTTCCATGTTTCATTTTCTTTAAATTTAATAAAAGATTTATTTATATCTTCCTTCATTTTTTTCTGAAAATATGTGAATAGACCTTCCTTTTTATCTCCTCTAATACGAGGGACTCCTCCTCCATCTATATCACAATTTTCTTCTATAAAATCATCACTACAATCTAATTCAGGCATTTTTTCAAATTCAGGTTCTATAAGAGATTGATTAAGTGCATTTATTAGAAAATTTTTCTTATAATTATATTCTTTTTTTCTTGCAGATATTTCTCGTTCATTATATATTTTTGTCTTAACATTAATAAGTGCTATTTTTATTTTTCTTTTAAACTCAGGGGCATTGGGAAGAATTATCATTGCTCCACAAATTTTTCCATCTTTATTTTTAATTATTAATTTGTAAGGTGTGTTAAATTCTTCTTTACACTCTATAGTGAGACAATCATCATACAGATAAGTATTGCTATAGATTGTCTTATCTTTTTTCTTAGTAGAGTATTTTGCTGTTAGTATTGTTTTATTAGGATCTGTTAGTGAATTTGTCTTAAATCTGTAAAACTTTTCAAGCTCTACCATTTTTTCAAATTGAAAGGATAAACCTTTCTCAAATTCCTTTAGAACTTCAGTATTATTTTTATTCTTGTTAGTTTCTACTACGAAACTAAATTTAGCTGTTTTCCCTTTTAGTAAAGTTAGCATTGGTACAGTATATGAATAATTAGTTTTCCAGCTAATTTTATACTGAGCAAAACTCTTAATTAAATTATTAAACATACCAAAATGAATTATTTCTTTTGTTTTTCCTTTTTCATCTTGTTTTTGTTCAATATCTTTTAAGAAATTAAACGTATATGAATCGTCTTTAACAGGTTCTTTATTATAATCTGAGATATATCTTCCTAATATATCATAAAAAGCAATATCACTTTTTCTTTTGGTATCACCAGTGCGAAACCAGTCAAATCCAAACTCACCTTCCCATCTACTATGAGGTCTTATTCTAATCATAAAATCAGAAATTATTAGTTTATTAGAGGTTATCATCGGTTCATAATCTCCTACGATAGTGCCTTGTTCTCCTCCCCAATAGTTTGATCCACCAGCAGTACTGACAATACTACCGTCAAAAGTATGAAAAGTAGTATCACCTTTACTTGTCATAATGATATTGCCCTTACAAATTGTAATCTTACTCATAATTTAATCTTAGAAATCAATTGTTCTTTCTCCACTATTGCGTTTAAAAGTTTTATTAGAATTTACATTAATATCAACTTCAGAGCTTATTTCCATATTTTGAGAATGAAATTGTCGTTCTTTTTCTGTATGAGAAATCATATTCCCTTCAAACCTTTCTGTAAAGTTTCCTTGAACAGTTAAACTCATATTACCACATACATCCGTTATTTTCTCTTTACCTACTGTTTCTGTAATATTTATGTTAGCGTCCAAATCAATATTACTAAAAGCTTTTATATTGATATTATTAGCCATAATATTAATAGTCTCAGGAGCAGAAATCTCAATGTTTTTGCCTTGAGTATCCAACTTAATCACATTGCCATTCTTGTCAGTAAGCAAGATGCTCTCATCTTCAGTAAAGATGAGTTTATGTCCGCTTTTAGTATGAATAGCTTTTATTTTGTTGTCATCAGCTTTATAACCACTTTTCGCCTCACCATTGTAATGTGCCCCAATTACAAAAGGACGTTCTGCATTACCTCCTTCAAAATCCACTAATACCTCTTCACCTATTTCAGGGACAAAATAGAATCCTTTACCCCCTCCTGTATAGGGTTGCACTACACGTATCCAAGGGGTCATTTCATTGCGTTTTGCCTGCCATAAGAATTGCACGCGTACACGTCCCATTCCTAAAGGGTCATTGTTGTCTTTTACAATAGCTGGTTGCTGCTCTGAGTGCGGAAAAGCATTCGGGTCATAGTAAATGGAAGTAAACATAACTCAAGGGATGTTTGTTGGGGCAGTCTCAGACAACTTTGATGAGTGTATTGATCAGAAGATATTCCACGCACAGATAGTTGTAGATAACGCCAAAGTAGCCGCTGAGGCCAAAGCCTACCAGAAAATCCCCGAAGTTCTCTCCTTTACTGATGCCTACGGCAACGATACCACCAAAGAACAAGTAGAAGCCAATTATCGCCAGATAAAGTTAGATGTCATTGAAATCATTGAACGTGAAAAAGAACGTATCTCCAACGACCCTGAACTGAGGCATTTGGTGGAGAAGGATGAATAAATATTTAACTTTCTTCTTGGATATAAGTTTATCTTTCATAAGATAATTTATTATGTTC
>NZ_GL872413.1:1463749-1467703 GCF_000192225.1 Capnocytophaga sp. oral taxon 338 str. F0234
CGAAACTAAAAATCTTTTAGAAACTCTTTTATATCTTTCTCTTTTATTGTTGGCATTATAGTTTTGAGAAACTCTGTAACTCCATTTTTTGAAACATACATATTAACAGCATTCTTCTCATCAAAATCCTCATTCTTAAAAGTCTGGATTCGTATTATATCATCGTTATCTATATTGCTTTTTGATAGTAATATGTAGTTGTCCTTGAAATAAAAATAGAACTTCCATAATATATCTTTACGATAGTATTTAACCATATTGACCTTATCTTTAATGACAAGATTTCCCTTCTTAAAATATGCTATATAGAATTCATCTTTATCTATAATTACCTTGTATCTACCTCTTAGAGGTTTTTTAGTTACTTTATGGACTCTTATGTAATTATATTCGATGGTACTATACCCCCTTGAGCCTGTTTCCTTTGAAGGAATACTTTCTTTGATAACCTCTATATCCTTGCTATCTATTTTCTTCAAAAACTGGCTATATAGGGTATTATGTGTAAAAACTATAGATAGTATTAATATATAGATTTTCATTACTTTATTCATTATCAATTGGTTTTAGATCAGAATCTTTTTGCATCTCTTCCCATTGCCACTTCCAAAAGGAATTATTATTTTTATGCTCTCTGCCCTCATCCATAATATTATCGGTTTTATCCTTTCAGGGAGTTATTTTGAGTTTATTATTTTTAATGTATTCTAAAATATCCCTATTTGTCTTGTTATCTTTAAAAATAGTTTCTAATTTATCTCCTTCAATAGTCAGTTCAAAAGGTTCTTCTTCATTAATATCATTTATATTAAACATAAAGAGTATAATTTTATCTTCTTTAAATGAGTTTTGTGATAATAATATAAAATTATTGTCCCTATAAATGTATATTTTATCTATTTTTCCTTCTTTATAATATTTGACAATACTCTTTTTCCCTTTGGTGTTATGCCTTCCTTTCTTAAAATAAGCAATATAATAATTATTCTTATCTTGTTTTACTTTGTATCTCCCATTCAATGGTATTCCTAATCTATTTGTTCTAATCTTAGATATTAATAGAGGGGATCTAGGATCCTTACTTATAGTTACTTTTTCCTTTATTCTTATGTTTTTATCCTTTATAGGGATCGTAATTTGAGCATAGAAGTTACTGATAAAAAAGGTAAATAATATTATAAATAGTTTTTTCATAATCTAATTATTTATAGTTACTAAATCAATATCATCTTTTTGCATCTCTTCCCATTGCCACTTCCAAAATGAAATGGTCTCTTTACTATAGTCCATAATATTTTCCGTTTTTAGTTCTTTAAACCTATATTTCGAATGAGCTGTTACATTTTCCTCTTCATCAAATTCATCTTTTTGGAAAGAATGTACTAGTCCCAATGTATGTGCTATTTCGTGCACTAATGTAGGAGCTGTGACATTATTGTTATTTGTTAAGATTATAAATTTTCCTTTCTTCAAAAAACTATCAGAGTATGCATTAAAAATACCCGCCTTACCTTGATTAAAAGTAATAGGAAGTAAAAATACAATTGCTCCTTTTTCATTAGGATTTTGATTTGAATATATTATTCCTAATGCTTTTACTAACTCTATTAGATTACATTCTATATAATTAAAATTCAATTTAATAAATGAATTTCTTACATTGACCCCATTAAAAGGAGTTCCTGTATATTTGTCAATTATATTAGTATTTCCTAAATCTACTATTAATTCCTTATAATCAATTCTTCCTTCTTTTATTATGGGATTATATTTAATAAGTGCTTGATTTAATAATTTAGCAGATAGTAGATTATTATCCTCAATATACTTTTTCCATTTTCCTATTGTGCTATACTGCGACATAGGAATAGGAATAGGATTACTATTCATATTGGAAGTTAAAATCGTATCTGAATCAAAACTATATACTATAGTATTTTTTTCAATAAAACTTTGTAAAACTTGATTAATATCTTCATTACGATTATTACTATTAGTGTTGGAAGGGTATTGTATCATACTCCCCTTAAATTTTACCTCAACAAATCTAACATCTAACTGGTAAGTAGTCTTGTTTTTAAAGAAATTAAGCTTACCAACAGTATTTTTCCACTTGTCTAATACTAAAAAAAGTCTATCTTCCTCTGATACTGTATCACAACAAACCTCTACCTCTACAAATCCTTTGCTTATGATTTCGTTTACATTGATCTCATCTAAAGAAAAGGAGATCCCATTTTGTTGAGGGAGAACTATAATATCATTATCTTTTATACCTTTCCTATTCAATACTTCTATCTCTATTTTTAGTCTTACGTTTTTCTGACCTTTACGCATACATACCCAAGGGGTAAAATATTCCTTACCTTTAGGTTTCCATAATGTACTTTCACCGGCAGGCACATATTCCTGTTTTAAGGCTTTATAATTTTTACAGATACGTCTGTATTTCTTGCGCATCCAGTCAAAGCCAAAACTATAATCATAGTTGTCCGTTGTTTTAAAATGAACTAAGAAGTTAATGCTTTCAGGGTCATTCATCACAAGTAAGGGTGCTTTTTCAGGATCCGTACCAATAATGATATTCTCAGCATTGGCAAAATCGTTTTTACCAGCAGCCGTGATAATAGTATCACCTCCAGTATACATCTTATAATCACCTCCTGTGATTTTAGTGTATACTCCTCCTACAATTCTTGTTCTACTCATAATTATGACATTCTTGTATTTTCACTACCATTTATACGAACTTTTTGCTGTGAGTGGTTTTCTATAGCACCTTCAGAATTTACGACCATACCTCCTGTGCTATTTTCTGTTCTCGCATTCTTTGTTTCACTATGTAAATCACCTTCTATCTTTTCAGTTAAAGCACCATTAACATATACAAACATATCCCCACCAATATCACTTCTCTTAACCTTTCCTGCTGTTTCAGTGATATTAACATTGGCATCCAAATCAATGCTGTCACTTGCTTTTAAGTTGATGTTCTTAGCGGTAATATTAATAGTTTCAGGCGCAGAAATTTCTATATTTTTGCCCTGAGTATCCAACTTAATCACATTGCCATTCTTATCAGTAAGCAAAATGCTTTCGTCTTCGGTGAAGATGAGTTTATGCCCACTTTTGGTATGAATCGCCTTTACACGATTATCAGCATTGTGGTATCCACTCTTCGCCTCACCATTATAATGTGCCCCAAGTACAAAAGGACGCTCCGCATTGCCACCTTCAAAGTCTACCAATACCTCTTCTCCTATTTCAGGAACAAAATAGAATCCTTTACCCCCTCCTGTATAGGGTTGCACTACACGTATCCAAGGGGTCATTTCATTGCGTTTTGCCTGCCATAAGAATTGCACGCGTACACGTCCCATTCCTAAAGGGTCGTTGTTGTCTTTTACAATTGCTGGTTGCTGCTCTGAGTGCGGAAAAGCATTCTCATCAAAATCAGCAGGGGTACGCATCATAGGGATTCCCTCAAAGGAATTGTAATACTCCATACCACTATGATAGTGCGATATTTTTATGACCCTATAAGTCTCCATTGCGCGTGCATTAATGTCAGTAAGACACGCAAAGGTGTTCATCCTGAGACGCGGGTCACGGCTTTGTCCCTTTACCCTTAGCAACAATTCGCGTTTGTCTTTCTCTAAGCGCACTACATCCTCTAAATCTACACTTGATTGCTCTAATGAAGTAGCCGAGTGATATTTTTGAGGTATCTTTTTAAAGATCTTTTTAGAAGCATTCTTTGCATCGGTTTGTATAGGATTGTTTTTATACTCATTAGCAGCATCTCGTGAGTCATTATTTTCAGATGTTCCTTGATGTATATTGTAGTTTATATACTGAAAATCCTGTGGTTTTACCTCTAAGAAGAACTCTTCATCAATCAGGTTTAGGTTCTCACCCAAATCAATGGTCTCTTGGAGTTTATTGCCAAAGATT
>NZ_GL872413.1:1472314-1480063 GCF_000192225.1 Capnocytophaga sp. oral taxon 338 str. F0234
CCATAGCTACCTTTACCTTCTCTAAATCAGCAGCAAAATGGTTTTGTATGGCGATATCCTTTTCTAACTTAGCATTCTTCTCTTTAAGCAATTTGTTTTCCTCAAAAGGGAAGTGCACATTGGCAAACATCGCTATCACCACAATAGTAACTGTGAGGACAAAAAAGAGGACGAAAAACCAATAGGCTTTTGTGCGCTGTTCTTTATTGACTATTTCCATAGTATTTATAACTTTAATTGTTTAATAAATTAATCTACCAAGAGGCTGCGGGTACGCCTTACTATATCTTGATTTTCATTGGTTGTTTCAGCCACAAATATACCACCATCGGGTTTCTTGCCGATATAATCCAAGCGGCTTAGGTTGTTGTACAAGTCTTCTATCAAGTCCATAAACTCTTCTGTTACTTTGATATGCTTGCGGATATGGTTGTGGTTGTAGTGGGTGTTGATAAGGGTATTGAATACCTGCTCAAAAGCACCTTGGGTAAGGTTGCACCACTCAGAAAAATAGTTCAGCAATTCCTCTTTGCCTGCTCCTGAATGAGCATCTGTAAAGTTCTTCACAATACGCGCAAAGGCTGTTACTGAAAGCAGTAATTCACAAGGTGGGTTATAAGGCGACAATAGTTCAAAGCGGTTGATTTCCTGCCCTAAAAACACCAACATACGCTCATCTATCTTGTCTATCATTGCTGATAGCTCATTATTTTGCTTTTTGATATGGATTTTCTGTGAGATTTGTATGGCATAGTTCTCCATCTTAGCATAAAAGCTGCGAATGCGATGGTAGAGGTTTTGTAAGGAAGGGTGTGCTATCACGCAGCTACAAGGTGGAATATAGGTGTCATCCAAGCGCACCTGTCCGTTTTCTACAATTACCTTTCCAATCATAAGGTACTCATCGCCAAAATCCTTATTCTTTAATTCTTCATCTGTATAGAGGTAAAGGGAGTAGGTAGGACGCAAAAAAGGAATACGCGGTGGGTATTCTTGTGCTGCTGCCTCTCCGTAAGGGGTTGGTTTAAACAATTCAGCGGTGATAAACACAGAGAAGGAGGCATTACCCTTCATCTCTGTCATATCCTTGCTCAGCGTTAAGGTCTGTCCTTCTTGTGCGGCACTGATTTGTATACGTATTCCATTAGGAGTAACGGCGTGGCACTCTTCAAGGGTTAGTTGCAGCTGATTGTAGTGATCCAACAGCACGTACATCTTTACCGAATCACCAGCCATAGGCTGTAAGCCATAGTTAAGGTCTGTGGTTTGCAAGGCTATGGCATCTCTAACGCTGTCGGTAACAAAATCCTGCACAGCAATAAAATGGCTGCTGCTTAGCTTCATTCCGTCTATCCAATTCACAGGATAATGGGTGAGTAGATTGTTCATTGTTCTATCTTGTTTATTTGTTTTGCAAATTCCTTGGTAGTGTTTTTAAGGAAATGTATTATTCTTTTCTATGATAAATTAATTTTATTGTTTCACTATTTTTCCTGTTTCAGTGATTTTAAATGTATCAGTCTGTTCAAAATTAAAATCTTCATCATCTTTTTCAATTGCAGTACACCCAAATTCTGTTTGTATTTTTATTTTAAAGTTTTTATCAATGCAAAATGTTCGCTCTGATGAACATTCATCAACGAGGCGATAATAAAGAATGATACTGTCTATATAATTCCCTTGTTTATCAAATGTTTGTAACTCTATACGTGGTTCTCCATCTTCTATTATATATGCATATAAAATAGATGTTATACTATCACTTATCTGTATTTTTTTAGTAGCAAAGGGTGGTGTATCAAATTCATTTTGCCTATATGGAATAAGCTCATAAAAAGGATTATCCTTATATGTTAAAAAATCAATTGTACCTTTATGAAAAAGGGCATTTACTTCCTTGTTTAGAGATTTTTTTAACTTATGAAAGCCTAAAAATTTATCAATATCTACATAATACAAATCATCTTTCACATAACTACCTTTTATGCAAAAAGGCAACGAAACTTCTTCTAAATCATCAAACGAAATTTCTTTTTTAGAATTAGTTATTGTAAATTCTTCTTTTTCTGTTTTTTTGTCTGTAAAATTTGCATTTCGTTTACAAGCTATAAAATTAGCAGTAAGCAGTAAAAATAAAACTATTTTTTTATTTTTCTATTTTTTTAAACTTTCCTGTTGTATTATCTATTTTATATTCTTCATAATTATCCACTATTATAGAAGATTCATCATATACAAGATATACAGTTGAAATTTTTTGTTTTTTTAAGTTTATATAATAGTATTTTTCATATGCTGATAATGTATTTGCATTATTATAGTATTCGTAACATAATAAAGAATCTATTATATCATTGTTTAAGTAAGAATACAATATAGTTTTTATATGTTCTTCGTGATTATTTTTAACAATCAAATTATTTTTAAATTTCAAGTTTATATTACTATTTAATGTGATGCTATCCATTAATTTTTTTTCTTTTCTGAATAGTTTATAATAATTAATTTCAATTTTATCATATAAACAAGAATCTTCTCTATTGAAATAATCTATACTACAAGTTTCTTTTAATTTTTCTATAAACAATTTATCTCCAATTAAAGGACTTCCTAATAAACTATCTGTAATTTCTTTATTTATATTTGGTAGCTCTTGATTTTGATAATCCGTTTGAGATTTACTTTTATTCTGACAAGAAAAAATTATTATTAAAAACGATAATAAAATTCTTTTTATAACACTTTTATTAAATCTTGAATGTAAATGACTATTATGCAAAGAACCCTTTTTCTCTTGAATTGCATTATCAAATTTTTTCTTGTCTTTTCCTGTAATTTGTTTGTTAAAACCAAAATTATTCATTGCAGTTATAAATTTTTGTTCATCAGAATCTTTTAAGTACAATGTATCTACACTTTCTCCATTTATATGCTCCACACTCGGAAAACTACTTCCATACTTAAAACAACTCCCAGTAGTTTGTATCTTAAGTCCTGTTCTTGCCAAGGCTCCTATAAATCCTGCAAAAACATCTGGACTTGTGTAACGTCTTTTAGTACCCGAAAAAATATAATTTATAAAAACTTTGTCTTTTTTATAATCTAAACTATCTGGCATTTTTAACAACTCCACTTCATTATTTTTTGCTTTATATAATATCCAAGTTTTCCCTTTTGTAGGGTGAGTTCCATATTCTGCGATATCTCCATTTTTATATCTGACTCTTTGAGAAGTTTTGCCTTCTGATACATTTTCATCTGAAATAATTTCTGAATGAGTGGGTTTGGCAGAATAAAAAACACCTATTTCTTTTTCTTTAATTGTATGCCATTCTGCTACACACACCTCGTGTTCATTGCCTTTTTCATCGTGATACACGTATTTATATTTTTGCTTAAATTCTTCTGCTATTTTCTTAGGTATGTGTTTTTCAATGCGTCCATCGTGGTAAATATGGTAAGTTACTATTGTAGATTGTTTTTTATTCTCCTCTTCTTTCTTCTTCCCTTCATCAACCTTTACTTTTACGGGGCTTACTCCAACATCATAAACTACACTCTCAAAGCTAAGTTCAAAAGTACTCGATTCTTTCTTATCTGCGTATGCTTCTACTTTTATATAATATAATATAATGTAAAAAATACAAATTATTATAAATATTCCATTATTTCTAATCTTTTACAAACTTACCTTTTGCATTTATATGATAAGAATTCGTTTTTGATTCTACCATTTTACCATCTATCGAATGCATACTTTTTATCTCTATACTATCTATACTTTTCATTGTAAAAATAGATTTTTGTATATCTATTATATTTTCAAAATCTTTGGCAGGATCTACATAATAGTTTTCTATTTCTAAAGAATCTATAACATTTCTTTCTTTTGTTGAAAAAAGCATTTTATAAGAAGCATCCCCACAAACATTTTCAACTATAAATATCTTGAATTCGTTGTATTCTCCTAAATACATTCCGTCCATTGTCTCACTTCCACAGGCATTCCATTCGATGACATTAGTAGGAAAATAAGAATTTGGTAACTTAACCTGTTTATAATTAAGACTATCTAAGGGGAAGGTAAA
The DNA here is from genome assembly GCF_000192225.1 of Capnocytophaga sp. oral taxon 338 str. F0234. GTDB lineage: Bacteria > Bacteroidota > Bacteroidia > Flavobacteriales > Flavobacteriaceae > Capnocytophaga. The sequence continues at coordinate 1,476,403 of NZ_GL872413.1, forward strand.
GTCTATTACAGGCTCTTTTACTTCTGCATTGACATTAAGCGTATTTTCTATTTTTAAAGAATCTACCTTTTCTGACACCACATTATTATTTTTTCTTCCATTACAAGAAAAATAAATAATAAATAATAAACCAATAATATATTTTTTCATTTTTTATAAATTTAATTTTAATTCTTTTGCTATTTCAACCATTAATTTTCCATTAAGCGTTTTTCTTTCCTTACAAAAATAAATATCATCTAAATATTCTTTTTCAAATCTTCTAACATCTATATGTATCCAGCTATATGTATGCCCTTTAATTTCTGTATTATTCTTATTTAGACCAATAGGCTCAAGACTGAAGTTATTTTTTTTCTTCCAAGATGTTTCTGCTTTTAAATATTTTTCAAAAAAGAGTTTCCTAATATCCTCTAATGACTCTATATTTTTATAATTCTTACCTGATATCATAATATTATTTTTTTTAAACTGAATGTCAATGGCTTTTCCTTGATGATTAGTTGTTGTATAATTTTTAAATCTGCATCGATAACCTGAACTTATTAGAGCAAAACTATATGTATCTTGTTCTGATAGATAAAAAAGTAATGCCTTAAATCCAAATAGTAAACTTCTATGTATTCCTGGATATTCATATTTATTAACCTTTTCATTTGAGATGTTCTCTCCTGTCCCATCCCCGAATCCATTACATTTATTTTTCTCTTTAATTTTTCTAAGCAGACTTGTAACTTCCTTTCCTTTAGTAGAACAGCTACATTTTAATTGTCCCCAAACTACATCATTAATATCAAATTTAGCAGAGAACTCGTCAACAGATTTTAAAACTTCTTCACAGACTATCCCTGTTTCTGTTACTTTCATATAATCTCTTTGGAATTGCTTTACCATAGATTCTGTCCGTTCTGTAAATTCATCAGTAGGAATATTCCCTCCAAATCCAGCCAATCGTATATTAAGCTCTCTTATAAGCTCATTTTTATCCCCTTTTTTTAAACATTTCTTCTCCTCATCTTCTTTCTTCTTCCCATCATCAACCGTTACTTTTACGGGGCTTATGCCAACATCGTAAACTACACTTTCAAAGCTAAGTTCAAAAGTACTCGATTCTTTCTTATCTGCGTAGGCTTCTACTTTTATATAATAATTCTGTCTCTCTGAATCGCTGTCTATTCCAAAAAAGTCTATCCCTTTTTTAAAAAGGTTTTCTGTTATTGTAATCTCACTATCAGTATGAACATCATCGTTAATAACAAGTTTTCTAAGCCAAATCACATCGTCTTTTATAACGTCTTTCTCCAAAATAGTATACCTAACTAAAGTTCCTATCATATCCTCAGACTCTATACAAACACGTACAGAGTCCCCAACTTGTAGTTTATTGACTTTCTTTCCATTAGCATCTACAAAATAGGCATTTTTGATATTTTTTTTAAGATGTGCCTGAACCTCATTGCTATCCTTGATTATCATATTTTTGTTCAAACCAAAACTCGCCGTTACAAAAAACTCGTGTTTGTTTCCCTCCCCATTTTCAGGAGCTTTTTGATTGGCTAACAACTGAAATACTTTCTTATTGCTTAATAAAGGAATTTCAACTCTTGCCATACCATATCTATCAACCTCCGCTAAGAAATCTTTGACGTGAGTTCTGTCTTTTTCATCACGTTCATAGAGATTAAACGTAATTTTTTTACCTTCTAACCCTTGTGTTTTTGCAATAGCTATTAAAGTATCTTGATAGCTTACCTTTGTTATACTTCCTGTTCCCTTTTTTATAAGGTGTACTTCTAAAATCTCAGGTTTAATATTATGCCTTGTTGTTGGCTTCTCTTCTTCTTTTTTAATCTCTATTTCAAGTGAAGCCTCTTCTGAGAATTTACTTAGCTCAGAATTTTCTTTTCCTTTTACTTTTTCAGCATCATATATTTTAATAATAAATGTACCTCCGTCTTTTCCAAAAGATCCAAATTTCATTGGTTCCAATGGTTTTTTATCTTCTTTTATCTCATTAATAAAAGGATTACCATTTCCCTTCTTATAGATACACCATCTATATCTTTTAGAAGTTTTTTCGCCATTTATGGTAACGTAAAAAGTTCCTCCTTTGGTTGTTGGCTTATTTTTTTCATCGAATGTAATTGCTATTTTGTCTGGCATATTTTTAGTGTTTTATAGATTTTAGATTGATACTATTCTTTCTATACAATTTTCCTTCATTATAGAGCGTTATCTCTGCATCTATTTTGAGAAGTTGCTGTGTATCTCTTTGGGTTCTATATGTAATTTCAAAACTACTTCTAATGGGAGTTATATCATCTATAGCTCTAATACCGTCCAACAAATCCCATAGGTTATAATTCCTCTTTAACTCACCCTTTACAATTGTTACAATTTCCTCTTTTTCAAATACCACTTCTGCTTCTAACTCATAAGGAATAAAAGCACTGCCCTGCACGGGGCAAAACTCCTCTTCCCATTTTTCGTTCTCTTTATGAAACCACTCCATACGAGGGAAAAGTACCTGATTTAAGAACGACATCTGTAAGCGTTCCAATATATATTCCTTATCTATCAGTTTTTCATAGAAGGTATCGGTATAGCTTTTGGCTAACTCACCTTCAAAATAGCCTTCTATATCAATACGTTTTTGCGTAAATCGCTCAATGATTTCTCGGTGGTTTTCTATATCTGTAATACCTCCATTTACAGATAGATGGTATTTTAATGGTTGCATCGCCTGCATACAAGCCGTTGCTAACTCGGTGAATTTGGTATCAGCCTCCTCATAAGTTGTATTTACAATCATACTCCAACCTTTTTCGGCTTTTTCCATCTGTAAAGAAAGTGAATAGTCTGTTTTTACTTCTTTATCTGAGGTAAGAACAACTTCTTTTACTTTATAGTCCTTTGCATAAAACTTCTTATCCAAATAACGGGAAGGACGCTCTAATTCTTTTTGTACAGCCTGTTGATGCCCTTGCAATATAGTAAGCTCTTCTTCTGAAGGAACTATAATACGCTCTGTTTTAGAGGTTAGTTTCTGTTCCAATAGTTCCCATAACTCACAACGCATATTGTGATAATGCCGCAAGTCATTTACTGAGATTTGAAGTTTCTCAGCAATCAACTGTAAGGTATCCCCTTTCTTTACCTTGTATATTCTACTCATAAGCGTGTCATTTTAGGGTTATACTATTGAAATTCATAGGTTTCGCCCTCTTCCTCCTCTTCTTTAGGTTTATTGTCTACACCTTCTTTTCTTATACAGAATATCACACTGTTCTCAACGATGTTATTGGAAAGAAGTGTGCCATCAGGGATAATAAATCGCGTTTTCTCATACCACTTAGGTTGCAAGTAAAAAATCCAATGACACAAGCCATTGTCATCTTCCGTTTGTATAGGTTCATTAGAGTGTTTTTCGTTGTAGTCTAATACAAAACTGTAGAAAAGTCTCCCAAAATCAATACGTGAGGGTGCTTTAGCTCTAAAAGAACTGAAATTCTCATCTGTTTCTTCCTTCTTTACTACTAAAGAGATGAGTACCAAATCACGCATTTCCTCATCCTTGATACTTCCTCTTTGTTTGTAATCAGCAGGGAACTGCCAAGACTCGTACTCCACAGGAGGTATGCTGATAGCTCTGTTAAAACTA
>NZ_GL872413.1:1481669-1493107 GCF_000192225.1 Capnocytophaga sp. oral taxon 338 str. F0234
CTGTAAGAATGAGTGCTGATATGTAAATGAGTCTCTTATAGGTCATTGCGGTTTTTGTTCTTATTAAGTTCTTTCTAAGACCTTTACGCGGGGTAAAGATATAAAATATTTTTGAAAATAGAAAGGATATTTATTTTCATACGTTTATGTATTAAGAAGGTCTCTTAATCTCTAAAGGGTTTCTCTCCTCTTTTAAAATATATACTATGTCCTGAAGGTTTATCACCATCAAAAATAAAACTAAATACAGGTCTATATTCTGGAAATCCTAAGAGGTCAGTGCCTATTCGTCTCCATTCATTTTTAACAGAGGTTATTGTATGAGTTTTATTTTCTATATGAATAAAAATAGTATCATTTGGTGAAATATCATTATATTTAGAGATTATAGTTTCAAATTTATAACGAGATAATGGAATAGTATCTATTAATTTAAAACTAAAATCAATACTTTCTTTAACATCATTAGTTTTTTTTATATATAATTTAATCTCTTCTATTTCTTTTTTATTATAACCCACAAAATTAATGTGCCTTGATAATTCTGATAACCCTACATACAGTAACTTTCCAGTCGGATTATTACAAGATAGTAATAAATATAAAAAAGAAGTGGCAAATAATATTATTTTTGTTATTTTGTTAAAATATGATGTATCCATAATAATTAGTATTAAAAACAATTTTTCTAAAAATTAGATGATCTTTGTCATTAACACAAAAATCCTGACCCCAGCAGTAGTAAGAAAAAGTACGTTTATCTCCATTAATAACTAGATCTCCTTTATAAACAATCCAATGATAACCTATAAGACACCCAAAATAACTTACGCTATCTTTAAACATATCTACATCAATTAATAGAATTATTCGCTTTCCCTTTCTGTATTCTTTTTCTATTGTTTTAAGGTCTTCTGTATAATCAAACCCTGTAATAATAGAAGTTTTATCTTCTATTTTATTATTTGGAAAAAGATTTTTCAACCCTTCTTTCATATAGCTCACCCAATTAATACCATCCCAAGTCTCTCCTGACTTTCCTGTATAATTCTTATTATCACTGCTGCTTCTCATTCCTACAAGGCAAATCCAATCTGCTTGTGGCATAATGTCAGTTAGATCATCTTCATAATGAGGATAATCGGAGTTGCCAACAATTGGCTTCATAGAAAATATTTCAGGGTTAGGGTCTAAAGTAAAGTTATTCAATTTGCCTTTCCCTGTCCTAAAAAATTTCATCATTTCATCTTGGAAGAGTTGTTTGTATTTATTCTCGCTTACAAATAAATAAAGTAATGCCGCTGTACCACAAAGTGGTGTTACGTGTTGGTTTAATATGGAAGGGTCATTTGCTATGTTTTTTATCCTATTTTCTACTTTTACTCTATCAAACCATCTAAAGGCGTTGTGCATAAAAAATTCTTCACGTCCTTCTATAGTCTTTCCTTTATAATAAATATATGCTTTTACTATAATTAACCCTCCACAGTAGTCAGAAGGGAACTTAAAGAAAATTTCATCTCCTTGTGAGCTAATTTTTTTGATGAGACCTTGTTTAGTAGAAAGATAATTATTGCGATAATGAAATTCCCATTTTACTTCTGTAATATTAACATTATTGTATTCTGCTTTAATTTTGTAGATTTTACCTACTATAAAACCATATTTATCTTTTTGTAATGGAGATGTATTATCATAGAATCCCTCATCTAAATTATTTAGTATTTTGATATTTATTTTATCTTTGGGAGGAGCAGCTTTAAGGGTAGCGGTTACGGATTTTCCTGTTTCTCTTAGTGTGATTGTAATTGTTGCCATAAGAGTTATTTTTTAGTGTTTATAATAACTGTTAGGGGTATTTGTTCTTTGGTATCGTTTATAAAGACGTAATCTTTTAATGTATCATTTTCTAAGATGTTGCCTTTGTATTTGAAGTCAAGATCTTTATTATTGAGGTTAAAATCCATTGTTAGTCCTGATAGGTTTTCACCTTCAATTACTAAATAAACATCTTGTTCATCTTCTCCTAGATCTATTTTATTACCCTGTAAGTCTGTGAAATAGGCTTCTGTAATATCTGGTTTTGTAAGCATATCATTTACGAACTTACCGAAATCCATAAAAGGATTGATCATATCCATTTTAATAGGGTCGGCACTATGTAGATTACGGTTTGTTATCTCTGCCACCTGTCCATGGTTGATAATACTAATACAATCCTTGCCGCCTATGGGACAGGTGGCTTTGCTGTCCTCTAAGAGTGGATGCCCGTTGTTTTCCTCATAGGTAACATTCTCGTAGGCACCGCTCCACTGAGTTACCATTGCCTGACAGGGTTTATAGCCCCCACCTGGTAGTGGTTGCATCTGACACAGCCCAAAGGTGTTTTTCTCAAAAGTAGCTCCTACATCGGCAGTGGTGGCTACCAATTTCTCTTGGGGTTCTTCCTCATTGATAAATGCTTTGGTCTGCGTAAGTACCTTCAATTTATCGGGAGCATTGCCAAATTGACATTGGCAGGTTGCTCCCTGACATACTAAATTATCCAAGCTCTGCGGTTTATAAGGCGTACCTATCCAAGCATCAATATAAGCGTATAAGGGATAATTGCGTATGTCCTGTGGCATCGTCTTTAAGATGATGGAATACTTTTCTTTAAGCCGTATTTCCTCATCTGAAAGCTGCTCATCTTTGTAGTTGCTTTCTGTGTATTTGGCATCTATACTGTCCTTATGAACTTGCATGGCTTTGCGAAAGCTATCCATAGAATAATGATAGGGCACCTCACGGATATACTTACCTGTTGAGCAAGCGGCTGTAAAAGATGAGTGCTGATATGTAAATGAGTCTCTTATAGGTCATTATGGTTTTATTCTTATTACGTTCTTTCTAAGAACTTTACGCGGGCAAAGATATAAAATATTTTTGGAAATAGATGTTATTTACTTTTCTAAATTTAATTTAAGTATTTTTCCTGTATAAATATCTAACTTTCCCATTCCAAAACCATTTCTGCTAAAAAGTCCATTTACTCTATATTTCCAGTGTGTTGGATATTTTATTGTATCTATTTGATTTTGTAATTCTTTATCTAAAATATTAATATATATTTCTTTGTTAAAATAAAAGTACTCTTCTTTATTTTCAGAATAATAAACTTTTTCTATATTATATTGAGGACATTCTGAACAAGCATAACCAATATATCTTATATCCACAGAAATACTATCATAATTTTCTGAAAAAATCTGATTTTTTATACATCTATCTGCTAAGTGAGTTTTATCAGAGCAACTGATAAATAAATAAATAAATAATATATATATTGTTCTCATTTTAAATGTTTCTTAATTTCAGATCCTAAAATTCTTCCTTCTTTTCTATAAAGAAATAGTTCTTTCCCATTATGATATACTCTCCTTGTGCCGTGTCTATAATCATTTTTGATACCATTAGGATTGGCTTGAGTTATATGTCCTATTACAACAGCTCTTTCTTTCCCCGCATTATATAACCTTTTAGAGAATTCCGATGCAAAGTTAATTGGTATTTTTTTCTTTTCTAATTCTATTTTTTCTTTTAGTTTAGGTTCCGATGCTGTATTGCAACCATGAAATTCTATTTTTGCAGAATTTGTAAAAACATTGTAATTAATTTCACTAATGTCTGCACCATTCTTGTTCTCATCTGGATCTAATCCTATACCAATTAGACTTCCTAATCTATCCCAAAAGGTTATGCCTTGTTCTTGTTCTTCAGTATCATTTATATATAATTCCTGATAATTTTTACTATCATCAAATTTAAATAATAGCGACCTATCATTGCCGTGCGTAAAAAAATCGATAGATTGGATAGAATTATCCGAATATGAATTAATCTTATTTACAACAAATTGTCCTCCTCCTTCAATTTTTATCAAAATAATTTCCCCATCATTGCCATAGTCCTTTTTTACTACCTCAGCTGCAGCTTTAAATGTATTATTATCTTGACTTTTTCTTGCTCCTCCATATAGTAATAGCCTTTTATATGTTACGTTTATACTTTTAGTTTTCTCTTGTTCTATGCCTGGTATCTCTAATACAATATCTATTTTTTCCATAATTAATATTCTTTTTCTATAAACAGTTCTATCTCTTCGTGGTTTTTAGTGATCTCATAATTTTTTAGAGTATCTTTCTCTAATTTTTCTCCTTTATAAATGAAATCAATAAATTTATTATTCATATTAATGTTAATTCTATCATTAATTAAATCTTGTGTTTCTATATGTACAATTATTTTGTCTCCAATATAATTAGTAATGTCAGATTCTATTCTATTCCCTTCTACATCTGTAATATAATAATCAATTAACTTAGGAGTTTTAGACATTTCTTTCTGGTTTCTAAATGTAGCAAAATCCATAAAAGGATTGATCATATCCATTTTAATAGGATCAGCATTATGTAGATTGCGGTTTGTTATCTCAGCCACTTGTCCGTGGTTGATGATGCTGATACAGTCCTTGCCACCTATGGGACAGGTGGCTTTGCTGTCCTCTAAAAGGGGGTGTCCGTTGTTTTCCTCATAAGTAACGTTCTCATAAGCACCACTCCACTGAGTTACCATTGCCTGACAGGGTTTATACCCTCCACCTGGCAGTGGCTGCATCTGACATAGTCCAAAGGTATTTTTCTCAAAAGTAGCTCCTATATCGGCAGTTGTAGCGACCAATTTCTCTTGGGGTTCTTCCTCATTGATAAATGCCTTGGTCTGTGTAAGTACCTTTAACTTATCAGAAGCATTGCCAAATTGACACTGGCAGGTTGCTCCTTAGCATACTAAATGTTTTTGGCTCATAATACATTATCTTTTATGTTGTTATCTTCTTTTCTATTCCACACGATTTTCCCTTCCTGCCAATCGGCTATGATGCTGTCTCCTTCCTTAAACTCTCCTGCAATAATCTTTTTAGCTAAGGGACGGCGCAGTTTAGCGCGGATGACGCCCTTTAAAGGTCGCGCTCCATATTTGATATCATACCCCTCTTCTGAAAGCTGTTCTTTGGCGGTATTGGTGATTTCTAACTGTATGTTGATATTCTTTACCAAGTCCAACAGCTCTTTCTTTAAGTGTATCTCAAAGATTTTAAGCGCATTCCCCTTGCTGATAGGGGCAAAGGGTATCGTTTCGGTAAGTCGCCCTAAGAACTCAGGACGGAAATAACCACTCATTCGCTCTAAAAGCTCAGAAGAAGTAGGGATATTTCCCTTTTCAAAGGATTGTACGATAAACTCAGAGCCTATATTGGAAGTGAAGAGCACAATAGCGTTAGAAAAGTCTCCCTCTTTGCCCAGACGGTCGTGGAGTTTACCCTCATCCATTATCTGCAAGAAGACGTCAAATACCGAGCTATGTGCCTTTTCAATCTCATCAAAAAGCACAATAGCATAAGGCTTTTGACGTATTTTATTTACTAATAGTCCTCCCTCTTCATAACCTACATAGCCTGGTGGTGCCCCATAGAGCAAAGCAGCTGAGTGCTCTTCCTTAAACTCAGACATATCAAAGCGGATAATAGCATTCTCATCTTGAAATAAAAACTCAGCAAGCGATTTGGCAAGCTCTGTCTTTCCCGTACCTGTGGGACCTAAAAAGAAAAAAGAACCAATGGGCTGTCCTGCTTTATTTAAGCCTGAACGACTTTCCAAGATAGCCTCAGAGACAATTGCAATGGCGTGATCTTGCCCTACCACCCGTTGGGCTAATACGTTTTCCATATCATTGAGTCGCTGCTTTTCCTCTTCTTTGAGCTTGCCAATAGGAATGTTGGTCTTTTGAGAGATGATAAAAGCAAGGTCGTACTGAGTGATGTGGTTTCGCTTTTCTTTTGCTATGTCTTCAATACGATCAATAAGGCTGCGGCATAGGTCAAGAAGCTCATCAGTAGGGGTATTTTCAGTAAGAGTGGTATTATCTTGTGTTTCACTCTCTGAGCTGCTGAGATTTTGCAGTTTTTGGCATAGGTCTTTATAAAGCCACTGAGCCAGCAATTGGCGGTCTTTTTCGCTGAGGAGCTTTTTGTTTTCTCTTAGCTCCAATACTTTGCCTATAAAATAGTTGCGTTCTTTTAAGAATGACTCCCCTGCTGTTTTAAGCGATGCCATTGTCTGGTCTATCAGGTCAATTGCCGAAGCAGGCAAACTGCGCTCCTTCATAAAACGCTTGGAAAGGCGAATCGCCTCCTTGATAGTCAGGTCGTCAATGCTGATGTTATGGTGCTTTTGATAGTCGGCTAAGGCTTGTTTGAGCATCCTAAAATGGGTATCGTCATCGCTTTCTTCTAATCTTAAAAGTTCAAACATACCTGATAGTCCTTGTTCTTTTTCTATCTTTTTGGTGTATTCTTCAATGGTAGAGGTCGCAATAAGCCGTAAGCCTTTGGAGAGTTCGCTTTTGAGCAAGTTTGCAATAGAAGAGTCTGAGGCTTGTCCGCCCAAAATAGAGTGGATTTCTTCAATGATAAATACTGCTTTGGGAAGTGCTTTAAGCTCTTGAGCGATGTTCTTTAAGCGGTCTTCAATCTCGCCCTTATAAGAAGCTCCAGCCACGATAGCTCCCATATCCAACTCAAAGACTTCTAAACCCGCGAGCAGTTCTGGGATTTGCTGCCATACCACTTTCTGTACAAATCCCTCTAAAACAGCTGTTTTACCCACTCCTGAATCACCGATGACCAGCACATTAGGCTTGTTAAAACGGCAAAGTATTTCAATGATTTTGTTGATTTCAGTATCGCGCCCTACTAAAAGGTCTTTTTCTTTTTGAGGTTTTACCTGTGCGTTTTTGTGGATGCAGTATTTTTGTAAGAAGTTGTTTTTCTTTTTTGCTGAGGGTTCGTCAGGAGTGTTGTTAGAGAAGATGGTACCGCTTACGGTTTGGTCTTTCAGGAGTTCAGCGCGAGAGACAGGAAAGGTCTTCATCTGGTCAAAGCTAAAAGCTACCCCTGGACTGCTAATGGCTACCATCACTGCAAAGAGACTTATTTCTTCCTCTAAAAGACTTTCAGCGACTTCATTTGCCTCTGTGAAGATGGTATCAATCACCTCGTCAGGTTCGCAGCTATAAGTATGCGTGGATTTAGGAAGTTCTTCAAGACGCACTTCTGCCCATTCCTCTAAGTAAAACACGTCAATGCCCTTTGCCTCTAAACTTTTAAGCAAAGACAAATCGCGGTTGAGCATTGCTTTCAGCAAGTGAGCTCCTGAGTAATGAGCGTGGATATGCTCCTTGCCTATCTTTTGGGCTATTTGAAGGGCTTTTTGGACTTCCTGAGTGTAGGGCTTTTGTTGCATAGAATTCTAAAATCTTTTACTTTTTAATAACGAAAAATGTCAATGTGTTTAATAGTAGTACCCCGATAAAATCAGTGTAACTAAAAATCATTATCTGTTTGTGTGAATTATAAAATACATCTCCATCTCCCTCTTCATAGGTAGTTGTCAGCAATAAGTAATAGCATATAGTTATCAGTGTAATAAGATTGATTATCAGTAATATACCTATGGTATTACTTTTTGCTATATATTTTTGTAGTATTATAATTACATTCATTACCAAATAAGCTGCAATAGGTATAACAATCGTATTATGAAAGTCTGTACTATCAAAAACTGTTGGTTTTATATACATTATAACTACAAAACTCAAACTTACATAAGCAAATACACTTAATATTGCTAATAAATATTGAATAAATTTACTATCTTTATTAAAAAATCTACGATAGAATAGATAAAACAACTGTACTAATGGAATGAGTATGCTAATTCCAATGCTGAAAAATAGTATTCTATCCATTGTCTTAATTATTTAATAAAGTGAAATAGTTATATTTGGGGTATCTTAATATATTAAAAGAAAACTCATCATATATCTCTATAACATCATAATTGGAAATATTCATATAATCCCCACCTTTATTGTAATCTTTCTGATATTTATTATAAGAATTATTATTGATATAAAAAGATCCAAATGGATTTTTTTTTGAGATGGTATTATTATTGATGTCCCAAAAACCAAGTGGCTGACTAATTTTGGAATTATCATCTTGAAAATCAAAAGAGTCTATAAAGTAAACCGCTATTTGAGAATATTGTACTTTATATTTATCATATCCTAAATATGTAATTATCCCTTTTGGTGTAATTCTAAAAATAAAATTACCAACAGCTCCATATAAATCATCTAGATTATCAGATGTACTTCCCACAAAAGGAACTTCATTTATATAATATCTATCCAATAAAGTAGTTTTTATATTTTCATTATTCATCCTAAAAACAGAATTATCAAAATATCCAAATTCTTTCGAGCTATTTACTATTATGGGTAGATCTAAATCTCTCTTTTTAGTAATTGGGTCTATATAATTATACATTTCTCTTAATCTTTGACAAAATAACTGTTTTGATTTTTCTGTTTCCCATAATTTTCCTGTAATTTTTTTAAAAAAAGGATGAACTCTTGAGTATTTAAACACCCAATCTATTGTAAGAATATCTGTAACAGGATCGCTATAATTTGGTTTTCTAGCTAACTCTTTAGAAAACCATCTTTCTTGACACCTTGCAGCAACTTCCCAAGGTGGTGATTGAGCTCTCATTACTTGTGGAATATAATGAATAGCATGTACTACCAAATAGTCTTTTTCACTTGAAGGATAACTATATTTATTACCTTCTATTTCAATCTTACAATATAATTTTTGTATAGGATCATTTCCTTTGACAAAGATCTTTCCACTAATATCTATTTCTATTTTCATTAGCAAAGAAGATACATAACAATTTGTTTTTACCAATAAATCATCATCAATGATTGGATCTAATGATTTTAGTTCCATTTTAAACTGTTTATTAATAGCTTCATCTTTAAACTTTATAAAAAACAACATCTTATTTGTTTTTATAGGCATTAGATGTGTTTTTTCTCCTTTTTCATCAACCCAGTATGCATCTTCAATGAAAAAAGATGTTTTGTTTAACTTATCTTCTTCCTTATTTCTAAATGTAGCAAAATCCATAAAAGGATTAATCATATCCATTTTAATAGGGTCAGCACTATGTAGATTGCGGTTTGTTATCTCAGCCACTTGTCCGTGATTGATGATGCTGATGCAATCCTTATCACCTATGGGGCAGGTGGCTTTGCTGTCCTCTAAGAGTGGGTGTCCATTGTTTTCCTCATAGGTAATATTCTCATAAGCACCGCTCCATTGGGCTATCATTATCTGACAGGGTTTATAACCACCACCTGGTAGTGGTTGCATCTGACATAGCCCAAAAGTGTTTTTCTCAAAAGTAGCTCCTATATCCGCAGTTGTAGCTACCAATTTCTCTTGTGGCTCTTCCTCATTGATGAATGCCTTGGTCTGGGTTAAGACCTTTAACTTATCGGGAGCATTGCCAAATTGACATTGGCAGGTTGCCCCTTGACATACTAAATGTTTCTGTGCCATTTTGCTGTATTTTTAGTAGTTTGATTTTTATTCCTTTATCCATACGCCCCATTTTTTGACTTTATAGTAGATATGGATATTCTGAATGCAGTTTTTAGTATCTTTTTGTAGGCGCATTGTGGAGATTTTAATCTTTTTACCTGCAATATCCCTACAAAGCTGTTCAAAGGGTACGAGTTTTTGGTTGTTTACTACCACAGGAGTGCTAAAATTACCACAGAGATACTCTTTAAAATCGTCTTTGGTCTTGGATTGTGCGGCTACTTGACCCAGCAAGAGTTGGAACTGTTCTACTGAGATATCTGGTGCTTTTTTAGGGGAAGGAATACTGTCTTTCTCCTTTTGGGGTGCAGGGGTTACAGGTAGGTGTCCAATAAAATCTACCAAAGGGTCTTTTTGAACCTTGCCACGAGGCAACTCAAAGTCAGAATGAGGTTTTTCAAATTCGTAAGAGGATACATCGCTTTTCTTTTTAGCAGCAATATGTTTAGGGGCGATGTAGATAGTTTTCGTGGCGATATGCTCTATATCGCCATTGACGATTAAAGAAACCGTCTTTTTGCCAGTGGTTTTAAAGCTATAAGTAACTTTTTCACCAAGGGCATCAGTACCAGCACCCTCGCCAAAGTTCCACTCAAAAGAAATGCCACCTTCTTTGCGGGCGTTAAACTTGATGGTATCCCTCTCAAAGGCTACATTGGGGGCGATGATAACAGGCAGATAGCCTGAATCGGCATCAGGGTCTGTGATAGTTACTATTTTTTGAAAACTGCAAGTGTTATTGATGGTAAGGGTAACGATGTATTGTCCTGCCTTGTTGTAAGAGTGAAGTGCGTTTTGGTTGTAATCTACGGCAGAGCCATCCCCGAAATCCCACTTCCAAGAAGTAGCTCCTTTGGTATTATCGATGAACTCAATGAGATTTTTAGTGATGAAGTCGTCTGTGTGGATAATATATTTGGCTTCAGTGCAGTCTGTGCGGTGATTGAGTTGGTATATTAAGATTATGAGCCCGAGCAAAAGTATCCCGCCAAAGGTGAGAAAGACTGTGGTATCGAGTTTGGGTAGATATTTAAGCAAACTTTTCTTCATAAAGAATGAAAATTGATAAATTTGCGTGCAATATTACTAAAAATATTCTACATCACAAAATAAAAGACAAGATTTTTTCAAAATGTTTTGTTATCTACTGATAATCATATAGATATAAAATATTTAGACACTTTTGTCTTTTTATGTTTTGGTTCGTTTTACAATAAAACGACTAATACTTTACCAATTTAGTGTTAGTAAAAGTTTGTAAAGTGAGCTTATAACAAAATCTATCTCACGCCTAAGAAATGTACTATCTCAATGAGATATAGCAAATTATAAATAAGTAATCCCCTATAGCTACCCTATATACGGAGATAATGTATATAGGGCGTATATAGGAGTTATATAGGCAATATAGGGGCTGCTGTGTTGCCCCTACATCCTGAATTTCACCCCTGATTTTACTTCCTGCTTTTCAGGAGTGTTATGCTGCTCTTGAGACTCTTGTTCCCCCTGCTCTACAGACTCCCCTTCCTCAGCACCACTACTCTCAGGAGTAATGGACAAGAGTATCCTACGGTCAATTGCGGCAAGGTCAATTTTAAGCTGGAAAGCTGTTTAAACTTTTTTAGAGAAGTAAAAGTTCCCGAAAATTAGTAATTTTGTGTTTGAGAAAAAATACCAAAATTCAGGAACTTTGGGCAAAGATACAAATAAATAAATGGATTATTTCCTTTTTAAGTGTAGGAAAAAGAGGATTTAAAAGTAATTTTGATTTAGCTTCAATATTTTTATTGATTCTCAAGAGATTAAAAACAGGGGTACAATGGAGAGAACTTCCAATTGAAAGCTATTATGGAGAGAACTTCCAATTGAAAGCTATTTTGAAAAAGGT
>NZ_GL872413.1:1493265-1531175 GCF_000192225.1 Capnocytophaga sp. oral taxon 338 str. F0234
TTTATTAGGGTTTATCTCCAAGTTCCTAAAAAAAGTTTAAACACGTTTTTTGTGAAAATCCTATATTTCCTACCAAACATACTAAAAATAAAATTACTTTTTTCATATTTTGTTATTTATAAATTTGAAATTCTACAATTATTTTTTTGATTTCTCTTTTTCTTTAATTTCTTTTAAATAATATTTCGAATAACCTATTCCTTTTGCTTTTTTTAGTGCTTTTTTAGCGTTTTTAAAATCATTAATATTGAAATAAGCTAGTCCTAAATAATAATTTATTACTTTTGTATTATGATTAATAGAGTAACAACTGTATATAATACTCTCATAGTGTCCTTTTTCTAATTTTTCTTTTAATAAATCAATAAGTTGCTTGTGTCTCATTTCAAGGAGATCTCTTGTATCTTCTCTGGGTGTTTTTCTATAACTTATATAAGCATAGTTATAAGATTCAGGTAAATTTTCTTCCTCATAGTAAATTCTACTTTTAAGACCATATCCCATGAAATCATTAGGAGCTGCACGGATTACATCATCAGCAAAACTATGAGCGTCACTAAATTCTTTATAATCAATAGCAATATTACATTTTCCTATTAGATCTTCAAGATATGCTCTTTTGTACTCATATGCTTCTCTTAAAGCCTCATAGTTATTTTGAGAAAATCCAATATATCCTATGAAGCAAACTAAAATTAAAATTAATTTTTTCATTATAACTTGTTTTTAAAATTCACTTAGAGATCTTTGTCTTTGCATTTCTTTATCATAGACTTGTATATAACCAGTATTAAGATCATAGTCAGATGGTTCGGAATAACTTTTAGAAAAATTTACTCTAAATAGTTCTAAACGAACTTTCTCTCCATTCCAAATAGCGCCATCTGTTATTACACCTGTCTCATTTGTAGGTTGATGCCATTTTCTACCATAAGCATTTTCTAAAGCAGATAATATTTCTTGAAACTGTCCTTGAGTAAATTCCTTATCTATATCTCCAAATATTACTTGGATACTATAGAGTTTATTCTTGAAAAAAGTCAAGTTGATATGAGATACAGGAACAAAAAAGACAGTTTTAATATCTTTTCCTATATAGATATATTCGGAAATATTTGGGCTTTGATCAAATTGACGTTCTTCCTTTTTGATATTCTTAATTTGATTAGGTGTACTACCTAATTTGAAATGCTTAAAACCATTCTTTATATCTAAATCTTTTACAGATTGAGCAAAAATGACATTAGAGATAATGATTGAAAACAGAAAAATTATTCTTTTCATAAAATTATACATTATATTGTTTATAATAAAAATTATTTGATAGTTTGTTACTTCCATTTTTCACATATACCACAAGTACCACCTCGTTTATGGCAGTGCTTGCAAGCGGAGCAATTCTTACAGGCTCTACAAGGAGAAGCACCTACACATCTCTTGCATTCAGTTTCTTTATAAGGTTGCGGTTCTGAGGAATGGTTACTTGTCCCTCCCATAAAGCCTATACAAAGTAGGCTTAAAAGTAGTGCTTTCATATTGATTTTTCCTTTAGACTTAATCAGTTGTTTGAAAACCATATAATTCCATTGTACTTATCAATCTATCATATTCATAAGTACTTGAAATTTTATATACATCACTAAAAGGTTCTGTATAGTTTTCTACTAAGAAGTACATAAACCTTCTATATTCAGGAAAATAGAAACGAGCTACAGAATAGACGTTGTCGTTTGATATATAAACCCAATCTGTAATTTGAAAAGTATTTTTTATCTCTGCTCGTCTGAGATTAGGAAAAAATACTTCCATTCTACTAATGATTCCCTCATATACTTTTAGTCCGTGTGATATTCTTTGAGAGAAAACGTGTGCGGTAAACACAAAAAATAGAATCATCAATATTTTTTTCATCTTATTCAAAAATTTAAATTTCTCCCTACTCTCTTATAGGCTTTTCGGGATACGCCTTTTATAACCTTTTCGTCCTTCGGATAACGGATATGTTAGATTCTTTAGATAATAAAAAAGCAAACCTACTCGCAGGAAATCCCGCGAGCAGGCTTGCTCGTTAAAATATACACTGAAAACCAGCTACTTAATAAAGTGCTGTGCTGTGCTGTGCTTTGCTGTGCTGTGCTAAATAAAGATTATTTAGAACAACAAAGTTACGAATTTTCAGCGAGTTACGCAAATTTTTCATAGAAAAACTAAATTTTACAGTTAGGTATTTTCAGATAGCAAAAATAATGAAAATATTTGAATTTAATTAGGAATTAATGTTAAATTTTAATAGGATTCTTGAAATAGTGTTTGGGATGGTTTCTTAGGGCTGTTTTTGGACCGTACGACATCCAATAGTTACTGTAACTATAGAGGTGGCGCCGGACATTCTTCATTCTTCACTTTCAAAGTTCTCTTCCATTATGAATTCTTCTTCTAAGGGAGTGATTTCTTCTTCCTCTCGTATTTTGTTCAACCAACGTGTCTCATCATTAATACGATATAGCATAGTGGTAGCCGAGAGCCTGTCAAAGAGTTCTTTGCTGATAGTTACCTTAGAATAGTAGCTATTTAAGGGTAGTTCAATCTCTTTTTCACCATTTCTTCCTATAATAAGAAAGCTAATAGGAGTATTTCCCTTGAATTCTTTTAGAAAACTCTTGAAAAAATCTAAATTCTCTTTATTAACCTGTTGGACATCTGTGGCAATTTGTAATTTATGAATATTACTTAGTGCATTTTCTAAGAAATCAATATAAGTAAAGTTTATCTTAGGGGCACTTTGTTGTCCTTCTTTGTTTATATAACCTGTGGAGATGTAAGCCTTGATGAAGACAAATTGATTTTCGGATAGGAAATGGCGAAACTTAAGGTATTCTTCGCCAAAGATACGAAATTCAGCTACACCGCTATAGTCTTCTATGGTGAAGATTCCCCATCCTTTACCTGTCTTGCTGGTCTTATGTTCTGTCTTGGTGATGATACCTCCGAATCGTACTACTTGGTTTTCTAGTCCTTCAAGCCCCCCAGATAGTTCTATTACTTCTTTGTTACAGAGATATTGCAGTTGGTATTTGAAGATATCCAAAGGGTGTCCAGAGATATAGATACCCACTACTTCTTTTTCTCGACGGAGCTTTTCCATTGGACTCCATTCTTCAGTATAGGGCATTTTTGGTTCAGGGATTTGTGTTTCAGGGCTGTCTCCAAAGAGGCTTAACTGTATGGATTTGGCGCTTTCTTGTGCTTTGGCACCGTAGCGGAGTATTTTTTCTAAGAAAACCATATTCTCCGAAGGCTCTTGGTGGAAGAATTGTGCGCGGTGTACCTCAGGGAAGGAATCGAACCCGCCGGCTAAGGCAAGACTCTCGAAAGCCTTCTTGTTAGCCGACTTGAGGTCTATGCGCTTTACCATATCAAAGATGGATTGGTAAGCTCCTGATTTTCGTGTCTCTACGATAGTATCCACAGCAGCCTTACCCAATCCCTTGACGGCTCCCATTCCAAAGCGTATTGCCCCCTCTTTGTTGACGGTAAACTTGTACTCGGATTCGTTCACATCAGGACTGAGCACCTTGATACCCATACGATGGCATTCAGAAAGGAAGAAGCTGATGGACTTGATGTCATTCATATTGTTGGAGAGTACTGCCGCCATGAATTCGGCAGGATAATTTGCCTTGAGATAAGCCGTTTGGTAGGCAATCCACGCATAGCAAGTAGAGTGTGATTTGTTAAAGGCGTAGCTGGCAAAGGCTTCCCAGTCCTTCCATATCTTCTCCAAGACCTCAGCAGGATGCCCTTTTTTTCCGCCACCTTCAATAAACTTAGGCTTCATCTCAGCTAAGACATCTTTGAGTTTTTTTCCCATCGCCTTTCTTAGCTTATCGGCTTCTCCCTTGGTGAATCCTGCTAATTTTTGGGAAAGAAGCATTACCTGCTCTTGGTATACGGTGATACCGTAGGTGTCTTTGAGGTATTCTTCCATATCAGCCAAGTCATAGGTGATAGGCTCTATACCTTGTTTGCGATGGATAAAACTTGGAATATAGTCCATAGGTCCCGGACGGTAGAGGGCATTCATAGCGATTAGGTCGGCGAAGACGGTAGGTTTAAGTTCACGCATATATTTTTGCATACCGGGGGACTCATATTGGAAAATTCCTATAGTCTCACCTCGTTGGAAAAGGGCATAAGTAGGCTTGTCATCCAAGGGAATATGATCTATGTCTAACTCAAATCCGTGTCGTTTTTGGATTAAAGATACGGCATCCTTGAGAATGGTAAGGGTTTTCAGTCCCAAGAAGTCCATCTTCAAGAGACCTGCACTCTCTACGACAGAGTTGTCAAACTGAGTAACAAATAAGTCCGAATCCTTGGCGAGCATCACAGGAACAAAGTTGGTAATATCGTCAGGGGTGATGATGACTCCACAGGCATGGATGCCTGTATTGCGTACTGATCCTTCCAAGATACAAGCCTGTTGGACAGTTTTGGCTGAGAGGTCATGTCCCTCAGCGATTTTCTTGAGTTTATCAATTTTTGGTAAGTCACTACCTACCTTTTCTTTAAGTTCCTCATCGGTAAGGGAAAAGATTTTCTTAAGAGAGATATTAGGAATCAGTTTGGCTATCTGGTCGGCTTCTTTCAGCGGCAAGTCCAGAACTCGAGCAGTATCACGTATAGAGGACTTTGCAGCCATAGTTCCATAAGTGGCTATTTGAGCAACTTGATTGGCACCATATTTGCCAATCACATAGTCCAAAACACGTCCACGTCCGTCATCCTCAAAGTCAATATCAATATCGGGCATGCTTACACGGTCAGGATTGAGAAAACGCTCAAAAAGCAGATCGTATTTAATAGGGTCAATATTGGTAATTCCTAAGCAATAAGCCACAGCAGAGCCTGCAGCAGAACCACGACCAGGTCCTACCGAAACACCCATATTGCGTGCGGCAGTGATGAAATCCTCCACAATGAGAAAGTAACCAGGATATCCTGTTTTTTCTATAATAGAAAGTTCAAAATCAAGGCGTTCGCGTACTTCATTGGTGAGTTCTTTATATCGTTTTTTGGCGCCTAAGTAGGTAAGATGTCTGAGGTATTTGTTCTCTCCCTTCTTGCCAGTAGGGTCGCCCTCCATTTGGAATTCCTTGGGAATGGAAAATTTAGGAAGGAGAATATTGCGAGCCAATTCATAAGGGGTTATCTTATCAATAATTTCCTTAATAGAAAGAATGGCTTCAGGGATATCCTTGAAGAGTTCTTTCATCTGCTGGGAGGATTTGAAGTAGTACTCTTCATTAGGCAATCCATTGCGGAAGCCGCGTCCCTGTCCAATGGTAGTGGCTTGTTTTTCCCCATCCTTCACGCAGAGTAAAATGTCATGCGCATTGGCATCCTGAGGGCTGATATAATAAGTATTGTTAGTGGCAACCAATTTGACTCCGTGCTTTTTAGCCAATTCTATAAGAACGGCATTGGCACGGTTTTCGTTCTCCTGTCCATGTCGCATAAGTTCTATATAGAAGTCCTCTTGGAAGTGTTCCTTCCACCACAGTAGAGCCTCTTCCGCTTGTCGGTTTCCTAAATTCAGTATCTTAGAAGGAATTTCCCCCTGTAGGTTTCCGGAGAGGACAATCAATTGATCTTTATACTGTTCTACAATTCCTTTATCTATACGGGGAACATAGTAGAAGCCTTCTGTATAAGCAATAGAAGCCATTTTGATTAAGTTCTGGTATCCGTCTTTGTTCTTTGCTAAGAGAACAACCTGATATCCATTGTCTTTCTTAGTCTTATCTAAGTGATTCTCGCATATATAGAACTCACAACCTATAATAGGTTTGATTAAGGTATGGGTGGCAGGTTTTCCTTCCTCCTCCAATTTGGCATTTTTAGCCTTAGCTTCTTTATTATGCTTGGCTACTTCTTTGGTAAAGTGAAAAGCCCCCATCATATTACCATGATCAGTAAGAGCTACAGCAGGCATGTTTTCTTTGGCAGCTGCTGTTACCAAATCGGCTATGGAGGCAGTAGACTGTAATACAGAATGTTGAGAGTGGTTATGTAAGTGTGCAAAAGGAGCAGACTGTAAGAGAGTAAGGTTCTCGGTAAGTTCTGTTGCTGATAATGAGATATCTTCCTTGCTTTTTAATTTCTCTGAGGCTACTTTCAAGTTGATATGATGTAAGCCCCAAAGGGGAATAGGGGAGAGATATTTTTCCTGAATAAGCCTTATTGCTTGTTCAGAAACTTGTGAGGGGGAGAATCCTTCGCCTCTACGAAGAAGTTCAAAAAAACAACGAGCAGTCGCCTCTACGTCAGCGGTAGCATTATGTGCTTCAGCAAAAGGAGTGCCAAATAAGAATTCATGTAGTTCGGTAAGGTTCGGATATTTAAACTTTCCAGCACGTCCTCCGGGAATTCTACATAACTCAGCAGTGAGTTCGGTACAGGTATCAAGTACGGGGAGTTTGGATAGGACAGAACTTACTCCATAACGATAGAATTCTGCCCCCATGATATGGATATCAAAACCTATATTTTGTCCTACTATGTACTGTGTCTTGGCGAGAGCCTTCTCGAATTCCTCAAATACATGATGGATACTCACCCCCCGCTTCGTAGCCAATTCTGTAGAGATACCATGGATACGTTCGGCATCGTAGGGAATGGTAAAGCCATCAGGAGTTATCAGAAAATCTTTATGTTCTAAAAGCTGTCCCTTATGGTCATGCAATTGCCAAGCAATTTGTACTGCACGAGGCCAGTTTTCGCTATCGCTAATGGGAGCATTGTAGTTGCGAGGGAGTCCAGTAGTTTCCGTATCAAAGATTAAGTACATAAAAAAGTCTTTTTAGATAATTGATAATTAATACTATACGGTGTAATATTGATTATCAGTATTATATATAATAAATTTGAGAAACAAAAATACTATATTTTTTTTATTTTTCCATCTTGTTATTGTAAATAATTTGTTAAAGATAATAAAGTAAAAAAGACTGATTCTTAATTCATAAAGAAAAACCCGCCAAAGGAATGACGGGTTTTAAGATTTATATATGATGTATTGATTACATCATTCCAGGCATACCTCCACCCATAGGAGGTGCGGCAGGAGTATCTTCTTTAATATCAACTAAGGCACATTCGGTAGTAAGAATCATTCCAGCTATAGAGGCTGCATTTTCCAAAGCTACACGGGTAACTTTCTTAGGATCAATGATACCAGCACGGAACATATCTACATACTTTTCTGATTTAGCATTATAACCAAAAGAATTTCTGCTGTCTAATACTTTGGCAATCACTACAGAACCTTCACCTCCAGCATTTTCTACAATAGTACGTAGAGGAGATTCTACAGCGCGGTATACGATTTGGATACCGGTAATTTCATCACTATTGTCTGTTTTAATTTTGTTAAGTACATTTCTAGCACGTAATAGAGCTACTCCACCACCAGCTACGATACCTTCTTCTACAGCTGCACGAGTTGCATGAAGAGCATCATCCACACGGTCTTTCTTTTCTTTCATTTCTACTTCAGAAGGAGCTCCTACATAAAGGACAGCTACTCCGCCTGCTAATTTAGCCAAACGTTCTTGAAGTTTTTCTTTGTCGTAATCAGAAGTAGTTACTTCTATTTGAGCTTTAATTTGCCCTACACGAGCTTGAATATCTTCACTCTTACCAGCACCATTTACGATAGTGGTATTATCTTTGTCAATAGATACACGTTCTGCATGACCAAGCATATCTATAGTAGCATTTTCAAGTGTGAATCCTCTTTCTTCAGCAATTACGGTACCTCCTGTTAGGATAGCAATATCTTCAAGCATTGCTTTACGACGGTCACCAAAACCAGGAGCTTTTACAGCGGCAATACGCAAGGCACCACGAAGTTTGTTTACTACTAAAGTAGCCAAGGCTTCACCATCAATATCTTCTGCAATAATAAGGAGTGACTTACCAGATTGTGCAACAGGTTCTAGGATAGGTAATAAATCCTTCATAGCAGATATTTTCTTATCATATAGAAGGATAAAAGGATTCTCAAGCTCTGCAATCATTTTCTCAGAGTTGGTTACAAAGTAAGGGGAGAGGTAGCCACGATCAAACTGCATACCTTCAACGATATCCACATAAGTATCAGTTCCTTTAGCTTCTTCTACCGTAATAACTCCTTCTTTACCTACTTTTTTAAATGCATCAGCAATAAGTTCTCCTATAGTATCATCATTATTAGCAGAGATAGCAGCTACTTGACGAATTTTATCAATAGAATCACCTACCTTTTGACTTTGCTTCGCTAATTCATTTACGATAGCATTTACGGATTTATCAATACCTCTTTTTAAATCCATGGGATTAGCACCTGCAGCTACATTTTTAAGTCCCTCTCTTACAATAGCCTGTGCAAGTACAGTGGCAGTAGTAGTACCATCACCTGCAAGATCATTGGTCTTGGAGGCTACTTCCTTTACCATTTGTGCTCCCATATTTTCAAGAGCATCAGGAAGTTCTACTTCTTTAGCTACAGTAACTCCATCTTTAGTAACCGTAGGGGCACCGAATGATTTGCTAATAATTACATTACGTCCTTTAGGACCTAATGTTACTTTCACTGCATTGGCAAGGGCATCTATTCCTTTTTTTAAGCCATCACGTGCATCAATATCAAATTTTATATCTTTTGCCATATTCTTTTATTTTTTAAATTTATACAATTGCTAATACATCGCTCTCACGCATGATAAGGTAAGTCTTCCCTTCCAATTTAAGTTCGGTTCCTGCATATTTCCCATAAAGAACCTCATCTCCCACTTTAAGGGTTACAGGATTTTCTTTAGTTCCTGCTCCTACAGCAACCACTTTTCCTCTTTGTGGTTTTTCTTGAGCAGTATCAGGAATAATAATTCCAGAAGCGGTAGTCGTTTCAGCGGGTGCTGGTTCTATTAGCACTCTATCGGCTAATGGTTTTAATTTTACACTCATATTTATTCTATTTATTTTATAAATCTGTATTCTCTGTAAGCATAAAGTATGCCAACCTAACAAATATGTCAATTTGTCAGTGATTATATAGGGCTACTGTTTCCAATTCTTATAAGGATTTTTGCTTAAATAACTATTGTAATAACGAGTATCTCCAGTAACTTCTAAGCCAATCCAAGAAGGTTTTTCAAAGAATTGATACTCATTGTCTAATTCTATTTCAGCAATAATAAGCCCCTCATTTTCACCATGAAATACATCTACCTCATAAAGAGAATGATTGATGAGTACTTCATAACGAGTCTTTTCAATAGAGAAAGGTTCACATAAAGGTAATAAAGTGTAGACATCATTAACGGAAATTTCTTTTTCCCATTCGAACCTGCTGATTCCATTAGTACTTTCTCCTTTAATGGTAAGATATCCTTTTTCTCCTTTTAATCGTACCCGTACTGTTCTACAGGGGTCTGTATTGAGAAAAGCTTGTATAATTTGGGTGTTTTTGTGTGATTGAGAAATAAAATCTGTATTTCTAACTAAAAATTTTCGTTCAATTTCAATAAAATTCATGGTATTTACTATTAAATATAGGAATTTAACTGACAAAATTTCTCTTTTTGTGTCATCGAAGACTATTTATGACATATTTATAAGGCTACCTTTCTCAGAATCTTTTGTAACTGTTAGTGAAATAGGGATACGCTCCTTGAGTTCTTCCACATGAGAGATAATTCCTACGATACGATTATCTTTCAATAGATTAGTGATTGTTTCAAATACAATATTAATAGATTCACTATCCTGAGTACCAAAACCTTCATCTATGAAAAAGAAATTCTTATCTGCTTTGGCATTGCTTTGTACACTTTCAGCTAAAGCTAAAGCAAGACTTAAGGAAACTTGAAAAGCCTGCCCTCCAGAGAGAGTCTTCACACTTCTGCTTCGTCCTTCATTGAGATAATCTATTATTTCAAATTCATTATTCTCATTTAGCTGTAAGCTTAATTGACCTCGAGTCATTTGCTGAAAACGTATATTAGCATATTCACAAAGTTGCTGCAGATAAATAGAGGAAATATATTGAACAAATCCTTGTCCTCTGAAAATATTATCTAAGAGTTTTATATTTTCATTACGTTGCTTGTAGTATTCTACAGATTTTATAATCTCTTTCTTTGTAATGTAGGCTTTTTTCAAGCGTTCCAATTCACTTTCTATTTTTACGCAGGTATCATTATTAATCTTTATCTCTTGTTCTTTACTTAAATATTGGCTTTCTATATCATTAAATACTTGGTAACTAAATGATTTTTGATTAAATTTCATTTCTAATTCTTTGATTTGCTCTTGCAATGATTTATAATGAACCCGAAATGTTTGTATTTTTACTTGATTCTCTTCAATAGCTATAGGTGTACTTAGGATAGTTTTTACATCTTCAAACTTTATCTGCTCTTGTTTGAGTACTTTTTCTAAAGTATTTTCCGTGGAAGAGAGTTCTTCCTCCCATTTGTCAAGGAGTTCATTAGTATTTTTCAAATGTGCATCATACTGTGATTCTAAAGGAATTATATTATTTTTTTCCTCTGTTAATGTTAGGTATATTTCCTCTGTTTGTTTGTTTGAAAGAGACCTCTCTTGATATTCTTTTTCAATCAAGGTATATTCCTTTTTTAGATAATCATTAAAGGAAAGTATCTTGATATTTTCTTTTTTACTTGAAATATTTCCTTGTAAAGAAGCTATATTTTTGTAAATATTGCTAAGCCTATCTCTATATTTTTTTAATTTTTCCTGAAGATTTTCTACTTCTTTTAATATTTTTTTGTGGGATGTCTCTTTCTCTTCGATTTTACTTTCAAGATCAGCTGCAAGCTTCTGCTTTTGTAAGTAAAGAGAATGATCATCAATAGAAAATTCTTTCCATGTAAAATTTCTAATATGTTCCGAAATGTCTTTCTCTATTTGTGTAAATATATTCCTCTCTGAAGAAAGTTGAGCATCAAATATTTTTTTTCTATCAATATATTTTTCTATTTGAAAGAGTGTTTGTTGTAACCTTTCCTGTTTTATTTCGATATTTTTTATTGATTCTTTAGCAGATGCTATCTCATTACTTACATCTTCAAAAAGAGGAATATGAGGATGTTCTAATGAACCACACAAAGGGCAAGGAACTCCCTTATGAAGTCCTTGTGAATAATGTGCTAACTGACATTGTATTTCAAGTTGGCTTATTTTCTGGCTAAGAGTTTGTTTCTCATTCTGTAAGAGTTCTTTTCTTTTATCTATTTTTTCTTTATAATCTGAGGGAATCCCATTTTTTAATGAAGTAAATGTATCTAAATCCTTTGAAATATCCTGTAATTGTTTTTCTAAAGTACTTATCTTATTTATTTGCTTATTTCTATTTTCTTTTAAAATATGATACTTTTCATACCAATTACCTACCTCTAAAAGTATTTTATTATCTATTCGTTGTTTCTTAAGAGTTTCTATATTAATTTCAAGTGAAGATATAGTTTCTTTCTGCTTTTTAAGCATTCTTTCTTCTTCCTCAATTATATTCTTTCCTTTTTGGGCATTTTCTTCCTCAGTTATTAGTTCTTTTTGTAAAGGAATGATAGATAGTATTTGTTTTAAATCATCTTCTACTATTTTTGTTTGAGAGAGTTGATTAAATTTCTTTTGTATGGATTCAATTCTTTGATTAAGGTTCGCAATTTTTTCTCTTATTTCCTTAAGTTTAGTAACTTCTGTCTCCTTTTTAACTTTATATGAATTTACTTCATTTTGTATCTTTTCTTTATTATCTAATAAGTTTTTAAATAGTCTTTCTATTCTTTCGTAGGTATTTACTTTTATCTCTAATGCATCAATAATAACTTTTTGTTTATCAAGGGAAGAAAATTCATCCTTTTTTTTGTTTAAGAGTTCATAATCTGATTTCAGAATTTTGAGTTGTTCATATTGGCTTTTTATATATATGAATTGTGTTTTTAAGGTTTTTTGTTTTTCTTTTTCTAAATCAAGTTTTTCTTTCTGAAATTGGATATTTTCTTCATTTATTTCATCAAGTCCCTTAAGTTGTCCTTCTTTAAAACTTAGTTTTTCGCCATTTTCTTTCTTTATTTTTGCTATATTTTCTGATAAATCAAATTTTTGTAGATTAAAGATTTCCTTCATCATTTCAGTCCTATCCTTGGCGCCAAGTTCTAAAAATTCTTTAAATTGTCCTTGAGGAATAATGATAGTTCGCTTGAAATTATTATAGCTTAATCCTATGATATCCTGTGGGTTAGCATTCTCTAAAGGAATCCATTGTTTGTTCTTATTTTCATAGAACTGTACAGTAGGGCTTTTTACATCATTGAAATTCTTACTGTTACGCTTATATTCTCTTACTACACGAAATATTTTATTTTCAAAATTAAGGAACTCAAAATCAATATAGAAACGGTTTGATTTGAGATTTAGCATGTTATAATTTCTTTTATCATTAACACTATTTAAGCGTTCAGTTCGTCCGTAAAGAGCAAAGGTAATAGCCTCTAAGATAGAGGATTTTCCTGAACCTACTGCTCCAAAAATACCAAATAATCCAGCTTCTGTAAGTAGAGAAAAATCAATTTCTTGTCTTTTTTGATAGGAATAAATCCCTTCTATGGTAAGATATAAAGGTAACATTATTGAGCTGATAGAATTTCTTTAAATAAATTAATAATTTCTTTATTAGGAGCAATGCCATTATTTTTGTATTTGAAATATTTTTCAAATAAAGGAATGACATTTTGAAAATTAATATCTTGAAAAGTTAATCCATTGTGAATTTTATTGGATTCTTCCGTAAGGAGTTTTGGAATGAGATATACAATTCCTGAATGAGCATTGTAGAGTTTCTTCCTGTCTACAGCCTTTAGAAATTCTTTTAATTCAATGGTTAGTTCCAACCAAGTATTTGGATGTTTCTCTAACCAACTTACAGCATTATCCACTGTATGAAAGGTTTTGCGTATTAATTGTTTTCCACTATGCAAAGCAACTTTTGAAAAAGTCACTTCTTTATTGGGCTGAGCATCAACGATAACTACATATTTTTCTTGACCTGCCTCACTAAAACTATAACAGAGAGGAGAAGAGGAGTATACAATAGGTTTTTCTTTGCTACCAATATTTTTGAAATTATGCAAGTGACCCAAAGCTGTATATTGTATTTCACTAGGAATAGCATCGGAATAAATCATATCAGCATTTCCTATTCTGATAGGTCGCTCTCCTTCAGGTTCTTCTAAAGGTTCTCCATTTTTTGGATTTATAAATAGGTGTGCAGTAAGAATATTGACTCCTTTATTGTCACAGAATTCATGTGCTAATAATTCCCAGTTTTTGGCTAATAAATTATTAATTCCTAATGGTTTATCTTCACCTAAATCTTGTTTCAATCGTGATTCATTGGCATAAGAAGTATGTAAGATTCTTAGAGGATAGTTATATTTTTCTATTTGAAGTTCTATAAATCCCCTAGCTGATCGCAGGACTTTGAAATGCTCTGTTTCAAAGGGAGTTACTTGAACATTGGGTTGACCTATAAGGATAATTCCACATTCACGAGCTAAAGGGTCAGGAGCTTCAATAAGTTTAGGAGCGTCATGATTTCCTGAAATGGCAATAATAGGGCGAATACCATTAGGGGATAATCGCTTTAATGTTCTGTAGAAAAGCTCTATAGATTCCGTATTTGGAGTGAAATTATCAAACAAATCTCCTGCAATAATTACAACATCAACATGCTCTCTATTGGCTATTTTAATGATTTCATCCATTACAGCACATTGCTCCTCCATGCGAGAGAATTGATTTAATTTTTTTCCCAAGTGCCAATCGGCAGTATGCAGAATTCTCATAATTTAAATTTACTAATTTGCGGGTATGAAAAAATCCGCAAAAACATATATTTTACGGATTTGATAAAAAATAATATAAACTATAAAAACTACAATTTTCACATTACTACACTTAATCACTTAACACAGAAGGAGTTCCTTCTTTTGTTATATAATTAATTTTTAGTGCATTAATATCTCTCAGCTTCTCTTTTAAGTCTCCAATAATTCCCATTTTAGTATGCTTATCTACCTTTAAAGAAGTTATAAATATTTCTTTATATCTCTCTTGTAAACCTTCTTTATATTTTAGGATAGGAGTTCCTATTTTATCTACGTCTACAAATACATCATTTATTTGTAATCTTGCATTTTTTCCATATTTTTCTTGATATCTTTGTAAAGGCTCTCCAGCATATACGTATATTACAGGATCCTTTTTATCTAATTTCTGCACTTGATTAGCAGTAGGTAGATCATTGGTTACCATGATTTCTCCATCCTTGGATTGAGTTACTGTCATAAAAAAGAACAGAAGCATGAAAATAATATCAGGCAGAGATGCAGTTGAGATAGGAGGTACTCCTTCACTTTTTTTCTTATTGAACTTTGCCATCACTATTAATTTTTATCTTTTTTTATACTTGCTTCCACCAATTTCTTTGGAAATAGCTCTTGTAGCTTTTCTAATTTTGGTCTTAATTCCTCTTTCCTCTTATCGGAAGTCTTAGCAGCATTAAATTCTGCATCCATTTCCTTATAGGAAACTTCATTAGGATATAATCTTTTTCTTTCTCTTTCTCTTAGTTCATAATAAGCCGCTACTAATTCATTTTGTACGACTATGTATGTATCATAATTAGTTTCACGATCATTTTGTAAGGAGATTACAGCCTTATTGGGATTATCTGATGAAGTTGGGTCATGCTTTCCCTGACAATAACTACAGGCTTCATCTGCGCTACCTCCTCCATTATCTAAGAATTCAACAGCTGCCTTTCTAAGATTTTTGATATTCATCAATTTGTCCTCTACTAATAACTGATTTTGTTTATTAACCAATACAACAAAAAGATTTCGTTCATTAATAGGAGGCTCTTGTTGTTCTTGTTGAGGAACTTTAGGAGGTAATTTTGCAGTTATGCCCGCATTGGAACTTATGTCGGTTGTTACTAAGAAAAATATTAGTAACAAAAAAGCTATGTCCGCCATAGAACCAGCATTTACTTCGGGTATTGAACGTCTTGCCATCTTTAAGTTCTTTTAATTACTGAATAGATTACAGAAATTAATGAAATAAGTAAGAGTAAATAAGTTGCCATAATACCTGCACTTATCCACTGATAAGTACTATCTGTACCAAAAAGTACATAGGAGAGTGGGTAAGAGATCACTAAGATACCTAGAAAAACTCCTGTATAAATTAATATCTTTTTAAGAGATTTTGGAGAAGATAGTATATTTTTTGTAGCAGATAGAATAACCGCTGCTAATCCAAAAATAAGTAGCAGATAAGTTACAAAGAACATTCCCCTCATAGGAATATTTCCGATATTATTTTTCACATCATTGGAACTGAACATAAGCCAACCACAAAGAACTACTCCAGCAATACCGAAAATAAGTGCTACTATTTTTGCTATAAGTCCTACTATTTTTGTTTCATGCATAAATAGAGATTTTAGAGGTTAATAATTACTTTTTGTAGTCCACTAATAAGTCCACAAGAGAGATAGAAGCATCCTCCATATTATTTACTATACTATCTACTTTGGCTACAATATAATTATAGAAAACTTGCAATATCATCGCCACAATAAGTCCAAATACAGTAGTAAGTAGTGCTACTTGAATATCTCCAGCAATCAAGGAAGCATCTAACCCACCTGCTAAACTAATTTTTTCAAAGGCTTGAATCATCCCGATTACAGTTCCCATGAATCCTAACATTGGGGCAATTGAAATAAATAAAGATATCCATGAGACATTTTTTTCTAGGAGTCCCATTTGTACTCCTCCATAAGATACTACTGATTTTTCTACAATATCAATACCCTCATCTACGCGATCAAGTCCTTGATAAAAGATAGAGGCTACAGGACCAGGAGTGTTTCTGCAAACTTCTTTAGCAGCTTCTATTCCTCCATTTTTAAGGGCATCTTCCACATTCTCTAGTAATTTCTTAGTATTTGTGGTAGCCATTGTAAGGTAAATAATACGTTCAATGGCAACAGCAAGCCCAATGATAAGACACAAAAGAATAGGAGCCATATAGGCTGGACCTCCTTTTATAAAATATTCCTTGAAACTTTGATGAATGCTCGTCTCTTTTTCTGCTTCCTGTGCAAAAACAGTGGCAAAGTTTATGAAAAATAATGCGGCTAACACCAATTTTGAGTACCTTTTTTTCATTTTTTTCAATTTTAATCAGTAACAATTTATATTTGAAGCAGAGAGGAAGGGATTCGAACCCTCGATACGCTTTTGGCGTATACACACTTTCCAGGCGTGCTCCTTCGACCACTCGGACACCTCTCTATAAGTATCTTTTAACAAGACGTAAAATTATAACAAAAAAATAACCCTACAAGTTGTTTTTAGAAAACTTTATGATATTTCTCCCTGAATTTCTTTTTCATATTTGATTTTCAGTTCTTTGTGCCTTATTTCTTTACCTAATAAGTACATTAACTTAGTAATAGCAGCCTCACTGGTAAGGTCTTTTCCATTAATAACACCTATATTCTCAAAATGAGAACCTGCTTCATAAGTGTTAGGAAGTACAAAACCACGTATACATTGTGTAATGTTGACTACAGCAACCCCTCTCTTTATAGCTTTTTCAATAGTTTTAAGAAACCACTCAGAAGTAGGTGCATTCCCTGATCCAAAAGTTTCCATAACTACCCCTTTGAGTGAAGGGATGTTTAGAATACCTTCTAAGATAGGTTCCGTGATATTGGGAAATATTTTTAAAAAAGTAACATTTGGATTAAAGTCTGTGAAAAGATTTAATTTTGTACTTTTATTTTCTTTATGCTTTAGATATTCATTATACACTTTTAAATGTACGCCACTCTCAGCAAGAATATGATAGTTTGGAGAATCAAAAGCTTGGAAGTTCTCAGCATCTATTTTAGTGGTGCGGTTACCACGATATAGTTTGTATTCAAAATATAAACAAACTTCTTGGATGACGGATTGGTTGTTCTCTTTTAAACTTGCTAAGCGGATGGAGGTAATTAGATTCTCTCTTGCATCAGTACGCAAATCTCCAATAGGGAGTTGTGATCCAGTAAAGATTACTGGCTTATCTAAGTTCTCAAGCATAAAACTTAACGCAGAGGCAGAATATCCCATAGTATCACTACCATGAAGAACTACAAAACCATCAAACTTATTATAATTCTCTTCAATACTCTGAGCAATCCTTTTCCAATGCGCAATGTTCATATCAGATGAATCAATAGGAGGATCGAATGAAACATGCTCGATGTCACTATCTAATTGAAAGAGTTCAGGGAGTCGTTCTTTGATTTTTTCAAAATGAAAAGGACGAAGAACCCCTGTTTCATAATCTTTCACCATTCCGATGGTACCTCCTGTATAAATGAGGAGAATTTTTGTTTTATTAGTCATAATTTTAATTTGTTAATGACGGGGTTGGCATACATTTCTAAAAATTTTTTTCGTGAAATATTTCCTTCAGAATTACTTCTATTTTCTATTCGTCTCTCAAATTGTCTTAGTTCTTTTTCTGTATATTTATCAGAGAATCTATCAGATTCTGTGAGTATATCATAAGCAATATAATTGGTAGGAAATAGTTTGTATTGAGAATGAATTCTTTCATCTAATAATTCTACGAGTGCTTGTATTTGCCGATTGCTATGTTCTTCTTCTTGAGCTATTATGTCCAATTCCTCATATAAAGGCTTTCCAACTGAAATGTGAACACATCCTTTTTGCCCTACAAAGCCTTGCACTATATTATTATAGTCTTCATTTTCTTGTTTTACATATTCCACTCCATGATGTTGGGCTAATAAAGCAGGTATTTTTAGTATATCAGTAGGGTCAAGTTCATAGGAGATCGCCATAGGAACAATATGTAATTGTTTGAAATAATTCATAAGAGAAGTGCTCTTTGGACAATTCATGGATAACATTTTAATAACTCCTTGTTGGGTTCGGTCATCTCCATCTTTAGTGCGTCCCTCTCGCTGTGCAATCCACACAGAACGATTTTTTTCAATAAGACAACGAGCAATGAATTTAGAGACAATTTGCGATTTTTGTAAAGTTTCTCTCGGTGGAAGTCCTCTGTGAATAATAAAATTACGGTTTAATTTAGCAAAAGCAAGTAAGAAAGGGGTGTTTACTAAATTACTTCCCATAGCTGAGGCAGTCATCTTAAAACCTTTCTCATATAATAATACATTGAGAAAAGAAGTATCCAATATAATATCTCGGTGGTTGGAAATAAATAAATATGCTTGAGAAGGGTTTAATAATTCAAATCCATCATCTGAAAATTGTGTTACACTTTTGTTAATAGCATTCTTAATAATGGGATACATTATTTTTGACTGGAAATCTCTTATTTTTCTACATGAAAGTAATATTTGCATTTGTTCTTCCTCACTAAGATTAGGAAAACCAAATTGCAATAATTGGTGTATGGTAGGGTTGTCCTTAATGTAAGCTAATATTTCAGAAACCTCACTGTCGTGAAAAGGACGTATTTGAGAAAAATCTGTCAAAATATTTAGATTAAATTACTCGGCAAAGTTACGTAAAATTTATCAATTAAAGAAGAATTTATAGATTAAAAATTTTCTTTGCATTGATAGTTGTTTGTTTAATAATTTCATTTTCAGAGAGATTATATACTTCTGCAAGTTTCTTAATAATATGAATAAGATAGGCACTTTCATTGCGTCTTCCACGGAAGGGTACAGGGGCTAAGTAAGGAGCATCTGTTTCTAATACAATGTTGTCCAGAGGAATTTCATGTAAAAAAGTATCTATTTTTCCATTTTTAAAAGTAACAACTCCTCCGATACCAAGTTTTAATCCAAGAGAAATAATTTTTTGAGCTTGCTCTTTGTTTCCAGTAAAACAATGGAAAATACCAAAGAGCTTTTCATCATTTACCTTTTCAAGTATTTTAAGAACTTCTTCAAAAGCTTCTCTGCAATGAATTACTATGGGAAGGTTATATTTCTTGGCTAAGATTATTTGCTTACGAAAAACTTCTTTCTGTTCTTCTAAAAAAGTTTTATCCCAGTAAAGATCCATCCCAATCTCTCCAATGGCGTAAAAATCTTTAGGATGAGATTGCATTAAGGCTGTAACATGTGCTAGTTCTTCTTCCCAATTAGCTTTTACACTGCAAGGGTGCAATCCATTCATGAGAAACATTTGATTAGGGAACTCCTTATACAAACGAAACATTCTCTGAGTATACTGAGAATCAATGGCAGGTAAGAAGAATTGTTTAATTCCTTGCTCCATAGCTCTGAGGACTACTTCCTGGTAATCTGTATCAAAATCTTCTACATATAGGTGTGTATGTGTATCAATAATCATAAATAATATTTTTATCTTCTTGATTGTTATCGTTGAAGGATTTTAATAGAATACAAAAGTAATGTTTTTAAGTAAAATTAAATGTTAAAATTATTATAATACAATTGAAATAATGAGTTATTTGAAAAAAAAATTGTAAATTCGCACTGCAATATAAAGAGATATTAAGATGAAAGAAGAAAAAACCTTACCTACTTTAGGGGAATTTATTATTGAGAAACAGCGTGATTTTAAGTATTCCACAGGTGAATTATCACGACTTATTAGTTGCATCCAAATTGCTTCAAAAATGGTTAATCGTGCCATTAATAAAGCAGGTATTGCTAATATATTAGGAGCAGTAGGAAACCAAAATATACAGGGCGAAGAACAGCAGAAATTGGATGTTATTGCCAATGAAACCTTTATCAAGTCCCTCTCCCAGCGAGAGGTAGTTTGTGGAATAGCCTCTGAAGAAAATGATAATTTTATTGAAATAAAGAGTGGAGAGAACTCAGAATTAAGTAAATACGTAGTCCTTATTGACCCATTAGATGGTTCTTCCAATATTGATGTAAATGTTTCGGTGGGCACTATTTTCTCTATTTATCGTAGAATTACTCCAGAAAATACACCTGTTCAACTGGAGGATTTTCTTCAGAAAGGGATAAATCAGGTAGCTGCAGGATATATAGTGTATGGTTCGTCCACTATGCTTGTTTATACGACAGGTAAAGGTGTGAATGGGTTTACCTTAGATCCTTCGTTGGGTAGTTATTATCTTTCCCATCCTAATATGAAATATCCTGAGAAAGGAAAAATATATTCTATTAATGAGGGAAATTATATAAAATTTCCTCAGGGAGTTAAGAATTATATAAAATATTGTCAAGAGGAAAAGGAAGATCGTCCTTATACCTCTCGTTATATAGGCTCTTTAGTATCTGATTTTCACAGAAATATGATAAAGGGAGGGATCTATATGTATCCATCTACTTCTCAATCACCTAAAGGGAAATTGCGTTTGCTTTATGAATGTAATCCTATGGCATTTCTTACAGAGCAAGCAGGAGGAAAGGCTTCAGATGGGTTCAATCGTATATTAGAAATAGAACCTTCTCAATTGCATCAGCGTGTTCCTTTCTTTTGTGGTAGTCGTTCAATGGTGGATACTATAGAAGCCTTTATGAGGGAAGCTCAAGAATAAAAATTTTTTGGATAACTTTGTACTTTTAAGGGTGATTTTCAGTAGAAATCGCCCTTATTTATTCTTTTCCAGCAAGAATAAGGACAAATTCTCCCTTGGGAGTATTTTTCTGAAAATGTTCTAACAACTCTGAAAGTTCTCCTCTGAGAGTCTCTTCATGAATTTTTGTGAGCTCCCTACTAATACTTGCTTTTCTATGAACACCAAAATAAGTTATGAATTCAGTAAGTGTTTTTAGTAATTTATGTGGAGAAACATAGAATATCATAGTTCTCTTTTCTTCTATTAAGTTTTGCAAACGTGTTTGTCTTCCTTTTTTATCAGGAAGAAATCCTTCAAATACAAAACGATCATTAGGAAGACCGCTGTTTACTAAGGCAGGGATAAAAGCTGTTGCTCCCGGAAGGGTCTCTACAGGGATATCTTCTGCTATACAGGCACGAACTAATAAAAATCCTGGATCTGCAATAGCGGGGGTTCCTGCATCACTAATAAGAGCCATTTGCTTTCCTTCCTTAAGTTGTCTGATAAGGCTATCTAAAGTCTGATGTTCGTTGAACTTATGATGGGAGAGCATTGGAATATTTATTTGATAATGCTGTAGAAATTTTCCACTAGTACGTGTGTCCTCTGCTAAGATAATATCTACTTTTTTGAGCACTTGTAAAGCTCTTAAGGTAATGTCCTGCAGATTACCAATAGGAGTAGGAATTAAATATAGTTTTCCCATTATCCAAAACGTTTAGAAATAATATAAAAAAATCTATCCTCATATTCTTCTTTCCCTTGCCAATTATTATAGGAAGGTTTCACTTTGTGAAGGATAAAATCCCAACATTCATCGGGAGTATGCAGATTATTAATCATAGCAATAGTCTTGTTATATTCATCAATACTTCCATTAAAAAGATGTGTTACAAAAGCAATACGGTCATTTAATCCTATTTGTAATTGCTTGCTGAAGATACTATCATTGAGAGTTCGTCCCGTATCTTTTTGTATAGAAGAAGTATTTTTCTGTTCAAAAATGATATCTTTTTCAGGAGCTTGGGAACGAATTTCATCCCAACCACTACCAGAAGTAGAAATAATAGGTTCAGGAGCTTTTTCTATAGTGGTTTCCGAAGTGTTTGAATGGTTAGTGTTTGTTGAATTCTTTTCTAAGACTTCTGGAAGGTTTTTTTCCAAGAAATGAAATATCAAAGCACGTTCATATAATTTGTGTAATTCTTTGAGTAATAAATCAGAATTATCCAAAAGAGCAGGACTTGTAAGTATCTTTTGTGCAATTTGCACAATTTCTAGTTGTATTTCTTCTTTCATAAAAATATTTTTCTGTTGTATGTGTGATAATTATTGTATCTTTGTTCTCTATTAAAAAAGTATTATGTTTCTTGAAAATACTAAGATTTCCAATACATTCGGTTGGATAGAGGTGATATGTGGTTCTATGTTTTCTGGGAAAACAGAGGAACTCATCCGTAGGCTTCGTAGAGCCGAGTTTGCCAAGCAAAAGATAGCCATCTTCAAGCCTGAAATAGATACACGCTTTCGTAAGGAATGCATTGTTTCTCATAATACTACCCAAATAAAGGCTATACCTGTACAATCGGCGACAAATATACGAATTTTAGCTCAAAACTGTGAGGTTATAGGCATAGATGAGGCACAATTTTTTAGTTCGGATATTGTGGAGGTATGTAATGACCTGGCAAACAGTGGTGTTCGTGTAATTGTAGCTGGTTTAGATATGGATTTCTTAGGACGTCCATTTGGTCCAATGCCTGCTCTTATGGCTATTGCGGAATATGTTACTAAGGTACATGCAATCTGTACACGCACAGGTAATTTGGCTCATTATAGTTTTAGAAAAGCATCGGAACAGTCCCAATTCCTTCTTGGAGAAAAGGAAGAATATGAACCTTTGAGCCGAGCAGCCTATTATCAGGCAATGGTTGAAAAGAATAATTCTAATGAAAATTAATCTTTTCTAGAATAAAATTAGGACATTTGATAGGTCTGAAGGTTA
This sequence comes from Capnocytophaga sp. oral taxon 338 str. F0234, assembly GCF_000192225.1. GTDB lineage: Bacteria > Bacteroidota > Bacteroidia > Flavobacteriales > Flavobacteriaceae > Capnocytophaga. The sequence goes on from NZ_GL872413.1 coordinate 1,515,962, forward strand.
TTTTATCTACAAAAACGAGTGTAGTACTTGCTTGTATAAGTAATTCTTTACTTTCATTGAAAATTTGATAGTTAAAAATTATTTTTGAGGTTGGTTTTTCTCTTAAGGAGAGGACAATGGAGAGCAACTGATCATAAAGAGCGGGTTTTTTGTAATCAATTTGGAGGGAAATGACAGGAAGCATAATTCCTTTTTCTTCTAATTCTTTGTAAGATATTCCCAAATTGCGGAGCCATTCTACACGAGCTACCTCCAAATATTGAGGATATACACCATAGTATATAATTCCCATTTGATCTGTTTCTCCATACCGAGTGCGAATTTGAAAAATGAAGTTGTTTTCCATAGATGTAAACATTTAATAGTCAATGAGATAATATTTGATTAAAAAAAGAGGTAAAAAAGTGTTGAAAAATTTTTTTTATTCAAAAAAAAGTTGCATTTTTGCCCTGTAATTCGGCACCTCTATTTTTAAAACGCAAATATATAAAATTTCTTACAACTAATGAATACTGATGTACAGAATATTTGGAAAAATTGCTTGTCCTTTATTAAGGATAATGTAACATCTGATGTCTTTGATGTCTGGTTCAAGCCAATAGAACCTGTGGAGTTAACCAAAGATAATACCTTAGTAATAATGGTACCTAGCATGTTCTTCATGGAATGGTTGGAGGATCATTATATTAATTTAATTTGGAGTGCTTTAACTAAAGAATTAGGAACACGTCCCAAGCTCATCTATAATATTAAGATGGAGAATAATCCTAATAAGGCTGAGCAAGCAACAGAACAGCTTCCAAGTGCTAACCGAAAAGCGACAAATATGGAGGCTTTAGGATATGGACAAAAACCTCAGGAATCATTTAATCCCTATATTGTACCAGGACTTGTAGAGGTTAAAGTGGACTCTCAACTGAATCCTAATAAGAATTTTGATAACTTTATTGAAGGAGAAAGCAATCGCTTAGCTCGTTCTGCAGGAATGGCAATTACTCAACGTCCTGGTGGTACTTCTTTTAATCCATTATTTATATTTGGAGGGGTAGGGCTTGGAAAAACACATTTAGCTCATGCTATAGGAAATGAAATACAGGAAAAGTTTCCCAAAAAGAAAATTTTATATATTGAAGCTGAGGATTTTACAAAACAATATGCAGTAGCTGCTAAAAATAATAATCGTACTGATTTTATTCATTTTTACCAACAAATAGATGTTCTTATTATAGATAATGTACAGTTCTTTGCTTCCAAGCAGGGAACTCAAGATGTTTTTTTCCAAATATTTAATCATTTACACCAGAATGGAAAGCAACTTATCTTAACGTCAGATAAGGCTCCTGTGGATATACAAGACGTAGAACAACGATTACTTTCTCGTTTTAAATGGGGATTGTCAGCAGAATTACAAGCTCCTGATTACCAGATGCGTAAAAATATCTTAAATTCTATTTTATATCGTGATGGAGTAGAAATGAGTGAGGAAATAGTAGATTATATTGCTCAAAATGTCAAGACAAATATTCGTGAATTAGAGGGAGTAAACACCTCTCTTATGGCAGAAGCCCTCTTCAATAAGAAAGAAATTACACTTGATTTAGCCAAAAAAGCTGTTGATAAGATTGTAAAGAACATTAAAAAAGAAATTACTGTAGAATATATTCAGGAAATTGTTTCAGAGTATTTCCAACTTACTATAGAGGAATTGCAATCTAAGACAAGAAAACGTCATGTAGTTCAAGCCAGACAGTTAGCTATGTTCTTTGCTAAGAAATATACTAAACTTTCTCTCGCTAATATAGGAAAGTATATAGGTAAAAGAGATCATGCTACGGTCTTACATGCTTGTAAGACTGTTGATAATCTCAATGAAACAGACAAACAATTCCGCAAATTCCTTACAGATCTAAATACTAAGATAAGTAACCGATGATTCCTTCTACACGTATCTTAATGGTATGTTTAGGTAATATATGTCGCTCACCTCTAGCAGAAGGAGTATTGCGTTCTATGCTTGATAAGGATTTTTTTGAAGTAGATTCTGCTGGAACGGCAGGATATCATATAGGTCAAGCTCCCGATAATCGCTCTATCTTAGTAGCGAAAAAATATGGAATAGATATATCTTCATTAAAAGGTAGGATTTTTACTCCAGAGGATTTTGATAAGTTTGACTATATTTTTGTAATGGATAAAAGTAATTATAAAGATATTCTCAGTTTAGCTAAGTCAGAAAAGCAATGAGAAAAAGTTTCTTTTCTTTTAGATACTTTGGATTACCCAATGGAAATGAAAGAATTGCCAGATCCTTATTATGGAAGTGAAAAAGACTTTATTTTTACTTATTTGGAAATTAAAAAGGCTTGTAAGGAGATAGCAAGGAAGTTACAATTATAGGATATTTCTTGATAAAAAGTGTAAAAGTGTCCCAAAATATTTGGTTTTTGGGACATTTTAATTTTTGAAATGAAGAAAAGATTATTAAGAGAAAACTCTTGTTTCTGGATTTTTAAGGTACTATATCAAATATTATTATGTATTCTTTGGAACTAAAGACCTTGTAGAGTATAATAAGTTAGTAATTATATAGAAGAGAGCACTCAGATAGTGAATATTACTATTATTGTACAATTAAGTAATGCGTTTTTTCCATATAGGAATTGCTTTGTAGCAGTTGTCAAATATTATATATTATTTTGAAGATAAAGATTTAGAAAAGATAAATTATAAAAATCCATCTTTTATCTCATTTATAAAAAGTGAAAAATGAATTTTTTTTACTTGCTATTTATACAAAATACCGATAATAACGTTCTATATTCATTTCCTTGTCTAAAGTTATAGATTTTTCTATAAAATCATAAAGTGCTGTAGCTGTATAAGGAGCTAGAAAAGCACCATGAGTACCTAATCCATTAAGGATAAATAAGTTCTTATATTTTGGATGGACTCCTACTAAGGGGCGACGATCTTTTACGGTGGGTCGGATACCTGCCATTTGTCCTGTAATACGATATGGACAGGATATAAGGTGCTCTAGTTTTTCAATAAGAATTTTTCTACCTTGTAGAGTAGGAGAGGGATCTTTGTCATCATTATCATAAGTAGTACCTACTTTGAAAGCATTTCCACCTAAAGGAGCAATGAAGCCATCAGACTTGATAACTCCACTTAGTTGGAGATCATCAGATTCAAAACTAAGTAATTCTCCCTTACTTCCTACCATAGGTAATGCTTTAAAAAGAGGATTGCGCACCATATCATATCCTTCACAAAAAACAATTCGCTTGGCATCAATACCTTTATAATGTACGTATTCTTCTTTGATTTCTAAAGCATTATAATTAAACTTTTCTTCAAAGAAGATTCCCTCTTTCTGTAGTTTCTCTTGATAAGTAGGAATAAGGATTCGGGTATTGACCAATCCTGTATGAAGTACCTCTCCTAACCCAAAGGGAGTTGTTACATAAGGAGAAACCTTGTTAAGTATTTTTGTAGAAAGATACTCTGATAGAATAGGCTTATCAGAGGCAACAAACCAATTGTTCTTTTCTTCTACCGAAGCGAATTTTCTGAACACACGTACTTTATAGATAAAGGAAGTATGTAGTTTCTTCTCTATTTCGCTAAAAAAGGGGAGAAGTAATTGCATTTGTTCTTGTATTCTCCATACAGGAGTAAATCGCTTAAGGATAACAGGATTGAACATAGCTCCTGCAACAGTAGTTACAGGAGCAGGATTATCATTGAAAATAACAAAGGATTTTTGGTTCTTCTCTAATAGATGAGCAAGACTACTTCCTGCAAAGCCAAATCCTACAATAATATAATCTTTCATTCTTGATTTTGTTAAAGAGAATTATTTCCTATTTCCATGATGAAGATGGTATTCCACTAAACCGTCAATAGGTTTACGAAGGATTTTTCCTACTTTTAATCCATTAGCAGCGAATACCTCCCTTACCATATCTTGCAAGTAAAAAGCAATACTTCCAACAAAATTAATAGGTACTTCATTGCGTACTTCATATTGTACTACCCAGTGATTTATAAAAAGTTGTAACCCTTCTTTGATAATACGGTTACAATAGTCATCCTCCTTATTTTCTACCAAGAAACGACCAAAGGTAGCCAAGTAACTATTAGGATTAGGGAGCTTATATAAGTGAGATTTGATAACATCAGAGTTAAGTTCATATTGATGTTCAAACTTGCTTCTTAGGGATTCTGGCATAATTTTAAAGTAATAATCTACAATAAGCCTTTTCCCAAAGAAATTACCACTACACTCATCCATAAGGGAATATCCCAAGGAATCTACTGCTTGATAGAGTTCTTTACCATCCCAATAGGAGCAGTTAGAACCTGTTCCTAAAATTCCAACAATAGCTTTTTCTCCATCTGCTGTGGTGGCATGTACAGCTGCATAAGTATCTTCTTTTACTACTATAGTAGCATTAGAGAAAAATCGTTGCAGAATAGCATGGAGAAAAGTACGGAGACGCTCAGTTCCACAACCAGCCCCATAGAAATATACATGACGGGCACGTTTGCGATTTTCATTGAGTTGCTCATTAGTAGTAAGTCGTTCCATTACTATTTCTTCAGTAAGTACTTCAGGGTTAAGACCAAGAGTTTGCGTGCCAAACTCTTTCATCCCCTTTTCATTCAGTGCTGTCCAATCAGCTTTGGTAGCACCACTATCTACTATAAGAATCATAATTTTAAGGTATTAAGTTAAGAAAAGATATTTTTTAAAAAAGACGTATGCTTTTATCAAAAAAATCACACGTCTTTTTCATGAACTAGTGAGGCATACTTAATTAAAGAGATGCTACATGTTGAGCTAAATCTACTAACTTATTAGAATAGCCAGCTTCATTATCATACCAAGAAACTACTTTAAAGAAGTGGTCATTAAGTTCAATACCTGCTTTAGCATCATAGATGGAGGTATTAGTACATCCTACAAAGTCCTGTGATACAACAGATTCTTCAGTATAGGCTAAAATGTTCTTAAGTTCTCCTTCAGAAGCTTTTTTCATAGCCTCGTTAATTTCCTTAAGAGAAGTAGTTTTTTTAGTTTTTACAGTTAAATCCACTACAGAAACGTCGGCAGTAGGTACACGGAAGGACATACCTGTAAGGCGACCATTCAATTCAGGGATTACTTTACCTACTGCTTTAGCAGCTCCTGTGGAAGAAGGAATAATGTTGATTAGGGCAGAACGTCCACCTCTCCAATCCTTTTTAGAAGGTCCATCTACGGTAAGTTGGGTAGCAGTAGTGGCATGTACAGTGGTCATAAGAGCTTCATCTATACCAAAGTTATCATTGATAACTTTAGCAATAGGAGCCAAACAGTTAGTAGTACATGAAGCGTTGGATACGATAGTATCAGTAGGTTTTACACTTTTGTGGTTTACTCCCATTACGAACATAGGAGCATCAGCAGAAGGAGCAGAGATAACTACTTTCTTAGCACCTGCGTTAAGGTGTGCTTTTGCTTTTTCCAAAGTAGTAAAAAGCCCTGTACATTCGAGTACTACATCGGCTCCCACTTCATTCCATTTAAGGTTATTAGGATCCTTCTCAGCTGTAATACGAATAGTTTTTCCATCTACTACGAGGTGTCCATTTTCAGCCTTTACATCCAAAGGGAAAGTGCCATGAACAGAGTCATATTTTAGTAAATAGGCGATGTACTCTACGTCTTGTAGGTCATTGATTCCTACTACTTCTATATTGGCACGTTTTGAGATAGCTCTAAAAGCTAAACGTCCAATACGTCCGAATCCGTTGATTCCAATTTTTAATACTGACATAAAATTTTGGTTTTTAAATTATTTACGAATATTTGATTTATTTGTGTTCTCTCGGGGTTAATTTCTTTGATAACATATATATACCTACTACTAATAAAACAAGCCCTGCAATAAGTACATACTGTTCCTGGAAATACCGATATTCTTTGCTAGATTGTAAGTATAACAATAATACTCCCAAGATCATTAGAGTATAGGCAATTATATTTGTTTTCTTCAATATACTCATAGTCGTTTTTTAAGAGTGAATACGTAATAATTCCTTTGCCAATTCTATCATCCGTGGGTCTCCTGTGTGCTTGAGTGGTTCATCAGAGAGTTTAACGGTTTTTACCCATTCGTGGTCGGAGGTAAGTACTTCAGTGAGTTTCATGACAATATTCATAGGTTGCAGTCCTACATCATTGGTAAGGTTGGTGCCTATACCGAAGGAAAAACCTATTTTACCACGGCAGTATTTGGTAATGGCTTCAACCTTTTCAGGAGTCAACCCATCGGAGAAGATGATATATTTGGAAAGAGGATTAATACCGAATTTCTTATAGTGTTCTATGGTTTTATTAGCAAACTCAATAGGGTCTCCACTGTCATGGCGTACTCCATCAAATAGTTTGGCGAACTTGGTATCAAATTGTTTGAAGAAGACATCTGTAGTATAAGTATCAGAAAGAGCAACTCCCAAATCACCACGATACACATCTACCCAATGCTCTAAGGACATGGCATTAGACATCTTAAAACCATATTCTGCTGCGTGAAACATGAACCATTCATGAGCATGAGTACCAATAGGTTTTACTTGGTACTTCATAGCAAAATGAACATTACTTGTTCCTATAAAGTTATAGCGATGCGATTTGGTCAGAGTTCGCATAACAATATCATGTACATGGTATGAATGTCTTCGGCGTGTACCGAATTCGGCAAAAATAACATCCAGTGATTCGTAATCATGTGCTTTGTGAGAGGTATTGCTTTCTATTTGTTCATCACTCCAAGCCACTGCACCGGTTAGTTTGTAATAAAGCTCACTGATAGTAGCCAATAGAGGCACTTCCCATAGAATAGTTCTATACCAATACCCTTCAACACTTACTTTAAGTTCATTTCCTTTTTGAGAAATATGTACCTCAGAAGGGTCATAGCGATAACCTTCCAAAAAATCAATATAAGCAGGATTCAAATAAGGACAAGATGTTCTTAAGAAATTTTTCTCTTCTTTGGATAATTTTAATTGACTCATCTGATTGACAGATTCTTGCATTGCGCTGGCAAAGCCCTCTGGAAATTTGTGCTTTCCACGGTTAATAAACTCATATCTTCCTTTTATTGAAGGAAAGAGTTTTACTACAGCACATTGCATAGTGAATTTATAAAAATCATTATCTAAGATAGAGTTGAAAATATGGATAGGATGTGCTAGCATAACTATAAATTATAAATAGTATTTTTCCTTAAAATCACACAAAGGTAAAAAATTATTTCAAGTAAAAAAACTTTTTTTGAATTTATTTTTATAAGGAGTATATAAATGTTTGACAGTAAGTAGTTTAAATTTGCTAATCAAAAAAAGTGTGATTTTTCTTTGCAGAATAGGAAAAAAGTTATAATTTTGCACCCGCAATCAACCAATTAAGATGATTATTTCTGGAGAAATGGCAGAGCGGTCGAATGCGGCGGTCTTGAAAACCGTTGAGGGTAACACCTCCGGGGGTTCGAATCCCTCTTTCTCCGCAATACATTGATTTTTAAGGTTTAGTTATGGAAGTCTAAGATAAAGGGGTTTATCTTAGACTTTTTTATTTATCAGAATAAGGATTAAAAATGAAAATTTAACTGTAGGAAGCCTATTTTAGCTAATCGACTTTCCCACCAATTAGTTTGATTCTGTGAATCAAAACTTTTTAAATCCTTCCGAAAATTATATTTTAGAAAAAACCCAGGTTCTGTGGAGATAGAAAAATTTTGGCTTAATTGATATTGTATCCCTATAAAGGGATTGAGAGTTGTACTTATGAAATATTGTTCTCTATTTTTGTAGTATAGATAACGACCCCCGAGGTCAATTCCATAATAAAATTTCCATTTCTTATAATTTCTAAAGAGCTTATCAATTCCTATCTTTAAAGCAACCTCATAGCGGCTATCCTTAGTAGATTCTATATGATAATCCCCTCCTGCCCGATAGGCTACAGCAGGAGTCTTTAGGTAGCGATATTCTAACAAAAAAGCATTGCTATCACTTGGGAATGCAGAATTAACAAACTTAGAAAGTCCTATCCCTATTTGGTGTTTGCAAGAAGAAAGGGAGGAGCTTTCTGATAGAGAATCAATAGAAGAAAAAGTAACATTGCTCTCTTGTGCGAGAGCAATGTTACTAAAAAATAGAATGAGGAAGTATCTTTTCATTAGTTATTTTTATCAAATCGCTTAAAGATATTAGTTATTTTTTCTTCAAAATCACTAATATATTTTTCAGCTTTTTCTTTAGATCCATCTGAAAAGATAAAGTAGATAACTCCACTGTCCTTTTCTTTTTCATACTTTACATCTGCAATCTTACTATTGCCTTTGAATAAATCTGCTCTTATAAAAGTATTAATTTCTTCTGTTGTGATTTCTCTTCCTTCTATTTTGTTAATACTCTTTACATCAACATTACCTACAATACGTAATTCACTTTGAGTTGCTACGAATGAGATATTGTCAATAGCTTTTATGTTAGTTATATTTCCATAATCAGAAGTATTGAGTTTTATATCAGCTCGCAGTGTAGTAGCGCATCCTTCATTGGAAGAGAAGGAAAAATTAAAGATAAAGTTCTCAGGAGTTTGTCTGTTCCATTTGATAGTAGTAGTAAAAGGGTTTGTGTATATACTAACATCTGCGGTTAAAGGCATAGTGAAATTAGTCTTTTTATCATAGGTAGCGTTTTTGATAGTTAGTTCAAACACCTTTACTCCATCTATAGTAGCTACAGCATGCCCTTTGACAGGAAGTCGGTAGATTTTATCTTTGTAAGAAGCTTCAAAATCTTCATATTGGTCTACAGTGAATACTGCATTATTAGAGGTCGCTTCTTTAGTAGCAGGGAAATTAAAGGTGATGTTATTATTATTGGCTGTTTTCTCCCAAAGTTCTTTATTTTTGTTCCAAGAGTAAGTGCCCTTAAGAGATTGGTAGTTAAAGCCATTTGTATTTTGTAGAGCATCAGCAAAGTGCTGAGCATCAAATTTTTCACTTAGGTAAGCCGACCAAGACTGATTTTTCCCTTTATTATTTACAGTTTTTTTAAAAAAAGCATTGTAAAAGAAATCTGCAAAACCTCCATCATTGAGTTTTTTCATACAGTCATAGAAGTTATCCATTGTAGCTTGTACTATAGCCTTGGATTCTTCTGGAGTATACACATGTTCATCATTGTTCTTAGCACATGATACAAAAAGTACTGTAGCTATAGAAGCAAGTACTGCATTTTTAGAAAATTTCTTTAAATTCATTTTATTTAATTATCAATTAATATTTGCTCGCAAAAGTATATTTTTTTCTTTATTTAAAATAATAATTAACAAAATTTTATAATCTCACTTTTTGATACTTATAAAGAATTCTCCCAAAAGACTTTAATTCATGTAGGTAGAGTTTCAAACTCTTGTTCAATGCAGATACAAAAAGATACCAATTTCAATATAAAATGCTAATGTGTAGTTATAAAAGTAATGCTCTGACAATAAATTTGATATTAAGTGATCAATAATTTACACTATATTAAAACAGCTTATCACATAAGGATTTTAAACTCTTATAAACTGTTTATAATTCCTGTTTATGTATTAAGATAATAGCCTACTTTTTAGTATATTAAAGTATAATAAATATTAAATAATATTAAAAAAACACTTTTTTTTGTTTGTTTTTAAAAAAGGATTTAATTTTGTATTCTGAATTTTAATATGTTTTGAATATAATTTAATCATTAATAAATACAAAATGCAAAGAACATTCAAAAAAATTGCCCTTACATTATTAATAATGATGTCTGTGGTAGCTTTCGCACAAAAGCCGAAAGTACGTATTCTCGCAACAGGTGGTACCATTGCAGGAGTGAGTAAGTCTGCTACTGAAACAAACTACAAAGCAGGTGAATTGGGGATTAATCAACTCTTACAAGCAGTTCCTGAAGTAAGGAACTTAGCCGATGTATCTGGTGAACAAATTGTGAAGATTGGTTCTCAAGATATGAATGATGATGTATGGCTTAAACTTGCTAAGCGTATCAATGAACTTCTTAATAAAGAAGGTTATGACGGTATAGTTATTACTCATGGTACTGATACTATGGAGGAAACAGCTTATTTCTTAAATCTTACAGTGCATAGTAACAAACCTGTGGTGTTAGTTGGAGCTATGCGTCCTGCAACAGGGATGAGTGCGGATGGACCTCTAAACTTATATAATGCCGTAGCAGTAGCTGCTGATAAAAATGCACGAGGAAAAGGAGTCATGGTATGTATGAATGATATTGTTTTGGATGCTAAGGACGTTATCAAAACTAATACTACTGCAGTAGAAACTTTCAAAGGAGCTAATTATGGAAAATTAGCTTATATTCATAATGGTAAGGTCTTCTTTGGTCGTACTCCTACTAACAAGCATACAACTCAATCTATTTTCAATGTAGATAATCTTAAATCTCTTCCTAAAGTAGGCATTGTATATAGTTATTCCAACGTATCAGAACTTCCTATGAAAGCTTTTATTGATGCTAAGTTTGATGGTATTGTACATGCAGGGGTAGGTAATGGAAACTTTTATCATACTATTTTGGATTTAGCAGTGAAAGCACAACAAAAAGGTATTCAAATTGTACGTTCCTCACGTGTTCCTACAGGAGCCACCACTCAAGATGCAGAAGTAGATGATGCTAAATATCATTTTGTGGCTTCCCAAGCACTTAATCCTCAGAAAGCTCGTGTATTACTCATGTTAGCTCTTACAAAGACTAAGGATTGGCAACAAATCCAACAATATTTTAATGAATACTAATTTTTAAAGTTAGCTAATAAGGTAAAAAGTAATTCAAGATTTATTACTTTTTACCTTGATTTTTTATTAACAAATAAATTTTTAGAAAAATGAAAAGACTAATAGTATCTATAGTATTTCTCTCTACAGCAGTAGCTTTTGCACAGGAGGATTTACAAGGGCAAATAAATCAGCTAAAGTCAGAATTGGAACAGCTTAAAATGTCTCGTCCTACGCAGGCTCTTATGCTTGAGTCACCTTCTATGCCACAAACAGAGGGAGAAAATCCTCTTAATAAGAAGTTTAATCTTTTCTTTAATTTCCAATCTAGCTTTGACGCTCTTCTTCCCGATGAAGGAGATACCAATAAAGCAGAATTTAAAGCCAGACAATTACGGTTAGAAATGAGAGGTGATATTACTGACCGTATTTTTTATCGTTTTCGTCACCGCTTGAATAAACCTAATGCAGCTACCTCTTTGGATAATTTAGCAAAAGCAACGGATATGCTCTATGCTGGTTTTCGCTTGAATGATAAGTGGGCTCTTACTGTAGGTAAAATGTGTCAAACATGGGGCGGATTTGAGTTTGACCTTAACCCAATGAATATCTATGAATATACTGATTTTATAGAGAATATGGATAATTTCATGCTTGGAGGTATGATTACTTTTGCTCCTAATGCCAATCACGAGTTTAACTTACAAATTACAGATGTTCGTAATGCTAAGTTCTCTGATATTTATGGGACTCCTGCAGACATCAAGGCAAGCAAAGCTCCTCTTACTTATATTTTCAATTGGAATGGAAATCTTTTTGATGGAGTACTTCAAACTCGTTATGCAGTAGGTTTACAAAGTGAAGCTGATGGTTATAATAATACTATGGTGATGTTAGGTACTAAGCTCAATTTGCCTAAATTCCAAGCTTATTTTGATTATATGAGAGCTGATGAAAAATTGGACAGACTTAAATACACTCCTAATAGTAGTGCAGATCCACTTTTAAAAGATGCAAAATATAATAGTTTGGTTCTCAAGGGGGAATACCAACCTATACCTATGCTTAATGTATTTGCACAGGGGATTTATGAAACAGCAGAAAATAGTTTAGCTAACAACAAAATGGTGGGATTAGGCTATTTTGCGGGAGTAGAGTATATGCCTTTTAAAGATCAAGATTTACGTTTCTTTTTAGCTTATATAGGGAGAAGCCGTGAAAATAAATTGACAGATAATACAGTAAACACCAATCGTATTAGTCTTGGTATGATGTATCGTATTAAAGCCTTTTAATTAGGGACGATTAATTACATTAAAAAAATACACTGTTCTTGAAAGTTATTATACACTTTTGAGAATAGTGTATTTTATTAAAGTTCATTTTATTCTATATTGCAATTTGCAATTATTTTCTTCTATTTCAACAGTATATTTTTCCCTAATTCGATGTTTATCCTCTTTAAAAGTTGTTTTAAAACTTTTCCAAACATCAGTCGCTATAGAACCATAGGTAATATCAAGTTCTTTAAGTTATTTCCTTAGCTTTTTACCTGTTCTCTCTGCTTCTTTTATCCCAAATGTAAGTTATAATTTCTATTGTTTGTCATAAGGACAGAAGCAATGTCGCCATTACAACCTATTTAATACATCATCCAAATTCTTTACTTCATTCTTATGAGAAGCCTTATTGATATTGTATTTAAGAAGAATAGAAAAGAATCGTGAGTCTACATTATTCTTTTGTAAATTATTGATGTTTAAATACTTTACTTCCCAATCAGAATCCTCTGTACGAAAAAGGTCGTTGCAGACTATATTCAGTTGCATTCTTTTATCAAAGAAGCTGAAAGTAATGCCTGTACTAGTACTAAATGACGGATACTGTTTAAAAATGATATTTTCTGTTTTACTAGTATAATTTATTCTCACATAACAGTTTATATTATCCCGTAAACGATAGTCATAATTAGTTGATACATAGAAAAAAGGAAAAAAGCGATTTTTATCAACAATTAAATTATCTAATTGACTTTTTTGAGCTAAAAGTGCACTATGGAAACCTAACTGATGCTTCCCCAATCGTTTCGTCAGGTTTGCTCCGATACTTATTTGATGATTCTTCGCTATATTGATAGGAATTACTTTAATCACTTGTTGGTTAGTAGTATCAGGCATTGGCACTTCCTGTATTTGGTTCCTTATAAAGGAGTATTCCACATAAAGGTTCAAAATATTGTTGTATAATGCATTTAATGAGAAGTTGTTAAAATAGACTGGTTCCAAATTTGGATTTCCTATTCTATAACTATACTTGTCATAATAGGTTATGATGGGGTTTAATTGCTGATAAGAAGGAAGGTTCATCTTTCTGTCGTACGCCAAGGAAAGGTTCCATTTAGAAAATAAATTTACATCTAAAGATATAAATGGAAAAAAGTTATTGATTCGTTTTGTTTGTTCAGCATACTCTTTCGTGTCTTTATATTTTAGCCAAACCGATTCGTATCTGAAACCTGCTTGAAGCCCAAATTTATTTAATTGCTTTTTCAGGTTGATGTAATACGCAATCTGTTGTTCTCTATGCTTTCCCTCGTTATTTATCGCATTCGCCATTTCCGAGCTATTATAGGAAGAGGTATTATTCGCCAAATTCATATAGTCTAAGCCCAAGTTTCCATCGAATGAACGCCAAAATATGCCTGAATAGTTTAACTGAGCCAAATAAACGTTATAATTCCCTTTATAAGTTATGTGATAATCATTTGTTTTTTGTTTATTGGAGTCTTTGATTGCTTGCTTGTCATTAGAAGATTTGTATATGTAGTCAAGATTTAATTCTAAATGACTATCTTTCAATAGTGGTAGGTTGTAGAAGAGGTTCAACCGATTATTCTTTTCATTGTAGTTTGATGTTATCTCTGTAAATAGCTGCTCATGCAAGTTTGTTTCAAGATACTCCGTAGTACTTTTGTTAATAGGCTTGTTTCCCGCATAATAGAAATCATTATAAAACTGCACGTAATGGTTGTCACTGAACTCATATTTAAGTCCAAGTGAAGTATCGAAGCCTTTTCGTTTGTTCTGTATTGACTGCTGACTAATGTATTGGGCATTATTCTCTACATTTTGTGTCTCCACAGTGTAATGATTCAAATCGTTACGGAAATTCGTAACTACTCCACCATTAAGTATTATTTTACTTGATCCGAGATAAAAGTTGGCGTTTTCAGTATTTGAAATTTTCCTACCCACTTTCGTCCTTTGGCTTATTTCTACTGCATTATTACTACTTTTCTTTGTGGTAATTCGCAAGACAGATTTATACTTGCTGTCATATCTTACGCCTGTATTTTTCTCGAGAGCAACTGATTTAATTGAGTTTACACTTAGGTTTTCCACCTCTGAAAATGAGGATACTACACGATTATCTATCAAAATAAGCAGATTGTCTTTTCCGATTAATTTTATACCAGAATTATCAGCTATAATTCCTGGCATATATGCTAAGACATCAATAGTAGAAATCATATCGGCAAGCGGAGTCCCTTCGACTTTCATGGCTAATGAATTATTCGTTCTCTCCCAAATTTTATGAGAAGCGGTAATTGTAACTCCGGTTAAGAAATTTTCACTAAGTGGAAGCTCTACTTGCAAATGAACAGTCTGCTCAGAAGTAACTGTAAAAGGGAGTCTCTGTTTTTCATATCCTACACATGAAACTTCTAAAAAGTAGCTCCCAACATCTATCTTGTCAATCATGAAGGATCCTAATTGGTCTGTTACTGTTCCTGTAACAAATGCAGAATCTTCTGTGGTTTTTACCACCACATTACAATACTCTATCGGATTGTTGTCATGTTGTACTATTCCCAAAACCTGCTGTCCATAAGAATTTTGTATGGACAACAAAACAAGAACTAATAAGCATTCAAGCTTCACTTCCTTACTTAATATAGAGAAGACGTTTTTGAAAATATGAGAATTTATCATTTCAGTTTGCATTTCTAATATCTAATGAAGTAATTTAAACTTTTAAAAAATAATAATTTAATTATTTTTTTGTAATATCGTATTGAGAATCAAAAATATACAAAAATAGATTACTCACTCACAGAGATACAAAAAATTGATTTCACAACCAAACTTATATCTTATAATTTTTTAGGAAAAGAATTTAATTTTAGATCTTCAATATAGATACCTTTGTATTTATATTGTTTTAATTCTATATTCTTTATGAATGATTCTGAAAGATTTATACCTTCAATAAGACTTGTATTACTCATAATATTTTTTTGTTTATTTTCTTCTTTACCCATTACACATCTTAAAGCAAGAGATAAAATAATGAAAATAGATAAT
>NZ_GL872413.1:1531583-1592181 GCF_000192225.1 Capnocytophaga sp. oral taxon 338 str. F0234
TTTAAAGTGTAGACGATGACCCTACATTAGGTGGTCTTAAAATTGGAGAAATATATAGCAATGATGATAAAGAACTTCTTCTTCGAAGTGAAGAAAATGATTATATTATATATCGTAGTTTTTTAGGTTTATATATAGGAAAGTATGCAATATATCCCTATATAAGAAATTTCAAAATAGTTTGTACTAGAAAATGGGATGAAGAAAAAATAAAAAATGATTCTTTTGCAAATTCTTTTACAAAAGAAGAACTAAAATCATTCCCTTTTCACTCCAATTATGAAAAAGAGAGTATAATAAGTATTTTTATGGAACTCGAAATAAGAGAAAAATATAATATTATTGATGTTTATAATGAAATTATAGATAAATATACTATAAAGTTTGGCACACCTACTAATGTAAGTTCAAATAAAAATCAAAAAAAATGGACTTGGATAGGTGATAAAAATATATTTGTAATAAAATATAAACCAGCAAATAATCCCAAAGAATATCCTATTATAGAGATCCAACTTGCTGAAAAAGAATATTATTTAAGATAATTATGAGTAAGTCTGTTTTAGAAATGGAAGCTAATCAAGCAAGAGCTTTATAGGTATGAAAAATCCTGCGAACTGGCTCATTTTAAAGAACTCTCTATAGGGTGTAAAAATTTAAATAATCTAAAAAATAAATAATATGTTGAACAATTTTTCTGGTCAAACATTTGTTGCCTTTATTGATATTTGTGGATTTAAGGCAATGATGAGTGAAGAAAATAAAGCATCTAGAGTTTTAGATAAATTCTATCAAATTGGTTATGATGAATTACAAGCCTGTCGTGACATAAATGGAATTTTTATTTCTGATTGTGGTATTTTATATGTTACAAAAGATACTCCAAAAGAAGAGAAATTAAAAATTTTATTAGGAATTGTAAGATCAATCAATCTGAAAATGTTGGAAGCCGATTATATGCTAACAACAAATATTGCCTATGGTGATTTCTTCTATCAGGAGAGAAGAGGATTTAATGGAATATCAAAAAACCTTATGATGGGAAATGCTTATGTGAAGGCTTTTTTAGATAGCCAAGCAAAGCCTAAAATAAATGTAGGAGAATGCAGAATTTTGAAAGAAGATATAGAAGAAGATTTTTTTGATAACCCTCATTTATATCCAAGAGGAAAATATTACTACTATTATTGGAATGTAGAAGATTCTGAAAAAATTAATCTATTCAAAAAAGATTATAAAGATAGTAGATATATTGGAGCTTTACAAGTATTAAAGGATTATTCAAATAGAAATTTATGAAAACCATTACAATTATCTTTAGCCTTTTACTCACAACCTCTCTTTTCTCCCAAGTGAAGAAAGAGGTAGATAATGGGGTATGGGTTACTTTTCCTAATACGCCTATATACCAGACAGAGCAAGGAGCTCGGCAATATATAACCCAAACAGATAATGCTATTTTTATGGCTATCATAGCTGATGTCCCTCGTAGAGCGGAGTATCTTATGGCTGAGAAAAACTTCTCTGAAGCTGAGAAAAAAGAGGTTGCAGAAAGTTTTCTTAATCATTTTATACAAGGAGCTTTAGCTAATTCTGAAAGTGAACCTGAAATACAATCTATCAAAAAAGGTAAGTTCTATGGCAAAAAATATAGTTTTTCTGCAATTAATCCTATGAATGGAGAAGTTACTAATAGGGGGAATGTTATTCTATTTGTCCGCGGTAGGGCTGTCTCTTTCCAATGTATTCTTATGAATGACAGTCAAAAAGCTTATACAGAAAAGAATACTTTCCTAAGCTCTATTTCAGTAAAACAATAAAGAAGACAAGAGACGGAGGATGGTTAGATGGCAGCCATTTATTCCCTATTGATATCAGCGATGGTACAGCTTTTTCATAGATGATAGGGCTACAAATATAGAGTGGAATTGGATTAATCTACCTACTAAAAATATCATTTTTTTACTCCCTTTAGCCTTTTCCTCTCTCCAAAATCACCTCACTAAGCTTTTGGGTAAGTGCCTTTCTATGATAGGCACCAAGGGAGGTGGGCTGGGTATGGAGTTGATTTGCCTTATATAGGGTATAGTAATGGGTAAGGGCTTGCTTAATAGCGGGAGCATCGGTTACCAAAAGAGTAATACCCGTATGGGTCTGAGCGATGATTTCTCTCACATCCCACTGCGAGTAGCCCAAGGCAAGAATAGGACGTTGTGCAGCCATATACTCAAAGAGCTTTCCTGGAATAATGCCTTCTGTCTTAGGGTGATTGATTTCCAAAAGAAGTAATAACTGAGAGCTTCGCTGTAGCGCCAGTGCGTCGGTATGACTTAGATACCCCTTGTACTCCAAGGAGGAGCTAAGCCCATATTTCTCTATGGTAACAAAGACTTCCTCACTTACCTTCCCCGCCAAGCATATACGTAAATCCTGCCTAAAGGCAGGGCTTTCTGCTGCCATGGCTCCCAATACCTGCCAAAGGGTTTCTGGGTTGCGCTCAGAGAGTAAGGAGCCTACGTGGGAGAGCATAAAGTAGGGAGATAGGGGAACTTCCTCCCCGAAGGTATCATCATCATAGCCATTGGTGATAAGTACAATGGGCTTTGAGGTCTTTGCAGTAAATTCCCGCTGGGTGCTGGGACTGGTTACGATAATAGTATCGGCGCTCTGGAGTACTTTGCGCTCTAAGGCGAGGTGTTTCTGGGCTGACCTCTCGGTAAGTCTAAGTTGGGAATGGTAACCTATATTCGTCCACGGATCGCGAAAGTCGGCTATCCATCGTAGGGTAGGGTATTTTTCTTTTAGGTGTAACCCTATGAGGTGTATGCTATGAGGGGGCGCTGTGGTGATAATAGTATCTATGCCCTGAGTAGTAACATAGTCAGACAAATACTTCACTGAGGGACGTACCCATAGTACCCGAGCATCGGGGATAAAGAGATTCCCACGTACCCATAGCAGACACTTGTCTACCCATGAGAACTTCTTGGTAGGGATAATCCCTGCACTGATCTTCTTTGTTTTCTCTTTGGAAAAGAAGGAGGCCAAGCCGTAGGGTTCCCATATCTTCGTCCGAAGTAAGGTCAGGTCTTGGGGTAGGTCATCGGCTATATGGGCATCTACCATAGGATAAGTAGGATTTTTTGGGGTATATATGATAGGTTCTATCCCAAAATCACGTAGGTACTTGACAAATTTTAGCCAACGCTGTACGCCAGGACCTCCTGCTGGCGCCCAATAATAGGTGACTATCAGTACTTTTTTCATCTGCGGCATGCCCTAATGGCTAATGTGTTTTGGCAAAATTTCTTACAGAAGCTAGTTCCTTATATTTTTTACGGGCTTCTTCAGCAGGAGATCCAAAATAAGTCTGGTTGCCTTCTAAGGATTTGGTCACACCACTCTGTGCCAGAATAACTGCTTTTTCGCCTATGGTCACCCCGCTGGTGATACCCACCTGTCCCCATAGGGTTACCCTATCCTCTATCACCACACATCCTGCGATGCCCACTTGGGAAGCAATTAGGCACTCCTCCCCTACTACCGTATCATGACCTACATGCACATGGTTATCTATTTTCGTTCCTCGCTTGATAGTGGTATCGCCTGTTACACCTCTATCTATCGTACAGAGTGCTCCCAAGTCCACATGATCTTCTATCACTACACGCCCGCCAGAGAGAAGTTTATCAAAGCCTTCAGGTCGTTTTTTATAATAAAAAGCATCGGCACCAAGAGTGGTTCCTGAGTGGATAGTTACCTCATCACCTATCACACAATGGTCATAGATAGTAACATTAGCATGGATGAGACAGTTCTTACCTATCACTACATGGTTACCTATGAAAGCCCCTGGTTGAATGATAGTATTTTCACCTATTTTTGCAGTGGTTGCTACAAGGGTGGTTGCTTTCTCAAAAGGCCTAAAGAAGCGGGTGAGCTTATTGAAATCACGAAAAGGATCCTCGGAAATAAGTAAGGCTTTTCCCTCAGGGCAAGGTACCTCCTTGTTAATGAGTACTACAGTAGCCTTGGATTGTAGCGCTTTATCATAGTACTTAGGATGGTCTACAAAGACAATATCTCCCTCCCGCACTACATGTATCTCATTCATCCCCAATACGGGAAAATCTTTATCACCTATATAGCGGCTGCCAATAATCGTGGCTATTTGTTCTAAAGTATAGGGTTGCGGAAATTTCATTTTATTTCTTGCTATTTGGGTACAAAGATACAGAAAATATAAATACATAAATAGTGAATTTTTTATTAAAAAAAGTGATAGATTATTGTTAATAAATTTAGTTTACTTACCTATTACTTTTAATTTATTTATCACTACCTTTGCTAAGAGAATGCGAGTGTTTTTTATCAATGAATAGTAAAAGGAATAGAATCATTAATATATTGAAAATCAGTATTATTATTGGTTTTCCTATCATATTACAATCTTTTGCTAATCATCGTAACAATATTAGGAAAATTCAAAAAGTGGACATTACTCGCTTAGGAAGCCCTAAGAACATTCAGTATATTACCAATGATGCTATTGAGAATTTGCTGTTTTCAATAAAGAATCCAGAAGAATACCTTACTAAGGAGATAAATATCAACTTATTAGAAAAAAGATTGGATGCTAATCCTATGGTAGAAAATGCTGATATCTACTTAACTATTGATGGTATTGTAAAGGTTATTGTAAAGCAGCGTGAGCCTATTGCAAGAATCGTCAATAATGATCAATTCTACTATATGGATATGCAAGGTAAGCAAATGCCTCTTTCAAATGCTTATTCTGCAAGAGTACCCATCGTTCGTGGCATTACAGAAACTGTATGGGAAGACACTCATCTTATTCTCTCCTATATATACAAGGATAACTTCCTAAAAGAAAATATAGTAGAAGTTATTGCCGATAAAGGAGTGTTCTATGCCAAACTAAGAGGAGCTGATTTTTTAGTCTGCTTAGGAAACGCTCAAGATATTTCCCTAAAATTCAATAATCTGAAAGCTTTTTATAGAAAAGCCTCCAAAGATCATTTCTTAGACAGATATACAATGATAAATCTACAATACAATAATCAAGTTGTTTGTACAAAACCCTCTTCAGCAGAAGAGGATAATTAGTGAATTTGTTAAAAAACACAAAATATAATTTAAGGAAACGCAAAAATAATTATCAGAGATGAAGACAGATGCTAAAATGAATCAGAAAAAATATATTGCAGGAATTGACATAGGAACTACTAAAATCGTTGCCATTATTGGTAGCGAGAACCAATATGGTAAGTTAGAAATTTTAGGATATGGCAAAGCTAAAAGTCAAGGTATTGCTCGTGGCATGGTAGGCAATATCGGAAAAACCATTGACTCCATACAACAAGCTGTCGCACAAGCACAAGCCAAAGCAGGAGTTTCCATCTCAGAAGCATACGTAGGAATTGCTGGACAACATATCCATAGTGATAAAGCCTCTGATTACATTATTCGAGAAAATGCTGATGAGATGATCACTGTTAAGGATTTAGAAGCTCTTTGCTTACGTGTAATGAGTATGAAAAATATGTTTCCTGGTGAAGAAGTAATCCATATTCTCCCTCAAGAATACAAAGTAGATGGGCAAGATGATATTCATGATCCTATTGGCATGGTTGGTTCTCGCTTGGAAGGAACTTTCCATATTGTTACAGGACAAGTGGCTCCTATCAAGAATATTCACCGCTGCGTAACCAAAGCTGGTGTTGAACTAAAAGGGCTTACTTTAGAGCCTATAGCTTCTTCTGCTTCTGTATTAAGCGAAGAAGAGAAAGAAGCAGGGGTAGCTTTGGTAGATATAGGTGGAGGAACTACTGACTTGGCTATTTTTAAAGAAGGATACATTCGCTATACTGCTGTAGTTCCTTTTGGCGGAAATATCATAGATAAAGATATCAAAGAAGGTTGTGGAGTCTTTGACAAACAAGCAGAATTATTGAAAATTAAGTTCGGCTCTGCTTGGCCTGAATATACTAAGGAAAATGAAGTTATCAATATTCAAGTTCTCAAAGATAGAGAACCCTTAGAAATACAAGTAACGAACTTAGCTCGTATTATCCGTTGCCGTATGGAAGAGATTATTGGAGCTATTTTCAATGAAATTAAAAACTATGGTTATGATCAACCCCGAAAAAAACTAATAGCAGGAATTGTCCTCACTGGAGGAGGAAGTGAGTTAAAGGATTTGCGACAATTAGTAGAATATGTAACCGGACTTCCTACACGCATTGGACTTCCTAATGAACACTTAGCCAGCAATACCTCTACTGAATTGGAATCACCTATCTATGCTACTTCCATAGGGTTATTGTTAGATGCTATAGAAAGAGAACGCTCAGAAGGACAACGTATTGATTTCTCTCAAATACATGGAGAGCTTACTTCCAATGAAGCACATACTGTACTGACTCCTGAAATGGAGCAACCTAAAGAGGAAACTCCTATTATCCCTCCTACTATAAATAATATTTCTGAAATGGAAAAAGAGGAGAAAAAAGAAGAGGAAGAAGAAAGTAAATCCGAGAATAAGAACTTTTTAAGATCAATATCTGAAAAATTTACGGAATTCTTTAAAACAATGGAGTAATTTTGGATTAATTTGCATGACTAAATACAAAAAGATAGTGGATTGTACTTGTTTCTATACAATATAATCCCTATTTTTATACAATAATACCTCTAAAAATAGAACCTTATGAAACAAAGCCCTGCCTCTTTTAATGATTTTGAAGCATTTTTAAATAAGTTTATTGATAAAACTATTTCTTTTTTACCTAATTTAATAGGAGCTATTATTCTCTTTGTTGTGGGAATATGGGTGTGTAGGATTATCAGAAAGTTTGTAAAACGTATCATGATAAGCCGAAGCGTTGATACCACAATCCAGAACTTTGTGAACGAACTACTCAGATGGATTCTTTACATTATCCTCTTCTTAACTGTTATCCAGAAAATAGGAGTTCCCGTTTCCTCCTTCTTAGGAGCTTTAGCTGCTGCTGGTGTAGCCGTAGGTCTTGCTTTGCAGGGCTCTCTCTCTAACTTTGCGGGAGGAATTATGCTCCTTATTCTCAAACCTTTTCGTATAGGAGATTCTATAGAGACGAAAGGTCATATTGGTAATGTTGAACGCATAGGAATGTTCTATACTACCATTATTAAGTTTGGAAACGAACAGGTAATGATTCCCAACGGGCCTCTCTTCTCTGATAATATTGTTAACTATTCTCGAACTAAGAAACGACGAGATAAAATTATAGTGGGTATTGGCTATGGTTCTGACCTTAAAAAAGCAAAAGAAATACTATATACTTTAGCAAAAGAGTGTCCCACAGCCTTACAGGATCCTATACCTATTGTATATGTGGAAGAATTAGCGGATAGTTCCGTCAATCTCTCTTTACGTGTGTGGTCAAATACTGAGAATTATTGGGATACTCATTTTTACTTAGTAGAACAAATGAAATTGAGCTTTGATAAGGAAAATATTGAGATTCCTTTTCCTCAAACAGATGTTCATATTATACCCAATTAATTTTTAATTTTATAATTTTTAATAAATATATGTCAACTATTTTAGTAACAGGAGGCTTAGGTTTTATTGGTTCTCATACCGTTGTAGTTCTCCAGCAAGCAGGGTATGAAGTCATTATTATTGACAACTTATCCAATTCCTCTATTGAAGTAAAGGACAGAATTGCTCAAATTACAGGTAAAGCTCCTACTTTTGAACAATTAGACCTCAGAGAAAAGGGGAAAGTACAAGATTTCTTCCATCGCTACCCCAATATTGACGGAGTAATCCACTTCGCTGCCTCAAAAGCAGTAGGTGAAAGTGTTAAAAAACCTCTTTTGTATTATGAAAACAACATAACTTCCCTTATATATATTCTTCAGGAACTCCAAAAAAGGGAAAATACAGCCTTCATTTTTAGTTCTTCTTGCACTGTATATGGTCAAGCAGACAAGCTCCCTGTAACGGAAGACGCTCCTTTCAAACAAGCAGAATGTCCTTACGGAAACACCAAACAAATCAATGAAGAAATCATCCGTGATACTTGTGCTGTACAACCCAATATCAAGGCAATTTCTCTACGCTACTTTAATCCTATTGGAGCTCATGAATCTGCCCTTATAGGAGAGCTCCCCAATGGAATTCCTCAGAATTTGATTCCTTATATTACACAGACAGCTATTGGGTTACGGGAAATTGTCTCTGTATATGGTGATGACTACCCTACTCCTGATGGCACCTGTATTCGAGATTATATTCACATAGTTGATTTAGCCGAAGCTCATCTGGCTGCCCTTGAACGACTTTTACAAAATAGAAATTCAAGTAATTATGAAGTGTTCAATATAGGAACTGGAAAAGGGAGTTCTGTATTAGAAGTTATCAAAGCCTTCGAAAAAGCAAGTGGGCAAAACCTTCCCTATAAGATAGTAGGACGTAGAGAAGGAGATGTCATTGCCGCTTATGCCGATACTCAAAAAGCAAATAAGGAACTCCAATGGAGGGCTAAGCTATCTCTTGAAGAAGCACTTCTTTCTGCTTGGAATTGGGAGAAAAAATTACGAAATAAAAATGCTTAATTTTATATTTATGAGAATAAATCAAATATTTTATCTAACAATTATCTCCCTATTAGGAGTGATTGTTCATGCTCAAGAAAAATCCTTGGCTACTCTTATTAATGAGAAAGATGCTTTCCTTGTAGATGTGCGTACTGAAAAGGAATTTAACCAGGGAAGTGCTCTAAATGCCATAAACATTCCTTTAGATCGTGTAGAAAAAGAACTTTCTCAATTTCAAGGAAAGAGCAATATTATCCTATTCTGTAGAACAGGGAAACGTGCTGAAGCCGCCAGAAAACTCCTTTTAAAGCACCAAATACAAGCTGTCAATGGGAAAGGTTATCTCTTTGTTAAAAGCCTACAAAAGGAAAATTTAATGGACAGGCTCTCCTATCGTACTGATAAGCAAACTGTATCTGTGATAAAAAATGGAAAGGGAATCAAACAGGTAGGTGTAGCCTTGGGAAAAGGAGCAATCCTTAAAAAACATACTACAGATGTTCCTGCCTTCCTTGTCATGATTAAGGGGGAAGTACGCTTCCTTATCAATGGAGAAGAAATTCTTCTAAAGGCACTGGATACCTATAATATTCCTGCCAATGTAGAACATGAACTTATAGGCGTTGAAGACGAAAACCTTTTTATACTCACCAAATCAAAGTATTTTCAAGAGTAGATCAAAATTACTACTTATTAACAAAGAGAGGCTACTTTTTTTCGGGTAGCCTCTCTTCATATATTATATTCTTTTACTTTTATTGAATAAACTCTTTTAGTTGTTGTATATACCAATCATAGTCGTCATACATGATAAAATGGAGCCCCTTATTGGCATATCTAAGTTCTTTCTTAGGCAACTTTGCGTATTGTTGTTCTATTTTATTTTTTGAAAAGCTAAAAACAGACTCTAATAAGACTAAAGTAGGCACCTGTATCTGTTGTATCTCCTCTCTGAGATCTGTATTAGATAATTCACAGACCATTTTTGCAATAGTTCCCCTATCTGAATCTACACTCCATTGTACTATTTGTGGTACTTTCTCCTTGTTTTCAGTATAGTAAACCATTGATGATGTTTGTGCTTGCTGGAAAGCCTCCTTGGACATACTTGTTAATTCCTTGATAGTAGGAGTACAATCCTTATTGGGATCTACTTTAAAGTTGTCATTGGAAAGGGCAGCAAGCGCAGGTAGTGCATCTACCACTACTATTTTCTGAAATAGTTTAGGTGCTTTTGCCCCTATTTTCATAGCAAGCATTCCTCCTAAACTGTGTCCTACAATCACAGGATTCTTAATTTTTTCCTTTTTAATATAAGAGATAATGGTATTTGCCCAATACTCTACACTAGGATTTTTTACTGGAGGAGTCCCTGCAAACCCTGCTAAGGTAAGCAGATAACAGGTATGATTAGAGCTAAGTTCTTTTACAGTATCTTGCCATACTTCACTAGAACAGGCAAGCCCTGGAATAAATAAAATAGAATTCCCTTTATTCCCTATTTTTTGCACTGAGAAAGGAACTTGTCCATAACTCGACAAAGGCAATATGAATAGAAGAAAAAGGAAAGTGATAATACTATTTTTCATAATAGAATAAAAATTTATATCTTCTTCATTTGTTCTTGCATCATTCTAATTTGATCTTTAAGTAAATTCTGTTTATCTAATTTTTTAGCTTGTGTCAAGAACTCTTGAGCCTCTCTTTTTCGTCTCTTTTGCATTGATATTCCTGCCAGACTCAACCTTGCCATAGCTTCATCATATTTCATATTTAACCCATATTTTAAGGCGGTACGAAAATATTTTTCAGCTTGAGTAAGATTAACCTGTGATGTGATTATTCCATACAAATAATTATAATATCCTCTTTGTTTCTTTATAAGAGCAGTTTCAGGATTCTTTATATAATCAAGCCATTTCTTAGTTCCTGCTATATCTTGCTTACGGAGCCTTAAAAAAGCCAATATAAGAAATTCATTTTTGAAATAAAATAATACCGGAAAAAGAGAAAGAAGTATCAAAAAAATCCCATTTCCAATATTTCCCAAGCTAAATTGATAGATGGCAAATGCAAAAATAAGCACTGCTATAACTATTTTAATATATCTGTGAAACATTTCTATGTAAAAGGTAGATTAAAAAATAGTCGGGATGACTGGACTCGAACCAGCGACCTCACGCACCCCATACGTGAACGCTACCAACTGCGCTACATCCCGATCAAATCACTTCCGATTTGCAAGTGCAAAGATACACATTTTTTCTAAACTAAAAAAATATTTTTCACTCCTATTCCCGTATTTTTAAAAAATTAATTCTCAATAAATTAATGTATAGTCAAAA
Organism: Capnocytophaga sp. oral taxon 338 str. F0234; assembly: GCF_000192225.1. GTDB lineage: Bacteria > Bacteroidota > Bacteroidia > Flavobacteriales > Flavobacteriaceae > Capnocytophaga. The sequence continues at coordinate 1,542,536 of NZ_GL872413.1, forward strand.
AAATAAGCTGCTAACTAATAGAATTATTTACAGTTAACAGCTTCTAAAATTAAACTTAATCAAATACATCCACTTACTCTACAAAAAGAGGTCTATCATACATATATTTATTTACTTTTTGAGCTATACTTTCTAATAACTTCTCATCCTTAGCATGGGTAATAACCTCATCTATATAATTGGCTATAACTTCCATATCACCTTCTTTCAAGCCCCGTGTAGTAATCGCTGCCGTACCCAAACGGATACCACTGGTTACAAAAGGACTCTTATCATCAAAAGGTACCATATTTTTATTGGCTGTGATATCGGCTTTTACCAGAGCTGTTTCTGCTTCCTTACCACTGATATTCTTGTTTCTAAGGTCAATGAGCATCAAGTGGTTATCAGTACCGCCTGAGACGATATTGTAGCCTTTTCCCACTAAGAGCTGTGCCAATTTCTTGGCGTTCTTTTGTATCTGAATTGTATAATGTAAGAAATCATCAGAGAGTGCTTCCCCAAAGGATACTGCCTTCGCAGCAATAATATGTTCCAAAGGTCCTCCTTGGTTTCCTGGAAATACAGATAGGTCTATTAGGGAAGACATCATCCGAATCTCCCCTTTAGGTGTCTTAGCACCAAAAGGATTTTCAAAATCTTTTCCCATCATAATCATACCTCCTCGCGGACCACGAAGTGTTTTATGAGTAGTCGTAGTAACAAAATGGCAATGAGGGATGGGGTCATTCAGTAAGCCTTTAGCGATAAGCCCTGCTGGATGTGCAATATCAGCCATAAGGAAAGCTCCCACACTATCCGCTATTTCTCTAAATCTCTTAAAATCAATATTACGTGAGTAAGCTGAATAACCTGCTATAATCATTTTAGGTTTTTCTCTTTGAGCAATTTCAGCTATTTTATCATAATTCAAAAGTCCTGTTTCTTTTTCAACTCCATAAAAAATAGGTCTAAAAAGCTTACCAGAGAAGTTCACTGCAGCACCATGAGTGAGGTGCCCTCCATGAGAAAGGTCAAAGCCTAAGATTTTATCACCTGGAGTAAGGCATGCTGCATATACAGAGGCATTTGCCTGAGAACCACTGTGAGGTTGCACATTTACATATTCTGCTCCAAAGAGAGCCTTAGCACGATCTATAGCTAATTGCTCTACTTGGTCTACTATTTGACATCCTCCATAATAGCGCTTTCCAGGATATCCTTCTGCGTACTTATTGGTGAGTACAGAACCTGCTGCCTCCATTACTTCAGGACTTACAAAGTTCTCAGAGGCAATAAGTTCTATACCTCTTAATTGTCTTTCTTTCTCCTGTTGGATAAGATCAAAAATCTGTTGGTCTCTTTTCATAGGAAATAAATATTTTTATTTTATGTGGTGCAAATATAATACTTTTTTTACTGATTAACTACTTTTCCTCTTTGTTTTTTTAATTTATTTTCTTAAAAATATAATTTCTCCTTCTTCTATCTTTACAAGCTGAGAAGGAGTTTTTCCTTCTTGATTTTGCTGGTGGTAAGGAACTATATAATCCACTAAATTCTTAATCTCTTCACTAATTTGTGAGAATGTCATAGGACTTGGTTCTCCAGTTATATTTGCAGAAGTAGAAATAATAGGTTTTCCAAATGCTTTGATAAGCTCTCTACAGAATTCATCCTGAACTATTCTGAAAGCCAAGGAATTATCCTTTGCTAAAGGAAGATAACTATTACAAACTTCTTGATATATTACAGAAGTTGGGCGTGTTTGACTCTTTAAAAAGAAGACTATTTCTGAGGGTATTTTCACATATTGCTTGAGCATACCCAAGGAAGAGACTAAAAGAATAAAATTCTTATTAATATCTCTTCTTTTTATCTGCCGTATTCTTTCTATTCCTTGATAAGAATAGGCATCACATCCCAATCCCCATATAGTATCTGTAGGATAAAGGATTACCTTATTCTCCTGTAAGAAGGGAAGTGTTAGCTTCACTATTTCTTTTATCTTCATTGACTTATAACATAAATTATTTGAGGGGACAAAAGTACTTCTTTTCAAGGAAAATATATATCTTTTATTTATTTTATTTGAAAAAAATGTAGTACATTTGCATTAGTTTTTAAAAGATTTCATAATGAATACAAGAAAACCTATTTTTTATGTGGCTTTGTCTGGGCTTATGGTAGCCTGTGGAGGAGCTTCTAAGATTGCTTCTTTGCCACTTGAAACTTTGGATGGAAAGACAATTCCTTCCCAACCAGCATCTCCCTCTGAAGAGGAGTTAAAAAGTTGGCCTCATCAAGATCTGCTTACTACTGGCTATCCAGGTATTAGCTTAGAAAAAGCCTATAAAGTTCTTGAAGGCAGAAAGGCAAAAACTGTTATTGTAGGAGTGGTAGATTCCGGAGTGGATATTAACCATGAAGATCTTAAATCCATTATTTGGACAAACCCTAAAGAGATTCCTAACAATGGAATTGACGATGATAAAAATGGCTATGTGGACGATGTACATGGTTGGAATTTCTTAGGAGAAATTAATCAAGATAATCTCGAATATGTACGTATTCTCAAATCAGGAGATACTAATAATCCCGATTACAAGAGGGCAGAGAAGGCTTATAAGAAAGAGTACCAAGAGTCTCAAGAGGGCATAGAACGCCTTACGCAAATAAAAGAAAAAATTTCCATGAGTGATGCTCTTATCCAAAGCCATTTGGCTAAAAAAGAATATACTTTAGAGGATTTAGATAAGATCAATATTGAATCAACACAGTTAGCAGATGCTGTACGTGGTATGAAACGCTTACTTAGCAATGGAGTTACTGTAAAAGAAACTTTAGAAAATATCGAAGATGGATTAAAATATTATGAAGACCGTATAAAATATAACCTAAATAAAGATTTTTCTCCAAGAAAAATTCTTAAGGACAACCCAGATGATATTAATGACAAAATCTATGGGAATAATAATGTAATAGGACCTACTGCCGAGGGAGCCTTGCATGGTACTCATGTATCAGGTATTATTGCTGCTATACGTCATAATAATATAGGCATGGATGGGGTAGCCGACCATGTACGTATTCTTCCTGTACGTGCTGTGCCTTATGGTGATGAATATGATAAGGATGTAGCTCTTGCTTTGCGTTATGCTATTGATAACGGAGCAAAAGTTATTAATACCAGTTTTGGTAAAGAATTCTCCCCTCATAAAGAATGGGTATATGATGCACTAAAATATGCAGCTAAAAAAGATGTTCTCATTGTAAATGCAGCTGGAAATGAGACAAAAAACATGGATACCAATACTTCTTTTCCTGATGACAATATCAATGGAAAAGAATTTACAGATACAATGATTACCGTTGGAGCTCTTAATTACAAATACAATGAAAATTTAGTAGCTGAATTCTCTAATTATGGAAAAAATAATGTAGATTTGTTCTCTCCTGGGGTGCAAATATATGCTACTGTACCGGAAAATAAATACAAATTCTTAAGTGGTACTTCTATGGCATCCCCTGAAGTAGCAGGAGTAGCAGCCCTCATTCGTGCTTATTTTCCTAAACTTAAAGCCAGAGAAGTAAAGCAAATTCTTATGGAATCAGGAATAGTACCTACTATTAAAGAAGTTCTTATTGGAGAGGAAGAAGGTGCTGAGTCAAAACTTATGCCTTTTTCTAATCTTAGCAAATCTGGAAGAATATTGAATGCTTATAATGCGATTATTTTAGCCGCCAAAAGGAGCAAATAATGTTTTTAGATTAATGGAAAAGAGGCTATCCAAAAAGGGCAGCCTCTTTTTTTATTATCTTTTTATCTAACTTATTATAAAGCCATAGTCCCACCAAACTCCCCTACACATTCACATTCACTGCTATTTTCATATTTTCTAATTTGTAATCATTCTCTGAAGACTTTTTCTACCCCATTAAGTTTTCTTAAACTATCTAATAAGGAGTTTAAGGATTCAGTATTGGAAACCAAAAGGGTTATCTCTCCTTCAAAAATTCCTCCTTTACTCATTAGTTGAATATTATTCATTCCTAACCCCTTATGAGTAATATGATTGGTAATTTCTGCAGCTAATCCTTTCCTATCTACTCCTATAATTTTGATGGTTGTTTCATACTCTCTTTCTGTAGATTTTACCCATTTAGCAGGAATTATTCTATAAGCATAATTGGAGAACATGGAAAGTGCATTGGGACAATCCTTCTTATGAACCTTTATACTACCTCCGTTCACAGCTATATAACCAAAAATTTCATCTCCAGGAATAGGTGTACAACATTTTGAGAAAGTATAATCTAACACTTGTTCATCTTTTCCAAATACAATCATGTCATATTCATGAGCATCTTTAGATTTTTCAGGAACTACATGAGTAGATGGTTTCTTTCTGAAGAAGTTAAAGAAAGCAGAAGTAGTACTTCTACTTCCTACAAAATTCTTAAGCATCTGGTTATTAATTTCCCCTGTTGCCATTTGATAAAAAATATCTTGACTGGTTTTTGTTTTAAAATAAGTAACCATATCATTAATTACTTTTTCATCAAGTATTATCTTAAGTTGCTTTAACTTACGTCTTAATATTTCCTTACCTTCCTCAGCTACCTTCTTACGATTTTCTTTGAGTGCTCCTTTAATCTTAGCAAGCGCTTTAGTAGTAGTAGCATAATCCAACCAATTAGGATTAGGTGATGCATTCTCCGCTGTGATAATTTCTACTTGTTCTCCACTTCTGAGCTTATAATTTAAAGGAACAAGTTTTCCATTTACCTTAGCTCCACGAGTATGCATTCCCACTTCTGTATGAATACTGAAGGCAAAATCTAAGGGAGTTGCACCTTTTGGTAAGGATTTAATTTCTCCATTAGGAGTAAAAATAAAGATTTCATCTGCATAAAGATTCATTTTAAATTCCTGTACAAATTCAACTGCATTAGCTTCATTATCTTCTAAGACCTCTTGCAACCGATTAAGCCACATCTCTATACCTCGTTCATTCTGTTCTCCGTGTTTGTATTTAAAATGAGCAGCATATCCTTTCTCTGCTATTTCATGCATGCGATCACTACGAATTTGCACCTCAACCCACTTGTTCTTAGGACCTACCACCGTTATATGCAAAGCCTCATATCCTGTACTCTTAGGAGAAGAAAGCCAATCCCTAAGCCGTGTAGGATTAGGACGAAAATAATCTGTTACGATGGAATATATCTTCCAAGCCAGGAACTTCTCATTCTCAGGGGTGCTTTTATAGATAATACGTATAGCGAATTTATCATATACTTCTTCAAATGGTATCTTCTTGGAGACCATCTTTTTATAAATAGAATAAATAGACTTAGGTCGTCCTTTAATATAATAATCAATTTTTTCTTTGTCCAAAGCTGCTTTTACAGTATTGGAAAACTCTTCTATATACTGCAATTGCTCTTCTTTAGATTCCTCTATTTTACTTAGAATGGCATAATATTGTTCAGGTTCTGTATATTTAAGTCCTAAATCCTCTAACTCAGTTTTAATATTATAAAGTCCTATTCTATGAGCTAATGGTGCATAAATAAAGAGTGTTTCAGAGGCAATTTTTTGTTGTTTGTAGGTGGGCATTGCATCCATTGTTTGCATATTATGCAAACGGTCAGCAATTTTAATAAGGATAACACGGACATCATCATTGAGTGTTAGGAGCATTTTTCGGAAATTTTCAGCTTGAAAAGAAACATCCGTATCACGACTAAGATTTGAAATTTTAGTAAGTCCTTTAACTATCTTAGCGACTGTATCTCCAAAGTTTTGAGCAATTTCTTCTATGGTAATGGGAGTATCCTCTACCACGTCATGCAACAGAGCTGATGCTATAGAAATAGCATCTAAGCCTATATCATAAGCTACAATTTTCGCCACTGCGATGGGGTGAAATATATAAGGCTCTCCACTTTTCCTACGTTGTTCCTTATGGGCATCCACTGCCATATCAAATGCTTTGCGAATAAGCTTCTTATCATCCTCACTAAGAATCTGATAACTCTCTCGCAATAGATCTTTATATCTTTTAGCTATTTCTTTACTCTCTTCAGGAGTATAATATTCGGTTTCCATAAAATTGAATTCTTATAATCAACCGCTATATTACGTTTTTTTTCTAAATTAAAAAAGTTTTTTAACAAAAAATCATGCCTTTTTTTAAAAATAAAAATTTGTTCTTTATATTAGAAATGTTTACTTTTGTACTTTCATTATCTAAATAAATCTACAAAAAATGGAACAAAAAAAACGTATTCAATCAGCCTTAGTTTCCGTATTCAGTAAAAAGGGATTAGAACCTATCATTCATAAAATGAATGAATTGGGGATTACTCTGTATTCCACAGGAGGTACAGAAGCCTTTATCAAATCCTTAAATATCCCTGTCATTCCTGTAGAGAATGTTACTGAGTATCCCTCCATTCTGGGGGGGAGAGTAAAAACTCTACATCCTAAAATATTTGGAGGTATCCTTAACCGACAAGGAAACCCTACAGACCAAGAACAAATGGAAACCTATAATATCCCTCAAATAGATTTAGTTATTGTAGATTTATATCCTTTTGAAGAAACAGTTGCTAATGGTGCCTCTGAACAAGATATTATTGAAAAGATAGATATAGGAGGAATTTCTCTTATCCGTGCAGCTGCTAAGAACTTCAAGGATACTGTTTGTATTTCTTCTAAAGAGGAATATCCTATTCTGTTACAAATTCTATCCGAAAATAATGGAGAAACAAATCTTTCAGAAAGGAAGTCCCTTGCCTTAAAGGCTTTTGCTACTTCATCAAGGTATGATACAGCCATCTTTAACTATTTTAATAGAGAATTTTCTATAGAATGCCTACGTATAAGTGAGGACAAAGCACAATCACTTCGTTATGGAGAAAATCCTCACCAAAAAGGAGTATTCTTTGGAGATTTTGAAGCTCTTTTCACCAAACTACATGGTAAAGAACTCTCCTATAACAACCTATTAGATGTGGATGCAGCAGTAAATTTGATGAACGAATTCATGAATGACTCTCCTACTTTTGCTATCTTAAAACATAATAACACCTGCGGAATTGCCACTCGCTCTACCCTATTGGATGCTTATAACACTGCACTCTCCTGCGATCCTGTTTCTGCCTTTGGAGGTATTCTTATTGCTAATCGTCCTATAGACAAAACGACAGCTGAAGCTATCAATCCTCTATTCTGCGAAGTGATAATCGCTCCTGGTTATGAAAATGAAGCTTTGAAAATCCTTGAAAACAAGAAAAATCGTATTCTTTTGGTACAAAAAGAAACTTTATTGCCACAAATCTCAATTCGTTCTTGCCTAAATGGTTATCTATGGCAGGACAAAGATCTAAAGACAGATGCTGTTTCCGACATTTCTTATGTTACTGACCAAAAACCTTCTGCTGAGGACTTAGAAGACTTGCTTTTTGCTTCCAAAATATGCAAGCATACCAAATCCAATACTATTGTACTGGCTAAGAACAAACAACTCCTTGCCTCTGGAACAGGACAAACAAGCCGTGTAGATGCCCTTAAGCAAGCTATTGAAAAAGCTAAAGAGTTTAACTTTTCTTTACAAGGAGCTGTTATGGCAAGTGACGCCTTCTTTCCTTTCCCTGATTGTGTAGAAATTGCTCAGAAAGAAGGCATTAGAAGCGTCATACAACCAGGAGGGTCTATCAAGGACAACCTAAGTATAAAGTACTGCAACGCTCACCAAGTCGCTATGGTGATGACTGGTATACGTCATTTCAAACACTAATTAAAAGAATAGCAAGAAGTGAAGAGTGAACAATCATTCTTCACTTTTCATTGAGTATTGCTTTGTTTATCTTCTTGATAAGAGAAGGACCTTCATAGATGAATCCTGTAAAAATTTGTATCAAAGAAGCTCCAGCGTGAAATTTTCCCAAGGCATCTTGGGGAGAATGTATGCCACCAACCCCTATGATAGGGAAGCCATGGTTACTCTTCTCGGCTAAGAAGCGTATCACCTCTGTAGCACGCTGGGCTAGCGGTTTGCCACTTAGACCTCCTGTCTCCACCTGCTTAGGAGAAGTCAGTCCGTTCCTGCTTATAGTAGTATTGGTAGCGATTACCCCTGCTATTTGAGTTTGCTTAATTATATCTATAATATCCAATAACTGCTCATCGGTAAGATCTGGAGCTATTTTCAGTAGTATAGGTTTAGATTTAGGAAGTTTCCCATTAGCCTCCTGCAAGAGGGTTAAGAGTTTTTGAAGAGGCTCTTTTTCTTGAAGAGAACGGAGGTTAGGTGTATTAGGAGAACTAACATTCACTACAAAATAATCCACATAAGGGGCTAGTTGTCCAAAGCAATACAAATAATCCTCATGTGCCTTCTCATTCTCTGTCCATTTGTTTTTCCCTATATTCCCTCCTATGATAACATGCTTGTTCTTTTTGAGTCGTGCAGTGATTGCCTCTACCCCATCATTATTAAAGCCCATACGGTTGATAATTCCTTTATCCTCTACCAAACGGAAAAGCCGTTTGGTAGGGTTTCCTGGTTGGGGCTTGGGGGTTACCGTACCAATTTCTATAAAGCCAAATCCTAAATTAGAAAGTTCTGTATAGAGTTCTGCATTCTTATCCAAGCCTGCAGCCAATCCTATAGGATTAGGAAACTTTATGCCAAAGACTTCTCGCTCTAATCGCTTATCTCTAAGGAAGTAACGACTCCTAAGCAGATTAGAGATTAAAGGAATTTTATTAATAAATTTAAGCCAACAAAAAGTAAAACGATGAATTTTTTCAGGATCAAATAAGAATAATAATGGACGAATAAGATACTTATACATGAATAATTATTTTCTTGCAAATATACGATATTTAGTTGATTTTTTTGTATGATTTTTTGCCATTTCTTCCATAAAAATAAATTACCTTTGCACTCTTGAAAACATCACTTATTTTGAGCTATACAGAATGAAAAATTATTTACTTCCTTTTCTCTCCATTATTATAGGAGCTTGCTTCGTCCTATGGGTAAAACCTAATAATAAAAATCGTATCAAACTGCTTTTAGCTTTCAGTGGAGCTTTTCTAATGGGAATGACTGTTTTTACACTCATTCCAGAGGTATATCATTCTATAATAGAAGAATCACATTCCCATATTCAGATAAAGAATATAGGTATCTGGATTATTATAGGAATACTTTTGCAAATTATTTTAGAATTTTTCTCTCATGGTGCGGAACATGGGCATTTTCATTCTCCTGCCAAAGGACTTAGAACACAATTTCCATGGGGTCTTTTTATAAGCTTAAGTATTCATTCTATTTTGGAAGGTTTTCCTTTACATGAACACAATAACATGGTATACGGTATTTTTATCCATCATTTACCCATAGCCATGGTACTGACCATTTTCTTTTTAGATTCGGGAATAGGCACTAAAAAGACATTTATTTTTCTATTTCTTTTTTCTTTGATGACCCCTTTTGGGGCTTTCCTTGTAAATTATGTACCTGAGTTTGTAAAATATCATACACAGATGAGTGCTATTGTAATAGGAATTTTCTTACATATCTCTTCTGTAATCCTTTTTGAAACTTCAGAAAATCATAAGTTTAATTACCAAAAACTTGGAGTCATTATTTTAGGTTTCATATTGGCTTATGGAGTATAAAAATATCCAAAGAACCCTTGCAAAAATTCTTTGGATACTACTACTTAACAAGTTTTACTTTGATTAGGATAATACTCTTATAAGCTCTACATCAAATATAAGAGGTGCATTAGGGGGAATTACTCCTCCCGCTCCTTGTGCCCCATAAGCAAGGTCAGAAGGAATTATAAGACGTGCCTTATCTCCTTCACTTAAGAGAAGAATCCCCTCATCCCATCCTTCAATTACCTGACCTATTCCTACAGTAAAATTAAGTGGCTTCCCTCTGTACAAAGAAGAGTCGAAGACTTTTCCATCCAAAAGCATTCCTGTATAATGTACTGCTACATTATCTCCTTTTTTTGCTTTTTTTCCTTTCCCTTTTTCTGTGATTTTATAAAAGAGCCCTGAAGTAGTTTTTTCAAATCCTTCTGTCATCTGCCTTAGAACTTCTTGTTGTTTACGTTTTTCGGCTTCTATACGAGCTTGCTTTTCAGCATTAAATTTTTCAAAAGTTTTCAAAGCATCCCATTGTTGAGCCTTCTGTCCTACTCGTATAATTTTCACTGCTTCTATCTTATCATTTTGAGCAATACTATCTACTACCTCTTGACCTTCTATTACATAGCCAAAAACAGTATGTTTATTATCCAGATGAGGCGTAGGACGGTGTGTGATAAAGAACTGACTTCCATTGGTATTAGCTCCTGCATTAGCCATAGAGAGAATTCCTGCTCGGTCATGCTTTAGGTCAGGATGAAATTCATCATCAAAACGATATCCTGGTGTTCCTGCTCCCGTTCCTTGAGGGCATCCTCCTTGAATCATAAAATCAGCTATTACACGATGGAATTTCAATCCATCATAGAAGGGAATCCCTATAGGTTTAGCGGTATTTTTCATTTTTCCTTCTGCTAAAGCTACAAAATTAGCCACAGTAGCAGGTGTTTTTTCATAAGTGAGGCGAAGAAGAATATCTCCTTTTGCTGTCTGAATTTGTGCATAAATTCCATCCTCTAACTTTGTTATATCCATAAAATTAAATATTAAAAAATAGCTTTATAAATAGTAGTGAATCCCATTATAATAATAAGAAATCCTATGATAAAGAATATCTTTCTCGGAGGAAGTTTAGAAGTAACTAAAGCAGAAATAGGTGCTGTAACTACTCCTCCTATAATGAGTCCTAAAGCAATGCGCCAATTAATAGCCTCAGGTACTGTAATAAAAATAATTGTACTAACTACAGTAATAGCAAAATTAGTAAAAGTAGAGACTCCTATCACATATCGTGGAGTATGACCATTTTTGATAAAGGAACTGGTAACCAAAGGTCCCCATCCTCCTCCTGTAAAAGCATCCACAAAACCTGCAAAGAGCCCCAGAGGAATGGTCTTTACCTCTTTATTCTCTACCTTTCCACGAAAACCATTACGTAAAATTTTAAATCCCAGAACAATGGTATACATCGCAATAAAAGGTTTTGTAAGTTTAGCCAATCCATTACCTTCATTTCCCAAATAAAGTAATAACAAAGCTCCTATCACAGTTCCTATAATAGCGGGAATAAGCAATCGTTTAATGAGTTCCTTATCCATGTTCTTAAGCTTAAAATGACTGATACTCCCCGCTGCTGCCGTAACCGTTTCAGATGCATGAATACTACCGCTAATAGCACGAGGATCTACATTCATTATCAGTAATATAGTGGCACAAATGACTCCATATCCCATCCCCATAGAGCCTGCAATGATCTCTGCCCCACAACCTGCCAATATCATCCAATAGAACAAGTAATTCTCTTGAGCCAAAGTATTTTTTAACGATATCAGAGATTCTGTAGAATAAATGATACAAAGAGTGATTCCTATTAAAAGAAAAAAAATAAAAAACAAAAGTAACCTATTCCTTTTTTGTCTTTTAAGCAATTGTGCTTGCACTATAGGAGGGTTATTTTCGTTTTCTTTAAAACTCTTCATTAGTAATTATTATATTTTGTGTTACAATATCAAAGGGCAAAGATATAACTTTTTTTTCTATTAACCATTTTTCTATGAAGTTCTTTTTATAATTGAAAAATAAAATTACCCTCTCTTTTCTAATTCAAAAAAAATACGTAATTTTGACAAAAAATAAGATTTGAATCAAAGAACTATCCTATTAGAAGTAAACCCGCAAGCTTTCTTCGGAGAACAGAACAGTACTATTGACCTCTTAAAAAGTTACTTTCCTAAAGTGAAGATAGTGGCAAGAGGTAATGAAATTCATGCTTTTGGAGAGGAATCACTCCTTGATGAATTTGAAAAACGCTTAGAGCAACTCATCTTACATTTTGAGAAATATAATCATCTGGACAGAAATACTATTGAACGTATCCTAACTTCTGACAATAGCATACTACTCCCTTCCACACTCTTAGATAGAGATTTTATTGTACATGGAGTAAAAGGGAAGATCATTCGTGCACAGACCCCCAACCAACAAAAGTTATTAGACCTAATTGGCAAAAATGATATGGTTTTTGCTATAGGTCCTGCTGGAACAGGGAAAACTTACACAAGTGTAGCTTTGGCTGTGAGAGCCTTAAAGAACAAACAAGTAAAACGCATTATTCTAACTCGTCCTGCGGTAGAAGCAGGTGAAAATTTAGGCTTTCTTCCAGGTGATTTAAAAGAAAAATTAGACCCTTACATGCAACCACTCTATGATGCTTTGTTGGACATGATTCCTTTTGACAAACTCAATTCTTTCATAGAGAATGGAACTATTCAGATTGCCCCCTTAGCTTTTATGCGAGGACGAACCTTGGATAATGCCTTTGTCATTTTAGATGAAGCTCAAAATACTACCTATGTGCAAATGAAGATGTTTCTTACCCGTATGGGAAAAAATGCTAAATTCATTATTACGGGAGATCCTGGACAAATAGACCTCCCCAAAAAAGTATCCAGTGGGCTTATTGAAGCACTACACATTATAAAAGAAATCAAAGGTATTGGAACTCTTTGGTTAGATGATAAAGATGTAGTAAGACACCCTTTAGTAAAAGAAATTATCAATGCTTATACCCGCGCTGAGCAGGAAGAAGACTAAAAATTCCTCTTTTGTTGGAAGAATTTTTTAAGTAATTGACTACTTTCTTTCTCTAAGATACCATGAATAACTTCTGTCTTAGGATGTAGAAGATTTCCATAGAGATGATAACCACGCCTTTCATCTGTTGATGCATAAACTATTTTGCCTATCTGACTCCAATAAAGAGCCCCAGCACACATTACACAAGGTTCTAGAGTAACATACAATGTGCAATTAGTTAGATACTTACCTCCCATATATTCACTGGCAGAAGTAATGGCTTGAATCTCTGCATGAGCTGTAACATCACCCAATCTTTCAGTAAGATTATGAGTTTTAGCTATGATAATTTCATTTATAGTAATAATAGCTCCTACAGGAACCTCTCCTTGCTCAAAAGCTATCTCAGCTTCTTGTAGTGCCTTTTGCATAAAATAAGTATCAGATAACATATAAAAAAACAAACTATTACAAAAATAATTTTATGGCTGAACATAATGACTTTGGTAAAGAATCCGAAGAAGAAGCTGTCCTTTATTTAGAGAATTTAGGATATGAAATTCTAGTGCGTAACTTCTATTGGCAGAGTGCAGAAATTGACATTATTGCTAAGTATAATAACATACTAATCATCGTTGAAGTAAAATCAAGAAGATCAGCTTATTACGGAGAGCCCTATTCTTTTGTAAATCCTCAAAAAATGAAACTATTAGCTAAAGCAACTAATCATTATATCAATATCAATAATTTAGATATGGAAGTACGTTTTGATATTATTTCTATTATAAAAAATAATACAGAACACCACCTAGAGCATATAGAAGATGCCTTCTATCCTTTCTAAAAATTAGTTCACAGCAAAAAAGACTACTTAGGTAGTCTTTTATATCCATTATCTTTTGTTCGTTTTCTCTAAGTATTTCTCTAAAGCCATTGTCATGGAAGGAGTTTCTGGAAGAGGTGCTTGGATATCTATTCTCAGTCCAGCTTCTTCAGCTGTTTTAAGAGTAGAAGCTCCAAAAACAGCTATACGAGTAGTTCCTTGTTTAAAATCAGAAAAATTTTTGAAAAGAGACTCTACTCCTGCAGGACTAAAGAAAGCTATTACATCATATTTTACATCTTTCAAATCTGTAATATCAGCATGAGCAGTTCTGAATAGGATACCTCTTTTCCACTCTATTTTTAAATCATTTAATGATTTTTCTATTGTAGGGCTTAATACTTCTGAAGTAGGGAAAAAGAACTTTTCTTCTTTATGTTTTTTCAAAAATGGTATAAGATCTGCAAAATCTTTTTTTCCTACATAAATCTTTCTTTTTCTGTAAGTTATATATTTTTGTAAATAAAAGGCTACTGCTTCAGAAAGACAAAAGTAACGCATCATATCAGGAACTTTAAATCTCATTTCTTCTGCCACTCGAAAAAAATGGTCTACGGCATTCCTACTAGTAAGAATAATAGCTGTATGATTCTGAAGTTCAATCTTTTGAGTTCTCAAATCCTTTCCAGTCACTCCTTGTACTTCTGTAAAAGGACGGAAATCTATTTTTACTTTATATTTTTCTATAATCTGGTGATATGGTGAATTCTCTGACTGCTCTGGTTGGGAGACCAAGATTGTTTTCACTTTCATAATTTAACTTATTGATGAGGAATTAATTATCCAATGTTTAATAAAAATATAGGGTACTATTTCTACGGTGCAAAGATACAAAATAAAATAATACCAGTAATGTCTTATTTCATTTTTGTACAACTTTACAAATGAAACTAATCCAAGTATCTGTATATATAAAAATGTAATCAATGAAAATCCTAGTAAATATATGTTATTATTCATCCCATAAATATCGAAAAAAAGAAGAAAGACCAATATAAAAGAAGCATAATTAGAATAACTTAAGCGAATGAAAAGATATGACCTGGAAAACAGATCAAAATCAAATACATAACTTATAAAACGTTGAAAAGTAATTTTCAATAAAAGAAAAGCAGCTACCCCTACCATAATAATATAAGGAAGAGGAATTGAATAAAAAGAAAAATCTATAAGAAAATATCTCATTAATAACCAAATGGTAATACTAAGGACTAACCACTGTATCCCTAATAACGAAGAGGTAAAGAGTACATTTGTCTTCTCTTTTTTGTTAAATATGATAATATATTTATTATTAAAAAGTAAATTCAAAAATTCTCTAAAACGAAAGGAGTGATATGTTTTTATAAAAGCTATAATTGCTAAAATAGCTATAAAAACAAAAGAAATCCAATCAATATTATTAGAAACAACAGGAGTCCATTTCATAAATTAATTCTTTAAATATTTACTTTTCTATTATTTTCAAACTATCTGATGAAGACTCTTTTACAGGGACATTAGGAATATTCTCTTTTCGCAGCAAACTATCTTCCTTTTCCAAGCGAATATTCACACGGGAGAGTATTTCCTTACATTTTTGAGGATTTGAAGTGTAAAAAGATATATTCTGTGCCAATTGTAAACTATCAACTCCATATTTCTTATAAATGATATTGGAGATACTCACTCCCTGTTCATCATAGAGCTTTGGGTCAACACTTTTTGAGGCATTTAATAGGACTAAATCATAAAAGATGGACTCCATTTGTTCTTCTGACAATTTTTTTGAGGGAGGAGAAATAAGTTGGGAACAAGCTATTAAGCTTAAAAATAAAAGGTTATAAAAGTATTTCACACTTATAAATTATTATGGTACAAAAGTACAACATTTTTTAAAATAGGCAAAGATAATTCCTAATCAAATTTCTATAAAATAGAAGAGCTAAAGAAAATCCTTAGCTCTTTTCTCTATTACCATTTATAAAATTTACTTTGCAATATTCACAGCTCTTGTTTCTCGAATTACAGTTACCTTAACCTGTCCAGGATAGGTCATATCTGTTTGTATTTTTTGAGAAAGATTAAAAGAAAGCTCAGCAGCTTTTTCATCAGATACCTTTTCACTTTCTACAATTACACGGAGTTCTCGTCCGGCTTGAATAGCATAAGCTTTCTTCACTCCTTGAAAGGAGAATGCAGTATCTTCCAATTCTTTAAGCCGTTGAATATAGGAGTCCAATACTTGTCTACGGGCTCCAGGTCTCGCTCCTGATATAGCATCGCATACCTGTACAATAGGAGAAAGTAAAGAGGTCATCTCTATTTCATCATGATGTGCTCCTATAGCATTGCATACTTCAGGCTTTTCACCATATTTTTGAGCCCATTCCATACCTAAGAGAGCGTGAGGAGTCTCTGTATCTGTTTCAGGCACCTTCCCTATATCATGAAGGAGTCCAGCACGCTTAGCTAATTTCACATTAAGCCCCAATTCTGCAGCCATGAGACCACATAAGCGAGATACTTCACGAGAGTGCTGTAATAGGTTTTGACCATAGGAGGAACGATATTTCATTCGCCCTACAGCCTTAATAAGTTCTGGATGAAGCCCATGTATACCTAAGTCTATAATTGTTCTTTTACCTATTTCTGCTATCTCATCTTCTACTTGTTTGGTTGTTTTTTCTACCACTTCTTCTATACGTGCAGGATGAATACGACCATCCGTAACCAATTTATGTAAAGAAAGACGTGCAATTTCACGCCTTACTGAATCAAAACAAGAGAGGATAATTGCCTCTGGTGTATCATCTACAATAATTTCTACTCCGGTAGCCGCTTCTAAGGCACGAATATTGCGACCCTCACGTCCAATAATGCGTCCTTTTACATCATCTGATTCAAGATTGAAAACTGACACACAATTATCAATAGCTTCCTCTGTACCAATACGCTGTATAGTATTGATGATAATTTTCTTTGCTTCTTGTCGAGCTGTAAGCTTAGCCTCCTCAATAGTAGTTTGGATGTAAGCCATAGCATCTGTTTTTGCTTCGCTTTTTAAGGAGTCAATCAACTGTGTTTTAGCTTCTTCGGCAGTGAGCCCGGAGATTACTTCTAATTGTTTTACTTGACTTTTATGTAATCTATCTACTTCTTCTTGTTTTTTATCTACCAAAGAGATACGATATTCACATTCTTGAGTTTTCTGGGCTAACTCTTCATTGAGCTTTTTATTTTGAGCTAATTCAGTAGAAACTTGAGATTCTTTATCTTTTACACGTTTCTCTGCCTCAGAGATCTTTTTTTCTTTACTTAAGATAAGTTTTTCATGTTCTGCCTTAAGTTCTAAGAATTTTTCTTTTGCCTGATAAATTTTTTCTTTTTTAATATTTTCAGCTTCTATTTTGGCCTGCTTGAGGATATTTTGCGATTCATCTTGTGCATCTCTGACCACTTTAAAAGCATATTTTTCTTGCTTTTTCTTAAGGGAGTACCATACTAGGGCAGCTCCCACAAATATTCCAATAATGGTTCCTACTATTAATGTTGTTATATCCATAAAAAAATAATTATATAAAAAGCCTGCAAGAAGACCTGTGAATAAACTCCTAAAAAGCATATTTAGAGCTACCAAACCCTTCAAGTATCTGTAAGTGAACACAGCACGCTTTGGTGGTTTGACTCACCCTTCTGAATTATTTTCTGTTGAGTTTACCAAAAAAACTATTCTTGCAGGCAGTATTTTTATCTATTGTTACTGATCTCTGATAATATTCTATATATTTTCTCTAATTTTTCTATATTATCCTTTCTTTGATTTTCATTAGTAAGTACCTCTTGGGATAGAGGTGTTGCTAAAGAAATAGCACACATAGCCAATGAATCTTGGCGATCCTTTATAGGGAAATTTTGCTCAAAATATCTGACTTGTTCATTAATTTTTTCAGCAGCTTTTCGATAAGCTTCTTCCTGTTCAGGGAAGATTTTCAAGGGATATACCCTATCGGCTATCTTCAAAGTTATTCTTAATTTCTCACTCATTCTTATTTAGTTTTGTGAAAGTTGTACAATACACTGCTCTATTTCACGAATGAGCCTATTTATTTTGAGTTTGGCTTCCGCTTTTGTTTCATCACTGCCTAAAAGAGCCTGGGTCACTTTCAATGCATTATACTTTTGTTCATACAAATTCTTCTGCTGTTGTGCTTGTTGAAGCTCTTGATTAAGTTCCTCTATCTGCTTCAAAAGAACCCCATTTTTCTCTTGCAAAGAAAGTACATATTGCTGTACCTCCGGAAGTAATATTTCTATTTTTTCAATCCATTCTTCCATCTTATTCTCTAAGTAAGAGAAACAACCCTTGCTTTTGGTGTGCAAAGGTAAGACATTTTATAGTTAAAAACAACTATTTAGATAAATATTTATTTAATTTCATAATTTGCTGATTATTATATTATTTATTATCTTTGTGGCAAAATTAAACAAAATATATCTATGTTATCTGTTAATGATACTCAATTAGTTATCCTTGACATTCAAGGAAAGCTATCTCAGATTGTATACAAATCTGAGGAAATACTCAGACAAAGTCATTTGCTTATTCAAGGATGCAAATTACTAAATATCCCCATCATCTGGGTGGAACAAACCCCTGAAAAGTTAGGAGATACTAATTCCATCATCGCAACATCCCTCTCAGAGTTATCTCCTATCAAAAAGTATACTTTTTCTGCCTATAGGAATAAGGATTTTGCTGAAAGAGTAAAAGCTAACCTTCGTCCACAAATACTCCTTATAGGAATCGAAACACACATTTGCATTTATCAAACAGCTTACGATTTGGTTAATGCAGGATATGAAGTTTTTGTAGTGGCTGATGCTGTTTCTTCTCGTACAGTTGAAAATAGAAATATAGGTTTGCAGATGATCATTCAAACTCAAGGAAAAATTATCAGTGTTGAAGGAGCTCTATTCTCTTTGCTAAAGGATTCACAACATGAAAAATTTAGAGATATAGCAAAGCTAATCAAATAAAAAAAGGTTTGCCCTTTTGGACAACCTTTTTTTTCTCTCTAGAAATTAATATCAGGATTGATTGATTTACTCTCAAAGGCATTATCGATATTTCCTTTTGGTATTGATGTAGGAGATGGTATTACTTCATCTTTTTGATCATTATATCTAGAATTATAAGATTGAATTTGTTGTCTCTCTTCTTGTTGCAAGGAAAAATTATTACTCAAGTTGCTGAATACTCCATTAACAAATTGTAAACGAATATTATCCAATCCTCCATTACGATGTTTTGCTACTATGAGTTCAGCTTGATTAGCAGTAGGGGTTTGTTCTGTATCATCCCAAGTATTAAGTTTGTAATACTCAGGTCGGTAAAGGAAAGTAACAATATCAGCATCTTGTTCTATAGCACCTGATTCACGAAGGTCAGAGAGTTGAGGGCGCCTATGTCCTGGTCTATTTTCTACATTACGTGAGAGTTGTGAGAGAGCTATTACAGGAATATCTAATTCTTTAGCTAAAGCCTTAAGATTACGAGAGATAGCAGATATTTCTTGTTCTCGGTTTCCTCCTATTTTTCCACTGGTATTGGCAGTCATTAGTTGAAGGTAATCTATAAAAATAATCTTTACCCCATACTTAGAAACCATACGACGAGCTTTCGCACGAAGGTCAAAGATGGAAAGTGAAGGAGTATCATCTATATAGAGAGGAGCATCGAGCAAACTTTGTATTTTTTTATTTAGTTGTTCAAAATCATCATCACTTAATTTCCCTGTACGAAGTTTATCGGAACTTATTCCTGTTTCTGAAGCAATAAGCCTTGTAATAAGCTGTATTGAGGACATTTCTAAGGAAAAAAAAGCTACTGGAATTTTACTATTTACTGCTATATTCCTTGCCATGCTTAGTGTAAAGGCTGTTTTCCCCATTGCAGGACGTGCCGCCACAATAATAAGGTCTGTTGGTTGCCATCCTGCAGTAAGTTCATCTATTTTGGTAAATCCTGAAGGAATTCCACTAAACTCTTCTTTTTTATTATGTAACTCCTCTATCTTTTTACGTGCTTTTATAACTAGTTCTCTTGCAGATTCAGAGGTACGAGTAATATTCCCTTGAGTAATTGAAAAAAGCTTTCCTTCTGCGCTATCTAAAAGGTCAAATACATCGGTTTCATCATCGTATGCTTCCTCAATAATTTCATTAGACATCTTAATAAGCCTACGCTGAATATACTTTTGGATAAGAATACGTGCATGGAACTCTATATTAGCAGAAGAAGACACCTTTTCTGTCAAATATACCAAATAGGCTCCTCCGCCTACTTCTTTTAAATTACCGTCCTTAAGTAATTGTTCACGTACCGTCATCATATCCACGGGTTGGGAATCCTTAAAGAGCTTATAGATAGCTGCATAGATTTTCTGATGAGCAGGAGAATAAAAAGCCTCATCAGAAAGGATATCTATTACCTCATCCACACCACGCTTATCTATAAGCATACCTCCAAGTATTACTTCTTCTAACTCCAAATTCTGGGGAGGTATCTTCCCTTTTTCAAGTGTAGGAATTGTACGAGGAGCAATAACTGTCTCTATAGATTGTGGAGAAATATTTTCCATGTATTTAACAATTAAGCATTTAGATATAAGATGGACTTCTTTGAAATCCTTGGCAAAAATACATTCATTTTTTAGATAAGGGAAATGCAAACTCTTATATTTCTATTTTTATATTTTTTAATATATAAGATAAAGAACTGATTTTACGATTTTTCATTTGGATAATAAAAGTCACAGAAGCTATGATTTTTATTTTTCAACAAAAGAAAGTGCATTGTGTAAAAGTTTTTTTGAGAGATGTTTTTTCAATATTTTAATGCTATTTCAAAAATTTAATGTATTTTTGCAGTAGAAATAAAAATGCTAAAATTACACTTAATGAAAGAGGTAACTCGCCTGTTTGATATTCCTTATTATCAATTAGAAAAATATCCTATAGAAAATGCTTTAGTCACTAAATATAATGATAAATGGTCTGCCATTTCCTCTAAGGATTATGTAGAGAAAATAAACCAAGTAAGCCGAGCATTGCTATATTTAGGAGTAAAACCGAAGGATAAAATAGCCGTTGTTTCCTCCAATAATCGTACCGAATGGCACATATTGGATATTGCTATTATGCAAATTGGAGCACATAATATCCCTATCTATCCCACTATTCCAAAAGAAGATTATATTTACATCTTCAACCATGCTGAAGTGAAGTATTGCTTTGTGTCAGACAAAGATTTGCTAGAGAAAATAAGAAATATAGTACCGGAAGTTCCCTCATTAAAAGAAATATTTACTTTTGATAATATAGAAAATGTACGCGGATGGAGTAAAATCCTTTCTATAGGCGAAAATACTGAGAATCAGAATGAAGTAGAAGCTATTAAGGCACAAATACAGCCCACTGATATGGCAACTATTATTTACACTTCGGGTACTACAGGAAAGCCCAAAGGAGTAATGCTCTCTCATGATAATATTATTAGTAATATTAAAAACTGTCATGCTCGGGTTCCTGTAAAAGCAGGAGATGTTTGTCTTAGCTTTCTACCTGTATGTCATATATTCGAACGAATGCTTACTTACTTATACCAGTATAATGGCATTCGCCTATATTTTGCTGAATCCTTTGATAAAGTAGCCTTAAATATTAGTGAAGTAAAGCCTCACCTTATTACAGTAGTACCACGTGTAGTGGAGAAAGTATATGACAATATTTATAACAAAGGAGTCGCTCTCTCTGGTATAGCCAAATCCTTATTCTTTTGGGCTCTAAAATTAGGGTATCAATATAAACCTTATGGAAAGAATGGTTGGTGGTATGGTCTCAAACTAAAGATAGCCAGAAAACTTATATTTTCCAAATGGAAAAAAGCCTTAGGAGGTAACTTGCAAATGATATGTGGAAGTGCTGCTCTACAACCCCGCTTAGTACGGGTATTTTCTGCAGCAGGAATTCCTATTTGGGAAGGTTACGGACTTACAGAGACTTCTCCTGTTATCTCTGTAAATTGTAAGAAAGGAAATCTCTGGAAAATAGGTACTATAGGAAAACCTATAGATAATATTGAAGTCAAAATAGCTGAAGATGGAGAAATCCTTTGTAAAGGGAGCAATGTAATGTTAGGTTACTTCAAGAATGAAGAACAAACCCATAATACTATTGATAAGGAAGGCTTCTTCCACACGGGAGATATTGGTTTTCTTGATGAGGATGGTTATCTTACCATTACAGATCGTAAAAAAGAGATGTTCAAAACCTCTGGTGGTAAATATATAGCACCACAATACATTGAGAATAAGCTCAAACAATCTCGTTTCATAGAACAAGCGATGGTAGTAGGTGAAGGAGAGAAGATGCCTGGAGCATTCCTCCAACCCGATTTTTCTTTTATAAGAGAGTGGCTCAAGCGACATGGGAATACGCAGAATTTTAGTAATGCAGAACTTGTAAAAGATAAGCGAGTACGAGAACGAATTGCTCAGGAAATAGAACACATTAATAAAAAATTAGGTAAATGGGAACAAGTAAAAGTATTTGACCTTACTCCTGATGAATGGAGTATAGATGCTGGACACCTCACCCCTACCCTCAAACTCAAAAGACGTATTATCCTTGAAAAGTACAAGGATATCTATAATACCTTTTATAATAAAGAATCTCAATCATAGAAAAGAGTAATTATGATATATCGTTTTAGAATTATTTTAGATGTGGATACGGATGTATTCCGTGATATTGAAGTGGAAAGTCAAATTAATTTAGAAGATTTTCACAAATGTATTTCAAAATCCTTTGGCTTCAATGGAGAAGAAATGGCTTCTTTCTACAAAAGTGATGAGGATTGGAACCAAGGAGAAGAGTTTAGCCTTTTTGACACCGAAGGAGATACTCCTGTAATGGCAGATACTATTTTGGAATCCATAATGGACGAAGATAATCGTCACTTACTCTATGTATATGATTTCTACAATATGTGGACTTTTTTTGTAGACTTGAAAGAAATAGGTCAGAAGCAAAAAGGTGTTACTTATCCTAATATCTTGGTTAAGCATGGTTCTGTCCCTGAAGATGCACCAGAGAGGAACTTTGTAGCAGAGGACTTTAATGAATTTGATTCTGAATTCAATGACTTTGAATTTGATCAAGATGAGTTTGATGAATATCATGGATACAATGATGATGATTATTATTCTTAGAAACAGATGACAACAAATATTCTTTTTTTTGCTATACTTATCACCACTATAGGAGTAAGCTATTATGGCTTTAATAATTCCAATTTTTTTAACCGCTATATGTTCAATGTAGGAGCTGTCCAAAGGGGAGATTATCTACGTCTTATTTCCTCTGGATTCTTACATGCCAATTGGGAGCATCTCATTTTCAATATGATTTCTTTGTACTTCTTTCATGGAATTATCATTCATGGAATGGGGAGTTTCATATTTTTACTTATATATTTGGGTTCCATTGTTTTTGGGAATCTTTTTAGCCTATATATATACCGACATCAATCCTACTACTCAGCTATAGGAGCATCAGGAGGTGTTTCAGGTATTATCTTTGCTGCTATTGCTCTTTTCCCATATCTCCAAGTAAACTTTATTCCAGGTTGGTTCTTTGGGACACTCTATTTTAGCTATTCTGTATATATGATGCTTAATCCTCGTCAAGGAGATAACTTAGGGCATGCAGCTCACTTAGGAGGCGCTATTTTTGGGCTTGTTGCCATTGCATTCTTTGAACCTATGGTAATTATCCAGAATGCTCTTTACTTAGGTATCATGGCACTTCCTTTAGGGTATATGGGATATAAATTATTAAAAAAATAAAAAGTTTTTTGTACATTTGCACCCATTAAAAAATCAAAACGAGACAAATGCTTGACCTTTTTAATACTCAAATAGAATCTCTTTCTATTCATCAAGTGGGAAATATGCAAAAAGGAGAAAACCTCTTCCTCTCCCAACAGCCTTATGCTCTTGATGACCAGATGATAAGTGTACTTAAGGAATATTTTCTAAAACCTTTTAGAGAGAAAGAAGAAAATTATATGCACTTTGTGAATGAAACTTCCTTAGAATTCAATGAGATGTTTGCCTTAGCTACCGAAATTTTCGCTAATCCATCCTCTATTCATACCCATTCACTACGTATTGCTCAGTTGCTGTATGAGCAATCCAATCATCCTCATATCAAGTCAGGGGAGTTGTATGTAGCCTATCTTTCTCATATTACTCTTGACAATGCCAAAGTAGAGGCTATTGGAATTTTTAAGTCTGAAATGAAACAAAACTTTCTCCAATTTGAGCAAGAACAGAACCAGTTAGATATTCTATTAGAAGAAGGAGTGAATGTCAATAAGTTGGATAAAGGTTGTCTTATTTTCAATGTAAATAAAGAAGAGGGATATAAAATTCTATCTGTAGATAGTAATCGCTATGATACCAAATATTGGACAGAGCAATTCTTAGGTATTGATGCCCTTGCCGATGATGCTTTTTTTACCAAAAAATACCTAAAAATGTGTCAGGATTTCGCTAAAGAAGTTGTACTTCCCACGGAAGGTAAGCAGGAAGAAATCCTATTTATGAACCGTGCTGTGAACCACTTTGCTAAAAACGATGAGTTTGAGGAAACTCATTTCCTTAATGAGGTATTAGGAGACAAAGTATTCAAAAAAGAATACGCTCCTCATGAGGATGATGAAGATCAGAGCCTTACGGAAGGGTATATGGATCTTATCCCTGAATTTCGTAACTTTAAAGAAACCAAAGGAAAGAAATACTACATTGAGGATGTTTCCTCTTTCCCTATTGTTAATAAAGCAGTATCGGATATGCGTAAGAAAATTAAAAATGTCATTGATCTGGATACCAATATACAAATCCGTATGGATTTTGTCAATCCCGAATCTGCTGAAAAGTTTGTAGAAAAAGGCTGGGATGAAGAACGAGGTATGTTCTACTATCTCATTTATTTTAATGAAGAAAAGAAAAGCTAAATTATAAGGTATAGGTAAAAGGTAAAAAGTAATAGGAGTAGAAAACTTTTTACCTTTTACTTTTTCTTTTACCACTTAATCACCACGCTTCCCCAGGTAAAACCACTACCAAAAGCGGCTAAAATAAGGATATCATTTTCCTTAACGCGATTCTGTTCTACGGCTTCGGCTAAGGCAATAGCTATTGAGGCAGCAGTTGTGTTTCCATATTTCTGGATATTATTAAATATTCTCTCATCTGAGAGTTTAAATTTCTGCTGAATAAACTGGGAGATACGCAAATTTGCTTGGTGAGGAATAAATAGGTCAATATCCTCCTCGGTAAGGTGATTTGCCTTTAATCCTTCCATGATCACTTCAGAGAAGCGCACTACTGCATTTTTGAAAACGAACTGTCCATTCATATAAGGGAAGTAGGAGGTATCTTCTGGATCATTCTCTTTAAGCAAATCCGTAATCCATTTCTTTCCTACTCCAGGAGTAATGATCGCTAATTCCTCAGCATAAGCACCCTCACTATGTAAGTGAGAGGAGAGAATACCTCGATTGGATTGTTCACAACGAGAAAGCACTACTGCTCCTGCTCCATCTCCAAAAAGTACTGCCATATTACGACCCCGTGTAGTAAGATCTAAAGCTGGAGATTGTGTTTCAGAGGCAATAACCAAGATATTCTTATACATACCCGTTTTGATAAACTGATCAGCGACTGAAAGCGCATAGATAAATCCAGAACATTGGTTACGGATATCTAAAGCTCCAATAGTATTGAGCCCTAATTCTTTTTGAGCTAACACACCACAGCCTGGGAAATAATAATCCGGACTCAAAGTAGCAAAAATAAGAAAATCAATATCCTCTTTAGCTATATTCGCTTTATCCATAGCCATTTGGGCAGCACGTACTCCCATAGAAGTAGTAGTATCCTTTCCTCTGGTGGCAAACCGGCGCTCTCGTATGCCAGTACGTTCTTGAATCCACTCATCTGAAGTATCCATCATCTTGGATAGATCATTATTGGTAACAATATTTTCAGGTACATAATAACCTGTACCTACAATAATAGAATTATACATAAATCATTTAATATTAAAAAGAAAGCCTTGATAACAAGGCTCCTTTATTACAAATATAAAATTGTTTATCTCAATACTTCTTTCACTTTATCAGCAGCCTCTTGAAATTGAATAGCAGAATGTACAGCAAGTCCTGATTTATCAATAATTTCCTTAGCAATTTCTGCATTAGTTCCTTGTAGTCGAACAATAATAGGAACTTTAATAGCAGAGCCCATATTCTTATAAGCATCTACAATTCCTTGAGCTACACGGTCACAACGTACAATTCCTCCAAAGATATTTACTAAGATAGCCTTTACATTGGGATCTTTCAAAATAATACGGAATGCGGTTTCCACACGAGCAGCATCAGCAGTACCTCCTACATCCAAAAAGTTAGCTGGTTCTCCTCCTGCTTGTTTTATGAGATCCATAGTAGCCATAGCAAGTCCTGCTCCATTAACCATACATCCTACATTTCCATCCAAATCCACATAATTAAGCCCTGCTGCTTTTGCTTCTACCTCTATAGGGCGCTCTTCACGAGTATCACGTAATGCAGCATAATCCTTATGTCGGAAAAGAGCATTATCATCAATAGTTACTTTAGCATCTACTGCAAGTATCTTGCTGTCCGAAGTTTTAAGAAGTGGATTGATCTCAAACAGATTTGCATCAGAAGAGATATAGGCTTTATACAGAGAGGTTACAAATTTTACCATTTCCTTAAAAGCCTCTCCTTCAAGCCCTAAGTTAAAAGCTATATTTCTTGCTTGAAAGGGGAGCAACCCTAATTCTGGGTCTACCTCTTCAGTGAAGATAAGATGGGGTGTATTTGCCGCTACGGATTCAATATCCATACCTCCTTCGGTGGAGTACATAATCATATTCTTTCCTTTGGCACGATTAAGCAGGATAGACATATAATATTCCTTAGGTTCGCTTTCTCCTGGATAGAATACATCTTCAGCTATCAATACCTGGTGAACCTCTTTTCCTTCCTTAGGAGTTTGAGGAGTTACTAAGTGCATTCCAATAATCTGAGAAGAAATTTCTTTTACTTGCTGCAAATTCTTAGCTAACTTTACCCCTCCTCCCTTTCCACGTCCTCCTGCATGGATTTGTGCTTTTACTACATACCATTGAGTTCCTGTCTGCTCTGTAAGTTTCTCTGCTGCCTTTACAGCTTCATCAGCTGAAGTAGCTACGATTCCACGTTGTACGCGTACACCAAAACTTGATAGAATTTCCTTTCCTTGATATTCGTGTAAATTCATAATGTAACTTTATTTATAGTGGCAAATGTACAAAAAAATAATGATATTTTTATATTTTTTCTATTTTTTGTTAGCAAAAATATTTCAATTTCGCTTAAGAGATTATTTCAATTCCAAAAGTGCTACATTTTCAATATGATAAGTCTGAGGGAACATATCTACAGGTCGTATTTTGACCACCTTATACATAGGATCCATTAGAGCTAAATCTCGGGCTTGAGTAGCACTATTACAACTCACATAAACAACTCTCTTGGGAGCTATTCTAAGGATTTGTGCTATTACATCTTTATGCATACCATCTCTGGGAGGATCTGTAATAATCACATCAGGGGTACCATGCTTGGTGATAAACTCTTCATTGAAGATATTCTTCATATCTCCCACAAAGAAGTCCACATTATATATTTGATTAGTATGTGCATTCTCTTTAGCATCAGCAATAGCTTCTGGAACAGACTCTACTCCTATTACTTTTTTAGCTCCTTTGGCTATAAACTGTGCAATTGTTCCCGTGCCTGTATAAAGGTCATACACTAATTCTTTTCCTGTAAGTGCTGCAAAATCTCTAGTTACTTTGTATAACTGATAAGCCTGTAAGGAATTAGTCTGAAAGAAAGATTTAGCATTAATCTTAAAGCGTAAATCTTCCATCTCTTCATGAATAAATTCTCTTCCATGATAACAAATCACCTCTTGATCATAAATGGTATCATTAGGCTTACTATTAATAATGTACTGAAGAGAAGTAATCTGAGGGAATTGTACCAACAAATAGTCTAACAACTCTTTTCTTTCTTCCTTTCTCTCCTCTAAGAATTGTATAACAAGCATAATTTCCCCTATAGAAGTGATACGAATCATCATAGTTCGTAACCAACCTGAATGACTACAAGGATTATAGAAAGTATATCCATGAGTATTAGCATATTCTTTTATAGCATTACGAATGGCATTAGAAGGATCTTCCTGAAGGTAACACTTATGAATATCCAACACTTTATCCCAAGCACCTGCAATATGGAAACCTAATCCATTACGATTATTTATTTCCTCCTTAGATTCAATTTCTTCTGAGGTAAGCCATCGGGATTCACTAAAGGAAAATTCTATTTTATTTCTATAGAAATACTCCTTTTCACTCCCTAAAATAGGCAATATTTCTTCAGGAACAATTCCTCCTAAGCGCTTAAGGTTATTTACCACTTCCTTTTGCTTGTAAAAGAGCTGACTTTGATAGTTCATATCTTGCCATTGACAACCTCCACAATAGAGAAAATGTTCACAGACAGGAGGTACTCTTAAAGGGGATTTTTGATAAAATTTCACCACTGTTCCCTCATAGAATGCTTTCTTCTTTTTAGTTATAAGTACATCCACTATATCTTCTGGAATTGCATTTTCTAAAAAAATAACCCTTCCATCAGGGGCATGAGCAATACTTTTCCCTTTAGCACCCGCATCAGTTACAGTAACTTTTTCTATTAAAAGAGGTTTTTTATCTTTTCTCATGTAATTGATATCCTATAGAGAAGTTAAGAATGAATATTAATGCAATGTAGGGACGAATTATAATTCGCCCCTACATTTAAACCAAATCAATTATAGTTTACTTATTGAGCAAGTACTATTATTCTATTATCTTTTTGTTCTACAACACCCCCTTCAATAGGCAAAGCATATTCTCCCTTCTCTTGTATAAAATGTTCTTGCATAAATACTGCGGGGGATTCACTTTCCTTAAAGGATAAAGTACCTTTCTCTAACAGGGAGACAATGGGAGCGTGGTTCTCTAATATCTGGAAAGAACCTTTAACTCCTGGGAGGGTAACTATTTTAACCTTTCCCCTATAGAGTATAGCTTCCGGAGTTACTATTTCTAATATCATAATACTTAGTTTTGTACCTCAGCAAGCATTTTTTCACCTGCTTCAATTACTTCTTCAATAGTACCTTTTAGGTTAAAGGCTGCTTCAGGCAAATGGTCAAGCTCTCCATCAAGAATCATGTTAAAGCCACGAATAGTATCCTTAATATCTACGAACACACCAGGAATACCTGTGAACTGCTCAGCTACATGGAAAGGTTGGGAGAGGAATCGCTGTACCCTACGGGCACGTGCTACTGCTAACTTATCTTCTTCAGAGAGTTCTTCCATCCCCAAAATAGCGATAATATCCTGTAATTCCTTATAATGTTGTAGTAATTCCTTAACCCTCTGTGCGCACTCATAGTGCTCTTTTCCAAGGATTTCAGGAGTAAGAATACGAGAAGTAGAGTCCAATGGATCAACAGCTGGATAGATACCAAGTTCAGCAATTTTACGAGAGAGTACCGTAGTGGCATCAAGATGTGCGAAAGTAGTGGCTGGTGCAGGGTCTGTAAGGTCATCAGCAGGTACATATACTGCTTGTACAGAAGTAATAGAACCTTTCTTGGTAGAAGTAATACGTTCTTGCATAGCCCCCATTTCAGTAGCCAAAGTAGGCTGGTAACCCACTGCAGAGGGCATACGTCCCAAAAGAGCAGAAACCTCAGAACCTGCTTGAGTAAAACGGAATATATTATCCACAAAGAAAAGAACATCCTTTCCTTCTTCCTCCCCTGCTCCATCACGGAAATATTCAGCAATGGTAAGCCCTGAAAGGGCAACACGGGCACGTGCTCCAGGAGGCTCATTCATCTGTCCAAATACGAAAGTAGCCTTAGAATCCTTAAGGGCTTTTTTATCAACCTTACTCAAGTCCCAACCTCCTTCTTCCATAGAGTGCATAAACTCATCACCATATCTTATAATACCTGATTCAAGCATTTCACGAAGCAAGTCGTTTCCCTCACGCGTGCGTTCTCCTACTCCTGCAAATACGGAGAGCCCTCCATGTCCTTTAGCAATATTATTAATAAGCTCTTGGATAAGTACCGTTTTTCCTACTCCAGCACCTCCAAAGAGTCCAATTTTTCCTCCTTTTGCATAAGGCTCAATAAGGTCAATTACTTTAATCCCTGTAAAAAGTACTTCTGTTACAGTGGATAAATCCTCGAACTTAGGAGCTGGGCGGTGAATAGGAAGCCCATTTTCTCCACTTTTGGGCAAGTTGCCAAGTCCGTCAATACCATCTCCGATTACATTGAATAACCGTCCAAATACATCATGTCCTATAGGCATTTGAATAGGATGACCTGTAGCAATCACTTCCATTCCTCGACTAAGTCCTTCAGTAGCATCCATGGAAATGGCACGAACAGTATCCTCTCCTATGTGAGATTGTACCTCCAGAATCAAAACTTTTCCATCTTCACCTATAATTTCTAATGAATCATAAATCTTAGGCATTTCCTTTTCGGAAGGAAATATTACATCCACCACAGGACCGATTACCTGTGCTATTTTACCTTTGTATTGAGCCATATTTCTTATTTAAAAAAGACGCATTATTTTTGAGGGCAAAGATATTCATTTTATTTGTAAATGACAAGAAATATTCTTCTTTTTTGGAATAAATCTCCCTTTTAATCTAATACTTTTGAAAATCAATATAATAGAATAATAAGTACATTTTTTCCAAAAAATTTGTCTGTAATATAAAAATGTATTACTTTTGCGCTCTGTTAACGGAGGTCGTGTACCTCAAAAGTCTTAAAATTTATGCCTGTAAAAATTAGATTACAAAGACATGGTAAAAAAGGGAAACCTTTTTATTGGGTAGTAGCTGCAGATGTACGAGCTTCTCGCGATGGTAAGTTCCTTCAAAAATTAGGTACTTACAACCCAACTACTAACCCAGCTCAGATTGAGCTAAATATTGATGAAGCTATCAAATGGCTTCACTTCGGTGCGCAACCTACTGATACTGCACGCCGCATCCTTTCTTATAAGGGGGTCATGCTTAAGTATCACTTGGAAGGAGGTGTAAAGAAAGGAGCTCTTACTAAGGAGCAAGCAGACGCTAAATTTGCTGCTTGGTTAACTGAAAAAGAGCAGAAAATCAATGCTAAAAAAGAAGCCCTTCAAAAAGGAAAAGTTTCTGCCAAGCAAGAAAGTGTAAAAGCAGAACAAGCTTATAGCCAAAAACGCAAGGAAGCTATCGCTGCTAAAGCACAAGCAGCAGAAGCTCCCGCTGAATCCTCTGAAGAAGGAGCTAATGAAACAGAAGTTTAATGAAAAAGGAAGATTGCTTCTTTGTAGGAACAATTGTCTCCAAATTTAGCTTCAAAGGAGAAGTCCTTGTCAAAACAGACACGGATGACCTCTCCTTACTTGAAAATGTGGAATCAGTTTTTGTTGAATTAGGCAATGAACTGATTCCTTTTTTCATAGAAAAATGCAGCCTACACAAGTCCTCCCTATTTAGAATCAAGTTTGAAGAAGTAAACACTGAAAAAGATACTGAAACTCTTCTCAAACATCACTTATACTTACCCTTAACCTTGCTACCAAAACTTTCTGGAAATAAATTTTACTACCATGAAGTAGTTGGTTTTGAAGTATATGATACAAAGCATGGTCTTATAGGCTCTGTTACTCATATCAATGATCATTCCTCTCAGCCACTCTTTGAAATCCAACATAACGGGAGAGAGATACTTATACCTATCCACGATAATTTCCTTAAGGAGGTTAATCGTAAGGAAAAGAAAATCATTGTAGAGACTCCAGAAGGACTCATTGACTTATATTTACAATAAATCTCCAATTAAAATCTTCTTTTATGAAACTCTCTTACATTCTAAAAATAAGTTGTATTCTTTTATTGGTAAGTTGTCATACACAAAAGGTAGCTCAGCAGAGGACAACCCATAAAGGCAGTAGAATAACTATTAAGAATGCAAAAAACACTTCTCAAAGTACTAAGCCAACAACTATAGCTACTAAAGCAAGTACTTCCGATAGCCCTAGCAGGATAAGCGGTATAGCTTCTTATTACCATAATAAGTTTAATGGGCGCAAAACTGCCAGCGGAGAAGTATTCAATAATAATAAACTTACAGCAGCTCATCGTACTTATCCTTTTGGAACCTTACTAAAGGTAACCAATATAGATAATGGAAAGTCTGTAATAGTAAAAGTAAATGATCGGGGTCCTTTTACCAAAGAAAAAGTACTTGATCTTTCTAGAAAAGCATTTATGACTATTACCGATAATCCCAACAAAGGAAACTTACAGGTAAATATTGAGGTTATTAGTCAATGAGGCAGATATTCTCCCGTATTTTGCACTTTCTAATAAGAGAAAATATTATCGTTTCCTCTGCAGTAACTTCCTTAGCCATTAGCACTTTTCTTATCTTTAGCTTGCCCATAAAGTACCCTCCTCTATTCTCTTTGTGGGGAGGCACTATTTTGTCCTACTCCTTTGCTAAGGGAAGGACACTAAAATATAATTCTGTATTATGGTGGGGATGTGCTATTATGGTTTGTTATAATTTCTTTTTCCTAACCCTATATGGGAAAGTGATACTACTTGCAACAGGATTACTCAGTATTATGTATAATACTCCCCTTCTCAGAAGAAATCTTCGGAGTATTCCTTTTCTTAAAATAGGGATTGTTGCTATCTGCTGGGTCTCTGGTAGTATTTTTCTACCATTATCTGAGTACAGTACCTTTTCCTATCCTTATACTGTAGGCTTACTCTCCTTACAATATTTTCTTTGGATATGTGTACTGATACTTCCTTTTGACATCAAGGACAAATCCTCAGAGGAGTCCTATCTTCAAACGCTTCCCACTGTATTAGGAATAAAAAAAACAAAAATAATAGGAACCATCATTATAGAAATCTTTATTCTCCTTGCCTTCTATCATTCCTCAATTTATCTTTTGAGAATACAAATAGTAACCGCAGGGATTACCCTCCTTTCTTTACTTTTTGCCAAAGAAAAACAATCTTCTTTTTACAGTGGATTCCTTGTGGAGAGTATCCCTATTTTCTATTTTATATCATTATATTTGTTTTACAAATAAAAAAAAATTAAGTTGTTTTTCTTTGATATCATAAGATATTTTTTTAATTTTGTCCCTATATTAATAAAAAGTAGATATGGAACAAAATCAACAAAACAAGAGTTATCTGCTTCCCATTATAATGATGTTTGCTCTATTCTTTATGATAGCTTTCGTCACCAATTTACAGAGTCCTATGGGAGTGATTGTAAAGAGCCAATTTGGTGCTAGCAACTTTCAGGCACAACTGGGAACTTTTGCCAACTTCATCGCCTATGCTTTTATGGGAATCCCTGCTGGACAGATGTTACAACGAATAGGTTATAAGAAGACTGCACTAGCGGCGGTAACAGTTGGTTTCATAGGGGTGTGTATCATCTTCTTATCAGGTGCGATGGAGAGTTTTGCTATATATCTCACAGGAGCCTTTATAGCAGGTTTCTCTATGTGTATGCTCAATGTAGTGGTCAATCCAATGCTCAATACCTTAGGAGGTGAAGGTAAGCGAGGGAACCAATTGCTACAGTTCGGTGGTGCACTTAACTCTATGGGAGGTACTATAGTACCCGTTTTTGTAGGATATCTTATAGGGGAAAATATAGAAAAAGCCTCTATTGACAAAGCCAATCCAGCCTTATACTTAGCCATGGGAACCTTTGCTTTAGTATTTGTTGTACTCTCCCTAATGCAAATTCCTGAACCTCATATTGTAAAAAAAGTAAAGAACAAAGTAAAAGAGCCTTATAGTGCATTATCCTTCAGGCACTTTGTCTTTGGAATCATCGCTATTTTTGTATATGTAGGAGTGGAAGTGGGAATTCCTGGAGTAGAGAACTATTTCATGACTGCTAAAGCAGACAAAGGCGGCTTAGGCATAGATGCTACTACTGCAGGTTCTGTAGTGGGTACTTATTGGTTCTTAATGTTCATAGGACGATTTATAGGAGGTACCTTAGGAGCTAAATTCTCCAGCAAGGCTATGCTTTCTTTTGTAGCTTCCTTAGGATTGCTCTTTGTACTCATGGCAATATTTCTACCTACAGACTTATTGGTGAACATGCCTGTATTCAATAAAAATATATCCTTTAGTCTTGCTGAAGTACCTGTTACTGTGATGCTCTTGACTCTCTGTGGACTTTGTACTTCAGTGATGTGGGGAGGTATCTTTAACTTAGCTACTGAAGGCTTAGGCAAGTACACTGCTGCTGCTTCAGGTATTTTCATGGTTATGGTATGTGGTGGAGGTATCTTATCTACTCTTCAGAGCTATGTAGCAGATATCTTAGGCTACGTGCAGAGCTACTGGGTAGTCATTTTAGGACTTGCTTACATCCTATACTATGCCCTTATTGGTAGCAAAAATGTGAACAAAGACATTCCAATTGCATAATTTTTCTTTTTTTAATTTAAATAAAGGGTTAAACGATGAGAACTAGTGGGGGGAATCTCCACTAGTTTTTTCATAGAATCATTCAAAATAGGAGTATTATATCCATTATTCTCATAAAAAATTTGTTAGAAAAAATAAAAGCTGTACTTTTGCAACCGAAATTTAAAGAAAAAATCATGAGCAAAAATGTATCTGACCAATTGGTCGAAATGTTAGTACAAGCAGGCGTAAAAAGAGTATACGCCATTACCGGCGATAGCCTCAACCCTGTGAACGACGCTATCCGTCGCGATGGTCGCCTTGAGTGGATACACGTGCGCCACGAGGAATCAGCTGCTTATGCAGCCTCTATGGACGCCGAACTAAATGGCATAGGCTGTTGTATGGGAAGCTCAGGACCTGGACACGTACACCTTATCAACGGACTCTATGATGCCAATCGCTCAGGCAACCCTGTGATTGCTATAGCCAGCACTTGCGCCACCCATAAATTTGGCACCCATTGGTTCCAAGAGACCAACCCCTTCTTGCTGTTTCAAGATTGCAGTAAATACGTGTATGTAGCCAATACCCCAAAACAGTTCACCACAATGATGCAACGCGCCATACAAACGGCTATCAACGAGAAAGGCGTGGCGGTGTTGGGACTCCCAGGTGATGTAGCAGGCGCCGACCTCGAAGAGGTATCTACCGCTACACAAACCTTCTTAGCTAAACCTGTGGTACGACCCTCCGATAGTGAACTCGACAAATTGGCAGCCGTATTAAACGACGCTAAAAACAAGAAAATAACCCTTTACTGCGGTCACGGTTGTCAATATGCTGTGAAAGAAGTAGAACAGCTTGCCGAAACTCTCAAAGCGCCTATCGTCGCCTCTTTCCGTGGTAAAATATTCTTTGACCGTACTGATAGCCCTTATATAGCGGGAATGAACGGATTGCTCGGTCACCGTTCTGGCTATGATGCTTGTGCTAAATCCGATGTACTCATAATGCTTGGCACCGATTTCCCTTATGCTGAGTTCTTACCTAAGAAAAATACGATTATTCAAATAGATGAACGCCCCGATATCATTGGACGTCGCGCCAAAGTAGATTACGGCTTTGCAGGCGATGTGAAGGATACAATTATCGCCTTATTGCCTAAACTCAGCCCTCGCACTGACGATAGTTTCCTCAAGGATATTCACAAAGAATATTTGGAACTCGAAAAATCATTAGATGATTACACCAAAAAGAAAACCGAAGAGAATCAAATAGACCCCGAATATGCGGCTAAACTTTTGGATAAATACGCCGCTAACGATGCTATTTTCACTGTCGATACAGGTATGAATGTAGTATGGGCAGCGCGCTTTATCAAAGGTACGGGCAAACGTTACCTCACCGGTTCGTTCAACCACGGTTCTATGGCAAATGCTCTCCCAATGGCGATTGGTGCAGCGGCTTCCTCCAATGGCAGACAAGTGGTAGCAATGTGTGGTGACGGCGGTCTATCAATGCTCTTGGGCGATTTGGCTACCCTAATGCAATACCAATACCCTGTGAAAATATTTGTGTTCAACAACCGTTCGCTCGCAATGGTAAAACTCGAAATGGAAGTATCGGGCTACCTCGATTGGCAAACCAATATGGTAAACCCACCTTTCGACAAACTCGCCGAGTTGATGAACATCAAAGGCTATGAAGTGCGCAAAACCGAAGACCTCGAAGCCACCGTAAAAGCAGCTTTCGAGCACGACGGGCCTACTTTGGTGAATATCTACACCAATCGCGATACCTTAGCGATGCCTCCTCATGTTACCTTCGATCAGATGAAAGGCTTTGCTACTAATGTCATCAAAAAAATAGGACAAGGTGATTTTTCAAATGCAAAAGACAGTATTGCCAATAGTATGAAACATATCAAAGATGTGTTCTAAATAAGTAAATTAAAAATACAGAAAAGTAGGGGTGATATCTCATCTCTACTTTTTTTTATAAAACTATGCTGTCATCGCCATTATCGCTGTGAGCGATTTAGTTATCGCCATTATCGCTTAAAACAAAGACAAAAAAGAATAAAAATACAAATACAAAAAAGAACAATGAAGACGATGTAAAAGTTATCGCCTTCATCGCCAACTTTTTAACTTTAGCTATTAAATTATCCACAGCTAATAGCTTTTACTTTAATAAAACTTTAACTTGACAAAACCTCAAAAATGTTGTACATTTGCAACACTTTTTGATATAGTTTAAGGAAAAGAAACTTGAATTTGCAGTACTGATGAAAACGCGTATTACAGAATTATTTGGTATACAGTATCCTATCATTCAGGGAGGAATGGTGTGGGCAAGTGGTTGGCAGTTAGTAACAGCAGTAAGCAATGCAGGAGGCTTAGGACTGTTGGGCTCTGGATCCATGTCCTCAGAGGAATTAAGAGCTCAAATTAGGCAATGCAAGGCTCATACAGTAAAGCCCTTTGGAGTAAACGTTCCTATTATGTATGAAAACAGTGCTCATACTATGGAAGTGATTATGCAGGAGCATGTTCCTATCGTATTTACTTCAGCAGGTAACCCTACCCTTTGGACCGCTCAATTGCAAGAGAAAGGGATTAAGGTAGTACATGTGGTCAGTAGCAGTAAGTTCGCCTTAAAAGCAGCACAGGTAGGAGTAGATGCCATCGTAGCTGAGGGGTTTGAGGCAGGTGGTCATAATGGTCGGGAGGAGACCACTTCTTTAGTTCTTATCCCTGAAGTTTGTAAAACAGTAAACATCCCTGTTATCGCAGCAGGAGGAATTGCCACTGGCGAGGCTATGTACGCTGCAATGGCTCTGGGAGCTGAAGGGATACAAATGGGGAGTAGATTTGTGGCTACAGAAGAAGCCTCAGTTCACCCTCTCTTTAAGAAAGAAGTCATTAAAGCTAAAGAAGGAGATACGATACTGACCTTAAAGGAATTGTCACCTGTTCGCCTGCTAAAGAACAAGTTCTATGGACAAATAGAAACACTTTATAACAAGCAGGAAGCTACTACAGAGAACCTTAAACAGTTACTGGGAAAAGGACGTACTCGTTTGGGAATGTATGAAGGCAACCTTGATGAGGGTGAATTAGAAATAGGACAAGTAAGTAGCCTTATCCATGAAGTGAAAAGTGTCAGTGCTGTATTTGAGGATATATTGCAAGAGTTTGAACAAACAAAAATAAGAATGCAGAGGATATAACCCTCTCATTCTTCTCCCAAAAGATGACGAATACGCATAGCTAAAACCCCAAAGATAGCTTCTTTGATAATGGAGGCATTCATTTTGGACTTTCCACGCACACGGTCGGTAAAGACAATGGAGACCTCTGAAAGATGATACTTCTTAATATAAGCTTTGTATTTCATCTCTATTTGAAAGGCATAACCTACAAACTTAATTTTATCAAAATCAATACCCTCCAAAACTTCTTTACGATAACAGATAAAGCCAGCAGTAGGGTCTTGTACCCTCATACCTGTGATGAGTTTCACATAGATAGAGGCACAATAGGAGAGCAATACACGTCTTAGGGGCCAGTTAACCACATTTACCCCCTTAACATAACGAGACCCTATGGCTACATCAGCATTATTCTCTTTACATTCCTTATATAGGCGTGATAAATCAGTGGGATTATGGGAGAAATCAGCATCCATTTCAAAGAAAAAAGCATATTTTTTTTCACTCCTAAGTCCCCAAAGGAAACCATGTATATAAGCGGTTCCTAAACCTGCTTTCTTATCTCTTTGAGTAAGAAATAGGCGGTCGGGAAACTCTTTTTGTAATTCCCTGACTCTAAGAGCGGTACCATCTGGAGAATTATCATCCACTATAAGCACATCAAAATGAGGCGCTTGCATAAGAGTTACCCGAATAATACTCTCTATATTTTCTATCTCATTATAAGTGGGGATAATCACCAAACTATCTGAGAGGATTTCCACTAAAGAAGTATTCATTTTTTAAAATAAAGTGCAAAAATACAACTATGAAAGTTATTATGCAAATGTTTCTTTGGTATGATTTTTGATAGTTCCCCTAACTTCAACATTCAATTTATTCATTAACTATCAATTTATGTCTTCTTTTCTGTTAAAAAAAAGCACTCTTCCGTATGAGGCACCAGATTTTACACAAATTCACAATGAGGATTTTATACCTGCTTTTCTTGAGGCGATAACTATACAGAGTAATCGTATAGAAGAAATTGTTCAAAATAAGACCTCTCCAACCTTTGAGAATACTCTACTCCCTTTGGAAAAGAGTAACATAGAGCTCATGCGTGTGAGTAACATCTTCTATGCTTTATCAAGTGCACATTCTGATCCTATAATTCATGATACAGAAAAGAAAATTCTACCACGCCTTGCTACTCATCAAGACGATATTTTCCTCAACAAAAAGCTCTTCGAACGTATAAA
The DNA here is from genome assembly GCF_000192225.1 of Capnocytophaga sp. oral taxon 338 str. F0234. Taxonomy (GTDB): domain Bacteria; phylum Bacteroidota; class Bacteroidia; order Flavobacteriales; family Flavobacteriaceae; genus Capnocytophaga. The sequence continues at coordinate 1,581,320 of NZ_GL872413.1, forward strand.
GTTCCTCTATAATAGTCGTGAATCCTTAGCTTTGGATAATGAGTCATACAAGCTTCTTGAATACTATTATGACAATTTTGTGCTTAGTGGTGCTAATCTGTCAGATGAACAAAAACAAACTCTTAAAGAAATCAATAGTCAGTTAGCTGCCTTAATGAATGATTTCAATTTTAATACTTTAGAAGCACGTAAGGAAGCTGCCCTCATTATTTTGGACGAAAAGGACTTAGAAGGACTCTCTCAAGAAGAAAAGAAATCACTTGAACAAACTGATGGTTCTTGGAAGATTTCTCTTACCAATACTACCCAACAGCCTATACTCTCTTTGTTAGAGAATGAGCAAATCAGAAAGCGTATCTTTGAAAAATCATGGAATCGTGCGACTGAAGGAAAGTATACTACAGAAGATATTATATTAAAAATCATAGATTTACGGCAAAAAAAAGCTACCTTATTAGGATATAGAAACTATGCCGAATGGGCTTTACAAAAAAGTATGGTGAAGACCCCAGAAGCAGTGATAGATTTCTTTGAGAAGGTGATTCCTTCTTCTTCAGAAAAAGTAAAAGAAGAGCTAAAGACACTTCAGGGCATAGCTCAGAAAACTAAAATAGCACCCTATAATTGGAATTACTATACAGAAAAAGTACGCAAAGGCAAATATGACTTAGATGAAAACGAATTAAAGCCCTACTTCGAGCTCTTCAATGTATTAGAAAAAGGAGTTTTCTATGCCGCCACCCTACTCTATGGTATTACTTTCAAAAAAAGAACTGATTTGCCCGTATATCATCCGGATGTAGTAGTATATGAACTTTTTGAAGAAAAAGGAGATCCTTTAGGTTTGTTCTATGGAGATTTCTTTGCCCGTGAACAAAAAAGCGGAGGTGCCTGGATGAGTGAATTTGTTACTCCTTCTAAGTTATTGGGACAAAAGCCCGTTATTTACAATGTATGTAACTATACTCCTGCTACTAAAGATCAACCTTGTTTGCTTACTTTTAGTGAAGTAGAGACTCTCTTTCATGAATTTGGGCATGCCCTACATGCTTTTTTCGCCGAGCAGCAGTATGCCTCTTTAGCAGGAACCGCTGTAGCCAGAGATTTTGTAGAGTTTCCCTCTCAGTTTAATGAAAATTGGGCTCTCTACCCTACCATATTAGCCAATTACGCTACTGATTATCAAACAAAGAAACCTATAAAAGCTGAACTTATCCAAAAAATAAAGGATTCAAGAGATTTTAACCATGGATATGCCTTTACTGAAGTATTAGCCTCTTCTTATTTGGATATGAAGTGGCATACCCTTCCTTCTGATAGTAAGATTACTAATGTGACTCTTTTTGAAGAAAAAGCTACCGAACGCTTCCCTAAGGAAGTCCCTGTACGCTACCGATCTTCCTATTTTTCACATATTTTTTCAGGAGGTTATGCTGCCAGTTATTATGCTTATCAATATTCAGAAATACTTGCACATGACATCTATCACTGGTTTGAGGAAAATGGTGGGCTCACCCGAGCCAATGGTGAGCGCTTCCGAAAGAAAATCCTCTCCAAAGGAAATACTATGGATTACCAAAAAATGATAACATCCATGATGAATACCAATAATGATTAATGTTTGATATAGACTACAAAAATATTTATTTTATGTTCATCTCTCTATTATAATAGCTTTCATTTTAATATCATTACAGTTTTCTAATTGGTGAGTTGCTTTCATTGAGTAAGTTGTATAATTAATAAGAAAAGTCGTAAACGATTGAATTATTAGAAAATATTTTTAAGTATGCTCAAGAAATAAGATTGCCTGCTAACGACTAACCACAGAAGAAGTAAATTAATAATTAACCATGACCATTAATAATTAAAAAAAGTGTCTTTAGAAACAGAAATACAAAAGCGCCGCACCTTTGGCATCATCTCGCATCCTGATGCAGGAAAAACAACCCTTACCGAAAAACTACTCCTCTTTGGAGGAGCTATCCAAGAGGCAGGTGCCGTCAAATCCAATAAAATTAAGAAAGGAGCTACTTCCGACTTTATGGAGATAGAGCGACAAAGAGGCATCTCTGTAGCTACCTCTGTTTTGGCTTTTAACTATAAAGAGCATAAAATCAATATTTTAGACACTCCTGGACACAAGGATTTTGCTGAAGATACCTTCCGTACTCTAACGGCAGTGGACAGCGTAATCGTAGTGATTGATGTAGCCAAAGGGGTGGAGGAACAAACCCAAAAACTCGTGGAAGTGTGCCGTATGCGTAACATTCCTATGATTGTCTTTATCAATAAGCTTGATCGTGAAGGAAAAGACGCTTTTGACCTATTGGACGAAGTGGAACAAAAATTAGGTTTACGCGTAGCTCCTTTAAGTTTTCCTATTGGAATGGGGTATGATTTTAAAGGTATTTATAATATCTGGGAAAAAAATATCAATCTTTTCTCGGGTGATAGTCGTAAGAATATTGAGGAAACCATTTCTTTTGATGATATCAATAACTCTGATTTGGAAAAAATTATTTCTGAACGATCTGCACAAAAGCTCCGGGAGGATCTGGAATTAGTGTATGAAGTATATCCTACCTTTGATCGTGATGCATACCTCAATGGAACACAACAACCCGTATTCTTTGGTTCTGCTTTGAATAATTTTGGGGTAAGGGAGCTCTTGGATTGTTTTGTGGAAATAGCTCCTGCACCTCGCCCTAAAGCTAGCGAAGAACGCTTAGTAAGACCAGAAGAGAAGAATTTCTCAGGCTTTGTATTCAAAATACACGCCAACATGGATCCTAATCACCGTGACCGCTTGGCATTTGTTAAGATTGTTTCAGGTACTTTTGAACGTAACAAACCTTACCTACATACCCGTTTGGGCAAGAAACTCAAGTTCTCCAGCCCTAATGCCTTCTTTGCTGAGAAGAAGGAGATTGTGGACATTTCCTATGCGGGGGACATCGTAGGTTTACACGATACAGGTAACTTTAAGATAGGAGATACCCTTACCGAAGGTGAAGTATTGCATTTCAAGGGGATACCAAGCTTCTCCCCAGAACATTTCCGCTATATTAACAATGCTGATCCTCTTAAGTCTAAACAATTAGAAAAAGGAATAGACCAACTTATGGATGAAGGAGTTGCACAACTCTTTACCTTGGACTTTAATGGCAGAAAAGTAATAGGAACCGTAGGTGCTCTGCAATATGAGGTTATCCAATACAGATTAGAGCACGAATATGGTGCTAAGTGTAGCTATGAAAATTTTCCTATTTACAAAGCTTGTTGGGTAGAGGAACCTGAAAATACAAAAGACGCCGATTACTTAGATTTTTTACGTGTCAAACAGAAGTTCTTAGCCCGAGACAAACAAGGTCAATTAGTATTCCTTGCTGACTCATCTTTCTCTATTGAGATGGTCAAGCAGAAGTATCCAAACCTAAAATTACACTTTACCTCAGAATTTTAAAATCATAGTAACTGACCATTACTACTCCTTAGAAAACCTAACAAAAATGTTCAACCTGTTAGACATGCTCTAAAAGAAAATCTATAAAGAGTTTAGATAAATTGAATAATTATTCTTGGCACATTAATTGCCTTGTTACAAGGGTCAGTACTTTACTGTTTACAAGAGCAATTGATTATAAGCAAGTTATGAGAGTTTTTATTTTTTATCTTAATTATAAACCCAAGAAAGTCGCTGACAAAATTACATAATTATAGCAAATAGAACATGAGAATAGGAAATTTTGACAGCCTTTTACATGAGGAGAATCTTAATGAAAATACAGAAATTATTCCTTTAACAAACCCAGATGAGGAGCACGAAACTCAAGAGGAACCCTTACCTGAAATAATTCCTATACTTCCGGTAAAGAATACCGTACTCTTTCCTGGAGTGATAACCCCTATCTCCATCAGGAGAGAATCGGCTATGCAACTTATTCATGAGGCTAAAAATGAGAATCTCATAGGAATCGTCAGTCAGAAGAATAACAATGAAATTCCTGATAAGGAAGATATTTACCGAGTGGGTACCGTGGCTCATGTACTCAAAACTCTTAAAATCCCTGACGGAAGTATTAGCATTTTTGTTCAAGGTGCTCGTCGTTTTGAGATTGAGGAATTTGTAGAAGAACAGCCTTATTTCAAAGCTCGTATCAATGAAATTCCTGAAGTTCGTCCTAATCCTGATGATGAGGAATTCTCAGCTACCGTAGAAGTAGTCCGAGATATTTCTTTACGCTTGGCAAAGGAAATGTCCAACGGCTCTTTTGAAATTCCTTTCGTATTGCAAAATATTGACAGTGAGTATTTCCTTATCAACTATGTGGCTTCCTCCTCACCTTTGTCTGTGGTTGAAAAACAGGACATTTTAGAGCAGAATAACTACCTAACACGTGCTTGGGCTATTATCAAATATTTTGGAGTAGAACTACAAAAAGCAACCTTGCGTAAGGAAATTCAGAATAAGGTCAACTTGGATTTTGATAAGCAACAACGAGACTATTTTCTACACCAACAGATACAAACCATCCAGAAAGAGCTTGGTAACGAATCCTTCGAAGCCGATATAGAAAAATTCAAAGAACAAGCTAAAAACAAAAAGTGGAATGAAAAAATTCAGAAACACTTTGATAAGGAATTAGCTAAACTGCAACGCTTAAATCCACAAATGCCCGATTATGCTATTCAGCGTAATTATATTGATTTACTATTAGACCTACCTTGGGAGGATTACTCTAAGGATAAGTTTGACCTCAAGCGTGCCCAAAAAATCTTAGACAAAGACCATTATGGCTTGGAGGATGTTAAGCACCGTATCATAGAATACTTAGCTGTACTCAAGCTCCGTAATGATATGAAATCACCTATCCTTTGCCTATATGGACCCCCTGGAGTTGGAAAAACATCCTTAGGGCGCTCTATAGCCAGAGCCTTGGGACGTGAATATGTACGTATGGCATTAGGAGGCTTACGTGACGAAGCAGAAATACGCGGTCATAGGAAGACCTACATTGGAGCTATGCCTGGACGTATCCTTCAGCTAATCAAAAAAGCAGGAAAATCTAATCCTGTTTTTGTCTTGGACGAATTGGATAAACTTAGCAATGGTTATGGAGGAGATCCTTCCTCAGCTATGTTGGAGGTACTTGACCCTGAACAGAATAGCGAATTCTATGACAACTTCCTTGAAATTGGTTATGACCTTTCCAAGGTGATGTTCATTGCTACTGCCAATGATCTAAGCACCATACAACCTGCCCTTAGGGATAGGATGGAAATTATTAATATATCAGGCTATACTATTGAAGAAAAGATAGAGATTGCCCGACATTTCTTACTTCCTAAAGTACTCAAGGAACATGGTATGGAACCCAAACAGGTACAATTGGGTAAAAAGGAAATAGAACGCATCATTGAAGGCTATACCCGTGAGTCAGGAGTACGTAATTTAGAAAAACAAATTGCTAAAATTGTACGTTACATAGCTCGTTCTATAGCTATGAAAGAGGATTATAATCCAAAAATATCCTTAGAGGATATTAGTAAAATATTAGGAATTGCCACCATGGATAGGGACAAATATGAAAACAATGAGGTCGCAGGAGTAGTCACAGGATTGGCATGGACAAGTGTAGGGGGGGATATCCTCTTCATAGAATCTGCCTTTTCCAAAGGTAACGGAGGACTCACTATTACTGGAAATATAGGGACGGTAATGAAAGAATCTGCTACTATTGCCTTGGAATATATCAAAGCACATGCCGAACAATTTGGATTAGATACCCGTATCTTTGAACAATACAAAATCCATATACATATTCCCGAAGGAGCCACTCCTAAAGATGGACCAAGCGCAGGAATTGCCCTACTGACCTCTCTTTATTCATTACTAACCCAAAAGAGGGTGAAAAAGAACTTAGCTATGACAGGGGAAATCACCCTGCGAGGAAAAGTACTTCCTGTAGGAGGTATTAAGGAGAAAATACTTGCCGCCAAGCGTGCAGGTATCAAGGAGATTATTCTATGTAAAGACAATGAAAAGGATATCAATGAAATAAAACAAGAATATCTACAAGGACTCACTTTCCATTATGTTACTGAAATGGAAGAGGTACTCGCTTTGGCAATCACTAAAGAAGATGTAAAGAATCCTAAAAGTTTTTCCTTTGAAGATTCCAAGAAGAATAATTAATTATAATTTATTATTTCATTAACACTTCTCTTAGGAGGAATCATGTATTTTTGCACAGTTAATTAAAAAATTTGTTATGGATAAAGAACAATTTCTAAAAGAAGCACAAGAGAAAATCAGTGTATTAACAGAAAAAATCAATTCCTTAACTAAAGAATTAGGGCTTAAGACAGGAGACCTTAAGGAAAAGGCTCAACAGGAGCTTAATAAACTTTTAGCTGATAAATCCTCCCTTACTGAAAAATTTGAAGCCTTAAAGAATGCTTCAGGAGACAAATGGGAAGAAGCTAAAAAAGCTTTCACAGACCTCTCTTCAGGTTCTCTCTCTGATGGACTCAAAAAGGGAATAGATGCTGTTAAAAATTTATTCTAAAAAAGGTTCAAATTACCTTATTAAATCCGCATAAAAAGCGGATTTTTTTAAATTCTATTTCAAAATATAAGAAAAAAGTTGTATCTTTGCCAACCCTCAATAGGATAACTTATGTTTGATAATTTAAGTGATAAATTAGAAAGAGCTTTACATGTTCTTAAAGGACATGGACAAATTACCGAAATCAATGTAGCAGAGACGCTTAAGGAGGTACGCCGTGCCCTCCTGGATGCCGATGTGAATTACTCCATTGCTAAGGACTTCACCTCTAAGGTAAAAGCAAAAGCACTTGGACAGAATGTGCTAACTACTTTGCAACCAGGACAGCTCATGGTGAAGATTGTCCGAGATGAACTCACAGAACTCATGGGAGGAGATGCTACAGGGATAAATCTTAGTGGAAATCCCTCCGTAATCCTCATGTCTGGATTACAAGGTTCTGGGAAAACTACCTTTTCTGGGAAATTAGCCAATTTCTTAAAAACCAAGAAAAACAAAAAACCTCTTCTGGTTGCCTGTGACGTATATCGTCCTGCTGCAATTGATCAACTTCATATAGTAGGAGAACAAATAGGAGTTCCTGTATTCTCTGAAAGAGGAAATAATAATCCTGTAGATATTGCCCAAAAAGGACTTCAATATGCTAAAAGTAATGGCTTTAATGTAGTAATTATAGATACTGCAGGTCGTTTGGCTGCGGACGAGCAAATGATGAAAGAGATAGCTGAAATTCACAAGGCAGTAAATCCTCAGGAAACACTCTTTGTGGTGGATGCTATGACCGGGCAAGATGCCGTGAATACTGCCAAAGCCTTCAATGATGTATTAGACTTTGACGGAGTGATCCTTACCAAATTGGACGGAGATACCCGTGGTGGAGCTGCCATTTCTATTAAATCGGTAGTTAACAAACCTATTAAGTTCGTTGGTACAGGAGAAAAGATGGACGCAATAGATGTCTTCTATCCTGATCGTATGGCTGACCGTATTCTGGGCATGGGAGACGTAGTATCTTTGGTGGAGCGTGCTCAAGAACAATTTGATGAAGAACAAGCTCGTAAGCTCCAGAAGAAAATTGCTAAAAACCAATTTGGTTTTGATGACTTTCTCGCTCAAATACAGCAAATCAAAAAAATGGGTAGCATGAAAGACCTATTAGGAATGCTTCCCGGAGTAGGTAAAGCTGTAAAAGATCTCGATATCAGTGATGATGCTTTTAAGTATATTGAAGCTATTATCTTTTCAATGACTCCCGCTGAGCGTAGCAATCCTTCTATTATTAATACCTCTCGTAAAAATCGTATTGCTAAGGGAAGCGGACGTAATATTGCAGAAGTCAACCAGCTTCTCAAGCAATTTGATCAGATGAGTAAAATGATGAAAATGATGCAAGGTGGAGGAGCTAAACAAATGATGCGTATGATGCAATCCATGCAAGGTGGAATGCCTAAATTCTAATAACTAACACTAAAAACTAAAAATAAAATGTCAGAGAACAAACAAGAATTATTGGACAAATACTTTCATTTTATTAGGGAAGTAGTTGCCTCTGGAATTGTCTATTGTCTAAAAGATGAAAAAGACTATATAGCCTCTTGTACCTCTTCACAGTTTGAAACTCAGGATGATGAGGACGAGGAGGTAGGAGTACTCGCTTTCTGGTCAGATAAAGAGAAAGCACAAGCGTGCAAACAAGAAGAATGGGCAGACTATAAGATTAGTGAAATCCCCTTAGCAGAATTTATGGAAAGTTGGTGCTTAGGGATGCTTGAAGAAGATGTAGTGGCTGGTATTAATTTTGATACAGAACTCTTCGGATATGAAGAACATCCTATTCACTTGCTCAAAGCTCTTATTGATGAGGTAGAAGCTAATGATACCAAATTAGAATTCCAAAGTTTTTCTTCTCTCAATGACCTTAAAGATTATGTAAATGATTTAGAGAAAGAATAATAATAAGTGAAAAATAAAATAAAGAGGCTTGCCTTGCCTCTTTATTTTATTATCTTTCCTAATGAAACAGTAAAAATACCAAAATCATCAATAAGCATACTTTCTTTCTGTACTCCATTGAGGGCAAAAATACTGTCTAACTCTCGCTGGCTGCGACGGCGCATTACCCAATCTTTATCTTGATGACTCTTCAAAACAAAAGCTATTGTCTTAAGTTGTGGATGCCACGGTTGACCTGTATAAATCAAAAAACCATTATCTGAAATAGAAACAACTCCTTTCACAGCTTCATTAGCTAAAGTATTATTGCCAAAAAGTTCAAAAATACCTGAAATAATAGTAATATTGGGAGAGAATTCCATTCTTCGGTAGTTATCCTTATTAAAACAGTTATAATTGGTAAATCTTATATTCGTATATCCCTTCTCTCTAATAATTTTTTCACCTTTTTCTATATTAGAAGGCAGGAATTCATTAACAACAATTTCTACTTCGGGATGTCTTTCCTTGACATCAAACAAATAATTACCAACTCCTCCCGCAATATCTAATATTTTTACTTTTCGTCCTTGAACTTGTAGTACTTGTATAGCTTTCTCCACTTGTTGTAGTAGGTGAGTTTTACGTATGCGTACCCCTCGCCAACCTACAGCATTAAGATAGTTCTTATCCATCCATTTACCAATACCCCATTTTCCTTGTGGTATATTTTTATAAACATAGTCCATAGAAACTCCCGAATCAAAACCATACTCTAATCCCACTTCCATTCCACTGCTAAGATGTCCTAATTTGCCCAATGCCCATTTTTGGAAGTGATAATACCATTTCTCTCCTCTAGGAATGAGTTCATATTGCATTGTTTCGAATTCCTTTTGAGTAAATTTGTCAGGAGTCAAAGAAGGTGGTAAAGCAGGAGTTTCAAAAGCTTTAGTGATGAACTGTTGTAGGATTTTATATACTTCTTCCCTATCTTTCTCAAAGAGTATACCATGATGAAATCCTTTTAAAGTAATAAATTCTTTCACTTCTGAAGATAGATTTACATAAAATTGCTTTTGCTCTTTATTTATCACCACAAAATCCTCTTCAGCTGAAAGAAGCAATGTAGGAATTGTAATAGCAGCAGCATCTTCTACCAAACGCTTACCTGCATTAGCTAAATCAATTAGTAATTTTCCATTAATAGAGCGTGTAATAAAACGATCTGTATCATAAGCCTGTTGTTGCTTAGGATCATGGGTAAGCATCTTAGATTTTACATAACTCTTTACAATAAGTTTAGGATTCACTTTTAATGCAAGTTCAATAGCCTGCTTAGCCAAAGGGACAAGAAGATTTATTTCAAAAGCAGGTGCCAAAAGAGCCATTCCTGCAATGTGTGGTGCAAAATCATGTACCCATGCCGATACAATAACTCCCCCAATACTATTAGCTACCACAAAGATATCTTCCTCTCGTACAGCATATTCCCTTTGTAGAAACTTAGTGAAAGTATCCAAATCACGTACTGAATCCATAAAAGCAGGCGACACAGAAGCCTTAGTATGCCCATGCCCTCGCATATCAAAGGCAAAAATATTATAAGAGGCAAACAGTGGGTGAGTTGCAAATTCCTGTAAGCGCTCGCCATATTCATGTCCACGATGGATAACAATAAGGGTTTTCTGACCTGGTTTGTAATTCCATTCGTAAAAGAATATTTCAGCCCCTTCATAGCTATTAAAAAAACCTGTATTCATTTGTATTATATTTTACAAAGGCAAAGGTACAAAATAATATTATTCCAGCTAATTTTCTTTCTTATTTTATCGGAAAATTACGAATAAAAAGCAAAACTACAAAAAATAATATAATTAGCTCATACAAAGAGGATTAATTTTTTGACAGGAAGATAAGAGAAGACAGAGTCTTAGATGTTTTAGATAGGTTTTTTCAAAATTAGGTTTCTAAATCGTTACCTACCATACTGAAAAATATTTTTTATTAATAGGTTATATTTCAGTGTTTTACACCTTTTTTCATATTGTACAGTAATTTGATAAAAAGTACTTTCGCAAATTAAAAAATTAGAGTATGAAAAAAGTAAAACGCTCAACTTTTAAGGTATTGTTCTACCTTAAAAAGAACGCCCCAAAGAAGAACGGTAAGGTTGCTATTATGGGGCGTATTACCATTGACAATCAGGTAGCTCAGTTTAGTACCAAACTTGAAATCCTTCCACAGAAATGGGATTTGAAGTACGGAAGGGTAACAGGTAAAACAGAAGAAGCTACCCAACTTAATCGCAAGCTGGAAGAGATTCGCTCACGTATCATTACTCATTATGAGGAGTTG
>NZ_GL872413.1:1592728-1596798 GCF_000192225.1 Capnocytophaga sp. oral taxon 338 str. F0234
CTATGTAGCTACTTAATTACGTTTTTACCTTCGTACATACTTGCTTGCTCTGATACGTGAAAGCAAACTAATGTACAAATATACATATAGCTTTACATAGAATTGTAAATAACTTTGTAAGTAAGTGATTGGTTAAATATATTACTAATATGCCCTAAATCACTTTATGAGCTTGTAGTGTTTATCTTCTTTTCTTATGGTTAATTAAAATTTGACCTTTAGGGAGAATTTTCTGTTCACCGGAACAGAGCAAGTTGTGTTTTGAGGCACGCATTAGGCGTTTAGGCACTCAAAACAACTTGCCCTTGCAGGGAGCTTAAAACGCACTCCGAAGTCGTGGCGATTAGACTTATTCCACATTGTGATTTTCGTTATGTCCTTTATCTTTTATGGTAATTTTACCGCCTACTGAGCACATACAATAGGAGTTTTCTGTAAGTATTTTTTGCCCGTTGATAGAGTCCTTCTCTGTGGTATCTTCCCATTTAATGGGAGCAGGCACACAAGGTAAATAACCACCAGAAGAAGGTTTTAGTTTACATTGCTTAAAAGGCTGTATATTGGAATTCGCTTGCTTGTCCTCCTCTGTAGCCATAGCTTTACCCTCAATAGTTACAAAATCTTGACTTGTAACATTGAGTTTACTTGTTGCAGTACCTTGATTGCAACTGAGTTCTGCAGTATCAGTGATGATTTGTGGCATAACTAATAAAAATTATTTCACTTTTTTATTGCTCTATCTTTATTCTCTTTACTATTCTTTAATTGAGGTAACCCAGAAAGATCTATTGCTTTATTATTATAGCGTTCATATTCTTCTCGAGTATATGTCCCAGCTACACAATCAAAGATATATTCATAATAAACATCAATAAAAACATCTATTACTTCTTTAACAACTGCCACTGTCCATTTTTTTTCTTTTTCATCAAAATCAAAGTCTAATTCATTTGCTTCTCTATGTTTTCCCGTTCGCAAATTGATAACTCCATCTTTTTCTAATACCTCTAAAACCTTATTAAAAGACCATTTCTCAAATTTTGCTTCTTCATCTACCTGTGTTTCATCTCCTATAGCATCATATTGTCTCCAAACACCTATTTTTACAGTACTTCTAAGTCCTGCAAAAGCTCCATATTCTTTTAGTCTTCCGTTGGGGTAATAAAAATACATATAATAATGGTAGGAAGGCTTAGGAGGTATCACAAGATAATATATATCATCTCCCCCTACAAATGATTCAAAAGCACTCCCATCTGCTAATATATAAAATGGGGGACGTGTTGGATCTTCTTTATAACCTTCATAGTTTCTTTTGTATAATTCAAAATCAAATCGTTTAAACATAATTGTATCTTTTAAAGAGTTTTTAACTTCAATGCTATATCTTTGCGCATTTTTACATTGTAAAAATAGAGTGATGATTATTAAGCTTATAAATATTCTCATAATATCATTTTTTATTCCAATAATGTACTTTCTCGTACTATTAACCATTGCCAATGCCACGTAAGATAACGCTCTTTTGGCGAGTCTATTCGATTTTTTGTAACAGGGTTTACTCCCAGATGTGAATAGTCCATTATGTTGTTTGTTTCCATTGCTTTGAATACAAAAAAGTTCTTATCTCTTATTTTTTCTTCCATCCTTGATTTATATATTTCTGATGGGTAGTAGAATGAATGTGGCAATCCTAAAGCGTGTAAACACTCGTGTGCAATGGTTTCCTTTTGGTGCCCATTAAATAACATTACACATTTAGATACTGAATCAAAATAACCTCCTGCTCCTTCAGTATTAGGTTCCTTATATTCAAGATCAAGAAAATACAATTTAAAATAATTTGTATAAACAGTAGAATATTTACGTTCAAATTCATTTTTGACAAAATTATCCAATCCATTATTATCTGTTATTGTTTTAGAGACAATTGTAAAAGGATAAGGCGCAGGTAAATTTAAACAGAAAGACTCTCCTTGAGCACTGTTAGGGTCTTTTTCAAGTAAATTTACTTTGATCAACGCCTGTCCTAAAGCTTTTTTTAAGAAATTAAAATTATTATCTTTACTAATAATATAATCTCTCATTATAGTTTTTATATAAACAGGAAGTATATTGATAGTTTTTACAATAGGTGCAATCATTGTAATGCAGCCTGCTAAATTTTCTGTTTTGTTCCCTTTTTCATCTACTTTAATGGCATATATTTTAATATCTATATCCTTGTCAAACTTTATTCCCTGTCCATTTTTATCTATGACTTGAAATGCCTTACAAGTAATTTTTATAGTTTCTCTTTTACCCGATTTAGGCCGCTCTATTTTTAATCTATCAATCCCTATAAAATAATGATCAGCAGTTAGTTCTTTTGTCTCATCATTGAGTTTAAACACTAAATAATCAGGTTTTTCTTTACTTAAAAATTTAATCTGTAACTCAATTTCAGCTTCACTCACTCCATAATTCTCTGTTTTAGGAAATAAGGCAATAAAAGACTTGTAATGAGTAAAATTTTGCTCAATACCATTCTTATTCTTGATTTTAAAGTTAAAAAGGGAAAAATCTTTTCTCAGTTTATTTTGTGATTCATCACTATGTCCATATTGGGTTCCATCAAGTTTGAAATTTTCTATTATATTACCACCTCTGTTTACATACCAACTATTGGGATTGGATATAAAAAATGAACTATAAGTGTTAGAAGGATTGTTTTGTTTTTCTATTTGCATTTCAGCATCTGTTTTACTATAATACTTTCCGATAAGATCTATATATTTCTCAGTATCATTAATTCCTTTCACATTGCTGTTTTCTTTATAACAATCAAACCCAAATTCTCCTTTCCAATCTTTTTTAGTTCTAAAATGCACTAAAACATAAGTATCAGGGAGAGTCTCTATTATTTCATACTCTTCTGCTTTATTACTATGCTTTGTGCCTTGCTGTCCTTTCACCTCAAGCAAGCCCTTAGAGTTTACCGTTGCCAACTCATCTGAGTGGATAAAGAGTTTTTCTACTCCTGCCACATTTGTTTCCTTTGCCTCTATCTTCATCAGGTTGTCGGAACTGAGCAAGGCGTTGCCTAAACGTGCCTCATATTCAGCTACGATTTGCCTGAGTAGCGGAGTCTCCATAATCATTTGCTGTAATATTTGCATTGTAGCTTGTCCACCTACAGTGAAGTTGAGGTTATTCCCCACACTCAGGTCAAAGTTTTTACCTGCATTCATACAGATGTTATTCGGCGCATAAAGATTGATATTGCCTTGCCCGTCCATCTCATAAATATTACGGCTCGCATCCTCAATTCTCACACTCCCCTCTGCATCATTAAGGAGTATTTTGGTGCCACTTTGCGTATGTATAGCTTTGGTCGTTGGGTTATACCCACTCTTTGCCGCGCCGTTATAATGCGCCCCCAATACAAATGGTCGTTCAGCATTGCCATTCTCAAAATCTACCATTACCTCTTCGCCTACCTCTGGGATAAAATAAAAACCTTTACCACTACCTGCATAAGGCTGTATCATCCGTATCCACGGGCTCAGTTGTTCGCCTTTCTGCCAAAAGAACTGTACCCGTACACGTCCCATTCCTTGAGGGTCGTTGTTATCTTTAACGATAGCAGGTTGCTGTTCTGCTTTGGGAAAAGCCTCGGCATTGTAATCCGCAGGCGTGCGCATCATCGGGATAGCCTCAAAACTATTTTCATAGTTCATACCGCTGTGGTAGTGCGATATTTTTATCACTCTATAGGTCTCCATCGCATGTGCATTGATGTCGGTAAGACACGCGAAGGTGTTCATCCTCAGACGTGGGTCGCGACTACGCCCTGTTACTTTAAGTGATAGCTCCCTTAAATCTTTTTCCTGACGCACTACTTCTTCTAAATCTATATCCGATTGTTCTAATGAGGTAGCTGAGTGATACTTTTGTGGTATCTTTTTGAAGAGCTTTTTAGAAGCATTTTTGGCATCCGTCTGTATAGGATTGTTTTTGTACTCACAACAAGCACTTTCAGCGTCCTTTCTATAAACTTCAGACCTATGGAAATCGTAAGCGATATATTC
>NZ_GL872413.1:1597203-1724714 GCF_000192225.1 Capnocytophaga sp. oral taxon 338 str. F0234
ACCTGTTTGTCGTTTGCAATAAATTCTGGTGATAATCCCTGAAAAGTGCTGTACTACTTTGCCGTATTGGTAGAACTTAATAGTAAGAGGCTGACCGAGCAAGTCGCGGGAATGCTCCATAATGTACTCATTAAAAGCATCAAAAGAGTCTTCAGGGGTTTCAATAGTAAAAGTGTCGTGCTGGCAGTTGTATTGATGCAGTTCTACCTTGTAGCTTTCTTTGGCTAAGAAGTCTTTGCCATTGGAACTGAGCAGACAGTAGACCACAGGATTAGTTTTATCTTCTAAAAACTCCTTGAAGGTTTTGATTTTCATATCTTTCAATTCCATACGCAATTGTGTTATTATTAAATTAAGAGCAAAGTAACGAAAAATAAGGCAATTAAACAAATTATTTTGAAGAAAAAAGCTGCTCATAAGAACAGCTTTTTGTATTAACTATTTATAATTCTATATGGCTTTACATCTTTCCTTAAGCCAAGTACGTTGTTCCTCTCCCACCAAAGGGCTTAACTTTTCTTCTACCCATGAATTATAGTTATTAAGCCATTGACGTTCCTCCTGGGTTAAAAGAGCCACATCAATTGCACGAGTATCCAAAGGACAAATAGTTAACGTTTCCAATCCATAGAAATCTCCAAATTCAGAAGAACCTTTCTTTTGGATAATAAATAAGTTTTCTATACGTATACCGTAGCGTCCTTCACAGTATACACCTGGTTCATTAGAACATACCATGTGTTCTAACAAAGCAACATCTCTCAAGTCCTTACGTAAGCTTTGTGGTCCCTCATGTACACATAAGTAGTTGCCCACACCATGACCTGTGCCATGACCATAATCTCGCATATTCTTCCATAAGATAGCCCTTGTAATAGCATCCAATTGCACTCCACGAGTACCTGTAGGGAATAAAGTAGTACTTAGGGTAATCATAGCCTTCATTGCCAAAGTATAATCTTTTTTGAATTCATCAGAGAATTTTCCTAAAGGCACTACACGGGTAATATCTGTGGTTCCTTCTGTATAATGAGCTCCTGAATCAATGAGAATAGTTCCTTCTGCCTTTAGAGGTACTCCTGGCTTTTCAGTAGCATGATGGTGTACAATGGCTCCGTTCCCTTGATAACCCACTATTTTAGCAAAACTATCTGCCAAATAGCCTTCTTGTTCAGAACGGAACTTATCAAGAATTTTTCCTAAAGAATACTCTGTAAGTTCTGTTTTTCCTATATTTTTATCCAACCAACAGAAGAAATTAGTCAAAGCTACTCCATCTTTTATCATTGCTTTACGGAATCCTTCCAATTCTGTTTCATTCTTAACTGCTTTTAATAATTGAATTGGAGAGGCTTCTACATACAAAGTATTTTTATCCTCTATGGTGTTAAAAATAAATTGGTTTGCATCAGGGTTAAGTAATACAGTTTCCCCTTTTAGTGATATAATTTCCTTAAAGAAATCAGGATAATCCTTAAGTTCTATATGGTGTTTTTTGAGGTATTCTTTTACGGAATTATCGCACTTGTCAATAGCAGCAAAAAGTATTGCTTTTTCAGGAGTAATGCAAAGGTAGGAGAGAAACTCAGGATTGAATACAATATCATTTCCACGAAGGTTAGTAACCCAAGCCACATCATCAAGAGCAGTTACAAGGAAACAAGTGATATTCTTCTCTTTCATTATTTTCCTTAGAGTAGCTATCTTACTGCTAGCGGACTCTCCTGTATACTTTTCAGGACGTACATATATAGATTGTCTTTCATCTTTAGGACGTTCCTTCCAGATTTTCTCAATAAGAGGTTTATCCACTAAGGAGATATTTTTTCTTCTCAAGACATTGGTAAGTAATTCCCAAGTATTATGAGGAGTACAAAGAGCATTACAACCTACTTTTGCTCCTTGAGGAAGTTCAGCTAACAACCATTGTTCGCTGATAGGGGCATCTTTTGTTCCTTCTATATAAAAGTCAACTTCTGTACCTGTAAGTTCATTCTTCGCCTGTACTAAGTAACGTCCATCTGTCCAAAGTACTGCTTTATCATGAGTGATAAATACATAACCAGCAGAACTATCAAAACCTGTAATCCATTTTCTTTCTTCCCAATACGGAGTAAAATACTCACTCATGTGAGGGTCTGCATTGAAAACTACAAAAGCATCTAAGCCATTGTTTTTCATTTCATTGCGTAACAATGATAGTTTTTCTTTTGTTGTCATTATTTTTATATTTTAAAATATGGTTTGCAAAAATACTTCCGTAGCTCCTATTCCATAACGAGCATAATCTGCATCTTGATAAGATAAGTTTTTGTAACGGGAAAAAAGGGTCTCTAATTCTGCTTTAAGTACTCCCTCCCCTACTCCATGGATGAATACTACTCGGGGAATCTGCTTCTCTATAGCAAATTCTAATTGATGCTTTGCTACCTCTAATTGTTTGTTAAGCATATCATAATTAGACATTCCATGAGTACTAACTACTAATTTCTCTATATGCAGATCCACTTCCATAGGAGGAATTGCTTTTTTCTTTGCCTTTTTCCCTTTGAGTAAATAATTCTTATTACGTTTCTCCTCCTTAGGCAAGAAATTGGTCATCTTATATGATATAGGAGAGTCTTTGTCTATTTTTATTAATTCATTAGCAGAAAATGCAAGAGTTATACCTTCATTTGTTTCTATATACACTTGCTGGGGAGTAATCTTAGTAACTATTCCTTCAATAAGTTCATCTATAACTTCTACTACATCTCCTACTTCTAACATGGTTTTAATTTTATATTCTTTGATTTTCAGAGAATTCTAAACCATTTGCAAAGGTAATAATTTTTAGAAAAAGAAACAATTTTTTTTACATTAAATTTTTCTGACAAGTTGCAGATAAATAAAATCTTAATAGATATCTCTACCTCAATAAAAAGATGTATCTTTGCAAAATATTTATCAAATCCAATGATTAAAAAATATTTATTTCTCTTTATATCAATATTTTTCCTCATCTCCTGTAGTAAGATAGAAGATGATAGTTATTTAGAAGAAGCTACTAAAAAAGCTGAAGCTAAAGACCCTGCTTATAAAATAAAAGATTTTATATGGAAAGGACTAAATGAGTATTATTTGTGGCAACCTCAGGTGGCTGACCTATCCGATAATCGTTTTGATAGATCCCCTGCTGCCACCAATGCAACTAACTCTACCTATGTAAATTATCTAAAGAATTTCAGTTCTCCACGGGATTTATTCAATACTCTACTCTATAATACTTATGACACTTATGGCGATCGATTTAGCTTTATTACCGATAATTATAAGGAATTAGAAGATGAACTACAAGGGAGTACTCTAAGTACGGGTATGGATTTTAGCATTGCACAAATTCAGGATTTGAATAATGTCATCATTGGTTATGTACACTATGTAATTCCTAATTCCGACGCTGAAAAACAAGGAGTTAAGCGTGGAGATATTTTTCTAAAAGTAGATGGACAAACACTTACTATAAGCAATTATAGGCAACTGCTCTCTAACCAAAAAACAAGTCTTACCTTCTCTTTCTATACCATAGAAAATGGAGAATTTGCCTTTTCAGCAAATAAAACAATCTCCCAACTCCCTCTCCAAGAAAATCCTATACTCATACATAAAATTATCTCAAATAGAGAAAAAAAGATAGGTTATTTACTCTATAATTCATTCTTAAGCAAGTATGACAAACAGCTAAATAATGTATTTGGAGAATTTAAAGCTAATGGGATTACTGACCTTATTCTTGACTTTCGCTATAATCCAGGAGGAAGTGTACAAACAGCTATCTACTTAGCCAGTATGGTTGCAGGGACAGATACACAAAAGATATTTGTAAAACAGACCCCCAATCCCAAAATGAAAAATCGCTGGAAGAGTGATTACTCTTTTGAGAATAACATTGCTGGAGTTCCTATCAATACTTTAAATCTTTCTAAGGTGTATATCCTTACCTCTAATCATACAGCATCCGCATCTGAACTTATTATCAATGGGCTTAAGCCTTACCTAACAGTAGTGCAGATAGGAGATACTACTGTAGGAAAGAATTTAGCCTCCATTACCATAAAGGACACTAAAAATCCTAATAATAAATGGGCAATGCAACCTATTGTACTTCGATCAGAGAATGCCAATGGTTTTGGAGAATATCAAACGGGAATAGAACCCGATTTTTATATAAGAGAAAGGCTTAGTTCATTAGGAACTCTGGGAGATGAAAAGGAACCACTTCTTGCCAAGGCGATAGAAGAAATCACAGGGATTCCACCCCTTAGCGCTTCCACGAGGAGTAATCGCATAAGGAAACCAATAATAGATTTCTCCTTAAAGGAAATTGACAATTCCAAAAGCCATACTCCTTATTATAACCGAATGTATATAGATAATCCTTCAACTAAATAACATGACAAAAGAAATCTCTTGGCAAGTAGCCAAAAATTACCAGGACATTACCTACAAGAAATGTCAAGGAGTAGCCCGTATTGCCTTCAATCGCCCAGAAGTAAGAAATGCATTTCGCCCACGTACAACTTCTGAACTCATCGATGCTCTAAGAGATGCTACTGAAGATACTTCTATTGGTTGCGTACTTATCTCTGCTGAAGGTCCTTCACCAAAAGATGGTGTGTGGTCATTCTGTAGTGGAGGTGATCAATGTGTACGGGGCAAACAGGGGTATGTAGGAGATGATGGCGCCCACAGGCTCAACATACTTGAGGCACAACGTCTTATTCGTTTCATGCCTAAAGTAGTAATTGCTGTAGTACCTGGCTGGGCAGTAGGTGGTGGACATAGCCTACATGTAGTATGCGACCTCACCTTAGCCAGTCGAGAACACGCTATCTTTAAACAGACTGATACAGATGTTGCTAGTTTTGATGCTGGATACGGTTCCGCTTACTTGGCTAAAATGGTAGGACAAAAGAAGGCTCGTGAGATTTTTTTCTTAGGTAGAAACTATTCTGCACAAGAAGCCTTTGAGATGGGAATGGTCAACGCTGTAATCCCACATGAAGAATTGGAAAGTACTGCCTTCGAATGGGCACAAGAAATCCTTCACAAATCTCCTACAGCTATCAAAATGGCAAAATATGCCATGAACCTTACGGATGATGGCATGGTGGGTCAACAGATATTCGCAGGAGAAGCTACTCGCCTTGCTTATATGACTGATGAAGCTCAAGAAGGTCGTGATGCTTTCCTTCAAAAGCGTAAACCTAACTTTGAAAAAAAATGGATTCCTAATTAAAATTCTTATTCTTCTATCTCAGGATATAGAAAGTTATTGTAAGGGAAACGTGTAATGTGTATTTCCCTTACTTTTTTATATACCTTTTCCCTAAACTCTTGAATATTTTCCTTATTAAGAGCGGAAATAAAAATAACATCTCCATTCATACGGTTCATCCATGTTTGCTTCCATTCCTCAAGCGAAAAATGCCGAGAAGTTTTCTCTATCATAAGATCATCATCTTCTATAGTTTGGTGTGTATAAGCATCTATTTTATTGAAAACCATTATAGTAGGTTTATTGATACTCTTAATCTCTCCTAATATTTGATTCACAGAAGCTATATGTTCTTCAAAATTCGGATGAGAAATATCCACAATATGCAAAAGCAAATCCGCATCACGTACCTCATCAAGAGTACTTTTAAAGGATTCAATAAGTTGTGTTGGTAGTTTTCGTATAAAACCTACTGTATCACTGAGTAAGAAAGGTAAATTACCAATAACCACCTTACGCACAGTGGTATCCAAGGTAGCAAAAAGTTTATTTTCCGCAAATACTTCACTCTTACTAATAAGATTCATCAAAGTAGACTTTCCTACATTAGTATATCCAATAAGAGCAACTCGTACCAAGGCTCCACGATTACTGCGCTGAGTGGACATTTGTCTATCAATCGTTTCTAGCTTTTTCTTAAGCAATGCTATACGATCACGTACAATACGGCGGTCAGTTTCTATTTCTGTTTCTCCAGGTCCTCGCATTCCTATCCCTCCTCGTTGACGCTCAAGGTGGGTCCAAAGTCCTGTAAGCCGTGGCAGCAGATATTCATATTGGGCAAGCTCCACTTGAGTACGTGCATAGCTTGTCTGCGCTCGTTGAGCAAATATATCTAAAATGAGCGTTGTTCTATCTAAGACTTTTATACGTAAGATTTTCTCTATATTATTCTGCTGAGCAGGGGTAAGCTCATCATCAAAGATAACAGCTCCTATTTCATTTTCTTCTACGAACTGGATAAGTTCGTCCATTTTTCCTGTTCCTATAAAAGTTTTTGGATTGGGAGTCTCCAAACGCTGAGTGAATCTTTTGACCACTTCTCCTCCAGCTGTATAGGTAAGAAACTCTAACTCATCCAAATATTCATGAGATTTCTCTTCATTCTGAGTAGTAGTAATTACCCCAACTAAAACTACTCTTTCATAATCTAAATTCTTCTTTTCAAGCACTATTTCAAAAATATTATTTTTTTAATATATTTTTTTTATTCTATTGACTTATCAATCATTTTAAGAAGGGTATATAAGCTATTTTGTTCTGTATTCCTCAAATTCAAAATAAATTGAGTAGCGTAATCACCTCGCTGTTTTACCTCCATGTCCTTTAGGATATCTTTCCAGATACTTAATAAATATTGTTCCTGTCTGTTTTGTTCCTTCTTTATCTCATCTTTTACAATCTGAGGATAAGTATCATAGTCTAGATTAACATATCCATAAAAGTTATTCTTCATTATTTGTTGTGCAATAGTAGCCTTTGCAAGACTCCTATCCTTATCATAACCTTTCTTTAGAAAAGCATCTACACCACTTTTATCATTACTTATAAAGAGATATTTCTCATTATATGCTATATATATAGTAATATCATCCTTAGTTAAAGTATAATATCCATTTTCTTTTTTAAGCAATCTTGAATAACTCTTTTTAAGTTGTCTCTCTATAAATTCCTTATTTTTAATATCCATCACAAAGCTAACCAATGGGGTAAGTATCTCCTCTGTTTTCTCTACATAATGATCTTCATACAAATCTTCTTCTTGATTGTCCTCCCCTGAGATGGCTATATTAGAATCCTCATTATCATCCTCATCTGTATCCAGATCAAACTCTTCATATACTTTATGGGTATAACTTTTTCTTTCAAAACCTGAGATTGTAAATATCGCACTTCCGCCAAGAGTATTGAAGAAATCTTCCAACTTAGTACCTGTTCCCATAAGGAAAACCGATTCCATTAAGGTAAATATACTCTGTTCTTTAAGATATTTGTAATACAAAGGCATGTTAATAGAAAAACTTCCTGCAAGATAAGACTCTTTAGGAAGAAAATTTAATAATTCTGCATTGAATTTATTCTTCCAAAACTTATATTTTTCTAATTTCTTTTTGAATTCCTCATTTGCATTCAGAGCTGTGGTTAAAGTAATATTCTCATCAGCAAAATCCAAATAGAAAGAAAGAGAGCTAGAGCGTATGTCAAGGTCAGACATATTTCTTACTTCATCAAGAGAGGTATCCGTATCAGATCCTAAATCCTCTATTAATCTCCCAGAAACCCAAACACTTATTTCTTCTTTTTTATCATAAAAATCCTTAAAGTCCTTATTTGAAGAGATTTGCTCTTTTTTATCAAGATGAAATAGTTTAGCAAATATCTCCTCCAATCTGTCATTTTGTTCTACAGCAGAAAGTAGAAGTATTTTATCTTCATCCCAGCCCACAAGTTCTTTCTGAGTAAAAAAGAAGGAGTAATCTTTTGCATTTTCAATAGTAACATTTGTCTCTGTAGCTTCAGCTATACGCTTTGCAAAATCTGTAAACTTACCTTTATCTCTTACCTGAGCGGAAACTCCTACATAATCTTGATGAGTCTCATCTGAGAATTGGCTATAGCGATAGATAAAGATATCTTCCTTTATATCAATTCCTGACACTTTGTAATTCTCTATAAACTCTGAAAAAATCTTTTCAAGTTTTTTATTTTCTGACTTTACTTCATCTTGGAATTTCTTAAATATCTTTAATTCCTTTGCTTTTTTCAAATTTGCCTTTTCTCCTAATGAATAAAGATTTATGGAAGCGACTACTGTTGCTTCCTTAGGTACTGCAGACAAACTCTTTGGGGTATTAGAGCAAGATAATATAAATAAAGTAATGATTCCCAATAATATATACTGAGAAAGAGAAGAAAGTACTTTCATATTCTTAAATTTATTATTTCAGGAGACAAAAATAGAAAAAAAATACTAATTATTATTAATAAATAATAAAAATTGTTGGGCGCTTATGAATATTTATTTCTTTAACACGACGCTTCCATTCCCTTATTGTATAAGTATGAATGAATTCCTCAGGAAGAGTTATATCACAAGCAATACAAAGAGCCGTTTGCGGTGCTAATATCTGTAACATTTCTTGCAAAAGGGATTCATTTCTATAAGGAGTTTCTATAAATGATTGGGATTGATGTTCTTCTTTTGCTCTTCTCTCCAATTTTCTAAGAATTATTCTTCGCTCATTTTTATCTATAGGTAAATATCCGTTAAAGGCAAAGGATTGTCCATTCATCCCACTTGCCATTAATGAAAGAAGTAAAGAAGAAGGTCCCACTAAAGGGATCACACGAATTCCTTTTTGGTGAGCTATATGTACTATTTCACTTCCTGGATCAGCAATAGCTGGACAACCTGCATCTGAAATTATCCCTGTAGGAAATCCTGACAAGCAATAGGACAAATATGTTTGTTTATCTTCTATTGCAGTATGTTTGTTCAATGGAAAAAGCTCAAGAAGGTCTTGAGATTTTTCAGGAGCTATTTGTTTTATAAACCGTCTCGCATTTTTCTCATTTTCTACTATAAAATGGTTACACAAAAGAACTATTTCTTTAACTTTGAGTGGAAGTACTTCAGTAACTCTAACTTCCCCTAACATATTAGGTATCAAATATAAATCTCCTAAAGTCCTCATTTTAACGAATTTCTATTTTTTCTCCTAAAAATTTAGGTTTTACTCCAAAGGTCAAGTCCCAGAATACTTTCACACGAGCAAACCGTTCACGGATACGTGTCTTCAATCCTATATACTTATCCACATCCTTGGCATTAAATCCTACAGCCTTAATGCCTTTTTTCTGAGCTATATAAATAGCCCTTTCATTGTGAAAAGCCTGTGAAATAATAGCCATCTGGGTAAGTCCAAATACTTCTCTGGCTCTTATAACAGAATCAAGCGTACGGAACCCTGCATAATCCAAATAAATCCTATCAGCAGGAATTCCTAAAGCTATTAATGCTTTTTTAAAGTCTGTAGGCTCATCATTCTCCTTAGTACTGTTATCGCCACTAATAAGGATAAAATCAATTTTTCCTGCCTTAAAAAGAGCTACAGCAGCCTCCACACGATATTGAAAATATAAGTTTATACGCCCATCTTTCAGATATTGGCTTGTTCCCAACAGTAAGCCCACCCTATTTTTAGGAATACTATCTACTTGAGTATATAGCTTCCCTTTAGTAGCCTCACGAATAGTATTATCTGCATTATGAATAACCACTCCTATCATGAGCAAAACAAATACTATAAAGAACATACTTCTCTTAAGAAAACGCTTATTAAATATAATCTTTCTGATTTTTCCCATGACAATGACTATTAGCGCAGGCAAAGTTACTACATTTAAAATATTTTTCAAAAATAAATTTAGAAAAGATATCTTTTTTCAATTATTTTTAGTATATTTGCTTTCTGAAAATAAGAAATGTTTTTTACCATGAAAGTATCTGTAGAACTTACTTTAAGCCCCTTACAAGATGAGTTTGAGGCTCCAATTATTCACTTTATTAAGAAACTCCGTGCATCCGGCTTAATTGTGTATGAAAATCCCCTTAGTACCCAAGTATATGGAGAATATGACCGTGTCATGGAAATACTTACTAATGAGGTAAAAGAAGTATTTGAACTCTTGGAAAAGGGATTAATTTACATAAAAATTGTAAAATCCGACCGACACGACTATGAGCCACATTTCTGATTGGATTTTCTCTCAGTACAAAGGTGTCCCAAACCATCTTATCTATATAGAAATATTAGGCGTATTTTTTGGTCTTGTCAGTGTTATTTTTTCTAAAAAAAGAAACATTTGGGTATATCCCACAGGAATCATTAGTACCGTTCTTTTTGTATATCTTCTTTGGTGTGGAAGATTATTCGGAGATATGCTCATCAATGCTTATTATACTATTATGAGTGTTTATGGGTGGGTTCTCTGGGCAAAAAATAGTAAAGACAATATCCATGTGGAAATCTCTAAGATGAATGCTTATGATATAAAAATCACCTCTTGGTTAGCGTTGATGAGTTGGCTATTAGTAATGATTGTTTATTATTTTAAGCCATATATCAATAATAATTTTTCTTTAGATGGAATAGAATTAGGAATAGAACACTTTGTATGGACTGATTGGGTGGATGCCACAACTACAGCTATCTTCCTTGTGGGAATGTGGCTCATGGCAAAACGAAAAATAGAAAATTGGATTTTTTGGATTATTGGAGATGTTGTC
The DNA here is from genome assembly GCF_000192225.1 of Capnocytophaga sp. oral taxon 338 str. F0234. Classification (GTDB taxonomy): domain Bacteria; phylum Bacteroidota; class Bacteroidia; order Flavobacteriales; family Flavobacteriaceae; genus Capnocytophaga. Next base: position 1,607,811 of record NZ_GL872413.1, read on the forward strand.
TCTATTCCTCTATATACTTATAAAAACTTTATTTTTACAGCCCTACAATATGCTATTTTCACCATTATAGCTATTTCAGCCTATAGAGAATGGAAAAGGATTTTACGCAATTAAACAGTTCATGTCAGCGAGTAGTGTTCTTAGGTCCTGAGTCCACAGGGAAGACAACCCTAAGTGAGAGAATGGCTGCACTGTATAACACCCAATGGACACCTGAATATATGCGCCTTTATCTACAAAAAAAATGGGACTCTGAACACTTGCCATGTACATGGGAGGATTTGATTCCTATCGCTAAAGGACAAATAGCTCTTGAAAATGAAATGATTCAAAAGGCTAATAAATACCTTTTCTGTGATACCTGTCTGTTAGAATTAGTTATTTATTCCTATATATACTATGGAAAATGCAATCCTATAATCGAGCACTATGCACTCTCTCATAAGTATGATTTTATTTTCTTAACCTATATAGATGTTCCTTGGCAAGCCGACGATTTAAGAGACAAGCCTAATGAACGAAATGAAGTATTTACTTTCTTTAAGCATTTTTTAGAAGAAAAATCTATTCCCTTTCACCTATTGAAGGGAGATTTAAATAGTAGAATACAACAAATTAACCAAAAACTAAAACGATGAAAGAATTAACCGAGTATGACCAACTTCTCTTAGGAGAAAAAGGGATCAAAGTAAGTAAACTACAGGAACAAGTATCTATTTTCCTCTCTGGAGTCCCTCCTGTAAATTTAGTCGCTCCTGCACATGTAGGAACAGGCATTTTCTCTTTTTCACGTGATGAAGCTATCCAATACGTAGCTATCTATCAGAAGAAGAAAAATGGCTTAGACATTCTCAAGTTCGTCCCCGCTTCGGGATCTGCCACCCGTATGTTTCAGTTTCTATCTGCTTTTGTCAGTGATTTTAATCCTGAGAAACAAACTTTTTCTGAATATGTAAAGGAAAGTGGAAATGTGAATGTAGAGATATTCTTTGAGCATCTTCCTCAATTTGCCTTTTATGAAGCCCTCCAGAAATATATAGAGCAACACAAAACGCTCAACGGACTTTCCGAAGATGCACAGAAACACCGCATTGCTAAATTATTATTGGAAGAAGAACCTTTTAACTATAAAAACAAACCTAAAGGACTCTTTCCTTTCCACAAATATGGTGAAAAAGTAGTTACTGCTTTTGAAGAGCATTTCCGTGAGGCTTTTCTATACGCTACACAAGGAGATGTTGTCAATATTCACTTCACTATTAATAAGGAATATACCTCTCAATTCCTTAACACCTTAGCCGAAATCCGCCCTGATTTAGAAAAACAGTATGGTGTACATTTTGAAGTATCTTTCTCTCACCAAAGTGAAAGTACCGATACAGTAGCCCTTACCCTAAATAACGAATTTTTTAGAGATGAAAATAATCAACTCCTTTTCCGTCCGGCAGGACATGGAGCACTGCTTAAGAACTTAAATGAACTCAATGCTGATATTATCTTTATCAAAAATATAGATAATGTAGTGGTAGAATCATATTCCGATGAGGCTATCTTTTACAAAGAAGTCCTCGCTGGGAAACTGGAAGATACACGTTCTAAAGTACATAAAATCCTAAGGCAAATACAAAAAGAAAAACTTAAAAAGAAAGATTTGCCCGAAGTACTTAAGTTTCTTCCTGAACTAAATATTAAGGTACCGCCTTATGTACATAAGTTTGCTAAGCGTTATATGATAGAGTACATTTACCAAATGCTCAATCGCCCCATTCGTGTATGTGGCATGGTGAAAAATGAAGGAGAAGTAGGGGGAGGTCCTTTTTGGGTAAAAGATACAGAAGGAAATGAAAGCCTTCAAATCATTGAAATGGCTCAGATAGATAAAAACAACCCTAAACAATGGAAAATATTACAATCTTCTACTCATTTTAATCCTGTGGATATAGTTTGTTGTATCAAAAACTACAAGGGAGAAATATTTGACTTAGAGGAATTTCAAGATAAAAAACTTAGTTTTATTACTGAAAAATCCTATAATGGTATCCCTCTCAAGGCATTAGAATTACCAGGACTTTGGAATGGAGGTATGGCTGGATGGATTAGCATCTTTGTAGAAGTCCCTCAGATTACTTTCAATCCCGTAAAATCTGTTAATGACCTACTAAAGAAAACTCATCAAGGTTCTTAAGAGTTTTTATAATCCTTCATTTTCCTACAAGGGTGGAAACTTTTCTTAATAACTATTTGCTTACTTATAGCAAATATAGGATTATGGGACAAGGAGAGCTTAAAAAGACAAAAGATAGGCTCTCCTCTTTCTATAAGTCCTTCAGATGCAGAGATTCATCCTTATCTTCCTCAGGAGATTCAGTTGTATGTTCCATGCAGAACTCTCTTCTTACTTTTTTATGGAAGAAAAGATGATTATACTTATGACAAAAGTCATATAGAAACATTTTTTATATCTCGTACAGAACTTATCAATGAAATATTCTTAGAAGACACCTTTATTAAGACCTTTTACAGATTAAAGCAAGGCTTGGGAGCAGATTTAGAACTTCTTTTTCCAATGAAATGAAAATATTTGTGTGCAACCTTTTTTCATTAAGATTGCAACATACTACTTAATTATGGAGATTTTTTTCTATAGGGATAAACTACTACTATAAGTACTACCATAAAGAACTTAAGTATCAGTATCATAATATAGCCCTATCATAATTCTCAGGAATTCTCTTCTATTTAAATATTGATTTTTAATAATTTGTTATATAATATATCTTAATTGACAGGTTCTCATAAGAATTCTTTCTAAATAAATCATAATTTCATAATAAGAAGGTGCTAATTGTAAATAATATTGTACTTTTGCCGAGTATTTTGAAAATCCTAAAAAGGAATAAAAAATGACTACAAAAAAAACAACAAAAGATAAGACCTTTTTTTCAAGAAAAAGACTCTTAAAATATTTCTGGGGTTGTATACTGGGAGGAATAGCTTTGGTAATTTTTATTTTCTTATTGGCTTCGTGGGGCGCTTTAGGAGAAATGCCAGACTTTGACCACTTAGAAAATCCTGAAACAAATCTTGCTACAGAGATAATCTCTGCTGATGGAAAAACATTAGGTAAGTTTTACTTCAATGATAATCGTACAGCAGTAACCTATAAAGAATTACCTGAGCACTTAGTTAATGCTTTAATTGCCACTGAAGACGAACGTTTTGAAAGTCATTCAGGAATTGATGCACGCGGTACACTTCGTGCAATAGTCTTTTTAGGTAGGCGAGGAGGAGCTTCTACTATTACACAACAGCTTGCAAAACTTCTTTTCCATCATGAAGGTTCTAAGAATGTAGGCAAACGCTATATTCAAAAGATAAAAGAATGGATTATTGCCATTCGATTAGAACGACAATATACTAAAAAGGAAATTCTTACCATGTACTTTAATCAGTATGATTTCAATAATAATGCCGACGGTATCCGCTCGGCTGCACGTATCTATTTTGGGAAAGAACCTAAAGATCTCAAAATAGAAGAGGGAGCTGTACTGGTAGGTATGTTCAAAAACTCTTCTTTGTATAATCCACGCAAAAATCCGGAGGGAGTTATCAATCGACGCAATGTTGTACTCGCCCAAATGGAGAAGAATCATTACCTCACCACTAAGGAAAAAGACTCTTTACAAAAACTTCCATTAGTACTGAATTTCAATCCAGAAGGGCATAATGAAGGCATAGCTACTTACTTCCGTGAGTATCTTCGTTCTTATATGAAGGAATGGATAGAGAAGAATCCTAAGCCTGATGGTTCTAAGTATGATATCTATTCTGATGGTCTCAAAATATATACTACCATAGACTCTCGATTACAAGCAAATGCAGAGGAAGCGGTACAGAAACACATGAAGAATCTCCAGAAAGCTTTCTTCAATGAGAATAATCCTAAGAAAAATAAGAATTTTCCTTTTGTAAATCTCTCTCAAGAGGAAATTAATCGCATTATGGAGCGAGCGATGAAGAATTCCGATCGTTGGTATCACTTAAAAGCTTTAGGTAAATCAGAAAAAGAAATCCGTGCTTCTTTCCAACAAAAGATTCCTATGCAAGTTTTCTCTTGGAAAGGTACCATTGATACTATTATGACCCCCTCTGATTCTATCCGCTATTATAAAGCTTTCTTGAGAGCAGCCGCCCTTTCAATGGAACCACAAACAGGACATATCAAAGCATGGGTAGGTGGTATTGATTATAAGAATTTCAAATACGATCAAGTAATACAAGGAGCTCGTCAGGTAGGTTCTGCCTTTAAACCGTTTGTATATGCCACTGCTATAGATCAGCTTCACTATACTCCTTGTGATCAACTACCTGATGTAAAAACCTGTATAGAAGCAGGAAAATATGGAAATAGCAAAGAGTGGTGTCCTCACAATGCCGATGGTAATTTTAGTGGTAAAATGCTTACTCTTAAGGCAGCCTTGGCAAACTCCATCAACTCTATCACTGCTAATCTAATGGACAAAGTAGGACCTGTGCCTGTGGTGAAACTCGTAAAAAAATTGGGTATTACTGCCGACATACCAGAACTTCCTTCAATTGCCCTAGGTTCTGCGGATATCACTTTATTAGAAATGGTTGGTGCTTATGGAGCTTTTGCTAATGAGGGGGTATATGTGAAACCCATCATTGTTACTCGCATTGAAGATAGGAACGGACGCGTACTCTTTGAATATATACCAGAAACTCATGACGTAGTAAGTGCCGATGTAGCTAATACTGTTATTAATCTTTTAGAAGGAGTAACGCACTCCGGTTCGGGGATACGCTTACGTACTAAAGGTGCTGATGCTTATAATGCCATTTATAAAAATGTAGTTACTGGATATCCTTATGCCTTTACCAATCCTATTGCTGGAAAAACAGGAACTACACAAAACCAGTCCGATGGATGGTTCATGGGAATTGTCCCTAATCTTGTAACTGGTGTTTGGGTAGGAGGAGAAGACCGTTCTGTACATTTTAGAGGATTACAATTAGGTCAAGGAGCTACTATGGCTCTTCCTATCTGGGGATATTATATGAAAAAAGGATATGAAGACAAGGATTTAGGTATCTCAAAAGGAGCTTTCCCAAGACCTCAAGGTGATAGTTTTAGCCTCAATTGTCAAGGAAATGACCCTATTGAAGCCACAGGAGGTGATTCTGAATCTATTGAAATCAATTTTTAAATGTATATGAAAAAAGGGAGAACAAAAAGTATAATTTCTGTTCTTCCTTTTTAATTCTATCCAGGGAGTAGAGTTATCGTTCTTTTTCTTGTTGTTTAGTTCTACATCCATAAAATAATCTTCGGAGACATCTTCTTCATAATCTTCCCATACATTATCTAATTTTCAAGTTCACCTACATAATATATAAAATCTCACAATAAAACAACAAATAATATATTATCTTTCTAACTAAAAACTCATAATCATATTTCATTCATTTTTATTTTATCCTATCCCATTTATCTTCTTCTTAAGCAAAGCCATACAAGTAAGTACAGCCCCTATAGTTACCCCCACTAGGCCATGCATATTAACAGTTTGCCCTGTCACATACAGATTAGGAATATGTGTTTGAGGGATAATTCGTGAGTGTAATATCTTATAAGCATTTTTCTCATATCCATAAAGAGCTCCTGTAGGACTTCCTATATAATCCCTATAGGTTAAAGGAGTTGAAGTATACATATAAGCAATACTATTTCTTATTTGAGGGAATTTTCCTTCAACTATTTTAAGGAGTTGTTCAGTTTTTTCCTTTTTAAAAACTTCATATTCCTCTCCCCTATCTTGAGGTTGTGAAACCATATTTGAGGTATGTATCCATTGATTCACTTCTTTTTCATTCATATAGGTCATAATAGTCATATTATCTGCATATCCTTCCCTATTTTTAGATGGATTCATAGAAAGCGTATAGAAGGATGGGAAATCATTCTCTGTATAATAGGGTGATCCCCATACAGATTGAGTGTCTTTAAACCAATATACATTATAGGGTATATAAGGAAATGTATCAGATTTTAATACCAAATATAAAGAGAAAACTGAGGTCACAGGGGTAAGTCGCTCTATTCTATTAAAATAGGAAGGCTTAAAATATTCTTTTCCTACTAAGCGAACCAATTGTTTGATATCAATATCAGAAATAAAATGATCAGCAATATACTTTTTTTGTTGAGAAGTAATCACTGAATATACTTTCTCATTACGATATTCAAAAGCAAGAGCCTCATTCTCTTTAAAAAGAGATACTCCCAATTTCTCCAACTGTTGCAAGAGTAAATAAGTAATTTGAGAACCTCCTTTCTTTAATCTCCATGCACTTTCTATATAGGAATTTACTGATAAAGCATGCAGATATAAAGGAGTATATGCTCGTGTTCCTGCGTACAAGAAATTATTTCCCAATAATACTGCCTGCAAGCGTTTATCAGAAGTTATCATTGATAAAAAATCTGTAAGAGGTTCTGAAAGTAAGTGCTCATCATAACTTCCGTCCAAGTGAAAACGGTAAAGGGGAAAACAATTACACACCTCTTGTATTTTAGTTATATATTGCTCTATAGCATTATGTTCTTTAGGAAAATAAAACGATAATTGCTCAACAAAGTTCTCATAGCCTTGGGCATGAGGATACTCTATAACTTCTTTTCCGAAACAAATATGATCATATCCTTCTATAGGCATTCGCTCCAAGTCTAATTGCTGCATAATACCTGCATAAGAGAAATAATTATAAAGTGTCTGTCCACTTTCAAGGCTACCTACGTAATGTACTCCTGTATCAAAAAGAGTACGATTCCTAACAAATGTCTGTAGATTTCCTCCAAATTGACTATTTTTTTCAATAATAGCAACCCTTTTTCCTTCCTTGGCTAAAATAAGTCCTGACATAAGTCCGCCTAAGCCACTACCAATAATAACTATATCATATTTCTGATGCATCTATACAGTTTTTCGTGATAATAAGAAAATAGGCTACTCAAATCTAAAGAATAGCCTATTTAATTCCAATATCTTTACATTTTAACAACTAATCCCTAATACTTTGATATAATGGGGATTCAAATGCTCTCGCATGAGTTCCCTAAAAGAAGAAGGAGTACCATGTTTAAGTTCCTCAAACAAGTCACGATGAGAGATATGCTTACCTCCTTCTGGGAGAATATAGGCAGCTTGGTATCGATTCATATCATGTACATATTGAAATATAGGCATAAATATATCCTGAAACTTTTTCAGTATATCATTTCCTGCCATTTCATATAATTTACCATGAAATTGCTTTTCTGCTTCTAAATAAAAATTAAGACTATCACAACGTTGTTCCTCCGAGTTAATAACAATATCTTCTAATTCTTTTAGTTGTCTTGATGTCTTACGGGCAAAAACAAAATCTGCCATTCCTACTTCAAGCATCATTCTTAGTTCAAAAAGGTTAGAGAGTTTTTTGATATCGACTAAAGCAGGATCAAGCATTTTTTCAAAATTATGAACCAAATCAGGTTCCATAATCACCATCCCCCTATGCTTACGTGATTCCACCAAGCCCAATGTCCTTAGTCGCAACATAGCCTCACGTATAGCTGTCCTACTTACTCCTAAGGATTCGGCAAACTCTATTTCTTTAGGAAGAGCATCCCCTACTTTTAAGGCATTATCTTTAATATAGTCAATAATGCTCTGCTCTACCCTATCCACCAAAGAAGAACTATCATTCTCTGCAAGAGTTATCTTTTCATTCAAATGTTTCATGAGAAGCAGTAATTAACTTATTTTTTGTAGGCACAAAATTACGATTTTTTTCGAATCTAAAGAAATCAATCTTTTTTCAATTTTCATCCCTTTACTAAGCCTCTTTTTATTAGACAATTTTCTTACAGAAGATGCAATGTCATATATTCTTACTTTTTGTTCTTACTTCAAACAAAGACATATTTTAAAAGTGAATACATAATATATTACAAATCAAGTTTATATGATAACGTCCATGCACTATCCATTAAAAAAAAGTTAAATTTGTAATTTTTATCTTTTTGGCATTGTTTTTGAGAAATAGTATTCGCAATTTTGAAGTTAAAAAAATAGATATTATTAATTATTTTAAGATTTTTGATATGAAAAAATATTTTATTTCTGTACTCTCTGCAATTATGGGAGGAGCTATTGCCTTAGGAGGTTATCATTTTCTCATAAAAGAGAAAGAAAATAGTTCTCTTTCTTTTTCATCCTCTACAGAGGACAATACAAATGTAGTACATACAAATTTCCATCAGGTAGCCAATTTTAATTTTGATGAGAATAGTTTCATTAATGCTTCCAATAAGACTGTCAATAGCGTAGTTCATGTGAAAAATATGACCGTAGCACCTGAAATTACTTCTATTTTTGACCTCTTTAGTGGTAATATGCCACAGCAAGGAGGAAAAGAGCGATTGGCAGGAACAGGTTCTGGAGTAATCATCTCCCCTGACGGATATATTGTTACTAATAACCATGTAATTAGTGGGGCTTCATCTGTACAAGTTACTTTAAATAATAACCAAACTTACAAAGCTGAAATTATAGGTTCAGATAGTAGTTCTGATATTGCTCTATTGAAAATCAAAGCCTCTGAGAAATTACCTTTTCTCACTTTTGCAGATTCTGATAATACTAAAATAGGAGAATGGGTTTTGGCTGTAGGGAATCCTTTTAATCTTACTTCCACTGTTACTGCAGGTATTATTAGCGCAAAAGCAAGAAATCTTGGCAACCAATATAATGGAAAAGTAGAGTCCTACATACAAACAGATGCCGCTGTTAATTCAGGTAACAGTGGAGGAGCTTTGGTAAACCTCAATGGAGATCTAATAGGCATTAATACAGCCATAGCCTCTGCCAATACAGGCACCTTTGTTGGATACTCTTTTGCTGTTCCTAGTAATATTGCTAAAAAAGTAGTGGAAGATCTCATTGAGTATGGAAACGTACAACGAGGTGTTTTAGGAATTGCTGGCACAGAACTCAATTCAGAAACCGCTGAAAAACTTAAAACTAAACAAACAGAGGGTTTCTATATAGATAGTGTGGATGATGACTCTGGAGCAGAAAAAGCAGGACTTAAAAAAGGAGATATTATTACCCAAATGGATAATGTAAAAATACACACTTTCTCTGACCTAAGCGGTCATATTAATACAAAACGCCCTAATGATAGTGTGAAAATCACAATACTTAGAGATGGAAAAGAAAAGGATATTACTGTTAAACTTCAAAAAAATGATTCTTATGTAGCAAATGACTTGGGAATTATTGTAAAAAACCTTTCTGAAAAAGATAAAAAAGAGTTTAAAATAAAAAAAGGAGTAAAAATAACTAAGACAAGTCCACTATTTATTGAAAATGGAGTGAATTTGGACGGAAAAGTATTGATTTCTATCAATGGAAAAGAAGTAACCGATATTGATAGCGTTAAGAATATTCTTGATAATAGCAAGTCACAACGTAATGCTATTATCATACAAAATAAAAATGGAGAAAAAGAACGCTATTTCTTATAAAAAGAATGTATTCATACCTTAAAGTTTGATTTTTTATTAGTATTAAAATAGTTTGTCATAAAAAGACAAACTATTTTTTTACACTTTTAATTATCATTTTATTATATTTTATTATTAAATAATTTAGCATTTATAGACTTGTGATTTAGTAATTTATTTTCTACTTTTGCACACTTCTCCCTAGTTAAGAGAACAAATTCTTTAAAGTAACGATTTTATGAATACTCGAAGAGATATTCAGTGGGCTTTCCTTTACTTCATAATCACTATCCTATTAGGATTTTCTCTTAGGATTGCCTATCTAACAAATACTTTTTTTGACTTTCGATATGTAACCCATTCGCACTCACACATAGGGTTATTGGGATGGGTATATACAATACTCACCTCTCTTATCTGTCAATATTTTTTAAAAGAAAAAGATAGAAAAGAATACCTAAAAATATTCATTTTTTCCCAGATATCTATTTTAGGAATGCTTTTTACTTTCCCTTTCGGAGGGTATTTTCTATATTCAATTATCTTCTCTTCTTTATTTATTATAGGAAGTTATTGGTTCAGTATATTTTTTATTAAGAGAAGTAAGAAATTCATACATGTTCGCTATTCTCTTTTCAAAAGTGTTGAGCCCATAAAAGAATTTCCCCTTTCTTTACGATTTGTCCGTTGGGGAATCTTCTTCTTGGTGATCTCAAGTTTAGGTATTTGGTTGCTACCTTTAATCATTATAAAGACAGGAAAGAATAGTGATTGGTATAATAGTGCAATTTACTTTTTTCTACACTTTCAATATAATGGTTGGTTTTTATCTGTATTATTAGGACTTTTAGTAGGTGAAATAGAGCATAAAAGCATGCTGATAAGCCAGAAACTCTATTCTGCTTATTATTGTTTTATTATAGGAACTATAGGATCCGTTACTCTTTCTTGGGTAGGCATCTTTGATAACCCTCTCCTCTATATTATAGGAAATATTTCAAGTTTTCTGCTCTTAATAAGTGTCTATCAGTTGTATACTATTTATATAAAATTAGAGAAACCTGCCTTTTTGATACGTATTTTCTTATTTTTATGGTGCCTGAAGACTATTCTTATGTTTTTAGGTTCTTTCCCGTGGATATCAAAAATAATTCTATTTAATAGAGATTTTATAATTAGTTATTTACATTTTACTTTTTTGGGAGTAATAGGTTCTGGTATTATTTATTTCCTAAAGAATAATTTACATATTCGCTTTTCTCAATGGAGTATTTCTCTATATGCAACTGCCTTTGTAGGAACAGAACTTTTAATTACTTACAAAGGATTTGCTCTGCTGAATAACCTATTGGTTCCAGATAATTATTTTATTCTACTAGTTCTTTTCAGTGGACTTTTCCTTATTGCAGTCGGAACTTGGTGCTATAAAGTATTTAAGAAAAAGTATCCTACTCCCTAAATTTTTTATTGAGGTACTATCTATGAATACCTCCTATTTAACAAAGAAACTATATTTAATAAAAATTCAAAAATATATCTTTATAAACATTAATAAATTGTTAAATTATTTGAATTAAAGTTAATTCTTTTAAATCAAGTTATATACTAAAATTACAAATAAGTAATTGCAAATAAATATATTACAAAATATTTAACCAATAAATTATCAACAATAATAAAAGTTATTGACTTTTTGATTAAGAAAAGGCTTGTCTATTTCATTAGTTTTTCAGATATTTGCCCCACTTATCAATAAATTTTCATAAATAAATGAAAAAAAGAATTCTCTATCTAATCACATTTTTCTGTATTTCCTTTTCTTCCGTATATGGACAACATTCAAAAATAAATGCATTCTCTAAGCTCTCTTCCAGCATTATAGATAGCCTATTCACTCCTCAAGAGGATTTTGAATATGCCATTAAAAGATTATATATAGATATTCAAGGGAGAGAACATGACCTTAATTATAGTGCTTTCAGGTATGCTTATATTGGTTATCAGAATATGAAAATCCAAAATAAACTCAATGATAAGCGATTACTCTCTATCATAGACTTCACTAAAGAAAGTGGCGAGAAACGCTTCTATACAATTGATCTAACTTCTAAGCAGATTCTCTATTATACTTATGTGGCACATGGGAAAAAAACAGGAATGAAAGCAGCTTCTTATTTTTCCAATAAAAATGATTCAAACAAAAGTAGCTTAGGCTTTTATGTAACAGGGAAAACTTATAAAGGAGATGCAGGATTTAGCTTAAAGCTCTATGGAGATGAGCGAAATTATAACTCAAATGCATACAAACGAGGCATCGTAATACACACTGCTAATTATATGAATGAAGATTTCTTAAAAAAGAATGGACGATATGGACGTAGCTTAGGATGTCCTGTATTACCCACAGCTATTTATAAGCAAATAATTGAGACCATTAAAGAAGGTACTATGATCTTTGCATACTATAATAATCCCAAATACTTGTCATCCTCTAAATACCTAAAAATTAGTAGTCTTACTGAAAGTAATTATTTTTAAAAATTTTTCTTACACCATAATTTTTCTATAATGAAAATACAAGAAATTATCAATTTTCTAGAGGAAATAGCCCCTACCGAATATGCGGAAGATTTTGACAATGTAGGACTCCTAGTGGGAAATCCAAATAATATATTACAAGGTACTATCATAACTCTTGATGCCCTTGAAACAGTAATTGATGAAGCTATTGAAAAAAAATGTAATCTTATTGTAAGTTTCCATCCTATTATCTTCCATGGACTCAAGAAGCTTACGGGTAAGAATTATGTTGAACGTGCTGTAATTAAAGCTATTCAGCATGATATAGCTATTTATGCTATACACACCGCTTTGGACAACTCTTTCTGGGGAGTAAATGCACGAATCTGCGACCGATTAGGACTTATTAACAGAAATATTCTCCTACCTAAACCTCATACTATCCAACAATTAGTAACTTATATCCCAGAAAAGGAAGCTGAAAATTTGAGAAAAAAACTCTTCGAAGCTGGTGCTGGTAATATAGGAAATTACTCTCAGTGTAGTTTCAATACTAATGGTATAGGTACTTTCATGGGAAATGAGCAAAGTTCCCCTACTATAGGAGAAAAAAATAAATTCCATAGTGAAAAAGAAACTCGTATTAGTGTCATCTTCCCTAAACACTTACAAAAAAATATTTTAAAGGCTCTATTCACCCATCATCCATACGAGGAAGTTGCCTATGAAATACATACCTTAGAAAACAACCATCAACATATAGGTTTAGGAATGATAGGAGAACTCCCTTCAGCTATGCCAGAGGAAGATTTCTTATATTTTGTAAAAGAACGCATGCAGACCTCCTGTATAAGATATTCTCCCCTATTAGGAAGAAAAATTAAAAAAGTTGCAGTTCTTGGCGGTAGTGGAGCCTCTGCTATTGAAGCCTGTATTAGGAAACATTGCGAAGCATATATTACTTCAGATATTAAATATCACGAATTCTTTAAATCTGAAAATCAAATTCTTATAGCAGATATCGGACATTATGAAAGTGAACAATTCACAAAAATGCTTTTATGGGAACAACTTACAAAAAAATTTCCTACCTTTGCATTTTATTTAGCTAATACAAATACAAATCCTATCAACTACTTATAGTTATGACAAAAAAAGAAATATCCGTAGAGGACAAATTAAGAACTTTATATGATTTGCAACTAATTGATTGCAAAATAGATGAACTAAGAAATGTACGCGGAGAGCTCCCCTTAGAAGTGGATGACTTAGAAGATGAAGTAATGGGATTGGAAAGCCGCGTGGAGAAATTAACTTCTGACATTGACAAGATAAATGCGGATATTTCTGCGAAAAAAAATCTTATTGAGGAAAGTAAATCACTTATTAAGAAATATGCTGAACAACAAAAAAATGTACGAAATAATCGTGAATTCAATGCTATCTCTAAGGAAGTAGAATTCCAAGAGCTTGAAATTCAATTAGCAGAAAAGCATCTTAAGGAATATAAGGCAGAAATAGAACAAAAAAAGCTAACTATTGCTAAGATAAAAGATCAGTTAGAGGAGCGAAGAAAACATCTACAGCATAAGAAAGAGGAGCTCAATTCTATCCTAGAAGAAACTCAAAAAGATGAAGAAACTCTCCTTAAAAAATCCTTAGAAATTTCATCCCTGATAGAACCTCGTTTATTAAGTGCCTATCAGCGGATTCGTAATAGCGTAGTGAATAGGTTAGCAATTGTTCCTGTAGAGCGTGGAGCTTCTGGTGGGTCTTTCTTTGTAATCCCTCCTCAAGTACAAGTGGAAATTTCCACCCGTAAGAAAATCATTACAGACGAACATAGTGGACGTATCCTTATTGACCCAGATTTAGCACGAGAAGAAAAAGAAAAAATGGAGAATTTTTTCCAGTCCATGAAATAAAAAAAGAGGCTATCCTTTCGGATAGCTTCTTTTTTTATTCTTTCTTCTTCCAACCAAAAAAGCCATTTTTTTCTATCATTTCAGCAACTCCTTTAGGCAGTAATGGCTGCCAACCATCCTCTCCTTTCTTTATTTTTTGAACAATCTCTCGAGATCGTATATCCAAATTTTTTATATCATAATCATGAATATCTACTACTTTCTCATTGAATTTAAAGAATTTGTAAAGTTCCTTCATACGAGGAGGAACTTGGATATTATTGCTGGTGATAATCTGTCCTGTATCTCTATCTCTCATAGGATAAAGATATATCTTAATATCTCTGTAAAAAAGTTTTCCAAAAGCCTCCAATATTCCTCCACTCAGATGCGTGTAATATTCTTCCTTAAAGATGGCAATGAGGTTATCAGCTCCCATAGCCATCCCCATTTGAGCTTTAGTATAGTTAGAAAAGTACTCTGCTAATCGGTAATATTCCTTAAAGTTAGATATAAGTACTTTGTACCCTAATGATGAAAGTATACGGGTTCTATCCATAAAGTCCTGTTCATCCAATTCTCCAGACTCTAAAAGATTTGAGAGTGTTATTTCAAAAATAACCTGTGTATTTTTCTTTTCTACCCCTTTTTCTTGAAGAAATAAGTCTAAAGATCGCTCAAGCATATCAATATTCACATTGGCAACAGGGCGAAAACTACCTCTCAAAGTAAGGATATTTTTCTTATAGAGTTCTTCAGCAGGAAGTAAATTATTTCCATCAGCACCAAACATTACAGCCTCAGTCATACCATTTTTGATTAATTGCAAACTCATCAACCTATTATCTACTTGTGCAAATTTAGGTCCAGAGAAGTTAATCATGTCTATCTCAATAAGATCTCTATCTATATGATCATAAAGATATTTAATAATTCTATGAGGCTTATCTGCTTTATAAAAAGCACTATGAATAAGATTCACTCCAAGCTTTCCTAGTGTTTCCTGCTGAGCACGTGTCTCTGTTTGATGAAATCGGATATGCAAAATAATATCATTATATCCTCCTTGAGGTTCTGTTTGAAAGCGTATTCCAACCCATCCGTGTCCTTTATATCGCTTAGCAAAATCAATGGTAGTCACCGTGTTTGCATAAGTGAAGAAAAGCTTATCTGGATATTTATCTCTTGGTAAGCGATCCTCCAGAAGTCCTATTTCATGAGTAAGCATCTTTTTAAGCCGTCCTTCCGTTACATAACGACCATCTTTTTCTGCTCCATAAAGTGCATCACTAAAATTTTTATCGTATGCACTTACTGCTTTTGCAATGGTTCCAGAAGCACCTCCTGCACGAAAGAAATAACGCACCGTTTCCTGTCCTGCTCCGATCTCAGAGAAAGTCCCATAAATGTGTTCATTCAAATTGATACGTAGGGCTTTAGCCGTAAGGGAGGGTATTTCCTCAAAATCACGATCTCCTTTTATATAAGTTCCCATATACAACTATTTTATTATACAAAAAATATATGCAAAGATAACCTTTTCCTATAACATATACTATTCTCTTAAGACAATTTACTTCTGCATCAAAGAAAGTTGTTTTAACAATTCTCCTACAAGAAAATGCATTTGTGTATATGAGATAAGTTCTTCCCCCATATATACAAAAGCTAATGAAAGAGGCTTTTGTATCAATAATAAATGCTTTTGATTACGATAACTCTCTCTTATCAATCGTTTTATCCGATTACGATGAACAGCTCTTTTAAATTTTCGTTTCGGTACACTAATGAGTACCTGAGTTGAAAAATTTTCATTGATTGTAGGAAGATATAATAGCTTTAAAGGATACTTTTTTATAATACTTCCTTCTCTAAAGAGTAACTGAATGCGATGAAAATTACATAATTTTTCAGATTTTGGAAAAGTAGATATTTTTAAGGAATCTTCCATATAATTATTTCTAAATAAGAAAAGAGATTACCCACTTATAGAATAATCTCTTCGGTAAATGAAATATTATTTAACTATGCATTTTCTTCTTCATCCTCCTTACCAGTGAGCAAACGGAAACCTTCTCCATGAATATTTACAATCTCTACATTTTCATCTTTTTTAAGATATTTACGCAATTTTGCAATATATACATCCATACTACGAGAGGTGAAATAGTTATCATCTTTCCAAATTTTATTCAATGCCAATTCTCGAGGCATCAAATCATTTTCATGTAAGGCAAGTAAGCGTAAAAGTTCATTTTCTTTAGGAGAGAGTTTTAAAGGTTCTTCATCTTTGTAACGCAAGAAGCGGAGTTTAGAATTTAGGAAAAAGTCTCCTATTTGGAATTCAAATTTTTTACTATCAATTACAGTATCAATAGATTTTCTTTGAAGCATTGCTCTAATTTTCATAAGCAATACCTCTGAGTCAAAAGGCTTATTTAAATAATCATCTGCTCCTGATTTGTATCCTTTAATCACGTCTTCTCGCATAGTCCTTGCTGTTAAGAAGATAATAGGTACTTTTTCATTTTTCTCACGAATTTCTTTAGCAAGTGTAAAACCATCTTTATATGGCATCATAACATCTAAAATGCACATATCATAAGGATCTTTACGAAACTTATCAAAACCTTCCATACCATTCTTCGCTAAGGTAACATCAAAGCCACTCATGGACAAATAGTCTTTCAATACAGTTCCAAAGTTTGGATCATCTTCTACAAGAAGAATTTTTTTATTAACTGCTTCCATAATTCAACATTTAAAATTAATATTTTTTTACGTTTATTTTCTAATTAAATAATAAGTGGGATCTTTATCACAAATGTACTTCCCTTTCCTTTCTCACTTTCTGCATACACTTCTCCATCGTGATATTTTACAATTCGTTTCACATAGGCAAGCCCTAATCCATGTCCTTTTACATTATGCAAATCTCCCGTGTGTTCCCTATAGAACTTCTCAAAAATTTTCTTTAACACAGCCTTACTCATTCCTTGACCTTTGTCCTGTATTCTTATGACAAATTTGTTATGAGCAACCTCCGTATATATATCAATATCTGGTGCTTCTGGAGAATACTTAATAGCATTTTCTAAGATATTAACAATCACATTAGTAAAATGCATTTCATTAGCTAAAATATCTGAATTCTCTGCATGCAGATGTTTCTTGATTTTTCCTCCTCTATCATCTATTAGTAGTTGTACATGTGCTACAGCATTATCAATTAACTCATGAGCATCCAAAGGTTCTTTCTCTATTTCTACTTGATTTTTATCCAATTTTGAAATCTGTAATACATTTTCTACATGGGCATGCATTCGCTTATTTTCATCCCGCAACATTTTCAAGTAAAATGACATCTTTTCTGGATCCTGCATTACTTTTGGGTTCTTCATTGCATCAAGAGCTAGATTAATAGTAGCTATAGGGGTCTTAAACTCATGCGTCATATTATTAATGAAATCTGTCTTAATCTCAGAAATTTGCTTTTGAGTTCGCAACTGTATAAATGTCTTAGTAAATGCCCAAATAATAATAGCAGTAAATATAAATACCCAAACAGCCATCATTACCACTGAAGATAACAAATAACGCTGTCTATCAGGAAAATGTACTTCTAATTCATAATGAGACTCTCCTTCCTGATTTCTCAGTAGTGGAATGCTATAGATATTCTTTGCCTTAGGATTAAATCTGCTTGATACAACCGAAGTCATTTCTTTCCCTTTAGGCAACGATTTATCATATACTGCAAACTCAAAGTCCAAATTAAGTCCTCTATTTCTAAGTTCTCTCTCTATAAGAATTTCTAATTGTGGGGCTGTAATTCGGTTCTCTATGGAAAGCTTTACAGAAATCTCCCGGAACATCTCCTCAAACATAGCTTTATCAAAAGATGTTATACGGCCTGTTTTTTCCTTTATTGTAGTACTACTAAATCGCTGACCATCCAACCCTTTGCTAGGACCAAAAGTACGGGAGGTTTGCTTACTTACATAATTTCGTATCTGAGTTGTATCTCCTTTAGGAAGGTTGAATAACTCTGATGGTACAGTATACCCTTCTTCTAATACTTGATGTTTGTAAGTAAATGTTTCTTTAGTATTCTTATTCTCCTGAACAAAAACTAAATCACGAATTTGTGATGATTTCAAT
The DNA here is from genome assembly GCF_000192225.1 of Capnocytophaga sp. oral taxon 338 str. F0234. Lineage (GTDB taxonomy): Bacteria > Bacteroidota > Bacteroidia > Flavobacteriales > Flavobacteriaceae > Capnocytophaga. The sequence goes on from NZ_GL872413.1 coordinate 1,625,967, forward strand.
GAACCTAAGCTATCTTTTCCCTTTAGCTCTATAAATCGGGTAATATATCGATTAATTTCTTTGAGTTCCACTGATTCAGCTACCGAATTAAGCGTTTGCTGAACGGAATGTGTAAAAGCTTCCTCTTTATTGTCAATAGAACTCTTTACCCAATATATTTGAATGGAAATAAGCCCTATTAGTGCTATAGGCATCAATATTAGGGTAACAATATAACTTCTCTTATTCATTAGGCAAAATTATAATTATTTTTTCAATACTAATTATTTTTAACAACGTTTAACTTTTTGGTTAATTTCCTACGTTTTCATCTATCATTTTCATTATTTTAAAATGCACTTCTTTGATTTTATCTAAATTTTTATCGATTTCTTTATTTTCAATAACAAATGTTGATAATTTTATTTTTTTTTCCTCACTCCACTGATTTTTTATCCTCTTTTCCACCATTTCTCTATCAATTTTATCACGAATTATTACACGCTTAATACGTTCTTCCAAAGGTGCTGTTACCATGATAATATAATCACAATCTCTATAAGATCCGCTCTCAAAAAGAATAGCAGCTTCTTTGATTATATAAGGACTTTTCTGCATATTCTTCCATTGCAAAAAATCCTCTTGTACATAAGGGTGGATAATAGCATTAAGTTTGTCCAACACCTGCTTATTTGAGAAAACAATATTCGATACAAAAGAAGTATTATAAACGTTATTTACAAAAGCTCTTTCTCCTAAGAGTAACTTAATTTCCTCTCGCAAATGAGAATTATTTGCAATAAGATTTTTAGCCTGCACATCTGCTATATAGATGGGTATAGAAAAATAATTTGCAAAAAGATTGGCTATAGTAGTTTTCCCACTACCTATTCCTCCTGTAAGTCCTACGGTTGGTTTCATTCTTAGTGTACTATAAGATATTCTACCTCTTTCTGATCACTTAAAGACACCTCTATGGAGGCTGGCTTTTTGTATATTTCAAGAGGAATATGTGTATCATTACGCTTTCTATAATCTGCTACAACAATAATATCTGTAGGTTTTAGATCACGTATAATTTCTAAATTTCCTGATACCAAGATGGATATCTCTTCAGGAAATAACTTTACATCTGCAGAAAATGGCTGATGAAGCAATTGTACTTTTGTCTCTATTTTTTCTTCTGTTACATGAACTATTTGAACAGAAAAGGATACTTTCTGCGCATTATAATGAATTTTTGCAGTACTTTTCAAAGGTATTTCTCCAGAAAAAGATTTTGTTATATTTTTCTTACCTTTCTTATATAGATAAACTCCTGTAACCGTATCCAATTCATGTTCAAGTCCACTAATAAGCACAGAATCTGGAAATATCTGATAAGATTCTATTCGATAATCCTCAGGTAAGGGTAAGAGAAACTGAACTTTTACAGGAACTCTTTTCTGATCTATCTTTTGAAAATGAATTTTTAAGGTATCCGGCTGTAAACTAAGTACTGAGACGTCAGGGAAATACTGCTTATTAATTTGAGAAATAAGATTTTTATTAAACATATATTTATCATGTTTTACCCTTTTTAATTCATTAAAAGATATTGTAATAGTCGGAGTAGATATTGCATATTTAAATAAAGAAAATCCCACTCCTTCTAATTCTACCCTAACTGATGAGGGGGCTTCAGTAGTCATGAATTTCTGAGAAGGCAAATCCTTATATGATACCTTCACTGTATATTGTTGAGTACTCCTCTTGGAAAGGTTCCCAACAAACCACGAAAGTGCTGCTAAAAGAATACAAAATAAGATTCCTATAGTCCGTTTTGAAAGAAAATTGCTTTTTAATTTCATTGTGGCAAAATTAAGATTTATTTTTTAAAAAACACAAAATAATATTAAATATTTTTTTCTAATTAGATTGCTTAGAAATAGAGTTTATCTTCTTTTATTCACCTTAAAAAAAACACTTTGTAAGGCTACCAAAGATCCTTACAAAGTGTGTTATGAGCAATTATAACAATTCTACTTTTCTTCCTCAACTTTTGTTTCTTCAGAAGGATCATCTTCTAAGAATCCTCTATCAATAAGCAGATTATACCATTGGATAATCTTTCTTATATCACTCGGATATACTTTGTCCTCATCATAGTTTGGAATTACAGAGAAAAAATAGGCTTCCAATTCATCATTAGTTGCTTTGTGAGATATAGCTGTTTTTCCTCCATTTTCTTTCTCTTTTATAGCCTTAAATATTTCCTCAAGAGGCTTTTCCCCCTCAAGTGTATAAATAGCTATCTCTGAAAGCAAACTTACATTATTGCGTAGCCCAATACTGATATGCTTTTGATCAATAAGTGAAAGAGCTATAAATCCTGAACGGGTACGGGATTGTAATTGATACAATCCTGGTTTCCCTGAAATAGTTAATATTTGATTTAACTTCATCTATATATATTATTTTTAACGAATTCTTCTTTTATTTGTTTCAAAAAATCGCATTTTGTATGATACATTCACTTTCCCATTACTGATATTATTCAATTTGTTTTTAAGCAGTTGTTTTTTAAAAGAGGAGAGATAATCTGTAAATAATTTCCCTTCTGTATGATCATATTCGTGTTGAATTACACGTGCTACCAGTCCTGAAAAAGTTTCTCTATGTATATTAAACTGTTCATCTTGATACTCTATTTCAATAGTCGGCTTGCGAGAGACATCTTCATTTATCCCTGGAATACTCAAACATCCTTCATTGAACATCCAAGGAGTTCCTTCTTCACTGATAATTTTTGCATTAATAAATGGACGTTTAAAATTCTTTAGATATTCTTTTTCCTCCCTCGTTAAGTCCTCATTCTCAGAGAATCCTATAGTATCTACAACAAAAAGTCGGATGGGTAGCCCCACTTGAGGTGCTGCAAGCCCCACTCCATGACTTTTGTACATAGTCTGAAACATATCCTCAATAAGCTTAGAAAGTTCAGGATAATCCGCCGTAATAGGCTCACATACCTTTCTTAGTACAGGGTCTCCATAAGCTATAATAGGTAATATCATGGTTTTTGTTTTTAAAGCGCAAAGATAAAAATTTTATTTGAATTAGCTATGCTTTTCAGTAAATCATTGCCAAAACTCATCTGCATAGGATTCTATTTCAGTATGATGCTCCTTTGTAAGTTTCCCTCCTATTTCTGAAAGTACCTTATCAGAAAGATTTTTTTCTATATAAGGGAAAAGAATACGCTCCTCATAACGAATATGTTGCGTAAGAAGATCTATATATTTTTCTATCAAATATATCCCTCCTATCTTTTGAATTTGTTCTATAAGTGTTCTAATTTGTTTGTGCTCCTCTATGGCTTTTCCTATCAATTCACCAGAAAGATATGGAAATAGATATTGTTCTTCTTCTTCAAAATGAGCTTTCTGATTATTCTCCCAATAAAAAGTAATATATTTTACTATACGATCAAGAGTTACTTTTCTCCTTATTCCTTGCTTTATTTTCCATATATGAATCAATCCAAAATAATGATCTTTAGAAAGAAATACTATATTTTCATTCCTTCTCATTCATTACATTCATTTGTAGAAAAAAAGCTGCCCTTGATGTGGGGGCAGCTCAAATTAATTTAATTAAACTCTAACTATTTTATTTAGGGTCTACCTTTCCTTTGATTCTAAGAGCAATGTTAGGGGTATCTGTAGCATTAGAAGTAACCATAATAGTTTTAGCAATTGCTCCTACACGGTTAGTATCATACTTTACCTCAATCTTTCCAGTTGCTCCTGGAGCGATGGGATCTTTTGGCCAAGAAGGGACTGTACAACCACAACTTGAACTAGCTCCTGAGATTACAAGAGGTGCCTTACCTGTATTTTTGAACTCAAATACACGCAAGCCATCTGCTCCTTGCTTTATTGTTCCATAGTCAATTTCTTCAGTAACAAATTTAATCTCAGCTTTGTTTTGTGCTTGTGCAACAAATCCAAATGTTACAGCAAGAAGAAAAAATAAAACTTTTTTCATTTTTTTAATAATTTAATTATAATTTACTATTTAGTTTTTTCGTTCTAACTCGCGGCAAAATTACAATATTTTTTTAAAAAGCAATAATAATATAATATTTTTTTTTAATTTTGTCCCTTGAATCAGATGACGATATTTTCTTACTAACAAATACCATGCCAAAGATGGAAATTACAACAAAATATTCACCAGAGGACTTTGAAAATAAATGGTATACTTACTGGATTGAACACGATTTTTTCAGTTCAACTCCCGATGAAAGAATACCTTACACCATAGTTATACCTCCTCCCAATGTAACTGGTATTTTACACATGGGGCACATGCTTAACAATACTATCCAAGATGTACTTATCCGTAGAGCTCGCCTTAAAGGATTCAATGCTTGTTGGGTACCCGGTACTGACCATGCCTCTATTGCTACAGAAGCCAAAGTAGTAGCAAAACTAAAAGAACAAGGAATCCTAAAAAGTGATCTCTCACGTGAGGAATTTCTCAAACATGCTTGGGATTGGACTCACCAGTATGGAGGAGTCATTCTTGAGCAGCTTAAAAAATTAGGCTGTTCTTGTGATTGGGAAAGAACCAAATTCACTATGGATGACAATCTATGTAAATCCGTTATCAAAGTATTTGTAGATTTATACAACAAAGGTTATATTTACCGAGGTTATCGCATGGTCAATTGGGATCCTGATGCAAAAACAACTCTCTCTGATGAGGAAGTTATTTATAAAGAACAAAAAGGGAAATTATTCTATCTTATATACAAAGTAGAAGGCTCTGATGAATACCTTACTGTAGCCACTACACGCCCTGAAACCATCTTCGGAGATGTAGCAGTATGTGTAAATCCTAATGATGAGCGTTACAAACATTTACATGGAAAAAAAGTTATTGTTCCTGTAGTAAATCGTGCCGTCCCTATTATTCAAGATGATTATGTAGATATTGAATTCGGAACAGGAGCCTTAAAAATTACCCCTGCTCATGATATTAATGACTACGAAATAGGCATTAAATATCAGTTACCTATTTTAGATACCTTTACAGATGAAGGGAAGCTTAATGAACAAGGAAAACATTACAAAGGCAAAGACCGTTTCATTGTACGTAAAGAAATTGTTAAGGAATTAGGAGAGAAGGGGTTACTTGCTAAAACAGAAGACTATATAAATAACATAGGAACTTCTGAACGTACGGGAGCAGTGGTAGAGCAACGTCCTTTAGATCAATGGTTCTTAAAGATGGAAGAATTGGTAAAACCTGCTCTTAAAGCGGTTTCAGAAACTGAAGAAATTAAACTCTATCCAAAAAGATTTGATAATACTTATCGCCACTGGTTAGAAAATGTACATGATTGGAATATCTCTCGCCAACTGTGGTGGGGACAACAAATACCAGCCTACTATTATGGGGAAAACAAAGAGTTTGTAGTAGCCGAGACTAAAGAAAAAGCTCTTGAACTGGCGAGGAAGAAATCCCATAATCCTAATTTAACTTTAGGTGATTTACATCAGGACGAAGATTCTTTGGATACATGGTTCTCTTCTTGGCTTTGGCCTATAAGCGTCTTTAATGGTATTCTAGAGCCTAATAACAAAGAATTCAAATATTATTACCCTACACAAGATTTAGTTACAGCTCCTGATATTCTTTTCTTTTGGGTGGCGAGAATGATTATTGCAGGCTATGAATTTGCAGGTAAGAAACCATTCTCTAATGTTTACTTAACAGGAATTGTCAGAGATAAACTTCGTAGGAAGATGTCCAAATCCTTAGGTAATTCTCCTGATGCTCTAAAACTTATCAAGGATTTCGGGGCGGACGGAGTACGTGTTGGCTTACTCTTATCCTCTTCTGCAGGAAATGATCTGCTCTTTGATGAAGCCCTTTGTCAACAAGGTAGTGGTTTTGCTAATAAAATATGGAATGCTTTCCGTCTTATCAAAGGATGGCAAACGGCTAATATTCCCCAACCTGATTATGCTAAAAAATCCATCGAATGGTTTAAGAGCAAATTCCAAAAGGTACTTAATGAAACTGAAGATGATTTCAACAAATACCGTATCTCTGATGCCTTAATGAAGGTTTATAAACTTGTTTGGGATGATTTCTGTTCTTGGCTCTTGGAAATAGTAAAGCCCACTTTTGGAAGCCCTATTGATATACAAACACTTAAGGAAGTTATTACTTTGTTTGAAAATAACTTAAAGCTATTACATCCCTTTATGCCCTTCATCACTGAGGAAATTTGGCAACAAATCTCTTCAAGAACTCCTGAAGAAGCACTTATTATAGCCAAGTATCCTAAAGAAGAGATCTTTAATGAAACTATCTTAGAACAATTTGAATTTGCTAAAGAGATTATCTCAGGTATTCGTACCATCCGTAAAGAAAAAAATATTGCTTTCAAAGAAACAATTTCTCTTTCTGTAATTAATAATGAATACTTTGGAACTGAATGGGATAGTACTATAACAAAATTAGGTAATATTTCTTCAATTAATTATATAGAAACAGCTATTGAAGGAGCCATTTCTTTTCGAGTAAAAGCTAATGAATATTTTGTTCCTATTTTAGACAAGATAAATGTAGAAGAAGAAATCAAGAAGTTAGAGCAGGAACTTACCCATATAGAAGGTTTCTTAAAATCAGTACGTTCCAAACTCTCTAATGAAAAATTTGTTACCTCAGCTCCTACCCAAGTAGTAGAGAATGAGCGGAAAAAAGAAACAGATGCTTTAGCTAAAATAGCAATGCTTCAAAAAAGTATAGAAAATCTAAAATAATTAATTTTTAAATATTAACTTTTTTAACAAATAAATATTTCTCATGCTAAATTGTAAATGTCAGACAAAATTCAATGGCACTATTTTTGCCATATAATAAAAGTTATAATTTAGCATATAAAAAAGAAAGGACAACAATACTTATGAATGAAAATTTTTCACCCAGAGTAAAAAATGTAGTTAATACGGGAAAAGTTGAAGCTAACCGTATGGGACACAATGTAGTAGGGACTGAGCATTTGTTATTGGGTATCCTTAAAGAAAATGAAGGACGCGCCATTGAAGTGCTTACAGCCTTACATGCGGATTTTGCTGCTTTACAACGTAAAACTGAAAAACTAGCCAATTCTATAAATCCTTTTTCAACGGCTCCTTCTGCCTCAATAGAACAAAGTATTCCCCTTACGCAACAAGCAGATAGAGCCTTAAAGGCTACTGTTTTGGAACAGAAGAGTTTTCGTAATAGCCAAATCAATACAGCGCATCTATTATTATGCATATTAAGAAATGATAATGATCCAACTACCAAACTCCTAAATCAAGAAAGGATTAATTATGATAATGTGAGGCAACAATTCGAGATCATCAATAATGAGAAGAAACAAGATGAAAAGGCTTTTTCCGATTCTTATACCTATGATGATGACGATGATGATGCAAAACCTGACTTTTTGTCAGCTTCTACTACTCAAAAGAATGTACCTGCTCGGAAAACAAATACCCCCGTACTGGATAATTTTGGGAAAGATTTAACTTATATGGCGCAACAAGGAAAATTAGATCCTGTAGTAGGTCGTTTTAAGGAAATTGAGCGAGTCTCCCAAATCCTAAGTCGTAGAAAGAAAAATAATCCTTTATTAATCGGTGAGCCTGGAGTAGGAAAAAGTGCAGTGGCTGAGGGACTTGCTATGCGTATTATAGAGAGGAAAGTATCCCGTGCTTTGTTCAATAAGCGAGTAGTGACCCTTGATTTAGGTTCTTTAGTTGCAGGAACTAAATATCGTGGTCAGTTTGAAGAACGTATGAAAGCCATCATGAATGAATTAGAACAAAATAAAGACGTTATTTTATTCATTGATGAGATACATACCCTTGTAGGTGCAGGCAGTGCTTCAGGTAGTTTAGATGCTTCCAATATGTTCAAGCCTGCTTTAGCACGTGGAGAAATACAGTGCATTGGAGCTACTACCTTGAATGAATACCGAGAGTCTATAGAGAAAGATGGAGCTCTAGAACGCCGTTTCCAAAAGGTAATTATCGAGCCTACAAATTATGAGGAAACCATAGAAATCCTCAACAATGTAAAAGGAAAATATGAAGACCATCACCACGTAAAATATACTCCTGAGGCTATTGAGGCTTGTGTGAAACTTACTTCTCGATACATTACAGATCGCTTTTTACCCGATAAAGCCCTAGATGCAATGGATGAGGCAGGAGCTCGTGTATATATCTCTCAAATAAAAGTCTCTAAAAAAATAGAAAACTTAGAGGAAGAGATTGCAAAAATGCAACAACTTAAGAACGAGGCTGTCAGTGGAGCTCGCTATGAAGAGGCAGCTCGTTACCGAGATACAGAGCGCAATCTTAATAAACAATTAGAACAGGAAAAAGAACTTTGGGAGAAAGAATCCTTGCAGAATCGAAGTGAAGTAGGCTTTGAAGATATAGCTCAAGTAGTCTCTATGATGAGTGGGGTTCCTATTACCCGTATGGAACAGTCTGAAATGAAGAAACTCTCTTCGCTAGAAAAACTTATTACTGAAAAAGTAATTGGACAAGAAGAAGCTATCTCTAAGATTGTAAAAGCTATCAAACGTAATCGTACAGGACTTAAAGATCCTAACCGTCCTATAGGTTCCTTTATTTTCATAGGACAAACAGGAGTAGGAAAAACTCAGTTAGCTAAGATATTAGCTCGTGAATTATTTGATTCAGAAGAATCTCTTATCCGCTTGGATATGAGCGAATATATGGAAAAATTCACTACTTCTCGCCTTATCGGGGCACCTCCTGGATACGTAGGACATGAAGAAGGAGGCCAACTCACTGAACGAGTGCGACGTAAACCTTATGCTGTTATTCTTTTAGATGAAATAGAAAAAGCTCACCCTGATGTTTTCAATATGTTATTACAAGTATTGGATGATGGCTTCCTTACTGATAGCCTTGGTAGAAAGGTAGATTTCCGTAATACTATCATTATTATGACCTCCAATCTTGGAGCTAGACAAGTGAAAGAGTTTGGACAGGGTGTGGGATTTTCTACCACTGCCAAAATTTCCCAGGCTGATGAGTATGAACGTTCTGTTGTGGAAAATGCACTTAAAAAAGTATTTGCTCCTGAGTTTCTCAATCGTATAGATGATGTAATTATGTTCAATACTCTTAACAAGAAAAATATAAAGGATATTGTAGAGGTAGAACTTCAGAAATTATTAGAACGCATGAAAGGGTTGGGCTATTCTCTGCGTATTACTGATAAGGCTAAAGATTTTATTGCTGAGAAAGGATATGATAAACAATTTGGAGCACGCCCGCTCAAGCGTACTATCCAACACTATGTAGAAGATGAAATTGCTGAAAAAATAGTATTATCAGAAGTACGACAGGGGGACACTATCTCTGTTGATTATACTGATAATGAAGAAAAACTTACTTTTTTGGTGAGTAATATAAAAAATATTTCCGTAAATAATGAGTAATAGTAGTAGAAAAGGAGTGAAATATAAAGCAGGTTCACTCCTTTTCTTTATTTTTATTTATCAGATAAGCTCTAAATAGCCTCAATTCCTCCCAAGAATAACTATCCCCCACTTGTTCTTTCAAAGAGGTAAGTGTTTCCTCTCTTGATATTATTGGAAATATTTCCTCCAACTGACTTAATTTATCAATAGGGAGTAATTCTGTAACTGCAATTTTTCCCTCTTCTACAAATTTCACTAAATGCCCATAAACAGTCTTCTGACTAAGTTTTCTCTTATTAGCTATCTCAAGAGGAGACATTTTTTGCTGCCATAGAAGAAAAGTCTGTTCATAAGTAGAAATTTTTTCTTTCTTCTTTTCTTTGGTTATATTAAGTCCTCCTATAGAAATTTTTCCACTTAGAGAGTCCTCTTTCCATTTTTCAAATACACGACTTAGAAGATATTCTTTATAGGATTTTGCTTTTTCAAAATTTTCCTTTCTATCTTCTATATTCTGATGATTATCTAATAAGGATTCAAGAATAATTTTAGTTTTAAGTAACCTAACAATAGCCTCTATAATCATTTCCTCTAAAAGTGTAAGTTCTTCTACAAAAGTTTTTCCTTGCTTTTTTCCATTTATCTGAAAATGAGTATAGAATGTATCAAAAGCTATTCTCTCCAAGAGTGGAAAGAAATAATCAAATGCTTTGTGAAATCTTTCTAAAAGAAAATGAATATCATAATGGGGTGTTGTAAGAATACCTTTGAGTTGGTTTACAAATTTCTCTGAATTCAATACAATGGTATCACAAGCTTTACTCTGTTCTATAGCCCAACTATAAAATTGACTTTTAATACTTTGAGTATTTTCTATCTTATAAGAATTAACATGTACTTTCCATTGAACAGCCAAGTCAAGCCAAGAGAATGTCTGTACTATTTCTTCCTCTAAAAAATCCTTTCTATTTGAGGAAAGTAATCCTTCCAATGACTCTGGTAATACTTTCTGAGAGGCATAATCAATAATATCTGGAGAGACATGAAGCTCTTTATCCTTAAAAGAAGATAATAATACAAGCCCATCAAGAGTCCGTAGGCGGGAAAGAGCAACATAAGCCTGCCCTGATGCAAAAATATCTTCTAAATCAATTACAGCTTTATCAAAAGTAAGTCCTTGACTCTTATGTATTGTAATCGCCCATGCTAATCTCAGAGGATATTGAGTAAAAGTTCCTAATACTTCTTGAGTAATCTCTTCTGAATTTGTCTTGTTCTTGTAACGAATATGCTCCCATATATACTTACCTACTTCAATAATGGTATCCTCGTCTGCTAATTTTACATGAATTTCTTCCTGTGATAGAAATACTACCTCTCCTATTTTTCCATTGTAATAACGTCTAGGAATATCCAAATCATTCTTTACAAACATAACTTGTGCTCCTACTTTAAGAGTCAATTGCATATCTAAAGGATAAAGATAATCAGGGAATTCACCTTTCACCTCTGCATAATAATGGAATTCTTTTTTATTAATTTCCTCAAATGCTTCACTATTAAACTGATCAGCTTTATAGTTATGAGTTGTAAGTATAATATATCCTTCTTTTTTAGGGGGGATAAATAAAGGTTTTAGGTAAGTCTGCAATATTTGTTTGTCTTGCAGAGTTATTTCATTATTACGTAAGCGATTCAATATACTTACAAAATGTTCATCTGTTTGCCTATATACTTTTTCCAATTCTAAATACAGAGGGGGATTCTCTTCAATAACCTTTGAATGAAAGAAAGCAATTCCCTTATAGTAATGTTGCAAAATTTGCCATTCTTGAGGTTTTACCACTGGAGGAAGTTGTAATAAATCTCCAATAAAAATCACTTGTACTCCCCCGAAAGGACGGGGAGATTTTCGCACAGACTTCAGTACAACATTAATCATATCCAAAGTATCTGCACGAAGCATACTTACTTCATCAATAATAAGAAGTTCCAATTTCTTAAGCATTTTTCTCTTATAGGCATTCATTTTTTGTTGCTTTATAAGAGTTTTAGGAATAACTACATTTATATTCTCAGATAGAGGATAATTCTCAATAGAAAAAGGAATAAAAGTGGCCAACGGAAGTTGAAAAAGTGAATGCAGAGTAACTCCTTTCGCATTAAGAGCTGCAATTCCCGTAGGTGCTGCTACTATCACATTTTTATAGGTAGTAGTAACAATATGCTGCAATAAGGTAGTCTTTCCTGTACCCGCCTTACCCGTTAAGAAAATTGAACGATGAGTTTGATTAACAAAGTTAAGTACATACTGTGCTATATCCATTTTATAAAAAATCTTTACCCTCTGATTTTAAATAGCACAAAGATACAATTTTTAAATATTTCATCAAACATTTCTCTTTCAAAATTGGATAAAAGTTATACTATTCAAAAGTTACATATTATCTTCCCATTTTATTGCTAACAGATTCAAAATGTAATTATCCTTTCTCAAATCTTATAACTTAAATGGTCAAATCTACATCTAAGAGGACATTTCCAAAGTATTGTTAAGAAATAATAGCTTAATTATAATTAATCCAGATTGATGTATCTCCTGCTTTTCTATCAAAATAAGCATCAATCATTCCCCATGAGAACTTTCTCCTTTCCCCTATATGAAAAGTGAGCCATTGTTTATAATATTTTTCCTTTTGTAATTCATTTTCCTCACTCCAGTTTTCCCATGTAGAAGTAATATTATCTTGCATAGAAAAACCTATCATTCTTATCATCTCTCCTTCAAAACAGATGTAAAGATAAAATTTTTTATACTCAAAGAGAATATCATCAAAATATATCCAATTAAATCCTGTTTCTACCTCCCATATCCTATGAGTAGGAAATAATTTACGAAGTTCTGAGAAGGTTGTACTTTTAGAAATAGTGATTTCTCTCAAAAGAAAAAGATCACCATTTTCAATATTTAAAAGAGAACTTTTTTGTTTCATAGTGAGTCCTTATTTAATTAATGACAAAGGTACTTCTTTTTTATTACCTTCAAATATTTTTAATAAACTATAATAGAGAATTAAAAAAATAGATGTATTTTTGCCCCAACTTTTATAATATGAGAAGTTAACACCCTATGGAATCTATCATTCAAGGAACTACAATATTAATAGACAAACCTTTGCACTGGAGTTCTTTTCAAGCAGTCAATAAGCTCAAATGGGCAATTATGAAAAGATATCACTTGAAAAAGTTTAAGATAGGTCATGCTGGTACCCTAGATCCTTTAGCAACAGGATTGCTCATTCTTTGCACTGGGAAGCATACCAAACAGATTCCTTTTATTCAAGATGCTCCAAAAACTTACACAGGAACTATCACTCTTGGAGCAACTACCCCTTCTTATGATTTGGAAACCAAAATTAATGCTACATTTCCTACCACTCACATTACTCCTGAATTGATAGAAGAAATCCGACTGCAATTTATAGGTGAACTAACCCAAGCTCCTCCTCTATTTTCTGCGATTAAGAAAGATGGGAAACGCTTATATGAATTGGCAAGGAAAGGAGAGATTACTGAAATATCCCCAAGAAATATTACTATACATTCATTAAATCTAGTTCCATACACAGAAAAAGAACTTTCTTTTGAGGTACATTGTAGTAAAGGAACATATATTCGCTCTTTAGCTCATGATATAGGAAAAGCTCTCGGTAGCGGAGCTTACCTTTCCTCATTGAGACGTACACATATAGGAGTGCATTCTGTAGAGAATGCTCTTTCCCCAGACACTTTCGTACAACTATTTATTAATACTGAAAATGAAATTAATACAACTATTTAAACGAGAATTCCAATCTATAGGCATGTCACGCCAAGAAGGTGCTTTTGTAATTACTCTTTTTATAATGCTTTGTATTGTAGTCTCCTTTATCATTATTAGAGTCAATAACAAACCTGAAGAAATTTGGCTTGAAGTACCTCCTACTGAAGAAATTACTAAACTTTTAGAAGAACAGGACAAACTCTTGAATGAAACTCAAACAGAACAGAATCAAGATAACGCTCCTATAACCACTCATGCTTATAACCAAGCCGACGCTAGTATAAAACATGTAGAGGACTTAAAAACATTGGATGAACTTCTCGCTGAACAACAATCTCAAGAAGAAAATAGCAATGAAGAAGGAACTACTGACCCTGACGAAGGCGAAGGTATAGAAACTCCTAAAACAGACCCCTATAAAGTGAAAGATGGTATGTCATTTAAAGAATTAGAAAAATATAAACAACAACCTAAGGATGAGAAAAAAGCCAATAAACGAACTTTAATTTCCTATTCTTTGATAGGAAGAAATGCTATTTCAGAACTGCCTAATCCTATTTATACCTGTGAACAATCTGGTAAAGTAGTCATTAATATTACTGTAGATAGTCAAGGCTACGTAACAGAAGCAGCTTATAACAAAGCAGCTTCCACCACTTCCAATGGATGCCTTATTGATAATGCTATCTATTATGCACGTAAAGCTCGTTTTAACAAAGATAGTAAAATTAAACAAATAGGAACTATTACTTACCAATTTCAATGATACGAACAGCAACCCTTCATGATGCTCCTTATGTAGCCCCCTTAATGTTTCAAGCAATGCCTGAAGTTGCTTTTAAACTTATCGGACAGGAAAACAAACAAGAGGCTATTCATTTTTTAGAAAATCTCTTTATTAAAGAAAATAATCAATATTCCTATAAGAATACATTAGTATATGAAAAAAACAGCCATATCTTAGGCTCTTTGGTCTATTACAATGGCGCTTATATTGAATCTTTATCCCAATCTGTTTTTGATTTTGTAAAGCAACAATATGGTCTTACCATTTCTCTGGAGAAAGAAACCCAAGCAGGAGAATATTATATAGATACACTAAGTGTTTCTCCCATAGCACAAGGGAAAGGTATTGGCTCCTCATTATTACTCCATCTAAAAGAACTTCTCAAGGGGGAAACTATAGGATTATTAGTTTCTATGGGAAATCCTTTGGCAGAGAAATTATACTTGCGTATGGGATTTGTTTATGCTGATATGAAAATGTTAGGAGGAAATCCTTATAAGCACTTGATATACAACTAATTGTATTTATTGTAAAAATATCTTTTCCCACTAGAATTATACAATTATTAATCTATTTAACACATTAAAGTAAATATTAACAACCAATTAATCATTAATCATTAAAATATTAATGATTATTTTTAGTATCTTTGCAGGAGATTACTTCAAAAGTTTAATTTTATGAATATAAAAGATTTACAAGAGAAAGTAGAAAATGCGTGGGAAAACCATAGACTTCTTTCTGATGAAGCAACTATGACGGCTATTGATACTGTAATAGATATCCTTGATAGAGGAGAACTTCGTGTAGCTACTCCTACTGATAATGGTTGGCAGGTACATGAATGGATAAAAAAAGCAGTTGTTCTTTACTTTCCCTTCCGTAAGATGGCAACAAAGGAGGTAGGTATCTTTGAATACTATGATAAAATTCCTTTAAAACATAATTATTCAGATAAGGGAGTACGTGTAGTTCCTCCAGCTACTGCACGCCGTGGTGCGTATCTTGCTCCTGGAGTAGTACTTATGCCTTCTTATGTAAATATTGGTGCTTATGTAGATAGCGGTACAATGATAGATACATGGGCTACTGTGGGAAGTTGTGCTCAAATTGGTAAAAATGTACATGTTAGCGGAGGGGTAGGTATTGGTGGTGTTCTGGAACCTCTACAGGCAGCTCCTGTTATTATAGAAGATGGTGCTTTTATTGGTTCTCGATGTATTATAGTAGAGGGTATCCGTATAGAAAAAGGAGCTGTCTTAGGAGCTAATGTCGTGCTTACTTCCTCTACCAAAATCATTGACGTAACAGGTGAAAAACCTATAGAACTCAAAGGGTATATTCCTGAACGTTCTGTGGTTATACCTGGTAGCTATACTAAAAAATTTCCTGCTGGAGAGTATCAAGTACCTTGCACTCTTATTATTGGGAAAAGAAAAGCTTCCACTGACCTAAAAACATCTTTAAATGATGCATTAAGGGACTTTAATGTTTCGGTATAAAATAACTGATATAATTTTCTACAATAAAGAGGCTTACCCTTTTTCAGGCAGCCTCTTTTTTATTTTATGTTCTTTACAAGGACAAATGAGAGTGAACCACCTCACATACTCTGCTCTGTGAGCTTAGTCCTCACTTTCTATTTTTCATTTTTCATTTAAATGTTTCCATCGCCTCATAGAAGTCCTGCTCATCTATACCGAGATTTTGACATAACCACTTAGCTCCGGATAGGTAATTCATCACCGCATCTCCTGAGACCATAAGAGGCATCTCTCCCTCAGGCGTAAGGAGATAAATCATTCCTCCACTTTGTTGGTGTGGCGCTGTTCCATAAGGCATTAGGCGCAATTGGTTTTCTGTATTTTTAGCAAGTACTGATAGGGCGATATCTTCCTCATTGTACAGAAGGATTCCCCCTTTGGTAAGGGTATTTACAAAGTCAGCATACTGTTTTTCCTTTTCTTTATCTATATGACTTATCAGTGCCAAGGTAGGACGATAAAGCTGAAATATAGGTACTTGTTCTATCTGTGTAAGAGTATCATTGCCCTCAATAAGTACAAATTCCGCTTCCAAAGAATACCTACAACTGGAAGCACCTTCTCTGGATGATTCTAAGAAATAATCTATCTTTCTTGAAAAGTAATCCATAGTATACAATACCATGTCCGCTATAGTTCTTCTTCCTTGAGTACCAGAGATAACTACTCTGGTTTTCATCTTATGAAGTTCATAGAGAAAAGCTCCATAAGAATAGATAGGCAGTTGAAGTTCCTTAGCTTTTTGCCATTGTGGATGTGTGGTTGGTATTCCTTCTTCTACTACTACTGCTTCTATATTTGGAGTAAGTTCTACCAATGAAGAGTTTGTAGAAACCTCATGCAACGGAGAGAGCGCTGCTATAAGGGATTGCAAGAAAGGTTCCCCCTCTGTAATAAAGTGTATTTTCATTGCTGTTGTTTAGGAGTATAAATATACGAAAAATCTTTTTTCTAATTTATTCATTCATTGTCATCAAGAACTCATTATTATTAAGAGTTCTTTTAATACGATCTTGAATAAACTCCATTGCCTCCACCACATTCATCTCAGAAAGGTATTTACGGACAATCCACATACGCTGAAGAGTTTGTTCATCCTGTAACAGATCATCACGGCGAGTGGAAGAATCTATTAGGTCAATGGCTGGGAATATCCTCTTATTAGCTATGCGTCTATCCAACTGCAATTCCATATTTCCTGTACCCTTAAATTCTTCAAAAATAACATCATCCATTTTTGAACCAGTATCAGTAAGGGCAGTAGCAATAATAGAAAGGGAACCTCCTTTTTCAATATTTCTTGCTGCACCAAAAAATCGTTTAGGACGATGTAGTGCATTAGCATCAAGACCTCCGGTTAGCACCTTTCCAGAAGAAGGCTGTACTGTATTATAAGCACGTGCTAATCGGGTAATAGAATCTAAGAGAATGACTACATCATGTCCACATTCTACCAAACGTTTTGCCTTTTCTAATACAATATTCGCTATCTTTACATGTTCTGTAGCCTCTTTATCAAAAGTAGAAGAGATAATTTCTCCCCTTACACTTCTTTGCATATCAGTAACTTCCTCTGGACGTTCATCTATGAGTAATACCATTAGATAAACCTCTGGGTGGTTATCCGAGATAGCATTGGCAATATCCTTAAGTAAAGTAGTTTTACCTGTTTTAGGTTGAGCTACAATCATTCCTCGTTGCCCCTTTCCTATAGGTGCAAAAAGGTCAATAATACGAGTAGAAACAGAACTTCTTCTTCCTGACAAACAGAATTTTTCATTTGGGAATATAGGAGTTAAGTTATCAAAAGAAACTCTATCTCTTACCGATTGAGGATCACAACCATTTATCTTTAATACCTTTATCAGAGGATAATATTTCTCTCCTTCTTTAGGAGGGCGAACAGAACCTAATACAGTATCCCCTGTATGAAGTCCAAAAAGACGGATTTGGGAGGGCGAAACATAAATATCATCTGGAGAAGCTAAATAATTAAAATCAGAAGATCGCAAGAAACCGTAACCATCTGAAATTAGCTCAAATACTCCCTCACATTCCACTATACCATCAAATTCAAAATCAGGAGAACGGTATCTATTCTTCTTTTCTTTATCAAAGTTCTCAAGATTATTAGTATTTTTTGGGGAATTATTTAGGGAATTATTTGTTAATGATTGATTTTGATTAGATTGAGTGTTTTGTTGATTATTTGAAGAATTAGGTTCTATTTGTTTATTTATATTCTTAGAAGTTAAACTTTCCTGTGGTTGATATTTTATTGGTAAAGATATCTCCTTTTTAGAGATTTCTCCCTTCTTTTTGTCTTGTTTTTGAAAATTATTATCTAATTTCTTTTCTTTATTATTTGCTTTTTCATTTTTTTCTTTAGCCTCTATCTGCTTTTTAGGCTGAGAAATAGACTCTTTAGAATTAGAGGGACTATTCTCTATTATTTCTGATCTTTTTCCTTTATCTTGTAGACTCTTAGAGGCATTTTCTATATTCATAGGAGCCTTTTCTCTCTTAGTCAAAGTTTCTTTTTGTTGGACTCTTACTTTTTCTTTTTGCTTTTTAGCATTTTTCACTAATGAAGGTAGAGACTGCTCCGCATTATCTTTATCAGATGATGATTTCTTCTGAGTTGTAAGAGAAGGATTTTCTGCTTGAAAATCAATAATACGATAGATAAGTTCTTCTTTTTTAAGTGTTTTGAACTTTTTCATTCCTAAAGACTGTGCAATTTCTTGCAAATCAAGGAGCTTTTTCTCCTTTAAATCGGAAATTTCAAACATTGTCAATGTAGTAAGTTAATAATTCAGTTATTCAATCTTGAGAAAGTCAATATAATATTACTAAGAGAAGATAGATTGCTTCTCTTTATGAAAAAACATAAATACTGGAGGGGAGCATTAATCAGGCAGATTCAATGCTAAAACACACTCTCTTAAAAGATTTGTTTCGCGAGTGCAAAGATACACAAATTTTTGAGAAAAAACTTCTTTAGAAAGATTTTTTTTTCTTATATTTGCACTTTATAACTCAATGTAATGATACAACGCATTCAAACGGTTTATCTACTGATTGTTAGTATTTTAGGAGGTACTTTTGTGTTTTTCAATATAGATGATTGGGGCATATCCTCTCTATTAATAAGTACCTTATTACTTGCTTTAATCAGTATTTTCTCTTATAAGAATAGAAAAAGACAATTTGTTTTAAACAGAATCAACATTTTGTGTAACCTTATTTTACTAAGTGTATTTTCGTGGAAGGAGCTACATTCATCTGGAGAAAATTTACTTTCTGAGAAAGGTGTTCAGCTCATAGTTCCATTCATTTCTATCGTATTTCTATTTTTGGCAAATCGAGCCATTCACAGGGACGAAGAATTGGTAAAATCAGCAGACCGCCTACGATAATACCGAGTAACTTTTGTGTGTAAAATCCTACCTTTTATCTTCTTTAAAGGTAGGATTTTTTATATTATACTTAGGTTATAAAATCCAAAAAGAGGTTATCATTGGAAACCTTAGATAACCTCTTTAAAAGAATATACTTAAAAAATTATAGACTTATATAAGAAGCCTTTTTAAATTTCTTAAGTAAGAATTTTGGAGTTGCTTTTTGGTTCACTAGGATTGCTATTGTTTTATAACGAACATAATCCTTACTTGCATAAAGATAACCTTTGTTATCATTTTCTGTACCCCAAGAGTTTTTCACAATGTAGTACTCCTTTCCTGTCTGATCTTTAGCAAGACCTACAATGTGCATAGAATGATCATCAAGAGTTTCATAATTATCAAAGGCTTTTTGACGTAACTGAGGAGTTATCACTTTTTCTTTCCAATAAGTATGATAATAATTTTCTTGTTCTGCAGGAGTTAAGCTTTCAAAATCCTTTTCAGGAATAATAGCAAGTCCATTCTGCCAACTGAAGAATTTTTCTGATACATCGGCTTCCCACCCTACTGTGTATCCTTTGCTTAAAGCATAATCAATAGTAGTAATAAAGTCCTCCATATTAACATTGAATGCATAATCAAAACTCCAGTTATCAGGTACAGCCATAATTGTATTCTGATATTTTGGCTTATCTTCAACTGAAATCATCTCAATGTATTTTTCATCTTCCAATCCCACAACCTCTTTAGCAAAGGTTTGTGGTGTATACATCTTTCCATTATACATAAATGTTTTAGGGACAGCTCCTAAATAGGAATCCATCTTCTTTTCAAAGACTTCCTTCCAATTATCAGGAAGTTGTTTCATCTTAACTAACTCTTTCAAATAAGGTTCTAAGTCTTTTTGCATCTTATCAAAGTTATTGTAAGTAGCTCCATTAATAAGCCCTGAATAGGCAGATTGTGGAACTGCTCCATACTTGTGATAACTATTGATTACATCATGAGGTTCTCCTCCATCTCCCCAATTTACGGCTCCATGCATACGCACATAATTAATTGCTTTATCCAAATAAATCTTACGTGCCGTATAGATTTCCGCTAAATCAATAGGCTGTTTCTTCTTTTTTAGGGACTCTGATTCTAAAAATGAAGAACCTGCATAGCTCCAACAAGTACCACTCCAACCTTGATTTTTCACTTCCGTAGCATCTAAAGCTAAAATAGGAGTAATTTGGTAATACTTTTGTATATCCTTTCCTTTATTATTAGCCAATGCATTAATAAGGTTTTCTTGTGCAAAGACTTGTCCTACATTTATCAAAAGTAGAACTGAAACTATTTTTCTTATCATTATTAATGGTTTTAGAAATATTTATCCGTTTTTTATATTATAATTCTCGTAATAAAAATTCTATTAAGGGGAATAAATTATCTAAAATAATTCATATAATGCAAAACTGAACTTCTAGCTTACAAAAGATGCTTTTTTAAACTTTTTAAGCAAGGACTTAGGAGTTCCTTTCTGATTCACTAAGATTGCCATTGTTTTATAACGAACATAATTTTTAGATACATAAAGATATCCCTTATTATCATTACTTGTTCCCCAAGAATTTTTTACAATATAATACTCTCTACCTTTTTGATCTTTAGCGAGCCCTACAATTTGCATAGCGTGGTCATCAGTATTTTCATAATTGTCAAAGGCTTTTTGTCTCATTGCAGGAGTGATTTCCTTTTCATTCCAATAAGTATGGAAATATTCTTTTTGCTCTGCTTCACTTAGGTCTTTGTAATCTTTTTCAGGAACAAGTGCAAGCCCATTACGCCAACTAAAAGATTTTTCAGAAACATCTGCTGCCCACCCTACTGTGTATCCTTTGCTTAAAGCATAATCAATAGTAGTAATAAAGTCCTCCATATTAACATTGAATGCATAATCAAAACTCCAGTTATCAGGTACTGCCATAAATACATTTTGGTATTTAGGTTTATTTTCTACTGAGAGCATTTCTATATATTTTTCATCCTCCAATCCAACAACTTCCTTAGCGAATGTTTCTGGAGTATACATTTTTCCATTATACATAAATGTCTTAGGAACAGCTCCTATATAGGAATCCATTTTTTGTTCAAAAACTTCCTTCCAATTTGCTGGAACTTTTTCACTTGTTACTATTTCTTTTAGATATGATTCCAAATCCTTTTGCATTTCTTTGAAATCATTTTTAGTAGCTCCATTAATGAGTCCAGAATAAGCAGATTGTGGTACAGCTCCATATTTTCGATAGATATTGATTACGTCATGTAATTCTCCTCCATCACCCCATGTAAGAGCTCCATGCATACGCAAATAATTAATTGCTTTTTCTAAATAGGTTTTTCTAGCAGTATAAATTTCAGCTAAATCCACTGGTTGTTTTTTCTTTTTCATCATTTCAGATTCTAAGAAAGAAGAGCCAGCATAGCTCCAACATGTACCACTATGACCTTGGTCTTTTACATCAGTAACCCCTATCGCAAAAACAGGTTTAATTTGGTAGTACTTTTGTACATTTTTCCCTTGATTGTTTGCCAATGCATTAATAAGATTATCCTGTGCAAAGGCTTGTCCTACGCTCATTAGAATGAGCACTGAAAGTATTTTCTTTCTCATAATTAATAATTTAGAATACTATTTATTTGATATTTATGTAATTTTTCCCGTCCGTTCAGAAAAGAGAGTTCCATCAAAAATGAACATTGTACAACCTCCCCTCCTAATCTTTCTATAAGTCTTGTAGCTGCTAAAGCAGTTCCTCCTGTAGCTAATATATCATCATGAATAAGCACTTTTTCCCCTTTCACAAGGGCATCTGTATGAACTTCTAAACGACTATTTCCATACTCAAGATCATAACTTTCACTTATTGTTTGTGCGGGTAATTTGCCTGGTTTCCTAATAGGAATAAACCCCACTCCTAATGCTTGAGCTAATAGAATTCCAAATAAAAAACCCCTACTCTCTATACCCGCTACTTTATCTATTTTTTCATCTTTTATAGGTGCTAAAAGTTGTCGTAATGCCTCCTGAGTTGCCTTTGCATTATCTAATATAGGAGTTATATCCTTAAAGAGCACTCCTTTTTTTGGAAAATCAGGAATATCTCTTACAAAATTTTCTATATATGTTTTATCCATTTATTTTTCTAAAATTTATAGTTTCCCAAAGTAAGAAACATCAAAAAACTTCGTGCAAAGATACGATATTTTTTGTATAATCATAGCAAATGTACACTTATTTTTTATTGAATAATTCCATCCACAATACGAATAATTCTCTGTGTTTGTGCCGCTATATCTTCCTCATGAGTTACAATAACAATTGTTGTTCCCTTTTGGTTAATTTCTTTAAATATTTGCATGACTTCATTGGTAGTTTTAGAGTCCAACTGTCCTGTAGGTTCATCAGCAAGGAGCAAAGGAGCATCAGCAATAAGAGCACGAGCAATAGCCACTCTTTGTCTTTGCCCTCCTGAGAGTTCATTTGGAAAATGTTTTGCCCAATTAGTAATGCCCAGAGGTTCCAACTTCTCCATAGCTTTCTTCTCACGTTCTTTCTTAGAGACATTTTGATAAAATAATGGGAGCGCTACATTCTCCACTACATTCTTGTAAGAAATAAGGTTAGCCGCTTGGAACACAAAACCAATATTTCGACTACGATAGGCAGATCGCTCTATACTATTAAGATTTTTCATATCTTTAGAATCAAAGAGATAAGTACCACTATCATAAGTATCCAGTAACCCAATGATATTCATCAAAGTAGATTTTCCAGAACCTGATGCTCCCATGATAGAGACCATTTCTCCTTTCTCTACCTCCAAATTAATCCCCCTCAGCACTTGAAGAGTATCAAACTCAGTATGATAGGCCTTTTTAATATCATTGAGCTGAATCATTTTGTATAATTTTATCATTAACAGAAAGCCCCTTAGTTATCTCTGTATATTTCCCATCAGAAATTCCTAATTCAATATACTTCTTCTCTAATTTTTCTCCATTTCTCACCCATACATAAGAAGAATCATTTTTGTATATAATATATTTTTCTTCAATTGCAGGTACATTATTTTTCCTATTGAGAATTATTTCTGCCGTTGCAGAATACCCTGAACGAATCACAGGCATCTGAGCTGTTACGGGAAATTCAGCTTCAAGAGTATATTTCATTATTCCATTCTCTAAAGTCCCTTTTGAAGAAATTTTGGTAATTTTAGCTTGAGTTTTAAGATCTTTATAGGCATTGAAGACTAAAGAAATACTATCACCCAAGTGAATGTTCTCTAAGTATTGTTCTGCTAACTGTGTACGAAATACAAATTGTCCCATTTTAGCTAAAATAGCCACTGTTATTCCTGAATTAAGTGTATTTCTTTCTATAACAGAGGCTCCTTCTTCCAAGGGAAGATCAATCACAGAACCTGAAATACTAGATTTAACAATATTAGAGGTATTTTTGCTTCCCAATACTTTTCCTGTCTTTTGAATAGATAATTGATTCTGAGCTGAAGTCAATTGTTCACGAGCTGAGTTATATTCCTTTCGAGCATTTTCCATAGCCACTTCTGAAATAGTTTGTGCTTGGAAAAGCTTTTCAGAACGCTCATAAGATAGCTTTGTGGCATCAAAGTTAATTTTCGCCATCTTTACATTATTCTCTAATCTTTCAAGTTCTAAGGTGCTAGGTACAAGACTGATAGAAGCCACAGGAGAACCCTCTTGCACCACATCGCCTATTTTTACAAAAATCTTATCTAATACGCCTGAAAGCTGAGATTTTAATTCTATTTCCTTAACAGGATACACATTTCCAGGTATATAAATTTCCTCCTTTATATCCCTATTTTCTATATTTACAGTAGTTTGAGGAGGAAGTACACTAGATTTTTTAAACCAGAAGAAAGCTAAGCCCCCCAATATTAATACTATTGCAAAGATAATAAGTACTTTTCTCTTTTTCATAAGAAGATTTATTTTAAGTTTTACTATTTATTAATCTTATTTTTCTCATTGAATAAATTCAAAGTGCGAACCCAAGTTGTTTTCTTATAAGAAATAAAGACATCTATAACCAAAAGTAAGAAAGCTCCTGCTAATAACCACTGGAACTGATCCTTATAATCTGAAAATACCTGAGACTCGTATTCATTCTTTTCTATATTATTCAATACTTTTTGCAAATTATCTATAACTTGTTGAGTATTACTTCCATCAAAGTATTTTCCATCTCCTTCTTGAGCTATTTCTTCCAGAAGGGCTTGATTAAGTTTTGTAATTACTACTTCTCCATCTTTATCTCTTTTCGGGAAAGTTTGTCCATTCTCTTTAATAGGGATTGTTGTTCCTTGTGTTGTACCTAATCCTATAGTAAAGATTCGAATTCCTTTTTCCTTCACTTCCTGTATCATTTCTGTAGCTCCTTGCTGGTGATCCTCTCCATCAGAAAGAATAATAAGTATTTTAGAGGATTGATTACTATCCTCAAAATAATTAATAGCTGTCTGTATGGCTTCCCCTATAGCTGTACCTTGTGAAGAGAGCATATCAGTATTAATAGCTTCTAAGAATATCTTTGCAGCTGAATAATCCGAGGTTAATGGAAGTTGGGGATAAGCCTGAGCAGCATACGGAATGAAAGCTATCCTATCTCCATGTAGAAGTTCTATAAGTTCAGAAATAATACGCTTTGCTTTTTCTATCCTACTAGGTTTTACATCTTCAGCGAGCATACTCTTGGAGACATCTATAGCAAAAACAATATCCACTCCTTCCCTTTTGACAGTCTCTAACTTAGTTCCTATCTTAGGATTAACAAGACCTATTACTATAAAAATAAATACGAGGGCAAAGAAAGCAAACTTCACCCATGGTTTAAATAACGAACGTTCTGTAGCAAGCCTAGAAAAGGTTATTTTATCAGCAAAATGCCTTACTGCTTTTGCTTTCCAAAACTGAACTCCAAGATATCCAATCCAAAAGACAGGAATAAGTAAAAGTAAATAAAAATATATTTTTTCTTCTAAATGTATCATATAAAACTTCTAAAAACTGTATGCCTCAATCCAAATTCAGTCATCAAAAAAAACATAGCTAAAATAGCCCATAAACGAAACTTTTCTTGATGCTGGTAATATTTTAGTTCTTCTATCTTTGATTTTTCTAATTTATCAATTTCTGTATAAATCTGAGCCAATTTTTTATTATCAGTAGCCCTGAAATATTTTCCTCCTGTGCTCTGAGCTATCTCTCCTAATAATTTTTCATCAATTTCCACAGGTACCATGTCATATTGAAGAGAACCATCTGGATTATAAGCCACCGGAGAAAGAGCTTTCCCATTGGTTCCTATGCCAATAGTATATACTCGGATACCATATTCTTTTGCTAATTCAGCTGCACTAAGAGGATCAATAACTCCCGTGTTATTGACTCCATCTGTCATAAGAATAATAACTTTACTTTTTGTTTTACTATCCTTTAGCCTATTAATAGCTGTTCCCAATCCCATCCCTATGGCTGTTCCATCTTCTATTTCTCCTTGTTTTATATCTTTGAGAGACTGAAGAACAATACTTTTATCTGTAGTTGCAGGAACTTTAGTATAGCTTTCCCCTGAATAAACAACAATTCCTATACGGTCTGACTTTCGCTCCTCTATAAATTGAGAAGCCACCCTCTTAAGAGCTTCTATTCTATTGGGTTTTAAATCCTTTGCAAGCATACTAGAGGACATATCAATAGCCAAAATGATATCAATTCCCTCTGTAGTCTTTGTTTTAGTTATCTCTGAAGAAGATTGAGGACGTGCTAATGCAATAATTAAACAAGATAAAGCTAATAATCTAAGTATAAATAATATAGGTCTTAATCGTATTTTCCAAGTATGAATTGATGTAAGTGCTTGTGAAGAAGATAGAAGCACCGGTGGAATTTCTTTCTTTCTACGGAACCATTGCCAGATTATCAGTAATGGGAAAAATAAAAAAAGCCAAAAGAATTGTGGATTAATAAAGGTAATATCTCTCATTTATCTTTCAAAAATATACTTTCTTTCAAGGGCTCAAAGTTACTAATTATTTTGGAAGTTATCAACAAAAAAGTTATTTTTTTCATGATTATTCTTCAAATTTATAAAGGCTTCTCTTGCCATTCTTTCAAAAAGATATAAAAAACAAAAAGAGGCTACCTTTGTAGGGATAGCCTCTTTAGATTTTGAAACTACTAAAATCTTAATTTACAGCATTAGATAGTTCAGTTCCTGCTTTAAACTTCACTACTTTCTTAGCAGGAATTTTGATAGTTTTTCCTGTTTGAGGATTTCTTCCTTCACGAGCAGCCTTTTCAGCTACTGACCAAGAACCAAATCCCACTAAGGAGATTTTGTCTCCTTTCTTCAATGTTTTTTCCACACATGCCAAGAAAGCTTCTAAAGCTTTTTTTGCATCGGCTTTGGTTAATCCAGCCTCTTCTGCAATAGCGTCGATAAGTTCTGTTTTGTTCATAAAAATAAAATTAAATACTTAAATTGTTAAATACAGTACAAAAGTAGTCTTTTTATTGAGAAAAAAAACACCCTTACATAAAAAATACTTGAAAATGAGAAACTTTATTATTTTGTTAGTATTTATTTTAATTATTTTTGAGAATAATTCTTAACTTCTAAGAGAAAAAATCACTCTCTTCAAAATAGAATCCATTAAGGAATTCTTTACTATTCATCCTTTTCTTAGAGGGGAATTGAAGTTCTTCTATCTGTAAAAAACCTCCTAATACAGCTACTCTAATTTGTCTATTACTTAAATGAATACTTCCTATCGTAAAAGTATGTGTTGCTATTATAGGAGTTGCTGTATATATTTTTATAGCATATTCTTTCCCTTTATGATGCAACACAGTCCAAGCAGTGGGATAAGGAGACATTCCTCGTATGAATCTATCTATAGCTTCTAAAGATATATTCCAACGAATACGAGCTGTATCCTTATGTATTTTAGAGGCTTCCTTAATATTTTCATTAGGTTGTGTGATAGGATTACTTTTCCCTGAAGCAATTAAATCAAGGGTATCTAACACCAAATCTGCACCTACAGACATTAATTTGTCATGTAAGGAGCCCGCAGTCTCTCTCTCTGAAATAGGAATTTCTTTTTGCAGAAGTATTGCACCTGTATCTATCTTTTCATCTATTAGAAAAGTAGTAACTCCTGTTTTGGTTTCTCCATTAATAATTACCCAATTAATCGGAGCAGCCCCTCTATAATCTGGCAACAAAGAGGCATGTAGATTAAAAGTTCCTTTTTTAGGTATTTGCCATACTACCTTAGGAAGCATCCTAAAGGCTACCACCACTTGTATATCTGCTTTGAAAGTCCTTAGTTGTTCCAGAAACTTTTCTTCTCTCAAGGAAACAGGTTGAAGCACCGGGATTCCCTGAGAGAGTGCATATTTCTTTACAGATGATTCCTGTAATTTCTGTCCTCTTCCCGAAGGTTTATCAGCTACAGTTACTACTGCAACTACTTGAAGGCCTACTTCTACTATTTTTTTTAGTATCCCTGTGGCAAAATCAGGGGTTCCCATAAAAACTATACGTAAATTTTTCATTATAACTCACATAAGATAGGTGCAAATATAATAAAAAAATAGAATTAATTTCTAAAAACTTCATCCATTTAAAATCTAAAATCTAACATAGTAATATTTTCTATCCATATAATTATCTATAACATAGGAGAAGCAACACACCTATTTATAACAAATAAATAATAATCAGAAAGTTACATATTACAAAACTAACATTTTGTATCTAATTCTATACACCTTAATTATATAAAGGAATTACTAATTTGTATAGTATCAATAAAAAATTTATCTAATAAGAGTCTTTTTACTATCTCTAATCTTTCAATCTAAAAATAAAGATTAAAAAAAAGTAGTATCCCTAAAAAAAAAGTAGTACCTTTGCCAAAAAAAGAAAATAATGAGTACTACAAAATTTCCCATTTCTATTGAGAAAGTAGCTAAAAGCAAGCTACAAAATATAGATTTCTCAAAATTAGCTTTTGGACATATCTTTTCTGATCACATGTTCATCTGTGATTATAAGGAAGGCAAATGGCAAGATGCACGTATTGTTCCCTATGGACCTTTCTCTGTAGAACCTTCTTTGAGTGTTTTCCATTATGGGCAAGCTGTATTTGAGGGAATGAAAGCCTACAAAGATGATAAGGGAGATGTTTTCTTATTTCGTCCCACAGAGAACTACGCTCGTATGAATAAATCTTGCAAACGTATGGCAATTCCTGAGTTCCCTGAAGCATTATTTGATCAGGCTCTTAAAACTTTGGTAGATATAGATCGCAATTGGGTACAACCAGGATTAGGGAACTCTCTCTATCTTCGCCCATTTGTAATTGCTACCTCCACTGGAGTGCAAGCCAATCCAGCCACTGAATATCGTTTCATGATTATTACCTCACCTGTACAAAGCTACTATACCACCAAAGAAGTGAAAGTGAAGATAGCGGATCATTATAGCCGTGCAGCCAATGGAGGTACTGGATTTGCAAAAACTGCAGGAAACTATGCGGGCCAGTTTTACCCTACAGCTTTGATAAAAGAAGAAGGCTTCCAACAAGTAATTTGGACAGATGATGCCACTCACGAAAAACTAGAAGAGTGTGGCACTATGAATGTAGTATTTCGTATCGGAGATACCCTTATCTCTCCCCCTCCTACCGAACGTATTTTGGATGGTGTTACCCGTAAGAGCGTAATTGCTGTAGCAGAAAGATTAGGCATTCCGTTTGAATCTCGCACTATCACTGTAACAGAACTTACAGAAGCGGCTAATAAAGGTACATTGAAAGAGATTTTTGGTTGTGGAACAGCAGCAGTCATAAGTCCAGTAACTGCTTTTAGCTACAAAGACAAAGAATACCAATTACCTAACATTCAGGATGGTTATGCTCCTCGTATCAAGGAATTCTTACTTAATATTCAGTATAATAAGTCAGAAGACCCATTTGGATGGCGTGTAAAGATCTAATTTATTAAGAGGCTGTTTGAAAAAATTTTTTCAAACAGCCTCTTTTATTTTTAATAATCTCCCAAAGTTTCAGGATTTTGAGCTAAAGCTTTAGCCAGTTGTTCATCATTAGGAGCTTTACCATGCCAAGTATGAGTCCCCATCATGAAATCTACCCCATTCCCCATTTCCGTATGAAGGAGAATACATACAGGTTTTCCTTTTCCTGTGAGCGCTTTTGCTCTACTCAATCCTTCCAAAATAGAAGGAATATCATTTCCTTTCTCAATATCTACTACTTGCCATCCAAAAGCTTCAAATTTTGCCTTAAGATCTCCTAAAGGGAGTACCTTATCCGTAGGGCCATCTATCTGCTTATGATTATAATCTATCGTAGCAATAAGATTATCCACTCCTTTTCCTCCAGCATACATAACAGCTTCCCATATTTGTCCTTCTTGCAATTCTCCATCTCCATGAAGAGTATAAACAAGGTGCTTATCTCCATTAAGTTTTTTAGCCAAAGTAGCACCTATTGCTACAGAAAGTCCTTGTCCTAGAGAACCAGAGGCAATACGTACTCCCTCTAATCCTTCTTGTGGGGTAGGATGCCCTTGTAATCGAGAACCAATCAAACGAAAAGTATTAAGTTCACTTATAGGGAAAAATCCTCGTCGTGCCAACACACTGTAAAATACAGGAGAAATATGTCCATTAGACAAGAAAAATAAATCTTCATCCTTTCCATCCATTGTAAAAGGTAATTTAATATCCATTACCTCATTATAAAGACATACAAGGAATTCTGCACATCCTAAGGATCCTCCTGGATGTCCTGAACTCACTTTATGTACCATTCGTAAAATATCCCTACGTACTTGTGTAGTAAGGTCAGTAAGTTGTTGAATATCTGACATCATATATAAAATTAAGTTATCTAATTCATTTTTAGTTCCTTTTCTTAAGTTCAAAATTATTTCCTAAATATACTTCTCGTACCATAGGGTCATAAGCTAATTCTTCAGGAAGTCCTGCCTTAAGTATCCCTCCTTCATACATCAGATAAGTACGGTCAGTAGCAGGAAGAGTTACCTCTACTCGGTGGTCAGTAATGAGAATACCTATATTTTTATCTTTCAATTGAAAAACGATATTCTGAATATCCTCCACTGCAATAGGGTCAACCCCTGCAAAGGGTTCATCTAATAGAATAAAATCAGGACTAGTTGCCAAGGCTCTTGCTATTTCAGTACGCCTGCGCTCTCCCCCTGAGAGGAGATCCCCTCTGTTCTTGCGAATATGCCCAAGATTGAATTCATCTATAAGCGATTCCATTTTATAAAGTTGTTCTTTCTTACTTAACTTTGTAAGTTGCAATACCGAAAGAATATTATCTTCAATACTCAATTTTCTAAACACACTAGGTTCTTGCGCCAGATAGCCTATTCCATATTGTGCTCTTTTATACATAGGAAACTTAGTAATTTCTGTATTATTTAAGTAAATATGTCCCTCATTAGGTTTTATAAAACCTACTATCATATAAAACGAAGTTGTTTTTCCTGCCCCATTAGGTCCCAATAATCCTATAATTTCTCCTTGCTTCACCTCCAAAGAGATTCCTTTGACTACTCTACGTCCTTTGTATTCTTTAACTATATTTTCAGCACGTAATGTTTTCATTAATTCATATTTATAATTTCTTGAAATAATTTCTTTCTTTCTATTGGAACTCTTCCATTTTTTATCAAATTTTTTTGTACACTTATCCAGCGATAGAGAATAATAGCCTGAGAATCCTTATCAGAAGAAAATGGTCGACGCCCATTTTCTTTAATGAAATTCACCAAAGCTTCATAGTTCTCTTGCCAAGTACGCTTCTTCACAGCTTTTTCTGGAAGAAGTATATATATTGAAGAATATTTTTTCCCTTTAAGCCCCACAAATGAATTCTGAAAGAAAACAAAAGTATCCGATGCTTCCGATTTCAAATTTGTTAGTATACTTTTGGAATTAGTATTAGGGCGATATTGGAGCACATACTTAGTAATTTCAGTAAGCGATTGAGGATTATCTAGATCTTGCAGATATTCCTTAACAATATCTCTAATAGTACCTCCTTTAAAATTTTCTATAATGGTTTCCCATTTTTTTAGTCCAAAGCAACTACTTCTACCAATAGGAATAAATCCATATTCTCTCTTAAGAGAAGAACGTATTCCCTCATACGTAAAATTAGTTTTAGGATATAATTCTCTTACTTTTTGAGAAATCTGCTTTACAAAAGAAGGTTTTGCTAATATATCCAATGCCTCATAAGCATACTCATAAATCTGCTTATAGGTATTACGAGGAAAGACAACTCTAGTTCCACGAATCTCTAAATCAAATTCGTCTTTTACTATAAAAATTACTAAAGGAATTACCCTATCTACCAACTCCGGTTTGGAAACAAAATTTAAGAGGTATTCCTTTAGGCAAAGTTCATATTGTTTGTTATTTTTAGTTGTTTTCCGTAAAGAAAAATCCTCTATAAACTTATTTGAATCAAAATATGGAGCTAATTCCTTTGAAATTAGATAAATTTTTCTCCAATTATGTCTACTTTTTTTCTTTGAAAAATGCGGATATATCACATCAGAAACATCACCTATTATAGTAAAATTCTCCAAATAGATAGAAAGAATAATATAGATAAAATTCTCTGTAAAATTGGTATGACTTCTCTCATTAAGAGTTGTAATCTGCTCCTTAGTAAGGTATAAGAAGTCTCCTGATATTTGTATTTTACAATCTTTGAGCAATGTATTATCAAAGGCTCTGATTACTACAAATTTCTTAAAGAATTCATCAATAATTTGATTTCGAATTTGTCGTACCCGCTCATGAGTAACTTGCATTTGCTTACCTACTTCCTTTAGTTTTAATTTTTCTGAATCTTGATAAAAACTAAAAGCTTTTGGAAATAATTTAATCTTATTCTCATCAAACAAGAAAGGAGTTGTAAGTAAGTAATCTACCACTTTTAAAAGCCCAAGCTTACTTATATAAGTAGGAATTGTTTCAATAGGATAAATATTTTTCAATAAATAAGTTTTTTTAAGAGACATTAATTGAGAGGGCGTTTTTATTTTAGCAACTTCATATATAAAATGCTTTACCTTATCAAAAAAAATATTCAAGTTCAGTTCATTCTTACTTCTGTTTTCTTTTATTTTTGTATTTTTCTGTAAGACTTCAATACAAAATTCATAAAACAATGAAATATCTGATTGTAAGTGAGTTTTTACAAAATCCTGTAATCCTATAGAAAGATATTCTGCTGTTCTTAGAATATAATCACTAATTACTTCTTTCTGTAAAGGAGTTAATGATTTCAAAATAGAAGAAAGTTGGGAATTAATTCTATCTTCTTCCTGTAAAGAAACAAGAAAACCTGGAGAACATACTTGCATAAGTTCTTGTATAGAACGTCTACCACAATTTTTTATTCCCTCAAACGTATGATATTCATTATAGTAATTACAAATATCCTTCAAGGAATTCCACTGTTTTTCCTTACATATATTATAAGTACGTAAACTTATTTTATTATTCTTCAATAGTTCCTTTACAAGCATATCATATATTATCTAAAATAATATTCCTTTAATAAAAATATCTTTCTCAATATTCTTATATCATAATAAATAACTAAAAATCAAAACGATAAGGGAGATGATTCAATTCATTCTCTAAAAAAAGCCAATCTGGAATATTGTTCACTATGGAGTAAACCATTTTTTCAGTAAGTACTTTTCCTTCATATAACTGTGCAATGGTATCTGTACTGGCATTATCATTAAGGTATTCTGTCTCATCACCAAAGAAAATAGTTGCCCAGTCTTTGTAGAATTCTGGGTCAGAAGTCAGATGCTTTAGAGTAAAAATTTCTTCTTCTATTTCAAATTGTGTAATAAGTTGCCAAGGGGCATCTCCCTGAGCATATATAACAAAAGGAATATCCTGTTCATGGTAATTTTTCTTATAAAAAGCTTGAAATTCCTTAGGTATCTGTTTTTCAAAATTTTCGGTGATACTCTGGAAATTCTCACAAACACTTGGAACAATCATGCATCCCTTTTCTATAAAGTATAGGTGAAGAGATGGACCATCGTCTTCCTCGAAATCAAAGCCTATACGAGCTTCCTGTCCTTCATATTCTTCTTGATCACTGGATGTATACCTATGATAGGTTTCAAATTCTTGTCCACAGATAATCAAATCCAATACGGCTTGGGCTTTACAAATTTTTTTAAGCGTTAACCAATGAGGTATCTGGCTACAATCAGGAGTAAAATTCATTTTTGTTATATCAATTTAATTTAAGTTTTTCTTGCTTTTTCTGTACATATTTGGCTACAAAAATACTTGCCTCATATAATATCAATATAGGTATAGATACAATTACTTGGCTTGCCACATCGGGAGGAGTAATAATAGCAGCTACTATCAAAGTAATAATGATAGCATGCTTACGATATTTTCGCATAAATTCAGGAGTTATCAGTCCTAACTTAGCTAAAAAATAAATAATTACAGGTAGTTCAAAAATGAGTCCACATGAAATTACAGAAGAACGTAGCATATCTATATATGAGCTTATATCAATTTCGTTCTTAACCATTTGTTCTCCACCAACTACAGAATAATTAGCAAAGAAATGAATAGATAATGGAGCTATGATATAATAACCAAAAAGGACTCCTATAAAGAATAACATAGAAGTAATTCCTATAAAACCACGAGCCAACTTTCTTTCCTTTTCATAAAGTCCAGGGGAGATAAATCTCCACATCTCATACATTAAATAGGGAAATCCAATCACAATTCCTGTCCAAAAAGATATCCAAAGGGTTGCTGAAAACTGACCTGTCATAGTACGATTCTGAATTACTAAAGGTAACTGTTCGCTGCAAAAATTAGTCTCTGTTCCAAAAAAACGTCCTATTCTGCAAAAGAACTGATATGTAGGAAAATCCCCTTGTGTATGAGGCAGAATAATATACTTAAAGATATAGCTTTTAAAGACAAATGCCAAAAGTGCCACACTAAGAACCACAACAATAGATCTTATAATATGCCAGCGTAATATCTCCAGATGGCTGAGAAAAGACATTTCCTCTTGTGATTGTTCCATTACAAATCTATTTTTTGAACATCATTATAGCTTACTTTTTGCTTAATTGTACCTCGTTCCAAACGGATAATTGCAGGATTGGCACGAACCATTGTCTTTAGCGTAGTAAGGTCTGTAGCATAGAAATCAAAATTCAATCCATACTTAGTTATTAATATTTTGGCTTGTTCAGGAGAAGGAGTAAGTCCTATCACCTTATAACCTTTTTTTAACGCTTTATCTGTAAGTTTCTTTATAGGGGAGAAGCCTTTTTCATCCGCCTTAGAAAGATCATAAGAAATAATCATTAATAATTTAGATTCTTCAAGCATACTCTGAGTATAGTCCTCTCCATCTTTTTCTATTACAAAATCATGAATAGGAGGCTGATATCCTTTGGATATCTGTTCTGTTTCTACTGAAATGAAAGTTCCTTCTTCTACTTCTGGGTAAGCCCCTTGTGTAGTAATCACCTCTTCCCTATCTCCTACTTTAAATTTCCAATGATAGTCATATATTGGTTTTGGAGCATCAGAGGGAATTTCCATTCCCTTTTCTATATTTACGCCTATTTTATAAGGGCGAAAATCAATAATAGGTAAATGCTTATGTGTATAATATACCAGCCATCCACAAGCTATAATAGTAAGCAAAAGAAGAACTATAGAAGTCCTTTGAGAATATAGAGGGGTGATATACTCTCTAAGTAACCATAAAATTATTATCAAAGCCAGAAGAATCATATCCTTAGTAAAAGATCCCCAAGGAGTGAATTTCAAAGCATCTCCAAAACAACCACAATCAGTAACTTTATTAAAATATGCTGTATAGAAAGTAAGGAATCCGAAGAAGATAGTAAGCCCCAATAGGGATATTAAAGTGAAATGCTTAAAGGCTCCCAACAGTAATAGAACTCCTAAAATAAGTTCAAATGCCACGACGAATACAGCTATGGGATATGCATAAGGAGTGAAGAACTCTATATTAAGAACCGTTGGATGGAAGTATTCTTCTAATTTAAAAGAAAATCCCATAGGATCTACTAACTTAACAAATCCACTAATTATAAAAATAATTCCTACTAAGAAACGTATAATGGATGCACTAGCTTTTTTCATTATTTATCATATTTTTTTCACTATATAGGATTAAAGCAAATACTGCATAATTAATCATATCTTGATAATTAGCTTTCACTCCTTCACTAATAAGTGTTTTTCCTTGATTATCTTCTATTTGTTTTATTCTAAGTATCTTTTGAAAGATTAAATCTGTTAGAGAACTGATTCTCATACTGCGCCATGCTTCTCCATAATCATGATTTTTTCGTAACATAAGCCCTCGTGTCTCTTCTACTTTTTCATTATATAAGGCAATAGCATGTTCCAAATCCAAATCAGGCTCATTAGCAACAGATTTCTCTATTTGAATTAGTGCCATTAATGAGTAATTAATCACTGCAACAAATTCAGTAGTCTCATCTTCTTCTATCTTCCTTTCCTGATGCTCCTGAAGTGTTCGAATACGCTGTACCTTAATAAAGATCTGATCCGTAAGAGAAGGCAAGCGCAAAGTGCGCCAAGCACTTCCATAATCTTTCATTTTATCTATAAATATAGATTGACAATGAGCTATTATTTCATTATATTGTACAATTGTTTTATCTGTATTCATTTCAGAAATTTGGTGTAAATTTCGTTTAAAAAAATAATATTTTTTAAAGAAATAACAATTATTTAACCATAATATTCTATATCATATTCAATATCAAGCTTTATCAGCATTAATATCTCTTACTAATTATTAAGGATACTCTTACTACGGAGCAAATGTATAAAAAGTATTTCAATTATCAAAATGTTTTCACAACCAATTTCAAAACAAAATATTTGTCTATTTCTAAAGAATATAGTATTTTTGCCTAAAAAAGAAATGCAACTATTTTACCATGAGAATCTTTCTCCTGAGAGTAATCTTATCCTCTTAGACAAAGAGGAGAGTACCCACATACATCGTGTATTACGGAGAAAAATAGGGGATCTTTTATATA
Organism: Capnocytophaga sp. oral taxon 338 str. F0234; assembly: GCF_000192225.1. Lineage (GTDB taxonomy): Bacteria > Bacteroidota > Bacteroidia > Flavobacteriales > Flavobacteriaceae > Capnocytophaga. Next base: position 1,662,295 of record NZ_GL872413.1, read on the forward strand.
TTACTGATGGACGCGGAAACCTATACGAGGGAGTAATCCAAGATATCAATGATAAAAAATGTAGTATTGTCATCCAATCATGTACCCTTACCCCCCCTCTTCCTTATCAATTACACTTGGCAGTAGCACCTACTAAAATGAATGAGCGTTATGAATGGTTCTTAGAAAAAGCAACAGAAATAGGTGTTCATGAAATTACTCCTATTATCTGTGAGCATTCTGAGCGAAAAACAGTAAAAATAGAACGTTTTGAGAAAATTATTCTCTCCGCTATGAAACAATCTTTACAATGCTTTAGACCTATCCTGAACAAACCTATTAACATGCTTAATTGGTTAGACAATAATATACATGAAAAAAATAGATTTATTGCTCATTGTCAAGAAGGGAAAAAAGAACTACTGTTTGACAAATTAAGTACATCATACCATAATAATATAAGAGATATTCTTATTATAATAGGACCTGAGGGAGATTTTTCTGAAAAAGAAATTCAGAAGGCAATACAAAAGAACTTCTCTCCAGTGATATTATCATCCAATCGGCTACGTACAGAAACAGCTGCAATAGTTGCTTGCAGCAGTACAGCCGATGCTTTTGGTGTAAAAAAATAATTTTTCACTTCTATTGTATTTTATTTATATTCAAATTTTTACACCACAAACTTTATTTTTTTTATATTTTTCTACTATTTTTTTTGGCAAATTGATAAAAAAATTGTAATTTTGAGGAAAATTAATCACAATAGTATTTCATTCTATGTTAGAAAGCGAAAAAAAATCAACCCTTGAAGTTTCTCAAGAAACTCCTACTGAAAAGAGCTTAGAAAAAGTTCCTCCAGAACCCTCATCCAACTTCTTAGATGAAATTCAGCAAGAGAATGCCCTTAATGCTGAAGATTTGGATAATAAGAAGTTACATGAAGTTCCTATGCTGGATTATGAAAAAATGAATTTGGAATCCCTTGAAAATGAATTGAAGAGGCTCATTAGCAATGAGAAAATCTCCTCTATAAAAGCACATGTGGAGGCTATTAAGAAAGCATTTGACTCCCAATATAATCAGCTTTTAGAAGAAAAAAAGGAACAATTCTTGAGCGAAGAAAATAATGAAGAAAAGGATTTCTCGTTCTCCTTACCTATTCATGATACTTTCTATAAGACTTATCAGCAATACAAACAACTTAGAAATCAATATCAAAAACAATTAGAGAGTGAACTACAAAATAATTTAGTTCGCAAACAAGAAATTATTAATGAAATAAAGAATCTTATTGCTATTGGGAAAGATGATGTAGCTTGGGATATACAGACCCTCTTACGTAAGTTCTATGACTTAAAGAAGAGATGGTATGAAATAGGAGCTGTTCCAAGGGAATACTATAATGATATATGGAATAACTTTAATCATCATACGGAGAATTTCTTTGATTACTTAAGTCTCACTCGTAACTTTCAAGAAATTGACTTCAAGCACAATTTAGACGAGAAAAATAAACTTATTGAGAAAGCTAAAGCACTCCTTGATGAACCGGATGTACAGAAGGCTTTCCGTGAGCTTCAACTTCTACACAAAGTTTGGAAAGAGGAAACAGGTCCTGTGGAAAAAGAATATCGTGAAAAACTTTGGGAACAATTCAGCGCTATTACTAAAGAAATTCATGATAAACGACAAGACTTTCTCAAGCGCTTGGAGGAATCTTTTGTGGATAACAAGCATAAAAAATTAGGTATTATCTCCCAAATAGAAGGAATTACACAAGAGAATATCTCCTCACATAATGAGTATCAAAAAGCGATCGCTCAAGTAAATGAATTACGTGAAGAATTTCAGAAAATAGGGCGTGTTCCTCAAGAAGATTCTGAAAATATTTGGCAGCGTTTTATTGAAGCTATACGTGCTTTTAGCAAACAAAAGAATCATTTCTATAAGGAAAATAAAAAAATCCAAAATGAGAATATTGCTAAACGACAAGAGCTTATCAACATTGCTAATACCTATAAAGACAGTTCTGACTGGGAAGAAGTAACTCCTATCATTCAAAAAATACAAGAAGATTGGAAAAAAATAGGAGCCATTCCTCGCAAGCTCTCAAATACTCTCTGGGAAGAATTCCGCTCTGCTTGTAATCATTATTTTGATCGCTTACATCAAGAAAGGAAAAATCAACATAAGCAAGAAAATGCTGACATTGAAAAGAAAAAGAATCTTCTCGATAAATTGAAGGCATTCAAACTTTCAGGAAATAAAGAAGATGATGTTAAGAAACTTGAAGATTTCCAAGAAAAATGGAATTCTTTAGGTAAACTTCCTGAGAAATTGCGTGTAATAGATACTCGCTTCAATAAGATAATGAATACTCTTTATAAGAAATTAGATTTTGATAAAAAGCAAATTGAACTTATCAAATATAACAACAAGTTAGAACACTTGCCCGATGGAGAAAATTCTCTTATCAAAGAAGAGGCATTTGTTCGTAAAAAAATTGAAGATATTAAAAGAGATATTCTTCAACTTGAAAATAATTTACAATTTTTCACTAATGTTGATAAAAGCCATCCTCTGATGAAAGAAGCTATGAAGAGTATTCAGCAGCAACAAAATGCTCTTATTCTTTGGGAGGATAAGCTAAAAGAACTCCATGCACGTGAAACAAAGACAGAAGAGAATGAGATTCAAACAGAGCAGAAAGATGAGTAACTTCTTTTTAAGATAGGGTTGTCATACTATTTACACAAAAGCTATCCTTTTAGGGTAGCTTTTTTATGTACAGGAAGTAGAGTAGTTATAATAAAAAAAACATCTACATTTAGTAGATGTTCTTGCTCCCCCTACTGGACTTGAACCAGTGACCCTCTGATTAACAGTCAGATGCTCTAACCAACTGAGCTAAGGAGGAATGTATAATAATTATTTCTATCCTTTCAATTTTACGAGTGCAAAGGTACAACTTTTTTTTATACTGACAAACTTTTTTTCTATTTTTTTACCTAATAAACTAAAAAATATTAACTTACTGAATATCAATTATTATCATTAAAAAATAACTGTGGAAAAAGTAATTCTGGTGCTTTTTTACTAAAAAAAAGCCGTAGAGTAGCTCCCAAAAAACCTATCCCATAGCTAAAAAATTGAATACAAACCGCCCATACAGATAAAAGTCCAATATGGATACTCTTATTAATATGCTTGCTATGAACAAAAATAAGTATAAAATAAGTAAGATAACAAAAAATAAATTCCCATTCTCCAAAATAGAGAAATACCAATGAAAATAGAAAACCCAATACAAATAAGGTAGGAAACCAATGTACAACCTTTCTCGACTGCTTATGCCAACGATTAAGAATAGCACGCGTTTGTCCAAACTTCTTTACTTGTTTATAGTATTTTTCCCAAGATATTCGCCTTTTATGATATACAAAGGCATCCTCTATAAAAGCCGTTTGAAAGCCAGCTTTCCATAAACGAATACTAAGATCAGGATCTTCACCAGGATGTATTCTTCCGAATCCTCCTGTAACCTCAAATGCCTTGCGAGAAATTCCCATATTAAAACTCCTAGGTTCAAACTTTCCTACACTATGCTTATTACCTCGTATTCCTCCTGTGGTAAGAAAAGAAGTCATCGCATAGTTGATAGCCTTCTGAATGTCTGTAAAACTATCCGTAGCAGCATCCGCACCCCCAAAGCAATCTACATAATGCTGTTGTAAATACTCATCTACAGATTCTAAATAATGAGGAGGCAATAGAGAATCGGAATCCAAAATGATAAAATAATTTCCCTGAGCATGCCGCATCCCAAAATTTCTTGAATCTCCAGGACCTGAATTCTTCTTACTCAAGTAATGAACATTTATTCTATCTGTAAAGGAGGATACTATTGATTGAGAAGTAATAGTAGATCCATCTTCTATAATAAGTGTTTCAAAATCACCCTCAAAAGTTTGCTGTACAATTGTTTCTAAAAGTTCTTTTATTTCTTCAGGGCGATTGTATACAGGAATGATTATAGTATATTTTAATTGCATATGGTAATCTTTCTATTCAAAATGCAAATATAAAATAAAAAACTTTGACAAAGAACTTAATCTTCATCAAAGTCTGCTTACATTTATTACATTTTTAGCTATTAGATTTTTTCATGATATTCTATTATACGCTCAGTAATATAAGAGCCTTTACCATCTGTATATTGAATGCGTTCTATCCAATTCTTATAAGCATCTACCTTAAAATGTTGAGTAAGTTTAGAAGTAAGATCTCCTCTCTGGTTGAAAGTTCGTGTTTCTATAAGTTCTCCTTTTGGATTATAAAAATACTTAAAAGTATAGGCAAGACTACCATTAAGGTTGTATCCCTGTTGTTCTACTTTTTTCCCTTTATCATCATATTTATAAGTTTCTTTTTGAGAAAGAGCCCCTTGTGTGTCATACTCTATCATTTCAGTAATATTTCCCTTATCATCATAAGTAAAGATAGTGCGTTGCATTAACTTATCATTATGGTCATAAATTGCCCGTTCTATTTCATTTCCTTTATCATCATACATATATGTATAATTGAATTGAGGCCTACTCTTATTATCTATCGTTTTCACTTGAGTTATTTTTCCATTTTGATCATAAGTATAAGCATCCTTTTTCCACAGAGCCCCTACATTATTATACTCTTCTACGAAAAAGAGTTTGGGGTTTGGAAGTTCATCATAGGAAGGTTGTTTAGGCTTTTCTTCTTTAGGTGATTCTTGTGTAGAAGAAACACTACTAAAAGAGCGTTCACTTTCCTTAGCATCATATACATTCACTTCTGTACGATTTCCTTTACTATCATAAGAATAGACAAACTTTTTCCAAAGGACTCCTTTTATACGGAGCTCATCTTCGATAAGACTATTAATTTTTTCAGGAGCAATATGATCAGTGAAATATTCTTCTTTTTTAATTACTTTTCCCTTATCATCATATTCCCATTTACATTGATAAGCTAGCTGACTCTTCGTATTAATAGTTTTTTCCAATATAAGATTAGTACGCAAATCATAACGAGATTGTTCCCTTCCTATAAGATTTCCCTGAGAATCAAAGCTATCCCGTTCTATTTGATTTCCTTTATTATCATAACGATATACATAACGCCATAAGAGGACTCCTTTAGCGTCATAAGAAGCTTCTTCTGTTTTTTGTCCTTTTTTATCATAACGATAAGTTACTTTTCCCTTAAATCCCTCTTCTCCTTTCTCTGGACGAATTGTTATTTTCGGTAGAGGGGGCTCCTTTTTCTTTACATCGCTCCCCTCATATATATAATTAGCAGTCCACCAAATACTTCCATTAGGATAGTAAGCGGTTTTCTTTATCATATTCCCTTTTCTATCATAATTGACAAGGAAATTATCCATTCCTTTTTCCACATCTCCCTTATCATAATGTCCTCCACCCTTATCTAAGGCTTTATACGTAACAATACGAATGCTCTTTACAGGTCCTTTTAGATTCTTTTTGTATTCCTCTTTTCCTATTGTTTGAGAAAAGGCAACTATTGTACTTAACAAAGAAATAAGAAAAAAATGTCTCATCTTATAATTATTAAAATTTTCAGAGCACAAAATTATAAAAATATTAGGAGATCTTCAATAAATAACATTTATTTAACAAAAAACCACTTTTTTCAAGGTGGTTATGAACTTATAATCTCTTCACTTAACGATAATATTCAATAATACGTTCTGTAATAAAAGTAGCCTTTCCATCTGTATATTGAGTAAGTTTTGTCCAGTTATTATAATTATCCATCTTATACTGTTGTATAAGTTTAGAGGTAAGTTCTCCTTTGGTATTATAAGTAAGAGATTCTATAAGTTCACCTGTAGCATTGTAAATAAACTTTATAAGGAAAGCCAAACTACCATTTGAATTAAGTCCTTGTTGTTCTATTTTCTGTCCCTTTTCATTATATTTATAGATATTTTTCTGTATCAATTCCCCATAAGTGTCATACTCAGAACGTTCAGTCAAATTATTTTTACTATCAAAGGAATGTGTTGTCCTTTGAATCACTTCATTATTTTTACCATAACTTACTCTATCTATTTCATTACCCCTATCATCATATTTGTAAGTGTATCGGAATAAGGTTTTATCTTCATTATCAATGCTTCTCACTTCTATAATCTTTCCCTCTTTATCATACACATAAATATCTTTCACCCAAAGATTTCTTAAATTATCATATTCATTTGTAGACAAGAGTTTAGGATTGGGGAGTTCTTCATAAGAGAGCCTTTTAGGAGTATTTTCAAGAGCCTCTTTGCTGGGATTTTGAGCGGCTCCTTCATTTAGTTTACTTTTCTCTGAAGATGCATTATAGACAAACACTTCTGATCGATTACCTTTATTATCATAAGAATATCTAAATTTCTTCCACAAAGCACCTTTTGCAAGTAATTCATTTTCTATAATTTTATTAATTTTCTCAGGAGTTATCAACTCTGTGAAATATTCTTCTTTAGTAATTTCCTTTCCTTTCTCATTATATTTCCACGTACATTTATAAGCTGTCTGATGATTCATTGTAATAAGCTTTTCCAAAAGATTTCCTTCCTGATCATACTTATAAGATTCTCTACTAAGAAGTATTCCTTGTGTATCAAAGTTATCCTTTTCTATTATATGTCCTTTATTATCATAACGATATACATAACGCCACAAGAGGACTCCTTTATCATCATAAGATGATTCCTCTGTTTTCTGACCTTTCTTATCATACCGATAAGCTACACGTCCTATGAGTCCTTCCTCTCCTTCTTCAAAGGATTTTAATAGCTTGGGTTCTGTCTTTTTAAGGAGAGTTTCTTTCTTTACATCATTACCTTCATAAACATAATTCTTCGTATACCAAAGATTTCCATTAGTATAATAGGCTATCCTCTCAGTAATATTACCCTTTCTATCATAATGGGTAAGCAGATTATCGGTTCCTTTTGCCACACTTCCTTTTCCATAGTGTCCCCCTCCTTTGTCTAAGGCTACATAAGTAGTTGTACGAATGCTCTTTACAAGTCCATTAAGAGTACTCTTATAGTCCTTTTTAGAATTTTGAGCAATAGCTACCATTATCCCTGATAAGGAAGCTAAAATAATTTGTTTTGTTCTTAACATCTTAAAATATAAAAATAGTTCTTTTCAATATCTTATGTGCTTTTAATGCACTTCAAAATCAAACCATTTTTCATATTTACTTTTGTGGTTTTTAATAACTTTCAGGTTAGAAAATGGAATATAAATAATTAAATTTTTTAAATCCATTTTAATTTATTTTGACTCTACAAAATTACAAATTATCTTTAAATTTTACAATACTTTTAAAAAACATAAAAGTCCTTTATTAAGTATTATTTTTCAAATCACTTTATAAAAGCTTACATATGAATAAAATATATCTTAATTCAAATGTGAAATTTAACTTTTGATAACAAAGTAAGCGGAATTATATAAACCAATTGTTAATTTAGACATAAGCAATTAATATAGAATATATTTATATAATTATTTTTATTGATAGATAAATTTAATAATTTTAATATTATTTCTATTTATTATTAATTTCTTTCTTAAGTAATTCTTTCAAAACAAAAATTCTTCACAAAAAACAATAGTTTTCAAATATAATGCTTATTTTTGCAACCTTAAATAGCTCTTATAATAATGAAAAAAATATTCCTTCCTTTAGTTATCTGTGTAGGAACATTATTTTTGTTGGCAAGACTTTTTTATTTACAAATCATTGTTAAAGAAAAAACTAAAGACAACATTGCCAGTGATGTTGCTATACAAGTAGAATATGATTATCCTCAAAGAGGATATATATACGATAGAAATGAGAAATTATTAGTTACTAACCAGTCTGCTTATGATATTATGGTTGTTCCTCATGAAGTGAAGGCTTTAGACACTTTAGAGTTTTGTAATCTGGTAGGTATTAATATAGAACAATTCAGAGAAAATTTAAAAAAAGCTAAACAGTATTCTTATCGTAAACCTTCTGTTTTTGTGAGCCAATTATCCAAAGAAGAATACGCTCCATTACAGGAAAAATTACGCAAGTTTAATGGTTTTTTCGTACAAAAACGTTCTCTTAGGCATTATGAGACCTTTTGTGCGGCAAATGTATTAGGGTATATTAGTGAAGTAAATGACTGGGAACTAAAAAATAATCCTTATTATCTTGCGGGAGAAATTATCGGAAGGCAAGGAGTTGAAAAACAATATGAGGACTTTTTACGCGGCAAGAAGGGAGTTCGCTATCTGCAAAAAGATAAATTCAACAGAGTAATAGGATCCTATAAAAATGGTATATATGATACCCTTCCTGTTGCAGGACAATCCTTAGAACTTACCATTGATGAGAGCTTACAAGCCTATGGAGAAATGCTTATGCAATGTAAGCGTGGCAGTATTGTTGCCATTGAACCGGAAACGGGTGAAATATTAGCTTTAGTTTCTGCTCCTTCTTATGATCCTAATCTTCTTGTAGGGCGTAAACGTTCGGAAAACTATACTCTACTGTATAATGATTCCATAGCAAAACCTCTTTTTGACCGTGCTTTATTGGCAGAATATCCTCCAGGATCCACTTTCAAACCTTTCACAGCTCTTTTAGGATTACAGGAAGGAGTCATGACTCCACAAACTTTAGTAGCCTGTAATGGAGGTTATCATTATGGGTCACGAGTGATGAGATGTCACCATCATCCTTCTCCCTTGGATATGACCCATGCCATAGCCAATTCCTGCAATGCTTATTTCGCATACGAATACCGAAGAATTATTGAGAAATACAAGACTCCTTCAGAAGGGATTACTGCTTGGGATAATGATCTGAAAAGCTTTGGTTTTGGAGAATTCTTAGGAAGTGATTTCCCAATTGGTCGCAAGGGATACCTTCCTGATGCTGCTTTCTATAATCGTCAATATGGAGAGAACCGATGGGCAGCTACCTATAACATCTCCAATGGTATAGGACAAGGAGAAGTGTTAGTTACTCCTTTACAGCTTGCCAATGCGCTGGCAGCCATTGCTAATAAAGGTTATTTTTATACTCCTCATGTGGTAAAAAAGATAGATGGGAAAGTAACCCCTTTCACTCAATATACAGAGAAGAAACATACTCGAATTGACCCTAAATATTTTGATCCCATTATACAAGGAATGAATTTAGCCTATACGGGAGGAACTGCGCGAGGTACCAAAATAGATAGTATTAATGTAGCCGCTAAAACAGGTACCGCTGAGAATTATATACGTATTAATGGGAAACGTATGCAGCTGACTGACCACTCCATATTCATGGCGATGGCTCCTGTAGAAGCTCCTAAAATTGCTATTGTAGTCGTTGTAGAGAATGGATACTTTGGTGCTCGTATTGCCGGTCCTATTGCTTCATTAATGATAGAAAAATACTTAACGAAAAATGTAAAAAGGAAAGAACTTGAAAAACAAATGCTTGAAAAGAGTTTAGAAGAGGAATATGCAAAACCTTATTCAGGACTTCCCTTTTCTATTAATAAATAAGAATATGCTATGCTAAAATATCTTGATTGGATAAGTGTCCTATTATATCTTGCTTTAGTGAGTATCGGTTGGGTATGTATCTATGCTACTGGATACAATGAAACTTCAGCAAATCTGTTAGATTTCTCCCAGCACGCTTCCAAGCAATTATTCTTTGTTTGTACTAGTGTGATTCTTATTCTCTTCATTTTAGCAATAGAACCTCGTTTTTATGAGAATTCAGCAGAGATTTTCTATATTATTGCTATGCTTCTTTTAGCTGGAGTTCTCATTTTCGGAAAAACAATTAATGGAGCTAAAGCTTGGTATTCATTAGGTCCTATTACCATACAACCTGCAGAGTTTGCTAAAACCGCTACTGCCCTTCTTTTTGCCAAACACCTAAGTTATTTACAAACAAATATTAGGTATTTCAAAGACCTACTAAATGTTTTACTAATTATCTTAGTTCCTTGTGTTCTAATTATTCTTCAACCTGATCCTGGGAGTACCCTTGTATATGGTTCTTTCATCTTCGCCCTCAATCGTGAAGGGATGAGTTCTTCTTTTGTATTCATCATGTTGCTGTTTTTAGCTGTTTTCTTAACAACTTTAAAATTTGGAGTAGGCAATACCATTACTTTTTTTACCTTTCTAACCTCTCTCTATGGTTATTGGGTCAAAAAGCGCAAGGGGCATTTTCCATATAAGAATATGACTCTTTTAGTTATTTTATGTATTCTTACTTCCTTTTCAGCAAATTTCATATTCTATAACGTATTCAAACAACATCATAGAGACAGATTCAGCCTTTGGCTTCGTTTGGAGAATGAGATTACAGATAGCGAGACACTTAGGCAAACTGTAGCTTATAATACCTTACAAGCAGAGTCAGCTATTTCTTCAGGAGGACTTTCAGGGAAGGGATTTCTTGAAGGAACTCTTACCAAAGGCAACTTTGTTCCAGAACAACATACTGATTATATTTTCACTACCTTAGGAGAAGAATGGGGACTCTATGGGACTTTTACAGTAACCTTACTCTTTGCCTTCCTCTGTCTTAGAATATGGTACTTAGCTGAAAACCAAAAGAGCAAATTTTATCGCATTTATGGTTATTGTGTTGCTTCCATATTCTTCTTACACTTTTTCGTAAATATAGGAATGGTCATAGGTATAATGCCTACCATCGGAATTCCGCTTCCTTTCTTCAGTTACGGAGGTTCAGGTTTATGGGGATTTACCATGTTATTATTTATCTTCTTGAGATTGAATATGGACAAAGAAAGGCATTAATTTTTTCAATTTTTTCTTAGATATTTTAGAAAAAAAACGTAAGTTTGTTGCATTCTTTTGAGAAAGTTTTCTTTGTTAGATTCATATTACCTTATCATAGGAAAATGAATTTGGAGAGAATTTTACCCAAATGTGCTTACAAAATATTTAATTATTATATCTATGAGACGTTTTTTTATTCCGTTGGGTTGCCTGCTTGTCCTTTCGGCTTGCAATAACAATACCAAGAAAGAAGAAGAAACTCAAGAAGCCTGGGAGAAGTTCACTTATCCTGAGACCAAGAAAGAGAATGTTGAAGACACTTATTTTGGTGAAAAGATAATAGATCCCTATCGCTGGCTTGAGGATGATCAAAGCCCTGAAACAGAAGCTTGGGTAAAAGCACAGAATGCTGTAACCTTTGGCTATCTTCATTCCATTCCATTTCGTGACAAAATAAAGGCACAAGCGGAAAAAATGTGGAATCATGAAGAACTCACTGCTCCTTTTGATATAGGAGATTATACCTATTATTACAAAAATAATGGTTTGCAAAACCAGAATGTACTCTACCGCAAGGACAAAGAAGGAAAAGAAGAAGTATTCCTTGACCCCAATACCTTCGCCGCTGATGGTACCACCTCCCTTGCCGAGGTAAATTTTTCCAAAGATGGTTCCTTAGTATGCTACCTTATTTCAGAAGGAGGTAGTGATTGGCGCAAAGCTATTGTACTTAACACTAAAACCAAAGAACAAATAGGAGATACTATTGTAAACATTAAATATTCAGGAGGATACTGGCACAAAAACGATGGTTTCTATTACTGTAGTTATGATAAGCCCAAGGGAAGTGAACTTTCCGAAAAAACTGATCAGAATAAGCTTTATTATCACAAATTAGGTACTGCTCAGAGCCAAGATAAACTTATTTTCGGAGGTACTCCTGAAGAAAAAAATCGTTTTGTAGGGGGATACGTATCCAATGATGAGAATTACTTAGTTATTCGCGGAGAAGAAACTACCTCTGGAGGAAAATTATGGATCAAAGACCTTAGAAAAACCAATAGTCCCCTGATAAATATTCTTAATGACTATTCATCTGATACTTTTATCCTTTCCATCAAAGGAGATAAAATATACCTACAAACCAACTTAAATGCTCCTAATGGAAAAGTAGTCGTAACTGATGTTAAGCATCCTACTCCTGAGAATTGGAGGGATGTTATTCCTGAAACAGATAATGTACTTACTCCAGTAGTTGCTGGAAGATATATCTTGGCTCACTATATGAAAGATGCCATTTCTCAAGTAAAACAATATGACTTCGAAGGCAAACTCATCAGAGAAATCGAACTTCCTTCCATTGGTACTGCTGCCATAGATTCCGCCGATGAAGAAGATAAGGACACCTATTTTACCTTTGAGAACTACTATACTCCTCTGAGCATCTACAAACTACATTTAGAAAGTGGAGAAACAGAACTTTATTGGACTCCAAAGATGGATTTCAATCCTAATGATTTTGAATCTAAGCAAGTATTTTACACTTCTAAGGACGGTACCAAAGTACCTATGATTATTACCTATAAAAAAGGAACTCCTTTAGATGGTACGGCTCCTACTACCCTTTATGGATATGGCGGATTTAACATTAGCTATACGCCTTGGTTTGCTGTTACTTATGCGGTATGGATGAATAATGGAGGTATCTTTGCTGTGGCTAATATTCGTGGAGGTGGAGAATATGGTACCAAATGGCATGATGATGGTACTAAGTTCAAAAAGCAAAATGTATTCGATGACTTTATTGCTGCCTGCCAGTACCTAATAGATAACAAATATACTTCTAAAGAAAAACTTGCTATCAAAGGAGGCTCTAACGGGGGCTTACTCATTGGAGCGGTGATGACCCAGCGCCCTGATCTTATGCGTGTTGCCCTTCCTTATGTAGGGGTAATGGATATGCTTCGTTATCACAAATTCACCTCAGGGGCAGGTTGGGCTTATGATTATGGTACCTCTGATGACAGTAAAGAGATGTTCCAGTACCTAAAAGGTTACTCTCCTGTTCATAATGTAAAAGAAGGTACTTGCTATCCTGCAACCCTTATTTTCACAGGAGACCATGATGACCGTGTAGTACCCGCTCATAGCTTCAAATTTGCAGCTCAACTTCAAAGTAAACAATCATGCAAAAATCCTGTGTTCATCCGTATAGAGACAAATGCAGGACATGGAGCCGGAACTCCTGTAAGCAAGATTATTGACCAGATGGCAGATTGGCAATCCTTTGCTCTTTGGAACATGGGTTATAAAGATCTCCCCAATAGCAAATAAACAAGAGGTAAAAGGTAGAAGGGAATAAATATACTACTTTTTACCTTTTACTCTATACTTTTTTCATATTAGATTACATTTCTAATATAATGATATGCAATATATTTTCCTATTTTATCAATATTACTAATTTTTATTAAGTGTCTTTCAAAAAATATTCGTAAATTTGTAGCAGTTAAACAAAATTTTGAAAGCTAACAGAACATTTAATTTATTATATCTATGAGACGTTTTTTTATTCCATTGGGTTGTGTACTCGTTCTTTCCGCTTGTCACAACAATACCAAACCTACTGAAACGGAAGAGATGAAAGAATTCAATTATCCTCCCACCAAAGAACAAGTTGTAGAAGATGATTACTTTGGCACTAAAGTAGCCGACCCTTATCGCTGGCTCGAAGATGACAAAAGTGCTGAGACGGAAGCTTGGGTGAAGGCACAGAGTCAATTCACTGCTGATTACCTCAATACAATTCCTTATCGCAAGACAATTAAAGAACAATTAGAAAAACTTTGGAATTATGAGAAGTCAGGTGCTCCTTTCGTAGAAGGAGACTATACTTACTACTATCGTAATAACGGCCTGCAAGACCAGAGTGTCCTTTATCGCAAAGATAAAAACGGCAACGAAGAGGTATTCCTCGACCCTAACAAATTCGCTGCTGACGGAACAACTTCCTTGGCGAGTATCAACTTTTCCAAAGATGGTTCCTTAGTATGCTACCTTATCTCAGAGGCAGGTAGCGACTGGAAAAAGGCGATTGTTCTCAATGCCAAGACCAAAGAACAAATAGGCGACCCCATTGTAGATGTGAAATTTGGTGGTGGTAACTGGAAAGGAAACGAAGGCTTCTACTATTCTTCTTATGACAAACCAAAAGGTAGTGAACTCTCTGAAAAGACCGACCAGAATAAAGTATATTACCATAAGTTGGGCACTTCTCAAAAAGAAGATGTACTCATCTTCGGAGGTACTCCTGAAGAAAAGAACCGCTATACCGATGCTTATGTAACCGATGACCAGAGATACCTTATTATCTTTGGTGCTGACGCTACTTCTGGTAATAAGCTCTTCATCAAGGACTTGAAAAATCCTAAAGCACCTTTGGTAACAATCCTTAACGACTATTCTTCCGATACTTCTGTGATTGATGTCAAGGGAGACAAACTTTACCTCTTCACTAATCTTAATGCACCTAACGGGAAAGTAGTGGTTACCGATGTAAAGACTCCAACTCCTGAACACTGGAGAGACCTTATCCCTGAAAATGAAAATGTATTGGACATCACCACTGCAGGCGGCTATATCCTTGCCAAATATACCGTAGCAGCCCTTACCGAAGTAAAACAATATGACTTCTCAGGTAAGTTCATTCGTGATATTAAACTCCCTTCCATAGGAGTAGCAGGTGGATTCTCTTCCAAAGATGACCAAAAAGATACTTATTTCTGGTTTACCAATACTTATACTCCTACAAGTATCTACAAACTCAATTTGGAAAGTGGGGAAACTACCCAATACTGGAAACCATCCATCGCTTTCAATTCAGATGAGTACGAGTCTAAACAAGTATTCTATACCTCTAAGGACGGTACTAAAGTACCTATGACTATTACTTACAAGAAAACTACCAAACTTGATGGTACTGCCCCTACTCTACTTTATGGTTATGGCGGATTCAATATTATTACTTATCCCTATTTTGGTGTAAGCATCGCAGTATGGATGAATAATGGTGGAATATATGCCACTGCTAACATCCGTGGAGGTGGTGAATATGGTAAAAAATGGCATGACGACGGTACTAAGTTCAAAAAACAAAATGTATTTGATGACTTTATTGCTGCTGCTGAATACCTTATCAAAGAGAAATACACCTCTAAAGAGAAATTGGCTATCAAAGGAGCTTCCAACGGAGGTCTATTGGTAGGAGCCGTGATGACCCAGCGTCCCGACCTAATGCGTGTTGCTTTTCCTGATGTAGGGGTAATGGATATGCTTCGCTATCACAAGTTCACTGCAGGCGCAGGTTGGGCTTATGACTATGGTACTTCCGATGATAGCAAAGAGATGTTTGACTATCTACTCAAATACTCTCCAGTTCACAATGTAAAAGACGGAGTATGCTATCCAGCTACTATGGTTTCCACTGCCGACCACGATGACCGTGTGGTACCTGCCCATAGCTTCAAGTTTTCCGCTGAGTTGCAGAAAAAACAAGCCTGTAAGAATGTCCCTGTTATCATTCGTATAGAAACTAATGCAGGACATGGAGCAGGAACTCCTATAAGCAAATCTATTGAGCAACATGCTGATGAACAATCTTTTGCACTTTGGAATATGGGATATAAGGAACTACCCAAATAGTGAATAATGAATAGTAACAAGTAACAAGTGATAAATGACAAATCTCTCTAATTTCCGAAGAGATTTGTCATTTGTTTTAACCAAACCATTACAAAGATGTTAGAAAAATCCCTTACCATCGTAAGCGAGATGGAGAGCGCTTACCATACTTGGAGAATGCAATCCTTAGCTTTAAGAAAAGAGACTATCAGCCGTATCAAGAAAAAGCTCCTTGCCCATAGTGAAGAATACGCCAAAGCTATCACCACTGATATGAATAAGCCTTTGGCACAATCTCTTGCTGAGGTTAAGAAGTGTGCGACCCTCTGCGATTATTACCTAACTCATATTGATGATTTTCTCCGCCCACAACCCTTACAAAGTAGTTGGACAGAAAGTTATGTAATCCTAGAACCTTTAGGAGTACTCTTAGGGGTCATGCCATGGAATTTCCCCTTTTGGCAGGTATTCCGTGTAGCCATTCCTAACCTACTCTTGGGGAATGTATTGGTAGTAAAGCACGCCTCCAATGTCCCTACCACGGCTGCCTTGTTGGAAGAAGTCTTCCTTGATGAGAGCTTAGGTTTTCCTATCTATAAGAACTTGACCTTGCCCAGTAAACACGTAGAAGCCATCATTGCTCACCCTGCTATCAAAGGTGTTACCCTCACCGGAAGCGAACCTGCAGGTAGGTCAGTGGCACAATCTGCAGGTAAGTACCTAAAGAAATCCGTCTTAGAACTCGGTGGCAGTGCTGCCTTTATCGTATGTGAAGATGCCGACCTTAACAAGGCCATTGCCACAGCTGTCAATGCCCGTATGCAGAACGCAGGACAGAGTTGTATTGCTGGTAAGCGCATCTTAGTGCAAGAATCCATCGTCGAGGAATTTATAGCCGCCTTTACCGAAAAGGTCAAAGCCCTCAAGCAAGGAGACAAGTATGACTTCAGTACCGAAATAGGTGCTATGGCACGAGAGGATTTAGCCATAGAAATAGAAGAAATGGTACAGGAGAGCCTTTCCGAAGGCGCTACCCTACGCTGTGGGGGCAAGCGTACAGGTGCTTTCTATGCCCCTACTGTCCTTACTGGTGTTACTCCTACCATGCGAGTATTCAGGGAAGAAACCTTTGGACCTGTAGCAGTGATTACTACCTTCCAAGATTTTGAAGAAGCGATTGCCCTGAGCAATCAATCTGATTTCGGTTTAGGAGTATCCATTTTCTCCCAGAATGTAGATTTTGTAAAATCACAAGCCCCTCGCTTTGACGAAGGAGCAGTATATATTAACGAAATGCTCATCAGCGATCCGCATTTGCCCTTTGGCGGTATCAAGCACTCAGGTTATGGTCGCGAACTCTCTCATTTTGGTGTATCAGAATTTGCCAATATCAAAACGGTAGTAGTGAAGTAAAGACATCTATATTTGGAGTATTCTTTTATATTTCTACTAATTTTGTCCTCTTTTTCTTCATGGTACGATCCTTTAAGTTCACATCAACGGAGTGATACATTCTATTAGGGAAAGTTTGATAAATATTTAACAATACTATAAGGTAATAAGAAAGGTAATATTGTATTTTTGCATCATTGAATTAATAAAGCAAATGGGAAATATTTTTAAAGCCGTTTTAGTAGCTATAGCCTTCTTTGTAATGTCTTGTGGAAAATCAGATAATTTTGATCCTAAAGACCTTGTCGGTAGTACTTGGTATTTAGAAAGTGTAACTTTTGGAGATACCTCCTATCACATTAGTAATTGTGCTAAGGAATCAAAAATAGTTTTTACAGATACTGAATATACCAAAACTGAATATGCAGGAACAGATGGTAATTGTACCCCTTCTAATAAACAAGTAGGTACTTATACCATTTCGGGCAATACTATTTTAGTTAAATACGGATACAATTTCAATACTAATGCTGAACCTAAAATAACTATATCAGGGAAAAAACTTACTCTTTCTGAATATAAAAAAGGGAATACTGGTAAAGAAACTCCTTTAATAAAGGTTTTTGTAAGGCGATAGAAAATATTCTTTTATAAACTAAAAAATCAATTCCTCTAAAGAATATTCAATTTCTTTAGAGGAATTTTTATTTAAAAAAACTTCTTTTAGTTTATTTGTTATCAGGAAGAGTTTTTTGGCTTTTTATAATTGAAAAGTTACCAGATGGCACAATAAGATTAGAATAACAAGGAGGCACACAAAATAAAAATATTATGAAGCGATTTTTTATATTCCTAAATGTATTAGAGTTGTTATCTCTTTGTTTTTTCCTAGTGTTTTCGCTATTTTTCCTTTCTGATTTTGGAGAAACAGCGATAGGAAAAGTATTTCATGATTATTTAGGAGGCAGGACTGTAGGGTACTCATAAAATCTCCTTGTAAGTTTTGTATACCTACAAGGAGATAATAATACCTATTGATTATCAAACAACCACTGGAGTATATGCTGTTCCTTCTCGTCAAAAGTGATACCTCTACGTGCCATAACACGCTCGGCTACGGCAAAAGCCTCGCCCAAACGGTATTTCTCAGAGGAGGTACCCCAAGCAAAGTTAGGTATATACTTGCTCGGAAATCCTGCAGAGAAAAGATTAGCAAAGACCCCTATGGTAGTACCACTGTTGAGTTGGGTGTTAATGGCCGTTTTGGAATGGTCACCCATCAGTATCCCACAGAATTGCAAGCCTGAAGAAGTATAGTCGCCCTTCTGGTAGTCCCATAGCTGTATAGTATTATAGGTATTCTTGAGGTTGGAGACATTGGTATCAGCCCCCAAGTTACACCATTGCCCCAGTACGGAATTGCCTAAGAAACCGTCATGCCCCTTGTTGGAGTAACCCCAAATAACCGAGTTGCTTATCTCACCGCCTACCTTACTATAAGGACCTATGGTAGTGGCTCCATAGAGCTTAGCCCCCATATTTATAGTAGCATGCTGGCAGAGGGCGATAGACCCACGCAAGTGGCTGCCCTCCATCACTTCGGCATCCTTGCCTATGTAGATCTTTCCTTTCTGACAGTTGAGTGTGGCAAACTCTACCTTGGCACCTTCCTCTATAAAAAGATTTGCCCTGTCTCCCAAAAAGCCATTCGTTGGTGAAAGAGGTGAAGAAGTTCGTCCTTTAGTAAGTAGCTCAAAATCAAAATCTATCGTCTTATCGTTATAAGTAAAAAGATCAGTAGGTTTTTCAAAAAGTAGCAAAGGCTCTTCCCACTCTATAGGAGGTATAGATGAAAGTGTAATACTTTTTCCCACAAAAGCCAACATTCTCCCTTGATAAGTAATAGCCTCCCCTACCCTAAGAGATCTTAACTGTTCTAAAAGGCGGGACGTAGGCAAGAAATTAGCATAAATAGAGAGGGTATCCTCTTCCGATACCTCTGTATAAGGGTACTTTTCTTGGAGGTAATCCGCAGTGTGGTAAGAGGCTTGTGTTATTCCCAAGAGCCATTTCCAGCGCTCGGCAAAGGTCAAGATACCCGCACGCAACTCAGCCGATGGGCGGGTAAAAGTCAAGGGAAAGAAATCCCCTATAGTGTCTTTGTCCCAGAAAAGAAGTTGTTTTATTTTCATCTTAATAGCTTACATAGTCTACAATTTCCAAGCCATAGCCCGACATCCCTACATAGTGAGAAGGTTCGGAATTGGTAAGGAGTTTGATTCGGGAAATGCCAAGATCTATCAGAATCTGGGCACCTATTCCTATATCTTTCATCTGAGAAGTAGGAGTTTGCGAAGGTGCTGGTTTCCCTTCCTGAGCAGCCTTAATGGCTTGGATACGATGAAGGAGATTTTGAGAATAGCCCCCTTGGTTGATGACAATAAAAGCACCCTTGCCCCCAGCGTCTATCTGCTGGAAGATACGATTGAGTTCGTTGTCTCTTTTACGCAAAAGTTCCAAGATATCATTGCTAATAAAGTTGGCATGGATACGAGTGAGCACTGCTTCATCCTTACTCCAAGTTCCTTTAGTGAAAGCCAAATGAATCTGTCCATTAGTAGTTTGTTCGTATGCACGTAGGCGGAATTGTCCAAAGTCGGTATCTATAGAAAAGTCTTCTCGCTTTACAATAAGGCTATCATGACGCATACGGTAGGCAATCAAGTCCTCTATGGAAATAATCTTAAGATGATGTTTTTCAGCCACTTTCACGAGTTGTGGTAGGCGAGCCATAGATCCATCTTCATTGAGAATCTCAATGAGAATCCCTGCAGGTTTCAGTCCTGCCAAGCGTGCCAAATCCACTGCTGCTTCGGTGTGACCTGTACGGCGAAGTACCCCACCTTCCTTAGCCTTAAGCGGAAATATATGTCCTGGGCGACCAAAATCCTCTGGCTTTGTCTCAGGCTTTACCAGTGCCTTAATCGTTTTAGCGCGGTCAAATACGGAAATTCCGGTAGTACACCCCTCTCCCTTGAGATCTATAGAAACGGTAAATTGGGTATGGTGTAACACAGTGTTGTTCTCCACCATCATATCCAATCCCAATTCCTTACAACGCTTCTCCAACAAAGGTGCACAGAGTAAACCACGTCCGTACTGGGTCATAAAGTTGATCATTTCGGGAGTTACCTTTTCAGCAGCAGCGATAAAGTCCCCTTCATTTTCACGGTTTTCGTCATCTACCACGATGACGATTTTCCCTTGTTTGATGTCCTCAATAGCCTCTTCTATGGTATTGAGTTTTATTTCTTGGTTCATTAATTTATATTTATTTTGTTGTGAAATTTTCTTGAATTACCACAGTCTAAGATCATTACTGCTTTCTGCATTAGAGAGATTAAGCACCAGCGTAAAGGTCAGCCCTTTGAAGACTGCATCGTGGCGGAAAGGAATTGAATACCCCACATAGGCCTGATGAATATTGAAAAAGGAAAAACCTATACGTGGCTGGATGGCATGGGTATTGAGCGAGGCACCCAATCCTAAGATAATAAGGTTACACTCGTACCCTATCTCTGGTACTATTTCCATTTTGGACTGTTTCCGCCCGTCCTCAGTAAGGCTGTTCTGTGAACCCAAGTGCACTCCTGCATAGAGCGAGCGGCTTACCCAGTTATACTCCGTATTGAGAGACACCCCTACAAAACCCAAGTTATGGGAACGATTGGTATGAGTAAAGGCTGCCCTTCCTCCCCAATACTCAAAATCCTGTGCTCCAACCCACAAGGGTAGAAACAACAGAAAGAAAAATAGCTTCCTCATAAAATCTCATTTAACAGATTTCTTAGGCAAAAGTACAATTTTTTTTCTAATTCTACACGTTTTGGTATAGATTATTTCTTGGACAAAATTAGTCATTAATCATTAACCATTCATCATTATTTTTCGTATCTTTGCCCCACGAATAAAAATAATACTAAAAATTATGTATCCACCTGAGATAGTAGCTCCTATGATAGCGGAGCTTGAAAATGTAGGCTTTGAATCACTCCACACTACAGAAGCTGTAGATGAGGCTATTAAGCGCACTGGTACTACCCTTGTGGTAGTGAATTCGGTATGTGGCTGTGCGGCAAGGAATGCCCGTCCTGCAGTTCTTTTGAGCTTAAACCACGCTAAAAAACCCGACCATTTAGTAACGGTTTTTGCAGGCTTTGATACAGAAGCTACTGCACAAATGCGGGATTATATGCTTCCTTTTCCTCCTTCATCTCCAAGTATTGCTCTCTTCAAAGATGGTGAATTGGTTCACATGCTTGAGCGTCATCATATAGAAGGTCGTTTCGCAGAGGTAATTGCTAAGAATTTGGAAGCTGCTTATGATGAATATTGTTAAGTAACTCAAGATTAAGTCCAATGGAAAGAACTTTCCATTGGATTTTTTATTTATTTCAGATGAAAAAACTGTTAAAATCCAAATATGAACTTCTAAAAGAAAAGGCTTTTACCATTATTTATGGGAGAGATACTTTCTTAGGAAAACTATTTGACCTTATTCTTCTTGGATTTATTCTAATAAGTGCCTTTTTAGCTATTTCTGAGAGTATACAGAGGGTGGACGATAGGATACACACTTTATTAGTTGTTTTGGAATGGATTATTACCTTCTTTTTCTCCATAGAGTACCTATTACGTATTATCTGTGCACCCAACCAAAGAAGATATATTTTTAGTTTTTATGGTATTATTGACCTAATTTCTATTCTTCCTATGTACCTTTCATTCTTCTTTGAAGAATCCAAATTTCTTTCTATTATTCGTATTCTCAGGTTACTACGTATCTTTCGTATTTTGGATTTGGTACAGTTCACCCAACAGGCAAATGAGCTAAAAAGAGCCTTAAAGAGTAGTCGAACCAAAATATTTGTTTTCATCTATTTTGTACTGGTGCTTTGTGTGATTTTAGGAGCTCTTATGTATATGATAGAGCCTCATGACAAGGCATTCACCAGTATTCCTCGTAGTATTTACTGGTGTATTGTAACACTCACTACCGTTGGCTATGGCGATGTGGTGCCTACCACTACTTTTGGACAAATTATGGCTTCCATCATTATGATATTGGGATATGGTATTATCGCTGTTCCTACGGGCATCGTTACCTCTGAATATACTCGCATGCGGGAGAAATATAGTATCCACAAAAAATGCCCTCATTGTGGGGAAGACCACCTGCCTAAGGATGCTGTTTTCTGTCACAAATGTGGGGAGAAACTTTCTCTTCATACCGAAAAGTAATCTACTCAAAGGATTGCATTTCCACAAGTTTACGATAAGTTCCGTTCTGAGCCATGAGTGTAGTGTGATTTCCTTGTTCTATAATTTTTCCTTTCTCCATCACTACAATAATATCCGCCTTTTGAATGGTAGAAAGGCGATGTGCAATCACTAAAGAAGTACGATTCATCATCATTTTCTCTAAGGCATTTTGCACTAATTTTTCACTTTCTGTATCCAAAGCGGAGGTAGCTTCATCCAGTATCATGATAGGTGGGTTTTTCAGTACAGCACGGGCGATACTTAAGCGTTGTTTTTGTCCTCCGGAGAGCTTACCTCCCATGTCACCAATATTGGTCTGGAACTTCTCAGGTAGAGCTTCAATAAACTCATAAGCATTAGCAACCTTTGCTGCTTCTTGTATTTCTGTTTCTGTAGCTGAAGGCTTTCCTATAAGGAGATTATTAGTAATAGAATCATTAAAAAGTATAGAGTCCTGAGAGACAATTCCAATAAGGTTTCGCAAAGAATGTATCTTAATCTCTCGAATATCAATCCCATCAAAGGCAATACTCCCTTTATCCACATCATAGAACCGAGCAATAAGGTTAGCAATGGTACTCTTTCCACTTCCTGACTGACCTACCAAAGCCACTGTTTTTCCTTTGGGTACTTCAAGAGAGAAATCCTTGAGTACATACTCATTTTCATATTTAAAAGATATATTCTTGAGTGAGATTGCGGTTTGAAAATCTGTTTTTTCTATGGCATTTTCCTTATCAAAAATAGGATTCTGCGCATGAATTACCTCCAATACACGGAGTGCTGCTGCATCTCCTTGTCGCAACCGATAAGCAGCCTTACTAATCTCCTTAGCGGGGGTCAATATATTATAAGCCAGCCCCATATAGGCAACAAACTCAGAGCCCTCTAAAGTTCTATCCACCAGTACCATAGTACCACCGAACCATAAGAGAATCCCAATGACCAAGATTCCCAAGAACTCACTAATAGGAGAGGCTAAGTTCTGCCGATAGGATAAGTTATTAGAATAGGAGAAGAACCGCTGGGTAGAATCCGTAAAACGCTTAATAAATGTATTTTGTGCATTAAAGGACTTAATAATACGGAGCCCTGAGATAGTTTCTTCTATCAAGGAGAGGAAGAAACCCTGTTCGGCTTGTACACGTCCTGAATGTTTCTTAAGTGTTTTCCCTACTCTTGAGATTGCCAGTCCTGCAATAGGAATAAAAACAAAAACAAATATAGTAAGTTTAAGGCTAATCCCACACATGATAATAATAGTAAAGATAATGGTAAGTGGCTCCCTTACAATAAATTCCAATATACTCAAGTAAGAGACTTGAAACTCATTGATATCTGTAGTAATGCGTGAGATAACATCCCCTTTTCGCTTCTCTGAAAAGTAAGAAATAGGTAAAGAAATGATTTTCTTATACATCATATTACGTAAATCCTTCAACACTCCATTACGTAAGAGGTTAATAAATACAATAGCTAAATAATTGAATATATTCTTTAGAAAGAATAAGAATAACACTAATACAATAATATAAGAGAGTGCTTGTACGGGATCTCCTCCTGTATGCTGGGTTACCTGATAGTTAAGGTATTCCTTAAAGTAAGTATTTGCCTCTGCAATTCCCTTATATACAGGCTTATGATATATTCTCTTATTAGAATCAAACAATACCTCAAGCATTGGGATGAGTGCCACAAAGGATAAGGAGCTAAAGAGTGCATATAGGATATTGAAAAAAATATTCAAAAATACATACCTTTTATAAGGAAGTACATACGGATAGAGTCTTTTTATATTGGCTACGTTCATTCAATAATATATAAGAAAATCAATTCTTCATCCAAAAAAGTATTAAGTATTACAGATTCAATTCTTTGGTAATCTGTTGGATTTTAGATAAGAGTTCTTTTTGTGTTTGTTCAAAAGCCTCAGGGGAGGACAAAGGTGCATTAACACTAAAATAGAACTTAATTTTAGGTTCTGTACCACTAGGTCGTGCAGCTACCTTAGTTCCCTTTTCAGTATAATAAATAAGCACATTGGACTTAGGAATTTCTATATGAGTTTGCTCACCTGTAAGGAGATTTTTGGCAATAGAAGTTTGATAATCCTCAATGCGTACTACTTTTTCTCCTCCAATGGTTTTAAGAGGATTTTCACGGAGGTTCTTCATCATTTGATTAATTTCCTCAGCTCCGCTTACTCCTTTTCTTACAATAGAGATTAAGTATTCCTGATAAAGTCCGTATTCTTGATACATTTTAAGCATTTCCTTAAAGAAAGAACTTCCTTTAGCCTTAGCTTCAGCGGCAATATCCATAGCCAATAAGGAAGAGGTTTCCGCATCCTTATCGCGGAGAAAATCTCCTACCATAAAACCAAAACTTTCCTCTCCTCCACCAATAAACTGTTGGTTAGGGAAGTCCTTAATCATCTTGGCTATCCACTTGAATCCAGTAAGACCTTCCTTATACTCTACACCATAGGCATTGGCAAGTTTCCGCATCATAGGAGTAGAAACGATTGTAGAGGCAATAAACTCATGCCCTGTTTTCTCTCCTTTTTCTTTCCATTTGTCCAGAAGGTACTTAGTCATCATGAGCATAGTTTGGTTTCCATTGAGTAATACCATTTTGTCATGGAGGTCCCGTACGGCTATTCCTATACGGTCACTATCTGGGTCAGTTCCAAAGACAATATCAGCCCCAAGTTCTTCTGCTTTCTTTAGTGCTAAGGTAAGAGCTTCAGGTTCCTCAGGATTTGGAGATTTCACTGTAGGGAAACTTCCATCAGGAGTCGCTTGTTCCTCCACTATGTGTAAGGAGGTATAGCCTGCACGTTCAAAAAGTTTAGGGATAATGGTTACTGAAGTGCCATGCAAAGGGGTATATACGATTTTTAGGTTTTCCTTTCCTTTGATAGGGAAATTAGCTTTGCTTAAAGAGGCTTTCATGAAGGCTTCATCCACCTGAGTGTCTATCTTTTCAATAAGTGCTTCATTGGCATTAAATTTTATATCAGCGAACTGTACCTTATCAATAGCCTCCATTACTTCTTTATCTTGAGGAGGTACGAGCTGTCCACCGTCTGTCCAATACACTTTATATCCATTATATTCTGGCGGATTATGGGAAGCCGTAAGGACTACCCCACTATGACATTTCAAGAATCTTATAGCGAAGGAAAGTTCAGGGGTAGGTCGCAACTGTGAGAAAAGAAACACCTTAATACCGTTGGCAGAGAACACATCGGCTACTATTTTTGCGAATTCTTGTGAATTATGGCGGCAATCATAAGCAATCACTACCTTTACTTGCTCATTAGGATATACCTTCTTGAGGTAATTACTCAATCCCTGAGTATTTTTACCCAAAGTATAACGGTTCATACGATTGGTACCTATTCCCATAATACCGCGCATTCCTCCGGTACCAAACTCCAAATTCTTATGGAAAGATTCTATCAGTTCCTCTTTTTCTCCGGCGAGTAGCTGACGAACTTTTTCTTGAGTAGCTGCATCAAAGGCTGGAGTAAGCCACGATTGAGCATTCATTTTACTTTTTTCTAGTAAGTCCATATTTATTGTTTTTTGCAGAATTGCATTTTTATCTTTTTAATTTTCTGAAATCCTCTGGATTGAATAGGGTCAATTGTTGTTCTTGTAAGCGATTAATGGTATCAAATATTCTCTGTCGGATCGGCTTAGGTAACTTATAATAAGCAGCATCTATCTGTGTTTCTCTTCCGCTGTCATCAGGAGCATCTTGATGGCGAATCCCCACTTTCTCTCCCTTATAATAGGTTATAATTTTTACTTTTCCCCGGTCAGGGTCTCCGTCAGTAGGAGTTGCCCCATAGACAATAATAGGATCCACATAACCGTCCTTGTCCAAATCCGTTAAAGAGGAAAACTTTGTCCAGAACCCAATAGAAAACTCCCATTCTTCCCATTTAGGACGATAATCATAGAGTATTTTCACTACTTGAAAAGTATTCTCCTGTCTAAGAAGGTGAAAAGCCTTAATCTTATCATTAATAACCTCTCCTTCATTATTTTTTCTATATACTTTTTCTCCTTTTTTGGAAGAGTCATAGAGTTTGTTCTCGGAGAATACCCAAAAGTGTTTTCCTTCTTCATCTTGGTAAGTATACACTTTGGTTATAGGAAATGAGATTCCTAATTTTTTCTGTACTTTGAAGGGGAATAACTCCTGTACTTTCCCTTCTTGTAAGAGTTGTACCTCTTGTGCTTGTACACATAAGGGACATAGAAAGCCCCATAAAAACCATTTTTTCATCATAAATAAATCATTCCTCTTCCATCTGATTTACTTGTTTTATTACAAGATATAGCGAAGCAAATACCCCAAAAAGCCCCCCTCCTACTGTTCCCCAAGGGGCAATAGTAGGATATTTCTGGTCTAACCAATTCCCACAATAGGCACAAATACCAATAGTAACTGCCATTTGTATTCCCAATTGGGAGAACTTCACCCAATTATTTAACTTCTTTTTTGGGTTCATTCATCAAAGGTTGTGGTTCCTTGGAGGCATTATGATTTCCACTTCCCATACTACACTTTACATTGAATACTGCTCCTGGTTCTATAGCGAGTTTATCGGCTTGTACTTCTCCTTCTATAATGGCTGTTGCCTTGAGACTCAAAGTACTCTTCACCACGAGGGTTCCCCGTACATTACCTTCTATATCAGCATTGGTACAAATAACATTTCCATGTATAACGCCTGTTTTTCCCACTACAAGACGTCCGGAGGTTTGTATAGTTCCTTCTATTTCACCATCAATACGGAAATCTGATCCGGAATTCACCTCTCCTTTAATTTTAGTTCCTCCTACGATGCGGTTACTTCCCGCTACTGAATTGTCTGTTGCCATAGGTTTTTTATTTTCTTTATTAAACATTGTTAGTTATTTTTTTTAAAAAAATCTTCTTTATTTTTATACATCTGAATAATCCTATAATTCTCAGACGAAATTACAAAAAATTCTTTAAATGCAGTTATTTTTTCTTCATTTTTTTCTTCCTTCTTTTTCTTTTGTTCTTTTTCTGCTTGTTCTTGTTGTTCTACCTGATATTGAATATATTTTTCTACAAAACTCTCAGCCATTTGCTTGGTCATAAATCCGTGAATTACAGTAAATTGTTCATTAGCATCATATACATCTTGGCTTAAAGAGAGGTAAGCAAATCCCTTTTCCTCCAAATAATTCTTTAGGGTCTCTAGCTGTTGCTCATCCAACACTGGGGTTACCACCTTCCAGGAAGAAGCTTTTTCATCGGATTCAAAAGCAGGCTTATTTTCCTCTTCTTTGAGTTTCTTAAGAATCTCTTGTATTTGGTCTGCTTGTTTGGTATTAGGATATTCCTGAGCAATACGTTCCAGTTCGTTCTGATAAGCAATTTTTCCTTCTAAGCGACCCAAAGCTTTTGCCCGAAGTATTTCCCAATTGGGAGCCTCAGGAGAGGTTTCGTACTGAGGCTTATGAGTATCAATATAAGCAATCACCTCTTGATATTGTTGGTTTTCCAGCTGTTTTTGTAGAGAATCATACTGTTTTTGCAGTTCTATTTCATTCGTATTAGCCTCTCCTGAAATAATTTTTGCATATATTGATTGAGGATACTGATTCACTAACCGATTCTTATAAGAGACTGCTTCTGTCGGATTTTTTTCTTCGTTGATTCTATAGAGTTGATACAATGTTTTCTCCTTAAGCTTATCATCTTGAGTGATAGAGAGCAGGCGAGCAAAGCGTTCCTGTGCCAATTTGTCATCTTTGAATTTCTCCCAATAAAGTTCTCCTACTCCATAGAGAGCTAATTCTCTATCTTTTCGCAGTTGTTCCATTTGTGCTTCAGAAGGCAACTTTTCTATAAAATCTTGAGGAGAAGGGGGTTGAGTGGTTGGACTCTCTGCTTGTTCTTCTGCAGTTTGCTTGGTGGTTATAAGGCTTGACCAACGCCAATTATCCACTAAGGGGCGGTCACCGAATTGCTCAATGAACTGTTGCTTACCGTAGGCTACTGCCTGAGGTATATAGAAGTAAAAACCATCCTGAGGAAGTTGTGCTTGGTTCTGTACGGTTTTTCCAAAGTTGGTAATCTTAACTTCATTCTTCTTAGCTGTTTGCTTTCTATCATCCAAATATTTCTGGAAGAAAGCAATTTTTTCATCTTTAGACATAGCCATAATACGGGAGAGGCTATCGGCTTTTTCTATAGTATTTTCAAAGGAGGTAATTTGAGAGAGGTTATCCCTTTTCCTTCTCATATAGAGATATTCTAATGTATTCTTAGGGGTATACACCAAAGTACTATCATAATGGGAATAAGCAAGGGGATACTTTTTTTCCTTAAAATAAAGTTCTCCTAAGTGTTCATGCGTACGTTTTTTGAGTCCCTCATTTTCCTTATTTTTGTCCAAAGAGAGCAGATAATACTTAATTGCTCCTTTATTTTTTTGTTCTCCTTCCAAGAATACCCCATGTTGGAAATAGATAAGGTCAAGCAAGTTCTTATGTTCATAGAGTTTCTCCATTTTCTGTAACTGCTTGGAATAAGTAAGTTTTTCCTCTTGGGAAAGTGTTTGGGTACGAGCTTTTCCTACTTGAGCCTCCACCCATAATCGGCGGGGGATATTCCAGTTAAGATCAATGGTTTTCTGGTAATATACCTGAGCAGAGTCTTTTTGATTAATAGCCTCAAAGAGCTGTCCTGTAATGAAAAGATAGCGACCTTTTTGGGCTTTTTCTTTAGTTTCTTCACTGGCAAGTTTAAGAGTTTCAATGGCTTGTGGATATTCTTTAAGATTGATATAGGCTTGAGCAAGGATAGCATGTAGGTTGGCACGTTCTCTTCGTTTCGGATTTTCTTCTGAGAGCATTTTATGTACATCAGTAATCGCCATTTGCTCACGACCTAATTGAATAAGTGTTTTTTCTCTCCAAAAGGCAGCATTATAGCGTTGGTTGGTTTGCCCATAATTAGTTAGCAAGTGGTTAAAAGCTTCTAAAGCGGGGATATAGCGACCATTATAGTAACGAGCCTTTCCCAAGAGCATATAAGCATCATCAATTTTTCGGTTTTTTTGCTTTCCATCAAAGACCATAGAATGGCGCTGAATTGCCTTAATTGCTTTCTGTTCAGCACGGTCAAAATGTTTGTTTCCTTCCCCTGAAAGGAAATATTCATCCGATAAGGTTTCAGGCTCCACAGGAAGGATTTCAAAATAGTTTTCAGCGTGTTTCTCAGCGATTTCCTTTTTACCTTCTTCTAAGGCTAAATTTCCGTTATATAACACGTTATACATCGTAGGAATCATACGAAATTGTCGGTTATAATAAGTATCGGCTGTAGTTGAACAGCCTATCAGAAAGGTAATTAATAAAATATTAGTAAGATACTTTAATAACTTCATTTAAAAGATATAATAACAAGGCGCAAGTTAATCATTTTTTTTCAATAGACAAATAAATTTAAACAATTTATAAGAAAATTTTCGCCTGTTCCTCTCTTTTTTTCCTATCTCTTTTTAAGAAGTAACCGTATCAATAAGAATCAAACCTATTACTTGTAGATAGGTCAATAGGTTCTTTCTTAGTAGATTCAGTAAAAAACAGAAAGGGGGTCAGGAAATATCTGCTCCCCCTTTCGTAAAATCAACAATTCAAAAAAAATAATTTTATTAAGCAAGATTATCCTAAGTAAGTTTTCAGGATTTTACTTCTGGAAGTATGTTTGAGCCTACGGATGGCTTTTTCTTTGATTTGGCGAACACGTTCGCGAGTAAGTTCAAAGGTTTCCCCTATTTCCTCAAGAGTCATAGGATAATTCTCTCCCAATCCAAAATAGAGCCGTATGACATCTGCCTCACGCGGAGTAAGGGTTTCCAAGGCACGTTCTATCTCGGTTTTAAGGGATTCATGCATAAGTTCCTTATCAGGATTGGGGGATTCTCCGCTACGTAAGACATCATATAGGTTAGAGTCCTCTCCTTCTACCAAAGGGGCATCCATGGAAATATGTCGTCCTGAATTCTTCATAGATTCTTTCACATCACTTACGGACATATCCAATTCTCTTGCAATCTCTTCAGCGGAAGGAATTCGCTCATGAGTTTGCTCAAGATAGGCATACATTTTGTTAATTTTGTTAATAGAACCAATTTTATTCAGGGGCAAGCGGACAATACGTGACTGTTCGGCTAATGCTTGTAGAATAGACTGACGAATCCACCAAACAGCATAAGAGATAAACTTAAATCCACGAGTTTCATCAAATCGCTGAGCTGCCTTAATAAGTCCCATATTTCCTTCATTGATAAGGTCGGGCAAGGTAAGTCCTTGGTTTTGGTATTGCTTAGCTACAGAGACCACAAATCGTAAATTGGCTTTTGTAAGTCGTTCTAAGGCGACTTTATCCCCTGCTTTGATACGTTGAGCCAGTTCCACTTCTTCATCTGCAGAAATCAAGTCCACCTTACCTATCTCCTGCAAATACTTATCCAAAGAGGCAGTTTCCCTATTGGTAACCTGTTTGGTAATTTTAAGCTGTCTCATTTATAATGATAAATTGTTAATGACTGATGATTAATCTTACTTTTGTTCTGCCTTGTAACCTGCTTTTTCTACTATTTTAGCTACTTCTGAGGCAGAAAGGGAAGTTTCTACAGTAAGAGTCTTATCTGAAGAGGTAAGATCCGCCTTCCAAGAGGTAATTTGCCCATTTTTGTCAAGTTCTTTGCCTACTTTATCCACGCAACCTTGACATTTGAAATTAGTTTTAAATTCAAAAACACTCATAATTAATTATTAATTAAATAAACTCAATATTCCTTAGGAGGACAAACTCTAAGTGTCCCCATGTAAAATAAATTGGTAACTTATATTATTAACAAAAATCATTCCAAATTATCATTAATTAAAGAATTTTAACCATGTATAGTGACAAAATAACTGTTTTTATATTTTCTTTTGTTTTAAGAGTAAGCTATTGGTTACTACACTAACACTACTGAAAGCCATAGCCGCTCCTGCATACATGGGGTTAAGTAGTCCTCCTCCAAAGAGATAAAGTACTCCTGCAGCAATAGGAATCCCTATAAGGTTATAGATAAATGCCCAGAAGAGGTTCTGCCGAATTGTGCGCAAGGTTTCCACTGACAAATTGACCGTTTTAGAGATTTTAAGTAGGTCAGAGGAAATAATTGTCAGTTGTGCTACCTCCATAGCAACATCACTACCTTTTCCCATAGCGATACTTACATCGGCTTGGGCAAGGGCTTGACTATCATTAATACCATCGCCTACCATACCTACTATCTTACCTTGTGCTTGGAGTTCTTTTACGAAATCCTGTTTATCAGCGGGTTTTACTTGTGCTTTTACGTGAGAGATTCCTACCTTTTGAGCAATGATATTGGCTGTTTGTAGGTTATCCCCTGTAAGCATATACACCTCTATTCCTTGTTTTTGTAATGCTTTTATTGCTTTGGCGGAACTATCTTTCACTTGGTCAGCTATGAATATAAGTGCTAATACTTCCTTACTGCTGGCAAGTACCACCAAGCTTCCCTCTACGGTGTAGGTCTGTATTTTCTCTTTGAAATCAGAAGAGAGGGGAATATTATTTTCCTGAATCCACTGCAAGCTTCCCACTCGGTAGCATTCTTGTTCCCAAAGGGCTTGTACCCCTGCTCCTGCGAACTCTTCTACTTGAGTAAGTTCTACAGGTTCTGTACCTTTCCAATAGGTAGTAATCGCCTCAGCTAAGGGATGAGAGGAGTGTAGTTCTAAGCTATATAATACAGGTAAATATTTCTGCTTATCTGTCCAGAAATCAGATATTACTGTAGGAGTTCCCTGAGTAATAGTCCCTGTTTTGTCCAGTACGACAGCGTTCATTTTGCTAGATAATTCTATACTTTGCGCATCTTTGATAAGGATTCCATTCTCGGCACCTTTACCTATTCCTACCATAATAGCAGTAGGGGTTGCCAATCCTAAGGCACATGGACAAGCTATGACCAACACACTAACGAAGGCTTGCAGTCCATGAGAGAATCCATTTTCCTTATCCAGAAGTAACCATAAGAAGAAAGTCAATAGGGCAATCGCAATCACAGTAGGGACAAAGAGAGCGGCAATTTTATCCACAAGTTTTTGTACGGGAGGCTTGCTTGCTTGTGCATCCTCTACAGCTTTAATAATGGAGGAGAGAAGGGTCTGTGCTCCTATCTTTTCGGCATGCATTTGAATACTGCCTTGTCCATTGGCAGTTCCCGCAAAAACTGTATCCCCCACTGTCTTTTTGACAGGCAAGGATTCTCCGGTAATCATACTTTCATCTATAAAGGTTTCTCCTTGGGTTACCTGACCATCTACGGCTATTTTTTGTCCTGCTTTTACCAATAAAACATCTCCCACTTGCACCTGATCAATGGGTATTTCCTGCCATTGGTTATCCTTCTTAACCCATACAGAAGTAGGCTTAAGTCCCATGAGCTTTCGGATTGCCTCAGAGGTACGTCCTTTGGCAGATTCTTCCAGCACCTTCCCCAGTAGGATGAAGGAGATAATCATCACAGCGGCTTCAAAGTATAAGTGTGGGGTGATTCCTTGTCTTTGCCAGAATTCTCTAAAAACAAGGCTTGAGAGACTGTATAGGTAAGCCACCGAGGTGCTGAGCGCCACCAGGGTATCCATATTAGCAGTATGATGTTTTAATTGATTATACGCCCCCACAAAGAAACGTTTACCAAAGAAAAACAGCCCTATAGTTGCTAAAACGGCTTGTAAATAATCACTATAAGGAAAATGCAGATGAAACATAGCGATGGCAAAGACGGGTAAAGAGCAAAGCAAACTTCCCCAGAAGGTGCGCTGTAATGCCCTGTAACGTATTTGTTCCTTTGCCCTGAGATCTTGCTCACTAAGGGCATTGATTTCCATATCATAGCCCGCATCAATAACGAGTTTTTTAAGTGCTTGGGCAGAGGTTATGTGAGAGTCAAAAGTGATATTTGCCTTTTGATTGGCATAGTTCACGCTTACTTCTTTAACGCCTGGAGCCTGTTGCAGTACCTTTTCAACGGTAATAGCGCAAGAGGCACACATCATACCACTTATAGGATAATGTTCTTTTTGTATCATAAATTGAAAAGAATAACTTTAGGAGAGTAAGCATTTCAAAAAGTATGCCTACTTAAGAATATGACATTTTTTCATATTTTATTTTGATTCCTCGAAAAAAAACGTATCTTTGTAACTGAATTAAAAAACACTCTAATTTAGATTAAATATGCTTATTGCTCCTTCCCTATTAGCAGCTGATTTTGCTAACTTACAAAGGGACATAGAGATGGTCAACCGTAGCCAAGCAGATTGGTTTCATATAGATGTAATGGATGGTGTATTTGTCCCTAATATCTCCTATGGTATGCCTGTGGTAAAAGCCATTCACAAATATGCTCAAAAGCCTTTGGATGTACATTTGATGATAATAGACCCAGACCGATACCTACATGCTTTTGCTCAGCTGGGAAGTACGACTCTTTCAGTACATTATGAAGCTTGTGTGCACTTGCATCGCACCCTGCAGGCTATCAAGCAAGAAGGGATGAAGGCAGGAGTTGCCCTAAACCCTCACACACCTATTAGCGTTCTGGAGGATATTATTACAGAAGTGGATTTGCTCCTTATTATGAGTGTAAACCCTGGCTTTGGAGGACAGTCCTTTATAGAGAACACTTATAAGAAAGTGCGACAAGCAAAGGAACTTATTCTAAGGAACCATGCCAAGACACTCATAGAAGTAGATGGAGGGGTTAATGCTACCAATGCTCCTGAACTGGTAAAAGCAGGAGCCGATGTACTAGTTGCAGGTAGCTTTGTATTCAATGCTCCTAATCCAGAAGAAACAATAGCTGCTCTCAAAGCAGGGAAATAAGCGTCTTGATATATTTAGATATTATTTTGTTAAGCAAAACAAAATAAAAATTAATGTGTTTATATGAATTGTTAATTATTTTGATAAAATAATTATTTCTACCTATGCAATGATATTTTTTAATTATCTTTGCTTCTGAGTTAATAACCTTAATATTAAAATTATTTAAAAAAACATAAAAAATTTAATAATGGAAGTAGAACAAGGGTATAAGATAGCGCCTGCTCCTGAATGGGCAGCTACTTTGACCAATGAGCAGATTATAGACTTATGCAAGGATTCAGATTTTGCCACAGAACAGATAGACGAAGGAAGAGATTTTTGTTATCTTCTTAACAAATATTTCTATGTAGATGATGAGAAAAACACCGATTATGCTCTGATGGCATACACCCTCACTCAACCAGAGAACTTAGAACGTGCCTCGGTGAATGATATGGTTTTGGAAGAGAATGAATATTACGAAATCAACCGTATCGCTGTTATTCGTGATGGTATTTATATAGATAAGCTCTCCGATACTAATATAAAGGTTCTTGATAATGAAAACAATAGTAATGGAGGTGTATTAAGCAAATCCAAGAAAATAAATATTTCTATTCGAGATCTCAGGTTATATGATATTCTCATTTTGGAGGATTCACGTACAAAAGTGTTCTCCGAGAAGGAGTTCGTTCGTCGTGATTTTGTAAAACACATATATGTTACTCCTGACACCTATTGGGCCTATGGAAAATACCACTACAAATTCATTAACAATCGCCAAAAGAAAGTAGCCTATAAAGAATTTTTCTTCCGAGATGAACAGGGGAACGCTTTAGAGCAGCCCATTAAATATTTGGACAAGGGAGAAGTATTAGAGATTGAGCATACCGATTATATCAACCCTGTAGACCCTAATAGAGAGATATTTCCTTTTATAGACTTCGCTACAGAGAGTACCTGGAAAGACCTTTCCAATTATATTTATCCCTTATATAAAGATGTATTGGAGTCATCCGATTTGAAGGATTTTGCTCCGGATTTGGTAGAAAAATTAGATAAATTCTCATCCTTAGATGAGAAAATACAGTTTGCCATTGAATATGTACAGAATAATATATACTATACTTACAATGCCGATGAGATGAATGGTCATAAGCCTCAGGAGCCTTCCATTACTTATCATAACAAGCAAGGGGATTGTAAGGCTAAGTGTGTACTCCTGAAGACTATTCTTGACCACTTAGGGGTGGAGACCAGTGTAGTATTGGTGAATTATAATGCTGACTTTTACTTAAAATATTACCTTCCTTCCCTACTCTCATTCAATCACGTAATTGTAAAAATTCACTACAAAGGAGAGGATTACTTCATAGATGCTACCTCACGTAATGAGTTTGGAAGATTAGAGAAAAGAACGGTACTTAGCTTCTGTCATTACATGGAAATCAAGGAGAATTCAACCCTTAGTGTGCGTAAGCCTACTCACTTTGCCCTACCTTGTATAGATGAACATGTAAAGGTAGTGGTCAAAGAAGGAAAAGGAAAGATAACCTTACATACTACCTATCGCTATAACCGTGCCAACAATATGAGGAACTACTTTAAGCAAACGAACAAGAAGGAACTCATAGATGGCTGGAATCGCTTCCTCTTCTATAACCTGAACTATGTCAATGACCGAAGTGAGCAAGATATTCGTGAGATATTCAAGGATGTAAGCATTAAGATAGAGAAAGATGACAAGGAAGAAAATGAACTTACCATTGGTTATGAAGCTACTATTCTTAATCCTTATTTCACCAACAAAGAAGGAGAAGAGTTCCTTATGTACTTTGACCATAGTGTACTGAAAAAAGACCTTATAGACTTTCGCCATAAGGATAGCAGCTATTGGCATAACTATGATAGCGAACATTACCTCATTGAGCTCTATGCTGATAAGCCTATTAACACGAAGGAAAAATATACCACACAAGAGCTTGAACTCTCCAATGACTTTTTCTCCTATTCCAGTAAAAAGACTATTGAGAAGAGTTCAGGGAAGGTAGAGATTTCCTATGACCCACTCACAAATGTTGAAATTACCTTAGAGAATATCCAGCCAATCAAAGAGGATTATCATCGCATAGGGGATAGTAACTTTGGCTTAGGGATTGATGTGCTCCCTAAAGGATTTTTCAATAGGATAAAATCATGGTTTAAGTAAAAAGTATACATTTCATACATTCATAATAAAAAGGAGAAAAGCTGCCCAGTTGGCAGCTTTTCTGATTTAATTATTGATGAAAACATATCAAAATTGGTATTTTACACCCACATTCCATGTACGACCGAAGCCAAAGAACACTTTATTAGCCACATCTATACCTTTGTAAGTCTTACTGGTATTGGTAGCATGAATATTGGTATTGGATTCAGAAATATAGGTAGTATCCAATATATTATTTACATTTGCTAAAAGAGTAATGGATTGTTTTTTTCCGAAAGCAAACTTATAAGAAAGTCCTCCATCAAAAAGGTTATACTGAGGGAGCTTAATACTTTCCCTATTGGTATTACTTGCACTACTCAAGGAGGCAACATCCAGCCTTGCATATAGGTTATTGACATAGCGCCAACTTAGGTCAATATTGAAATTATCAATAGGAGTTACCACCACTCCGAGATTAGCGGTCATCTGAGCAGAGTCCCCTACTTTTATTTTATCCAAATCCACATCAAACTGGTTACTTGTTTTTCCTGAGAGCGTATATTCGGTATTATCTGCACTAAGGAAAGTATTCACTTGGGCTTTTCCTTGGTAGAACCAATCTCCAAAAGAGAACATACCATTAACCTTGACTAACTCATTGATACGATAAGTAGCATCCATTTCCACCCCTTGGTGGATTTCAGTTACCCCAAGCATTTCAAAAAAGTACTGTGTATTTCTGTCCCATTGGTTATCACGACGTACATAACGGTCTTTCCAAGAGGTACGATACAGATTTACATTGGCAGCGATATTTTCGCTTTTGAAACCATAGCCTAACTCTATTCCAAATATCTTTTCATTGGTAAGATTAGGGTTAACAAAGTTCTTATAGTTAGGATATACTGAGTTGAAGAAAGGTTGTCGGGAATAATAACCTATATTAGCGAACACATTATGGTGATTATCAAGATTATAATTAGCCCCAGCCTTCATGTTATATCCAGGAATATTCTTATAGGTGGTCTCAGTTTGCATAGCTGTTTCAGGTTTTCCTTTAAGGGCGAGAGTACCTTCTTTGAGAAAATGGTCTATCCTCTGGTAAGCCTGCATAGAGCTTGACCATTGAGCAAAGGCGGAGAGCTTATCATTGGTATATTCCACCTGACCGAAAGCCCCTAGCCAGCGTACATTACCATCATTACTGAAGGTTATCTGGTCATCCAGATTTTCTATACGTCCTCCAAAAGGGTTAAAGGAAGGTCTGTCAGAGATAGAGTGAGTTACATTACGAGGGATGGTAATATTCCTATTGGAAGCATCTCGGTAGAAATCTGTTCCTAAGAAATCACTTACCACTTCATAGTGATACCCTTTGTAGTACCTGCCGTCAAGTCCAACACTGAAGGATAGATGATCAGAGAGCTTATGATTGAAATTGGTAAGGAATCCGAACCAATTATGAGAGTTCACGGAAGCCTTACGAGCGAAACCTTCGGTAACGTTCATTTCTTGGTTATTGGAATTGATTACCTTACGAGTTGCATTGGCTACATAAGGAGTTCCATGGAGTTCAACATGTTGATTAGGTGTGGAGACATCTTCTCCTTGATTATACCTAACCATTCTTTCAATATCCATAAGTCCGTCAGGGGTTCTAAAGTTAGAAGCATTCAGCATAGTAGGTCTGCCATTTCGGTGGGTTCCTGTCCAAGCACCTCCTGCATCACGAGTTCCTGACCCACGACCGAAGGAAGCATATACTACGGTGCTAAGGGTGGATCGTTCCTCTATATTCCAATCCCAATTAAGCATTATCACAGGTTTGTGATATACATTACGGCGGAAGCTATATTCCTTACCATTATAGTATCCCCAGTCGGAATTATAACGGCGATTAGGTTCTCCATCTTTTCCATACTTCAGATAATCCTGAATAGAGATATGGTTGCTACGCTGGTGGTGCCATTGAGGGGCTCCTGTGAACATGAATTGAAAGGCATGCTTATCATTAGGGGCGTACCCTAAAGCGAAGAAGTAGTTATAGGCTTCGAACTTAGTTCCTTCCGCATAGGTAGCTCCTGCAGTACGGCTTAGTAGGACAGAAGTAGACCATCCTTTTTTACTTTTCCCTGTATTATAGGCAGCCAATCCTTTGTAGAATCCGTCATTTCCGTAAGCGGCAGATACAGTACCTCCCTCATTCATATCGGAGGCACGGGTTACAATATTGATAGTTCCTCCTACAGAGGCAATGGCTAACTTAGAGGCACCCAATCCACGCTGTATCTGCATAGAGGAGGTTACATCGGAGATTCCTGCCCAGTTGCTCCAATATACTTTACCGTTCTCCATGTCATTAATAGGCATTCCATTAATCATCACGGCGATATTTTCATTACCGAAGCCACGGATATTAATTTTAGAGTCTCCGTAGCCACCACCTGACTTAGTTGCATATACCGAAGGGGTTTTGTTCAGTAGTTCGGGGAATTCCTGATTTCCTAACTTGCTGGTAATTTCAGCAGCACGGATGGTAGAGACCGCCACCGGTGTTTTGCGTTCTTTTGCCATATCCACCAAGGTGTTCCCGGTGAACACCAATCCGGTAAGTTCCTCTGCATCGGGCATAAGAGTTACCTGTACAGAAGCCTTTCCTTTGACAATAGTAAAAGGTACTTCTTTGGTTTTGAAACTAACAAAGGAGACAACTAAGATTCCCTTTTTCTGAGTAGTTTTAAGGGTGAACTTTCCTTTTTCATCGGTGGAAGTTCCATGAGTAGTTCCTTTGATAAGGACGTTTGCCCCTAAAAGAGGTCCTTTTTCTTCACCATCAAACACGGTTCCTGTGATTGTTTGTGCCGAGAGGGTGGCTATCATAAAGAATGCCCACAAGCTCAGCCAATGTTTAACTGTTTTCATCTTTTATTATGTATAATTATATCAATGGTTTTGTGGTACAAATTTCGTAAATTTCACGCATATTAATTTCTAAGGATATGTTAATCTTAATTATTTTTTACCAACAATCACTGTTCAAAACCTTTATTTTTTGTTCATAACTTCATTTTGTTCCAATATATTATAGATAATTTAATTAAATAGTTAAATATCCATATAATATATATTTTCTCATACCATATATTTAAATATTATCAATATTCCTTATTTCTATTATTGTTTCTGAAAGAATTCTATTTGATTAGAATTTTTTTTTGAATTTTTTTTTGATATTAGAATATTATATTATATCTTTGCACCCTAAAAGTAAAAAGGGATTATCTATCCTTATTAAATAATAATAAATAAATAAAGCGAATATGAGAACAAATGTGTTAGGCTATCCGCGTATTGGAGAGAAGCGCGAGCTAAAAAAAGCCAATGAGGCTTTTTGGGAAGGTAATCTCAGTGAGGAGGAACTCCTCTTGGTTGCAGAGAAAATCCGTGTCCATAACTGGAGCTTGCAAAAGGAAGCAGGTATAGATCTTATCCCTTCTAATGATTTTTCCTTATATGACCAAGTATTGGATTTTTCCTTTACAGTAAATGCTATTCCTCAGCGTTTTGCCCCTACCAAAGAACTCTGTGAACTTAAGCAATATTTTGCCATTGCCCGTGGTTATCAAAAAGATGGCATAGATGTTACTGCTTCAGAAATGACCAAATGGTTTGATACCAATTATCATTATATTGTTCCTGAATTTACCAAAAATCAAACCTTTTCCTTGAAGGTGAACAAGCCTTTGAAGGAATATAATTTGGCTAAAAAACATGGATTTGAGACCAAACCCGTACTTTTAGGCATGGTTACTTACCTGCTCTTAGGGAAAGAAAAGGAGGCTGGCTTCCATCGCTTAGAGCTTGCAACAAGCCTGCTCCCTGTCTATATACAGATTGTACAAAGCCTTGTGGATGCAGGAGCTAAGAGCATCCAAATAGATGAACCTTACTTAGTACTTGACCTTCCCCAAGGGGCTGAGGAAACCTACCGAAAGGTGTATGGTGAGCTTAAGGCTAAGTTCCCTAAAACAGAATTTATTCTAACTACCTACTTTGGAGCCTTGGATAATAATACCTCTTTAGCAGTGTCTCTCCCTTTTGACGTATTACACATTGACCTTGTTCGTGCTACCGCACAGTTAGATGGGGTACTTAAGGCACTTGATAAGGACAAGAAGCTTTCCTTAGGAGTGGTAGATGGTCGTAATATCTGGAAAAACAATTTTGAGCATTCTCTCGCCCTTATAGAGAAGGCACAGGAGGTTATCGGTTATGACCGCTTACTTATTGGTACTTCTTCTTCCTTGCTACATACACCTTGTAACTTAGAGAATGAAAATAATGAAAAGGTGCTCACTGCAGAGATCAAGCAATGGCTTGCCTTTGCCAAACAGAAAGTAAAGGAACTTTCTACTCTTAAAACCCTTGCTCAAGGGCATGATCTTAGTCCAGAGGTAAAAGCTGCTTTTGAAGAAAACAAGCGAGCTGCTGAGAATCGCAAGACTTCCCCGCTAATTCATGACCCTAAAGTTAAAGAGCGTGTAAAAAAGATTACTGAGAGTGACAGCAAGCGCAAGAGTCCTTTTTCTATCCGCCGAAAAATGCAAGAAGAAGCCCTACACTTGCCCCTTTTCCCTACCACTACCATTGGCTCCTTCCCACAAACACAAGAGGTACGTTCTTGGAGAGCCTCCTTCAAGAAAGGAGTGCTTAGCGAGAAAGAATATGACCGCCTTCTTGAAAAAGAAATTGAGGACTCCATCCGTTGGCAAGAGCAAACAGGAATTGATGTGTTGGTACATGGAGAATTTGAACGTAATGACATGGTGGAATACTTTGGAGAGCTGCTCAATGGCTATACTTTTTCCAAGTTCGGCTGGGTACAGAGCTATGGTTCCCGCTGCGTAAAGCCTCCTATTATCTTCGGAGATGTTTCCCGCCCCAATCCTATGACAGTGCGTTGGAGCAAGTACGCACAATCCCTGACCAAGCTTCCTGTAAAGGGAATGCTTACAGGACCGGTAACCATTCTCCAGTGGTCTTTTGTACGTGATGACCAACCTCGCTGGGAGACTTGTTACCAAATCGCCCTTGCTATCCGCGATGAAGTGATGGATTTAGAGAAAGCAGGCATTAAAATAATCCAGATAGACGAACCTGCTATCCGTGAAGGATTACCTTTGCGACGAGATGAGTGGAAGGATTATTTCAACTGGGCTATTAAGGCTTTCCGTATTTCCGCCTCAGGAGTGGAGGACAAAACACAAATCCATACCCACATGTGCTATTCTGAGTTCAATGACATGATAGAAGCTATTGCCAATATGGATGCCGATGTGATTACTATTGAATGCTCTCGCTCTCAAATGGAACTTTTGGATGTATTTGCCGATTTCAAATATCCAAATGAAATAGGTCCTGGTGTATATGATATTCACTCCCCACGAGTGCCTTCTGAGGAGGAAATTTACCACCTAATGAAGAAAGCTATTGCTGTGATCCCTTTCAGAAATCTCTGGGTGAATCCTGACTGTGGACTCAAAACACGCCATTGGGAGGAAACCAAATTAGCATTATCCGCCATGGTAGCAACGGCTAAGAAGCTCAGAGAGGAGTATAAGAAATAATGTTTGTTTTTATTGTTCGAAAAGGAGGTTGTCAAGAAATTGATAGCCTCCTTTTTAGTTAAGTTAAGTAAAAAGTAATCTTTTATTTTTCATCTTTACCTTTTATCTTACAGGTGATAATATCCTTAAAGATATCCCAATTGCGTGCTGGGGAGTATTCTCGGGCATAATAGATAATCTGCAGATGGAGTTTGTTCCATTTGTGCTTAGGGAAGGCTTTTTTTGCGTCCTTTTCACTTTGCACTACGGAGGAACCATCGGAGATTTCCCAACGCTGTAACATCCGATGGATATGTGTATCCACAGGGAAAGCAGGCACCCCGAAGGCAGTACTCATAACCACACTTGCTGTTTTATGTCCTACAGAAGGGAGGGCTTCTAATGCTTGAAAGGACTGAGGTACTTGCCCTTGATACTTTTCAATAAGGATGTGGGAGAGGTGATAGATACCATAGGACTTCATAGGAGAGAGTCCCACAGGCTTAATAATCTGGCGTATCTCCTCTTGAGTGAGCTTGACCATATCATAAGGGTTATCAGCCTGAGCAAAAAGCAAAGGCGTAATTTGGTTCACCCGAGCATCAGTGCACTGGGCAGAAAGGATAACTGCAATAAGCAAGGTATAAGGATCCTTATGATTAAGAGGGATAGGAGGGTTAGGATATAGTTCCTCCAAAGTATCCATAATAAAGCGTATTTTTTCTTTTTTGTTCATGGGGTTATGGAGTATTACAAAGAAAGCTATCCCTAAAGGGATAGCCCTCTTATAACACCAAATATTAAAGTAATAAAAATATTCTTAACAATCTGCTATACTTACAGCAACTGCGAGTCCTGCTTCTGAAGTTTCTTTGTACTTAGTGTTCATATCCTGAGCGGTTTGCCACATAGTTTGGATGACCTTATCCAAAGGTACTTTTGCATTCTTAGGGTTGGTTTCCAGTGCCAATTCGGCAGCGTTAATCGCCTTAATAGCTCCCATGGCATTGCGTTCTATACAAGGAATTTGTACCAATCCTCCAATAGGGTCACAAGTGAGTCCTAAGTGGTGTTCCATAGCTATTTCAGCAGCTATCATCACTTGTTCGGGTGTCCCCCCCCAGAGTTCACACAATCCCGCTGCCGCCATAGCAGAGGATACTCCTATTTCAGCTTGGCAGCCTCCCATAGCAGCCGAGATAGTAGCATGCTTTTTGAAGAGACTTCCTATAATCCCTGCCGTAAGGAGGAATTGCTCCACTTGCGCCTGAGTTCCTTTGTGATTATCTATAGTCAGATAATAAAGTAATACGGCAGGAATAACCCCTGAACTTCCATTGGTAGGGGCGGTTACCACTCTTCCTAAGGAGGCATTCACCTCATTGACCGCTAAGGAGAAACAAGTTACCCACTTAAGGGTATCACGGAAGTCCACTTTTCTCTTTCGGATTGCCTCTATCCAATCCTGAAAAGAAGCATAAGGTATTACCTCCCCTCCCATGAGTTTTTTATGTATATCATAAGCCCTACGCCTTACATTGAGTCCTCCAGGGAGCGTCCCTTCTGTATGGCACCCTATATAGGCACATTCTGCCATTGTACTCCATACACGTAAGAGTTCAGCATGTATTTTCTGCGGATTACGGAGGGCTTTTTCGTCCTCAAAGACAATT
The DNA here is from genome assembly GCF_000192225.1 of Capnocytophaga sp. oral taxon 338 str. F0234. GTDB lineage: Bacteria > Bacteroidota > Bacteroidia > Flavobacteriales > Flavobacteriaceae > Capnocytophaga. The sequence continues at coordinate 1,705,946 of NZ_GL872413.1, forward strand.
TCAGAAATCTTCTTTCCCTCTCTCTGGCAGTGTGCTAAGAGTTCCTTAGCGGAATCAAACTCATAAGGGAAAGCCGGTTGTTGTTTTGCTTCTCCTTTTGTGGACTCTTCTGTTTTTTCTTTGACAATGAATCCTCCCCCTATGGAATAAAAGGTGGATTCATAAGTTTCCATTCCTTTTCCTTGTGCCGTGAAGGTAATTCCATTAGCATGAAAAGGTAAAAATTTCTTATTAAAAACGACTTCCTTTTCTGGGTCAAAGTGAATAAAGAATTTCCCTGCTAAGTGTAGTTTTTTATCTTTTCTAATAGTTTCAATAATGGAGGAAATACTCTCCACAGGGATATATTCAGGGTCTGTTCCACTAAGTCCTAACATAGCCGCCAAGTCAGTAGCATGTCCTTTTCCGGTAAGGGACAAGGAGCCATATAAGTCCACCCGTACACTTTGAACTTTTTCTAAGATTTGTTTTTCCTTAAGTTCCTTGAGAAAGGCTTCTGCAGCTCGCCAAGGTCCTAGTGTATGAGAACTGGAGGGACCTATCCCTATCTTAAGCATTTCAAAAACACTTACGTATTCCATAAAAAAATTTTGGTGCAAAATTACAAATTAATGATTGATTTTTCAATGATTAATAGGGAATTTTTTCTTCTTATAGGGAAGGTTTCTGTTATTTATTTATAGTCTAAATACAGTTATTAGTTTACTTTTTCAAGTTGTTTTTTCACCTCTTCTACGATGCTGGTACGGTCAATACCTAATCCTTCCTGTTGGACAGCAAGTTCTCCCTGTGCATTGAATACACTAATGATATTGGAATGGGAGAAGTCAATAGGAGAGATTTGTTTATAATTCACTGCCAAGACAGCTGCGAACTCACGTGTTTTTTCCTCATCGGAGCGAAGGAATACCCATTGGTCATCATCCATATTATTCTCTTGAGCGAACTTTTTCAAGTGTTCAGGAGTATCCACCTTAGGGTCAATACTCACCAAGATGTACTTGACTTTATCCTTATGAGCGATGTTCTGAGCTTCCACTGCCTTGCGAATCTCACGCATATCCTGAATAAGGATAGGGCAAGCCGTTCTACAGGAGGTATATATCATCACTACCACCAAAACATTTCCTTTAAAGTCCTTCCACTGAATATCCTTCCCATTTTGGGTAGTCCAGGTCTCTGGCAGGTTGTAGATAGAAAGGTCGGAGATTTCTGTAGATTTTGCCTGTGTATCTGTCTTCTGAGAAACGTTTGGCTCAGCAGCAGGCTGCTCTGAAGTGGCCTCAGTAGATGATTTAGCCTCTGTGGTATTGTTTTTACAGGCTTGGAGCATAAGGAGGCTCACAGCCATGAATAATAATTTTTTCATAATAATTAATGGTTATAATTCTTAATTTATTTGTTCTATTTCAAGTATTGAGCAGCTATGGCTCATACAGGAATGACTTAGTTTTATTCATATATTCGCTTGGGCGACTTTCTAAACTGTCACACTTGTCTGGCGATACTTTTCATTTTTCACTTTTCGTTTCCCTTGACTTAGCACACCTGAAGCCTAAATTTTTATTGGTATAGTTTGCCTTTAGGGTGCCTCTGAGAGAATAGCGCATGAAAGCACCATAGTTAGTAAGGTCTGAGGCATTCAGGGCACTTCCTCCACAGAAGAGCGCATCATCGCCAAAATTATCTTTACGTGCCTCTCCAGAGAAGAATACACTATTGAAATCACTGACCCACTCCCATACCAAGCCATGCATATCATACACTCCCCAATAGTTTTTCGGGGTGCTTCCTATCTTGTTTTCATAGGTTTTAGGGGTTTGCAGCCAATGAGTAATATAATCCGAATAGCTTTTCTTGTTTTGTGCATTAGGAGTAGTTGCATCCGCTTGGGCAACATACTCCCATTCATCGGTAGTGGGGAGGCGCTTTCCCTGACATTCACAATATTTCTTAGCGGTAAACCATGATATATTGGTTACAGGAGCCTGCGGGTCAAGAGGAGCAAAGTCCAAATCATCCTTCCACTGGGATAGGTAACTTTTCTTAGCAAAGATAGCCTTTATACGGGAGCGCTGATATTGAGGATTTTTCTCTAAGAAGTCCTTATATTGTGCATTGGTTACCGGATATACATCCAAGTAGAAAGAGGCTATTTTCACTCTTTGAGTTCCTTTATCCTTTTCCTTTACTCCATACATAGGTAGGTAGCTTCCTTCCTTTATAAGTACCATAGGAGTTACCTTCTGCCCCCATAAAGTACCCTGCAAAAGCAGGGAGAGGGCAGAGAGTATCACCACCAAGCCAATGCTTGGAACTTGAATAGATAAGTGGTTATTTTTCACTTTTATTTTTGATCTTTCACTTTCTGTACCATTTCAGGAGTTACCACCTTTTTGCTGTTTTCCCAAGTGTTATATACATAAGTAAGCACATCGGCTACTTCCTGCACTGAGAGGGGTTGTGGGGTCATAGCACTTTCATAAGTTTTTCCATTCACGGTAACTTTTCCTGTTTTTCCGTGCAATACAATACCGATAGCCCTATTCACATCGGCATTAAGGAAGTCGGATTTTGCCAATGGAGGGAAAGCTCCTTCGAGTCCTTGTCCTTGCGCTTGATGACAGGCAACACAGGTTTTGGTATATACAGCTTTTCCATCGTCTATCTGTTGTTGCTTAGTTTTAGCTACAATGGTTCCCTCATTCTTAGGGGTTACTGCTATTTTCAGGTCAGAGACATACGGTTTAGGGTCATTTTTACCATATATTTTTCTATTTTCTTCTCCTTTAGCAACAAGTAATCCCAACGCACCCTTATTAAAAGCACGATAGATGGAGTGATCCACAATCACATAGGATCCAGGTACATCTACCTTGAATTCCACGATAGCGGCTCCACCGGCAGGGATAAGGGTTGTTTGTACATTTTCATTGATTAAGCTGGCACCTTCCACATGTACACGGTCAAAGATTTCACCAATTACGTGAAAAGAAGAGACCTTATTAGGACCTCCATTTCCCACAAAAAGACGGACGGTTTCTCCAGGATTTGCGGTAAGAGCTCCATCATTGGTAAGAGCTCCCACCCTACCGTTAAATACTACATAATCAGGTGTTTCAGCCAAAGCTTTATCTTGGTTAAAGGCTTGTGTTCCTCCTGCTCCATAGGCTCCATCAGTATAGAAATCCCCTTGCATCACATAATACTCCTTATCCACCGGAGGAAGTCCTCCTTCGGGTTCTACCAAGATAAGTCCATACATCCCATTGGCGATATGCAAAGGTACTGGTGCTTGTGCACAGTGATACACAAACAGACCCGGACTTAAGCATTTGAAGGTGAAAGTGCGTTGTTCACCAGGAGCGACCAAAGTTGCTTCAGCACCTCCTCCAGGACCTGTTACCGCATGCATATCTATATTATGAGGGAGCTTGTTATCCTGATGGTTCTTAAGGGTGAATTCCACTTCATCTCCCACCCGTACACGGATGAAACTTCCAGGCACTGTACCTCCAAATGTCCAGAAGAGATACTTGGTACCATCCATAATTTCCCCTTCTTTCTCGATAATCTCCAAATCCACCTTAATCTTCATTGCCTTACGAGTTCCTACAGGTTTAGGTACATGAGGGGGGGAGGTAAGCTCTGCCTGAACCGCTTCTCCTTCCACAGGAATATCTACAGTTGCTATAGGGGTTGTTTCTTTCTTAGGCTCTTCTCCTCCACAGGCTACAAATAGTACCGAGAAAGCCATTAAAGTCATTAATTTTCTTGTACGTTCTTTCATTAAAATATAGTGTTTATTGAACCTGGCAAAGATAAATTTTTCTTGATAAACAAACAAATATATTTCAACTTTTTTTGAAAATTTTTCTTATCCCCACACTCGCCGTGTGCGATACTTACTATCCCTGTTATCGCTTAAAACAAAGACAAAAAAGAAGAAAAATACAAATACAAAAAAATAAAGAAGAAGAAGAAATAAAATAAGGAACAAAAAACAAATAACGAAATCATTCATCATCACCAGCGACTTCTCCATTTTTCAAGAAAAAGGATTCTTTACCCTCCTTTGAAAGTGAAAAGTATAGCCAGCGAGTGCCTACAGCTGGGTATGTGGGTGAATAATGAATAGTGAACAGTTAAAAGTGAAGAATTAAAAGTTAAAAGTGAAGAATTTTTCGTTTTTCACTTTTCGTTTTTCACTTATTAAGGGGTGGACACTTCTCTGTCTGTTTTTCCTTGACATAGCTACAAAAATGTTGTATATTTGCGGTGTTTTTGAAGGAAGCACATCACCCTTCAGCTTCATGATTTCAGTAAACAAATCTCTTCATTATTATGAAAAAATTCTTCATCCTCTACAATGACATGCTCGAAGTACTTGACGAGCTCACCGACGAACAAGCCGGTAAACTCTTCAAAACCATCAGAGCCTACCAGCAACACCTGAACAATCATCTTGACCCTCAACCGCAAGAGATTCCTCCCTTCCCTGTGGATGACTTTGTAACTCGCATTGCCTTTGCCTCCTTCAAGGCTCAGTTCAACCGAGAAGCCAAACAGTGGCACCAAAGCGCCGTGAATAACAGAAAAAAGGGACGTATGGGAAACCTTAAGCGGTGGCATCCTGAGCTTTACAACAAAGTAGTAGCCCAAGAACTCTCCTTAGAAGAAGCTGAAGAGGAGGCTCGTAGTAAAAAAGCCCGTCCTTCCAAGGGAAAAGAAACTAAAAAAGAGGAAAACATAGCGGAGCCTGCCCATAATTCTATGGAAAGTATCTCTATAGACCAGATTGTTCCCTATATTCCTAAAAAAAGAAATACATACTGGGAGATTAAACCCATAGAAGCACTTAAGGAAGAATACCTTAGCAATGAAAGACTCACACAAGTAATGTTCAAGATACTAAATATCAATGATAAGCAACAGCTCTCTAAGCTCTTGTGTCAGTTCCACGAACACTTGGAATCACAGGGAGAATATGAGAAAGATATTCGGGACTACTGTAGCCATTTTAAGAATTGGATCCGGAAAAGGAAACAGGAGGAGGCGGTAGAGAAGCAGAAAAAAACCGAAGAACAAGCACAATACCCCAGATACAGAACCTTTGGAATGAATGAACACGGGCAGGCGGTATACCTAGATTAGTGATTAATGATTTAATAATTAATGATTAGCTAAAAACGTATTTCAACTATGCTTGATATAGATATAGAAAGTATTGTATTAGGAGGGATGCTCATAGAAGCGCAGGGATTTCCTCGCTTTACAGACGCCATTGGAGAAGTAAACGTATTTGGTGACCAGCGGCATGCCGTCATCTATGAGGCTATGTTAAGTCTCTTTAAGGAGAGCGGTCAGATAGACGTCTGCTTAGTCAGTCAAGAGCTAAGGAAGCGGAATCGGCTCAAGGAGATAGGCGGGAGTGCTTATCTGGTATCTCTTACCGAGAGGGTTTCTTCCGCTGCACACATAGAGGAATATGCACGCATACTGCTACAAAACCATATAAAGCGTAATATAAAAGCACTCTCTCAGCACTTGGAGACACAAGCCTCCAGTGACCAATCGGATCCTTTTGCCCTTTTGGATTACTGTCAAAGTGAATTGGATAAAGCAACTGATTACCTACAACAAAGACATTCGAGGACAACGGCAGAATACCTCACTGAGCTATTGAATCCCCAGCAGAACAAAGGAGTTCCTATGGCTATAGAAGGGCTTCATTGTTGGCTTAATGGCTATCATCCTGGAGAACTTACCGTCATTGCAGGTCGTCCTGGAATGGGCAAGACCGCCTTTGCCCTGAATGATGCCTTGCACCAAGCTCGCAGTGGTTATCCTGTGGGGTTTATCTCCTTGGAAATGACGGGGAAGATGGTAACCGGACGTGCCTTTGCCAATTATGCAGGAATCAATAGTAATCACCTCTGTACACAGGGGCTTAGCCGCGAGGAGATGGAGATCGCCGTACAATACAGGGCTTCCTTTGGCGAGTTTCCTCTTTATATAGAGGAAGCCTCCTGTATGAGTCTTTTGCAAATAAGAATGAAAGCCAAAGAATGGATAAGGACAAAGAAAATAAAAATCCTTTATGTGGATTATCTGCAACTGATTATCGGTAGCCATGATAGGAAATCCTTCCGTACTCGTGACCAAGAGGTTGGAGAGATTTCTCGTTTCCTCAAAGGGCTTGCTAAAGAACTTAATATTCCTGTGGTGGCACTGGCACAACTCTCTCGTGAGGTAGAAAAGCGAGGCAACAAACTCCCTACCCTCTCCGATCTGCGTGAGAGTGGTTCTATAGAACAAGATGCGGATAATGTCATGCTCCTATATCGTCCAGATTATTATCAAGAATTATCGGGGGAAGAGGAAACCCTTAAGGAGCAAACGGAGAAGAAAATAGATATTATCCTTGCCAAGTACCGCAATGGTTCCACAGGGAGAACCACTGCCGACTGTGACTTAGCCTACATGAGGTTTAGGTAAAGGTAAAGGGGATAAGGTGTTATTGCATATTCTTAGCCTCAATGCTTAGGGTTGCATGAGGTACTGCCTTAAGGCGTTCCTTATCAATAAGCTTTCCTGTTACACGGCATACACCATAGGTTTTATTTTCAATACGGATAAGGGCATTCTTGAGGTCACGGATGAACTTTTCCAAACGTGTAGCCTGTGCCATATTGGATTCCTTACTCATCATCTCCGATCCCTCTTCAAAGGCTTTGAAGGTAGGAGAGGTATCATCCACACTATTATCAGCTCCATTGAGGTATGCCTGACGCAAGAACTCTAAATCCGCCTGAGCTTGGCGTAATTTTTCCTCAATAAGCCCCTTAAACTCCTGCAAATCCTTATCAGAATAACGAACTTTTACTTCCATAAATAATTTCTTTTTTATTATAATCTTTGACTTTAGCCTCTTTTTATGAAAAAGCTAATTTTTAAATTGTGCAAAGGTACAAAATTATTATCAATTATTCATGAGTAATAAGCATTTTTTTACCCATCTTCTTTTTTCTTTTTCCACCCTCATGAACTTTTGTCATTTTTTTGGATTTCCTTGTAAGTCCATGTAGATTTTCTTTCCATTGAGATAAGCCATTATGGCTCCTTCTCCTCCATTAATGAGGGAAACCCAATCATATATAAAAGGAATGACTTCTTTCCCTTCTGTATTAACATATCCCCATTTGCCATCACGTTTTGCATCACAAATTCCTTTGAAAAAGTAACTTCCTATCTCATCATATATTACGGGAATGACTTCTTTCCCTTCTTTGTTAACATACCCCCATTTGTCCTTACGCTTTACTTTAGCAATAGCCAACCCTTCTTGTGAAAAGTTATCATTAAAATATTCAGCATCGTCATACTGGAAGGGGATTATTACTTCATCTCTTTTATTGATATACCCCCACTTACCTCTGTGGCGAACAGGAATCATGCCTTCTCTGAAGTAATTATTCTTAACTGCTTCATATTTACAAGGGATTATTTCCCTTCCTTGAGTATTGATAAAGCCAAACTTACCATGAAGCCTTACCAAAGCCGTTCCCTCTTGGAATCTGCTCTTATAAGGATGGAAAAGAGGAAAAACCTCATAAGTGGGAGGCACCAGAACTTTCCCTTCCTCCTTTATATATCCTTTTTTTCCGTCGGCAGACACTACATAGATTCCCTCTGTAGGAGGATATATAAAACCATACTTAAAAGGAATTATTATTTGGTTATTCCAATCAATCAGTCCCATTTTGCCATTTTTCACCACTCTTATTTTATCCTCTGGTTTCGGATAATAATCCTCCTCTGTATAGATAAGGTCATATTCAAAAGGAATAAGTACTTTTCCATCTTTATCAATAAATCCCCATTTACCATTCTTTTTGGCTTTGGTATAATGGGTATCGTAATGGAATGACTCAGCTTCTTCATATATGGTAGGAATGACCTTATTCCCTTTTTTGTCCACAAAGCCCCACTCTTTGCCAAGCCTTACAAGGGCTCTTCCGGACTTAAATTCTTGAGTTTCTTCATATAAAAAAGGAATAACCAACTCTCCCTGTGGAGTGATGCCTCCCCATTTGTCATTTTTTCTGACCCAAGCTATTTTATCAGGATAGCCAAAGGGCTGTGCATAATCGTACTCAAGCGGAATCACTACCTTATTTTTGAAGGTTACATATCCATATTTTTTTGTTTTCTTATCTTGGACAATAAGCATGTCCAAAAGATAACTGTCTCTTACAGATGCATATTTGTCTTTCCAAGAAATCCTTCTACGCATCTCTCCTCGATAGTCTATTCCAGAGGCTAATATTCGTGAATCTTCTAATATATGCTTTACTCCAGTAGTATCCTGAGCCATCATAAGGGATTCTATTAAGAAGAATGATAAGAATGAAAAAAGTACTTTCATAAGATTTCAGTTCTATAAGGCTTAGAATGAGAATGGCTACCGTTTCTTTTCTTACATTTTCTCAATCCTAATCTTAGTTACAATATCATCAAAAGCGACTTCTTCTCCTGGAAGAGTATCGGCAAAAAGGATTTCATTGGCTAAGGTCTCTGCTTTGATATAGTCCTCATTGACATGGACAGCATTCTCAAGTGTATTTTGCTTTTGCAAGCGGATACGAATTCTATCGGTTACTTCCAGACCTGTATCCTTACGAAGGTTCTGGATACGGTTTACTATCTCACGAGCAATTCCCTCAGCGCGCAATTCCTCGCTAATGGTAGCATCCAAAGCCACTACGAGCCCTGTAGAGGAACTTGCCACCAACCAACCTTCTATATCCTGAGAGGTAATTTCCACATCATCCAAGGTTAGGGTTAGGGGCTCCTTGTCTAAGGTAATTTTTTTGGTTCCCTGACGTTCAAGTTCTTGTATATCTTGTTGAGTAAAGTTATTAATAACTGCCGCTATGTCCTTCATTTGCTTGCCGAACTTAGGTCCTAAAGTACGGAAGTTGGGTTTAATTTGTTTGACCAAAATACCTGAAGCATCGTCAATGAACTCAATTTCCTTCACGTTCACCTCATGCTTGATGAGGTTAGCTACTGCCAATATCTCTGCTCTTTCTTCCTTATTGAGGGTAGGGATAAGTATTTTCTGTAAGGGCTGGCGAACCTTAATCATCTCTTTCTTGCGGAGGGAAAGCACCAAAGAGGAAATATTCTGTGCTTTTTCCATTTTACTTTCCAATTTCTTATCAATGTATTGCGTCTTGCTCTCTGGATAATCGGTAAGATGTACGGATTCGGCTTTATCCTTACCTGTTACGACATTGAGGTCTTTGTAGAGCCTATCCATAAAGAAGGGTGTCACGGGAGCAGAAAGTTTGGCTACCACCTCCAAACAGGTATAAAGGGTTTGGTAAGCAGATATCTTGTCTTGCTCATATTCTCCTTTCCAAAAACGACGACGGCAAAGGCGTACATACCAATTACTGAGGTTCTCCTGTACAAAGTCAGAGATAAGGCGGGTAGCACGGGTAGGTTCGTAGTCCAAGAAAGCTTCTTTCACCTTAGCAATAAGGGTATGTAGCTCGGAGAGAATCCAACGGTCTATTTCTGGACGTTTTTCCAAAGGCACCTCTGCTTCAGCATAAGTAAAGCCGTCCAAGTTAGCATAGAGAGCAAAGAAGGAATAGGTATTATAGAGGGTACCGAAGAACTTACGACGTACTTCCTCTATGCCTTCTACGTCAAACTTAAGGTTATCCCAAGGATTGGCGTTGGAAATCATATACCAGCGGGTGGCGTCGGCGCCATACTTGGCTAAAGTCTCAAAGGGGTCTACTGCATTCCCTAACCGCTTGGACATCTTTTGACCATTCTTGTCCAATACCAAGCCATTGGACATTACATTTTTGTAAGCTACTGAATCAAATACTGAAGTTGCAATCGCATGAAGGGTGTAGAACCAACCACGGGTCTGGTCAACTCCTTCGGCAATAAAGTCTGCCGGAAAAGCCTTACGACTCTCTATTAGCTCCTTATTCTCAAAAGGATAATGCACCTGTGCATAGGGCATAGAACCTGAGTCAAACCACACATCTATCAGGTCACTTTCCCGCTTCATGGGTTTTCCGGAATCAGACACTAAGATAATGGTATCTACAATATTCTTATGTAAGTCTATCTTATTATAGTTCTCCTCAGACATATCCCCTACCTTGAACCCATTGAAAGGATTCTCCTTCATGAATCCGGCGGCTATGGATTTGCTAATTTCATCCATCAACTCGGCTACTGAACCTATTATTTTTTCCTCTTTAGAATCCTCAGTACGCCAGATAGGCAGTGGGATCCCCCAATAACGAGAACGAGAGAGATTCCAATCATTGATATTCTCCAACCAATTGGCAAAACGTCCTTCACCAGTTGCTTTAGGTTTCCAATTAATCTGCTGATTAAGGGCTACTAATCGGTCTCTTACCGCAGTCATCCTTACAAACCAAGAATCCAAGGGATAGTAAAGTACGGGCGCATCGGTACGCCAACAGTGAGGATAGCTATGGACATATTTTTCTACCTTAAAGGCTTTATTTTCTGTCTTTAAAAGAATAGCCATTTCTACATCCCATGATTTTTCAGGGGCTTCACCGCTCTTGTAATATTCGTTCTTTACATATTTTCCAGCGAAGAGTTCAGGCACCTTGTTTCCCTTGAGGAAACGTCCTTGCAAATCCACCAAAGGCACCAAATTATCGTTTTCATCTTTAACTAACATAGGAGGGATATCATTCTCCTTACCCACACGGGCATCATCTGCTCCAAAGGTAGGAGCAATATGTACAATTCCCGTACCATCTTCGGTAGTTACAAAGTCTCCCGCAACCACTCTAAAAGCCTTTTCAGGATTCTCGGCAGGAAGAAACCAAGGAATGAGCTGCTCGTAGCTAGTGTCAACAAGGTCGGCTCCCTTGCACTGAGCCAAAACCTCATAAGGTATCTTCTTACGATTCTCTTCTTTGGCATAAGCCATAAAATCAGCCTCTTTAGAAGTCTCAAAGAATTTACCTGCAAACAGCTTGGTTTCTAAAGCTTTTGCCAATATCACTTGTATAGGTTCAAAGGTATATTGGTTAAAAGTTCTTATAAGGACATAGTCAATATCCTTACCTACTGCCAAGGCGGTATTGGATGGCAAAGTCCAAGGGGTAGTTGTCCAAGCAAGGATATACACTTCCTTTCGAGGAGCCTTAAGAGCAGTAGTCGCCTGAGCAGACAAGCCTTTTACCCTGAACTGGGCTACAATAGTGGTATCGGATACATCACGATAACAACCAGGCTGGTTCAACTCATGGGTAGATAAGCCTGTTCCTGCCTTAGGTGAATAGGGCTGAATGGTATAGCCCTTATAGAGTAATTCTTTGTTATACAATTGTTTAAGAAGCCACCAAACGGTCTCCATATATTTAGGCTTATAGGTAATGTAAGGGTTTGTCAGGTCTACCCAATAACCTATCCTTTTGGTAAGGTCATTCCAGATATCAGTATAACGCATCACCGCTTCCTTACAAGCTTTATTATAGTCAGCTACAGAGATTTTCTTACCAATATCGTCCTTGGTAATGCCTAATTCCTTTTCCACGCCCAATTCCACAGGAAGTCCATGAGTATCCCAACCTGCTTTACGGAATACTTGCTTTCCCATCTGGGTATGGAAACGACAGAAAATATCCTTGAGGGCACGTGCCATTACGTGATGTATACCAGGCAATCCATTAGCAGAGGGAGGACCTTCGTAGAAGATAAAAGGCTCCCTTCCATTACGGAAATCTATACTTTTGCGGAAGATATCATTATCTTGCCAGAATTGCAATATCTCTTGGGCTATCTTTGTCAGTTCTAAAGCTTTGTACTCTGCAAATTTCATTTTTCTAATTATTAAATTGTCAATTGTTAAATACCACGGATTTCACAGCTAATTTAAGGAAGCAAATTTACAACTTTTTCTCAATAAATCAAGTGTTATTTTTAATTTTCAACACAGTGCCAGATACCTGTGATGTCCCCAGAAGAATCATCATTCTTTCCACAAGAGGAAAATAGCAAGACTATAGAAAGCCATTGCTCCTAAAAAATTCTTTTCGCAAAACTCAATTTCTTATTTTTATGGGAAGAAGATAACATTTTTTTACTTTATGAAGAAAAAGTTTATAATTTTTCTTATTTTTGCACTCATTATGGAAGCCATTTTATACAAATACTTACCTAAAGAATCGGTGATTCCTTGTTTTGAACTGATTAAGCGTTTGGGAATTTATCTAAAGATTGTTAATGAGCGACAAAGCCGGCATGGGGATTATCAACAGTTATCCAATGGACAACATAAGATTACCATTAATGCCAACCTGAACAAATATCGCTTTCTGATGACTCTAATCCATGAGATTGCACACTTGGTGGCTACCGAGAAATACGGAAAGCAGATAAAGCCTCATGGCAATGAATGGAAGAGCACCTATCAAGCTCTGATGAAGCCTTTTTTGCGTCCTGAGATATTCCCTACAGAACTTCTCTCTTACCTTGTGATCCACTTCCAAAACCCTTCAGCAAGCAGTGATACTGATGTGCATTTAACCTTAGCCATGCGCCAATATGACCATGAGGAACGTGTAAAATATTATGTGTTCGAACTCCCCACAGGTAGCTTATTTTGCAGTGATGACGGACGTGTGTTCAAAAAAGGCAGTAAGAAAATTAAGCGCTATGAGTGCACAGAAGTCTCCACGGGCAAACGGTTTGTCATACAGCCACATGCCTTAGTAACCCCTCTTGAGAAGGATATGCTATAACTCATTCTTAATAGCTAATAAGGCTTCTTTTACCTTATTAAGTTTTTCAATAAGTTGCAAGGTAGATAGAAGTTCTTTAGGTTTTTCCTTGATCTTTGCCTTAGCCCCCTCTAAAGTATATCCCTGCTCCTCTACCAGGTGATATACTAAGCGAAAATTCTCTATATCCTTCTGTGTATATCGTCGTGTGCCGTGAGGATTCTTTTTGGGGGAAAGAATATCAAATTCCTTTTCCCAGAAGCGGATCTTGGAAGTGGCTACTCCAAAAGCCTTAGCAAGTTCTCCTATAGAAGCATAATACTTAGTAAAAGGAGTTTCCATTAGTCTAATGATTGGTTGCCTTGTGTAGATTGTTTTAACATTTCTGCATATTCTTCAGCCGATAAGCTCCCATAATAGAAGTTAATCGGATTAAGATGTTCTCCATTCTTTTTCACTTCATAATGTAAGTGAGGAGCTTCAGAACGTCCTGTACTTCCCACATAGCCTATTACATCCCCTCGCTTTACTTTTTGTCCTGGTCGCACATTATATTGGCTTAAGTGTGCATAGATAGTCTCATAGCCATAACCATGGTCTATACGGATATGTTCACCATAACCTGAAGAATTACTATCGGCACGGGAGACTGTACCATCCCCTGTGGCATATACAGGAGTCCCTGAAGGAGCTGAGAAATCCATTCCGTAGTGGAATTTTCTAACCTTGGTAAAAGGGTCGGTACGGAAACCATAGCCTGAAGCCATGCGCTTAAGATCTTTGTTCTGTACAGGTTGGATAGCTGGTAAGGAAAGTAAGAGTTTTTCTTTTTCTTTAGCAAGGGCAGCTATGTCATCCAAGGATTTGGATTGTACTGCCAATTGTTTTTGTAAAGATTCCAAGCGCTTAGTCATATCAATAAGCAAAGCTGAATTACTAAATTTCTCCAAATATTCATATCGGTTAACCCCTCCGAAACCACTCTTACGTTGTTCCTCCGGAATAGGAGACATTTCAAAGTAGGTACGATAAAGATTATTATCCCTATCCGCAATATTTTCAAGTACTTCCTCCATCTGTTGCATTTTCTTGTTCAAAATGGCATATTGTGTTTCATTCTCCTTAAGTTCTCTTCTGAGAGAAAGCTCCTTAGGGGTTTGCATAATATTAATATTGTAGAGAATCACTACAAATATCAATGCGAAAAGAAAAGAAGAAAGAAAAAAGAAGAAAATATGTTTGAGCCGTCTCTTTCGGTTACTTATTTGCTTAAAGGACAGTGTTTCAGAGTCATAATAGTATTTAATCTTCGCCATGATTGTCTTGTTTTATGTACTATATATCCTGTTGTGGGGGCAAAAATACAATTTTCCAAGAAAAGAAAAAAGTATTTTAAGATTTTTAGCTAATCTGATGATTTGTCCACTCGCTGGTGTGCTGACATGCTAATTAATCAATTATTTTTAGTATTTTTGCACTTTATTTGATTAAGCATTATGAAGATATTTTCTTACAATGTCAATGGCATTCGTGCTGCTATGAGTAAAGGATTTGTCCAATGGCTTTCTGCCGCAAGTCCTGATGTAATATGCTTGCAGGAGATAAAAGCCTTAGAGAGCCAAATAGACCTCCTTGCTTTAGAGGAGGCAGGTTACCGCTACCATTATTTTCATTCTGCAGAAAAAAAGGGTTATAGTGGCGTGGCTATCCTCTCTAAAAAAGAACCTGAACATGTGGAAATAGGTACAGGTATTGACTATATGGATAAGGAAGGACGTATTCTCCGTGCTGAGTATGGGGATCTCTCTATCATGAGCCTATACCTTCCCTCAGGCACCAATATTGACCGCCTTGATCATAAGCTACAGTTCATGGCGGATTTCCAAAAGTACATTAATACACTTAAGAAGGTACACCCTAACCTTGTCATCTGTGGAGATTATAATATTTGTCATGAAGCTATTGATATTCATGACCCTATCCGTAATGCTAACGTATCTGGTTTTCTTCCTGTGGAACGTAAGTGGTTAGATGATTTTCTCAAAAGTGGCTTTATTGATAGCTTTCGTTTTTTTAACAAAGAGCCTCATAACTATTCTTGGTGGAGCTATCGTGCCAATGCAAGAGCTAATAATAAGGGGTGGCGCATTGATTATTGTTTAGTGGCTCAGCCCTTGGAAAGCCGTATAGTAAGAGCAGCTATCCTACCTGAAGCCAAACATAGCGATCACTGCCCTATCTTAGTTGAAATAAAGTAGTCCTATGAAGAATAAGGAAATAAAGCACTTACTGGTGATACGGCTCTCTGCTATGGGCGATGTGGCTATTAGTGTCCCTGTACTTACCGCCTTCTCGGAACAATACCCCGAAGTACAACTGACTATCCTTACTCGTCCGCTCTTTGCCCCTATGTTCGCTCACTTACCACATACTACCTTATTCCCCATAGAGGTAAAAGGAAAACACAAAGGAGTAAAGGGGCTCTATCACCTTTTCAAAGAACTTAGAAACAGACAAATACAAGGAGTTGCTGACTTGCATAATGTATTAAGAACAAATATACTAAAGTTCTTTTTTTCCTTTACCCCTATCCCCTTCAAGCAGATTAACAAAGGTAGGAAGGAGAAAAGAGCCCTTACCAGAGCTAAGAAGAAGGTTTTCTCCCCCTTATTGCCCACTTATAAGCGTTATGCTGACGTTTTTAAAGCATTAGGGTTTCCTCTTTCTTTGGATTCTCCTTATTTTGCCCCTAAACCTCCTCTTTCTCAAGAGATAAAAAATCTGCTATCCAGCACTATAAATATAGGAATTGCTCCTTTCGCTACTCACAAGGGAAAGGAATATCCTTTTGATCAAATGAAGGAGGTTATTATAGCGCTCGCTGAAAGATATCCTTTAGGGAAGATCTTCATCTTTGGAGGAGGTAATCGGGAAAAAGAATTGGTAGCCTCCCTCCCCTCTCTTGAGAATGTAGAGAATATAATAGGTCGCTTTTCCTTTGAAAAAGAACTCTCCCTGATAGCACACCTGAGCCTAATGCTTGCTATGGACAGTGGAAATGCCCATTTGGCTGCCATGTACGGAATCCCCACCCTTACCTTATGGGGGGTAACTCATCCGTATACAGGTTTTGCTCCTTACGGGCAACCTCAAGAGTATTGCCTGCTTGCCAGCAGAGAGCTTTTTCCTTTAATTCCCACCTCTGTCTTTGGAAATAAATACCCTAAAGGATATGAAAAATCTATAACAACTATTTCTAACCAAGATATATTAAAAAAAATAATCACCATTTTAGAAAAATAAACTATTTTGTTTTCCTACTTTTTTTATATTTTTGCTTTTGAAAAAATCTAATTTACTTTTATGATACATTTCTTTTATGAACTTCCTTTTGAATTACCGAATGAGGAAGCGGACTACCAGCGTTGGGTGCAACTAATCATAGCCTCAGAACGCAAAAAGGAAGGAGATATTAATTACATCTTCTGTAATGATGAATATCTACACAAGATCAATGTAGATTATCTGCAACATGATACCCTGACTGACATCATTACCTTTGATTATGGAAAGGATAACACTCTCTCAAGTGATATTTACATCTCAGTAGAAAGAGTAAAAGAAAATGCACAAGAATATGGTGTAGATTTGCCTACAGAACTCCTCAGAGTCATGGCTCATGGTATTTTGCACCTGTGCGGTTACAAGGACAAAACTCCTGAGCAATCCCAAGAAATGCGCCAGAAAGAAGAAGAAAAGATGGCTCTATTTTTAAAATAAAAAGGAAAACCTTTGAACAGTAGTTCAAAGGTTTTCTAATAAAAATATATTAAGCTATAAAAAATTTAATCCTTCATTCTCTCCACATAAGTTCCTTTTTCAGTCTCTACCTTAATACGGTCTCCTTCATTGATAAAGAGAGGCACATTTACGATAGCTCCTGTTTCCACCGTAGCAGGTTTTGTTGCATTAGTTGCTGTATTTCCTTTTACTCCAGGTTCCACATGTGTTACTGTAAGAATTACATTAGCAGGCATTTCTACAGAGAGAGGGGTTTCATCTTCTGCATTGAAGATAATCATTACTACTTCTCCTTCTTTTAGCAAATCGGGGTAATCCAGCATATCACGACGAATATGTACCTGGTTGAAGTCCTCCACATCCATAAATACCAACTCATCCGCCTCTGGGTAGAGGTACTGGAAAGAACGTGTTTCCACCCGCACATCATCTATTTTATGTCCTGCTGAGAAAGTATTATCAATAGTCTTTCCTGTGGTTACACTCTTTAGTTTGGTTCTTACAAAGGCAGGACCTTTGCCTGGTTTTACATGAAGAAATTCGATGATTTTGTAAATGTCATGATTGAAACGAATGCACAATCCTTTTTTAATATCAGCTGTACTTGCCATATTTATTAAATATATTTAATTACTTATTATTTTTTAAGGCTTCCTACCATATCCTCTGGTCTTACCCAAGCATCAAACTCCTCAGGAGTTACATAGCCCAATCGAATGGCTTCTTCGCGGAGAGTAGTACCGTTCTTATGGGCTGTATTGGCTATTTCAGCAGCCTTATAATAGCCTATCTTTGTATTAAGCGCTGTAACAAGCATAAGACTTTTGTTCACCAATTCCTTAATGCGTGGGTAGTTAGGTTCAATACCTGATACACAATGTTGCTCAAAGCTCACACAAGCATCTCCTATAAGTCGTGCGGACTGTAAGAAGTTGGCACAAATCACAGGCTTGAATACATTAAGCTCATAGTGTCCCTGAGTAGCCCCTACACTGATAGCCACATCATTTCCCATAACTTGGGCAGCTACCATAGTTACTGCCTCACACTGGGTTGGGTTCACCTTTCCTGGCATAATAGAGCTACCAGGTTCATTGGCAGGAATCAAAATCTCTCCAATACCACTGCGAGGTCCTGATGCCAACAGACGAATATCATTGGCAATCTTGTTCAAGGAAACAGCGATTTGCTTAAGTGCCCCATGGGATTCCACCATAGCATCATGTGCAGCAAGAGCTTCAAACTTATTATGTGCTGTTACAAAAGGAAGCCCTGTAAACTGAGCTATATATTTGGCAACCAATACATCATATCCTTGAGGGGTATTAATACCTGTTCCTACAGCAGTCCCACCTAATGCTAGTTCACTAAGGTGTGCCAGTGTGTTTTTTAATGCTTTAATGCCATGTTCTACCTGAGAAGCATAACCAGAGAATTCCTGTCCTAAAGTAAGAGGTGTTGCGTCCATCAGGTGAGTACGTCCTATCTTGACCACATCCTTGAAGTCCTGTGATTTCCTCTGTAGGGTTTCTTTTAACTTCTCAAGACCAGGCAGGGTACATTCCGTCACCATTTTATAAGCTGCGATATGCATTCCTGTAGGAAAAGTATCATTAGAGGATTGTGACTTATTCACATCATCATTAGGCAAAAGGATTTTCTCTCCTTCCCCTATTTTTCTTCCTACAAGCTGTTGAGCTCGGTTAGCAATCACTTCATTCACATTCATATTGGACTGTGTGCCTGAGCCTGTTTGCCAAATAACCAAAGGAAACTGGTCATCCAACTTCTTTTCTAGAATCTCATCACACACTTTTGCAATAAGGTCACGTTTCTCTTGAGAGAGAACCCCTAATTCACAATTGGCGTAAGCAGCAGCTTTTTTTAGATAGGCAAATCCATATATCACCTCTTTAGGCATGGAGGCAGGAGCTCCTATTTTAAAATTATTGCGAGAGCGTTCTGTCTGTGCTCCCCATAGCTTATCTGAGGGAACCTTTACCTCTCCCATTGTGTCTTTTTCTATACGATATTCCATGGCATGAAAGTATTTTTATGATTTCTTTTTTATATCAAAAGAGTACTTCCTTTGACAAGACAAAGGTATATATTTTTTACAAAACTACCAAATTTTTTTCTCATTATGTATTCCATTGAATAAAAGGATATTG
>NZ_GL872413.1:1725479-1786159 GCF_000192225.1 Capnocytophaga sp. oral taxon 338 str. F0234
TATTCAAAATATTTTTATCTCATAGGGAGGAAAATCCAAAAGAAAGTAGTACCTTTGTCAAAAAATTATAACAATGAAATTCTTTATAGACACTGCCAATCTGGCACAGATTCAAGAGGCTGAACACTTAGGAGTATTGGATGGCGTTACAACCAACCCTTCCTTAATGGCGAAAGAAGGTATTCGCGGAGAGGCAAATATCCAGAAACATTACAAGGATATTTGTCATATTGTTCAAGGAGATGTCTCCGCTGAAGTAATCGCTACCGATTACGAAGGAATTATCCGAGAAGGAGAAATCCTTGCAAACCTTCATCCTCAGATCGTAGTAAAAGTTCCTATGATAAAGGATGGAATTCGGGCTATTCGCTACTTTTCACAGAAAGGAATTCGTACTAACTGTACCTTAGTTTTCTCTGCTGGACAGGCTCTTTTAGCAGCCAAGGCAGGAGCCACTTATGTTTCTCCTTTTATTGGACGTTTGGACGATATCTCCACTGATGGATTAGGTCTGATTGCTGACATTCGCCTTATCTATGATAATTATGGCTATAACACCCAAATACTTGCAGCTTCTGTGCGCCATACCATGCATATTATAGAATGTGCTAAGATTGGAGCTGACGTAATTACAGCCCCTCTCTCAGCCATCTTAGGACTTCTCAAGCACCCACTTACCGATATTGGCTTGGAAAAATTCTTAGCTGATGCCAAAGGATAGACCCTATAGAAAAGGGTGCCCTTCTTTCTGAGGCACCCTACACTTTTTACTTTAACCGAAAACAGATGTAAGTAATCGGTTTTCCCTGCGAAAGATATTGTTTTTCATAGGTAGTTTGTATAGCTAATACTTCAGCAGGAGCCCCTTCATTTCGGTAGATATGATGGTTGGCATAAAGTACCTCTTGCCCCAGTCCATGAAGAAGTCCTAAGGTATATCCGTGTAAATATTCACTATCCGTTTTTAGATGAATTACCCCCTGAGGAGAAAGGATTCTTTTATATCTCTCCAAAAACTCCTCATTGGTAAGCCTATGTTTGGTACGCTTATACTTTATCTGAGGATCTGGAAAGGTAATCCATATTTCGGAAACCTCATTAGGAGCAAAAAACATATCAATAAGTTCAATTTGTGTCCGAAGGAAAGCTGCATTGGTAATACCTACCTCCAAAGCTGTTTTGGCTCCCCTCCAAAAGCGTGCTCCCTTTATATCTACCCCTATAAAGTTCTTACAAGAATTTCGTTGCGCTAAATTCACTGTATATTCCCCTTTTCCACACCCCAATTCCAAAACTATAGGGTGCTCATTTTTAAAAAAATCTCTTGCCCAAGAGCCCCTTAATGGAAATTTTCCAGCAATCACCTCCTCCCTGTTGGGTTGTATTACATTGGCAAAAGTTTCATTCTCTTTAAATCGTTTTAGCTTATTTTTACTTCCCATACAATTTCATAAATCATCTATAAATCTTCTGCTTGTTCTATCAGCAAAGCTATATCCATCACAGGCACTATCGTTTTTTGTTGATTTTTCACTCCATCGGTAAGCATTGTATTACAAAAAGGGCAAGCTGTAACAATAATTTCAGGACATACCTGCAAAGCCTGTTCTGCACGTACATTATTAATTTCAGCAGTTCCTTTCTCCGCCTCCTTGAACATCTGAGCTCCTCCTGCCCCACAACAGAAAGAATGAGCTCTATTCTTCTTCATCTCTACAATCTCAGCTTCTAACTTCTCAAGAAGTGCCCGTGGAGCTTCATACTCTCCGTTCCCCCTTCCTAAATAACAAGGATCATGAAAGGTAATACGCTTTCCCTTGAATATACCTCCTTCCACCCTCAAACGACCTTCTTCCAGAAGTTGCTTAAGCAATTGAGTGTGATGAAGTACTTCATACTTTCCCCCTAATGAGGGATATTCATTACGTAAAGTATTGAAACAATGTGGACAAGCAGTTACTATCTTAGTAATTCTATAATTATTAAGTGTTTCTATATTAGTCAGCGCCTGCATTTGAAAAAGAAATTCATTTCCAGCTCTTTTGGCAGGATCTCCAGTACAACCTTCTTCTGATCCTAATACGGCAAAGGAAACTTCCGCCTTGCAGAGTATTTTAGCAAAGGCTTTGGTAACACGGCGAGCACGTTCATCAAAACTCCCCGCACAACCTACCCAAAAGAGAATTTCTGGTTGCACTCCCTGAGCACTGAGCTCTGCCATTGTTGGAATATGAATAGGTGTATTCATTCTCTTTTTTGAGCGCAAAATTACGAAAATAATAATTAACGATTCATGATTCATAACTAATTTTTTAATATACTCAATATCAACATTATAATCTATAATTAAGATAGAATCCTCCTATGAACTTATAGAGGTTTAATGACTATACTACTCAATAATTACCTTACAGAACAGGCAAATTACATTAATTAAATAGTTTTTTGTACCTTTGTGCCGAGTTTGAAAAGGCTCCTCTGATGAGTTTGTGATTTTTTACTAAATCTTACTTTATATCTATGAAAAAACGTGTTGCCTTCTACACTTTGGGTTGTAAGCTGAATTTTGCTGAAACAGCAACTATTGCTCGTAGCTTTGAAAACGAAGGATTTGATAAGGTAGACTTTGAAGAACCTGCCGACATATATGTAATTAACACTTGTTCTGTTACTGAAAATGCAGATAAACAATTTAAGCAAATTGTACGTAAAGCCTTAAAACATAATGAAAATGCTTTTATAGCTGCCATAGGTTGTTATGCTCAACTTAAACCAGAAGACCTCATTGCAGTAGATGGAGTGGATTTGGTATTAGGCGCTAAAGAAAAATTCAATATCACTCAATATATTGATGACCTTACCAAGCTCAATAAAGGACAAGTACATTCCTGTGACATCAATGAAGCCGATTTCTATGTAGGAAGTTATTCCATAGGTGACCGT
This sequence comes from Capnocytophaga sp. oral taxon 338 str. F0234, assembly GCF_000192225.1. GTDB lineage: Bacteria > Bacteroidota > Bacteroidia > Flavobacteriales > Flavobacteriaceae > Capnocytophaga. The sequence continues at coordinate 1,728,423 of NZ_GL872413.1, forward strand.
ACACGTGCTTTCCTAAAGATACAAGATGGCTGTGACTACAAATGCACCTATTGTGCCATTCCTATGGCTCGAGGTATCTCCCGTAGTGATACTATTGAAAATATCTTGAAGAATGCTAAAAAAATATCTGAGAATAACATCAAAGAAATCGTACTTACTGGGGTAAATATAGGGGATTATGGAAAAGGAGAATTCGGTAATAAGAAGCATGAACACACTTTTTTAGAACTCATCCAAGCGCTGGATACAGTAGAGGGAATAGAACGCTTACGTATCTCCTCCATTGAACCTAATCTGCTTAAGGATGAAACCATTGCTTTTGTTGCTCAAAGTCGTAGCTTTGTTCCTCATTTCCATATTCCTTTACAAAGTGGCAGCAATGATATCTTAAAGAAGATGAAGCGCCGCTACCTCAGAGAACTCTACCAGAATCGTGTGGCTAAAATCAAAGAGGAAATGCCTGATGCCTGCATAGGAGTAGATGTTATCGTAGGTTTTCCTGGAGAAACAGATGAGCATTTCTTAGAAACCTATCATTTTCTTAACGAACTGGATATCTCTTACCTACATGTATTCACCTATTCCGAACGTGACAATACCGAAGCCGTAAAGATGGAAGGAGTTGTTCCCAGTGAGATACGCGCCAAACGAAGCCGTATGTTACGTGGACTCTCAGCAAAAAAGCGACATTATTTCTATGAAAAACAATTAGGCACTACCCATAAAGTACTCTTTGAAAGTGATAACAAGGATGGATTCATGCACGGATTCACAGAGAATTACGTAAAGGTAAAAACACCCTGGAACCCTAATCTCATTAACACCTTGCAACCTGTGGTTCTAAAGAAAATAGACTCTGATGGCATAGTTACTGTGGAATTCTTAAATACTTAAACCCTATATGGTTATACTGGAAACACCCATTGAACACCTAAGAGGAGTGGGCACCCAGCGCGCTACCCTACTCAAGAATGAACTTCAAGTAGCTAATTATCAGGATTTGCTACACCTGTTTCCTACGCGATATATTGATAGAACACAATACTATAAAATACAGGATTTAAGAGACTCCTCTGCTGAAGTACAGATTATTGGACGTATTATTCACCTTAAAACAGTAACTGGAAAAAATAAAAGACAGCAGAGACTTGTGGCTACCTTTACCGATGGTACTGCAAGTATGGAACTTATTTGGTTTCACCCTTCTCAATGGCTTAAAGATCATCTATTACTAAATGTGCCTTATGTGATCTTTGGCAGATGTTCCCTCTTCGCAGGAACTTTTTCCATGGTACATCCTGAAATGGAAACTCTTGAGGAACATCAAAACACGCTGCAAGGAAATATACAAGCGGTATACCCTTCTACTGAAAAACTTACTAAAAGAGGTATTACCCAGCGAGTAATGCGCAGGCTCTTCGAGACTCTCTTTCATGAAGTAGGTAAGGACTTCCAAGAAACCCTACCTAATGAAATGCTCCAACCATTACGATTGCTTCCAAAGGGAGAAGCCCTCTTTCAGATTCATTTTCCTCAGTCACAAGACCTTTTAGCCAAAGCACAGTTCAGGCTTAAGTTAGAAGAACTCTTTTATATACAATTACAACTGATACAGAAAAATTATCTAAATAAGAAATTGAAAGGGTTTCTATTCCCAAAAGTAGGAGATTATTTTAATACTTTCTATTATCAATATCTTCCCTTTCCACTAACCGAAGCACAAAAGCGAGTAATTAAGGAAATCCGTAATGATATGGCAACAGGAGCACAAATGAACCGCCTCTTACAAGGAGATGTAGGAGCTGGAAAAACCATCGTAGCACTTTTTGCTATGCTTTTAGCCTTGGATAATCATTACCAAGCTTGTCTTATGGCACCTACAGAAATCCTTGCACAACAACATTTTCAAGGTATATCCTCCTTATTAGCTCATACAAATGTACACATTGCCCTCCTTACAGGAAGTACAAAAACTAAAGAAAGACACCTCATTCATCAGTCACTGGAAAATGGTCAACTACAAATAGTGATAGGTACACACGCCCTACTGGAGGATAAGGTAAGGTTTCATAACTTAGGCTTAGCAATTATAGATGAACAACATAGGTTTGGAGTAGAACAACGCTCTAAACTCTGGCACAAAAATGAGCTTCCGCCTCATGTGCTAATCATGTCCGCCACACCTATCCCCCGTACCTTAGCCATGAGCTTATATGGTGATTTGGATATTTCTGTTATTGATGAACTTCCTCCTGGAAGGAAACCAATCAAAACCATTCATCAATATGATACCCATCGGGGGAAAATATATCAATTTCTTCATGATGAAATCACCAAGGGACGGCAAATATACGTAGTCTATCCCCTTATAGAAGAATCCGAGGCTCTTTCTTTCAAGAACCTTACCGAAGGCTACCAGCAACTCTGTAGCGCCTTTCCTGCTCCTGAATATACCATTGCTATGGTACACGGACAGCTCAAACCTGAAGAGAAAGAAGCCCAAATGCAACTCTTCCAAGAAGGAAAAGCCCAAATCATGGTAGCTACTACCGTCATAGAAGTAGGAGTCAATGTGCCTAATGCTTCGGTCATGCTTATAGAAAGTGCTGAACGCTTCGGGCTCTCACAACTCCACCAACTCCGTGGACGCGTAGGACGTGGGGCTGAACAAAGCTATTGCATCCTGATGACGGATGTAAAACTCAGTCATGATTCTCGTACCCGTATGGAAACTATGGTCGCCACCAATGATGGCTTTCAAATCGCTGAAGTAGATCTAAAACTCAGAGGACCTGGTGACCTTATGGGCAAACAACAAAGTGGCGTTCTTGCCCTAAAAATTGCCGACTTGGTCAAGGATGGAGCACTCTTGAAAGTCGCTCGTGATTATGCCACTGACCTGATCCACATAGACCCTGAACTGACCGACCCCTCTCATGTAAATGTTGCCAATACCCTTTCCTTACTTAAAAGAAACAGAGGTATTTGGAATTACATCAGCTAATAGAACATAAAAAAGGCTTTCTTATGGCAATTGACGAACCTACGTTAAATTTTTGCTTTTTTAGAAAAAAAATGCGTACTTTTGCACCGCTGAATATGGTAGATTTTTTGACCACATCTCTATAATCAAACTTAAAGAATATGGAATATTTAGATTTTGAGCTTCCTATTAAGGAACTTGAAGAACAGTTAGATAAATGTATTGCCCTCGGAAATGAAAGTAATGTAGATGTTTCTGATACTTGTAAAAAACTCACTAAACGATTAGACCAAGTAAAAAAAGATATCTATGAAAATCTTACTCCTTGGCAGCGTGTACAAGTATCTCGGCATATTGACCGCCCTTATGCCCTTGATTATATTCACGCACTCTGTGGTAATACCTTCATAGAACTTCATGGAGATCGTACTGTAGGAGATGATAAAGCAATGGTGGGAGGCTTAGGAAAGATTGGCAATCAATCCTATATGTTTATCGGACAACAAAAAGGGAATAATACCAAGAGTCGCCAATATCGCAACTTTGGGATGCCTAACCCTGAAGGGTACCGAAAGGCATTGCGCCTAATGAAATCCGCTGAGAAATTCAATATTCCCGTGGTTACCTTTATTGATACACCTGGTGCTTATCCTGGTATAGAGGCTGAAGAAAGAGGACAAGGAGAGGCTATCGCTCGTAACCTGTTGGAAATGTCTCGATTACAAGTACCCATTATCGTCTTTATCATAGGAGAAGGAGCCTCCGGAGGAGCCCTCGGTATAGGAGTAGGAGATAAAGTATTCATGCTTGAAAATACTTGGTATTCCGTAATCTCTCCTGAATCCTGTTCCTCTATCCTTTGGCGTAGTTGGGAGTATAAAGAGCGTGCTGCAGATGCCCTTAAACTTACTGCTAAGGACATGAAGGCTAATGGACTCATTGACGATATTATCAAAGAACCTCTTGGAGGGGCTCATCGAGACAAACCGGCTATCTTTGAAAGCGTTAAAAAAGCTATTGAGGATACCTATAAAAAACTCTCCAAACTCACTGTGGAGAAACTTGTGGAAAAAAGAATGGAAAAATACACCAGCTATGGTGTTTATAAATAGAAACACAAACAATTATAAGAATATGAAATGGTTTAAAATTATTTGTATAATCCTCTCTTTAGGAACATTGGCAAGCAGTTGTGGTGCTTTTCAGGGACATGCCTGCCCACATAGTAGAAGGTGCTAACTTAAATACTTAACGAATGTCAGCTAAAGGTCGTGCTTTTCTATTAAATTTTCTCTGTTTTGGAGTTCTTTTTATCCTTATCCGATGGGGAGTGCTCTATTTTTTTCCTAATCTCACCTACATGATTGCTTTCCTTATTACAGGAATTCTATCCATCATATTAGCCCCTCGATTTGCTGCCTTTAAAAAAGAGGAAGGTAAGGAAGTCATTCTCATGAAATGGATTTTCCTTAAGAATATACGAGAACTATAATTAGGGTAATATCATGCAAATCCAATTGAAAAAATTAGGAAAGAAGAAGATAAAAATCATTGACATCAGTTTGGAAAAACACCCCAAAACTTTACGGGAGCTAATTACTGAATGTGTGAAGAGCGAGGTCAGGCGCTTCAATGATTCTCGTGAGGATACTTCTCTCCTGCCCTTCCTCAGTGCTAAAGAAATAGGAGAACAAGCCCAAGCAGGGAAAATTACCTTTGGTGAGAAAGAGAACCGACAACTTGCCGACCTAAACAAAGCCATTGATACAGCGATGCTCGCCTATACCGATGGACTTTTTGCTGTATTTATTAACGAGGAAGAAATTCAAGACCTGGACGCTCCCATCCATTTGACTGATCAAAGTACTCTCACCTTCATTCGCCTTACTTTCTTAACAGGGACTTATTGGTAATAGTCTCTCTCATCCCCTGCGGAGTAATCCCATATTTGCGCTTAAAAGCAGTAGAGAAATGTGAAAGATATTCATACCCACACTGCAAAGCTACCTCACTGATGGACTTTTCTGTATATAACAAAAGTTGTTGGGCAAGATGCATTTTATAATCATATAAATAGCCAAAAATAGTATTACCAAATACTTCCTTGAATCCGTAACACAATTTCTTCTCATTGAGTCCAACTTCCCGTGCCAATTCACTTATAGAGGGAGTATGTTGCAAATCACTAATGATTCTGTCACTTACCTCATGTATCTTATCTATATCTGAATGAGTTTTACAATATTGATAGGAATGATCCGCTATTTCTTCTTGAAATTGTAATAGAAAGAGTTCTAACATTTTTAAATCGGCATAAACCTTAGCCCCTTTCCCTAATAAATGGCTATTCTTGAGTTGTTGCAATACATTCATCATCTGAAAAGAAGTTACAAAGCATTGCTCACTCCTAAGAAAGAAATTACCTTCTTTCTGGAATTTTTGATATATATTAATAAAAGTTTCTGGATATTTGCATGCCATTTCTGCAAACTGCGCCTCGCTTATTGCTATAGTGATTACCTCTACATTATCTTCCTTGAAGAACCTATCCTTCCCCAAACATTCTTCTTTGCAAAAGAATACATTATGAGCTCCCGCTCTCGCATAGTTATTCATTGCTTTCCCTACCTCTACATAAACCCCTCTTCTACTTCTAATTAAAAAATAGAACCGCACTGAAGGAATAGCCATTTTCCCTTCAAAAGTATAATCATCCTTCACTTGTGCTCGCCACGAATAATAATTATACTCTCCTATGAGCTTAGCATCTATAACAAACTCACCTGCCTTATTCTTCATATATCCATAATACTTATCTATATCTGCTTCTGTACGCATTATAGGTATTTCTATCTTAGTATTTCCCCCTTGTGGTACCTGTTCTTTTATAACTTTCATCTTGATTTGCTATGGAAATTAAAACTTTTGCTAAGGAAATGAAACTCTTTCCTTTTGATTTATTGTAATTTTGCGCGTTCTTAGTATTTAGAACAAAATTAAATAAAAATTCTGGAATATCAAAATTTTATTTACATGTTGTCAAAAAGAATCCTTTTCATATTATTTTTTCTTTTTTCTATTCCTTTTTATAGTCAGAACAAAGGTACCCTTTCAGGAAAAGTCATCGACAAAACCACTGGAGAACCTTTAATTAAGGCTGATATTATCATTAAAGAACTAAACTTAGGCACAAGTGCCGACGAGAAAGGAAACTATCAAATCCATAATCTTCCTTTGGGCACTTATATTGTATCCTTTTATTATCTTGGTTATCAGACTGTAAATAAAAAAATTACTATTAGTGGGCAAACACGCATGAATGTTTCTCTTAAAGAAGAAAAAAAAGAAATTGGAGAAATGGTATTCACTGCCAAAACCATTGCTCATCAGAAAAAAGAAGAAGCTATGCCCGTTACTGTGATTGATATATCCAATATGCGAGGTACCGTAAGCAGTGTACAGGATATTTTAGTAAAAACAGTAGGAGTTACCTTGCGCTCCTCAGGAGGAGTGGGCAGTAGCTCCCGTATCTCTGTCAGAGGACTGGAAGGTAAGCGTATCGGCTTTTTTATAGATGAACTCCCTTTAGCAGAACAAACGGATTATATCGATATCAATGATATCCCCATTGATATGATTGACCGTATTGAGATATATAAAGGAGTAGTCCCTGCACGCTTTGGAGGTTCTTCCCTCGGTGGGGCTGTGAATATTGTTATTCGTGAATATCCTGACAAATATGCTGACTTAAGCTATAGTATTGAATCCTATAACACTCACAAACTACAAGCTGTTCTCAAGCGGAACCTTAAAGAACGTGGACTCATTTTTGGTATAGGAGGAGGATATACTTCTTCTGATAATAATTATACTTTTGATTCCCCTTACAGAAAAGGCTTACGCATCACTCGTAACCACGATAAGTTTCAAAAGATTATCATCGGTGGTAGCCTTAAAGCAAAAAAATGGTGGTTTGATGAAGTAGAATTAGAACCTGTTATCGTAAAAACCTATAAAGAAATACAAGGAATAGAATATGATATACGTGAGGCTCATAGCAAATCCTTAATGGCAGGACTCTCTAACAAATTAGAAAAAGACAATTTCCTTACTGAAGGACTTAATTTTGATATGTTCAATGGGGTGGTATTCACTCGAATGAATTTCATTGATAAAGCTACTCGCCGTTATGAATGGGATGGTTCTTCCTTTCCCACTACCTCCCGTTATGGTGGTGAAGTAGGTTATAATTATCCATCAGATTCCGATGACAAGAAACTTTCTTTTATTAACAAAACCAACTTAGAGTATATCCTTAATGAACGGCATTCTCTCAATTTCAATTCTGTACTTTCTATAGCACATGGTAAGCCCAAGGATGACCTTAAGAAATTAAGTTTAGGCAAGCAGGTGAATTTTGATTCACAAATGCTCAGTTGGGTAAGTGGTCTTACCTACGATTTCCGTACCTCTGATGATAAGTTTCTTAACTCACTTACAGGTCGTTACTATCTCTATACCATGCACACTCAAATGACTCCTCTCTTTGTAGGGAACCAGTATGAGGTAAATCTCAACAAAAGCAATTTCGGTCTCAATAATGCTATGCGTTATCGTTTTCTTCCCTCTCTTATGGGAAAATTTTCTATAGGATATGATGTGCGTATCCCTTCAGAAAGTGAACTCTTGGGGGATGGTATCGGTATTATTCCCAGTGGGGAACTTCTCCCTGAGCGCAATACCAGTGCTAACTTAGGGTTACTTTTTGACCTTGTAGGAAAACACCCAACAAATGCACAGGTAGAAATGAATTTTTTCTATATGCACCTGAAGGATATGATACGCTATACCGCCGGACTCATCGGGGCACAGTACCAAAACTTTGGCGAAATGCGTACTATAGGGGTAGAATTCGAAGCTAAAGCAGATGTACTCCCTTTCCTCTATGCTTATGTGAATACTACTTATCAGGATTTAAGAGATATACGTGACTATGAAACTACAAGTACTGTTCCTAATCCTACCAAAAACAAGCGAATGCCTAATATTCCTTACTTAATGGCAAATGCTGGAATAGAGTTCCACCAAGAAAATCTCTTTGGGGGCACTGGACAAAATACACGTATTTTCATAGATGGTACTTTCATAGAGGAATATTTCTATGATTTTGAAATGACGCAACTTGACAAGCGTCGTATTCCCCGTAGCACTACCTTTGATATAGGTTTTGAGCACAGTTTTTTGAATAATAAAATATTTCTCTCGGGGAAAGTGCGGAATATAACGAATGAAAAGACCTTATCAGAATTCAATCGCCCGCTAATGGGAATCAATGGAGGGGTGAAGCTAAGAGTAATATTCTAACACCCTCTCGTCCGAACCAAAAATATACTTTAACTATACTTTCAGTGGGTCTACAGTGGCTCTACAGTGGGTCTACAGTGGGTCTACAATAAATTAAAAGCGGATTTAAAGTGTTTAATAAATGTAGTAAACCAGTAATTAACGTGAGTTGGATGTAAGAAAAGTGTAGCTTATGCTATAGAAATCTTACAAATCTTCACAAATCAAACAAATAGGAAACAAGTTGCCTGAGAGTCTCTCACAGATTACACGGACCACTCAGCTAAAGCTGAAGAATTTCGCGTAACAGTAACAATAGTAAAGAGCGTGGGAGGATGCTTAAAATCAACAAATTAAACTAACTCTTGATTAGCATTAATAACTATATAAAAATTAATAATTATATATGAAAAAAGGATTTATTTTAGGCTTAATAGCCTCGCTCATCACCTTTGCGGGTGATATGTTATTAGGATATATTCAGGTAGAAAACCCTGATAAATCACTGATGAATTTCTCGCTTGCCTTGCCTTTACCGCGTATTTTGTGGGGAGGGTTCTTAGGTGTGATAGGTATCCCGTTGCAATGTATAGGGTATTGTCAAATCTACAAACTGATGAAAGAAGGTAGTAAAACGCTCTCCAAACTTTACAAAGTAGGTGTTTGGGGGTGGATGGTAATGGCGGCTTGTGGGGTGCACCTGAATTGTGCTGTGGTGATGCTCATTTACAAACAGCTTTATCCTACCGACGCAACCTTAGCTCACGAGGTGGCTACTACCTTTGCCAATAGTGTATTAGTGCCTTGCTATTATATTTTTATTGTCTTCTTCCTACTGATGAACATCACACAGTTCATAGCTTTTATAAGAAAGAAGACTATTTATCCTCGTGTAGTGGCACTTTTCAATATGTTTATAGGTATTGTAGTGATCTATATCATTGTTTCTCTCTTACCTGATTCAGCACTAAGAAACGGTATCAAAACGTCAGCTATCAGTTTGGGCAATGCTTTAATGTTTATAGGGTTGCTACTTTTTCAAGGTCAGACAAGTCTAACAAGTAATAATAATAACTAAAAACTAATTTTATGTATTCAAAAGTATTTTTAACCGCGTGTGCTTTTGCACTACTTAGTGTCTCTTGTAAAAAAGATGACAATAACAATCCTACAAACCCTACTATTATCTCCAAAAGTTCAGGTAAGTATCTCTTAGAAACATCCACTAAGAATGGTGATGGTATGAGTGGCAGTTCCTATTTACAGCTTTTCAATAACTTATCAGGAGAAATAGATAATTCAAAAGCCGAACAAACAGAATTTGGTTCTTCGGTACAAGTAATTGGTAATGAAGTCTATATCTTCGATACCATGAAAGGGGTCGGAGGGGTTACTCTTTGGACATATAATCCTACTGACCAACGACTTACCAAAAGAGCTCATCTTGATACTCCTGCAGGTTCTATGATAGGACATCTTGAAAAGGTAAGTGATACCAAAGCCTATCTACCGCTCTATACCCAAGGCGTAGTATGGATCATCAATCCTAAAACTATGCAGAGAACAGGGGAAATTGCGCTTAATTCCTATGCTCATGGGGACGCTAGTCCGGAGCCTGCTATGGGACTTATTCGAGACGGCAAATACTACCTATGCCTTAACCAAATAGACCCTGCAAAAAGCTGGCAGCCTTATGCTGACTATCAGCAATGTGATGTGGCTATTATTGATATCCAAACCGATAAGGTGGAGAAAATAGCTTCCGAAAAAGTTACGGGTCTTACTTTCCCTACACGTCCTATGTCTCAATGTAGTGGCATGATCTTCACCAATGAAGTAGGTGATCTATATATGGCTACAGCAGGATATTTTGGATATAACCTTAATAATACCAAGTGTGGATTTATTGCTCTTAACAAGGGAAGCAATGAGTTTGATACTGCTAAATCATGGGATATCTCTACGACTACTATTGAAGGCACTTCCTATAAACCTGCTGCTGTTTATAACTGTCAGTACATAGGAAACGGAAAGGTTGCTGCCTATGTAGGTATTACAGAACTCAATGGTGATAATGCTTATACTGCAAAAAATTCAATGGCAGTACTCATAGATCTTAATGCAAAAACCATTAAAAAAATAGACGGCATTCCTCTTACTGATGGACATAGTATCTACATAGGTAAATATAAAGATTTAGTAGTATTTGCTGCCTTTGGTACAGATAAAATAGGACTCTTTAGCTATAACCCTACCACTAATGCTACTGAAAAATTGCTTTCTACTATAGGAAATGCATCCTTTTTCCATGCATTTTAATTAAATCTTAATGTGCCAATGTCTGTAAATCTCTCATTGGTACATTATCTCACATCTATTTACTATTTTCTCAAGATAGAATAATTTTTAGCAAGAAAATGAATACAGAGAACCTACAATCTTTAGGAAAAATACCTGAAACTATGCTCATTACTTTATGGGCTAAAGCTGAAGAGTGTCACTATAAGCAACCTTTTTTGGTAGATGAGAAAGCTCAAGAAATGATTTCTCAGATAGATTATGATTTTTCTAAATTCAAAAAATCCAAGTTCAGTCAAGCGGGGGTTTGTCTCAGGGCAAGCCTTATAGATAAGGAAGTTCAAGCCTTTATATCAGACCATCCCGATGCAGTGGTTATCCAGCTAGGAGCCGGCTTGGATGCTCGTTATGAGCGTATAGGATGCCCTAATGTAACCCATTGGTATGAGCTTGACCTCCCTGAGGTGATTGAATTGCGTAAAAAATTCTTCCAAGAAAGTGAACGAAGGACATTCCTATCCCTCTCCTTATTTGACTCTCAATGGATAACTCTTATAAAGGCTCCCCAAAAACCCATCCTTATCATTGTAGAAGGTGTTCTTATGTATTTTGAAAGAAAGGATATAAAAGCCTTTTTTGAGACTCTTTGCCATGAATTAAATGAGGCTGTTTTTCTTTTTGATATGTTGGCTTATGCCTTAGTAGGACATGCTAAGGTACATGATTCCTTAGGGACTATGGAAGAAAATCAGCGCCCTGAATTTAAATGGAGTGAACTCAATAGTCACACCTTGGAGGCGTGGAATCCTAAGATTCATATAGAGAAGGAATACTTTATGAGTGATTTTAATAAAGGACGCTATCCCTTCATCTTCAGAATGCTATACAAAATTCCCTATTTCTACAGAAGATTTAATCAGAGAGTGATAAAAGTGAAAATAGTAGAAAATGAAGAGTAAAAAATCCTCTCTCCCCTTGAAAGGGAGAAAAACCTTTAAGAAAGAGGCTGCCCTTTTCGGACAGCCTCAACTCGTTCTAACGCAGATGCGAAGTACAAAAACTTCAAATCTGCATGTAACCCCGCCTAACATAAAGCCTCTATCAGGCAATGTTATTTGTTCTGTTCTCTTGTGTAAGGCTCATTCTCAAAGTTTTTGTAAATATATTTTTCTGCAACATTCATATTAACGCCCAATGTTTTACATGCTTTTTTACATTCTTGATAAGCTTTTATAGCCTTATCTCTTTGGTTGGTCATGTCATAACAAAAACCTAAATTACGCCAATAATATACTACAAAAAACCAATGCTTTTCTTTTGGTAATTCATTTAATTTTTTGGTAATGCTTTTCGATATTTTAATCGCACCGAAATAATCTTTTTCTAAAAATCTAATCCACGCTTTCTCAAACTGCAATACTGCTGATTTTGAGCGTTGAGATTCCCATTCAGCTACAACGGATATAGCTTTTCTTATATTTTCAACAGGTATAATATTGGGGTTATCATCCATTCCTATTCCATGAATCAGAGGAACTAATGCATTTTGATACAAGACATCTATGGAAGAAGTATCTGACATATCATAATAACCTTTTGCCAAATCATTTTTAATAAATCCTATTATGTTTGAGGTTGGAACTATTGTCTTTAAAGGTAATAACTTCTCAAAGTTAACTAATTGCACGTCTTCTTGTTTTGACAAAGCAATATCAAAATAGTACTTATGTTCAGCTCCTGTAAGTATCATAATGCGTTTCCCTTTGTTTTCGGCGATAGCAGTGTTAATTAATTCCATCATTTTGGCATTCCGCAACTCCGAATATAAATTCATGCAGCCGTCCCCATACACACGGATTGATATAGTATACATCTCTCGGATGTAGTTGTTGTAATCTTTGCCGTTAAAAAACTCATATCCCATTTTATTATTTTTCCAGATGCTATCCATAGTGCCATATTTCTCTACGAATGCCTGCATTATGTGATTGTTTTTTACTAACGAATCGGCTTGTTGACTTTTTGTTTTATAATCATCGGTTTTGATATATTTACTCCTTTCAGCACGAGCATCCGATAGAGTTTCCCACCAATCAATCGGATAAACTTTCTTATTATTATCAAAACCATATATTGAAGCTATCATCATTTCTTTGAGGTAGGATTGCTTTCTAAAATAAGATGGTGGTATTTCTACACAAATTACATCAGGATTGTAAGTGCCTAAAATATTCAGAATATCTTGATATAAATAATTCGGATTATTACTGTGCCCACTATGAATTGTGCCGATTACAAGCACTTCCGTTTTTGTTTGTGCTTTCGTTTCTGCAAGAAAACAGAATCCCATTACCATAAATAGAAAAATCTTCAAAAATTGGTACTGTCTCATATTGTTGCTTTTAATGTTGCTTAACGTTTTGGCACTTGGCGCAATGGCGGATTTCGGAACACAAAACTGTCTTTAAATGCCCAATGCCATTTCTAATTTGACAGTTTAATGTATCTATAAAATAGTCTAAGAATGAATGCTTTTTAATAATATCTTTTTTAATCCCGTTGTCTTTTGCAAAATAAGCCGAGAGTTGGTTGCAGTTAGGTATTACTCCAAAGCCATTGAAGTCTTTTCTTTCTGCCTCTTTTTTCTTCACTTATTTAAACCCATAGTAAAACTGTCAGTACCACCGTAAAAATAGCAATCAGAGGCCAGCAGAACTTTAACCACTGATTATAGTTAACATTTACCATAGCAAGCGATGGTAATGTTACTCCTGTAGGAGTGATAAGTGACATAATTCCTATACCAAAAAGGTAAGCACTCACCACCTTGTCTCCTTCTATACCTACTGCTGTAGCTAAAGCTCCCATAATAGGCATGGTAAGCACTGCCATTCCTGAAGAAGAGGCAATGAACAAACTCAATACTCCTAAAATTAGCATGACTATAGGTAAGAATACCATAGGAGACATTCCTTTTACAAGTTCAGTAGCATAATATAATATTGTTCCTGATATTTGTCCCTCATTCAATATAAAAGATACTCCTCGAGCAATTCCAATAATAAAAGCTACCCCTAATAAGTCTCTCGCTCCTGCAAGAAATTGTTCTACAAACTTCTTTTCTCCCGAGCGTTGTAAAATAGCAATTATAACAGCGGATGCCAAGAACAGACCTGTCATCTCCTGAAACCACCATTTCCATTGGGATACCCCTATAATCATTACCACAAAAGTAAGAGCAAATACCAATAACTGTATCTTAGTGGAGAGTTTCAATTCAGTAGTTCCTTTTGCAATATTAGAAGTATAGATTTCAGGAAGTTCTACACCATATACTAAGGATTTTTCAGGATGCTTTTTTACCTTTTCAGCATAATAAGTGATATAAATAATACTAATAGTAAGGCATAATACCAGTGCAATAGCCCGTATGGTAAGCCCCGAAGTCCAGTCCACCCCAGCTGCATCGGAGGCAATGATTACGGCAAATGGATTGGAAGTAGAAGCCAATGTTCCTACATTAGCTCCTATGAAAATCACCGCTAACGGTACCAAGAGGTCATAACCTGCAGCTAAGAAAATAGGAACTAACATAGGGTAGAATGCTAAAGTTTCCTCTGCCAAACCAAAGGAAGTACCTCCTAAAGCCATAAGTGTTGCTAAAACAATTATCAGAATTCCTTCTTTCCCCTTAAAGCGATGAGCTAAATAGCCAACTCCTTCATTAAGAGCTCCGGAACTATTGAATACCCCTATAAATCCTCCTATAAAAAGTACGAAAAGAATAAGACTTACCGCTTCGTATATTCCCTTAATAGGAGCAAAAAGAATTTCTACAAAGCCTTGAGGAGTTGCCTTTCTCTGCTTGTACGTATTGGGAATAGAAATAGGATTTTTTATCTTCTGGTCAGTGAATTTGCTAAGTTCTATAGAAATACTACGCTCAGAAAGAGCCTGCTGTGTAGCAGGTACTTGATAAAGAGTATCCGCACTTTGAATAACAAAAACATTCTTATCCTTATCATATTGGAGTGTATCATAACCTCCAGCAGGTAACAAATAAGTGAGTGCTGCTGCCAAACACATTACTATAACAAGGATAGTGTAGGGAGTGGGGAATTTCATTTTCTTCATCTTCATGATTTTTAATTCCTGCAAAAGTAGTTAAAAAAATACAATTTACAAAATTATTACTACATTTTTTTAAGACAATTGATTTTCAGCAAATTATTTCCTTTACATTTTTTTCAAAAAAAGAGGTCTAAAAGTTTGTAGATATAAAAAAAAATTGTAATTTTGCACCCGCAACTGTGAGTTAATTACAGTTCATCGTATAGTGATTTTATTATGATTTAGGAGAGGTGCCGGAGTGGTAACGGAGCAGATTGCTAATCTGTCGGCGGGTAACTGTCGCCTGGGTTCGAGTCCCAGTCTCTCCGCTTTTTATCTTATTTTTTTCGGGGTGTAGCGTAGTCCGGTTATCGCGCCTGGTTTGGGACCAGGAGGTCGTAGGTTCGAATCCTGCCACCCCGACTTTATTTTTGTGGCATAGTTAATTTTTAAATTAAGGTCACGTAGCTCAGTTGGATAGAGCATCTGCCTTCTAAGCAGACGGTCACAGGTTCGAATCCTGTCGTGATCACCTCTGCGGGGTGTAGCGTAGTCCGGTTATCGCGCCTGGTTTGGGACCAGGAGGTCGTAGGTTCGAATCCTGCCACCCCGACAATTTCTACTCAAGGGTTCCTATTCTTATCTTAAGAAATTGTACTAACTTCTGCAGAGCCCTCCCCCTGTGACTTATATTATTCTTTTCCTGCCGAGTCATCTGAGCAAAAGTTTTCTCATATCCTTCTGGCATAAAAACAGCATCATAACCAAACCCTCCTTCTCCCTTGCGCAAGTGGGTAATTTCACCCTTAATAATTCCTTCAAAAGTATGCATCTCATCATTTATACAGAGAGCAAATATAGTCTTGAACTGGGCTTTCCTATTCTCCTTATCTCTCATATTCTTGAGCAATAGGTCTATATTAGCCTGGTCATCCTTCATATCCCCTGCATACCGAGCAGAATATACTCCTGGTGCACCCTCAAGAATACTTACTTCCAAGCCTGTATCATCAGAAAAAACATCATAACCGTATCTTTCTTTCACATATTGTGCCTTTTGGATAGCATTCCCTTCTATAGTAGGTGCCGTTTCAGGAATATCCTCTAAGCATCCTATCTCATCCAATGTGAGTAACTCTATCTCTCGAGGAAGCATACTTTGTACTTCCTTTAATTTATTTCTATTATGGGTGGCAAAAACTAATTTCATTATATAACTTACTGAATACCTACAGTTGTCATTATCTTTTCCACTAACGAAGCTCCTAACGCTTTTTCATCCTCTGGATAGGTAAAAAGTATCATCTGCAGGTTTTCTCCTGTGATAAAAAAGAAACTTTGATAGCGCATTTTTCTTGTCTTTTGCGCTTTCTTTTCTGTAAAAGATCCAAATACTTTATGCCCTGCTACTCCTTGTGTAGCCGTGTAAGGTTCCTCTTTGATGAGAATATTCTCTCCATTAAAATGTTTCTCTAGTTCCACCTCTATCATCTTAAGCACCATCTCTTCTAAAGAATTCTCACTCTGTGATTTCTCTTGTTCATCGGCTTGTGTCTCTTGTTGTGCCCTTTCAATGGCAAGTTCTTTTATATAATCCTTTAAGCTATTGCTAATAAGCATTATAGAAAGTTCATCCTTAGGATTAATATAGACAAATTTATCTGCTTGATTAGTACTTTTCTCACGCTTGAGTACCTGGGGAGTGGTAATAGTTATTGCTGGATAACCATAGGAACTTGTATACCAATTCTCCATACTAATTTCTTTATTTTTTCCTACAGTGAAGGCATACCATGTACAGGCAATTAAGACAAGAAGTAGAACACTGGCTACAGAAGCAATTAAAAGATATCTTTTACGTCTTTTATTACGTTGATCCTCGGACAATTGCTTTTGATAGATATCCTGCAAATCTTCCTCTTGAGGAGTATCAGGAAGTCCTTCATTGGTCTTTACAACTATTGTTTCTATAGATTCTCTATCCTTCTCTGCCTCAAAATCTTCAGGTTGGGACTTAGCAAACTTCACCAAATCCGCCTTATGTAATACTGTTCTAAGTTCATTGATTACATCAGAGGAAAGATGTAACTTTCCAGCATCCAAGAATACTTGTAATTTGGTAAGAAGTTCGTCAGTAGTGCTCTCTGTTGCTGAGATATGTATTTCTTCTTCCAAATACTTTCGGACAATATCTGTAAGGACAGAATAATATTCCTTATGATTGGATTCTATGAGATAGCGAGAGTCCTTTAGATTCTTTAATTTCAACAAAGCCCTATCAAAGGGAGGTAATAAGGCTATCTCATCTTTTTCTTCCTTTCGCCTTTTTCTAAGAAAAAACCAATAAATACTAAAAATGATTCCTGAAATGACTACAACTCCCATCAACCAATACCAAAATAAAGATGCTTTCTTCCCTTTCTTTATTTCAATAGCTGGTTTTATATCATAAAGGGGTTGTTTGAGGGTATCTACAGCAACATTTTGTACTATAAAATGCAAAGAATCTGTTTGATATACCTGTTTATTAATATCTATATGTAAGGGAGGAAGGGTATAATGTCCTGAATCAAACTGGGTAAGGGCATATTCCTTTATCAAGCGAAATTTTTCTCTCTCCTTAAAAGTATCTATAGGAGCTTCCGTTACCATCTCAAAAGGAGCAAACTGATTAGCATCAGGAAAAGATACTCGTGCAGTAGAATCTGTTTCTACACTAATTTTATAGTGAATCTGTTCCCCTATTTTTATCTCATTACGATCTGGTGTAGCTGAAATATTCACTTGTTGTCCATAAAGACAAATAGGAAAAATAAAACAAAATAATAAACTAAACTTCATGTTCATAATCAGGCTCTATATTTGAAATATCCTAATAATTTTTTGGTATAACTCTCATCTGTACGACACTGAAGTACTCCAGCCCCTAAATGACGGAAAGTAGTTTCAAAATAAGAGACTTTCTGCTGATAATCCTTTGTATACCTGTCACGCACAGCTTTTGAAGTAGTATCTATATATGAGAGCTGTTCACTTTCGGCATCCTTAACTAAAATAACTCCTACATTAGGTAAGCTTGTTTCCCGCTGATCATAGAGGCGTATTCCTGTAAGGTCATGCTTACGAGCTGCTATTTGCAAAGGTTTTTGGTAATCTTCGCCTATAAAATCTGAGAGCAAAAAAGCAATTGTTTTTTTCTTCATCACCTTATTAAGAAATTCTAAAGCATGGGCGATATTAGTACGTTTACTTTGAGGTTGGAATTCAATAAGTTCACGTATAATGCGCAAGATATGTGATTTGCCTTTTTTAGGAGGAATATAAAGTTCTATCTGATCGGAGAAGAGGATAAGTCCCGTTTTATCATTGTTTTGCAAAGCGGCAAAAGCCAGAGTAGCTGCAATTTCCGTAATAATCTCATTTTTGAACTGCTGCAAAGAACCAAAAAATTCACTCCCACTAACATCTACTAAGAGCATCAAGGTCAGTTCACGCTCCTCTTCAAATACTTTTACAAAGGTCTCATTATAGCGAGCCGTTACATTCCAATCAATATTACGAATATCATCTCCATATTGGTATGGACGCACCTCACTGAAGGTCATTCCACGTCCTTTAAAAGCAGAATGATACTCTCCACCAAAAATATTATCACTTAATTTTTTGGTCTTAATCTCTATTTTCCTTACTTTTTTTAATATCTCTTTTGTATCCATCAATTTAATGAATAGTGAATAGTGAACAGTAACTGCCCATTATTATTGTTTCAAATATCATGCAAAACTACAATACTTTTTCTAAAAGTTTTTCTAAAACGAAATCTTTTTTTATGAAAAACGAAAAATTATCATTCAATTAAGAATTTCAATTTTTTTTTATAATTTTTTTATATAAAAATAAGAGGCTATCTTTTTCAGACAGCCTCTTTTAAATTTCATATTTTTTTACTCATTAATAGCCCTGATCCCTGGAAGTATTTTTCCTTCCAAACTCTCAAGCATAGCTCCTCCTCCAGTGGATACATAGCTTACTTTATTTTCAAAACCAAACTGCTTTACAGCAGCCACTGAGTCCCCTCCACCTACTAAGGAGAAAGCTCCTTTAGCAGTAGCTTCTGCTACATATTCTCCCACAGCAATAGTCCCTTTGGCAAAACGAGGCATCTCAAATACTCCTACAGGTCCATTCCATAGAATAGTTCTAGAAGCAAGGATTACTTTCTTAAAATTCTCTAAAGATTTTTCTCCTGCATCCAAGCCTTGCCAGCCATTAGGAATCTGGTCAATAGCTACCACTTGTGTAGAGGCATTATTATTAAAATCATTAGCAGCAACCACATCTACAGGTAAGTGCACTTGTACTCCTTTTTCCTTAGCTTTCTTAAGAATATCCAAAGCCAAATCCAACTTATCATCTTCACAAATAGAGTTTCCTATCTGACCACCTTGCGCTTTGATAAAGGTAAAAGCCATTCCACCTCCAATAATAAGATGGTCTATCTTGTCCAAAATATTCTCTATGATAGTAATTTTTGAGGATACTTTAGAACCTCCCAAAATAGCTGTTACAGGTCTCTCGCCTGTTTTCATTACCTTTTCTATACTTTCAATTTCCTTAGCAAGGAGATACCCAAAATACTTATCCTTAGGAAAAAATTTTGCCAAAACAGTAGTAGAAGCATGGGCACGGTGTGCGGTGCCAAAAGCATCATTCACGTACACATCACCAAGCTTAGCAAGCTTAGCAGCAAATGCCTCATCTCCTTTTTCTTCTTCGGGATGAAAACGTACATTCTCAAGGAGGAGTACCTGACCTGCAGGTAAGTTTTTAGCCGTATTCTCCGCTACTTCACCTATACAATCCGGGCAAAAATGGGTAGGTACACCAAGTACTTCACCTATTTGTTTTACCAAATGAGCAAAAGAATACTTATCATCCTTCCCTTTAGGACGTCCAAAGTGTGAAAGAAGAATAGCACTTCCCCCATCGTTCACAATTTTTAAGATAGTAGGCTTAGCTGCCTCAATACGTGTGGTATCTGTGATTTCATATTGCTCATTCACAGGAACATTGAAATCCACACGTACCAATACTCTCTTGCCTTTGCAAGAAATATCATTAATGGTCTTCATATATGGTAATAATTTAATCCTAATTTATATTTTAAATTCGTGCAAATATAGGTTTTTTTCTTGTAATATATAGCGGTTTTCACAAAAACTTTTTCTTAATTTGTATATAGTATGCATATAGTTTGCATTAGTCAGTCGCCCTTTTTCTTGCTTGCACTTTCCCTTCCCTTGTATCCACCATCCATTCATACATAATCCCTTCAGGAAGTTCCTTATAGTACCTTATTTTACGGATATGGGTAAGATAGGACTGTTGGGCAATAGCACGCTTATGATCATCGGTTATAAGAGTAATAAAAGTACGTTCAGGATAGGTTAGAAGGAGTAAGAAATCTGCTTGACCGTAGTCATCTGCCCAATGAAGGACAGTGGCTTTTTCAGGTAAAGAAAGGGAAAGAGCATGGTACTGCTTTTTACGCTTTTGGAAGTCAGTACGAACAGCATGCACTATGTAAGGTTCCTTATACAAGTAACTTAGAAAAAGTTTTTTCTTAAGGTAGTCCTCCCCTTCTATACGTTGGCGCATCAGGGCGAACTGCTCACGGAAGTATTTACCTATAAGCTTGGCACGCTCCCGGTGGGTTATTCCAAAACGTGGGTCATTAGGAGCTATCTGCTCGGCAGCCAGTACAGTGATACTCCCGTCGTAAATAGCAAAGTCTCCCTTAGGCTGTACTTCTGAATTACCATGTATATATATTAGAGTTAGGGGCTTTTGAAATTCCTCAGCCAACAGAAAAGCTCCCTTATGGAAACGGTGGATAACATTACTCTCCGAGCGTTTGCCTTCTGGGAATATCATGGCAGAATAACCATCTTCAAAGTTCTTTCTGAAAATATCTACCCCTTTTTCTATCCCCTTAGAAGCAGGATAGAAATTCATTGCTTGTACATATCTTCCAAATACTGCAGAATGATATACCCAATCATTAACCATATAACTCACACGTGGAGTAAGCATTCCTATAGCAAGCGTATCAAGCCATGAACTATGATTGGCTATCAATACAGAAGGATAAGAAAAATCAATAGACAAAGGATTCTCCACTCTCTTTCGTACAAAAGGATTGGAGTACAGTACAGAAGTAGTAAATTTCGCTGCTAAGTAGCGAAGCCATAGGGTTTTCCCTTTGGGTAAAAGTTTCAATAAAAGCCAACCCAAATTAGAAAAAAGTACCGAAAATACCACATAGTAAAGTATGGATATGAAACTATTCAAGAATATACGTAAAGAGATAGGAGATAATCCTCGCTGGGGTCGCCTAAAAATAAAAAACTTAAAAAGAGAGGGGTAAAAGACAAAAGTAATCATTAAAGCAGAAAATATCCCAATGAGTGATACTGAGGCAATAGATTTCAAAGCTGGATGCTTAGCAAAAATTAGCGTACCAATAGCCAAGAAGGTAGTAATGGAAGCAAGTAGCACAGAGACCTTATATACAGGAAGCTCATCCTTACCTGTGGAATAGTCTTTCTGCAAGGCGCAAGTCATAAAAATACTAAAATCCACTGAATGTCCCAGTACTAAAGTACAGACAATCATACTAAATACATTGAACTCCATTCCAAAGAGATTCATCAGGGCAGTAGTAACTACTCCTGTAAGAGCAATAGGAATAAGGGTGAGCAGAACAAGCTCTATCCGGCGGAAAAAAAGTAACAGAATAAAGAAAATTGCAAAAGAAGCATAGAAAGCCAATGCTAATATATCATCCTTAAGTTTACCTAAGAAAGTTTCACTAATATTCTTACGATCTATCACTATTGCAGGAGTCTTCTTCTCTATTTGCTGGATAAAAGCTTCTCGTTGTCCTTGAGTAAGTTTAACCAAATTAGCAATTGTATAGAATCCATTCTTCTCAGTAATAAAATCTTTAATAGGGATGGAGGTAAGATCTTCGTATGTTGTAAGATGGGTAATAAGTTCTTTAGGTTGTTCCAAATAAGCAAAGAAAGGTGCATACATAGAAGGTTTAAAACCTACTTTCTGAGCAGAAATCATCAGTGCTTGTTTCACTTGAGTGATTCTTCGGTTATTCCAAAAGGTTTTCCAATATACCAGACGCTTTTTTTGTTCACTCTCTGGAAGGACAATATTTCCTAAGGAAGAAAATTGCTTAAGTTTACCTTCTCTTTGTAATTGTTCTAAAGAGTGGTAAAGGTGGAAATTCTGTTCAAGAACTTCATTCAAGGAGTTACCATAAGCAGCCGTATAAAGGGATTTGTATTTGTTATCCGTAAGGGTTTCTATCTTATGTTGAGTCTTGGCATAACGCTCATTAAGATAGTTAATAGAAGTTATATCACCATTGAAGCGTACTTGTTTAAAAGCAAAAAAACTCACTATAATAAGGAATAAGCAACTTCCTACTATCCATTTATTCTGATGAAAAGGATAAGCTCCTACCCTATCAAGAAAAGTTTTTCGTATTTCTATATCTCGGTTTTTTCTATAAAAATGAGGAATCATCAATAAGGAAAGTAATGCCGAGACCATAATCCCTATACAGGCAAAAAAACCTAAATCACGCATTACCTCTGAATGAACAAAAAGCAAACACAAAAAGGAGATTGCCGTAGTAATACTACTTAAAAGAATGGGAACAGTAACCGAACGATAGAGCTCTTGAGTATCCTGTGTCGCCTTATAGTGAGTAAGAATATGTAAGGAATAGTCTATCGTAACTCCTAAAAGCACTGCTCCTAAACTAATGGAAATGGCTGAGATATGTCCCTTTAGCATATAGAGAAAAGCTAAAGCAGAAAGTACTCCAAAGAGCGAAGGAACAAAAGCTATTAAAGGGATTGTAATACTCCGATAAAAGAAAGCCAACAGCACATACAAAGCAAAAAGAGAGACAAGTACAGTGGTAAGAATATCAGTCTTAATCTGGGAAGCGTTGCTCACTGAAATAAAAGGAGCCCCAAAGAATTCACAAGAAGCCTTCCCTATATATTGCTGGTTAAGTTGTACTTGGAGTCTCTCCAATTCCTGCACAAAAGCAGTATTATGCTCAGTATCATTCCCTTCATATACAGGATTAAGAAAGAAAAGAATATTCTTATGGTCAGCGGTAGTAAGATAGCCATCAAAAAGGGTAAGGTCAGTACCTATATTAAGATATTGAAGTTTCCCTAAACCTTTGAATGTAAGTGAAAAAGGATCTTTTCGGATAAACTTTTGAGTAACCATTCCTGCTGGAGTAAGCATCATACGGTAGTGAGCTTGTACTAAGGCTTCTAAGCTATCAGGTTGCATTTTCTGCTCCAGAACTTGATAATCCGTTTCTTCCAGAAATAAGGGTAAATGCTCATTGACAAA
Organism: Capnocytophaga sp. oral taxon 338 str. F0234; assembly: GCF_000192225.1. Lineage (GTDB taxonomy): Bacteria > Bacteroidota > Bacteroidia > Flavobacteriales > Flavobacteriaceae > Capnocytophaga. The sequence goes on from NZ_GL872413.1 coordinate 1,751,611, forward strand.
TACCCAAGTTTGATCTATCTCTTCTTCAGAGATAATACCCTGAATATCCGTAAAGTACTGAGGAAATTTTCGTCTGAGATTATCACAAAGAGTATCAGTAAGTTCCTGAATGTCAGCAAAGGAGCCTTCTGTTTCTTCACTTACAATCACCGAAATCTTATCCGCAAAATTCAGTTGCTTAAGTACTTTAGCTGTGAGAGAGGTTTTCTCATTCTGTGGGAGAACCTTAGTGATATCTTCTTCAAAACGCAAGTGTACAACTCCCCACAAAGCAATCCCCGCCCAAAGTAAGAGCAATAAAATGGAGAAAAACTTATGTCTGGAAACAAGATTAAATATTTTTACAAGCATTACTTTTGAATATTCATTACTTTTCGTATTTCTTGCATGAGGTCAGCTCCTCCTTTCAATAATATTTCATCAGCACAAGCCTCAGGGAAATTTTCTATATCATCTAAAGAAATCGTTTTTTTAACTTCTATAGCATGCTTTCCATCTAGGGAAAAAAGATTCCCCACGAAAGAAATCGTTTTTCCGTCAAGGGTTGCCTTTGCTCCAATAGGAGCCGTACAACCTCCTTCCAATCTTTTCAGAAAGCGACGCTCTATATTGGTTTCTATATCTGTTGGCTGATCATTAATAAGGGCAAGTGCTTCTTTAGTATAAGTATCTTCAGCTTTTGAGACAACCATAATAGCTCCCTGTGCAGGAGCTGGAGTCATCCAGTCCAGAGGGAAAGCATTCACCTCCTTCTTATCCAAACGTTCCAAAGCAGCAGCTGCAAAGATAGCCCCTTGCCAAGGACTTTTATGTAACTTCTCCAATCGTGTATTGATATTACCCCTGAGATTCTCTACCAAGTGAGTAGGAAAACGACGTAACCATTGGGCTTTTCGGCGCAAACTTCCTGTAGCTATGGTAGCATGAGTATGGGAGAGAAAGTCCAGATTCTCCTTGTACACCAGTACATCTTGTACATTGGCACGCTTAAGTATTGCTCCTTTTATAATTCCTTTAGGAAGAGTGGTAGGTACATCTTTCATGCTGTGTACTGCTATATCTATAACACCTTGTAGCATAGCCACATCAAGAACCTTGGTAAATACTCCTGTAATCCCCATTGTATATAAGGGAATGTCCAAAGTAAGGTCTCCTTGAGATTTCACCGGAACCAATGTAGTGGGATAGCCCAATGCTTCTAAAAGAGATTGTACTTTTCTTGCCTGCCAAAGAGCAAGCTCACTATCACGAGTACCTATGCGGAGCGTCTTTTTCATTTTTTCTTAATAATCGCCAAAGGTATTACTTTTTATTGACTTATACAAATAAACCGTTAATCATTAACAAATTAATCATTAATTTTGTATCTTTGCCATTTCTAATACTTTAAACTATGCATCCATTCGCCTTGGAAATTCTTAAGAAATACTGGGGATATGAGCAGTTTCGTACTACACAGGAGCCCATAGTAATGTCTATTCTTGAAGGAAAAGATATCTTAGCTATGCTCCCTACAGGAGGGGGAAAATCACTCTGTTTTCAAGTACCTGCAATGATGAAAGAAGGGGTATGCTTAGTGATTTCTCCCCTTATTTCTCTGATGGAAGATCAAGTAAGAAGCCTTACAGATAGAGGTATTCCGGCTTTAGCCCTTACAGGAAGTATTCCTTACTATGAAATGGAACGACTGATGAACAATGTACAGAACAATGCTTATAAGTTTCTCTATATGGCTCCTGAGCGTCTTGATAATGAAGAAGTAGAATTCCAATTAAAAGCCTCTCCTATCAATTATATAGTGATTGATGAAGCCCATTGTATCTCTCACTGGGGGAAGGACTTTCGCCCTGCTTACTTAAGGTGTAGAAAACTAAGAGACTGGTTTCCTTCCTTACCTATCATAGCCCTTACCGCTACAGCTACTGAAAAGGTACAAATGGATATTTTAGAAAACTTACAAATTCCTAAAGCAACTGTACTGAAAAGTAGCCTTATCCGTACCAATTTAGCCTATATGATTTACAAAATAGATAATAAATGGAGCCGATTAGAACGTATCCTACTGAAAAACAAAGAAAGTAGTATCATCTATGTAAGGAACCGAAGACTAAGCGAGGAATTAGCACAGCACCTCTGTGAAGAAGGATTCTCTGCCACTAGCTTCCACGGAGGGCTTTCATCAGAAGAAAAAAGCAAACGATTAGGTATGTGGAGGTTAGATGATGTACAAGTTATGGTAGCTACCAATGCCTTTGGTATGGGAATTGATAAGCCCAATGTACGCACTGTCATTCACTGGGATTTACCCAATTCTTTAGAAGATTATTTCCAAGAAGCAGGACGGGCTGGTAGAGATCATCAAAAGGCTTTTGCAATTATCCTATACAATGATAGTGATGTTAGAAAGCTTTTAGTAGATACACAAAGAAGTCAGGTATCTGTTCCTTTTCTCAAAGAACTATACCCAAAACTTTGTAGTTACTTTCAAATAGTCTTGGGAGAAGGAGAAGGAACTACACATATCTTCAACTTAGCCGATTTTGCAATAAAAACACAATTAGATGCCCTAAAAATCTATCAAGGATTAGAAGTATTAGACCGTAATAGTGTACTCTCCTTAAGTCAAGCTTTTTTCAGAAAAGCAACTGTACAAATTCTCCTCTCAAGCCGAGAAGTCATCAACTATTTAGAGAGAAATCCTCAAGAAAAAGAACTCCTATTCTTCCTTATGCGAAAATATTCAGGTATTCATGAGCAAACCATCTCTTTTAGAGTAGAGAAAATCGCTATCAACTTACATACAACCGCCTTGCAGATACAGAAGAAGTTAGAGAAACTTAAAAATGACAGTGTAATAGCCTACAAAAGTGAAAATACTGATGCCGAAATCACTTTCCTTATGCCACGTGATGATGACAGAACCATTAACTATATCTCCCCTCAAATCAAATGGTATAATCAGCACAAAATAGATCAATGTAATGACGTATTAAAATATATTGGGCAAGACGAAAAATGTAATCAACGCTTCCTTTTGGAATATTTTGGAGAACAAACAAAAGAAAATTGTGGCATCTGCTCTCATTGCATAGAAAACAAACAAGAAAAACTTACCAAAGAGCATATAAGAACCATCTCTGAAGAAATTCTAAAACTCATTGCCCATCACCCTATGTCCTCTCAGGAAATCTGCCTTATCTCTCCTTATCATGAATGGGAGATTTTACATGTATTAACTCTTTTATTAAATGAAGAAAAAATAAGTGTTCTACCTACCAATCAGTATATTACAAAAGAATAGAGAACATTACATTCTTCAAACAAAGTAGTAACTGAAAAAATGTCAGTCTTTAACTTTATTTGAAAAAGAATTTTTGTACTTTTGTCAGCCAAAATAACTGTGGTATATTTTTTGATTAAATTGTTTGTTTTCTAAATTAATAAATACATTTTATGAGTTTTATAAGTTCATTAATAAAAATCTTTGTCGGTGATAAAGCCAAGAAAGATATGAAAGAGATTGCGCCATTGGTGGAACAAATCAATGCCCATCAAGCACAATACAAATCATTAAGTAATGATCAGTTACGGGCTAAAACCACAGAGTTCAAAGAACGCATTGCTAATGCTCGAAAAGAATATGAAGAGAAAATACAATCTCTTAAAGAACAAGCTGATAGCACTGAAGATATTGACCAAAAAGAAGATTTTTATACTGAAATAGATAAATTAAATGATGAGGCATACAAAGCTGGAGAGAAAGTCCTTAATGACATTCTCCCAGAGGCTTTTGCTGTCATGAAAGAAACAGCTCAGCGCTTCGTGGACAACCCCACCCTTGAAGTAACAGCTTCTCCTTATGATAGGGAGTTGGCTTCTATGAAGGATTACGTGACTATTGAGGGAGAAAAAGCTCTGTGGAAGAACTCTTGGGATGCTGCTGGAAAACCTATCACTTGGGATATGGTACACTATGATGTGCAACTTATCGGTGGGATTGCCTTGCACCAAGGAAAAATCGCTGAAATGCAAACAGGGGAGGGTAAGACCCTCGTGGCTACTTTGCCTCTTTATCTTAATGCTCTTACAGGAAATGGAGTGCATTTAGTAACCGTAAATGATTACTTGGCTCGCCGTGATAGCGCTTGGATGGCTCCTTTATTTCAGTTTCATGGACTTAAAGTAGAATGTATTGATAATTATCAACCTAACTCTTTAGGACGTAGAATGGCTTACGCTGCTGATATTACCTACGGTACTAATAACGAATTTGGTTTTGATTACCTTCGTGACAATATGGCACATACTCCTGATGAGTTAGTACAACGCCCTCATAACTATGCTATTGTGGATGAGGTGGACTCTGTCCTTATTGATGATGCTCGTACTCCACTTATCATATCAGGTCCTATGCCTCGTGGCGAGTTTCATGAATTTGATGTGTTTAAGCCTGCTGTAGAAGCCTTAGTGGAAAAACAACGCAAGCACCTAACTAACGTATTAGCAGAAGCTAAAAAGCTTATTGCTGAAGGTAATACCAAAGAAGGAGGGGTACTCTTGCTCCGTGTACATCGTGGACTCCCTAAGAATAAGGCTCTTATCAAATTCCTTAGTGAAGAAGGAATGAAACAGCTCCTCCAAAAAACGGAAAACTACTACATGCAAGATAATAACCGAGAAATGCCTAAAATAGATCAGGACCTTCTCTTTGTTATCAATGAAAAAAATAATCAAATAGAGCTTACTGATAAGGGGATCAATGAAATGTCGCAAGGGGAAGATAAAAACTTCTTCGTAATGCCCGATATCGGTGCTGAAATTGCTAATATTGAAAAACAACATCTGCCCAAGGAAGAAGAAAATGCATTGAAGGACAAACTCTACCAAGAGTTTGGAGAAAAAAGTGAGCGTATACATACAGTAAATCAGCTACTCAAAGCTTACACTTTGTTTGAAAAAGACATTGAATATGTAGTTATTGATAATAAAGTCCTTATCGTAGATGAGCAAACAGGACGTATTATGGATGGACGTCGTTACTCTGATGGTTTACACCAAGCCATTGAAGCTAAGGAAAATGTACAAGTAGAAGCAGCTACACAAACTTATGCAACCATCACTCTACAGAACTATTTCCGTATGTATCGTAAGTTAGCTGGGATGACAGGTACGGCGACGACAGAGGCAGGTGAGTTCTGGGAAATCTATAAGTTAGACGTGATGGAGATTCCTACTAACCGCCCCATTGCCCGTAATGACCAAAATGATCAAATCTATAGAACCAAACGTGAAAAATACAACGCTGTCATTGAGGAGGTTGTAAGCCTCTCTCAGGCAGGACGTCCTGTACTAATTGGGACTACCTCAGTGGAGGTATCTGAACTCTTAAGCCGTATGCTTAAGCTACGTAACATTCCACATAATGTATTGAATGCCAAGCTCCATAAAAAAGAAGCTGAGATTATTGCAGAAGCCGGTAAGAAGGGAGTAGTAACTATCGCCACCAACATGGCAGGTCGTGGTACGGATATTAAGCTTACCGATGAGGTAAAAGAAGCCGGAGGATTAGCTATTATTGGTACTGAAAGGCATGATTCTCGACGTGTGGATAGGCAGCTTCGTGGTCGTTCTGGTCGTCAAGGAGACCCAGGTAGCTCCAAGTTCTTTGTTTCCTTCGAGGATAATCTTATGCGCCTCTACGGAATGGAACGTGCTATCAAATTTCTTGACCGCTTAGGACAAGGACTTAAAGAAGGAGAAGTACTAGAACATCCCGTTATTACACGAAATGTAGAAAGAGCACAAAAGAAAGTAGAGGAAAATAACTTTGGAATACGTAAGCGTTTGCTTGAGTACGATGATGTAATGAATGCGCAGCGTGAGGTGATCTACAAGCGCCGTCGTCACGCCCTTTATGGGGAACGCTTACAGGTGGATATTGCCAATATTATCTATGATACTTGCGAAACTATAATAGAAAGTAACAAACCAGGTAATGATTATAAGAACTTTGAGTATGAATATTTTAAATACTTTGGAACTGAACCAAGTATTTCTGAGGATGATTTCCACAGAAAGTCTCTCAAGGATCTTATCAAAATACTCTACCCACAGTTGCTCTCTCTATACAAAGAACGTAGCGAGCGCAATGCCGCTATTGCATACCCTGTTATTAAGAACGTATATGAGGACAAAAGTAATCAGTTTGAACGTATTGTCATTCCTTTCTCTGATGGACAAAAAGGTCTTAATATTACCACCGACCTCAAAGAAGCTTATGAGACAGAAGGCAAACAAATTATTGTGGACTTTGAGAAGAATATCTCCCTTGCTATCATAGATGATGCATGGAAAACTCACCTCAGACAGATGGATGAACTCAAACAATCTGTCCAGTTGGCTACTCATGAGCAAAAAGATCCTTTACTTATCTTCAAATTTGAAGCATATAACTTGTTCAAAAGTATGGTAGATAAAGTAAATAAGGAGATTGTAGCCTTCCTATTCCATGCACAACTACCTACCCCTGAGAACTCCGTACAGGAAGCTCATGAAGTAAGACGTGCTCCTGAACATCTGCAAACCTCTAAGGAAGAGATCCTTAATTCTGATGAACTGGCACAAAGAAATAGAGAAGCCGGAGAACATGCTTCTCCTGCCCCACAAGTAACTGAACCTATCATCCGTAGCCAACCTAAAATAGGACGAAATGATAAGGTTACTATTCAAAATATCCTAAATGGAGAAACTAAAGAAATGAAATACAAACAAGCTCTTCCTCTCTTAGAGAAAGGAGAATGGGTAATCAAACGATAGTTTAACACAGTTTTTTCATAACAAAGAAGTAATCCTAAAAAGGATTACTTCTTTGTTATTAATATTATTCATAATCAATAATTTATACAGTATTTAAAGTCATTCTTTCTAAATTGACTCCAAAAGGGAATTATAATAAGAAAATATTTCTATAATTATTTTGGAAAAATATTTGGATAATTAAATTTTTATATATAAATTTGCGCTGTAATTGGACTCCTGTATTATTAGGTCAAGTACAATTCTTATTTACTTAAATAAATATAAAAAATTATGAAGAAACTCTCCTTCCTCTTTATCTTTCTATTACTATTGGCTTCTTGTGGAAAGAATGCGAGCCAAAAAGATAGTGATCCTTCTCTTTTCAGAGAATATATTACTGGCTTCAGTTCTGGAATTATTTCTGCTGATAGCCCTATTGAAATTGTCCTCACAGAATCTTTAAGTGAAGAGAAAATTCAAAATATAGACATAGATAAGCTTTTCGAACTTTCTCCTAAAGTAGAAGGTAAAGTAATTATTGATGGAAATCTTATAAAATTCAAACCTAATGAAGCTTTACCTCACAATCAAGAATATTTTGTTACCTTCCACCTAAAAGAACTTTTCAAAGTAAAAAAGAACTTAGAAAAGTTTTTCTTTCATGTACGTACTCAGAGCCTACAATTTGAGGTAAATATTCAGGATTTACAATCCTATGATCAAAATTACTATTTTCTCAATGCAAATATAGAAGCAAGTGATAATCTATCTCCTGATATAATTCCTAATATAATAAGCGCTTCTATTGATGGGAAAAAATTAACGGTTAAAGCTTTAGCTAAAGATAAATCCACCCAAATTCCTATTATTATTGATAGTATTCCCACTCCCAGTACAGAGACCCAAACTCTTAAAGTACAATGGGATGGAAGTTCTTATGATATAGAAAGCAGTGGAGAAAGTTCCCTTAATATTCCTCCTAATAATGCTTTTGGAGTAGTACAACTTTTGCTAAATGAAGGAGAAAATAATTCTTTTAACATTGACTTCTCTGCTCCTTTAGAAAAAAACCAAGATTTTCGTGGATTGGTTGCTGTAGAAGGGTATGAAGGAGATTTTAAGTTTTCTACCTCTGGCAATACCCTAAAAGTATATGCTGATACTAATTTCGAAAATGAAGTAAAAATAAATGTATTTCAGGGTATTAGAAGCCAATATGGAGAAAGAATGAAATATGATTTCTCTGGGAAACTAACCTTTGACCCTATCAAACCACAAGTGCGCCTAGTACGTAATGGTATTATCCTCCCTAGTTCTCAAAACCTAAAAGTTAATTTTCAAACTATTAATCTGAAGGCTATAGAAATTAGTGTTCTACGTATTTATCAAAGTAATGTATTACAATTCCTCCAAGAGAATGACCTCAATGGAGCCTCTCGCTTAAGAAGAGTGGGAGCTACTATCGCCCGTAAGGTAATCCCTATTCGCTCTATCACCAAGAACTCCCTCTCCAAGTGGAGCACTCATGCATTGGACTTATCCAAACTTATAACTCCCGAGCCAGGAGCTATCTACCGAGTAAAGATAGACTTCAAAAAGGAATATGCCCTTAATTGTAATAATAGCAAAACTACTATCAAAGAAGAAGATCTTTTGATAGCTGATGAAGATGGAGATAATGACTACTATGATTATGATGACGACTATTACGATTATGATTGGGAAGAAAGAGATGACCCTTGTAAGGATAGCTACTATTATAACAAAGCTGTAGAAACAAATATCTTAGCTACTGATTTAGGAGTCATTGTCAAAAGAGGGCAAAACAATGATTATACTGTTATAGTTAACAATATCATCTCTACAGCTCCAGTAAGCGGGGTTAAAGTAGAACTCTATGATTTCCAACAACAAAAACTTTCAGAGGCTACTACTGACAGTGAAGGTAAAGCTACGGTAACTACCTCAAAACGTGCCTATTTTGTAGTTGCTCGCAAGGATAATAACACTACCTATGCTAAGGTGGATGATGGTTCTTCTCAATCTGTAAGTAACTATGAAGTGGGCGGTATGGAATTAGAGAAAGGACGTAATGGATACATCTATACCGAGCGTGGTGTATGGCGCCCTGGTGATAATATCTCTGTAGGCTTTATATTTAATGATTTCGCTAATAAGCTCCCTGAAAATTTACCTATTAAGCTAACTTTCTCAGATCCAAATGGAAAAGTTGTACAACAGTTAGTGAAAACTTCAACTCCTGATAATCACTATCTATTTACCTTAAAAACAAGTCCAGAAGCGATAACCGGCAACTGGTCTTGCCAAATTAAAGTAGGTACAACAACCTATAGCAAAACCATTAAGATAGAAACAATTAAGCCTAACCGACTTAAAATTAGCAATAGTCTGTCCGATAAGTTTATTTCCAATGATGGGCAAAATGCATCCCTACAAGTGAATTGGCTACAAGGAACCCCTGCCAATAATGTAAAAGTAGAAATTACAGGGAAATTATATCCTAAACCTAATCCTTTTAAAGGATATGAAAGCTATACTTTCAATAATACCTCTTTTTCTTCTTCCTCTGAGGAAATATCTGTATTTGATGGAAGAACTGATGAAAAGGGAGCTGCCTCTTTCTTTTTTCAACCTAAAAGGCTAGAAAATGCAACTCAAATGCTCAAGGTGAATTTCCTTACCAAAGCTAACGAACAGGGAGGTGATTTTAGTACTGATGTTACCTCAGCCACCTATTCACCTTTTTCAAGTTATGTAGGGATAAAGGCTCCTAATGATAATTATTATTATGAAACAGATAAGGTAACTAAGTTTCAAACCGTAATACTCTCTCAGAATGGAAAGCCTCTTGCCAATCATAGAATTAAGCTCTATGCCTACAAAATAGACAAAAACTGGTGGTGGGATGTTTCTGAATATAATATTTCTAGTTATAACTCCTCTGATTCTAGAACACCTGCTTTTACAACAGAAGTAACTACAGGACATGATGGAAAAGCCTCTTTTAATATACAAATTAAAAAATCTGAAGCTGGAAGGTATTTCTTCTTAGTAGAAGATATTGAAAGTGAACACGAAGCAGGTATTGATGCTCGTTTCTATTCTTGGGGAGAACCTTCAGAGAACACTGGTACTGAAGCTACTATGCTTATGATTGCAAGTGATAAGAAAGATTACAAAGTAGGAGAAAAAGCTACACTCTCTTTCCCTTCTGATGCTGGTGGACGTGCTCTTATCTCTGTGGAAAACGGAAGTAAAATTCTAAAAACCTATTGGGTAAATACCCAAAAAGGAAAAACAACTTATCAAGTGCCTATCACTGAGGATATGGCTCCAAATGTATACCTATATGTAACACTCTTGCAACCACATGCACAAACTAAGAATGATGCTCCTATTCGCCTATATGGAATAGCTCCTATTTCTGTATATAATCCCAAAACCAAGTTAGAGCCCGTGATAGAAATGCCCGGAGTACTTCGTCCTGAAAAACAAGTTACCATTAAGGTAAGTGAGAAAACAGGTAAGCCAATGACCTATTCATTAGCCATTGTTGAAGATGGGTTGCTTGACCTTACTCGGTTCAAAACCCCTAATGCTTGGAATACTTTCTTCGCTAAAACAGCCTTGGGAGTAAAAACGTGGGACATTTATAATGACGTTATTGGTGCTTTTGGAGGAACTATTAATCAAATATTCAGTATCGGAGGTGATGAAGATTTAGGAGGTGGTAAGGCTAAAAAAGCCAATCGCTTCAAACCTCTGACTATTGTACAAGGTCCTTTCACTCTTAACGGAGGAACAAAATCGCACCAGATTACATTACCTAACTATATTGGTTCTGCTCGTGTAATGGTCGTAGCTTCTGATGTGAAAAACAATGCCTTTGGTAGTGCTGAAAAAACAACCACAATTAAAAGTCCTATCATGGTCTTGGCATCGCTTCCAAGAAAAGCTGTTCCTGGAGAAAATATCACCCTCCCTGTTACCGTTTTTGCAAATGAAAAGCAAATAAAAAATGCTACTATACGAGTAAAAACTAATGAGAAGTTTGGTATAAATGGAGATACACAACAGCATATTTCCTTCACTGAACCTTCTGAGAAAATGGTTTATTTCAATTTAAAAGTTAAGGAAATAGGGATAGGTAAGATTACCGTTGAGGCAGTCTCTGGAGGAGAAAAATCTACTTATGAAGTAGAGATGGATGTATATAATCCTAATCCAAAAATATACCAAGTAAAAAATGTAATTATACAACCCAACTCCTCACAGAGCGTTAATTTTGAAGTGTTTGGAGAAAGAGGTACCAATGCTAGTGTGTTAGAGGTATCTTCTTTTCCAGGCGTGAACCTATCCCAACGTTTGAAATACTTGATAGAATACCCTCATGGTTGTGGAGAACAACTCACCTCTGGAGGATTCCCTCAATTGTATTTGTCTGATTTTGAAAATCTCTCTACTAAGCAACAATCAGAAGTACAGTATAATGTAAGTGCTACTATAAAGAAACTCTCTGAAAATCAATTACCAAATGGAGGTTTCTCCTATTGGCAAGGTTCTGATTATGCTGATGAATGGGTAACTTCCTACATTGGACAATTCTATATTGAAGCAGAAAAGAAAGGATTCTCTCTCCCTATAGGAAGTAAATCCAAATGGATTAATTATCAAAAAACGATGGCTCGTAATTGGGTATATAATGGTTCCTATTCTACATTCAATCAAGCTTATCGTCTCTATGTTTTGGCTCTAGCAAAAAGCCCAGATATGGCTTCTATGAACCGATTAAGAGAATCCTCTAATCTTTCCAACGAAGCACTCTCTCGCTTAGCAGCAGCTTATGCCATTGCAGGACAAAAGAATGTAGCCGAATCATTATTCCGAAAAGTAACGTTTGATAATTCCTCTGAAGACAGCTATTATGGGTATGGATCACCAATGCGCAATCAAGCTATGTCGCTTGAAACAGCATTATTATTAGGAAAATCACAAATTGCAGCAGAATTGGCACTAAAAATTTCTGACAAACTCTCCTCTAATGAATGGTTAAGTACACAAACTACTGCGTATGGACTCTATGCAATGGCTCTTTATGTGACTAAAAATAAAACCGGTAAGTCCTGGTCTGCCTCCTACAAAGAAGGAAAAGAAACAGGAACACTTACAAGTAGTTCTACAGGATTTGCTTCAAAAAATCTTTCTAATAACATCGGGAACCATCAAGTAAGTGTGCAGAACAAATCTGCAATAACACTCTATGTACGTGTAGTTAGTAGTGGAATTCTTCCTGTTGGAAAGGAATTAACCCAACAGAATGGCCTTTCCATAACCACCCGTTATAGTGATAGAAATGGGAATATCTCTATAGAGTCCTTACCTCAAGGGACTAGCTTTACCTGTACTATCTCAGCTACCAATACTACACAGAGTGCAGTCTCCAATGTGGCTCTTACACAGTTTATTCCTTCAGGTTGGGAAATTATTAATACACGTTTTACAGACTACGATTCCGATAATAGCAAATGGGATTATGCAGATATCCGTGATGATAGAGCCAATATCTATTTTGGGCTTAAAGCAGGGGAAACTAAAAGATTTACTCTTAAACTGAATGCCTCTTACAAAGGGCAATATTACTTGCCTGGTACTTTCGCTGAAGCGATGTATGATATCAAATATAATACACACAATGCCGGACAATGGATAAAAGTAGAATAGAACTCTATTTAAAAATATTTTTATAAAAAAATATATTTTTGTAATTTAAATACACAGAATATGGTATCATTTGACAAAATCGATCTAATTCTATTAGACGAACTACAACGAGACAGCAAGCAATCTGTCAAGGAGTTAGCTAAAAAAGTTAACCTTTCTATCACTCCTGTACATGAGCGTATCAAAAAGTTAGAAGCTCTCAATGTCATACAAAATTATGTGGCTGTAGTGAATCCTAATGCCTTGGGAAAAACTTTAGTAGCTTATTGCCAAGTAAAACTTATTCGCCATCAAGAGGGTTTATTTGAAGAATTTGAGCAATATGTTCGTGATCTTGATGAAGTACAAGAGGCTTATTATATGGCAGGTCCCTATGATTTTCTACTTAAACTCATTCTTAAGGATATGAAAGATTATCAAAACTTTGTTGTCCATAAAATTTCAAAATTAGATATCATATCTAATATTCGAAGTGCTTTCACTATACAAAGCATTAAAAACACCTCAATGATTAAGTGTATATTGGACGAAAATAGAGACGAAGAAGAATAAGATGCACTTTGCTATTGCTGGAAATATAGGCGCTGGTAAAACAACGCTAACTGAGCTATTGTCAAAACACTACAAGTGGGAAGCTCATTATGAGGATGCTTCAGATAACCCTTATTTGGATGATTTCTATGCCAATATGGAGCGTTGGAGTTTTAACTTGCAAGTATTCTTCTTAAATAGTCGCTTTAGGCAAGTATTGGATATTCGACAAAGTAAAAAGGATTTTATCCAAGACAGAACTATTTATGAGGATGCTTATATCTTTGCTCCTAATTTGCATGCTATGGGGCTGATGTCCTCAAGGGATTTTTCTAATTATCGCTCACTCTTTGAGCTCATGGAAAGTTTTATTCAGCCTCCTGACTTACTCATTTACCTTAGGAGTTCTATTGCAAACTTAGTCAATCAGATTCAAAAAAGAGGACGTGAGTATGAAAATAGTATTTCCATTGAGTACTTGAACAGACTTAACCAATGTTATGAAGATTGGATTGATACTTATGATAAAGGAAAACTCCTTATCATTGATGTTGACAAGTTAGATTTTGTTCAAAACGAAGAAGATTTAGGAGATATTATCCAACGTATAGATACTTCTATACATGGGCTTTTCTAAAAATAATAAATAGAGGTTATTCATTTTGTAGATAATCTCTATTTATCTTATGCATAAGATAGTAAATAAGCATTCCTGTTACATAATCATAATTCTGTATACCCCCTTCTTGAGCATTTGCTTTAAGGAAGGTATCATAACTATTTTTAAAAACTTCTTCCATAGGATTTTCATATTGGCTCCAAAATTCATAGGCTTCTGTATAATTTTGTAAAACTCCTGGTCGTATTCTGTCCATATACTCTTTATGTTTCTCCACTGATATTTTTCTTATTTCTTTTAAACAGTAACGCAAAGCAAATAGAGTAGCACTATATCTGAAATAGGGCTCTTCATGGTCATAAGTAACCAAAAATCCTATAAAATTAGCCTCCTTCTCCGAAGCATATCCTAATTGATGTGCCATTTCATGGGCTACTGTCACAGGAAAGCTATATTGAGTTGCCAAAGCATTCACCTGTGCTTCTCCCGTAAAAGGATTTAAATAACCACTATACCCCATATAAGTAAGTATTTTATTATATAGGGAGGACTTAACACTGGGTGTATATAGGACAAACTGAGGAAATCTTTGAGAAAGTCTGTTATATCCCTGAGGCATTTTCTCATAGACCTCCTTTGGAGTAAAAGGCATCTTCACCGCTTGCTCCTTAGACAAAGCAAGGCGCTGGTGTAAGGCATTTGCCTCAGCAACAAGCCTTGTGGTAACCTGCTCCACCTCAGTTTCAGTATAAGAAAAATTCCAGCCCAACTGTACCGATAGCGGATGCCTATAATAGTTGAACCCCCAAAGAAAATAAAACAAGCTCACAAAGATAATGACTCCCTTCCCTACTTTTTTAAAAAAGTGAAGCGGTGCCCTACGTATTCGCCTAAAATACCTAATGACACAGTACACCACCCCTAAAGCAATCCCCGTATAGAGGATATCCCCTACAGAGAAAGGAATCCAGCCTAACAAAAATCGCACTACTCGCCCTATATAGGGATAAAGCCCTGTGCTATACCACTGCTCAGTAAGTGCTGGCTCAGAACGGAAAAGCCCATATAATGCTATAAATAACACTATATAAAGGAGTTTTCCATAAGTTGTATATTTCTTTTTCATTTGCAACATAAAGAAGTAAAGTTATTTGCTTTTGTATCAAAACTTTGTAATAATCAGATTTTCAATTCATTATACGATTTCAAAAGTACTCTAATAAACTCTTCCAAATCCAATTCTTTATGGGTATCATTAGGATTGTTGTATATATCAATTATTGTTTTATCACCTTTTCTGAATATTTCAGCTATTTGATAATCAGAGGCTTGCTCATCATAAATATCTATATGAAAATCTTCCTTGTCTTCAGGAATGTATAGGGTTGCTTGCAATTTCATATTCGAATTATTTTCAAATAACTTTCAGCAAAACTCTTAATAGTTTCAGAGGAATAGTCCCCTCCTTTGGCATAAGAAATTCCCATAACTTCTAAAGCTATGGCTTGGCACTGCTTATCATTAATATTAATAGCTTTGCTATCTAATATTTTCTGAACAACAACCATACATTTTCGCAGGTCCTCTGTTGTAGCATAGGGAGGTAAAGTTATTTTCATTATAAAAAGATAGAAACATAGATTAAAACGGCTCTCTCACTATACGAGTTTTATATTCGCCTTTTACTATTTGCCAACATAACCTGATAGGCATTGGCACCATCTCCATTGTAGGAAATGATATAGAGAATATCGTCTTCCTTATCATAATACACAAAATTATTATCCATATAAAGCCCTATCTCATACAAATCATCATAGGCATTTTTAGGGATAGGAACATCTTTACTATCAATAATGACCGTGATACTTTTGTAGTGATCAAGCGGTAGAAACTCATCATTATTCCGTCCTTGCACCCGCTTTCCGTCAATGATAAGTTCATTATACTCTTTGTGCCTTTTCTTGGTAATCTTGTGCTTGGTTTTATCAAATGGCTGTTTGGTAAGGGGGCACGCTAATACCTTTCCCTGTAATGGTAAGGCTATTATCTTGTTCTTTAGCCCTGCCGAAGGAAAGTCTTGTACTTTTTTAAGACGACTCTTATGTACATACCCTTTATCTACATACAACCAATTAAAAGATATCTCTTCACCACTTTCATCATATGTAGTATCGAAGAGGGTGTATACAAGTGTATTATTGGGCAAAGTACCTACAATTTTGCTTTTTACACTTTCTTTGGCACGAATATTTACATAGCCGTCTTTGTCTTTTACTACGGCATAATCTCCAAAAGGACCTTGTGCAAAGGCGTTGGTCGTAAGGAGCAGGAATAAAATAAGTAAGTGTTTCATTTTGTTGTTTATTTTATGGTTAGAAATTTCTATACAAAAATCGCTTTATCAATCCTTTTTCATCAAATACAAAAAGAGCGTTGTAACCTTCAGCGCCATCGCCTCCCATAAAATCAATCATATATTGTCCGTTTTCTCTATCATATACCCTTACTGATAAGAGTGTAGAATTAAATAAGTATTTGGTTTTAGGCAATAGATAAGGCGTTTTACCTGCAAATGTAATGCGAATATAGGCAATTTCTTTTTCTGGATAGTCTTTTGAATAGAAATATCCCCAAACACTTTCTCCTTTTTCCGTAATCATTTCTGTTACTCCATTTTTGTTAATCTTGAACTTATAATCGCTTTTGTTTACTTTTTTGGTAACAAATTCTAACTTAATATCTTTATTACTTACCCATAATTCATTGCCTTCTGTTTCTTTATACGGTATTTTTGGATAGTTGTACCCAATGATAAAGAAAGGATTCGCTTCTTTTAATGTGTTAAGTTTTACAATCGTATCATGGGTATTTTCAGCATAATCACCAAAATTTATTTTTAGCGCAATCAATTCCTTATCATCAACTTTCTGAATCCTACTTTTATGTACAAAACCTTGTACTTTGCGTTGGGTACTTACTTCATACCAACCGCTTGGATTTTCTATATAGAAAAAATATTCATTCTTCAGCAATTTGCCTATAATCTCTGCTTTGCTGTTAGGAGATTTCCGGATATTAGTATGGCCATCGGGGTCATTTATTTGTCCGATGTATCGCTGTTGTGCTAACGATATATTAGCAACTAAGAAAAGAAATAGTACTAAATTTTTCAATCGATAATGAAATGGTTTAAGGTTCTCCTATAATGCGAGTTTTGTACTCGCCTTTTACTATTTGCCAGCACACTTCGTAAGAAAAAGCGCCACTACCATTATGGGCAATAATGTAAATTGTATCTTCCTCTTTGTCATAATATACCGCATTATTATCAGTATACATAGCTACTTCGTACAAATCATCATAAGCACTTTTAGGGATAGGTACGTTTTTGCCGTTGATAGTTACAATAATACTCTTGTAATGATCTTCAGGTAAAAACAAATCACCGTCTAACCCTTGAGCTCTCTTTCCATCAATAATATACTCACTATACTCTTTATGTTTTTTCTTGGTAATCTTGTGTTTGGTTTTGTCAAATGGCTGTTGGGTAAGGGTTACGCTAATGGCTTTATCGGTAATAGTAATACTATTCTCTGTTTCTTTCTCTTTACCTATAGAGGGAAATTCATTTATCTTTTTTAGGCGGCTTTTGTGTATATAACCATTCTTTTCATATACCCAGTTAGAAGGATTAGGTTCATCATCACCAAAGAAAGTGTATACAAGTGTATTGTTTGGCAAAGTGCCTACGATTTGGCTTTTTACACTTTCTTTAGCACGAATGTTTACATAGCCGTCTTTGTCCTTCACCACGGCATAATCTCCAAAAGGCCCTTGCGCAAAGGCATTGGTCGTAAGGAGGAACAATAAAATAAATAAGTGTTTCATAAAATTTCTAATTATTCTCTACAATACAAAAATCTACACCATCACCTTCTATATAAAGGTTTACAATACAAGCGTTCTTATTTTGCAATTTGAGTTTAAAAGCCTTTATCTTATCCCCGATAATTTCATCAACCGAGAATATACCTTCATTAACTAATTTACATTGTTTATCTAGTAAAGAAATAAGCTCTTCGGGAATGTTATAAGTAGTGGTAATCTCCCCTACAAAATGTAGATATTGTATGCCCTTAGCCTGATACGTTCTATGCCAATGGTAGGTGATTTTCCAAAAAGGAGTATTGTGGCTATCGGTAATAAGGTCTATTAAATTGTTATTATTCACTATCGCTCTTATTTTCATCGTATTTTACTCCTGTAATACTTTCAATCCATTGGTTAAAGTATTCTTCTTGCTCCTGAACGGTAGCTATTTGTGAAAAATCGTTCTCGGGATCAAATATATTTATTATTTCGGCACTATTATAATCATACCTTTTTCCTAAAACTAACTTTACCGCTCGGAAATTCTGTTTGAAATGCCGAATCATATAATAATGACGCCTTGCCCCTTGTATCAATAGTTTTATGCCCTGCTGTTCTAAACGCTTGCGAAGGATATAGAATAGCGACCTTACCTCATCTGAAACCATTTCGTAATGATGATTAAGCGTGTCCTGATAAGTCATTACAAAAACCTTTACTTTTCCGCCCGTATAGGTGAACGTTTCATCTTTAGAAAACATATCTAATAACACTGTGGAATTTCCTCTATCTTCTTTATAAAAAGTAATAGTAGCTTCTATCACTTGCTGGTCTGTTGTAAAGGCTTTAATGAAATACTGAGAAAAATTCTCTTTGGTTTTTTGTGCTTGCATAGGAATAATTGTTGTTGCTAATAAGATGACTGTTAGTTTATTTAGGTAATTCATCAGAGATGCTTTTTATATAACAATGCTTTTAACTCTTTGAAAAAGAATTTTTCATTGGATGAAAAGTCAAAAGGATACAAAGAGCTATTAAAATGAGCCTCTAATGAAATATCTTTACTAATAACCTCGTCCAATAGTTCTTCTAATTCCTTTTTCTTTTCTGCAGAAAAGTTTTTTGTGAAAAAAGGAGTTAATTCTTTCTCAATAAAATGAGTAATATGTTCTTTTTCACTAAAATCAAAAGAAAAATCATCAAACTCTTCTGTGTCAGCCCCTCCTGCAAAATTACAGAGCAAGTAATCTATTGCATCTAAATTCATATCACTAACTTTTTAAAATCTCCCGTAAAGTATTAAAAACTTTCAAAGAAAAATCATTTTCATCAATGGCTTCTGGAAGCACTAAGTAGTAATAATATACCCTTGAAAAAATACAATAAAAATCATTGTAAAAACTATCATAAGGCTCCTGCTCAAACTCAAAGTATTTTGCCCCACAGTTTAGATTAGTTTCCTTTAGTTCCAAACAAAAACAACCTTCTCCATTGATAAGAGTGTTATAACCTTTCTCGTCGTGTAGAGTAAGCATCTTTTTATTCTTCCAAAAGAAATAACCTCTGTGGTCATATTCTTCTTGATTGAAATATTCCCATTGATACCCTATACTCTTAGCAAAATCTAACATTTTTTGTACGACTATCTCTATTGGTTTGTCCGAATAAAAGGGGTAAAACTCTCCTGTAAATTCCATAAAAATACCATTTTAAAAAATTATTGAGTTATATTTTATTTGTTATAATTGTTTAAATATTAGTCCGTCATCATCTCTTTTATGTCCTTTTTCAAATATAACTACTTCAAAGCCTAATTTTTCATAGAAATATTTAAGATGAGAAGGGTCTCCGTCTTTAAAATCTATTGATGATAAATATCCTACTATTACAGAATACCCCATTTGTTTTGCTAATTTTTCAAAGACTTCAAATGTAGCTGTAGCATATCCTTTATTTTTAATTGTAGATCGAAAATCAACTATTTGTAAGTAACTTTCTTTTTCTTGATTATAAAGATTTCTTCTTTTCCAGTCATAATTAGGAAAACATTCTTTATATTTATATTTATAGTATGATTCTGGAGAAGATGTATTTAAAGTTACAACTTTTAAAGGAAATTCCTGCTTATATTCTAATCTACTTCCAATAATTGTAGCCTCATCTATATTCAAATCTGTTGAAATTATTAAAGGTTCTCCTTCTTTTGTAACGGTAATAAAGTTGAAAGAATATTTCTTTTTTAGTTTTTTCAATAATTCAACAACTAATTCGTTTTTATGCACAATTTTTTCTAAATCTTGAATTTTCATTACTTTCTTATCTATGGAGTCTCTTTGATTTTGTATAGTAGCATTTAAAGACTCGAAATCTTGTTTAAATAACCATCGGAAACATTTTTTAAGTAAATGATGTATTATATAAAAAAGCAAATGAAAGGGTAAAAGTAATAAGTTTATTATCTGTTTCATAATAGTTAATGTTACCTAAATAATTTTACATTAATTATCTGTGTTTTACAATTTAGAAATTACTAATTTCCAAATCTTAGTTTTGAAATTCTGAATTGTGCGAACAGTGTTCGCACTTTTTTAAATTGGTACAATATCATTATTTATTTTCCAAGGAAAATAACTGTCATAACTTAAAAGATGTAATTCAAAACTGTCTGCTACTATATGATATTTAATTTCTTTATTAACCCCTTCGGCAGAAAAAATAAATAAGTTTCCAACCCCATTATGATTGTCAAGGAATCTGTTTTTATAATTCTCATTCATTTCGTCTTGAGATATAAAAACTATTGGATTTTCTGAGGTTACCTCTAATTCCCACATAATAGGCATATCTATATAACAGATTTTTTTCAATATGATTTCTACTTGTTTGCCCAAAGAGACATCCATAGTGCCAAATAGTATTATTTCCTCTTCGTTAAAATCTACCATATAAATATCAAGCCAAAGGAATCTTTTAAGAATTATATTTGCCTCTGTTATCTTGTCTGTCTTAATCATTTCTCAAATGTATTGTAATAAACCTGAATTAGGATGCAATTTTTACTTTTCTACTCCTCCTCTGCTGCCCAATCATAAAAACCACTTTCTCGCAATTGGGCTTCATACTGCTGAATAGTTTGTTCATCGTACTTTTCTCTTTGGATAAACTTTCCTATTTCAAAATAGATGTCTATTGGGTTCAGTCAATAAAGCTCAGCGATGAGGGTTGCTAAATTCATATCAGAATAATGCTTATGAAGCACATAAGTCATTAGCCTAAAATCTGTTTCCTCTATCTTAGGAAAAGCCTTTTTGATAAACTGAAGTGATGCGATTCTCTTTCTCTATTTTGGCTACTTTTGCTTCTTCCAATACGGGGTTCATATATATACCGCCAAATGGTTTTAGCTGAGGAACCTCTAAGATGATTTGTATTTTCTTTTTGATTTCTTCTATATTCATATATGTTGAATTGTGCGAATAGCGCACGCTGTTTTTTTCTTTATCCTGCTAAAATAAAGGTATTTTATGGCAAAAATATTTTTCTTCCCTCAATTGACTGATAAATAACATCACTAAGACCTTGAGGATTTTCCCAAGCCATAGAATGACCTGCATTAGGAATTATCTTTACCTGAATATGTTCTGTTTGTAGTCTTTCCCAATCGGGGTCAGGCAAAGATTGTTCTCCAAAAATGAAGACTTTAGTAGTAGGAAGCTTATAAAGTATCTTCCTCCAAGTAGGGAATTGCCCCTCTACTAAGGAAAGAGACTCCTTGAAAATAGCTGTTGAGTTTGTTAGAGAAAGACTTTTTGCCCACAATCTGTTATTGTTTTGAATATTCTCCCTAATGAGCTCTTCATATCCAAATTTTATAAAATCCTCGTAGGAATAGTTTGCTATCTTTTTGGAAAAAAATCCTCCTCCATTGTCCAAATTGGCTTCACTTAGGAGCAATAACTTTACTTTTTTATCCAATTTTTCAGCTAATTTTATAGCTATTGCTCCTCCCATACTATGTCCGTAGATAACCAATTCCTCTAACTGTAGGTCTTCTACAAAGCTTTTTAGCAAGGAGGCATGGCTTTCTATAGTATAAGGGAAATCATCACTATAATCACTAAATCCTGAACCTAATAGGTCTGGAATAATCCTGCGATGTGCCTGAATACTCCCTGAAGCAACAGTGGGATAATCCATAGAACCACAGCAACCTAAGCCATGTATAAAGAGAATAGGGATAAGACTGCCTGACAAATCGTGATAACGCAGCTGTCCAAAGTTTGTTTGATATACTTGCATACACTTATATTTTTGTCAAATAATTAAAAGCTTTTCTACTTGAAATATTTTATTCATAACATCAGTATTGTCAAAAGAAAAAGAATATCCCTTTTTCTCTTTATCCTGCTACTCCAGACTCTATAAATACCAATTTTTGATTTTTCCATTTGAATCTCCAATAAGTAACGCTTTCCATAACCTCAAATACCTCCGTATCATAGACTCCCTTAATCTTATCATCATCTTGTACTTTTTTAGAATGGCCATCTTCAAACCACCCAATCTCTACTTCACTACCGTCTATAGATATATAATATTTGTTACTCCCCTTAAAGTTATCTACCTCTACGCTATAATACCCTTGATTTTTAATCCAATGAATATCATCTATATCTATTTTAGCAATGGTTTTACTAAAATACTCATTAGAGTTACCTTTGGGAATAAGACTATGCCCTCTCTGTACTTCTGCTTTTAAACTTCGCAATGCTTCTATGAGTTTTTCTCTATCAGCTTTTAGTATTGCCGTGCGTTCTTGAAATAGCTTCACATTTTGTTCTTCCACTGCGTTGAGTTTCACCTTACTATTGTCACTCACAGGCTTATACCACGGTTTTTCATTAAAGTAATTGCTTATTTCGTAGTCTTTAAACTTATAACCTTTGCGAGCGTAGAGGTCGTTGGTGAGGAAGCGCAATTCATCTATGCTCAATTTGCTGATTTGTTGTTCCTTAATCACTTGGGTGGCACAAGTGGCGCAATCTTTTAGCTGTGCCGTAGCGTTTAGTGAGAACAACACTATTGATAAGAAGTATAAGTGTTTCATATAAAGTAATTTTTCGCAAATATACTGATTTTTTTTAACTTAGCTAAAGTTTTAAAGATGAGTTACGGGAAATGAGTTGAAGGCTATATGTAAAAGACATTAGCTTGAGACTTGTTTTTATACTTCATTTTATTGAAGATGCTCACTAAAAAACGCCTCCAACTTATCAAACGGAATTACTCCAGCTTGATTGTCGTAAAAATCAGTATGACGTGCATTAGGGACAATCAGCAGTTCTTTTTTCTCAGTTCCAATCAACTTGTAGGCATCTTCACTCATATAGCGAGAATGGGCTTTTTCTCCTGCAATCATAAGGGTTGGTACCTCAATTTCGTTGGCATACGACAGTAGTGGAAAATTCATAAATGAAAGCAGGGTAGTAGCTGTCCAAACGTGATTGGAAACTGAACGCTCGTGGAAACCTCGTGGCGTTTTGTAAAACTCAATATAATCATTCAAGAATTCAGGTACTTTATCCGATGGGGTGTCGGGCATAGGGTAACCTGGAGTAGGGGTTCCTGCCTCGGCATCTGTCCAACGAATAGCATTGAGCGAACGCTTCATTTCCAGACGCATTTCAGGCGTATTGGCATCAAAATATCCTTTACTGAAAACACGTGACATATCGTACATTACCATAGTGGCAACAGCCTTGATACGTGTATCGATAGCTGTAGCATTCAGTGCAAAACCTCCCCAACCACAAATACCGATGATTCCTATTTTTTCTCTATCTACAAAGGGTTGGATTCCTAAGCAGTCTACCGCTGCCGAAAAGTCTTCGGTATTGATATCAGGTGATGCTACATTGCGAGGTTCACCACCACTTTCGCCTGTATAGGAAGGGTCAAAAGCTAAGGCTACAAAGCCTCTTTCAGCCATTGTTTGGGCGTAAAATCCTGAGGCTTGTTCTTTTACAGCTCCAAATCCACCACAAACAGCAAGGGCAGCAAGCTTTTTATCTTCGCTATTTTTCGGGAAATATAAATCGCCAATAAGGATAATCCCATAGCGGTTTTTAAACGAGACCTTTTTATATTCAACCTTATCGCTTTTGGGGAAGATCTTGTCCCAGCAGCCAGCATTTACTGGCATTTCATTATTTTTGTTCATATTGCTAATATTTTGGTTTATACAATTTTATTCATTATGAATGAAGATACCCTTTACTTTTGCGTATTTTTCTCAAATATAAGCCTATAGCCAAGTATATCAATGTTGGAATTAGACCAAAAAGAGGGGATACTAAAAGTGTTTTATCGGGTGAAATAACAGTAAATCCTTCTGAAATGAGAGGGTTAAGAACATCTTTCATTGAGTGCATCAAAACTACCAACAAGAGTGAACGCGATAGAAAGAAAATTTCGGTGTACATTATTGTCCAAACAGCAATAACCACAAAGCTCACCAAAACAAATAACTCTTTGCTATAAGGGAAAAAGGTTGCCTGATAAGCATCGTCTAAGAATATGAGATTGTATGGCAGGTGCCATATTTGGCATACGAATGCCACCACTAAATAAATCAACCATTCATTTTTGGTGAGTTGTTCCATTTTTACAGTGAGATAACCTCGAAAAGCCGTCTCTTCTAAAATATTTTTGATAAAAACGGGTAAGAAAGCAGCCGCAAAAACAGGGAGATAGGCAGCAATACTAAACTTACTCACATCTACCCAACCTAATAGCTTGCCAACAAACAGTGTTATACCAATAACTACGGGATAGACTGCAATAGCAAAGATATACCAGCGAGTGTTTTGCTTGAAACGAGGTTTTAAAGGAAAATCTTTCCAACCATCACCACCCAAAAGGCGGAGCAAAATCATACACACAATAGGAGAAGCAATAAAAATCGCTGATCCCAAAGACTCTAAATTAGAAGGTTCGCCAAGCAACTGGTTTACCCCAACGCCTATCCATCCGCAAGAGATGGCTACCAAGCTAAATAAAATTACATTCCGAAGTGTTTTTTTATTGGTTCTCATATTAAGGCAGATTTATTTTAATATTTCTAAAATTTTATCTTCGTCGTAAACAAGCATACCCACTGCGACCAATGAAGCGATACCGTGTGCTAACATCCAACCTTTAGCAATGTCATTCTTCAGCTCTTCATCGGATAGATTTTTGCATTCCTCACTATTTTTCATTATTTCTACCACTCGCTCACTTTCTGGAAAAATGTCAATAAGTTTTACATTGGTAACATTATCCATATAAAAAGCCTTGAATAGGGCAGGCTCGGTGTATGCCATCCGCACGTATCCAAGTCCTAAATCCAAAAGAGTATTGCCTGTTTTTGAGTAACTGAGTACTACACTTTGCAGGAAGGGCAGTGCCTTTTTGCAGATTTCGGCTTTAAGGTCATCCATATTTTTATAGCACCAATAGATGGGCTGAGTGGAGCAACCAATTTGCTTAGCAATATTTCGGGCTGAAAGCACTGCAAAACCCTCTTTTCGCACCATCTCAAAAGCAGTTTCTATAATTATTTCCTGAGTTATTGTTGTTGATTTCGGCATAAAACTTTGTTATAACATCTGTAATATAACACCTGTTATTTTTTTGCAAAAGTAATACGTATTTTTGAATTTGCAAATTTTTAATCAAAAAAAAGAGATAAAAATTTTAAAAGTATTTTCAATTTCTGTTTGTTTTTCTGTGTTAATATGAGATTTATTGGGGATTGTTTTTATGAAAAAAAAGAGATATCGGCTTATTATTATTCATTATCTCTCTTATATCCATCATATTTTACTCCTGTAATAACTTCAATCCATTGGTTAGAATACTCCTTTTACTTTTGAACAGTAGCTATTTGTGAAAAATCATTCTCAAGTTACAAAAAAACTTTACCTCTTATGGCAAGAAGTAAAGTTTATTAAAGTATTATCATAACCTTATATTAAATTCTAAAAGCCTTTCGGATCGGCTCTACATAGTCTAATTTCTCCCATGTAAAGAGTTCTACTTCTATGGTTTTAGTATTATGATAAGGAGAAGCAAATACTTTCTTTACCAATTCAGGGTTTCTTCCCATGTGTCCGTAGGCGGCGGTTTCGCTATAAATAGGATAACGCAACTTCAGTCGTTGTTCTATATCATAAGGACGTAGAGAGAAAATTTCTCTAACTTTCTGAGCGATTTGTCCATCAGTGAGGGGTACCTTGGAGGTGCCATAGGTATTGACATAGACACCTGTTGGCTCAGCTACCCCAATGGCATAGCTTACCTGTACGAGCATCTCATCGGCTATGCCTGCGGCTACCATATTCTTAGCAATATGGCGGGTTGCATAAGCGGCACTTCTATCCACCTTACTGGGATCTTTCCCTGAGAAAGCTCCCCCTCCGTGAGCACCCTTTCCACCATAGGTATCTACAATAATCTTGCGCCCTGTAAGCCCTGTATCACCATGAGGTCCTCCTATAACAAAAACTCCCGTAGGGTTGATATGGTACTTAATATTTTCATTGAAAAGATGGGCATATTTTGGGTATTGCTGTTTGATACGTGGAATGAGAATGTGGAGCATATCATCCTTTATCTTCTCCAACATCTTGGTTTCAGTATCGAAAGGATCATGTTGGGTAGAAATTACAATACTATCAATGCGTATAGGCTTATTATCATCACTATACTCAAGAGTTACTTGGCTCTTGGCATCAGGACGTAGATAAGTAATTTGTTTATTCTCACGACGCAAATTTGCCAACTCTCGTACAATAGCATGAGAAAGTGACAAAGAAAGAGGTATATAAGTATCCGTCTCACGGGTAGCATAACCGAACATCATTCCTTGGTCACCCGCCCCTTGTTCTTCAGGAGCCTTACGTACTACTCCTTGATTGATATCGGGTGATTGTTCATGTATGGCAGAGAGTACCCCACAGGAGTTTGCTTCAAACATATAATCACTCTTAGTATAACCTATACGCTTAATTACATCACGAGCAATCTGCTGTACATCAAGGTAAGTCTTGGATTTCACTTCTCCTGCGAGAATTACCTGACCGGTGGTAACTAAGGTTTCGCAAGCTACTTTAGACGAAGGATCAAAAGCGAGAAAGTGGTCAATAAGAGCATCGCTAATCTGGTCAGCGATTTTGTCTGGATGTCCTTCAGACACCGATTCGGAAGTAAATAAATATCCCATAAATAATAATTATAAGGAGATTACTGGTTTAGCATCATTTATCGTTTTTACGATGAGGTGGCAATCAGTCAAATCTGTCCTCGGTTAATACGGCGCAAAGTTACAGTTTTTCTTTTAGAAAAGAAACAAATAAGAGCACAAATTTCACAAGAATTTTTTTTACAAAAAAGTATATTTTTATTTTGTGGGTTAAAAAAAATATCTTACCTTTGCACCGTCAAAAAAGGCGGGAATAGCTCAGTTGGTAGAGCGTCAGCCTTCCAAGCTGAATGTCGCGAGTTCGAACCTCGTTTCCCGCTCTGTTTCATATTGATTAATATTCTATCTTTTGCGGAAGTAGCTCAGTTGGTAGAGCGTCAGCCTTCCAAGCTGAATGTCGCGAGTTCGAACCTCGTCTTCCGCTCTGTAAGAGAATCCTTGTCCCATAAGATGAGGATTTTTTTATTTTCTCTTCTTATTATAGTATTTTCACAGTAATCTCTTCATTAATAAATACTAAGAATGATTTTCCTACTCTCCATCCCATTTGCTCTAGAACCTGAACATATCGCTTTAGCTGTGTTTGATATTGTGGGTGGTCATCTCCTGTCTTATAATCTATAATTATAGCCTCTCTCTTTTGCTCTTGATAGGCAACACGATCAGGACGTAAATATTCTCCTGCCTGGTCAAGCCATTCTCGCTCGTTATAAATAATATAATTACTTGTATAATAATCTCTTATCAAGGGATTCGTAACTACCTCCTTCAATTGTGAAGTAAGAGGATTTATTTGCGCTTCTGTGATTCGTCCTTCTATAAAAAATTGCTGTAATACTTCTGGAATATCAGCTTCAGTGATTATCTTTCCTAACATTTCATGTAGAAGGTTTCCTCTTTCTATAGCTTTTCCATTTTCTGTATTCCACATAGTTCCTGCATTTGTTACTATAGTATATGAAGGAGTCATGGTAGAACGTTGCTTGAAAGGAATATAAGTAATGGATTCCCGTTCATTTTCCTCTAAAGGAAAGAGTTTACCAAAAGTATAACGTGCTTGTCCTTCTTGCCAAACCCCTTTACTTTCTAAATATAATTTTAGTAATTCAGAGAGATTAGTAATCCTCTCTTTTTTGTTCTTCTTAGGCAAATCGCTAATAACGTATAAAACATCCTTAGGACGTGTCATAGCTACATACATTGTATTGATGGTATCTAGAAGTTCCATTTCACTTTGTTGTAGCACTATATTAGCATCTACCTCTTCAAGTCCTTCATAATCATCTATGAGCAAATGCTTAAACCCATTATATTTTTCAGGAGCAACTTCAATCCATAAAATATCTTTAGCAGAACGCAATTTGTCATTCACATGAGTATAAATTACCACCGGAAACTCCAACCCTTTACTTTTATGAATTGTCATAATAGTAATAGCATCTACTCCTTCAGGAGCAGTAATGGCTAACTTATCTGCCTTTTCCTCCCAAAAGGCGGGAAAATCAGCTATATTACCATTTCGTATACTCTTATATTCATAAATTACATTGAGAAATTGAGAAAGATATGCATCTGAAGGCTTTGCTAAACCAAATACTTGAATAGCATATCCTATACCTTCATAGAAAGAATATAAATGAAAATATGATAAAGAAAAACCCTTAGCTAAAAAGAATACTTCCACTGGCTCATGTGCATATTTACTCATAAACATATGAATATCTGTGAGATTTTTCACTTTAGCATAGGAGAATAGTAACTCTATTTTTTCTTTTTCATTATTCTGATATAGAGAAATGGCAATCAGATGAATTAAAAACTGTATTTCAGGGACATTTTTGAGAAGCAGAGCTTCTGAAGAAATCACATTATAACCCTTTGAAGCTAACTTTTCAGCAATCTCAGTGCATTCTTTATTTCTACGAGAGAGAATACAAATATCCTTATCTGAATATCCTTCATTTTTTACTTCTTTTATATATTTCTCTATTGTTTCTATATAGATATTCTCTTCCTCTTCTGATTCTTCTGCTTCTTCCTCCAATGAGATATCGGTCGAAGTCTGTTTTTCTACAAATTCAATACTAACAAAACCTCCTTTAGCTCCCTTTTCAGGAATTTTTTGTACAGATTCCTCATAGAGCTTTTTGTACCTTTCACTCTGGAAAAGTGAAGATTCTAAAGCTACATAAGCAAACAAATCATTGTTAAAAGCAATCACTTCCTTCCCGCTACGATAATTATATTCCAGATTAACAACTTGTTGTTCTATATAAAAAGGAATCCTATCCTTATTATATAGGTCAATAAATTGCTCTGCACGTCCACCACGCCAACGATAAATGGACTGCTTAGCATCACCTACTAAAAGTAATGACCCATGTTGTTTGTTGAGATTTTCACTATGTACTGCATCAGCTATTAAGGGCAGCATATTTTCCCATTGCAAAATAGAGGTGTCCTGAAATTCATCTATAAAATAATGTTGATAACGTATTCCTATCTTTTCATAGATAAAAGGAAATGGTTCATTAATAATAGTCTGATGGATAATACTGTTAAATTCTGATATAGGCAGAATATTCTCCTGCTCTTTTATAGCAAGAATCTCCTCCTGCAAATTCTTTAATACTGCCAAAAGCGTCACATTTCTTGTTAGACGTTTATAAAACTGTTCTAACCAATAACTTTTTTTTACAGATTGCAATAAATCCACTATCCAAGCTTGGTTTTCATCTAATAATTGAGCCACAACAGGTTCCTTTTTCTGTATATCTTTGGAGTATAAAGGTTTTTCTGCAATATCTGTAAACCAATTTCTATCAAAAGAATCCTTTTTAATTGCAAAGAACCCTTCATTTCTAATTTTTTCAAAGAAATTATATAAAGATCCTCTAATAAAATATTTTGAGGAAAGATGATGTTCTTGTGAGAAGGAAAAAAATTGTGCTGTTACCTCTTCTACTAACTTGAATAACTGCTTGGAGAGTTGTTTAAGTGTCTTTTTTAGATTTTCAAAATCCTCTAATTCTTTATCTTTAAGTTCCTGCACATAAGGATAATGATTTTCATTTGTAAGTAATCTGGCAATCTCAAAGAGTTCTTCTTCTATATCCCAACTCTTATCCTCTTCTATTTTATCTTTGGAGAATTCCAAAAGAAATTTAGTTAGCTTCTTGTTTTCTTCTGTTTTTTTAAGGAGATTCTCTATAGCCAGACGAAGTAGATCATCAGTTTCCAAAAAAACCTCAAAATTTGGATTGAGTTTTAGGTCAAAAGCAAAAGAACGTATTAGCCGTTGATTGAAACCATCAATAGTAACAATGGTAAAACCTGCATAATTATGAAGAATATAATTTAGTACCTTCTTAGAACGCTCTCTAAGTTGTTCAAAAGTAAGTCCTATTTCCCTAGCTAATTGTCTAAACATAGGGTCTTTAGACGGTTTCTTATCTTCCTCTTGTATTTCCTGATCAGAAGTAGAGAACAAAAGTAACTTATTGATGACCCGCTCTTTCATCTCATTAACTGCCTTATTGGTAAAGGTAATCGCCAAGAGCGACTTATATGCTTCCACATTTTTGGTAGCCAAGATAAGTCTAAGGAAGGATTTCACTAAGGTAAAAGTCTTACCACTACCTGCTGATGCATTATAAATTTGAAAACTAACTTCCTCCATCAAATCTCTACTTATTGTTATATAGGTTCATCGTAGTATCTGCCCCTGCTAAACCAAAGGAGAGGATTGCCTCACTAATTTTTTCTAATCGTTCAGGCAGTTGGGCTACTTCTTCCTCACTCCATCGTCCCAAAACATAGTCTATTTGGGTACCCTTGTCATAATTAGCACTGATACCGAAGCGCAAACGGGCATAGACGGTTGTTCTAAGCTCTTCTTGGATATTCTTGAAGCCATTATGTCCCCCATCAGAACCTTTTTTTTTGATACGGATACTTCCAAAAGGTAAATTAAGATCATCCGCTATCACTAAGAGATTCTCTATAGGAATTTTTTCTTTTTCTAACCAATATTTTATTGCCTTCCCGCTCAAGTTCATAAAAGTAGAAGGCTTTAGTAAGACAAAGGTTCGTCCTTTGTGAGAAAAAGTAGCCACATCCCCTAAGCGAGCAGTAGCAAAAGGAGCTTCTTTCTCTTGAGCTAAGTGTTCCACAGCAAGAAAACCTATGTTGTGACGTGTATAACGATATTCCTCTCCTATATTCCCCAGCCCTGCAATGAGATATTTTTTCATAAGTTATTGTTCCTTAGCATATTGAATAAGATTTTGCAACCGAAGAATTGTTTGTTCTTTACCCAAAATGGAAATAATTGAGAATACATCAGGTCCTTTCATCTCTCCCACCAGAGCCAAGCGAATAAGTGGCATCACCTGACCTAAGCCTAAGTTATGCTTAGTGATAAAGTCCTTAATTTGTGACTCTATATGAGCAGGAGTCAGGTCCGTCAGGCTATCCACCACACCTATCAGGGAGTTTACAATCTCGGCTGAATTTTCCTTCCATTGCTTTTTAAAAGCTTTGGCTTCATAACTATGAGGTGCTACAAAGAAAAAATGTGATAGTTCCCAAAAATCTGTAAGAAAAGTAGCACGTTCCCGTATAAGAGTAACAATTTGTGTAAGGGATTCCTTAGAAGCACTTATTTCTTTCCCAGCTAATACAGAAGAGAAATTCTCCACAAGGGTAATTAAAGGCATCTTCTGTAGGTATTGGTGATTGAACCACTTTATTTTTTCTATATCAAAGTGAGCTCCCGCTTTATTAACTTTTTCTAAATCAAAGAGGGCAATAAGTTCCTCCACTGAAAATAGTTCCTGATCTACTCCTGGATTCCAACCTAATAGTGCAAGGAAATTCACTAAGGCTTCAGGCAAATAACCATCCTCTCGATAACCTTTAGATATATTCTTGGTTACGGGATCCACCCATTCCAAAGGAAATACAGGGAAGCCCATTTTGTCCCCATCGCGCTTACTAAGCTTACCATTTCCCATACCTGCAGGTTTAAGGATCAGTGGTAAGTGGGCAAATTGTGGAGCATCCCAGCCAAAAGCTCTATACATAAGCACATGCAGCGCCATAGAAGGCAACCACTCCTCCCCACGAATGACATGGGTAATCTCCATCAGGTGGTCATCCACAATATTAGCTAAGTGATAGGTAGGCATACCATCGGACTTGAAGAGTACCTTGTCGTCCAAGAGCTTGGTATCCACTACTACCTCACCACGAATAAGGTCATGCAGGGTAAGGGTTTCTTGTGGCATTTTAAAGCGTACTACATAAGCATCTCCACGCTGCAATCTTTCTTTTACTTCCTCTGGAGAAAGAGAAAAAGAATTGGTCAAGTTCTGACGATTATGCCAATTATAGATAAATGTCTCTCCATGCTGTTCGTAGTTCTTTCGCTGGGCATCTAACTCTTCCGCAGTATCAAAGGCATAGTAAGCATCGCCTTTGTCCAAGAGCATTTGGGCATACTCGGCATAGATAGCCTTACGCTCGCTTTGGCGATAAGGGGCATGTTCTCCTCCTTTACCTACACCTTCATCATAAGTAATACCACACCAAGCAAGTGCTTCCATAATATAGTCTTCTGCCCCTTCCACATAGCGCACTTGGTCAGTATCCTCAATACGCAAGAGGAAATCCCCACCATGTTTTTTAGCAAATAAATAGTTAAAGAGGGCGGTACGCAGCCCTCCTATATGTAACGGTCCTGTAGGACTGGGTGCAAAGCGCACCCGTACTTTCTTAGCCATAAATTTATATGTTTATTGGACTGCAAAAATAGTGATTTTTAGAGAACTTGACAAATAAAAACAGACTCTATTAGAAATATTTATCCATCATATCACTGAATATCCTTTTAATAATTTTTCACTTAAAATATATGACTAAAGAATTCCAATAAGTTTAGAATGTAACTTAGTAGTTTGAGTATCTGTAAGGCTAGCTATATAGCAGGTAATAGAAAGCACACACTCATATAGGCTCTCTTGTTTGGAGAGATATCGTGAAGGAATCGTTTTGAGAATAATATGGTCATAAGAGGAGGTACTCCCTTGCCAATTATGATATACTGCTGTAAAATAAACTCTTAGCAGATGTTGTAGGATAGCATAACCTGCCAACTCCTTCTCTACTACTTGTGATGATTGATATATATTATTAATACTAAGATCAATGATATCATTTATTTGATTCTTATATTTACTTTTGTCCAAGAGAGCGGTGGTAAAATCCCCCCTAAGAAGGGACTCTTCATTTTCCTCAAAAAGGGTTGTTACTTCGGTAATAAGAGTACCAATAGAAAGAGCACGCAAATAGGCTATTCTATCCTGCTTATGGGCAAGTTGATAGTATTTATGAGTAATATTCTCTGGGGCAATTTTACTACCTCGAATAAGCTGTATAAGATACTCTAGAGCGTTATCTTCGGGAATCCATCCTAAGTTAATGCCATCTTCAAAGTCAATGAGAGTATAACAAATATCATCCGCTGCCTCTACTAAAAAGGCTAAAGGATGCCGTACATAACGCAACTCATCCCCTTCTCCCATGGGAAGTAAGGAAAGTTCTTGAGCAAGTTCATAAAAGAACTCCTTATTGGATTGAAAAATATTATATTTTTTATCAAAAACTGCTTTAGTAGGTTTCACAGGTAACGATTCCTTAGGATATTTGATAAAAGTCCCCAAGGTAGCATAGGTAAGACGTAAACCACCCTGTACGCCAGCACGGCTTTCGGTAAGGATTTTAAAGCCATTAGCATTACCTTCAAAATTACACAAGTCAGCATACTCTCGCTCAGAGATTTGTCCCTTAAGGATACTGCCCTCATGATAACGAAAGAAGTCGCCTATAGCCTTCTCTCCACTATGTCCAAAGGGTGGGTTACCTATGTCATGTGCCAAAGCTGCAGAAGCCACAATGGTACCAAAATCATTCATCTGATAACCTAATTCCTTAAGATAAGGATATTTCTGAAGTACTTTTGCCCCTATAGCACGGCCCAGAGAGCGCCCCACGACAGAAACCTCCATACTATGGGTAAGGCGTGTATGTACAAAGCCAGATCCTGAAAGTGGAATTACTTGTGTCTTGTCCTGTAGGCTACGGAAAGCTCCAGAGAAGACAATACGATCATAATCCACATCATAGCTTAGCCGAGTAGGGTCTTCCTTACTCCGCAAGCGAGTGTTCTTATCTCCTTGTTTGCGCAAAGAAAGCAAGTGTTGCCAGTCCATCATTTGTTCTAAGTTTGAGTTTCAAGTTAAGTTTTCGCTTATTTACAATAATTTACCAAAGCTCTCTGCATATTTTGTAGGGATAAATTCAATAATCTGGTAAGAAGCTATTTGATGCTTATGAAAAGGATCTTGAGTAATGATCGCCTCTACTTCTCCTCTACTGTCTGCCTTGCACAAAATCACCCCTCCTTGACGGGGCACTTGTGCTCCTGAAGCAATAAAATGTCCTGAGACGTAATGCTTATCTAAGTAAGTGCGATGTGCTTCTAAGTGTTTTTCAACCTCTGTAAGGTCTTTTTGATAGGTTAAAATAATAAGATACATGCATTAATTATTAGTTATTAATAATTAGTCTTTGTTTTTCAGTTTTTGAGATACTTTTCACTGTTCCCTATTCACTTTTAAAGAAAAGGCAAAGATAAGAAATAATTTTGACCCCTCAATTTTTTATTCTAAAGATGGTATTTA
>NZ_GL872413.1:1787171-1792518 GCF_000192225.1 Capnocytophaga sp. oral taxon 338 str. F0234
CATTATTGTTTGCTTTTTCAAGCAGTGGTATTTGGTTACTTGTAGCACCTTTCCAATAGTTTAAAACTTATGTCTACTTAATATATCTCCTTATTAAGAGGAAAGACAGTACTAACATACATACATTGTACGGAAACGAAAAGAGCATCACCATATTGGCGATTATAAACATCTCAAAAAAATTATGGAGTAACCTATCTATGACATCAGTCATAGAAGAATAACCGACATAAGCCCAAAAAAAGACAGAGAATAAAACTGACATTTCTAACCAAAGCAAATAGAACTTTATATAGAAAGCAATGCTACTTTTCTTTACAGCATCCAAAAGATACATACTCAGCCCTAAGGCTATAGTAAATAACCCTATCAGGTGATAAGGATAGGTTGCATTATAACAATTCGTCCTGAAAAAACAAAAAGTAGCACAACCTCCCCCTAATGTTAATAGAGCATTTAGAACACTTGCTACAACAAAGAATATGATACAATATTTGATTTTATTTTTCATAATTATTTCACTCTTTGAAAATAAGTTTCTTTCTATACTGATAGACCCTAAAGGCAATGACAAACAAAAATAAAGGCAAAGAGGTGAGCACCCCAAAAGAAAAGAGAAAAGCTAGTATTATGAGTATCGCATAAACGACCAAAGTAATCACATCTACTAAAAGATAATAGCTCTCACGATGAATGTTATAATGATAAAAATAGCTTTCCCCCTCTTTCTTTCGCCCTAAAAAATAAGGAACTACAAAAAGAAAAATCAAAGGAAAGAAAAAGGCTATTTTACTCAATACTAACAAAAATGGATCATTTTCTACGCCAATACTAAATAAATAAACAAGAGAATCCCATATCGCATTATCAAACCTCTGTATAATAGAGACTATATCATCAATTGAATAAGCTGCTAAAGCCTCATAGGTACAGACAAATAACAACCATAGTAAAAGAAAAAAATACAAATTATTTTGGAGATTCTCATTCATTTTCCAAAATCTTTAATCTACCCTAAACATTCTCTACACTCCCCATAATGCTTGTTGTAATCGCTGAATTTGAGTATCTTCTATGTTATCCAAAATAGCTAAAGTATCTCTTGGAATAAAAATACATTTTTCCAAAAGGCTTTTCAGTAAGTTTTCCAATGCCAAAGTATATTCTTGATAAGTAATAAGCTCTTTTATCTGTTCAATAAATGATAAAACTAGTGAATCGGTTGAGAAATCGTTGGTAAGTTGCTTTATAAACAAGTTAGTTGTGTAAGAAAGTATACTGATAGGTTCGCAAATACTAATTCCTAATTTCTCTTGAATGAGAGTCTCTACTTCTTCTTTGGTTTTTTCCCATTCTTCTCCTTCTCCCATAAACTGTAACTCATTGATAACCTCCCACAGCTCATCTGTAGTATTATAGTCTCTGCATACAATACTAAAAGTATAATCTCCTATTTTTTCAGCATTGTAATCTTCTTTCCAAAGGGCTTGTAAGCCTTGAATATAAAGAACGGTTGTTTTTATCTCTTCTAAAGTCATTTTATTACACTTAGTTTTTCAGGTTCATTAATAGGAATTCTTAGTTGTAAGCCAAGTTCAGAACGAGCGATTATATGGTTTGTATCCTCAAAATAGGCTTCCTTAAAATACTCGCTATTATCCAAAAACAAAAACCATAAAAGTTCCCCATTTTCTTTATTGATAATGTAAATAAAACCATCTCCTTCCCAACTACATTCACCTCCATAAATTTTATATTGGGCATTCTCTACCATAATTTTCGGATAGAGATTAGAGACATAATCCTCTTCGTTATAAGAAAAATAACTATCTAAGGTAGATTGGCACAAAATTCTTAGGTGATACTTCTCTTTAATCCATTGTCCTTCTAAAACAAGCATATCACCATTAGGGTAAGTAATAGATTTGATAATAGGATAAGTGTAATTTTCAAGAATGTTTTTTATACGTGGATGCATATCTATCTTAGTTTTTTTATTAAATCCTCTGACAAACGATATTTAATAAGTACCAATACCCAAAAAGCTACAATAAGTAATGACTTGAGTACAATATTAAAAAGCGGGTGAAACGGAAAGTCCCAAAAGAAGGAACCTCCTATGGCTATAATACCAAAGAGGGTGGTCTGTAACGTTTCTTTATAAAAAGGCTGCAAGTTGTATTTGCGATAAACAAAAACCGACTTGAGTAGGTTATACGAACTAAAAGCGATTAGGGTTGCTAATCCCGCCCCATTGATGCCGTAAAGCGGTATGAGCCACATATTCATTAAAACGGTGCCTATGACCAAAAAAACACCCAAAAACAGTACGGTGCGATAGTAAGGTGAATTGAGCAATACCGCATTGTTGAAGCCCACTAAGGCGTCCGATAGCTTTACTACTGAAATTATGATAAGCACCGTGAGTCCTGTGCTGTAATCCTTATCGGGCAGAAGAGCGTAACACTGCTGGGCGTTGACAATGATAAGCACACAAATCACCATACTCACAAAATAAGTATTTACGGTGCTGCGCTTATACAGGTCGGATAGCTCTTTTGGCTTGCTTTGATTCATAAATTGTGCCGTCAGTGGACTCACAATCTGGTACATACTCCTATACGGAATGGCAATCACCGTAGCTGTAAAAATGGCTACATTGTAAACGGCAATCTCACCGATAGGCAAGTATTGGTTGAGCATAAACTTATCAATATCCATCAATACGGAAGCCACCGAGCCTGATAAAATCACAAAAAGGCTGTACAAAAAGACTTCTTTCTTGTTCTTAGGCAACCCCCAAGCAAATTGCGGTCGGCGTACATAGAAAGCGAAAACAAACATCAAGAGCATACGCAAGGCATACACCCAAAATACACCCCATATCAATTGGTGAAAGTCGATGAGCTGCAAATAAATGGCTAATAGCAGGAGCATCACCCCTACCCTATGGAATACCTCTTTAAGGAAATTGCCAAAGACGGTTTTTAGCTGTACACGCGTCCACGCATAAGCAATTTCAAAGTAAGCCATCGCTACGGAAGTGAGGAAGATGAGAAAAACGTAATCGCGCACTTCTTCGTTTTTAGCCGAAAGCCATTGCGCAATCTGTTCGTACCCAATTACCCCGACAAAGGTGGCAGGCACAATGATGAGCAAAGGCAAAAAGCAAAGCATCAGGTTGAATTGCGCTTGCTCTTTCTTATCTCGATAAGCGGTATAATAACGCACTAAGGTATTGTTCACCCCAAAGGCGATAAGAGGGGACAGAATGGTGGCAGTGGAAGTAACATAACTCACTAATCCGTACTGAGCTTTGGAGAGGAAGTAAGTAAACAAGAAAAGGGTGTTCAGTGCCCCTATAGCAAACCCTAAATAGGTAGCCACCACATTCTTAAACGATTGACGGAACACTATCCCCATAATCTTTTTTGCTATGATTTTAAATAAGTTACTAATTTCTTTTCTACAAATTCGGTCATAGTATCAGCCTGTTTGATGACCTTGGGTTTGGCGTATTCGTGGGCAAAGCAAAGTATCTGCTGAGTGTCGGGAGCATAGAGCAGTTTGTCACCATCACCGTATTTCCAAAACTCTCCAAGCACTAAATAGTCTTTGCCATTGAACTCATCGGTATATAAGTCGGTAAAGCGAATTTCTACTCCCTCCAATCTGAGTTCGCCTATATGCTGGAAGAACAAAGTAAGTTCCTGAGAGAAAGTAACGTCCAAGTCTTGGCTCTTTTGGAAGATTTCTGCTAAGGGAATCCCCGCGGTAACAACATTATATTCATCAAAATCCTTCAGCACCTGCTTGGTGAGCTTGGGATATATAGATGAAAGTCGCTCCCAATCTTTTAGAGTAGCGGTTTGTGTGGGCATATCCTCTGCCCTTTCCCTTTTCTCTTTGAGTTCTTTAAGATGAGTAGAAACTGCGGCAACAAGCTCCGTGTTAGTAGCCTCTGTAAACCATTTTTTTAGCGAGGTAACATACTTGCCTTTTAGTCCTACTTTCTTCAAATAATCAGGTAGTGCTTTGACATTGGTTTTTAGAAAATAAAATTCTATCATATTACGAATGAGGAAATCCTTGTTGAAATACATTGTTTTCCCACTCTTAATATAATCCATCTTGAGAATGGTAAAGTTCAAGAAATGATCATCCGCCAATGCTACTGGGACGATCTCATCCAAGGTAATACCTGCATCTTTTAGCGCTTTATGCGTATAATTCAGTACGGTAAAGTTCGGCATCTCTTCCTCGAATACCATATCTATCATAGAGCAAAGCCTATCCAATATTTGCTGATACTTTTCAGAAGCAATCAACTGTTCCAATTGCTCTTTGTCCTTTTGCTCCATTGACATAACTGTAATGTTTTAATTGTTTTACCCCTCCAACTCTTTTAGGTCTATCCCCAATACCTTACACCACGCTTGGGCGTTCTTACATGTGGGATCTATACCTTTGCCTTCTGTATAAAAGGGCTCCCATTGCCAATCCTCACCCCCTGTGCAGCCAATAGTAGCGTAGTTCATCAGGAATTCCTTAAAATTATCAGCTATATAAAGTCCGTGATTCTCACTCCCATCGTGGCTGAGATACACTATTTTTCCATAGTTGTAAGGTTCTAACTCAATAGCAATATAATCGCCGTTGCCTACTTGGTGAAAGGACATTTTATTATGCCAAACACGGTCGTATTCATTATTGTAATCGGAATATACCTCTTTTACCCAACCTTTACGATCGTCCTCATAATCCAAAAGCAAATCCAATCCAAAAAGCAACTGTCCGCGAAAGATTTCAACTAATCCTTCAGGTAGAAAATCTTCGTTTTTTTCTAAAAATTCGTAAATACTCCAATAAAAATCCAAATGAGCAGTGTCTTCCAAGAGTACTTCGCGGAAATGTGGGGGCAAAGTATAGCCTAATTGCTCCTCTACGGCTTTCACTTCAGCTTCTGTAGCGGGTTTTGCTATAGTAAAAGGATCAGTTTCGCCACCAAGGGCTTTTATTTTGGTTAAATAGAGATTTAAACGTTTTTTAAAAAGTTCAAAATTAAAGATTGTCGTCATAATGATAGTTTTTTTTACTTAATGGTTTGTTCCCTCCAAAATGTAATCCCAAGTGCAATTTTGTATTACTTAATGATATGTTTCCCCTTTAGCAACAAAAGGTATAAGTAGTATAAAAGATAGAGCCCTAAGATTACTATATCAAATATAGAGGTTTGTTCTCCTAATAATTGCCAACGATTGCGAAAGCAAAAGGTATAAAAATACCATTGCTATAAGCACATACATCATCATAGAAGTAGCTACCTTCTTGCGAAACAATAGCACCA
>NZ_GL872413.1:1793766-1795433 GCF_000192225.1 Capnocytophaga sp. oral taxon 338 str. F0234
TAGCTACTTCGGAGGCATCGCCTTGCTGAGACTTCTCGGTGTAGCGCTCATAGTCATATACGTAAGTACGATTGAGTGTGGCGTCGTTGTCCCAGATATGTTGCCACATTGCCCCTACAGCCTGAGGCATTGTGCCTTTGGCTACAAACTTTTGAAAGGTTTGCTCAGGGAATTCCCTGCCTTCTAAGCCGTCGGGAATTGTGCTGAGCGTGGTAACTTCTACTCCTATTATACAAGTATAAGGCTCGGTATAGTCCTTTTGGTAATCGGTGTAGATGCTGTAAATGGTATCGCTTACCTTATTGGGAATTTTTGCCAAAAGTTGCTCACTAAAAAAGCGTTGCCAAAGGTTTCCGATGTCTTGCATCGCCTGTCCGTTCTGATTGGTAGTGCGTACACTAATTCCTATGATTTTCATTTGCTATATGATTAATCTATGAGTTTAAGGAGACTTCTCCTTGTGCTATTTCATTGATAAGCGTTAAAAAAGGTTCTAGATATTCCTTTTGATGTGCAGGGATAAAGTGCTTTTTATCACCTATGGTAAAGGCATCACCTTCTTGGCTCTTTTGTGCGGGGTGTTCTTTGATCTCTTGCCAACTACTTCTTACAGCTTCTTCCATCAAGTCCCTACTTATTAAACCCTCCTTGGTAAGTACAAAGCCATAAAGACCCCCAAACAAGAGAGGAGCTGCTAAACTTCCTAATAGAATGCCTTCTATCTTATGTTTGTTAGCAAACTTCTTATATTTCTTTTCATTTTCTGCATAGAATTTCAATTGGTCTTCTATCCCTAATTGTTTGATTCTCCCTTTAAGGTCTGTGGCTTTTTTAATCTCATCAGGCAATTGCCCTTCTGTTTTCAATTGAAGTAGAACAATGGTAAGTACCGTTTTCAAAGGAACTTCCAACATAGTTGCATACTCCTTGGGAATCGTTTCATCTACTTTCGTAATGAAATTTTGCCATAACTCACTAGCAAGGTCATCAGGGTTATCCTTGTTGGTAAAGAGATGACTACTAGCTTTTTTAGGGGTACTTATTACAGAAACATCTGTTTGAGTGAGGACTCTAAAATTGGTTATGACAAAGCCTACACTATCCCTTTTCCCTGAAAGTACAGTTTTGGAATGTACACCAATGAAAGCATATACTTCTTCGTTAGGCATAGCTCCTAAAGGTGCTACAATTTGTTTTTGAGCTAACTGTAAAACTTCTTGACTATCTTCATAAATTGGATTTTTGACGTCTGTAACAAATAATACACGTTGCACAGCCTCACCTGCCTTATACAAAAAGTTTTCTAATTGATTGATAATGTTAGTATTCATCTTTTCCAAATATTTTTAGTTACTTTATTAAACAAAATCTCCTCTAACTCCTTACAAACTTCCCGATACGCTCTAAAGGTTAGGGTTTTATCTTCCAAAGTGTAATCCCAAGTGTAAATTTGTATTACTTAATGATATATTTCCTCTTTAGCAACAAAAGGTATAAATAGTATAAAAGATAGAGCCCTAAAATTACTATATCAAATATAGAGGTTTGTTCTCCTAATAATTGCCAACGATTGCGAAAGCAGAAGGTATAAACGTATAAAAATACCATTGCTATAAGCACATACATCATCATAGAAGTAGCTGCCTTCTTGCGAAACAATAACACCG
>NZ_GL872413.1:1795870-1811690 GCF_000192225.1 Capnocytophaga sp. oral taxon 338 str. F0234
TATCTACTTCGGAGGTATCACCTTGCTGAGACTTCTCCGTGTAGCGCTCATAGTCGTATATATAAGTGCGATTGAGCGTGGCGTCGTTGTCCCAGATATGTTGCCACATCGCCCCTACTGCTTGAGGCATTGTGCCTTTGTCTACAAACTTTTCAAAAGTTTGTTCAGGGAATTCCCTACCTTCTAAGCCGTTGGGAATCGTGCTGAACGTGGTAACTTCTACTCCTATTATACAAGTATAAGGCTCGGTATAGTCCTTTTGGTAATCGGTGTAGATGCTGTAAATGGCGTCGCTTACCTTATTGGGTATTTTTGCCAAAAGTTGCTCGCTAAAAAAGCGTTGCCAAAGGTTCCCGATGTCTTGCATCGCCTGTCCGTTCTGATTCGTAGTGCGTACACTAATTCCTATTATTTTCATTTTTTTTGTATTTAAATAGTTTTTAATAAATTCTCTTTAACTTCTTACAAACTTGCCGATACTCTCTAAAAGTTGGGGTTTGTCTTCCAAAGCGATTTTAGCGATGGCATAAAACTCACGTACCCACTTCTCGAAGGCGGCAAAAGCGGCATCTTTGTCCTTAGTAGCCTGCTGACTTTCACCTCTTTCGAGGACGTAAGTGGCTTCGGCTTGCTTCACATCGGCAAGGGCGGTGAGCTGGGTTTCGATATGCTCAGCGGTGATTTTGAGTTTGTTGAGCGGGGTGAGCAAATCGGGTTTGGCTTTGAGCTCTTTGTAGAACGCCTCGATGTCTTCAAGGAGCTTATTGGTACGCAAAGGCGCCACTCCCTTGATATGAAGGGCAATAAGGATTTTAGGCTCCTCTTTGTAGATGATTTTAGCCTTCTTGCGGTCGGTAGCGTAAACGTTTTTGAAGGCTTCGAGCTTTTTTGAGAACTCGTTATAGGCGAGAGCTTCCTCAGAGGTCTCGCGCTTGTTGGTTTCGTACATCTGGGCGGCGGTATCGTATAGGGCTTTGCCTTGTGCGATTTCCTTATCGCCATAGCCGTACTCAGCTAATTCCTTTTTCAGGACATCATTTTTGGAAATATTCTCAAAAATGAAGGAATAATTCTTGAATTTTTCGAATGAAATAAATCTTGTAGCCATTTTCTTGTCTTTTTTTATGGTTAAACAAATAATTTTAGTAAATTTCTAGTTTATATCGTGTCCTACGGACTTTATATTGTATCCTACGGACTTGATTTTGGTTTCTACGGAGTTAATATTGCGTTCTATGGGGGTGATATTGGGTACTACTGAGTTAATATTGCAATGTTTAGGGGTGATGTTGGATTTTTTAAAATAAATACACTATTTTTTCCTTACAAAAGTGTCAGTGGCTTTATCAACTACCTCTCCTAATAAATCACTTATACCATTTACATCTTTATGAGACATATTTTTATTTCCTGAAATAGGATTTCTATAGACATTATATACTGATCGAAGAATTAATTGATCTTTATTCTCTTCTGTTTTTAAAATATCAGCATAAGCTTTTATTGTTAAAGCAGTAGCAGATTTGAAAGCATACTCTTCTTGATAGTTTCTTTCTTTATTATATTGAGCAATTGTATAATATAATAGGAAAAAGAAAGGAATAGTTTTTATGAAATTTACAACTATTATTTCCCAAGAATATGTTTTAGGTATTTCACCTAACCAACCAAAAATATTAGTAAAAATAGCTATTACAATAATAAAAGTTAATCCCCCTATAATAGCTACTGCCCATTTCCAAAAGTTAAGAGGTCGATTTAGTTCTGTTTTTCGTTGTTTGAATGTTTCAAATAATGAAGCTCCTACTTCTCTTCCTATAAGAGCATCTAAATATTCATTTCTTTCCTCAAAATAATCTTCTTTATCCTTTACAAAAGAAAGACGCTTTTCAAATTCATCATTTTGAGACTTATAAAGTTTATTTTTTTCTTCAAGTTGTTCTAATAATTCTGTATAACTATCTTTAAGACCAGTTAATGTAGTTTTTGATTCTTTGTTAAGGTTTTCTATTCTCTCTTTTTCCTTTTCAACTTGTTCTAATATACTATCTATTTTGGCTTTATTTACATTCGAATCACTAAGTAAATCTGCTATTTCTTTAGCATCATTTCTTGAGCTAGTAAGATTAGCTTCTATTCCTCTTAATTCTGTTTGTTTTTGAGAATAATAACTATTAATTTCCTCGGTGGTAGATTTAATATTTTCTAATAATTCATCATAATATTTTTTTAGGTTATTCAAATTAGTTTCTAATAGAGATAGTTTATCATTTCTTTCTGAAAAATCTATTTCTTCAAGAGGGTAAGATTTGTATTTTGATTTATCATAAAAACCGTTTTGTAAGGCATATTGAATAAGCCAAAATAAAAATTTTTCAGCACTTGATAATTGATTATTGACTATATATGATTTTAAATCATTTATAACTTGATGTAAATTAGATTGTCCTACATCAGGTACATTATAATTATATGGCAAAATAAATCCATCAGGTGAGTTAATCTCCTTACTTATTTGCTTTAAAACTTTTTTTGTTAAAGAAATAAAATCTCCAATATTCAATTGATCAATCTGTTTTTTACTTATATTTTGCTCATTTTCGTAGAAATTAGCTATTGTTCTATCAATATCCAGAGATAATAATTCTTCTATCGAATTAGTTATTGAGACACACTGATTTAAATTCATCTTATACTTGGTTTTATTGATTATTATACTTTTTTTCTTCTTTTATCTAACCAAAACTATTTACTTTTTTAGATTTTTACAAAAACTCTGGCAAAGTTCATTTTAATCACTTTTTTTATACAATGAACTTTGCCAAAGTGCTGTGATTAACCATTCATCATTAACCGTTAATCATTGTTTGTACATCTTTTCCCTCAATTCCTGAATATTTTTGTCGTCCATATACTCATCAAAGGTCATATAGCGGTCGATAATGCCACTAGGGGTGAGCTCGATGATACGATTGGCGACGGTTTGCGAAAATTCGTGGTCGTGGGTGGTAAAAAGCACGGTGCCTTTGAAGTTTTTCAGCGAGTTGTTGAAGGCGGTGATGCTCTCCAAAT
This sequence comes from Capnocytophaga sp. oral taxon 338 str. F0234, assembly GCF_000192225.1. GTDB lineage: Bacteria > Bacteroidota > Bacteroidia > Flavobacteriales > Flavobacteriaceae > Capnocytophaga. Next base: position 1,798,943 of record NZ_GL872413.1, read on the forward strand.
CCAAGTGGTTGGTAGGTTCGTTGAGCATTAGCACATTGGCGCGCAACATCATCATACGGCTGAGCATACAGCGCACTTTCTCGCCTCCTGAGAGCACTTTACAGTTTTTGAGGGCTTCCTCGCCACTAAAAAGCATCTTGCCCAAGAACCCGCGCACGTATACTTCCTCGCGTTCTTCCTCTGTTTTTGCCCATTGGCGTAACCAATCCACCAAAGAAAGGTCTTGAGTGAAGAAATCGGAGTTATCCACGGGCAGGTAAGACTGCGAGGTGGTAATCCCCCACGCAAAAGTACCCGCATCGGGCTTGAGATTGCCGTTGAGAATTTCATAAAAGGCAGTAGTGGCACGCGAATCTTTAGAAATCACGGCTACTTTGTCGTCTTTGGCAAGGTTAATGTCTACATTCTTAAACAATACCTGTCCGTCGACAGATGCAGCGAGGTTTTCCACGTGTAGGATTTGGTCGCCAGCCTCGCGGTCACGCTCGAAAATGATAGCAGGGTAACGACGAGAGGACGGTTTGATTTCCTCAATATTGAGTTTCTCCAACATCTTCTTACGAGAGGTCGCCTGCTTTGATTTTGCCACGTTGGCACTAAAGCGCGCAATAAATTCCTGCAATTCTTTGGCTTTCTCTTCTGCCTTTTTGTTCTGTTGCGCACGCTGACGGGCAGCTAACTGACTACTTTCGTACCAGAAAGTATAGTTACCCGAATAATGATTGATTTTTCCGAAGTCTATATCGGAGATATGGGTACAAACAGCATCGAGGAAGTGTCGGTCGTGAGAGACTACAATCACCGTATTGTCATAGTTTGCCAAAAAGTTCTCCAGCCAGCTGATAGTCTCGAAGTCGAGGTCGTTCGTAGGCTCGTCCATTATGAGTACATCGGGGTTACCGAAGAGGGCTTGCGCCAAAAGTACCCGCACTTTGAGCTTGCCGTCCATTTCGGACATTAGAGTGTAGTGCATATCTTCGGTAATGCCCAAATTGGAGAGCAAAGCAGCCGCATCACTCTCGGCATTCCAGCCGTTCATCTCATCGAACTGTATTTGTAGCTCACCGATGCGTTCGGCGTGCTCATCGGAATAGTCGGCATAGAGGTCGTCCATCTCTTTTTTAACTTTGGAGAGGATTTTGTTGCCCATAATCACGGTGTCGAGCACAGTATAGTCGTCATAAGCGTAGTGGTCTTGCTCAAGCACCGACATACGCTTGCCCGGTTCGAGGATCACACGTCCCGAAGTAGGTTCTTGCTTGCCAGAAAGGATTTTTAGGAAGGTAGATTTGCCTGCTCCATTGGCACCGATGATGCCGTAGCAGTTGCCTTGTGTAAAGGTTACGTTTACCTCATCGAAGAGGACGCGCTTGCCGAATTGTACGGATAAATTGGATACTGATAACATTGTTAATGATTAATGTTTAATGATAAATGATTAAATTAAATATTTACTATAAATATAACGTTGAGTTACTTGTTTAAGGCAGATAATATTCCTAATTGTGCCATAATGTATTGTTTTATTATTCGTTTTTGTCATACAAGATTTTCAAGTAAGCATTTGCTTCCATATTATCCAAAATAGGTTTTGGATTATACATAAAAGTTTTGGTTATTTTTTTAGGATTATCCTCATTCTCTCCAAACACATTGCCCCCTGTAGTAATTTCCAACTTGTTAGTGCTCAGATTAAAACTCACTATAGTTTCCTCTCCTGTAGCCCTATGGAAGCTATTGGTTTCCACTCCAATAAGTTCAAAATGGCTGTTTTGGTACCTGAACACGTATTCTACATTGGTTATAGACCAAGAACCTGCTGAATAAAAATACTGAAATTTCAATCGTAAGGTATTGTTTTTTATATTTATATCACCTTCCCCCAATGGATCTAATAGAGAAGGATCTTCTTCAGTTCTTGGGGGCTCTATAAAACCTTTATCATTTTTAGCCACTAATTTGTAAGTACCATTTTCCTGTTTGAATAGTACCAAAAGAGCCCTGGGGTTAGTATTCAATGTATCATTATATTCTGTAACGATTATATTTTCAGGATTCTCTTGTTCTACAATAAAGGCTATATCTGTTAAGTTATCTTTGTTTAAATCTCCGTCTACTTTCATAATAGCAGACCAATGTTTAGGCACAAAATCTTCCATTTTATTTCCTTGTTCTGGGAAATCAGTCGGATATTCTTCTGTTACTGAGGTAATTGATTCTTCATCTGTTGTTGAAGTAACAGGTTCATTGGTATCAATCACATTAGCATCCTTTTTCTTAGATAAGAAATCACAAGAACTTCCTAATAGGAAAAAAGATAGAATGCTGAATAGAAATAAGGCTTTCCTAAAAATAATAAATTGCATACCGATTATATTTTTCGCAAAAGTACGGAATATTTGTAAGATACGGAAATAGTTGTGATTCTAAAAGAAAATTATTCTCTTAGTTCTTTCTCTATTTTTCTTACAAAGCGGTTGAGCTCTTTACTTTTATAAAAATCAAAGCAATCCAAACAAATAAGATTTGCCTTAGGATCGTCCATCTCATTCTTTAATAATCCGTTAGGAAATTTAAACTGTGTGTTTTGGGTCACGAAATCCTTTGTCTTTTCTAAACCCTCTAACCCATAATGAAAAAATACGACCCCATCTATATGGTCTTTCGGAAATCGAAAGGTGCTGTCTATTCGATTATAATTATGCTCCATACATAAGTAGAACGCATATTTTTTGAGTAGTTTTATCCGATCTTTTTTTGTCAAATCTGGTAAGGTAGGCTTACAAGAAGACAACAAAACAACTATAATGAGGGATATTAATTTGATAATTCTCATAATCTACAATTTACTTATCTGCAGTGATTATTAGTGCCATGGATTTTTCTTTGTCAAAAGGGTCTTTTTTGAAATTACCATATAGATTAATGGCTTGAAACCCTATTTGAGTGAGCCACTGGGTAAGCTGGTCAGCAAAAATAGGTTGCAACAGCTCTTCATTCTTAATAGTATCGTCCAAAATGGTCTTGAAACGGATTTTTCCTTCCTCATTGAGGTAGTAATAGCGCTCAAACTTCACCTTATCGTTGGCTATCAAGGGGAAATTACCGAGGTAATCGCCTTGTTGCTGGGCAAAATACTTCTGAAAATTGACCAATTGCAGGACGAGCTTACCTCCTTGGGTGAGTTGTCTGTAAGTTTTTTGTAAAAAGAGCTGTACAGATGCCTTACTATCCAGATGCGGGAGTGTATTGCCTATACAAACGATGTTGTCAAAGGTGGAGAGCTCATCAATAGCAAGCATATTAAGCTGTTGTACGGTAATGCCTTTTTCGGCGGCTTTGGCAATGAGTCGCTCACTGAGGTCTATGGCGGTAACCTCATAACCTTCAGAAAGTAGGTGATCAGTGAGGTTGCCCGTAGCTGCACCTACATCAAGGACGGTATGCCCACGGAGTTCGCTGGAAAAAAAGGTCTTATGAGCTGGGGAGAGTGGAAAGATAAAGTCATACTTTCCCGCAATTTCGTTATAGAACTTGGACATAATAAACAATGATTAATTTTTAATGACTAATGAAATTAAGACGCTAAATCCCCCAATGGGGGATATATTGATAAAGTTCTAAAACACCTTTCCAATGCCTTTTCAAGCATAGGGTAGAGTATTTTCAACTGTATCATAGCATATTTTCTAATGCAAATGTAAGAAATATTTATGAGATATAAAAAACCTTAGTAAAGTAATTCCTCTTTCTTCCTATTAAATGAAAGACGGGAGACTTTCGTCTCCCGCCCTTCACATTTATTTAAGCCAGTTACTATTCATTTTTAAGATATAACCAACCTGATTTTTGTTGAGTATTTTTATTTACATCTAAATATTCTAGGATATAGTAATAAGTGCCTTGTGGTAACTTACCATCTTTACCTACAGTAGTACGTCCTGTAGAATATCCCTTAAACGGATCTGTATTCGTATATCCATCTTTTTCATATACTAATACTCCCCAACGGTTGAATATTTTAAGATTATTCTTAGGATATAGCTCTATATTCTTAATAATAAATCCATCATTGTAACCATCTCCATTAGAAGATATACCATTATAGAAAGTAAGAGGTTCATCATTAAGAACTACTATTGTTACTCGTGCATCCTTACATACTGAAGGATTGGAAACCAAACATATACGATAGGTTACATGATAAGTACCTGAGATTGCTCCTTGAGGTACAGTAACATCTCCATTATTATTGATCACTACTCCTGTAAGTCCTCCATTATTTGCTAAAGATATCTGTACCAAAGTAGGATCCGTTATTGGATTTCCTGACAGAGTATCGGTACCTCCCACTGCATTATTCAATACATTACCTACTACTGTTGGCTGTAGGCTCTTGACTGGAGTTGCTGAAAAATCATCATCATTAGCCACAAGTGCAGGATGTAATTTTATAGTAGCGGTTCCTGTCTTACAATTAGTAGGACTTGCTTTTTGACAAACAGTATAAGTATATGTATAAGTTCCATCTGATGTATTAGGAGCTATAGTAATCGTTCCATCAGCATTCATTACAAGGTTTGTACTGCTTGATGTACCTGGGGTCAGAATCACATCAGTGATAGGAGAAGGATTCTTTTTGCCATTAAGTTCATCATTTTCCAATACGCTTGGTGTATTAACAGACTGATTTATAGGATTATCAATATCAAATACATCATCTTGAGCTACATAAGTACTTACTTCAATAGTAGCCTTAGCATAAGCAGTTTCTGTAGGATCTGCCTTATTGATGATTGTATAATAATAGATGTAAGTTCCTATAGCGATTCCCGGTTTTACAGTAATACGTCCGTCACTATTCATTTCCAGATGACTATCAGGTGCTGGCTTACCTGTAGTTTTTTCTATGGAGACATCAGATGCAGTAAGCCCAATACGAGATCCTAACTTATCATTATCCAATACACTTGGTGTAAGCCCCCCTGTGACTCCTACATGCCATACTCCATCATCAGTGGCTATAATCCTACCATCTACTACTTCTAAATAAGCATTAGCAGTACTACAGTTACCGGAAACACCTCGTTCACAGATAGTATAAGAATAGACATAAGCACCTCTAGGTGTACCTTGTGCTACAGTGATATTTCCATCACCTCCCATAGTAATACCCGAATGAGGAGAAATACCAGGAGTAAGGATTACATCAGTAGCTGGAGAGAGTGGTCCTGTTTTGCCCTCTAAGGTATCCACTCCTAAAGTAAATACTGTTTGTGATGTAGTATTTGTTGTCGCATTGGAAATACGACCAAAATCATCATCAATAGCTTTGATTACGTTCCTCTTAACGGTTAGTTTCACCTTAGCAGTATCACAACCATCACTATTACATACTTTATAAGTAATTTCATAATTACCTGAAGGTGTTCCACTTGGTATTATTACTTTTCCATCAGTATTTATAGATACTCCTGTAAGTCCTCCATTGTTAGCAATTGTTACTGTCACATTGGCTGGAACAATAGGGGTACCATCCTTAAGCTTATCATTACTTAGTACATCTATAGAGCCTCCTGCACGAGGTAAAGTAACTGTATCATCTACCAAGTTGAATGGAGAAGAAGAAGGTTTCACTTTCACTGTAATTGTCTGAGTTGTGCAAGTTGCTGGAGTAGCCTTATCACATACTTGTACAGTAATAGGATAATCTCCTGCTGGAGTTCCTTGCGGAATCACCACATCTCCTGTTGATGGATTAATGCTTGGTACTGGTGCTCCTGGTGCTTTAGGTACTGCTGGTGTAGGTATTGTAATGGTTACATCACTTGGATTAGGCTTGCTACCATTAATCTTCACATTATCTGTGATATTTCCAATCACTCTTGGAGTTGCATTATTGGAAGGTTCTCCCGTAAATTCATTAGGAGAAACTTCTACTTTATTCCTTACCACTACAGTCACTGTCGCCTGGTTAGATGCGGTAGTTCCTCCTTTTTCAGTAATTGTATACTTAATAGTATAAGTACCTGCTGGTGTGCTTCCCGCTACCTTTACCTTACCTGTAGCTACCTCTATAGTAACTCCCGTATGGGTAGTGGAAACTTGTGTGATAGTAACTTCAGAGGCAGTAAGTCCTGTCTGTCCAGCTAACTTATCATTAGCAAGAATATTTACAGCGACTCCTCCATCTGTTACTTCTTTTGTAGTACCACTATACTCTACATGCTTGTTACTATAGTCATCATCAATGGCTTGAATAGTGTTGCCCGCAACAGTTATAGTTGCTGTGGCTGTCTTACAAGTTTGCGCATCAGCAGGTGTTGCCTTATCACATACCTCATAAGTAATAGTATAATTACCTGGTTTTACTCCCTTAGGTATCATTATTTTACCTGTAGAAGTGTCCACACTTGGCACTGGTGCGCCTGGAGAAGAAGGCTGTGCAGGAGTTGTTACACGGATAATAACCTGACTTGGTGAAGGCTTATTGCCATTTACTTTAGTATTGTCCAGGATATCTCCAATTACTTTAGGTGTATTATTAGTAGAAGGAGTTGCATTAGGTATTGTAATAGAAGTTACCTCAAGCTTATTCTTCACTATAATAGTTACCGTAGCCTCATTGGAGACATTACCACTATCAAGCTTATCAGTAAGCTTATAACCTACTGTATAAGCACCTGCTGGTGTATTTGCCGCTACATTTACCTCACCTGTACTTGTGTCTATAGAGATATGAGGATTGGTAGTAGTCTGCGTAATAGTAACATCGGTCAAAGTAAGTCCAGTTTTGTTACCTATTTTATCATTGGTTAAGATATTTGCTACTGTACCATCAGCTTTTTTCACTTTGGTTGCTGTAGTACTCCTTTCTATAGGAGCCATATTATTGCTCTTATTATCATCATTAGCTACTAAAGCATTGGAACCTACTTTTACTTTTGCCACAGCTTGCTTACATGTCTGAGGGGCTCCCTTATCACATAAAGTATAAGTAATAGTATAGTTTCCATTAGGTACCCCTTGAGGTATCTCTACCTTCCCTGTGGTAGGATTGATACGAGGTACTGGAGCTCCTCCTTGTGGAGTAGCCGGTGTATCTATAGTAATGGTAACGTCATTAATAGAAGGGGTAGAACCATTAATCTTTACATTTCCATCGGTGATAATATCTCCTATAATATTAGGGGTAGTCCCTGTAGATGGAGTTCCTGCAAAATTATTAGGAGTAGGCACTTCCACTTTATTGATAACCCTTACCTTCACAGTAGCTACTGAAGATTCATGAGAAGAGCCCTTTTCCTTAATCTTGTAGGTAATTGTATAATCTCCTTTAGGGGTATCGGCAGCTACGATTATCTTACCTGTAGTAAGATCTATCGTTACTTTAGGATTACTAGGGGTTACTGAAGTAATATCCACTTGAGAGGTAGTAAGCCCTACAACACTGCCAAGCTTATCATTACTCAATATATTTACCTCTGTTCCTAAGGCATTCTTTACTATTGTTGTTCCTTTTTCTACAGGAGAGGAAGTATAATCATCATCTATCGCTTGGATGGTATTTCCTGATACAGTAACTTTTGTTGTCTGTGTTTTACAAGCCTGAGGAGTTTTCTTATCACATACCTCGTAGGTAATATTATATTCCCCTGGAGCAGTACCCTGTGGTATTTCTACATCTCCTGTTGATGGATTAATACGTGGCACAGCTGTACCTCCTGGCTTAGGCTGTGCTGAAACCTTTTCTGTAATCACTACATCACCCGCATTAGGCTTTGAACCATCTACTTTTGTATTGTTCAAGATATTACCCACTACTTTAGGAGTGCTATTCACAGAAGGATTCCCAGAGAAATTAGTCTGAGTAATCTCTATCTTATTCTTAATGGCTACCTTTACAGTGGCTATTGCCGATTCATTATCAGTACCTTTCTCCTTAATCTTATAAGTAATCGTATAGTTGCCCACTGGAGTATTTGCAGCTACCTTTACCTTCCCTGTAGTAGGATCTATCGTTACATTAGCACTACTAGGGGTCACTGAAGTAATCTCTACTTCATTGGTTGTTAGGCTGCCTGTGGTAATGCCTGTTAATTCATCATTCTTTAAGACATTAACTTCATTGCCTCCACTATCCTTTACAAAAGTAGAGGTATTGCTCTTTTCTATAGGAGAAGCACTATAATCATCATCATTCGCTTTTATGTGGTTCTTTCCTACATGAATAGTAATTGTTGCCTCCTTGCATGTCTGTGCCGCTCCTGGGGCTTTATCACATACTTTATATTTGATTGTATAAGTCCCATCTGGAGTTCCCTTAGGAATTACTACATCTCCATTGGATTGTACCTTTGGCACTGCAGCACCTGTGTGCTTAGGTGTAGCTGGAGTGGACTCACTAATGGTTACCTCACTCGTATTAGGCTTATGACCATTAAGGGTTACTCCATCTAAGATATTGGCTACTTTCTTAGGAGTGTTATTAGTAGAAGGAGTTGGACTTCCTGGAATCACCACTGGGGTTACCTCTAACTTATTCTTCACCACTACAGTCACAGTCGCTTCATGAGAATAAGTAGTTCCTCCTTTTTCTTTTATCTTATACTTAAGGGTATAAACTCCTGTTTGTACGCTTGATGAGACTTTCACCTTACCAGTAGCTGGCTCTATGGTTAAGCCTGTTACTGTATTGGTTGTCTGAATATCTACTTGGCTAGGCTGTATCCCTGTTACCCCTGCCAACTTATCATTAGATAGAACATTGAAGTCATTGCCTCCTACCTTTACATATTGGTCTGTTGTTGATTTCTCTACACTAACATTATCATCTATCGCTTGGATGGCATTAGAAGTTACCACTACTGTAGCGGTGGTAATAACACAAGTAGCAGGAGTTGCCTTATCACATACTTTATATCTTATAGTATAAGTTCCTGGAGGAGTCCCTTGAGGAATCTCTACCACCCCTGTAGTAGTATTGATTTTAGGTACTGGAGCACTTCCCTGTGGAGTAGCCGGTGTATCTATAGAAATCGCTACTTCTGTTGGTGTAGGAGGGATTCCATTTATCTTAGTATTTGTTAGGATATTACCTGCATTTGTTGGAGTACTATTGGTGGAAGGGTGTCCTGTATAGGTTTTGCTATCGCTCTGTACTCTATTAGTTACTATAACAGGAGTTGCTTTGCTCTTTACTGTTCCGCAAGCGCCTGTTATTTCCACATAATAATACTTAATACCTACTACTGATGTAGGTGGTGTAAAGGTAGAGGTAGTAGCTACTTGGGTACCTCCTGTATTGCTATTGGTAGTATTCACAAACCACTTATAGGTGAAAGGTCCTGTCCCTGTAGCAACTACAGACATTGCTACAGCAGAAGCTCCCTTATAATAATTAGCCTGATGAGGCTGCCCTGTAATCATCATAGAAGTTTGTATAGTTACCGTTACTTCACGACGAGCACTCTCACAACCATTAGCCGTTACTGCCCCATAGTATTTCTGAGAAGTCAATACCGTAGTTGGTGCTAAGGCTGTACCTCCTGTTGCAGAAGTATACCACTTAATACCTGCAATAGTAGAAAGGTCAGATACCTTTTTATTCTCTGCACTACAATAGGTTTGTGTAGCAGCCACCGCAGGAGCTGCTGCTGTTGGGGTAATTGTTACTGTTACTTCCTGACGAGCACTCTCACAACCATTAGCCGTTACTGCTCCATAGTATTTCTGAGAAGTCAATACTGTAGTTGCGGGTAAAGCGGTACCTCCTGTTGCAGAAGTATACCACTTAATACCGGTAATATTAGAAAGATCAGATACCTTTTTGTTCTCTGCACTACAATAGGTTTGTGTAGCAGTTACCGCAGGGGCTGCTGCTGTTGGGGTAATTGTTACTGTTACTTCACGGCGGGCACTCTCACAACCATTAGCCGTTACTGCTCCATAGTATTTCTGAGAAGTCAATACTGTAGTTGAGGGTAAAGCAGTACCTCCTGTTGCAGAAGTATACCACTTAATACCTGCAATAGTAGAAAGGTCAGACACCTTTTTGTTCTCTGCACTACAATAGGTTTGTGTAGCAGCCACCGTAGGAGCCACTGCTGTTGGAGTAATTGTTACCGTTACTTTTTTACGATCACTGCTTTCACAACCACTAATAGTTTGGCTTACATAATATTCCTTAGTTTGCAATAGGGTATTATCGGCTAAAGCAGTACCCCCTGTTGCAGAAAGGTACCAATTGCTATTGGTAAGCGTTATTGCTTTTATATCAGATATTTTCTTGTTCTCAGCCTGGCAAAAGGCAAATGTACTTGCCAGTGTAGGGGCAGGTGTCGGATTAGAAACAGTAACTGGTATAGTTTTAGTACAGGTATCTGGAAGCTGATATACCAAAATATCATCAATGGCAAAGTCATTAGCTGACTCATCATTATCAGTATCCTTAAACTTCATTTGTAATCGAGTAGCATTACCAGGATTAAAGGTATAGGTAATCTTCCTCCAATCTTTATTATTAGTATTTCCAGTAATACTTCCTGAGGTATTAATATTTACAGGAGCATTATTGTCTTTATTAATAAAAGACACTTCTATATTAGGAAGAAATTGTGTTACACCAGTATTATTAATATTGTATACGTAATATTCTACCCTAATATCCTTATTAGGCTCTACCTTTAGATCTTGTAAATAGAAATGGCTTGCAGCATTCTTTCCATAGTTAAAGGCAAGATAACGACCTTGTGAATCAGCACCATTTGAGGTATGATCCTGTGGGCTTAGCCAATTCCAACTACGCATTGGGGTTAGGTTATTCACATTTGCCACTTGGTAATGTCCTTCTGGTAATACGTCAGCAGGATATCCTAAACCTCCTAATTTACAGATAAAAGGAGGAGGGACTACTGAAGAAGGTAATAAATATGGGCTTCCTGAACCGAAATCTTCTTTAAAGATAATTTTTTTAGCAGTATCCGTGTATGTAACTGTAACCGTATGAGCCCCTAATGATACATTATTGAATACATTAGAATTTTGTGCTGTTTCACTATCTAACTTATAAGTATAAGTATAGTCAGTAGTATTGGTTGGAGTTACTGTGATTTTCCCTTTATGAGTTGTACAATTATATTCAGCAGTAGCATTAATATTGTTAGGATTAGCTGCTACTGTGATGGGAACTGTTTGAGGGATAGGACAACTTTGTGAAGATTGTGTGACTAAGATATTATCTAAGGCTACATCATTCCCTATTAGTGCAACAGCATTAGGATTACCTGGAACATACCCCCATTGGTTAAACATCCTTACAACAAAAATAAGTTCAGTATGGTTCCCTGTATTGGCAGCAACACCAATTGGATACCAATCATCATATCCACCATCCTTTACTCTTGGGACATCCAGTATATAAGATGAATAAAGAGGTGCTTTCGCTGCTACCTTTGCTTCATTTTCATAGATTTCAAGCCTAAGAGAGGGAATAGCTCTTTCATAACTGCTCCCAGAGGATAGCTTAACGGTATTAAATACAAAGGCAGAAAAATCCACATGCGAATTAGGAGCAACGGTTGCCTTACGCTTATAGATTACCTCCTTATCTGGTTGTACTATACTATTATAGTACATAACACGTCCATCAGGATCTTTATCCTTATCATGAGGCAACAGCCAAACATTATGATTTTGAGCATTAGTATAATCGGCATCTATCATTCTGGCTACTGTATAACAGTAATCAGTTGCTAATGTCTTTCCTGGAGTAATTGCTCCATTAAGTTCATGGGTTCCATTCAATGGAGCAAAATAAACATTAGGATTGGCATAAGGGCTTTTCACAGCCTTAGGTCCTCCTTCATATTTTCCAAAATCATCATAAAAAATAATTTCTTTAGCATTTGAAGGAGCTGGGGCTATATAATTAACGGTAAGATTATGTGTTCCTACTGGAATTGATGAAAAATAAGGACTACTATGAGTTACCCCTCCATACGTATAACTATACTGATAATTAGGTTGATTATTAGTAAGATTCACATTCCCCGTACCATTACAATTATAGATAACCCTGGAAGTAAAATTAGGCGCTACAGCCTTAGGAGGTACAGTTATTGTTAAGGGATAAGTTTTCGTACCCTTTCTTACCTGAAGGGAATGAGTTCCCACTCCAAGCCAAGCCTTATTTGTACCTACCCAGCCTGAACCAAAATTATATTGATAATCAGAGATATTTCCATCTACACTTATAACAACTTCTGCCTTATCCGCATTGGAACCTGTACCACAGCCTATAAGCTTAGCGATACCTACCTTAGGAGTGCTTTGTGCATATACCCCCAAGAAAGTAAAGAATAAGGTGATCGTCAGTACTTTGGTAAATGTACTTTGTAAAAAATTAACCATTTTTATCATCTTGCAATATATTTCAATGTATAAATTGGGTGCAAAAATACTCCTCTTTTTTTTAATTTTCCAACTTTTTCATCCTTTTTTTAGAAAAAGTTATTAACTTTTATCCTCTTTTCTTAATAGAATATTAGCTTGAGAATGTATCCTTATCTCTAATAATTGGTATAATATATTATTAATAAATAACTTACACCCCTATATTCCCTAATCAAAATTTCTTATTAATAAAAATTAAACTTTTTATCAATGCTTTTTTAATCAAATTTTAAAAAGAAAACTTATTAACAATTCTTTTAATCCTTAATGGACTATAATATTTAATGATTAATTG
>NZ_GL872413.1:1816827-2008622 GCF_000192225.1 Capnocytophaga sp. oral taxon 338 str. F0234
TTTCTTGCTTTCTGTCTTCTCTACATGAACAGTAAGATCAACATAACTGCTAGCACAGGCTTTAGGTTCTTGATATACATAAATATCATCTAAAGCAAGGTCATTACCACTAATAACAGGGCTCATACTAACAATTTCTATACGAAGTGAAGTAACTCCCGGAGATGCTAATTCTCCAGAGAACTCATACCAAGCATTTGGGTCATGTCCGTTCAATGGTGGAGCTAAGGTAGAGGAAGGAGGTACCAAATTAGCTCCTGTTACCTTATCTACCACACGTATCTGGAAAAGAGGTGCACCACAGGAAGTACAGAAACATAAATTATACACATACATCTTGAACTTAATAGGTTGTGTAGGGACTACATCTTCTACTTCTTTAGTATATATGGGCTTATTATATCCTATACTTCCCACATTCATTGCTAGATAGCGACCATTAGGGAGTCCTGTATGGTCACGTGGAGTTGTCCAACAGCCATTTGCTAAAGTATTCTGATTATTTTCAGCAGAAGTAACTACATAATAACCATCATGTATAACAGAATTAAGTACACATCCATAAGCTGAATACACATTAGGGTCACATCTGTTAACTCCCTGACCAAAATCTTCTTGTAATAATACTATAGGATTTGGTGAAGCAGTTTCCTTATAAAACACCCTAATAGTTTGATTACCTGAAGAGGTAATGTTAGGGAAGGTAGCCGGAGGCACTGTACCAGCAGTAAAGCCTGATGGAGGCACTGTAGGCAGAGTACCTGGTGTATGAGAGAGGCTATAACTATACGTTCCTTTATCGGTGGTAATATTTGCCCTAGCAATACCGTCACAGTCATATTTGATACTTGCATTAAGCGTAGGACGAGCAATAGGAGCCATCACCTGTATATCTTTGTTCCATTCACAGACAGGCCCTCCTGGAGTAGCAGGTACATTCTGCACTTTCACATGATAAAGACCAGGAGTAAGGTTATCAAAAGTATTAGAAAGCTGCCAAGTAACACCATTATCTATACTATATTGATAAGAGTTAGTAGTTCCTCCTTTTACATTTGCTACACGAATAGAAGCAGAGTTTGCCGGAGTTTCACAAGCAAGCTGTATTACTCCAGCAAAGGCACGAATAGGTCCATTCCCTTCAGAGATAGTTTGCTCTATGGGATCTGTATGAGGGGGGTTACACTCAGTATGTGTTCCTCCTCCATGTACAGTATAGGTAATACAATCCTCTGGATAGTGACAGGTAATAGTTCCCTTAGTATAATAAATCCGTGCTTGATACTTTCCTACTGCTAAATCACGGAAAGTATTATTTGACTGACGTATTTGACTATCCCAATCAGGCCAAGTACCATCAGCATTTTGCTTACGTATAACATACTGTACCTGTGTATAATCGGAAGCATGGAAATTGGTATTAGTAATACTTACCTTGAGTTGTCCTGAAGTAGCACTACATACGGCATCTACTACTTTATCAAGAGTAAAGATAGGCTTTTCCTGATATTCATAGGTGATTTCCTTGGTGGCTTCACAATTATTTTCATCATATACAAATACCTTATATACTTTGGATCCAGGGCCTACCCAAGTATCCTTCACTTTCAAAGTATAAATATGTACTACAGGGGTTCCTCCTGCACCTTCAAACACCTCTACATCATCATAGGTGATAGTACCTGCTTGATTCTTTACAATAAAAGAATACCTACCATTAATAGGATTAAGCTTACCTCCTTGTACTTTGATAGTTATTTCTTTCTCCAGACCACAGGCAATACTTTTAGCTCCCCCTGCATTTATCTTTAGTTCAGGAACTTGATCAATAGTAATATTATTGTGAGTTACAGAACAGCCTGTACGATAGGTAGGCTCCACAACCACCTTATAATTATTAGCTGCTGGTAAGGCATAGAGAACATTCCTTACCGTAGGAATATTATCAGAATTAAGTTTGGTAGTATTGTCCACCACATAACTTGTCACTATAGTAGTTCCCTGGGTTACAGTTACTTTTACCGGTAGTGTAACATCAGAATTCACCACTACACGAAGTTTCCCAGAAGCAGGATTACTACTTACACACTTGACTTCTTCCACTTGGGTAACAGTGAAGGCAGTGTCATCAGTAACAGAAGCTACATCTACATCCTTTATATATTCACATACATTCTCTTGGAAATTTGCCACCTTAGCACGTATATATACTTGATAAGCTCCTGCTTGGGTTACTGGAATATCAAAATGAGTAGTGCCTGCAGCCAAATCTGTATAGGAAGTAGAGCCTGCAGGACCGGAAAGTTTCCATTGATAAGTTCCATTAGGCAAACCGGCAACTTTTATCTTTCCTATGCCACAGATAATATTCTCTACCGTAGCACTATAGGTAAGGTCTCCCTTATAAGCACGGAAGTGATAGGTAAGTGGACAGTTAGGATGACCTATTCGTACGGCATATTCAGAACCATTAGCATGTATATCTACCGCCTTAAGAGTAAAGGATTTCCCTGTATGTACAAGTTGCCACTGACTATCAGATTGAATGCTCCCCCCTAAAACAACAGGTGGGCAACCATCAGTAGGTTTGGGACGCTGTATCTTATATTTATACCAAGTTACTTGTCCATCAGTAAGGGAGGCATCGGTAATAGTGAGGATTTGTTGACCATTGCACACAGCAATACCAAGATACTCTTTACCATCAATATTACATACCTCGCGTTCGGTAATATAAGGAGCATTTCTCAAAGGGTGTAGTTCATCTCCTGTACGGTTATATACATCATACTTAATACGCAATGTATTATTACAGCGATTACCTCCTGGAGGAGGAGTACGCTCTACCCAATACACTCCAGCAGAAGAAATAGGTAAATCCTCAGTGGTAGCAATTACACCTGCTTGCCCCTCCTTAGTCCATTTCCATGAAACAAAGCCGGAACCTCCTTTAAGCACCATACCCCCACAAAAAGGAAGACGTTGTGAAGCACAGGAGTCATCCTTAACAAAAAAAGTAGTCGCTTCTTCACTATTCTGATCACAAGCACCTCCTGTATTAGCAAAAGAACCTGTACGATACTCCTTATTGTCCAACGAAGCATGATAGAGCATTTCTGCTTGATTCTTCATCTCATTAGAACAAAAATCAATAAGATCAGCACAATCAGGATTTACCTTTACATTAAGCACTATAGGAGCTGAAAAAGGAGCCGTAGGAGAGTACTGTAGAAGTGATGGATCTACCTGGAACTTTATCATGGTACGTCCTGTGTTATTATAATTAGGAGTAGCAGAAATAAAGGTTACTCCCGAAGGCAAAGGTTGTTCAAAATTCTCATAAGTAATCCCCTTCGGAAGTAAATCCTCAAGAATAGCATCACGTACATTGTCATTTCCTATATTACGAAATTTTAAACGATATTTGAGCGCATCGCCAAAAGCCACTTGTTTATTAGTAAAATCCTTCCACTGTCCTGCCTCCAAGCCAAGTACTTCTTTTTGAGTCTCTACATGCGGAGCTATCGCATCCACAGAAAAGGGAACTACAAAAGTAATATAAGCATCTTCTGCCACAAATTCAATATTTAAAGAAGTTGCTCCATTAGCAATAACTGTATTATTAGGATTAGAAATATCAAAAACATCTATATCTACAAAAGTTGTTCGCAATGGAGTAATGGGATTTCTTGGCATGGCTGTCAAAGAGTGATTTAAGGAGACTGAAGCATCCATAAAGTCATCATTTCTATTAGGAACTGAGGTTCCATTCCCTTGTACATGCCCATTAATTTTTAATTGGTCAAAAGAATCCATATTTCCAGCCCCTGTGAACAGACCTATACGTGCTTTTATAGGAGCAGGTGCAGGGGGTGTTTGAAATCCTGTAATAGGGATTGTGCGTGTCTGCTTTCCTGCATACTGAAAGAAATTCCAACGAGAACCATCATATATGTATATACGTTTACTTGTATTTGCATTTACATCCTCATATACTACAACTAAATTCCAGCCTCCCCATCCCTGATCAAATTCATCAGAATAGATATCTCCAACAACATATTCTCCATTATTGAAATTAGAGCCAATACTTTGCAATAAGGAAGTTACGTCCTTAAAAGAATTATAAGCATCTTCTATATTTGCAAAATTAGATTGCATGTGTACATCTGCCGTAAGACTATGATAATAATTTTGACCAGGTAATTTAAATTTGACCTGTCTTTTTCTAACATCATTATTCCCCATTTGTACAGGTGCGGCCCAATATAAACCAGCCCATTTCACACGTAGACAAGAACTTGGAGAAGATATTCGTAAGGTTGCTGCACTTGCATTCATCGTAGGTCTATTTCCATGAGAAGGATCTGAAATATTAATTAGATTTCCTCCCACTTTACGTAAATTACCTATAAGCATAAAATCTCCTTTGATAGCCTGTCCATTATTATCCCATCGCAATTTTATAGGAGTATCTGCCACCTGCCCTCTCATGTTATCAGTTAAAAAGAAACAACAAAGAGCCACTAAAAGATATAAATACTTTTTCATAATGATTATGGTATTCGTTACGGTAAAGATTCTAATATATTATGTTAAACAACTGATTTATAAAAAAATAAAAAAAGAATTTTTTTCTTAAAATATCTTTATTTTATATAAGTATATACAAAAGCAAAAGTATTAAAAAAATTCAATTAAAAAAAATAATTTTCTTTTTTTTTCATGAACTGTATTATTTCATACACTAATGGAAAAAATGTTAAGAATAAATATAAGAAAGATTCTAACTACTTTTCATAGCTATTATAATTATTTTGATATGACTTTATTTATAATAAGTAGTAAAATTATCTACAGGTATTTTCTTCTTAAAAAAGCCTCACTATATAATACTTTGCAAATTAACGATAGCCAAGAAACAGGATTATACCTTTTTAGTTAGGAAGATTTCCTATTTTTATGTACTTTTGCAATTCTTTATCACAATAGATGTTATGAATAAGAAAATTACTCTAATAGACTGGGGATTAAAAGATTATAAGGAAGCTTGGGAGGCTCAAGAGGAGTTATTCCAATCCATTATTACTCAGAAAATGACCAATAGAAACCTCCCCATACCTATCCCTACCCCTAACTATCTGATTTTCGTAGAACATCCCCATGTACTTACCTTAGGAAAAAGTGGAATAATGGAGCACTTGCTCATGAGTGAGGATTTCCTAAAACAGAAACATATCTCTTTCTATAAGGTAAACCGTGGAGGGGATATCACCTATCATGGGCTGGGACAGGTGGTTGGTTATCCTATCTTAGACTTAGATAATTTTTTCCCTGATATCCACCAATACCTACGCTATTTAGAAGAAGTAATCATCCTTACCCTTGCAGACTATGGACTCAAAGGGGAACGTAGCAAGGGAGAAACGGGAGTCTGGATAGATGTAGGTACTCCTTTAGCTCGCAAAATATGTGCAATGGGTGTAAGAGCTTCTCGCTGGGTTACCATGCATGGTTTTGCCCTGAATGTAAATACAGATTTATCTTACTTTAATTATATTGTCCCTTGTGGAATTGCCGACAAAGCAGTTACCTCTCTTGAAGCAGAACTTGGACATTCTGTTTCTTTAGAAGATGTTAAGGAGCATATTATCCACCATTTCTTAGAAGTATTCTCCGCCACGCTCAACTGAGAGAACAGTTACATAGTTTTATAGTGATTAAGTACCTTAAGTTGTTCTTTGTCAAACTGATAAGGATCATTACGGATAATAAGATTCCCCTTCTTATCTACCCAAGCAGTAAGATAGGATATATCTATCACAAAGTGCTTCTTGGGATGCACTCTGTACTGGTTTTTCCCTGTATCCATTGCCTCTCTGACCTTCTGTTCATCCCAATCTTCAGAGGATTTGAGTAGATAAGTAGCAAATTGATCAGGATATTCTACACGAATACAGCCATGACTATAGGTACGCTGTGTATTTCCAAAAAGTCGCTTGGAAGGGGTATCATGCAGGTAGATACTCATATCATTATAAAGGACAAACTTCACCAAACCTAAGGAATTACGTTCGGAAGGATCTTCTACAAAATAGAAAATACGTTTATGTAGCTGATCATCCTTCCAATTAACTTGAGTGGGATCTATCTCCTTATTATTCTCATAAAGTTTATATCCACGCTTAGCATATTTAAGTGAATCTCCACTACTTATAATATTAGGTATCATTTCCTTACGTACAATACTCTGTGGTACCGACCAAGTGGGACGAAACTCTATATACCTAAGACTGTCAGAGAAAATAGGGGTAGGCGTTTTAGGATTACCTACCACTACCCTAGTTTCAAACATTAAAGAATCCTTATGAAATAGGCGTAGGCAATACTCAGGAATATTCACCAATATATAATCCTCTCCTAAATCTTTATTTTGCCAACGTAAGCGCTCCATATTCAGGAGTAACAAATCACGTTTCTGCTTAATGTTCATCTGCAAATAATTCATAGTTAATGCACCAGGTATTCCATCTGCAGGAATCCCTATACTCCTTTGAAATTCTTTAACTGCTTCTATAAGTAAGGAATCTACCTGTTGAGGTTCACCTTGTACAGGAGATTTATAACCTTTATACTCCAAATGAGCTCGCAGGGCCAGAATTGTGCTATCGGCATAACCTATGCCATAACTCTTCAAATCTGTAATAGAAAAAAGAGGATAAGTAATAGCCGTATCTTTTTCTAATTCTCTATATTTCTGTGCCATTGCTTTATAAAAAGATTGCTGCGGTTGAAGAGCATCTATAATTAAGGAAAGATTATCATCATCCTTAAGCTTTAAAAGGAGCTCTACATTATCCAAATAAGGGCGATTACGTCTCCAAATACGCTTTTCATCTCCTACCTTAGGAATACGTCCTCTTGTCAAATGATTAGTAAAAAGTAAAAAAGAAGCTGTAATTTCTCTATCTAAACCTTCTAATTGCTCTGAAGAATAAGAATACTTATACAGAGAATCTACTTGATGAGCGAGTCTTTCTTTATGATAATTCTCCGGAAAAAATCCATAATCTACAAATTCATCAAGAACCTTTATATAAGAAGTAAAAAGAGCAGATGGTTTATTCTGATATAACCAACGAGTTCTATAATCGTATTTTTTATAAAAGTCCACAAGTTCTCGCTCTATTACAGGTCTATAGATGTGATCCTTGATAGTTACCTTCTTAAGAGACGCCGCCGTTGTATCTTGCAAAGATACTGCTTGATAGGATTCATTAACCTCTCTATTGGAAATCTCCTTCACTATTACTTTGGAATCCCTTTGCCTGCACCCCAAAAGAAGCAATGAAAATAGAAGGATATACAAATATTTTAACATATTATCATTTTTAGGGACAAAGATAAATATTTTTTAAGATAATAAGCAAAATATTGGCATGTTATTTGTATAATATTTTATAGCAATTTTTTAATAAATAGAAAGATGAAAAAGTTTCTATCATTTCTCATACTGTTTTACTCTTTAACTCCCATAATAGCCCAAAAAACTATTATTCCTCAGGTAAAAGTAGTTAATGAACACAATGCTAATCCCATGATCTTACAAGAACTTTCTATAGATATATTGGTAATGGGACAAACAGCAGTAACTACTATGGAAATGAGTTTCTATAATCCCAATAGCCGTGTAATGGAAGGCGAGTTTGAGTTTCCTCTCTCCGATGGGCAACAAGTCTCTCGTTTCGCTCTGGATATTAATGGAAAGCTCCGTGAGGGTGCTGTAGTGGATAAGGCTCTGGGACGCAAAGCTTTTGAGGACATTGTACGTCGTGGTGTAGACCCAGGTTTGTTAGAAAAAACCGAAGGAAACAACTTCCGTGCCCGTGTATATCCTATGCCCAGAAGAGGTTCTCGCCGTATACTTATCGCATTCGAGCAAGAACTCTCCCAAAAGGACGGACAGGATTTCTTTTTCCTCCCTATCGCTACGGCTATGAAACTTAAGAAATTTAGAATACACACCGAAGTAGTCTCCCGTTTTGTAAAAGCCAATATACAGAATTCACTACAACTGGATTTTACTCAAAGTCGCAATAGCTATATCAGCGAGGTAGAGAAGACCAACTATACCTTAGATAAAAACATCGCTCTTACCTTTCCAAAGATAGACAAACCCCAGCTCATCAGTGCCTCCAAAGGAGATAAAAGCTACTTATATGGAAATATCGCTTTAGAAAAACTACCTCTGAGAGCTAAAGAAGCTCCTAAAAATATAGGAATCCTTTGGGATATATCCTCCTCAAGTGAGAAAAGAGATTTTGCCAAAGAATATGCTCTCTTGGATGCCTATTTCAAAGAGGTAAAGAATATAAAAGTGACCCTCACTACCTTTCATATTCGTACTTCCAAGCCTATTTTCTTTGAGGTAAAAGACGGTAATTGGCAAGAATTAAAACACTGTTTAGAAAATCAAACCTATGATGGAGCTACCGACGGAAATGCGATGATATTCCCTCATGGAGCAGATGAATATTTCCTATTCTCCGATGGTATCTTTAATTTTGGCAAAGAAGAGTTCAAGATCAATAACTTAGTCAAAAACCTTCACACTCCTGTTAATATCATTACCTCCCAACTTGTGGCGAATATGGACAAACTACAATATTTAGCAGGAACCACAGGGGGTAGTTTTATCAACCTCAACACTCAAGAGCCCACTAAAGCACTTAAGTCATTACGTTATCAGTCCTTCCAGCTCTTAGGATATGAAGTAAAACAAGGAAAAATAACACACTTATACCCTGAAAAGGGTACCTTGATAGAGGAAAATTTCACTTTCTCAGGTGAACTCCTCTCTCAGAATGCCACATTGCTTATTTCTTTTGGCTATCCAAACAAAACAATCATACAGAAGGAGGTTATTTTTTCTAAAACCTCAGAGGCAAATATACATGAATTCTCACTTTTACGCCATATATGGGCAGAGAAAAAGATCTCACAGCTCCAAAAGGAAGGTTCTGATACTAAAAAGATAGATGCAGTAGGTCGGGAATATGGTATTGTAACCGAGGGCAACTCCCTGATTGTATTGGAAACAGTAGAGGATTATCTTCGCTACCAAATCACTCCTCCTGAAGAACTCCAAAAGGAATATTACCACCATGTAAACAAGGAAAAACAAGATAAGGAAAAAGCAAAGAAGGAACACCTGGACTATATTGTAAGACTATCCGAGGCCCAAAGCAAATGGTGGAATACTGACTTCCCTATTGTAGGTACCAAACCTGAGAAATCTAAAAAAGAAGAACAAGATGGAATGCAAATAGTGAGAGAAGAACATGCTGTGGCTGCTGGAGTACAAGCAAGAGCTGTAGCATCACAAAGTAATGCTTTAGTTATAAGAGCAGATCGAAGTTCTGTCTCAAGTAATAATGATGCTCAGCTCGCTGATGTAGTTGTAACAGGGCATAGGGCTTCTAAGAAAGAAAGAAGACAAGCCAATAAAATAACACAAGCCAATATGAGCGGAGTAATAACTTATTCTGAGGAGGAAAACACCTCTAATACAAATCCTTCTAAAATAATCCTAAGCAACTATAACCCAGACACCCCTTACCTAAAAGTAATGGAATATGCTGACCCTGCTAAAGCGATAGAGACTTACTACAAACTCAAGAAAGAATACGGACAGACCCCTTCTTTCTATGTAGACGTAGCAGATTACTTCTTCAAAAAAGGAGATACTGAGCAGGCAGTATTAGTGGTGTCCAACTTAGCCGAACTTGGCTTGGAAGATGCACAACTGCTTCGCATATTAGGCTACAAGCTCAGCAACTACAAGGCAAACCAAGAGTCTATAGAGGTATTTCGCAAGGTGCTCTCTATCCGTGAAGAGGAGCCACAAGCCTATCGCGATTTGGGACTTGCCCTTGCGCAAGATAAGCAATATCAACAAGCAGTAGAGACATTATACAAGGTAGTTAGTCATCCTTGGGATAGCCGATTCAGAGAGGTGCAACTGATCGTGATGAATGAAATTAATAATATCGTAAATACCCAAAAGGGTATTCGGACATCCTTTATAGACAAACGACTACTCAAAAAAGAGCCTGTGGACATCCGTGTAGTTCTTACTTGGGATACGGACAACTCCGATATGGACTTATGGGTTACCGACCCTGAGGAGGAAAAATGTTTCTATGGACATAGACGTACTTTCTTAGGAGGTACTATGAGCCAAGATATAACCCAAGGATATGGACCAGAGGAATTTATGCTTAAGAAAGCTCCTAAGGGTAACTATAAGATAGAGGTAAACTATTATGGGAATCGCTCTCAAAAGCAACTCTTCCCTGTAAGCCTCCGAATTACTTTCTTTACCCATTATGGTACCTCTCAAGAAAAGAAACAAGAGACTACAGTACGTCTCTCTAACAAAAGAGAAGTCATAGAAGTAGGTAGCTTTGAATTCTAATAAATATGAGACGCTTATTAGCATTCTTTGTAGCCTTATGGGGACTTAGTTCCTGTACAAGTGATATTACCTTTACTTTCCATAAGAATACCTCTTCTTCTTTTTTGGTAGAAGTGAATATGGAACGATTGATATATTTCTTGGGAGATAGCATCATGAAATCGTATGCAGAGAAAGATCTTGATAAAAAATGGAAAAGTATTTATGAAATATCAAAAGAGAGAAGAAAACCTCTTACAGGAAAGGATACCATAAATTTAGGTAAACGTACGTTTATCAAAGGACTTTACAAGGATGATAGTAATATTCCCTATGGATTTGCCTTGAAAGGGGATCACTTGTCCCAGAAAGAATGGGTTGCCTTAGGCAAAACTGGTCAGGCTGAAGAAAGTATCACCCAGTACGGAAGTTCTTTTTCCTCTATTTTCCAATGGGATGGAAAGACCCTCTTTTTCTTTCCTGAAGAGTTACTTAGAATTGGAACTGAGAAAACCTCAAATAACTCCTCAAATGAAAAAGACATTGATGAGGAGGAGGAACATTCTGAATCTGAATTAAGTAAGAAAATAAAAAGTCTTTATGTAATAAAAACTAACCTCTTTTGTAAGTTTGATCGAAAAATAAAATCCATACAAGGAAACCATCCTTACCTCAGGCAAATAGATGACCATACATTACAATTTAGTTTTGATGCATTGGAGGAACATCCTAAGAAAGAATTTGATTCCAAGATCATTATCATAACTAAATAAAAAATGAAAAGGTATAGCTAAGTTTGAATTTTCTTAGCTATACCTGTTATCTATTTACTCACATATCCAAGCCTTTTTGCTTGGGCTTTATCTATTTTTTATTTTTTTTCCTTCTGAGGGCACTTCCTCTGTAGGAGTATCTTGGGAAGTTTCATTAGCCTTTGCTAAATAGTTTGGCAAATTGAGTCCAGCCATATTGAAGAGATCATTGAGTGGCGGTACGGTCTTCATCATACCAGAGACAAAGTTAGCTGTAGAACTATTGCCATTCTCTCCATTTCCGGAATCCCAAACAGTAATTTTATCTATTTTAATATTCTTTACTGCCTCTACTTGAGTTTTAACTAATTCAGGAAGTTTCTCTATTAACAGTAATTGGAATGCCTTAGTAGGATCGCCGCCTGCAGCACCAACCACATCCTTGTACCCTTGTGCCTGCTTAGTTAGGATTTCAAAGAGCCCCTTGGCTTCGGCTTCCATTTTCGCATAGATAGCGTCGGCTTCCCCTTTAGCATTTTCGCGCAAGCGATCCGCTTCTGCTTGAGCTTCTATAATCACACGCTGTTTAGCAATTTCAGCAGGAACAATGATATTTGCCTGTTGGGTAGCACGCTCCCTATCGGCACGAGCTGATTCAGCTTTTTCTTCTGCAGAATATGCCTCTTCTAAGGCTTTAGCTTGTTGTACCTTTTCAGCAGAAATAGCAATACGCAAGGATTCAGCTTCTTTTTCCCTACGTAGTGCATCTGAATTAGCAATTTCTATCTTAGCTCCATTCTCTCCTTTGATAGCAGATGCATTGGCTTCTGATATCTTGATACGGCTATCACGATCGGCTTCAGCTTTTCCTATTGACTCATCCTTCTTAGCTTCAGCAATTCCCACTGTCTCATCTTTCTTAGCCTGAGCAATACTAATTTCTTTATTTTTCTGAGTAATAGCAATCTTTACATCTCTATCTCTCTGTGTCTCTGCTATTTGAGTATCACGTTCTCTATCGGCAAGCGCCTTTCCTGTTTCTCCAATTTTCTCTTGTTCAGCTACACTAATCTTAGCTTCATTAATAGCTTTAGCGGCAGCCTCCTTTCCAAGAGCTTCTATATAACCGGATTCGTCCTTAATATCAGTAACATTAACATTTATAAGCTTCAGACCTATTTTTTTAAGTTCACTATCTACATTCTTAGAGATATTCTCTAAAAATTTATCACGGTCGGAGTTAATCTCTTCTATTGTCATGGTAGCAATAACCAGACGCAATTGTCCGAAGAGGATATCCTTTGCAAGTTCTTGAATTTGCTCAGGAGAAAGCCCTAAGAGGCGTTCTGCAGCTGCATTCATATTCTCAGGCTCAGTAGAAATGGCAATAGTGAAGCGGCAAGGCACATCTACTCGAATATTCTGACGGCTCAAAGCATTATAGAGATTTGCCTCAATGGAAAGTGGACGCAAATCCAAATAAGCAAAATCCTGAATTACAGGCCATACAAAAGCGCCTCCACCATGAATACAACGTGCTGAGGTACCCCCTGTACGCCCATAGATAACCAATATTTTGTCCGATGGACAACGTTTGTATCGTGCAGTAAGAGATACAATGGTTACAAACAAAACGATTGCAAATATAGCAATCAAACTAATGGGAGATGAAAAATCCATATATAATTAATTGTTAATTACTATTGTTGGTGACTAAATATCCAGAATCAAAAATTACCTTAGATTTTTTCTACAAATAGAATTTCATCTTTTACTTTAACTACTTTTACAGTTACATTAGAAGGAATCTTTTCTCCTTCTGTCATCGCATCTAATTCCCTGAGAGAACCACGTATGCTTAAAGTTACCTTTCCCCTGCCTGATAAGTATTCAGGAATAGGAATATACACCTGTGCTACTTTACCCAAAGTCTCTGTTATCTTAAAGGAATTATCTTCGGCAAGTTTCATCAAAGCTTGAATAGTTAAGAAGAAAATATATACAAATAAACACCCTATAATCACTGAAAACACAATTAATAGTACTTTGTTAGAGATTAACTCATAAAAAGAAATACCTGTCCAACTGAATCCTAACAGAAAATTAACTAAATTGCGAAGAGAAAAAAGTTGAAAGGGAGCATCTGTCCCAGAAAAATCTCCATCAAAATCCGCCTCTAATCCATCAGAAGCATTTGCTCCTACAAAGGTCATTATTGTTTGGATTACAAAAATAATAGATACTGGAATAGCTATAAACCAGAATCCTCTTAAATAAGCATCCATTGTAGTAAATATTTCCATGAAAATATACTTTATTATCTGGCAACAAAAATACAAAAAACAATCAAATAAATAATTTTTTTTGATTGTTTTTTATCAAGAAAATTAGCTTTGAAAAGAAATTCTATTTTTTTATAGGTTTTTATTTTATTTTTTTCTATCTTTGCTTCTCAGTTTTTCGTTCTAGTATAAAACTATTTTCCTATACTTAGTTATTATATATTGTTTATTATATTTCTTTTATATCAATAAATTATGAGTGAACAAATCTACCAATTTAGTTATAAAATCCATGATCTGAATGATATGCTTGAACAAGACAAAGCACTCATTTATAAGGCTATGGAAATAAGAGAGAAAGCATATGCACCTTATTCTTCCTTTTGGGTAGGAGCTGCTATTCTCTTGAGTAACCAACAGATTATCACAGGAAATAATCAAGAAAACGCAGCCTATCCTTCTGGATTGTGTGCTGAACGCACGGCTCTTTTCTATGCAAAAGCTAATTACCCAGAGGAAAAGATTATAAAAATTGCTATTTGTGGAGATAATAATAAAGCTCCTAAAGGGGAAATTACTACTCCCTGTGGTAGCTGTAGACAGGCTCTCTTAGAATATGAATGTACCCAAGGAGCCCCTATTACTGTTTTTTGTGCTAGCTCTCAAGGGAAAGTACTAGAAGTTTCCTCTATCAAAGAGCTACTTCCTTTCTGTTTCGAACTCTTGTATAAATAATTACCTATAAGATATTTGTAGATTTTTCTCTATTCCTCAAAAAATATTTTTATGACTGATTATATTCCCTACAAGGATACAGGATATTTTTCTGAATTCATTACTGATTATCTATCTCAAAAAGAAGAACTACGATGTTTGTACCATCGTTTCCCCCTTATAGATAACTTTTTGTCTCAGTTAAATGAAAAACAAGTCTATTTTTCTAAGGAAAATAGGAGGATCCTTGTAGAATCATTAGAGAGTCAATATAAAAACCTATCCATTTCTGAAAAGACACATCAGAATATACAATCTTTAAAGGAAGAAAATACCTTCACAATCACCACTGGACATCAATTAAGTCTTTTTACAGGTCCTTTATATTTTATTTATAAAATTATTTCCACTATTATAAGTTGCCAACAACTCAAACAACTATATCCTCAATACCAATTCGTTCCTATCTATTGGATGGCTACAGAGGATCATGATTTTGAGGAGATTAATCATTTTACTTTACAAGGACAAAAACTCTCATGGCATTCAGAACAAAAAGGAATGGTAGGAGATTTCTCCACAGAGGAACTCTACAAAGTTGCTAATATACTCAAAATAACCTTAGGTAAAAGTCATGAAGCACAATATTTAACAGATTTATTTGAAAAAACTTACACACAACACTCTAATCTATCTGCTGCTACCCGTTACTTGGTTAATGAACTTTTTGCTCAATATGGTTTAGTAATTATTGATGGAAATGATAAATCTCTCAAAAAGTTATTTTTTCCCTATTTCAAGAAGGAACTCACAGAGCACATCTCTCAAAAGAAAATAGAAAAAACACTTCTCTACATTAAAGGAATTAATAGAAATTACCCCGAACAAGTGCATCCTCGTGAAATTAATATTTTCTATGTAAAGAAAGGGTTAAGAGAACGTATTGTAAACGAAAATGGAAAATATAAAGTGCTTAATACGAACATACAATTCACTGAGGAAGAAATTCTAAATGAACTAGAGGATTTTCCTGAACGATTTTCTCCCAACGTAATTCTTCGTCCTTTATATCAAGAAATTATACTACCTAATTTAGCTTATATAGGAGGAGGAGGGGAAATTGCTTACTGGCTGGAACTCAAAGAAATGTTTACCTCCTACAAGGTACCTTTTCCTATTCTTATGCTTCGTAATTCTGTACTTCTCATTAGTGAAAAGCAACAAAAAAATATAGATAGATTAAACCTTACTCATTATGACATTTTTTTGAAAAATGACCTTTTGACAAGTAAAATTACTAAGAGAATTTCTGAAATTCCCATTGATTTTTCTGAACAAAAACAATTCTTACAAAAGCAATTTAATGACCTTTTTCAAATAGCCTCCCATACTGATAAGTCCTTCTTAGGAGCAGTAAGGGCACAAGAAGCAAAACAACTTAAGGGATTAGAACACTTAGAAAAACGTCTGCTTAAAGCTCAAAAAAAGAAATATAAAGATCAATTGGATAGAGCAATTTCCTTGCGTATTAGCCTATTTCCTAAAGAATCTCTACAGGAAAGAGTGAATAATTTTAGTGAGTATATGATAGAGACACAAGGACAACTTATCAAACTCTTAATCAGACATCTCAATCCTTTTGATTTCCGCTTTGTTATCCTCTGCTATGAGGAGTATTTCCAAAAACAAGGTGAATGCATAGAATACTTTAAATAATAACCAAATAAAATAATCATGAAAGTAACTTATTTAGGACATGCATGTGTCAATATTGAAATTGAAGGAACATACTTCCTTATAGACCCCTTCATTAGCGCTAATCCTCTTGCCAAACATATCAATATCAATAATATAAAGGCAACATACATCCTTCTTACCCATGCTCATGGTGACCATATTCTTGATACAGAAACCATTGCAAAACATACAGGAGCACAACTAATTACAAATCCTGAAATTCTTGATCATTACCGAAAATTAGGGATAGATGGACATGATATGAATATAGGGGGATCTCATCGGTTCCTTGATGGGAAAGTAAAGATTAAAATGATTAAAGCTGTCCATTCTTCTTCCTTCCCTGATGGAAGTTATGGAGGTAATCCTGCAGGATTTCTTATCAATTATAAAGATGAAACCATCTATGTATCAGGAGATACAGCCCTTACATTGGATATGAAAATCATTCCTCATCAATATAGAGTTGATTTGGCTATTTTCCCTATAGGAAACAACTATACGATGGGCGTAAGGGATGCGCTTACTGCCGCCAAATTCGTAGAGACCAATAATGTATTAGGAGTACACTATGATACCTTTGAAGTAATAAAGATTGACAAAGAAGCCTCCAAGCGCAAGTTCAGTGACGCCCATAAACGATTACACCTATTAGAGATTGGAGAATCTCTAGAAGTCAATAACTTGATAAAATAATTTAATAAAAAATAGTACTAATACTCTATAGTAACTATAAAATCAGAAATATTAAAACATGTAGGAGAAAGTGTAAGAACTTTCTCCTATTATTGTAAAGTTCAGTAAACTATTAATTCATTTGTAGAATCCCCACTTATCTATATAATTCCATACCTCTGAAGATAAAAGGGGTTGTACATTTCTGTTTTTAGCAATATCCTCCCTTATAGCTGTTGCAGATATTTCTATAATAGGTGCTTTCACATATATGATATGAGGATTCTCCTTAAATTGCTCTGGAATATTTCCTTCAACAATCCGTGGATATACATAAATGGAATATCTATTTAAGATAACCTCATAATTCTTCCATTTATGAAAAGATTTTAGATTATCTTCCCCCATAATCAAAGAAAACACATGTTGAGGATACTTCTCTTCCAAATGAATTAATGTATCAATAGTATAATTAGGTTGTGGAAGATAGAATTCTATATCACAAGCACATAATTTCTCATATTTTTTGAGGCAAAGTTGTACCATTTCAAGACGATAGGAGTTCCCCAATAAAGTTCTCTTATCCTTAAAGGGATTCTGTGGTGTTACAACAAACCATATTTCATCCAGATCATTATGTTCCACTAAATAATTAGCCAAAATAAGATGACCTACATGAATAGGATTAAATGATCCAAAATAAAGACCTATCTTTTTCTGATTCATAATGAATTATTACATTACTTACTAAGAAAATTGCGAATCATTTGAAGTGCTTCATTTACACTTTGAGACAAATCATCATTAATAATAAGCCTATCAAAATGGGATGCCTGTTCCATCTCATATTTAGCTTTAGCAATACGCATTTCAATCTTTTCTATAGTTTCTGTATTACGCTTTTCAAGACGCTTTTTTAGTTCTTCAAGACTAGGGGGCTGAACAAATATAGAAAGTGCTTGCTCCTTAAAATGCTTTTTAAGATTAATTCCTCCAAATACATCCAAATCAAAGATAATATTTTTTCCTAGAGAAAAAAGCCTATCTATTTCACTTTGATAAGTCCCATAGTAGTTGTCAGCATATACTTCTTGCCATTCTATAAAAGCCTTTTCTTCTATCTTTTTTTTGAAATCATCAACCGAAATAAAATAATATTCTACTCCATGTTGCTCATTTCCTCTGGGAATACGTGAGGTAGTGGAAATGGAAAAGGCTAAATTTAAATCTGGATGTTTCAGAAGTTCTCTGATGATAGTTGATTTTCCACTTCCTGAAGGCGCTGAAAAAATAATAATTTTAGAAGTCATACTCAAGCTTTCTTTTAAAATAAAAGGGTTTCCTTAGAGTTAAGAAAACACCTTTTATTTTATTTAAATAATAATACTTTATATAAGAGAGACTACACGAGTGAAACTCTTTTGAATCCTGTAATTTCTACATTAAAAGCCCTCACATAGTCAGCCACCTTCTTACTCTCATCCTTGATATAATACTGATCAAGCAATGCTTTTTCTAAATCTAAAGTAGTATTATCATCAATGAACCGTTGTATTTTTCCGGGAAGGATTCTATCCCAAATCTTTTCAGGCTTACCCTCTGCTTTAAGTTCTGCTTTGGCATCTTCTTCAGCTTGTTTGAGTACCTCAGGAGTAAGTTGGAGAGCAGAGATATACTTAGGTACATGCTTTTCTGTCTTTCCAAGACGTCTTAGCTCTTCATTATCTTTCACAATAGCAGCAATACGTGCTTCAGTTTCGCTAGCTACATAAGCAGGATCAAAATCTTTGCTTGAAAGCACAATAGCCCCCATAGAAGCCACCTGCATACATACGTTGCGAGCCACCTCATGAGCCTTGTCAATAGCTGCAGAAAGTGATACTAAGGCCGCAATCTTGTTACCTGCATGAATATAGAGATCCACATAGTTACCTTCTAAAACTTCAAACTGTCCTATCTCAATTTTTTCACCAATAACTCCTGTTTGCTCAGTAAGTTTTTCAGCTACAGTAATTCCCTTAAAAGGAGCTTTTAGGAATTCTTCTTTGGTTTTATAGTTAAGAGCTACTTCAGCTAATTCATTTGCTAAAGCCACGAAAGATTCATTTTTAGCAACAAAGTCTGTTTCACAGTTGAGAGAGATAATAACTCCTTTGGTATGATTAGCATTTACTTTTGCAATAACAGCCCCCTCAGCAGATTCTCTATCAGCACGTTTTTCAGCCACTTTTTGTCCTTTTTTACGAAGAATTTCAATAGCTTTATCAAAATCCCCTTCAGCTTCTACTAAAGCATTTTTACAATCCATCATTCCAGCTCCAGTGGCTTGTCTGAGTTTATTTACCTCAGCAGCAGTAATTTTTGACATATTTTTCTATATTTTTTAAAAAAGTGATTATTTAATACAGAGTCTTTAAATAATCACTTTATAAATTTAACAATTAATTTTCAGTAGTCTTTTCTTCTGACTTTTCTGCTTTCTTATTGTCTTCAAGACCTTCTTTGATAGCCTCTACTACATAAGAGAGAATTTTTTCAATGGAACGAGAAGCATCATCATTGGCAGGAATTACATAATCCACTTCACGAGGATCTGAATTAGTATCCACCATAGCAAAAATAGGAATGTTTAACTTTTGCGCTTCTCTTACAGCAATGTGTTCTCTTAAAGTATCCACTACAAAAAGAGCAGAAGGAAGGCGAGTCATGTCCGCAATAGAGCCCAAATTTTTCTCTAATTTTTCTCTAAGACGAGTTACATGCAATTTTTCTTTCTTGGAAAGAGTATCATAAGTACCATCCTTTTTCATCTTATCAATAGATGACATTTTCTTCACTGCCTTACGGATAGTAACAAAATTGGTAAGCATACCACCAGGCCATCTTTCAGTAATGTAAGGCATAGATGCAGAAGTAGCTTTTTCAGCTACAATATCCTTAGCTTGTTTTTTAGTAGCTACAAAAAGAATCTTTTTCCCTGAAGCAGCAATTTTTTTAAGAGCTTCACAGGCTTCTTCTATCTTAGCAGCAGTCTTATATAAATTAATTACGTGAATACCATTTCTTTCCATATAGATATATGGCGCCATATTAGGGTTCCACTTTCTGGTAAGGTGTCCAAAATGCACTCCAGCTTCTAATAGGTCTTTTACTTCTATTGAATTTGCCATTTTTTTAATAGTTTACGTTCCGTATGATTTAGCAATAAATGGTGGTCATATTTCGCCCATTGTATTTGGATGCTAAACTAACTTTCCACATAGGGAAAATACGGCAATAAATAATTTTAAATAAAATATTAACGTTTTGAGAATTGGAATCTTTTACGAGCCTTCTTTTGACCGAATTTCTTTCTCTCTACCATCCGAGGATCACGAGTAAGCAATCCTTCCGGCTTGAGTATTGCTCTATTTTCAGCATCTACTTCACACAAGGCACGAGAAATAGCAAGGCGAATAGCCTCTGCTTGTCCTGTAATTCCTCCTCCATATACATTCACATTAATATCATAGGTATCCTCAGTTCCTGACAGAGCAAAAGGTTGCTTTATCTTGTACTGAAGAGTTGGAGTAGTAAAATAATTAGCCAAATCTCTCTTGTTAACGGTAATTTTCCCGCTTCCTTCTTTCATGTAAACACGAGCCACAGCGGTTTTTCTTCGTCCAATTTTGTGAATTACGTCCATTATTTAAGGTCATTTAGATTAATAGAAACAGGCTTTTGCGCTTCATGATTATGAGCAGTTCCTGCATATACTTTAAGATTACGGAATAAAGCTGCTCCTAACTTATTTTTAGGAAGCATTCCTTTTACTGCTTTTTCAATAATTCTCTCAGGAAACTTAGTAAGCACCTGTTTAAAAGATTGAATACGTTGCCCACCTGGATACCCTGTATAGCGAAGATATTCCTTAGTGTCCGTTTTCAGTCCACTGAGTTCTATTTTCTCAGCATTGATAATGATTACATTATCACCACAATCTGCGTGCGGTGTATAACTTGGCTTATACTTTCCTCTAAGGAGCTTCGCTACTTTTGAGGCAAGTCGCCCTAATTTTTGACCCTCAGCATTCACTATAACCCATTGTTTATCCGCGTTTTGCTTATTTACTGAGAGTGTTTTGTAACTTAATGTGTCCACACTTAAATTATTTTAATTAAACATTCCTATTCTGTTAGTCCTTCATTTTTTGAGATTTCTAACAGCGTGCAAAGGTACAACAATTTATCAAACTTGCAAATTTTTTTCCGACCATTCCTATAAATATTTTATAATGGACACTTTGAAAACTTTCACATTGAAAAAAAATTTGTATTTTTGTCCTCTCAAATTTTGATTTAAATGAACCTATATCCACTTATTTTTAATCCTATCTTTAAGGAACGTCTTTGGGGAGGAGATAAACTCAGAGAAGAGCTACACAAATCTATAAACCAACCTCTTATAGGAGAGAGTTGGGAAATCTCCACTGTAAAAGGAGATGTTTCAATCATTAATAATGGAGCACTAAAGGGCACTTCTTTACAAGCACTCATAGAAGAACACCCTAAAGCTACATTAGGAGAAAATGTCTATAAACGATTTGGAACAGACTTTCCTCTGCTTATCAAGTTCATTGATGCGGCTCAAGACCTATCAATCCAAGTACATCCTAATAATGAATTAGCTAAGAAGCGCCATAACTCCTTTGGAAAAACAGAGATGTGGTATATCATGGAAGCAGATCCAAATTCATCCATCATTATCGGCTTTAACAGAGATGTTTCCAAAGAAGAATATCAAGCTCATTTAGAGAAAAAAACACTCACTCAATTGTTAAATTATGAAAAAGTAAAACACGGAGATATGTTCTTTATCCCTGCTGGAAAAATCCATGCTATAGGAGCAGGAGTACTACTAGCAGAAATACAACAGACCAGTGATATTACCTATCGTGTGTATGACTTTGACCGCAAGGATAAAAATGGTAATTACCGAGAGCTGCATACAGAACTTGCCTTAGATGCTATTGATTTTCAAAGAAAAGATGATTTTCATAAATTCTATAACAAAACTGAAAATATTGAAAACCAAGCTGTCAATTCCCCTTACTTTACTACTAGCTACCTAAAGATTACACAAACTACCTCTTTTAAGCTTCCGCAGGATTCCTTTCATATATACATGGGAGTAGGAGGGAAAGGAAGCCTACAATACAAAAACATAGAACTTCCTTTAGAAAAAGGGAATACCCTGCTTGTACCTGCTTGCTGCTCTGAGATTACTCTTACAGGAGCTGTAGAAGTATTACAGGTACATTGTTAAAAAGAAAAAACAGGATGGAAAAAATCATTTTAGGTATTGATCCTGGTACTACAGTAATGGGCTTTGGCATTATTCAGGTAATAAAAAATCAAATGAAATTTGTTCAGATGAATGAACTATTATTAAATAAATATGATAATCATTACTTAAAGCTCAAGCTCATTTTTGAACGTACTACTGAGCTCATTGATAATTATAAACCTGATGAACTAGCTATTGAAGCTCCTTTTTTTGGGAAAAATGTACAATCCATGCTTAAACTTGGGCGAGCACAAGGTGTAGCCATGGCTGCTGGACTCGCCCGAGAAGTACCTATCACAGAATATGAACCTAAGAAAGTAAAAATGGCGATTACAGGCAATGGAAATGCAACCAAGGAACAAGTAGCCAAAATGCTACAGCAACTTCTAAATTTTAAGGATTTTCCCAGCCATTTAGATGCTACTGATGGACTTGCTGTAGCTGTATGCCATTTCTTCAATGGAGGAAAGATGGAAAAAAATAAAAGTTACTCCTCATGGGAGGCTTTTATTAAGCAAAATGAAGATAGAATTTCCTAATTCTCCCCTATGTATAGCCTCTATATCCATATTCCTTTCTGTCGGCAAGCTTGTCATTATTGTGATTTTCATTTTTCTACAACCCTAAAGCGAAAACCTCAAATGATCAAAGCTTTATGCAAAGAATTGGAAATGAGAAAAAAAGAAGCTTCTCAGACATTACAGACTGTCTATTTAGGAGGGGGAACACCATCAATACTTACCTTTGAGGAACTTAATGAAATATTGACTACTATCCATTATCACTACACTGTAGATCCTAATGCTGAGATTACTATTGAAATAAATCCTGATGATTTTACTCTTTCCAAAAAAGGGATTTCTTTAGAGCAGTTAAAAGAATTAGGGATTAACCGACTAAGTATAGGTATACAATCCTTCTTTGAAGAAGACTTACGGCTAATGAATAGAGCCCATACAGTATCTCAAGCAAAAGAACTTTTAGCAAAAGCTATAGGATTATTTGACAACATCTCCATTGATCTCATTTATGGAATCCCTAATTTGTCTCATAAGCGATGGATTGAGAATATCAATATAGCTCTTTCCTTTGGCATTCCACACCTTTCTGCTTATGCTCTTACAGTAGAGCCTAAGACCGCTTTATATCAATTTATTAAAAAAGGAAAAATTCCTCCTACCAATGATTCTCAAGCAAGAGAACAATTCTACTTACTAAAAGATATATTAGAGAAAGAAGGATTTATTCATTATGAACTTTCCAATTTTGGAAGAAAAGGATATTTTAGTAAAAATAATACTGCTTATTGGGAGCAAAAACATTATATGGGAATAGGTCCCTCTGCGCATAGTTATAATGGCAAAGAACGTACCTGGAATATAGCACACAATATCAAGTATATAAAACAAATTTCAGAAGGTATTCTTCCTCAAGGGAAAGAAGTGCTCTCCTTAAAAGACCTATACAATGAACGTATTATGACAGGGCTTAGAATCCAAAAAGGTATCTCTCTTGAAAGCATTCAACAAGATTTTGGAGAATTCTATGTTACCTACCTAAAAAAAGAAGCCTTTCCCTATATAGAAAAAGGCTTACTCATTTATTATAATAATCACATTATCACATCAAAAAAGGGATTATTTCTTTCCGATGGTATCGCATCAGACTTATTTATGTTATAACTTAAAAAGTATACTTCAACCCTACCCCTAATATTTGCTTGAATTGTACACGTGGACTATACAAATGTTTTACTCCATTAGGTAATGTTTCTTCCTTGAACTTAATATCATCATCATACTTAAGATGAGTACCTATACGTGCCTGCAAAAAATCATTAATTTTCATATCAAAAGAAAGTTGCCAATCCACATCTACATTTCCAAAACTCTTATCATATTGCGTATAGAAAGATACCTGATTAACCATATTAACATTCTCATAAAGTTCTATTTCATGTTTTCCTGATAACAGGAAGCCTACTTCAATAAGATATTGTTTAGCATGTTTTAACAAATTACCTATATTATCGTATTCAGCAGGGGCTAGCCCAAAAGAACCTTTATCAGCTAAATTTTGATCCATTACAAATGTTGCTTTCATCGTCAAGGGAGAAATAAAAACAGTTACTTTTTCTTTTTCAGGAGCATATTCCATACCAATTCCTAAATACAGATACCCCGGTGCCATAAAACGAGAAATAGGGTCTGCATCAGGATCTCTGGGATAATCATATCCATCACTAAACTGGGTATTGAATGAAATTTTGGATGAATAATACCAATCTCGGAATCCCGTACGGTAACCAAAAGAAGAACTCACAAGTACCTGATCATCTGTTTTCCGTAATCGTTCCCCTGTTTGGATATTAATTCCATAGTTAGCAATCAACTCATTATCCCAAAAATAGTTCTCCACTAAGTAACGACGACGAAATTTTGCATCTGCTAAGAAAGATACAGAATTTACCCCTCCAGCACTCCAATTGGAATAAGCTACTTCACTCATATTAAGTCCTACAGCATTGTACTTATACCAACGTTGATTTTGAAGTTTAATTTTCTCAAAGGTATAATTTAATTCATTTTTTGCAAAATCTAATTTGGTAATTTCAATTACAGGAGGCCTCATCTCTCCTCTTACCTTTCTCACTTGTGCTTTCAAAGAAAAGGGAAGCAGTAGAATTGCAAATAATGCCAGTTTTTTCATTTCTCTTGTTTTTAATTTTATTATTAAAAGTTATAGGTAAGTGAAATTCCTATATATGAATTATTAAATCTATTTTGGTGAAGGAAGGGTTCAATAGAAAGATTCTCATCTACATTAAATTGTTTAAGGTGAGCATCTACATTAGCTTCTATAATATTCAGTGCATAGAATCCTATAGCAAATAGCATTGCCATTTCTTTATTCCTGCGATATAAATCCTGAGCACGGCGAAGAGCATCTGTACTAAGGCGAGGATTCCCATCCGTACGTCCTCCATAAAATTCATCATCTGTGCGCCCATCTAAACGACTTTTATAGGCTGTTCGATAACGGTCAAGTTCTTTATCATTACGAAAATACAAATATGTAGGAATTCCAATAGCCAAATATACTATAGGTATTTTCCAATAGCTTTTATTATAAGCTTGACCTAATCCTGGGAGAATAGCAGAATAGAAAGCTGCCCGCGCCGGTGAAAGTGGATCTGTATTCCATGTCTTTAGAATAACTGTTTGAGGCACAGTTATGGTATCCTTAACTCTCACTGAAAGCGTGTCCGTTTGTCCCCAAACTCTTATACCCAAAAGGGAAACTATTCCTATCCAAAAACTAACCCTCACCGTATAGTATTTTTTGTATGCGTTTGAATTCTTCTTCTGTTTTGAAAGGAATCTCTACTTTTCCTTTTCCTGTTTTATCTATCCTAATTGTTGCATTATTCCCAAAATGCTGGCGCAATCTCTCCATTCCTTCAGCAGCAAATGCAGGTATTTCCTTTGCCCGTTTAGGTACTATAACCGCTACTTTTTGAGGATTTTTAAGTTGTTGAACTGCCATTTCTGTCTCACGAACAGAAAGGTTCTGTGCTATAACACGATTATATATAGCCAATTGTTCTTCCCTATCCTCAACATTAATCAAAGCACGTCCATGTCCCATAGAGATAAATCCATCTCGGATTCCTGTTTGAATAATAGGGTCAAGCTTCAGAAGTCGTAGGTAATTAGTAATCGTAGAGCGCTTCTTCCCTACTCTATCACTCATCTGTTCTTGAGTGAGACTCAGTTCCTCTATCATTCGATTATAACTCAAAGCTACTTCAATAGGGTCTAAATCCTGCCGCTGAATATTCTCTACAAGAGCCATCATAAGAGACTCCTCATCATTGGCTATACGAATAAAAGCCGGTATTGAAGTAAGTCCCGCTAACTTAGAAGCGCGTAACCGGCGTTCTCCGGAGATAAGTTCATATTTTTGAGCAGCTATCTTCCTTACTGTAATAGGTTGAATTACACCCAATTCCCTAATAGAAGAAGCTAACTCATTTAGGGTCTCCTCGTTAAAGACAGTCCGTGGTTGATAAGGGTTTTCAGTAACTTGATCTAGAGGGAGCTCTAATATATTTCCTATAAGTTTATCGGCATTAGTATCAGAAGCTGATTGAATATCTTCAGTAGGAAGTAATGCTCCTAATCCTCGTCCTAATCGTTGTCCTTTATTTACTTTTCCCATAATTATGTCCTAACTATTCTTTTTGATAATTTCCTCTGCCAGACTAATATAATTGGCAGCTCCCTTACTAGCTGCATCATAACTAATAATTGTTTCTCCAAAACTAGGTGCTTCACTAAGGCGAATATTTCGTTGAATAATAGTTTCAAAAACCATTTCACTAAAGTGTTTTTGTACCTCTTCCACCACTTGATTAGAAAGTCGTAAACGAGAATCATACATGGTAAGGAGTAATCCTTCTATATCCAATGCAGGATTATGTATTTTTTGCACACTTTTGATAGTATTAAGAAGCTTTCCTAATCCTTCTAAGGCAAAATACTCACATTGAATAGGAATAATTACTGAATCTGCTGCAGTAAGTGCATTCAAAGTAAGTAATCCTAAAGAAGGAGCACAATCAATAATAATATAATCATATCGATCCTTAATAGGAGCTAAAGCTTCCCTGAGCATATACTCTCTTCGTGGTCTATCTACCAATTCAATTTCAATAGCTACCAGATCAATATGTGCTGCAATAAGATCTAAGTTAGGAGAATTCGTCTTGAGGATAGTACTTTCTGCTGTTGCAGAATGCTCCAATACTTCATACGTTCCTCGCTCTACTCCTTCTACTTCTATTCCTAATCCAGAAGTAGCATTCGCTTGTGGATCGGCATCTATTAGGAGTACTTTTTTTTCCAAAACACCTAAGGCAGCCGCTAAATTAATAGAAGAGGTAGTTTTCCCAACACCTCCTTTTTGATTGGCTATGGCTATGATTTTGCCCATAATATCTTGTTCTTTTTTCAGAGGGTAAAAGTACGGCGATTTTTACGATTGGCAAAACAAAGTTATTAACACATTTGTTAAAAAATATTAAACTGGCATGAGATGATTTCTCATGCCAGTAAATATTCCTTTACATTAAGCAGTTATCATTCCCCCATCTATACGGAGTACTTGTCCTGTAATATAGGAACTCATATCAGAAGCTAAAAATACACAGGCATTGGCAATATCTTTTGCAGTTCCTCCTCGCTTAAGTGGAATAGCATTACGCCAACCTTCCACTATTTCAGGAGCAAGTTTTGCTGTCATTTCAGTCTCTATAAAACCAGGAGCAATGGCATTACAACGAATATTTCGAGAGCCTAATTCCAAAGCTACTGACTTGGTAAAACCCAAAATACCTGCCTTAGAAGCAGCATAATTAGCTTGTCCAGCATTACCTTGTACCCCTACCACACTGCTCATATTGATAATGTTACCACTGCGTTGTTTTAGGAATATCTTCTGTACTGCCTTAGTCATATTAAAGATAGACTTAAGATTTACAGCAATCACTTTATCAAAATCTGCCTCACTCATACGCATCAGTAAGTTATCCTTGGTAATTCCTGCATTGTTTACCAAAATATCAATTCCTCCAAAGTCTTCTAGTACTTTATTAATAAGTTCCTCGCAAGACTCAAAATCAGCTGCATTACTCTGATAGAAAGCTATTTTAGCTCCCTTACCATTGAGTTCTTGTATCTCAGCCTCTGCTTCTTCTACAGCAGTTCCATAGAAAGTAAAAGCTACATTAGCTCCTTGTTCTACAAAAGCCTTTACAATTCCAGCTCCTATGCCACGACTACCTCCGGTAACAATAGCGGTCTTTCCTTTTAGTAAATTCATTTTTATCTATTTTATACGTTAATTACTTATTTATTGCCTTCAGCCTAAAAAAATACTTCTCGAATTCTCCAACACGATACCTGCCTTTAATTTTTGGATGGTTCATCTCTATTTGAAGGATACTATCAGAAACAAACTGATATTTTCCATAGTAGGTTGTGTCCTTAGTCATTTCTTCATCCAAATATTCATAAAAGCACAATTCATTTTTACTAAACAACATACTTGTTGCTGGATAAAATTTTCTTTGTCCTGAATAACTCTCCTCTTTCTTATATTTAAATAACTCTCTTTTATTATTTACTTTACGAGTGGGAGGTATATTTTCCTTCTCTACATTAGGGAATCCCATAAGTTCGTTACCTTCTTTTACATAGACTATCTCCCATTCTATATCCTCAATTGCTTTCTTTATTGGTATTTTTTCTCCTATTCGTTTTAGATAAATATCGTATGCTTCCCAAACAGTTCCCTTCTGGGCAGCTCCTCCAAATGGGTTGTACATAACTATAGTATCCGATTCATAGCCTTCTTTTCTAACTATCAAATTCACAAAAACAGGAGGAGCTTCAAATCCGATAAAGGTAAATTCGTGATATCTTTTTTCAGGAATTCTAAAATATCCTTCTTTATCTGTAAGAAACTCTCCTACTTGACATTGTTCAATAGGATTTCCTGCATAATCCAATATCCGCCCTGTTATAATAGGACTTGCCATTCGTGAAACCAAACACGAAGAGGAGAATATACATATCAAAAATAGCCAACAACCTTTCATATATCCCAATTTATAATTATTTATGACATTATATGATTCCTTTCCAAGACTTCTGACAATCAAACAAAGCCATTGTATTTACAACAAGTTCATTTGACAATCTAATTTTACCGATCGATCTATTTTTACATCGTCTTACTCTCGAATGATGTTATTTTTTTCTAAGCAACAAATTTTGACAGTCAAAATTCCCTTTATCAACTGAATCTACCTTTTCATAGAATTATGTCTATTTTAGTTAGCTATAACCTATTATTCTTTTTTAAAACAATGGTATCAAGGTCTGAAAAAGACATCCATCACCCAACCTCTTCTGGTGATTATCTTATCTGTGGGCATTTTCGTATTATAACAGTCTATTAGTATAGATTAGAAAAATAATGCTCTCATAGGATTATATTCATTTTAGTTAGCCTTTATTTCCTTTTTCAGAATAATAGTATCAAGGCCTGAATAAGGGAACCATTTGCCTCTTATCTCACTAAAAACATAATACCTTATTATGTCTGTTATATAATTAGCTCTTTGAAAGAAAACATCATCATGAAGAATATGCTCTTCTTCATGTATCTCAAAATACCCATTTTTATTAGAATAAGCCAAAATCTCATTTTTGAAATTTAAGATCTCTACACTATCCAAAGGGATATTTTCTGTATCTAACACCCACCCTTTGATAGTAATTATCTTATATGGATCATCATATATTATAGGCTTACAACAGATAACTCCTAATGCTATGGATATACATAATAATTTTCCTCCCCTTTTCATAAGATTATATTCATTTTAGTTAGCCATAATAATCCTTTAAATCTTCTTCAGAAAGGATATATCATGAGATCTATTTCTCAGCACAATCTATTGAGTGAGCGTATCCTCTATAACTTCATATTTATAATTTCCTAACTTTACACTTTTCAAGTCCTCAAGATAAAGAATGCCTAAGTTGAAAGTATCCCTATCCATACATTTTTTATATCTTTCCTCGTCCAAATCAAGAATCTTAACTATAGAGTCTTTTCTCTTAAAAAATTTTCTACAATAGGTCTTCTCCATAGAACTTCTTTTATTTGTTATAAGACCTTCTATATAAAAATAACCATCCCTATCTGTTTGTACATCTCCTTTCTGGGAATCTTCATACAATAAATAGCGATTTATATATAGCTGCTCCAGCAATAGGTTTGTTATCTTCCTTAGAATACAAATTTCCTTTTATATAAGGAATTGATAAATACTTTGCCTCATAACAACCTACCAATAACAATGATATTATTAAAAATATTATCCTTTTCATTCTACTTTCATTTTAGTTAAGCCTATTAAATGTATGACATCAAACTCAGAAGCTACGGTTCTTTCAATCTCATAATAATTGCTATAATTTTAAAACAACCAAAACACTATTCTTTGTCTTTTAGCTTTTCAAAATATACAATTCCAATATCAAATGTATCCTTTTTTCTCTCTTCTAAGAAAGAGTTCATACTTTTATTATCCTTTAGATTAACTTCTTTGATAATAGAATCATGATATATCAGATAAAATAGATATTCTTTTATATCTTGTCTATTCTCTCTAATATAAAAAAGCCCCTTTTCATTAGTTTTTATATCTGTAGCGAGAAGAATATTCCTAAAACTATAATCTTCACTATTGCTTGGAAAATATACAACTATGTCTCTTACAGGCAAATCATCTACATTAGAACGAACACAACCTTTTACAATAACTTGATAAAAATCGTCTCCTATTTTCACATTCTTTCCTACCCAGTTAGTAGCCCGACGAGACCAATATCTCTCTACTCCTTGTAATGCCAAGTCTCTTAAATCTTCAAAACTACGAGTACGAGCCTTCAAGGTTGGTTGCCCATATTTTTTAACAATATCAGAAGGAACCATCTCTAAAAGTACTGTCTCTTCACTTCCCATACCTCTTGCAGCTACATATGCTTTTAATTCAGAATCTAGTCCTACAGCTCCTCCATCTCTCAGATTGATACGTACTGTCGCTTGTATTATTTTATTAGGACGATCTATTCGAACATCTACCCAATTTACCTGTTTATAAGAAAACTTAAGGTCTTTGAACTTGGTAAAAACATTTCCTTTTTGGCTAACGGCTGTGATCTTGCAGTTTAAGTTGCCTTTTGTAAGTATTTCAGTATCCAAGATTCCTCGTTGTCAAAGCCATCCCATGACCAATAGTGTTTGCCTACAGAAAGAGAACTGGAAGCTGTAAACTCTTGTTTGTAGAGTTCAGTACTTCCATTCCGTATCTGGATGGTTAACTTTTTAGCATTGCTCCCTGAGATGGTATAGGGGATCATAATATATTTACTTTCATAAGAACCATCATAGGATCTTATACCAAGTGGAACAAAGGTGTCATTATTCATAATAAACTATTCTATATCAAAATCTACATCAAAAGAATCTTCTTCTTCCTTTTTCTTTTTAGGTCTTTCAATCTCCCCCGTAAGATACGCACCAAAGCGCATATCTGTGAACGATTGATTCTAAAACTATACTCCGCCAAATAACAGTTATATTAAGCTCTGAAACCTAAGAGTATATATCTCTTATCCAAGATTTTACTTGGTGTATTACTTTGTGTAGTGTAGGAAAATTCTTTCCGACATTACTTAGTTTTTGTGTTATATTATAGTCCTTTATAGGTCTATAGCCTTATATTTATTAGACGCTATCCATATAGAACTTTTATAATATTTCTAATAGAAATGTAAATAATAAGAATATTAAATAGAATAAAAAACAAAGATAATATCCTTCTTACTTTACAAATAAAAAATATAAGAAAAGCTACAATAACTATAGCGGGGATATATATAGATAAAATATAATACATATAATCATTCATATATTTTTTCCAATAACAAAGATATAAGAATAGAAATAAAACAGAAATAATATCTGTTATAACGAGAAATTTATAAATTTTTTCATTATTTTTCTTTAATTTCATTTTTTACTTATTAGAAGGGTTTGATATTTCTTCAATTGTAATGGGAGTAGAAAGATTTTCCCATCTTGGTTTAAAATTTAATACATCTTCTGAATCAGAGTCACTGGGTCTGAAAATAGGTAGTTTTCTATTCTTTGCTATCATTACAGCATCTTTTCCTTTTTTAAAGTTAATAATATCTTCAATTATAAAATATTTTAAATCATTATCAATAGAACGATGATTTGAACCAGGAGATAGTATATTGACCCCTTTTGTTTTTTGGGGATTAATTATTTCTATTTTTTCTCCTCCAATACCCGTTTTTTCTCCCTCTTGATAGTAGTTTATAACATTTTCTACATTTTCATTTATATTATCATCATCTATTGAAAGTATACCATATGATGTTGCATCTTTTATATCAAGTAAAATAATAAAATTAAATATGATATCTCTATTTTCTTTTGTT
Organism: Capnocytophaga sp. oral taxon 338 str. F0234; assembly: GCF_000192225.1. Lineage (GTDB taxonomy): Bacteria > Bacteroidota > Bacteroidia > Flavobacteriales > Flavobacteriaceae > Capnocytophaga. The sequence goes on from NZ_GL872413.1 coordinate 1,848,872, forward strand.
AATTCTACAATATTATCAGCCCCCATACTATGACCAACCATTATAATTTTTATGCTTTCATCTACTTTCCTTAAATCTTTAATTTCTCTTAAAACAGCATTTTTTGTATTCTCTAATGTAGAAGAGAGATAGATATTAACTATTGTGTCTTGTGATTCTAAATTTTTAATTTTCCCTAATCCTTCATAATCTATATCTGTAGGATAAACAGCTTTTTCTTCTCCAATCTCAGGATCCTCTTTGAGCAGCCCTTGTATTACAAAAATAGCAAATCTGATCTTCTTTTCAATCATCAAATTTATAGTCCTCTCATATCCTATACAAGGTACTTGCAGAGTTATTCCTACCTTTTCTATAATTTTTTCACTCATGATTATTTGCTTTAGGTTCAATGATTGTCAGTTCAATACTTTCAAAATCTTTTGTCATTTTAAAATCTCTTAGAATATCATTTTCAAGTCGTTTCCCTTGATACTCAAAATCTACTTCTTTTTGATTTAGATTTAGGATTATTTTTTATCCTATAAGATTTTCACTATTAATATTAATCCAAATTTTTTCTCCTATATGACTTTTTAAATTATCTTTAAAGATATTTTGATGTTTATCCGTCAAATAATAGTCTATTATTTTTGGAGTTGTATCCTCTTTTTTCTTCTTAGGTCTTTCAATCTCCCCCGTAAGATACGCACCAAAGCGCATATCTGTATAATATACCTCATTGGTGATCATGGTAAGAGCATCAATCACTAAGAGATTCTTGGAACCTCTTTGATGGTCAAAGAGAGTTTCGAACTTTAGAGGAGTACAATAAATCAGCTCAAAACGCTCTACCACCCGTTTCCAGCGAATGTCATAAAGAACTATTTCTACCCGTTGGCTTTCTTGCTTGACCATCCAACGAGTAAAAAATTCATCTCCTTTTTCAAGGTCAAATTCCAACTTAAAGGTCATTTTATTAGGAAAGGTCGGTACTTGATTTCCAAAGCCTCCTCCCCTTTTCATTTCAAACCAATATGAGGAAAGTGTTCTTTCTCCTCCGTCAAAGTACAATTTAGCAATTACTGACATAATAAAAATTTTGAGTTACTAACCACTGAGCACTAATAACTAACCACTGACTTACCTCCTTGATTTCCGTATCATATAAACTGCCAATAAGGCAAACATCGCATTGGGGATAATGACTGCCATAAGGGGGGTGATTCCTGATTTTTCTGCCATAATTCCAAAGATACGCTCGAAGAATACATACGAGAATCCAATAAGTACCCCAAAAGCCAAATTCACTCCCATGCCTCCTCTTTTCTTAACAGAGGAAACCGCTACTCCTATAATAGTCAATATAAATACATTAAAGATAGCTGCCCAACGGCGATAGTATACCAGTTCATAAATGCGAATGTTTGGTGATCCTTTTTGACGCTCTTCAGCAATAAATTTGTTCAATTCAAAGAAGTTCTTAGTTTCCGCTGCATATTCTATAGGCAGTAAGTCTGTTGTTTTGAAATTTAACAATGTATCCTTTTGAATCACCTGTTCATAAATATCATCAAACTCTCCCACTTTGCGATGTGTATAATAGGAAAGGCGGTAAGTCTTTATGCTATCATTCTCTATCCATTGAATGTTACTTGCTGTAATTTTGTCAGTCATCTTTAGTCCATCAAAGCGTTCTAGAACAAAATCTGAACCTTGATTGTTATTTGCATCAAAACTACTAACATAAATATATTCATTCTTATTGACCTGATTATATAGGCGAGAGCCCTTAGAGTAAAGGTTAGGCGAAAGATAAGTACCATAAAATTCATTATACACTCCACTGGAATAAGGGACAACAAACATCCCCATTATCAAGACAAATACTGAAAGTATAGTCGCTCCATAGAAGTATGGTCGCAAGAATCTATTATAAGAAATACCTGAACTAAGCATCGCTACAATTTCCGTTTTCTCAGCTAATTTAGAAGTGAACCATATCACCGAAAGAAAAAGAAAAATAGGAAAAAGAATATTAGCAAAATGTATTACAAAGTTAGCATAATACTTAATAATAGCCTCTGTAGGGGCGTGATTGTCAGTCATTTTCTGATTCTTCTCAGCAAAATCTACCAAAATTCCAATGGGAATAAACATCAAAAAAAGAGCAGAGTATGTTAAGAAGTAGCGCTTGAGTATATATCTGTCAATTATTTTCATTCCTCATAAGTTTATCTATGCACTACAAACGGTTATTCATCTGGCTAACCATTTGATTTTTCCATTGGAGAAAATCTCCTTGTAAAATATGTTTTCTTGCCTCACGTACCAGCCATAAGTAAAAGCCTAAGTTATGAATCGTAGCTATCTGCTTCCCTAGAAATTCCTCTGCTGCGAAAAGATGACGGAGATAAGCCTTAGTATAATAAGTATCCACAAAAGTATAGCCATCCTCATCAATAGGAGAGAAATCATTTTCCCATTTTTTATTTTTGATATTAATAGTTCCATAAGCGGTAAAGAGCATACCATTACGAGCATTACGGGTAGGCATTACACAATCCATCATATCTACTCCTAAGGCTATATTTTCTAATATATTAATGGGTGTTCCTACTCCCATAAGATAGCGAGGTTTTTCTTTAGGGAGGATATCACATACAAGCTCTGTTATTTCATACATCTTCTCTACAGGCTCCCCTACGGAAAGCCCTCCAATAGCATTTCCATCTGCTTGTTTCTCTGCAATATATTCCGCAGAAATCTTACGTAAATCTGGATATACAGAGCCCTGAACAATAGGGAATAGTGACTGATTATAACCATATTTAGGAGCATTTTCTCGTAAATAAATAATGCAACGGTCTAACCAACGATGAGTCATGTGCATAGAGCGTTTTGCATACTCGTATTCACATGGATAAGGAGTACATTCATCAAATGCCATCATAATATCTGCTCCTATACTCCGCTGAATCTCCATAGATTTTTCAGGAGAGAAAAAATGATAAGATCCATCAATATGACTTTTAAACTTTACTCCTTCTTCTTTTATTTTTCGAGTACTTGAAAAAGAATAGACCTGATAACCTCCACTATCGGTAAGGATATTTCTGTCCCAATGCATAAACTTATGTAAGCCCCCTGCTTGCTCCAGTATGGAAGTAGTAGGTCGTAAGTAGAGATGATACGTATTTCCTAATATAATATCTGCATTAATATCCTCACTAAGCTCTCGTTGCTGTACTCCTTTTACAGAAGCCACTGTTCCTACAGGCATAAAAATAGGTGTCTCTATCACCCCATGATCTGTAATAATACGCCCCGCACGAGCTTTGGTTACCTCATCGGTCTTTAATAACTCAAAATTCATACATGATTGTTTTCAAAGTGCAAAGATAGTCAAAATTCAGCTCTTAGAAAAATTGTGTAAGAAAGTAAATAAACAAACCTACTAATCCTCCTACTAAAGTACCATTAACTCGAATAAACTGAAGATCTTTCCCTACTTCCAATTCCAATTTTTTACTCAGTTGCTTTCCTTCCCAATTCTCCACTGTATGGCTAATGAGCATCCCTACTTCTTCCTTATTTTTCAAAACAAATTGATATACCATTTTTTGCGCCCAAGCATCTATCTGATTTTGTAACATCGTGTTATCCTGCAATTCTTGAGTAAAGTATACTACTCCTTTTTGTAATAAGGTTATGAATTGTTGCTCCCAATAAGGGGTATTGAAGGCTTGAGAAAGCTGATAGAACTCCTGGGTAATCTCAGTTCTAATAGGGTGATGAGCATCCTGAGACATTTTCAATAAGTACAGATAGAATCCTTCACTTACTTTCTTTGCAATAGCTTCTCTAATGAAAGTAGGTACTAATAATGGAAACTGCCCTTCTATTTCTCTCTGTAGGGAATCCTGATGCTTTTGAAGATAAATAGCTATTTTTTCAAGAGATTGTGAAAGGATAGTTTCATATTTATCTCCTTCCAAAAACTGAACCAAGAACTCTCTTGCTTTCGTGTGAATTGGATATGTTTTTAGAAAACCATTCATTTGAGAAGGAGTATTCTCTCTGGAGAGCCACTCAAGCACAAATGATGATAGCTTAATTTTAATAATATAAGGACGTATCTGTTGGGGTTTGAGAAAGTTTTCTACCACAAAACTTCCCAAGTTCTCTCCTATATCATTCTTTCGCTCTTCAATGAGATTTGTATGAGGAATATTCAGTCCTAAAGGTTTGTGAAAAAGGGCTGTTACAGCGAACCAATCAGCAAGAGCTCCCACCATAGCAGCCTCTGCAAAGGCTTTTATATAGCCTACAAAAACAAGTTCAGGAGCTTTTCTCTGTCCTATAACAGCACCTATATAGATGCATAACATTAACAGTAGTAAGCCTAAAGCAATATTCTTATGTCGCTTAAGCTTTTTTTGTTTGGAATTGTTGTCCATTGTAAATGAGATAGCTTGTTATTCCCTATTCTTAAGGTTCATCATATTTTGTTTCAGGAAAGTCTAAATAGACGGCACTATACATATCTTTTTCTTTGGTTATAAGCACTTTATAATCGGTATATCCTTCTTGAAAATCTCTATGTATAGCAAGGACAATACCATTAGGGGTTTGTGTTGCTTTTTTCACTTCATCACCAAATCCGTCATTATCAGCAAGTTCAAAGAAATCTACTTTCTTTCTTGATGGATGGTCATACCCAAAGGCTTCAAGAGCGAAATCATTTTTCTGTAAAGTAACTAATCCCTTGAACCCATCTACAGAAACCAATACTGCGGGTTCAAAGGGCGCACCACAGCCTGTAAGCCCATCGTCATCGGACACTCTTACTCCGTAATAGTCGGCATGATAGATCTTAATGGCTTGAGAAGCGCCAAACACTTTTTCAAAAGGTTTCTCTAAGAGCTTATAGACACGCCTTCCGTCTAAAATAAGTGGCTCTCCATTGGGTAATTCGGCCTTTACAAAATGATACTCATTACAATACTCTTGGGTATCATTATACATCAGTTCCGAAATAGCCTTGATCGTAACAAACTTCCGATCTATATCCGTGCGATATTCCAAGAATCTTCCTCTTTTATCATAGGTAGTAATGGTATCCCCCATAAGGATTGCCTCCCCCTTCTCCCTTTTGAAGACAATATTACTCTCCCCATCGGGAATATTGGGGCTATAATCAGGCACAGTATCCACCTGTGGATAGCCATCATCTTCTTGTGGATAATCACCTGCCACAATAGGGGGCTCTTTTAACTCCTCTGAGGTAGTTTCTTCAGAAGTCTTTGAAAAAAAATGACAACTAAAAAAAAATAGAGTTGAAAGAAAATAGATGATTTTTTTCATAAATCTTAATTTTTAAGTTTCAAAGCATTTACCTTTGCCAAGACATACTTGCCTATGACATCAAACTCCAAATTCACCACATCTCCTTCTTTAAGAGTATAAAAGGACGTATGTTCGTAAGTATAAGGAATTACTGCCACAGAGAAAACACCTTTCTGAGAATTTACTACCGTAAGGCTCACTCCATTGACAGTAATAGAACCTTTCTCTATGGTCATATTGCCAAGAGAAGGATCGTAGTGAAAGGTAAAGACACGACTTCCCTGAGCGTCCTCTATAGAGTGGCAAAGGCCTGTCTGATCCACATGCCCCTGTACAATATGTCCGTCCAAGCGGTCACCGAGTTTCATAGCACGTTCCAAATTGACCATGTCGCCTACCTGCCAAGTACTAAGACTTGTTTTTTGAAGCGTTTCATTTATAGCCACTACTTCATACTGCTGATTTTCAATTCCTACTACCGTAAGACAGACTCCATTATGAGCCACACTTTGGTCTATTTTAAGTTCGGCAGCAAGCTGGCTTTCTATAAAAAAGTGGCAATTTTTACCTTGAGAAGTAATTTTTGCTATTCTACCAATTTTTTCAACAATTCCTGTAAACATTTTCAATAAAATTACGTATTTTTGCACTTCCAAACGCATGTGCTGAAAGGCGATGCAAATTAACAAAAAAATGACAGAAAAAACAAATATTCGTATAGGAGTTTCTGTGGGTGATCTCAATGGTGTAGGTTTAGAAGTAGTAATGAAAACATTTGCTGATGAGCGCATGTTGGATTTCTGTACTCCTGTCCTATTTGCTTCTAATAAAGTGATAGCTTTTGGGAAAAAGCAATTTGGGATAGATTTTGCCTACAATGGAATCATCCATTTGAGTTCTATCATTGAACACAAAATCAATGTAATGAATATCTGGCGGGAGCTCCCTCCTATTCAGTTAGGAATTCCCACTCCTGAGAGTGGCAAGTGTGCCTTAGAATCCCTCACAGCTGCCGTTTCAGCACTCAAAGAAGGCGCTGTGGATGTATTGGTTACAGCTCCTATTAATAAGAAAAATATCCAATCTGAGCACTTTCATTTCCCTGGACATACGGACTATTTAGCTCAAGAATTGGAAGGGGAAAGCCTTATGTTCATGGTATCAGATGAACTCCGCGTGGGACTCCTTACCGATCATCTTCCTTTAAAAGATGTCGTAAAGAATCTCAATCAAGAACTCGTAGAGAAAAAGATCCGCCTGATGGAAACTTCTCTACGCATGGACTTTGGCATTATTCGTCCTAAAATAGCTGTATTAGGGGTCAATCCTCATTGCGGAGACCAAGGGGTTATTGGTGATGAAGAAGAAAAAATTGTTCATCCTGTAATACAGAAACTTTATAATGAAGGAATCTTGGTTTTTGGCACTTATAGTGCTGATAGTTTTTTTATGTCAGATTACAAGTATTTTGATGGAATTATTGCACCTTATCATGACCAAGGACTTATTCCTTTTAAAGTAATGTCTTTTGGTAAAGGGGTCAACTTCACTGCAGGACTTTCCAAAATACGTACCTCTCCCGATCATGGTACGGCTTACGGAATTGCCGATAAGGGGATCGCTGATGAAAGTTCCTTCCGACAAGCCGTATATACAGCCATTGATATATACAGGCAACGCATTGAAAATGAAGAGCTATTAGCAAATGCTTTAGATACTAATAGCTTAGATAAGGGATTTCTATCTAAAGAAAAAGGAGATTAAATTAATAATTAATTAACAGTTTGTATTTTATGGAATGGTTTTTAAACTTGATGACCAACCATGAGAGCGTAGCCTATACGGTAATCATCTATAGTATTGTAATTGCTGTAGGGGTAGCTCTGGGGAAAGTTCGTGTCTTTGGAGTTTCTTTTGGAATTGCTTGTGTTCTTTTTGCAGGAATTGTAGCTTCCCATTTTGGGTTTACAGTGAATGCACATGTACAGCATTTCATGAAGGAATTCGGACTTATTTTATTTGTTTATACCATTGGTTTGCAAGTAGGACCTGGTTTCTTTGCTTCTTTCCAGCGAGAAGGAATTAAGCTCAACGCTTTTGCCATATTAGTGGTATTAACCTGTATGTTAACAGTTATTATTATTCACTACTCTACAGGAATAGATATGGCTACTATGGTAGGGATTATGTCCGGAGCAGTTACCAACACTCCTGGACTGGGAGCTGCTCAAGCAACACTCAATGACCTATCCTCCAATGTATCTGACTCGGTACTCTCTACCGGATATGCTGTGGCTTATCCTTTCGGAGTATTGGGAATTATCCTTGTAATGTTGGGAATGAAAGCATTCCTCAAAATCAATATAGAAGCTGAAAAACGCTTACATGGCTTTAAACACCGTGCAGAACATTCCACCATCGTACGTGTTGCTCTAAAATTAGAGAATCCTGCCTTATTTGGTAAGAAGGTAAGTACCATTCACCAGACATTAGAATTTAACTTTATTTGCTCTAGAATCTTCAAAAATGAAGAAGTTATTTTAGCCAATGATTACATTATTTTAGAGAAAGGGGATATTATTCTTTTTGTGGTAGATAAGCAATATGCAGAGAAGTTAGAAACTCTTATAGGAGAACCTGTTAAGATAGAACAATTTTTTCCTGAAGAAAGAAAAGAGAAGAAATTCATCTCCCGTCGTATTAATGTTACTCAGAAAGAGGCTTACACCAAAAAATTAGCGGAAATGAATGTGTATGGACGTTTTGGTGTTACAGTAACACGCGTATATCGTGCAGGAATTGAATTCATTCCATCCCCCGACACCAAACTGCAATTCGGAGATACCATCACTATTGTAGGTGATGAGGAACATATTAAAATAGCAAGCAAAGAATTTGGAAATTCTAAAAAACGATTAAGTACACCTCATATAGCAGAACTCTTCTTAGGAATCACCTTAGGAGTATTGGTAGGAAGTATTCCATTCCATATTCCAGGCGTCCCTGTCCCTGTGAAATTAGGATTAGCAGGAGGTCCTTTGATTGTAGCTATTCTCATTAGCCGTTACGGAGGTCGTTTCTCAGTAACGCACTATGTATCGCAGAGTGCGAACCTAATGATACGAGAGATTGGAATTGTGCTCTTCTTAGCCAGTGTAGGTTTGGAGGCAGGACAAAATTTCATCAATACCCTTACAGAAGGAGATGGTTTCTTCTGGATGGGATTGGGAGCTATCATCACCTTAGTGCCTCTTATAATTACAGTGTGGATATCTCGCTGGCGAGGTAAGCTCAATTATTTAGAAACTTGTGGGCTCTTAGCAGGAGCCTCTACCGACCCACCAGCGCTTGCCTTTGCCAATGATATCACCTCTTCTGATATCCCCGCTCTTACTTATGCAAGTGTATATCCGCTCACTACATTTCTGAGAATTATGGTGGCACAGCTATTAATTGTTTTCTTTGTGTGATTTCTCAATCTTGTAAAAATATTAAAACTCCCTACTGTTATTTCTTACAGATAGGGAGTATTTCATTTTTCACTAAGCAATATTTTTCTATCTCTTTGTCAGTAGCAATATCCGTACAAGGTATGGGGTGTACTTCAAAACCAATTTTATGAAGTTTATCAAAATAATCCCTACCATAAATACGTACATGATCATATTGTCCAAAAATACGTGCCCGCTCCTTAGGATCTGTAATAGAATCATCTGAGAAAGTCTTCTCCCTGTCTAATTCTTGTGGTACTTGGAATATTCCCCACCCTCCTTTTTTCATTACTCGATAAAGTTCCTTCATCGCTTGAGTATCATCAGGAATATGCTCAAGAACATGATTACAAAGAACCACATCAAATTGTCCCTCTTCAAAAGGTAAACTACAAATATCTGCCTTTACATCCGCTAAGGGTGAATATAAATCAGAGGTAATATATTGTAAGTTGGGTTGTTTTTTAAATCGCCTATAGAAAGCCTGTTCAGGTGCAATATGTAATACTTTCAAAGGCTTTGAGAAAAATTGGGTATTTCTCTGCAAATATAGCCACAATAAGCGATGCCTTTCTAAAGATAAGGTAGAGGGAGAGAGTACATTCTCTCTCACTTTCCCATAACCATACGGAAGAAAGGTACGAAAAGTACTACCATCAATAGGATCAGTATACCTATTCCCTTTGTAATAATATACCAAGACAGGACGTATCCAATAGCTCATCCGTATGAGCCAAGGACGTGGAATAGTATTGAGAATTGTCTTAATCAACCTCATTATTTATACAGAAATTCATCCTCTTCATGACTTTCTATTCCCAAAGCCTCATAAATGTACTTAAAGGTAGAAAGCAACTTAGGCTTTCCTTCTACTAAGGCTACATCATGTTCAAAATGCGCAGAAGGTTTTCCATCGCGAGTGAGGATAGTCCATCCATCACGGAGTTGTTTGATATTCTTGGTTCCCAAATTAATCATAGGTTCTATAGCTACCACCATCCCTTCTACAAATTTCTTTCCCTTTCCTTTTCTTCCATAATTAGGCATCTCAGGATCTTCATGCATTTTAGTTCCTACTCCATGACCTACGAGTTCTCTTACCACTCCATAACCATGCCTTTCACAATAAGTCTGTATAGCGTATCCTACATCTTCCACCCTATTACCAAGCTTGAATTCTCGTATACCTATATACAAGGACTCCTTAGTTACCTTCAAAAGTTCTGCCACTTCTGGAGCTACTTCTCCCACAGGGAACGTATAAGCATGGTCTCCATAATAACCATTTTTTAAAGCACCACAGTCCACTGAAATAATATCCCCTTCTTGTAAAGGTTTGCTATTAGGAATTCCATGTACAACCTGAGCGTTAGGGCTTACACACAAAGTATTAGGAAAATCATATAAGCCCAAAAAACCAGGCTTCGCTCCTTGTGAACGTATATAGTCCTCCGCTAATTTATCTAAGTATAAAGTAGTTACCCCAGGTTTTATTTCCTTGGCAAGCATTCCCAATGTACGAGAAACTATCTGAGCACTCTCATACATAATCTCTATTTGTTCTCTTGTTTTTGGTTTTATCATGAGTTGATTCTTTACAAACATGCAAAGGTACGAAAACAATTATTAATGATCAATTATTAATGATTAATTAACACATAGGATGGAAATACCTCACTCTCTTACCTAGACACTTCTCATACTCCTTTTCCTTGATTTTTGCATAAAAAGTGGTATCTTTGCAGGAGCTAATCTAAAAGGGTATTTTCCTTAAACAAATATATAAAATAATTATTTAAGATCAATATGTTAGTAGATAATCATTCTAAAAGCAAAAAAGTATACAATTGGATAGAAGAAAACTTAACTTTCAGTAGTTCAGGTGATTTTTCTATAGTAACAGGTTTTTTTACTATTGGTGCCCTCCTTTATTTTGTGAAAATCACAAATGATAAGATAGCACAATATCGTATTATCTTGGGAGATATTACTCAAAGAGATACTATTGAAATAAGCTCCTTAGATCTACTCAATGCTGATCTAAGTCTTGAAAAAGCACTTAAACTTAAAAGTCTTGCTAAAGAAGCTGTTGCTTTTCTGAAGTTAGACAAAGTTGCTCTAAAAACCTTGGAACCTAATTTCTGCCATGCAAAAGTATATATACACAAGACACATGATAAAGAACTTGTTGAACATAAGAACTTTTTCCTCTCAGGAAGTTCAAACCTTACTGAAGCTGGTATAGGTCTTAAAACTTCTGACAATTTTGAACTAAATATAGGAGGGCTAGGAGACACCCAATATGAGGCTATCTTAGACTGGTTCAATGCCTTATGGGAGCACCCAAAAGCTCATACGGAAAAATATCTTACCGATGAGCAAGGTAAAGAAACCAAAGTAGATTTCAAAGAATATCTTATCCAAGAAATTGCTAAGTTATTCAAGGACTTCCTCCCTAAAGATATCTATTACAAAATTCTCTTCGAATACTTTGCCAAAGATGTACAACTCAGCATCAACAACCCTGACCTTGCCAGAAGTATCGACAGACTCAAAAGCTCTGAGATATACAACGCCTTATATGAGTTCCAACAAAAGGGTGCAGAAAGTCTTATCCGCAAATTAGAACAGTTCAAAGGGGCGATCTTAGCCGATGCAGTGGGGCTTGGAAAGACTTGGACAGCACTAGCAGTAATGAAGTTTTACCAAAATAGAGACTATGATGTCGTCCTATTTTGTCCTAAGAAATTACATTATAATTGGCTCAAATATAAGGTAAGGCATAATTCACGATTTGAGGCTGACCGCTTAAACTTTGCCATTCGTTTTCATACCGACTTGGATGAGAATCTCATGCAAAAACCTCATTACAAAGAAGATAGACAAGACTACAACTTTGTCAATAACACTCCTAAACTCATCGTCATTGATGAAAGTCATAACTTGCGCAATGATAAGTCTAAACGTTTTCAATACCTATTAGAAGAGATTATTAAGAAAAATAAGGAAGTAAAAATACTACTCCTTTCAGCAACTCCTATCAATAACTCTTTCAAAGATATACGTAACCAAATCAAGCTCCTGACCAAGGATAACAATGCTGCCTTCAAAGAAAGTCTGGATATAGAGAACCTATATTATTTATTCAACAAGACTACCAATCATTTCAACCGTTGGCAGGAAAAGAAGAACGCCCCTATTACCGAACTCACCCGTTCGTTTGATCCTTTTTTCTATAAACTCACCGATTCGCTCATCGTAGCGCGTACAAGGAAAATGATTATAGGACAACAGCATAATCTCTCTTTTCCTATCAAGGCCAAACCACAGAATAAGTATATCACTCCTAAGATTATGTTGGAAGTAGATTCTCTTGATGAATTAATACACAAATTCCCACCTATTCTTTCAGGGTATCAGCCTAATTATTATACTCTTACAAGCGATGAGAGAACACAACGAAGGAGAGACGAAAAAAAAGGTGTTTATTCGGGTGAAAATATTTTGGAAGATGATGTAGCACGTGATCGTTTTTTAGTAAAAATGATGTATATTTTACTTTTAAAACGTCTAGAATCCAGTTGGTATTCCTTTCATACTACAGTAAATAAAATCTTACAACATCATCAGAATGTTTTAAGTAAAATAGAAAACTACCAGAAATATAAAAGTTGTGAAACCCTATCACAAAACTCTATGTTTACTGATGATGAAGAAGAGGATTTGCAGGAATATACAATTGGAAAAAGAGAAATAAAACTTTCGGATATAGAAAATGCAGGCAACTTAACTCTTTTTGAAAAATCTTTGAAAAGGGATATTTCTAAACTCAAAGGACTTTCTAAAGGTATGGATTATTTTTCAGAAGTGATAGCTCAAGAGTTAGAGGACGATAACCTATCCAAAAGTAGTGATACCAAGCTCCAAGAACTTATCAAAGTACTCCAACAAAAGAGTGAATACTCCCACAATCCTAAAGTGATTATCTTCACCACTTACCGAGATACTGCCCAGTATCTCTTTGATCAACTCTCCGCTCGTGGCTTCTCCAAAATCGCCATGATCAGTGGAGAAGGGGCTATTACTGATTATAATGGAGAACTGGTCAAAAATTTTGAACCTATCTTAGAGCGTTTTGCCCCCTTCACCAAACTCTTTACCGAACGCAAATGGGAAGAATTTTCATCTGATATACAAGACCCTATAAAGCGTTTTGAAGCATGGAAAGAATGGGTAGTTACTATAGATAAAAAAGTAGAACAACAGCTACAAACCCCCATTGATATTCTCATTGCCACCGATGCACTTAGTGAAGGACAGAACCTCCAAGATGCCGATATGGTAATCAATTATGATATCCACTGGAACCCTGTACGTGCCATTCAGCGTGTAGGACGTATTGACCGAATCGGCTCTCCTAACCAGCAAGTATATACCGTAAACTTCTGGCCTGCTCCTAATATCAATGACTACCTAAACCTACAGACACGTATAGAAAAACGTATGGCCGCCATGAAAGTAGTAGGATCTGAAGATATTAAGGATTTTACCGAAAACTATGCTGAAATTGCGACTGATGAGACCTTAGAGGAAAGACAGAACAGAAAAATGCTCGAACAAATGCAAGAGAGTATTGATGATTTAGAAGATGAAAAATCATTCGGATTTGACGACCTCTCTCTTGAGAATTTCCGACAAGACTTGGCCTTAGAGCTTGACCAAAGAAGGCGCTATTACGAACAATTGCCCAATGGTATTTTCTCAGGAATAGCCCTATCCTCTACCGATGAACCTCAAGCCAAAGAAGGTATCATCGCTCTGATAGGCTCGCCTGTGAGAAAGGCCAAAGAGAGAAAAGATTACAAACACCTAAGACTGATCTATATAGATAGCCAAGGAACAGAAGTATTCCTTAACGAATCCGAAATACTTAATTATCTCGCCAAGATAAAAAATGCGCCACGCTATGGTTGTGAAAAGTTAGATATAGGAGAGGAAGAGGTAGTAAAACACTATGCCAACGCACTCTCTAAATGGTTTGAACAACAACAAGCCCTCGTAGTTGTAGATGGGGAAGGACATACCAAAAAGGTAGCAGGAAAAGCAAGCCTTGATATGCTAGACCAACTCAGCAAAGGTAGAAAAAACGCTATTGAAGGAATGAAAAATACACAAACAATGGGTACAAAATACAACAAAGATAATTGGGATTTAATTACTTGGCTCATCGTTAAAAAATAAACTGACTTATGGAGAATATTATACATACTTTTAAAAGTGGTAATCTTTTTGAAGCAACTACATTTTTTTTTAAGCATCTCAATATTTCAACTCAAACTTTTGAAGAACAAGCTTTCCTTCCTCAAGATTTCTTAAAAAACTTATACAAACCTGAAAAACACAAGGTAATAAACGAAATCTATTTGGTAGGGATGGTAACTGATGAAGTATTTAGTGGAAAATCATTAGCTGAAATAGATAATGAGCTTAGTTATGATTACCAAGGGCTGCTCATCATAGCTGTAGATTTAGAAGACAAAACCGCTACCCGCACCGAGCTCTCAACCCTTACACGTCTTTTTAACCGTCGTTTCAATGCAATGCCTGTAGCAGTACTTTTCCGCTATGGAAATCATATTGCTCTTGCCAATGCCGAACGTACCGAGTACAAACAGGCCTTCCGCGAAGGTGAAAAAATAGGTAAGGTATCTATTCTAAAAGATATAGATACCCTAAATCCTCATCGTGGACATTTAGATATATTGGAAACCCTAAAAATACCAGCTAAGATAAAGACTTTCAAAGATCTATACAAGCATTGGCAAGAAGTGTTCAATGTCTCTACTTTGAATAAGAAATTCTATAATGAACTCTTCGCTTGGTATCAGTGGACTATCTCGGAAGAAGTAGGGGTTACTTATCCCAATGATACCCAAACTGACCAAGATGACCGTGTACAATTGGAAGAACAAATCATTCGCTTGATTACCCGTGTACTCTTCGTCTGGTTTATTAAGCAGAAACAATTAGTTCCTAATAAATTATTCGAGGAAGATTCGCTAAATCAGCTTCTTAAAGATTTCAAACCTACTTCACTAAGTGAAGGAAGCTATTATAATGCTATCTTGCAAAACCTATTCTTTGCTACCCTCAACAAAAAAGTAACTGAACGTGCCTTTGCTAAAGCTAAAAACACTCGTGATGTCAAGACGCTCTACCGTTATGAGGAAATGTTCAACTGTAGTGAAGAGGAGGTTATAAAACTCTTTGCTCCTATCCCTTTCCTTAATGGAGGACTCTTCGAGTGCCTTGACAAGGACAAAGGTAATGATGGAGTACGCTATCACTTAGATGGATTTAGTCGTAATGATCGTAGGTCTCAAGCCAATGGACACTATACCCATCGTGCTTTTATCCCCAATGCTGTTTTCTTTGACAAGGAAAAAGGCTTATTCCCTTTGCTTAATCGCTACCACTTTACCATAGAAGAAAATAGCCCTAATGACGTACAAGTAGCCCTTGATCCCGAACTCTTGGGTAATGTTTTTGAGAACCTCTTAGGAGCCTTCAACCCTGAGACCAAAGAAAGTGCCCGCAAACAATCAGGAAGTTTCTATACCCCTAAAGAGGTTGTACATTATATGGTAGATGAATCTCTTAAAGCCTATCTGAAAAATCATCTGCCTCAGCTTACCTATGAAAACCTTGAAGAACTATTTGAAGAAAATGGACAACTTACTACCTTGTGGAGTACTCCTTTACGCACTGAAGTAGCACAATACCTACGCAAAGTAAAAATTCTCGATCCTGCTTGCGGTTCAGGTGCCTTCCCCATGGGCATACTTAGCCGCATGGTACAACTATTAGAGAAATTGAACACCAATGAGGAAACTTCTCTTTATGACCTTAAGCTACACTTGATAGAAAACTGTATCTATGGAGTAGATATCCAGAATATAGCTTCCCAAATCAGTAAACTGCGCTTCTTCATTTCTCTAATTGTAGAACAAAAAGAAAGCAATACGGATGCTGAAAATAACTATGGGGTACATACTCTACCTAACTTAGAGACCAAATTCATCACAGCCAATACCCTTATAAGCATACGAGAAAAGAAAGCCTCCTATGGTAGTCTATTTGATATTGCTATCTCCGAGATCAGAGAAGCCTTGATAGAGATACGAAAAGCACACTTTTATGCCAAGAACCCCTACCAAAAGAAACAACTTAGAGAAAAAGACGAAGCCCTACGAGAGGTACTTGCTCAAAAATTAGAAGAATTTGGACAAGCCTCCTCCGATAATGCTAAGGAATTTGTTCATTGGAATCCCTATGACCAAAATGCCTCTGCTTCCTTCTTTGACCCCGAATGGATGTTCGGTATCTCCGATGGCTTTGATATAGTTATAGGAAATCCACCATACTTTTCTTTAACAACAGATAGTCCTGAAAAAGACAAAAGAACAGGAACTCCCATAAAGCATAACACTCTTTATGAAAAACAAGGCTATGAAACCTTTGCCCGTACAGGAGATATCTATTGTTTATTCTATGAAAAGGCTCACCAATTACTCAAACAAGGTGGTATTTGTAATTTTATCACCTCCAATAAGTGGATGCGCACAGGTTATGGACAAGCAACACGTAAGTTCTTCTTGGAACATACCAATCCACTTATCTTAGTAGACTTTGCAGGAATAAAGGTATTTGAAACCGCCACTGTGGATGTCAATATCCTATTATATGTCAAAGAAAAACCCACTTTTAACACTTGGGCTTGTACCATCAAAGACAATGAGTTAAAAAAATTGAGCCTTTATGTTCGGCAACATGGGGGAAAGACTACCTTTTCCTCAGACGAAAGTTGGGTGATCCTCTCCGAGATAGAACAACGTATCAAAGCAAAAATAGAAGCCATAGGCACACCACTCAAGGAATGGAATATATCCATAAATTATGGAATAAAGACTGGCTTCAATGATGCTTTTATCATCAACGGAGAGAAGCGTGCTGAACTTATCGCTCAAGACCCTAAAAGCGCCGAGATTATAAGGCCGATACTTCGTGGTCGTGATATTAAGCGATATGGATATGAATTTGCGGATCTTTATCTCTTATTCATTCCTTGGCATTTTCCTCTTCATCAAAGAACACCTGAAATAAAAGGAGCTTCTAAAGAGGCTGAGAAAGCATTTGAAAATCAGTATCCTGCAATTTATAATCATCTTTTACAATACAAAGAAGAGCTTTCTAATAGAAATAAAGCAGAGACAGGAATACGCTACGAATGGTATGCTTTACAACGTTGGGGGGCAAATTATTGGGAGGATTTTTATAAACAGAAAATTGTGTACCCAGAGACAACACAAGGAGCCTATTTTGCATTAGATACAAATAAGGTTATGCTTGATAAAACCTGCTTTATGATAATATCTGATAAGCCTAAATTTCTAATAGCTTTATTATCATCAAGACTATATGAATTTTCTTATAAATCTATATTTTCTAGTATTGAATTAGGAGTATCTGGATATCAGTATAATAAACATGCTTTAATTAGATTACCTATTATAGAACCTTCTCAAGAAATAGAACAAGAGATAATTACATTACTTGATCAAAAAGAATATAGTAAAATAGACACATTAGTCTACAAACTTTATAATCTATCAGAAGAAGAAATAATTTTCATTGAAAGTATCTGATTAAAGAAGCCATAAATCATAAAAATAATTTATGGCTTCTTTAAATCAAAAAGATCTGATAAAATCAATCTCTTCAGGGCTTAAACTAAGAATATTATTTATAATTTCATCAAGTTTATTTTCTAAAAGTATTGTATCTATATTTTCTTTTTTCTCCTCAATGATTTCAGAGATTATATTTTCAACCTCTTCCTGATTGTTTTTAGAAGGTTGAGGTATAGGTATTTTTACTAGGGATTGTATATTCAACATAATATCACCAGCTCCTGTTGTATCACTATTATTGTAAATAAAATACTTTGCAAAAGAGCTACATAAAAAACCTAAAATATAATATAAACTATTTTTAGAAGTGATAAAAGATGCTGGGGCTGTTACAAATTTTCCTTCCTCTAGAATAGAAAAAGCTAAATTTCGTCCTACAGCTTTCCACACAATTTTCTGTTTATAAAAATCCTCCCTTATAGGAGAGAAATTCTACTCTTTCTTTTTATAGGTTTTTTCTCTAATTTCATTAGTTGTTATACACATATCATACCCTTTTTCTTTTAACCCATTAGCAAGTTTAGCATCGCAAGTCCAAATCTTATGTCCCGTCTCAAAATGAAGTGCTATAAATAGATAATCATCAGGGTCTATATCTTTGGCTATTTCAGCAGCTTTTTCTCTATTTTTCTTTTTGATCTCTTCTAAATCATAGAAGATAATATTCTTTGTAGCTTCCTTTAGAATATCAAGCGCTTTCTTTTTAGTGAGATGATTACGTTCCATCAGAATAGGTAGATGTTCGTTTACCTCTTCCAAGAGATAGGATGGAGCAATAAACTGTAACCTATTTTTTTCATTTTTTAGAATGGTTGCCATGGCTCCATTAGGTGTATAGAAACAACTAAAGATAATATTTGTATCAGAGATGACTATCATGTTCTTGCTCTTTTTCTTTTTTTTGCAATAGCAGCTTCCCAGCGTTTAGTCATATTCCTATTGGCTTGTTTGGAAAGTGCCATAATCTCATCTCGGTACTTGATAGGCATACCATATTCATCTTCTTCTAAGTCGTCTTCCAAAGGCTTAACTGAAGTTGTTTTTTTTTCTTTTATTTTTATATTCTTTATAAAATCAAGTTTTTTTATATATTCCAAAAAAGCCAAAGAATATGAATTATCATCCGTAATTGTAAATGTAACAGTCATAATAGTATTATTTTTAAGTGCAAAAATACAATTTAAAATCAAAATAAGCAACAGTTTATTTTTGGTTTTCAACAAACTTTATCTCTTCTTCCGATAAGTTGCAGACTTTATATATCAAATTCTCAATCTTTTTGTACGATCTATTAGCAATTAGGCTAAGTATTTCTTGTTCTGTTATCTCTTTTGAAAAAGGTATCCTTATTTGTTCAAAAAATATTTTTGAAAGCTCTCTTGTACCTCCTTGTAATTCTGGGAAATTATCCCTATAACATATTTTAAAAATATTTGAGTTCAAAAAAGCCGTTAAATAAGCTAACTTTTCACCTGTCATTATAAAACATTTCTGATTCACTAAAAAATTTTCATTATCTAAAAAGAAAGGCATAAATTTAGTCATATTAGGATACACAATTTTCTGTTTATAGAAATCCTCGATATAAGCACAGTTTCTTAGATTATAGGGAGTGTCCCCTTGGTCTGCACGCTTTTCTAACTGTGGATAATACAAATCCAAATGAGCCTTTACGGCTGGATAATCCTCTATATGAATACGTTTTATGCCTTTCTCCTTTACACCATTATGAGTGTTTATAAGGTACAAATCAGCGAAGTCATACCCATAACGTTTTATGTCCCTGCCGCGTAAAATAGGCCTTATAAGTTCGTCCGTTTTCTTACGTTCTTCTTCACTTTGACAATTGGCTAAAATTTCCTCTTTCTTAGCTTTATCAATAATGAAAGCATCGTTGTATCCTGTTAGAATACCCCTATAAATATTAACATTCCAATCCTTGAGTGGTGTGCCTATGGCTTCTATTTTTGCTTTGATACGTTGTTCTATCTCGGAGAGGATCACCCAACTTTCGTCTGAGGAAAAGGTAGTCTTTCCCCCATGTTGCCGAACATAAAGGCTGATTAAAATAAAGGCCTTATTCGCTATTTTTTTTAGACAGAAATCAGATAATTTTAGTCTATTCTTGGCCTATAAGGTACAAAAATTTATGTACTTTGTCCCTCTAATTCTAAATTTTATATACCATGATTTATGGATACATTAGGGTCAGTACCGATAAGCAAACGGTAGAGAACCAACGTTTTGAAATTAATCAATTCTGTAAAAACCAAGAAATGGTTGTGGACAAATGGATTGAGGAGACCATCTCTGGTGCCAAGAGTGTGGAAGAACGCCGGCTGGGCAAGCTCCTCAAACGCATGAAAAAGGGTGATATCCTTATCTGTTCGGAGCTCTCCCGCTTAGGGCGTAACCTCTTGATGATTATGGGAGTGCTCAATGAGTGTATGAACCGTGATATTCAGGTCTGGACAATCAAGGATAACTACCGCTTAGGGAGCGATATCAATAGTAAGGTACTTGCCTTTGCCTTTGGACTATCTGCCGAGATTGAGCGTAACCTCATAAGTCAACGTACCAAGGAGGCCTTAGCGCGTAAAAAAGCGGAGGGTGTGGTATTAGGGCGCCCCAAAGGAAGCAAATCTGCTAAAACCAAACTCACAGGACAAGAAAAACGCATCAAGGAGCTATTGGACAAGCGAGTGTCCTACTCCGCTATTGGGCGTATCCTTGGCGTACACCGCCTTACGGTCAGCAGCTTTGTAAAGGAAAAACTTTAAAAAGCGAAAAGTGAATAGTTAAGCATTTTTCACTATTCACTATTCACTTTTCGCCATTCACTAAATTAGGCTAATATCTGTGTGGCACGTACGGTATTCACGCGTCCTTGGTAGCTTATAGGCATAGCACTTAAACTAATAACAATATCACCTACCTTCACATGTCCTTCACGAGTGGCTATACGGTTAATATCCTCAATAGTCTCATCGGTGGATACGTAACGGTCGTAGTAGTAAGTAGTTACTCCCCATAGTAGACTTAATTTGCTAAGTAAGCGTTTATTAGAAGTAAATACTAAAATATGAGCATTAGGTCGTAAGGCAGATACCTGAAAAGCAGTATAACCACTCCCTGTTAAGGTAGAGATAACTTTAGCATCCATCTCATCAGCAAGTTTAGCAGCACTCAAACAGATAGATTGTGTAACAAAGCGCTCGTTACCTTCACGTATAGGAGAGATTCGAGGTACCTTGATAAACTCAGAATTTTCTACACTGTTGATAATATCAGACATCTTTTCAATGACCTGTACAGGATATTTCCCTGTAGAAGTCTCAGCCGAAAGCATCACAGCATCAGCACCATCTATAATAGAATTTGCTACATCATTTACCTCAGCACGAGTAGGAGTCAGGCTTTCTATCATGGTTTCCATCATTTGGGTAGCGATGATCACAGGAATACGAGCCTCTTTAGCTTTTCGAACCAATTCCTTTTGACGTAGAGGTACCTCTTGTGCAGGAGTTTCTACTGCCAAATCTCCACGTGCTACCATTAGCCCTTGACAGTTAGCTATAATCTCATCAATATTGGCTAAGGCTTCTGGTTTTTCTATTTTGGCTATGATGGGAATATTCTCAGTAGTATGTTCTTTGATAAGCATCTTTAAGTCCTCTATATCCTTAGCATGACGCACAAAGGAAAGCGCAATCCAATCCACCTCTTGTTCTATGGCAAAGATAGCATCCTTGATATCCTTTTCAGTGAGGGCAGGCAGGGAAATGTTAGTATTAGGCAAGTTCACCCCTTTTTTGGATTTAAGTACGCCTCCTTGTAATACTTTAGCCACTACGGTATCTTTTTCATTGGTGGAAAGCACCTCAAAGATGAGTTTTCCGTCATCCAAAAGTACACGTTCACCTGCTTTCACATCGCAAGGGAATTGGGTATAGTTCATATAAGCACGCTCTTTATTCCCTACGAAAGGCTCGCCAGTAATGAAAGATATCTGATCACCTTTCTCTACCACTACTCCTTCTTCCATTACTCCTACACGGAGCTTGGGACCTTGTAAGTCGCCTAAGAGGGCTACATGGGTATTGAGTTCCTCTTCTATAGCACGTACTTGTTGTATGCGTTGTTTTACCTCCTCATAATTAGCATGAGAGAAATTAATACGAAATACATTAACTCCTGCTAATATCATCTGTTTCAAAATTTCAGGGCTATCGGTAGCAGGTCCTAAGGTAGCTACTATTTTAGTTTTTTTTCGTCCTATCATACTATATAAATTTTTAAAATATTAATTTTGCTTTAATTTCATTGAGTTTTTTTTGTTCCTTCTGAGATATTTTCTCCTCTGGAAAAAGTAATATCTCATAGATAAAATCTATCCATCGCGCCCTTTTGAATAGAGAAAGGTAATCCGTTTGATGGTCACTGGATTTAATTCGTAGAAAATAGTCTACTTTGGGCAATTCTCTAATAAGTACTTGTAGCTGTTCCATTTGTGAGAATAATCCCATCTGTACCGTTTGATATACTTTATTTCCAATAAGGTACCATTGTTCTTCTTCTCTTTGATAGATAAACAAAGGGAATAAACTTCTTGATACTTTATCATTTAGCTCTTCAGGAGCACGAGAAAAGCAGATATCCAACTCCTTATTAAGCCAATAGACAAATTTGCAGGGAGCTAATGAACTGTGAATAGCCATAAAACACTCATCTTCTCCATATTGATCAAAATCCCATTCTAACACCAATCCCATGACTAACAGTATTATTAATCCTTCACTTCTTCATGCACTTCTTCATGTAAAGAACAAGGCAAATATACCAATTCCACTCCAGCTTTGGCTAAAAAGTCCAACCCACTGGTATCTTTATAAGCTTCTTTATATACCACTCGTATGATCCCTGCTTGGTGTATTAGTTTACTACATTCTTTACAGGGTGACATAGTAATATAGAGAGTTGCTCCTGCACAGGATTGAGTAGAAGCAGCTACCTTAAGTATAGCATTTGCCTCAGCATGTAATACGTACCAAAGGGTTTGCCCTTGTTCATCTTCACAACAATTATCAAAGCCTGTAGGGGTCCCATTGTAACCATCAGAGATAATCA
Source organism: Capnocytophaga sp. oral taxon 338 str. F0234 (assembly GCF_000192225.1). Classification (GTDB taxonomy): domain Bacteria; phylum Bacteroidota; class Bacteroidia; order Flavobacteriales; family Flavobacteriaceae; genus Capnocytophaga. The sequence goes on from NZ_GL872413.1 coordinate 1,871,568, forward strand.
TACGGTCTTTAACAATAATAGCTCCCACTTGTTTGCGTTGACTATAAGAGAGCTTTGCCCATTCCTGTGCCATACGCATATAGGCACGGTCATATCGTTCTTGCTTTTCCATAATTCGCGGCAAAGGTACTACTTTTTAAATAATATCTCTATTTTATTAAGTTTTTTTATTTATTCTAACGTATAGGCATAATCTCAGCTACTAACTTAGGATACATCTTTTGTAATTCTTCTCCGCTTTTAGGTTCTCTTTCCATGGAGAACTCCCCAAAATCATAATTCAATTCAGGCCACTTCTCATATACAGTATCTCGAATAATATCCTCATCACTATCAGGACGTGCTTCTATATTAGCCTCATCTGCTACATAAAGAAGATCTTCCCCCCAAGTATCACCTATATCAAAATGGTATTTACCAGAGACAAAGGACTCTATATCCTTGGTAATATCCTCATAAAACTCTTTGCCCTTGAGTAAAAGCCAACAACGAAAATAGAGAAAACCATCATCTGAAATAAAACCATCAAAGCTGTAAGTATCCCCCTCTTTCTCATATTCATTTCCAAGAATGATATAAAGTTCGGCAATAGGAGCTGTATAAAGGGAAATAAGTTTCTGTTGCAAAGTTTTTTGAAAGGAAATAAGCCTTTCTTCACTATATTTGGAAAGAAAGAGGGTGAGTTTTTCTATATGTTCTTCCAAATTATATGCTTTCCAGTCCTTTTTATTGTATTTATAACTTTTTTCTATGGCTTCCCAAAAGAAAAAATCGGCTTTTTCTTCTTCAGAATATTCCCTTTTTTCAGGAGCGGCTTCACCCTTCCCAAGTTCAGTATAGCCTTTTTTAAGCTTTTGAAGAATTAATTTTTCACTTTCTTTAGTGCATTCCTCAGCTGTAGGAAATTCCTTTACAGCTTCTCGTCCTGCAGTACCTGTTTTTCCATAAACGACCGTTTGGGTAGTACCTTCAAAGTCAATATCCCAAAACTTATCGGATTTCGCATCTTGATAGACAAACCTTCTTTTCATATGCTTTTGATTTATAATATTCTACTGACAATTCCAATTTCTTTAGCCAACTTAATATGAGCTAAGTGATGCTTTCCATGCCAAACACTCTTAACTATTTCTTGCTTAATGGACACTGTTTGACCGCTTTGAGGATTCCGGTAGGTCTTTTCAAAATCTTGAGGTGAAAGACTTTTCAATAGGTTATACCAGCGCCAGTGCACTCCATTGATTATATACAATGAGGATGCTATATAAAAATCTCTTGCCTCAGAAATTGTTGCCCACAGGGTTTCCTCATAGGGTTTTACAATGGGATTTTCTTCCGTCAAGGCAAGCTTACAACGAATAAAGCTATTCATATTCACATCTGCTAAATGGTGAACTATCTGTGCTATTGTCCAACCTCCTTCCCTATAAGTAAGATTAAGTATATTAGGAGGACACGCGGCTACTGCTTCCTCTAACAAATAAGGAAACTGCCACAATTCCTTTATATAAGTAGTTATTTGCTCCTGAGTTATCATCTGTGGCATTTCAAAAACACCTATAGGGTATTTATTTTTATCCATAACTAATAAAAAACTCAACTATTAACAACAGGCAAATATACAAAAAAACAATTTAATTATTAAAAAATCTCCTTCTTTTTTGAGTTTTCTCTCTACAGTCCAAAAAGATATAGTATATTTGCACATCAAAAACAAATTAAATCCTAAAGAATGGAAATCAAAGATTTACTTTCTATAGTGCATACCTTCGGGAATCCTGTATATGTGTATGATGCTGATAAAATTACCTCTCAATATAAACGTCTCACAAAGGCTTTTGATCATGTACCAAGCCTTAGGATTAATTATGCAATGAAAGCGCTGTCCAATGTCTCCATTCTCAAGCTTATGCGAAAGTTGGGAGCAGGATTAGATACCGTCTCTATACAAGAGGTCAAACTAGGACTTCATGCAGGTTTTACTCCAGAACAAATCATTTTTACTCCAAATGGAGTCTCTATAGAGGAAATCGAGGAAGCAGCTTCCTTGGGGGTGCAACTGAATATTGACAATCTTTCTATCTTGGAACAATTCGGTAGCAAACATCCTAATATCCCCGTGTGTATACGTATTAACCCTCATGTGATGGCAGGAGGCAATTCTAAAATATCTGTAGGACACATTGATAGTAAGTTTGGTATCAGCATTCACCAAATACCTCATATTCTGCGCATTGTGGAAAATACCAAAATGCACATCAATGGGATTCATATGCACACAGGCAGTGATATCTTGGATATAGATGTCTTCCTCTACGCTGCCGAAATTCTTTTTGACACAGCAAAGTATTTTAGAGAACTACAATTTATTGATTTTGGTAGTGGCTTCAAGATACCTTACAAGGAAGGAGATGTACAAACTAATATAGAGGAATTAGGAGAAAAACTTAGCAATCGTTTCTTAGAGTTTTGTAAGTTGTACGGAAGAAATCTAACCTTAGCCTTCGAACCTGGAAAATTTTTAGTGAGTGAAGCAGGTTTCTTTTTAGTAAAGGTAAATGTAATCAAGCAAACTACTTCCACTGTTTTTGCTGAAATTGACTCAGGATTTAATCATCTGATCCGCCCCATGTTTTATGGAGCTATCCATTTTATAGAGAATCTCTCCAATCCTGAAGGGAAAAAGCGCTTCTACTCCGTGGTAGGATATATCTGCGAAACGGACACTTTTGCCTCAAACCGACAAATTGCTGAAATCTCCGAAGGAGATATCCTTTGCTTCAGGAATGCAGGTGCTTACTGCTATACTATGGCAAGCAACTACAATTCACGTCCACGTCCTGCCGAAGTACTTTGGATAGGTGGGCAAGCAAAACTTATCCGCAAAGCAGAAACTTTTGAGGATTTGCTCCATAACCAGATAGAAGTTAAGGTATAAAATACTAAAAAGGCTATCCAAAAAACTCTTTGGACAGCCTCTTTTATAACAGATATCTCTTTAATTAAACGTTTATTTTACTTTTTCTACAATTGCTTTAAAAGCCTCTGGATGATTCATAGCTAAATCGGCAAGAACTTTACGATTAAGTTCTATCTCATTAGCTCTAAGAGCTCCCATAAACTTAGAATAAGACAACCCATAAGGGCGAACTCCGGCATTAATACGTACAATCCACAATGCACGGAAGGTTCTTTTCTTATTACGACGGTCTCTGTAAGCATATACTAACGCTTTTTCAACCGCATTTTTGGCAACTGTCCAAACGTTTTTTCTGCGACCAAAGTATCCTTTGGCTTGCTTCATTATTTTTTTTCTACGCGCTCTTCGCGCAACTGCATTTACTGATCTTGGCATAAATTTCTATTTTTTTTGTAGTAGGCGACTTTACGTTCTTTTTGAGCCATACTCCAAGGTGAGACAATTAATTTACCTAAAACAATTATTATTTTAATCCTAATTGTTTTCTTACGCTAGCTTCATCATTAGTATGAACTAAAGTAGCGTGTGTAAGAGCTAACTTACGTTTTTTAGCTTTTTTAGTCAAGATGTGACTTTTGAAAGCATGCTTTCTTTTGATTTTACCAGAGCCCGTTAATTTAAAACGTTTTTTCGCACTGGATTTAGTTTTAATCTTTGGCATTTTGTTACTTAAAAATTAATGAATGAAATATCTGTTATATTTTCTATTATTTCTTCTTAACAGGAGCAATGAACATAGTCATACGTTTCCCTTCTAATTTAGGCATTTGCTCTACTTTCCCAAACTCCTCTAAATCCACAGCAAGGCGAAGTAAGAGCTCCTGACCCTGATCTTTGTAAACAATAGAACGCCCTTTAAAGAATACATAAGCCTTCACTTTAGCACCTTCTTTTAGGAATTTTTCTCCATGCTTCTTTTTGAACTCATAATCATGATCATCGGTTTGAGGACCAAAACGTATTTCCTTGATTTCTACTTTAGTAGCTTTGGCTTTTAGTTCCTTAGCACGCTTTTTTTGTTCGTAGAGAAATTTCTTATAATCTACGATTTTACATACAGGAGGTTGAGCATTGGGAGATATCTCTACCAGATCCAACTCCATCTCTTCGGCAAGCCGTAAGGCTTCTCTTGTAGGATATACACCTGTTTCCACGTTATCTCCTACCAAACGCACTTCAGGGACACGAATATCTCTATTTACCCGATGTGAAGCTTTCTCTTCACTTGCGTTCTTACTGTTAGGTACTTTGCTATTAATGGCTTTTCTATTTTAAGTTAAACTTCGTTTGAGAAAGGTCGTATGTTTTTATTAATCTCTTCTTGTATAAGGGTAATAAAATCAGCTATTTTCATAGTACCCAAATCTGCTCCTCCATGTTTACGTACGGAAAGAGTTCCATTCTTTTCTTCCTCTTCTCCCACAATAATCATATAAGGATATTTTTGAGTTTCTGCTTCACGAATTTTCTTTCCTATTGTTTCATTACGATTATCCACATGTGGACGTAGGTCAGCTTCCTGCAGAAGATTAGCCACTTTATATGCATAACCTTCATACTTTTCACTAACAGAAAGAATATTCACCTGTTCAGGTACTAACCACAAGGGCAAGTTCCCTGCTGTATGCTCCAATAAAATCGCTACAAAACGTTCCATGCTACCAAAAGGAGCACGATGAATCATTACAGGACGATGCATTTCATTATCCGCTCCCTTATACCATAAGTCAAAACGTTCTGGTAGATTATAATCCACTTGGATAGTACCCAATTGCCAACTTCTACCTAAAGCATCCTTAACCATAAAATCCAACTTAGGACCATAGAAAGCTGCTTCTCCTGTCTCTATTACATAAGTTAAGTTTTTCTCCTTAGCGGCATTAATAATAGCACTTTCTGCTTTTGCCCAATTCTCATCACTCCCAATATACTTGGACAAATTCTCAGGGTCACGCAAGGATACTTGAGCTGTAAAGTTTTCAAAACCAAGAGAACCAAACACATAAAGTACCAAATCAATTACATGCTTGAACTCAGCATCTAATTGCTCTGGAGTACAAAAGATATGAGCATCATCTTGGGTAAAGCAACGTACACGAGTAAGTCCATGCAATTCTCCACTTTGTTCATAGCGATATACAGTACCAAATTCAGCAAAACGCTTAGGTAAATCCTTGTAACTCCATGGGTGTGAATTATATATTTCACAATGATGAGGACAATTCATAGGTTTAAGCAAATATTCTTCCCCTTCATTAGGAGTGGCTATAGGCTGAAAACTATCTTTCCCATACTTTTCCCAGTGTCCAGAAGTTACATATAGATTCTTGTGCCCTATATGTGGTGTTACTACTTGTTCATAGCCTGCTTGTTTTTGTGCCTTACGCAAGAATGCTTCCAATCGTTCCCTAAGAGCAGCTCCTTTAGGCAACCACAAAGGAAGTCCTTGTCCCACTTTATTGGAGAAGGTAAAAAGTTCCAATTCCTTACCTAACTTACGATGGTCACGTTTCTTAGCCTCTTCCAAGAGAGTTAAGTATTCGGTCAAATCTTTTTGTTTAGGAAAGGATATCCCATATACACGAGTAAGTTGAGGATTATTCTCATCTCCACGCCAATAAGCACCAGCTATACTTAATATTTTTACAGCTTTCACAAAGCCTGTATTGGGTATATGACCTCCTCTACAAAGATCGGTGAAAGTACTATGATCACAAAAAGTTATCGTTCCATCTTCTAAAGCTTCAATAAGCTCTGTCTTATATTCGTTTTTCCCTTTGTAATAGGAAAGCGCTTCAGCCTTACTTACAGGGCGCATCTTGAACTCATATTTGCCACGAGCAATCTCAAGCATTTTTGCTTCTATAGCTGGAAAATCCTTGTCCGTAATAGTATTACCATTGAAATCCACATCATAGTAAAATCCATTAGCTATAGCAGGACCTATAGTAAGCTTTATATTGGGAAATAGTTCCTCTAATGCCTGTGCTAATATATGTGCAGAAGAATGCCAGAAAGCTTTTTTCCCTTCGGGATTCTCCCAAGTATATAACACTAAACTTCCGTCCGTTTCAAGAGGGGTAACTGTTTCTATCGTTTTACCATTAAAGCTAGCCGATATTACATTACGTGCAAAAGCATCACTAATATCATGCGCTACTTCAGCTGGAGTTACTCCTTTTCTATATTCTTTGACAGAACCGTCAGGTAGTGTAATTTTTATCATTATTTAATAGTTGTTAAAAACTCGGCAAAAATAAGGTTTTTTTCTCTGATGACAAAATTTTTTTACAGTTTTTTATTCAAAAACTTTTAGGTAATTTTTTATTTCTGTTTTTGTATGATTTATGAAAATTTATTATTACCTTTGTAGCAAAAAATGAGTAGATATAATGATGAGATTTCCTTAAAGGAAATTATTTCAGAACTCTTTAGCCAATACAATCTCAATTATGGAATTGACAAGATACGAACCCGAGAAGCATGGGTGGAAATTGCAGGAACAGGGATTGTAAAATATACAGACAATGTACGATTACAAGGGGAAAAACTATTCATTACCTTAAACAATGCTGCCCTAAAAGAGAACTTAAGCTTTCGTAAAAGTGAATTGGCACAACTTATCAATGATTATTTACAAAAAGAAGTAGTGAAAGAGATTATATTTTTGTAATATTTATATCTTAGTTTTGTATATATCTTAGTTTTGTATATATCTAAATTATTTTAAGTATGAATTATAATTTTGATGAAATTATTGACCGAAAAGGCACTGATGCTCTAAAATTAGAAGCTCTTTTGCCTCGCTGGGGTCGTGAGGATCTAATCCCTATGTGGATAGCTGATATGGACTTCAGAACACCTCCATTCATTGTAAATGCTGTAAAAAAACGTATCCAATGTGAGGTCTTTGGATATACAGACAAACCTCTTGCTTGGTACCAATCCATTATCAATTGGCAAAAAAGACGTCACCATTTGAATATCACCAAGGAGATGATTTGCTTCGTCCCTGGAGTAGTACCTGCTATTGTTATGGCTATGGAAGCTTTTACTAATGTAGGTGATAATGTGCTTATACAGCCACCTGTATATTACCCTTTTGAAGCAGCTATCCGCAATACCTCTCGTAAAGTGGTTACCAATCCTCTTCTCATAGAGAACGGACAGTATCGCATTAATTTTGAAGATTTTGAGGAAAAAGTTAAAATTTGTAAACTCTTTATTCTATGCAATCCTCACAATCCTGGTGGACGTGTATGGACTCGTGAAGAACTCCAGAAACTGGCTGATATTTGTAGTAAGTATCAAGTACTTATGATTTCAGATGAAATACATGCTGATCTTACCTTACCTTCTCACCAACATACTTCTTTGGCAAGCCTTTCTAAGGAAGTTGCTATGAACTGTGTTACTTTCTCCTCAGCAAGTAAAACTTTTAATATGGCTGGTTTAGCTAGCGCTTACGCTATTATCCCTAATCCTGAAGTTCGGCAAAAATTTCTAGACAAAACTGTAGGGTATATGCTTACCGATGGAAATATCTTTGCTTTCCAAACTACAGTAGCTGCTTATGAAGAAGGAGAAGAATGGTTGAGTCAACTCTTACAGTACATACAAGGAAATATCAATTTCTTACTTCAATATGTGGATAAGTACCTTCCTAAGGTAAAATATCTTATCCCACAAGCATCCTATTTAGTCTTCCTAGATTTTAGAGAACTGGGACTCTCTCAAGAAGAATTAGTATCTTTCTGTACTAACAAGGCTCATTTAGCCCTCGTAGATGGAAGTGTATTTGGAAAAGAAGGAACAGGATTTATGCGAATTAATTTAGCATCTCCTCGTTCAGTAATTGAAAAAGCACTCAACCAACTCAAAGAAGCTTTTTCTAATAATTAGTAAAACTAAATGATTAATGGTTAATTCATTGATAATTAACCATTAATCATTATTCTATACCTCTGCTATTAAGCCACTTTTTGTAAGCATCACGATTTTTATTATGTTCCATAAGAGTTCTGGCAAACTTATGGTATCCTATCCTTGCCGTATCAGCTACAAAGAATATATAATCATGTTTCTGAGGAGAAAGTACCGCATCAATAGAAGAAATATCAGGCATACAGATAGGAGCCGGTGGTAATCCCGTATTCAAATAAGTATTATAAGGAGATACAGTAGATAAATCCTTAATATGCACTCTCTTTATAATAGTATCATATTTTCCAGTGCTTTCCTTTATGGCATAGATTACAGTAGGATCTGCTTGAAGCAACATCTTTTCATTCAATCTATTAAGATATACACCTGCTATCATGGGTCTTTCCTCCACTTTATAGGTTTCTTTCTGTACAATAGAGGCGAGAATTGTTACCTGTTGTGGTGTTAATCCTATAGCAGCAGCCTTTTCTCTCCTTTTATCATTCCAAAAATCTTTATATTCCTTCTCCATTCTTTGAGCAAATCCTTTGGCTGAAGTATTCCAATAGAAACTATATGTATTGGGAATAAATAACCCCAACACATTGAGTGAATCCATCTGATTTCTATATAGGAAATCAGGATCTAAAAAAGCATTCATAAGGGAAGTGCTATCTGCTTCTATTTCTTTGGCGATTCTTCCAGCAAGATTTTGCAAACGCTCTTGATTATTAAAAGAAACTTTCACAGGCTCACTTAAATTTCTGAGCATACGAACCATCTCTAAGTTATTCATTCCCCTACGAATTACATAACGTCCTGCTCTTACATGTTCTGTATATTTGAGGTACTTTGCCACCCAAAAAAAAGTACTCTTATTGGATAACATAGGATAAAGTTCATTTAAGATGAACCTATAATCACTTCCCGTAGGAATATACAATATCTGTTTTTTACTTTGAAAAGAAGTGTTAGGATAAAATAGGACATAACAAATAGCTCCCCCTCCTATAAAAATAATTAATAGAAAGAGAATACTTATTATTTTTAAAGTTTTCTTTATCATTATACCAGTATAAAAATTTAAATCTTAAATATTTACTTTATTTGTTTTGTAAAAGATAACTGTAACATCGGTACAAGCAGTAAAAAAGGTTTTTGATCGGGAGAATATACAGATTTATTATTGAATATTCCAGAGAAAGCAAGCGACCATCTTCCTTATTATATTATCGTATGGTGTACAACACTCATAGGGATCTACTCTTAAATATGTTTCCAAGTAAAAGATTCTGAATTATTTCCAAAATTAGCTCCTATTGATATCATTCCTGCCAATAACCATTGAGGAGGAACTCCCCATGGGATTCCTGTATATATTAGGGTATCTCTTTGTTGAGAATATATATTTATCGTATAAAATAGAATGAAAAGGACACTTACTATTTTTACCTTTTTATTTTTTATTACTTCATTATATTCGAAAACAAACATTTATAAAATAATTATCTCCTATATATAATTCAATATAATAGAATATTTTCCATTATTTAACTACAGTATCCTCAATACCCATTTTTATCACAAAAATATTAAGATGATAACAATAATGGGAAAGAAAATATTTTACCCATTATACTACAATTATACTCTTTATTAAGGGGACAAATGTACAAAAAAACTTATACTCACACAAAGGAAAAGATTTCTATTTAGTGAAAACCTCTACTTCACACCCACTTAGGAATTATATTTCTTATTAAAATATAATATATTCCCAATATAAGAAAATAATTCTCTTACGATTCTTGCTCAATAAACTTTAATTAACTAACTTTGCTCCTGCTTGAGAAAACTATATAAAAAATAAACACCTACAAGACATGGAACAATATTCAATCTCCTTTGATGAATTTATAGGGATTCTTTTTAACCATAAAAAAGTGGAAATTTCTCATAAAACAGAAAAAATCATAATAGACAGTTATAATTTCCTGAAAGATTTTTCTAAAAATAAAGTTATTTATGGAGTAAATACAGGTTTTGGACCTATGGCTCAATATAGAATTGAAGAAAAAGATCAATTAGCCTTACAATACAATATCATCCATAGTCATTCTTCTGGAATGGGAACATATTTTTCTCCCGAGATAGTAAGATCAGCTATTCTATGCAGATTAAATACACTATCGTTAGGAAAATCAGGTGTCCATATCTCCCTTATCCATCTTATGAAGGAACTTATTAATAGAGATATTACTCCTTTAATATTTCAGCATGGAAGTGTAGGAGCTAGTGGTGATTTAGTCCAATTAGCTCACTTAGCCTTAGTACTTATTGGAGAGGGAGAGGTTTTCTATAAAGGAAAAAGACGTTCCACAAAAGAGGTTTTCAAAGAGGAAGGACTTAAACCTCTGCAAATTCACTTACGTGAAGGCATTGCTCTGATGAATGGTACCTCCGTCATGACAGGAATTGCTGTTATTAATGTCCATTATGCTTCTCTTCTTTTGGAATGGTCTATTAAACTCTCCATTGCTATAAATGAACTGGTTCAAACCTATGATGATCATTTTTCAAAAGAACTCAATGCTGCTAAAAAACATCACGGACAGCAAGTTATTGCCCTGAAAATGCGTAATTACCTCTCTGATAGCCTTCTTACCAGAAAACGATCTGAACATCTTTATACAGGAGAACATAAGGAATCTGTATTCAAGGATAAAGTTCAAGAATATTATTCCTTGCGCTGTCTCCCTCAAATATTAGGAGCAATCTATGATACTATTTGTTCCGCTAAGGAAGTTGTAACTAATGAATTTAACTCAGCTAGTGATAATCCTATTGTTGATTTAGAAACACAACAAGTATATCATGGAGGAAACTTTCATGGTGATTATATTTCCTTAGAAATGGATAAACTAAAATTAGCTATCACTCGCCTTAGTATGCTTAGTGAAAGACAATTAAATTACCTACTTAATCCTAAAATTAATGAAATTCTTCCTGCTTTTGTTAATGCAGGGAAATTAGGGTTTAACTTTGGTATGCAGGGGATACAATTCACAGCTACCTCCACTACTGCTGAAAATCAAACTCTTTCAAATTCCATGTATGTACATAGCATCCCTAACAATAATGATAATCAGGATATTGTAAGTATGGGTACCAATGCAGCTACTATTACCCATAAGGTGATTGAAAATACTTTTGAAGTATTGGCTATAGAAGCCATTACTATAGCACAAGCGATTGATATCTTGGAAAATAAAGAAAAATTTTCAACCACTACCCAAAAGTGGTATCAAGAAATACGTAAAATCATTCCTTTCTTCTCGGAAGATATTACCCCGTATCCCTTTTTGGAAAAAGTGAAAACATTTTTAAAGTCTAATTCTTAAGTTGTCTATATATTCTATAATGAAAAATTTACTTTTGGCATTTCTCTCAGGAATTCTATTGGCTGTAGCTTGGCCTACTTATGGGTTTTCTCCTTTTATCTTTATAGCTTTTGTTCCATTACTCTTAATGGAATACCAGCTACGTTCTACAGGGAAATCTTGTAAAGGCAAAGTTCTCTTACTTTCCTATCTTAGTTTCTTTATTTGGAATACTATCACAACTTGGTGGATATGGAATTCAACAGAATTAGGGGCTGGATTTGCTATTTTGGTTAATAGCCTTTTGATGTCTTTAGTTTTCCTTCTTTATCATTTAGTCGCTAAAAGGAATACTTTCAAAATTAGTAGTATCTTCTTTATAACAATCTGGATAGCTTTTGAAAAATTTCATCATCATTGGGATTTCTCTTGGCCTTGGCTCACCTTAGGAAATGTATTTTCAGAAAATATCGTCTGGATACAATGGTATGAATATACCGGTATATTTGGAGGAAGTCTTTGGATATTATTAGTAAATATACTGACATTCTATACCCTCCTATCTTTTATAAAAATCAGAGATAAAATTCTACTTTATAGAAGAATTTGTGGAATAGGATTAACTATCATTATACCAATAAGTTGCTCATTGTGGATATATACCTATTACAAAGAGGAAGGAAAACCTGTAGAGATAGTCGTATTGCAACCTAATATAGATCCTTATTCTGAAAAATATACACTTTCCAATAGAGAAACTATAACCCTTTTGCTTAGACTTACTCAAGAAGAAATTAGCAAAAACACTCATTTTGTATTCACTCCAGAGACAGTAATATCTCAAGAAGTCAATAACCTAAATGATATTTTTGATAGTAAGGAAACCGATTCTTTCAGATCTTTCTTAAAAAGATATCCCCAATTGAACTGGGTAATAGGTGTTTCTATTTTTCAAGTAATTAATGACAAAGATAAGATTACCCCACAAAGCAATTACAATCCCTACCAAGATTATTGGTTCAATGATTATAATAGTGCATTCCTACTTAATAGTTCTAAGGAAATAAATTTTTATCACAAATCTAAATTGGTAGTAGGAGTAGAAAATATGCCTTTTCAATCCATCCTAAAGCCTATTTTAGGAGATATAATGATAGATTTAGGAGGAACTGTAGCGGTGAAAACTACCCAGAAAATGCCTACCGTTTTTATATCAAAAGAAGGAGAAAAAGTGGCTCCTGTTATTTGCTATGAATCCGTTTATGGAGAATATATAACTAAGTATGTAAAACAAGGAGCTCAATTACTAGGAGTACTTACCAATGATGCTTGGTGGGGAAATACTCAAGGACATAAGCAATTACTCAGTTATACACGTCTCAGAGCAATCGAAACGCGTAAAAGCATTGCTCGGAGTGCTAATACAGGTACTTCAGCATTCATTAACCAACGTGGTAATATCATAAAACAATTGGCATACAAAAAGCAAGGAAGCCTAAGAGAGACTATCCTTGCCAATGACAAAATTACCGTTTATGTTCGTTACGGAGATTATATAGCACGCATCAGTGCTTTTATAGGATTAGGAATTCTACTCACTTCTTTTCTTAAAAAACGAAGCGAAGTATAACCTATAAGAATTTCACATCACCACTCCCTCTTATTTTAGTATCTCTTTTTTGTGGATTCCCACTTATAGTAACATCACCTGAACCTGAAATAGTTGCACTAAGTTCCTGTGAGACAAAAACATCCATATCACCTGAGCCTGATACAGAGAGTGTTGCCTTGTTAGCTTTTAGCTTTTTAGCTTCCAAATCTCCACTACCTACAATATCTGCTTTTAAAATATCCACATTCCCTTTAAGTTCAATATCGCCACTACCTTCCATAGAAATATTTAATGATTTTGCTCGTAGAGAAAGATCTAAATCTCCACTACCTGACATGTGGCAAGTCAAATCATTCAGTACCAATTCCTTTGAGGAGTCAACATCACCTGATCCTGACATCGTTAGTTTATTAAAATTCTGATCAACAGGCACATAAACCTTTAATTTTTTATAGATCTATAAGTGTGACCCAATTTCAATCTCACCACCAAGGTACCTCTTTCTACCTCTGTAAGTACATAGGGTTCTATATTCTCAGAGGTTTCTACAATAAGATGCCCCACTTGCCCGTCTGTTAAAATGACATCTCCACTTCCAGTTATTTTAATCTGAGAGTAAGTAGGCACTTTTCGCTCCTTTGAAATAATTATCCTATTTCCCACAATATCTTGTCCACAACTGACAGAGAAAAAAGTCAAAAAAAATAAAAATACAATTACTTTTTTCATGATATATAAATATTTAAGATTTCTTCTATAAAAAATATTACCTTCTCTTTAGTTTTTGATTTTCCTCCTGTAATAAACGAATTTTTTCTAACAGACGATGAATAATTTGCATACTAGGCACATTAATATCAAGATCATAATGCCAATTTACAAAACGTTCAAGAGCAGGTAATTGATCATAATGTACATAAGTAACTCTATCTATCCTCTCTGTTTTTATTAGTCCATTGGACACCAATTCATTGAAAAAAGACGACTTTATTTTATAGAGTCTAATTATCTTTGTTTTTGATATTTTAAGCGGCTGTTCCATTTTCTTGTAATTTTCGTAATTGTTCAAAAAGTTCTTTCTGTTTGTCTGTCAAATTTTTAGGGAGTTCCACACTATATGTAATAAATAAATCTCCAAATGTACCTCCTTTATATACAGGGAAACCTTTCCCCTTTAGACGGACAGTAGTTCCTGGTTGGGTTTCGGACTTTACCTTTAGTTTCACCTTTCCAGAAAGAGTAGCCACTTGTACTTCCCCTCCAAGGATGGCTGTATACATATCAATTGTTACCTTTGTTCTCAGGTCATTTCCTACACGCTCAAAGATAGGATCTGGCAATACCCTAATGGTTATATACAAATCACCATTAGGCCCACCATTTACTCCTTCTCCTCCATAACCTTTAAGTTTTATTTGTTGATTATTTTGAACTCCTGCAGGCAATGTGATTCGAATATTTTTTCCATTAACTGTAAATGTTCTCGGATGGGTAGTTGCAGCTTCTCTAAGAGTTAAAGTGAGTTCTGTTTGCAAATCTTGCCCCTTAAACTTTCCATAAGCTGAGCCATAATTACCTCTGGAAAAACCTGCTTCTTGACCAAATATCTCCTTAAAAAAATCCGAAAAATCACCTGCATTAGTATAGGTAGCTCCTTCAAAACCATCAAAGGGATTTCCTCCTTGTTGTTGGGCTCTTTCAAAAGCTTCACTCTGTTGCCAGTCCTTACCATATTTATCATACTTAGCCCGATTTTTGGGATTCCCTAATACCTCATAAGCTTCATTAATTTGTTTAAATCGTTGCTCTGCTGTTTTATCATTTGGATTCATATCTGGATGATGTATGCGAGCAAGTTGATGGTAAGCCTTTTTTATGTCTTTCGAAGAAGCAGACTTATCTACACCTAATACCTTATAGTAATCAATATATGCCATTTAAGTTTATTATTTTTTATGATGTGACAAATATACTACAATTTATTGAATAAAACTAAATAATTTAGAAACTAATTTTAATATCACTATCTTTAAATACTTCTTATAGAAACTATAGAGACTTCCTATAGAATTATTTTCCTTCTCCTAATTTAAAGTTTATAGCTAGAAAACCTATCTGCGTTTGTGGAGCCTTTTCATCGGAATTAAAACGATAAGTCAATGCTGATTTCTGAGCTGCCTCCAACAGACAAGGAGCATTATTTGTAGTACCTTTTTCTCCTGCCTTAGCCCTAACTACTTTGCCCGTTCTATCCACTTCTATTCGTACAATTACAAAACCCGACTCATTGCACTCTTGTTTCATATTCTTTCCACTTATATATTTACGTCCATTAAGTCCCCATCCCTTTCCTGCTCCTCCCCCTGAACCTTCTCCATTTCCTCCATAAAAGCTATTAGAATAAGGATCTCCTTTCGGATCCCCTTTATAACCTGCAACACCGTCATCTCCTTGATTCCCATTTCCTGTTCCTGTTCTTGGATTTTTTACAGAGGAATTTAATACACTTGATAGAGCATCTGTTGTAGAAGAAGAGGGTCTCTGTTCTGTTTTTTTAGGAGTTGTTTTCTCTGGTTTAGGAGTTTCTCTCTTAGGTTTTTTATTTTCTTTCTTAGGAATTACTACACTTTCTGCATCTGTATCTTGTGTTAGTACTTGTTCAGAAGGTTGTCTCTCAGGTGTATTCTCCACTTCTTGAGGTCTCTCTGTAGGTTGTGAATGAGATACAGCAGGCTCTACAGACTTAGGAGGATTGATTGCTCCCATTCCTTTATTATCTGTTCCAAAAGTAATAGCAATCCCTCCTTCCTCATCAGGAGGGAGCGTATTAGAGGTAGTCATTTTTGCCAATAACAACAATAAAATAACAAGTCCCATAATTATTGAAGTAATGACAAATGATTTTTGCTTATATACTGTATCTAACACCATAATATATCCTATTTAGGGCGAACGGCTAAAATAAGTTTGTATTGATTTTGATTAGCTATATCCATCACTAAAACTGCATTCTCTATAGGAACACTTTCCTCTACACGAAGAATAATTGTCGGATTTTCTACCCCATTTAAAGCTGATTTAAGCTCTGTTTCCATCTCCGATGGAGTTATCACTTTATTATTAATAAAATACTGTAAATCCTTATTAATACTTACAGATACATTCTGTGAACTTGATGATTTTCCATGTGCTTTAGGTAACAACATATCCAATACTTTAGGATTATTGGAAGCAGTAAGCATGAAAAATATCAATAACAGAAATACGATATCTGTCATTGAGGACATACTAAATTCTGGGGATACTTTATTACTTGACTTAATACTCATATCTAAACAGGTTCGTTTAACATATCTAAGAAATCAACTGTAGTAGCTTCAAGCTTTTGAGTTACATTATTAATCCTCATTACCAAATGATTATAAGCCAAATAAGCTACAATTCCAACAATAAGCCCTGCTACAGTAGTAGTCATCGCTGTATAAATACCTCCTGCGAGAATGGTCATATCGGCCTGCCCTCCACTTGTTGCCATTGCATGGAAAGACATCACCATACCTACAACTGTCCCTAAGAAACCTATCATAGGACCTACCCCTGCAAGAGTTGCCAATAGTGATACATTTTTTTCCAATTTGTATACCTCTAAAGAGCCTGCGTTCTCAATAGCTTTACGAATATCATCTATAGGTTTTCCTATTCGTGAAAGACCTTTACTTACCAAACGAGCCACAGGGCTATTATATTGGTAACAAAGGTTCTTAGCAGCGTCTATTCTACCTGAAGAAATATTATCACGAATTACATTCATGAAATTAGTATCTATTCGCTTTGCTGCACCAATAGCAAATGTCCTCTCAAAATAAATATAGAGAGCTGTAGCAAGCATCAAAAACAGAATACCAATAATAATGGTATTAGCCAGTCCTCCATCAAAAATAAGTTGCATAATAGAGAGGCTTTCTTCGTTCATTTCTGTTGTAGGTTGAGTTCCTTCTGTTAGTGGATTTGTTTGTAAAAATAACATACTTATAATTTTATCTGTTTTAAATAGCAAAAGTACATCTTTTCTTATAAAGAAAAATTATTTTTAAATATTTTATCATTTTATCCTACAAACTATAATGATATTAACACTTTATAACAATTCTTTTTCTTTAATCATCCTATACAAAAATTTAACTTTTTTTATCTATGAATACTACTTATTATTTCAGAAAATATTCATACCTTTGCACCGAAATAATAAAGAATATATTTATTCATCGTTTGACAAATTAGTGTAGGTAATTTTTTAGTAAATTGCTTCATGGAAGATAATCTTATAATTGTTTAGTTTTTTCACGAAAGTCCGAGTTACGAAAGTTCTCGGATTTTTTGATTCCTAAACGATATGATATATAAGAATTATATTTTTTAGCCTTTCCCGCCAATACGAAGTTATTAGAGAAGAAAAAACAAAACACCTAATTTAGAAGTAAGTAATCAAAAAAATTATAAACCACAATTTGATCTTTTCAGAAAGAAGCGAAAAAGAATAGAGATTTTATTTTTGCAGTTATGCGACCGATTTATGATAAAACGTAATTATGCTAAATCATTTAGGTGGGCTCAAGTTACTAATATTCATTAAGGTAACTTGCTTCAATTATAGGCTGTTCTCCAGTAATGATATCTAATAAGCTAAAGAGAAATACCTCCAAAAGAAGATGGATATTTTACTAAACAAACTCAAGAAACTGCCAATGAACTATAATCAGCAAAACGAAATATACCAAAAGTCAAAACGAAATATACATTTTTTGAGTAGAGATACTATAGGACAAAGATAATAAAAAGAGGCCATCCTTTTCCGACAGCCTCTTAAAATTCTTCAATTAATACCCTAATATCTTGAGCATCTCTTCTGCCTTTTGTTGCTCCATAAAAAGTCTAGAGATAATTTCACCATTTTTATTCTTATCAATAAGCACTATCTTAGGCTGAGGTATCAAACAATGCTGTAATCCCCCCACCCCACCAATAGAATCTTGATAGGCTCCTGTATTGAAAAATCCTATATATAAGGGTTTATTTCTATTATACTTAGGTAAATAAATTGCATTCATATTTTGTTCACTATTATAATAATCATCTCCATCACAAGTAAGTCCTCCCAAGAATACCCGTTCATACTCATCATTCCAACGATTAATCGGAAGCAATACAAAGCGCTTATTTATAGCCCATGTATCAGGTAAAGTTGTAATGAAAGATGAATTTATCATATTCCATTTCTCACGGTCATTTTGCTGTTTTTGGTACATAATCTCATAAATAGCTCCGCCTGCTTCTCCTACTGTAAAACTGCCAAATTCTGTAAAAATATTAGGGACAGGTACTTTCTCTTGATCGCAAGCTATCTTTATCTGACGAATTATCTCGTCTACCATATAAGCATAATCATATTCAAATGCTAAAGAAGTTTTTATGGGAAATCCTCCTCCTATATTAAGACTATCTAATTCAGGAGCTACTTTCTTCAACTGAATATACACTTTCAAGCACTTAAGGAGCTCATTCCAATAATAAGCATTATCTTTTATCCCTGTATTAATAAAGAAATGTAACATTTTAAGTGACACCTTCTTGTTATCTTTTAATTCTTTATTATAAAAGGGGACTATATTCTTATATCCAATTCCTAATCGGCTGGTATAAAACTCTGAACGAGGATCTTCCTCTGAAGCTATACGAATTCCTATATTATATTTTCCTTTTATCTTCTGGTCAAAAAGATTTATTTCTTCATAATTATCAATAATAGGTATACATCTATCGTAACCTCTATTAATTAAATCTGCTATTCCATCTATATATGCATCTCTTTTAAAACCATTACAAAGAATATAATTTTCCTTATTTAGAAATCCTTCTTTTATTAAATTATTAATAATATCAATATCAAACGCTGAAGAAGTCTCCATGTGGATGTCATTCTTTAGAGCTTCTACCATTACATGTTTGAAATGAGAACTCTTAGTACAATAACAATAATTATAATCTCCTTTGTACTTGTGTTTTTTAATAGCCTTTTCAAACCAGCGTTTGGCTCGTTGAATATTTTCTGAAATTTTTGGCAGATACATGAACTTCAATGGAGCACCATATTGGCGAACTAGTTCCATTAGGTCAATATTATGGAAGCGAAGTTCATCCCCTTCTAAAGTAAATTCCTCTTGAGGAAAATAGTAAGTTTGATCTATCAGATCTATATATTTATTTTTCATTTTATTTACATATTTATTTTATTGATAAGATAGTTTAGAATAAATAGAAAATAAAATTCAAATTCTTAAAGGAGAATATTTATTATTTGATCTTTGAAGTATATTTTTTGTGTTTAAAATATAGAAAAAGAAAGATTCTCTACCTCCTAAGTAAGGTAAAGAAAATCTTATAGAAAAAGAAATTGAGGGAGGCTCAATAAGTTTTTTCATTGATTATTAATAAATTGTAAAAATAAATTAGTTGAAAAATCAATGGGCAAATATAATACTTTTCTACAAAAATGGAAAATTTTTTTCATAAAAAAAAAACCCTCCCAAGAGGGAAGGTTTTCAAAGATTTTCCTTTTAAATTATTTTAATTCAAAAGTTACTCTACGTGCCAATTGGCGAGCATTAGGAGCTTTCACATTAACTGTCTTGTCTTCTCCTTTTCCTTCGAAAGAAAGTCTAGATGCATCTATACCTCTATCCACTAACAATTGTTTTATAGCTTCAGCACGCTTGTTAGAAAGTTTTTGGTTATAGTTTTCTCCACCAATTTCATCAGCATATCCTACAATATTCACACTAGATCCTGAATTTTGTTTCAAGTAATTAGCTACGAAATCTGCTGCCCACAAAGAAGATTTTTGTGGTTTTGAAGAATTGAAATCGAAGTATACATTAATATATCCTTTTTCAATAAGATCACGAGCTGTATCACCTGTAGCATAATTTTGGGCATTAGCTGAGTTTCCATATTTTTCATTAAGATAGTTTTCAATTTCATCAGGAATACGATTTCCATTGGTATCTATCATTCTATCTTCTTTTTCATCTAATTTCTTAGCTAAAGAAGCCACATCACTTTCAGCCTTTGCGATACGTTCTTCAGCAGCTTGAAGCTTTCTTTCAAGCTCTTTGCCTTCACTATACCAGTCAGCATGGATCATGTGTCGTCCTAAAGCTATTTGAAGACCAACTGTACCTGTAAAATTAACTCCCTTAAATCCAGAGTGGGATACATTGCTTAATCCATCAAAGGTTCTATTTTGTTTTGCATACCAATAAAAAGAACCATCAATTAATAAGGAAATACGGTTACTAAGACGCACTTGTGGAGTAAGACCTAAAGTTACAAAAGCTAAGTTATCTGGATCATCAAAGTTCTTACCACTTAACTGTCCATAACCTACCCCAGTGTGAAGTAATAAGCCAATATCGCGTGTCCAATCTTCAAATGAAAGTACACGACCAACATTAGCTACTCCTTGTAAGTTAATATTCCAAATATTGGAATCAAACTTAGGAGAGTCATCACTTTCTACAAATTTATCATAACCTCCTCCTAATCGCAAACCAAACTTATTATTGAACATATAACGAACTCCTCCGTTAACTGTCCAAAAGTTAGGTGTCTCTGTCGAATACCCTGATGTAAATTCTCGAGCAGGTTTATTTACTCCTCCATTTACATCTATCGACCATTTGTTGTATTCTTGAGCATTTGCACCCAAGGCTACAAAAGCTGTCAAAGCTAAAATTTGCTTTCTCATAAATGTGATTTTAAAATAAAATTCTTAATTAAATTTCATCAAACGTGGGGCAAAGGTAAAACATTTTTTTTTCCTACCAAAAATATTTTTATCTTTTTATCCTACCTCTATTCTATTTTATGATTTTTTAGTTGTTCATTTAGTAAATTTCATTTACTTGCAAATCCTCATAACGAAGGATATAAACTCCTTGATTTTCATATCCTCCCCCTCTGTGAGAGGTTTTCATATATTGAAATTTATTTTCCTGATAAGATGTTTCCCCTATATTTGCTTCTTTTATAAAGTTCCCTTCTATACTTGTTCGTAGAACCGCATCCATAGTAAGATCAAATCCCCGGAAGGCATATTTACTTGGAGAAATTTTATATGTTTTATAATATTTTCTTATAAAAGGATTTGTCTCTCCTGCATATCTATTAGCTGCCGGATAAGTAAATTTCAAAGCTGAAAGTTGTGTATTTGAAATACTATTATGGTCATAAGCATCTCCTTTATCCAAGGTCGCCATGATAATGTTATAATTCTTATTCTTTCCTGAGATTCCTGCTATATTATATAAAATTCGTATAGCGTCCGAAAGGAACACAACATCATCAGAGGAAACAAACACAATATTCGTTGCTTCCTTTACCAATGCTTTCTGTACTGCTTGAATATTATCTACATTTTTAGCTCGCCCAAAAGAGGATAAGAGCTTCTCATTCATATCTTTACTTTTAGCATCAGAAAGTAATACTATATTGGCATCAGGATATTTTTGATTTACAAAGCTAATCATACTATTTTGCTGCACTTCTATCGTAGGCACTGTCTGAAATACATTAGGTCTTAATTCTATATTCTTATTAGAAAGAGGTGCCAATATAGCTGTATTATCTGTAGAGATTCCTTCAGACAAAGCATTAAAAGCAGAAGGAGAAAAAGGCCCTATAATTACCTGTGAATTCTTTAAAGCCTCACTGGATAAAATTGCCTTTACTCCTTGGGGATTCCCATTACTATCATACACATTCACTGTAAGAGAGAATCCCATTTTTTGTAAAGAATCCAAAGCAATAAGTGCTCCAGAATAGAAATCAGAAGCAATAGCAGTAATTTTTTCTTTTTGTAATTTTATTTTAATATCTGCTACATTCCCCGCTTGAATATTATTCACTCGGAAAGGTAATACAAAAGAAATTGTTTTAGCATTAGCCGGATGCATTCCTGATCTTATTTTAGGATTTGCATCAACGGCATTAGATATTCCTTCCTGTGAAACTCCTCCTAAAGTAGCTACATAATCCATGAAATTATTTTTAGGTATCCATATTTGTGCCTCCAATTTTATTCCATCTTTAAGTTCTGGATTAAGTTTTTCTAATTCCTTTTGAGAAAGTCCAAATTTACGCTCTAAACTCATAAATCCTTCCCCTTTTTCCACTTGATAAAGTACTAAAGATTTATTATCATTTCCTATTTCAGGAGTTCCTGTCTTTCCTGCGGGCACCCATATCTCAGTCCCCTCTTTCAAAGGATTAGGCATGTTAGGATTTAATTTTTCCAAAGTCTCTTGACTAATCCCATAATTCTGAGCAATACGCCACTTGCCCTCTCCTGGCTTTACAATATATTTAGTTAATCCCTCTTTACCTTTGGTGATTTCCTTAGGAGCTTCCCTGTAGAGAGGGATAGTAAGTTCTTGTCCTTTACGAAGTTCTTTCTTATAAAGAACAATATTATAACGTCTCAAATCATCTTGTGAAATACTATACTTTTGAGCAAGCCCATAAAGTGTTTCTCCCTCCTTTACCGTATGTATCTCAAACCCTGTAGGTTGTTTCTTATTAAAATAACTTACTTCATTACCTGGAATCACAAGAAGCATCCCTTTCTGTAATCCTTTTTCCAGAGAAGGGTTTAATGATTTTATATCATTAGGGGATACTCTGAAAATCTTAGCAATTGTTTCTAAAGTATCTCCATCCTTTACTGTATAGCTATTGTGTTGTTTGGGTTGTGACCAAATCGAAAAGCTTATACCAAGACATAATAATAGTAATATTTTTTTCATTTCCTGTTTTTTTATTTATAAATACCCTAATTTTTTACGTACTCTTATTAAAGTTTCTTCAGCAATGATAGATGCCTTATTAGCTCCTTCTTTCAAAATATCATCTACCTCCGAAAGGTGTTGCATATAGTAAGCAAATTTTTCTCTCGGATGAGAGAATCTCTCCAATATAAGCTCATATAAAGCTGTTTTTGCATGTCCAAATCCATAATTTCCTCCCTTATAATTAACTTCCATTTGCTTAATTTGTTCCGAGGAAGCTAATAACCTATATAAGGCAAATACATTACAAGTATCTGGATTTTTAGGCGCTTCTAATGGAGTACTATCTGTTTGAATTGACATTATTTGCTTTTTAAGTTCTTTTTCTGGTAAGAAAATATTAATGAAATTACGTCGTGATTTACTCATTTTCTCACCATCAGTTCCTGGAATAATCATAATATCCTCCCTAACACTTTCTTTAGGAAGGACAAACGTTTCTCCCATCTGATAATTGAAACGTCCTGCCACATCCCGAGCAAACTCAATATGTTGAAGTTGATCCTTTCCTACAGGAACAATCTGAGCATCATAAAGTAGTATATCTGCTGCCATAAGCATTGGATAGGTAAATAGACCTGTATTAACATCTTCCAAACGATCTGCTTTATCCTTAAAAGAATGTGCCAAAGTAAGCCTCTGATAAGGGAAAAAACACTCTAAATACCACGCTAATTCGGCTGTTTGGGGAACATCACTCTGCCTATAAAAAGTAACTCGGTGATAATCAAGACCAAAAGATAGCCAGGTAGCAGCCACTTCATAAGTATTTTGTCGAAGAAGAGCCCCATCCTTTATTTGTGTAAGTGAATGAAGATCTGCAATGAAAAAGAATGAATCATTTTTGGGATTCTCTGCCATTTGTAAGGCTGGAAGAATTGCCCCCAACAAATTTCCTAAATGTGGAGTTCCTGTGCTCTGTATGCCTGTAAGTACACGTGCCATAATTGTTATTCCTAATAATATTTCCTTATAAGGCACAAAAGTACAATTTTTAATTTACATAGAAGCTTTTTTACATAAAAATAACGTATCTTTGCACCTTCCGTTAGACAAATCATTTTATCTATTTAGCTATGCAAAATAACAATATAAATATCCAAAACAAACGGGCTCATTTTGAATATGAGATTTTAGATAAGTATATCGCTGGCATTGTTCTTAAAGGGACTGAAATCAAATCTATTCGATTAGGAAAGGCTTCCATTGTAGAAAGTTTCTGTGAATTCAATGAAAAGGAAGAGCTTTTTGTAATCAATATGACTATTGAAGAATATGCTTGGGGAACCTATTACAATCACAAACCTAAAAGTGAACGAAAATTACTCTTAAAAAAACAAGAACTTAGAAAGCTCCACAAAGAGGTTAAGAATACAGGTCTTACTATAGTGCCCTTAAGAATTTTCATACAAGAGAAAGGGTTGGCTAAAATGGAAATTGCTTTAGTAAGAGGTAAGAAGCTATATGATAAACGAGAAACTATTAAAGAAAGGGATAATAAGCGGCAATTAGATCGCATAAAAAAGGATTTTAAACAAATTTAAAGAAGAATGTTTCAGTTCAAACAATTTTCCGTCAAACAAGAATATTCCGCTATGAAAATTGGGACAGATAGCGTTCTTCTTGGAGCTTGGGCTGCTTCAAATAACCCTCAAAGAATTTTAGATATAGGAGCCGGAACAGGTATTCTTTCTCTTATGATGGCACAAAGATTTCCTACTGCTTGTATTCATGCTATAGAAATAACCCCTGAAGCCACTCAAGAATGTAGAGAGAATATATCTTTATCACCTTGGAAGGACAGAATTTCAGTTTATCAAGAGGATATACGTATTTTCTCAAAAGTAGATAAGCACAAGTATGATCTTATTATAAGCAACCCTCCTTTTTTCACTGAAAAAGTATTATCTCCAAATTTTCAACGCTCTCTTTCTCGTTCAAACTTGGAACTTCCTTTTGAGGAACTCCTCTATTGTGTATCACAATTACTCTCTCCTATAGGAACATTTGCCGTAATTATTCCTTACAAAGAAGAATCCGTTTTTAAACAATTGGCTCAAAAAGATAATCTATACCCCTCTGATATACTTCATGTTAAAGGGAACATAAATACTCCTATTAAGCGTAGTCTACTCCTCTTCTCTTTTGAACAGAAGATAAATCCACTTATTAAAGTCCTCACTATTGAAAAAGAACGACACTTATATACAAAGGAGTATCAAGAACTTACCAAAAATTTCTATTTAAAATTCTAAAAATACTCCTAAATACTTTCTCCATCTTAAAAAAAATCGTAATTTTGCAGTATCTCAAAGGGGTGCTGTAAAAAGCTGAGATTATACCCATAGAACTTAGGCTGGTAATGCAGTCAAAGGAAAAATAAAGTCTAATTACTATAATTGGTGGCTTATTTTTGCATCTGGGTAGCAAAGATAAGCCTTTTTATTTAACAAACAAATAACAGCCTCTTTTATTTGTAAAAAATATTTTTACAATGAAAAATGTATTGTTATGTGGAACAATGATGTTTTCTCTTCACTTATTTGCTCAAGAGACTTCCACTAGCAAAGATTCCCTTAGAGAGAATCCTATCCAACTTGATGCTGTAGTCATCCAAGGTATTCGTGCAAAAGAGAGTACTCCTATGAGTTTCTCCAATGTATCCAAAAAAGAAATTCAACAAAAGAATTCTGGACAGCAACTCCCCATCCTTCTAGAAGGACTCCCTAATATAGTCTCTTATTCTGAAGACGGAGCAGGATATGGTGCCACAGCGTTATTCATTCGAGGAAATGACTTATATCGTACTAATGTAACTATTAATGGAATTCCTTATAATGATTCAGAATCACAAGGAGTTTTTTGGTATAATCTCTCTGATTTTGCCTCTTCCGCCGAGAGTATCCAAGTACAACGTGGTGTGGGAACTTCTACTAATGGTGCTGCTGCCTTTGGTGCAAGCCTTAATGTACTTACAGAAGGACTTTCTGAAAAACCCTATGGAGAAATTGCTAACTATTTTGGAGCATATACTACTCATAAACATTCTGTAAAGCTATCTACAGGGAAACTTAATGATCATTTCGAAATTTCTGGACGTTTTTCCAAAATCAACTCTAATGGTTATATTGATAGAGCATCCTCTGACCTAAAATCCTATTTCTTACAAGGAGCTTATTCTGATGATAGAACTCTTATTAAAGGACTTATTTTTGGTGGTAAGGAAAAAACTTATCTTACCTACAAAGGTATCAGTGCTGAACAATTAGAAAAAGATAGAAGATATAATCCTGCTGGAAAATATACTATCAATGGGAAAACTTATTTCTATGATAATGAAACCGATAATTACCAGCAAGACCATTCCCAATTACATTGGAGTGAAAAATGGGGAAATTTCTGGTATACTAACCTTTCTTTCCACTATACTAAAGGACGAGGTTATTGGGAACAGATGGATAATTGGGGTGATACAAAAGGTAATTTCGTTATACGTTATCAATTAGATAATGATTTCTATGGGACAACTTTCTCTATTAATTACCGCAAACAAACAATAGACTTCACTTTAGGTGGAGCAGGAAACGTATACGAAGGCAGGCATTATGATGAAATTATCTGGACACAAAATGCAGTTGCCTCATACAAAGAGATTCCTTCTCCTGTTGTATATGGCAACAAAAAAGAAGGTTCTGCTTTCGCAAAACTCTCTTGGCAAGTCTCTCCAAGAATAAATCTTTTTGGAGATATTCAATATAGATATGTTAACTTTAAATCTACTATCAAAAGAATAGATATAGATGAAAGTGTTCCTATGATTAATCCCAAAGCAGGTATTAGTTATCACATGAATTCAAAGAACAAATTCTTCTTTTCTTTTGCTTATGCTACTAAAGAGCCTAACAGAAGTGATTATAAAGAATATGCTGGAAACATCTCTAATGGAGCAGAACTTCCTAAAGAAGAAAAAGTAAATGATTTTGAATTAGGGTGGAGATATATTGCTGAAAAGATAAAAATAAATACTTCCTTATACTACATGCAATACAAAGACCAATTAGTACTCACCGGTGATATTAGCAATACAGGATACTCTCTAAGAAAAAACAGTGGAAAGAGCTATCGCACAGGAATAGAAATAGATGCTAACATTACTCTTAGCCCAAAATGGGTATGGAATCCCAACATATCCTATAGTAAAAATAAAAATATTGATTATACAATTAAGGATCCCAACAATCCTACTAAAAAAATTAACTTGGGCAATACAGATATATCCTTTTCTCCTAATTGGGTAATAGGAAATACTTTTACATTTATTCCTATTGAAAACCTACAAATGAGCCTGAATTCTAAATATATAGGAGAAAGATATCTAACCAATGAGAATGAAGATAATGCTAAGTTAGAGGACTTCTTTATTCATTCCTTAAATATTTCTTATGAGATATTCCCCAGAAAGGTATTTAAATCTGTACTCTTTTCTATTACTGGAAATAACTTGCTAAACAGGAAGTATGTTTCCCATGGAAGATATAAAAAAGGTACCCCTTTATATTTTCCTGCTGCAGAAGCCAATGGAATAGTTGGGGTAGTTCTCTCTTTCTAATTACTAAAATGTATTCCAACTAAGTTTATTCCTTATCAATAGAGGCTACCCTTTTGGGACAGCCTCTTTTTTTAAAATTCTCCTCGTTCTAATTGAGATTGGAATTCCTCTATAGCTGGCTTAATAGTGCTCTCCGGGAGATCATCTATCCTAATATACATAAGTCCATCTACAGCATTATTAAAGAGAGGGTCTACATTGAAAGCAATTACCTTTGCATTTTGCTTAATATATTTCTTAATCAACACAGGCAAACGTAAGTTTCCTGGCTCTAATTCATCAATAATTTTATCAAACTTATTTAAATCAGATTGTGTTTCATCAAATATAAAATCCTTATCGGCGTCCTTGAGCTTTACTTTATACTCTTTTTTAGGCTTTACATATTGAGCAATATATGGGTCATAGTAATTGGATTTCATAAATTCAATCATAAGTGATTTGGAGAAATCCGAGAACTGATTACTTATACTCACCCCTCCTAACAAATACTTATGTTCAGGGAAATGTAAGGTAGTTAATGCAATTCCCTTCCAAAGCAAAAACAAGGGCATAGGTTTCTGTTGATATTCACTTACCACAAAAGCACGCCCCATTTCTATTGTTTGTCGCATCATTGTATAAAGTTCTGGTTCGAAGCGAAACAAACTATGAGTATAGAATCCATTAATGCCATATAAATCAAAAAAATCACTCCCAAGCCCCATACGATAGGCTCCTATTATGCGCTTAGTATCACTTTCCCAAAGGAAAAGATGGCGATAGTAAGTATCATATTCATCCAAATCAATAGAGAGATTTGTTCCCTCACCTACTTCACGAAATGTCAGTTCCCTTAGCCTACCTATCTCATGAAGAATATTTGGAATATCCTCTGCTTTCGCTAGGAAAATCTCATATTCCTTATGTTGTAAAAGACGTGTTACTTTCTTGGCTCTCAAGGCATTTATCTCTTCTTCTAAGACTTCAGGAGGAGTTGCTGGGGCTATTTCTTGTGGATCTTTATCAGCATCTTTACTTACTCTTATCATAGAAGCAAAAGACTTGAAATGTTTCTTTTGCTCATAAGTATTAGAAAGTAAGTAAGTTTTTCTACGAAGAAAGTTAGAAAATTCATATAAATCTTCTATTTCATCCTGTGTTTTTGGTGATATAGGACGACCAATGCGTATTCCTATAGTCTTATTCTTTTGAGAAAGAAGTTCAGAAGGAAGCTTTGCAGTACGCAAAGTATCACTTTGTTTAGCTAATTGGTAGAATAAAGGGCTATTTTTTGCATGAAAATAAATAGGAATAACGGGGACATTTGCTTTCTTAATAAGCTTAATGGCAGACTTATCCCATGTTTTATCTACATAAATATTACCACTGGGTTGTGTAGAGACTTCTCCTGCAGGAAACATACCTAAAGGTTTTCCCTCTTTCAGATGTTCTATAGATTGTTTGAATCCCATTAAACTTGAAGAAACTTCTTTGTGATTTTCAAAGGGATTTACCTGAATAATATAAGGCGCCAATGGTTTTATCTTAGTGAGTAAAAAGTTAGCCATCACCTTATAATCGGGACGTTGCTCTATTAGTATTTTTAGTAGTAAAATTCCATCTAACCCACCTAAAGGATGATTGGATATAGTAATAAAAGCTCCTTCTTTAGGAATTTTTCGTAAATCATCCTCAGGAATTTCATAATGTACCTTAAACTCCTTCAATAAAGTATTAAGGAATTCCAATCCTTGAAGATCCTTATTTTTATCATATATCTTATTCAAAGGAGCCAAACGCAATAAATGTAAAAGGCCCCAACCTATGGAAGTCCCTATAAATCCTAATTTATCTAACTTGATAACCTTTGCCAGTTCCTTTGCTGTGATTAAACTCATAAGTTATTGTAAATCATTATATAATTTTGCAAGATAAAGCTTCTTCTCCTTTTCAGAAATAACACTTTTTCAAAATGCAAATATAAGACTTTTTTTTCTAAAAAATAGTTATAGCTTTCAATTTTATAAACAAAAAGATACACTCTTACATAATACTTGCAGGAGTGCATCTTAATTAAGTTCAAAAAATAAAAACTTTATATAAAGGATTTTATTCTATCAGCTATCTCTTGAAATTCTGTTGGAGACAGGCTCACTTTTTCTTCGAAGGTCATCTCTTTCATCCGAGAAATAGGGATTAAGTGTATATGAGCATGATGTACCTCAAGCCCAACTACAGCCATTCCTACTCGTTCGCACTCTATCGCCTTCTCAAGAGCTATTGCTACCTTTCTAGCAAATTCTAGCAAATGATGATATGATTTTTCATCCAAATCAAAAAATTTATCTATTTCTTTTTTAGGAATACAAAGAGTATGCCCTTTTGCATTAGGGTTTATATCTAAAAAAGCCAAACAATGTTCATCCTCTGCTATTTTATAGCAAGGAATTTCTCCATTAATAATTTTTGTAAAAACAGAAGCCATTTTTATCCAGTTTTATCGTTTTATTTCAATAATTTCCATTTGAAGGACTCCATTAGGCACCTTAATCTCTGCTATGTCCCCTACAGACTTACCAAGTAAACCTCTACCTATAGGAGAACTCACCGATATTTTTCCTGCTTTAAGGTCTGCCTCACTTTCTGCTACTAAAGTATAAGTCATTATAGCATTATTTGCTTTATTCTTAAGTTTAACAGTAGAGAGAATCAATACTTTGGAAGTATCCAACTGAGATTCATCTATCACCCGAGCATTGGCAACAAGTTCCTCTAACTTAGCAATTTTCAGTTCTAACAAACCTTGTGCTTCTTTAGCAGCATCATATTCAGCATTCTCAGAGAGATCTCCTTTATCACGAGCCTCTGCTATAGCTTGTGAAGCACGTGGACGTTCTACATCTCTCAATTGATCAAGTTCTGCTTTTAGTGCTTTCAACCCTTCTTCAGTATAATAAGCTACTTTCATAATTAAATTATTTTATTTCTTCTCAATTAAATAAATAATCCATAAAAAAATGACATCTCAGCAAAGACAGATTAAAAATTAAGGATTAATTCCTCTTTACTGAAATGACGTATATACTAATAATCAACACTATAGATAATCCTATAGGCTATTCTCTTTCCTGATGCAAAGATACAAACTTATATTTATTTTCCAACAAAAAGCTCTTTATTTTTATGAAGAAAAATAATCTTATTCAAATGTGAATATCTTTTATGTTAAAAATTTGTACCTTTTATCCTTCGTTTTCCATTTTTTATTACATTTGCACACTATTTAAACCTACTTTATTTTCAATACTATTATGAAAAAAAATATTTTCATTTTCACACTTCTCTTGTTTTCTCAGTTTATTGGAAAAGCACAAGAGTTTGATGTGGGAGTAAAGGGAGGCTTAAGCTATGTTACTTTAAGAGGAACCACTTCTGAGGTTTCTTCTTTAAAAGGAAAATTAGGAGCTTATGTAGGAGCTTATGGGGAACTCTTCTTAGGGCGTATTTTTTCGCTACAACCTGAATTTCTTTTCTCTCGACAAGGAGCAAAATGGGAAAGAGAAGGACTTCTACCCAATGGAGAAGTTTTCAAAACCTCTATCAATACTGATTATGTCAACGTACCTATATTAGCCAATGTAAAGCTCTATGAGAAGTTTTCTCTCCAAGCAGGCCCTCAATTTGGGTTTTTAGCAGTAAAACCTGAAATTGGATCTGAAGAAAATATATTTGATGGAGAGAATTATTTAGATAAAGGGATCTATCGTTCTTTTGATTTTGCTATTTGCATAGGTTTTAAGTTTAGGTTCTACGAAAATTTCTCTGCTGAACTTCGTTATACCAACTCTCTTACTAACTTATTTGATAAGAACCACCCAGCTCTTGAGACCGCCAATTTTGGTGAAAAAAATAATTTTCGTCACTCCTACTTCTCTGTTGGAGTAGAATATCGCTTAAAACAACTTACTATTTTTTAAAGGATTTCTAAATGAAAAAATATTTCTTTTTCGTCATCATAATAGGGTTATTAGGTGCTTGTTCTGATGATATAGATGACAAAATTTCTAAGAAAACACCTACCCCACCTATTCCTGTTCCCACTCCTGAGGAAAATATTCTTATCACTAATACTACGGATTCCAATGCAAATAATCTAGGAAGTAGCCAAACTGATTTTAATGCCAATGACTTACTTTCCAATCATTCTTTTGACAAACAAGTCCATATTTCTTTCTCCGAGAATACTGTAACTACAGATATTATCCCTAACATAGCTATTCACAAAGATAATGCTCATATTTCTATCACCTCTACCCTACCGAATGTAGAATATATCCTCTCTGGTAATTCAAATAAAGGAGGACTCAAAATATCAAGTACTCATCCTTATAAACTAACTCTTGATAATATTACACTTTCCTCAGATAAAGGTTCTGCTATTGAATTACAAAGCAATAGCAAAGCTTTTGTATATCTTCCCAAGCATACTACTAATACTCTTTCTGACTCAGAGAATCATTCCAATAACTATGGACAGATTTCTACAGGAACTCTTTATAGTATAGCAGATATAGTTATTGATGGAGAGGGTTCTCTTTCTATTAAAGGTAAATACAAGCACGGGATTGCTTGTAATGGCTACCTCCGTATTATAAATGGTGATATTTCTGTTACCGAAGCTATAGAAGATGGCATTCATTCCCAAAATGCTTACATTGGAGATGGAGGAACTATTCAAGTAAATACTCAATCAGGTACAGGAGATGGTATAAGAGTTAATAATGGTCACATCATTATCAATAATGGGAAATATATCCTAAATACGAAAAAGAATGGTATGACTGCTCTTAATACCAATTCCACTGTAATACCCTATATTACAATTAACAGTGGTAAACTAAATATCAATGCATGGGCAAGGGGAATCTCAACTACTGGTATATTAACTCTTACTCAAGCAACCATGGATCTCAACTCCATTGATACTGCACTCTATGGAGAAAAAGCCATCTATATCAACAGTGGTATGTATCTTTTACAAGCCACTACAGGAAGTACTTTAGAGAGTCACGAGAAAATCGCTTTCACTGGAGGAAGAAGTATTCTCAAAAGTGGAGCCTCTCCTAAAACACCTATTGATATTTCTAATTCTGGTATATTTCTTATAAAAGCTGGAACTATCATAGCTATGGGAGGAACTCCACAGGATAGAGCCACTCTTAGCCAGGACTCGGCTCCTACCCTTATTGTTAACAGAAATCTTCAAGCAAATACTCTGTTACACCTAAGAGAAAATACACGTGAAGTCTTTACTTTCTTAACTCCTGTTCCCTTTACTTATTTTATTTTTAGCAGTAGTAAATTTCTTGCAGGAAAAAATTATATGTTTTACCAAAATGGAGAAACCCAAAACGCATCTCAAGAGGAAGGTCTTTATATAAATGGCTATTACAAAGGAGGCACACTTATAAAACAATTTACCTCTAAAAGAGGTAGTAATTCAGTATTATAAAAATATCAAAGATATAATTATTCTCTTGTAAGATATTCTTGCATAGGTACTAATAATGATAACAATAAATTAATATTTTCCACATAAATGGTTTTTGAAGTATCGAATTCCTAATTTTATGTTCAATAATTTGTTATCTTAAGAGAACTCTTACGTCATCACTTTCTATAGAGTATTCTGAATATATTCTATTATCTCTATATTGTTCCTTTTATAAAACTTTCATACCATAAGTAGGCAAATACATTTATTTTTTCTATAGAGTTTGTTAAAATTAGATATCAAATAGTTAAAAATGTATTAAATAAAACACAAAGTTTATAATCTCTACATTTTTGGAACAATATTAGCTATATATAAGAAAAATTCAAATCCTTTTATGAAAAAAATCTTTTTATACAATTTTATTACTCTATTATTAATAAGTTGTAATGAAGGAGAGAAAAAACAATACTTACCACAATCCGTAGGAAGTATCAATTCATTAACTATTGTCATAGATCCTCCCTTATGGAATGGAATAGTAGGAGATAGTCTTCGTCATTATTTTGCTTCTCCTGTAGAAGAAATCTCTGGAGCACGCGAACCCATTTTTGATATTCAACAGATTCCTGAGGATATTTTCAAGGGGATGACACGTGCAAGCCGAAATGTTCTCATCGTAACCACAGATTCCAAGAACCGCTTTGATATTCGTGATACTTTATTTGCTAAACCTCAGAAAGTAGCTTTTCTCATTGGAGAAACCACAGATGATCTGATTAGTGAAATAAAGAGATTTGCTCCTGAAATTATTCTTACTTTCAAGCAAAATGAGATGAAGGAAGTACAGAATCGTTTCAGACAGACACTTAACAATACCAAAGCTATCGAGCAAATCCTTAATATACACCTTACTTTCCCTTCTGTATATAATATAGTAAAACAAGAGAATAATTTCTTTTGGTTAGAGCGAAAAGTAAAGAATGGAACAGCTAATATCCTTATCTATGAAGTTCCTAAAGGGAAAATCTGTGCCAATAATAAGGATTGTACAGAACAAATTATCCACATGAGAGACTCTATTGGAGCACAATATGTTCCTGGTCCTGAAGAAGGTATGTATATGATTACCAGTACTGCCTTTGCTCCTACTTATTCAAGAATTCATATTAATTCCTATTCCACTATTGAGAGCAAAGGATTATGGGAAGTAAAAGGGTTCATATTGGGTGGTCCCTTCAGTAACTATATTATAGAGGATCCTAAGAGAGAGCGTTGTGTAGTAATAGAAGGGTTTATAGCTGCTCCAGGCACTTCCAAGCGAGACCTACTCTTTGAACTGGAAACTATTATAAAATCTGTAAGATTTTTAGACTAAATTTCATGGTGTTGTGGTGGCTACCTGTAATATTTTCCCATTAAAATAAGGATATTGATAGAGAGCAAAGTCTTTAATATACTTAGCCATTTCCTCAGCATTAATAGGTGCCTTATAATCTGGAAATGCCTCTAAAAGCATCTCTGTTTGTACCGCTCCCAAAGCTAAACAATTAAAGTGCCATTGACTATCCTTATATTCCTCGGCTAATAATTCTGTAAGAGAAATAAGAGCTGCCTTAGAAGAGGTATATGCAGAGAGTCCTGCAAACTTCATAGCTCCTTGTATCCCTCCCATACTACTAATATTAACAACATGCACTTTTTCTGAAAAAAAAGGAATCAAGCACTGTAAAAGCCTAAATACCCCAAGTACATTGACCTCAAATATTTGTCTCAAATAATAAGAAGAAAGTCGCTCAAATGGTGCATTTACAAGTTTTCCTGCATTATTAATCACTATATCCAAAAAGATATTTTGTTCTTTCAAAAAAGAAACTAATCTCTGTATGCTTTCCTCCTTAGAAATATCAAATGAAATATAGGTAACATTGCCTTGTTGTGATTTCTTAGTATAGCTACGGGAAAGTGCTAATACTTTAGTATTCTCTTTTTCAAATTCTTTGACAAGCTTGGCTCCTATTCCTCTACTCGTTCCTGTAATTAGAACCGTTTTCATCCTCTATTACTTAATTCTATTTCTTTATGATTCTCTAGAAAGCTTCTCTGTTTCTTCTACTTTCTTAATAATTGGATAATTATTTGTTGTATATTCCTTATACTCAGCCCCCTTAAGAATACAATCCATAATACGATGCATATAATCATTAATAGAAGGATTGGTTACATTAAATAGGAAAGTAAATACAATTTCTTCCTCTGGATATACATAAAACCAAGCATATCCCCCAATGCCATTTCCTATATGACCATAGTAAGTACGTCCTCTCCAGTCTTTAGTTGACTGCCACCCAACACCATATCCTGTTTCTTGTCCGTTATTCAGATGTTGAGAGGTAAGCATTTGCTCCTGATATTCAGTCTCCAGAAAAGATTTACTTAATATTGCTTGCCCTAACAGATTAACATCATAGGCTGTAGAAAGAAATCCCCCTCCTCCTAACTTGAAAAAGTTATTTACCTCTGACGCTTTTTTAAATTGTTTTTTCTTATCCACAGAATAGGGTACAGATTGATTAGGAGACAATCCTCCCATATCAGGAAAGGTATGATTCATTCCCAAAGGCTGGAGTACATTATGGGTTACATACCACTCAAAAGGTTCCTTCCTTGCCTCTTGCATAGCCAATGCTATCAAATTAAAATCATAACTATTATAAAAATACTTAGTTCCTGGCTCAAAAAGTAAGGGATCTTGTGCAAATACACCTATACCTTCCTTAATACTCATAAATTTATCAAGGAAAACTTCTTTACCTTTGTATGCACGTATTCCAGCCAAATGCCCTGCCAACTGCTTTACCGTGAAATCATACTCCTTTTTAGGGAAATAGGGTACATAATCGTACAAAGAACAATTCCAGTCTATCCATCCCTGCTCTTGCATTAGAGTAAGTGATACCCCTGTAAGAGGCTTAGAAACACTAGCAATACGATAAAGCGTCTCACGAGTATTGACAGGCACTTTATTCTCTATATCAGCATATCCATACCCTTGTTCCCAAATAGGGAAACCTCTCTTGGTTACACAAATAGAAATGCTGGGAGTATAGTGTTCTTGTAGGAGATACTTAACAACCATTTCCGCCTGTTCAATACCTTTTTCAAGAGAATTAATCTTAGAGAGTTCCTCAGCAAAGATTTGTTTCTGTGTGATTGTCTGTGCAAATAATTGTTGAAAAAAAGAAAAAACCGACATTATTATAAATATTGATTTCATTTTCATATTCCTTTCATTTACTTTTACCTAAAAAGACGCTCTAAAGATAATATTATCTTCAAAGCGTCATGAATTAAACCTATAATATAAACAAATTTTATTTTAATAAATCATCTAATACAGAAACTGCCTCTTCTACATAAATATCTTTCTGTAAATTCTCATGCCAACGATCTAATCGTATCTTCACATCTTCATTACTCTTTGCTTTTTCTTCATCAGAAGGCAAAGATGAAAAATGTAGAGGAGATTTGTATTCAGTAAGTTCCTTAAACTTCTTAATCATAGCTTCACTCTCCTCTACCTGTTTTTTATAAGTATCATACTGAAGAGAATAAGTGTTTTCATCTCGCTGTTTCTGTACCCAACGTGCATTTTCATCAATTAATTTAAAAAGAGAATTGGCTTCAATACGCTTTTTACTATTAGCAATTGCTTGTGCAAAATTTCTATTTTCTGTCCAAGGGGTATAATCAGCTTTAGTAATCTCATCCCATGACATTGGGTTTTCCAGTTCTCTTTCTCCTACTTTAATATACTGATAACGATCTGGAATTACTATATCACTATTTACTCCTTTAAGCTGGGTAGAACCTCCATTCACACGATAGAATTTCTGTCGTGTCAACTTTATAGCTCCTAAATCCCCTAAAGAACTATTACGAATTTCCCGATTAAGATCTATAAGTTCCTGTACCGTTCCCTTCCCATAGGATTGCTTACTTCCAAGGATTATAGCACGTTTGTAATCTTGCATAGCAGCAGCCAATATTTCAGAAGCCGATGCCGAAAGTTCATTAATAAGGATGATTAAAGGCTTATCCCACTGAATAGCCCTATCCGTATCGCGGAGTACTTGTATATTTCCATTGGCATCACGCACCTGTACCACAGGACCTTCCTTGATAAATAAACCTGCTATTTCCACCACCTTTGCCAAAGAGCCTCCTCCATTATTACGCAAATCTACAATGAGCCCATCTATATTTTGCTTCTTAAGTTTGGCTATTTCTAAAGCCATATCCGATGCAGAATTACGTTCACGAGTATCATTAAAGTTTATATAGAAACTAGGTAAATCAATTATTCCATAGGTATGCTCTTT
Organism: Capnocytophaga sp. oral taxon 338 str. F0234; assembly: GCF_000192225.1. Classification (GTDB taxonomy): domain Bacteria; phylum Bacteroidota; class Bacteroidia; order Flavobacteriales; family Flavobacteriaceae; genus Capnocytophaga. The sequence continues at coordinate 1,908,832 of NZ_GL872413.1, forward strand.
ATCTTTGATAAGAGCTGATTTAGCAAAAGTTTCTTCTATTTCTACTACATCACGGATAATAGGGATTACTTGAATGCTACCATCTACACGCTTCACAGTAAGGCGTACTTCTGTTCCTTTTTTTCCTTTAATAAGCTTTACTGCATCTTTCAAACGCATTCCTATAACATCTACAGGGTCTTTTGTTCCTTGTCCTACCTTAAGAATCAGATCTCCTACTTCAAGAAGTTTTCCTTTCCATACAGGACCTCCCATAATAATATCAGAAATGCGTATTCCATCAGATTTTTTTTGGAGCACTGCTCCTATTCCTTCAAATTTTCCTGATATATCCAAATCAAAGCGTTCCTTAATATCTGGAGCCAAATAACTTGAATGGGAATCTGTAGCTTCAACATAACTGTTAAGATATATACCGAACCAATCTTCCTCTGTAAGATCCTTATAAGAAACAAACATTTCCTCAAAAGCTTTTCGTGTAGTCTCTGTAGCTTCCTTCTTAAGTTCCTTATAGGATTTTTCTGTATACTTACTATCTTTTTCCTTTTTATGCTGTTCCTCTTTTTGCTTAATTACTAGGTTAGAGAGTATAGAATACTTAATAAGCTTACGCCAACGTTCACGAAGCCCTTTCTTATCTTTCGTATAAGGAATATTCTCATAATCTAAATCAACTGATTCTTTTTTAGAAAATTCATAAGATTCCTTAAGAAGTTCTTGAGAAAGTTTGTCGGCTTCTTCCATTCTTTGACGCAAACGGTTATAGGTAAGAGTAAAGAAAGACACATCCATTTTTTTTAGATCATCATCCATTTTTGTCTCATTTTTCTTAAATTCATTAATGTCCGACTGGATGAAATAGCGCTTTTGAGGGTCTAAATATTGTAAATAACCCTTAAAAACACGTTTGGAATAGGCATCATCCAAAGGTTGTTGGTCATAATGCCCACGAGAAATCATATATTGGATAATCTCCATAAGGAGTTTTTCTCTATCTCCTGTGTATTCAAATTTTTTATCTGTAAAACTACAAGAAGCAAAGGAAATAATTCCTAAAAGGAAAAGAATAAAAATATTTTTTTTCATTGGTTCATTTTATAATTGGCAAAGGTACTACTTTATTATGAGAATAGAATATTTTTTTTATTTTTTAACAAAGAGAAAAATAGTTGTTTTAAGTACTGATATTTACACATCTTAGATTTTATGAAAAAGTAAATATTATTTTAGTTCTTGTGGTATTTTACAAATAGGAATAGGATTCATTTTATGTTGGTTTGCTTTATTCAATCGTTTGAAGATAGCAAGTACTTGATTTTGTCGTGGAGAAAGGAGAACAGAGTCATTACCACTTTCCACATATTGCATAGCCCATTCCAGTTCAGGATAGGAAGCTCCTAATTGATCCTCATCAGTACGGTTATCACCAAAAAGCCCATCGGTAGGGGGAGCTTGACGAATCTGTGGCAAAATATCAAGATATTCTGCTATTTCATATACCTGACTCTTCATTAGGTCAGCAATGGGACTTACATCTACTCCTCCATCGCCATACTTGGTAAAGAAGCCCACCCCAAAATCCTCAATTTTATTACCCGTTCCCACAACCATATATCTATGTAAACCGGCAAAATAATAGAGAGTAGTCATTCTAAGTCGAGCTCGGGTATTAGCAAGAGCTAAAGCATTGTTCTGAGCAGGGGGGAGTTGAGCTATGAAAGTATCAAAAACAGAGGTTAGTTCTACCTGCAGGTTGCTAACATTAGTATACTTTTCTTTAAGAAAATTAATATGTTGCTTTCCTCTGTTTATTTGATTCTGGGCTTGATGAATGGGCATTTCCAAACATAGGACAGGCTTACCTGTTCGAGCACATAGAGCAGAAACCACCGCTGAGTCAATTCCTCCAGAGATGCCTATAACCATTCCCTGAATATCTGTTTGTTGCAGATAATCCAAAAGCCAATGAACAATATATTCAGTTACTTTAGGTGTATTCATTTTCACAAAATTAGAGCACAAAATTAGGGATAATTATTGAACCTTGCAAGGAGAAAAATCATAGAAAAGACAAAGGCTATCCTTTTCAGATAGCCTCCTTTATTATCAAATAGTTATTAAAATGAACCGCTAAACTAAAACCTATCCCATCATACCCAACTCTATCAGAAGCCGCTGAACTATTTAACAATGTCTCTTGTAGAGAATTTGAAATAACAGTCAGATAAATCTCTGTTATTAGTTATAACTACCTTCCCTTGAAATAGGTAATTAAGTCCTAATCTCATTTTCCAAAAACCTGCACGAGAAATGATTATTCAGAGGAAGGTAACCTATATCATATACCATTTGGGAATAGATGTTTGCCTTATAAAACTCTATAAAAGTAAAACAAAGTACTCCACCATATTTTAATACAGGTATAGTTGAATTGACACATTAAAAAAGAAAAATGGAAGAAATGGAAAATATATTTGTCAAAACAAAAAATAGTTGTATCTTTGCGCCCATAAATGAAAGGAGGTGTTATACTATGCTTATTATACCAGTAAAAGAAGGAGAAAATATTGATAGAGCCCTAAAGCGTTACAAAAGGAAATTTGATCGTGTAGGGATTGTAAGAGAGCTTCGCTCACGTCAGCACTTTAGTAAGCCCTCTGTACTTCGCCGTAATGTAATTCAAAGAGCAGAGTTCATCCAGCGATTAAGAGATTTAGAAGAAATATAATTTTTCTTTATAAAAAAGTCCCTGTTAAGCAGGGATTTTTTTGTATAAATATAATTGAAATATGAGAAAATTTTTATTTTTATTTGTTCTTTTTATTTTTATCAACTGCGAAAGTGATGATATATGTGATGATCCTGTAGTGACTCCACGACTTATTGTACGCGTGTATGATAAGGATACTCCACGCCGCACCAAACCAATCAATAACTTAGTAATTCTTGGAAAAGACAAAGCCCAAGCTATACAACCTCTTGCTACTACTGATTCCTTAGCACTTCCTTTGAAACTAACCTCCGGAGAATCGTCCTTTGTTCTAATAAAGGATGCGGTGGTGGATAATAATGGTAATATCACAGGGGGGACACGAGTAGAATTAAAAATTAATGCTATTGCTTCAGAAGTATTCTCTGGGAAAGGCTGTGGTTATAAAGTAATTTATGACCAAATCACTGCCACTTCCAATTCTATCTCAGGATATACTCCTTGGATTGCCCGTGTACAAGTAATGTTTAGAAAAATAGAAGATGAAAAACAAGCCAGTGTTCGTATTTTTTATTAGTACTTTAGCTATTTTCTGTAGTTTTGCTCAGGATAATAAAGAGAAAAAACTCGATACCCTCCCTGAAAAGACTAAAATCAAAGAAAAAGTTTCCTCTCTTACAGATAATAAGATAGATAATCCTGAAAAAGTATACTACCAACATTATGGATTACGTATTGGTGCTGATATTTCTAAGCCTATTCACTCTATTTTGGATAAAAAATACCAAGGATTAGAACTTGTTGCCGATTATCGTTGGAATTATCGGTATTACTTGGCTGGAGAAATAGGCAAAGAACGTAAGGAGAATCAAACTAACTACTTTGACTATACTACTAATGGACAATATATTAAGTTAGGAATAGACTATAACTCTTATGATAATTGGTATGGTATGGAGAATATGATTTACTTTGGAGGTCGTTATGGTTTTTCTATTTTTAATCAAGAAGTAAGCCACTATACACTACATACATTACATAACTACTGGGAAGAATCTCTCATAGGAACTAAATCAGATATTCTTACCACATATAAGGGACGTACCGCTCATTGGCTGGAGGCTTTTTTAGGAATCAAGGTAGAACTATTTAAGCATTTCTATGCAGGTGCCTCTATACGATTTAGTTTTTTACTTTTCCAAAAGAAAAATGATTTTCCTAATTTCTGGATTCCTGGGATACAGCGTGTATGGGAAGGTAGCAATTTTGGTATCAACTACAATTATACTCTCTCCTATATGATTCCTCTCTATAAAAAAGTAAAAGAAAAAACTTATAAATCCCCTGAAAAGGAAAAAGATAAAATAAAAAAAGTACCTTAAGGTATTTTTTTCTACCTATTATACCATCACTTTTTCTTTCAGATAGCCAAGTGCATGATTCCCTTCATGAAAAAGCAAATCCAAGGTACTAAGATTCCCTATAAATCCATGCTTATCTGAAAATATTTGATAATAAGCATCTTGCTTTATATCATGCACTATTTTCGCGTGGGAAAGATAACGAAAATCATTTGTTTGCTGATAAACCTTTTTATATTCTGTAGTTTTTTCCCAGTCCAACTGTACATGTAAACAGTCTAAAATTACCTCCATAGTTCTAAAGTTCAAATCTAATAAAAAAGTATACTTTTCTTCAAATATGGGTGCTATTCTATCTTCATAATATTCAAAATAGGGAGAAGTACGATAAGCTGTTTGCAGAGTTTTCCAATGCAATTTCTGCCAAGTTACACCATTATCTATCTGTACATCCTTATAGAGTTGCCTACCTGTTTCTCCTCCTGTATGTAAGATAGGAACTGTAAGAATTTGTTTGCCATTTGCCCCATAGATATAGGTACGATTACGGAAAGTTTGCTTTTGATAATTATCGGAAACCTCTAAAAGACAAGAGGTCTTAACTAGAATAGAAAATAAGGCAATAGAAGGAAAATAGGTAGGATGTAATAATGAGGTCATTTTTTAAAAATTAAAAGAGAGTTGTCCTGTTTGTTTGAGTCGCCATTTATTCGTTTCATATTCTTCCGCAACAGTTATCAGAACATTTATAATTGTTTGTTTCTCAGGAGTAATGCCATTTTTAAGTAAAGGTATGATATCCAAGATAATATCATCTGTGGATGGGTATTCCTTATGAGATTCTTTCTCTTTAAGATAAGAGATCAAGAAATACTTAATTCGGAGATCTAAAGGAATTTTAGTCTTAAATTTCTGATTTTTACGGATATAGAATTTTTTTGTTGAGGGCTCATAATCAAATTCTGCTTTGAGTAAAGGAGTAAGATCTTTGTATTCCTTACTTAATATATGTAGAAACCCGAATTGTAATCCTTTGATAATAAGCTCATCATTTATTTGTTCTAAGTTAGCTCCATCATTTGCAGCAATGACACTTTCAATCGTTTCTATCACTAAATCATAAATATCATTCCCTAACTTAAACTTTTGTATAGCCTTAGGTGTTTCTTTTTTAATAAAGTTGATAATCAATTGTCCTGAAAGCACAGAAAAAGGATTTTGTCTTTTCTTAAAGCTAGTTTGTCCATTACTTTGCTTGACAGTGCCCACATATTCAAACCCACATTTCTCAGCTGCTTCAACAATGATATGCCAATAATGAGGATCTTTGTGAGAGAATACAAAAGAAAGCCAACGGTCGAACTTCAATACGCGATACATTTCTTTGATAGATTGGCTCAATAGATCACTATATTCATCTTTGGTTTTATGTAAACTACCACCTTCTATGGCTTCCTCCTTGCGATCTTCTTCTGTAATAGGTAGATCCAGCCAAGCATTCCACATTACAGAAAGGTCAAGATAGGGAATCTTATCTCCATAAGGAGGATCTGTATATATATAATCTATACTTAAGTCCTCAATAGTGCTTAAGTGCGTAGCGGAACCCTTGATAATTTGTAAATTATTTATAGTAGATTCATTAATGAGAGGAGCTATTTCTTTTTTTGCATCAAAAATTTTTTTAAATCGTAATTCAAAATAGGTTAAAATATCTATATCCACGGGATCTTTGGCAATGCGATATCGATAATATTGAAATGCACTTGCATTCCCTCCACCTTCCTTTTTAACATAAGTAGATGTATGATAAGTCAAATTAGCTTTTGTTAAAAGCCCAGAAAACATTAATAAGAAAGTCTTTCGAATAGATTCATCTTTAATTTGTTTAATAAGATATTTCAAAAGACCAAGCTGAGCAAGTTGTTTATCAGAAAATAAAGCATCAACAGTAGACACATCTGCTCCTTTCATATTTATTTCGGTTATAGGATAAGAATATCTTTTCTTAGCTTTTTGGATTTCATCATCTGTTACTGGATATTTTTTCTTAAACTTATCCATCAGATAAGAATACTCCTCTAATAAATTATCAAAATTCACTGGACAAGTAAGTGCTGATACTAAGAATATAGCCAATGGGTTAATATCTATATTAATTCCTTTCCTTCCAAGCATTATAGCTTCAATAGCTGTGACTCCAGATCCACCAAAAGGATCCAATATGACATCATTAGGTTTAGTAAAATGTTTAATATATTGTTGCACAACATCCCAACTTTGTTTAGTGAAATACCCATGAACTCCAAAATGTCTCTTTGTTGCTCTTTTTCTAACCTTTAATAATGGTTTAGGTAAGGGCAAATCCACATAAGAAAAATGCTCGTATTTATTCGTAAGAGATTTTTCTATATTAATCTTTTTCTCTGTAAAGCGATCGGGGCTTAGTAAGTTTTCCATCACTTCCCAATGCTTATCAAACTCTGAAAGGGGAAAATAAAGTAATGGTTCTTTTCTATCTCGATCAAAAGCAACAAACTCTCTGCCGTTACATAAAGCAAATATTTGTACATTAATATCAGGATGTATAGCGTATGAATATACCTGTTCTATATGCTCTCCTGATAAAATATTCTCTGTAGGAGCCTTGGCATCCAACACCCAAGAGTAACGACCATCTACTTCCAACAAATAATCAGGGACTATATTAATAGGTCGTTTTTGTGAGCCTATTTTCACAAAAGGATGAGATAAAGTTTTGCTATAAATGATACGATTATGTCCATAAGCCTTATACCCTAATTCCTTTAGGATAGGATTAATCAGTTCCTCTCGTACTGCATCTTCTTTAAAATCAGGTGAATTAAGAAGTTCAAAATCAAAGTTGTCATATAAACTCATTTGTAAGAGTGTTATTTCTTAATCTTAGTTTTTCCTTTACGCCTTTTTCTATACACCTCATAACCAATGTAACTCAAAATACCTATTCCCAATACCCAATAAAGATAAGAGACAGGTTCTCCTTCTCCATTAACAGTAGTAAAGAGTCTGTTCCAACGAATTTTGTTAAAACCAGAGGCATTGCTATCCCAGCTCATCCAGATAAGTACAGGTTTACCTACAATATGATCAAAAGGCACAAAGCCCCAATAGCGGCTATCCTCAGAGTTATGTCGATTGTCACCCATCATCCAATAATAATCCTGAAGGAAAGTATAAGTGGTCGCCTTATGTCCATTTACATATATATCATTCCCTTTTACTTCCAATTTATTTCCTTCATACTCTGTAATAATACGCTTATACAAAGGTAAATTCTCTACAGAAAGTTGTATTGTTTTACCTTGTGCAGGAATCTCCACAGGACCAAAATTATCTTCACTCCAAGCAAAGTTCTTACTGTGAGGAAAAATAGCTGGATTATATTCCTTAGGAGTTAGAATTTTAGTTACACTTTCTACATGAGGTAATTGACGTATCTTTTCTGCTACTTCCTCAGTAGCGGATTGAACAAGGAACTCTGTTTTATCTCTGAAGATAGAAGCATCTGTGATTCCAAAGTTCTGAAACAGAAAAACTGGAAGCAACTGTTCTGCTGTATATTGCCCTCCATAGAGTCCCATAAGATAACCTTCAAACTGAGGAGAGACGTGTACACTATAGGAAGTTTGTAACTTAGCCCTTACAGGATAACGTTCTTTGTTTCCATTGATAAAAACCTCTCCATCACGTATCTCTAACTTATCTCCAGCTATAGCCACTGCTCTTTTCACGTAGTGTGATTTCTTATCCACAGGCTTATAAGCATAAATTCCTGAAGGATCACGAAAGAAACGCACAGTATCCACAGGCCAGTTAAATACCACAATATCATTACGTTTTACTTTCTCAAGAGCCGGTAAACGCAAATAAGGCAATTGAAAATGAGACAAATATGATTTAATTCCTACTAGAGGTAAAGTATCATGTACCATAGGAGTAGAGAGAGGTGTCATTGGAAGACGTGCCCCATAATGAAACTTACTCACAAAAAGGAAATCCCCCACCAAAAGGGTTTTTTCCAAAGAGGAAGTAGGGATTGTATAAGGTTGAATAAAGTAGGTATGAATGGCAGATGCAGCTACCACAGCATAAATAATTCCATTGAGCCATGAGGGAACATTCTCTGCAATAATTGCTTCATTTTTTCCTACATATTGAGTCTTAGGTTGGTAAGTTATATATCCCAAATAAAGTCCTAACGTAAATATAGCTATAAGTGTATAACGCTTTTTGCGATAGCCAAAAACATGCAGCCACTCATACGCCAATACTATTGCCATAATATTCCCTATCACAGGCAGATATACTAAGAATATCCACCACCAAGGACGTTGAATAATCTTAAAAAGAATAAGCATATTCCATACAGGGACAAAAGCTTGCCAGCCCTTATATCCTGCTTTCTGGTAACCTTTCCATAGAAGGATCCCCTGTAGGAGTTGAACTCCTAAAAAAACAATAAGATAAGTTAACATAGATAATTGCGATAATTCTGTTATCAAATAATCCAATACTCTAATAAAGAGTTTAAGCGCACAAAGATAGAACTATTTATGCTTTTATACAAAAAAACTACTTAGAAAATTTCTAAGTAGTTTTCTCCTTAAATCAAATTGCTATGAGTTATTAAGCGTTTCTCTCTCGTAATTTCTTCTCTAATTCAATGGCTTTAGGAAACAAAACATTATTCTCTAAATGAATATGTCGGTGCAAATCATTCTCAAACTCTTCCAACATAGAGAAAGTAACTTGATAGGTATTACAAGCATCCGCAGGAGGATTATATCCTTGAGTAAGTTCCGCTATCTTAGCAAAACGATCTCCTTCTACAGTATGGTCATGCTTCATCATCTCAATAGGGTTCTCTATAGTTCCAAAATGAGTAGCTTCCAATGGTTCTCCTGTTTGAGATGCTTTCACCAATTTTTCTATAAAAGGGAAAAGTACTCGTTCTTCTTTTTGAAAATGTTCCGCCAAATCATGAGCACTTTCAGTAAAAAGATCCTTAATTTCAAACAATTCAGGATGTCTTTCTCCGTGCACCTTACAAATCTTATCAAGAAATTGTAATAAGATAGGTGTTTTCTCTCTTACATATTCATGATGTATTTTTACAATATAGTTGGCTAACAAATCCAGTGGCCACCCACTTACATCCACCATCTCTTCTTTCCCTGAAGGTAAAGCGGCAAGTTCTTCTATAAGTTCTTTCTCTGATTCCTTCTTTTTTTCACAAGCTTCTTCTATCGTTCTTCCTCCACGACAACAAAAGTCTATTTCATATTTTTTAAAGATTGCTGCAGTACGAAAATCATCTGCTACTATCTCTCCAATTGTTTTATTCTTAAAATCCATCTTATTTTAAAATTTTTGGCAAAGGTACAAATTAATTTTTACTCTATCTCTATAAAAATACATAAAAATCCTTTTTTAACTATTTGAAAATATTTAAAAACACACTACATGCTTATTATAAATAATTTACATATTATAGATAATTCTACATTAACAAATAATAACATTAAAAAATAAAATGAATCAAGAATCAGAGAAAGCAAACAGATATAGATTTTCCTTATATTAGAATCTATTTTTATAAGGATCATATAAAAAATTAAAAGGGAAAGTACTGAAAGTCTCTCCCTTTTTCTCAGAAATAATCTATTATCTTATATAGCTAAGAAAACTTTATCAATAGCTTCTTGATGACGCGCTTTGTGTCGCATAGGACTACCCGGTGCTGGAGCGGCATAAGCATCCATTGCTGCTACTCTCCATTTTACCATATCAAAGTTCATAAGCATATATCCGTAAGCTCCCATATTCTTAGGTTCTTCCTGTGCCCATACATAGTCAGTTATATTAGGATAACGAGCAATCGTTTCTTTCAATTGTTCAGTAGGCAATGGGAATAACTGCTCTATACGTACCAAGGCAACATCTCTTCTATCTAATTTTTCACGTTCTGCTAGCAAATCATAATAGAATCGTCCTGAACAGAACACAAGTGTAGTTACCTCTTCAGGATTCACTTGAGTATCATCTAACACTTCTTGGAAATGCCCATTTGTAAGCTCCTCAACGGAAGAAATTACTAAGGGATGTCTTAGGAGACTCTTTGGAGAAAGTGCAATAAGAGGTTTTCTGAAAGGAGCTTTAAGTTGTCGGCGGAGCAAATGATAGAGGTTAGCTGGAGTAGTACAATTGGTAACAAACATATTCTGAGAAGCACACAATTGTAAATAACGTTCCAAACGAGCAGAAGAGTGTTCCGCCCCTTGTCCTTCATAACCATGAGGAAGTAACATCACCAATCCACTTTGATTCTTCCATTTGTCCTCTCCACAAGATATATACTGATCTATCATGATCTGAGCTCCATTGGCAAAATCACCGAACTGAGCCTCCCAGATAGTAAGTGTTTGTGGAGAAGAAAGTGCATAACCATATTCAAAACCCAATACTCCATATTCAGATAATAAGGAGTTATACACATAGAATGTTCCTCCTCCTCCTTCATTTTTGATACGAGTAAGAGGAATAATCTCTTCTTCTGTATCCTCTACCTTAACTACTGCATGACGATGAGAGAATGTACCTCTACCCACATCTTCCCCAGAGAGACGTACATCATGACCTTCAGCCAAGAGTGTCGCAAATGCTAAATGTTCAGCCATTCCCCAGTCTACTTTCTGTTGTTCAAAGTAAAGATTGTGTCGTTCTCTAATAATTTTAGTTATCTTATTAATAAATTTTTTGTCCTCAGGCAAAGTGGTTATAAGAGAAGCCAGTGCATCAAGTTTCTCTCTTTCAAAAGAAGTATCTACCCTTAGGAGCATATCCTGCTGAGAGGCAATATGATCAAAGCCTTTCCATTCATTTTGCATAATAGGATTTATAATGGTAAGATCCTTTAAGCGAGAAGCCTCCAATTCTGTATCCAAATGATTACGGTAATTCTCTTCATACGCCTCTATCTCCTTAGCTGAGATTATCCCCTGATTCACTAGCTTTTCGGTATAGATAACTGTTGGATTGCTGTGATTTCCTATAAGTTTATATAAAGCTGGCTGCGTAAATCTTGGCTCATCTCCCTCATTATGTCCATATTTTCTATAACCAATTACATCAAGGAATATATCTTGGCCAAAAGTCATACGATAATCCAAGGCAAGAAGCATAACACGAACAACAGCTTCTGTGTCATCTGCATTTACATGTAAAATTGGTATTTGGAATCCCTTAGCAATATCTGTACAATAGGTAGTAGAACGGGAATCTGAAGGATTGGTCGTGAATCCTATTTGATTATTAATCACTATATGAATAGTTCCATGAGTTTTATACCCACGCAAGCGTTCCATCTGCATTACTTCATATACAATTCCTTGCCCTGATACGGCTGCATCCCCATGCACTACTATTGGCAATACCTTAGAAGGGTTTTCTTTATAATGGTTATCTTGCTTAGCCCGTGTAATTCCCTGTAATACTGCACTAACTGTTTCTAAGTGTGAAGGATTCGGTGCTAAGTTCAATATTACTTCACCTCCTTTTTCCGTTGTATGAAGAGTCGTAAGTCCTAAGTGATACTTTACATCTCCATCAAATTCAGGATTTTCATAATCCTTCCCATCAAATTCGGAAAATACATCTTGAAGATTTTTTCCTAAAATATTAATAAGAACATTGAGTCGACCACGGTGAGCCATTCCTATCACTACTTCTTTAACTTCTTTCTGGTCAGTAGCCGTTTCTATAAGAGCATCCAAAGCAGGTATCACTGCCTCATTTCCCTCCAATGAAAAACGTTTCTGTCCTACATATTTATTATGGAAGAAGTTCTCTAAGGTCGTGGATTCTGCTATTTTTTTCAGAATACGAACTTTTTCTTCTTTAGAGAAATCTGCTGTAAAAGACTTAGAGTACAATTTACTTTGAAACCACTTCCTTTCTTCAGGAGAATCTAAATGTTCAAATTCTATTCCAATAGTTTGTGTAAAGGTATCCTGTAGTTTTTTCAGAATTACACTTAAAGTAGAAGGTTCTAATTGCAACTCTTTTGCTGCATCAAACACTGTATTCAGATCAGCTTGGGAAAGTCCAAAACTCTCTAAATCAAGGGAGACAACGGTTGTTTTACGTTCTTTCAGAGGATCAATCTGAGCAAATAAGTGTCCATATTGTTGATAAGCCTTGATAAGATTCAGTACTCTCAATTCCTTTTCAACCTTACCAGAAAGAGGTATGGCAACTTCCTGAGGAGTTTCTACAGGGATTGTCCTGCTTGTCTGTTCTGAAGATTCTATTTCAAAGAAATTCTCTCCATAACTCTCACGAGCAAAATCAAATCCTTGAAAAAAAGCTCTCCAACTAGCCTCTACCGAATCTGGATTCTCCAAATATTGGTCATATAGATCTGCAAAAAACTGTGTGTTTGCTGCATTAAGAAAAGAATATTTATCCATAGGGGAATATATTTTTAAAAATTTCTTACAATTATATTAAGGGCAAATATACAAAAAATAATCATAAAAATAGCATGCTTTTCTATATTTTTTACTCATAGTTTATAAATAATATTTTTATCTAATAATAGTTGCTATTTTAGAATTTAATCATGAATTTTTGCATGTTTGAAGCGATTATGTGTCCATAAATAATATTGAGGAGCTTTTCTTATCTGTGCTTCTAACATATTGGTAAAAGTATCTGTTATTTCGTATTTTGCTGTTAGGGATGGTTCTTGGGAAATTATGGTAAAAGTAGCTTCATAATAACCTCTCTTTACCTTTTGGATATCACAGAAAACCACTGGAAGATTAAACTGTTTAGCAATACGCTCCGCACCCGTGAATACAGGTACTGTTATCCCCATAAAACTACGCCAATATCCCTTAGGAGAATCAGAAGGGGATTGATCACTAGCAAGTCCGTAAGCACATAATTCACCTCTGTGCTGTTGCTTACGTATCTCTTCTATCGCCCTATAGCGAGAAATAAGATAACTATGGAACTTTTCCCTGAGATTACGTATAAACTGGTCAAAGTATCTGTTTGTAATAGGTGTATATAAGGCATAGGAAGTATGAGGAATCTGAGAAGCCAAAGAAAGTAACCATTCATAGCTATTATAATGCCCACACATAATAATAAAACTTTGCCTTTTTTGAAAAAAAATATTTAAAAGTTCCTTATTAGGAAATACCATTCTTTGCTGCATTTCTTTTTGGGAAAAAGCCATAGTTTTGAGCATTTCCAAAAAAATATCACAAAAATGATGATAAAACTCTTTTTCTATTTTCTTTATTTCAGCAAATGTTTTCTCAGGAAAAGAAAGTAACAAATTATTCCTTACTATCTTTCTTCTATAACCAATCACTCTATAAATAATAAAGTAGAGACCATCAGAAAGTCCATACAAAAGCCTATTAGGTAATCGTGAGATCACCCAAAGAAAAGGATAAATAAGGATAAAAACGAGCAATTGCATTGAAATATTATAGCCGGATTATACCTCTCTATTATTATCCCAATTTTCAAGATATTGAGCAACTCGTTGTACAAACATACCTCCCAATGCTCCGTTAATCACTCTATGATCAAAACTATGAGAAAGCATAAGCTTATAACGTATAGCTATAACATCTCCTTCAGGAGTTTCCACCACTGCAGGAACTTTTTGTATAGCACCAATAGCTAAAATACCTGATTCCGGTTGGTTTAGTATAGGGGTGCCAAAGAGATTACCAAAGGCTCCAATATTAGTTACTGTATAAGTACCTCCCTTTACCTCTTCAGGCTTAAGCTTATTCTCACGAGCACGCTTAGCCAAATCATTCACATTCTTAGCTAGACCTACTAAACTTAATTGATCCGCATTCTTTATCACTGGTACTATTAAATCCCCATTAGGAAGCGCAGTCGCCATTCCTATATTGATATTCTTTTTCTTGAAAATACGCTCTCCATCTGTAGAAATATTCATTAAAGGAAAATCACGTAACGCTTTAGCCACTGCTTCAATAAAAATAGGGGTAAATGTAAGTTTTTCTCCTTCACGAACCTCAAACTGTTTCTTGTATTTGTTACGCCAATTCCAAATACGAGTAACATCCACCTCAATAAAGCTAGTTGCATGAGCCGCTATCTTCTTGCTTTCACTCATATAGTTAGCAATCAGTTTACCCATACGAGTCATCTCTATCACCTCTACATTCTCATCTACTGGAGAAGGTGTATAGGTAGTAGGTTTTTCTTCTGGCTTGTTCTCTGGTATTTGTAAAGTATTATTAGGCACCTCTGTAGTGGACACTTTCTTTACTTCTTCTTTTGTAGACTTCTGAGGAGATTCATCTTTAGTGTGTGTTGCAGTAAATGTTTTCATGAAATCCGCTATATCTGGATACTTTACTTCTTCTTGTACGGGTATTTCAGGAATAGGCACCTTTTCTTGTTCAAGAGTAGATGTAGCTAAAACCTCTTTCTCTGTCCTATTCTGATTAGGAAGTCCTTCTTGCACTTGAGTTTGGGCTTCATTCATTTGCACTTGAGATTCTGATATAGGATGTGCCAGAGAAGATATCATTGGTTCCTTTTGAGAAGGAATTGACTGCTCTTTGACATTTACTTGAGGATCATGCACCTCTATTTTATCATCAGTAGGAATAGAACTTTCCCTAGACAAATTCTCCTGAGTAGAGACAGGAGTCTCCTCAACAGATTGCTGCACTGGTATAGGTTCTTTTTCTTCCCTTGGTTGTACAATTCCCTTTCTTGCCTCAATATAACGTAAAATATCATATTTGGTAACACGTCCTTCGGCTCCTGTTCCTTTTATAGAAGCTAATTCATCCTGAGAAATATTCTCCTCTTTTGCTATAGTTCTTACTAATGGAGAATAAAAAGTATTCATTCCACTTTCCTCCTTAGAGGCAATTGTAGGTACAGAAGTTGGCAAGTAAGGTACCTGTTGTATTATCTGCTTTTGTTCATCACTGAGTTCTTCCTCCTTAGTCTCCAAAGGAGATTTTTCTTCTTGAGTAGAAATTACAGAAACTTCTGTCACAGAAGGTTGTAGCGACTCTGGCATAGAAATAGGTGCTATAGTAGGCTGTTGCACTTCGGTTTCTATAATAGCCATAAGCTGTCCCACTTTAACTACTGTTTTTTCAGGAGTTAAAATATCCATAATTATCCCTGATACTTCACTAGGAATCTCAGAATCTACCTTATCGGTGGCTACTTCCACCAAAATATCATCAACCTGTACTGTATCTCCTACCTTTTTAAGCCAAGAAGAAACTGTTGCTTCTTCCACACTTTCCCCCATTTGAGGTAATTTTAGCTCATATCTTGCCATTTTTAATTCTTTTTAAACTGTTCAGAATCATGTTACTCTTAAAAGGTGAAATTTATTATCTACCTTTAATTTTATTACAAATTACTGTACCTCAAAGGGTATGCGATGAAGAATACTTCTACCCAAAGTTACCTCATCGGTATATTCCAATTCATCTCCTACAGAAATTCCTCTTGCTATGGTGGAAATAGTAATATCAAGACCTTCCAATTGTTTGAATATATAAAAGTTGGTCGTATCTCCTTCCATTGTATTACTCAATGCAAAAATAATTTCCTTCACTGTTCCTTCCTTAGCCTTTTTTACTAAAGAAGCAATATGTAGCTCATTAGGTCCTATTCCATCTATCGGTGATATCCTACCACCAAGTACATGGTACAAACCATTATATTGTCCTGTGTTCTCTATTGCCATTACATCACGTACATCCTCCACTACACAAATTACAGAAGGATCACGATTGAAACTGGCACAAATTTCACAAATTTCAGTATCCGATATATTATGACAATTTTTACAATAAGTAATTTCATTACGAAATCTCACTAAAGAATTTGCCAATTGTTCTACTTGTCCATTAGGTTGTTTGAGCAAATGTAATGCCAACCGAAGGGCTGTACGCTTACCTATTCCTGGTAATTGAGATATTTCATATACTGCATTTTCCAATAATTTGGAAGAAAAGTTCATAATTTCTTATGGTTAATTAAGACCGTAATTCCGCTCCTACTTCCTTACTAAATGTATCAAGCAAAACATTCATGACCTTATCAATCTGTTTATCTGTTAGAGTTTTATTCTTATCTTGAAGGACAAAGCTAAGCGCATAACTCTTCTTTCCTTTAGGAAGTTTATCTCCTTGATAAACATCAAATAAAGAAACCTTCTTAAGAAGTTCCTTTTCCGTTTTAAAAGCTATCTGATAGAGTTGTTCAAAAAGAACATTTTCATCCAAAAGTAGTGCCAAATCTCGGCGCACTTCAGGGTATTTAGGAATCTCTGTGTAAAATACTTTCTTCGAAAGATTCTCCAATACTTTATCCCAACTAATATCTGCAAAGAAAACCTCCTGCTTAATATCAAAATAATTTAAAATACTCCTTTTCACCTCTCCAAGGGATGCTAAATGTATCTTTCCCAAACTAAGCTGAATACCTTCTTGAAAAACAGATTCATCAGTAGGACTTTCAACAACCTCCTTAATACCTAAGCGCTCAAGGATCCTCATTATATATGCCTTCAGATAATAGAAATTCGTTCTCTGGGTAGGAGCATTCCACATTTCAGGATATACATTTCCTGTAAGAAAAAGTGTAAGATGCTTAGGCTCCTCAAAATTATCTCCTATCCTATGATAAGTTTTACCAAACTCAAAGAGAGCCAAATCACTACGCTTACGATTATTATTATAAGCAATAGTTTCCAATCCTGAGAATAGCATATTCTGCCGCATTACTGCCAAATCTTGACTTAATGGATTGAGTATAGCGACTGCTTGATTGGGATCAATATCTGTAGAAAGTTCATTATATTTTGCTGTAGTAAGGCTATTATTCATTATTTCAAAAAAGCCCTGTCCTGCAAGCTGTGCACCTATGATATTCTGTATATTAGTATCCTCATACTTACTAGAATGAGCCATAGTAGCACTTACTTTGGAAGAATACTCTATTTTGTTATAGCCATATACACGCAGTATCTCCTCTATCACATCTACATCACGCTGTACATCTACTCGATATGAGGGTACAGTGAGTCCCATTCCTATTTCAGTAATACTATTAATTTGAATATCCAAAGAGTGAAGAATGCTTTTAATTTCATCACGAGGAATTACCTGCCCTATAAGATTATCTATTTTTTCATAAGTCAAGAACACTTTGAAATCCTCTATCTTCTTAGGATAGAAATCAATCACATCAGAGGAAATTTCTCCTCCTGCCAATTTTTTAATAAGAATAGCAGCACGTAAAAGTGCATATTTGCAAGTATCCACATTGATGCCTCTTTCAAACCGAAAAGAAGCGTCTGTACTAATTCCATATCGTTTCGCTGTTTTACGAATAGCTATAGGGTTAAAGTAAGCACTCTCCAAGAAAATATGAGTAGTATCTTGGCTTACTCCTGAATTATTACCTCCGAGTACCCCTGCAAGGCATAAAGGCTTGTCCATATCACAGATAACCAAATCCTCAGCGGAAAGACTGCGATCTACTCCATCCAAAGTTTGAATTCTCTCTCCCTCTGTGGCGTTACGTACAATTATCTTCTTACCTGAGATATGTAAGGCATCAAAGACATGTAAAGGTTGTCCCAAATCATGAAGTACATAATTGGTTGCATCTACCACATTATTCTTAGGAATGATTCCTATGGCTCTCAATCTGTTCTGTAACCAAGCAGGTGAAGGAGCTACCTTAATGTTAGAGATACTCACTCCACAATAACGCGGAGCTAATTCTTTGTTATCTACTAAAACATCTATTTTAAGTAATCGGTTATTAACAAAAAAATCAGTTACTGAAGGGGTAATAATTTCTTTATTAATTCCTTGTTGTAAGAGTCCTGCTCTAAGATCACGAGCCACTCCCAGATGGCTCATAGCGTCAGCACGATTAGGAGTAAGCCCTATTTCAAAGATCACATCAGAGACCACATTGAACACCTCACCACAAGGCTTCCCATTAGGTAAGGTATTCTCCAAAACTATAATGCCTTCATGGTTATCTCCTAAGCCAAGTTCATCTTCTGCACATATCATTCCAAAGCTCTCCTTTCCTCTTATCTTTCCCTTTTTTATCTTAAAAGGAACTCCTTCCTTATCATAGAGTGTTGTACCTATGGTAGCAACAGCCACCTTTTGTCCTTGGGCTACATTAGGAGCACCACATACTATAGGGACTACCCCTCCCTCTCCTAAGTCTACCTTAGTAAGGCTCAACTTATCTGCATTAGGATGCTTAACACATTCCAATACTTCACCTACCACTACTCCTGCAAGTCCTCCTTTTATACTTTCATAAGTAGTTATACCTTCCACTTCCAAACCTAAGTCTGTAAGAATCTCACCTACTTTTTCTTTAGGTAAGTCAATCTTAAGAAAGTCCTTAATCCAATTATATGAGATTTTCATAAAATGATGCTATGTTTTGGAGTCGCAAAATTACTATATTTTATTGTAATGAGAAAATTTTTTTTAATTGAATACATAATATCTTTATTTGATAATTAAGTATTCTTTCTAATATAATTATAATTAAAAGAATTAAACAAAACATTTTCAGCAATTTTGTAAGAATAAAAATATTGTATCTTTGCCTTTCAAAAAAAGTAATTTATAAAAAAATGAAAAAATTAGGATTAATCTTGCTTTTAGCAAGTACCATAGCCTTTAGTCAAAACAAAAAAAATGGTTGGGATGCTGTCAAACTTAAAGGAAAGGTAAAGATATATCGTATATTAGATTATCGAATAGATGAAGATGGGAAGCCTTTCAAAGGCAACTCAGAACTCCTAATAGAATTCAGTCCTGTAGGGAGAACTACTAAAATTCAAATCAATAATAACGGAGTAATCATGTCCTATCATGACACCTATAATGATCAAGGGTATTTAGTAGAATCAGTTTCAAAAGATGAAGATAACAAAACCTTTTCTACCAATCTTTACGAATATGATAACAAAGGCAATCGAATTAGGAACGACCTGCTCACCGCTGAAGGGAATCTTTCTATGAGTACTTTCTCAAAATATAATGATAAAAGTTTACTTATAGAGAAATCTAAATGTGTAAGAGGAAAATGTGATGAGAAAACTACTTTTACCTATGATAAGAAGGGATTTCTTATTCAAGAGGATAAGTATAAAAAGAATGTACTTACCAGTAAAACTCTTTATAAGAATGATGCTACAGGAAATCCTTTGGAAAAGTTCCTCTATGATTCCTCTGATAAGCTCTTAAAGAAAGTAACTTCTAAGTATGATATTCAGGGTAATGAGATAGAGACTATTACCTATGAAGGTGATGGAACCATCTCAGAAAAGAAGACCTATCTTTACGAATATGACAAGATGAAGAACTGGACGAAGAAAACCGAATTTCACAATGGGGAACTCTTTTCAATCATTGAACAACAATTTGAATATTATAAGTAATAAAAGAGAGGGAGAGGCTACCCTTTTCGGACAGTTTCTTTTTTTGTATTCTATAGATTATCAACCTGGGTTTTGCTTCCATTTTCCTTTTATCTCATCTATCTTAGTAACCATCCTTTTCTCAGGATTATAGGACTGATGGAGAGTCTTATATACATAGACTTGTTTGCTTAAGAGCTTTTGTAGCTGCTGAATACTACCCTAACTACCAATGCTTCTGCTGTGCCTGTAAAGAGAAGCAAAGCAATAGGAAAATTATTGAACATATTTTCATATCAATTTAATTAGTTAATTTGTTGATTTGCTCATTCTTAATAGGCGAGTAGAAATAACGATCTTCGTAGATAAATTCGTAGCCTCCTAAGGCCTTATGTCTGTACACTTTTTTAGAAAGAATGGCATTCTTAGGCTGTCGGTTTTCATTATTTTTTTTCCATTTGTCTAAGACTTCCTCATAAGGAATATCGGGGGCATAGGTATATACCCTTTTTTCTTCTTTTTTAAGTCCTATATTGGAATCTCTCGGTTCGTACAGTTCCAATTCATGGATATTTCCTAAATCATCATAGGAGAGTTTTTGCTTATCTCTATAGCCATTCTCCCTTATATACAGTTTTTCTATAGCCTCCCCTTTACTGTTATACCTCACTTGGGGGGGTACACCTTTCTTGTAGGTTGTCTCTTGTATAGAGAAATGATACCATTCCTTGGGAGGGTCATAGGTAATGCCTCCCCAACCTTTTTCAGTATTATCTCGACTCTCATCTTTTTTGAGATATAACTTCCCGTCTATATTCTCAAAATAGAAGGTCCTAAAGGATTGCCAGTCTCCTTTTTCATTTTTATCATATATTCTCTCTTGGATTTCCGCTCCCATATATACATAATGGATCATTTCCCGCTCCCGCCAGCTTTCAGTAGCTCGGTCGTACTTATAGACTAACTTACTCAGTAGGCTATCTTGCGGGCTATACTCACATACATACTTATACTTATCGTTCCATTTTCCTTTTATCTCATCTATCATGGTAACCGTCCTTGTCTTGGGATCATAGGACTGATGGAGGGTCTTATATATATACTCTGTCTTATCCGAATGGAACTGGATCTGCTGGATACTATCCAATTGCCAATGTTTCTGCTGTGCTTGTAAAGAGAAGCAAAGCAATAGGAAAATTATTGAAACTATCTTCATAAGAGTTTTGAGTTTTGAGTTTTGAGTTGCTATTGTTGGTTTAATAATTTACTGGCTTGCTCATCAGTTAATGGACACATTACCCCTGTTCCACCTAACTCGGCAAGCCAATACCCCTGGGCATTCTTAAAGAGATAGTAATTAGTACCAGGAGCAGTATCCATACCACAGCCCTTTCGGTAACCTGTATAGATAGCTAAGAGTTCTACATCTTTGTTTTGGAATAACCTTGTGGTACCATAATACCAATAATCTTTATCGGCTAAGAAACCATTGCCCGCTGGGGTTAAGGTAGGTGTATCATACCCCTGAACAACCCGTAGCTTTTCTTTTTCTCCCCATCTGTCGTAATAATACACTTTGTCCTTATCCTTATAGAAACCACTGCCCAAACCTACAAATGTATTGGCATCTGCCCTTTGAGGCGTTTGTGCAACGTATATCTTATTATTAGCTTTGTACAAATTATATGCAAAAGCATCTTGTATTTCAGCCTTTTTATCCATAGCATTATTCACCAAAAATAATTTTCCCTCTTTGAGATCTTTTACTTGTTTTGGGGTCAGATTAGGAAAATAGTCTTTTTTACCTTCTCCGAAAGGATAAAAAGCCTGATTGAGATAGATTACATAAGCTCCCTTGTCAAAATTATAGAAAGTATTCTTCCCAAGCACAGGAGGAACGGTATAGTGGAAAGGCATTTTTTCTTTACCATTGTAATAAATACCTTTTTTATCATACTTAAAATCTGATTTAGGAAGCATTCCAAAGGTAGGAGCATCGTAATTTGTTTTGTAATCAGCCTCTGAATAGACAGTTTTCCCATCGGAGATATACTCACTATTTACTTGGTCAAAAACACGTATATTAGCAAAGTTTTTCTTTTCTATAGGAGTCTTAGCTTTTCCATAGAATATGTGATCTTTGTCCATAGCATAGTGCCTTGAAAGTGGTCTAAGTGTCTTGGCATCAATATCCTCCACCTCTATCCATCTGAGTTCTTCTCCTATAGCAAAAGTAGGTGTATATAGCACATATTCTGAGGTTTTAAAAAGTATATTGTTTATATTTTCTATTTTTTGTCCTTTGTAAGAGACAGGCACTCCCTTATGGTAGGTATTATTTTTATCAGAGATCAGTTCCAAATAACTATGTGTTCTCACAGAAGGGCTATGAGAACCTACTATTTTATTTTCGTAATAATAGAGGTAGTCCTTATCCTTGAAATAACAACCATTAAAATACTCCACCGCCTTAAAGGAAGCTGGGTCTGCCACCTCTATTTCTTGGGTACCTAAAAAAGCCTTTTGATTGGTACGCCATAGATATTCCACCCCCTTATAGACGCCTCCTTCCCCTCTGGGGCGTTCCTTCTCCCCTACTACCTTAAATCCTGTAGTATCAATAGGAAAGAAAACACCTTGGTAATAAATACCATTTTTGTCCATCGCAAATCCATCTCTCTTAAGCTGAAAAGAAGGCATATCTGCCGAGAATTCATGGCGCGTATCACAGGTTTGGTATATCAACCTATTTTGGTTTAGGATATACCCCTCTACATATCGGCAACCACTATTCCAGTTTTGCGATACGTCTAAGCTACTCACCTTAGTGGCATCGGTAACTTGTAGGATTTCTTTTTGGGCAAAAAGATAGGGGCTTACACAAAAAAGCCATAAAAGTAATATAAAAAATCTCATAATAGTTTTGAGTTTTGAGTTGCTGTTAATTTGTTCACTATCTAATAAGCAGATTATGTTCAGTTCCTAAGAACTCAACAAATACCCCGCCCCCTATCTTGACTAACCAATAACCTTCGAAATTTTTGAAGAGATAGAAATCAGAGACAGGCATAGAAGGATGACTACAATAATGGCGATGTCCTTGGTAAGAGGCCAGAAGTTCTACTTTGTCACTCTTTATAAGCCGAATAGAAAAATAATATACATAATCCTTATCCTTTAAGAAAAATTTATCAAAAGCAGTCTTCAAAGAAACTATGTCATATCCCTCTATAAAGGTTATTTTTTGTTGGACAGAGAAATACACTCTATTTTTATCTTTTCCTAATGAATTATATAGTCCTGTATATAGCCATTTGAAAGTAGCTTCGTCTGCACTTTTGGGACAGGATTTTTTTGAAGTTTTCTCCCATAACTGATGTGGATAAATATTTCTTCTTTTGACTTCTTCTATCTGCTCTTGAGTGAGGGTATACACTTTGTCCTTCCAATTATCATACACTTGATTATTATAAAAAACATTCCCCTTAAGATAAGATAGATTCTTTCCCAACCTAACGGGCGCTTTATAATCAAAAGGAATTTTCTCTGACACGTCATGACTTTTGTAGACCCCTTCTTTATCATATAGATAATCGTCGCCTAATATTCCAAATGTCTTGGCATCAAGATTTATTTTTTCATTTCGTTCTCTGAAAATATCCACTCCATCAGTGATATATTCATTAAAAACCCGTATCTTCCTTTTGTTTTTGAGAGGAACGAGTAAGGTATCTGCCTTATAAGTTTGGGCATAATAGATGTTTTTCTTATCCATCGCATAAGTTTCGGATAATCCCTTAAGAGAATATACATCCACATAAGCAGGAAGTTCTACAAATTCATCCTTATGAGTATTCTTATTATTTTTGAATATAAGTGCATAATGAGGTGTTTTAAAGATATTACTTGTCAGCTGTGTTAGACTTTCTCCTTTGTAGGTGAAGACTTTCCCCTTGTAATAAGTATTATTCTTATCAGCGACAACCTCTGAAAGAGAATACGAGGGGCGAATACTTTGAACATCGGCTCCTTCTACTCTTTTGCCACGGTAGTATAGATAATTCTTATCCCTATGATATAAATCATTAAAATATCTCAGACTTTTGAAAGTCTGAGGGTCTGCCTCTGGGATTTCTTCTGTATTGAAATATACTTTATAATTGGTTCTCCAAATACAATCTTTGCCTGAGGGGAAGTACTCCCCCTGAGCAATAGGCTTATCCATGACAGCAATCAAATAACACCCAGAATCAGAAGGGAAAAACTTTCCTTCAAAATAGACACCATTTTTGTCCTTGGCAACAATATTTTTATCCCCTATAAGATAATTATTCCAATCATCCAATTGGAAAGTCTCCATATCTGGATGGATTATTTCTCTTGACTGTTCTTCTTGATAAATTACATAATTATCATTGATAAGATACCCTTGGTTATAGATAAGCTGTACCTCTGCTTTGAGCCCTTCTTTAGTCTGAGCAGGTTTTATATAAACTGTATCAGTATCTTCTTGAGCTACTGCTGAGTATATTCCTATACAGAAGAGGAAAATATAAAATATCTTCATAATAGTTTCGAGTTTCGAGTTGCTATTATTGGTTTAATAATTTACTGGCTTGCTCATTGGTCAATGGACACATTGCCCCCTCTCCGCTTAATTCGGCCAACCAATACCCCTGGGCATTCTTAAAGAGGTAGAAATTAGGAGTAGGGGCGGGATCCATACCCCAGCCTTTCTCATAGCCCTCATAGATAGCCAAAAGCTCCACGTCCTTGCTTGGGAACAACCTTGTAGTACCATCATACCAATAATCTTTATCGGCTAAGAAACCATTGGGAACTACCTTTAGCGAGGCGTTGTCATAACCCTTTACTACTACATATCTATGTTCGCTCCTCCAATCATGTTGGTTATTATCATACCACTCCTTATAGAGCAGATGATAAACTTGCCCTTGGTGTCTCCAAAAGGGATAGGAAAGCTGCTCAAAGCCTGTGGTGTCTATTTCTTTATTCTTTTGTTTATCGTCTTGGGAAGGGAATAATTCCCTTAGGGGTGTGTTTCCTTCTTTGAGCAACGCTAACTGCTGGGGGCTGAGGTGAGGTACATAGAGGCTATCTTCATAAGTCTTATAATAAGCCTGATCCTCATAGACAAATAGGTTCTGATTATCCATATAGAAAAAGTTTTTCCCATACTCAGGGCGGTTTGTATAGTGGAAAGGCAGCTTTTCACCCCATTTATACACCCCATTCTTATCATACTGATAGTAATAATGCCCTGGGACAATCCCAAAAGTAGCCACATCATAGCCAGAGAGCAGCTCTTTTCCTCTGTAGAGCTTGTCCCCATCAGTTACAAAAACTTTAAACAGCTTTATTTTACTCAAATTCTCCTTGGGTATAGGCACTCTAAGGTCTTTATTTTCTAATGGATAGCTATTTTCATCATAATAGAGATGATTTTTATCTATCAAATAGAAATCATTCAGCCTTCGTAAGGTAGGAATATCAAAATAATCAGGGAGTTCCACAAAATAATCCTCCGCCTTTTCCTCATCATCATCTCCTCCATTATAGCGCAATACATGGGTAGTGGTTTTGTATATATTATTCGATACCAGCTGTACCCGCTCCCCCTTATAGATAAAGGGTTTTCCATGGTAATAGGTGTTGTTCTTGTCGGAGACAAATTCCCCATTTGCCAAATCCTTCTGAAGAGTAGCCACATCAGCCCCCTCTACCTTTCGGTCATAATAGTATAGATAGTTTTTGTCCTTGAAATAACAAGTGGAAACCGACTCAAAGGTCGCAGGATCAGAGATAGCAATCGGTTTTGTTCCCCTAAAAGCCTGCTTATAAGTTCGCCAAATAGGTTCTTCCCAATAGTCAGACGGCTTGTCATAGTGACTTATAAAGCCCACTACGCTAAAGCCTGTGATATCTATCTTTATTAAATCCCCTTGGTAATAGATCCCATTTTTGTCTTTGGCTAATACCGATACATCAAGGCGCGCGAAACTCGCCATATCAGGTTTTATGATCTTGCGGGTATCTTTTTCTTGGTAGATGACATAATCCTGATTGATGATATAGCCCTCCACATAGGGGCGCTTATATTTCTTAAAGGAATGCCATAGGGAATCCGTGCGATGGATATCGGATACAAGTATGGTATCTTGTACCACTACCTCCTTTTCGGCTGTAGTAGGGAGTTGCTCCACAGGCTTTTGCTTGCAAGCAACGAGTAATAACGTAAAAAGTAAGAGACGATTCATGATAGTTTTGAGTTTTGAATTTTGAGTTTCGAGTTTTGAGTTTTGAGTTTTGAGTTTTGAGTTGCTATTGTTGGTTTAATAATTTATTGGCTTGCTCATTGGTCAATGGACACATTGCCCCCTCTCCGTCTAATTCGGCCAACCAATACCCCTGGGCATTCTTAAAGAGATAGAAATTAGGACTAGGGGCGGGATCCATACCCCAGCCTTTCTCATAGCCCTCATAGATAGCCAAAAGCTCCACGTCCTTGCTTGGGAACAGCCTTGTAGTACCATCATACCAATAATCTTTATCGGCTAAGAAACCATTGGGAACTACCTTTAGCGAGGCATTGTCATAGCCCTTTACTACTACATATCTACGTTCGCTCTTCCAATCATGTTGGTCACTATCATACCACTCCTTATAAATCAAATGATAAATCTGTCCGTTATGCCTCCAAAAGAAATAGGAAAGCTCCTCAAAGCCTGTGGTGTCTATTTCTTTATTCTTTTGCTTATCGTCTTGAGAAGGGAATAATTCTCTTAGAGGTGTATTTCCTTCTTTTAGCAGCGCCAACTGCTGGGGGCTGAGATGAGGTACATAGAGGCTATCGTCATAAGTCTTATAATAAGCCTGATCCTCATAGATAAATAGGAGCTGATTATCCATATAGAAAAAGTTTTTCCCATACTCAGGGCGGTTTGTATAGTGGAAAGGCAGCTTTTTACGCCAATGATACACCCCATTCTTATCATACTGATAGTAATAATGCCCTGGGACAATCCCAAAAGTAGCCACATCATAGCCAGAGATTGGTTCTCTCCCTTCGTAGAGCTTGTTTCCATCGGTTACCAAAACCTCAAATAGCTTTATTTTACTCAAATTTTCCTTGGGAATAGGCACTCTAAGGTCTTTGTCCCTTAACGGATAGGTATTTTCATCATAATAGAGGTGGTTTTTATCTATCAAATAGAGATCATTCAGCCCTTTTAAGGTAGGAATATCAAAATAATCAGGGAGTTCCACAAAATAATCCTTCGCCTTCTCCTTTTCCTTATCATCATCTCCTCCATTATAGCGCAATACATGGGTAGTGGTTTTGTATATATTATTCGATACCTGCTGTACCCGCTCTCCTTTGTAGATAAAGGGCTTCCCTTGGTAATAGGTATTGTCCTTGTCGGAGACAAATTTCCCCTCTGCCCGTTCCTTCTGAAGGGTAGCCACATCAGCCCCCTCTACCTTTCGGTCATAATAGTATAGATAGTTTTTGTCCTTGAAATAACAAGTGGAAACCGACTCAAAGGTCGCAGGATCGGAGATAGCAATCGGTTTTGTTCCCCTAAAAGCCTTCTTATGAGTTCGCCAAATAGGTTCTTCCCAATAGTCAGACGGCTTGTCATGATGGCTTATAACGCCCACTACTCTAAAGCCTGTGGTATCTATCTTTATAAAATCTCCTTGGTAATAGATCCCATTTTTGTCTTTGGCAAAAATCAGGATTATGTCATCTGCCAATCCCGATACATTGAGGATTGCAAAGCTCGCCATATCAGGTTTTATGATCTTGCGGGTATCTTTTTCTTGGTAGATGACATAATCCTTATTGATGATATAGCCCTCCACATAGGGGCGCTTATATTTCTTAAAGGAATGCCATAGGGAATCCGTGCGATGGATATCAGATACAGCTATAGTATCTTGTACCACAGCCTCCTTTTCGGCTGTAGTAGGGAGTTGCTCCACAGGCTTTTGCTTACAAGCAACGAGTAAGAAAGTAAGAAGTAAGAGACGATTCATAAGAGTTTTGAGTTTTGAGTTATAGGGTTTTAGATAATGACAAGTAAGTGGTCACTTGTCATTAGTCACTATTCATTAGTTGTTGGTTCATCGGTCATCCATTGCCATCGTTTACTGATATCATAGGTTTGTTGCTCATAGATAACCTTCTCGCCTTCTAAGAAAGCATTTTTTCCCCATACGAGCGGAGTGGTATATTTGAAAGGGAGTTTTTCTTTATTCATGTAAATACCATCTTTGTCATAAACAAGATCTCCAGGGTACTCTGGCACTATCCCAAAAGTATGAGCATCATAGGGTGTAGGGTCGCTCCCATGATAAATAGTCTTACCATCGGAGATATAAGAATAGGTTCCAAAAGTTTGTATCCTGTCAAAATCTCTTTTTTTGATAGGGAGTACTTTTTCTCTAAAGAACACATGGTTTTTGTCCATAAGATAATCTGAAGAAGCGCCTGAAAGGCTATCAATAAAAAGTCCCTTAATGGTAGCCACATCCATATAGGATACTTCCTTCCAATAAGGAGCGTCATCTCCCCCAACGTCCAATGTTAAAGCAAGTACATACCGAGAGGTCTTGAAAAAATCCTCTGTCACGAGCTCTACAGGCTCTCCCTTATAAGTGAGGATTTTATCCTTGTAATAAGTATGGTTTTTATCCGCTACTGCATAGGTAATACCAGATAATCTTATATATTGGCTATCAGAACCTTCTATCTTTTTCTCACAGAAATACAAAAACTCCTTGTCCTTGAAATAATAGCATGGAGCACGATAATCATACGCCATTTCAAAGGATTCTGGGTGGGCTACATCCATAGGTTGCGTACCTAAGAACACTTTCTTATTGGTTTTCCAAATAGGCGTATTTTCCTCACTTAGAGGAATATCCTTTACCCCAACTATTTTAAAACCTGTGGTATCCATTGGGAAGAAATAGCCACGGTAATAGATGCCGTTTTTGTCCATGGCAAACCCGTCTCCTTTCCCCTTGAAAGTAGCCATATCAGGGCTAAGGCGCAGTGTGGCTTTCTTGCCCTGATAGAGCACATAATCCTCATAGACAACATATTCTTCACTATAGCTATTACCATATTGGTCAGAGAAATAGCCTTTATAGTCATCTGGGTCAGTTATGGACACTATATGAGTTGTCAAACCCTCTGGGTAATCTTTTTGCTCCACAGGCTTCTGCTTGCAAGCGACGAGTAACAAAGTACAAAGTAAAAGACGGTTCATGATAGTTTTGAGTTTTGAGTTGGTTATTAGCTAATTGACTCATTGGCTAATTGGCTTATTAGATTGCAAATATACTCATTTTTTCTTAATTTTGTACCCTGATAGCTGATTATTTATGACTTACCAGAATATTCATATCAACAATGCTACCCCTGAGGATTTTGCCCAAGGAGCACACACGACCCTATATTATATCTTTCTCTTACAGGGGGATAGCCTCTTTAGTGTCGACTTCAACGACTATACTTCCCAAGGCTATTCCCTGCTGTTCCTCTCCCCCTATCAGTATTTTCAATGGAAAGAAACCGCACCCAAAATGGACTTTATTGCCTTCCATGGGGATTTCTATTGTATAGAGTACCACAAGAAGGAAGTGGCTTGCAACGGCTTATTATTCAACAATATATACCAACAACCCCACTTTGAGGTCTCTCAGGCGGTTTTTGGAGAATTGGAGCGTCTCTTGAAAAAAATGCAAGCCATTGCTTCAGACTCCAATCCTTACCAAATTGCAGTGCTTAAGAGCTACTTGCAACTAATCTTGGCCATCGGAAGCCGAGAAAAGCAGCATTTTTTGAGCCACTTGAAAGAAGAAAATCCTTTGCAAAACCCCGTGGCCAATTTCCAAGAGCTTTTGGAGGCCAACTTTCTCAAGGAAAAGGATATCAGCTTCTATGCTGAGGCCTATCACCTTTCAATCAGTGCTTTCTCCAAGCGTATCAAGCAGTATTATGGGAAGACCCCTTCG
This sequence comes from Capnocytophaga sp. oral taxon 338 str. F0234, assembly GCF_000192225.1. Lineage (GTDB taxonomy): Bacteria > Bacteroidota > Bacteroidia > Flavobacteriales > Flavobacteriaceae > Capnocytophaga. The sequence goes on from NZ_GL872413.1 coordinate 1,938,488, forward strand.
GCGCTGCTAAGGGAGCGCTTGGTTTTGGAGGCCAAAAAGCTACTGCACCTCACCCATAAGTCGGTCAAGGAAATCGCCTTTGAACTCTGCTTTGAGGATGCTTTCTACTTCAGCCGTTATTTCAAGAAGGAAGTAGGGGTTTCCCCAAAGCAATTTAGGGAGAGTGTAGGAATTTCGATAGTGGCAAAATAATCTATGTTTGTGGCAAAAAAGTCCATTCTTATTTGGAAAATGCTTTGTATTTTTGCATCCTGAAAATAATACATAGTCATATGCAACAATTATTAGAAAAATTGGCTGGATTACAGTCACAGTTTATCAACTTTATTCGCATTGCGATTTTTATCGTAATGGCGTGGATTGGAGGCCTCAAAGTATGTCAATACGAAGCTGATGGGATTGTTCCCTTTGTTACCAATAGCCCTTTTATGAGTTTCTTCTATGCCAACTCTGGTAAAACCGCTATCGATGAGAACGGTGTTACAGGTGAGGCTAACAAAGGTAAAGAAGTAGCAGAATACAAATTGCACAAAAACCCTGAGGGGAAAATGGTAGCTGCCAATATAGAATGGCATAAGCAAAACAACACCTATACTTTCTCTTATGGCTTAGGAGCGTTCATCTGCCTAATTGGTTTGCTTACGCTTTTGGGTATTTGGTCTCCTAAAATAGGACTTATCGGGGGATTACTTACTTTTGGTATGTCTATCGTTACCCTTTCGTTTCTTATCACTACCCCAGAGGTGTATGTACCTAACTTAGGGGGTGATATGCCTACCCCTAACCACGGCTTCCCTTACCTATCAGGAGCAGGACGCTTGGTACTGAAAGACATTATCATGTCGGCTGGCGGACTTATTGCCGCTTCTGATGCAGCAAGACGCCTATTAGCAAAGAACAAATAAAGAACCATTAAGAAATAAACAGCCCCAAACCACTCGGTTTAGGGCTATTCTTATTTATATCATGATGTTATTTTCTGGTAGGTAGTGGATAAGTTCCCTCTACAAGGATACTCTTATCTACGTCTTGGATATTGCGATGACCAGAGAAAGCCATAGTGGTATCCATTTCGTCATAGAGGATTTGTAGAGCACGAGTTACCCCCTCTTCTCCATAGGCTCCAAGACCATATACGGGAGCACGACCGAGCATGATACCCTTAGCACCCAAAGCCCATGCCTTGAGCATGTTCTGTCCTGTATAGAAACCAGAGTCTATCCATACCTCTGTTTGGCTACCTACAGCACTTACGATATCGGGTAAGGCTTTGATAGTGGAGATAGTATCGTCCATCTGGCGACCTCCGTGGTTGGAGACGATAATGGCATCAGCTCCGTATTTTACCGCTTCTTGCGCATCTTCGGGGGTCATGATTCCCTTAAGGATAATAGGTCCTCCCCAAAGTTCCTTAATCTCAGCTATATCCTTCCAGCTAAGGCTTGGGTCAAACTGTTCTTTTGTCCAAGAAGAGAGTGAAGAAAGGTCGGATACGTTCTTGGCATGTCCTGCAATGTTGCGGAACGTCCAACGACGACTACCAAATACATAACGCAAGCCCCAAGGAATTTTAGTAGAAAGATTAAGTAGATTAGGAATGGTAAATTTTGGAGGGGTAGAAAGTCCATTCTTAATATCACGGTGGCGGTTTCCGAGCACTTGCAAATCCACAGTTACCATAAGAGCAGAACATTTGGCTTCCTTAGCACGGCGAATAAGGTCTTTCATAAACGCACGGTCACGCATCACATAGAGCTGGAACCAGAAGGGTTCTACACCTGCCTCTACCAAATCCTCAATAGAACAGATGGACATAGTAGAAAGGGTAAAAGGAATACCGAACTTCTGAGCGGCTTTGGCCATGTGAATCTCCCCATCAGCCCACATCATTCCCATAAAGCCCACAGGAGCGGTCATAGCAGGGAATTTCACTTTTTGTCCCAACAGGGTAGTTTCAAGAGTACGGTTATCCATATCCACCAATATCCTTTGACGAAATTTGATAGGATTAAAGTCTGTTTCATTCTCACGATAGGTGGCTTGTGTCCAGGATCCTGTATCCACATATTCATAGAACATCTTAGGTACATTGTGCTTACAAACTACACGCAAGTCCTCAATATCAGTCATTTTTGTTAAATCTCTCATTCTATAAATTTTTATTATATTGTTTTTATTAGAAATAAATTCAGTAAAAAAGTATCTTCTCCTTTTCGGTGGCAAATGTAAGAATTTATTTTAGTATATGTCATATTTATTTCTTATTTTTTTTATATATGGAAGAAAGATTCCCCATTCTTTATGATAGGATACAAGTTAAAGTCACTGAATACCTGTAGACGAATATGTAATTCACATCAGTAAGATTTTGGGGTAGAAGCTAATAATCTTTACGATAGGTAGTCTTCCGTCTTCGCTTGAGAGGATCCTTGACCTCGGAGCGGAACATAGAGCGGAAAATCCTTACAATTACCATCACAAGTGACAAAGCGAAAAATATACACAGCACTTGTACCCATAGGGGTAATTCCTTGGTAAGCACTCCATAGATAAGTCCCGCACATAGCCCCATAGTCATAGTGAGAATGACCCCATAGAGCAACCCTTGGGCTAAATAGTTGCCATAGTTCTTCATAGGTCGGTCGGTAAGATAGCCGTAAATTCCCCAATAGGCGAAAACTGCAATGACAAAAAATATAATTAGTGCTATGATTTTCACTACAATATATACATCTGTAACAATGATCTCATCTGTGGAGGCTTTATAGCGAATGTCGTAGGAAGAATCCCCCCCTACATTAGTGGCAAAAGGCAGTGCTCGCTCTAATTCCTGCCCTGACTCTACAGTAAACGTAACCACAGGCGTACCCATTTCTACATATCTTGTGCGTCCATCTGAATCTCTTTCCTCACTCGTATAGGTATCCTCATACCTTACCACCTGAGCGGTATAGGGCTTAAAGTCACTATCAGAAGCCAGCTGATAGAGTTGTTTCACGGTACTTGTCCCTAAAAGTAACATAAAGGGGGTAAGCCCCACCAATAGGGAGATAGGCACCCAGATAAAAAAGGCAGTGAGGCAGCCCGCTTTCCCTTTGTCTTTATCCTTAGACTTACGATTGCTTTTTCTGATAATCAGATATGTAAGTCCTACTGAAATGGCAAAAAACAGGAAGACAATGATTCTATTGATAACTATTTCATCCATAAGCGGTTATTATTGATATATCCTTCTTTTAGAAGGTTTTTCACATTCAGATACAAAAATGGTTTTAGGCTCCACCTTGAGCTTTTTAAGGTCTGTCTGATAACACTTGGGTTGTACAAAGTCAAACCTATAATACTCAATATTATTTAGGGTATCCTTATAGATATTTTTACCTTTATCATACGCTAAAAAATCCCGATTAATAGGATCGGGCTTCACACTACCCCCTTTTATCTTCATAAAAAACGCCTTAGGTTCTTCCAAGTTGGAGATACTAAGGAAGTCTTTAAGCTCCTTATCCCCTTGGTCTCCCGACTTCTCCTTAGCAAAAAGCACCTTTCTTAGCTCTTTCATAGGGATTTTATCAATTCCTTTTTTGAGTTCCCGTATAAGTTGCTTACTGCTCTCTACATCAGCTTGGTTAAAAAAGAGCAAACACTCATAGCCCTCTTTGGTTACCAAAGCGCCTGCCCCATCTATCTGGTATTCTGAAAGTTTCTGAAAAGAAATAAGAAAGTCATTATTATCCTGTAAGTCAATCTGATAGGTATTCTTTAGTTCACCAAAAAGTTGAGCAAACCCGAACGTTTTCAGATCTGTAATCAGAGAAAAAGAATTCCCTACCTCTTCTCTTGAGAACGTATGTACATAGCGAGAAGAAAGACAATTGGGGTTATCATTGAAAACTGAATATGTTTTTCCTTTCTCAAATCGGATATAGTTTTTCCCATCTTCAAAATTAGCAAAACGAATACGGACTTTGTCTTTCCCAATAGAGTCATTCCGCTGCCCATACACAACAAATAGTGGTTCCTTTTTCGGTTTGAAGAGGATGATACCGTCCTTTTGAACCTCATAACTCCCTGGTACAGCTGTCATATAGCCCCAAAGGACAAATATTTTGTTAGGCAAGAGCATAATGCCCCCTCCACGCCCTCTGTAATTGCCTGAAATATCTTTTTCTTGGGCATATACAAGGCTTCCTATAAAAGAGAAAGCCAGCAATAAGAGTATTTTTGTTTTCATGATATCAGTTTTAAAATTTCATCTTTCAACTGCTTGCAATTACGATTCCTTTGAAGATTGGCTAATTAGCCATTATTTCTCTTCTTTGGGAAGGTCATTCACACTCGGAGACAAAGATAGTTTTAGGCGCTACCTTGAGCTGCTTAGGGTCTGTGATGCTCCCCTGTGTCTTGACCTGCAAGTATAGCCTAACTTCATCATCTTCAAAAGGCTTTGAAGTATAACTACCCGCCACTACTCTCCCATCTTTCTTTAGAACAATGAGTGCCGTAGGAGGCTCTATGTTCTCTGCATAAAGGAAAGAGATAGACTTCTGACTTATATCTTTTGATTTTTCTTTAGGAACAAAAAACCTTTTGAGATCCTCTTTAGGTACTTTCTTCAATCTTTCCTTAACCATTTTTAGTTCCTCCTCTGGCCATTTCCCTCTATGGAAAAAAGCCCCTTTTTCCCCTTCTAACTCCATAGGTACGAGCACTACATTTGCCTTCTCACGACTAAGTCTATCATAGTAAATCAAGAAATCATTATACGCTCCCAAGTCAAATTGCAATGTATTCTTAATCCCCTCTCCCTCAAATAAATAAGACACCTCTTCATCATAGTATCCTATATGATGTATAAGAGTAAGCGTACTACCTACCTCCTTCCTGTCAAAGGTATGTATATACTCGTGAGAAAAACAGTTAGGGTGATCATTGAACACACTATAGGTCTTTCCACTCTCATACTGAATATAGCTCTTCCCTTCTTCAAAATTGGTAAAGCGGATACGCACCTTATCCTTCCCAATGGAATCATTGTGATATCCATATACTAAGAACAAAGGTTCCCGCTGAGGCTTTAATAAGTAGACCCCATCGGGTATCTTTTGGTAATAGCCACGAATAACTGTCATATAAGTCCAAGCGGCAAAAGTCTTATTCGGGAAAAGCATAATGCCCGATTCGGGCTGTTTGTAGCTTTCTATTAGTTTCCTATCTTGAGACAGAAGGTTATTGGTTACGAAAAAGAAAGTCAGTAATAAAAGTGTTTTTGTTTTCATAAGCATTTTAGTCATTATTCAGGAAACAATGGTGAGATTTTTATTTTTAGTTTTTTCATATCTATTTCTGATTTTTTTGTATCTATAAGATTATATTTGTGATATGTCCGATCTCGTTCCGCCTCTTTATATATATTTTTTTCTTTATCATAAGTAATTTTCCCCATATATTCATAGGGAGAAGTACCCTCTCTTTCATATTTTTCTCTAAAGATAGTATTGGAATCCTCTATCCCTAATTGAGATTGTACCACCTTCAACATTTCTTTTTCATTTTCATTTTTTTTCCTGATATAAATATAGTTTTTTATTTCCTTTAATGGTGTTTTTTCTATATTAGAGCGTATTTTTGCAAGTGCTTCTTTATTCTTTTCTAAGGTTTCTTCTTCGTTCATTAAAAGAAGTATCTCCATTCCATCTTTATTCATAAAAGCAGCTATACTTTCCCTCTGATATAGAGAATAACTATGACAGAAAATGATATAATCATTATAAGCTGGATTCATACCTACTTCGTAAGCATTTTTTATGCCTACAAACTTCTTATTATATTCTTCAAAGAGGCTTTCCCCTATAAAAGTAATAGATTTCCCTACCTCTTTTCTATCAAAAGTATGTACCAAATCATTATCTTCGTTGAAAACAGAGTAATATCCGCCCCTCTCCAAGTGAATATAGTTCTTTCCCAGCTGAAAATTCACTAGCTCCACCCGTATTTTATCCTTGGATAAGTCCTTATCATTACGCGCATAGACCAGAAAAAGCGGTTCCTTCTGAGGTTGCAACCATATCATCCCATCTTTTTGTACTTGGTAGTCTCCCTTTACCCCTGCCAAGGGATTCCATAGTAAGAACTTCTTATCAGAGAGCAAGAAAAGCCCCCACTTACGCCCTTGGTAGAAACCTTCAAGTTGGTTATTTTGAGCCTGTATAAAGCCTCCTAAAGAAAAGAAAGCTAGTAATAAAAGTATTTTTGTTTTCATAAAGGTAAAGGATAACTAAGCAATCGAATATCGGTAATTATAGAAAGGGTAATAGTAAGACTATCGCCTTGAGTAAGCATCATATAAGAGCAAAGGGCAAAGAAAAAGAGAATCCTCTTTTTCATATAATTAAACTTTAAAAACACTATCCCTATAGCGCAACAAATATAGTAAATTCCTTTTAAAAAAGCAGAATTTCTTACGACTTTATTGCTATGTTTATTTTTTTGACTACCTTTGTCCCAAAATATAACTAATGAGTGCCATTGTAGCCATTGTTGGACGCCCTAATGTAGGCAAATCCACTTTTTTCAACCGTCTTGTTCAGCGCCGTGAGGCTATCGTAGATAGCATCAGTGGGGTTACCCGCGACCGCCATTATGGAAAAACCGACTGGAACGGACGTGATTTCTCCGTGATTGATACAGGTGGTTATGTAGCAGGAGGTGATGACGTATTCCAAAAAGAAATAGACAAGCAAGTGAACCTCGCCATAGAAGAAGCTGATGCCATTATCTTCCTAACCGATGTGGAAAGTGGTATCATGAGTACCGATGAGGAAATTGCCCAGTTGCTACGTCGAAGCAAAAAGCCTACTTTCCTTGCTGTGAACAAAGTGGATAATACCAAGCGAGCCATGGACGCCAATGAGTTCTACGCCTTGGGCTTTGAGGAGCTTTTCCCTATCTCCAGTGTCAATGGGAGTGGCACAGGTGAACTCTTGGATGCGGTGGTTAAGGTACTGCCTGAAGAGGAAAAAGAGGAGGAAACGACCCTCCCTCGTTTTGCCGTAGTGGGGCGCCCCAATGCTGGGAAATCGTCCTTTATCAATGCTCTTATAGGGGAGGAACGCTACATTGTTACCGACATCGCTGGTACTACCCGCGATGCGATTGACACCCGCTATAATCGCTTTGGCTTTGAATTCAATCTGGTAGATACGGCAGGGATTCGTCGCAAAGCAAAAGTCAAAGAAGACTTGGAGTTCTACTCGGTGATGCGTTCGGTACGCGCCATTGAGCACTCCGATGTATGTCTGCTCCTTGTAGATGCCACTCGTGGCTTCGAGGGGCAAGATGCCAATATCTTTTGGCTGGCACAGCGCAACAAGAAAGGCGTAGTCATCTTGGTCAACAAATGGGATTTGGTAGAGAAAGACACCCATACCACCAAGCACTTTGAGGAAGGGATTCGCAAGATCATTGCCCCTTTTACCGATGTGCCTATTATCTTTATCTCCGCCCTAACTAAACAACGTATCTATAAAGCAATAGAGAAAGCGGTAGAGGTATATCAAAACCGTAGCCAGCGTATCAAGACCTCCGAGCTCAACGAGTATATGCTCCCAATCATCGAGGCTACTCCCCCACCTGCTACCAAAGGAAAGTATATCAAGATCAAGTACTGTATGCAGCTACCTACCAACTTGCCTCAGTTTGTCTTTTTTGCCAACCTTCCCCAATATATCAAGGATCCTTACCGCCGCTTTGTGGAGAACAAACTCCGAGAGAAATTCAACTTTGAAGGGGTACCTTTGGATATTTTCTTTAGGGAAAAGTAATGATTTATAAAACCTTATAAAATTAATTCTATGGAAACTTTAATAGTACATGCTGAAATTCAAACCGTTAACATCCCCTTACTAGAGCAATTTTTCAAAAGAATCAATGCTAAAAAAGTTGTTTTTGAAAAGAAAGATCCAACCGAGATGAGTGAAAAGGAATACTTTGCAATGATTGATGAAGCTATACAACAAGAGGGAAAAAAAGTAACTATTGAAGAACTTAGACAAAGATATTTAAAATGATAAAAGAGGAAATAGAGCTAGAAAAGGAAGAATATACATTTGAAGAAACTAAAAAATTTCTTGATCACTTAGAGATTTTAAAAATCTCTAACAAAATAAAATAGAATAAAAAATATGAGAATTATTTTGTTCATCATTTTAGTCCTTGTATTTTATATCTTATCGATAGTAATGTACAAGAAATATCATGGCAAGAAATTACTATTCTATTATCTTGCATGCCTTTTAGGTGCATGCATAATGTATATGCTTAGTTTAGTTCTAGTCGCAAAGTATAGTACGGAAATGATGGATGTTTGCCATGATTTCTACAATTCTATACTTGTTATTATTATGACAAATTTAATAATCATTATAATGGAAGCTCTTGTAAATTTCCTCATTAAGTTCATGATGAGTTTTCATGTAAAATACAATGGTTTTGTTATGAATGATGAACGTATTCAAGTAATAGATAAGTTCAAATCCTTATTCATAAAATGGGGTAGAATCCTTTATCTAACAGGGTGTATAATTTTAATTACAGGATGTATGTTTAGTTAAAGGAGGTTCCTACTGTTTATTGTAAAACTCTCATTATAGAAACGATTTATAAAAGATATAAATAACAAAGAAATGTTTCCCATCCAACAATCTTATTCGAAAGAAGAACAGATTAAGCGTTATTGGAAATGTAACTACACTGCTGCAGAATCACAATTAGCGTATTGGATTCTGCTACCTAAGGACGTAAAACCTGTACAGATTAAAAAGCAACCTATAGAAGGACTTGACATTAATAATATCGGGCAATATGTTAGTGTTGACAAAACCTGTTCGATGTTAGAGGTCTCCGTATATTATGAACATTGTTGGTATGAAATGAACGCAGCAGATTGGCTTGTTAAAAAACTTGATCTGATGGGAGAAAACATTCTTCACTACAGGAAAATTAATGGGACTTCAACAGGAACTTATGCTGATATTCTCACGTCAAAGAAAACAAATAAAGGTGAGAGTGTAATATCTCGCTTTTCTGTACTAAAGGACTATGATCCTGATTTTTCAGGAGCCAATTATTTTATGGTAAAAACATCGTGCTTTGAAGAAGATTATCAAGGAAGGATGTTGGATATGCTCCAAATCACAAATAATTGGGATTTGATAAACAAGACGAATTGGAACATGGCAGAAAATTTACAACCCTTTAGTTTCAACTTCAAACAAAATAATTTCACATTTTATTTCCCAACATCATGGAAGATGTTCAAGGACAGCAATCATGATAATTTGTCCGCCCAATCTATTCGTTTTCTTCTTAAGCATGAAGACGAAGGAAAGAATATAGGTGTAGTCAATATATATTTGTATGCGAAGACAAGCAAAGAAAATTTTGAAAGCATCGCCTCGAACATAGAAACACGTTTAAAAAACATATCAGAATTTGAATGCAAAATACAAAAAAAGGTAGCTGATAATATTCTAAATCCAAAATTAGAAAAAGCATGGTACATTCAAGGAGATTTAGAATACCCTGAAAAACAATTCAGAGCTTTTCTCATGTCATATCTTATACAAAGTAATAGCGGCATCTGTTATATTGAATCAATTGGACCGAGACCCAGCTTAAATAATTATTATTGGGAAGCAAGCAAACGATGTATAGAGTTAATAGTCGAATCATTCAATAACTTGGATTTCTCCAAGGAATAGAATTTGTAAAAGGCTCCTATCCGAGATATTGATTGTAACGACTTCCTTTACTATCATATTTTATCAATTTGGAGTTTTTTATAATACCAGCTGTGTCTATTTCTTACAACTCCATCACCACCTGTGTTGGTAATGTACAAGTTTCGGAAGAGAATACGAGTGAAAATGGTAGTGTATATAAAGTGTCAGGAGAAACAGACGCCATTGGTAAAGATATTCCTTTCTCCTGCTCCTTATATCAAACCTACAGAAGTGATTTGTGAAGAAGCACAACGAGAAGTCTTCGACCTTATACAAGAAATCATTTTTTCAGACAATACATTGATTCTAAAAGGAATAAGCAAAGAAAACCAATACTGGATGGAGTACTATATCACAGAGGGGCAATGGGTATTACTATAGGTATACCACTTTCTTGGTCTCAAAAAAGTCTTCTTCAAAGACATCGGAAAGGTTATAGACAACAGCAGAAGGAAAAGCCGCCAATTCTTCAGTAAGGTCTCCACCTTTCAGATAGAGGATTCCTCTCTTATCTCCCTTATTGGTTACAGGCTTGAGCAGATGCTTGGTAAGCTTGTAGAAGTCGTCCATTTGGGTAACCGCACGGCTTACAATATAGTCGTACTGACCCTCAAGGGTCTCCACCCGTACCTGCTGGTAGGTTACATTGGTAAGAGACAAAGCATTGGCTACTTCCTGTACCACCTTTATCTTTTTGCCTATGGAATCCACCAAGTGGAAAGACACCTCTGGGTAGAGAATAGCCAGTGGAATCCCAGGAAAACCACCGCCTGTACCTACATCCAAGACCTTTATTCCTGACTCAAAAGAACATATCTTAGCTATTCCTAAAGAATGCAAGAGATGATGTAGCACAAAATGCTCCATATCCTTGCGAGAAATCACATTGATACGTGTATTCCAATCCTTGTAAAGGCTTATCGCCTCAGTATATTGTGCGATTTGTTTAGGGGTAAGTTCAGGAAAATACTTAAGTAACAACTCCATAAGGACAAAGTATTAAGAGTGCCAAAAGTAGGATAATATTTCCATTCCTACAAATTATCAAGAAAGATTTTAAAAATATTTGTACATTCCAAAAAATAATAGTACCTTTGCCGCGCTTTCTTTTATGGAAGCTTTACAGAGTTAAAAATAAGTAAACATTTAATTTAAGATATTAATATTCAATCCGATGAAAAGAACATTTCAACCCTCAAAGAGAAAAAGAAGAAATAAACACGGTTTTAGAGAACGTATGGCAACAGCAAACGGACGTAAGGTATTGGCACGCCGTAGAGCTAAAGGAAGAAAAAAACTTACTGTTTCCTCTGAACCAAGACATAAGAAATAATGTTTATAACTTTCTGTAACAAGTAAGGTGCCGTCTGAAGATAGATAGCACCTTTTTTTGTTTTTCACATACTCACTTACGCAACTTTACTATTCACTATTTATTTTTCACTTATGAAGTCTATCGCAGAAATTCGTCGTGATTTCCCTATCTTAGAGAGAAAGATAGGCGGAAATCCTCTAGTATATTTTGACAATGGGGCAACTTCTCAAAAGCCCCAACAGGTCATTGATAGCATTGTCCATTTTTACACCACCTACAATGCGAATATCCATCGTGGGGTACATACCCTCAGCCAAGGGGCGACTAATGCTTATGAAGAGGCAAGGAGAAAACTCCAAAAGCATATTAATGCAGCCAAATCCTACGAGGTGATTTTCACCAGTGGCACTACTGAAGGGATTAATTTGGTAGCTACTTGCCTTACTCCTTTTGTAAAGAAAAATGATGAGATATTAGTCCTCACTACAGAGCATCATAGTAATATCGTACCTTGGCAGTTTCTATGCGAGCGTACAGGAGCCATCCTCCGCCCTATTCCTATAGATGAAAAAGGAATGATTATTCTAGAGGATTTTAAATCAATACTCTCAGAGCGTACCAAAGTAGTCAGCTGTCAACATGTGTCCAATGCCTTGGGCAATGTACATCCTGTCAAGGAAATCATTACTTTAGCCCATAGTGTAGGCGCCGTAACTCTCATTGATGGTGCCCAGAGTTGTCCACACTTTACTATAGATGTACAGGACTTAGATGCTGACTTCTACGTGGCTTCAGGTCATAAAATGTATGCCCCTACAGGTATCGGCTTTCTCTATGGAAAAGAGGTATGGCTTGAGAAACTCCCTCCCTACAAAGGTGGTGGAGATATGATTAAAACCGTTTGTTTTGATAAAACTACTTATGCTGATCTCCCTTATAAGTTAGAGGCAGGAACGCCAAATATCTGTGGTGGTATCGCATACGGGGTAGCTATTGATTATATGCATTCCTTGGGCATGACTAACATTGCTGACCATGAACATGCCCTGCTAAGATATGCCCACAAGCAAATTCACAACATAGGTGGCATTACCATCTATGGTACAAACGATTTAGATCATAAGGCAGGAGTAATCTCCTTTAATATCAATGGTGCTCATCCTTATGATATAGGAACCCTCCTTGATCAAATGGGAATTGCTGTACGTACAGGACATCACTGTGCTCAACCTGTAATGGATTTCTACCATATTCCAGGTACCGTGCGAGCAAGTTTCGCTGTCTATAACACTCTTGAGGAAGTAGATAGACTCATTGAAGGTATCAGAAAGGCAATAAAGATGCTTTTATAATATTTTTAACTTATTCAAAATGAACTATTTCTATTGAGTAAAAAAATATTTATTTTTCACTTGTCAATTAAAAAAATAGTTGTACCTTTGCCATGTCTTAAAAGCCACATGCGGGTGTGGTGAAATTGGTAGACACGCCAGACTTAGGATCTGGTGCCGTGAGGTGTGTAGGTTCGAGTCCTATCACCCGCACTAAACTCTCAGAAAAGTTCTGAGAGTTTTTTTATATAAAAGAGTCTGTATGTTAGCATCTTTCCAAAATCATCTCCAGCGAAATTTCCCTTTTCTGTGGCAGAAAAGAATCATCCTTGCCATTAGCGGTGGTATTGATAGCGTAGTATTGGCTTACCTGCTCAAGGAATTACAAATCCCTTTCCTTATGGCACATTGCAACTTTCAATTACGAGGAGAAGAAAGTGAAGGTGATCAGCATTTTGTAGAAGCCTTGGCTCAGAAACTCTCAATGCCTTTGGAGGTCAAGCGATTTGCTACAAAAGAGTATGGAAAAACACATGCACTCAATACCCAATTAGCTGCCCGTGTTCTCCGTTATGAATGGTTTGAACAAATCCGACAAAAAAAAGGATATGACTATATTCTTACCGCTCATCAGGCTAATGATTCTTGGGAAACATTTTTAATAAATACCTCACGTGGTACAGGGCTTAAAGGCCTTTTAGGAGTTCCTGTACAAAATAATACTATCTTACGTCCACTATTAGGATTCTCTAGAGAGGAAATTCTTGCTTTTGCTAAGGAAAATAATATTATTTGGCGTGAGGATAGCTCTAATAACTCCGATGCTTATACCCGTAATAAGATTCGGCATCATATCTCCCCTATTCTATCTCAGATACATCCCAATTTCTTAAAAAACCTTGAAAAGACCCAACATATCCTACAACTAACATATTCTTTTATAGAAGAACAATTAGAAAAGTACAGAAAAAAATGCTTTATCATAGGGACACCTATTATATTTTTAGTTAATATACTCAAGGATCATCCTCACAGAAGTTTTCTATTATATGAATTACTTTCCCCTTATGGGTTTACAGGAATAGAAATCTTGGAACGATTTTTGTATGCATCCACAGGTAAACAAATATTTTCCAACACTCATCGTATTCTTTCAAACAGAGGACAATGGCTTATTCTCCCAATAGAAAAAAATACTACAACTAATATCTTTTATATCCATAAAGAAGATAAAAGTATTGATTACCCTTTAACTATTCATTTAGAGGAGATATCAGCTATAGAAAAATCTAAGAAAGGAACCATTTTTCTTGATAAGGAAAAAATTCAGTTTCCTTTATGTATTCGTAAACGTAAAAAAGGTGACATTTTCTATCCTTATGGGATGAATGGAAAGAAAAAAACCTTAAGCAAATATTTTAAAGATGAGAAATATTCACTCTATGAAAAAGAAAATCAATGGCTTTTAGTAGATAATACCGACCAAATCCTCTGGGTAATAGGCAAGCGACCTGATGAACGCTTTCTCGCTACAAAGAATACAAAAAGAATATTAGATATTTCCATAAAAACAATACAATAAATATTAACCTAAAATATCCTCTTATGAAGAAATTATTAATTATATCCTCTCTTATTACTTTTATCGCCTGTGGAGGTGAAAATCTTAAAGAAAATCCTAATGATCCTTACAAAAAAATAGAAGAAATTCAAAAGAGGAAGGAAGCTTATACTCCTCATCTTCCAATAAACTATCAGAAGATAACCGTTCCTTCTAAACTAAAATATTACTATCAAAGCATTAATTTCAATAAAAATGGAGAAGCTTTAAAAGAAGATTTAGCAATCCTTACCATTACTAAACATACAAAAATCCTTGCTTATGGAGAGCGACATCCTTTTTTAGAAAAAGCCAATGCAGACCCTAACAACCCTCAGAATATTTTACTAGTCTACACAGGTGAAAGTCGTCCTAAGAGCCATATTCAAAAGCGCTATAATTCTCAAGGAGATGTGAATACAGAACATATCTATCCTCAGAGCTACTTAAAGAAATACAATAATCCTGAATCTCCCTTGGGCGATTTACATCATTTACAGTATATTGATAGCAACATGAACTCTTCTCGTGGAAACCTCCCTTATGGTGAAGGAAAAGGAGAAGCAAACAGAAGCACTAAAGGAAAATTCTGGTACCCTTCTGATGAATATAAAGGAGATATTGCTCGTATGATTATGTATATGTATCTGCGTTATAACCTGCCTTGGAATCATGTAAGCACTGAGGGAATAGGTCTTTTTCTCAAATGGAATGCTGAAGATAGAGTATCTCCTTTGGAACTACAACGTAATAATGAAATAGAACAAGCTCAAGGTAACCGTAATCCTTTTATTGATAATCCATACTTAGCTACCAAAATATTTGGAGAAATAAAGAATTATTCTCCTGAAAATTCTTGGAAATAACTTATTAAAGCGAAAAATTAAATCTTATCTCTTTTTTCTTGCTTTAGAAAAATAGAATTCATATCTTTGCACTACCCATAAGGATATAACAACTTTATAATAAAAACACTTTGCTATGAAAAAAATATTCTTTATTTCTTCCCTACTTATCTCTTTGATAGGATGCAGTGGAGAAAATTTTGCAGATATGCAGATTGAAAAACCTAAAAATCCTCAGGAAAATCCTCAAAATCCAATTACTCCAAATCATAAGGATTCTATTAAAACTCCTGATAAACCTACCCCTCCTCCCACACCTCCAAAACCTACCCCCAATACAGGGGATATAACAGTACCCCTAAAGTTGAAGGCTTACTATCAAGGTGTGGATTTCACTAAGAGCGGAGAAGTTCTTAAAGATGAGTTAGCCACCCTTACCATAACCAAGCACAGGACTTATCTTGGGTATGAGCGACGTCATAACTACTTACCTAAAGCCGATGCGGATCTCTCTCATGGAGGAAATGTTATATTGGTATATACAGGTGAAAGTCGTAATTATCAAAACCATGTTAATACAGAACATATTTACCCACAGAGTTTATTTAACAAAGCGGCTAAACCCAAAGGAGACTTACATCACTTACGTGCTTGTGATATTAATGTAAATTCCAATCGTGGAAATCTACCTTTTACTGAAGGAAGTGGAAAAGCTAGAAAAATAGGAAGAGGTTGGTATCCTTCCGATGAGTTCAAAGGGGATGTGGCTCGTATGATTATGTATATGCACTTACACTACAACCTTCCTTGGAATGCAGTAAGTACCAATGGTATAAAGCTATTTCTCAAATGGAATGCAGAGGATAAAGTATCTCCTTTAGAACTACAACGCAATAATGTTATAGAAGAAGCTCAAGGCAATCGTAATCCTTTCATTGATAATCCTTATTTGGCTACTAAACTTTGGGGAGGTGATACTGCAGAGAATACTTGGAAATAATCCATATCAGCTAGCTTAAGACTCAAAAATTAAGAGTTACTCTTTCAAAGAGAAAAACTTACAAATTAATATCTTATAGGAGATATGTTTAAAAGACATACCTCCTATATTTTGTTAACTATCAGATAATGATTATCTTTGCTCCAATTGTAAAAAAATTAGATACCATCAAAA
Organism: Capnocytophaga sp. oral taxon 338 str. F0234; assembly: GCF_000192225.1. Lineage (GTDB taxonomy): Bacteria > Bacteroidota > Bacteroidia > Flavobacteriales > Flavobacteriaceae > Capnocytophaga. The sequence continues at coordinate 1,954,535 of NZ_GL872413.1, forward strand.
AAGAAAATGTTATATGGGCAACTTTATGTGTACATGATGGCTGAATTGACGAAAAAATAAAATACGAAGAGAATTTGATTTTTAGAAGGATTTTTAATTATCTTTGCAAACTAAAATAACAGTCAATCCATTTAGTCTCAAAAGATGGAGATAATAATCTTGAGTATTAAAATATAAACTATTAAATGATGAAAAAAATATGTTCTGTTTGTCAGAAGGTATTCAGTGCTATAGGAGTATTAGCCATAGCTTTGTTGCTTATCAATGCCGTAGCTACCCCTTCTGATGGAGAAGTCCTCTCTCTTAGTGAGGATGACCCTCTTATAATAGATGCACTTACAGAAAGAGATAGCCTACCACCTTACCAAATTCGAGCATGGGATTTGCCTAAGAAGATAGATTTTGCAGGAGAAGCTGTGCCTCTGCATATTCCAGATGTACGCGAGCGACTTGATCGTGAGTTACTTGTTAATGTTTATTGGCAATCTAATGGATTACTTCTTATCAAGCGTGCTCATAAGTATTTCCCTATCATAGAGCCTATCCTCAACAAATATGATATTCCTAATGATTTCAAATATTTGGTACTTATTGAAAGCGGTTTACAGAATGTTGTCTCACCATCGGGAGCTGCTGGATTTTGGCAATTTATGAAAAATACAGCAAAAGAATATAATTTAGAGATGGAGGATACTGTAGATGAACGCTATCACTTAGAGAAGGCTACAGAAGCAGCTTGCTTATACTTAAAGAAGGCTAAAGAAGAGGTAGGAAGTTGGACACTTGCCGCTGCTGCTTATAATGCAGGAAAAAATGGAATTCGTACCCAACTAAGCAAACAACAAGTAACCGATTATTATGACTTATATCTTAATAATGAAACCAGTCGCTATGTTTTCCGTATCTTAGCAGTCAAAGAAATCATGAAAAATCCTAAAAAATATGGCTTCATTTATAAGAAAAACCAGTTATATGATTTAGAACCTGTACAATATATCACTGTGGATTCTACTATCACTAACTTAGCAGATTTTGCAAAAATCTATAAAACAAATTATAAGACTATTCGCTTGCTAAATCCTTGGATACGCGACTTCTCCCTACAGAATAAAACTGGAAAGACATACATTATCAAAGTTCCCAAATAACTAAAATAGCTAAGAATTTTCTAATGATAAAAGCAATCAATATACACAAGAAGTTTGGAAATGTGGAAGTACTCAAAGGTGTAGATATACAGGTAGAGAAAGCACAAGTAGTTTCCATTGTAGGAGCTTCAGGAGCAGGAAAGACTACTTTGCTACACATTTTAGGAACTTTGGATACTATGACCCATCCAGAAGAAAGTACGCTACTTATCAACAATATAGATATTAAAAGACTTTCTGCAAAGAAGATAGCCTATTTTAGAAATGAGCAGATAGGGTTTATCTTTCAGTTTCACCAATTATTACCTGAATTTACAGCTTTAGAGAATGTTTGTATACCTGCTCTCATCAAAGGAACATCAAAAAAACAAGCAGAACATAAGGCTGAAGAATTATTAAATTATCTAGGGCTTTCTCACCGAATTTCACATAAACCAGAAGCTCTTTCAGGTGGAGAACAACAGCGTGTTGCTGTAGCCCGAGCTCTAATTAATCAACCTGCCGTCGTTTTTGCTGATGAACCTAGTGGAAATTTAGATTCAGAAAGTGCGCAACAGCTACATCATCTATTCTTCGATTTACGAGATAAATTCGCACAGACATTTGTAATTGTAACACATAATACAGAATTAGCCCAGATGGCAGATAAAGTATTTACCATGCAAGATGGCAAAATAATTCCTTGAGAATTAAATAAAAAAATAACGAAAAATATTTGGTAGTTTCAATAAAAGTTCGTTATTTTGCACCCCGATTAAATAATGAACTAAAAAGAGATAAAATGGCACAAGTTTGTGAATTGACAGGTAAGAAAGCGATGGGAGGGAACAATGTTTCTCACGCCATGAACAAAACAAAAAGGAAATTTAAAGCGAATTTGACAACCAAACGTTTCTATATTCCTGAAGAAGACCGATGGATTACTTTGCGTGTTTCAACAAGCGCTATTAAAACCATTAACAAAAAAGGAATTACTGCGGTTCTAAAAGAAGCAAAAAAACAAGGATTTATAAAATAACTCATAAATTACTACGGCAATGGCTAAAAAAGGAAATAGAATACAAGTGATCTTGGAATGTACTGAACATAAGGATTCTGGAATGCCTGGAACCTCAAGATATATTACTACTAAAAATAAAAAAAATACTCCTGATAGATTGGAACTTAAAAAGTTCAACCCTATTCTAAAGAGAGTAACTGTTCATAAAGAAATTAAATAAATAGTACTATGGCAAAGAAAACAGTAGCAACTTTACAGGGAAAATCAAAAAGATTAACCAAAGTAATTAAAATGGTGAAATCTCCAAAAACAGGTGCATATACTTTCGTAGAGGGAGTTATGGCTCCTGAACTAGCTGAAGAGTTCTTGAAAAAGAAATAATTCAATAGAAAGAAATTTCTATCTATTATACTAAGAAACACATAAAAAAAGAGACTGTCCGGAAAGGGATAGTCTCTTTCCTATATATAGGAATTAGTATCTAAACTCTACTCTTTAAAAATGTCTTTACATCTTGTCTTATTGTTTGAAGAAGTAAAAAATTATTTAAAATGTAATAAATTTGATACAAAAAAACAAGACAACTTAAATTAATAAAAAAGAATCCTCTTAATTAATTATATTTTACTAAAAAAATAGACTATAAGAATTAATTTTTATCTATAAAATTAATAAAAATATCTGTAGCACCAGTACTTGAATTGATATAATTATAATTGAGGACTCCTGCTTTTTTTCTTTGTATAACATCAGTGAAAAGAAAAGAAGTAATTTGAGTAAATTCATCTGTATCCTTTACAGAGAATACACCCTCTCTCTCAATAAGGTCTTTAGCTTCACTGAATTTTTCATAATTCTTCCCTATAATAACAGGAATACTAAATACAGCAGGTTCTAGAATATTATGCAAACCTTTGTTCCCCATGCCCCCGCCTACGTATGCAATCGCTGCATAACTGTAAATCTTGGTAAGTAACCCAATTTTATCCACAATAAGTATTTCGTAAGAGGAAAGAGCTTTGCCCTCTACCTCGGAAAGTATGGCCACATATTTGCGCAAGCTGTTTCTCAATACATGTATTTTTTCTTTGTCATGTACCTCATGGGGAGCAATAATGAATTTCATATTCCCCTTATAAGCGTTTAGAAAAGGTACATACACTTGCTCATCTTCCCGCCACGAACTACCAAAGACCATACAGGGCGCTCCAGCAAGAAATTGCTCCACGAAAGGAATCTTGTTATCACGAGAGAGAATCTCCATGACACGGTCAAAACGCGTATCTCCACTTACGGTAACATTGGTAAAGCCTATGGATTGTAAAAGAAGTTTAGCGTTCTCGTTCTGAACAAAGAAGTGCGTAAAACAAGGAAGCACCGCTCGCATACCCCAACTTCGTTTCTTAAAGAACAATTGCTCCTTGCGAAACACTCCAGAAACCAAATAAGTAGGGATACCTTGGCCTTTTAGAGCAAAGAGATAGTTCTGCCAAAACTCATATTTGACAAAGATAACCATCTCAGGGTGTAGAAGCCTTAGGAAGCGATCCACACGCACAGGAAGATCAAGAGGTAGGTATAAGAGTACATCGGCATCTTTGCTATGTTTTTTAGCCTCATAACCAGAGGGGGAAAAGAAGGTAACCACAAGTTTTTTCTCTGGATATAGCTCTTTCAAGCGCTTGAGAATAGGTAACCCTTGTTCGTATTCGCCCAAGGAAGCCGTATGTAGCCAAATAACTCGATCGCCCTCCCCTATATGAGTTTGCAAGATATGAAAACTTTCTTGTCGTCCCTTCCAAAAAAGTTTTACTTTCCGGTTGAATAAAGCAAACAAAGGTAGCATGTAGGCTACTAAATGAGTGGCGAGGGTATAGAGAAAATTCATAAGGTGAAAAATTTTACAAATGTACATATTTTTCTATAAGTATGAAAATAAAAATTATTTTTTGTGAAATAGGTAATTTTGATATTTATTTATTACCTTTGTGCCTTAATCCAAAATGAAGTTTCATGAAAGCAACATTTATACTTCCTATAATTGCTGTTTCTTTTACCGCATGTAACAATACCACTCCCAACCAATCAGAAAACACTACAGGCGCCCCTGAAGTTACTCAGGACACTCCTATGGTAGGAGATGACAGAGATGAGCACGGCTGTATAGGTAGTGCAGGATTCACTTGGAGTGCCCTTCGTGGAGAATGTATCCAAGTATTTGAGGTAGGTACCCGCCTGAATCCTGTGGAAGAGAAGGAAGAAGTGGCTGTAATCAGTGCCTTTATTGTAGCCAAAGAAGGGGATAACAGCCAAGTAGAGCTATTTATTACAAATGAAGATCAGAATCCTATTTTAAAACAGGAAACCAATGGTACTTACAAAAATGGCAAATATGTTTATAACCCTAAAATGCAAGAGCTTTCTATCGATGGTAAAGTCACATACAAGGGAGAAAAAACAAAAATGTAAAAAATGCAAACTCCTTCTTATTTTTGGGATAAGAAGGAGTTTTTTATTTTTATTGCCAATTGAAAAAAGTTTATACCTTTGGGCCTATATTGATATTAAAAACGGAAAAAATAACATTATAGCATTAGAAATCAAAGCAATATCTACCTTATATGGTAAAGAAGCACGTCGCTTTCGCAAAATGGCGGAAGAGAGTGAACGCAAATATCATTTGTGTACCAAAAAAGATATTACTACCGACCCTCGCTATAAAACGATGCGAAACATATTTACATTATTTTTTAAATAATTATTTTTTGTCGTATACTATCGAATTTATAAGATATTTAATTTTAGAAGCCTATGAAAAAGAAAATATTTACATCTGCCAAGCTATTGCTGATGGGAGTTATCCTATCGTACTACCTTGTTTTTACAGCCTGTTCAGCACTCACGCTTGAGTTTGAAGAGAGGGATTTGACTATTACAAATCTTGACGGCAAGATCATTCCCATAAGAGTTGAGCTTGCTCGCTCCATACGAGAGATGTCAAAAGGCTATATGGGGCGTGAAAATATCCCCGAAGGAACGGGTATGCTTTTTATCTTTAAAAGAGACGAAAAGTTAAGCTTTTGGATGAAAGATACACCTACCCCTCTTTCAATTGCGTTCATTAACTCGAGTGGTGAAATCCGCGAAACACACGATATGACACCGTTCAGCCATCAAAGCGTGGACTCATCAGAACCTGTGCGTTATGCTCTTGAAGTGCCTCAAGGATGGTTCGAAAAGAACAATATAGGAAAGGGCTGTACAATCAAACTGCCGTAGCCGATGAAGCTGAACGATCTCCTATACGCAAAAAACAATTTGTGAAACTTAAATTATTAATTGTCAATTGTTAATTGAAAAAATGCTTCTCTTCTTTAAAAACCCCAAAAACACTATCTATGTGGTAGCTACCGAAGTTACCCTTACTGAGGCCAACCTCAACAAACTGAAATGGCTGTTTGGCAATGCCCAGCAACTTAACCAGCCTACCCTTAGCGGCACTTTCGTTGGTCCGCGTGCTGCAATGATTACCCCTTGGAGTACCAATGCGGTGGAAATTACCCAAAATATGGACATCCACGGGATTACCCGTATCGAGGAGTTCCACGAGGTAACCGACCCCAATACGCCTTTCGACCCTATGCTCTTTGAGCGATACAACGGTCTTACTCAAGAGAGTTTTACTATCGATATGCAACCGCAAACAACACTCGAAATCGATGATATCGAGGCGTATAACCAGCAAGAAGGACTTGCGCTAAGCGCCGAAGAAGTCGCCTATTTAGAAAATCTTTCTAAAGAACTGGGGCGCAAACTCACCGACTCGGAAGTGTTTGGCTTCTCGCAAATCAACTCCGAACACTGTCGCCATAAAATCTTCAACGGCACTTTTGTTATCAATGGTGAGGAAAAACCTTCTACCCTTTTTAAACTTATCAAAAAAACTTCGCAAGAACACCCTAATAGCATTGTTTCGGCTTATAAGGACAATGTGGCTTTCATCAAAGGGGCTACTGTCGACCAATTCGCACCCAAAAGTGCCGATAAACCCGATTTCTACGAGGTAAAACCTTTTGAGGCAGTGCTCTCACTCAAAGCCGAAACCCACAACTTCCCTACTACCGTAGAGCCTTTCAACGGGGCGGCTACAGGTTCGGGAGGTGAAATACGCGACCGTCTCGCGGGCGGACAAGGTTCTTTGCCTTTGGCTGGTACGGCGGTGTATATGACCGCTTACCCCCGATTAGAAGAAGACCGCCCTTGGGAAAAAGGAATGGCTCAGCGCCAATGGTTGTACCAAACGCCAATGGATATCCTCATCAAAGCCTCTAACGGAGCAAGTGATTTTGGTAATAAATTCGGGCAACCACTCATTACGGGTTCACTCTTTACCTTTGAACACGAAGAAGGCGGACGCAAATTAGGCTTTGACAAAGTGATTATGCAAGCAGGAGGCGTAGGGTATGCCAAAGCCTCACAAGCTATAAAACACACCCCAAAGGAAGGCGATAAAATCGTTATCTTAGGCGGTGAAAACTACCGCATCGGTATGGGAGGAGCTGCCGTATCATCTGCCAATACTGGCGCTTTTGGTACAGGTATAGAGCTCAATGCCGTACAGCGTTCTAACCCCGAGATGCAAAAACGCGCTGCCAATGCGATTCGCGCAATGGTAGAATCGGACGAGAACCCTATCGTTTCTATACACGACCACGGGGCTGGCGGACACCTCAACTGTCTCTCAGAACTCATAGAAGAAACCGGTGGTAAAATCGACTTAGACAAACTGCCCGTAGGCGACCCTACCCTATCGGACAAAGAAATTATAGGTAATGAATCTCAAGAGCGTATGGGATTGGTATTGCCCAATTCGGCTATTGCCAAACTAAAAACCATTGCCGACCGCGAGCGTGCACCTATGTACAAGGTGGGTGTGGTTACCAACGACAAGCATTTCAGCATTGTATCTAAAAAGAAAGGTACCCGCCCAATGGATTTAGACCTCAGTGCGCTCTTTGGCAGTTCGCCAAAAACCATAATGACCGATGAAACTGTCGTTACTAATTACGAAGAGTTACACTACTATGCAAGTCAGTTGCAGAACTATTTGGTACAAGTACTACAATTAGAAAGTGTGGCTTGTAAAGACTGGCTTACCAATAAGGTAGACCGTTGCGTAGGGGGCAAAGTCGCCAAACAACAATGTGCAGGCGCACTACAACTCCCTTTGAACAACGTGGGGGTGATGGCTTTGGATTACAATGGCAAAGAAGGAATCGCTACCAGCATAGGTCATTCACCTCTTACGGCACTCATCAGCCCTACCGCAGGCAGTCGCAATGCCATTGCCGAAGCACTGACTAACATTGTTTGGGCGCCACTAAAAGACGGTTTGCAAAGTGTATCGCTATCCGCCAACTGGATGTGGGCGTGCCGCAATAAAGGAGAAGACGCGCGTTTGTACGAAGCCGTAGAAGCAGCTTCTAATTTTGCGATTGAATTGGGCATCAATATCCCTACCGGTAAAGATTCTCTATCGATGAAACAAAAATACCCCGAAGGAGGTGATGTAATTGCCCCAGGTACAGTGATTATTTCGGCAGCTGCCCATTGTACCGATGTGCAAAAAGTGGTAGAACCCGTATTGAAACGCAATGGAGGCAACATTTATTATATCAACTTCTCAGGCGCTCATTTTGAATTAGGTGGTTCGGCTTTTGCCCAAGTATTAAATAAAATAGGCGATAAAGCCCCTACCGTAACAGATGCCGAAGGCTTTAAAACAGCTTTCAACGTAGTACAATCACTGATAAAAGAAGGTAAAATACAAGCAGGACACGACATTGGTAGCGGTGGACTTATCACAACGCTTTTAGAGATGTGTTTTGCCGAAAACGACTTAGGAGCGACCATCGATTTAAGTGGACTTTCAGCCGATGAAGACCTTATCAAAACCCTTTTTGCTGAAAATGCAGGGGTAGTCATACAAGCCGATAGCAGCATTGAAGCTACTTTAGAAGCACACTTCTTAGAATGGGCTAATATAGGCGAAGTAACTACTTCACAGGAACTTACTATTCACCATTTCGGAAAATCGTACCATTTCAATATCCCCGAATTGCGCGATGTGTGGTATCTCACTTCTTATTTGTTAGACAAACAACAAACGAAAAATGACAAGGCGACCGAGCGTTATCAAAACTACTCCGAACAGCCTCTGCAATACACTTTCCCAGCGCATTTCACGGGCGAAAAACCTGCACGCCCTGCAGGCAAACGCCCTATAGCAGCAGTGATACGCGAAAAGGGTAGCAACTCCGAGCGCGAAATGGCAAATGCCCTATACTTAGCAGGCTTTGATGTGAAAGATGTGCATACCACCGACCTTATCAGCGGACGTGAAACCTTAGAAGATGTACAATTTATAGGGGCTGTGGGCGGTTTCTCTAACTCCGATGTGTTAGGCAGTGCCAAAGGTTGGGCAGGAGCACTACTCTACAACGAGCAAGCTAAAAAAGCATTAGACAACTTCTTTGCCCGCCCCGATACCCTTTCAGTAGGTATCTGCAATGGCTGTCAGTTGTTTATGGAGTTAGAAGTCATCAATCCTGAGCACGCAGAGCACGGTAAAATGTGGCATAATGATAGTGGCAAGCACGAAAGTGGCTTTGTATCAGTAACTATTCCAGAGAACAACTCGGTGATGCTCTCCACCCTTGCAGGTAGTACCTTAGGGGTATGGATATCACACGGCGAAGGGAAATTTCACTTGCCATTGGCAGAAGCCGAATATAATATCGTAGGTAAATACGCTTATCAGGAGTACCCTGCCAACCCTAATGGCTCTGATTACAACACGGCTATGTTATGCGACAAAACAGGGCGACATTTGGTAACGATGCCTCACATAGAGCGTTCAGTTTTTCCTTGGCAATGGGCGTACTATCCGAGTGAAAAAACAGCAATTAGCCCTTGGTTAGAGGCTTTTATCAATGCCCGCAAGTGGATTGAAGCGCAAAATATGGAGAAATAAGATTTTGATGAAACGCATATTAGTCATATATTATACCCAATCAGGACAACTCAAGGAGATTATTGATAATTTTGCAAGACCTTTACGGGATGCAGATATTGCAGTTGATTACTATAGAATAGAGATGGAACAGGAGTTTCCCTTTCCTTGGACAAATGAAACTTTCTTTGGAGTTTTCCCTGAATCTTTTTTGCAGATTCCTCAGCCCATAAAACCTATTCCTTCCTCTATATTGGAGAAAAATTATGATCTTATCATATTGGCATATCAAGTGTGGTATCTTTCCCCCTCTATACCTATTAATTCTTTTCTTAAGAGTAAACAAGCGAAACAACTTTTAGAAGAGACTCCTATTATGACCCTTTCGGGAACACGCAATATGTGGATAAAAGCACAAGAAAAAATTAATCTATTGATTAACAAAAACAAAGCATACTTAATAGGGAATATAGCTCTTACAGATCGTAATTACAATCATATCAGTGTTATTACTATCGTCCATTGGCTCTTTACAGGAAAGAAGGACAAGTATTTAGGTATTTTTCCTAAGGCAGGAGTTTCCCAAAAGGATATAGAAGGAGCTACCTCATATGGGAAAATATTATTAAAATATTTAAAAACAGGAATATACAATAATCTCCAAGAAGAAATTATAACTCAAGGAGGGGTACAAGTAAAGTCCTTCTTACTTTCTTCCGAAAAGAAAGGAAACCGCTTGTTTCGTATTTGGGCAAATATAATCTATCAAAGTTCTCATCGGAAACTTCTTCTTAAGTGTTTTCATGTGTATTTGTATGTAGCTATATGGATAATGATGCCTATTGTTTGGGTATTCTATTACCTTACCTATCCATTTTTTTATAGAAGTATAAGAAAAGAAGTCAAGGAAGTTAAAAGGATAAAGAACTCTAACTTTTAAAAAAATTAATATTAATTGTTAAAATAAAATAGTTTTATTATTACAATTATAAAAAAGTAGTATTTTTGTACTTTCATAAACACTACTTAATGTCTGAAAAAAGGGAATCATATTCACAGACTTTCAAGTCTTTTTCCTCAACTTTTTGGGTAGGAAATTTCTTACAACTGACCGAGCGTTGGGCTTATTTTAGTATCTTTTCACTACTTGCCCTCTATTTAGTGGCGGGCACCGATGAGGGAGGATTGGAGCTTACCCACACCCAAAAGGGAAATATCATGGCTCAGATTACGGCCATCCTATTCCTTTTGCCTTTGTTCTTTGGAGTGATTGCAGACAGGATTGGTTACAAACTCTCCTTGCTAATTTCCTGTGTAATTATGGGAGTTGGCTATTACTTAATGGGAATGGCTACTTCTTATTGGGATACTTACTTTGCTTTTCTTTTGGCAGCGATAGGTTGTAGCTTCTTTCGCCCTGTAGTACAAGGAATCATAGCTCGCCATACCGATGAAGGGAATGTCACCTTAGGCTTTGGACTTTTCTATATGGTGGGTAACATAGGTGGACTATTGGGACCAGGGGTCTCTTCCTATTTACGTACCACTATGGGCTGGAAGGTGATATTTATACAGGCAACTGTAATAATACTCTTTAATCTCTTAGTGATTCTTTTTCTCTATAAGGAGCCTAAGACAGAAAGACAATATAATATTCCATTACTAACTGAGATAAAAGGCTCTGTACGAAATGTCATAGAAGCACTCAAGGACAAGAAACTGACTATATTATTGTTCCTTATGGTTGGATTTTGGACGGTTTATAACCAACTCTTCTATACTTTACCTAATTTTATAGAGGATTGGGTGGATTCCTCCCGCCAGAGTGATTGGATCAATCGTAATATTCCGCTCTTTGGTAGTACTTTTACTGAGAACGGACAGATTAAGGCGGAGTGGTTTGGTAATATAGACTGTGTGATGATTATCATGACCCAAATGATTATCTCTTACTTTGTGATGAAGATGGATCAAGTATCAGCTATGATTCATGGAACCATCGTGATGACCATAGGGGTTACCCTTACTTTTATGTTTAACCAAGTTATCTTTACGGTATTGGGAACAACTCTTTTTGCTATAGGAGAAATAGCAGTAGGTCCTACAATTTCAGCTTTTATTGCAAAGATTACTCCTAAGGGTAAGGAAGCCCTTTACCAAGGAACCTATTTCCTACCTATGGCTTTAGGAAGCTATCTTACGGGCTTTTTCACAGGAAATATGTACGATAAGTGGTCTGATAAGCATTATCTGTTGCAGTTAGAAATGAAACAGCGTGCTATAGACATGCCTGAAGGTTTAAGTAAGAAGCAATTTTTTGAACAAGCCCAAGAGAAGTTACAGATGAGCCCCACCGAAATTACCAACCTACTATGGAATACCTATCATCCTAATAAATATTGGTATATCATCTTTAGCTTGGGACTACTTACCGCTATTTCCATATACCTCTTTAACCGCTACTTAAAGAAATTGGCTCATTAGCACATTGACTCATTGGTTAATTATCTTGGTTGCCAAAATATGCTTACACAAACCGCGTTTTGTCTGGTGATTGGTATACCAATTGCAGGTACATTGGGCATGATCGCCGTCTATGATGACTGTATGGATAACTCCTGCAGTGCCTCTTACATGGGCTTTGATAAAGCCCTCACGCTGTTCTACGATTTCTACCTCATTGTTTTCAGTGAGTTTTTTAGCATTTTGTAGTCGTAGATTAAGACTAACTAACCGCTCTGGCTTGAAGGGCAGACGACGATAGAAATAATTATGATCCAATAAATTATAGCCTAACAACCCAATACTGGACAGAGATGCTTGTAAGGTGCTCATCGTTCCTAAGTTGATATCATTCTCTATAGATACCATAGTAGGGGAAAAAACTTCATTGGTCTTAAAGAAGTTGTTAATCCCCACCAGCCATTCCATGGGTATGTCCTCTATCATGTTTTCCAAATAGCGTCCGTCCCCAGAAAAACTACGATATACATTGTCTGAAAGTAAGAAAAGCATATCCACCCCCTTGAAATTCAACACAAAAGCCACCGTTTGTTCACTAGGATGACGATAGATAAAAAGGCTATCAGCAAGTAACAGCAAGCCTTGCAAAAGGTTCAGACGATGAGCACCTCCTATCTTGATAGCATCCTCTAAAGGACTAGGAGCAAAAACATAAGAAACCCCAAGTTTTATCAGGTAATAATCATTTTTTACAGGTTGTTTGGGCAAAGAGCGGAAGAGCTGTATAGCTTCAGCCTTGTTCAGTCGATAAGCGAGTTCCATCTCAGCCAAATATACTTGTACATTTCCTAATCCCTTAATCCAGCGGTTGGGGAGGGTTACTTTCTTTTCTACAGTCTTATGCTTGTCGGTGATAAAATGCATTTCTTTTTGTCCTACACCAAGAATCATTTTCTCTGAAGCAGTTACTGCATTAAAAGCCCGAACGGTATGGCTATTGAAGTCAATATTAGTACATCCACTTTTTATGAATTCACCATCAAGTATCTCATTGTGGAGTGATACCCGTACATAGACACTATTACAGGAGGAAAATGCTTCAAAAAGCAGTTGCTGGTTTCCTACCGAGATAATAGGATCTCGTAGCTTTGCTAAGACCCCAGGAGCAATAGCAAACTGGGAAGCTACCGTCTTTGCTAAAGTAGCTAAGCACTTAGCCGCGACAAAGGGTTGGGTGATATTACCCCAGAAAAAGCAAGGCACCGCATTGTCCTCCTTCAGTTCCGAACAGTGGGAAAAGATAAAGTTCTTCTGGTGCGTCACCCCCTCTTCTATCACAGAGGCAAACGGATATGTATACTCAAAATCAACCATTCGTCAGCAGTTATTAATCATTTATAAGTGCAAAAATACAGATAATTATCTTATCATCAAAACCTTCATATAATAAAACTCTAAATAGTATGTTAAAAGAAAGTTTTTATTTTTATAAATACAAAAATAGTATTAGTTTTGCGCTTTTTAAAATTTTATAAAAATGTCAGAAAGCAAACCTTCACTTCTACAAACATTTAGATCATTTTCATCTACTTTTTGGATTGTAAATTTTCTTCAAATTATGGAACGTGGTGCATGGTTTGGTATTTTTTCTCTCTTAGGGCTCTACTTAGTTGCTTCTACTGATGAGGGAGGATTAGGATTAAGCCATATAGAAAAAGGAAATATATTAGCTAATGTAACGGCTATTCAATTTTTTCTACCTCTTTTCTTTGGGGTGATTGCCGATCGTATTGGTTATAAGCTTTCTCTGATTATTGCCTTTATAATTATAGGAACAGGTTATTACTTAATGGGAACCGTTAGCACCTATTGGGCAGTATATCTAGCGTTTTTATTTGCAGCTATAGGAGGAAGTTTTTTTAAACCTGTAGCCTCTGGAATTATTGCTCGTTCCTCCGATGAAAAGACAAACACTATGGGTTTTGGTCTCTTCTATATGATGGCAAATATTGGAGGTTTTTTTGGTCCTGCTCTTTCTTCTTACCTACGTACCACTATGGGATGGCGTATTATTTTTCTACAAGCAACTATAGTAATCCTTATTAACTTATTAGTTGTCTTATTCTTTTATAAGGAGAAAAAAATACGAAGAGAATATAATATACCTATCCTCATTGAAATAAAAGGTTCTTTTAAAAATATTATAGAAGCTCTAAAGGATAAACGTTTATCTATTCTGCTTGTATTTATGATAGGTTATTGGTTGGTGTATAATCAACTCTTCTATACCCTTCCCAATTTCATAGAGGACTGGGTGGACTCCACTCCACAGAGCAATTGGATTAACCAAAATCTACCTTTCTTAGGAACGACCCTTACTGAAAACGGACAAATTAAAGCCGAATGGTACGGAAATATTGATTGTGTAATGATTATCTTCTTTCAAGTAACCATTTCTTATATTGTAATGAAAATGAAACAAGTAAATGCACTTATTCGTGGGACAGCTATTGCAACTGTAGGTGTTGTACTTACTTTTTTCTTTAACAATGTATGGTTTACTATTATTGGAACAGTTATCTTCGCTATAGGAGAAATGGTAACAGGTCCTACTATTTCAGCTTTTATTGCACAGATTACCCCAAAGGGAAAAGAAGCTCTTTATCAAGGTACTTCTTTCTTACCTGTAGCAGCCGCTAATTATCTTACAGGCTTTGTTACAGGAAATTTATATGAAAAGTGGTCTGATAAATATTCTCTTTTACAGATAGAAATATCAAAACGAAATATCACAGTTCCTGAAGGATTAAGTAAAAGACAATATTTTGAATATGCACAAGAGAAACTCCAGATGACTCACAGTCAGTTGATTGATTTTCTATGGAATAATTATCAGCCTAACAAGCTATGGTTTGTAGTAGTTGCTATGGGAGCCTTCACAGCTATTTCTGTATTTATTTATAATAAATATATGTTTAGGGATAATACAGAATCTGCTAAATAAAAGATTACTTCTATAATAGAATCAACAACATGTAAGTTCCATTAATAAGTTAAATTTTTTAGTAAAGACTTTGAATAGGTCCTTGTTGTTCATAATATTGCTCAGCTAGGCAATATTATGAATAGTCAATTCAATTAGCAAGTGCAATAAATCAGTTAAAAACGCTCTACCACTTGCTTTCAACAAATGTTATAAAGAACTATTTCTACTCGTTGGCTTTCTTGTCCTACCATCCAACGTATAAAAAATTCATCCTCTCTCTCTCAAGATCAAACTTCTAATTCAAAAGTCACTTCATCGAAAAGGTAGATACTTGATTTCCGCATCTGTTCTTCTTTTCATCTCAAACTGATATGAAGAATGCCTCCTTTATCCCATCAAAGTATAATTCGGTTCTTACAGATATAATAGAAATTTTGAGTTACTAGCCACCAATACTAATGAACAAAGCCTCTACTATATCAGGTCGCTAAGATTCTTAACGGCTACATAACGTTCGACATTGAATCCTTCAGCATATTCCTTATTGATAAGTCGCCCTAAGTCCTGTGCACGATAGGTAATACTATCACGAAAGTTTTGGCTATTGATAAGGGTTTGAGGTTCCTTAGTATTTTCATCCAGAAACTGAGAGCGATAAGCAAGGACGGCTTCCAGTTTTTTACCTAAGAAGCCTGTGATATCCACCACAAAATCGGGGCGCAAGTCTTTCCATTGAATATAGTGATAGACCACTTTGGGACGCCAAGCCTCCTGAGGAGTACCATTTTCGTCAGTAGTTTCGATACGGCGCAAGCCACTTAGGAAACAGGCATCACTAACGAGCTTCCCTCCTTTGCCATGATCAATATGCCTATCATCAAAGGGGTTACAAATAACAATTTCAGGGCGATACTTGCGGATTTTTTTAATGACCTCTATTTGATGCTCTTTATCATTAACAAAGAAACCATCGGCAAAACATAAGTTTTCACGTACTTTTATCTCAAGGATACGAGCAGCCTCATCGGCTTCTTTCCTACGGAGTTCTGCACTACCACGAGTACCCAACTCTCCTTGGGTAAGGTCAATAATTCCCACAGTTTTTCCAAGACTTATTTCTTTGGAGAGGGTACCTGCTGCTCCAAGTTCTACATCATCAGGATGTGCTCCAAAGGCTAAAATATCTAATTTCATGATATGACTAATTTAAAAGTTATATTTCTGTATAATTGCAGCAAAAATACAAAAACTTTTCCAAACACTTGTGATTTGGAAAAGTTTTTACTAAAGACAAAGTTTATAACTAAAAAATATGCTTATCCTTAAAAGAGGTGAATGAAATTATTAGTTCTTTACACGGAAAGCTTGTTCCTGTGGGTAGTAAGCGACTTCATCCAATTCTTCTTCTATACGAAGGAGTTGATTGTATTTTGCCATACGGTCAGAACGAGAAGCAGATCCTGTTTTAATTTGACGAGTATTAAGAGCTACTGCAAGATCAGCAATGGTATTATCCTCTGTCTCTCCTGAACGATGGGACATAATGGAGGTATAGCCTGCACGATGTGCCATATCCACTGCAGCAATAGTTTCAGTAAGAGTCCCTATTTGATTTACCTTAATAAGAATGGAGTTAGCAACTCCAAGTTGGATTCCTTTTTCCAATCTTTCCACATTGGTAACAAAAAGGTCATCTCCTACTAATTGCACACGATCTCCTATAGCTTGGGTAAGTTGTTTCCAACCATCCCAATCATTCTCATCCATTCCATCTTCAATAGAGATAATAGGATATTTGTTTACCAGTTCAGTAAGATAAGCTACTTGCTCAGCGGAAGTACGCTTTTTACCTTTTTCTCCTTCAAACTTGGTATAATCATAGATTCCATTATCATAGAACTCAGAAGAAGCACAGTCAAGAGCTATTTTTACCTCGTCACCGAATTTGTATCCTGCTTTTTCTACGGCTTTTTTAATAGTTTCGATAGCATCTTCTGTCCCTTCAAAGGTAGGAGCAAATCCTCCTTCGTCCCCCACCGCTGTACTAAGTCCACGTTCATGGAGTACTTTTTTAAGGTTATGGAATATCTCTGATCCCATTTGTAGAGCTTGAGAAAAAGACTTTGCTTTGATAGGCATAATCATAAATTCTTGAAAAGCAATAGGTGCATCAGAGTGAGAGCCTGCATTAATGATATTCATCATAGGAACAGGTAGGTTATTAGCACTTACCCCTCCTACGTAGCGGAATAAAGGAATTCCTAATTCTGTAGCAGCGGCTTTAGCAACAGCTAAAGAGACACCAAGAATAGCATTTGCTCCCAATTTGGATTTATTAGGAGTGCCATCAAGCTCGATAAGTACCTTATCTATCAAATTTTGGTCAAAGACATTCATACCTATAATCTCTTCGGCAATAATGTCATTCACATTTTCTACAGCTTTTTGTACACCTTTACCTAAATATTCCTTACCTCCATCACGTAGTTCTACGGCCTCATATTCTCCTGTAGAGGCTCCAGAAGGAACAGCAGCACGTCCTTTGGCGCCACTATCGGTTACTACATCTACCTCAACGGTAGGATTACCTCTTGAATCGAGGATTTGTCGGGCATGTACATCTAAAATGATACTCATGTTGTTAATATTTAAAATGGTTAATATTTATATTAAGCCCATAGTAAGGCTTTTTAGATAATAGGGAAAAGGTCAGTAATCAGTGTGAACTGACTACTGACCCTTAAAGTCCTTATTTCTTTTTATTTTGTGCATTACGCTGCGCCTCGGCTTGTTCCATCATTTCACGCATCTTTCGTTGGAACTTACTTTCCTTACGAGGTTTTTGTTTGTTCTCCTGTATTTTGGCATGAATACGTTTATCATCAATAATCCAGTACTTGATAGCCAGCATTATAAAGATAGTGATAAGGTTAGATATAAAATAATACAGACTCAATCCACTAGCATAGTTATTGAAAAAGAATAGCATCATAAGAGGAGAGATATACATCATAAACTTCATATTAGGCATCCCTTCCTGTTGTGGTTGTTGTGTTTGCCCTGCTGTCATAAGCATATATATGAGTAGAGTTACAGAGGCTAAAATAGGAAATAAGCTAACGTGATTTCCATAAAAAGGTATACTAAAGGGGAGTTGCGCAATAGAGTCATACGATGATAGGTCATTTGCCCATAGGAAAGATTCTTGGCGAAGCATAAAAGCAGTAGGGAAGAAACTAAATAGAGCAAAGAAAACAGGCATTTGCAAAAGTGCAGGAATACAGCCACTGAGAGGATTCACACCTGCTTTACTATAAAGAGCCATCGTTTCCTGTTGACGTTTCATAGCATTCTCTTGGCCTTTATATTTATTGTTAATCTCTTCTATTTCAGGACGAAGTACCTTCATCTTAGCTTGTGATAGATATGACTTATATTGAACAGGAGAAAGTAGTATGCGCACAATAATTGTTAGCACAATGATTGCCAATCCCATGGACATAAATTTACTTAAAAAGTCAAATACAGGAATAACAAACCATTTGTTAATCCAACCAAAGATCCCCCAACCAAGAGGAATCGCCTTGGTAAGTTCATATTCTTTATCATATTTCTTTAATAAATGATAATCTGAAGGACCGTAATAGAAGTGCAAAGATTCACTAATCTCTCCAGAGTTATAAGCAATAGGGAATACAGCAGAGAAATCCTTCGTTTTTCGAACATTTTCTCCCTCTGAATTTGCTAAGTTCTTAGAAGAAAGTTTCCCTGTGGCAAAAGGTTTATCCGTAATAAGAAAAGAACTAAATAAATGTTGCTTGAAATCTATCCAATGTATTTGCTTGAATTCTTCAGAATCTTCTCCTCCAGCGCTGAGTTTATCATCTCTGTTATCTTCATATTGTACAATAGCTTGAACATATCTATCTTCATAAGTAACGCTCTTTTCCATACGGCGAGCAGTGAGATTCCAAGAGAGAACAGGAACTTTTCCAGTATTAAGAACATTGCTTAATCCTACACTATGAATACTAAAGTCAAGCAAATATTCATTAGGATGGAGCATATAGGTATATTCAAGGTATTGGGTAGCTGATACTTTAAGTTTCATGGAGAGAGTATTTCCTGAAAGAGAAGGCTCAAAGTATAAGTCCTTCGTATGTAAAGTACGATTATCATTGGTAGCAAGTTCTATAGAGAAAGAAGCATTATTATCTTTGACCAGATATACAGGTTTCCCTTGGTATGTCTTTTGATTCTTTACAAGGAGTTCTATGATTTGCCCTCCTTTATTACTTACTTTCAGTTTTAAGAGTTCATTTTCTATTTCGGTATAGCTTCCTTCTTTAGCAGAAGGAAGTACTGCTGAATAACCAAAAGCGCCTAACTGTTCTTGGTACTTACTCAGTTCTAAAGAATCTGTAGGAATGGTAGCTGTAGGCACATTATCAGTAGATGTCTTTTGAACCTGTGTAGTTTCTTTAGTGGATGTTTGAGTATTAGGTTTTGTAGGTTGATGATTATACATATAGTACATAAGTATAATAAACATAAGCATCATACCTATAAGTGAATAAATATTCGTACGCTTTTCTTCCATAGATTGATTTTCTATTATATACTTAAAAATTATGAGTAACTTCTTTGGAGGGCAAAGATACAAACAATTTTAGAATATTCAATAAATTTATTTTTCTAATTTATATTTTAAAGCAGCACGAACAAAAGCAACAAAAAGAGGATGAGGTCGTGCTACGGTACTTTTGTATTCAGGGTGATACTGTACCCCTATAAACCAGGGATGTGAAGGGAGTTCTATTACTTCTACTAAACCAGTGATAGGATTAATACCAGAACAGAGCAACCCCGCTTCTTCTAAAGGTTTACGATATTCATTATTGAATTCATACCGATGGCGATGGCGTTCGGATATGAGTTCTTGCTTATATACTTCATATATCTTACTTCCCTTGGAGAGTATACAATCCCAAGCACCAAGGCGCATAGTTCCTCCTTTTTGAGTTATATTCTTTTGTTCTTGCATAAGATCAATCACCTTATACAAGGTATCAGGATTTACTTCTGCAGTATTAGCATTCTCAAAACCAGCAACATGACGAGCAAACTCAATTACAGCCATTTGCATACCTAAACATATTCCTAGAAAAGGGATATTATGTTCTCGCACATATTGAATAGCCTTGATTTTCCCTTCTAAACCTCTCTCTCCAAAACCAGGAGCAACAAGTACTCCATCAAGTCCACTAAGCTTATCGGATAAATTGCCATCATCTAAATATTCAGAGTGAATCATGGAAACTTCCACTTTTACTTCATTTTCTGCTCCTGCATGTATGAAGGCTTCTAAAATGGATTTGTAAGCGTCAGGTAACTCCACATACTTACCTACCAGACCTATCCGTACACGATGCTTGGGGTTCTTGTGACGTTGGAGAAAAGTATTCCACTTAGTAAGGTCAGGTGCAGTGGCATCGGATAAGGACAATTTCTTAAGAACTACACTGTCTAATCCTTCTAAAAGCATTAGATTAGGAACATCATAGATGGTGGGAACATCAATAGATTGAATGACAGCTTCCTTCTTTACATTGCAGAAGAGAGCCAATTTCCCTCGTAATTCATCAGGAAGATCTCTATCTGTACGACAGACTAATACATCTGCTTTGAGTCCACTCTCCATAAGTGTTTTTACACTATGCTGGGTAGGTTTTGTCTTTAATTCTCCTGCTGCAGCTAAGAATGGGACTAAAGTTAAATGTATCACAATAACATTATTATCTCCTAATTCCCATTGTAATTGTCGAACAGCTTCTATATAGGGGAGAGATTCTATATCTCCTACAGTACCTCCAATTTCAGTAATAACAATATCATACTCCCCACTCTTTCCAAGAAGCTGAATACGGTACTTTATCTCATTGGTGATGTGAGGGATTACTTGTACAGTTTTTCCTAAGAATTCGCCTCGGCGCTCCTTCTCTATAACACTTTGATAGATGCGCCCTGTAGTTACATTATTGGCTTGTGAGGTATATACATTAAGGAAACGTTCATAATGCCCCAAGTCTAGGTCTGTTTCGGCACCATCCTCAGTAACATAGCACTCTCCATGCTCATAAGGGTTAAGAGTTCCAGGATCTATATTAATATAAGGATCTAATTTTTGGATAGTAACCCTATATCCTCTGGCTTGTAAGAGTTTAGCAAGCGAAGCAGCAATGATTCCCTTTCCTAAAGAGGAGGTAACTCCTCCTGTTACAAAAATATACTTGGTAGTGTTCATGAGAGTCTTGTAAACATAGGGCAAAAGTAAGCATATTTTGTGAATAAAGCAATTTCTTTATGGTTGATTTAAAAAAGCATATTTAACTAATCTATAGTATATTATCTCTCAAACGAAGAAGTAAAGGAAATAAAAATATTTATTTTTCAAAAAAAGTTGTACATTTGCCCCTAAATTATTAAGACAATGAAAAGATTTTATTTTTTAATGGCTGTAGGATTCTTCTTTTTCAGTCAATATACTTTTTCACAACAATTGAAAATTAATCAAAGCCAACAAATTAAAGACCTTATGGAGGTAAAAAAGGAATTTGCTAAGCAAGAGAAAACTTATCAGATTCAGATATATAATGGTAATATCTCTGAGGCAAATGAACAGATTAAGAGAGCCGCTTCAAAGTTTAGTTATCCTTGCTCATTAACTTTTGAAACACCCAATTATAAGGTAAGAATAGGAATGTTTCGTACACGATTAGAAGCAGAAAAAGCATTAACTAAAGTAAAGGGAAGCTATCCAGCAGCCTTTGTTATAGCCCCTTATTAAAGAGTTAGCAGCATTTTTAATGATAAAGATTAAAAGATATGTTCCATAAAGAAGGTACAAAAATTATTTTTATAAGTGCAGTAATAACAATGGGATTATTTTTCCTAATAGATGCTCTTGTATCTATAGATTTATCTATTGTTTTAGAAATTATAGTCCTCATGTTTTTCCTGTTAATTCTGCAATTTTTTAGGAATCCTAAGCGCAATACACCCTTGAGTCTTGATCATATTATTTCCTCAGTAGATGGAAAAGTAGTGGTTATTGAGGAGGTTGAGGAGAAGGAATATTTTAAAGATAAGAGGCGCATGGTATCTGTTTTTATGTCCCCCTTAAATGTACATGTTACTCGTTATCCAATCAGTGGAAAGGTTGTATATAGTAAATATCATCCAGGTAAGTACTTAGTAGCTTGGCATCCTAAAGCCTCTGAGGAGAACGAGAGAACAACTATAGTTATTGAAAGTGAGCGATTTGGAAAGATTATGTACCGACAAATAGCAGGAGCTCTTGCCAAACGTATTGTTAATTATGCCAAAGAAGGAAATATAGTAGTGCAAGGTGCTGATGCTGGATTTATTAAGTTCGGTTCTCGAGTGGATATCTATTTACCTCTCTCTGCCAAAATTAAAGTAACTCTTGGTCAGAAGGTGAAAGGCGGAATAGATGTAATAGCTGAAATATAATAAGCATATCTATGGGAGAGGATTTTGCTGACTTTTCAAAAATTTTACTTCAATGGTATGGAATTCATAAGCGAGACTTGCCTTGGAGAGGAGTAAAAAATCCTTATTATGTTTGGCTTTCAGAGGTAATTTTACAGCAGACTCGCATATCACAAGGCTTACCTTATTATTTGAACTTTATAAAGAATTTTCCTACAATACAGGCTCTTGCTGAAGCTTCTGAGGAAAAAATATTCAAAGTTTGGCAAGGTTTAGGCTATTATTCAAGAGCAAAAAACCTCCATTTGGCAGCAAAGTATATTACTGATGAGTTGCAAGGGGTTTTCCCCATGACTTATGATAAATTATTACTCCTTAAAGGAGTAGGAGATTATACGGCAAGTGCTATAGCTTCTATTTGTTTTAATGAACCTAAAGCAACTGTAGATGGAAATGTTTATAGAGTATTGAGTCGCATCTTTGATATAGAACTTCCTATTAATTCCTCGGAAGGAATAAAATATTTTAAGCAATTGGCGACCTGTTTA
This sequence comes from Capnocytophaga sp. oral taxon 338 str. F0234, assembly GCF_000192225.1. Taxonomy (GTDB): domain Bacteria; phylum Bacteroidota; class Bacteroidia; order Flavobacteriales; family Flavobacteriaceae; genus Capnocytophaga. The sequence continues at coordinate 1,977,204 of NZ_GL872413.1, forward strand.
TTAGATAAAAAAAGGGCGGGAGAATATAATCAAGCTATCATGGATTTTGGAGCTATACAGTGTAAGCCTCAATCTCCTAATTGTTCCCAATGTGTAATGAACGGTAAGTGCTTGGCGTATAAGCTACAGAAAGTAAATCAACTCCCAGTGAAGCTACCTAAAACAAAGATCACATATCGCTATTTTCATTATTGTATACTTATAGATACTCAAGGACAAACCTCTCTGGAGAAGCGAAAAGAAAAAGATATATGGCAAGGCTTATACGAATTTCCCCTTATAGAACTAAAGGAGAATACTATAGAGGATAGTTTACTTATAAAGAGGATAAAAGAAAAATATCCTAAAGCGGTACAAGTAGAAAAATATATAACAACCTTTGTCCATAAGCTTACACATCAGTATATACATGCATTTTTTTGGAAAGTTACTCTTGAGGAAAAATTAACAGAAGGAATTCCTTTTTCTTCTATATATGAATATCCTATGCCAATTCTGATTATAAAATTCCTAAAAACATTGGATATTTTTGAAAGATAACGTATCTTTGAGGAAAATTTTAATTATGAATGGAACTCTTAATAAAGTAATGCTTATAGGTAGGTTAGGTAATGATATAAAGCTAACCTATTTTGAGAAGGACTCTTGTATAGGACAAGTATCATTAGCAACGGATGAATCCTATACAGATAAAAATACGCAAGAAAAAGTAGAAAATACTCAGTGGCATAATTTGGTGTTTAGTAATAAATTAGCTGAGACTACTGCTAAATATGTGAAGAAGGGAGACCTTATCTATGTGGAGGGTAAGTTGCGCACACGACAATATAAAGCACAGGATAATTCTCTTCGCTATGTTACAGAAATTATTGTTATAGATGTTAAATTCTTGACATCAAAGAATAATGGAGCTGTATCATAAGTAGGTTTTAATCTTGATAATAGCTCCTTCTTGAAGAGAAATACCTTTTTCAAATAAAATAAAGAGAATGGTTTTTTAAACATTCTTGATTGTATAACTAATTTTTAAATTTTGGACACAGACTCGATAAGTCAATTTTTATCATCCCCTACAGCAGACTTGCTCATACGAGCATTCTTTTTTATCTTTCTTTTAGGGTGTTCTGCTCTTATCTCAGGAGCAGAAGTGGCATTGTTTTCTATCTCTCCTACTGACTTAGAGCAAGAAGAAGGGAAAATAAGTTCTTCAGATAGAATAGTTCTTCAATTACTTAAGAAGCCACAACGATTATTAGCTACCATACTTATAGCTAATAACTTAATCAATATATCTATAGTCTTAGTCTTTGCTCCTTTAGGAGAGTTTCTCTTGGGAAGCCTACCTATATGGCTTAAAACTATCTTTGATGTAGGAATTTTGACCTTTGTAATCTTACTCTGTGGAGAGATTCTTCCTAAGATATACGCTAATCGCAATAATCTCCTATTTGCTCGAAAGGTGTCTCCTATCATTAGAGGATTGGATATATTACTTTCTCCGATAAGTATTCCCATGACCTCGTTTACTACATTCATTAACAATAAAATACACAAAAGTTCTTCTATTTCTATAGGGCAGCTCTCTCAAGCGTTAGAACTTACTTCAGAGGAGGATACCACTCAGGAAGAACACAAGATACTTTCTGGGATTGTCTCTTTTGGTAATACAGACATTCGTGCAGTAATGCGTCCAAGAATAGATATATCTGCCATAGATGAAACGATGACTTACCAAGAAGTACTTGCTTTTATTCAAGAAAACGGATATTCAAGAGTACCTGTATATCAGGAGAATATTGATAAAATTACAGGAATTATTTATGCAAAAGATCTGTTGCCATATCTTGATGAAAAAGATTTTGAATGGAATCAAATTAAGCGAAAAGCCTTTTTCGTCCCTGAAAATAAGAAGTTAGATGATTTATTAGCTGAATTCCAACAAAAAAAGATTCATCTGGCTATAGTAGTTGATGAATATGGAGGAACTTTGGGAGTAGTCACTTTAGAGGATATTATAGAGGAAATAGTAGGAGAAATAAGTGATGAGTATGATGCCGATGATTCCTTTTTCTCTAAGATAGATGAGCATAATTTCTTATTTGATGGAAAAACTTCCTTGAAGGATTTTTACAGAATATTGAATATTAATGAAGAAAAACAAGAGAATTTTGAAAAGGTACGTGGGGAAAGTGAAACTATTGCAGGATTTCTTTTAGAGCTTATAGGGGTATTTCCTGAAAAAAAGCAAGTGGTTCTTTTCGAGGATTATACCTTCACAGTTGAAAATATTGATAAAAAACGAATAAAACAATTAAGAGTTACTATCAAATGATCTATAGAACTATTATTATTTGTATAGGGCTATTTTTAATAAGTTGTAATTCAGATGTACAACCAAAACCAAAGGCTTTTCTCCGCTTAGAGTACGGGGTACCTCAGTATGATACTTTGTCATTAGATTGTCCTTTTTCTTTTCAGAAAAACACGAATTCTAAATTGAGCAAACAGGATAATTGTAGTCTGAATTTGGATTATCCTTCTATGAGAGCAACTATATATATAACCTATAAGCCTGTTAAGGATAATTTAACCAACCTACTTCGTGATGCCCAGAACTTTACTTACGAACATACTATCAAGGCTACTAATATTATAGAACAACCTTACTTAAATGAGAAGGATAAAGTATATGGTATGTTTTATGAAGTTGATGGAAATGCTGCTTCTCAATCTCAATTCTATATTACAGATAGTACAAAGCATTTTATAACAGGATCCATTTATTTCAAGGTACGTCCTAATTTTGATTCTATCTATCCTGCAGCTATTTATTTAAAAAATGATATCCGTAAGATTATGGAAACAACTCACTGGAAATGAACATGAAGAATAAATATTTTTGCATGGTAGCTTTATTTTTATTGCTATTTATTGCTTGTAAAAAAAATGATATACAACGAAACCCTTTCCTACAAGAGGCTAAATTCAGTAGAACTATTAATCTTCGTTTGGTAGAATATAATAAACTTAAAATACCAGGGAATGCCGTGCTGATTGATAATATAGGGCTTAGAGGAGTTGTAGTGGCAAATGTGGGAAACAGTTATTACGCCTGGGATCGCGCTTGTCCTTCACAAGCGCTTTCTGAGTGTAGCCAAATGACTCTTGAAGATAATAATTATTTTATGTACTGCCCTTGTAATGGAGTACGATATAGTTTGCTTAATGGGCAACCTCAAACAGGGAATTCTCCCTATCCAATGCTTAATTATCAAGTAGTTACTAATGGTGATTTTCTAACAATATCTAACTAAATGTTTTATAACTTTCTTAATACCACAAAGACAGCACGTTTATTCACCATATATGGAATAGGAGTATTGCAAATATTTTTATACAGATTTTCCTTGCTTTCTTTGCCTTTTTCTTTGGTAAATATATTAGAAACTATTTTTATATCTTTCTTATTATTAGTTGATATTTCTGTAATAACACTAATGGTTAGAAAAAATCAATTAAGTGAGGGAAATTTATTGGTGCCTTTCTTTTGGATTTTATTAGGTTCTCTCTTTCCAGAAGTTTATGTGGATGCTGCAATAATAGTTGCTAATACATGTATTTTATTTTTATTTTATCAGATTATTAGTCTAAGAAATATAGATGGCAGAGAGGTCTTTTTTAATGCTTCTATGCTTATTTTTATAGCAAGTTTATTTTTTCTTCCTTCTATACTTTCATTATTGTTACTATGGATACATATTCTCATTTATCCAGGGAAGCGATTCAGAAATATGTTAATTCCTATGGTGTCTTTTATGCTTTTGTCTATTTTAATTTTAGCAATAGCAATCTCCTTAGACGTAGAAGAGAAATTGCTCCTCCACTTTCAATTTGTTCCTAATTTCTCTTTAGATTCCTATCTACAATATAAGTATATTCCATTGGTGGGAATCCTTCTATTAACTATTACCATTACTTCTTGGGCTTTTTGGAAGCCTTACAAACGTTATTATTCAAGATTTCTCATAAAAATAGCTATCGTGGGTATCTTGGGGATTATTCTTTTTCCAGAAAAAAATGCAGTAGGATGGATATATCTGACCTTTCCTACTGCACTTTCTTTAACTATAATTATTGGGCGGATTAGGCGCTATTGGTTGAGAGAGACCTTATTGTGGAGCTTTGCGTTTTTATCTCTTTCAGTGCTCATTTTTGGGACATATCTTGTCTAATGCTTTCCTCCTGTAAGCCAACGATAAATATCATTTCCATTAGCATAAATAAGTAAGGCAAAAAGGATAATAATTCCTATCACTTGAGCATATTCTAATACTTTTTCCTTAGGTTTTCTACCTGTTACTATTTCATAAAGTAGGAATACAATATGTCCTCCATCAAGAGCAGGAATAGGCAAAATATTCATGAAAGCTAATATAATAGAAATTAGCGCAGTACTTTCCCAAAAGCGTAACCAATCCCATTGAGCTTCAAACATTTTTGCCATAGCTCCAAAACCTCCTACTTGACTTGCCCCCTTCTTGGTGAAGATATATTTAAATTGGACAATATAATCATGTAATGTCCAATAGCCATAACTGATACCCGTTTTTATAGCTTGAAAGAAGGAGTAATTCACATGAGTACTTTTACTATCATAGAAATGACCTCCCATTATTCCTAAGAGCCCATTTTCAGGAATAATAGTAAGATCCTTTACCTCACCATTTCTAAGTACCTGAATCTTATTTTCTCCTTCAATAAGATAATCTTTTACCTGATCAAAGAAAGAAGTCTTATTTCCATTAATATCTATGATATGATCACCTTTTTCCATTCCTGCTTTTCGAGCAGGAGAATCTACTAAAACAGAGTCAATTTCAGTAGTCCTACGCTTGATAAAAGAGAGAGGAGTTTTATCATTACGAAATACTTGCATGCCGATACTATCTGGAACACTAATAGTCTGAATGCTACCATCCGCTTTCTGTACAGTAATATTCTCTACTTTACGTACTAAAATCATCCTATTGATAGAAAAAGTATCATTCAAATCAGTCCCATTGACTTTCAGAGGAATATCTCCATTTGAGAAACCATAAGATTTCATAGTATCACTTACTTCATATCCGTGAGGTACATCACTGGGGCGAAGTTCATCTCTCCCCCAAACACCAAAAATCATGGCATAGATAAAGAATCCCAATATAAGATTGACAGTAACACCTCCCACCATGATAATAAGTCGTTGCCAAGCAGGTTTGCTTCTGAATTCCCAGGGTTCAGCAGGTTTTGCCAGTTGTTCCTTATCCATACTTTCATCTATCATTCCAGCTATTTTTACATACCCTCCCAGAGGAAGCCACCCTATTCCATAGATAGTCTCTCCAATTTTCTTTTTGAACAGTGCAAATTTTACATCAAAAAATAGAAAAAATTTTTCTACTCTTGTTTTAAATAATTTGGCTGGAATAAAATGCCCTAACTCATGCAGAATCACTATGATAGACAGGCTTAATAACAATTGTCCTACTCTGATGAAAAATGTCTCCATTGTAAAAAAATTAATGTGCAAAAATACTCTTTTATTTTATATCAAAGTTAAAAAAATATGTTAATTGTAGTATTAGTTAATAGTAAAGGGTATAATTCCTACCTAAAAATAAAGTTATATTTATGTTGTAAATCACAAATAAGGTTAAATATTATATTTTTTTCTTAATAAGTGCTGATAAAGTTTTGTCGTATTTAAAAAGAAAAATACCTTTGCACCCAATTAATATAAATATCATGAAGAAAATTGGAATTATTTTATCCTTACTGGTAACTTCTTTTGCCTCAGCACAGGTTGATTCTCTAAAGTTAAATGCTGTGAATAATGAACAGAAAATAGAAGAGGTTAAGTCAAAGATAGAAGAAGAGAAAAAACAACAAGAGATTATTAAAAGAGGGGAAGAAGAACAGGAATTGGCTGAAAAGGAATTAAAACTCAAAGAGCGGCAACAAAAGGAAGCTGAAAGACAGCAAAAAGAAGCTGAAAGGCAACAGAGAGAGGCAGAGAGATTACAGAAAAGAGCTCAACAGCAAGTCGCTAAGGAGCAAAAACTAAAAGAAAAGCAACTAAAACAGCAAGAAAAGGCACAGAGAAAAGCACAGAAAGAGGCTATAGCAGCCCAAAAGCGTGCAGAAAAACGATTAAAAATACAAGATAAAATAGCTAAGTCAAAAATTAAGCTGAATAAAGCAAAAGCCAATTATGACAAGGAAAAGCTTAATCTTGAAAGAGAAATATCAAGAGGAAATTTGTCAGCAGAAAAAGAACTTAAATTTCGAACTAAAATACTTAAAAAGGAATCAAAACTTATAGATGCACAATCTGATTTGAAAAATCTAGAAATAGAACTAGAAAGATTAAGATAAAAGGATTTTTAGTCATAATATTATAAATAAGGAGAGGATTTTTTTAAGGTCTCTCCTTTTTCTTTGGATAGGTATTGATAATAATTTTGAAATATTGAGGATTGTATAATGTCTTCATGCTGTAGAAAGTTTCTTTCCTAGCTTTTTTTTCTGTAGGGAAGTTTACAAAGTGGAGGTCATTATCTATAATCTGATAAATAAGTTCACTGCAATACAATTCAGAAGGATCATCAATAATACCTAAATGATCGAAAGAAACTTTTTTTTGTAAATAATATTGGGCGCGCTTTATAATTTCTCTTCCTTGGGAAGGAGTTATTTTATTAAGACGGACAATTAGTATCTTTCCAGGTATGGAGTATTTTAAGAACATTTGTAAGGATTGTGTCTGTACCCCCTCTATTGGACTAACATTGGAGGAAAGGGAATGAATTACCCACCATTGGTTATCTTTACGATAAAGAATACCTGAGTGGGTAACATCATAGGAATCTCCATTAAGCTTATCGGCAATAATATCACTAAAAAAACCATATCCTCGGCGAAGGATGATATCTCCTTCTTGAAGTTTTTCTACCTCTTTAGTGCTTAATCGGGGAAATTCAATATTTTTTATCACCAACCGTTTTTCTTCTTGAGTATCTATCCAAAAGAATAGATGAAATCCTCCCCATATAGATAACGAAAAAATCCCAAAGAAGAGGAAGAACTGTTTAATTCTTTTTTTCATCTTGGGATTTTAATATTGAATGAGTAATAGCTAACTAGTCTTCTTCTGTAGAAGGAATTGAATCTTGAGAGGCTTCATTCTCATGTTCAGGAGTATCAATTTCCATATCATCAGATGAATGGTCATCTCCGTCTTCGTGGTGCATTCCATTTTCTTTTCCTTGTTCCTTATTGATAGAAACGAGCCATTTCCCTTTTATTTTCTTAAGGTCAAGAGATTCTTCTTTATCAGAGCCTTCGGCTTTATAGAATACTTTTGCAGTATCTCCATTCTCTTCTACTTTGGTGATGGTAAAAGATTTTATATCCTTTTCCTTTGGTTTTTCTCCTTTAGAGAAACTTTCCAGCATACCTATAAGGTCTCCTGTTTTCTCATCACAATATTTTTTAGCTTCTTTAAAATCACCAGCATTAATAGCTTTTAAGAACTTTTCAGCAACTGCTTTAGGAGAATTTCCAGAACAAGAAGCAAGCATTAAACTTCCCAATAATAGGAATGTAATAAGGATTTTTTTCATGTGTATAAAATTATTAAAAATTAAACAAGGGAAAGCACATCACGGGCAATTTGAAGTTCTTCATTGGTAGCAACGATAACTATTTTTACCTTGCTATCAGAGGCTTGAATTTCTACGATGTCACTTGGATGATTGAGTTGCTTATTCTTGTCAGGGTCAATCTTAATTCCGAAAGTCTCCAATCCTTCACAAACAGCTTTACGAATCATAGCAGAATTCTCTCCTATACCTGCAGTGAAGATAAGGGAATCTACTCCACCAAGAGCAATCATATAAGCCCCAATGAATTTCTTAACACGGTAGGCATACATGTCCAAGCAGAGATTACCTTTAGGGTCATTTTGATTAACAAGTGTTTCCAAATCACGTGCATCAGGACTGCCAATAAGCCCCTTCATCCCACTTTCACTATTTAGTATTTTAGAGATTTCTTGAGTAGAGAGACCTTTTTCTCCTAAGAAAAAGATTACAGTACTATCAATATTACCAGCTCGAGTACCCATAATAAGTCCATCTCCAGGACCAAATCCCATAGAGGTATCTATACAGTGACCTTCTTCATTCACAGCAGCCATGCTAGCACCATTGCCAAGGTGAAGGGTGATGTTTTTCATGTGAGGGTTGTTAAAATGGCGGCGTGTGCGTGCATCTACATACTTATGGCTAATACCATGAAAACCATATACACGAATTCTATCCTCAGTATAATAATGGTTAGGGATAGCATAACGATAGGCTCTCTCAGGCATGGTCTGGTGGAAGGCGGTATCAAAAACAACAAAGTTCTCAGTTTCTTTAGGAAATGTTTTCATAGCAGCTTCAATTCCTATGATATTAGCTGGATTATGCAAAGGTGCTAAAGGAATTCCTTTACGAAGTTCTTCCATTACCTCCGGAGTTACACGCTTTGGAGTAGTATATTTACCTCCATGAACACCTCTGTGTCCGATATATTTTACCTCATTAATAGATTTGATAACTCCAACTTCATTGTCGGTAAGGTAAGCAGCCATTTCTTTAAATGCTACTTCATGATTATCAAAATGCATTTCCTTACTTACCTTGTACTTTTCTCCATTTTTCCAATATTCATGGGTGATTTTACCTTGTTCAAGACCAATTCGTTCGGCAAGCCCTTTAGCAAGGACAGATTCAGTATCCATTTCAATAAGTTGATATTTGAAAGAGGAACTACCTCCGTTAATAATGAGTATTTTCATCGTTTCTATTATTTATATATTTGTATTAATTTGTTAAAAAGGAAGCCCATCATCCTCTAAGTCATCTCCTGTTGTTTGTGCCTTAGGGGTAAAAGTTTGTTCAGTGGTAGTTGGTGCCATAGGAGGAGGGGTAGGCTGTGCCTGTATAGACTGAGAGGCAGTTTCTACATTTACAATACGCCAGGCAACTAATGAATTAAAATACTTCACTTCTCCTTGAGGATTTGTCCATTCACGTCCACGAATATCAAAAGTTACTTTTACAACTTGTCCAGGTTGGTAGCCATTAAGTAATTCGCAATTTCCTTGTGTGAAATCAAGGGAAATAGTCTGTGGATATTGTTCTTCAGTAACAATAATAAGCTCTCTCTTTTGAAAGCCATTTGCTCCAAAAGTCTGTATAGGAGTAATAACTTTAATACGTCCTTGTATTTCCATGAGGTTTATTTTTTTATATATGATTAAATTAATAGTCCAGTTTTAAGTGTTCAAAAAATAAAGTTGCCACAAAGGTACTAAAAAAATACGGAATATTAATGGTTCTTTTAGAAAATATTTTATGAGATTATTTGTTAGCTTTTTCTTTTCTTTCACGTTTGTAAATGTGCTTAAGTTTTTTAGCGATGAATTTATTTAAATCTTTGCCTTTTACAGTATAAGTATTTAGCAGGAGAACAGGAGCAATAACTCCAAAAGAAAGCCCCAAAGTAATAAAGCCTGTTTGTATAGCAAGCTTAATAGTTTCAAAGATAGTTTCTAAAGTCTGATCATGTTCGTGAGTAATAGTAACAATCTTAACAAGTCCCATCATAAATTCATAGCCGGACTTACCAGGAATCATATTGATTACTGCAGGAATGGTAAAAACCATAGGCGGAGTGTGTACTCTATGAGCAAAATACATACCCAGGAATCCTACTACACAAGCTCCTATGAAAGAAGCTATTACTACTTGTTCAGGAATGATTGTTTTGATAAGGAGGAACTTAGTACTCCATCCTATAGCCCCTAATAGAGCAGTAGCCCATAGAGCTCTATGAGGAGTATTGAAAAGGAGCGCAAAACCTATGGACACCCACATAGACCAGAAAATACGTTCTGATAAAAGACAAAAAGCATCAAAGAAGTTCATATCCAAAGATAAATAAAGATAGATAAAAGCCAATAGAAATCATAAAAATAAGTACCATTGCATAGGAAAGTTTTGCTATTCCTGCTACTATATATCCTGTAAGTAAGTCAATAAAACCATTAATTAGAGGAACTCCAGGAATAAGCCATAATACACACGCTGCTAATGCATTCTTGTATTCCTCACCCACCATAAGGCGAAAAATATTGACCACACAAACAGATACAAATGCAGCCCATGCCCAACAGATAAATACATTGAACTTTTTTAACTGAAGAATTCTTCTTCCAGCTAACCCTACCAAAGTTGCTAAAAAGGAAATCCCAAATTCCAAATAATTACTATGGTTATCTCCTCCAAAAATGTAAGCTAATGACCCACCAGCAAGTGATACAAAGAACCACATTACATACATATTGTAATGTGATTTTTGCTTAATATGGATGAGCTCCTTTTCTATCACTTCAATAGGGAGTTTTTTCTCTAGAACACGCCATGAAAGAATACTAATATCTGATATAGCATTGAAATTTACCCCATGATGAGGAATACTTTTTACAATAGTTTCTTTTTCTTCTGTAGTTTTATTATAAACTGTAAGAATGATAGCAGAGTAGGAGTAGAATATATCACAATGATAATTCAAAGCTCCTGCTATTCTATTGACATTCCTAAGTACCCTGCGTGTATTGGCACCTCCTGTAATAAGGATAAAGTTCACTTCAGCTAAAAGTTGTGCTACACGTTCTATCTCTTTCATGGTTACCTATTTACAAATTTAAAATATTTTGTAATCAATTATTTATTCTAATGAGGAAGTAGTTCTTCTTACCTCTTTGTAACAGAATAAATTGATTGTTTAGTAAGTCTTTCTCAGAGAGAGAATAATCTTCGGTTACTTTTTCTTTATTTACTGAGATAGAATTCTCACCAAGAGCACGTCTTGCCTCTGAATTACTTTTAATAAAACCTGTTTTAGCAGAAAGAGCCCCGATCATGTCCAATCCCTTTTTAAGATCAGTTAGAGAAATTTCCGCTTGAGGGACCCCGTCAAATATTTCAAGCAGTGTTTGTGAGTCTAATTTTTTTAGATCCTCTGAAGTGGTATTACCAAAAAGAATTTGGGAAGCCCGAATAGCATTCTCTAATTCTTCTTTTCCATGAACCAAGATAGTAAGTTCTTCCGCTAATTTACTTTGTAGAATTCTTTGGTGAGGAGCTTCTCTATGTACCATAATGAGAGTTTCTATTTCTCCTTTAGGAAGCATGGTAAATATTTTGATATAACGCTCTGCATCTACATCCGAGGTATTAATCCAATACTGATAGAACTTATATGGAGAGGTCTTTTCAGGATCAAGCCATACGTTACCTCCTTCTGATTTACCAAATTTGGTACCATCCGCTTTGGTAATTAGCGGGCAAGTAAGAGCATAAGCCTTTCCACTCACTTTACGGCGAATAAGTTCTGTACCAGTAGTAATATTTCCCCATTGATCAGAACCTCCCATCTGTAAGGTAACTCCTTTTTCTTGAAATAAGTGTAGATAATCAAATCCTTGTAAGAGTTGATAAGAGAATTCAGTGAATGACATTCCATCAGTATTCTCATTAGGGTCAAAGCGCTTTTTTACAGAATCCTTTGCCATCATATAATTTACAGTAATATGCTTACCAATATCACGAATGAAGGAGAGAAATGAGACATCTTTTGTCCAGTCGTAGTTATTAACCAGTTCGGCACGATTAGGGGCAGTGCTTTCAAAATCAAGAAATTTTGCCAATTGTTTTTTGATTCCCTCTATATTATGAGCTAAGGTTTCTTTTGTAAGTAAGTTTCTTTCAGCTGATTTTCCTGAAGGGTCGCCTATCATACCCGTAGCTCCCCCGATGACGGCATAAGGCTTATGACCGCAGTCTTGAAAATGACGGAGCATCATCACTCCTACTAAGTGTCCAATATGTAATGAATCCGCAGTAGGGTCTATCCCTACATAGGCAGCACGTAGTCCTTCTAATAAGTGTTCTTCAGTCTCAGGCATAATATCCTGAATCATACCTCTCCATCGTAATTCTTCTACAAAGTTCTTCATTTTTATTGAAATTAAATTGCAAAGGTACAAAAAATAATGATTAATTTCTAGTGATTGATGATTAATTTTTCAGTAGTTAGTGATTAAAGGCAAAAATAAGAGATAGAACTAAAATAGCAATAAAAAAGTAAGAAAAAACGCTATAATTATTTGTAACTAATATGAGGAATTCGTATTTTTGCAGGAGATAAGCAATAATAATCTTGTTTATGAAATTGTGAAAATACAATTTATTACTTTTCTCAACTCTAAACAGACATTATGCTTGTCATTATTTGCAGGGCTATTGCTGATTTCCTGTCAGAACCAATCCAAGTCCTCCAAAGAGAAACAGGATTCACTAAAAGAGGTATCCGACCCCATTGTAGAAGCTCCCAGCACTCCTAAGAAACTCCTTACTGAAGATGAGATAGTGGATATAGTATTGATTTTGCCTATCACGCAGAAAGCAAATAAGCGAATCAATAGAATTTCTAAGAGGAAAAGTGGAGTCTCTATCATGGTTGAACCTAAGGAAACCTTAGAGAATGGGCAAGAATACTATGTTGTACATATATGTTACAACGGGGATGAACGCTATGAGACTTATCATCTTCTCTATATAAATAAGCAAAATAAGAGTGATATTCGCATAAGTAATCCTTTCAAAGGTACAGTTTTATTCCCCTTGCTCAATGGAAAGAAGATATTAGTTTTAAATAAATAAGTTTTTGTTAAATCTTTAACGTATGCAAGAAAAAAAAATTATAGAGCGTTTTATTCGCTATGTGAAAGTAGATTCACAATCTGATCCTGAAAGTGCTTCTACTCCCAGCACTCAAAAACAATGGGATATCATTCATCTCTTGGTAGATGAACTTAAGGAAATAGGACTTTCTGAGGTAAGTGTAGATGATTATGGTTACATTATGGCTACACTCCCTTCCAATGTATCCTATGAAGTACCAACCGTAGGCTTTATTGCTCACTATGATACATCCCCTGATTTCTCAGGAGCCAATGTAAATCCTCAATTTGTACATAATTATGATGGAGGAGATATTGTCCTTAATGAAAAAGAAGGAATTGTACTTTCTCCTACTTATTTTCCTGATTTGAAGAAATATATAGGACAAACTATAATTACTACAGATGGATTGTCTCTTTTAGGAGCTGATGACAAAGCTGGGGTAGCTGAGATAGTTTCTGCTATGGAATACCTCCTTGCTCATCCTGAAATACATCATGGTAAAATTCGCATTAGTTTTACCCCTGATGAAGAAATAGGAACAGGTCCTCATAAGTTTGATGTTCCTAAGTTTGGAGCTCAATGGGCTTATACTATGGATGGTAGTCATATAGGGGAATTAGAATATGAAAGTTTCAATGCTGCGGGAGCTAAGATCCATATTAAAGGGAAAAGTGTACATCCTGGTACCGCTAAAGGACGTATGGTCAATGCCGTACTTATTGCCAGTGAACTGATTGAGGCTCTTCCTGAAAATGAAATCCCTGAACGTACTGAAGGTCGTGAGGGATTCTTCCATGTAATGAACATCAAAGGAGATGTGGAAGATATTTATATTAACCTGATCATTCGCGATCATGACAGAAATAAATTCAATGCACGTAAGGAACTCCTTCACACCATTGTAAAAGACCTTCAAGAATTGCATAAGAATGCTGCTTTTGAACTTGAAGTGGTAGACCAGTATTATAATATGCGTGAAAAGATAGAACCAGTCATTCATATAGTGGAAATTGCTGAACAAGCAATGAAAGAGGTAGGGATAACCCCTATAATACAGGCTATTCGTGGAGGTACTGATGGAGCGCAGCTAAGTTTCAAAGGATTGCCCTGTCCTAATATTTTTGCAGGAGGGGTGAACTTTCATGGAAAGTATGAATACCTTCCTGTTCCCAGTTTATTAAAAGCAGTAGATGTAATTATAAAAATAGCAGAACTTACTGCAGAAAGATATAAAAAATAATTTATTCCTTATTAAGGATAAAGAGGCTACCCCTTTCGGATAGCCTCTTTATGTTAAGAATAATGAAGCAAATTTAATTAATCTTAGGGTCTTTCATACCTTGTTCTATCATATTATAGAATTGGTCAAGTTTAGGTAATACTACAATGCGAGTACGGCGATTTAAAGCACGTCCATCAGCAGAGGCATTGGTAGTTACAGGGACATACTCACTACGTCCTGCAGCGGTCATACGAGCAGGGGTTACACCAAAGTCATTTTGTAGGATACGTACCACAGCAGTTGCTCTCAACACACTCAAATCCCAATTGTCTTTGATACAGTTGTTCTTAATAGGTACATTATCGGTATGACCTTCCACCATAAATTCAAAATCAGGCTTGTTGTTCACTACTTTTGCTACTTTTCCAAGTACTTCACGTGCACGAGGAGTTACATTATAGCTACCACTACTAAAGAGCATTTTGTCAGAGATAGATACATATACGACTCCTTTATCCACTTGTATAGTAATATCTTGGTCATCCAAGTTCCCTAAAACACCTTTAAGGCTTTGAACGAGAGCTAAGTTAATAGAATCACGTCGTGTAACTGCATCCCGAAGATTCTTAATAGTTAAGTCTTTTTCTTTGAGACTTTCTAAAGAGCGCTCTAAGTTATCAGCTCCTTTTTGAGTAAGTGTAGTCATATTTCCAAGATTGGTGAGCAATCCTTCATTGTTCTTTTGCAATAGTTCATTCTTGGATTGCAATAATTCCTTATCTTTAAGACAACTGTTGAGTTTTACAGTAGCTGTATTAAGCAAATCTTGGGTACTCTTAAGTTCTTCTTGAACTTCACGGAATTTTTTGTTAGAGACACAGGAAGTCATTACTACCCCCCCTAACAAAAAAAGTACAATTCTTTTCATGTGTAATAAATTTAAGTATTTTTATATTGCAAAGGTACGATTTATTATTGAATAAAATTCATTCAAAAAAAGATTTAAAAGTTAAACATTTTTAAAGTTTTGGCTTTTATACTAAAAATAATTAATTTTTTTCTCAAAAACCAAATATACTATTGTTTTTTTTAAGAAAAATCAATAATAAAATTCATTTTGTAAAATAAATAGAATATACTGTAAGCACTAAGGAAAGTTATATTCCTTTTTCATCTAAGAATTGTTGGAGAGTTACAATATCAGCAAAGAGAATTTCTCGTGCCTTACTTCCTTTAAAAGGTCCTACTACTCCTAATACTTCTAATTGGTCTATAAGGCGACCCGCACGGTTATATCCAAGTTTTAACTTACGTTGTAACAGAGAAGCCGAACCTTGCTGTGCATTAACAAGAATTTCTGCAGCCTCCCTGAGTAAGGGATCTTTCTCAGACATATCTACATCAGGAGTTTCCATATCATTTTCACCTACATATTCTGGAAGGAGGAAGGCACTAGGATATCCTTTTTGTGCTCCAATAAAATCGGCAATACGTTCCACTTCAGGAGTATCCACGAAGGCACACTGAATACGGATTAGGTCATTACCCTGTGTGTATAGCATATCCCCTTTCCCTATAAGCTGATTAGCACCCGGCCCATCCAAGATCGTTTTGGAATCAATAGCAGAGGTTACTTTGAAGGCAACTCGAGCAGGGAAGTTAGCCTTAATAAGTCCAGTGATGACATTCACTGAAGGACGTTGGGTGGCAATAATCAGATGAATCCCTACAGCACGTGCTAATTGTGCCAGACGTGCAATGGGGAGTTCTACTTCCTTACCCGCGGTCATAATAAGGTCAGCAAATTCATCTACTACTAATACAATATAGGGTAAGAATTGATGTCCTTCATTTGGATTTAATTGTCGCGCTTTGAACTTGGCATTGTATTCTTTAATATTACGTACCATAGCATTCTTAAGTAGGTCATACCTATTATCCATCTCAATACAAAGAGAATTTAAGGTATTGACTACTTTAGAGGTATCGGTAATTATTGCCTCCTCACTATCAGGAAGCTTTGCTAAGTAATGACGTTCTATTTTGTTGTAAAGAGTGAGTTCTACTTTTTTAGGATCAACAAGGATAAATTTCACTTCAGCAGGATGCTTTTTGTAAAGTAGAGAGGTGAGTACGGCATTAAGTCCTACGGATTTTCCTTGTCCTGTAGCCCCTGCCATAAGCATGTGTGGCATTTTTGTTAGGTCAGCAACAAAGGTTTCATTGCTGATAGTTTTCCCAAAGGCAATAGGAAGTTCCATCTCTGCCCGTTGGAAATTGGCTGACCCTATCACTGATCTCATGGAAACAACAGAAGAAGTTTTGTTAGGGACTTCTATACCTACAGTACCTTTTCCAGGAATAGGAGCTATAATACGAATACCTAAAGCCGCTAAAGATAATGCAATATCATCCTCTAAACTTTTAATTTTGGAAATACGGGTGCCAGGAGCAGGAACAATTTCATAAAGTGTAACAGTAGGACCTATTACCGCAGTAATACGAGAAATATCTATTTTATAATCACGTAGAGTTTGGATAATGGTATTCTTATTTTCTTCTAGTTCTTCGTCATTACGGACAACACCTGAATCCTTATATTCCTTGAGCAGGTCTAAAGGAGGAAATTGAAAAGATTTGAGTTCCAAGGTTGGATCATATTCGCCGAAATCTTCTACTAAGCGTTTGGCAACTTCCTCAGGATTTACAGTTTCCTCTTGCTTAATTTCTACTTTGAATTCCTTATCTTCTATAGGTTCATTCTCTTCTACTTCCAGATGCAAAGGAGGAATATCTTTTTTATGGGTATAGATATCAATATCTTTATTCTGTTCCTCTTGAATAGGGGTAGAGACGATGAATTCTTCATCACCTAATGAGGTTGCTTGAATCTCATTTGTAATGTTTTTTTGTTCTTCTGTGATGGGAGAAACTGTTTTTTCAAGGATTCTTTTCTTCCCCTTTATCCAGTGATTACCTGCATCGAGAGTATTTCTAATCTTCTCAGAAGTAATGTGAAACTTTCCTATCAGATATAAACAAAGTATTAATAAGAGAAGTAGAGCTGTTCCCAGTCTGCCTATATAGTCTCTTAGGTAAGAATTGATTTCATATCCACCCATACCACTAAGGATTGTGGCATCGGAGGAAAGAAAACCTAAAGAAACAGAGATAAAGAGCATCCAGAGAATGCCCCAAAACCACTTATTAAGCATTTTGGTTTTTGTGGAAAGAAGAAGTTTTAACCCAGTGAGAGCCAAAAGTGATAAAGGAATAAATATGGCAATACCAAAGCCCCTGTATATAAAAAAATTTCCTAAGTAAACTCCTATTTTATTAAAAATATTTTGAGGTTGTGCATTTCTGTCAGCAAATTCTGAGAGAATACTTTGATCTGCTTGCCAACTAAAGATAAAGGAAATAAAGGCAATACAAAGAATCAAACAGATAAAAAGAAGAATAACTCCTAAGGAAACTCTCTGCTGAGAAAGTTTATTAGAGTTACTGTTCTTTTCTTTTTTAGGAGATTTAATAGATTTGGTTTTTGCCATTTTTATAATTGTTTCTTATAAGAGCTAAAAAGAAGAGGCAAAGATACTCAATTGTGATGATTCCACAAGAGTTATTATGATTTAGTTTTTAACAATATTCAAAACATCCATATTTGCTTTGAATAGTAAGTTTTTTACAGTTAGCCTTTTCTACATGTCCTATAACTTGAGCTTCAATATTAAAAGATTGGGAAATAGCAATGATATCAGAGGCAACTTCCTTCGGCACATAGAGTTCCATACGATGTCCGCAGTTAAATACTTGGTACATTTCTTTCCAATTTGTATGGGATTGTTCCTGGATGAGTTGGAATAGAGGAGGTATAGGGAAAAGATTATCCTTGATTACATGTAAATTATCTATGAAATGTAAGATTTTTGTTTGCGCTCCTCCACTACAATGTACCATTCCGTGAATTTGTTCTGGAGTGTATTTGGAGAGTATTTTCTGAATAACAGGAGCGTATGTGCGAGTAGGGGAAAGAACTAATTTTCCTGCATCTAAAATAGTATCTGCTACAGCATCCGTTAGTAATTTCTCTCCAGTATAAATAATCTCATCAGGAAGATTGTTGTCATAACTTTCAGGATATTTTTTAGCAAGTATCTTGGAGAAGATATCATGACGTGCAGAAGTAAGTCCATTACTTCCCATCCCCCCGTTATACTCTTTCTCATAAGAAGCTTGTCCAAAAGAAGCTAATCCCACAATTACATCTCCTTCAATAATACGTGCATTATCAATTACCTGAGAGCGCTTTATGCGTGCTGTAACTGTGGAATCCACGATAATAGTACGCACCAAATCACCTACATCTGCAGTTTCTCCACCTGTGGAGTAAATAGTTACACCATAGGAATGTAATTCACTGATAAGTTCTTCTGTACCATTGATGATAGCGGCAATAACTTCTCCGGGTATAAGCCTTTTATTGCGCCCAATAGTGGAGGAAAGGAGAATGTTATTGGTAATCCCTACACATAATAAATCATCAATATTCATAATTAAAGCATCCTGGGCAATTCCTTTCCATACAGAGAGATCTCCCGTTTCCTTCCAATAGGTATAGGCAAGGGAGGATTTGGTACCTGCTCCATCTGCATGCATGACCAAGCAATATTGTTCATCACCTGTTAGATAATCAGGAATTACCTTACAAAAAGCCTTAGGAAAAAGTCCCTTATCAATATTCTTGATCGCATTATGTACATCCTCTTTGGTAGCAGAAACTCCTCGCATAGTATATCGGTTATCCATAAAAAAGATTTTGACTGTTATTCAAAAGACAAAGATAATGAAAATAGTTGGATTAACAAGTAATAATGAACTTAATTATTTTGCTTACCAATTCAACTCCACAATGAACTTTTTAGCTTGCAAATTTATAAATTAAAGCGTCTGTTTTACTGAAGCATTTTTGCGTTCATGGTTAACTCTTGCACTTTTTGCGCATTATAAGTTTCTTTTTTGAACTATTTCGCTTTTTCTATCTGATGAAACATTGAGTTTTTCTGCTATAATATTTTTTCTATTCTACTTGTAAGATATGCTTATATTTCATATCTTTGCTCTCAAGTTAAATGCTTATATTTCATTGCTTATTTTGTTTTATTTGACAAAGAAAAGCATTTTTCTTCAAAGGAAGAAAACTTTTTTATTTTCCCTTTCTATAAACACTATTATCTTAAATATATACATGGACGAATACGATAATTGGGCTGAAAAAACTTATTGTTATGATAATATTACCTAAAATGAAACCTTATATTCTTTTTCTATTTTACGCTATCTGTTGGGGACAAAATGAAAAACACCAACAGGTCTATCAGTTACAGGGCAATGTCAAGTCCCTAACGATCTCTCAGAGCAAACTTCCAAAAGCGGCGGAGGCACTCTCGTTTGATTCCTTAGATGATGACCAGTTCCTCCTCTTTGACAAAAAGGGACGTATTACCGAATTGGATACTTATTTTCGGGGAAGACAGCCTAAAACGATTCAAAAATGGACTTATGATGACAAAAATCATATCTCTAAAGAAGTTCTTGAGCTTGTCCCTGAAAAACTTACTCAAACCACTTCCTATACCTATGATGATAAACAGAAAAAAGCCTCTGCTACCATTACCTCTACAGGTTTTCCTAACAAAAAATCTAAAATGGTAATATCTTTAGGCGATAATCTCCTTCCCTCTGAGATCTTAGCGTACAATTTCGAAGGAAAATTGGAGGGGAAAAGGGCGCTCAAATATTCCAAAAATGGATTCCTCGCTGAGTCTCTTTCTTATGATGATAAAAACAAACTCGTTCATAGCATTTCCTATGAGTATGATAATAAAAACAGATTCACAAAGATAGACAATAGGGTGAATAGGACTTATGAATTACATTTCTCTACCAAATACTTGTACGAAAAGGGACTTTTCCCTACCAAATATATAGTTACATCTGGCGAGGAACCTTCTCAAACTTTTACGCTCAAGTACAAGTTCGACAGCAAAGGTAATTGGATCGAAAAAACATATTTCCTTGATGGAGAAGCCGCCGCAACTATCGAAAGAGAAATTACTTACTATTAAAAGGGATATCTATGAATCATTTATTTACTGTTATTTTTTTCTTTCTTTGTACCTTATCATGGGGACAGGAAGATGTTCGCCTTTCCTGTCAGGTAAAAGGTAATGTAAAATCTATTGATATTACTAAAGAGGAATCTGATGAGATTAAAGGGGATTTCCTGGTCGATTCTTTTGACTATAATATGGCTATCACCTTGGACAAAAAAGGACGGGTCATCAAGCTCACTTCCTATAGTGAAAAGGGGAAGCCCTCTGATATCAAAGAAACTGTCTATGATAATAAAAATAGAGTAGCTAAGGAAACTGTGCTTTTCCTCCCCGAAAAAATAACCCGAAAAATCTCTTATTCCTATAATGACAAGGAAAAAAAAGGTACTGCTATTGCCCTTTCTTCCCACGAGAGTGATGAACAAACTAAAAGAGAGATAACCCTCAACGACGAAGGGCTCCCCATTAAAGTAATCTTTTTTGACTCCGATGGAGAGGCTTTCAAAGAAATTTCTTATGAGTATAACAAAAACCAGAAACTTGTCAAATCTACTATATACGAGGACGGTAATCTCAAGCGACAGGTCTCCTATAAGTATGATGACAAAGGGAGAATCATAGAAGCGAAGAATTATTATATCTTTTTCCCCGGTGGAGATATTACTTACAAATATGTCTATAAAGACGATATTTATCCCATAGAACACACTGCCATCGTAGGAGGTGAAGATCCTGAAACACTTACTTTTAAGTACAAGTTCGACAGCAAAGGCAATTGGATCGAAAAAACGTATTTCCTTGACGAAGAAGCTGTGGCTATTATCAAAAGAAAAATAACTTATTACTAAAATACTGCATGATGAAGTTCTTATATTTTTTTCTAATTACATTATACTCCTTTTCTTCCTTCGCACAGGATGATAATATGCTCCCCTACTTACGATTAAAGGGGAAAATAGAATCAGTACGCATTATTCCTTATGAAGTACAAGAAAAAGATGACAAAACTATTGAAAAAAATATTAGTATTGGTTTCCTATACGACAAAAATGCTTTTATAAGATTCAATAAAGCAGGTAAAGTAATTGAAAAAATCGATTACAATAACAAAAATGAAGTCACAAGACACAGAGAACTTTCTTATGATAACAAAAATAGATGCATAAACGAAAAAGTATATAACAAAGAAGGAAAAATGACTCAAGAAATCTCCACCACGTATGATGACAAAAAGAAAGAAAGCCGAGAGACCGATCATCGTCGTACTACCGTTTGTCAATTAGATGATCGCGGTAACCCCATCAATTGTGCGACCTTTACCACCGAAGGGAAGCTAATCGAAAAATGTTATACTACTTATGACAAGGATAATAAGGTGTTGGAAAAAGTATATAGAACACCTAACAATGACAAAAAATACGTCTTTCACAACGAGTATAATGACAATGGGTATCATACAAAAATTTCCGAAGATGATTATGTCAATTTTACAGATAATATTAAGGTCAATTATTTCTATAAGGATGCTCCCTTACCCTATCAGCAATCTCTGTCAGCTAATGGAACCTTACCTGCTTATTCTGATCTTTCCTACCAGTATGATAAAAAAGGTAACTGGATTCGCAAAGAAGTACGTTATAAGGACAAATTAGTATTCCTTGTAGAACTTAAGATTACTTATTTCAATTAAGAAAAATTAAATGGTCTTCAAATATTATTTTGTAATCTCATATAAATAGTCTATATTTGCACTTTGATTTAAAAAATGAAAATAGAACAACCTCTCTTACAAATATACCACAATACACACTGCAGTAAAAGTCGAGAATGTTTGGCTTTCCTGAAAAAAGAGCATCTCCCTATAGAAATCATAGACTATCTTAAGAACCCTCCAACGGTAGCACAAATAAAGGATTTACTGCATAAATTAGGCATTAAGCCTTTAGAATTAGTACGCAAGAAGGAAGCAATATGGAAAGAAGTAGGTAGTGATTCCCTCTCAGAAGAGCAAATCATAGAACTACTACACCAATATCCTAAACTGATAGAGAGACCTATCTTGATACAAGGAGACAAAGCTATCATAGCACGTCCTTTGAGTATAGCACAGGATTGGCTCAAAGAACAAAAGTAAATTCACAAATTAATCAAATATTTAATGAAGAGATTTTTTCTACTTTTAGGCTTTTTAATAACCTGTTATACCTCCTTAGCACAAGTATATATATCTGTTACAGGAGGATATGCATGGGGAGTACCCTCAACTAAAATAGGAGAAGAAAGTATCAATGGCAAGGAAAGTGTACGTTTTGGAACTTTCGGAGAGGGGATTAATAGTCAGTTCAGAGTCGGCTATTTCTTCGACAAAACGTGGGGAGTTGATATCAGTGCAGGATACCTCTATGGTGAGGATCAACTTGTAAGGCGTGAAATAAGTCAGAAGAAACTCGCAGGAACTCCTTTAACAGCCACCATTGAAGGGGAAGTAAAAGGAAGAGGACGTGCCTTCGGTGCTGCACTTTCTGTTATCTATAACTTTACAAATAATTTCTATGGTAGGTTCGGTCTACTCACTAAAATAGGTGGAAAAACTGAAGCTATAGCACATTCATATACCACTACTAACCAAGATATTCCTCTGGCAGCCCTTACTCAATTAGGTATCAACTTACCCGCACTCTCAGGACTTCCTAATACAGCTATTATCAAACAGGGAGCTACTATTGAGACTACTTATACAGAGGATTACAAAGGGAAAATACCTTTTGGTACCATTGCCGCTTTGGGGTACAAATATAATATTACAGAAAAGTTAGCTTTCTTTGCTGAATTGGAGTATATGAATATCTCTGTAAAACGTGACTATTCTGAATTGAGAGATTTTAACCAGACACTAAAAGCTACCCTCAATGTGTCAGGTATAAACCGTGAAATTAAGACCAACCTAATGACTTTAGATGGCTTTAATAATGGCTCTTACCAAGATGTCTTACGCGGACAGGTATATCATAAGCGAACAGATTATGTGGAAAAAGCCTCTCAAGAAGAACTTTCCAATAACTTAAATAATAAAAAACTTACAGAGAAAGCTTCTTATTCTTCTTTAGGAGTGAATTTTGGTATTAAACTTTCCTTCTAATCATGTAAAATATAAAAAGATCATATTTTTAGGGATTGCGCCATTTTTTCTCTATGGCTTCATAATTAATATAGATAGCTGCAGGCTGCATTTCTAATTCTCCTTGTGAGAAAGCTCGCAAAAGAATATCTTCTATCCAAAAATCTTCTTCTACTTCTTCAGGATTATAAGTACTTTTAAGAGATAAATCATAGAACCAAGCAGTATTATTATACCAAAAAGCACGCCATCCACTACGAAGATTCTTTACTAAATTATAAGCAGACTCACCCGTTTGCCGATATATAAGTTTGATAAGAATTTTCCCTTGAGAACGAGAAAGTTTTTTAAGTTCTACTGTAAATCTTGCCTCAGCATCCTCTTGTACTTTCTTGGTATATTTTTTCTTTTGCCTTTTACTAGGAAGAGTATCCAACACTCTTTCAATACGGTATAACTTATCTGCAGCCAATTTGGCATAAGGATATACTTTTTTTACTCTAGATCTGAGCAGTTCATATTTTTTCTTTTGTTCTTCATTTTTAAAAAAAGGCTGACTTCCAAAAAAAAGTACCTCTTCCAAATTAATAATAGTTTCATTAGGAGCTATACTATCTATCTTGATAATTGTATCTCTTTCCTGTGCAAAAGAAGAAATCACTCCTAAACAACTCAATATAAAAAAACTTATTCGCATATATGCTAATTTTTGACAAATGTACGATTTTATAAGGAATTTTTTATCTGGTAAAATGTTAAAATATTATATCTTTTCTTTTAATATCAATAGTTTTATTCCTATTTTTTTGTAACTTTGCGAAAATTTTCCAAGTAAAAGTGGAGGTAATACAGAATACTAATTATGTATTAATGACCCAAGAAGGTTCTTACTTAGTAGAATACCTTATTGGAGAGGTGATTTTTACCTCTAGTATTAGTCGTGCTATGATTTTTTCTGACCTTAAAATAGCCCTCCGTTTTAAGAATTTACTTTATGAACGTTTTAAAATAAAAGTAAGTGTAAATACTTATATTTATTAGGGAAATTTACCATTAAAAAAGAAAGACTTTTTCTGCTAATCTGATTAACAATGTATTATTATCACGAAACAACACATAAACAAAACGGTAACTGGGGAATTCTACTTCTTAGAATCTTCATAGGTGGGATTTTACTTTTCCATGGTATTTCTAAGTTCAATGATATTAGTTTTGTAAAAATACAATTGGTTAATAATGGATTACCCAGTATTTGGGCTTATGGTATCTATATTGGTGAAATTATTGCTCCTCTTTTGGTTATTTTAGGTTATAGAACTCGTTTTTTTTCTATGCTTATTGCTATTAACTGTCTGGTAGCAACCCTGTTGGTTCACAGAGGAGAAATATTCATAGTAGACCCAAATACAGGGGCTTGGGGGATAGAGACTTTAGGTTTATTTTTTGGAGGAGCTATTTCTCTATGTTTCTTAGGTGGTGGAAAGTATGCTCTCTCTAAGAGAAGTAGTTGGGATTAGGCTCCTAATCTTTTAAACATTATTTTCAATGGTGCCACTCTCCTTCTTTTCCTTCCGAATTATTCATAATGATTTATACTTCCTGATAGGAAGTATGTATCTGTAGGATGCTCTATCCAATTTTGGAAAGCCTCATTTACTGCGTCTATTAGAGTTCTTCCTCCGGAGGTTGCAGAAATAATTTTAGGCACAAGCGGTAGCTGTAGCTACCCCATGTTGTCCCGCTCCTGTTTCGGCTATAACACGTTTTTTACCTAATTGTTTAGCCAAAAGAGCTTGCCCTAAAGCATTATTGAGTTTGTGTGCTCCTTGTGATTTAGGTCTTCTCGCTTCAAATAAATATGGGTATAATACTTCTTACTCAAATTAGCGGCATAGAACAAAGAAGTCTCTCTTCCTACATAATCCTCAAGTAATCGCTTATACTCTCTTTCAAAAGATTCAGAGAAGATGATTCTCTTATAATTATCTTCTAATTCCTTCAAATTTATCTTAAGAGCATCTGGAACATAAGCTCCTCCAAATTCGCCATAATAACCATTGGTATCCACTGAATATTTTTTCATTATATAAAATTTTAAGAAATTACTAAAAAATAAGCCCTGCCGCAAGTGTGACAGGGCTTTTATACTGTATTATATACAAAGCTCCGTTTCCTTACAGCTTAAAAAATTTAGGAAAAACCACCACCATTTATTTGTATACAGATAATTCATTCTTGTTTATTTTCTGCAAAGTTACATTTTTTTTGTAAGCAACAAATATTTTCAAAAATTTTTTTTTTATATTTAATTATTCATAATAAAATAGTAATTTTGCACCACTGAAAAAATACTCATGAATTATTCCCAATCACTTACATCTCCCATTTTTGAGCTTATTTCTAAAATTGCTGACCAAAACAATCAAAAATGCTTTGTCGTAGGAGGTTTTGTTCGTGATTTATTGTTAAAACGAGGTATTGCCAAAGATATTGATATTGTCACTTTAGGCAGTGGTATAGAGTTGGCTGAAAAGGTTGCCGCTCAACTACCTAACAATCCTAAAATATCGGTATTCAAGAACTTTGGTACTGCTATGATTAAGACCGATAGCATAGACATTGAGTTTGTAGGGGCGCGTAAGGAGAGCTATCGGGAAGATTCTCGTAAGCCCTTAGTGGAGAATGGTACCCTTGCCGATGACCAAAATCGTCGTGATTTCACAATCAATACCTTGGCTATTTCCCTAAACCAAGATTCTTTTGGAGAACTTGTGGATCCTTTTGGAGGCATTAATGATTTGCAAAACCAGATTATTCGCACCCCTTTAGAGCCTAATATCACCTATTCTGATGACCCTTTACGTATGCTCAGAGCCATTCGCTTTGCTACCCAACTGAATTTTCAAATAGAAGAAAAATCCCTACAAGCTATAGCCGACAACAAGGAGCGGCTCAAGATTATTTCCAATGAGCGTATTGCTGAGGAACTCAACAAAATACTCGCCTCCAACAAGCCTTCTATTGGATTTAAGTTGCTTTATGAAACGGGCTTACTCTCGCTAATCCTTCCCGAACTGGTCGCCCTACAAGGCGTAGATGAAAAAGAAGGCCAACGCCACAAGGATAATTTCTGGCATACACTGGAAGTAGTAGATAATATTTCCCTGAACACCAATGACTTATGGCTCCGCTGGGCAGCCCTCCTGCACGATATAGGCAAGGCGCCTACCAAGCGATTTGACAAGAAAATAGGCTGGACTTTCCACGGACATGAGTTCGTAGGAGGCAAGATGGTTGTCAAGATATTCCAACGACTACGCCTGCCACAGAACGAAAAGATGAAGTTTGTCCAGAAAATAGTTACCATGAGTTCCCGCCCAATCATAATTGCGCAGGATATCGTAACCGATTCGGCAGTAAGGCGCTTACTTTTTGATGCTGGAGATGACTTTGAAGCGCTGATGACTCTTTGCGAGGCCGATATTACCACCAAAAACCCACAAAGGTATAAGAAATATCATCAGAATTTCCAAATTGTACGTCAAAAAGTCGTAGAAGTAGAGGAAAAAGATCATATTCGCAACTTCCAACCCCCTATTACAGGCGAGGAAATTATGGCACTCTTTGGACTAAAACCCTCCCGCGAGGTAGGCCAACTCAAAGAGGTTATTAAGGAAGCTATCTTGGAGGGCATCATAGGCAACTCCTACGAAGAGGCCTATCCATTTATGCTCGAAAAAGCAAAGAAAATGGGACTGTCTTTAGTCACTGGAGCAAGCTCGTAGCTTGTTCTTTAGGGTGATAGAACTTACAAAACCTAATTAAGAATGAAAGAAAATATAAAGATAAGTGTCCTATCTGTGATTATAGGCGCTATTCAAATGATACTTTTTCTGCCAGATGGGTATTCCTGTATTGACGCAAAAAGTGATGTTTTTACAGGCATTTCTATTTTTATGCCTATCCAATTCTGTATGGTATTTGTGTATAGCATTTTTTGTAAGCCTCTTAGAAAATCTATCACTAAGTATGTTTTGCTAATTATTGTTTTAGCTTTTTGGCTATATATCAATAGGATAGAATTTATGCATCGGGAGGCTTGTTGGTCTACCTATTTGAAAGAAGAGATTAACCCAGCGGTAGTATATAGCTCTATCATTCCCTGCGGGATTTGCATTTTTGCCTTTTATATAGGAATATGCTATTTTTCAAAAAAGGAAAAACAGAAAACACCTTTCTCTGACAAAGCAACAAACCACTCCGTTACTAAGTTAAGTATCATTATTGGCTTTTTACTTATAGGATGTAGTGCTCCGAAAAGTGATTTTAAAGTTATCAAAACCGAAAAAGTAGGTAAAGGTTATCAATATAACCCCAATGGATTTATAGAAAATAACTATGGAAGGTTGCTTATAAAAATCATTTCTAATTATGATAAGCAGGGGAAGCTAAAAGGATTTTTTTTGAATAGGGCTAATGGATTTTTGGAATATACCCCATCAGAACTAAAAGAAGATATTGCTTTACTAAAGAGTTTGGATATTGATACTATATATTCAGATAAGAAATACATTAGTTACATAAAAGAGAAAAAGAATGATACCATTTTCTATTTATCAAATAATAAAATCGTGATAAAAACTAAGTAATTCTATGAAAGTGCTGTCATTTTTTGATCTCTTATAACTTCTGTTATTTTTAATTCTATAAAATATGAACAATCAATTATTATTAGAAAAAGCCAATGCTATAGGGAAAAGTACCCTCATAGACTTCCTTGAAATTCGCTTTATAGAAATAGGTGATGACTACATAATCGCACAAATGCCTGTTAATGAAAAGACTTGCCAACCCAATCACATCCTGCATGGAGGGGCTTCGGCAGCCTTGGCAGAAACCACAGGGAGTATTGCTGCTACGCTACTAGCGAATCCTGACTCTGAAAACTACTTAGTCTTAGGAATAGACATTATCATGAACCATGTACGTGGAGTAGAATTGGGTAAGCAAGTTTTTGCTAAAGCCACCCTAATCCATAAGGGAAAAACACTGCAGCACTGGGATATAAAAATCACAGATGAGGACGAGAATCTTGTTTCCTATGGAAAGCACACCACAATAATTACTAAGAAAAAATGAACTATTCTAAAGAAGATTTCTTAGAAAAAGCAAAAGAGATTGCCTTACAAGGATTACCTTTTGTCTTGTTTAGCCATCCCAATAGTACGGATATTCACCTTATATACCAGAATGATGATACCCTCCATACAGCTGATTTCTCTAAGGATCAGGGCTTTATCATGTGCCCTTTTCACGGAGGGAGTCCCCTGCTGCTAAAGCAAGAAAATTACCTTACCACTACCCTACTCCCCGCTGAAAAGCCTATACTTAGTGCCACTCTTATCCCTACTCAAGGTGATAGAGAACACTATCATATCCTTTTTGAAAAAGCACTGAAAGCCATAGAGGAACATACGTTAGAAAAGGTAGTTCTTTCCCGTAGAATTGCTTACCAAGGCAATCAAAAATCGCTCCTTAACTATTTTTTAGACCTTATAGTACTCTCTCCTACAGCTTTTTGCTATGCTTTCTCACACCCCAAAGTAGGTCGTTGGTTGGCGGCTACCCCTGAGACCCTGCTCAAGGTAACAGGCAATATTCTCCACACCATGTCACTGGCAGGCACCAAGCCCTTTGTAGAGGGCAAGTCTCCCCTTTGGACAGAGAAGGAGTATAGAGAACAACAGATCGTAACTGATACTATCACCCAAGTACTACGCCCCCTCACCACCGATTTGTCCATAGGAAAAGTACATGAAGTACGCGCTGGCAGGCTTTGGCACCTTTGTACAGAAATTACCGCTAAAATCACCCCTAATACACCTATCCAAGAAATTGTACAACGCCTACACCCCACTCCTGCGGTATGTGGTTTCCCAACAGATAAAGCCCGTAATTTTCTCCTTAAAAATGAAGACTATTCAAGAGAATTTTATGCAGGGTATTGTGGTTTGACCCATTGGGGAGAGAATCGCTCCATAGACCTATTTGTCAATCTCAGATGCGCCCAACTCACTCAAGAAGAGATATTTGTATATGTAGGTGGAGGGGTCAATAGTGGTTCTCAAGAAGAAAGTGAATGGCAGGAAACGGAAAATAAAGCCCAAACCATGCTACGAGTACTTCAATAACTTTCTAAGCCCCTTTGGGTAGCCTTACAAACTGAGAGACAAACTCAGGGAGTCCCGTCTCAGGCAATCGCTCATTATAATCCCAATAACTAATCACACAAGCAATAGCCTGACCTCGCACAATCGTAGCTATATAATAGACAATGAGTTTATTATCCTTATAATAGCTCTTTAGGATAGGATCCTGATAGCGTACATTATAGATAACTTCCGTTACCTGAGTAGGTTTCCCTTCAAAAATGAGTGTTTTCTGTTGGTCAGAAATACAGTTATAGGTGTAGTTGGGTTTCAAGGGAATCATATCGCCCCACTCCTTTTGAAGCCGAAGAGATAGTTGTGCATCGGCTAAGGAGGGATACAAGCTCCAGTTCATTTCCCCTTTGGTAGGACAGCGTACGATATTGACTCCTGTCCAATAACATTCGTCCATGAGCATCACTTTCCTACCGAGAAAATCAAAGGAACGTCCGCCCATGTGGTTCTCATTCAATACCTTTTTATCCAATATCAGTCGTATCATCTCTGTGTCAATCTCCTCAGAGGGTCTCTCTGTAACCGAAGAAATAGTGGCAATAAATGACCATTTACCCTCATCTGTATCTTTACCTATAAAATATACCATTGTATTTTGCCAATGAGTCTCTTTGTTTTTCTTATAATAAGAAAGGTAATAATGAGGATATGCCAACTTAGGATTCTTCTTAGGAATGGTATCTGAGAAATGATTTTTCTTAGCAAAATTAATTACACTCCGCTTTGTTACAAGGGTATCAAAAGCTTCTTCATAGGGAAATAATTCCAACTTATATTTTCCCATAGCGTAGAGCTGCTTTCCGTTATCCATAAGGTTATAATATAAGCGTTTTTGAGCGCCCTTGTTTTGTGCTGCTAAAGAGAGTGATAGCAAGAATAAAAGATAGAAATATGATTTCATAAGGATTAAGTGAAAATGATTAACGATTAATACCTATATTCCTTGTTTTATAAGGCTCATCACATATTCCAAATGCTTGGTATTAGAGACCACTATTTGATAATCTCCATTACCAAAATGTCCCTTATTAGCCACATTTTCTGTCATTTTTTTAGGATCATCTAATTCTCCTTTCTTCATATTGATACTTATCCTTAGTCCCTTACTCTGAATTTGAATATCTGTAACATTTCTCTTATCTATTTTAAAACCTATCCAGTGTTTCTTTGGCACAATAACTATTTCAGGAGAAAGATTTAAAATTGCTTGCTTAAAATCATTATAGAGTTCTATAACCTCTTCTGCTTTTCCTTGATAAAAATCCTCCTCTCTATAAGTCTTGATTTCTTTGGTAATTTCCGAAAGTCCTGTGTCCTTTTCAGATGGTGAAGTAAGTTTTATACTGGGAGCAGCCTGAGATTTTTGTACACCATCTATAACAATAATACTATTCTCAAATTGCTTTATCTCCCATAATTCTATATTCAAATCCTTAAAATCTACAGCCTGTTTTTGATTTTGATTAAAGGAAGGACTCACAAATACTATCTTGCTCTGTGACCAATCGACCTCATTTTTTTTAAGGTTCTTATCTAATGATTCATTATACTCCAATACAAAATCTGCCTTATACTTAAGCAAGGTATTGAGATAAGCCACACCTTGATCAAAAACACTATAATTATGACCTCGCTTATATTCTATAATAACAAAAGCACTATTCTCTATATCAAAAGCTAAAGTATCTATACGTTGATTTTGAATAGAAAATTCAGACTTTACAAGTTCTAAACCTGTAATTTGAAATAAATTTTTCTCAAATAGCTGTTGAATATCCCGCTCCAACTTGAAAGAAATTTCTCTGAGATCTAATAGAGATGATTTGTTATTTTGAAATAGTTTCATTAATTATTTTTTAAGGACAAATATACAATTTTTTTTAATAAGAACAAGATAAAT
>NZ_GL872413.1:2012566-2166612 GCF_000192225.1 Capnocytophaga sp. oral taxon 338 str. F0234
CACTACTCTAATATCTTATCCTTGACTATTGCTTCTAATTCCTAATATCTGAGGAACTGATAGAAATTTTTAGTCAATCTCTCGCTCGCCAGAATATTATTTTATCGTTTATTCCCATAATCCGCCGGTATCTCTCCCCAAAGTTGGGTCTCCCACTTAAGGATTGGATTGCGATAGCTATGGGTGTACAGCCACTTCTCCGCACGAGCGATCAGGTCAAAAACTTTCTTATTGGCATGCTCTGGAACAAGCTTGGTCTTACATTTTTTTTGTTTTACCCAAGAAATAGCTATTTTACTATCAGAATAAATAATACGCTCCCCCTCTTCCTGTGATAATAGGGCAAGAGCATGAACAATAGCTAAGAATTCCCCTATGTTGTTTGTTGCCTGTAAGAAAGGACCTTGTGAGAAGAGAATTTCCTCTGTAGTAAGGTCTATTCCTCGATAATACATAGTGCCAGGATTACCACTACAGGCGGCATCCACTGCTATACTGTTAGGGTTATATTCCTCGTATGTAAATATAGGCTTAACCTCCTTCTTACCCCAATAGAGACTATAATCTTCCTTAATAGCTTTTTCAGCTAATTCTTTAGTAGGAAATGACTTATATCTGGCTGTAGGATAGCCTGAGATACTTTTCTTACACTCTTCCCAAGAGGAGAACACACCTACTTGATATCCTTTCCATACAACATAGTATTTTTTCGTCATAACTTCTTTGTTGAATAATATCGGGATAAGACATCTGTAAGGCTACGGACAGAGTTTTTTGTCCACTGTAATTGCAATAATAATTCTTCTTCTTTCGAAAGTCTCCAATTAATAGAAGATTTTCGCAATTTATTAGTAAGATACTGTAAAATTATTGCTACACTTACTGAAATATTAAGGCTTTCTGTAAACCCTACCATAGGAATTGTAAGGAATTCATCTGCTTGGGAGATTACCTCCTGAGAAAGTCCATCTCTCTCTGTACCAAAAAAGAAAGCACTTTTAGCATCAATATTAAAATGTTCCAAAGGAATTGCTGAAGGAGCAGGAACCGTTGCCACTATTCTATAGCCCTGTAACTTAAGTTCCTCTATACAGGATTGTGTGTTAGAATAGCGCTTAATAGTTACCCATTTCTCAGCACCCATGGCAATTTTGGAATCTAAGCGCTTTCCATATTTTTTTTCTATAATATGAGTTGTCTGTACTCCAAAGACCTCACAAGTACGGACTACCGCACTTGTGTTATGCATTTGAAAAATATCCTCTATAGCTACTGTAAAGTACTGAGTCCTTTGTGCAAGTATTTGGGAGAATCGTTCCTTACGCTCCTGTGTAATGAACCCCTCTAAATAAGTAAGCAAATGTTGTTCTTCAATCATAATACCATATATTTTTAATATTTTTGCCTACAAAAAAACGATACAATTTTATTCTTTATTCTATAAAAAAGGATTCTTGTATATTGGTTTGCTTTTTTGAAGAAGAGTAATATTTTTTCGCTTACAAAATCTATTTTTTCATCTATTAAAGCTTCTTTCCTAGTATAAATAAATGTGAAAAAGATAGTTACTAAGATAAAAAGAATTGCGCCTATCACTGCCTGCCAGGGTGAAAGCCTATGATAGAAGAAACGATATAACCCTAATCCTGTAAAACTACCATAGAGAATGATATAATGAATAACATATACAGTGAGTGTATTTTGACCTACTTTCTGCAAACGAGCAGAAGTAGTAACTCCTCTCAATAACATAAAAATAGCAAAGAAGAGAAGCACATTTCCTATTCGCTTTATTAGATAATCTCCATTGGCAATTAACTGTAATGTATGTGAATGCATCATTTGAGCTATCTCCCCAATCCATAAGGGAAAAAACAATAGAATTATCCCTAATATAATATACCATAGAATAGCATTACGATAAAGATGAGGATATGCTCTGTTTTTATAGAATAAATAACCCATAAACCCTCCCAAAGAAGCATAGCCAAACCATGGGAAAATAGTAAATACAGATCCATTAATCTTCGTAAAATAATTAGCTACAAATATAGGTAAGTACTGGTATGTAAGATGTCCATAAATAGGTTCAAAAACAAATAAAACAAAAGTAATTCCTAATAATATAATAGGCAGAAGGTACCCTCTTCTTTTATAAGTAAATAGATAAATAGCAATAAGGAATAAGAGAGATAACCCAATACAGTGAAGCACATCTACCATTCTGACATTCATATCTGTATAATCAGAAAAGATATTGAACAAATTAGTCCTTAGCAAGTAAGCAATGATAATAAGTGAAATTCCCCGCCGAATTCCTTTTTGTACACGTATATGTTTCCACCCCATTTTTTCCGGATTTTGTTCTTTAATAAGCAAATAGGTAAAGATAAATCCTGAAACTGTAAAGAATACTGGAGCTGTCATCCCCCTAATATAAAGCCATGTAGCAAAAAGTAAATTGTTTTCATCACGATATTCAGGAGCCAATAAGCCATCAATAAAATGTCCCTCAAGCATCATGCAAATAGCAAAAGCTCGAATGACATCAATAAAGACTAATCGTGAAGTAGTTGGTTTCATCATTAATTAGCTTGTAAAAAAGGATTAAGTTGCTTTTCCTCTCCTATAGTAGTGGTCATACCATGACCACTATACACTTGAGTTTGCTCAGGTAAGGAAAACAACTGAGTACGAATGCTCGTAAGGAGTTGTTGGTAGTTCCCTTTATAGAGGTCTGTACGTCCTATACTTCTATGGAATAGGGCATCTCCAGAGATAATCATTGCTTGACTTTCTATATAAAAAGCAATACTTCCGGGCGAATGTCCTGGTACAAAACGTATAGTAATAGGAATCCCTTCCAGGGACAAAGTTGTTTTTTCATCTATAAATGTGTACTGTCCTTCAAAGGCAGGGAAGTCAAAACCAAAAAGTCGTGCATCTTGAGGATTTCTCTCTAATACTTCCTTCTCTGCAACATGCAGATGAATAGGTACAGAAAAAGTATCATAAGCCCATTGCAAACCAAAAACATGGTCAATATGTGCATGAGTAAGCAAAATTCTCTCAATAGTAAGTTTCTTCTGCTTAATAAAATCCCTCAGCATAACTTCCTCACTATGGCTAAAACAGCCTGGATCTATAAGGAAAGCTGCTCCTTGAGGAGCATATAATATATAGGTGTTTTCTGAAAACGGATTAAATGTAAATTGTTGTAAAATAAGCATTTTTACTATAATAACTATGTATATTTTTTGCGTGCAAAGATACTATATTTTAGAAATACTACCAATACCTTATTCTTTAAAAAAAATTTTTGTAATTTTGCCCCCTATTATCAAGATATGCAATTAGAATTTGAACACAAGCAATCTGCTCACTGTGAGAATGGAGTTGCTTCTAATTTATTGAAATACTATGGATTAGATATTAGTGAGCCTATGGTTTTTGGAATTGGTTCTGGTCTCTTATTTTTTTATTTTCCTTGGATAAAAGTCAATCAAGCACCTGTCATTAGCTACCGTACCATGCCTGGACAGATTTTTTCAAAAGTGGCAAAGCGTTTAGGATTTCAGATAAAAAGACAAAAATTTTCCTCAAAAGCAACAGCTCAAAGAGTTTTAGACCAAACCCTTCAAAAAGGAATCCCCGTAGGGTTGCAAGTAGGAGTTTTTCATCTTCCCTACTTTCCCGATCAATACCGTTTTCACTTTAATGCGCACAACCTTGTTGTATATGGTAAGAAAGGGGATACTTATCTTATTAGTGATCCTGTTATAGAACACCCTACCCAACTAAGTTCACAGGAGCTCGAGAAAGTACGTTTTGCCAAAGGCGTCTTGTCCCCCAAGGGGCATATATACTACCCAACTCATTTACCTGAATCTTTCTCCTTAGAAAAAGCTATTGTTCAAGGAATTAAGAACACTTGCAATTGGATGCTCTCCCCTATACCTATTGTAGGGGTAAAAGCAATAGAACGTGTAAGCAAAGACATTCTAAAATGGCAAAAAAAATTAGGAAATAAAACTACCAATCATTATCTTGTTCAAATGATACGTATGCAGGAAGAAATTGGTACAGGAGGAGGTGGATTTCGCTTTATCTATGGTGCCTTTTTACAGGAAGCCTCTGAGATTCTAAAAAATGAAAGATTGAAAGAACTCTCACAAGAAATTACTCAGATAGGAGACCTTTGGCGTGACTTTGCCGTAGTGATAGCTCGTCTCTACAAGAATCGTAATAATACGCTCAATGTATATGAGGATATCTCACAAAGATTATATTTAATAGCTCAACGTGAAAAATCCTTTTTTAAAAAACTTAAAAAGGAAATATAATCACTATTTTATCTATTTTTGTACTGTAAAAAACTATCCATTTGTATGATAAAAACAAAAAAACAATATAGTGTAAAAGAAGTCTTTGAAACACATATAAAGGGAGAAGCGCTTCTTCCTCATAATGAATTACATTTATTATATGATTTAGTTCGTTATTTCCGCCCTAAAAGAGCAAGCCATACTATTTCTTTGTTAGAACTTATTGGCTACCTACAGGAGCATCCTTCCCATTGTAGGATTCTATCAGATTATATTAAGAACTTACTTTCCAATCGTCACTTTGGGCGAATGATATCCGAAGTAGGTATTTTACAAGATTCTAGCTTTTTCTATGAATTAAGAAAACGTATCATGGAAAAATTCATTCCTTTTCAACCTGAAAAGGACACACTGCAATATGTGCTAAATCAAGTATTTTATAGAGCTTCTGATTATATATGGCTTGAAAAGATAGATCATAATGAATATCGTTCCTTGTTTGAACTGTTAAATTTTACGGATATTTTTGCTTCTGAACAAACTTCATCTTACGGGCTTAATCAATTGTGTAATGCTATTGGGCTTATTACCCAGCGTATGAGTGGTCGCTCATTGGAGTCGGATATTATCTATATGGTACCTGAATATGGATATTTAGAAAGTCCTTTTTTGAGCTTTGAACGCGAGTTTGAAGGAGTACGTGAAAATCTTCTTCATGGGGAACCTCTCCAAGAGAATAACATCAATTATAAGCAACTTATGGTACTTTTTCGTCAGTGTCAAGATTTTGTACAACATGCTTATAAAAATACTTCTAAGTATGGAATTACCATGCGAGTCAATCAGGGACTTCTTCGTATTAACCAACAATTAGCACGGGTAAAAATACTTATAGATTTGTTAGTTGTCAATACCAAAAAAGATAAGATAGATAACACTATCTGTATGGCACTCAAACTAATAGAATATAACTGCTATAAGAATAATATTCGCTCCTTTATCAAGGAAAGTACCCAAACAGTTGCCTATGAAATCACTCAGTTCAATGCCTCTACCGGAGAGAAATATATCACTGAGACAGCTAAAGACTACTTTAAGATGCTACGAGCAAGTCTTGGTGCAGGATTTATTGTTGGTTTCTTATGTATTTTCAAGATACTCTTCCATAAGGTAGATACTAGTGAATTTGGACATGCTTTTCTTTATAGTATGAACTATGCCTTTGGCTTTATCCTCATCTATCTCACAGGTTCCGCATTAGCCACCAAACAACCTTCTATGACAGCAACTACAGTGGCTCGTGTAGTGGAAGAAGGGATGAAGAAACAAAGTAAAGAAGAAGATAAGCACAGTGAATTTGCTGAATTCTTTGCTCGCTTATGGCGCTCTCAGTTTATTGCTTTCGTAGGGAATGTTATTATGGCTTTTGGGGTTGCCCTATTACTTGTATGGGGAATAGACAAGTTCTTGGGGGAAAATATTGTAGCTCATAGTTGGGAGAAATTGCTTTCCGATGCCAGTCCTGCCCATTCCAAACTTATTTTACATGCGGCTATTGCTGGTGTTTTTCTCTTCATTTCAGGAATTATTGCGGGGAATGTTTCTAATAATCAAAAACATAACCAAATTGCCTATCGTATAGAAGAACATCCTTTCTTAAAACGAATGATTGGCACTTCAAAATCTAAAAAATTAGGACTCTGGATAGCACATAAGTATCCTGGTATTATCTCCAACTTCTGGTTTGGGGTATTTATGGGCAGTACCTTCTCTATAGGAAGTTTCTTGGGGCTTGACCTGGATATCCGTCACATTACTTTTGTTAGTGGAAATATAGCTATGGGACTCTATGGTACACATTTTTATCTGATTTGGAGTATGTGGATATGGATTTTTATTGGGCTAATCATTGTTGGTTTTATCAATTTTATTGTCAGTTTTGGACTCTCTATTTGGATAGCATTCCGTTCAAGAAACATCCCTTCTCCGGAAGTCTTTTCTCTTATTAAAGCTGTTTTCAGGCATTTGAAAAAAGCCCCTATGAGTTTTATCTTTCCTCCTAAACAAAAAAAGAAACTACTGTAGAATTCCTCTTTTCTATCAAATAACCTTATGAAAATATTGAGATATTTACTTTTCCCCTTTGCTTTCCTTTATGGATTAGGAGTTCGTTTGCGTCATTTTCTATATGATCATCATCTGCTCAAGTCCAAAAGTTATCCGCTCCCTATCATCTGTGTAGGAAATTTAACCGTAGGAGGGACAGGGAAAACACCTATGATTGAATACCTGGTACGCCTTATTGGGGAGGAACATGTAGCTATCCTAAGCCGTGGATACAAGCGCAAGACCAGAGGTTTTTCTCTTGCAAACAACCTCTCCTCTGCCTTAAGCTTAGGAGATGAACCTTATCAGTTTCATCGCAAATTTCCTCAAAGCAAAATAGCTGTATGTGAAAGTCGCGCCACAGGAATAGAAACTTTATTAGCTCATTACACCCCAAAGGTAATTCTCTTGGACGATGCTATGCAACATCGAGGAGTTCAAGCAGGGCTTACACTACTACTCACCTCCTACCCTACCTTGTATACAAAAGATTTTCTGCTCCCTGTTGGCAACCTCAGAGATGTAACTCAACGTTCAAAAGCGGCACAGGTTATTATTGTTACCAAATGTCCTTCTCTTTCCAAGGAAGAACAACAAAAGATCCTTAAGGAACTCAATCCCTTCCCCTATCAAAAAGTATTTTTCACAGGGATTCATTATAGTGAAATGGTATATACAAATAATGATAATAGGATTCCTCTAACTAATTTTATACAAACTCCCTTTACTTTGGTAACAGGAATTGCTAATCCCCTTCCTTTAGTACATTTTCTAAAAGGAGAAAATGCTTCTTTTGAGCATTTGCAATACAATGATCATCACCATTTTTCAGCCAAAGAAATACAATTTTTGCAAGAAAAAAGGAAGATCCTCACTACCGAAAAGGATTTTGTTCGGTTATCAGAGTATCTTCCTGAAATTTTTTATCTTCCCATTGAAACTTATTTCCTATCAGAAACCGCTCAAGAGGACTTTAATACCATTATAAAAAGCTATATCTCAAATAATAAGCGATCATAGGAGATTCTTTATTACCCTCTATTCTCATATCGCATAGCAGCTACTGGTTCTATCTTAGATGCTTTGTGTGCTGGGAAAGTACCTGCAAAGATACCCGAAAGCACCATAATAAAGACTGCCAAGGAGGCAATACCCATATCTATTTCTGTAGTTTTCAGTAAGCCCATACCACCCGTAGCCGTAAGAACCATATTGACAACTTTAAGTACCCCTACCCCCAAGAACATCCCCATCAACCCCGAAGCTAAGGTAATAATCAGTGCTTCCAAGAGTACTTGTATAGTAATATGGTAAGGAGTAGCTCCTATGGCCATACGCAAACCAAATTCATTGGTACGCTCCTTGACTACAATAAATAGAATATTAGTTATACTCACAATCCCACTAATAAGGAAACATAGTCCCACTATCCAAATAAAAATGCTGATACCCGTAAAAATACTATTAGCACTAGATATTTCTTCCTCGAAAGCGCGTACATAGACCGCATTAGGATCACTTTCATCAAAACGCAGATTACGTGCCAAGTAATTGGTTATTTTTATTGAAAAATCGGAGATAGAGATTTGTGCATCATCACTTAAATAGAGCGCAAAAGTAGACATATTGGGGGCATCTTGAATATTGCAAGTAAAGCTCGGAAAAGGTACAAATATGTCTGATTCAACTCTTTGACTCACCATATCATCATTTTTCATCACCCCTATCACACGGTAATACAC
Organism: Capnocytophaga sp. oral taxon 338 str. F0234; assembly: GCF_000192225.1. Classification (GTDB taxonomy): domain Bacteria; phylum Bacteroidota; class Bacteroidia; order Flavobacteriales; family Flavobacteriaceae; genus Capnocytophaga. The sequence goes on from NZ_GL872413.1 coordinate 2,020,740, forward strand.
CCCTCCTACATCAATGAGTTTGTCCAAAGGATTGTCATTGAGGAAGAGCTTAGTGGCCACCTTTTTCCCTATAATAGCCACATTGCGCACTTTTCTGTCGTCCATGAGATTAAAAGGGCGGCTGCCTTCTATCATCTTGAAGTTGGAGAAAGACCAATACTCATGGGTGAGCCCTGTTACAGAGGTATAGTAGTTCCTCTTCCCAAAAATAGCATTTTTAGAAACAGAAGTTCTTGGTGAAAGTCCCTCTATTTCGGGAAATCTTCGCCTGATATCTTCCAAGAGGTATTTGTTGAAGAAAATTCGCCTTCCCTCTTGCATATTTTTATACTTCATAGAGGTTTCCCCTCCCCAAACGAAAATAGACTTAGGGGCAAAGCTCTTAAGCAGGTCTTGCACCCCATATTCTACTCCCTTACCTACCCCCAAGAGGAGTACCAAGATAAAAATTCCCCACATAATCCCAAAGCCGGACATAAAAGTACGGACTCTGTTTTGCTGTATAGAATGAATGATTTCACGCAATGTTTCCACGATATTGTAGTTATTAGTTGGTTTATCCTTTTCTTTACAAAACACAATATTATTTGGTAGGGAAAAGTTACTACTTTTTGAGAAAATATCCGAATAAAAGTAAGATTTTTTTCGCCCCCTTTCACCTATTCTTCACTCCTTCTTACCCTCTATTCTCATATCGCATAGCAGCTACTGGTTCTATCTTGGATGCTTTGTGTGCTGGGAAAGTACCTGCAAAGATACCCGAAAGCACCATAATAAAGACTGCCAAGGAGGCAATACCCATATCTATTTCTGTAGTTTTCAGTAAGCCCATACCACCCGTAGCCGTAAGAACCATATTGATAACTTTAAGTACCCCTACCCCCAAGAACATCCCTATCAACCCCGAAGCTAAGGTAATAATCAGTGCTTCCAAGAGTACTTGTATGGTAATATGGTAAGGAGTAGCTCCTATGGCCATACGCAAACCAAATTCATTGGTACGCTCCTTGACTACAATAAATAGAATATTAGTTACACTCACCATCCCACTAATAAGGAAACAAGCCCCTACGATCCAGATAAAGACACTGATCCCTGTGAAGATACTATTGATACTGGAAAGCTGTTCCTCCAATGCTTGTACATAGATGGCATTGGGATCATCCTCATCAAAACGAAGGGTACGTGCCAAATAGTTGACTATCTTCTTCTTAAAAATTAAAACAGAGATTTGTGCATCATCACGCAAATAGAAGCCAAAGGAAGAAATATCGGGAGTATCTTGGATATTACGGGTAAAACTGGGATAGGGTACGAAGATTTCTGATTCTGCTTGCTGACTAATCATATCATCATTTTTCATCACTCCTATCACGCGGTAATACACTCCCCCTACATCAATGAACTTGTCCAAAGGATTGTCGTTAAGAAAGAGCTTGGTAGCAACCTTCTTTCCTATAATAGCCACATTACGTGCCTTTTTGTCATCCATAAGATTGAAAGGGCGGCTTCCCTCTATCATCTTGTAACTCGAGAAAGACCAATAATCATGTGTAATTCCTGTGACAGAAGTATAGTAATTTTTCTTTCCAAAAATAGCATTTTTAGAAATAGTTGTTCGTGGAGAAAGTCCTTCTATCTCGGGAAACTTGCGCTTGATATCTTCCAAGAGGTATTTGTTGAAGAAAATCTGCCTTCCCTCTTGCATGTTCTTATACTTCATGGAGGTTTCCCCACTCCAAATAAATATTGTTTTGGAGGCAAACCTCTTAAGCAGGTCTTGCACCCCATATTCTACTCCCTTACCTACCCCCAAGAGGAGTACCAAAATGAAAATCCCCCACATAATCCCAAAGCCGGACATAAAAGTACGGATTTTGTTTTGCTGTATAGAATGAATAATTTCACGCAATGTTTCCATAAGATATTATAGTTGTTTGTTAGCTTTTCGGTCAAAAAGAAAAATATCTCCTATTAGTAGGGCAAAGTTACCACTTTTATGGTAATTATCCGAAGAAAAAAATACATTTTTTTTAGAATGTCTGTTTTACGAATTTAAGATAGATTAAAATTTTTAACGTATGAAAGAGGCTTTATTTAATAAAACTTCAATACTTTTGCAGCGTTAATTATTCATTCTATGAAAAATAAAAATATCATCGGTCTTATTATCACTATCGCTGTGTTTGCGGTAGTTCTTATTCTCTCTATCTACTTCTTTAGCAATCGCGAACCTGTGTATTTGCAAGGACAAGTAGAAGCCAAACAAATCAACGTTGCCCCCAAAGTACCTGGTAGAGTGAAAGCTATCTACAAGCAGGAAGGCGACCAAGTGCACAAAGGTGACCTCCTTTTGGAACTCGAAAGCACTGAACTCGATGCCAAACTCTCTCAAGCCGAAGCGGCACGTTTGGCAGCACAAGCTCAATCCGACAAAGCACAACGCGGTGCCCGCAGCGAACAGATTCAAGGGGCTTACAATGTATGGCAACAAGCCGAAGCGGCTGCCCAGCTCGCTGAGAAAACCTATCAGCGTGTGAGCAACCTTTATAACGATAAGGTATTGCCCGCTCAAAAGAAAGATGAGGCTTACACCCAAATGGTTGCCTTACAAAAACAAGCCGAAGCAGCCAAATCACAATACGAAATGGCGAAAAACGGAGCTCGTGTAGAAGATAAAACCGCTGCCCGAGCCCTTGTAGCCCAAGCGCAAGGGGTCATTACTGAGGTAAATGCCTATAAAGATGGTGCTAAAGTGTTTGCCCCTGCCGATGCTGAGATACAAACTATTATCCCCAACGAAGGCGAAATCGTGAATGCGGGTTACCCTGTGATGAACCTCATCGATACCCAAGACGAGTGGGTGGTGTTCAACATACGCGAAGATAAAATGGCAGATTTCAAGATAGGCACTAAATTCAAAGGCATCGTACCCGCCCTTGGCAATCAGGAGATAGAGTTGGAAGTAAAACACATCGCCGTACAAGCTGATTTCGCCACTTGGACAGCCACCAAGAGCAAAGGCGACTTCGACAAGAAAACTTTTGCTATCAAAGCCTACCCCACTCAAAAAGTAAAGGATTTAAGACCCGGAATGTCAGTATTAGTAAGTGAAAAATGAGAATAACTGAAGGATTATCAACTAAAGATAAGCAAGCTATTATACATTGGACCAATAGCAAAGGAGCTGATTTCTTGCAACAATGGGCAGGAGATGCTTTGTCTTATCCTCTTACCATAGAAGCACTCAATGCTTTGTCTCATTGCTTTCGTATTGAGGCAGAGGGTAGTTTTATAGGGATGATTCAGCAAATAAGAGTAGAAGGGAACAACGTACATATTGGTAGATTTCTTATCAATCCTTCGCTTACAGGAAAAGGATTAGGCACCTCAGCAATGCAGTTATTTATCGCAATGCTTTTTGAGGATAAAAGAGTTCATTCTATTAGCCTAAATGTATTTGATGACAACCCCATAGCTAAAGGTCTTTATACAAAACTTGGTTTTAAAGTAGTAGCCACTGTTGAAGGAGAAAGGAAGAAATACAAAATGGTAAAAACTGCTTAATTGGCTCATTAATAAATTATCACTATGAAAATAGATCATATCGCTTTATATGTAAAAGATTTGGAAGTATCTAAAGCCTTTTATGAGACTTTCTTCGGGGCAAAATCAAACGAGTTGTACCATAATCCTAAAACGGACTTGCATACTTACTTTCTAAGTTTTGATAGTGGAGCTCGCTTAGAAATTATGTGGCGTCCCAATCTTAGTGAACGTTTGGACAAGATAATGAATGAAGGGCTTATACACTTTGCTTTCAGTGTAGGGAGTAAAGAAGCAGTTGATGCGCTTACTCAGAAAATCATAGCCGCAGGTTACGAGTGTTTTAGTGCTCCTCGCACCACAGGTGACGGTTATTATGAGAGTGTTGTCCTTGACCCTGATGGCAATATGGTGGAGATTACGATTTAAACTTTGTCTAATAGTTTGACTTGGCCGACACCTAACTCCTATGATAACACTACAAGAAATAGAACAAACTTATCATTTCAAATACCCAACGTTATACTATCAACTTTGGGAAGATGGTATGTTGGATATTCGCTGGCAAGAAGGTTGGTGGAAAAATATATTTCCTGAGTTAAAAAAGAATCCTCCATTACTTTTATTTAGAGATCAATTTATGGCATTGGATGATGCAGAAGAGATTGTAAATTTAATAGAAGATTATAAATCTCAACGAGGAATTAAAGCTGAATATCTTTTGGTGCCTTTTGCTTCAGAATGTGCAGGAGATGTTTGTTTTTTCTATAATAGAGAAAAACCAGAGCAACCTCCTGTTATCGTAAAGGACTGGTACGACTTTGATTCTGCTGAAATTATAGCAGATAACTTACAAAATTTCATCTTTTATGGGATGCTATCAATGGTACATAGCATTTATACAAAAGCTCCTATTTGTTTGGGTGATTTTTATGAAAACATTGCTAATTTATTCCGTACACATCGCCCTTACCTTACTGAGGAACAAGCTGAAGTAATTGAGAAGATTTACAGCCGTAAACTCACTGCCTACAAAGCTATACAAGTTAAAAAAGATAATCTTTTAACTGCCTTGATACATTACCAAGATTATACTGCTCTTCTTTCAGATGAAGAATTTGAAGAACTAATGAAGGAATACAATCCTATTTTAGTTTCTGAAGAAGAAAGACATTTTTTCCTTCTCGAGTGAGTAACTTAATATTGAATTATTAAATTGACTAATTGACATAAGAATGATTTACAAATTGTCACAACACTATAGCGATAATTGAGTTGGCTACTGAGTTCTCCTCACGAGCTATTTTGCACCAGCAATTACAGAAAATAGTAACAGAACGTCAAGCACTTTTGTTGCATAAAAAACATCCAAGATGAACCCATTACAAAAAATAGAACAAACTTATGGCTTTCAGTACCCCAAGCTATATCATCAGCTTTATGAGAATGGAATGCTGAATATGGGCGCAAAATATCCATATCATTCTTATTGTCCTATGGAATACAAAAATGGTGATAGATTGCCTAATAAGGAGTGGTTAGAACAAGAATATCCTAAACTGAAAGAGAACCCGCCTTTGTTTCTGTATGTAGATTGGTTTCAGGTACTCACCCCCTCACAACTTGCGAAAGAGTTTGAGTTTTTAAATCAGCATTTAACACAATATCCTCAGAACCAAAAGTTCTTCTTCGCTCCCTTTGCAAGGGCTGTAGTGGATGATTATATGGTTTATTGTTTTTGTTATGACAAAGAAAAACCAACGCAAGAACCAAGTATAGTATTTATTAGAGAAGATGGAGAGGTAGATATCCTTTCAAGCAATTTGCAGAACTTTATCTTTTACCAATTAATAAAATGGTTGGTAGCGCATTTTCACGACATAAGTTTTATTTGTTATGGGGATTTCTATGAAAATCTACGTCAGACACTTCGTACTCATCGTCCCTATTTAACGGAAGAACAAGCGGAGGTATTAGAGGAAATTTACAAAAGAGAGATTAAAGAATATACTAGAAAACTTACATCTGGAGGTTGTTATACATTTCTTACCTTGCTACACGAAGGAGAGGAAGAAACGTTACTAAATAAGTATAACCCACTACCTAAAGAAACCATTTTATTGAGAATCGTTTAGTTTTTGAGTAATATATGACAAACTACCATACCTTAAACACTTTTAATAACCCTTTTCGCCATTATAGGGTGATAGATATCGTCCCTTTTCAGGAGAAAATAGCTGTATTGCAATTTGCCTCAACCAATGTCTCTAAAAAAATGGTGAAAAACGGAGTGTATGTAGATCGTTATATTCTTGTAGATATCTTTTCAGAAGATTTTACATCACAAAAACGACTTTCTTTCTTTTTTGAGGAAGAAGAAACTTGCTATAATAGTGATGTATACTATTATTGGGAAGACGAACGACTTTTTATGCTCATTGAATACTATAAACTCGGCAACATTTTCGTAACCAATAAGGTATTTGAAATTACTGAAAATGAAGTGATAGAACAATCTTTCTGCGTTATCCCTCAAAAGCGAATTCTCAATGATGCTAAAGTCTATTCTTTTGGAGATAAAGAAGTTTTTATGCAATCTCCCTTTATGATGAGTTGCCGAGATAAACAAAACCAAAAAACACTTTGGAAATACAAACTCTCTGCTTATCTTTACACTCAAGTAGAGGAGTATAACGATATCTTATACTTTGGTACAGCAGGTAAAGGAGGCTATTTTCATGGAGTTTCACTAAATAACGGACAAACTGTATTTAGTTATAATACAGGACAAACCGTACACTTTGTACGAAATGGAGAACGTATTATCATAAGTGATAAAAAACAAAAGCCTATGCTTATAAATGCCTTAACTGGAGAGATCATCCATTCATTAGACATAGGCAAATACACTATTGATTACGAGCAACAGATGCTTTGGTATAAAGAACGTTTCTATGGCATTGTCCGCAATAAGGAAAAAGACTTATCTGTAGTGTGTGTGAATATATAGGAGTTTTATATGATCTGAAACCTAATAACTAATTACTGAAATCTTTTATCTAAATAAAATGAACTTAGAAGAACTTAGAGAATATTGCCTTTCCTTGCCCCACGTTACTGAGGATATGCCTTTTGGCGAGGATATTTTAGTATTTCGGATTTGTAATCGTATTTTTGTGCTTACAAGTTTAGATTCAGTACCTTTGCGGGTGAGTCTCAAGTGCGACCCCGAGCGCGCGATAGAACTCCGCGAGCAATACCCCGACAAGATTATAGCGGGCTACCACCTCAACAAAAAACATTGGAATACTGTGCTTTTAGAAGGCTTACCCCCTACCCTTATCAAGGAGATGATACAGCACTCTTACGACCAAGTACTTGCCAAAATACCGAAGAAGGAAAGAGAAGCATTAGAGAGGTAAACTCCGTAATCTTTCTTAGGATTGGGAATATCCGTGATAATTTAGTAAAACAACAAAAATTAATTAGAAATGAAAAAGAAAAAACTTTGGATATTTTTTATCATTACCACTTCGCTATATGCCTATTTGATGTTGGTGACCGTACCAGCTCTTAAAGCAATGGCTGGAGGAATGGATATTTTAGATGTGCCTCCGTTTTATGATGCCACTTACATTCAAGAGCTTTTTAGGCGTTTAGGTGAAGAAGGTCGCCATTTCTATTTATACCGACAAATTCCTGTGGATATGATATATCCCGGTCTGTTTGCTATTACCTACTATCAACTGATACGTTTCTTTTTAGAAAAACTCAGCCAAAGAAAGCTCCTTTTCTTATCATACTTCCCAATAATAGGAGGTATTTTTGATTATTTCGAAAATTTTAGTACCATTACAATGCTCACACACTATCCTGAAAACTTATGGATAGAGACCTTAGCACCCTATTTTTCTCTTATGAAATGTATCTTTGTGGTACTTTCTTGGGTATTATTTTTTGTATTAGGAATTACGACACTCGTTAAAAACAAGAAGACAATAACAAAATCACCCTCAGAATAGCCTCAATTTTGTTCATTATATTTGAATAAACCTAAAAGCCTATGTGGAATGCTCTTGTGAATTACAATATACTTGCCCCTCTATTAATAGCTGTTTTGGTTTGGGTATTTATACTCATTTGGTTTTTGATAAAAAACAAACAAGAAAGGAAGAAAAGACAACAACTTTTAACTCGGATAAAAGAACAGCTCCCTATTGCCACGTTCAAAGAGTTGTTACAAGCTTTAGAAGCCTTGAACTATAACCCTGCTCAGTGCTATTTTAAAACAAATACTTTTGAGCAAGGAAATGTAGCTGTGGATAACACTTGCTTTCTGCAACGAGAAAACCAATGGGTGGTATGCCTTGCCGATTGGCATAGTTTCTCTGATGAACAGTCTTTTGATAGCGAACAAGAAGCCTGCGAAAACTTTGTATATAAATATTTTCTCCTTAGTAAAGAAGAAATTAATTGGTTAAAGCAATGAACACATCAAGTTATAACACCAAGTTTAGCACTCTTGCTTTCTCACAAAAAGTGGGAGACGAGTATTTTTGGGAGGCTTCATATCAGTGGAAAAGTGATTTCTACAAAGAAACTCTACAGCTGCCTTTTTCTGTGTTTAGCAAAAGTAAAACCATCAGCCCTGATACTATTGCTTTTATTGAACAAATCCTTACCAAGGCAGATAAGTTGGTTGCCAAGGCACTTTCTTATTTTCAAGAACAACTGCCGATATGCTCAAAAGGCTTTCATCTTTCGGATGAAGAAAAACGTTTGTTAAGTGTTCCCTTACAGGAAGTTCCTTTTGAAAGTCCACAGTTCCTATTTTATGACAACAAAGAATGGATATTGCATTTTGCTGAAGGAGGTTTCAGCTTTTGCGAGCCTTATGGCGTTTCTTTTCATTTTAAAGAAGAAACCCCTATCCTAATAGAAAACTTAGAAGACTCCGAAGAAATATAATTAAATTATAATCAACAACTTACAAAAAGCCACCAAGTTGGTGACTTTTTAAAACTCATATAACATCGTATGAAAAAAATAGTATTCATCATTTTAGACAAGTTTGCCAATTGGGAACTGGCTTATCTTTCTGCTGCCCTTGGTGATAAACAATTAGGTACAGCACAATACACTGTTTTGTATGCTTCAATCGATAAAGAAGTGAAAACCTCTATCGGCAATCTCAAAGCCTTACCCGACCTTAGTATCTGCGAAATTCCCGAAGATATTTCGGCTCTCATATTTATTGGGGCAGAAGGCTCGTGGCATAATCTTTCTAAGGAGCAAACCTCTCAGCTGGTAACCCTTGCACAAAAGATAAAAGCTAATGGCAAAGTATTAGGAGCTATTTGTGATAGTGCACGCTTTTGTGCTGTGAATGGTTTGCTGAATGATGTAAAGCATACCACTAATACTTTTGATGAGATAAAAGATGCTCCTCTCTATACCAATGGCGAGAATTTTGTACTTACCACCAATGAAGCCGTAACTGATCACAAGGTAGTAACCGCCAAGGGGGATAGTGCTTTGCATTTTGCGGTAAGTGTACTGCGTGCTTTAGGCGATGTCCCCGAAGAGAATATACAGTTTTTCTATATCCTACACACCAAAGGCTTTCTCAAAGCAATACAAATGAACTAATTTGCTAATTATACTATGAAATATTTTAAAACCGAATGCAAGAACCTTTTCCTATCACCCAAACGGCTGTTTTACGTTTTGGTGTTCCCCTTGGTTATCTTTGGGTTCTTTGCGGCTATTTTCTACAAAGGAGTACCCCGCGACCTGCCTATGGCGTATATCAATTACGACCAGAGCCAGCTGTCCGAGAACCTTTTGCGTATGCTCGATGCTACCCCAAACATCGACCTGAAAATCAAACTCACCGATGAACAAGAAGGCCAACGCCTTATCCAGCAACAGCAGATAATGGGCTTTATCGTCATTCCTGCCGACTTTCAGCAGAAACTATTCAAAGGTGAAAACCAATCGGTGATTTGCTATACTAATAGTCAGTTTATGTTGGGGGCAAGTCTTATCCAAAAAGATTTCCAAACTACCGTAGGGATGTTCTCAGCAGGCTTGGTGATGAAGAAGAAAATGCAAAAAGGGCAACAAACTAAGAAGGTACGCGCCGAAGCTCAACCCGTAAAGGTAGACGACCACGGTCTATACAATCCTTATTCTAATTATGCCTATTACCTGCTCACAGCACTCTTGCCTATGATGCTCCAAATGATTGTAATGATGGTAACGGTCTATGTATTGGGAGTAGAGCTGCGCTATCATCAGGGTAAGCATTGGCTCAAGCAAGCAGGTGGTAGCCCACTGAAAGCCTTGGTTGGCAAACTTCTGCCTTATACCTTAGTACTTTTCTTTGTAGCGTGGTGGATGAATTACCTACTCTTTGGGCTTATAGGCACACCCCTGCACATTCCGATGTTCAATGTGGTACTCATTACCTTTGCCTTGGTTGTTATCTATCAGATTATAGGTATTGCACTCGTTTCTATATTGCCTAATTTTAGGTCGGCACTTACCATAGGCAGTGGTTTTACAGCTATAGCCTTCTCATTTGCAGCTTATACTTTTCCTATGGAAGGGCTACCTAAGAGTTTGCAGTATTTAGCGCAAATCTTCCCTTATGCTCATTTTATGAAATATTATGTAAATCGCGCCATTAAGGGCATTCCTGTAGAGATGACGTGGCAACCACTTTTGGCATTGTTACTCTTTGGACTGTTGCTTATAGTGGCTTATCCTATGTTTGTGAAAAAGATAAAATCAGGAGGTTATGAAACAGTTTAGAAGTTACATATATCAAAGTTCAGCCGATTTCACTCGTGCGATGCTTTGGGAAGCCAAATATATATTTCGCGACAAGGCGGTGTTCTTTTCGTTTGTAATTGTAGCGATTGCCGTGTCGTTTATCTATACTTATCTCTATTCCGAAGAGACTTTGCAAGAGCTTCCTATTGGAGTAGTAGATGAGGATAATACTGCCCAAAGCCGTCAGTTGTTACGTATGATTGATGCCACGAGTCAGACCGCTATTTACAGCAGTTACCTCAACCTCAACGAAGCTGAAAAAGCCTTTCAGCAGGAGAAAATACGCGGAATAGTAGCCATTCCCAACGGTTTTGCACGTGACCTACAACGCGGAGAACAACCCACTATATCGGTCTATGCCGATGCTTCTTATATGCTTTATTACAAGCAAATACTTACCGCCGCTAAAGTGTCGGCTACTTACCTGAATGCAGGGGTTGAGGTGAAACGCACTTCGGCACAAGGCAAACTCCCTACCCAAGCACATGATGAGGCAATGCCCGTGAGTCCCCAAGTAGTGAGCTTATACAATCCCTCTTTGGGTTATGCTACTTTCCTTATTCCCATAGTGCTTGTGATTATCTTTCAAACTACCATACTCACTGCCGTAGGTATGTTAGGAGGAACGATGCGAGAAGGCAACAAACTAAAAAAAATATATCCTAACTCCGATAGTTTTTGGGGAGCTTTGCCTATTGTGATGGGAAAAGCTACTACTTATTTAGCTTTTTCAATGGTGATATTACTCATTATTTTAGGAATTATAATGCCTTTGTTTGGCATTCCTGTACGTAGCACGATACTAAGCACTATGGTTTTTATGATACCATTTATCCTGTCGATTGTATTTATGGGGCTTTGCTTGCTGAACTTTTTGCGCCGTCGTGAAGACGCCATTATGCTCATTATGTATACCTCTTTGCCTGCGGTAATGCTTACTGGCTTTTCGTGGCCTACCGTAGCGATGCCCGAATGGCTGAGTGTTTTTTCGTATATTGTACCTACTACTTTAGGGAGCAAGGGTTTTATATCTATTACTCAGATGGGAGCTCATATCACTACCATTATGCCATATTGGCTGGGAATGTGGGCACTGTGTTTGGTATATTTAGTATTAGCGGGACTTACAATGAAAAGGATCTTTAATAAGTAGAATTGCCTTGTAGCATATTTATTATAAACAATATACAAACACAATTATCCTTTTCATGAAAAAATCATCTTTTTCTTTGTCAGTTTCAAAAAAGGTTGTATCTTTGCACCGTCTTAAGGAAAAGATGAAATGCGAAAATAGCTCAGTTGGTAGAGCGCAACCTTGCCAAGGTTGAGGTCGCGGGTTCGAATCCCGTTTTTCGCTCTTTTTATGTATATCATAAGAGGCTCGGATGGTGGAATCGGTAGACACGCTGGACTTAAAATCCAGTGGGCAGCAATGCCTGTGCGGGTTCAAGTCCCGCTCCGAGTACAAATCTATCTGTCAATAGAGAAAAATTTAAAAATCATTACTTTTTAAGTAGTGATTTTTTTGCTTTTATATTAACTCTTAAAAACATTTGACTATGGAAACAGCTGTAACATTTGCTACCTCTGATGTAAATAAACTAAATTCAATAAAAGATTTTATAAAGTCTTTAAATGTACCTATCATTCAAGAAGAAGACATACCTCAGCCTATTGAAATGACGCCAAGATTAATGGCTTTTCTTGACGAAATAGAAACATGTAACACTCCTTTTGAAGAGTGTGAAGACTTTGATGTTATGATTAATGAAGTAGCTTCTGAATATGGAATCTCCCTATAAAATAAAAGTAGAACCTAAAGCAAAAGATGATTTAAGAAAAGGGGCTCTTATTATTAAATGCTGCTCTGTCTAAAGCTGTTAAGAATTTTTTCTTCATTTATTCTCAATAATATTAATAATTCTTTCTCTCTCTATAAAATTCATAATTTTCTTCGATCAGAGGCAGTATCGCTTTTTTTAATCACAAATAGTTGAAGTATAGCTTCTTCTTATGCAAATAAGAAGGAGTTCACCATTAATATGAACTCCTTTTTACCAAAATTTTTAATCAATTTCTTTTATTTCCTTAAACTCTTTCCATTCAACATGTCCTTCATAAGATGATTTAGCTCCTTTTGGTACATAAAGTATAGCATTGGTACTGATACCTTTAAAAGCATTCACCGGTACTGTAGGAGGAACAGTCGCTTTTATAGTTATTTTTTCTAATTTTTTACAGTTCATGAAAGCCATTTGACCTATAGTAGTTATAGTCTCAGGAAGAGTTACTTCTTTAAGCACAAGAGACGAAGCAAAAGCAATTCGACCTATTACCTGTATTTTACTTCCTGTAATAGAAACTAATTTTTTAGATGCTAGAAAAGCATTTCTCTCTATCTTAGTTACGTTATTGAAATCAATAGAAGTAATCTCTGCATTCCCAGAAAAAGCCCCTGCTCCTATACTTGTCCCAGCATCTGGAATTCTTATATCTCCTTTAGCAATAGCACCACTCTTAAGGGTTACTACACCATTACTATCTATCTCAAAAATATCATCTTTCGATTTCACAACTACACGGATAGTTATAGTTTTATTTTCACTATCTTTGAGGGTGATGGTGGCATTACCAGCAGCTATTCCTTTAATAATTACATAATGATGTGTATCATCTTTACCTGCCACTTTTTCAGTTTTTTCCTTTACTTCAGCAGTAACTACGTTTGTAGGGGAAGAGCTAACAGTATAACCGGGATTACCAGTATTAATACGAACTTCAACAGTAGCTCCTGTTGCCATCTCAACTTCAGTCTTAGCAATAGTAAGATCAGCTGCAGTAATGGTTACTTTAAAAGTAGCTATTTGACCACTAACATCATCTTTTACAGTAACTTGCCCCTCACCTACCTTAAGAGCCTTTACACGAATATTTTTACCATCAGGATTACCATTCACTATACGGTCTTCAACTGTAGCGGCAACTATACCTTCAGGACTTACAGAGAGAGTGTATTTATCCTTTCCTTTTATAACAGCATTTACTTCTTCTTGTCCATTTACAAGAGTAAGTTTTGCCTTTTCTACAGCAAAAGAACTAGTTACTTCTATATTAAAAGTTTGCGCTTTCTGGGTCGGCGTATCCTTTACAATAATTTGAGTTTTCCCCTTACCTACCCCTGTTATGGTAAGCGTATTTCCTGTTATAGAGGCAGCAGCAATAGTTTCATTGGTAGAAGAAACTGTATAGCTCGTGCCAAAAGTTAGTGCTTTGGTCAGCGTACTACCCTGTTCTATAGTGAGTGATTCACCAGGGACAATGAGATTGATCACTGTTACTGCTATGTTAGCTTTTTTTCCTTTAGCATCAGAGACTGTTAGAGTAGTTTTTCCTTCAGCTATAGCATTGATTTTCACATTGTTTTGTTCAATAACAGCAGTGGCAATAGTTTTATTGGCAGATGCGACGGTATAACCTCCATTGCCATCGGTAATTCGCACAGCAATATTTTCGCTTGCCTTCATAGTTACTGCGATTTTCTCCAAAGTGAGATTCTTAAGTTTTTGTTCGTTGTTGTCATCATCTTTTTTACAACCTGAGAACAAGAGGGCTACAAAAGTTGCCCATACATACAAAAGTCGGATATTCTTCATACGAAAAAATATAATTAAAATTAATAAAATATTGTTATCTAATAATAAGGAACTACTATCTTGAGAGTCCTACCACGTAATACTACTTGGCGAGTAATGGTACGTACTTCCTCCACATAAAATTTAAGAGTTTCATAAGTAACCGAACCTCTAATTTTCTTATACTCAATGCGTAAATCCATATAAGTACCTTGTACTGGGTTTATAATAGGAGGAATTCTATAATATGAATTATTAGTAGCATTAATATTATTCTGTCCCGAAAAGAGTGTACCGGTAGTTTGGCTCTTTTGAATGACAGTAGGATTAATAGCTTGAGTGATGTATCTACTGGTATTTTTATTAACGCCTAAATTATCAAGAAAATGCTTATCATCTATACAGCGTACTTTTACTTTAAGCTCTTTAGAGGTAAGTCCTGCTGAGGAAGCTATGATAGTGGCATCGCCTTCGGCTTTACCTCTTATTTCCAAGATACCACTATTACCATCCCATGTAGTTTTCATTATATCATCAGGATCAGCAGTAGTAATACTCACTATATCACCTCCCCCTAATTGAATAGTTTTATTGATGTCCGTAGGTGCAAGGGTTACTTCTTTGGCTGTAAAATTGAGTTCATTAGGTTGTACGGTAATATTCAAGCGTGCTGCTTGGTCATGAGAACGAATTATCATAAAGGTACTACCTTGTTCTTGAAAACTCTGAATTTTAAGAGTATCTTGACTAATGGAGGCTCCCACCAAACGCGAGTTAGCTACATTTACTGTATATTTATGATTACCTCCTGAGAGTAATATATCATGTCGGCTCTGAGGATAAAGAGTCAAGTGAACAAGTGAAGTATTCTCAGTACCTATTTTAATGGGCTGAGAAGTGTCTGCTTTTTCTTCACAAGCATAGAGCACTAAAGCAAAAAGAAGGAAAAGAAGTTTTTTTATCATAATTGGTAGCGTTCAGCAATTTGTTGTGTAATATTTTTAAGAGAGCCTTCCTGGACAGTAGGGGCTAATAAGCGTGTAACATCCCATAAACCAATACCTGCTATGAGTTGATTCTGAAGGGCTCTCACCTCATCATAAGTAAAGTAAAGAGTGCCATCGGCTCTGCGAGTGAATTGCAAAGCATATAAAAATCCATAGCCTTGTGATAGATATTTAAAGGCTTGTTTAGGAGCTTCAGTATAATTGGTAAGGGTAATCACCCCAGTAAGTGTATTAATAGCACGAATGGCAATTGCTTTGGAAAGTTCTTCACGGATAATACGCATTTGGGTATAGAGTGCTTCATAGCGATAACGTCCCAATTCAATGCGTCCTTGTACAAAAGCATTTCGTATTTTACGTTCAACACCCGCCAAAGCAGCTACCCCATCGGACTGAGTGAGTGATTGTAAGTGTAAAAAGTAACCATAAGCCAAATCCCAATGATGTTCTAGCTCAGTGTAGTTTTCACCTGGTGGTAAGATTACATTTTGATGATTACGGCGCAGAGTAGTATCAGAGAAATAACGCTCATCTAAGTGCAATAAGAGTATTTTATCTAAGTATATAGCCCCATCTATGACACGCATAAATACCTGGGCGGGAGCTATTCCTTTTTCATCTACATACACACGTTCTGCATCGCCTACTCTACGCCCTGCATCGCCTGAAATTCCTGGATGGGCTTCCCTGAGTGGAATATTTTTTGCAGAGAGGAAGAGATTGATAATGTCTTCCTTAATCCTATCAGTAGGCACTAACGAAGAAGATGCTATTTCATCAATAGGTTTCACATAAGAAGTACCTTCAGTATAATAGCGAAGAATTTCAGTATATGTAAAATCAGAGATAGCTCCAGAGAGCAAACGTCGTTCTATAATATCCAGAGGTTCACGCAAAAGGGCAACAGTGTGTTCATCCACACTTGACTGACCGTTACGACTGAAAGTATAGGGTATATCAGCCTGTGGACGAAGTATATTAGCCGTTTCTACAGTCTCGCCTTCTCCTTTTTGGCAAGCCCAGAATGCAAAACCCAATAGTCCATATAATAAGAGATTATATTTCATTTTATTCATTTTCTAAGGTAAAACTATATATTCACAATAGGGAGTTACATTATCAGTACCATCGGTATTCTGAGCAGCATTATACTGCAAAGTAGGAATACTTACTATTCCTTGTGTATCTACAGCACTCAACTGAGCACTTACTCTTGATTCTCTTTCCCCTCCACCATAAACAGATAGATAGAGAGGATAACCTGAAGGGAGAGAAAAACGAACCGTTTGCTCCGTAGTGGTAGCACGTAAGGTAACTAACTCCTTTTGAGCATTTACATAACACACATAATAACGAGGATCACGAACATTATCTTTTCCTTTCTTACACTGGTAAGTAAGGGTAAGAGTATACTGATGTCCCTGCTGTGTAGTTTCCACACCAGGATAAGTATAATGGTCTATATCACACTGTTTATGCACAAGGTCTTCATAGTTAATGGTAGGTTTCTCAATCCCTTTAAAGGGAAAGAGTTTCCGGTAATCCTCCTGTGCAGGGTCTTCTTCTTTGGTATTACAAGCCAATAGAAATAAACTTATAATTAAATAGATAAAAAAACGCATCATATTCATTGCTAATTTTTTAATTATTAAATATTTCAGCAATATAACCTGTGGCAATACCTTTCTTGTCATAATGATGAGCAATAAAACGATTCCCTTCACGCACAAAATCGTAAAATATAAGAGAGTTATTATAGCGTAATCCTGCTCTAAAGGTAAGTCCCTTTTCAGTACCTACATAACCAGAACCTATAAACTGACTTTTGTATCTGCCTGTTGAAGGATCTTCTTGTGGGTTAGTGCGATATTCGAACACATAATATCTATTGGCTACAAATCCCTCCAAAAAGGGAGTGTTCAACCCAAAATTGTTACCTTTTAAGTATACATCACTTTGGTAGTAAATCTTACTACCACGCCTAATGACGATTTGTGGATTGTTCATCTGTTCAAAGAATTGTCTATTATTATATGCTTTTTGTAAGAATTGTTCTTTATCAGTAATTGATTTCAGTTTTTCAAAAACTATATATTCACGAGCAGGTTCGGCATAGGAAGCAGTCTTGAAGACAATATTCTGTAGGGTATCTTTGCCTACATACAGAAAATCGGCAGCAGCACGAAAGCGATTATTTACCAGACGATGAATATAATTATAAGTAGTGAACGACAGCTGGAGTTGTGATTCTTGAGTGAGCGCATATTCACTGGTTTTAGCGACTTGGATAGTTTGGGTATTGGTATCCATTAAAATATCTACAGTATTATTTTTATGGAAAGTCATCAAAAAATAAAACCCACCAAATCCCTGTGTAATTAGTTTCTCCACATATTTTGATTCACTTCGTTTCTCGGGTTTGGTAGGGGTGGCAAAGAGTAACGAATCAGTACGTGGAAAGTAAAGTACTTTCCAACCATAAGGAGCTTCAGTAAGTTCATTCTGCAACTCAGTACGATGCTGAGACATACGCTGAGAGGGCGAATACTCAAAAACATTTTCTTGTTTTTGACAAGCTATCAGCAAAGCAAACAAAGTTATAAAAGTAGTTATTTTCATCATAGAAGTCATATTTATTGGGCATTAAATCGATTCATGCGCTGAAGGCTTAAAAGCTGTAAGCGCTTAAGACTAAAGCCTACCTTCTTATTAAAATATTCAGCTACAAAGGCTTCTTTTTTAAGTAAGTTATTATACGATAGGGCAGCACGTTGCATCTCCTTCTCAGTACTACCTGTGGGAGTCTTGGCGATATTCTTGGCAATATCTATCTGAGAACTAAGATTAGTAAGAGGAATACTTATCATCTCAGCAAAATCATTTTCAGCGGAGATCATTGCTTGGAAAGTAAAGAAACCTGCATGATTGGGAGTATTTTGTGTAAAGTTACAAAAGTAGCAATCCTCACTAATACCCGCTTGGGCATGAGCATTCTGACACTGAGCGAGTGATTGAAAATACTGAAAAGGCAGCTCAGTTGTACAAGTGTTTAGATCACGCTTCTTAGGATAATAGCGTAGAGCGTATAGGGCTATCCCATCAGTAGGCAAGCCATATAGTTGATTATTAAAAACAGTACGATAATCTTTCTGACTAATACTAAGAAATGTTTGACGGTCATAAGGATATATTTCATCTCCAAGCAAACGAGCAAACTGATGATGCACACTACGCATCAGTACGTATACTTTGTCTTTATCGCGAGGGTTGAAGTCATTAATATTATACAGATGAAACTCACGCCCTACTGCTGAGTTATTATTAATAAGTTCTTGCCCATTGCCATCAACATTTTTTCCTCCATAAAGATATATTTTTAAAGGTGCCTTTCCTTTCCAAAAATTACTACCGCCTAGTGAAGCTTCGGTATAAAGTTCGAGCCATAGGTATTTAATAGCCTCAAGTACAGGTTTTACTTTAGTTACCTCTGGAGGATAAGTATAGGTGCCTTTCTGAGCAGCATTTTTATCCCAGCGGTATTCAATAGCAATCCCGTAAGGCAAAGTGATATTATCCTCTATCCACCTATCTAATTCGGTATAAGCTTGCTGAGTGGTCTCGGACTCTACTACACTTTGTGAAGATAGTTTTTCTTTATGACAACTTACCAAAAGGAACAAAAATGCTATAGCGGTTATTTCTAAAAGATTTTTCATACTGAATTATTATTAATATTGTAAAAATGTCTATTATATCACTCCTATCTTGGGTTTGCGGGTAATCCACGATTAATAGCTTCTATAGGAAGCTGTATTACCTTGCGCAGGTCTTCTTTCTGTAGAGGTTCTGCAGTGCGATTTACAGGAATATAAAAGCGCCTAATATCCAGCCAACGCATCCCTTCATGCATAAATTCCCACTGGCGCAATAGAGCAATATTCTTAATAGCCCCCAACTGCCGAATAGTAAGCCCATAGAAAGGTGAAAAGTTTTGGTAATCATCATCTGTAGAAAGAGTAAGTTCTTCTACTGTAGTATTTTTAGTAATATCAAATTTGACCTTGTAATATTCTCGATACTCTAAAAGAAACTGATTATAGTTTTTAAGCATAACGTATGCTTCCATGCGATTGAGCATTACCTCATCGGTGGTGAGAAGCACATTGGAGACATATAGGTCAGTAGGCTTGCTTCCTGTACTTCCAAAGAGAGACAGCTGATCAAACTTAGCTATATACATACCATTATAAATAGGTATAGGAGAAGTGGCTGGAGCATAATAGCTAAAATTAGTATTGATAAGGTTTGTAGTCAGTCCGTACTTAACCGTTGGGAGCTCTCTTGTCCAACGTGATTGTGTTGTAGCTATAAGCAAGTTCGCTTCCTCTTCAGTCTTTGTATATTGCTGGTATAGATGAGTACGATTATTAAATCCATATTCATCATAATAGGCTTTCCAATGGCGTAATTGTGTTTTAGGCTGGGTGAGCACATAGTTGGCATAGTCTATTACTGTTTGCCATTCTCCTTTAAATAGGTAAAAACGTGAGGCAAAGGCATAAGCAGCCCGTTTGTTAAAATGAAATTTGGGTTTGCTATAATAACTATCACTCACCAAAGTAATTCCTAACTTAAGATCTTCTTCTATCTTCTGATAAACATCATATACCGTGCCTCGGTTATAATTCACTAAAGCATGTTTCTCAGGCGTAGTAAGGTAAGGAATTCCTAAATCATTTTTAGAAGCTTCCCCTTTATAAGGCTCTGCCCATATATTTACAAGCATAAAGTGCAAGTAAGCTCTGAGTAAGAAGGCTTCGGCATATAGTGCTTTTACACGATTGGTCTTAGGATATTTAGCCAAAAGTTCTAAGGCTTTATTAGCTTGAGCAATACCCCTATAGCAGCTGTTCCAATAGTGTAAGGGCGTATCGAGATCTTCTTGATCTTCGTCTTCCCAACGATACATAGCCTCATTCAAGCGTGTATGTACTCCATTTTCGCGCTGGGCTACATTATCAGTACGTGGTTCAAGAAACGGAAAATAGCTTGCATCAGGATAAGCTCCTGTAAGGAGTTCTGCTATTTTCTCTTCTGAATTGAGAGGTACATTTAGAGAAGCATCGGGATCTTTGTCCAAATAATTGCAACTTATACAAAGACTACTAAAGATAATACTTATTATTTTAATCACATATTTCATTCTATTTTTTGTTACTTGTTATTCACATACTCAACATGAACTTTCAATGAGTTTATCTGTTACTTCTTATTTAACTAAAATCCTATCTGAAAAGATAAAGTATATTGTTTAGGAGTAGGTAATGACACCCCTCCTGATTTATAATACTCTGGGTCTTGTCCATTGAGCTTACTATCAGAATAAATGAGGAACGGATTGGTAGCCTGCAAACGCACTATTAAGTTACTGATGCCATAATGGTCTAAATTATTTTTAGGTACTCTATAACCTATAGATATGTTTTTCATACGAACAAAACTACCGTCAGCTACACGATTTTGAGAGTAATTATAGGTGTTATAAGCACGTTCTATATTCTCCTTACCAATAAGGTTAATAAGACTCTGTGAAGGCAAAGCAGGTACTTGAGTGCGCAATTGATCGTAAGGGTGTAACCATCGGTTATAATATTCTTTTGAAAAGACATTAAGATCTCCAAAGGATGGGTCAAAAGTAGGATTTAATCGTATTTTATTGCCCGCTTGAGCTGTGATAAAGAACGAAAATTCCCAGTTTCTATAGGTAAAGGTATTAGAAATTCCTCCTATAACATTTGGCTCTACCGAGCCATGATAGATAAGGTATGATTTTGAGTATCGAGTATCCGAAAAATCGGCTCCTACCACATTAGCATAAGGACGGTTATTGAGTGGGTAAAGTCCAAAATCAAAGGTAGGTAGTCCTTGATTATTTACACCTTGATAATTAAAGGAGAACAAAGAGCCTTTAGGGTAACCTACTATATTACCACGACCTGTGCCTGATACCATATCAAAAGTATTGGGGGTATTCAGTAAGCGAGTAATCTTCTGGTTCATATAGCTAAATGAAAAGGTAGTATGCCACTTGAAATCATCAGTATGAATATTTTTGGTATTCAAAGCAAGTTCTATTCCTCGAGTACGCATATCACCAAAGTTGGCATATTTGTAATATTCACCTCCAATCCCTGAAGTACGGATGAGATCTATCAGGTCAAATGAGTTGCGCTGGTACACATCTAAAGAAAGACTTATGCGATTATCAAAAAAGCCAGCATCAGCCCCTATATTTAGCTCATACATTTTTTCCCATGTGAGATCTCGATTCTCTAAGTGGAGTAAACGCAAAGCGTTCTCTCTATCACTGAACCGATAACGATTTTGTATCCAGTTCTGAAAAACACTATAAGAGTTGATAGCTTGTTCATTCATCTTAGCAGTGAGTCCATAACTTGTTCTCAGGGCAAGAGTGCTGATATTTTTACTACTAAAGAATTTCTCACGGTCTATATTCCATTTAGCACCTATATTCCATGTAGGTAACCAGCGTGAACGTGTGCCACGTCCTGCTGTATTAGAACCTTCATAATTCAGCACTGCATTCACTATATATTTACCTTGGTAAGCATAAGTACCACTAGCAGAGAAAGTAAGTCCACGGTCATATTTTTCGGTAAGAGCAAAATAATTATTTCCTTCATTGAGAAGCTTTTGGAAGATAAGAGGATTGGTAAACACTTGATTTCCGCGATCATACTGAATACCATACCCTTGAAAAGGAGTAACAGTTCGGTCAGCATAGCGTATTTCTGCAAATCCAAAGGCTTTAAGGTCATGATAATCACCTATCTTCCTATTATAATCCATTGCTACACGTGCCATGTAGCTTTTTAAGGAGGATCCAGTCTTGTTAAAGATACCTCCATTGGTCAAAGCTATTTGCGGAGGGGCTAAAGGATTGTCTTTATTTTTCAGCAGATATATATTATCAGCAGCCACTTGGGGTGTTTCATTGGCACGAAAAGCCTTTATTACATTCGATTGTTCGGTAATATAGTGAGATGAATTAGTTTGTGCTTGCCGAGCCGATACTAAAGCAGTAGTTTCTAAATGCGAGTTGATTTTATAAGATGTTTCAGCTTGTATTTTAAAATCAAGCACATCTATTTTCATGTAGTTATTTTGATATTCATTCAAGATATTAAAAGGAGCCCAATTGTTGCGATAATACTCAAGATTTCCATTATTATCTTTAGGACGTAAAGTACGTGAAGTGCCTAAAGCATAGGAAAAAGGATTGATGTCAAAATCACGTTCAAAAGCTCCTATAGTAGTATTCTTGCGCTGGGTAAAGGTACCTGGCGCTTTCTGTTGACGGATATTACCCACTGCCGTAAAGGTAGCTTTTAACTGTTCATTAAGGTAGAAAGTACTTTTCAGGTTTGCTGTGATACGCTTTACATTATCGGCTATTGTCCAACCACTATCATGATAGTACCCCAAAGACGCATAAGTTGTAGTATTTTTACCTCCTCCTGAGAGAGTAATCGTATGGCTCTGTATAGGATTGATAGAAAAAAGGTGTTTAAACCAATTGGTATTGGCATACTCACGTTCTCTCATAAAAGTATTTCTTGCTGATAAGGTATTAGGGTAGTAATAGTTACCCGTTTGTGGATTAAGTGTACTCACTCCTTTGTACCATTGGTAATAAACACCACTACGCCTACCATAAAGGGTATTCTGAAGGTTAAAATAGCCTTTATGTTCCATTTCTTGGAGAAGCGACATTGTTTCCTGTGAGTTCAGCAAATCAAAATCTTTATAAGACGGTATCTGGCGAAAACTTTGTTCATAAGAGTAAGTGATACGGTTAGGAGTATCACGCTTACCTGATTTGGTAGTAATCACTATCACCCCATTGAGAGCTCGAGCCCCATACATAGAAGTCGCTGAAGCGTCTTTAAGTACCTGTATATCTTCTATATCGGCAGCATTAAGCCCTGCAATAGCCGAGCTGACTAAAGTAACTGCATCACCTGAGACCAGTTGGTCAAGACTCAAAGAGACTAAATCTTCATAAATAGCTCCGTCAATCACCCATAAAGGCTGTACATTGCCTATGATGGAAGCGCCTCCGCGAATATTAATACGTGGTGCCGACCCAAAGGTACCTGTTACATTTTGAATAGAAAGTCCTGCCACACGTCCTTCAAGCATACGCGATACATCAGCAACCCCTTCTATCTTAATATCATCCATTTTTATTGAAGTAGATGCTCCTGTAAATACATGGTTTTGTATCTTCTGATATCCAGTAATCACTAAACCTCCTAAAACTTCGGCTTCTTCCTTGAGCACTATATGCAGAGGTTCTTCTTTTACTTTAATATGTTGGGTTTTCATCCCTACATAGCTTACCACTAAAGTCTGTCCTACTTGCGCTTTAATGGTAAAATGACCTTTCATATCGGTACTGGTACCCGCATGTGTTTCTTTTATTATAACAGTAACTCCTAATAAAGGATCACCATTTACTTCTCTCACAGTACCCTTCAGAGTAAAAGTCTGTGCACTTAGTGATGTACTTATAAGGAGTAAAAAAAGAATACATAAAAATTTGTTCATAGTCTCTTAATACTTTAATATAAACCCACCAAACACACCAAAAGGGTGACCTGGACGTAAACCTGAAGGATGACGTGATACTAAATAGGTTTTGTTAGTGAGATTGATAGCATTTAGGTTAATGGTAAAGTTTTCATTTATTTTCACTTTTGCCGAAGCATCTACAATGGTATAAGCAGGTATC
The DNA here is from genome assembly GCF_000192225.1 of Capnocytophaga sp. oral taxon 338 str. F0234. GTDB lineage: Bacteria > Bacteroidota > Bacteroidia > Flavobacteriales > Flavobacteriaceae > Capnocytophaga. The sequence goes on from NZ_GL872413.1 coordinate 2,044,577, forward strand.
TTTTGTCGATCAGCTATAGCACCTTGTCCTGGTTCAGTACGTACAGCACTATTATAGCGCACCCCTATATTTAACTCATAGCGTTTGTAGCTAGTCCCTATGCTCAAGTTAAATGCATGGCGATTAATATAGGGGATCTCATCACCTGCTATTACTCGCCCCCATGAGTTACTTTCAAAAGAGTTCTTCATCTCAGTATCAGTGAAGGTGTAAGAGAGCTGTAAAGGAATTTTGAGGGCATAATCCTCGGGGATGGGCTGATATTGCACAATAAACTCTAACCCTTTCACTACTGCTTCTCCTACGTTAAACTGTTCCAATGAGCCCGTTCCTCCCATAGCAGCAAGATCACTACCTAACATATTACTATAATTATTATAAAAGCCAATAAGTTCTGTCTCTAAACTTTGACTATTAACCCTCAACCCCATTTCAAGGTTAATACTACTTTCAGGTTTCTGATTTTCAGTCAACAAGGTAATATTTCCATTCCTGTCCATCACTCGCTTTTCTTTGCTTACTCCTGGAGGTGAAAAACCTTTGTGAATCCCTGAAAAAGCTGAAAACCAATCATTAATTTTGTAATGTACCCCAAGACTTGGTATCGCTGCATTAGCTACATTAGTAGTCTCTATGCGCTTTTGCCCTGTACGACGTGTATCATCAGTAGTATAATCCTTTTCTAAAAGTTCAATATGCTCAAAGCGTAAACCTGCTGTAACAGTCAATTTTTTATAACTTATCTTTGAAAGCCAATAGGCAGCAAGTGCATTAGCACTAGTTATTTTATTAGCTTGACTTCCCTTAATGCCTTTCCAAAGCAACTGCATCCGTCTTCCTTTCATTGCATAAATATCATCCCATTGATTACGATCTTCTTGGTCAGCATGATAGCGCAAACCCCATTCATTACTAAGGAAGCAATTACCCCATATTGCTTTATATTCAGCCTTGGTTTGCACACCTCGTGACAAGTATTCACGATGATTGGCGCGTACAAAGAGACCTGGGTTATTTTTCAGACGCTCATAATCACTATAAAACACACGACTATCTGCATTTCCTGATAGAATATCAAAATAAGCAGCATTAGTTTCAGGGTCGGCAAGTATTTGTCCTATAGTACGTTTCTCATTAGAGGAAGTACCATATTTTACTGATTCAAGTTTATACCAATTACGAAAGAAGTAATTATAATAGAAATGGGTTGTAAATTTCAGTCGTGGAGAGAATTGTAGAAGATAAGTCCCCACCCACTGGTAGTGGCGGGTTGTCAAATGGTCTTTCTGTGAACCTACATATCGTAAGAAAGGTGTTCTAGCAAAATCAGCTTTCGTAAGCCCTACATAAGTTTCATTAGAATCCTCATCGGCATAACCTGCTTTAAGTTCAAATGAGTGATTCACTCCCTCACTTTTGGCTGTATTAACAATAACTTTAGCTACTACATCGTTGCGATTAAAACCAGCATTCTGATGATCCTCAAAATGCTTAAATCCATCAGACTGATATCTAAGATATTCCACCATATAGCCAAAATGTTTCTTATGATCGCCTATATTTATATGAGTCTTGAAAGTATCATTAGTCCCATAAGTGGCATTCAGTCGTGCTGAGAATTTATTAGGAATGGGAGTAGAGACCATATTAATAGCTCCTCCTGTAGTAAAAGGTCCATATTGAACTTGGCTACTTCCTTTGACTACCTCAATGGCTTGCATTCGGGCAGCATTTGGGAAATAATAAGCTGCAGGAGCTGAATAAGGGGCAGGAGCTGCCAATATACCATCCTCCATTAAAGTAATTTTCTCACTACGTTCTGCCTTAGTACCTCGCAAACTGATATTAGGACGTAATCCATAGCCATCTTCTTCATAAACATTCACACCAGGAACGGCTTTTAACATACGATTAATATCAGTATATCCCATTTTTTGAATCTCTTGAGGAGAAATATAATAAGCTGAACCCGTTCGGTTACGTGCCTGAATTTTACTACCTAATATCTGCTTAGCAGAAACTACTACTTCTCCTAATTTTTGAACGCTATCTTTTTTTTGTTCTATAGATTGGGAAAAAGTATTTACTGCAAAAAACAAAGATAGAAGTATAAAGCCACTCTTTATTTTCATAAAATCATTGTAAATCAGGGGCAAAGATAATAATTATTTATAAATATACCAAATAGTATTTTTAATTATACTCAATAATATGAACTAATAAGGTTAGATAAATCTACACTATCTTAGGTATTTTCTTGCTAATACATTTGTAGATAAGGTAGTGAAAAGCACGATGCTAATAGAACTGATCGGCATGAGAATTGCCGCTACTACGGGCTCTAAGTTCCCTGTTACGGCAAAGAATGTTCCTATACAATTATATAATAGGGAGAGTACAAAACTCATCTTGATTACTTGCATGGTCTTCTTGCTTAGGGCGAGAAAGCGTGGAAGTTGCTCTATCTCAGAGGCTTGAAGGATCGCCTCACAGGCTGGTGAAAAGGTATTGCTGTTTTCTGCCACGGCGCAACCTACTTGGGCTTGCTTGAGAGCACCTGCATCATTCAGCCCATCACCGAGCATCATCACCCGCTTGCCTTCCTTTTGCAATTGCTCTATATAATGGAGCTTATCGGCAGGACTTTGGTTAAAGTGTAGTGATACTTTTGCTGAGAGTTGGCTTTGTAAGAAGGCTTTTTCTGCCTCAGTATCCCCTGAAAGCAACGCTAAAGTATAGCCCCTGTCCTCCAACTCATGGAAAACGGTAAATATATGTTCCCTATAAGGGTTCTTAAAGGTATATTTGCCCATTAACTGCCCATTAATACTCACATATACCGCTGTTTCATCTTTGTTTTCCTTACCCGTTACAAACTTAGCCGAGCCTATCTTTATACTATCCCCTCCCCATGTAGCTTCCATACCTTTGCCTATCAGTTCTTGATAATGGTCAAGAGGGTGTATATCTACCTGCTTGTAGTATTGGTATAGCTGACGAGAAAGAGGATGGTTGGAGTTACGCAATACACTCTTGAGCAAGGAGCGTTGTTGGGCGCTCATCATTTGGCCTTCGTAGGTGATTTCTTGAGTATTGCTTTGGGTAATAGTACCTGTTTTGTCAAAGATAAGGGTATCTACCTGTGCCATTTGTTCTATAGTCTGGGTATCCTTGAGGTAGAAATGGCGTTTGCCTAAGAGTCGGAGCATATTTCCCAAGGCAAAAGGGGCTGAAACCGCCAAGGCACAAGGACAAGCGATGATAAGCACCGCTGTAAAGGCATTGAACGCCTCGGTAGGGGTACCATAGAAAAGCCAAAAGGCTAAGGTTAGGAAGGCAATGAGCAGTACAAAGAAGGTAAAGTACTGGCTGATCCTATCGGTTAGGGTTTTGATACCTTCGTTTTTATTCTTCTGGAAGGATTCTTGGCTCCATAGCTGGGTGAGGTAGCTCTGGGAAACGGTTTTGGTAGCTTCTATCTCTATAGCCGCCCCCTTATGTCTGCCCCCTGCAAAGAGTTTGTCCCCGCTGTTCTTCTCCGTCCACTTAGATTCTCCCGTAACAAAACTGTAATCTATCTGCCCTATGCCACGAATAAGCACAGCATCTACAGGTATCAGTTCCTCATTGCGAATCAGTAAGCGGTCACCCTCCTTGATATCATATACTTGGATACTCTCTTCCTGCTCTCCTGTCATACGAGTCACCCCTATCGGAAAATAGCTTTTGTAATCTCGCTCAAAGGAGAGAAAGGAATAGGTGCGTTGCTGAAAGAATTTGCCTATGAGCAACAAAAAGACCAAGGAAGCCAAGCTATCAAAGAAACCCTGTCCCCTACCCGATATGATGTCATAAGTACTACGGACAAACATGGTGAGGATACCCAAGGCCAAGGGAATATCAATGGTCAGAAAACGGTTGCGAATCCCCTTGTAGGCGGAGACAAAATAATCCGTGGCTGCATAGAACATCACAGGTAGGGAGAAAGCAAACATCAGCCAGCGGAAGAAGTCCTTATACCGATTGAACCAAAATTCGTTGTCTTCAAAGAACCCAGGGAAAGACAACAGTCCAATATTCCCAAAGGCAAACCCCGCCACTCCCAACTTGTACAATAGCTGCTTTTGTCCCTTTTTGTCTTTCTTCTGAGAATAATCGTCCAAACTGATATAGGGTGCATAGCCTATTTTGGAGAGAAGTACTACCAACTCTTTCAGGGTGATCTTATCTTTTAGGTAACTAATTCGTACCGTCTTTTTAGGAAAATCCACTAAGGCATGTATCACACCTTGGTGTAATTTCTGTAAATTCTCCAATATCCAGATACACGAACTACAGTGAATATGTGGGATATAGAGAGAGACAATTTGGGTGTTCCCCTCGTCAAACTCTAGGAGCTTGGCCACAATCTGGGGATTGTCCAAGAAATGGTACTTCTCCCCTGCCTCTTCAGGGCGTGCTCCTGGGGTTTGCTCGTAGGTATAATATTTGTCTAATTTATTGGCTGATAGGATTTCATAGACCGTTTGGCACCCTTGACAACAAAAATATTTGTCGTCAAATACAATGGGGTGCTTAGGATCACAATTATTTCCACAGTGATAACAAGTCATAATTAGTGAATAGTGAAAAGTGAATAACGAACAGTGCTATAGTCTGACTACTGACTACTACCTACTGACCGCTGACCTCTATTGATGAGGGGTAAAAGTAAAAAGGACAATCCTCCAAAAAGGACAATCATCAGGAACTGGGCGATCCATATCACCCAGCCCAAGGCTGTACCTATGGTCTCGGCTACGCCAAAAAGCAATAACACTTTGGCGATAAAGAGCGGATAAGCACCTAAGCCTCCGTTGGTAAAGACAATAGCAAAACTCCCTATTACAAAAGCGGTAAGTACTTGTATCAGTGAGAGATCCTTAGTTTGCTCCATGGAAAAAAACACTACATAGAACATCAAAAAATACATAAGCCAAATAAATAGGGTATGGGCTATAAACTGCCATTTCTTTTTCAGATGGACTATAGAGAAAATTCCTTCCTTGATGCCTGAAAGCATTTTACGGATTTTCTGCGCTATGGAAGAGGTAGAGCGGTAAATCCAATAAAGAAAGGCTACAAACACAAGTCCCAAGACCAAGAGTATCACTATGATATAGGAAAAAGTAAAATAGCTTTCTAAAAAGTGCCATACCAGATCAAACTGAAAGACAAAGACAATGGCAATAAATAGTAGCAAGATACACATGTCTATCACTCGTTCGGTAAGGATTGTTCCGAAAGCCTTGTCAAAGGGGACTTTGTCATAGCGATTGATAAGCAAAGCACGAGAGACTTCCCCCGAACGTGGTACGGTAAGATTGAGCAAATACCCGATAAATACAGCCAAAACCAAGTTGTATCGCTTAGGGAAATAGTGCATAGAGGCCAAGGTATATTGCCAACGTATACCTCGTGATACATGACTTAAGAAGCCCATCGCTACCGAGAGCCATAGAAAGGAATAATCTGCCCTAAGGAATTGCTCCTTGATCAGCGATAGCTCCTCTGCGCTGAATTGGGCAAAGGCATACCAACACAGAAATAGCCCCAATAGCAAGGGGAGCACCAGTTGTAGGGTTTTCTTTAGGTAGTTTTTGCTTGTCGCCATGACATATAAGTTTTGGGCGACAAAGGTAGTGAATTATTTACAAATAGGTAGTTATAAGTACCAAAGTTTGTAGTAACCAATCTTGTGGGATTTTCTCCTGTTCCAAACGGAGATTTTCGGTTTTAACCCTTTCATAAAGAGCTTTTTCCTCAGGGGTAAGCCTCAGTTCCACCGTAATAGGCGAAGGAGTGCCCTCGTATGCCTCATAGAAATGCTCAAATGTAGCCTCGTCCATAAGAAAACTCTCTACTGAAGGGAAATAAGTACGAAATTGGGAGAGAATTTCAAAGCCTTGAGCATCTATATCCCCCCAATAGTAGAGCTTTTTAGTGGCAAGCCAGCTGGCTTCCTTAAGTGCAGCCACCCCATAGCCACTCCCAAAAATAGCGATACTCCTCTCCATAGCTGGAAAAGCAAGGGTGGTATAGAGCGATGTTTTGTTCTCTACAATCCAAATACGCTCTACAGGGATATCCAAACGATTGAAGTGAGAAATAGGAATGGCCATATCATCTATTCCTTGAAAATAGGCATCAGCTATATCCTGATCCAAGATACGAAAACGTACCAATGGCTCTTTGTCCTTGAGGTGAAAGCGTTGTTCAAAGTGGGTAGCTCCCGCCTCAAGAGTATCAGCCAGCAGTATATTGAGCAATTCCTGAAGTATGCCCTTGTGTTGCTCTACAAACTTGGTGTGTACCGCTATGGGTAGTTCTCTAATATAGCAATTAGGATGAGGATTTTCTTTAAAATAGCTACAGACCTTCAGAATATCCGTCCATTCTGTCTCATATTGCACTACTTTCTTTGGATTCTTCTGTATCCATGGGGTTAGTTGAGGAAAAATTGAGGTAATAAGGGCTATATTTTCTCTGAATTTGGCAACTTCCTTTTCTTTGGAAAGGAATCGAAGGAAATCCTCTTCCGTCCCAAAGTAGATACTCACAGGTATATCCTGCTCACCTAAGTACTTGGTACGTGTTCTCTTATAATCCACGGTATAGCCAAAGCCTTTGTGTGATTTGGCCTGACTGTTAAGGCTTTCTATTTGGTGAGCAAAATCCGAAAAATCATTCTTGGTATAGGTCTTATCCCCCCGTATCTCAATAGGTGTAAAAGGAATATCAGCCGCTATATCAGAGAGATAAGGCAGATACTTTTGGGTGGCTTTTTTACGTATTTCCTCAGGGATTATCATGATTGAAAGTATTTTTCCCGTTCAGCCTTGAATTGTTCTATAGGCATATTGATCAAGTGTGAGGTCTTATTCTTGGCACGAGAGACAAAATGTACAAAAGCAATATCATTCTCCACTATATGAATATTATCACTAGGAGTTACCACCAGCAATTGCAGGTGTAGCTGGCGACAGAGGGTGATGAGGTAGTATGCACGCTCCTCGTCCTGTGCTTTAAAGGCCTCATCTATAGCGATAAAGCGGAAAGAATTACCCTGCATTCCGTCCTTGAGCATACCAAACTGATAGGCCAAGGCAGAACCCAAAATTGTATAAGTGAGCTGTGCCTTCTCCCCACCTGAGAGCTGCCCCATACGCTCGTAAGTTTTGGCCTTAGTGCCCGTCTCTCTAAAAGATTCCTCAGCTTTATAGCTAAACCACTGGCGTACATCCAGTACCCTCTTGCGCCAAGTTTCATTTTCTAACCGCTTGATGAAGGGGGCTATATGTTGTTCAAAGTGCAATCTACGGCCATCTTCTTGGTTAGAAAACTCATTGATATTGACCCTTGCACGCCTGAGTAAATCCTTAAATTCGGCAACATCTTTGCTTTCTCTTTGGAAATGTACCAGCTGTATATAAGTATCGGGCTGGGTATTGAAGTTTATTTCTTTGAGTGATTCATTGAGCTGACGAATATTTTCTCGTATCTCTTCTGCCCAACTGTCAAAGAAAGTAGCAAAACTTCCCATTTTGTGAATGGTCGTCTCATGTAGGTAGTCTCGGAACTTTTTTTCATACTTAGGTAGGTTATCCTTCTTAAGTTTGTCCAAATAATGCTGGTACTCTGTCAAAAGTACGGGGTCTGTTTTTTCAGGCAATGGATACACATCGGCTGCCCAATCCTTGAATTTCTCTATAATTGCGGCTGGTGGGTTCCTGAACTTAGCAGTCGCTCTGGTGATCTCCATTTCTTTCTTATTAATCAATTGCTTATTCTGCTCTATTTGCTTGGCGAGTTCTGAGGCAAAGGCTTGCCTATATGTCTCTATATTAGCATAAGACAACTCCAACAAATGAGAATATTTGTCCACAAACAACGCTGTATCCACCTCTGGGTTTGTTTCCAAAATATCCTGATGTTGTTGCTTCTTCTCTGTAATATTAGTTATTGCCTGTTCTATGACGAACTCTTTTTTCTCCTCTTCCTTGATCGTTGCTTTAAGAGCAGCTTGCTCTTCTTTGACCTTCCTAAGTTGTTCTCCAAGTGCTTTGATGCGATTGTTCGTCTGCTCCAATTGGTCTATAGCCGTCTCTAATTCTTGAATTTTCAGGGCATAGACCTGCCAGTTGATAGTGTCAAACTTGGTGAATTTATCGTTTAAGTTACTAATAATAAATTGCCTGCTCCTGAGCTCCTCTCTCTTGAGTTGTAACGTCTTCAGAGTAGTGTCATTCTTCTTTTTTGTCTCCTGTAGGCGCACAAGTTCCTTGGAGAGTTCGCTGAGCTTCTCCTTATTGTCCCAACCCAAGACATAATTACTACGCTTTGCCATAGCCTCTCTGTCGTCCTTTTCATGCTTGCCCTTGCGATACTTTACCAACCCTTTGGGTGTGAGTGCCATTTCAACAAATTGTTCAAATTCGCTCAATTCCTCCACACAGACAAAGTTATGCTGGTTCTCTATAAGATATTCGACCCATAGGGAATAAGGATGCTTAGGCTTTATCTCTATCTTATTTATCAGCAGTCGCTGTTCCTTTTGTGGCATTTGGAATATTTTAGGAGCAGGCTGCTCATACTTATAGTAGCGGATACGTCCTTTGAGGTTGTGTGTATTGACATACGCATTGACCTTAGAATAGAATTTAGGAGGCACCACTAAGTGCAGAGCAGTTTGGTGCAGAACTTTCTCTATGACATACTCCCAAGCACTTTCTGCTTCTTTTACCCTTATAAGCTCGCCAATAAAAGGGATTTCCTCCTTAGTAGCCCCTACTGCTAAGAGGATTTCGTCTCGTATAGTTGCCTCTCGACCCGAAATATTATTCTTATTTTTGCGCAACATGTCTATATTTTCTCTCAAAGCGTCCATCTGCTGGGCTATTTCCTCATTTTCGTTGGTCAGTTTTCGGATATTATCCTCTTGTAACAGCTCCTCTGTATGGACTCCCTTGAATAAAAGCTGAGCTTCTGTTCTGTTTGTCTTAAAAGTCTCCTCATCAGGATCTGTCATTAGCCCCAAAGAAGCTACAATCTTGTTATATTGCTCAGCATTACTCATACGTTCCTCCTTGGCCGATAGGTTTTCTCGCTTTTCTTTCTTGAGCATTTCTATCTGCTTACCCACTGCATCATTGCAAATATCTTGTTCTAAATCTGCGTACCTAACACTTAGGGCTTCTGCTTCTTTTTGCAGTGTAGCATTGCGCTGCCTTACTTCTTCCAAAAGAGCTGTTTGTTCAGCTATCTCGTCTGTGGCGAGACTTACATACTTTTTGGCGAACCCATACACACTCTCGGATTGTAGCTGTACTAGCTCCTTGCCCTGCTGGGTGGCTTGTTGTAAGGCTTCTATATCCTGACAGATAGGGGTGAGCCATTCCACTTGTAGTTTGGCTTTTTCTATATTATCATTAGCCTCTGTCAGGGTAAAGAAGCTCGTTCTGAGTTCTTTGTATGTCTCTTCTGTATTTCGCTCCTCCAGCATATGGGTAGAGATGAAGTCGTCCAAATCGTCCAAGACCTTCACCCCTACCATTTGGTTAAATAAGGAAAAAGCATTCTCCGAACGCATACCAAAGAGAGAGCACATAGCACTCTGATAGTCCTTAGGTCCAGAGAAAAACTCCACTTGCTTACGCTTGGATTTGTCATAGTTATACTTAGCATCCAACAGCTTTTTCCAGTCTCCTCCGCTATCAAACTTAGGAAAGTCTTTAGCAATTTCCAATTGAAGATGGGCTATGCCATAATTTTTTTTAAGCTCTGTTCCACTGAACCAACGCAGTTGAAACAGTGTTACTGTCTGCTGGGTAGTACTTGAGAAAGAAGCTAATATGATAGAGTAAGTATTCTGCTTCTCCCTAAGCATTTGGGTTGTTGTGGAGGAAGAACCTTCCTTGAGTATATTTCCATAGTAGCCTAATACATAGGACTCTTCGGTACGATCTCCTCGCCTTTCTACCCCCGAAGATTGGTTATAGAATCGCTTGTTGTGCATGGGCACCAGAAGGGTCAGGAGCGCATCTATGAAAGTACTTTTCCCAGATGCATTAGCGCCCGTGAGCAAGGAATTGTTCCCTTGGGGGGCTATCCTTACAATTTCCTTGTGGAAAGTCCCCCAGTTGAGTACCTCCATATATTGCAGCCGAAAACCTGCTGTATCTGAATTGGTGCTAAATAGTTCCCACATAGCCCGATAATTTTTGTTTAAACTCCTCCAGTATATCCAAGGTAATCTTTTGCTTTATGATTCTATGTATCTGGTAACGTGTGTCTTCCTTAGAATTGACTCTTTTAAGGAAGCCCCAATCCTCTATATCCTTGATACACTTGTCTATATCCTTTGAGAACTTTACCTTGTTATAGCCCTCTTGAAGAAAAAGACTCACCTCTTCCTTGATCTCGGAATGGGAGATAATTTTTTCAAAAGATTGAAAATCAGTAGGATTGTTATCAAAATCCTCTAATAGTTGCCTGAGTACCACCAGTACTACAGAGTTCTCAAACCCCATAGAGAGTCTTCTGACTAAGCCTAAGGTATTACCCTGTTCGTCCTCCAATTGTTTTACAAAAGCAAATCCTTCCTCTTTTCTTACAACCAATTCCAAACCTATGGTCTGTATATAATCTTGTATTTCTGTCTGATAAAAAAGAATATCCTCCCATACCTCTGATTCCTTATCAACAGTTCCTTTGAGCAATTTGACAATTGCTTGGCTGTAGTTTTCTCTTACTTCTTCTAACTTTTTCATAATGAGATAATTATTTCAGGGAATTGGATCCGTTTTTGGTTAGGGATATCAAAGATAATATCCTGCATTTTTCCCTCATTAATCACATGTTTGTATTCGGTGGCTACACTAAAATAGGCTATAAGCTCCGTCAAGCCTTTCTTTAGTCCTCCTTGTGCATTGATAAGCTCTGTCAAAGAAACTTGTCCTCGCTGCTGTAGTACAGAGCAGATATTTTCTCTCAGGATCTCTTTATCTATAATCTTATCTGAAAATAGCTTACCGAGTTGTGTCACATCAGAAAGGGTAGTATCTGCATTTTCAAAGCGCTCTTTGTAAGTTCCTTGTTCTTTCTTTTGGTAGGTAAGTCGCCTGTCAAAAGGGATTCGAATATAAACATCTCTCTCTATTTCAAAGGACACGTCGGGTTTCAACTGTCTTCTGCTCAGACTTATGAGATAGTCCTTAATCTCTCTTATAGTCTGTTTGGTAGCTTGGTTATCTATGGTATCATTTTCTCGAATGATACGGCTGAGCTTCTCGGCCATTTTGTCATTAGCCTTATCTACGCGCCTGCTCAAGAGGTATAAGTGTCCTCTCATTCCCTTTAGGAAATAATCTCTTATGGGAATATCCTTTTCCTGTAGAGTTTCATAAAGTTTCTTGGTTAGGAATTCCCATTCCTCTTGCAACTGTCGGCTGACCAAAAACGCAAAGAAGGCATAAAAACTTTTTCCTTGTGGGCTATTCTTGAGCTGGTCTAAGGCATCAAAGGTAAATTCCAATATGGCATCCTTGGTCTGCTCTCCCGAATGCTTCTGATAGATTTCCTTGGTAATTTCCTTGAAATTATCCTCCACCTCCTTGAAGTCCGATAGCAGTTCCTTAGCCTGCTGAGTGAGCTGGTTAAAGCGGGGAACTATCTGATATTCCTCATATACCTGCACCTCTTCCCCTCGCTTGAGCTTATCTATCTGCTCCTGTAGTGCATCTCTGCGCCGCTCCAGCAACAGAAGACGCTCCTGCCTGTCCTCATTGGTAAATTCCACCAATTCCTTGAGCTGATGAAAGATACTACTGAACTTGGATTCTGTCCCTATATACTCCTCCTTCTTCAGAGACGAAAGCCAATCAATTACCTTAACCGAATGGGAGGAAAGTTCATAATACACCTCCCCCTGCTCATCCTGATAATTAGTCAAAAAGCCTTTACTGAGCCAATTGCGTACATAATTCTTTGCCTTTTCTTCAAAAAGCACCTCAAAGGTAACCTCACTTTCCTCCTCTTCCAAGTGTTGGGTTTCAATAAAGTCTGATAACTGCTGAAAAAGCACCTCTTGAGCCAGTACCTTATGATCTTCCGTAAAGGTCTCTATGAAAAAAGTAAGCATAGGCACCCTATTCTTAGACTTGAGCAACTCCACACTGGGAGAGGTCATAAGTATATCTATTAGTTGTTGGGTAGGGCTTTCCATTTTTAGCAATAATTAGCTCGTTATCAGTGGCAAAAATACACATTTTTTTCTCATTATAAAAATTCTGTGTCTCATTTTTCTGTTTTATCCAACACTTTTCACTATCTTATTGCTTCCTATAATAAAATCGCCTCATATCTTGCAGTTTTCAAAATTAATGAGTATTTTTGCAAGTTATTAGAATCTATTAAAACAAACTATTATGACAGAAGTAAATACCACTCCAGAGAAAGTAAATGAAGTAGTTGTTCTTGAAAAGACCCATAATTCAGAGACTATACTTATCAAGAATCCAAGTGAAAAACTATTAGCTTTTATGGATAAACTTGCTGAAAGAGCAAAAAAACGTAAGGAAGAAATTATGAGTAAGGTATGTAAAGAAGAAGATTATATAACCATATAGCCGTGAATTTAGATATAGAGATTCTTTTTAAAACAGAAGAAGGTAATTTATATTCCTTAATTTTTTCCGAATATAAGCCTGATTCTAATATTATAATTCCTGTAGTTGAGATCTCTTTAGCTCTTAAAGAACAGAAAAATAACACCAATCCTCTAAAAGTTTTTTCTTTTATTATTAAGAAAATCGTAGAGTATTTATCTCATAGAGAGGTGATATTGTATTATTATGCAGATAGTACTCCTATCTATTATAGGGACACTAATAAGCATCATTTTATCTCTCCTCAACATTTTAGGAATTATCTATTTCATACTTTATTTGTAAAGGAAAATCCCAAAGATCTACTTATAAGTAATAGGATTATCCCTAATATATCTATGGGTAACCATTATATTTCTTTTATCTATCACCCAAAACACCAACCTTATGTAGATATGCTTACTAAGGAACTGGAGGAGTATCAGAAGTAAAACACCTTATGAATCAATAACTTAATAATTTCTTTTAGAAAAATAGCTATGAATACACTTACAATAACAGAAGAAGAAATGCTCCTAAGCAAAGATTACTCAATGGAAGAGCCTTCTATAAAGCTTTCAGAGGCCGAATTACACATTCTCAATGAAAGAATCAAAGAAGCAAAAGATAGTATTCTTAAATCTAATGAAGAAGTAATGAAAGGAGCAAGAGAGCTTATTGAAAAAATAACAATCTAAGAAGAGTTGTTATACTTCGCAATTACTCAATGTATTATCACTTTATTGAAGAAACACAAACTATTGAGATTCTATCTTTTTGGAACAACAGAAACAACCCCAAGAAGTTAAATCTCAATAGAATATAACTAAAAACTTAAAAAATGTACAGAACACATACCTGTGGAGCGCTTAACAGTGCTCACCTGAGTGAACAAGTAACCCTTAGCGGTTGGGTACAACGCATTCGTAACAAAGGGTTTATGATCTGGATAGACCTACGCGACCGCTATGGTATCACCCAGCTAATCTTTGATGAAGAACGTACTGACAAAGCGGTCTTTGAACAAGCCAAAACCCTCTCCCGTGAAGATGTGATTCAAATTCAAGGTACCGTCATTAAGCGTGAGGCTGTTAATGCCAATATCCCTACGGGGGAAATAGAAATCCTTGTTACAGCACTCACCCTGCTCAACCACTCGGAAGTACCTCCTTTTACCATTGAGGACAATACCGATGGGGGCGAAGACCTCCGTATGAAGTACCGCTACCTTGATATCCGCCGTACGCCTGTACGTGAAAACCTTATCTTCCGCCACAAGGTGGGTATGATGGTGCGCAACTACCTCTCTGCTCAAGGCTTTATAGAGGTGGAAACTCCTGTCCTCATTAAATCTACTCCAGAGGGGGCACGCGATTTTGTGGTGCCTAGCCGCATGAACGCTGGGGAGTTCTACGCCTTGCCACAATCCCCACAAACCTTTAAGCAGCTACTTATGGTAGGGGGACTTGACAAATACTTCCAAATCGTAAAGTGTTTCCGCGACGAAGACCTCCGTGCTGACCGCCAACCTGAATTTACTCAGATAGACTGCGAGATGTCTTTTGTAGAACAAGAGGATATTATCCAGACCTTCGAGGGCTTGGCCAAGCACTTGCTCAAAGAACTCAAAGGATTAGAGTTCGGCGCTTTCCCTCGTATGACCTACGCTGAGGCAATGAAGACGTATGGTAACGACAAACCCGATATCCGCTTTGGAATGAAGTTTGGCGAGCTCAACGACCTTGCACAGCACCGCGATTTCAAGGTGTTCAATGAGGCAGAATTGGTGGTAGGTATTGCCGTACCAGGGGCTAATAGCTACACCCGCAAGGAGATAGATGCCCTAGTAGAATGGGTAAAACGTCCACAAATAGGGGCTTCAGGCTTGGTATATGTAAAATGCAACGAAGACGGCACTTTCAAATCGTCTGTGGATAAGTTCTACAGCGAAGACGACCTCAAGGCATGGGCAGAACGTACAGGCGCCAAAGCAGGGGATCTTATCTGTATCCTCTCAGGCAAGGCCAACAAAGTACGCGGGCAACTCAGCGCCCTACGTATGGAACTAGCCGAGCGTTTGGGCTTGCGCAATCCCGATGTATATGCCCCACTATGGGTAGTGGATTTTCCTCTGCTTGAGTGGAACGAAGAGGAAAACCGCTTCTTTGCGATGCACCATCCTTTCACCTCGCCTAAGCCTGAGGATATTCCTTTGCTCGACACCGACCCAGGAGCTGTACGTGCCAATGCTTACGACCTTGTACTCAATGGCAACGAAGTAGGTGGTGGGTCTATACGTATCTTTGACCGCGAATTGCAAGCCAAGATGTTTGCCCTACTCGGCTTTACCCCTGATCAGGCACAGGCACAGTTCGGCTTCTTAATGAATGCCTTCCGCTATGGTGCTCCTCCTCACGGTGGTTTAGCGTTCGGCTTTGACCGATTGGTAGCATTGCTCGGAGGACAAGAAACCATACGCGACTTTATCGCCTTCCCTAAGAACAACAGCGGCCGAGATGTGATGATTGATGCACCTTCTCCTATTGATGAGGTACAACTTAAGGAACTCAATATTCAATTAGCAAATTAGAAAATTTGTCAATTAGCAAATAAAAGGCTGTCGTAAATTTTAGTTTGCGACAGCCTTTGTTGTTTTTAGTAATACGTTATTTTTCGTTGTGTTACTCGTGATATTAATTTTTCTTTTATTTTATCCTCCATATAAAGAATGCTTTTAATATAATTACCTTGTTTATCATAAGTATATTCATACCTGAGTTCTTGTTCTGGTTCAAGGAAGGGTTTCTTTCTAATAGTCTGAATATCACCCTCTTTATTATAAGTATATTCTCTTATATCTCCTAAAATCCCCTTTTTTTCCTCATAAATTATACGCCCTTTTGAGTCATATTTATAGATAGTTTCCTCCCCTAATTTAATTTCTGTCTTACTTATAGAGGAAATTTCTTTTATTTTTTGCCCTTTCTTGTTATACGTAATATGATAGTATTTATAAGAAGGGAGGACTACTGTGCCCCATATCTCTTCTATTACATTCCCTCTTTTATCATATTTATAACGATTTATATACTGTTTTTCATCTCCCGTATATTGAGTAATGGTTTTCTCTTTTATAGTTGTAGATAAGAGAATCTATTTCTGTATCTTCATATCTTCGTGTGCCTATAATATAACCTCCTTCGTCAAAATCAATAATAAGAGGAAGACCATTTACTGTACTGAAAAATGTATCTTCTCTTGGTGAAACAACAACCCTATCCGACTTCTTTGCAGAGCCATCTTCTGCATATTCATAGTAATCAAAGATCTCTTCCAATCGTTTTACTTTCCCACGCAAACCCAATAGCTCCCAATCTGTTTTTTTAAAGTGATTGCCTTGAAAATCTACCTGAACTGTTTTTTCTTGTTGATGGGGATTCTTTACATTTTTTTTCCCACAAGCAATCAGGCTAAGGCTTATCAATAAGAGAAACATAATATGTTTTTTCATAAGAGTCTTTTTGTATTCTGTGTGCAAATATAGCAACATTCGTCCAACTTACAAAACATTTTTTATTCCTTCCTATTTCTCCAATTTGGCAAAAATAGATTTTCTTCCCTAACTCATAAATATTTTGTTTTCTAAAAATAAAATACTACCTTTGCCATAGGAAAAAATCTTTACCTATGGGATATTATATGTTTGCTTATGGGGTAAATACTCCTGAGCTTCAGGCAACTTTTGCCTCTAAAAACGAAACCTTACTCGCTGAGGTTCAGAAGAATGAAATCTTCCAAAACTACGCCGAAGAAGATGATGATAATGAAACTACTAAGGCTCTTACCGATATCATCATGGGACGCCCCTTTGATGAGAAAAAGGGATATGCCTATGGGTATGCCTTTATCGGAATTTGCGCTACTTTAGGAAAGGAATTGCCCTTTACTCAAGAAATGAAGTTCTGGTACGAGACTGACCTTATCAACCGAACGCTCTCTGAGGACTATGATATAGAGATAGCAATAGACACGGAACTATTCCCCGAAGATCATTTTCACCCCTTTCCGTTACCTAAGATAGAAGACTTTCCTATGATAAGTCTCATTGACCAAGACCGACTGAAACATCTGGCTTCCCTCTTGGAGAAAGTCCATAAGACAAAGGAAGAAGTAGAAGCTATGATTGACGGAGAGGAGGAGGACGACGAAGAAAAGGGATTTGCTTACGAACATATTATGGGACTCAAGGAGAATATCGCATTCTGCCTTAGCAACCAATTAGATATGATAGCGTTCTGTCATTAATCATTATAATGTTTATACTATGAATCTTATTCTTAGAAATCAGCTTGATACGATCAGAACCCTTTGTGAGCGCTATAGGGTCAGGACATTATATGTCTTTGGCTCTGTATTGACCTCTGATTTTGATACTCATAGCGATATTGATTTGCTTGTAGATTTCTTAGACCAAGATGCATTACAATATACCTCTAATTATTTCCAATTCAAATTTGAATTAGAGACCTTATTCAATAGAAAAATTGATTTATTAGAAGAAAAGGCTTTAAAAAATCCCTATTTTATAGAAAATATCAACCAAAAAAAGCAACTTCTTTATGGATAATGAAATTAATACATGGCTCTATGATATTCTGAATGCTATTCATGAAATTGATAGCTTTATTGGCGATAATATAAGTTTTGAGATCTTTCAAGGTGATATACGAACCAAACGAGCCATTGAGAGAAATATTGAAATTATAGGAGAGGCTATGAATCGTATCCTAAAAAAGGATAGTAATATAAATATCTCCAATGCACGACAGATTGTAGATGTTCGTAATAGAATTATACACGGTTATGATTCTGTCTCTGACAATATTCTCTGGGCTATTGTTATACAATATCTTCCTATCCTACAAAAAGAAGTAAGTAATTTGTTACATGAATAACCTCTTTCACGATTATACTCCCACGGAATTCGAGGCGCAGGCCCTGGCGGTGTTCGCCTTTCAGTATCAGAACAATACTGTATATCAGCAGTTTTGTAACTATTTCGGCAAGACACCTAAGAGGGTACATACTCTTGAGGAAATTCCTTTCCTACCTATAGAGTTCTTCAAGAGTAAGGAGGTATATGCCGCTACTCAGCCTCCTGAGGAGGCCTTTACCAGCAGTGGTACCACAGGTAGCCAAACGTCCCGACACTTGGTACGCTCCCTTATGCTCTATAGGGAGAGTTTCCGAAAGGGATTTGCCCACTTCTATGGAAGGATAGAGGATTATATCTTTCTGGCACTGCTCCCCTCCTACTTGGAGCGCAAAGGTTCATCGCTTATCTATATGGCTGATGACTTGATTCACAATGCCCAAAAGGAAAGCGGCTTTTACCTCTACAACCAAGAGGAACTAGCTCAAAAACTCAAATCATGGGACACACAGGGGCGAAAAGTCTTCCTTATGGGGGTATCCTTTGCTCTCTTGGACTTGGTAGAGCAATACCAATTCTCGCTGAAAAACACCATTGTTATGGAGACAGGAGGCATGAAAGGACGGCGCAAGGAACTGATTCGTGAGGAGTTACACGAACTGCTGTGTAGGGGCTTTGGTACTGAAGTAATTCACTCCGAATATGGGATGACGGAGCTACTTTCCCAAGCCTATAGTCAAGGAAATGGGCTGTTCTACCCTGTACCTTGGATGAAAGTCCTAATCCGCGATAGCGAGGATGCTCTCTCTCCCTTACCTTATGGCAAAATTGGGGGGATTAATGTGATAGACCTTGCCAATTACTATTCCTGTAGTTTTATCGCTACTCAGGATTTGGGCAAAGCCTATCCCGATGGCTCCTTTGAGGTATTGGGGCGCTTTGATGCTGCGGATATTCGTGGCTGCAACTTATTAGTTTTACAAAATTAACCCTATGGAAAAATGGTTTTTCTCTCCTCAAGAAGCGGGTACCGATGAGGCGGGACGTGGCTGCTTGGCAGGACCTGTTACAGCAGCAGCGGTGATACTCCCTGAAGACTTCTATCACCCGTTGCTCAATGACTCCAAGCAGATGACCGAAAAGCAGCGCAACGAGCTACGTTCTATCATAGAGATGCAAGCATTAAGCTATGCTGTAGTACATCTTTCCCCCCAGCGGATTGACCAAATCAATATTCTCAATGCTTCTATAGAGGCTATGCAGCAGGCTTTGGACAAACTCTCCCTCACCCCTGAATTTATCGTGGTAGATGGTAATCGTTTTAAACCATACAAAGAGATTCCTTATTCTTGTCAAGTAAAGGGCGATGCACGTTTTATGCGTATTGCTGCCGCTTCGGTACTTGCCAAAACCCATCGCGATGCTTATATGGAATCACTTCATAAGCAATTCCCTATGTATCACTGGGATAAAAACAAAGGATACCCAACCCGTGAACACCGAGCAGCTATCCTTGAATTTGGTGCTTGTGAGTACCATAGAAAAACATTTCAACTCATTGATATTCAACTGAAATTTAATTTTTAACTACACTGTACGCTGGACAACCTCGAAGAGTTTCCCTGCATCGCACTTGATAGTTTTGGACGGGAACTTGAGTATCAGGGCGTAATCATGGGTAGCCATAAGTATAGAACGACCTGAGTCGTTGATCTCACGCATGACCTTCATGATCTCCACGCTGGTCTCTGGATCCAGGTTCCCTGTAGGCTCATCGGCAAGAATTAAATCTGGGTCATTAAGCAAAGCACGAGCGATCGCTATTCGTTGTTGTTCTCCTCCGGAGAGTTCATGAGGATGTTTTTGCAACTTAGTTTGCATTTTTACTTTCGTCAATACACTATTAATACGAGCCTCTATTTTTCTTTCATCTGTCCAACCTGTAGCACGTAAGACGAACTCAAGATTACCAAATACTGTCCTATCAGGAAGTAATTTAAAATCCTGGAAAACAACCCCTATCTTCCTCCTTAAGTAGGGAATTTCAGATTCTTTCAAGGTAGTGAGGTTGAAATCCACTGCCATTCCCGTTCCTTTTTTCAGAGGCAAATCTCCATAGAGTATCTTAAGTAAAGAGCTTTTCCCGCTTCCTGTCTTCCCTATCAGATATACAAATTCTCCTCGCTCAATGGTAAGATTTATATCACTGAGTATTAGATTTCTTCTCTGGAAAATAGAGACATCCTTGAGCTCCACTACTATTTTTCCCATTTGCTTTTCTTTTTACTAATTCATAAAAAATATTTTCTTAATCCTATACATACATTGCCTCTATTTCTTTGAAATAGTTTTTGTAAATATTCTTGCGCTTGAGCTTCAAAGTAGGAGTAAGTTCATTATTATTGATAGAGAAAGGAGTAGTAAGTAAGGTAAACTTCTTTATCTGCTCATAGGCAGCTAATCCTTGTTGCAAATTTTGTAGTCTTTTCTGGAAAAAATCCACAATTTGACTGTTTTTTATCAAATCAGAATAATTTTTATATTTTAGGTTAAGTGATTTGGCATACTCCACTAAAGCATCATAATTAGGTACTATTAAGGCAGATACATACTTACGAGCATCAGCAATGATAGCTATTTGCTCAATAAAGCTATCCTTTCCTACTTTTCCTTCTATTTGTTGAGGAGCTATATATTTACCATTAGAAGTCTTCATTAATTCTTTAATACGTTCCGTAATAAAGAGGTTTCCTTCTTTGTCCAGATATCCAGCATCTCCTGTACGGAAATAACCATCCGAAGTGAATGCTTTTACATTTTCTTCAGGATTATTATAATATCCTTTAGTAATAGAGCCTCCTTTAAGAAGAATTTCATTATTTTCTCCTATCTTAACCTCAATATTAGGAAGTACTGTTCCCACAGACTTAAGTTTGAATTTTATATCCCAGCAGGCAACTGTAGCTGTAGTCTCTGTCATTCCATAGCCAAGAGTTACATTTACTCCGATAGCACGAAAAAAGCGCCCTATAGAAGGTTCAAGAAGAGCCCCTCCACATGGAATCATCTGAATATTACCTCCAAGAGCCTCTTTTAGTTTCCTAAATACAAGCTTATCTGAAAAATTATAGAGTTCTTGCAATATAAAAGAAACTCTCTTTCCTTTTCTTTTTTGCTTAAGATGTATTTTAGCTGTTCTCGTCGCAAAGGAGAATATCATACGTTTGATTAGAGACTGCTTACCTACATTTTCATATATTTTTGTATATATTTTCTCCAAAAGACGAGGTACCACACACATATAATGAGGTTTCACCTCCTTAAGTGCCTCTGCTACACGGTTGGTATCATCCAAATAACAGTTAATTACTCCCTTGTGAAGTACGTATGCAAGCCACAATCGTTCATACACATGTGAGAGTGGTAGAAAGGACATAGATACATTTCCCTCCTTTACTGTTAGTCGCTCATCGTGATTAATAAGCTGATAAGCCACATTTTCATAATCTATGAGTACTCCTTTAGGTTTTCCTGTAGTTCCTGAAGTATAGATAATAGTATAAATATCCTGTAAATTACGTTGTGAAAAACGTTTTTTAAGTTCTTCAGTATATATTTCCTGATTAGGAATTGTTGTAAACTGTGATAATGTATTTACAAAAGGGAGAATTCCTTTTACAAGAGCTCCATTAAAAACAACTATTAATTCCAACTGAGGACATTTTTCCTTTATTTGTTGTATTTTTTCATATTGTTCTTTTTCTCCAATAAAAAGAATACGAATATTAGCATCATTTATAATATAAGATGCTTGATCAGCTGTATTTGTAGCATAGATAGGTACTGCACAGGCTCTCAGATGTGCTGCCGCCATATCCACCATAGTCCATTCAGGAGAGTTTGGTGCAAAAATTCCGATATTTTCTTGTATATCCACTTGGTGATGCAACAGAGCATAAGCAATCTGCTGTACTCTTTGGTTAAATAGTCTCCAAGAGGTAGCACACCATTGTCCATTTTCCCAGTGACGTATTGCATCACGATCTCCATAAAGAGCTGCTTGTGAGGCAAAACGAGTAACAAGGTGAAATTTTTCTAAATCCATTACAGTTAGTTTGCGTTTTTAAATAACAAAGTTAGTGTTTTTTTAGGATATAAATTCAAATAAAAAGTTAATATTTACCCCCCTAACAATAGCTTCCTCCTCATTTCCACTAACTACTTATGATATAGATTTATATAAAATAGGAGAGAATGAATAATCCTTCATTCTCCCCTTAAAATAATTTATTTTTTATACATTTGTGCGTAATATTCAAAGAAATAAGGAATGGTTTCTATTCCCTTAAAGAAATTAAATAATCCATAATGTTCATTAGGGGAATGTATAAGATCCGAATCAAAGCCAAATCCCATAAGAACCGATTTAGACCCCAATTCTTTTTCAAAGAGAGCTATAATGGGAATACTTCCTCCCTCAGGAGTAGGGATAGGACGTTTGCCAAAAGTAGTTTGCATCGCTTTTTCTGCAGCATGATAACCATCATTATCTATAGATATACCATAGGCGGGACCTCCTCCAAGAGAGGTTACCTTGACAGTTACTCCTTTAGGGGCTATCTGTGTAAAATATTCAGTAAAAAGGGCTGTAATTTCCTCCCAATCCTGGTCAGGGACTAAACGCATAGAGATTTTAGCAAATGCCTTACTTGGGATAATTGTCTTAGCACCCTCTCCTATATAACCTCCCCAGATTCCATTAACATCCAAAGAAGGACGAATTGTAGAACTTTCTATCACAGAATAACCTTTTTCTACTTGTACATCAGTCACCCCTATCCCTTTTTTATAATTCTCTAAAGAGAAAGGTATTTCTGCAAATAGTGCTCTTGTCTCTGGAGTAATCTCTTTTACCTTATCATAAAAATGAGGAATTGTAATATGGTTGTTCTCATCTTGGAGTTGGGCAATCATTTTAGAGAGCACATTCACTGGATTAGCCACTGCTCCTCCATACACACCTGAGTGCAAGTCTTTGTCAGGTCCTGTTACTTCTACTTCAAGGTAAGTAAGCCCTCGAAGGCTTACATTGATAGAAGGTGTATCTCGCGCTATAATTCCTGTATCAGAAATAAGAATAATATCATTTTTTAGTTTCTCTTGATTATTCTTAACAAACCAAGCCAAATTTTTAGACCCAATTTCCTCTTCTCCTTCAATCATAAACTTGATATTACAAGTAAGCTTTCCTTCTTTCACCATATACTCAAGGGCTTTTATATGCATAAACATCTGCCCTTTATCATCACAAGCACCACGAGCAAAAACAGCCCCTTCAGGATGATATTCCGTTTTCTTAATTACAGGGGCAAAAGGATTTGTATGCCACTGTTCTATAGGGTCAGCAGGTTGCACATCATAATGCCCATATACAAGTACCGTTGGAAGATTATCTCCTACATATTTTTCCCCATATACTACAGGATTTCCAGGTGTTTTACATACTTCCGCCTTATCACAACCTGCCTTAAGAAGAGCTTCCCTAAGCCACTGAGCAGTAGCCTCAATAGAAGGTTTGTATGCTGAATCTGCGCTCACAGAAGGCATACGTAATAAGTCAAATAATTCACTTACAAAGCGATCTTTATTTTGCTCAATGTAGTTTTTAATTTCCATGTTTTTCAACTCTAAATTATAAATAACGTTAAATTTATTATTTTTATTCCCATTCAATTGTTGCAGGGGGTTTAGAACTAATATCATATACCACTCGGTTAACTCCTTTTACCTTGTTAATAATCTCATTGGATACTTTTTGCAAAAAATCATAAGGTAAGTGTACCCAATCTGCAGTCATTCCATCAGCACTCTCCACAGCTCTTAGAGCTACACATTTCTCATAGGTACGCTCATCGCCCATTACTCCTACACTGTTAATTGGCAATAGAATTGCTCCTGCTTGCCATACTTTATCATAGAGATTATTAGCCTTGAGAGCATTGATAAATAAGGCATCAACTTCCTGAAGTATAGCTACTTTCTCTAAAGTAACATCCCCTAAGATACGAATGGCTAATCCAGGTCCAGGAAAGGGATGCCGACCTAAGAGTTCTGCTGGTATTGCCAAAGAGGCTCCCACACGACGTACTTCATCCTTAAAAAGTGTACGCAAAGGTTCTACAATCTTAAGGTTCATATAATCAGGTAAGCCCCCCACATTATGATGACTCTTAATAGTTGCCGATGGACCTTTGACAGAAACTGACTCAATTACGTCTGGGTAAATAGTTCCTTGAGCTAAGTAAGTAACGTTATTAATTTTATGAGCCTCTTTATCAAATACTTCTACAAATACCCGCCCTATAATTTTACGCTTTTGTTCAGGATCTGCAATTCCCGAAAGGGCTGAGAGAAACTCCTTAGAGGCATCCACCCCCTTTATATTAAGCCCCATCCCCTGATACTGTTGTAAAACACTTTCAAACTCACCTTTACGCAAAAGCCCATTATTAACAAAAATACAATGCAATTGGCTTCCAATAGCCCTATTAAGAAGTACTGCTGCTACTGTAGAATCCACCCCTCCTGATAGTCCTAATACTACCTTTTCCTTACCTACTTGCTTTTTGAGAGTTTGCACTGTAGCTTCTATAAAGTTATCTGGAGTCCAAGAAGGAATAATTTTAGCTATTTTAAATAGAAAATTCTCTAAAAGCTTTTTCCCATCTGTGGAATGATATACTTCAGGATGAAACTGAATAGCATAAGTAGGTTCCCCCTCAATACGATAGGCAGCATTAACCACATCCGGAGTACTAGCAAGGCAAACTCCTCCTATAGGAAGTCGCTTAATAGTATCACTATGACTCATCCATACTTGACTATTTTGTTGAATCCCTGTAAAAAGAGGTTCATCATCCTTAATAAATACTAAAGAAGCGCGTCCATATTCTCGTACATCAGAAGGAGCAACTTCTCCTTTGAAAAAATGTGCTAAATACTGTGCTCCATAGCATACTGCAAGCAATGGCACTTTACCACGAAAGGGGGAAAGGTCGATGTGAGGTGCATCGGTTGAGCGAACTGAATAAGGCGACCCAGAGAAAATAACTGCTGAGAAATCGGTTACACTTGGCAGATGATTATAAGGATGAATTTCACAATATACATTCAGTTCTCGCACTCTACGTGCTATAAGTTGGGTATATTGCGAACCAAAATCTAAAATAAGTACTTTATTCATTTTGAGTTTCGATTTTTGAGTTTTTAGTGACTATAAAATCATTTCTTTTTCAAATTAAAAATAATAGATAGCTCCCACCTGTACCACTAAATTATTCAATTCTGTCTGAAAAGGAGCTGATCCATAATAATCTGTATAATTATTAATACTTCCTCTACCTGATTTTACACGTGCTTCAAGACTCAATGAAGGAAGTATTGGCACTTCCACTCCTACAAGTCCTGCAACATCAAAAGTTTTAGGAGAAGGTACCTTATTATCCTTCTTTACTAAGAGGTCTGTGGTAAGTCCAGCGTCCAAGAAAAGATATTCAAACAAACGAAAATGGATGATATATCCCAAAGAGAGATACCCTAACGAATACCTTCCTCCATATTGTGTATTATAAGTAGCCTTATAATAAGAACCTTGTCCTGAATACATAAGTTCTAACTTACCACTAATAGAACGATCCGTACGTACTGTAAGGAGTGCTCCGGCATAGAAACTTGGGATATATGAAAAATCATCCTGCTGATAGAAAAAGCCTCTTGAAAAAGTAGAAAGAGAAAGCCCTGCTTTCGCTCCTATACGTATATTGCTCTCTTGGGCATTAACACTCATTAAAGAAGTCATTAGGAAGAAGAATAATAAATTTCTCATCTGGATAAATTTAACAAGTGGCAAAGATAATGATATAATATCAAAAATAAAAATAGTTTATAAAAAATGTTCTTGCAAAGGAAAAAAGAACTTAATTATTTGTATTTTTGCAATCCTAAAAAATATAGTCTTATGGATAATACTCCACGTACACACTATCATATTCTTATTCTTATTGCCGTAGCTCATTTTCTTAATGATTTATTGCAAGGAGTACTTCCTTCTATATATCCTGCCTTACAAAGCAAATTTGCTCTTTCTATGGCACAAGTAGGACTTATCACCTTCTGTTATCAACTTTCAGCATCCATTCTGCAACCTCTAGTAGGGACTTACACTGATAAGCATCCTATGCCTTATTCACAAGTAATAGGAATGAGCTTCAGTGCCTTAGGAATTGGATTGCTTTCCTATGCAAATAGTTATCACCTGATCTTGCTTTCAGTAATTTTTGTGGGTATAGGTTCCTCTATCTTTCATCCTGAATCCTCTCGTATCTCCTTCTTGGCATCTGGGGGAAAACGTTCCTTCGCTCAAGCCATCTTCCAATTGGGAGGAAATGCAGGAAGTGCTATTGCACCTTTATTTGTTATTTTAATTATTCTTTCAAGAAAGACAGTGAATGGTAGCCTTATAGAAGAAAACCATTTAGAGAATCTTATATGGTTTGTTCTGTTCCCTATGCTGGCTATTACCATTCTATTTTTCGTAGGCAGATGGCGCAAAAAACTCCTAAAACAATCACAAGCTCTAAATAAAAGAGAAATTCCTCTGCCAGACCTTACTCATGCACAGATACGTAATTCCATGATTATACTAATGTTCTTAGTATTCTCCAAGAATTTCTATACGGCAGGTATTAGTAATTATCTTCAGTTCTATACTATCCATAAGTTTGGTTTCACCAATGCACAAGCTCAAATATACCTATCCTATTACTTAGGGGCAGCGGCAGCGGGCACTCTCATTGGTGGCTTCTTTGGGGATAGAATAGGAAGAAAATTTATTATTTGGTTTTCCATTTTAGGAACAGCCCCTTTTGCATTGTGGTTACCTTACGCCAATGCTCACACAACAGCTACACTGGTGATACTTATTGGCTTTATCATTTCTTCTGCTTTTGCTTCAATATTAGTATACGCACAAGAACTACTCCCTAAGAAAATAGGCATGATTTCAGGAGTATTCTATGGCTTCGCTTTTGGCATGGGAGGATTAGCCTCTGCTATATTAGGCAAACTTATTGATATGACCAGTATAGAATTTGTATATAAGCTATGTTCTTATCTCCCCTTAATGGGACTTATTACCTATTTCTTACCCAACCTTAGAAAGGTAAAAATGAAAAACTATGAAAGATAAAAACAAAAAACGAAAAAAGGTAATAGGTAGGAGTTATTTTACCTATTACCTTTTACTTTTATACTCAAAAATTTAGTATCCAAAAAGTTCCTCTAAGGTTAATTTTTTAAGTTCTCCTATCTTTTGAAGTTCCTCCTTTGAAAGCTTCTTTTCAGAAGCTAATATTACATAAGTATAAGGCTTTTTAGAAAGATATTTGTCATGGAAAGCTTTTACTTGATCCATAGAAATCTTATCTATATTTTGATAAATGGATTTCCTAATATCCTCATTAAGACCTAATTCCCTTGCATTCAAATAGGTATATATAATATTATCCTGAGTAATACGCTCTGTCTGGATATCTTTTTTAAGTTGGGCTTTTGTCAGATTGAGATTTTCAGGTAATTCAGGCATGGTAGTAAGTAGATCATTCATAGTTGAGATAGCTTCTTTCAGTTTATCAGCTTGGGTCCCCACATACGCTAACATATAGTATTTTTCAGTTTTCTTTCTTGGAGTTCTATACATACCATAAGTACTATAAGCCAACGCTTTACTTTCACGGATGGTTTGAAATACTAAAGACCCCATACTACCTCCAAAGTAATTATTGAATACTTTTATTATCGTACTTTCATTAGGGTTATAAGGGACTGTATTCCTTATCCAACGTGTTTCGGCTTGCACCATTTCATAATCTGTAAAAAGTACTTGATTTTTAGTTTGCTCTACTTGCTTGAATTCTCGTGCAGGGGCTACTTTAGCGAACTGTGTGGGAACCTTATGTAACTTACTAAGTTTAGAGGTTAGTTCCTTAAGAGAAGCAGGGCCATAGTAAAGTACTATTTGCTCTACATTGTTAAGATTCTTAAGCCTATCCACTAATTCCTGTGCAGTAGTAGCCTCAATTTCTGCATTAGAAAGGGTATGATTATACTTATTTTTAGCTCCATACAAGGCATAACTTGTAAGAGCTTGCATAATCTGATTCCTGCTTGCTTTAGCATCGGAACGGGATTTTTGAATTCTTGCCTTAAGTGACTGTAGAACCTCATTATCTGCCTTAGCATTAAGTACCAAATCCTCATAAAGTTTTACAGCAGCTTCGAAATTCTCTTGTAATCCTTCAATACTTACAAAGGTATATTCTTCTCCTGTATATACTCTGAAACTAGAGGCTATTTTATAGAATTCTTTAGAGATTTGTTCCGCTGATTTCTTATCCGTTCCTAAGAATTGGATATACTGAGAAGCCAAACTCATCTTAAGATCATTAAATGTTCCTATTTTATATCGAAAATTCAATCGATAGAGTTGATTTTCCTTGTTTTGAACATAGAACACTTCAGCTTTACCTAATTTGGATTTCTGTATATCTTTATTAAAATCCAAGAATACAGGAGATACAGGAGTACTTGGCATCTCTTTAATCATCTTCACAAAAGCAGATTGCTTATCTGCATTGGTTTCCACGGGCGTAATAGTTGGTTTTTCAATTTTTTCCACATCAGTACGCTCTCCCTTATGCTTATAAACGGCTACATAATTATTTCCAAGATACTTATTAGCAAATGCTACAATATCCTGTTTAGTTATTTTAGATAAATCATTTACATAAGCTACTTGATTTCTCCAGTCCAATTTTCCTGTAAAAGCCCCCATAAGCATATCCGCCCTACTTCCATAGGACTCTGTCTCTTGGACTTTTCGTTTTTTTAGATTATTGACAATAGAAGGGATTAAATCATCATCAAAATTACCCTTTTTAAGGTTATCTATCTCATTTATTAATAACTTTCTCACCTCTTCCAAGGATTGTCCCCGCAAAGGAGATGCTGATATATATAATAAGCCATGATCAATTAGCAAGTAAGTAAAAGCACTAGCATTCAATAATTTTTGCTTTTTTACCAAATTGAGGTCAATAAGCCCAGCCTTCCCATTAGTGAGAATAGAGCCTACCAAATTAGCCAATATAGCATCTTTTTCTTGATTACTTGGTAAGCGGAAAGCAATAGTTACATTCTCAGCATCAGGACCTGTCACATCCTTAATAACAGGAGTTGTGATCGCATCTTCTTGCTCAAAAGTATATTGGGGTACTTCTTTAGCTTTCATATAGGAGAAAGCCTTATCTATCTTAGCAATTGCAATATCTGGATTAAAATCACCGGAAAGTATAATTGCCATATTATTAGGTACATAATAAGTATTAAAATATTTGCGGATTTCTTTTAAAGAGGGATTCTTAAGATGTTCCACTGTTCCGATGGTCGTTTGTTGTCCATAATTATGTTTTTTAAATAAATTGGATAGCAATGTTTCTAATACCAATCGATCATCACTATCTAAGGATCGATTTTTCTCCTCATAAACAGCCTCCAATTCAGTATGGAAGATACGAAATACAGGATTTCGGAAACGTTCTGCTTGCACTGCAATGTACTTATCTAAAGCATTAGCAGGAATGTCATCCATATAGACAGTTTGTTCAAATGACGTAAAGGCATTAGTTCCTTGTGCTCCCATAGCGGACATCAGCTTATCATATTCATTAGCAATAGCATACTTACTTGCTATCCCCGAAACCCTATCTATCTCTTTATAAATTTCTTTGCGCTGAGCAGGGTCCTTGGTCTTATTATACTTCTCATATAAAGCATCAATTTTATCAAGTTCTACTTTCTCTTTCGCCCAATCAAGAGTCCCATATTTATCAGTACCTTTGAAAAGCAGATGTTCCAAATAATGAGCAAGACCTGTATTGGTAGCTGGGTCTGTTTTACTTCCAGCCTTTACAGCTACGTAACATTGAATACGAGGTTCTTTATTAGTTGGGCTTAAAATAACAGTGAGTCCATTCTTTAGTGTATAAAACCTTGCATTAGTAGGATCATTGGTTACATATTTGTAAGTATATCCCCCACTCTGAGCTTCTTTCCATTGATAAGATTGCCCAAAAGTAGTAAGCGATGTTGCTATCGCAGAAATCCCTAAAAACAAATTTCTTTTCAACATATTTTAAAATTAATTTAAGAGGACAAAGATAAGAATTTTTTTCAATATTTTCAATAAAAAAAGTATTTTTTTGTCTCATCAATTCAATCCCTAAAAGAAGATTTTCTACCAAAATAACATGCTTATTTATTTTTTTTTAGTAACTTTGCCTTTTTATTCAGTATAAGTAGTTCACAATGAATGTACCTAAAATAGCTGTTATTGGACTTGGATATGTAGGCTTACCATTGGCTCGTCTCTTTGCTACACGCTATCCTGTGATAGGATATGATAAAAAGCATTCTCGTATAGAAGCCTTAAGAAAAGGAGAGGACACTACCCTTGAGGTAGATTCTGTTCTTTTACATGAAGTTTTAATAAATAAAAATCCTACTTCTACGGAGGAAAAGGGACTTTTCTGTACATCTGATCCTGATGAATTGGCTTCTTGTAATTATTTTATAGTTACAGTTCCAACTCCTGTGGATATACACCATCGTCCTTTGCTTACCCCCCTATATTCTGCAAGTGAAATAGTAGGAAAATATCTAAAGAAAGGTGCTATAGTTATCTATGAATCCACTGTTTACCCCGGTTGTACAGAAGAAGAATGTGTTCCCATTCTGGAGAAGGCATCAGGGCTTACTTTTAATAAAGATTTCTTTGTAGGATACTCTCCTGAACGTATTAATCCCGGAGATAAAGTGCATACTGTAGAACATATCCTAAAAATCACTTCTGGATCCACTATTGAAACAGCTCAAAAGGTGAACGCTCTATATCAATCAATTATAGAAGCAGGCACTCACTTAGCTCCTACGATTAAAGTAGCTGAAGCAGCAAAGGTTATTGAGAATTCTCAGAGAGATATTAATATAGCCTTTGTAAATGAATTAGCTAAGATATGTAACATCTTAAATATTGACGTAAGAGCTGTTTTGGAAGCAGCAGGTACCAAATGGAATTTTCTCAAATTCTCACCTGGATTGGTGGGTGGTCATTGTACAGGAGTTGATCCTTACTACTTAGCTCAAAAGGCACAAGAGGTTGGTTATCACCCTGAGATTATTTTGGCTGGTCGAAGAATGAATGATTCTATGGGGAAATATGTTGCTGACCAAGTAATTAAACTCATGATAGAGAGAAATATACCTATCAATGGAGCTCATATTTTAGTTTTAGGAATTACTTTTAAAGAAAATTGTCCAGATGTTCGTAATACAAAAGTTACGGATGTAGTTCGCCAGTTAGAGTCCTTCCATACACAAGTAACTGTGTATGATCCTTGGGCAAGTCCTGAAGATGTATGGGAGGAACATCAAATACATTCTCACCCCTCTCTTCCCATAGAAGAATATGATGCCATCGTGCTTGCTGTGGCTCACAGAGAGTTCTTATCTATACCTTGGAAAAAAATAAGAAAGACTCATAGCGTAATTTATGATGTGAAAGGAATATTGCCTGATGCAGATAAATACTTATAATAAAAAGAGAAATTGCTATGCCTCTATCCTAACTTCTGCAAGATGAACTATATGAGTAACCACTTCTTCAATTGTTGTGTATGAATTATCTATCTCTATTGCATCAATAGCTTTTATTAGAGGGGATTCTGATCTATGGGAATCCTGATAATCTCTCTTCTGGATATTTTGTAATACCTCCTCGTAGGTTGTAGATTCTCCTTTTGCTTGAAGTTCAAGAAATCTTCTTTGAGCACGTATCTCTTCAGAGGCAGTCATAAATATTTTAAGTTCAGCATGAGGAAAAACCACAGTTCCTATATCACGTCCGTCCATAACAATACCTTTTTCTATTCCCATCTTACGCTGTAAAGCAACTAAATATGTACGCACTTCTTGAATTCTTGCTATTTCGCTTACAAAGTTTGCCACTTGTATTCCTCTAATTTCTTTTTCTATATTTTCATCATTAAGATATAATTCTGACAATTTCAAAGCAGGATTATAAATAAAATTAAATGTGCTTTGGGATAGTGCTTCTATAAGAGCTTTCTCTTGAATATGAATTACACTATTTATTGTAGTGATGAAACCTCTTCTAAGAGCTAAAAGAGTAGCTGCTCTATACATTGCCCCTGTATCAATATATATATAGTGTAAAATATTGGCAATACGTTTGGCAATAGTACTTTTCCCTGTAGAGGAGTATCCGTCAATAGCTATAATTATTTTTTTCATAATAACCTATAAAAAATAACTTACCAAAAAACAAGAAATGAATTTTGGCAAGTTATAGCAATAAAGTATGATTTTTATCTATTAGTCATTTCATTAGAAGAATTTGCTTTCCGCTTCTGCACGAATTTTTCGGATAAGAAGCTTTGCTAATCCTATATTAGCCGTATCATCAAGAATAACATGATCTAAAATTTTCTTACTTTGCAAGAGACCTATTAAATGTGTTTGTCCTTCATATACCAAACATACATCATCTACACTCTTATTTGATAATCCCTCTGTATTCTCAAAAGAAAGTATAGCATTTCTAAAAATTTCTACTTGATAAGAACTTGCCAGACGATTATCAACCCCCTCACGCGACTTATAAGCTAAAATAGAACCATCAAGAGTGCTTACTAATGATACAGAAATAGTTCCTCCTACATTGGTAAAAAGTTGCTGTGCATATTCATCTAAAAATTGTTCTATCATTTCTCTTAACTAAAAAATAATTTTCTAAAATGACTTTCTTTTTTAGGTGCTTCTTTAGTTACTTCAGGATAAAGCTCATTTTGTACCTCATCAAAAGTAACTACCTTAGTCATTGCCTCATAGCACTGCTTATGTATAATACTAAGGATACCATAGTTGACTTTGGTTGCATCGGTAATAATATGTATCAGGTAATCAAAATCTTTGGATACATATATGACATGTATCTGCTCATTATTTGAGATAGTAATCTCTCGGAGAGAGTCTTCATGGATATTATCAATATATCTAATTTCTTGAAGTGCATTCTTAGCAATTTCAGCCTCAAACTTTGCTGTGGCAGAATAATCTAATCCACTAAATGATTGATTATAAAGTATCTCTCCGTGTTCTGTTCCTATAAAACTAACAGAAAGTATTCCAGAGAGTTGAGCTCCTATTTGCTCTGTATATCTTTTAAATTCATCTAAAATCATACTTCTTAATTTTAATTAGGTTATAACTCTTCGCAAAACTACGATGTTTTTCTCTAAAATACAACTTTTAACTATAATTTTTTCATCAACAAAATAAATATCTTTGTTAATACCATATTTAATTAATTGATAATAAATAAAGTATATTTCTCATCAAAACATTTTTTGTTAATAAATAATTAGAATCCAAAGATTCTAGCATCTTCTTTATTTTGTTTGTCCCTTGCCTTCTTCTTCTCAATGTACTCAATATCCTTATATCGGTCATAGAAACGATAGGATATGCCTATTCCTCCCAGATATCGAGTAGGAGTTGTTTTCCAGCTTGCTCCTACAGAAGCATTTATTTGAAATCTTTCATCAATAAGATAGGTAGCCCCCATTCTTATTAAAGAATCCTTGTAATAATCACTAGTAATTCCTTCATTCTCCAAAAATATACTCCATCTATCATCATACAGATTATGAGTAAGTGTAAAAATATAACTATATTGGGCATGTATTGATGCCATATTATTTCCTACTAAGTTCAATACCAAAGCTACTTCCTGTAAGGGGTGACTCTGTAAAGCTATAATTGCTTTAGGAGTAAAAGCCGCATAGCTATCATTCATCAACTCATATAAATAACGATTTTTTTCTAATACATTTATACCAAAATAAAGAGATATTGCAGGAATTAACTTTTTCCAGCGAAATTCCGCATTTGCCTTCCAACTGTATATATTTTTATTACTAAGAAATAGAGGGTCATAGAAAAGATATTTCACTCCAATGGTATTCCGTTGGAACCCCAATCTGCTTTCAGAAATTCCTTCTGTTGAACGATTGCTATAGAGGAATGTACCATCTCCAACTATCTCAAATTGATCACGCCATACTCCATAGCGTACCATATAATTAAGCCCTATGTTGTCCTGAGAAATATCAAGTAACTCATGCTTATTCGTTTCATAAAAAATATCTGTCTCCATTTGAGCCACTTTTCTTCCTACAGCATAAGCTCCCATAGAACGACCTGGTTTATTGGAGTTAATAATATCTGTATACTGAGCACTCGCTACATTTGTTAACATCAGTAGGAAGAAAAAAAACAATATCTTTCTCATAAATCTTCTCTTTAAAAAATATCTTAGAATTAGTTCTTTCACTTTATATCAAGGCACAAAATTAAAAAAAATATCCTAAAAATCAAGTCTTTTATTATTTTAATTTTACCATAAGTTAAAATCATTAAAAAACGGTAGCAAGTTACCTTAACTACCGTAAAAAATATAAACTATGAAAAAATTTTACATTTCAGTGATAATAAATTCACTTCTTCTATTTTTCTGATGTTCCTCTTCAGTACATGGAACATCATTAGAACAACCATTTACCAGTTGTGTTTCTCCATATCCTTTAGCAGTGAGCCTACTACGAGTAATTCCTTGTTTTACAATCCATTCCAAAGTGGACTTTGCGCGTCTGTCAGAAAGAGCTAAATTATATTGGTCAGAACCACGACTATCAGTATGTGATTTGATAGCAATCTTAATATTAGGATGCTCTTTCATCACCTCTACAATCTTAGCTAAATCCACTTCAGCATCAGAACGTATATTAGATTTATCAAAATCAAAATAAATAATCTCTATACCAAAGAATTTTGCTAAATCATCTCCCACTGTAACATTTTTCTTAATACTTTTCAAAAAGATTTCTTTATGAATTTCTCCTTTTTCTCGAATATTAATTTGTTCTTCAACCACTGCATAATTTTCCTTCTGAGCACGAACAAAAACAAAAGTATCATCACAATTCACTTGACTTTTTCCAAAGTCAAAATTACCATTTGTATCATTGGTTTTATGTATAATTTCTTTTTGCTCACTATCTGAGAGAGTAAGTAATACCCCTGAAAGCACCTCCTTAGTATCAATATCTTTTACAACCCCTTTTACAGTTTTATAACAATCAAACTCCAAAGGTCTTTTCTGTGTGAAGAAATAAATATCATCTTTACCTTTTCCTCCAGGACGATTAGAGGAAAGGAATCCCATGCCCTTTTGTTCATCAAGAACAAAGGCAAAATCATCATCTGGAGTATTACCAGGACGTCCTATATTCTGTAATCCTCTTAAGGAGCCATCTTTTTCTATTTTTATCGCAAAGATATCTAACCCTCCTAATCCAGGTAGTCCATCTGAAGCAAAGAAAAGCACATTATTATTGGAAATAAAAGGGAATGTCTCCCTGCCTTCAGTATTGATAATTTCCCCTAAATTCTCTGGTTTGCCATAAGTTCCCTTTTGGTGGTTTATTTTTACCCTAAAAATATCAGATTTTCCATGAGTTCCTGCTATATCAGCTGCAAAATAAAGATATTTTCCATCAGGAGTAAGCGCTGGATGGGCTACACTATATCCAACTACATTAAAAGGCAAGCGAATGGGATTTGACCATGTGTCGCCATTTTTCACAGAACGATACAATTCCAGAAGTAATTTTTCATCTACTTTTTTTCTTTTCTCCTCTTTGCTTTGAGGCACCTGATAATTACGAGTAAAATAAATAGTATCCAAACTCTTAGTGAAAACAGCACTGGACTCGTTTAGAGGAGTATTAAGTACAGAAGAAAAGCGTTCTTCTCCTTGTAGATTGCTATCTTTTAGAGTAGCTTTGAAAAGATCATAATACCCTTCTCCAGTCCATTTAGAAGCCTCCCTAAATAAAGACGGTTTCCTACTAGCCGTAAATACAACTGCATCGGTTCCATAGAAAGCCGTTCCATATTCAGAATATTCAGTATTAATATCTACAGGTTTTATAGTAAGACGACCTGAATTATCTTTGATAACTTGCAAATAATCGGTATGTTCTTCCAATTTACGTGCACGTAAGTCATCTCTTCCAGTAAGCTTTAGAAACTGTTTTAGGATATTACTAGCCTCCTCATAACGTTCTGCTGATTTTAAAGTCTGAGCATAACGATAATAATATTCAGCAGTAAGATTATAATTATCCTTTTGAGCATTTTTAAAGAGTTGGTCATACCATTTCAATGCATTTGTATAATCTGCATTAAAGTAATAAGAGTTTCCCAAATTTTCAAGGATTGTTTGATCTATATATCCCTGCTCGGCTATACGTTCATATATCTTAATCGCATCTACATAAGCGTATTTACTATAAAGTTCATTCGCTTTCTTAGCCTTCTTCTCATTCTCCTCCTTTTGTTTATTATCTACTTGTGCAAAAATAGAGGAAAAAGAAAGAAAGAGGAGAGAAAATATTGTTATCTTTTTTATCATTTTTTCGTTTTTTATAATCTATTAAATCAAAAGAAACGTGGGGAAATAATCCTCTTAGTTTCTCTAAAGAATTCATATCTTAAGAAGATCTCATGGGAACCTGAATTATATTTTCTCAAATCAGTAGTATCCCAATCATAAGCATAACCAATAAACCAATTTTTATCTATCTGAAAACCTGCCATTGCACTTACAGCGGCACTCCAACGCCAAGCAGCTCCTAAAGTGAAGCGTTCATTGAATAGAAAATTAGCCGAGAGGTCAAACTGTAAAGGGCTACCCTGCACCATTTTCATCAAAGCTGCAGGTTTGAATTTAGTATTTTCAGAAAGATCAAATACATATCCTCCCATAAGATTATAGTGTTGCTTTTCATTAACATCAGAAATTTTCCTATCATCTGTTTTGGAAAAAGTCTTTGTATCCAACAGATAAGGGATAGAAAATCCTATATAATATTTTTCTCCGTAATAATATACTCCAGCTCCTATATTAGGCAGAAAAGTACTCGGCTTACCATCGAAAGCATAATCATTGGCATCTATCAAGTGTAGCTTATTTCTATCAAAATTATACCAAGCCGCTGCTGCCTTCAATCCAAAAGCCAATTTAGATTCTTCGAATTCAATAGTATAAGAGAAATCTACATCAATAACATTAGTTTGTTGAGGTCCTATGCTTTCATGGTAAATAGCAGCTCCTAATCCTATATGCTTGGATTCAATAGGAGTATGGAAACTTAAGGTCGCCGTTTTAGGGGCTCCATCCAAACCAACCCATTGATTACGATATAATCCAAAAATACTAGTTCCTCCGCGAGAACCTGTATAGGCGGGATTAATCATCATTGTATTGTACATGTACTGTGTATATTGAGAGTCCTGTTGTGCATGTATCTGATCTGTCAGTATAATCAGCATTAGTAATACTGTAAATCGTATTCCTCTTTTTAACATATCTTTTTATTTATGACCGCGCAAAGTTACAATAAAAACAAATGATTATACAAATATTTTATTTCCTTAGAAATTAAAATTCAATTAGAAAATTATTAATAATCTAAAAAACAGCATCTTACATGTTTAAAAGTTATTAACAATTATAATATTTTTTTATTAAATAGTAATAAAATCATATTTTCAAGATTATTCATTCGTATCAAATTATATAGATAGACGCTCAAAACAAATATTTAGAAAAAAAATAGATCATCCTAAGAAAGAATGATCTATTTATAAAAAATAAATTATGAAAACCTTTATCTTATTCCATGCATCATGCGCTCTATCACTCTATTGAGAGAGACCATGACGATACCCAATATGAGCACAAAGGCTGAAATAGTGGCAAATACAGTACTTGCCCCTAACTCTACTACATAGGAAGAGATAAGTCCTGCAAGCATATTGGCAAAAGCAGTAGACATAATCCACACTCCCATAAATAAGGAAGCAAAACGTGCTGGGGAGAGTTTGGTTACAATAGAAAGTCCTACTGGTGAGAGGGAAAGCTCCCCTATGGTGTGTAGCAAATAAGTGAGAATCATCCAAATCATACTGGCTTTAACCATACCATCAGGATTATCTATGATATTAAAGCCACCATGCCATTCGGCACCTCTTTGGAAACCAGCAATAAGCATAAACCAGAATCCAATTCCCAATACAATTAGTCCAAATCCCATCTTCAAAGGAGTGTTGAGTGCTTGTCCCAAGCGGGTATTCCAAAAATAAGCAAATACTGGTGCTAATACTATCACAAAGAAAGGATTAACCATCTGCAACCAAGCAGTAGGTATCTCAAATCCAAATACATTTCTATCTATATATTTATTGGCATACAGATTAAAAGAAGCACCTGCCTGTTCCATCCCTGCGAAGAAGAATACAGCAAAGAAAAAGAAAATAAATATTACAGCAATTCTTTCCTTTTCTATACGTGTAAGAGGCGCCTTTTCTTCTTTTTCTTCACCTTTGTCTAAAACTTTAACATTTGCATTTTTAGGTTTTATTCCTATATCTCCTAAATATTTCTTACTCAAGAACACAAATAGAAGTTGTCCTAAAAGAGCACCTATAGAAGCGGCTAAGAATCCATAACGATAACCATGAGAAATCTGAAGAACACCATTTGCATCAGTATAAGTAGTTGCAAATATATTGTCAGCAAGTAATCCTACAATCAATGGAGCAGTTACAGAACCTAAGTTAATTCCCATGTAGAAAATAGAGAAAGCTGAATCCAAACGTTTATCCCCTGGTTCATATAAATCCCCAACAATAGAAGAAATATTAGGTTTGAAGAAACCATTACCAATAACCAATAAGAGTAAGCCCACATACAAGCCTATACGACCTATTAATTGATTGGACTGAATATCTTCTGCGGACAAATTAGATGCTGTAGAGGTAAATAGCTCAGGGGCAAAGAGGACAAATAGTGCTAATACTATGATAAATCCTCCAATAAGAATAGATTTACGCTGTCCCAAATATCTGTCAGAAAGCCATCCTCCGAAAAGAGGAGTGAAATAACAAAGTCCTGTTGCTATACCATAAAGAGTGGTACTAAACTTTTCATCATACCCAAGTCCTCCATTAAGCCATGTTGCTGTTAGGTAAAGCACCAAAATACCACGCATTGCATAGTAGCTGAAGCGCTCCCACATCCCTGTAAAAAACACAAGATAGAGCCCCGCTGGGTGTCCTTTTTTTTCTGTATTCATTATCTTATCTAATTTAAATTATGCTATTATATTTACAAATTATTTAAAACGAAATTGGTAAGTTTTTCATACAAATGGCGACGTGTATTTCCTCCATAAATACCATGATTTCTATCAGGATAAATAGCCCAATCAAAGCTCTTATTATATTGTACGAATGATTCTATTAATCTCATAGAGTTTTGTACATGTACATTATCATCAGCAGTACCATGTACTAAGAGGAATTTTTTATTCAAATTCTTAGCATAAGTAAGTGGAGAATTATTATCATATCCTTCTGGGTTCTCTTGAGGTGTTTGCATATATCGTTCTGTGTACACAGTGTCATAGAAGCGCCAATTAGTTACAGGAGCCACTGCTATGGACATTTTAAATACCTCACCTCTCAGAATACAGTTAGAAGCCATAAAACCACCAAAACTCCAACCCCAGATTCCTATACGACTCTTATCAATATACTTGTAATTACCTACAATCTTAGCAGCTTCTATTTGGTCTTCTAATTCATATTTACCTAACTGTTTATAAGTACATTTTTTGAAAGCCGCTCCTTTGTATCCTGTACCACGTCCATCTACACAAAGTACAATATATCCTTTTTGAGCAAGCATGTGATACCAGTAATCATTAGAATTATACCAAGAGTTATATACTTGTTGAGAACCAGGACCTGAATATTGAAACATAAATAATGGGTACTTCTTATTTTCATTAAAGTTAGCAGGCTTAATCATCCAAGCATTAAGCTTATCTCCATTTTTAGTAGTAATTTCAAAAAATTCCTTTTTACTCAAATCATATTGGGCTACCTTCTTTTCTAAATCATTATTATTAAGAATTTCTTTGATTATTTTACCTGTTTTACTATTATTCAATGTATAGATAGGTGGTTTGGCAACACTAGAATATTGATTGATAAACAATGAAAAATCAGGACTAAAAGTTGCATTATTAGTTCCTTTCTCAATAGCTAAGGCTTTCTTATCTTTACCTGAAAGAGCAATACTATAAATACCACGATTGATAGATCCCGGTTCAGTGGATTGGTAATAAATTTGTTTAGCTTTAGAATTATATCCATAATACTCAGTTACCTCCCATTTTCCTTGAGTAATTTGCTTAATTAATTTCCCATTTTTATCATAATGATAAAGATGATTATTTCCATCTTTTTCAGAAGAAATAATAAAGCTATTATCATCCAAGAAAGTAAGATCATCGGTGATACTTACATAAGCCTTATCTACTTCATGATATACAGATTTATATTTTTTAGTAGAAGCATCTACAAAGATGATGTTAAAATCATTCTGATGCCTATTTAGAGTTTGTACACTAAGAATATTTGCTTCTTTTGTCCATTGCAATCGTGGAATATAGTAAGCATCCAAAGGAATTCGTGTAGCCTTTCCTCCCTTTACATCATACAAATGAAGACTTACTACAGAATTTTTTTCACCTGCCTTTGGATATTTGAAAGTGTCCTCAGTAGGGTATAAGGTTGTTCCATAGATGTCCATAGAGAACTCTGGCACTTCATGTTCATCAAAACGAATATAAGCTAATTGTGTTCCATCAGCATTCCAATCAAAAGTTCTTACAATAGCAAATTCTTCTTCATATACCCAGTCGCTGGTACCATTAATAATTTTGTTCTTCTCTCCATCAAAAGTTACTTGTTGTTCTCTTTTAGATTGAGTATCATATATATAGATGTTATTCTTAAATACATAGGCTATTTTATCACCTTTAGGGGAGAAAAGAGGTTCTTGTATTTTTTTATCTGTTAGCTTAGTAAGTTCTTGTTTTTTAAGGTCAAAGATATAAAAATCAGCAAAAAAAGAACGTCTAAAAATTGGTTCACTATTGGTTGCTATAAGAAGCTTATCTTCTTGTTTGTTGAAAGTATAACTATCCACCCGCTTAATTTCTGAAAAATTCTTAGTATCAAAAAGCGTTTTTTCTTTTTCCAAAGTAGAAAAGTTATACAAATCAATGGTATAATTTGAGTTACTACGATCATAATTCAGCACTGTATACTGGTTGGTATTCTTCAATGCTGATAAATTAGACATTCTCTTGGAAGAAAAAGTATAATTTGTCCAAATGTCTTCCAGAGTGATCATTTTCTTTTGAGCACTCACATTCAATGAAATAGCCATTAAAAACAGCCATAAATAACAGATTTTAGTTCTCATTTTTAGAATATTTTTTGTAGAATACAATTTTACGTTTTTTTTTAATATAACAGTATTTTTTATGCTTTTTTTAATATTATTAAGTAAAAACCTTGTTTAAAATAATACAATTATCTAATTATCAGATACATATAATAAAACGAACAATTTTTTAGTAAAAAGGCGACTTGGTGAAAGCAAGTCGCCTTTTAATATTCTTCTCTTTTTTTATTTGTTATTTAAAGAATGAATGTGCCGTAATATCTACTCTTTCTGTACCTTCTTTGGAGAACTTAACCAATTGCTTCACCCAATAGAAGAAAAATCCCAATAGTACTACTAACATAATCCATGTAATGATATTAGCCCACCACCAAGAAGAGAGTTCTAAGTGTCTTAAATAATCATAAGGAGCAAAGGCTATTTCCTCAAAGAAATATTTAATTTCTCTAAAAAATGTTGTCATAATGTTGTTGTTTTTAACTGGTGCAAATATACAATTTTTTTCTATTTTTTTACTTCTAAAAAAACTTTTTTTCCTTTTTCTATTTTTTCCGTATGTCTTACATATATCAGTTCTCCTTTATCCTCCTTACAAACTATTAAATAATGACTTCCTTGAAAAAAGCAATTTTGTATAATAACTTTCCAATTGGACTGAGGCACAATAGTGATTTGATGAGGATATAAAAGAAGTTTTTTTTCTCCTTTATTCACCTTATTTACAAGATCAAAGAGAGAAGCTATATATTCATTTTGTGTATGATACACCCTATCAGGCGTATCTATAAGAAGCTGCCTTCCTTCCTGAAGTATCATAATTTTATCCGAGAAACCTAAGGCTTCATTACTTTCATGAGTAGCTATAATACAAGTAATCCTATTTTCTTTAAGAAAAGTAAAGAGATTTTGTCGTATTTTATTCTTCAAAAAGCTATCTGTCTGGCTAAAGGGTTCATCTAAGAGAAGCACTTCAGGAGCTTGAGCCAATACCTGTGCCAATCCTATACGCTGTTGCTGTCCACCACTGAGAAAAATTGGTTTCACCTTGGCATAGTCCTGCATCAGGGTCATCTCCAGCAGCTCTTGCACACGAGCACGCTTTTTACGCAAGTCAAGGTTAGAGAGGTACTTCCCTACATTTTCCTCCACTGTCATATAAGGCATCAGGCCGAAATCCTGCGCTAAGTACTTCATCTTAGCAAAACCAGGCACCAGATTGTGCGAAGGGCCTAAGACTGCTGTCCCTCTCCAAGAAATCTTACCTTGCTCAAGGTCAAATAAGCCATAGATAGCCTTGAGCAAGGTCGACTTGCCCGAACCACTTGCGCCCACTATGGAGAGTACCTCCCCTGGGGCAAGGGAGAAGTGAATACTGTCAAGTACCTTAGTATCGGTATAAGTATAAGATAGATTTTCAACGATAAGCATCTGCAGACTATTTGGTGGGGCAAAAATAAGAATTATTTTCAAGATAGCCACTTATTCATTTGTTTGTTGTATCTTTGCCAAAAATTTTTCTTTATGAAAGCATGGCTCAGTAGGCTCAAACCATTCTTGTATGTAGGTGGTTTGTATATAGTTATCTCTTTTATCCTTAGAATTATCTTTATGGGGCACCCCATTACCAGCACCTCCTTTTCGTGGGGTCAGGTCTTGGGAATGCTTCTTGTGGGCACCCTGAACGATGTGTTTATCATCATCTTGGCCAGTAGTATATTAGTGCTCTACTTCCTTTTTATTGCCAATGTGAAGTACCAAAAGCCCTATGGCTATATTATCCTTGGGGCAATGCTCTTGCTCTTGGGCTATATAGCGTTTGTCCCCAACAATATTTTCTACCAATATGGAGGCTCAGTTGAGGAAATCGCCTTGTACTTCTTTGGGGCAAAGACTCTTTGCTTTGCAGCGATGCTCTTTGCGGGTAAGTGGCGCAAGCAAGTGCGTAATGTACTCTATTTCATTACCTTATTTATCTATACCTTTGCTATAGTGATGAATGCTGTTAGCGAATATTTCTTTTGGAATGAGTTCGGGATACGGTACAACTTTATCGCGGTGGATTACCTCATCTACACCACAGAGGTTATCGGAAATATTATGGAGAGCTACCCTGTAGTACCGCTCTTCTCAGGAGTATTTGTCGTGGTACTTGCTCTGACTATTTTCCTCTATAAGAAAACAAAATCTACCCTTGAGACTATCCCTAGCCTTAAAGAAAAAGGCTTGTTCTTGGGGGGCTATGTGGCATTGTTCCTCTTGAGCTTGTGGGCTACCCCTAAGTTTGACGATATCAAGTCCAACAACGTATTTGTTCAGGAGATACGCGCCAACGGGGTCTATAAGTTCTATTATGCTTTCACCCATAGCGAGCTGGATTTCTTCCAGTTCTACCCTACCCTACCCGAAGAGGAAGCAAGAACCACCTTTTTCAAGCATTTTAAGACACAGCTGGTAGAGACCCCTATACCAAGCTGTGAGACACGATACTATAATTCTGTTAAGCAGCTACCATATTCTGTAGTAGGATATTCTGTAAAAGGAAATATTGACGAACAGCATAAAAATGTGGTGCTTATCTCAGTAGAGAGTCTCTCTGCGGAGTTTATGGCTGCTTATGGCAATACAGAGGGCATTACTTCCTTCCTCGATAGCTTAGCGCAAAAGAGTATTTTCCTGACCAACTTATACGCTACGGGCAACCGCACAGTGCGAGGTTTGGAGGCTTTGACCCTTTGTGTACCTCCTACCCCTGGTGAGAGTATCGTTAAGCGCAAGGATAACAAGGACAAATTCACCACGGGGAGTGTCTTCAAGTCCAAAGGGTATAGTGTCAAATACCTCTATGGGGGGTATAGCTATTTTGACAATATGAAAGACTTCTTCGCTGGTAACGGCTACGATATCATAGATAGAGACAACTTTACTCCAGAGGAGATTACCTTTGCCAACATCTGGGGGGTCAGTGATGAAGATATGGCTCGCAAAGCCATTAAGGAGATGAACGCCCAAGCAAAAACAGGCAAACCGTTCTTTAACCACTGGATGACCGTGAGCAATCACCGTCCTTTTACCTATCCAGAAGGTCGCATTGATATCCCTGGTACGGCTAAGTCGCGCCAAGGTGGGGTAAAATATACTGACTATGCACTCAAGCTGTTCTTTGAGTTGGCTAAAAAAGAATCGTGGTTTAAGGATACGGTATTTGTGATTGTTGCCGA
Source organism: Capnocytophaga sp. oral taxon 338 str. F0234 (assembly GCF_000192225.1). Classification (GTDB taxonomy): domain Bacteria; phylum Bacteroidota; class Bacteroidia; order Flavobacteriales; family Flavobacteriaceae; genus Capnocytophaga. Next base: position 2,088,989 of record NZ_GL872413.1, read on the forward strand.
CCACTGCGCTTCGAGTGCTGGGCGTACCGAATTGCCTTTGGATAGATACCGTATTCCCTGCCTTATCTATGCTGACTTCTTAGAAGCCGAACAGATAGATAAGCTCGCTTCTCAAATAGACGTGATGCCTACCGTAATGGGACTCTTAAACTTTTCTTATGAGAGCAAGTTCTTAGGTCAGAATATTCGCACATGGTATTACCAACCGCGTGCCTATATAGCTACCTACCGAGAGCTGGGATACCTTACCCCTGACACTCTTTCCATTATCAAGCCTTTGCGTGAGCAGATACAATATAAAATTGTTCCAGAGGCAGAACAACCTAAGGCGGAGCTTCCTATTTTTTACCAACAGCTCAAAGTAGCTCAACCTGATGAAAAGCTGATGAAAGAATGTATTTCCGCTTACGAGACTACCTATTTCTTGCTAAAGAAAGGGGAACTGAATAAGTAGGTGATGTAGTAATGAGTCAATGAGTCAATGAGTCGATTTGGCGATGAGGCGATGAATTGAGATATAATTTATTACCAATTGAACAATGTGTCAATGGATTTAGAACTGAGTACTTTTATCCCTATCATCAAGGAGATGGTATACCATATCTCTATTGATGATTATGCTTCCATAGAGCGCAAGGGTCAAAATGGAGATATCCTTGTAGAGGATTTGGCTTATGTAATTCATTTGTATCCTTATACGATAATTCCTTTGCCTGATGAAGCCTTTGACCTAGCGGAAAGTTATTTTATTGAGGAGAAAAAGAGCCTTGATGTATATATTCCCTTCTGGACAAAAGAAGAAGGCAGAAGCGACCTGATGCTTGCACTTTCCTGCTATATAAATGATGGGGCTGAGGAAGTCATTATCTATGATGTATATATACCTTAAGAAAGTCTTTGTATAACCATGTTACGAGTACTATGAGAAGGTAATATCGTTTTACATTTTCGGATAACTCTAATTATAAAATATATGAGGTTCTTTAGTTGTGTTGCACAAGTATATGCTTATAAAAAATATGAGGTTTTCTACGAAAGTATCCACTACATAAGGGATTATTTAGAGGGAGACTGGCAAGATGCTATAGGAGGTATCCTTATAAAAGAATGGAAAGATAAGGATAAGATACTCAGACCTGCTGAAGAATATCCTGATGAAATCTTTGTACAATATCCTGATAAGGTATATGATATAATGAAATTTAATTACTTTAAGAAGGTAAGCCTAGCTATAAGGGTATTCCCTAGAGTTACCCAATGTAAGACTTATGCCCGTTATTACAAAAAGGAAGAAGTCATTAGGGAATATACCATAAAAAAAGAATACCTCCATATAGACCCTGTATTTATAGCTGAGGACTATGAGGAACTGAGCAATGAGGAAATACACAAGAAATTCTGTGATGATCTTTACGACCTCTTAGAGTACTATCTACTAAAGTATAAGAAACGTTTTACAGATTTTAATGCAGAAGCATTTCTCCCTTTTCTTAAGGAGAGACTTCTTTCTATCAAGGAACGTAAATTTCCTACTTGGGAAGAAGAAAAAGCCCTTAGAGCACAGCAACCCAAAGTAGAAGTAATCCCTGACAAAGGAAATATTTTCGAGAACAAAAAGAAAAAGAAGACCTCAAAACCTTAATACTTTTGAAGTTATAAAGCCATTTTATGCCTACTACCACTATGACAAAGGTAGCTTCTACTAATAACTCTGATATACTCAGGCCTATCGGGTTAAATACTCTAAATAAATTATCGTATCTTTGCCCAATAGATGTATCCCAAAAGAACTATCACTTAATGATTGATTTTGAACCCTTTACAAAACTATTTTATGTCTATCATCAGAGAACTCAGGGGGAAAGCTCCCATTATAGGAAAGAACGTATTTATAGCCGAGACAGCCGTCCTTATCGGTGAGGTTACCCTCGGAGAGGATTGTAGTGTATGGTACAATGCCGTCCTTAGGGGCGATGTGAATGCTATTGTTATCGGTAACAAAGTGAATATACAGGACAATGTCATGGTACACTGTACCTATCAGAAAACCTCTACCACTATCGGCAACAATGTCTCCATAGGGCACAATGCCATCATACATGGCTGTACCCTCAGGGACAATGTACTTATTGGTATGGGGGCGATTGTCTTGGACGGCTGTGTAGTGGAGAGCAACTCCATCGTGGCAGCAGGAGCGGTCGTTACCAAAGGCACCCATATAGGTTCGGGTGAGGTATGGGCAGGTATCCCCGCTAAGAAGATTAAGAACATATCCCCTGAACTTACCGAAGGAGAAATAAACCGTATCGCCAATGCTTATGTGAAGTATGCACAGTGGTACCAAGAAAGTGAAGAGTGAAGAGTGAAAAATGAATAGTGAAAAGTAAAAAAAATGAAAGAAGAACAAATCCTTATCAAAGGAGCTAAATTACATAATCTTAAAAATATCAGTGTAGCTATTCCCAAGGGGAAATTAGTGGTGGTAACGGGGCTTTCAGGCTCTGGAAAATCTACATTGGCCTTCGATACCCTCTATGCGGAGGGACAACGCCGCTATGTGGAAAGCCTAAGTTCCTATGCCCGCCAGTTCTTGGGTAGGCTGGACAAGCCTAAGGTGGATTTCATTGAGAACATCTCCCCTGCTATTGCTATTGAACAGAAAGTCAATACCAGCAATCCTCGCTCCACTGTGGGTACCTCCACTGAAGTGTATGACTACCTAAAGCTACTCTTTGCACGAGTGGGACATACCTTTTCCCCTATATCGGGTAGAGAGGTTAAGAAAGATACCGTCTCCGATGTGGTGGATTTTATACTTTCTTTTCCCGATGAGCACAAGCTATTGCTCCTCTCCCCTATTACCCTTAGTGCTGGGCGTACCTACGAGCAAACCCTTCGCCTATTAGAAGAGCAGGGATATGCCCGTATTAAGTACCAAGGGGAAGTCGTACGCCTTAGTGATTTGGATTTCAAGAAGGTCAAAAGCGACTTTCAATTAGTCATAGAGCGTATTGTAGTAGATCATGAAGAAGAAACAGCTCAGCGCTTAGCCGACTCGGTAGGGACAGCTTTTTTTGAGGGAAAAGGAATCTGTAGCGTGGAGGACTTAACCACTGGTAAGGAACATCACTTTTCCAACCAGTTTGAAGCCGATGGAATTACCTTTTTGGAACCCAATGTACAACTCTTTAGCTTTAACAACCCTTATGGGGCTTGTCCTGTGTGTGAGGGTTATGGCGACACTATAGGTTTAGACGAGACGCTCATTGTCCCCAATACCTCCCTTTCGGTGTATGACAATGCGATTTACCCTTGGCGTGGGGAAACCATGTCGTGGTTCAAAGACCAGTTGGTCAATAATGCCTATAAGTTTGATTTTCCTATTCATCGTCCTTGGTATGAGTTGACTGAGGCAGAAAAACAACTTGTATGGGACGGTAATGAGTATTTTACAGGGCTCACCGCCTTCTTCAAGGAATTGGAGGAAAAGAACTATAAGATACAGAATAGGGTGATGCTTGCCCGCTACCGTGGTAAGACTACCTGCTATGCCTGTGGAGGCAAGCGACTCCGCCCCGAAGCCAATTATGTGCATATAGGAGGCAAGTCTATTTCGGACTTGGTTTCTATGCCGATCTCCGACTTGATAGTTTTCTTTGACAATCTCACCCTCAGCCCCTACGAACAGAAGGTTTCCGAACGCCTCTTAAGGGAGATACACAATCGCCTACACTACCTCTTGGATGTGGGGCTGGGTTACTTAACCCTCAACCGCAAATCCAACAGCCTGTCAGGGGGAGAGAGCCAGCGCATTAACTTGGCCACCTCCTTGGGTAGCAGCTTGGTTGGTTCTATGTACATCTTGGACGAACCCAGTATTGGGCTACACCCCAAGGACACCGAGCGCCTTATTCATGTGCTCAAATCTCTTAGAGATTTGGGCAATACCGTTATCGTCGTGGAACACGATGAAGATATTATGAAAGCTGCCGACTATATCATAGATATAGGTCCTGAAGCGGGAACCCTTGGTGGTGAGGTGGTCGCTACTGGTACCTATAAGGAAATCCTCCAAGCACCAACCCTTACTGGGGAGTACCTCAGCGGTAGGCGCACTATAGAAATGCCTAAGAAAGCACGTACCTCCAAGCACTTTATCGAAATCAAAGGCGCCCGTGCCAATAACCTAAAGAATATAGATGTTACCTTCCCCTTGGATATGCTCACCGTAGTAACCGGTGTATCTGGTAGCGGGAAGAGTACCTTAGTGAAGCATATCCTCTACCCTGCCCTTTTGCGCAAGCTCGACCAACCTACGGACAAGATAGGCGAGTACAGCAGTATGGACGGAAAGTTCTCCCATATCAAGTGGGTTGAGTTTGTCGACCAAAACCCCATAGGAAAGTCTACTCGCTCCAATCCTGTAACTTATATCAAGGCTTACGATGATATTCGTCAGCTCTTTGCCTCCCAAAAGCTCGCCAAGATGCGGGGCTATACTGCCAAACACTTCTCTTTCAATACTGAAGGAGGTCGTTGTGAGACCTGTAAGGGTGAAGGAGAGGTTACCATAGAGATGCAATTCATGGCTGATGTACACCTAACTTGCGAGGCCTGCGATGGCAAGCGCTTTAAGCCTGAGATTCTGGAGGTTACCTTCCAAGGGAAAAACATATACGACCTCTTGGAAACCACCATTGACGATGCCATAGCCTTCTTTACTCAGCACAAGCAGGAGAAAATCGCCCAAAAGCTACTTCCCTTGCAGGAAGTAGGCTTAGGCTACGTAACCTTAGGTCAGCCCTCCTCTACCCTTTCGGGGGGGGAAGCCCAGCGTATCAAGTTGGCTTCCTTCTTAGTGAAATCCTATCAGGAGACCCCTACCCTATTCATCTTTGACGAACCTACCACAGGGCTTCACTTCCACGATATAGGCAAACTGCTACGCTCCTTCAATGCTTTGATTGAGCGCGGACATTCCATCATCGTCATTGAACACAATGTAGAGGTCATTCGCCGAGCTGACTATATCATAGACTTAGGTCCAGAAGGAGGAGCCTTAGGAGGCAACCTTGTCGCGGCAGGTACCCCAGAGGAGATTAAAAAGAATAAAAACAGCTATACAGGACAATATCTATGAATAAGCAAGCCCTCCGAACCCTCTATAAGCAAAAGCGGGCAGCCATTACCCCAACGCAGCAAGCCCTACTAAGCCAGCAGATAGCTCTGCAAACGCTACAGCTTCCCATTTGGGATAAGCAGGTTTTCCACTGCTTTCTTTCTATCCTCTCCTTTGGCGAGGTAGATACCAGCTACCTTATCCGCCTTATCTTGGAGCGAGGCAAGCAATTGGTCGTCTCCCGTACCGTTATGGAGACCGTACGTATGGAGCACTTCCTTTATGACCCTTCCCTAATACAAACCAACAACAAATGGCATATCCCTGAACCACAAGGGGGCACCCTTGTGAAAAGTGAAGAGATCGAAGTGGTCTTTATTCCCCTCTTAGCCTATGATATCAAGGGCAACCGTGTAGGCTATGGCAAGGGTTTTTATGACCATTTTTTAGCCGAATGCCTGACAACTACCCTCAAAGTGGGGCTTTCCTTCTTCCTGCCTGAAACCGCTATAGAGGGTATCAGGAAAGAAGATATTCCTTTAGACTACGTACTAACTCCTGAGAGAGTTTTTAAGTTTTGAGGTAGAAATTATAGAGGTAAAAGTAACAATATGGTAATCTTCTAGTATATAGAAAATTGTATAAATCAAATCAACCATCATGAAACAATGGAAATTAAAGAGTTATTCTCTATCAGTACAAAGGAGAAATTATCTGATAAGATATTACAAGTGATAATCTTTTGTTAAAGTATCACTAGAGATAAAAAAATGTACTACTTTTACGGCTGTTAATCATAAATATATACAAATATGAGTACACAAGCTGAATTAATTGAGCTTTACACTGCTGACTTAAAAGAAAAATGTGGTGTAGCAGAACCTGATATGGAACTACTAACAAAAGTAACTAAGGGATTAGGTCCTTCTATTTACAATAATGATGCTTCCAAAGTTTCAGGCTCTGACCAAGGAGAATTGGACTTGGTAAAGAACAATTTCCTAATCAAAAAGTTAGGATTAAAAGACAGTCCTGAACTGGATACCGCCATTAATAGTGTACTAGAAAAATACGGTAAGTCCAACAAGAACAAGTATCGTGCAGTAGTTTATTACTTATTGACCAAACATTTCAAGAAAGAAAGTGTATACAATAAATAATGCACTACAACAAACTTTCAGAGGCTGCCATTATGTGAGGTAGCCTTTTTTCATTAAATATAAAAAATGAAGAAAAAAATAGCCCTATATCTGTTCATTGTCTTTGCAGTAGCCTGCGAGCACAATCAAAAAGAAAATACATCTCAAAGACAAGAATCAAAAAGTGTGTATATCAAAAAATACACCTATCCTGAACTCTCAGAGAAAGCTGCAGAGAATATTCGTGATTGGTATGAATTGAAAACCATTTACCAAATTCTGTTGAGCATTTCTCCTGAACGTCAAGCAGTCTCTATATTACAAAATATTAATCCTGATTCCCTCTATGTATATAAAAGGCTCTACCCTAACACCAGGGAGAATATACAGATTAACGGAAGCATACAACAGGATTGGCGTGCATCAGAGAGCCCTTCTGATACTATTTATAAGTTTGTCAAGCGCAAAGCTGATGAAAATGCTTCTTTTGCTTGGCAAGAAATGTTGCTCAAAGATATTCCTTATACTTTTTCTATACGGGTTACCCCTTCCTCTGGTATCAAGACAATAAAAATGGAAATCATTCGCCAGAAAGACAAGAAAGCTATTCGAGAGCAGTTCCTCCATTTGGATAGTCTTTCTCTCAATACATTAGAGCCTTACACCAAACTTACATCTCTTGCTGAAGGTTGGCTTAAAGTGGATATGCAAGTAGAAACTCCTTTGTATGGAGAATATACTTTTACTATTATATATGACGAAAAAGAAGTAGCTGAGGACTACATTTCTTTTTACCGAACAGAGCTTCTTTTGCCTGAAAAATACCAAGAAGAAATAGAAAAATCAGCTGAAAAACTCTTAAGTAAAGAGAAAAACATCAAAAGTTCCTATAACAGTATCTATTTTTGGCTTTTTCAGTTAGAAGATGAAATCCGACAGCTATGGGCGAAAGGAAATTTTCCTGAAAAACTTAATCGTGATGAGATAAAATCCCGTCTCAAACTCTTTGAAACTTATGTAAGAAGCCTCTCAAGTGAAGTAAAGGAAAATCCTAACCTAAACAAGGAAGAAGTACAACAAGGAATCTTAAACATTCGTAATGCATTTTCTTCGGTAATTCGTTATATCAATTTTCTTAATGAAGAGAGTCTTGATGATAAGCTTGGAACACTCCTAAACAGTAGTGATACCCTCACTATCAATCCTCACAAAACACCTCCTTCGAAAGAATGATACATACCAAAGCCATTGTCCTCTCTCATTTAAAGTTCCAGGAGACCAGCCTTATTGTACGCTGTTATACACTGGAAGGAGTACGCTCATACCTACTCAAGGGAGTATTAGTACCTAAAAAAAAAGCTATTACCCCTGCATATTTTGAGCCTCTAAGCCAGTTGGAACTTATCACTACAGAGCGTAATGATGGGACTTTAGAATATATCAAGGAAGTAAAGATAAACTATCCTTATAAGAAGCTACATCAGAGTGTCATACGCAGCTCTGTACTATTCTTTTTAGCAGAAATAGGGAGCAGTGTACTGAAGGAAGAACATCCCAACCTCCCTCTTTTTTCCTTCTGGGAAGAAAGTTTACAGTGGTATGATCAAGCTGAAAGTTTTACCAATTTTCATCTAAAATTTCTTGTAGACCTCACTCTTTACTTAGGAGTATTACCCAATACTTCTGCTATGGAATTGCCTTATTTTGACCTGGAAGCAGGGGTATTTGTTTCTGTGCACAATGGGCATTTTCTTATGAATGAGAAGGAAAGCCTCCTCTTAAAATTCTTCCTCACCCACTCCATGGAGGAGATTAGCCAACTGAAAATGAGCCGAGAGGAGCGTAATGACCTCTTAGAACAACTGCTGAACTACTATCGCTGGCACCTACCCGCCTTTAAGATTCCCCACTCATGGGAAGTCCTTAAAAGCGTGCTATAGACTTGCTTTCTAAGGAAATTTATTGTACTTTTGTGGCGTGGTTAATTTGACCCAATGATTCTATGAACGCAAACCTGAATCCTGAGAAAAATAACCTTTCTCCTCAAGAGTTGGATATAGAGCGTGCACTACGTCCACTTTCCTTTAACGACTTTACGGGGCAGGAAGCTATTTTGGAAAATCTTAAAATATTCGTCAAGGCGGCGAATCTTCGTGGAGAAGCTCTTGACCATACTCTTTTTCATGGACCTCCTGGACTGGGGAAGACTACCCTTGCCAACATTTTAGCCAATGAACTGGGAGTAGGCATCAAAATTACCTCAGGCCCTGTCTTAGACAAACCTGGTGACTTAGCAGGGCTTCTAACCAACTTAGAGCCGCGTGATGTACTTTTTATTGACGAGATTCACCGCCTTAGCCCCATCGTAGAGGAATACCTCTATTCGGCTATGGAGGATTATAAGATAGACATCATGATAGAGTCCGGCCCCAATGCCCGTACCGTACAGATTAACCTCAATCCTTTTACTCTCATTGGCGCCACTACCCGTTCGGGTTTGCTTACCGCTCCTATGCGTGCACGTTTTGGCATTCAGAGCAGATTACAATACTACACTACCGAACTCTTGGCTGATATTATCCAACGTAGTGCTCACATCCTTGGTGTACCTATCTCTATGGAGGCTGCTATAGAACTGGCGGGACGTAGTCGAGGTACTCCACGTATCGCCAATGCACTGCTAAGGCGTGTACGTGACTTTGCCCAGATCAAGGGTAATGGCAAGATAGATATAGAAATTACTCGCTTTGCGCTGAAAGCCCTCAATGTAGATGCCCATGGTTTAGACGAGATGGACAACAAGATCCTCCTTACTATCATTGACAAGTTCAAAGGCGGTCCTGTGGGAATCACCACCCTTGCCACTGCTGTTTCTGAGAATGCCGAAACCCTTGAAGAAGTCTATGAACCTTTTTTGATCCAACAAGGGTTTATCATCCGCACCCCTCGCGGACGTGAGGTTACCGACCTTGCTTATAAGCACTTAGGAAAAGTACGCTTCCATGATGGGCAACCGACATTGTTTTAAGTGAATAATGAAAAGTGAAAAGTAAAAAAATATGCAATCCAATATAAAAGTAGTTACTGAGAATTTCCGCACCATTGGTCATGCTGCTATTCAAATTAGCGGGATCACAGTGGTTGCAGGGGAAAATAGCTCGGGGAAAAGTACTTTTAGAAAAGGATATTTACCATAATAAGAATACTATTAATAAATAATAAATACTCATTCATCATTGTTCATTAATCATTATTTTGTACTTTTGCCCTCATAAATTTAATAAAATGACCGAACAAGAAATTATCCGTCGAGAGAAGCTCACCAAGCTCAGAGAATTAGGCATCAATCCCTATCCTGCGGAGTTATTCCCTGTGGACTTCCTCGCTAAAGACATAGAAACACAATATCAGGAAGGAAAAGAAGTTACCGTCGCCGGTCGTATTATGTCCTTTCGTATACAAGGAAAGGCATCTTTTGCTACTTTACAAGATAGTTCTGGACGCGTACAGCTCTATTTCAAACGGGACGAATTATGTCCAGGAGAAGACAAAACTCTTTACAACGAGGTGTTCAAAAAGCTTCTCGACTTAGGCGATTTTATCGGAGTGAAAGGTACCCTCTTTACCACTCAAATGGGGGAAAAATCCATAGACGTAAAGCATTTCAAGGTATTATGCAAAACTTTACGTCCCCTACCGCTCCCCAAAGTAGATGCCCAAGGAAAGGTACACGATGAGTTCAATGATGTAGAACAACGTTACCGTATGCGCTACGTGGATTTGGTCGTGAATCCACAGGTAAAAGAGGTGTTCCTCAAGCGTAACCGCCTATTCAATGCGATGCGTGAGTATTTCAACAATCATGGGTATATAGAAGTAGAAACCCCTATCCTTCAGGCGATTCCTGGGGGCGCTTCCGCTCGTCCATTTATTACTCATCACAACGCTTTGGATATTCCGCTCTATATGCGTATTGCCAACGAACTCTACCTTAAGCGCCTAATTGTAGGCGGTTTTGATGGGGTATATGAGTTTGCCAAAAACTTCCGCAACGAGGGAATGGACAGAACCCACAATCCTGAATTTACAGGAATGGAAATATATGTGGCTTACAAGGACTACAACTGGATGATGGAATTCACCGAAAACCTCTTGGAGTACTGTGCTAAGGCGGTGAATGGCACTACCAAAGCAACCTTTGGCAAGCACGAAGTGGATTTCAAAGCACCTTATCCGCGTGTTACGATGACCGAAGCCATCAAACGCTTTACAGGCTTTGACATTACAGGAAAGAGCGAAAACGAACTTAGAGCCTTTGCCCAATCCATTGGTATAGAAGTAGATGACACCATGGGCAAGGGTAAGCTCATTGATGAGATATTCGGAGAAAAGTGCGAAGGCAACTTTATCCAGCCTACTTTTATCACCGACTACCCTAAAGAGATGTCGCCACTTACCAAGGAACACCGCAACGACAAGAACCTTACTGAACGCTTTGAACTGATGGTATGTGGTAAGGAAATCGCCAATGCCTATTCCGAGCTAAACGACCCTATCGATCAGCGCGAACGCTTTGAAGCACAAATGATACTCTCCGAACGTGGTGATGACGAAGCAATGTTCATAGACCAAGACTTCCTCCGCGCCTTAGAGTATGGTATGCCGCCTACTTCTGGATTGGGTATCGGTATGGATAGGCTTATTATGTTTCTAACCAACAATGAGACTATACAAGAAGTACTTTTCTTCCCACAAATGCGCCCCGAACGCAAGGAAGTAGAACTCTCCGATGATGAAAAACAGATCTTCGAAATCCTTAAAAAGGAAGGAAAATCTCTCTTGGAGAATCTGAAAACTCAAACGGGTTTTTCTAATAAAAAATGGGATAAGGCAATCAAAGGACTTACTGCTAAGAAAGTAGCAGCTGTCAGCAAAGAAGATGATATCCTCTGGGTTACACCGCTCTAAGAGAAAAACGAAAAATGGATAGTAAAATGACAACTAAGTTCACTCTTTTTGATTCATTTTTCAGAGAGCCCCACTACCCTTAAATTGGGCATTATAAACCTTCGATAACAATACAAATTTTTTAACACATAACAAAGCTCCAAGTTTTAAGTTTGGGGCTTTATATATTACAATAGTTGTAAATTAGCCATCATACATTTATATTCCAAATAATAAAGATATAATGACCAGGAATAAGATTACTCTTAGAAAAATAAATTTTTAACAATACCATGTATTGCATAATACTCTATTTTGTTATACTTTTGTGATAAAGAATTAACAACCATCTTCATTAACCAAAAATATAAAGATGAAAAATATTATCCTATCACTACTCTTAATCATTAGTGCCACCACTGCTGCACAGACTACTTTTAGAGGCACATTGGTCAACCCCGATCAGAAGCCCATCAGTGATGCGAATATTATTCTGATGTCGCTCCCTGATTCTACCTTAGTAAAGGGAGCTATCAGCAATAAATATGGTTTTTTTGAACTACCCAATCCCGCTAACAGCAAAAAGGTGCTTATTAAAATCACACATTTGGAATATCAAGGGGAAGTATTTCCTCCTACAAGTAGTAATTTGGGTACAATTGTTCTAATTCCTACTTCTAATGAATTAGATGCTGTGGTTGTTACTGCCCGCCGCCGTCCTATTTTGGAACAGAAAGGCACTCGCATTAGTACCAATGTAGCACAATCTACCTTGCAAAAATTGCCCACTACCGATATGCTATTGAACTTTCTACCTGGGGTTAGTACTTCCTATACAGGCGGTGGTTTCGAAGTTTTTGGCAAGGGGAATCCCATCTTCTATATTAATAATCGCAGGGTGCGTAACCTTGATGAAGTGTATCAGCTATCTCCAAAAGATATTGAGAGTATAGAGATGGAAACCCAACCAGGTGCCGCTTTCGATAATACAGTAGGCGCTGTTATCTACATCATACTCAAAAAGAAACCAGGAGATGGACTTAGTGGGGCAGTTGAAAACACCTTCTATTTCTTCAAAAAAGGCATAATGGATGAAACTTGGCTAAGCCTCAACTATCGTAAAGGGAAAACCGACTGGTTTACAAGCATAAGTAATGATAATCATTTTAACCAAGAAGACTATAATGTAGCTCAGGATTTGCAAGTATTTACCAAAAATAACCAGTGGCGAGTACTCAATGATGAAACCCATCAAAATCAGAACAAAAACATTAAAACAAAGATAGGATTTGCACACGAATTCTCTGAAGAACACTCTCTGGGTATGAGCATAAGAGGGAGTATTATACCTTTCATCGGACATAACTTTAGCACTCAAGAAACGACCACTTATAAGGACCAATTGCTTACTGCTCGGGGGCGCAACGAGTATGACCAATTTGAGCAAGACAAAAAACTCAGTGTCAATGCCTATTACGAAGGCAAACTCACTGATGTGCTAAAAATGCAAACTGATGTGGATTATATCGGTCTGCGTTCTGATAATACTTCAGACATTGTTGAGCACAACCTCCTTAATACAACCTCTCGCAACGTACACACGCATTCCGATGTGATTTCCGATTGGTGGGGACTCAAGACCACCTTCTTTCAACAGTTAGGCAAAGGGACTCTTGGTTATGGTGTTGAGGTAAGTAACCTACACCGCACTGAGAATTACCAAGACAATGTATTTTCTGCTTTCAATATTAAAAATAACGAAACTCGTTCGGATGCTTTTCTTAGCTTTTCCTATCCTATCAAAAAGGTAAATCTAAAACTTGGCACACGCTATGAGTATGCTGATTTTGATTATTATGAAAACGAGCAGAAAAGTGAAGCGAAAAGTAAGACCTATCGAGATTGGTTGCCTAATGTATCGGTGGCTTTCCCTTGGGAGAAAACTCAAATAACTTTCAGCTATGCTCGCAAGATTAAGCGCCCTGCCTTCCATGAACTCAGTGACTACAATAGCTATGTTTCTTCTTTCCTGTACAATCGCGGAAACCCTTATATTACACCTCAACTCACTGATGAGTGGAACACTCTGGCCACCTATGGACCTATATCAGCTTCCGTTACTTATTCCCATATTCACAAGGGAATTTATGCCGATTACCAACTCTCTTCTATCAACTCCGATGCAGTAGAAAAAATCCTTCGTAATTATGACGATTTTAGCCTACTGAAATGTGCACTTAATGCTCAAAAACAAATAGGAAAGTGGATGCCTAAACTTACCCTTACCTATGAAAAGCCTTTTGCTGATAAGGTGTTTTACAAAAGTGAAGGACTTTTTTCAGTAGAATGGATGAACCAAATCACCCCTTCAGAAAATTGGCTTTTTTTAGTTATGCTTCTCTATAAGAGCAAAGGTTCTATGCAAGAAGCCTACATATACAAGCCTGGAAGTGGTGTATTTGTAGGAGTAGCACGTGCATTCTTCCACCAATCACTTTCTGTATATGCTGTAGCCTCCGACTTTTATAATGGGCTGAACCGACATGCCCGTATACAAAACTCATACATCAGTAACAGTACCGCCTATAGCTACAGTAATTTTAGTTTCAAGATAGGGATAAGCTATAACTTCAACACTACCCAAAGCAAATACAAAGGAAAAGAAACGAGTGAGGAGGAAAACAACCGAATGTAATTTAAGAAAAACTAATCTCCACTACAAACCCCTCGTGTCCGCGTACATTAAATACTGTATTATCCTCAAAGAGGAGGTATTGCCCTTTGATTCCTATAAGTTTTCCCTGATATTGTAGGGTCTTGGGCATTGTAAGGCTGGTTACTTTGGTAGGATACCTAAGGACTGGATAGGTAATATCATATACAGGTATTCCTTCACTGAAATAGGGAAGTACCTCCTGAGGTAAGAAAGACTTGAGTCCTTGCTTCACTGAGGGTAAGTCTACCCTCTGAAGTTGGTTGGTAAGCATCTTACGCCAATTGGTCTTATCGGAGATATGCGCCTTGAGGGCGACCTCCCCTATCCCTGCTAAGTAGCGGTTGGGTACCTCCAATATAATAAGTGCTTGGTGCGCTCCCTGATCAATCCATCGGGTAGGCATTTGTGTTTTTCGGGTAACGCCTACTTTTACCTCGCTGGAATTGGCTAAATAAAGTAGGTGCGGTTGTAGTTGTATCTGCTGTTCATAAGCCAAATCCCTATCCTCTATACCCAGATGAGCCTTGCTTAGCTCTGGGCGGATGATCCATTCCCCTACCTCAGGAGCTTCAAAGAAACACTTCTTACAGAGTCCCTGCCTATAGATCTCTTTGTGTTGCCCACAATGCAAGCACTGGTAACCCACAAAGCACAAGGAGATTCGTTGCCCCAATAAGGTGTTCATTGGGAACTCTCCCTGTTCCAAGGGAAGGTAATACTGTACAGGGGCTTGTGCCTCAGTTCGCATTTTTCTTAAAACCGTTTGGTAGGTTTTCATATTTTTTGTACTTTTACGTCCTGTTTTTATCAAAGACAAAAATAATAAAAATAAATCAACTTCATATACCTTTTTAAAGAAAAATATGGCTTTAACGATTATTCATTCCATAGCTTCTTGGTTTTTACGCAAGCGTATAGACCAAATAGAAGAATTTATCAAACACCCTCACGAAGTACAGGAGAATGTCTGTGCCAAGCTCTTAGAAGCGGCACAAGCCACCGAAATGGGCAAGAAATACGACTTTATTTCCATTCGAAACTATGAGGATTTTGCCTCCCGTATCCCTATCACTATCTATGAAGACATAGAACCCATGATAGAGCGTGCCCGCCGTGGGGAGCAGAACCTTTTCTGGTGTACCCCTATCAAATGGTTCGCCAAGAGCAGTGGTACGACCAATGCCAAAAGCAAGTTTATCCCCGTAAGCGAGGAAGCCCTCCAAAATTGCCACTACAAGGCAGGTAAGGATATGCTCTGTTTGTACCTGAACAATAATCCCGACTCCAACCTCTTTACAGGAAAGAGCCTACGCCTTGGGGGCAGTAAGGAGTTATACGAGGAAAATGGGACTATCTTTGGCGACTTATCAGCCATACTTATAGACAACCTCCCTTTCTGGGCGGAATTCAGCTGTACCCCCTCCACTAAAGTGTCCCTAATGAGCGAGTGGGAAGCCAAGATGAAGGCTATCATTGCCGAATCCTCACGGGAGAATGTAACCAGCTTGGTAGGCGTCCCCTCATGGATGATGGTACTCCTAAGACAAGCTCTTGCTTATACAGGTAAGGAAAACATATTGGAGATATGGAAAAACTTAGAGGTATATTTCCATGGCGGGGTGAGTTTTGTCCCTTACCGAGAGCAATATAAGCAACTTATTCCCTCCGATAGTTTCCGCTATTATGAGACCTACAACGCCTCCGAGGGCTTTTTTGCCATACAGGATAGAAACAACAGCGACGAAATGCTACTGATGCTGGACTATGGTATATTCTATGAGTTTATCCCTATGGACAGCTTTGGCACCCCTGCCCAGAAGGCCATTCCACTATGGGAAGTAGAGGTTGGTAAGAACTACGCCATGGTGATTACTACCAATGCAGGGCTTTGGCGTTATCAGATAGGCGATACAGTACGCTTTACCTCCACCTCGCCCTATCGTATCAAGATCACAGGACGCACCAAGCACCATATCAACGTATTTGGGGAAGAGCTTATCATAGAGAACACCGAGGAAGCGCTTAAGAGAGCCTGTCATAAGCACCATTGTAGCGTGATAGAATACACCGTGGCACCTATTTTCATGCAGGGCAACAAGAGCGGTGGGCACGAGTGGATCATTGAGTTCGAAACCGCCCCTGAGGATATAGAAGCCTTCAC
Source organism: Capnocytophaga sp. oral taxon 338 str. F0234 (assembly GCF_000192225.1). Classification (GTDB taxonomy): domain Bacteria; phylum Bacteroidota; class Bacteroidia; order Flavobacteriales; family Flavobacteriaceae; genus Capnocytophaga. The sequence goes on from NZ_GL872413.1 coordinate 2,105,071, forward strand.
CCGTACCTTGGACACTGAACTAAAAGCACTTAACTCCGATTACGAGGCCAAGCGCTATAACGATATGACCCTTGCTATGCCCAAGATACACATTGCCCGAAAGAACCTCTTCCACGACTGGCTTAAGGAAAACGGCAAGTTAGGAGGTCAACATAAGATTCCGCGCCTTTCTAACACTCGTGATTACTTTGAGGCAATCTGGAAGCTAAAGGATAATAATGCCAATTAATAGTAGAAAATGATTGTATAGTCTAATTCGTTAAGACGCAATAAAAATTGATATGAAGAAAAATATCATCAAAATACTAATTACATTAGTATTGTTGCTCTTTATTGTATTTGATATTATGTATCTTATAGGGTGTTATGTATCCCTAAAATTCCAAATAGAAGACAATGTTAGCTCCACAATCATAGATGTAATATATAATTTTGTTGATAAAGTTGCCTTTTTTTCCATAATCAATGCTTTAATCATCTCTTTATTGGGGGAATATATTCTTTTCAGAAACAAGAGAAATATAATTGAAGAAAAAAAGAAGTCTATCCCTATTTTTGTTTGTATATACACTATCCTGCAATTATCTGTTATATTTTATAGCTACTATGGATTAAAATCCAATAGCCAACAAGATATGATAGGAACCAATGTTATGGAAAGTATAAACGATATGACCATAGGACTTTTTACATCTCTCTTTTTTAGCTTGGTTATATGCTGTTTGATGCTTCTATTTATCCATAAAAGGCCTATAACTAATGATAAATAATTCCATAAAAGTTTTAGGGAAATATAATATTTCAATAGCCATTGTGCTTTTTGGAGTCTATCTTATGGCAGTTTGAGGGCTTTTAAGGTATGATAATAGCAAGTTTGCCTATCCTATTCAAATTATATTGCCTATTACTGTCTTACAATTACTCATAAGTATCGTTTTTTGTATATTATTTTGGAGAAAACAACCCAAAATGCGTAGCTTATGGCTCATTATGTTAATAGGGTTGCTGTTATTCTTAGAATTGCTTTGTATTCCACTAATAGCTATATATGGAATGGCACAAGGAAATTAAGATTTTACTTCTGTACAAATTAAAATAGATTAAAAAATAAAAATTTATGAATAAAGATTTAGAAAAAATATAAATCCAAGAGTTTTTTGGGATTGTTCTTTTGAAGATTTAGATTTAGAGAAAGATAAAATCTTTATCATCGGTAGAATTATGATGAGAGGAACAGATAGGGAAATCCATTTTATAGAAGATAACTTTTCTTTGAAAGAGATAAAAGACGCTGTGGAAAAATCTACTGAAACTGATGATATATGTATAAATTATTACCAAAAATTATACAACTATGGAAATAGAAGATAATAAAGCTGTAGGAAAATCTCAAATAGAGTTACTCAATAAATTAATGTCATTAGAGTACCTTTCCTAATATTGTTTAGTCGGAGGAACTAATCTAGCTCTAAGGTATGGACACAGAATATCAATAGACTTAGATATATTTAGACATAATCCTTCTGCTAATATAGAAGAAAATATGATGATCTCAAATATGATTAAAAAGGTTTTCCCTACTGCTGAGATTATCAGTATTAATAAAATAGGTATTTTCCTGTACATAGGTGAGATAAAAGTCGATATCATTGAATATCCTTTTCCTTTTTTCGAGGTAGAAACAATAAAGGGGATTCGCTTAGCCTCAAAATCTGATATCAGTACTATGAAAATTAGTGCCATAACCAACAGAGGTTCTCGTAAAGATTTTTATGATTTACATGAATTATTAAAAGAATTTACCTTAAAAGAGATCATTGATGACTATCAAAGAAAATATAATATTGATAATTTGGAAATGGCAAAAAGGTCTCTAATATATTTTGAGGATGCAAATAATGAAAAAGAAAGAAATAATAAAGTTATTAGCCTTATAAATGAAAGTTGGGAAAACATAAAAGATGATATAGAGAGAAAATACAACGAATTATTTCAAATCTCTCATAAAAACAGACAAAAGAAATAATTTTTTGGAAATATTCTATTGTATTTGGTACGTAGTATATAGCCCATCTTACTGAAACAAGTAAAAAACTCTTTGCAAAGCTCAAAGAAATATTTTATCTTTGCCTCTAAAGAAAACAAGCAGAAATAGATAATGTAACTTCCTGTTATTTCGTCTATTCCTTAAAAAAGAAAATTGTATGAAAAAATATCAAAACGTAACAGACTTACCCAATAACAACACAGTGTTTTTGGTATGGGTATTTAAAAAGAATTTGGACAAAGCACAACTTTCTGTTACTTTTGCAAAAGCATGTAGTTTGGTAGGAAATCTCAACCACTCAGCTGCAGACCGATTCCCCGAAGCCCGTGCGAGTGTAACTATAGGTATCAGCCATAGCGGATGGCTTACCTTGGGGTTACCTAAACCTCTACCTAAAGAACTTAAAGATTTTCAGCCTATCAAAGGTAGCAAACACACGGCTGTGGCTACCGAAGGTGATCTACATTTTCATATTCGCGCACACAACCCCAGCTTGGCTTATGATATGGCAACGACTATCAGCGATGTGATGCAGCCTGTAGCTGATCGTATAGTCAATGTACAAGGATTTAGGTATTGGGACGGACGTGCTATCATCGGTTTTGTAGATGGAACTGAAAATCCTCAAGGACAAGAACGAGAACAGTTTGCCGTAGTAGGTAATGAAGATCCCCTTTATCAAGGGGGAAGTTATCTATTTGTACAAAAATACGTACATGATATGAATGCTTGGCGTGCCCTTCCTGTTAGCGAACAGGAAAAAGTAATAGGACGCTAGAGATGGACGATGATACCAAGCCTTCCAATGCCCATTCTGCCCTTGCCAATGTGGGAGACGACCTAAAAGTAGTCAGAGACAATATGCCTTTCCATGACCCTGCGAGCCACCAGATGGGTACTTACTTTATTTGCTATGCGAACACCTTCAGTACTGTAGAGAAGATGCTTACCAATATGTTCGTAGGCAATCCTATAGGTAATTATGATCGCTTGTTGGATTTCAGTACTGCCCAAACAGGTACCCTCTTCTTTGTCCCTTCATTAGATATGTTGGACGACTTTGCTGGCTAATCATAGAAAAATATCAGAACCACACCAAACACATTGCACATGAACTATTATAACATCAAACATAAGGACGAAATCGTCTCCTTCAAGGAAGCTACCCTAAGGGGATTGGGAAAGGACAAAGGTCTTTTTGTTCCCGAACATATCCCTACCTTACCTGCGGCTTTTTTTGAGGAAATTACTCAGAAAAGTAACATAGAAATCGCTACAGAGGCACTTTACCCCTATGTCAATGACAGTTTCTCTAAGGAAGAGCTCCAAAAGGTTTTGGAAGAAGTCTTTGTCTTTGATACGCCTGTAAAGGAACTCTTAAGTAATACCTCTGTATTGGAACTATTCCATGGGCCTACGATGGCCTTCAAGGATGTAGGAGCTCGCTTTATGGCACGTTGCTTAGGCAAGTTCTCCGATAAGGATAATCCGACTACGGTAGTGGTGGCTACCTCTGGTGATACGGGGAGTGCTGTAGCCAATGGCTTTTACAAAGTGGAGGGAGTAAGAGTAGTCATTCTCTTCCCTAAAGGAAAAGTAAGCCCTTTCCAAGAATACCAAATGACCTCCTTAGGCGCCAATATCCAAGCGGTAGAGGTAGAGGGTACCTTTGATGACTGCCAAGCCCTTGTCAAGCAAGCCCTTTCGGATGCTTCCCTCAAGGCAGAACGCGTGCTAAGCAGTGCCAACTCTATCAATATAGCCCGCTTTCTCCCCCAGATGCTTTACTACTTCTTTGCCTATAAGCAGGTGAAAAACCTCTTAGGAGGTAAGGATTGGGTAGTGGCCGTCCCCAGTGGGAACTTTGGCAACCTAACCGCTGGCCTATATGCTCACGCTATGGGACTTCCTATAAGTAAGTTTGTAGCAGCCAACAATGCCAATGATACTTTTTACCTCTATCTACAATCAGGGAATTATCATGCAAAACCATCAGTAGCCACTCTTTCCAATGCTATGGATGTAGGAGATCCTAGTAATTTTGTACGTATTCAGGAACTCTTCCATAATAATCTGGATGCTATTCGCAAAATGATTATAGGGGAAACTATCTCCGATAAAGAAACCCTGAATGAGATAGCCTATATTCATAATACCATAGGATACATACTTGACCCTCATTCTGCTGTGGGACACTTGGCTCTGCAAAAAGTATTACTTCCCTCACAATATGGAACGGTACTAAGTACTGCTAGCCCGAAGAAGTTTAATGAGGTAATCAGACAAGTAATTCCTTCCTTTCCTACTCCAAAGGTGGATTTAAGTTCTTGTCATAAGAAGTGCATTGCTAATTCATACGAAGCTTATAAGGAAATACTTCTCAACTAAGTAAGCCATAGTTATTCATTATTACTATATGCCATACAGGCAAAGCTAACTGTGGCTTCTGCTTTTTCTATTAATAAGGAAGCACAACGAGCGAGTGTTGCTCCTGTGGTGATAATATCATCCACCATAAGAATATGCTTTCCTTTAATTGCTGATGAATTCACAAGGACAAATTCCTCAGAGGTTCCTTTCTGTCGTTCCAACCAATGTTTCTTAGCTTGTGCCGAATTATAGGTTTGTTTAAGTAATATTTTCTCTGAATAAGGTACTTGAAGTGCTTGAGCAATTGTCTTACCAAAAAGAGTTACTTGATTGTAACCTCTTTTCCTCTGTTTTTTAGGATGTAAAGGAACAGGTATAACCATCTCTACCCCTTGAAAATAACCAGAAGTGGCAAGTTGATAGGCATACCATTCTCCCAGCCATTTCCCGATATTCTCTTTTCCTTGATATTTCAAGGCATGTATGAGCCGCTGAGTGATACTTCCTTTCTCATAATAGAGTAAGGCAGCTGCTTTATTTACAGGAATTCTACCCCAGAATTTCTCTTTCATAGGATTATCTTCCTGTGTATGAAAGAGCGTTTCCCTTAATTCATGCCTACAAGTAGAACAGAGAAAATCCTCCTGACTACCCATAATTTGAGAACATCCTAAGCAATATTTAGGGAATAATATTGACAAAATATCTTTATAGATAGAAAAGTTCATTGTACAATAATAATATAAAAAAACCATCTTTCTTTAAGGGAAAGATGGCTATTTAAAATCTATGAATAAATCTATTTAGTTTCAGCGACTACCTCAAAAGGGAGCGCAACGATTACCTCTCTGTGTAAGCGTATAGAGGCTTCATATTTACCTGTTTGTTTGATATTGCCTCCTGCTATATAGATATATTTTTTATCTACTTGGTGACCTGCCTTAAGCAATTCTTGAGCAATATCATCATGATTTACTGAACCAAATAACTTATTTCCAGCACCTGCTTTAGCAAATATTTTAACTTCCAATTGTTGGATAGCTTTAGCAAGTTCCTTAGCATCTTCAATAATTTTCTTTTCCTTAAAGGCTCTTTGCTTTAGGTTCTCTGCCAATACTTTTTTAGCAGCGGGAGTCGCTAGAATAGCAAATCCTTGTGGAATAAGATAATTGCGCCCATATCCGTTCTTTACGGTCACTATATCGTCCTTAAAACCTAAGTTAGGGACATCATTTTTAAGTATAATTTCCATTGATTCCTTTCGTTTAATTATTTTAATAAATCAGCTACATAAGGCAGTAGTGCTAAGTGACGAGCTCTCTTAACAGCTACTGCTATCTTTCGTTGAAATTTCAACGAAGTACCTGTAATACGGCGAGGTAATAACTTTCCTTGCTCATTAATGAATTTCAATAAGAAATCAGGGTCTTTATAATCAATATATTTGATACCTAATTTTTTGAAACGGCAATATTTTTTGTTCTTATTGGTATCTATATTCAGTGGAGTAAGATATCTGATATCTCCTTCTTTTTTTCCTTTTGCTTGTTGTTCGATAGACATTTTTAGGCTTTTTTACTGTTTAACTTTGCTCTTCTTTTTTCAGCCCAAGCGACGGCATCTTTGTCGAGCTTTACGGTAAGATAGCGCATTACACGCTCATCTCTTCTGAATTCTACTTCAAAACTCTCAATAATATCTCCAGGAGCTTTGAATTCAAACAAGTGATAAAATCCACTTTTTTTGTTTTGAATGGAGTAGGCTAATTTCTTTAAACCCCAATCTTCTTTTGCTACCATTTCAGCTCCCTTTGAGGTTAAGAAATTTTCAAATTTCTCAACTGCTTCCTTTATCTGTGCTTCAGATAAAACGGGATTCAAAATGAAAACAGTTTCGTAATGATTCATAAAACTTTTATTTAAATTGAGGTGCAAAGGTAAAACATTTTTACCTTTGCACCAAATAATATTTACTATTTTTTATATCAGGTTTTTTTCTACCTCAAATACCTTTTATTGCTTTGGACTATTACCATTTTCTGTATTTGTAGTATTTTCTGTTTGATTTGTTTCTGTAGGTTGCTCTGAATTAGCAGGAATAATGAGATCCTTTTTCTTTACCTTCAGTTTACCTCTGGATTCTTTCTGGAGTTTCTCAAGAGTTTGGCTAATAAGTTCTTTGGTTACAAAATCTATTTCCTTAGCTCCATAAGCGCGCTGTAGTGCACGAAAAGCCTTTTGGGGTTCTTGTACACGGAGGTAATAATCTCCTTCTAAATAATCAGGCAAAGCGGTATCCTTATAATAAGGCTTGATATACTTGGACAATATTGGTAATGATTCAAAATCCGCATTCTTAAGAATTGCTGCATAAATTGCCTTTACATCTCCTAAAAGAGGAAACTTATCTATACCATACAAATCCTTAATAGTCTTATACTTATCTTGCAAATATTGAGTGGTATTACTTTGTACTTTCACAACCTTTTCTGCATATTCTTTCATGGTAATAGGTCGGTAGTGTTCAAAGAAAAGATTAAGTGCCTCAGGAATTCCTGAGGCTGCTACAGCACTAGGAGAAACTTTTGGAAAATCCTCAGAGAAATAGAAACTATGTGTAAGCTCCTTAGTACGCATCAGTTTGTCCAGATCTACTATTTTCTTAACTTTCGCTTTATCATCATTCTGTGTCCAAGCCAAATAGTAGAATATAGGTATTTTAAAAGAATCCAACTGATTAGGTAATGGTTCTATTATTTTTTCCATCAAATTAGGATTCAGTGATATATAAGCATTAAATAGAGAATTCTCTTTTAGTAAATAATAATTAAGGAAGTTTCCTGCTTCACCATCCCCTAAAATTCCCTTAAAAGTATTTACAGAATACTTACTTTGTACTCTTGGAATAACCACCTGTCCTACAAATTCAAAGAAATTAGCTGTGTCATTAAATGGTACTCCTGCCTCTTCTGGAATAGTAACATCATCTTCAGTATTATAGATTCCTACTATAATACAGGGGGGGACTTCTCCTGTATGGGAAAAATAGCGCATACTGCTGACCGTTGGCTCCAAAAGCCGATCCGCATTAAGTACTACAAAAAGAGGGTACTGTTCTTTCTTATCATAACCTTCTGGAAGTACTACAGTAACCTTTCGTGTTCCATCTAATGATTTTGAACTTAAATTCTCTGAGGTGATTTGCGCCTGTACACTTGAGGCAAAAATGCCTAAAAGAAATAGAATAAACTTCTTCATCTTACAATTGTTTATGAATATATGTTTCAAAATAAAAGTCATAAAGATGTCTCTCATCCTTGGAATGGAAAACTTGCTTTACGAGTTCCCATTGAGAGGTATCTATCTGTGGGAAAAAAACATCTGCTTGCAAGTGTGCCTGCACACGTGTAAGCTCCAATGTTGTTGCCAGGGAGATTGTCTGTCTATAAATTTCTCCTCCTCCTATAACAAAGGGGGTATTATCTCTTTCATAAGCTTGAAGGATAGCCTCTTCCACAGAGGAGACTATCACACAATGTTCTCTTGGAAGGAGTTCTTCCTTAGATACAATAATATGAGTGCGATTAGGAAGCATTCTGGGCAAGGACTCCCAGGTCCTTCTTCCCATAATTACACAATGTCCCATCGTCAATTGTTTAAAATGCAGAAAATCATCAGGAAGATGCCACAGTAGTTGATTATCCTTCCCAATTCCATTTTCCAAATCCAATGCTGCAATAAGTGTTAAAGACATTATCCCTATTTTAAACGAGGCAAAAGTACAATTATTTATTTATTTTTAACGGTTTAAAATGTTAAATTTTATTCATCTAACAGACTTTAAAAAATTTCATTATTCTCCCGATATCAAGGAATTCTTTCTTCCTTAAAAATATTTTCACAAAGTTATTGTAAATATCATTTTCCTTTTATAATTTTGTGCTCTCAAATGAAGAGGAAAAAGTTACATATTCACTTTTCTACTTTTGTATTGCTTTTATGCATCTTGAAAGTAGCATTCCCTGTGGGTGAGTTCTTCCATAATCACCACTCAGATAGTGAGCTATGTACCCATCTTCATGGGAAAAAGTGTAACCACAATATGCATTTTTCTGCTGTAGAAAAACATCATGATTGTATACTCTTCCAGTTACACCAATCCTTTGTACTCCCTCTTTTCGTATATCATCTGCTTTCTACAAATGATATAGTCGCCTTTTTTTTTAACGAGAAAAGTACAGAACTTCCCTCCATGGAGACCTTCTCAAGAGGTCCTCCGCCATTATTTTCTTTATTCTTTGTTTAAAATATTTTCAGACAAATAGTTAGTTCTATTTGTGTAGAAAAGTATATGTGTGCCTATACTATATTTAGACATTTATTCCAAAATTATTAATCATATCCGTCGTTTATTACAAGCATATACTATGCGAAAGATTTTATGTCTTTTCCTTTTTGTAAGCGTTTTTTCCTTATATGGACAAGAAACACTAAATCTAAAAATAGAAGACAACCAAAAACAACCCTTACCAAGTGCTGTTGTGCACTTTATTGGGAAGCATTTTGTGAGTGATGCTAAGGGGCAAGTAAGTATTCCTAAGCTCTCCAAGGGAAAGTTTCCTATCAAGGTAAGCTATTTAGGATTTTTAGATTATGAAGCCTTCATTACCATTCCTGCCTCAAATCCTTATATAATTACTATGCAGGAAGAAGTGAATCAACTCTCAGGTACGACTCTTGTGGGAAGAGTTACTCAACCGGTGAAAGTTGTAACTGATATTGACAAGTCTCAGCTTCAGCAGAAATCCGGGGAAGAACTTGCTAAAGTGCTTACCTCTGTTGCAGGAATTTCCATGATACAGACAGGAGCTACTATTGCCAAACCTGTCATTCATGGTTTGCATAGCAATCGTATTCTTATCCTTAATAATGAAGTACGTCAAGAAGGGCAACAGTGGGGCGCAGACCATGCTCCTGAAATAGACCCCTCTGTAGCGGACAAGATTACGGTTGTAAAAGGAGCTGACGCTGTACGTTATGGTTCAGATGCTCTAGGAGGTGTAATCATTATCGCTCCTAACAAACTTCCTTATGGTGATGGCTTACATGGAGAACTCTCTCCCTCTTTTGCCTCCAACGGGCGAAAGTTAGCGACTACACTAAAGGTAGAAAGTTCCGTGCCTAAGCTCCACCACTGGGCATGGCGTATACAGGGAACTCTCAAACGCTCTGGCGATATCCATACAGCCGATTATGTAGTGAACAATACTGCAGCCCGTGAAGCCGATTTCTCAGTAGCAACAGGAATACAGAAAGAGAAAGGATCTGCAGAACTTTTCTATAGTAGGTATGAAAATGAAAGTGGCGTGTTCTATGGTTCTCATATAGGAAACTTAGATGATTTATTAGCTCGTTTTGAACTTGGTCGCCCTTTGACCACTTATCCTTTTTCCTATAGTATAGAAGCCCCTAAACAAAAGGTAATACATCATCTCCTTAAGACTAAAGCATTCTATTTTCCTTCTTTCGGAGGAAAACTAACTGTACAATATGCCTTCCAAAAGGACATCCGTCAGGAGTTCAGTGTACGCAGGTTGAACAGAACCCGTATTCCTGCCTTAAATATGAAACTCACCAGCCACTTAATGGAGGCTTTCTGGGAGAGTATAGATAATCCTCGCTGGAAAACTATGGCAGGAGGTAGTTTCTCTCATCAAGACAACTATAACCAGCCAGGTACAGGAGTAGTTCCTGTAATTCCCAATTTTGCTTCTATTGGCTATGGATTTTTCGCTATTGAGAAGTATCATTCAGGAAAATGGAATGCGGAGGCAGGACTTCGGTATGATTACAAATACCTTAATGCCGATGGCTATGATATGTTCTCACAACATTACGGAGGAGAACATAATTTCCATAACATCACCTACTCCTTAGGGGGTGCATGGGAGGCAAACCCACACTTATCACTGAGTAGTGATATAGGCGTAGCTTGGCGAGCTCCTCAGGTGAATGAACTCTACAGTAGTGGTTTGCACCACGGAGCAGGTACTTATGATTTAGGAGATGCTTCACTAAACCCTGAGACAGGAGTCAAATGGATTACTTCTCTTAAGTATAATAACCAAGAGAAGGGAAGATTTCTAAACTTGGATATATATGCTCAGGTGATTAAGGGTTACATCTATGATTATCCTACGGGAGAAACACGTACCTTATTCTCTGGAGTATATCCCATCTTCCAATATACCCAAGCCGATGCTTTTTTCCGTGGAACTGACCTAGAGGCTTCCCTAAGGTTAGCCCAATGGGGAGCTTGCTCCAATGGCTTGTCATACAGATTAAATGGATCAGTAGTTTTTGCTAATGAATTCAAGACAAAGCGATATTTCCCTTTCATTCCAGCACCTAAATTCTCCCAATACTTGGAGTGGAAGAATGCTCCTAAAGGACTTTTCCAGAGTCTTGAAGCAAGTATAGGACATACCTTTGTGGCTAAGCAAACACGCTTTGAACCTTCACAAGAACTGGTACCTACTACCCCTGATGCTTATCACTTATTTGAGGCTTCTGTAGGAGGTACTATTACTGTAGGAGAGCGACAAACCCTTTCGGTAAGGCTTTCCGCAGAGAACCTACTTAACCAACTTTACAAAGAGTATACCAATCGTTTCCGCTATTACGCGCATGACTTAGGTAGAAATATACACCTACGGTTAAGTTATAATTTTTAAAATCAATGCAAATATTAATTTTTTTTTCAAATATGAAAATCATATCTAATTTTTTAAAAACAACCTTACTTTTAGCCTCCATAGGACTTTTTTTGGTAAGTTGTAGCAAACCTTCTTCCTCCACAGATGAAACCAAGGATAGAGGTCACGAAATGCCTGATAAAGTGGTATTTATTGTTACCAATATGGCTACAAAAGAACAGCAAAAACGGGAAGCAAACAAATCTCCCAAAGGAATACAATATGATATCTCCGACCCCATTGTCTGGAAATCAGGACAGGATTATCTATTTGAAATCATTTATTATAACAATGGTAGGCGATTGAATGGAGAATTCGTAACTGAGAAAATGGCTCCTATTCATCAGCATTTTTTTGAACTCTACCAAGGAGAATATCCTAAAAATACAGAAGGAAGAGAAAAAATGGTCTCCACTATGAATAGTTTAGTAAGCTATAAATATCAAGATACAAACCCTGAAAATGCTTACCTGGGAAACGAAGGAGTAAGCTTACTTAAACGCACTTGGGATAAAAAGAATCCTCAAGAGAATGATCCTATAGGATTGAAGGGCATTTTCACTATAAATCAAAATCCTACTGAAGGTGATTTTAGGCTACGTATCAAGCTGGCTCACTTTTTAGTAGCCAACAAGTTAGAACCAAGTACGGGAAAAATACGTCCTTACAATGTGATGATATATTCCAATGCTTTTGTTTTGGATTCCAATATGGAACTTTTAATCAAACTTATAAAATAATTTATTTGTCATTTAAATATTTATAACATGAAAAGAATTATCAATCTTTTAAAAATTAGTTTATTACTACTTATAGGAATTGCTGTTTCTTCTTGTAGCAAAGATAATAACAAAGAAGTACCCAATCCTAATCCCAATCCTACTCCTACTCCTACTCCTAAGACTATTGAATGGAGTAAGTTAGAGGTACGCTTCTCACAGGGACATTCACACGGTTATTTCCATGGAGACCCTGATTATCCTGTAAAACATCTCAAAAGAGTACAACGTTTTTATTTTGAGAATAAAGATGGAAAAATAACTCCCTCCTCTGATAATCCCACTGCTATCCGCTGGATGGGAAGTGATGTGCCTGGACAATCTTTGTCTCTATCAGGCGTAGAATTCATTTTCTATGACAAAGATGGTAAACGAGTGAATAGCCAACTCTCCACTGGAGATGCACCTAATCATTATCAGTTTTTCTTTATTGCAGAGAATTTTGTAGGTGTGGCAGGAAATACTAATATTCCCTCTCAAAAGGAGGCTTTCTCCTATAAATATAGGGATACAGAGCCCGAGGAACTCTATATTCGAGGAGGAAAGCATGATAAGGATCCCAATGCCAAAAAAGGAGTTTTGAGAAAAGAACACATAGGTCTTAAAGGATTCTTTGATGTAAGAAAATCATACATTAATTTTGATATGAGAATTGTTTTAGGATATTTTAATACTAAGCCTAATCATTTGCCTTATGATACACTTCCTAAGGATAAAGTATTTGAACTTACTATTCCTATACACATCTACACCGATCGATTAGCAGAAAATAAAATAGTGGAGGATGCTCTAAGAGAATACAAAGTACCTAAAGAAGAAATAGAAAAAGACCTAAATGACATTCTAAGTTCTAGTCTTGATGCAGAAAGTAGCAGTATCTTTCTATAAAGAGACCTAATAATTAATATTATCTAAAGAGGGAATGAAAAATAAATTTATTCCCTCTTTATTATTTCTAAAAATTCTTTAATTTTATTACTAAAAAAAACATAAAATCATATAGTGATTCATTTTTTTATTTTACTTTTGCGAAAAAATTACTATGAAAGGGATTATTCTAGCGGGTGGTTCAGGAACAAGGCTTTATCCTATTACTAAAGGAGTCTCTAAGCAATTACTTCCTATTTATGATAAACCAATGATTTACTATCCGTTATCGGTACTCATGCTTTCCGGTATTCGGGATATTCTCATTATCACTACACCAGAGGATGCCTCTGCCTTTCACCGCCTACTGGGGAATGGGAGTCAATTCGGAATCCATCTTTCGTATGCTGTACAGCCTTCTCCCGATGGCTTAGCACAAGCCTTTATTATCGGAGAGGAATTTATCAAAGAGGACGATGTGTGTCTTATCTTAGGTGATAACATCTTCTATGGGCAACATTTCTCCCAGATGCTCTCCCATGCGGTAGCCAATGTTGAGCAGGAGCAAAAAGCTACAGTTTTCGGCTATTATGTAAAAGACCCAGAGCGCTATGGAGTAGCTGAGTTTGATACAGGAGGAAATGTCCTTTCTATAGAGGAAAAACCTAAGCATCCTAAATCCAATTATGCTATAGTCGGTTTATATTTTTACCCAAATAAGGTTATTGAAATTGCCAAAAGTATAAAACCTTCAGCGCGAGGCGAACTGGAGATTACTTCAGTGAATCAAGAATTTCTACAAGCAAAAGAACTTAAGGTACAACTTTTAGGACGTGGTTTTGCTTGGTTAGATACAGGGACTCATGAGTCCCTAACCGAAGCTACCAACTTCGTAGAGACTTTAGAAAAACGGCAAGGACTGAAAATATCCTGTTTGGAGGAAATTGCCTATCATCGCGGTTGGATAAGCAAAGAGAAAGTCCAAGAAATAGGTAAAGAACTTTCTAAAAATGGATATGGACAATATCTTTTGGACTTAATACAATAAATCTATTAACATGAATGTAATAAAAACAGCTATAGAAGGAGTTGTAATTATAGAACCCAAAGTATTCCCTGATGAAAGAGGCTACTTCTTTGAATCTTTTTCTCAAAAGAAGTTTGTAGAGAATATCTGTAATACTACTTTTGTACAAGATAATGAATCCAAATCCTCCTATGGAGTGCTAAGAGGGTTACATTTTCAAAGAGCCCCTTATACTCAGTCCAAATTAGTCCGTGTTGTACAAGGTGTTGTATGGGATATAGCTGTGGATATTCGTAAAGGTTCCCCTACCTTTGGTAAATATATAGGTGTGGAGCTTACCGAGGAAAACAAGCGTCAGCTTTTCATTCCACGAGGTTTTGCACATGGTTTTGTAGTACTAAGCCCTGAGGCTATATTCCAGTACAAATGTGATGCTTTCTATGCTCCTACTCACGAGGGAGGAGTTTTATGGAATGATCCTGAAATAGGTATAGATTGGAGAATTCCTCCTCAGGACATTATTCTTTCCCAAAAAGATGAACATAACCCCCTTTTACATGAGGTCTGGGAATTTGATTATAAAGAGAAATTATATTAAAACATAAATTATATGAAAAATATACTCATTACAGGTGCCAGCGGACAACTCGCTATGGAAATCAAACAAGAATTAAATAACTCTGTTTCTAATAATTACATTTTTACAACTAAAAATGAATTAGATGTAACAGATGCTGATAAGGTAAATTCTTTCTTTAAGAAAAATGCTGTAGAACTGGTTATCAATTGTGCTGCTTATACAAATGTAAATGGTTCTGAGATAGATAAGGAAACCGCAAACTTAGTCAATCACTTAGCGGTAAAGAATATTGCTAATGCTTGTACTGAACAAGGAAGTGCCTGTATTCATCTCTCTACCGATTATGTATTTGCAGGAGAGAAGAATACTCCTTATGCAGAAACTGATGCTACTTCTCCCTTAGGGGCTTATGGACAAACAAAACTATTAGGAGAGAGTGCCTTACAACATTCAGATGTTGATTTTCTCATTCTAAGAACTTCTTGGTTATATTCTGCCTTTGGAAATAATTTTGTAAAGAATATCCTACGTATCAGTAAAGAGCGTAAGGAAATTAAAGTTGTATTTGACCAAGTAAGTACACCTACCTATGCTAAGGATTTAGCACGATTTATTATTTTTGTTATTGAAAACAAGCTCTATCGCGGTAGACAAGATGTATACCACTTCTCCAACGAAGGAGTATGCTCTTGGTATGATTTTGCTGTAGAAATCCTCAAACTTGCTGGCAGTGATTGTAAAGTAATTCCTTGTAGGACAGAGGACTTCCCTACTCCTGCAGCACGTCCTGCTTACTCAGTATTGGATAAGGCAAAAGTAAAAACAGATTTTAGCTTCCCCATCCCTTACTGGAGAGATTCTTTGGTATCCCTAATGACCAATTATAAACTTTAGCCCTTATAGATGAAAAATATTTTAATTACAGGAGGAGCTGGCTTCATTGGAGCCAACTTCGTCGTGTACTTTGCCAAAAAATATCCCAACTATCATTTGGTAAACTTAGATAAACTCACTTATGCAGGGGATTTAGGCAATCTTACTGAAGTAGAAAAAGCTCCCAATTATACTTTTGTACAAGGTGATATCTGTAATAGGAAACTTATTGAAGATCTCTTTGAGAAATATCATTTTCAAGGAGTGATTCATTTTGCTGCTGAATCCCATGTAGATAACTCTATTGTTAATCCTGATACCTTCATCACCACCAATATACACGGTACTTTTACCCTCTTAGATGTAGCTCGCCACCACTGGATGGAGGCGCCTTTTGTAGTCAAAGAAGGCTACAAAGAAGCGCGTTTTCACCATATTTCCACGGATGAAGTATATGGTTCCTTAGGAGAAACTGGCTTATTCACCGAGGCTACTGCGTATGCTCCTAATTCTCCTTATAGTGCTTCCAAAGCCTCTTCTGATATGATTGTGCGGGCTTACTTTCATACCTATGGATTGAATGTAACTACTT
Organism: Capnocytophaga sp. oral taxon 338 str. F0234; assembly: GCF_000192225.1. Taxonomy (GTDB): domain Bacteria; phylum Bacteroidota; class Bacteroidia; order Flavobacteriales; family Flavobacteriaceae; genus Capnocytophaga. Next base: position 2,120,960 of record NZ_GL872413.1, read on the forward strand.
CCAATTGTTCTAATAATTATGGACCAAAACAACATAAAGAAAAACTGATTCCTACTATTATACGAAAGGCATTACAAGGAGAAACCATTCCTATTTATGGAGATGGAAAGAATATAAGGGATTGGTTATATGTTCTTGATCATTGTACAGGAATTGACTTGGTATTCCATAAGGGGAAAGCAGGAGAAACTTATAACATAGGAGGACGCAACGAGCGTAATAACCTCTTTATCGCAGGATACATCTGTGAGTTGTTAGACCAAAAGCGCCCACTTCCCAAAGGAAAATCCCACAAAGAACTCATCACTTTCGTACAAGATCGTGCCGGACATGACCGCAGATATGCCATTGATGCTACTAAAATAGAAAACCAGTTAGGTTGGCATGCACAAGAGAACTTCGAGACGGGAATTGTGAAAACTATTGATTGGTATCTCACTTATTTTAAAGATTTGTTGTAGCATTCGGCACATCATCCAATGAAAGATATAGTAAAAGGGTACTTATGTGCCTTTATTTCGGCATTTACCTACGGACTGATTCCCCTTTTTATGATTCCCATCAAGAAAGCGGAGACATTCTCGGTAGATGCTACTCTTTTTTATCGCTTTCTTATTGCCAGTGGCTCTATCCTCATCTTCCTTTTCTACCAAAAGGAAAGACTTCGTATTAGCTTTCGAGAAATGGGTATTATGACTCTTTTGGGCTTGTTCTACGCACTTTCTGCAGAATTTCTATTTTTGGCGTATGACTACCTTAGCCCAGGAATTGCCTCCACCATTTTCTTTAGTTATCCGATTATCGTCGCTTTAATATTGGTACTCTTTTATAAGGAGAAAATCACCTTACCGACAGTGCTTTCCTTGCTCTTGGTAGTGGCAGGAGTAGGGATGCTGAGCATCAAGAAGGGAGCTGCCTTTAACTATGTAGGGCTTGCCATCTCTCTATTAGGGGCATTGGTTTATGCTCTCTATATACTAATTATCAACAAGGTACGTATAGAAGCCTCAGGGGTAAAGGTTTCTTTTTATTCTATGTTTTTTTCCTCTATTTACTTCTTGGTCAAGGCTATAATATTTAGAGAAAATATCACCATTTCCTCCTTATCTTTGGTGGGTAACCTTACTTTGTTTGCTCTTATCACCACCTCCCTTTCCTTAGTCGCCTTAGTGTATGCGGTACGCTATATAGGTTCTACCCCTACAGCAATTATGGGGGCTTTTGAGCCTATCGTAGCGGTGCTTATCAGTGTGGGACTTTTCGGAGAAGCCCTCACTTCCTCCCTTATCATAGGCGGTATGGTCATCATCGCTGGGGTATTGATAGATATAATCTTCAATAAACACTAAATAAACTCTTTTAGCAAAGGGGGTAGCAACTAATAAGGGTAACACTTCTTAGATAATTCCTGAGTATCTAAGTTTTTTGTTCTAATGCATGAATTGTATTTAAGTAATCTTCTATAGAATAATCGCTTAATTCACCTGTATTTATATGATTTTTTAATATAATTACTATCTTTTCAGCCACTTGAAAAGGAATTATTCCTTTAGCAGAAAGCATCTTCTTCACTTCTGTATGGAAATTTACTATTGATTTCTTTTTAGGGCTTATATTAGGTATTGAAATCAAATAGTCCCACCTTTCCTCCCAAGAGGTATATTGTGGAAATGAGGAGATATTTAAGGACACATAGTAATTCACCTTTTTGTGAGTGGTAGCTTCCTTAAAGAAATCAAAAACCTTATCCGTAGGATATAGCTTATATCGTCCAACCATATTCCCTATACTTGATATAATATTAATTAACATGTGCGTATTGGCTGGGAATATTTTCCCTATGGTGATTAAGTGTTCTGCCAAAAGAGAGTCTGTTAGCATAGGAATATAGGATATAGAAAACTCCTTTCTTGGGAATTTTTCAAATTCTGATACTATTTTCTCTAAATTCTCCTCATTATATGATTTCCAAAGATATAATTTATCCTTTAAGTCTTCTAATGTTTTAATTTTTTGTTGCATGGGAGTTATTTTTAGTAATTGATGCAGTCATTCACTAAATAATCGTCAAATTCACTTATATTTCTGTGTGTTTAAAAGATTAACGCCGATAATCATTCCTTAATTATCGGCGTTATAGATTACTTGACATTCATCCTTAACTAAGGAAGTCAATGATATCACTGGCTATCATAATATTCTTTTTGGTACTCCTTACATAGGTATCGGCGGCTTTTCCGTGGATATATACTCCTACAATAGCAGCATTGAGTGGGGTATAGCCTTGCGATAAGAGCCCCGTAAGGACTCCTGTAAGGACATCGCCACTACCTGCGGTCGCAAGGGCAGGGTTCCCTGTGGAGTTCACCCAGAAATGATCACCATCGGTAATCATGGTGAAAGCCCCCTTGAGTACTAAAATAACTTTGTGCTTCTTGGCAAACTGTTTGGCTTTTTCTTGTCGGTCAAGGTCATCAGACCACTTACCAATGAGGCGTTCAAGCTCCTTAGGGTGTGGAGTGAGGATAGCGTTCTTAGGAAGAATTCGCTGGAGGTCTTCGCTGGAGGCGACAAGGTTCAGTGCATCGGCATCAATGACAAAAGGGATATTAGGGAAAGTCCTAAGTAAGGCAGCCAGAGTGCCCTGTGCATAGGCAGAGGTACCCATGCCTACTCCTATACCTATCGCACTGGGAGAAAAAGGAATATCGGTGGGAGCGAGTTCCTCCTCTTGGGAGGAGGTCAGTACCATAGCCTCTGGAAGGGCGGTTTGTGCTATTTGATAACCACACTTAGGCAGCAGAAGGGTAAGCAGACCCGCACCACTGCGCAGGGTCGCCTTTCCACTCAAGATAGGAGCTCCTATCTTTCCATAACTACCTCCTACCAAAAGAGCATGCCCATAAGTGCTTTTATTAGTAAAACGATGGCGCGTACGAAGTAATCGTTTTATTTCCCGTTCTGTAGTATAGTCATATTCAGTAGTTACTTCCTTGAGATAGTCATAGGACAAAGGCAACGGAAGTATTTCCCAATAAGGAATATAACGTCCTGTCTGTGGGAGAAGGAAAGGTAATTTAGGGGCAAAGAAAGTAAGTACTACATGAGGGGTTACAAAGATATCTTTCTCTTGCTTATCTTCTCCAAAATAAAGCCCTGAAGGGGTATCAATACTGATAATAAGTCCCTTCTGTCGGTTAATCTCTTCAAATACACGCTGAACCCAAGGAGATACGCGGCGAGAGAGACCTATCCCAAAAATAGCATCAATAGTAATAGGTTGAGTAGCATTATACTTATTAGCGATAAAGTCCTCAAAGCCTTTAGCCGGCTTTCCCTTAAGGGTTTGGAAAGGTTTCTCATTGGCTTGTAAGAAGTCCTCTGAGGTTTCAGGCTGAGCTATTGTAGTAATCTCTACTTCATGGAACTCCTTGAGTAGGTTTAAGTTCTTGGTAAAGTCCTCTGAATGAAGTTCGCTAAAGGGGACAATCGTTACTTTAACTTTCTTTCCAGCTTGAAAGAGCATTCTTGCCAAAGCAAGTCCATCTCCTCCATTATTACCAACACCTGCATAGATATGGTAAGGATTATCTCCTGGTAGGTTTTTCTTAATCCAAGCTAAAATAGTGGAAGAAGCCTTCTCCATTTGATCCCAAGAGGTAATTTGTTGTTCTTGAATGGTTTGCTGATCTGCAGCTAACATTTGCTCATTAGTAAGTATTTTCATAAGTGCACTATTAAATGAATTATATGATTGATTATAAATAGTCTATATGCTTAAAATAAGTAAGAATAGCCTCCTTCAAAAGGATATTTTGTTCTTTTTGAGGTAAGCAGAGATGATCTTTTATTCTTCTGTAAAAGGGCCATCCGTCCTTATCTTTGTATTCAAAAAAATAATATCCATAAGGGGCTAATACGCAGCAAGTAGCAATGTGTATTAGGTTAATTTTCTCTTCTTTGGAGAAAGTCTGATGATATTTTCCGAGCTCCTGAATTCCTATCAAATAGAGTACTTTATCTATATCCATTTGCTTAGGCAAAGAGAAGTCCTTAATAAGTTTCTGTAAGAGAATTTCCCATTGTTCATTGAGTGTTTTTTCTGTTGTCACGTATTACATATCTTATGCTAAGGGAGAGCAAATATACTAATTTTTATGCATATTACAAGATATGAACAAACTTTTTTATTTTGTTAAAAACTTTACAATACTGAATAACAATATTTTAGGTTGTTATCTATCCTGTAAATGTTGTTTGTTTATTCTTTTTTTTTAACTTTGTGATTCAATTCAGAAATAAGGAATAAAATGAAAAGAATTTTTATTACAAGTATAGCTGCCATTAGCTTGTTATCTGCTTGTAGAGATAAGGCAACGAAAAAAGATATAGATTATGCCGTTATCTCTGGTAAGGTATTCTCCCCAGAAGAAAATCAAAAGTTACTCTTATTACAAAATGATGAGGTAGTAAGGGAAATTCCTGTATCAGCAGATGGAACCTTCCGAGATACCATCAAGGACTTAGGAGAGAATCCTTTCTACTATTTGCATGAAAATCCCGCTGTTCAGACACCTATTTATTTAAATAAAGGGGTTAATCTTGATATTACACTTAATGAAGATCTTAGCAAGACACAAGTATCCGGAGAAGAAGCTAAAAAGACACAATTCTTGATAGAAAAAAATGCTTTCGTTTTTGATAAAATCAATGGCGCTGACTCCAACCTATTTGGACAAAAACCTCAGGAGTTCAAAGAAAATATAAAGTCTCTTCTTAATGAACTCAATGAAAAGTTAAAACCTTATAATTTCAATGAAGAATTTGTAAAGAACCAAGAAAAATGGTCTAAATATAAATTCATAGAATATCTAATTGTATATCCTACTTATTATAGCTATTTTTCTGGAAGGGAAGCTATACTCCCAGATGGTTTCTTTGCAGAGAAGGAAAGTATCAATTTTGATGATGCACAAGAGTATGACCTAGTAGATTCCTACAGAGACTTAGTACGTAGTGAATACTTTAATCTCTTAAGTAATCCTAATGACCCTAAACAGGTAGAAAACTTTATAAACACTATAAATAGTTTAAAATCTGCTAATATTCGTGCTGATTTGGCAAAGGGAGTTCTACCTCTTATCACGCCTGGGAATGCTCAGAACAAACTAATCTTTGACTTCATCAACAAAAATGCAACTAATGAAAAAACTAAAGACGAAGCTAAGAAAGCTTATGATATTGCCACTAAGTTAGTTGCAGGGAATCCTTCTCCTAAGTTCACCAACTATGAAAACTTCAATGGGGGAACTTCTTCCTTAGATGATTTCAAGGGGAAAGTAGTATACATAGATGTTTGGGCTACTTGGTGCAAACCTTGTATTGGGGAGATTCCTGCTCTTAAGGCTTTAGAGGCTAAATTCCATGGTAAAAATATAGAGTTCGTAAGTATCTCTATTGATGAGAACAAAGAAGCGTGGAAAAAAATGGTTACTGAAAAACAATTAAAAGGAGTGCAACTCATTGCAGACAAAGCTCTTGAATCCGAGTTCATACAAGAATATAATATCCTTCAGTTCCCTACCTTTATCATTATTAACAAAGATGGAAAAATTGTAAGCGCCAATGCAGAGAGACCTTCAAGTCCAACTATTGAAGCTACTTTAAAAGGACTCCTATAACCCTGAATAGGATGAAAACAAAAAATAAGGCTTGTATAAAGCCTTATTTTTTTATCTATAAGATTCCTCTTTCCGCTTAGGATTTCCTATTATTTGTTCTACAAGTAAGCATACAACTCCTGAAAAAAGTACATTTATCAAAGTTTTATGAAGAGAAAATAACCATAATTGCCATTGAAATGTTTCCAAAATGGAAAAAATAAGATGAAAAATAAGAACAAAAGAAAAGATATAAAGGATTCGTAAGGTAAGACTTACTTGTCGCAGATTAATAAACTGTTCATCAAAAGTTTGTCCAAAAAAAAGACGTACTAATATAGGTCTTAAGAATACCACACACAAGGTAGCACAGGTATATACCCCTCCTGTATGGGAAAGAATATCAATAATAAGCCCTGCTAACACAGCCAAAATAAGCAGAGGTGTTTTATTTTCAAAAAAAGGAAAGGTCATAAAGAAAAGTAAATACAAGGCTGGATTCACATACCCAAATAAGTTTATATTACTGAGAATAATCCCCTGTAGAAGTACCCATCCTAATAGCTGAAAAATATAGATTAGATTATTCATTCTGAGTTTGTTGTATTTCTTCTTCTAATTCTTTTATCTGCTCTTGTTCCCTATTCTTAATAACATATACATGCTGTAATTGCCTCATATTTGAGAACAGTATTACATTAGAAAGCAAAGAGTTATCCCTTGTATTGGCATTGACATCTTTAACCTTTCCTATAGGAATTCCTTTTGGGAAGATATTAGAATGCCCTGCAGTTACAATAGTATCTCCTACTGAGATAGTAGCTAAACTTGGGATATCCGAGAGTTGCACTACTGTAGGGTCCTTGCCGTCCCACGAAAGAGTACCATAATAACCAGATTTCAGATGGGTTGCACTAATCTTAGATAAAGAATTCAATACAGATTGTACTGAAGAAAAATTTCTTGAAGTCTTATCAATAATTCCTACAATACCTTGTGGAGAAACCACCCCCATATCCTCACGTATACTATCCTTCTCTCCTTTATTAATAATCAGGTAATTCTTTGCCAAATGGTAACTATTCTTAATTACCTCAGCACGGAAAACAGAATAAGTATTTGGAGAGAATAACAAAATAGGTTTTTGTGATAATTCCTCTAAACGTTCTGCTTTTATTTTAAGTAATTCTTCCTGTAGCCTTCTATTTTCTTGTGAAAGGGATTCATTTTGTTGCTTTAAGTAGAAATACTTTTCAATGCCATTTTGAATAAGAAAAATATTCCCTGTTACACCATTTGCGATATACAGAAATTTAGATTTTTGAAATGAATTTGCATCAATCACAAGCGCAAAGGAAAGTAAGAAGAGTACTAAAAAAACTAAAAAATCCTTCTGTCGTTTAAAAAATAATAAGATAAGGCGCATCTACTTCATCAAGATAGTTTTAAATTTTTGAATATTCTTCAAGGTAATTCCTGTTCCTCTCACCACAGCACGAAGAGGGTCTTCAGCTACATATACAGGTAAGTCTGTACGCATGGATATACGTTTGTCCAAGCCACGGAGCATGGAGCCTCCTCCTGCCATATAGATTCCTGTATTATAAATATCTGCTGCTAACTCTGGAGGTGTTTGGGAAAGTGTCTCCATAATAGCATCTTCTATGCGAAGGATGGATTTGTCTAAGGCTTTAGCTACCTCCCGATGGGATATTTCCACTTGTTTTGGTTTTCCGGTAAGGAGGTCTCTTCCTTGTACAGGCATAGGATCAGGTGGAGAGTCAATTTCCTCAATGGCGGCACCTGTATTAATTTTTATATTTTCGGCTGTAGTTTCTCCTATATAGAGGTTATGGCGTGTACGCATGTAATAGATGATATCATTGGTAAAGACATCACCCGCTATTTTTACAGATTTATCACAAACAATCCCTCCTAAGGCTATGACTGCTATCTCTGCAGTTCCTCCTCCTATATCAATAATCATATTCCCTTTCGGTTGCATAATATCCAACCCTATTCCTATGGCAGCTGCCATAGGTTCATAAATAAGAAATATTTCTTTACCATTAACCCTTTCACAGGACTCTCTTACCGCTCTCATCTCCACCTCAGTAATTCCGGAAGGGATACACACTACTATTTTAAGGGAGGGAGAGAAGAATCTCCTTTTCAACGGGGGGATACTCCTTATAAAGGCATTTATCATTTGTTCGGAAGCATCAAAGTCAGCAATTACTCCATCCTTAAGTGGGCGAACGGTTTTGATACGCTCATAAGTTTTCCCTTGCATTAGCTGTGCTTCTCTTCCTACTGCAATGATTTTATTAGAGCTCAAGTCACGAGCCACTATAGAGGGACTATCCACTACAACCTTATCTTTATGAATAATAAGTGTATTGGCAGTTCCTAAGTCAATCGCTATTTCTTCTGTTAAGAAATCAAAAAGTCCCATTATATTCCTTTATTTTTATATTAAAATATCTTTTTAATTAAGAAAAATATAAGTGTTTTTTAAATGTAATCAAAAACTACTTTTTAGCCGTCAAAGATAACAAAAAATCTTCAAAGAAAAAACATTAAGCAGAATGTTTTTTATTATTTTTGTCAACTTTACTACAAATAATTAGTTCACAATGTTTTAAAAAATAAAACCATTCTGTTTTAGAATGGTTTTACCTACTAAGAAACATAAAAGATTTATTGAATATTAATAACTTTCATTTTAAAAAATATGATTATTATACGGGTAGCTCACAGAAAAATATATACTTATTCTAAAGAACTCATAATTCCTCTTCTTTATATTTTCCAAAAGGCTAACGAACATGAATTTATTCTTTCATCTCATAATAATTCTATTCCTCTACGCTCAAAAAGGCCAGGAAAAACTCTTTTTACAGATCAATTCATTTAAAACATTGCAAAGTTATAAAAAATCAATAAACACCTATAATTTTTAAAACATATTTAACTTTATACATAAATTTTTAATATTTAAACAACAATATTATGATTATATAAATTTATTTACAAAATTACATATATTATACTCAAATACAGTCTCATAAAATGCAAAATATGAACTTATAATACATTTTTTAATCTTTTATTGAATAAAATATTATTATTTGTATATTACAATAAAGATAGCTTTAAAAATAATCGATGCTACAACAAATATCACATTAAAGACATTATTATCCTTTATAAGAAAGAAGGAAGAGAAAAGCTACTCAAAAGAGTAGCTTCTTAAATATTTTAAACTACAGAGGAGTTCCCTCCTTTGTTTTGAAACGATATTCAAGATACGAATATGCATCTCTGGGTAGGATACGTATCCATCTTTGATATTTCAAAAACCACTTAAAACGTATAGAGAAAATACCTTTTGTTAGGTAAGCCGCTATAAATGGATGTATATTTAAAGTAATTCTTCCGTTGTAGTTGCTTTGATAAATAATTTCTTCAAGTGTAGTAGTAATCTGTTCTATAAGAACTATAGGAGCATCTACTTCTCCTAATTTACTAGGGTTTTCTTCTTTGGTTTTGATGTTGATTTCAGGACGTACACGCTGGCGTGTAATTTGTATAAGTCCAAACTTACTTGGAGGTAATATTTTATGTTTTGCGCGGTCATCTTTCATTTCTTCTCTGAGTGCATCAAAGAGTTTTTGTCGGTTCTCTCCATTACTCATATCTATGAAATCCACTACAATAATGCCTCCCATATCTCTTAATCGTAACTGTCGGGCAATTTCAGTTGCTGCTATCAGGTTCACTTCAAAAGCAGTAGTTTCTTGATTTTCTGCCTTATTAGAATGATTTCCACTATTAACGTCTATTACATGTAGGGCTTCGGTATGCTCTATCACCAAATAAGCACCTTTAGTCATAGAAACCGTACGTCCTAATCCTGTTTTTATCTGCCTTTCTATATGAAATTTCTCAAAAATAGGCACTGAGGACTTATATAGTTTAACAATATTCACCTGCTCAGGAGCAATTTCTTGTAGATAATCTCGTATTTGATTATAAAGGGCTTCATTATCCACATGGATTCCCGTGAAAGAGCTATCAAACATATCCCTAAGAAGGGCACCTGTTCTATTCATTTCACTAAGTATCTTGGAGGGAAAAGTCCCCTGAGATATTTTCTTACACATCTGTACCCATCTTTGGAAGGAATTTTGCAAATCTCTATCCAAATCAGCTACTTTTTTATCCTGAGCGACTGTACGAATAATCACTCCAAACCCCTTAGGCTTGATACTTTGGACAATTCTTCGTAATCGTTCTTTTTCAGTTTTATTTTCTATTTTTTGAGAGATAGATATTCTTTCTGAAAAAGGCACCAATACTAAATACCGTCCAGCAATAGAAAGCTCTGAACTTATTCGCGGCCCTTTGGTGGAGATAGGTTCCTTCACTATCTGCACCAATATAGGCTGTCCTGCTTTAAGCACATCACTTATAGCTCCATTCTTATTAATATCTGGTTCTTGCTTAAAGTCCTTCAGAGAGTAATCCTTAAGCTTACCTGAGGAAACCTCCTTAATAAACTTCAACAAGGAAGCCAGTTGAGGGCCTAAGTCATGATAGTGCAGAAAAGCATCCTTTTCATAACCTACATTCACAAAGGCAGCATTCAGTCCCTGAATAGGTTTATGAATTTTAGCAAGCATGATATCTCCTACGGCAATTCCCGAGGAATCCTCTTCCTTATGGAGTTCTATTAGGCGACCATTCTTGAGTAAGGCAAAATCAACATCAGAAGCCCCAGAACGTATAATTAATTCTTTGGTCATTCTGTTATGATTTTAATATATTATATTTCAGTAAGATATAAAATACCTTTTTTTAACAAACAAAACGAGAAAAAGTAGTTATATAACTACTTTTTCTTTTTGTGTCGGTTAGCTCTTGCTCTTTTTTTGCGTTTATGTGTAGCCACTTTATGTCTTTTTCTTTTCTTTCCGCTTGGCATTTTCGTTTGAAATTTAAAAAATTAATACTCCGTTATTTTATTTCTTTTTAGCTGTTTTAGCTTTAGCTTTTACTTTCACCTTTGTTTTTACGGCTTGCACAAATACTTTTGCTGGCTTGAATGCAGGAATATTATGTGCAGGAATGGTGATAGTAGTATTTTTAGAGATGTTTCTTCCTGTTTTTTCTGCTCGTGCTTTAACAATAAAACTTCCGAAACCTCTCAAATACACATTGTCTCCTTTTTCCAAAGAAGCTTTTATTTCCTCCATAAAGTGCTCTACAGTGTTTTGCACTTCTGTTTTCTCAATCCCTAACTTTTCAGAGATTTTTGCTACAATTTCTGCTTTTGTCATATTTTTTCTATTTTAAAGACAAGTTATTTCAATTAGTTCATTTTCACTTTTTTACAGAGATCTTTTTCTTATTTTTACCCTTAAAAAACAATTATTTTTTACCTCTGTTTCCCAATCGTTTTGAGAGTGCAAATATACGAATAAATTACAAACCAACAAGTTAATAGAAAAAATTTTTTATCTATTTTTCCTTTTCTTATAATAAGGTAATAAATACAGCAAATACGGCTTAATACTGGATTTTTCTAGGGGAAGAAAGAGCTTTTTGCTCCTTGATTTCTCTTAAGAGAAACTTGAATTTCTGGACTATAGTATTAAAAGTTTCTTTCAAAAAATTTTATTTTCAATATTAGTTCCTAACTATACTATTTGGAAAAGCATCCTCTTCCATTATTAATAAACCGTTAAATATATCAAAAATCATCTGTTTGTTTTTTATATTAATCGTCTAATAACAAATAACTTACACACCTTAGCGACTATGAAACATTGCTATAGAGTGTTAAATATCACTAAAAAATAGATTAATAATAGAAAAAACTAATAATTTTGCGCCCAAAACATATAATAATTTAGGACGAATGAAAAAAATTTTATTCTTATTCATGATCAGTGTAGTAGCTATTTCTTGTAAAACACAAGGGACTATAGCTAAGAGTACACAGGGTACCCGTCAAGCTAACAAAGTAATCAAAGGAGAATGGACACTTTCCTCTATTACCTATAATGAAAAAGGAAAATATGATATTACCCTGCTAAATGATACATCTAAAGAATGTTTTGAGGGTAGCTATTGGAAATTTGTTCCTAACAACTATCGTGGTATCTATGCTATCAATAAGGCAGGATGTGCAGGAGGAGATCGTCATTTTATCTTTACTGTACAAGAGATGGATAAAACTACCGGTTATTATGACTTTCTGTTAAAGCCTACCAATGAAAAGTATCAGTCCGAGACCAATGCAGGAGTACGTCTTCACTTAGCATATCTCTCTGAAAATGAAATGCGCTGGGAACAAACTGTCCGTGTGGATGGAAAGCCCTTTGTAATCACTATGAATTTCTCAAAAAATTAAATAATTAATTATGACAAAAGTATTTAGAAACATAACTTTATTTTTGGTAACGGCTTCTCTGCTTGCCGGTTGTGAAGCCTATAATAACTCAAACAAAACCCAACGTGGAGCCGTAGTAGGAGCTGCCAGTGGAGCTATCCTTGGAGCTATCCTTGGAAATAATGTAGGTAGCGGAGGCAATAGCGAACTCGGTGCTGTTATTGGTACCGCTGTAGGAGGTGCTGCAGGAGCTATTATTGGCAACCAAATGGACAGACAAGCTAAAAAAATTGAGGAAGAAATTCCAGGTGCGGAAGTAAAGCGAGTAGATGACGGTATTGTAGTTACTTTTGATGAAAAAAGTGGAGTTACTTTTGAATTCAACAAAGCCACTCTTACCTCTGAAGCACAAACCATCCTTAACAAAATGGTAAGTGTTCTTAAAGAATATCCTGATACCAATGTAATTGTAGCAGGGCATACCGACAGTACAGGGAAAGCTGCTTATAACATGACTCTTTCTGAGAAACGAGCCAAAGCAGTAACCAATTTCTTCACTACCAATGGACTCAATGCCTCTCGCTTCACTACCAAATGGTTCGGAGCTACCCAGCCCGCTTATGATAACAGTACAGCAGAAGGCCGTGCTAAGAACAGACGTGTGAATGTTGTTATTGTTCCTAATGAAAAAATGAAAGAACAAGCAAAACAACAAGCAGAAAAATAAATTTTCATAGTTATTATTGTTTTAGTTATTCTATTGTAAGAGGCTGTCCGAAAAGGGTAGCCTCTTTTTTTATGGATAAATGTTTACTATTAATCATTTTTATTCGTATATTTGCCAAAAAATAGAACTCTATGAATAGTATTATCTCCACTGATTTTTCTTTCAAAAATCAAAAAACTGTCTACAAAGGGAAAGTACGCGATGTATATACCATAGGAGACGATCTTTTGGTAATGGTAGCCACTGATAGGCTTTCCGCTTTTGATGTCATTCTCCCCAAAGGGATTCCTTACAAAGGACAAATCCTCAACCAGATAGCCAGCGAATGCATGGAACAGACCAAGTATATTGTCCCCAATTGGCTTTTGGCAACTCCGGATCCCAATGTATCGGTAGGAATGCTATGTACTCCCTTCAAAGTAGAAATGGTTATCCGTGGTTATCTGGCGGGGCATGCCGCCCGGGAATATAAAGCAGGAAAGCGCACCCTCTGTGGAGTTGTACTTCCCGAAGGTCTACAGGAAAATGCACCCCTCCCCTCTCCTATCATCACCCCTTCCACTAAGGCAGACAATGGCTTACATGATGAGGATATTTCCCGAGAGGAAATCTTAAAAAAAGGGATTATTACCGCTGATGATTATGCCATCATAGAGCAATATACCCATGCACTCTTTAAGCGTGGTAGTGAATTGGCAAAAGAAAAAGGACTTATTTTAGTAGATACCAAATATGAATTTGGAAAGACAAAAAATGGCACCATTGTCCTTATAGATGAAGTCCATACTCCGGATTCCTCTCGCTATTTCTATGTAGAGGGATATGGAGAGCGTCTCAAGAAAGGGGAACCTCAAAAACAGCTCTCCAAAGAATTCGTACGCCAATGGCTCATTGAAAATGGTTTTCAGGGCAAAGCAGGAGAAAAGATTCCCGAAATGACCCATGCCCATATCGCTGCTATTTCCGAGCGATATATAGAACTCTATGAACATCTGCTGGGAAAAAAGTTTATTAAAGCCGATACTCATAATATTAAAGAGCGTATCTATACCAATGTAAGTGAATACTTACATAGCTTGCTATAACCCCACTTTATTCTTAATTTTTCAATCAAATGAATATACTCTTATTAGGTTCAGGGGGCAGAGAACATGCTTTTGCCAAACAACTTTCCAAAAGTCCCCTATGTGAGCATCTTTATATTGCGCCAGGAAATGCTGGTACTGCTTTAGAAGGAGAGAATGTAGCCATAGGAGCTACTGATTTTTCTCAGATAAAGCGCTTTTGCTTAGAAAAAAATATTGAAATGGTCGTAGTAGGACCGGAGGAGCCTCTGGTTAAGGGAATTTTTGATTTCTTTCTTGAAGAACCCGAACTTACCCATATAGCCGTTATAGGTCCTTCACAGAGGGGAGCTACCTTAGAAGGTAGCAAAGAGTTCGCTAAGGAGTTCATGCAGCGTCATTATATCCCTACTGCTCGCTATGCGAGTTTTACTAAAGAGACTCTTAATGAAGGATTGCATTTCTTGGAGGGTATGCAAGCTCCCTATGTACTAAAAGCTGATGGACTTGCTGCAGGAAAGGGCGTGGTTATCTTAGAGGATTTACAAGAAGCTCAAGCAGAACTCAAGAAGATGCTTTTAGAGGAAAAATTTGGCAGTGCCAGCCAAAAGGTAGTCATTGAGGAATTCCTCAAAGGAATAGAGCTTAGTTGCTTTGTCCTTACCGATGGAAATACCTATCAAATTCTTCCTACGGCTAAGGATTATAAGCGTATAGGAGAAGGAGATACTGGACTTAATACAGGGGGCATGGGAGCTGTCTCTCCAGTACCTTTTGCAGATGCTACCTTCATGCAAAAAATAGAGGAACGCATCATAAAGCCTACCATTGAAGGACTTAAGAAAGAGCAAATTACTTATCATGGTTTTATATTCATTGGGCTTATCAAAGTGAAGGAAGACCCTTATGTAATTGAATACAACGTACGTATGGGCGACCCTGAAACTGAAGTAGTACTTCCTCGCATACAAACAGACCTTGTAGCCCTCTTGGAAGCTACCGCTAAGGGTGAATTAAGTAAAATAGAGCTCTCTATAGACTCCAAAAGTGCTACTACCGTGGTGGTGGTTTCTGGCGGATATCCAGAGGATTATCAGAAAGGAAAAGTTATCTCAGGACTTAATAGTGAATCCGAGAGCATTATATTCCATGCAGGTACTATCCAAAAAGGAGGAAACATACTCTCTGCGGGTGGACGTGTGTTGGCTGTTACCTCCTTAGATCATAATTTTAAGGATGCTCTAAAAAAATCATATAGTCAAATTAAAAATATATATTTTGAAAATATGTACTACCGGAAAGATATCGGATCAGACTTATAATTTTCCCTCAAAATTTAATATTTTTTAATGTAGAAATGTACATATTAAGAACGTTTCTACATTATTTTTTGTCTCGAAATTTACTCATTAAGCAAATAATATACATAATTATAAATAAATCAACTACTTATACAAAATAAAATAATTGTATTTTTGTTTTCGTATATAAAAAATATTTTTTAGTTTTGCCTAAAATTTAATTACTGTATTATATATAATAAAATTTCAAGTATGAAAACTATTATTCGTTGTATGATGTTTTTCTTTATTCCTTTATTTTCTGTAGCACAACAGGTTACTTTCAAAGGAAAAATTACGGCTGAGGGGAAGCCTGTTTTTGGAGCAGATGTTATTCTGCGTAAAGGAAATGAGGTAAAAGGTACTAGTAGCAAAGCCACTGGGGAATATTCCATAAAAGTTACTTCTGGAGAATATAACCTGAGCGTTTCTTCCGTAGGGTTTAAAACTATTAACCAGAAAATATCTCTTACTGAAGGAGAGACTATCACTCAGAATTTTGTCTTGCAAAAGGACTTGTTAGAGATAGATCAAGTGGTTGTTACTGCCACCCGTAATATTATCCCTCAATATAAATCTCCAGTGGTGGTTAGTAAAGTTACAGGGCATATATTTGAAACTACTCAATCACTAAGTCTTGCTGAAGGTCTTAACTTCACTCCTGGCCTGCGTACTGAAACCAATTGTCAGAACTGCGGCTTTAACCAATTACGTATTAATGGATTAGAAGGTTCATATTCTCAGATATTAGTAAACGGTCGTCCTGTATTTTCTTCATTGGCAGGGGTTTATGGTTTAGAGATGATTCCTGCCAATATGATTGACCGTGTAGAGGTTGTCAGGGGAGCTGGATCCGTTCTCTATGGGGGAAATGCTATAGGCGGTACTGTAAATATCCTTACCAAGGATCCTACTCGCAATACTTTTTCTGTAGGCAATAGTCTCTCTCTGCTTAAGGACGGTACTCCTGACAATACTCTCTTTGCCAATGCATCGGTAGTCTCTGATGATTTTGACAAGGGACTCACTCTCTTTGCCTACCAACGTAACCGTAAGCCTTACGATGCCAATGATGATAGTTATTCGGAAATTACCAAGCTACATAACACTACTTTCGGAGCAGATGCCTTTTGGAATCCTGCAGAGAATAGTAAAATAAAACTCAACTTAAACAGTATCAATGAATTTCGTCGTGGAGGAAACAAATTTGACTTACTTCCTCATGAATCCGATATTACAGAGCAGTTACGTCATCGCATTGTAGCAGGAGATCTCTCCCTTGAACGATTTTCTGAAGATCTTGCTCACAAATTCTCCCTATACACTTCTGCCCAATATACCGATAGAGATGGATATTACGGAGGTGGCTTAGGTTATGCAGTTAATAGCAAAGAAGACTTTGATGCCCTCGGCGAAGAGGACAAAAAAGAGTACTTCAAGGCATTAGCGAAGTACGGACATACTACAGAATTAGTAGGTGTAGGTGGTGCACAATATGCTTATACCATCACTCCTGAACTGAACCTTTCTTTAGGAAGTGAGTACAAGTATGACAAGGTAAATGATAACTATGTAGGACAAAATCGCTCCGTAGACCAAACCGTACGTACCTACGGCAACTACCTACAAGTGGAATGGAATCCTGTAAAAAAGCTAACCTTACTTGGGGGTAGCCGTTATGATTATGTAGATATCAAGGGTAGCTACCGCTTTGGTGGTGTAGATAAGGATTCCAACAAACAGATATCCAAATTTGTTCCTCGCCTTACTGCCATGTATGACCTTAGTGAAACTCTCAAACTACGAGGTTCCTTTGCGCAAGGTTACCGAGCTCCTCAAGCTTTTGACGAGGACTTACATACGGAGGTATTGGATGGAGATCCTATCTTTGTGGAATTAGACAAAGACCTCACCAGTGAAACCTCCAATAGCTATACTGCCTCTCTGAATTATACTAAAAGAGAAGGGAACACCCAAGCAAACCTTATCTTAGAGGGATTCTATACACGTATTAATAACCGCTTTATCAACCAAGATCTCACCGATATAGGCAATATCAAACATAAGCTAAAAACCAATGCTACAGATTACCTCAATATCATGGGAATGAATGTAGAGGCGAATTTTTCCTTCGGAACAAAATGGGTATGGCAAACAGGGCTTACTTACCAGCAATCTCGCTTCTCAGAGGAGCAAACCATTTGGGAAAATGAGGATACCGCTGCGCCCAAGAAGGTTACTTCTGACCGTGTGATGCGCTCTCCTGACCTATATGGCTACACTACCCTATCCTATAACCCTATTGCTCCACTTAAGCTCAGCTATAATGGCGTATTCACAGGACAAATGTATGTTCCTCATGTAATTGATGCTGAATCAGGAGAACAAATCATAGTAAAGTCACCTAATTTTTACGAGCAAAACCTACGGGCTTCCTACGCTTTTACTCTAAAAGATAATTATAAATTGGAGGTTTTTGCAGGGGTAAAGAATATCTTTGACCAATACCAGAAGGATTTTGACAAAGGCAAAGACCGTGATGCTGATTATATCTACGGACCACAACATCCTCGTACTTACTTTATGGGACTCTCCTTGTCACTGAATTAATTCTTATCTGACAATAATAACTATGAAAATCCAGTATAACAGAGAGTTATACTGGATTTTTTGAACCTATTAATAGAGTGTAAGAACAGAGGATTATCATAATTATAAACCTACTATACTGTTAAGATTAAACGGATTTCCTCTATAAATCAGACATTTTAGGTTTTCTTCTCTGATAACTTTGAACTTTATTTTCAAAGAAATTTGACAATACTTCAAGAATTTTTTATAACTTTGCTCTAAGTTGTTTATTATATTTAATTGTTTGTAGACCAATCAAATATAAGATTTTTTAATCAAATCTTTTTAAAAGATGAACCATCAAGCACAAACAATTAGGCATTTATGCATTTTTATTCTCGTCGCCCTCAGTTGTGGCTGGATAGGGGTATGGGTAGATTCTCTTACGGGAGAAACCACAGGTGATTTCAGCAATACCAGCAATGGTACTAAAGGAATGGGTATTTTTATAGCTGCCCCAGTGCTGACTTGGCTCGTGTTACGCACCTTTATGGGCGATGGTTGGCGTGATGCAGGACTGCGTCCGCTTATCAAGAAAAACGTGCGGTGGTACGGGGTGGCTACGCTTATTTATCCTGTGGTGATTGCCATTAGCCTGCTTATTGGAGAACTTTTTGGGTGGCTGAAAGTGCAAATCCATTGGACAAACTACTTTGCGGGGTTTGGTATTTTTGTATTAGCAGAATTTGTAAAGAATTTCTTTGAAGAATCATCATGGCGGGGGTATCTCACCGCTCGTTTGCTTAGTTTGAAGCTGAAAGATATATGGCTCTACCTCATCGTGGGGGTAGTGTGGTGCTCGTGGCATTGGCCTTACTTCTTCTACTTTGTAAAACCCGAACAGCTATTTGCTTTATTCCCTTACGACAAGATAACCTTTTGCGTGTTGGCTTTAGTGAACTGCACCTTGTGGACGGTGATGTATACCGAGCTTTTCCACCTTACGGGCTCTATCTGGCCCGCAGTGTGGATGCACATTATTGAGGATACCACCATCTACAGTTTGATGTATGACAAGCATATTTTCATTGAAACAGGTAAAGATATACTTATTTCACCCGTTTCAGGAATTATTCCTTGTCTGTTGTACCTCGGTGTTGGTTTATGGCTGAGAAAAATCAGAATCACCCGAGAGGTACAATAATAGTAGAAACTCCCCGTACGATACTCTTACTACACGGGGAGTTTTATTGCCTGTTGTGCTATAATCTAATTAACGTGAGTGTTTCTCAAAGAAATTTAACAATACTTCAAGATTCTTTTATAACTTTGTTCTAAGTCAATCATTATATTTAATTATTTGTAAGCCAATTAAATATACGATTTTTTTTAATCAAAAAACACAATGAGTTGTTATAAATATTCAGACCAACTATTCTTTTTCTCCATCATCTTATCTTTATAAAACCAAGAGTTTTTCTACTTAACAAAGACTAATACCTCTAAAGTGTTATCCTTTAATGATGGTGATAGGTATACCTTTACTTTCTAAGGAAAAGGTAGTCATTTTCCCACAATATAACAAATTTTTCACTTTTCATTTTTAACTTAAATATGTATCTTTGCACAAAATTCTTATACATAGGACAAGACCCTTTATGCTAAAGATATATTACCTATTTATTACCTTTTTCTTCTTATTGTCAATGGCAAAAGCGCAGGATACAACCTCCAAACAGATAGAGATTGTCTATGCAGGTACACTTACTATTGATAATGACAAATATCCAGGAGCAACGATTTTCAATTCTGATGAAGAGCGTAAAGTGCAGTTTCGTCACCAAGGGATGGATATCTGGTGTGATGTAGCAATACTCTATCAGAAGACAAACCAAGTAAAAGCCTTTGGAGATGTTTTCATACAACAAGGGGATTCGCTAAAGATGAATAGCAACTTCATAGAATACAATGGAGATACTAAGATTGCCATTGCCAAAGAGAATGTAAAACTACGCAATGAAAAGATGACCCTTGAGACCCAAGAACTCTTCTTCGATCGCAATACCCAACAGGCTTATTACCTGAACTATGGGAAAATTTTTGATGATGAGAATGTACTTACTAGCAAGGAAGGTCGCTACTTTGTAACCCCTAAGAAGAGTCAATTCACTACTCAGGTGAAAATCACCAATGCTAATTTTGAAGTGAATTCGCTTACCTTGGACTACTACCATACCACGGGACACATCTATATGTTTGGACCTACCACCATTACTGGAAAGGATTATGTAGCCTATGGGGAAAGAGGGTTCTATGATTCCAAAATAGAACAAGGATACTTCATGGATCGGGCACGAATAGACTATGATAATAAGATACTTACAGGAGATAGCCTTTACTTTAACAAATTCAAGAGTTTTGCCTCAGGAACCAATAATATCATTATCAGAGATACTATCAATAAAACCCTTGTTAAGGGACATTACGGAGAGATATATAAGGCTCAGGATTCCATGTATATTACCAAAAAAGCCATTGTTATCAGTGAGGTAGAAAAAGGAAAAGATTCCCTATACATTCATGCTAAGAGAATCATGGTAACAGGAAAAACAGGAGCTCGCATCATTCGTGCTTACCCTAATGCACGTATCTTCAGGACAGATATGCAAGGCAAATGTGATTCCATTCACTCCAGCCAACTTACAGGGCTTACCAAACTCATCGGAAATCCTGTCGTTTGGAGTGGTAAAAGCCAAATGACAGGGGATCATATCCATATCTTAGCCAATACTCAAACAGAGAAATTGGACTCCTTAAAAGTATTTGATAATGCTTTCCTCATTGAAAAAGATTCTCTTGGGACAGGCTTTAACCAAGTTAAAGGAAAAATTTTAAAGGGAAAATTCCAAGAAAACAGACTAAATAACGTAAATTTGTATCAAAATACAGAGGTTATCTATTACGCTTATAATGATCAACAGCAATTAGTGGGGATTAATAAATCCAAATGTAGCCAAATCCGCGTAAACTTTGATGAAAACCAACAAATAAGTGAAGTTATTTTCTATACTAATGTAGATGGGAGCATTTATCCAGAGGATAAAATCAGTAAGAAGGAGCTACTTCTTGCTAATTTCAATTGGCGTGGTGATGAGATGATCCAAAGCAAAGAGGATATTTTCCCAGAAGAAGAAAAGAATATACAACTTGTCCCTATTCGCGGTATAAAGTCGGAAGAAATAGACTTAATTGAAGAAAAATTACAACCTAAAGTAGAAAATTAATGTCCTTGTGGAAGAAATATTTGCTTTTCCTATGGAAATCCACCAATGAACATGGTGTACACTCCCCTTTTGTATATCAATTGGTTACCCAATGCTTTTACAATTCTAAAAGAATCCCTTGTGAGTACTATCCAAAAGGAATTTCAAAGAAAAAAGGACAATTTTTGTTGCGACTTATAGCGTATTTCACACCTAAGAGCCTGAAAATATATGGTGATACTAAGGATTTTCTAGCACTTTTTCCCATTGCTATGATAGAAGCCACCTCTCAAAAGAAGGATATGATCCTGCTTTATCAGTGTAAAAGTTTTCCAAGTGTGGAATACTTATTGGCAGAGATGCACAATGACAGCATACTTGTATTAGTAGCACCGCATCACAGGAATAATGAGACTTTTTTCAAGCAATTATCCCAAAACAAAGCCTTTAGTGTAGTGATAGATACTTTTTCATTTGCTTTATTTTTTATCCGAAAAGAACAAGAAAGAGAATGTTTTGTGATACGAGCATAGTAATGAGTAGTTAGTCCTATGTTAGTACAAGCTACAAGCCCTATCATGATAGGTGTAAACTAAAGTCGCTGAATACTTGCAAGCGAATATGTAACTCGCATCAGCGAAAATTAGAGTTTTTATATTTCAACTTTTGATTCATAATGAATACCTAAACCCTAAAAATATGGAAAAAAAACAATTATTAAGTAACACAGAATTACAAGTTATCCTACACCGTTTGGCATGTCAGTTGATAGAGAATCATACTGACTTTTGCGATACAGTACTCATAGGCTTACAACCTCGCGGGGTATTTTTAGCGCAACGCTTGGTGGCAATGCTTACAAAGGAATACCAAATAGCGGACATACAGTATGGAGCATTGGATATTACCTTCTTTCGAGATGATTTCCGGCGAGGGGAAAAGCCCCTAACTGCCAATACCACTGATATTCCTTTTTTGGTAGAAGATAAAAAAGTGGTTTTCATAGATGACGTTCTCTATACGGGACGTAGTATCCGTGCAGCCCTTACAGCTCTGCAATCCTTTGGTCGTCCCAGTAAAGTAGAGCTCTTGGTACTGATAGACCGCCGGTTCAGTAGAGACCTTCCCATACAGCCCGACTATATAGGAAAGGCAGTAGATGCCATCAATAAGGAACGGGTGGTCGTACATTGGACAGAACAAGACGGGGAAGATTCCGTGTATTTGACAGAGAAAATATAACTCCTAATTATAATCTAAAAACATCACAATGAATCAGTTAAGCGTTAATCATCTGTTGGGTATCAAGTACCTTACTGCTGAGGATATAGAACTTATCTTCACCACTGCCGACCAGTTCAAGGAGGTCATCAATCGTCCCATCAAAAAAGTTCCTTCCCTTAGGGATATCACCATCGCTAATTTATTTTTTGAGAATAGTACTCGTACGCGCTTATCTTTTGAATTGGCAGAGAAGCGTCTTTCTGCCGATGTAATTAACTTCTCTGCGGGACAATCCTCCGTAAAAAAAGGAGAAACCCTCATTGACACAGTCAATAATATCCTAGCGATGAAAGTGGATATGATAGTTATGCGCCATCCGAATCCAGGGGCAGGTGTTTTTCTCTCCCAGCATGTAAAAGTTCCTATTGTTAATGCAGGGGATGGTGCTCATGAACATCCTACGCAAGCCTTATTAGATTCCTATTCCATACGAGAACGTTTAGGGAGTGTTGCAGGGAAAAAGGTGGTCATTGTAGGGGATATATTGCACTCACGGGTTGCTCTCTCCAACATATTTGCCTTACATAAGCAAGGAGCTGAGGTAGCCGTTTGCGGACCCAAAACACTTATTCCAAAATACATACATGAATTAGGGGTACAGATAGAAACAGACCTTAGGAAAGCACTTCGCTGGTGCGATGTAGCCAATATGCTCCGTATCCAGAATGAGCGTTTGGATATTCCTTACTTCCCTTCCACACGGGAATATGTGTTACAATATGGACTCACCCAAGAGATTTTGGATGAATTGGGTAAGGAAATAGTTATCATGCACCCAGGTCCTATCAACCGAGGTGTAGAACTTACCAGCGAAGTAGCCGATGGCAAGCAATCCATCATCCTCGACCAAGTAGAAAACGGGGTGGCTATTCGCATGGCGGTCATTTATCTGCTGGCTTCACAGATAAAAATGTAGTAAATATCTATTTTTTCATATACTCCGAGTACGCCTTCAACTCTCTTTGTAGCCCTTCTGTAGCACTAACCAAGGGAAGACGTACTTTAGGCGTATTGATAACTCCTAAGAGGGAAAGCAATGCCTTGATTCCTACAGGATTTCCTTCTTTGAAAATCAGTTCCATCACATCTAAGAGCTGATACTGAATGGTGTTAGCTTCCTTATAGTTTCCCTCCAATCCCTGACGTATCATTCGGCTATAACGCTGAGGGAAGGCTTGTCCTAAAACAGAAATAACCCCATCACCTCCCAAGAGCACTGTAGGTAAAGCGGTGGCATCATCCCCAGAAATAATCAGAAAATCCTTTGGGCGCCCCTGAAGCAAGTGCATAATCTGAACAATATTCCCTGAAGCCTCTTTGATTCCTATGATATTAGGCACCTCCTTGGCTAAGCGTAAGGTAGTATGATAATCCATATTAGTCCCTGTTCGTGAAGGCACATTATAGAGCAAGATAGGGAGCGGAGAAGCCTGAGCTATTGCCTTATAATGTTGGTAGATTCCCTCTTGAGAAGGCTTATTATAATAAGGGGAGACCGAAAGAATAGCCTGGTAATCATCCTTCTCTACGGCTTGTACTTGTTCTACGATTGCTTTCGTATCATTTCCTCCTACTCCGAGCACCATAGGGATCCTACCATTATTAGCACGCTTTACAGTCTGTTTGACAAGTTGTTTTTCCTCAGTAGAGAGGGTTGGAGTTTCTGCTGTAGTTCCTAAAACTACTAAATAATCAATACCGTTTTCCACTTGGAAATATACCAACTGTTCAAGGGCTTGTACATCTACGGATTTGTCCTGTTTGAAAGGTGTGGTTAGTGCCACACCTGTTCCTTGTAATTTTTTCATTGTAGTGTATTTATGATTTTTTTGGCTTCTTTAATAAAGGTCATTCCATCCTTAAGGGGTGTATCAATGATAATATCATTGAAAATAGGGTCAATTCCTGTAACTCCTATACGCAACTTGGCTCTTACTCCTGAGGAGAGCAATAATAGAGGGAGCTTTGGAGAAGAAAAGCAATTAATCAGAAGGTCATACTCCAACTCCCATAACCTATCTGCGTGATAGTTACGTATATTTCCAGAATAGTTAATATCCTTCCATGAGAAAAGGGGGATTCCTTGTATTTGAATATCCATACCCCTATCTTGGTATCCCAAAATCACATAGTTCTCAGAATTGATTCCATAGCTTTTTATGAAATCCTTTAAGAATTCCACCTTAGAAACTTCCTCTGTATCCACAATGCAGCCAATACGATGAACATGTAATTTACTACCATTCAGTTTATTATCTATTCTTTTTAGATTTTTTCGTATGCGCCTATTAATGGCAATATTCTTAAATAGTTTCAAAATAATTTTTCTAAAGATTTCCCTGCAAATTTAATCAATTTTTATTAATTTTGCACACTGGAACTAAAACATTTTTATGAAAAAAATATTCTTGGGAGTCTTTGCTTTATTACTATTATTATCATCTTGTAAATCAAGCGGTTACTACACTCAAGCTCTTCAAGGGGAGCAACTTCAGATTGGTAAAGAGACCGAAGAAGATGAGCAAATAAAGGATTATCTTTCTCCTTTTCGGTATCACTTGAACAAATATTTGGACAAAGTACTCTCCTATAACAAAACAGCCATGATTAAGGTTCTTGAGGCAGACGTTATGAATATGCCTATTGGGAATTTCTTTGCGGATTCCCAATGTGAACAGGCGGATTCTTATTTTCTCAAGAAGAAAAAAAGGCATATTGATTTTGCTATGTTCAATTGGGGAGGAATCCGAACTGAGATCCCTCAAGGGGACATTACTATACGGCAAGTATACCAGATCATGCCTTTCGAGAATCAATTAGTAGTGGTAGAACTCACCGGGGATACCCTCTATAAGATGGCTAAATACCTTATTGAGAATCAACTTCCTCATCCTCTTTCCAAACAAGTACAACTAACCATTAACAAAAGAGGAGATGTTGTAAGCTTTCTCATCAATAAAAGACCTGTTCAACGCAAAAAGCGCTATTTTGTATGTACTTTTGATTATCTGTATCAAGGAGGAGATCGTATGAATTTTTTCAAAGATGCCCTAAGTGTTACCAATATTAACTATCCTTCAAGAGATGCTATCATTGATTACCTTAGGAAAACAGATACTTTAGACTTCAAAACCGATGAGCGCTTCAGAATAAAGAAATAGATTATGGAAAGACGTAATTTTGTAAAAAATATAAGTGCGGGAGCCTTATTATTAGGAATGGGAGGTGTTTCCTTTGCTCTTGGCAAGGAAAAGACTCCCTTAAAAAATCACAAGAAGCACATTACAATTCTTCATACCAATGATACACATAGCCATATAGACCCTATGCCTGTAGATGATCCTCATTATCCTGATAAGGGGGGGGTAGCTCGCCGTGCTGTACTGATAGAACAGGCACGAAAAGAGAATCCTCATACCTTGCTCTTTGATGCTGGCGATATTTTCCAAGGGACACCCTATTTTAATTACTATGGAGGAGAATTAGAATTCCGCTTAATGTCCATGCTTAAGTATGATGCTGCTACCTTTGGCAATCATGATTTTGATAATGGATTGGAGGGATTACTCTCACAACTCCCTCATGCTAAGTTTGACTTTATCTGTTCCAATTATAACTTCAAGAATACTATTTTAGAAGGGAAAACCAAGCCTTATAAAGTATTTGTAGTAGATGATGTTCGCATAGGAGTCTATGGTTTAGGAGTAGAACTCAAAGGATTGGTTACTAAAGAGAACTACCGAGAGACTCAGTATCTTGACCCTGTGGAGATAGCCATTGACATGGAGAACAAGCTAAAAAGGAGCGAGAAATGTGATATTGTTATCTGCCTCTCACATCTTGGTTATCAGTATCATTCTAATAAGGTGTGTGACCTGACTATTGCCAGAAGAACTTACGACACAGACCTTATTATAGGAGGGCACACTCATACTTTCCTAAGTGAACCTGTTATTGTAAAAAACAAGAATAATCGTGAAATCCTTGTCAATCAAGTAGGTTGCTATGGTATTAATTTAGGACGTATTGACTTCTATTTAGACAATAAGATTACAAGCAGTGGTACACAAATCCTAGTATAATAAAAATATTTTTTTATCATAGATGATTTTCTGAAATAGAGGCAATTCACAAATGAATTGCCTCTATTTTATTTTTTAAAGTTTACTTTATATTGAAGCTATACTTTACTCCTGCCAGGAATTGGAATCCTTGTACAGGATAGTTTGTCCAACGGAGGTAATTCTCTCCTGCTACATTATTGAGATTGACAAAGATTGTCCATTGCTTTAGGAAGGTATAATCGGTAGAGAAATTAAGGTCAAAGAAGCCCTTGAGAGTTACCTGCTCACGGGGCTGAGTAGAAAGCGTATGCTTTAGATCCTTTCTTTCACCTACATAAAAGAACTCAGCGGCGATATTCCAATTTGGAATAATTTGATAATGAGCAGCAAGTGCAGAGGTAAAGGAAGGTTGGTTCCAAGCCTCTTCCTCCTGCTTATCCATTGAGAATCCATTCGCCTTAAGAGAAAAATCCATATCAAACTGATCCGATATTTTGCCTGTTAGGTGAGCTTTTATTCCATATTCCATAGCATCCTGATAAATTATTTTATAAGTATTATCATACTGATAAGGAGCATACTGAATTAAGGACAGTTTTTCATTGGCTTGGAAAAGAGGCATATTCTCCAAGCGCTTGTAGAAGAGATTTATATTATAGGAGAATCCCTGCCCCAAAGCACCTTTTACCCCGCCAAATATATCATAAGGGGTAAAGGTAGGATGTAGCTCTTGGGTTGGAGAAAGGTATGGGTTTTCAAGGCTTTGCTTACGATAAGAGAGTTGTTCTATATTCCCTGTAATCCCTCCATAGAGGATGAAATTATCTCCAAAGGCATCATAAGAGAGTTCTGCATCAGGGAAGATTTTGAGATCATGACCATTCTCATAGTCTTTTTCCTTGGCATAATAAGCACCCAAGCCTAATTTGATAGAGAAATTAGGAATAGAAAAGCGATAGGAAGGCTTTATCCCTATAAGGGCTGAACGATATTCTATCTTATTGCTATTGGAAAAATGTTGGTCAAAACTTCCTTGCAAGTAATCCACATCCAATATAGCAGTAACAAACTGTTGTTGGTTGATATCAAACTTAAAGGTGGGACGTAGTTTGACCTGTGTTTCTCCACTTTGGAAGTGATCCTTTGCTCCCTGAATCCAAAAATCTATTCCGTTAAATACACTTTTATTCATAGAGAAAAAACCTGAGAGCCCTCCACTGAGGTAGCTTTGCCTAAGAGAAGCCTCAATAGGAAGTAAAGTTTTGTCCTCCACTCCATACCAATGCATTAAGCGATTGGCGACATTGGCTGAGAGTCCCAACTGATAGTCATTATCCCCATAGCGATAACTTGCCTGTGCCTCTGTATTAGAGAAATTATTATCTAAGGTTACCCCCTTCACTTTTCCTTTGGAAGAATGATGTGTAAAATCCAATGAGAGATCAGATTCCTCATTCAGCGGGATAGCTACAAATCCATCTCCATAGAATGAAGCATAACTTCCTGCTCCTAAAGCAATATAGGAATGATAAAGAGTATCCTTACGTTGGGAAGCGGTAATCCTTACTGCTTTTCCTTTTTCAGGAACAAAGGTAGAGGCAACCGGCACCGAATGAATGGTATAATTGATTTTCTTTTTAGCCACTGTTACAGAGTCCTTCTTAGGAGTTTCCTCTTGTGGCTTATGTACATCGGCGATAGTAGGGGTATAAGGCTTGACAATATCCACAGAGATGGTTCCCAACTTATCCTGAGCATAAGTAGAGAAGGTTAAAAATAAGAAAAGAGTGGTAAATATATGGTATAACTTTTTCATTTTCTTTTTATTTAGTAGGTTTATTTTCATCCTCTTTAACCTGAGCGAGCACCTCTTTGGCTTGGGTGATTACCTCAGGATATGCTTTAAAATTGGCGATTACGCTATTGAGAATATAGTTGGCTTGGTAGAGGTCTTTCAGTCCATAGAAGTTCTTAGCCATTACCACCAATCCTTTAGCAGAGAATTCCTTATATCCTCCATATTCCTTAGCCAGTTTTTGGATTACTTCGTTAGATTTTTTGTATTGTCCTGCTTTGTTCTTAAAATAAGCATCATAGTACAATGCCTCTGCCATAAGGGCGTCGGTCGCTGTTTTACGTACCTCTGCATATTGTTTTTCTGCTTCTTCCTCAGCTCCTGTAGCCATATAAGCCCTTGCCATAATCACACGAGCATCATTTTTTAAGCGGTTATCAGCATTTTTCTCGGCTAATATCTTTTTAGCATATTCTATTGCTTGGGGATAATCTTTTTGTCTATAGAAACCCTTCATCAAGTTAGATCGTGCAAAAATCAAATTTTGAGCGACTGAGGAGGTTTTTTCAATTTCCTTAAGCAAAGGAATCACTTTATCTATTTCTTCTTTCTCTAAATAGATATTACTCAACCTGACCAAGACTTGTTCAGAATATTCATTACGTCCTTCTTCTAACACTTTTTCATAGAGAGGGAGTGCTTTTTCTTTTTGGTTTGCTTCAAAGTATAATTGAGCTAAATAGAAACGGGCTTGTGCTGTATTGACTCCTTTAGGAAACTCTTTTAGATATTTTTCCAGAGCTCCTTTTGCCTCTTGCTTTTTGTTTTGTATATATTGTCGTTCAGCCGCTTCAAAGGCAGCGTTATCCAATTCATTATCAGATACCTCCACATAACCTAAACTTTTTGCCCATTGTGCATACTGCTCTACCTTACCCATTTCTACATAAATACTTTTAGCCGTATTTATCGCCTGCATAGCTTCTGGGGAATTGGGATATTTTTCTGTAATTTTTCTAAATACAGTTAAGGCTTTTTGATTTTCATTTTTGTTATAGAGCATGAGCCCTTCACGAAGCATAGCACGAGCTGTGTAAGTACCTCCCTGATATTGATTTTGCAATTGTTGATATAAGGCAGCTGCTTTTTCATTATTTCCTTGTGCCACATAGGTATTTGCCAATTCATAAATAGCATCCTCACGCAGATTGGATTTAGGATAATTTTTTATAAAAGCATTGAGTTCCTCTATTTTTTTAGGAACTCTATCCACAATACCATAGCTAATAGCCTTTTGGAAGGCAGCATAATCTGTATCTCCTACATTAATGGTCATTACTTTATTATAGTTTTCCATAGCAGGCCAATACTTACCAATGGCAAAATAGCTATCGGCAAGGCGCAAGTGAGCATCGGCAAGGCGGGAAGCCGTTGGTTTTGTCTCTATATATTTGGAAAAATTCTCTGTAGCTTCAAGATATTTCTTTTGATTGAAAAGAGCATATCCCAAGCCATAGTAAGCATTAGGGTACTCAGGAGCTGATTTCAGACCCAGTGATAGGAAATCATGAAAATCTTTCTGTGCTTCTGCATATTGTTGGAGTTGATAATGAGTTTCTCCAGACCAATAGATAGCTCTTGCACGGAGTAGTTCATTGGATTTTCCTTGTGCTTTTTGGAAATAAGAGAGTGCCTCCTTATAGTTACCATCGGCATAAAGTTGCAAAGCGTAGAAGAAAGCTACTTTTTGGTATATTTTCTCATCGGCAGAGGTGGATTTCTCCAAGAGATTCATTGCAGATTGAAAGTTTCCGGAAGTAATATAAGAATCTACCAATAGTTCCTTAAGTTCTTGAGTATGGTCATTAGGATAGGTCTCCATGTAGGATTGTATCACCTCAGGGGTGGATTCATAAGCATTTCCCACCTCATAGCTCAAGCGCGCATAATTTAGGTGAGCATCTTTTTTTATCTCAGGGACAAAATTCATTTGAGAAGCATTACGGAAGGCATTTAGAGCCTGTTGCTTCTGGTTGGTATTGAGATAACATTCAGCCAAGTGGTAATAAGCATTTTGAGCAACTTCATTCTTGCCATCAATAATTCTATTAAACTGACCTATTGCCTTTTGATAGTCCTTTTGTTTGTAGTAAGCATAGCCCAAGTAATATAGGTCGGTATTGGTATATTTACCTTTTTTTCCTCTATAAGCTTCCAGATAAGGAATTGCTTTATCATATTGCTTTAAGTTAAAATAACTTTCTCCAATAATCTTATTAATCTCAGAGCGATACTGAGGGTTATTGGTTTTCTCCAACTGATGAAGTCCTTCTTCTAAGGCTTTTTGGAAGTTTCCTTGCTTGAAGTTCATATCTGCCTGATAGTAGGAGAGATTTTTATTAAGTTCTTTTTCCTGTCCTACCTTTTGAAAAAATTCATTGGCTTGCTTATAATCATCGGCATCATAGGCAATATACCCCAAGTAATAGGAGGCTTTCTTTCCATATTCTTTAGAGTCTTTCACTTGGGAGAGATATCGTTGAGCGGTTTCCTTATCCCCATGAGCGAAGAGGGCATAACCATATTGGAAGTTAAATTTTTCTCTTTGGGCAGCTGAAAGAGAAGAGATTTGCACCTTATCATACCAAGCAATGGCACTCTTAGTATTTCCCTTACTAAAATAGTATTCTCCTATTTCAAAATTAGCATTTGTAGCATAAGGAGAGGAGGGATAATCCCTCAAATATTGCTCCATTTGGGCATTAGCTCCGGCTTGTCCGAGTCTTAGTGCAGAGGAAGCTATATAGTACAAGCATTGTTCACGAGTGGTTTCATCGGTTTGCTTCTGTAATTCCTTTTTAAGAAGATGTTCCGAAGCCTTATACTGCTTTTGATGATATAAAGAAAGTGCTTTCTGTAAAGAGGCATTTCCAGCGGTATAATGAGCCGTACGCTGAGCAAGAGTTGCTCCTGAGACTAACAATCCTGTTAGAAAAAAAATATTTTTATACTTCATAATCCATATTTTAGAGACAAAAGTAAGGCTTTTTATCCAATAAAAAGAGAGTATATGGTTAATTAACAAAAACTTAGTAATCGAACTCTACCCTAATTTGTTGAGAGGTAGGGTGAGCTTGGCAGGTAAGTATCATTCCCTTAGCTATTTCTTCTTCAGAGAGTACTTGATTTTTATCCATCTCGGCACTTCCTTCAGTTACCTTTCCCAAACAGCTGCTACATGCTCCCGTTAAACAGGAATAGGATATTTCCAATCCCTTAGCGAGGAGCTGACTTAGTATATTTTCCTTACGTTCTATAATGAAGGTATGTTCTTTATTTTCTAAGCGTACTGTAATCTCTGAAGTTCCTTTATATTCTTTTTTAGAGGTCTGCGTTACGGTAAAGAGCTCTGTATGAATTTTCTTTTTGTCATAATCCTTTAGGAGTTTTTCCTTAATAGCCTCAACCATTGATTGGGGTCCACAGATATAGAAACGACCGAATTCCACCTCCTTGTAGGTCTCTTTGAGCAATTGCTCCACCATAGGTGGATCTATATGTCCTGAAAGGGCACCCTCTTGCTGGGTCTTGCTATAGACATATTGCACCAAAAGCCTATTGGGATACTGCGCCCTAAGTGCCTCTATATCCGAGAGAAACATAGTAGTCTCAGTCGTTCTGTTTCCATAGACTAAGAGTATCTTGCAAGAGCTTTTCGCAAGGGCGACCTTAATAATGCTAAGCATAGGAGTAATACCACTTCCAGCGGCGAAAAGTCCTAAATTCTCAGGAGATATTTCAGGAATATAGGCAAACTTACCCTCTGGGAGAAATACCCCCAAGGTTTCTCCTTCTTGCAACTGCTTACAAGCATAAGTGGAGAACACGCCATTGGGTACTTGCTTAATAGCTACACTGATAATATCCTCATAAGGTGAGGAACATATAGAATAAGCACGCCTTACAGCCATCCCCTCAATTTCTTTTTCGAGGGTGATGTATTGTCCTGCAAAAAAGTCAAAGGAAATTTTATGTTCTTGAGGAATCTTAAAAGATACTTTAACCGAATCCGAAGTGAGTTTTTCCACCTGTGATACGGGTAAGGAAACTGATTTCATTGAATAACTATTATTGTTATAATTTTTAGGCAAAAATACGAAATTAATGAGGATTGAAGAAGAATGAGCAACTAATTTTTTAAGTACTTCAGGGATGATTAGTTATCAAAAAGGACTCGCTTTCCTTTTTCTTGGGTAAGAAGTGTTCCTTGATCATATACCAAATTTCCATTAACAAAGGTATAAGCTACCTTATAATCAAAGATTGTTCCTTCCAAAGGAGACCAACCACATTTGTAGAGGATATTCTCTTTAGAGACTTGCCAAGGGGTATGTTCAGCTACGCAAGTGATATCGGCATAATAACCTTCCCTGAGGTAACCTCTCTCGCGGATTCTAAAAAGGATGGCCGGATTATGGCACATTTTCTCCACTAAGCGTTCTAAGGGGATTCCTCTTTTTCGAAACATTGTAAGGGCAGCTACTAAGGAATGTTGTACCAAAGGGGCTCCAGAGGGAATCCTCTGGTATTCCTTTTGGCTTTTCTCTTCTAAGGTATGGGGAGCGTGGTCGGTAGCTATCACATCTATACGATTGTCCAAGAGAGCTTTCCAGATGCCTTCACGGTCTGCTTGGGATTTCACTGCCGGATTCCACTTAATAAATACTCCTTTCTGGTCATAGTCCTTATCAGAAAACCAAAGATGATGGATACAAGCCTCTGCTGTAATTTTCTTTTGCGACAAAGGAATTGTATTGTCCAAGAGCTCTGTTTCCTTAGCTGTGGAGAGGTGAAACACATGCAATCTTGCACCTGTTTGTTTAGCAAGCGCTATTGCTCGTGAGGAGGAGAGATAGCAAGCCTCCGCACTGCGGATAAGTGGATGACACTCAATGGGGATTTGAGCTCCATAGAGGGAAAGATAGTGTTCCAAATTACGCTTAATAGTTTGTTCATCTTCACAATGGGCAGCAATGAGGGTAGGTACATTCTTAAATATCCTTTCAATAGTTTTCTCATTATCCACGAGCATGTTTCCTGTGGAAGAGCCTAAGAAGAGCTTCACTCCGGCAGTATTCTTAGGATTGATCCGCTTGAGTTCCTCTATATTATCATTGGTTCCGCCGAGTAGAAAAGAGAAATTAGCTACTGAGCTACTAGCAGCTATGGCAAACTTATCCTCCAGAGCATCAATGGTTGTGGCTTGGGGAATGGTATTGGGCTGGTCAAAAAAGGTAGTTGTTCCTCCCGCCACAGCAGCTATACTCTCAGAGGCAATGGTTGCCTTATGGGTGAGTCCAGGTTCACGGAAGTGTACTTGGTCATCAATCACGCCGGGAAATACCAGCATCCCTGCAAGGTCAATAACTCTCTGTGCTTCTTTGGCAGAGATCGCTGAGGCAATCTTAGCAATACGCTCATTCTCAATAAGTAAATCGGCTTCTTGAATATGGTTGTCAGAAATGAGCTTACCGTTCTTTAATAAAGTTTTCATGAGAAATCAAGGATTAGAAATTTGGTGACAAAAGTAATTGTTTTTGTCATTTAAAAATACTTTTTTATACTTTTTTTAATTGTGTTCTAAGAAATTTACTTATAATATTGGTAATATAGCAAAAAATGTATATCTTTGCCCAAAAAAGTGATGAAAATACATAACAGGCTTAAAATAGTGAATGATCCTGTATATGGGTTTATTCATATCCCCAATACTTTTATTCTCGCTCTTATAGAACATCCTTATTTTCAGCGCCTTTGCAGAATTTCTCAAATGGGACTTTCCTACTTGGTATATCCAGGAGCAAGGCATACACGCTTCCATCACGCCTTAGGATGTATGTACCTTATGCAACAAGCGGTGCAAACACTCCGCTACAAGCAGGTAGAAATCACCCCAGAAGAGGAAGAGGGCTTATATATAGCTATTCTCCTACATGATATTGGTCATGGTCCCTTCTCCCATGCTATGGAACACAGTATTGTGGAAGGAATCTCTCATGAGGAAATATCCTTGGCGTTCATGGAAGAACTCAACAGACAATTTGAAGGAAGGCTCTCAGTTGCTATAGAAATCTTCCAAAAGAAGTATAAAAAACAGTTCATGAATCAGCTCATCTCCAGCCAATTGGACATGGATAGGTTGGATTATCTCAAGCGAGACAGTTTTTACTCAGGGGTAAGTGAAGGCAATATTAACTCCGAGCGAATTATTGCCATGCTCACCGTCAAGAACGATACGCTCATTGTAGATGAAAAAGGCATCTATTCCATAGAAGAGTTTCTGGTAGCTCGCCGATTGATGTATTGGCAGGTATACCTACACAAAACCAGTATAGGGGCAGAATTTGTTCTTATCCGGATATTGGCACGCGTAAAGGAGCTTATAGGACAGGGGAAAAAGTTACCCATGACCACCGCACTACGTTTTTTTGTAGAGAATCACATTACAAAAGAGACTTTTGACCGTCATGCCTTACACTTATTTGCTCAATTAGATGATTATGACATCATCTCAGGACTTAAGGAATGGCAATATGGGGAGGATTGGGTCTTAGCTAAGCTCAGCCAAATGATTCTTAACCGCGATTTGCTCCGTGTTAAGCTTTACAAAAGCCCTGTAGAAAAGGAAAAAATACAACAACTCTTACAAGAGACCGCTAAAAAATATGATCTTCCAGAGGAATTAGCACATTACTTTGTTTTCACCGGAGAAGTCTCCAATACTGCCTACCGAAAAGATGAGCAGAATATCCTTATCTATACCAAGAACAATAAGGTTATAGATGTTACCCAAGCCTCTGATCAAATGAATTTAGATGCACTATCCACCAAAGTTACTAAGTATTACCTATGCGCTCCTAAGTGAAAAATGAAAAATGAAAAATGAAAAATTGCTATAATCATTAATCATTAAAAGTTAATCATTAGTTATCGTTCTCTTCGCTGGTGCGAGCCTGATACTCGCCTGCAGGTATTCAGCGATTTTAACTCGTGCCCACTCTATCAGCGAAAAATGAAAAATGAAGAACGAAAAGTGAAAAATGAAAAAATTTTCACTATTCACTACTCACTATTCACTTTATTTCGTACTTTTGTCCCCTTAAACAAATAAGTAGCAAATGAACCATTCAGATGATTTTATAGGTGAAAACCACCTCAGTACCTCAGCTAAGACTCCCTTGCGAGCCGATGCCTTTGCCCTTTCTGATGAACAGAAAATCGCTCGCATTCAAAAATCAATGGCAGAGATTATGGAAACTCTTGGACTTGACCTTACGGATGACAGTCTCAAGGGGACTCCCCTAAGAGTGGCTAAAGCCTATGTAAAAGAACTTTTTGCAGGACTTGATCCCAAGCGCAAGCCCAGTTCCTCTACTTTTGAAAATAACTACCACTATGGGGAGATGCTCATAGAAAAAAATATTGTCCTCTACTCCACTTGTGAACATCACTTTCTCCCCATTGTAGGACGTGCTCATGTGGGCTATATCTCCAACGGAAAGGTATTAGGACTCTCTAAGATGAACCGTATTGTGGATTACTATGCCCGTCGTCCTCAAGTACAGGAACGCCTTACTATACAAATTGTACAGGAAATGCAACACCTCTTAGGCACGCAAGATGTAGCTTGTGTGATTGATGCCAAGCACCTCTGTGTTAATTCCCGTGGTATCAAGGACATTGAAAGCAGTACTGTTACTGCTGAATATGGCGGTCAATTTAAAGATCCTATTGTAAGAAAAGAATTCTTAGAATACATAAAAATGGAAACAAAATACTAAGCAATGAAAACAAATGATGTATAACGAAAGGTAAATAACCTTTCGTATTCTTAGCAACTATTTTTCATTACTTACTGTTCACTTTTTAACTCAAAACTCAGAATTCAATTGAACTACTTAGACGAACTTAATGAGGCACAGCGTGCTCCTGTAGTACATAAGGATGGTGCCGTGATGGTCATCGCAGGGGCTGGTTCTGGGAAAACACGTGTACTTACCTATCGCATTGCTTACCTTATGCAACAAGGAGTAGATCCCTTCAACATTCTTGCACTGACTTTTACCAACAAGGCAGCCCGGGAAATGAAGGAGCGCATTGGACGCATCGTAGGACAAAGCGAAGCACGTAACCTATGGATGGGGACCTTCCATTCTGTCTTTGCTCGTATCCTTAGGGAGGAAGCCTATAGGCTGGGCTTTCCAAGAGATTTTACCATCTATGACCAACAGGATTCCCAACGGCTTATCTCCGCTATTATCAAGGAAATGGGCTTAGATAAGGAGGTGTATAAGTATAAACAAATAGCCTCCCGCATTTCCTCCTATAAGAATAACCTCATTACCGTAAAAGCTTACTTTGAGAACCATGACCTTCAAGAAGCCGATGCTATGGCAAAGCGTCCTCGCATAGGAGATATTTATCGCAACTATGTAGAAAGATGTTTTAAAGCTGGAGCCATGGATTTTGATGACTTACTGTTACGTACCAATGAGTTACTTAACCGATTCCCTGAGGTGCTCGCTAAGTACCAAAATCGTTTCCGCTACATCTTGGTGGATGAGTATCAAGATACGAACCATTCCCAATACCTTATTGTACGTGCCCTTGCCGATAGGTTTCAGAATATCTGTGTTGTGGGGGACGATGCACAGAGTATCTATGCCTTCCGTGGGGCAAATATTGATAATATCTTTAATTTCCAGAAGGATTACCCGAAGGTAGGCATCTATCGCTTAGAGCAGAACTATCGCTCCACTAAGAATATTGTGGAGGCAGCCAACAATGTCATAGAGCATAACAAAGCTCGCTTAGAGAAGGTAGTCTGGACAGAAAATGAAAATGGAAGCCGTATCAAAGTACACCGTAGTCCTACCGATGCCGATGAGGGACGCTTTGTAGCAGGTACTATTTTTGAAACTGCCATGCAGAAACAACGCTCCTATGGAGATTTTGCTGTTCTCTATCGTACCAATTCCCAATCTCGTGCTATAGAAGATGCCCTGAGAAAGCGAGATATTCCCTATTACATATACGGGGGACTTTCTTTCTACCAACATAAGGAAATTAAGGATATCTTGGCTTACTTTAGGCTGGTCGCCAATGAGAATGACGAGGAAGCACTTCAGCGTATCATCAACTTCCCTGCTCGTGGTATAGGGGATACCACTATGGAAAAACTTACCCTCTGTGCCAATGAATTCAAAGTACCTATCTTTACCATTATTAAGAACTTAGCAACCATGGACTATGGGCTTAAAATCAATTCGGCAACCCGAAACCGCCTATTGGAGTTTGCCAATATGATTCTTAGTTTCCGTATTATGATGGAGACCCATGATGCTTTTTCTCTGGCGGAACACATCACCAAGCGTACTGGGATTCTCAATGAGTTCAAGAAGGATGGCACCCCCGAAGGCGTGGAACGCATGCAGAATATAGAGGAACTCCTCAATGGTATTCGCGATTTTGTGGAAGGACAACAGGAGGTGGAGGATGCCTCCAACTCTCTGGTTGAATTCCTACAAGATGTAGCCTTAGCGACTGATATGGATAAGGAAGTTGAGGACGATAACCGTGTATCGCTGATGACCATACACCTCGCCAAAGGATTAGAGTTCCCTTATGTATTCATTGTAGGCATGGAGGAGGATTTATTTCCTTCAGCCTTGAGCCAGAATACTCGTGCCGAGTTAGAGGAAGAGCGACGTCTATTCTATGTAGCGCTGACCCGTGCCGAGAAGCAGGCGTACCTTACCTATACAGAGAACCGTTACCGATGGGGAAAGCTCATGGATGCCGAACCCAGTCGATTTATTGAAGAGATAGACGAACGTTACTTAGAATACCTTACCTCCAAAGAGAACTACCGTTACAAGCCCCTCATCAATGTAGATACTTTTGCGCCCATTGATAAGAGCAAACTACGTCAGCAAAAGCCCACTAATACACCTCCACCCGCCTACAAAAAGCCTAATGAGGAACAACTCAAGAAGCTCCGCCTACAAAAGCCCGAGCAAGCTAAAGCAATCTCGGTAGGAGATATTCCAAAAGTTGTGGTAGGAAATACCATTATACACGAACGCTTTGGAAAAGGAAAAATTACAGAAGTGGAAGGCGCAGGTGCTGACCGCAAAGCAAGAGTACGTTTCGAGAATGGAGGAGAGAAAACCCTCATCCTTCGCTTTGCAAAATTCAAAATAATAGAATAATCATTGAAGCTATATAAAGTAATAGAGCCACATGAGGACAACTCTTTGTTGTTACCCCCTCTGTTATTAAGAATACTCGGCTTGTATAAGGCTTGAATTTTTGGGGTTAGTCTTCTTTGAAGCTGACATTATCTCTAAAGAATCCATAACAATACAGGCTTTTTGCTTTCCTGGAGCATGGTATCCAAAAGTTGCATAAATGCATTAGAGACGGCAGGGCAACCCCAACTTAGGGGACTATAACGAGGATAAATCTCCCTATCGGCGACAGCCTCCCAAGAATGTAATACAATCACTCGCTTCTGAGCATTGTTATTACTTGTTTCCAAACCTTGTAGCCAATACTTTACCTTGATACCCCACGAGCTATAATCTCGCTTTCCTATTTTATATTTGCCCTTAGCTGAACAATGGCTATTGGCTTGATTACTGTATTTGGCTACTTCAAATTTGTCAGGATTGGGTTCTTTTACATCACAGCTACCATGAGTAACCAACTTCTCATAAAGGTTCTTCTCTTGCTTGAAATCATACACAAAAAAACGGTTTTTGCCCGAATGTAAGCTCAGATCAATCAAGAAATAGAAATCCTCATTCATTTTATGTGCCTTGCAGTAAGCCAGTGCTTGAGTATGCTGTAACGTATAGTCCTTTGCTAAGGGCTGCGCTGTGGAGGATTGCCCCTGATGACAACCAAAGCAAAAAATAAAACACAAGGGAAATAAAAATCTTCTCATTATGATAACATTCATTTTTCACTACTTACTTATCTTCTCGCTCAGGCGACTTTACTTTTTACTTAAATAATTAGTGTATTCTTGGCTAAGTCCACAGGTTTCCAAGAGTTGAGCAAGCACCTTATCCATTTCGAAGAGGGCTTGGTAACATTTTATTTCAATGGAGGCTAAGTAGAGGTTCGCATCGGCGACATCAGTGGAAGATGAGAGTCCCTCCGCAAAAGCCTTATTCCTTACCCGTACCAATTCCTGAGCGAATTCTAAGCTTTTTTGTAAACTTTGAAGCTGTTCACGCTGTTTCTCTATCTCCGTATATTGTTTTTTCACTAAAGTTTGTATGTCTTTTTCAGCCTGAGCGGTAATGAGCTGCACACTTTCACGTTGGGCTTTTGCTTGTTCTATCCTATTCTTATCGGAGAAGCCATTAAAGAGATTCCACTGTAGACCGACGCCTACCACCCAGTTATCCGGTTCAGTGATAGGAAGGTTTTTTGACCATAAATATTTTTTACCAATAAGGGCTACATCGGGCAGGAAAGCGGCTCTCTGTGCCTTCACATTCTGGTCGGTAAGTCGTTTTTTAAGTCGGGCTTGTACAATAAGCGGATAGTTTTCCTTGGCTTGCTGTTGATAGTAATCCACAGGTTGCAGGGGAGCCACTTCAAACAGGGAAGAAGAAAGGGTCGTAAGGGGAGGAAGCTGTTCACCAATAACTCCATAAAGGGCAGTTTGTGCCAGTTCTATATCCTTCTGGCAAGCAAGTACTTCGCGTTGTGCATCGGTAACAGCTTTCTTGGCTTGCATGGTTTCCACAGGAGCCACCATACCATTTTTCTCAAACTTTTGAGCATTACCATAGTGCTGTTCAGCTGTTTCGAGAGCTTTCTGTCGTACTCGTAGCGCTTCTTGGGCTAATTGTACTTGAAAGTAACGTTCTGCTAGTTCGGAGATTAGCATATTCTCTGTTTTCTGGCTTTCTACTTTGGCAATTTCACTATTGAGCTTGCTTACCTTATTCCCTACACGTACCTTACCCCCTGCATAGAGTACCCAACGAAGGTCTGCAGAGAGCTTCCAAATATCCTGCTTTTGAAATTCATAC
This sequence comes from Capnocytophaga sp. oral taxon 338 str. F0234, assembly GCF_000192225.1. Classification (GTDB taxonomy): domain Bacteria; phylum Bacteroidota; class Bacteroidia; order Flavobacteriales; family Flavobacteriaceae; genus Capnocytophaga. The sequence continues at coordinate 2,161,235 of NZ_GL872413.1, forward strand.
CTCCAATCCTGTGCAAAAAGAGGTTGGAGCCTGCCCAATAAAGGTCTGAAAGCTGGTTGTAAAGGGGCAGGAATAGCCCCTGCTAAGGAGGTAAGTCCATTTTGCAAAGGTGTTTTATATTCATTAAAACTTAAAGAAAGAGGGTCACTCAAGTGTGCATAGCTTGCATTAATGCTCAACTGTGGTAAGTACAAACCTCTCATTGATTTTTCTGTATAAGAGGAGGCTTGTGTTTGTTTTTCAACTCCTTTGAGCTTCTGGTTAGCGCCTTGCATGCGTGCTAAGGCATCGGAGAAAGAAAGGGATTGAGCAAGGCTGAATGTAGTAACACAAAGAAAAACAAAAGTATATATATGTTTCATTCTGAATACATTTTAAAATAAACAACTTACAAATTATCGGATTGCAAAAATAGAGTAGATTTGTGAAATAAGAAGCTCTTTTTTGCAATAAGTTTTTAAGATAGATTAAAAAGCGTTATTTACCTGAACGAATTACACTGAGGGTTTGCTGAGTAATCCCTAAGAAAGAAGCAATATGCCCCAAGGGAACTCTCAGAAGTATCTTAGGATAATTCTTCAATAACAACTCATAACGCTCCTGAGCAGTTTGGAACTTAATGGCATAAATCCTATCGGAAAGACTCTTGAGAAAAGAAACCAGAAGCATCCGCATAAAACGCTCCAACTGAGGATTATTATTAATAATTTCTTCCACTTGGGCGAATTCTGCCACCCGTACCAAGCAAGGTTCTAAAGCCTCTAAAGCGAAAGGATAAGGCTGGTGAAAATAAATATTCTCCACAGGCATATAGAAATCATTTTCCATATAGAAAGCATGGGTAATATCCTTCTCTTCCTTCGTATAGAACTGTCGCATGATCCCTTCCTCTATATAGAAGACTTCCTTAGAGGGGCTTCCTGCCTTAAGAAGATAGCTATATTTCTTGTACTGCTTAGGAATAAAAAGAGTATCCAATGCCTTAAGGGTCTCATTATCAATAAGTGTTTTCTGATGTATATAGTCAATAAAATTCATAGGGCAAAGATACAAATAATAATGCTTCATAAGTCAAGGAATCATCAATTTTCATATCCCCAACTTATTCTCAGAAACAATTTTTAACTTTTATAAAGAATAATTCTCATTATGAGAAAAAATTTAACTTTAAATTCTCTTATTTTTAATGACTTTAGCTTATAGTTTCTTTTTGTATTACACAGATATTTTGTAATTTTGTAGCCCGAAAAATTTACATAGCATGAAAAAAATCTTTATTTTCTTGGGAGTTGCTGCTATCTGTGGTGCTTGTTGTTCTCAAAAGGGGACTATCTCTTCCGCAAACCCCACTCAAGGCAGCAGCCACCAGCTCCTTACCAAAGGAAAACTCTATGCTGCTTTCTTCCAACAGCAAGCCGCTGAATATGACGCCCTATGCTTACAGGCTTTCAATATAGCTCGTTTGAGGTTAGATGAGGCTCTTGCCCAGTCAAGTGATAAGCCTATCGCTATTGTTTCAGATATTGATGAGACCTTCATGAACACTTCCTACTATGCCGTACAATGCGGCAAGGAAAATAAGGAATATGAGAAGAAATCATGGGAAGCATGGACTGCTAAAGGAGAAGCAACCCCACTGGCAGGCTCTTTGGACTTCTTCCGATATGCTGCAGAGAAAGGGGTACACATCTTCTATGTAACCAACCGTTCCACTGCCGAACATGATGGGACTGCTGCAAACCTCAAGCGCTATGGCTTCCCTATTCAGGGAGATGACCACCTTATATTCCGTAATGCTGAAAGAAGCAAGGAAAATAGACGCTTGGAGATCGCCAAAAGATATAATATTGTCCTACTTTTAGGGGATAATTTAGCAGATTTTGACAAGGATTTTGATGTTCCTACTACCCAAGGACGCTTTAATGCCGTAACAAAGAACCGTGAGGCTTTCGGAAAGCGCTTCATTGTGTTGCCTAACCCCTCCTATGGGGATTGGGAAAATGCTGCTTTTGGTGGCAAACCCCTCCCTTTAGAAGAACGTGAGGCTATTATCCTAAAAGTTCTTAAGGACAAACCTTCTATGTAATATCTTTATTTTTCCATAATATTAATCAAGTAAAAGGCTTCTTCTTTACAAAAAGAAGAGGCTTTTTCATTGGACAATAAAGATAGTATTTTCTCTATCTTACGGCACTTTTTACAAAATTTTCTTCTACCTTACCCTATTTTGGCATGCTTTTTGTAAATATCTTTTTACTTCTTCCCTACAAAATCTGTTACAAACCCTTATTTATAAACTTTTAAAATACCGGCTATGAACAGAAACATGACACTCTGGGCAGCTTGTTTGCTCTCTTTTTTAACAAGCTATTCACTATTTTCACAAACCAAACTAAAAAAAATGGACACTAAAGAAATCTATTTTGCAGGAGGATGCTTCTGGGGTACAGAACATTTCTTCAAGCAAGTGCGAGGCGTAGTGGCTACAGAAGTAGGCTATGCCAATGGGAACATCCAGAACCCTACCTACAAAGAAGTTTGCCAAGGCGACACCCAATTTGCTGAAACAGTTAAGGTAGTATACAACCCTACAGAAGTAAGCCTCTCTCAGCTCGTGGAACTCTATCTCAAAACTATTGACCCTACCTCCCTGAACAAACAAGGAAATGACAGAGGTTCACAATACCGTACAGGCATTTACTATACGAATAAAGCTGACCAAACTACAATAAGGGCACACCTTATCGCCCTTGCCAAACAATACAGCAAGCCTATTGTCGTGGAGAACCTTCCTTTGAAAAACTTTTATGCAGCAGAGGGGTATCATCAGGACTATTTGGATAAGAACCCTCATGGTTATTGCCACCTCTCCCCTGCTCTTTTTGAGATGGCTCGCAAAGCAAATCCTAAGAAGGCCCAAACTTCACCCAAAGTTACCTATACTGTTAAGGATAAGGCTACCCTTAAGAAAGAGCTTTCTAACATGCAGTATGAGGTAACCCAAAATAGTGCTACTGAACCACCCTTTCGTAATGAATATTGGAACGAAAACCGTGAGGGCATCTATGTAGATGTAACCACAGGCGAGCCCCTATTCTCCTCTGCCGACAAGTATGATGCTGGTTGTGGATGGCCAAGCTTCACCAAGCCTATTGATAAAAAACTTGTCAAGGAATACATGGACAAATCCCATAACATGCTCCGCACTGAAGTAAGAAGTAAGTTGGGAAATGCTCATTTAGGACACGTATTCACCGATGGACCTAAGGACAAAGGAGGATTACGCTACTGTATCAATAGTGCTTCTCTACGCTTCATCCCTAAAGAAGAAATGGAAAAAGAAGGATACAGCCTATCCTTAATAGGAGGAAAAAGTAAAAACGTAGTTAAGTGAAAAACGAAAAATGAATAATTTTTCACTGTTCACTTCTCACTATTCCATATTTCCCACGATGCTTCTGCTTGGAGGGCAAGCATGGGGTAACCATTAAGGATGGTAGCCCCCTGTGCTTCTCCCTTAGCGAGAAAAACCGTCTTTTCAGGGTTATAGATAAGATCATATAACAAATGCTTATCTGTAACAAACTCATAAGGAATCGGTGGAAAGGCTTGCGTATCAGGGGAGGTACCCAGAGGAGTCGTATTGATAATTAGCAGATGACTCCTGATGATTTCCTCCCCAAGCGATGCGTAAGAGATTGCCTGAGCAGAAGCCTTACGGGAGACAAGTATATAAGGAATTCCCAACTGCTCAAGGGTAAAGATGACTGCCTTACTTGCCCCTCCTGTACCTAGAATCAGTGCTTTATTATGGTGGGGTTTTAAGTAAAGGACTAAGGAATCATGAAAGCCTATATAATCCGTATTATAGCCCTTAAGCTTTCCTGTGGGGAGTACCTTAATGGTATTACAAGCTTTGATGGTCATAAGTTCCTCACTCTGCTCATCAAGCAAAGGAAGTATTGCCTCCTTATAGGGAATGGTTACATTCATACCTACAAGGGTAGGGGTAGTACGGATAAGTGCAGGAAGCTCTTCTATGGTGGGTATATCAAAATTGACATACTCACTATCGGTAATCTGCTCATGAGCGAATTTCTCTGCAAAATATCTCCGAGAGAAAGAGTAAGAGATGTTGCGCCCCACTAAAGCAAATGTTTTCATCGTTTTGAGTTGCTCATTTTTTATTTTTATTATTTATTTCTCGCTCATGCGACTTTCCAGACTATGAGTACTCGCTGGCTATAACTTTTCACTCTTCATTTTTCACTCACATATCCAGCTGTGGGTATTCGCTGGCTATACTATTCACTTTCCCGATAAGTATCCTCTCCTTCCAGAAGTTGTAGATAGCTTTTATACCGGCTCCAGTAGAGCTCATCTCTGTCCAACGCTTCCTTTACAGCACATTGAGGTTCATTCACATGTAGGCAATTATGAAACCGACATTGCTTTTTTAAGGCAAAGAATTCAGGAAAATAATCTCCTATTTCCTCCTTATCAAAATCCACTACTCCCAAGCCCTTAATTCCTGGAGTATCAATAATGCGGGCGTCAAAGTCCAAGTCATACATCTGGGCAAAGGTGGTCGTATGTTGTCCCTGTCCATGTAGCTGGGAGAGAGGTTGTGTTCTAAGGTGTAAGGAAGGCGAAAGGGCATTAATAAGAGTGGTTTTTCCTGTTCCGGAGTGACCCAACACCATCGCCGTTTTCCCTTCCAAACGCTCTTTTACCAAATGGAGATTCTTACCTGTCTGCGCCGAGATACCAATGCACTCATAACCAATATCACGGTACATATATGCCAAGTACTTCACCTGTGCCAGCTCATCAGGGAGATAAGTGTCCACCTTATTCATTAGCAAAACGGCAGGAATACTATAAGCCTCAGCCGTTACCAAGAAGCGGTCAATAAAAGCCGGATAGGTAGTGGGATTATTAAGCGTTACTAAAAGAAATGCTACCTCTATATTGGCAGCAAGAATATGCGTTTGCTTGGAGAGGTTCACCGACTTGCGAATAATATAATTCTCCCGTGGGAGAATCTGGGTAATAACCCTCTGTCCTTCCTTCTCAAAGATCACCCTATCCCCCACGGCAAGCGGATTGGTATTTTTTATTTCCTTAAGGCGAAAACGCCCCTTAAGGCGACATTCATAGAACTGCTGGTCTTCCCCCTTGACCATATACCAGCTCCCTGTGGATTTATAAATGATTCCCCTCATAAATAAAGTGAATAATGAAAAGTGAATAGTGAGACCATTCCTTTTGGAGCACAAAAGTACAACATTTTAGAAGTAAAGTCAAGCAAAAAGATGAAAAGTTATTAACACTTTCTTATTTTATTGATTTTCTTTATCCCAAGAGTATAAAAAGAC
>NZ_GL872413.1:2166793-2298845 GCF_000192225.1 Capnocytophaga sp. oral taxon 338 str. F0234
GTATTTGTATTTATATTATCATTTATATTTGCATTGTTATTTATATTATCATTTGCATTATCATTCACATTAGGTTGTTTTAGGTTTTGATTGGGTTGTTTTTTCAAAGCATTTCTATTTCCTTTAGGGGCACCTCCTTTTCTACCATTCTCGAAACGTTGGTTATTGGCATCTAACTGAGGCTTGATGAGGGTAAAAACAGACTGCGCTACTGGTGAGAGGTGTTCACTTTCCTCTCCATCAAGGGCATAACGAAGTAAAGCTAAAAGGGCTTCCATCTGTGTTCTCTTGCTTAAAGGAAGGAGCGCTTGATAGAAGCTACGATAGAAAATAAAAGAATCTCTTTTCATTTGCATACGATTTAATAATCAATAGAAAACGTTTTACAATATATTTGTATTATTTGACTACAAAAATACATCTTTTTTGCGGTAATGTCAAGAGAATTCATTACTAAAGTTTTGTTAATAACAAAAGAAGAGAATCCTAAAAAAGGCAATAAGTATTCTCAACTTATTGCCTCTACGAAATGAAAAAGTTCTCTATTTTTAGAGTTTTAACAGTAGTAAAACATTCCTTCGTTAACTATGCTTCTGCAGTGGTCTCTGGAGTCCATTCATTACAAAGCATTCCTTCTGCTGCATGGGATTGGTTCTCACAAAGGGAAGTGTTGTACTTTGCACAGGAAAGACAATCTACTTCATCCTTCAAACTGGGACGCATATTGAAATCGTCACAAGTGTGTTTTACCTCTACTTTGGTATTATAGAGTCTGCATACATTTTCCGCTGTGAGATTCTCACAATTCACACAGCCATTTACAAGTCTGATAGCCATAACTATTTGTTTTTAATGTTAATAATATTTATTTCTATTTTCTGGGTGCAAAGATACGACAACCCTTCTTTAGAAACAAAATAAATTACTCATTTTCAGTTATATATATTTTGAATAAGTAAAAACAACAAACAATGATTAATGATTAATTTTTCATTTTTCACTGTTCACTGTTCACTGTTCACTGTTCACTGTTCATTCACATACCCAGCTTTGGGTACTCGCCAGTTATATTTTTTACTTTTCATTTTTCATTGTCCACTTTTTTTTGTACTTTTGCCACATAGATGAATCAAAAAACCAAAAACTCAAAATGATTAAATTTGTTCTTTCTTCACTTCTTACCTTAATAGGTTCTTTGTATAGCTTCGCTCAATGGCAACAGCACATTGACTATCAAATGGATGTTCAGATGGACGTAAAATCCTTCCAGTACAAAGGCAAGCAGGTAGCCATCTATGAGAACCACTCACCCGATACGCTGCGTACTGTTTTTTACCACTTATACCTAAACGCTTTTCAGCCCAAGAGCCAAATGGATATGAATATGCGTCAGGTACCCGATATGCCCGCTCGCTTCATGCAGAATGTAGGCTCTGAAGAATCTCCTAAATACGAAAGCAAATTAGCTCATCTGAAGGAGAACGAACAAGGATTCATTCACATACGTACCCTCACTCAAAATGGCAAAGTTGCCCCTTATCAGGTAGTAGGAACTATCCTACAGGTAACCCTCCCCGAGCCTATCCTTCCTCATGGGAAGGCAACCCTTGCTATGGACTACACTGCACAAATCCCCACTTTTGCAATGCGTATGGGGCGCAATAACTCCGATGGCGTCGCCCTATCCCTCTCCCAGTGGTACCCTCGTATCTGTGCGTATGACAGCCAAGGTTGGCACCCTTACCAATATATATTCGGCGAGTTCTATGGGGATTGGGCTAACTTTGATGTAAAGATTACCATAGACAAGAATTACCTTGTTGCCGGCACTGGAGACCTGCAAAATGCTCAGCAAATAGGCTTCGGCTATCAGGGCATCAAGCCTGTGAAAACCCACCAGAAGACTCGCACCTGGCACTTCAAAGCCGAGCGAGTAATTGACTTCTCTTGGGCGGCTGACCCTTCTTTTCAGCATGATGTGGTAAAGACCAAGCGTGGAGTAGAACTCCATTTCTTCTATAAGAATTTTCCTGAAAACTGGAAGAAACTACAGCAAATTATGCCCCAGGTACTGGACTTCTACGAGGAAAAGGTAGGCGCTTATCCTTGGAGCCATTACTCCTTTATCCAAGCTGGACAAGGAGCTATGGAATATGCAATGTGTACCTTTATAGAAGGAGGAAAAGACCCCAATGCCCTTGTGAAAACTGCCTGCCACGAGCTGGCGCACACTTGGTTCCAACATATTTTCGCTATAGATGAACAACAATACCCTTGGTTTGACGAAGGGTTCACCTGTTTCCTACAACTATGGGCAGATGCCGAGGTAGTCAGGAAAGACCCTGTAGCCAATTTCTCCGACTTTCGCCATAAGGCTTTCCTTAAGTATATGAGTGAAAACCATGAAGAAGATCCTTCCATACGGGCGGACTTCTTCGAACGAAGTCGTTCTTATTTTAGTACTGCCTATGCCAAAGGCACCATGTTCGCCTCTCATCTGGATTATATCATCGGACGTAAAGCGATGGAGCGTACCTTCAAGCGCTTTTATAAGGAGTATGCCTTCACCCATCCTACCCCTGAAAACTTTGTACGCTGTGCCGAAAAGGAATCCGGTATGCAGCTCTTTTGGTTCCTCAAGGAGTTCATGCACACCACCCATCACATTAGCTATTGCATTGAGAAGTTGGAAGCCAAAGGCAACAAGACCTTAGTAACCCTTGTCAAAAAGGGACGCATCCCCATGCCTTTGGATATTATCATCATTCCTAATGGACAAAAACCATTCTCCGTATATGTCCCTACCGATCTTACCTTTGGGGAAAAGCCCAATCCGTTCATCAATATGGAGCGCATTGTCCTTCCTGTATGGAACTGGGCTGAAAACACTTACCAGTTTGAACTCAACCTCCCTTCTTCTCAGGTAAGAAACATCAGTATAGACCCTCAAGAGTTCATGGCAGACCCTAACCCTGAATGCCATCACTTAAAAAGTGAAAAATGAAAAGTAAAGTCGCGTGAGCGAGTATGTGGATGAAAATTTAATCCTTAATCATTAACCATTAATCATTATTTTTCGTACTTTTGCCCCAAAAAAAGAATGACCATCACTGAAATACAAAATGCTATTATTGAGGATTTCTCTTTTTTAGAAAGCTGGGAGGATCGCTATGAATATATGATTGACCTTGGCAAGAACCTACCGCTAATTGACCCTAAGTACAAAACAGAGGAATATCTGATCAAGGGTTGTCAAAGCCAAGTATGGCTACATGCCGAGAGCCAAGGAGATCTCCTTACCTTTACTGCCGATAGTGATGCCATCATCACCAAAGGAATTATTGCCATCTTGGTTAAAGTCCTCTCCGGTCAGAAGGCGACCGACATTCTTGCGGCTGATATGAGTTTTATTGATAAAATAGGGCTTAAGGAACACCTCTCTCCTACCCGTGCCAACGGGCTGGTGAGCATGATAGAACAGATGAAACTCTATGCCAAAGCAATTACCTTAAAGAACCATTAAACCATGCCAGAAGAAAAAGCACCTATCAATACCGACCTTATTGGAGAGAAAATCGTTGAGGTACTCCATACCATCTATGACCCTGAAATCCCTGTAGATATCTACGAATTAGGGCTTATCTATGATGTATTCATTAATGAGAATCACGATGTAAAGATTCTCATGACCCTCACCTCCCCCAACTGCCCCGTGGCGGAAGTACTCCCTCAAGAAGTCTATGAGAAAATAAGTAGTATTGATGAAATTAACGAAGTAGAAGTAGAACTTACCTTTGACCCTCCTTGGGGACAGGAGATGATGAGTGAAGAAGCTAAATTAGAACTTGGTTTCCTTTAACCTAAAGCCGATGAGAAAGATAGCTGTTATTCCTGCCCGCCTTGAGGCAACACGCTTTCCTAAGAAACTCTTACAGGACTTAGGGGGAAGAAGTGTTATTGAGCAGACCTATCTTGCCACCGAACGAACCTGCCTTTTTGACCAGGTGTGGGTGGCTACCGACAGCGTGGAAATTGCTCAAAGAATCACCACTATAGGAGGAAGGGTATTCTTGAGCAAAGTAGCTCATAGCTGTGGTAGTAATCGCATTGCTGAAGCCGTAGCGAACCTCCCTGCCGATATCATTGTGAATGTGCAAGGGGATGAACCTTTTATCCAAAAAAAGAGCCTACAGAGCCTCTTAGAGGTCTTTGACCATGACCCACATAAGCGGATTGACCTTGCCTCCCTGATGATGCCTCTGCTTGAGCAAGAGGAGATCCTAAACCCTAATAATGTAAAGGTGGTAGTAGACCATGAACTATTCGCCCTCTATTTCTCTCGTAGCCCAATTCCTTTCCTAAGAGACCCCAATAAGGAATACACCTATAAGAAACATATAGGCGTTTATGCCTTTCGCAAAGAAGCCTTAATGGAATTCTATCGCCTTGCTCCTACTCCTTTAGAGGAAATAGAAAAGCTCGAGCAATTGCGATATTTAGAAAATGGCAAACGCATCAGAATGGTACTCTCTCCTGTGGAAAACATAGGAATAGATACTCCTGAGGATTTGGAGAAGGCACGGCAATTATGGAAAAATACTTTTTAAATTAATATCCTATTAATCTCTACAGATTATGAAAAAAATACTATTCTTAACCGCAATCCTCTCTGTAATGGGTATAGGTACTGCTCAGAACAGGCAGGAAGCCATTCGTTTACAAAATTTGCAAAAATCCTGGGTTAAAAATATTCCCTTCCAAGCCCTCCCCCTTAGCAGAGGAGCAGGAGAGATTATCCAAGTAGATAGAAATCCTAAGAATCCTTATGAACTCTATGTAGCTTTATCCCATTCAGGGGTATGGTATAGTGATAACAATGGCGCCAGCTTTACTCCTACTTTTACCGATGCCATGTCCCCACAAACTACCGCTATGGCAGTCAATTGGGATACGCGTACCCTTTGGGTAGCTAATCATCAGGGGGTCTTTTTCAAGGAATATACCAAAGATTGGCAAACAACCTCTTGGACAGGTAATGTGAATATTCGCCAAATTACCCTCCTTTCCGATACTTCTGTTTGCCTTAGTGCCTTAGGAGATATCTCTGGAGATAAGGGCGTATTCTGTACTACCGATAAGGGAAAATCCTGGAACCAAACCTTCGGTCAGGTAGGCGTTAATGAGCTAAAGAAGGTACCTTCTGCTCCTGAAACACTCTTCCTCGCTGCTTGGGATATGGAACAAACCCCTTCCAACATCATTCCCGCAGGTAAGAAATCAGGAATCTATAAGAGTAGCAACTCAGGAACTACTTGGGAACTTATGACTGGGGCAGGCTCTGGCTTCCCTCAAGGGAATATCGGGAAAATATCCTTAGCGGTATTCAGCCCTACTTCCCTTTATGCATTGGTAGATAACCGCGAACGTGCCAAGGATGAGGGAGACGATGTGCTTTTCCATAACCTTTCCAATAAGGATTTCCTTGCCTTAGAGGATGAGAGGATTGAACAATACCTCTACAATCATTCCTTACAGAACAAATTCTCTGCCAATAATCTCCGTGAAATAGTACGCTCAGGAGCCGTCAAAGCCAGTGATATTCCTAAGTTCACCGGAGCCCTCCCAAGGGTTATCGGCGCTGAGGTGTATCACTCCGCCGATGGAGGAAAATCCTGGGTGAAAAAAAATAACTCCCCTCTGACCAATGTGTTCTACAGCAAAGGATATGAAGTAGGAGCTCTATGTGTAAATCCTAAGCAAGAGAATGAACTATACCTCTCAGGAATTCCTACACTCAAATCCAACAATGGAGGTATTACCTGGACACTCATCAAGGACAATGACAAAAGTCAAAAGGTGTATCAGCTCTTTGCCGATGAGAGACAAATCATCTTGGTAACCAATCAAGGAATGTTTCAATCCCTTGACCAAGGTCGCACTTGGGCAAGACAAGAAATGCCACAAACGGTTTATGTAACCTCCCTCTCTATCGGAAATCCTAAAGATGCTACCCTCTATGCAAGCATCCTTAACGGTGGGGTACTCAAGTATACCTCCAACCAATGGTTTCTCTCCAGCAATGAAAACGGACGCTTAGTCGTTACCCCTGAAAATAAGCTTTACCTTGCCCAATCATTAGGAAGTATCCTCCCCTTAAGGCAAAGCAAAATCACCCTTCCTTATGATAGAAAAACCAAACAACGTTACCCTTTGCAGACAGCACTTTCTCTTTCCCCTCAAAACAATACCATTCTCTATGCGGGGAGCAATGTGCTATTCCAATCCCTTAACGAAGGCAGACAGTGGAGTGCTATCTCCACAGACCTTACCAATGGAGATAAGGGTGGGATCCTCTCCTATGGTACTATATCCGCTATCGCTGAGTCCCCTTTTCAGTTCGGACTCATCTATACAGGAAGTGATGATGGAATGATTTATACTACCCAGAATGGAGGCGTTTCTTGGCAAATGATTTATTCCTCATTTCCCTCTCCTAACCGAGTAGTTTCACTGCTTGCCTCCAAGCATAACCAAGATCGTGTATATGCTATCCTACAGAATGATAACCACCAAGCCCTTATCTTTCGTAGTAATAATATGGGGAAAAGTTGGGATAACCTTAAGGCAAACCTTCCTGAGGAAACCGTTAATGTTATCGTAGAGGACCCCACCAACGAACAAGTCCTCTATTTAGGTACCGAAAACGGACTCTATGTTTCCTTTGATATGGGCGAGAAATGGCATATCTTTAAGGAAAATCTCCCTCGTACCTCTGTAAGCGCTATTGTGATAAATACCCAAACCAATCAGCTATATGTAGGTACTAAGGGACATGGCTTTTTCACTGCCAATGTAGCCGCTCTCAAGGAAATACGTGCCGCTGTACAAGATCAACTCTTCTACCCACTGAAGGAAACCTATTCCATTCCGTACTCTCCAAAATGGGGAAATGCCCCTAGCCCTTGGCAAGAACCTGAAGTGCCTACCTTATACTTGGAATCTTTTGCCTCAAAGGCAGGTAGCAATATTAAAATAAGTATTGTTAAGGACAAAATTACCCTTTCTAAGTTCACTTACCAAACCAAAATAGGACTTAACTTTATCCCTTTTGATTTGGTCTTTAACGAAGAAGGACGTGTTGCCTATGAAAAGAAACTCTTAACAACGTTCAAGAAGGCAAGCAATGGTAAGTATTACCTCCCTAAGGGTACTTACAGAATTATCTTTGATAGTGATGCCTTTGATGAAGAACGTACCCTTGTTATCGAATAAATTGTGTTTTTCATATTTAGTTTTTGTATTTAGAAGCTCCCCAAAAAGGAGCTTCTGTTATTATACATCATAAAATGTTAAAACCATATAAAATATTCCTTATTCGCTAAGAAAATTGTATCTTTACGGAAAAATCTGAACCAGATGTATAAAGTTTTCTTTGATGATAAAAAGATATTAGTAACCAATAAGCTTAAGAAATCCTATAAGAAAAAATACCGCATTTTCCTCAGTGAATCGGTCTCAGTGAAGGATTTTATCAAAAAAATAGAAGGTTACAGATATGGCAAATTTGTTTTTTATATAGATAAAAAAGAGAATTACTTTGATGATTTTGCCTCTTTTTTTGTCCAAATAGAAGCCGCAGGAGGTCTTGTGCGTGACCATAAAGGGAAAATCCTATTTATCAAACGAAAAGGGAAATGGGACTTACCCAAAGGAAAATTAGAGGAAGGAGAACTCTTAGAGGATTGCGCCCTTAGAGAAGTACAAGAAGAGACAGATGTCTCCCCCTTAGAGCTCTTAGGACTAAGAACCATCACCTATCATATTTATAAGCGAGAGCACCAGTACTACCTTAAGGAAACACATTGGTATAATATGTATAGCGATTACCCTAAAGAATTACACCCTCAAAAGGAAGAAGAGATAGAAATATGTACTTGGAAAAAACCTAAGAAGCTCAAAAAACTTCTGAAGAATTCATTCTCAAGCATCCATGAAGTGTTCAAAGGGGAATACTAAGTTAGTGAAAAGTGAAAAGTGAAAAACGAATAGTGAAAAATGAATTTCTCGCTGGGGCGAACCATATACTCGCCTGCAGGTATTTAGCGATTTTAGCTTGTGCCTACCCTATTATGCAAAAGTGAAAAACAAATAGTGAAAAATGAATCTCTCGCTGGGGCGAGCCATATACTCGCCTGCAGGTATTCAGCGATTTTAGCTTGTGCCTACCTCATTAGTGAAAAGTATAGCCAGCGAGTGCCCACAGCTGGGTATGTGGATGAAAAGTGAAAAATGAATCTCTCGCTGGGGCGAACCATATACTCGCTCATGCAACTTTACTTTTTACTTACAAATAATTGATTATCATTAGGATAAACAATATTCTTAAAAAAGATAGTAAAAAATGTCTTGGATATCAATATTTTTTATACTTTTGCACCTTACTTGAGAATGATTATTTACAAATAAATTCAGTTTATATGTATTGGACATTAGAACTTGCTTCCTACTTAAGTGATGCCCCTTGGCCTGCTACCAAAGAAGAAATCATTGATTATGCCCTTCGTACAGGTGCCCCCATGGAAGTGGTGGAGAACCTTGAAGCTCTTGAAGATGAAGGGGAAGTATATGAATCTATTGAGGAAATCTGGCCTGACTATCCCACTGAAGAGGATTATCTTTGGAACGAAGATGAATATTAAAATTCTTAAAGAGATGGCTTCCATCTCTTTTTTCATAGTATGACTCATATTGACATTATTTTAGGTATTTTCTTAGCCATAGGCATTGTACAAGGGTTCCTCAAGGGGTTCATCTGGGAGGTAGCCTCTCTTATATCTGTATTTGTTGCCTTATGGATCTCCATTCACTTCTCTGCCAGAGTAGCTCCTTTTGTAAGCGACCTTTTTTCCTTCTCTGCAAAAGCCAATCAGGTACTTTCTTTTATCATCACCTTCTTGCTTGCCCTTATCTTAGTAGGGCTGGCAGGAAAGCTCTTAACGAAGATTTTAGAAAGTGCTGCCTTAGGATCAGTAAACCGAGTGGCAGGAGCTGCCTTTGGAATGCTTAAGTGGTCACTCATTATAGGAACGGCACTAATGTACCTAAACCAAGGTGCCATTGAGCTTATTCCTAAAGAAACTACCCAGCAATCCGCTCTCTATCACCCTATCATCAAGACAAGTAGCTGGATACGTACCTATATTTTCCAATATAAGGATACCTTTAGCTCTCTCTCCCAATTGCCTTCCTCCCCGCATGAAAGTTAAAAATATTTTAATTGATTAGTTTTATTTTTCAAATTACTGTAACTTGCGATGTTTTTGCGCAACTCTCTTAAGAAAAGTTAAAATGAACTTGAAAATAATAACCACTTACTCCTTACTCGCTGTTCTCCTTAGCAGTTGCTATTGGCTGGACACCCCTAAGAAAAACAGTCATGCAGTGGCTCGAGTAGGCGATTATTACCTATATGAGGAGGATATCCGAAAACTGCTCCCTAAGGACTATACGCTGGAGGATAGCCTACAAATTGTAACCCCTTATATTGATAATTGGGCACTAAAAAAACTCCTCTTACTCAAAGCAGAGGAGAATATCTCCAATGCCAAAAAAGAAGAATTTGAACATTTAGTAAGCCAATACCGAACCGATTTGTATACCCAATCCTACTTAGACTTACTCTCTCGACAGGTGGATACCGCAATTAGCAAACAAGAAAGAGAGTTATTCTACCAAGAAAATAAGGATATCTTTAAGCTTAATGAGGAATTGATACAACTTCGGTATATACAGCTATCTCCCAGTAGCTTAAGTCCTAAAATCATCAACGCTTTCAAAAATTTTTCTCCTAAGGATAAGCAATATATTGATTCTTTAGCCCCTCACTTCACCTCCTCTTTCCTCAATGATAGTATGTGGGTAAGGGCAAGTGAAGTCCGTGAGAAGTTGCCTATGCTCGCCTCAAGGCTCAATAAGCGATTCTCACATCAGTTCCTTGAGGATAGGGATTCCACCAATGTGTACCTATTAAAAATAAATAACTTCTTGGACAATACCGACTATGCTCCCTTGAATTATGTATATCCAACCCTGCAACAAATTATCCTAAATAAGCGCAGGAGCAATTATATCAATGACTTAGAAAAAGAAATCATCAATAATGCAATTGAAAAGAAACAATTTGAAATCTATGAACAGAATTAACTATTTGGGTACATTATTTTTATCCTTTTTCCTCTGTATCCCATGCCTTTGGGCGCAATCTTCTAAAACGAAAATAGATGGGGTTGCCGCCGTCGTAGGAGATTATCTTATCTTAGAGACCGATATTGACCGTGCTTTAATAGAACTCCGCTCTCAAAATGTGGATACCAAGAATGTAACTCGTTGCCAACTCTTGGGTAAGCTCATGGAGGATAAGCTCTATGTGAACCAAGCCATCCAAGATAGTATCAAGGTTTCCGATACAGATATCCGTGATGGAGTGAATCGCCGTATTGAGTTCTTAACAGATCAGTTGGGAGATATACAAAAGGTCATTCAGTTCTATCACAAGGATGATGAGCAGTCCCTCCGCGATGAGCTCTTTGATATCCTTCGCCAAAACGAACTTAGCTCCCGTATGAAAGCTAAAATCGTAGAGAATATTGAGGTTACTCCTGAGGAAGTAAAACAGTTCTTTAACAAAATACCTAAGGATGAACTCCCTACCATTGGTACAGAATTAGAAATCGCACAAATAGTGATAGAACCTAAAGCACCTCAAAGTGAGGTGAATAAGGTCATTGAACAACTCAAGGAAATCAAGAAAGATGTACAGGAGAATGGGGCTAGCTTCCCCACCAAGGCAATCCTTTATTCTGCCGACAGAGCTACAGGAGGTAAGGAACTAACTTTCAATAGAAAATCCAGTTTTGCTAAAGAATTCAAGGATGTGGCTTTCTCCCTACAAGAAGGCGAAATATCTGACCCCTTCAAAACAGATTTCGGTTGGCATATCCTACAGGTGGTCAAGATACGGGGGAAGGAAGTCTCCGTACGGCACATTCTGATGGTACCACAAATCCCACAAAACTCATTGGAAGAAGCAAAAAAGAAAATTAATGATATCCGCAATAAAATTATCAATAAGGAATTCACTTTCGCAGAAGCCGCTAAGAATTTCTCCGATGAAAAGGAAACTAAGGAGGACGGAGGGCAACTGCTAAATCCTGAGAACTATTCTACCAAGTTTGAACTAACTCGTATGGAACCTCTCCTCTATTCACAAGTATCTTCCTTGAAGGATGATGAAATATCCTCCCCTATCATGGATGAGGACAGAACAGGAAGAAAAATGTACAAAATATACCGTATTACCAACCGTATAGGCGAACATACCGCTGATTTTATCAATGATTATACACGAATCCGTGATCTGGCATTGAAAGAAAAACAACTAGAAGCTGTGGGTAAATGGATGAATGAGGCTATCAAAAAAACCTTTATTTCTGTAAAAGGAGAATACAAAAAGTGTTCTTTTTCAAATAATTGGTTAAAAAAATAGAATTTTCTTAGTTAATTTTTCGTAGAATAAGGCTATCTGCAAATAATGCAGGTTGCCTTATTTTTTTACTGATTACAAATAAAAATCAGAAAAATATTGTTTATTTGATTTTTTCTTTATACCTTTGACAGCACATACAATAACATTTTAAAGAAGATTTTTATGAAAGTAACCGTAGTAGGCGCTGGAGCAGTTGGCGCAAGTTGTGCGGAATACATCGCACTGAAGAATTTTACTGCTGAAGTTGTTTTAATTGATATCAAAGAAGGTTTTGCCGAAGGAAAGGCAATGGACCTTATGCAAACAGCCTCCTTGAACGGGTTTGATACCCGTATTATAGGAGTAACTAATGACTATTCCAGAACGGCAGGAAGTGATGTAGCTGTGATCACCTCCGGTATTCCTCGCAAGCCAGGCATGACCCGTGAGGAACTCATTGGTACTAATGCAAATATTGTTAAGTCTGTAGTGGAACAACTGGTTAAGTATTCTCCCAATATCATTGTAATTGTGGTAAGTAACCCTATGGATACTATGACCTATCTGGCACATAAAGCTACCAAATTACCTAAAAATCACATCATTGGTATGGGAGGTGCTTTGGATAGTGCTCGTTTCAGATATCGCTTAGCAGAAGCCCTAAACAGCCCTATCTCCGATGTAGAAGGAATGGTAATTGCTGCTCACAGTGATAGTGGCATGCTCCCCCTTACCCGATTGGCAAGTTATCGCGGAGTGCCTGTTACTGAGTTCTTATCTGAAGAACGTCTCAGCCAAGTTGCTCAAGATACCAAAGTAGGAGGAGCTACTCTTACCAAACTTTTGGGAACTTCCGCCTGGTATGCTCCAGGTGCTGCCGTTTCCGCCTTAGTACAAGCAATCGCTTGTGACCAGAAAAAACTCTTCCCTTGTTCAGCACTCCTTGAAGGAGAATACGGACAAAAGGACGTGTGCGTAGGAGTCCCTGCTATCATCGGTCGTGATGGTATTGAGAAAATTGTAGAAATAAAACTCAATGATGCTGAAAAAGCTAAATTCAGTGAAAGTACTCAAGCTGTACGTGAGGTAAATAAAGCCTTAGAAGGCGTTTTATAAGCCCTTAAACAAAAAGAATGGGAGGCTATCTTTTAGGACAGCCTCCTTATTTTCTAAAAGTACTCCCTAAAAACACTAAATACAACCTTCTATATACACATATCCCCAACTGCTGTCCGTGTTAGCCTTACTTTTCCCCTCATATCAGATGAAACCCATCCTTATTGTTCAGATTCTCTACGTCCTACTTATCATCATGGTGTGTTTACGCATTATATGGGATACCCGCTCAGTAAGCAAAGCCTTAGCCTACCTGCTCTTGGTAATCTTTGCTCCTATCGTGGGGGCTATTTTCTATTTCTCTTTTGGTATTAACTACCGCAAACACAAAATATACTATAGGAAACTAACCATTGACCAACGCTTCCGAAAAACCTTGCAAGAACATTTTCCTCAATTGCGCAATCATCTCCGCTCATTAGCACCCTATGTAACTTCCTCTTATAAGAAAAGCCTACGCTTTTTATCACATATTGAACAGCGCCCTTCTATTATTCCTAACGAAGAGGTAAAGATAATCTGTAATGGCGAAAATTTCTTCCCACAACTGCTTGAAGCTCTTAAAAAAGCAACACACCACATCCATATTGAGTTCTATATCTATGAAAACGACCATATAGGGAATGCTATCAAGGATATTCTTATTCAGAAAGTAAAAGAGGGGGTAGAGGTACGCTTTATCTATGATGACTTTGGCAGTCAGGATATTCGTAAAAATATTGTAAAGGAATTAAAAGTGCATGGCGTACAGGCTTTCCCTTTCTACAAAATCACCTTCATTAAGCTCGCCAACCGCATGAACTACCGCAACCACCGAAAAATAGTAGTTATTGATGGCTATACGGCTTTTGTAGGGGGAATCAATATCAGTGACAAATATAACAATGCAGAAAAGAATCCCCTCTACTGGCGTGATACCCACTTGATGATACGCGGTTATTCTGTCTACACCTTACAAGCTATTTTCTTACAGGATTGGAACTTTTGTAGTGGGGAAAATGTTAATATCAATGCTCTCTACTTCCCTGTAGATATTACTCCCTATCCCACGAATTATTTTACCCAAATAGTATCCAGCGGGGCTGATTCTGACTTACCTAATATCCTTTATGCTACAGTACAACTTATCTATGCCGCCAAGCGAGAAATACTCCTTACCACGCCCTACTTTGTCCCAGATACCTCTCTGCAAGAAGCCTTAATAATAGCTGCTCTAAGTGGTGTAGAGGTGAAATTACTCCTCCCTAAGGAGGGGGATTCCGTGTTTGTACATACCGCCAGCGAATCCTTCTTTGAAGAACTCCTCAGAGCAGGGGTACAGATTTATCGTTATGAGAAAGGTTTTGTACATGCCAAAACTTTCGTAATTGATAGCGAAGTAGCCTCCGTAGGGACTGCTAATCTTGATGCTCGTAGCTTTGATCTTAATTTTGAAGTAAGTGCTATAGTCTATAACAAAAAGGTAGCCACTGAACTCCGCCTTATTTTCTACGAAGATATAAAAGAAGCCGCTCTACTTTCCATTGACCAATGGAAAAAGCGCAGCCGACTCAAACAGCTCTTAGAGCGCATGGCACGGCTTCTCTCACCTTTCTTGTAGTCAACATCGTTCTTAAGAACCACAGTTGATAAAAATTACTGGAGTACCATCCTCTTCATAGCCCTCTATATCAAAGCCTTCAAAGAAAATATGGTCACCCAAATCTTTATTTGCCAACGTGTTATGAATAAGCCATAATAGTTCTAATGCTCCAAAAGCAGTTCCGTCCCCTGAGTAGAGTTCCGCAACAATAAGAGCATCATACAAGCCTCTTTCATCGGGGGCTTCTTCAAAGAGATTCTCATTGGCAAGAATTTCAAAGTCATGTAGCTCTTTTCTACTCTTGATCCATGCCCGATACATTATCTTCACCTTAGGCGAACGGAAAATGGTTCCAAAAGGATTAAAATCCTCTATATCATTCTCTATATCTGCATTATAAGCCTTTACACTCTCCCAGAAAATCATCAGTCCAGGGTAATGCTCCTGAGTGAATGCCCAGGCTATATTGTCCAAAAGTCCTGTATTCTGAGTAGGAGAGAAATCCGCACATACATTAGGACGATTTACATCCACCACTGGAGGATAAGGAATATCCCTTTCGCTGAAGCGCTCTAACAGAGCACTACTATCATTCTCCAATTTGTAGAGCATCTCCTGTTCATAAAGGGGTACTATACTATAAAAATGTACCTCTTTTCCTGTAGGAAGTTGTGCTATGGCATTTTCTCCATCTTTATCATCGGCTGTAATGAGTAGCATACAAGTGAAGTCAGTTCCTTCCAAAGGATCGCCTGTAGGGATAGTATGTCCCCAAGCTAAGAAAGTATCCTGTTCAATAGGGAGGCGAGCGAGAATCTTTAGCCAGCGAATAGGCCAATAATCCTTTTCTTCATTACTCTTAATATCCCAATGAGCAGGCAGGTTAATAACCATTTCAGCAAAAGGACTTCCTCCAAACCCTTCAGGTACATTCATTGCATAAGCACCCATTCCTCCTGTTACCAAAGTATAATAATTGCGCTCTTTAGTAGGCTTGACAATGTAAATATCACAATGAATATCCGGAGATACTATCTCATGGAATACTTCATCAAATTTTCCAAAATTCTCCTCTATATAATCCTCCAAAGCCTCTCTTTCCTCTTCTTCATAATAAGCGGGCTGACCATTCTTTGAAAGGAACTCCATGGAATCTTTCTCCTCAGAATAAGCCAATCGCCCTGTCTCTATCCCTTCTATTGTTTTAGTAAGCCACTGAAAAAGCCCTGAAAATACAAAAGAGATATCATATTCTTCCAATTCCTTGGAGGGAGTTACTCCTATAAGCTGACCATAAATACCTTCCTGTGGGTCATTATCAAGGTCAAAACATAGGTAGCTATCTATCTCTCCTCCTACCTCATGTATCATAAAAGGCACCCATTTATAATTGAAGAGCTGGTTCTTTATATAGCCTTCTTCCTCAAAGTTCTGTTCTGGAATTTGTAATTTCTGCCAGTTTTCACCAAAGGTGTCTTTAAGAAAATCTGATATTTTTTGTTGGCATTCTTCTATTTCATCAAGCCCTACAAAACGTTGTTCTGAGCCAAAGAAAGGTTTCTTTTCTCTCTGTCCATCAAAAGTTCTATGTAGTTGTTTGAAATCCTCAGGGAGGGTAAAGCCTAATCGTCTCTCAAAGGCTTCTATTTTCTCTTCCGTAGCTGGCTTCCCTAAACGCTGTTCCATCTGTGGAGCATACTTCCGAATTGTCTTTACAAAATCTTCTAATATATACTCCACACCTCCTTTGCCTCCTTCTACAGCATCCAATAGTGTAATTCCTTTCTCCTGAGCAATAGTTACATAATGTAATAACTCCTGTGCTCCTGAAAGAGAAGCGGCTCTTTCAAGATGTTTTTTAGCATTCTCTATATCATTAAGGTAGAAGTAAGAATACCCTATACGATAATTCCACACCTCTGTATCACCTATTTCAGCTTCAAGATATTTGAAAATCTCCACAGCTCTACGCAGATATTTCTCATTTCCCTCAGATGAATCTAACCAATATAAGTTATTATAGGCACGCCCCAATTCACTGAGCACCGCTGTAGTCTTATCCTCATGAGGGAGATTCTCTATAAAGTCAATGATCGCCTGAATATGGTCGTCTTCATTCCACTTATCAATTTTTTTTAAGATCTGTTGTTCTGTCATAGTATTGATTCTTATTTGTTTACAAAATTTTTCGTGCCTTTTTTATACAAAAAATGGCAAGCTACCTACATCGCACCGCTACAACCTTATACCTTTGCTGCGTTCCCACCCTGGAGGATTCTAAGGGAGCTGGTCGTGTAGGACTTGCCGAGTGCAAAGGTACAAAAAAAATGAAATAATACAAATTATTTTCAATCTTTTTTTTGTAACTTCTCTGAGCACCTCTACTTACCTCTCTTGAAAAATCATAATCCACTATATATTAATCTAAAAGAAAAGATAATTACATAGTAACGCTCTAGGGTTCTTTCATTACAAAAACTCATACGCTAAAAGGAAACACTATAACGGCTCATACGGGGAGCAAAAACGTCCAAAGAAAAAGTTTTTAATTCTTTGGACGTGTAAATCATCTCTATTAAAAAGATCTAGTGCTATTATTGTTCTTTTATCAAAAACAAATATACGGGAAAGTGATCGGAATAACCCCCTGTATAGCTTCCATTAGCATAACTACGGAAAGGATAACCTGCATACCTCCCTGATGGATTGGCCAATTCTGGGCTGTTGAACACACCCGCTTTCCAATATTTATAGCCTTTCCCCTCTGGAGCAAGATATCCATAAGTAATTATAAACTGGTCAAATAAACTCCAACTATCACGATATGCCAAAGTCCCTATCCCTTTCTTATACATGCTTTCCATAGGATTGTATAGCTCTCCTTGTCGTACTTTATTCTTGTCCGCTTTTGTTTTAAGCACTTTCTTAAACCCTGAATTGGTAGGATCATCATTGAAATCCCCCATACTAATCACCTTAGCCATAGGATTAATCGTAGTTAAGGAATCAAAGATTCTTTTATTTAAGGCAGCAGCAGCTTCTCTTAAAGGACGGCTTGCAGCTTCCCCTCCTGAACGTGAGGGCCAGTGATTAACAATAAAATGTATTTCCTCCCCGTCCATCTCTCCTGAAATAAGAATCTGATCACGTGTGTAACGGCGCTTCCCCGCAGCATCCTTGATATCTAAGAAATGTTTAGAGGTCTTTGTAGGCTTGAATACTCCCTGCTTATACAGAAAGGCTACATCTATCCCACGAGCATCAGGAGAATTATAATGAACAATCCCATAATAGTTACCCTTCAATGCTTCAGAATTTATCAAATCCTCCACTACATCACGATTCTCTACCTCCGCTAATCCTACAAAATCAGGGGCTTGTCCTGTAACATCTTTCCCTATCTTAGCAATTGTAGTACTAAGTTTATTGATGTGGTCAAAATAATGCTCACTTGTCCAATGATCTTTCCCAGTAGGAGTGCGATCATCATCAAATTTCTTGGGGTCATTTATCGTATCAAAGAGGTTCTCCACATTATAGAACGCTACAGTACGAACCTTATAAGTCTTAGATTGTGCTTCCACAAACAAACTATTTAACGTCAATAGAATACAAAAAGGTAAACAGAATTTTTTCATCTAAAGTAATTTTTGACAAAAATACGATTTTCTCCTTTAAAAAACAAATAAAACCTAAAATATTCCCTCATCAATTATCACAAATTTCTATGGTTTTTTAACTTTCCTTTTTCTACTTTTCTCATTGAATTTCCGTACAAAGAAGGTAATCGTAACTATCTGCACCTTGCCATAACACTCAAAGAAAAAGGGAAAGGGTATTGCCTAAATGAGCAATGCCCTTTCCCTTTATAAAATAACTAATGTAACTTTACTTTGAGAATTCTACCTTAATAATTACGACTCCATTCATTCCTTTTTCTTTGAAATCCTCTGTACGCTTAGTTCCTTTCTTGAAAACCGTAGTGGAAGTAATCTTAGTGATTTTGGAAAGTTCACTCTGTGAATACTCCATTATATCCTTATAATTAACCAGTACCAAAGGATAAGCTTCTGTTCTTTTCTGGTTCTTATTGATATAATTCTGATAATCTCGAAGGGATTTCTTTAGTTTTAGCTTAAAAGTCTCATTTAGGATTTTTTCTCCTCCTTGTAAGGACTCTGTAAAAGTTGCCGTTGTGGAGGAACTTCCTTGTGCCAATTCTGTATTAATGACCCTTTGACCGGTACGGAACTCTTCTGACTTTCGCTTCCTTTCTTCTTCCTTAGCTTTCTTTTCTGCTTCCTTCTTAGCATTGTATTCAGCTACTTCTTTAGCATATTGCTGCTTGGCTTCCTCCTTTGCCTTCTTTTTGGCTTCCTCTTCTGCTCTACGCTTTTCTACTTCTCTCTGAATAGCCTGTTTACGTTCTAATTCTGCTTTTTCCTTAGCCGCTTTCTCTTTCTCTAAGCGTTCTGTCTCTCTCTCATATTCAGCCCTTCTTTTGGCTTGCTCTTCCTTTTCTTTGGCTTTTTTCTCTGCTTTTTCCCTCTCAGCTTTCACTTGAGCAGCCAATACATCCTCATAAGCAGAGTCAAAAACAGGTTTCCCTTCAGCCTTTCCAAAGTTATAATTAAAGAAGAAAATAGGGCGTGTATCTTTCGTAGGTTTTGCTTTCCCAAAGAAAGCACACCATGAAGCATTTACACGTAAGTAATATCCCCATCCTTCAAAAAAACGAGTATATGTATAGTTCTTAAACCCAAATAGCTTAGTGGCTAAGCTATATCCCTCTACCTTAAAAGTAGGACTATTCGTTTCTATATACTTAATCTTGTTATTCTTATCCACCCCAAGAGAGTAATCCACCTTATTCACTGTTGTCTTCTCCTTCCTAAGGAATCCCAAAGGTGTCTCCAAGGTTTCGTTCAGATGATTGTCCTTCCATGTCTCCTCCAATTTAGGTTGAGCAAAGACAAAAAAAGACAAACAAAAGCTCAAAGTCATCAAAAAATACTTTATTCTCATTTGTTTAGTAATATAAAATTCTTGATTAAAAAACTTTTCAGGGTGCAAACATACAAAAAAACTTAATACAAACCTAATTTCTACAAAAAATAATCTTATCTTCCTAAATCCCTATTCTTTCTTTATCTCCTTGAGTAAATACTTTTGACTTACTAATATAACCTTTTATGTATTTTCTTATTTTTTCAGACTCATTTCCAAGATTTTGTAATATAAAATCCTTATCCTCCACAATATTACTACGATAAGGGACTATCTTAGGCAAATGCTCCTGCACACTAAGGCGAATAAAATGAACCTCTATATCGGTAGGTGCTTCCTTTACAGCTTCCTCTATAAGTTTTTTGCCCTCCTTAAGCATTTGTCTTAACTTCCCTGATTGCTTGGAATACATCATCAAAGAAGCTCCCTTATAAGCTTTCTTTACGGGAGTATCTAAGGCTACAGATTCCATGAAGGTATAGAATTTTTCCGTACTTTCTTTGCTATCGGAGGCTTTAATATATTCCTTCTGTATTTCCTCTACAGATTGTGCCTGAAGGGGAAGGCAAACTATAAAAAACAACAAACATATTCTTAACATAGCTTATAAGTATTCGTTAGTTTCAGTGCTACCGTATCCCCAAAAGAAGTTATATTCTTTACAACAATAGCATCCGGTTGTTCTGTAAGTTCCAACTGTAATGTTAGTTCTGAAGAAGTGTTAGGATTAATCAGTGCCATGAACTTGACATTGGCAGTCTTGCTCAGAAAAAGCTCCTTATGGGTAATCCCCTCTGTGATATCTTTGATAATCTGCAACATACACACACCAGGCGTAATAGGGTTATTCGGGAAATGCCCTTTGAAAATAGGATGTAGCGGATTAAGAGAAATATAACAAGTATATTTTCCTTCTCCTAAAGATTGTATTTCATTAAGTGTATAAAAATCTTCTAACATAGTCTCTTTAGTTATAGATCATAATAAATTCAAGGTAATTTTCACTTGTAAAGTATGGTGTTCTATTATAACTTGCCTTAGCTCTCCTTTTCCTTCACAGGAGAATTTAAAAGTTGTATATTTATTTGAACCCTTAGTATTTATCTGTTGATATACATTTTTATCTTGATTTACAAACAAATAGCTTTTCTCTTTACCTTCTTCAGATAAATAGATAACCTCCCGGGAGGTTACATACTTTTCCGTACTGTGGAATGTCCTAAGCAAGTCCGAAAAATCACGCTGGAGGAGCCTAATCAAAATCTTCCTATCTAAGTCCTCATTAATATAATTGACCCTCCATTGGTCTTCCTTATTA
Source organism: Capnocytophaga sp. oral taxon 338 str. F0234 (assembly GCF_000192225.1). Taxonomy (GTDB): domain Bacteria; phylum Bacteroidota; class Bacteroidia; order Flavobacteriales; family Flavobacteriaceae; genus Capnocytophaga. The sequence goes on from NZ_GL872413.1 coordinate 2,187,341, forward strand.
TAAGAAAAATCCAAGAGTGTATTTCCAAAATCAGTCGTAAGTGCTACCCTATAGGAAAGAGAGGTTGTCTTTATCGCTAAAATTCCATTAAAAGTATGCCCATAAGCCTCTATCGTAGCACGAAAGAGGTATTCTTCTCCGGATTTAAAATAAGGATTCTCAATCCTTTCCTCTATCTTTTCTCGCTGAGAATCCTTCGGTACATAAAAGGGAGTCCCACAACCTAAGAAAAAGAAAAAAATACTATATATTAAAAACCGATGCATCAATAGGAGTATTGAGTTTTTTGTTCATAAAAATAATTTCAGTATAATCCTCTGTAGGTTCTATAAGCTTAACGCGCCCCACAGTAGCATCTGAGGAAAAGAATAAATGGATTTCCTTAATATACTTTTGCAAAGTCCTATCCTTAGGAGAGAACTTTGCCAAGGTCTCATTCCCTGATGTATACAGAATTATCGCAAACTCCTTATCATCAAACATGTTACCGCTCACAGAACTGACAATCAGCTTATTTATCTTCTTAAAAATCTTATTATCAGCTTTCATCTGAGAGACTTTCCCTTCGTCATTCACTTTGATATTATCTCTCTGGAAAACAATTTGATAGCGATAAGGAGTGGTATACTGCCAATTCAGCTGATCAGGCTTTAAAAAAGCCATTTTCCCCTTCGTTTCTATATCTTTGGACATGAATTCCAAATGTTTTCTCTGTTTAAAATCTGCCTGTAAGGTTTCAATAGTCGCATTCTTCTCTATCACCTTAGCCTTGAAAGCAGTAATTTGTGCTTGAGTAAGTGCCTTTTCCTGCCCCCATAGCAAGGTGGTCATTATAAGACCAAAAAATAGGTATCCGTACTTCATTCTATAGTTTTTCATAACAGACTCACAATAACTATGCCATACTAAACAAGGCAAGGACGTATAAAGGCATCCAGCTGCTGATATTCTATCAAGAACGCATCATGACCATGAATAGAAATGATCTCATGATAGGTTACTCTCTTATCCATTTGTTGTAATCGTTCAAAGGTCAAACGGTTCTCTTCGGGGACAAAATATAGGTCAGTATTGGTAGCAATAATATGAATTTGTGTAGTTACCCGAGCCATTACCTGCTCAAACGTTCCCCTATCCTTACCTATATCAATCGTTTTAACCAATTGATTCATTAACTTATAAGCAGGTAAGGTAAACCGGTTTTGGAGCTTCTCACCATGATGTAAAAGCCATGTTTCCGTATTGAAGAGATTCTTATCAGGATTTACACTACGGTCAAATTTTTCTTTGAGAGAAGCAGGGGTACGATAGCAAAGCATCGCATGCATACGCGCATCGTGTAGGGGATTATTCCCTTCCAGAAGCCTCTCTTGGATAAGGCAGTTAGCAATTACCCAATCGGTCGTCTTCCAATCGGTCGCTACTGCGAAAAAATGAGTAACATATTCAGGAGCGAGGGCTATCATCTCCCAAGCAATCCCTCCGCCTAAAGAGCTACCTGAGAGAATTTCCAGATGATTCACCTGCAGTTGCGCCAAACCTAATAAAAAGATACGCGCTACATCCCTCGCTATCCATTCCTTATAATCCTTAATCAATTCGTGTTCCCTACTGTGATAACCGTTTCCTGGTATATTAAAACAAATAACCGTATGAGTAGTGGTATCAAAAGCCTTTCCCTCCCCTACTGTCTGGTTCCACCAACCTTCCTTACCTATTACTTGTGAATTGCCTGTAAGAGCGTGATTAACCACTATTACCGGTGCTTCTCCTAAAGGCTTCCCAAAGGTTTGATAGGTAAGGTTCAGTAAAGGATATTTTCTTCCTGATAAAGTAACAAAGTCTTTGATTTCTATACACTTAAGCTCCTTCATAGCAATATAACCTATAATCAAAATAAATAACTTATCTTTCTTTTTACTTTTAAACGCAAAAGTAGTCTTTTATAATAAAATAAACAAATCCTTATAGGTTTTTTTCTAAGAATCCTATATTCCCCATAAAATAATAAATTATTATACACAAATGTTTAAAAATCATTATATTATGAAATAATAAATAATTTTTCCTTTTTTATTTGTTTATACCACTTTTTTGATGTACTTTTGTCCTATGGAATTAAACAAAGAAGCCATCTCTAAAAGGCTTAATGAAGTATATATATATTTGCGTAAGCATACTGAATATGTGTCCCAGACCCTCTTAGCTCAGAAAATAGGAGAGTCTAGAAGTAATTTCTCTGCTGCCCTCAATGGCAATGAAAAATATATCACAGAGGGATTAATAAGAAAGTTAGTCAATACTTTCCCAGAGATAAGTAAGGATTGGCTCCTACAGGGAAAGGGAGAAATGCTCTCCCCTGATGAAGAATTAGAGGAAAATTACCTAAGAGACCAACGCAAGAAATATGGGCTCTCTCTTGCCGAAATAAGCGAATATACCAAGATTCCTCTGCAGAACCTGAAGGCTTACGAGTATGATGAGAAAAGAATCCCTGTGAAAGTTCAAGCTCTGTTAGAACGCTTCTTTGAACGTGTGGAATATGAATATGAAAATCGCAATGAGGATATTGACTCCCAAATCCCTGTACTACAAACCGAACAGATAACCTCCTCGGTGAAGGTGCCTTATTATGATGTGGATTTTGCAGGAGGATGGACTTCTATGGAGTTATTTTCACAAGTGAAACCTTCCTTTATCATAAGTTCTCCTGATTTTGCACGGGCTGAATTCGCTTGTAACCTCGTTGGAAATTCTATTTCCAGACGCATTAGGAGTGGGTCTATTATCGGACTTCGCAAAATAGAAGACTGGCAAGTGTACTTTCCCACCAGCGAACTCTATGCTGTAGTACTCAAAAATAACTTACGAACAGTCAAGATTGTTAAAAGAAGTAAAAAAGAAGGATTCTTGGAGCTTATCCCTGACCCTCTCCCTGAATATAATCATCCTCCTTATGAAATGGAGTTAGTTCCTATGGATTACGTGATTGAATTCTATCAAGTAGTTGCCTACGCTTTCTTTGAACGGCTTACTATGTAAGATATAACTCTATAAGATCATATTTATTTTTACTTTTATTTTTTCATCTAAATATTGTACCTTTGCGCCCTAAAAATATGTAGTAATGAAAAATTTAGAGCCAAAAACTGTAGCTTTCTCTCGCTCTGTCTCCACGGATTTAGTATTACCTAATGAGACCAACCATTATGGGAATATGTTTGGGGGAGAACTTTTAGCACGTATGGACAGGGTGGGGACTATTGCTGCTGTTCGTCATTCAGGAAATGTAGTGGTTACTGCTGCAGTGAATTCTGTTTCCTTTAATAAAACGATCCCACAAGGGAGCATGGTAACTGTGGAAGCTATGGTTTCCCGCGCCTTCACCTCCTCTATGGAAGTATATATAGATGTATGGGTAGAGGATCCTGAAAATGGGAATCGTGTAAAATCCAATGAGGCAATTTACACATTCGTAGCCCTCAATAAAGCAGGGCAACCCGTGGAAGTACCTCAAGTAATCCCAGAAACTTCTTTGGAAATAGAACGTTACCAAGGAGCCTTAAGACGTAAGCAACTGAGCCTTGTCCTTGCAGGACGACTTAAGCCCCATGATGCAAGTGAATTACAGGACTTTTTCCAAGACTTAGAGCATCAATAACCATAACGCTCTCCCCACAGCGACTTAAGGTAGCTGCGCAAAGCATTTTCCTTAGGATTATCACCTGGTTCATACAAACGTTTCCCTTGCAATTCTTCGGGCATAAAATCCTGAAAAACAAAGTTGTGAGGGTAATCATGTGCATACTGATAATCCTTTCCATAGGAAAGTTCTTTCATAAGAGTAGTAGGAGCATTACGCAAATGCAAAGGAACAGAAAGGTTCCCTTGTTGTTTTACCCACTGTTGAGCCATATTAATAGCCTTATAGGAAGCATTGCTCTTAGGTGAACTTGCCAGATAAATAGCACATTGGCTTAGGATGATGCGTGATTCAGGATAGCCTATAACAGTTACTGCCTGAAAGGTATTATTAGCCATTACCAATGCCATAGGATTAGCATTCCCTATGTCCTCACTGGCTAAGATAAGCATCCTGCGAGCAATAAACTTGACATCCTCTCCTCCTTCAATCATACGGGCTAACCAGTAAACAGCTGCATTGGGGTCACTCCCTCGTATGGACTTAATAAAGGCTGAAATAATATCATAATGCTGCTCCCCTACTTTATCATAAAGGACTGTATTCTGTTGTACAATCTGTAATACTTTTTCATTGGTAATAAGGATTTCCTCTCCTTCTGAAAAGGTATTAACAATAAGTTCAAAGGTATTGAGGAGCTTACGACCATCTCCGTCCGAAAGGCGCAAAAGAGCTTCGGTCTCCTTAAGATTTATTTTTCTGTTTTTCAGCTGAATATCCTCTAAGATCGCACGATGAAGCAAGGCAAGCAAATCCTCTTTGGTAAATGGATGAAGGGTATATACCTGACAGCGTGAAAGAAGTGCTGGAATCACTTCAAAACTTGGATTTTCTGTAGTGGCTCCTATCAATGTTACCCAACCGCGCTCTACTGCTTCTAAGAGAGAATCCTGTTGAGTCTTATTAAACCGATGTATTTCATCTATGAAGATAATTGGATTCTTAGGAGTGAAAAGCCCTTGCTCTCGCTTGGATTTTTCAATAATATCCCTTACCTCCTTAATGCCACTGCTGATAGCACTTAAGGAGAAAAAAGTTCGCTGCCCCTCCTTTGCTATGATGTATGCCAAGGTGGTCTTTCCTGTTCCAGGAGGTCCCCAGAAGATAAGTGAAGGAGTAATGCCCTTTTCTATTTGCATACGCAAAGCCCCTCCCTCTCCCACAAGGTGAGATTGACTAATATAATCGGAAAGCCGTACAGGACGCATACGTTCAGCAAGAGGTCGTGAATCTATCATTGAACTAAATAGTGAAAATTTTAAAACTCAAAACTTTTATGAAACTGTATAAAAAAGAACTCACCACCCCCTTGGGAAACCTTATTGCCTTAGCCTCACAAGGGGAATTATTCCTCTTGGATTTTAGTGATAGTAAGGGGCTAACAGCCGAGATTAAGCAGGTGATCAATTCCTCTAAAGGTTTATTGGTACAGGGAGAGAGCAATCTTTTCCCTCTTTTGGAGGAAGAGTTATCTTTATACTTTCAGGGAGACCTACAGCAGTTTTCCATCCCTCTGCATTTGATAGGAACAGATTTTCAAAAAAGAGTATGGCAAGAACTTCTAAAAATCCCTTATGGCAATTACATTTCTTATCAAGAGCAAGCTCAAAGAATGGGGCAGCCTAAAGCCGTCAGAGCAGTAGCAGGTGCCAATGGTCATAATAAAATTGTCATTTTGATTCCTTGTCACAGGGTAGTGGGGAGCAATGGAACTCTTACAGGTTACTCCAGTGGACTATGGCGCAAACAGAAACTCCTAGAAATAGAACATATCTCTTGTGATGAAAAATACAGACTTTGTCAAAAAGAAATATTGACAAAGCCTGCTTCCCCTATATATTAAGTATATTCTCTATCTTCTCAAGCAGAGGAGGAAAAGTAACAAATCCATCTTCTTCCTTAAAATGACCTCCATGAGGAAAACGTATCAGTACACTCTCCAAGTGTCGGGCAAGGGTATCTATATGCTCATAAGGAACATTCTTGTCATCCAAGGCAGCAAACACATAAGAATTCTTCAAGGGAACTATAGAAGGTTGTGCTCGGTACAAATCAATAAAAGGATTCAGTTGAGGTAATCGCTGCATAGGTTCATCAAATCCAGAAACAAGGATAGTGGCATAAGCGTGCGCTCCTGTATTGGCTAAGAATGTAAGTGTAGCTACACAGCCCAAACTGTGTCCTATAAGGATTGTTTGCTCATCCATTTGGATTTCTTTCTTTAGAAACTCAAGCCATTGCTGTGCATCAGGGTTTGTAGCACAAGGCATTGCCAAGCACTTACAGGGAACATTCTTCTTAGCCAATACCTCTGTAAGCCAGCCAAACCAATGCTTATTAGGGGCTGAGTTCAATCCATGTATAATATATACTTTCATAATCAAACTTATTTTTCATCACCCATTTCCGCTTCTAAGGCTGCATTCTGTGCACGATATATTCCACCTTCAAGCTTGCTGCGTATAGCAGAAAAAGCCTCCAAAGTACACTCTATATCTTCCATAGTATGAGAAGCTGTAGGGATAATACGTAAGAGGATCATTCCTTTAGGAATTACTGGATATACCACAATAGAAAGGAAAATGCCATAATTTTCACGTAAATCATTCACCATTGCCATAGCCTCTGGAATACTTCCTTCCAAGAATACAGGAGTTACACAAGTATTGGTATCTCCTATATTAAAACCTCTTGATCTGAGTCCATTCTGCAAAGCATGCACATTATCCCAAAGCTTTTGCTTAAGTTCAGGCATAGTTTGTAACATTTCCAAGCGCTTAAGTCCTCCTTTTACATAAATCATAGGAAGAGACTTAGCAAACATTTGAGAACGTAAGTTATACTTAAGGTACTCTATAATTTCCTTATCGCCTGCTACAAAAGCACCAATACCTGCCATGGATTTAGCAAAAGTAGAGAAATATAGGTCTATCTGATCCTGTACCCCCTGTTCTTCTCCTGTTCCTGCCCCTGTCTTCCCAAGTGTACCAAACCCATGAGCATCATCCACTAAGAGGCGAAAACCATATTTCTCCTTATAAGAAAGGATTTCCTTCAGTTTCCCTTGCTGACCACGCATTCCAAATACGCCCTCAGTGATAACCAAAATCCCACCTCCTGTAGTTTCAGCTAGGCGCTTAGCACGTATAATATTCTTCTCAAAGCTCTCTATATCATTATGTTGATAAGTAAATCTTTTTCCAAAATGCAAGCGTACCCCATCTATAATGCAGGCATGTGAATCCACATCATATACAATAATATCATTCTTAGTAACCAAAGCATCAATGATAGAAACCATTCCTTGGTAACCAAAATTAAGCAAATAAGAAGCTTCCTTTTGAACAAATTTTGCCAAGCGGCCCTCTAACTCCTCATGCAGGGTAGTATGACCACTCATCATACGAGCTCCCATAGGATAAGCAGCTCCATAGTCAGCTGCAGTCTGAGCATCTACCTTGCGCACCTCAGGATGGTTCGCCAGTCCTAAGTAGTCATTAAGGCTCCAGTTCAGGATTTCTTTCCCCTGAAACTTCATGTGAGGCCCTAACTCCCCTTCTAATTTTGGGAATACATAGTACCCTTCGGCATGTGATGCCCATCTCCCGATGTTTCCTTTGTTAGTCCTTATGTGTTCAAATAAATCTTTCATAATGTTCCTTTTTTAAAAACGATGCAAATGTACAAAATAAATATCAATTATCAAGGCTTATTTCCCTATCATTCATTATTGAATTGTGTAGACGATCTTTGAGTATTGAGCCACTCGAAAAGCTCCCAAAGGATTCTTATTAGGATCTGTTGTATTTACAACATTCCCTCTTACCCGATTAGGAATAGTAAAGAGCCCCGCATTATCCGCTGAGTTATTGGAAAGAACGCGGATAAAATCCTTATACCTTTTAGAAACCCTAAAAAGGGTAATTTCCACCGTGTCCCCCTTCTTGAATTTTTCATCTCCTTTGGAGATTCTACTGACAATTTGGGTAAAAAAGTGCCCATCTGCAAAATAGCGCCCATCAAAGCCATATAAGCGAATTACCCCATCGGAGGAGGCTTTTATACGCAATACAAAGTTATTTTCTTCCAATGGATTGGCATCAAAGCGCAAGTGTAATATAATCTCATCATGGGTAAAACCTCCATCATTCGTTTGCGTTATATTACTATTGGAGAGCTGTGGGACTTCTCTTATTATATCAGAGGATTCATATTGTTTCCCTTCATAAAGGATGGAAAGGGTATACTTCCTTCCCAATACAGGAGAAAAATTACGATTCTGATAGACTCCTTGCTCCCTTTCCGGAAAGGAAAAGGTATTTCCTTGGTCATCTGAGACAGAAACTCTCGCCCCTGTTGCTCCTTCTGGAGTTTGATTACTATAATAAGGTGAGGTGTAGGAGAGATTAATTGTTTGTATCTTACCCTCAGTTCCTTTTTCCCAATCAATATTGGCATCCACAACCAACTCTTTTTCTTGAGTATCCAAGTCCAATTCTATTACTTTCTCACAGGAAGAAAAAATAAAAAGAAAAGGCAATATTTTAGAGGTAAAAATAAGTTTTTTCATATCAAAAAGTAAAATTATATGTGATACTTGGAACAATACCAAAGAGGGAGAGCTTAACGGCTTCGCTCTGGTGTGTATCCCTGTTATTTGTGAAATAGATAGAGGCTGCATTATAGCGATTATAGAGGTTATACACCCCAAATACCCATTCTGATTTCCATTTCCTTTCAGGGTGAGGCGTATAAGAAAGGGATACATCTAACCGATGATATGCAGGCAAACGATAAGCATTACGCGTACTATAGTTAGAGATATAGACACCAAAATATTTGTATTTCCCTACAGGAAAATTTCCAGGAATACCCGATTGTAAGGTGAATACAGCGCTGGCATTCCATTTCTTATTGAAGGTATAAGTCCCTGTTAAGGATAAGTTATGAGGCTTATCATAAGCGGTAGCATACCATTGACCATTATTGATTCCTGTTTCCTGTGCCTTCCTTCCTGGGGTCTGTTGTTCAGATCTTGAATAAGTATAGGAGAGCCAACCGGTAAGCTTACCTGTATTCTTCCTTAAGAGTAATTCCCAACCATAAGCACGAGTATGACCTGCAAGTACCTCTCGTTCAATGGATTCATTAGCGACAAGATTCGCTCCATCTATATAATCCAACCGGTTTTTGACCGTCTTGTAAAAGACTTCTGTCTCTAAGCTATAGACTCCCTTCTTGAAGTTGGTGGCATAACCTAAGGCAAATTGGTCAGAATACTGAGGTTTTAGGAAAGAATCACTTGGCGCCCATACATCCAAAGGGGTAGGTGAAGAAGTGTTGGATATCAGGTGTATATACTGTGCCATACGTGCATAACTGGCTTTTATAGAACGATTGTCATCAAAGGCATAAGCCATACTTATGCGGGGTTCAAGGTGGGTAAATACATCTATAATCTCACCCCTCTTATAAGTCCTTTTTCCTATAGGAGTCGCTCGTTCATATATACGTTGTTGTGCATTGAAGATAACAGCTTCATCATTAATGTACTTATCCACCGTACGTTTCCCTAAATGATAAAAAGAACTCCACCTAAGTCCATAGGAGAAGGTCATATTATGACTGAGTTTGTGTTCCACATCTCCATAAATACCCATTTCTAAGGCATACTTATGAGCAAGCGCATTATAGCGAATGGTAGAATCCCCTATAGGAGTAATCTTTCCTGGATTGAAGTCATAATAAGTCCCTTGAACACCATAACTAAACTTCATTCTATCCGATAGATAATGCTTAAAGTCATACAAAAGGTTAAAGTTCCTTATCCATGAGTCCCATTGGAATCCTGAAATATCCACATTGAGCCCATAATAGTAATCACTATATATCAAGGAAAGATTAGAAAAGAGTTGGTCAGAGAAAAGATGATTCCACCTAAGATTCACCAACGCATTCCCATAATTATTCTTGATTACCTGATCCAAATCAAAAACATCCCTCCCAAAATATCCAGAAAGGTATAGGCTATTCTGTTCATCAATCTTATAATTGAGTTTAGTATTAAGGTCATAGAAATAAGCAGAATTATTATTATCGGTAAGTTTCAAGAATAGATGTGCATAGGAAGCTCGCCCTCCTACAAGGAAAGAGGCTCGTTCTTTTACAATAGGTCCTTCAGCAAGTAAGCGAGAGGAGAGTACTCCTATTCCTCCTGTAGTATGGAATTGGGTATTATTACCATCTTTCTGATATACATCCAACACGGACGAGATGCGACCACCATAACGGGCAGGTATTCCTCCTTTGTAGAGCTTCATATCACGAATCGCATCTGCATTATAAATACTTAAAAAGCCAAAGAGATGCGAAGCATTAAAAATGGTCGCCTGATCCAGCATAACAAGGTTCTGGTCTGCAGCACCTCCTCGTACATTGAATCCTGAAGAGGCTTCTCCCGCATTACTTACCCCAGGAAGTTGTTGAAGGGATTTGATAATATCTACCTCCCCTACCAGTACAGGAAGCCTCTTAATAGTTTGTATAGGAATGCTTGCTACACTCATCTGAGGAGAGCGAATTTCTGTTTTAGCGGTGGTCGGTGCAGAAATCTCTATTCCTTCCAATGAGATATCCTCCTGTGAAAGCTTATAGTTTCGGCGTTGGTTGGCTTTTAAGGAAATGGTCTCCTCTATAGTCCTAAAGCCTAAGTATTCTATAGAAAGCGTATAATTACCCTTTGGAAGCGTAAGCGAATAAAATCCATAAGCATTCGTGGTTGTTCCCATTTGGGTGCCCTTTATGATAAGATTTACACCCAATAGCTTCTCCCCGCTACTGGCATCGGTAATAGTGCCACTCAGTGTATATTTTCCTTGTCCCAATAAAGAAGAAAAGTTTAAGATACACAAAAAAAATAAAAGGCGACTTGACATTAGTAAATATTATTAGTGTGAGACTGCAAAGATAAACAAAACTTAATAAACAAAAGAAGTTTCTATATTTTTTCGTCTGCTATTTTTAAGGAAGATTCTATTTCTATAATCTCTCTTTTTAAGTTATTCCTAAAAGGAATACGAATGCTCCAAAAAGAAAAGTAAAAAGGACTTACCACCACAGCAGACAAAATAAATTTAACATAAAAAACATGCAAGGAGAGTACCTTCATAGCCCAAATGAACTTAAAAGAATACAAGATAGTAAGAGTATAGAGTTACCCTGTAATGGCAAGAAAAAACACTGACAGAGCGTAAGAATATTAGCGGGAAGTCTGATAAGAACCTAAGTTAAAGTTCTGCTCTATGAGGCGCTCGCCATTCTCATTGGTGATAAGCAAGTCTTTAATACGTATTAAGTGCTTATACTTAACCGTTCCTGCTACAGTATCAACAATCTTTCGAGTGGCTATACTCACTGTACCTCCTTGTGCCTGTACCTCAGAGAGCACCTTAGGAGATACCGATGGAGGAGATGTACAGAAATAAGTATTATTAGGAGCATTATCAAAAGTACGATATAATAAGGTATAACCATTTCCTATGTTACCTGAAATAGAATCTACTTTATTGGAAAGTGTTCCATTAGGAAATTTCAAGATGAGAGCTTCTTTTCCTTGAGTTTTATATACAAAAGTCGTGGTAGTATCCCCTGTACAGGAATAAAGTTCTGTTCCTTGAAAGGTAATACGCTCTACCGTATAGTTACCATCATTACATGCCATGAGTAAGGATATGCACAGCCCTAAGAATAATAAATATGATTTCATACCAAAAAAATATGGGGCAAAAATACAAATAATAATGATTATTTCCTCTATGAATCATGATTATTTTTGAAAATTAATTCGTACATTTGCGCATAAAATTTTCATAGAATGAACTTAGACAAAAAAGTCTATTTTGATAATGCTGCTACCACTCCTATGCGTGCTGAAGTAAAGCAAGCAATGTGTGACGCTCTTTCTTTTTTTGGAAATCCTTCTTCTACCCATAACTTTGGACGTTCTTCAAAGGCTCTTATAGAGAAGGCTCGTAAGAATATCGCTAAGGAATTAGGAGTTACTGCCCCTGAAATTATTTTCACTTCCTGTGGGACAGAAGCCATTAATATGATCCTCAAAGGAGCGGTACGTGATCTGGGTATTACCCAGATTATCACCTCCCCGACGGAGCACCATGCTGTACTGAATACTGTCCAATCTATTGAAAACGAATACGGTATTCGTGTTTCTTTAGTAAGGCTCAATAGCAAAGGAACACCTGATATAGAACACCTAAATAGGCTCCTCTCTGAATTTCTCCCCGATGAGAAGGTCTTGGTATCCCTTATGCTGGTAAATAATGAAATAGGAAATATACTTCCAGTGACAAAAGTATGTGAAATATGCCAGAAATATAAGGCTTATTTCCATTGTGATGCAGTACAGGCAGTTGGACATTACCCTATTGACTTATCCTCTCTCCCTATTGATTTCATTTCAGCCTCTGCTCATAAGTTTTATGGACCCAAGGGAGTAGGATTTGCTTTCATACGTAAGGGACTGCCTATCAAGTCTTTCCTCTTTGGTGGAGAACAAGAGCGAGGTAAGCGAGCAGGGACAGAGTGCATTCATAACATCGTAGGCATGGAAGAGGCTTTTTTGCTTGCTTACCAACATTTGGACAAGGAACGTACTTATATAGAAGGACTTAAAAAGTATTTTATAGAAAAAATCCGACAGGAAATACCTTCAATCCGGCTCAATGGGCAGAGTGATAACCTTCAAGAAAGTGCCTATACAATCGTTAATCTTACCCTTCCAGTGGATGAAAAGAAGGCAGATGTATTACTCATTTTTTTGGATATGCGAGGCATTGCCTGTAGTAGGGGCAGTGCTTGCCAAAGTGGTAGTCCACAGGGTTCTCATGTACTCAGGGCAATACTCCCTGAAAAAGAATGGAATCATGCTCATATCCGCTTTTCCTTTTCTATCTTTAATACTATAGAAGAGATTGATTATACCATAGAAGTCCTTAAGGAATTTCTAAATAGTTAAGAATAAAATAATTTTTTTACTCACAACTAAATATACTGATTTTTTATCTTTTTACTCAAGTAGGACATGAATCTCAATAACTTATTCCGTATTGCATGGCGGGCTATTCTACTGAACAAAACCCGCACCTTACTTACTATGTTAGGTATTATCATTGGAGTAGGCTCTGTAATTACAATGCTTGCCATAGGAGAAGGCTCAAAAAAAAGCATCAAAGAAAGCATCTCCAAAATGGGGACTAATATGCTAAATATCCGACCTGGAGCAGGTAGGTTTGGAGGAGTGCGCATGAGCATGAGTGAGATGCAATCCTTGAAAATGACGGATTACTTAGCTCTAAAGAATGAGGCAAAACTCCTCAAGTATATAACCCCTGTTGTTAGCGGAAACGGACAATCTATTGCTGGTGCCAATAACTGGCCTACCTCCATCTATGGAGTGAATCCAGAATACTTATCCATACGTGAATGGAGTGTGGCGGAAGGAGCTATGTTTGGTCAAGATGAAATAGATAACCTTTCCAAAGTAGCCATAATAGGAAAAACTATCCAGAAAAACCTCTTTCCCGACGGAGATTCCCCCATCGGTCAGACCATTCGTTTTAAGAATATCCCCTTCAAAATCATTGGTATTTTAACGCCTAAGGGAGAAAGTAACTTCGGACAAGATCAAGATGATATTATTATAGCACCTTATACTACAGTACAAAAGCGAGTATTGGCACAAACTTACTTGCAATCCATTGTGGCTTCTGTAATTAATGAATCTGAATCCGAAAATGCAGTCAATGAAGTCAAGACAATCCTCGAACGTACCCATAATATTGCCGCTGACCAAGAAAATGATTTCAACGTATTCTCTCAACAAGAGTTAATTTCTACCTTTTCCTCTACCTCTGAAATGCTTACAGTGCTATTGGTAGCTATCGCAAGTATCTCCCTAATTGTGGGAGGAATAGGCATTATGAATATTATGTATGTATCCGTAAAGGAACGTACCAAGGAAATAGGCTTGCGCATGGCAATAGGAGCCAAAGGAAAAGATATTTTGGCGCAGTTTTTGATAGAGTCTGTACTGATTAGTATTACAGGAGGGGTCGTAGGGGTATTCATAGGATTACTAGCTACTTATATAGTGAATACTTTTATAGGCTGGCCTGTAAGTATTACTTTTTATTCTATTGTGATTTCGTTCTTGGTATGTACTATTACAGGAATATTCTTCGGGTGGTATCCTGCTCGTAAGGCTGCCGATTTAGAGCCAATTACAGCCCTTAGATATGAATAATAATGACTCATGACAAAAGACTTAAGTATTGATTAACTATTGATAATTAACCATAAAAAACGTGGATTTAGATACTTATAAAAAAATATTTTCAGAAGAAGATGCCGTAGGTTGGGATGTCATTGATGAGGTTGTGGATGCCCTTTACCCCAATCAGGAACCCACACACTACGCCCCCGACTTTCCTGCATCGCTGGGAGGTGATTCTTACTTGGACGGGATAAGTGTCTATCAGAGTGATAAGCAAGAACCTCATTTCCATTTTGTTACTTATGGATTTTCCAATTTGTATTATGATGAGAAATCTGCAGGAGGCGACTATAGTGGCTTTGGCTTTGAACTTACCTTCCGCCTAAAGAAAACAGGCGATAAGAATGTAACTTGGGCAATAAATTTCTTACAAAATATAGCCAAGTATGTCTTTACTTCTGGAAATTACTTTGAGCCTTATCATGTATTCCCTGCCAATAGTCCTATACGCTTAGACTATAATACAGAGCTCATAGCAGTAGCTTTTGTCCTTGACCCTGAATTAGGGGAAATAGAAACTCCTCATGGTACTGTACAATTCCTACAAGCGGTAGGTATTACCTCGAAGGAATTCCAAATGCTTAAGAAGGATTTTTCCATAGGAAAAGTAGAAGAGCTTATGGGACACCTCAGAAAAGACAACCCGTTGCTCATCACTGATTTGGATAGGAAGTAATCAGGAGTGATCAACAACTAATGAACTATATTAAAAAACAATTAATAATTAAAAGAAGTGGATTTAGCTACTTATTACAAACAACACCCCGAAGAACGATATGAAAATATCCGTCGTATGGGTGAAATCCTTAGCCAAGTGGAGCAGACACTCTCCAAAGCAGAAGCACTCCTAGAGGAATGGAAAGCGCTTCAGCCAGACTTTGACTCCTTAGTCTCTTATTATGATAGTGAACTATGGCGAAATGATTATTTTGATAGCAATGCAGGAAAAATTCCTGAAGATGTCCCCCAATGGGTACTTACTCAGGATGCTATCTTTGATGCTATTGGCGACCAATTCCACATAGCTGATGCTTATCAAGAACTTTTACAAACCATAGAAAAGAAAAAATGGAAATCTTAAACCAAAATATAATGAAATTTAAATTATTTGTACTTATGCTAGGAATGACTCTTATGCAATCCTGTGGCAATCAACTCTCTAAAACTTCTGAAGAAGTTTTAAATGGACATTGGGAAGCTACCCAGATCAAGGGAAATGCAATTTCTGATAAGGTAACCCCTCCAACCCTTGATATTGATATAGAAGATCATAAAATATCTGGCAATGACTCTTGTAATGGTTATATGGGAGCTATCCAGAAAATTACTGATAAGGATTTTCTATTGGGAGGAGTAGCGGGAACACTCATGTATTGTGAACACATAGAAGTTGCTGATGCCTTTAATCAAGCTTTAAAGGAAGTAGCTACCTATAAAGTAGAGGAAGGAGAACTCCATTTGTTCTCTCAACAAGGAGAAAAACTCCTATCCTTCAAAAAGAATGACAAACAATAGGAGCAAGAAAATCATAATCCCATACCCTTTGACTAACATTAACGATTATGAAATTTCTATTTTTTTCGGCTTTTATAGTCCTCTCCTTGCCTATTATGGCACAGGAGAAGCCTATTTTTACCCAAGCTAAAATAAAACAAGCTACTGTATATTTTACAGGAGTAGACCTCACCCATACGGCTTCGGCAAATATTCCTAAGGGAACTAGTGAATTGGTAATTAAAAACGTTGCCAATTCTCTCTCGGAAGAAACTATACGCGTGATGGCTCCCTCCAATGTAACAGTACTCTCAGCACAATTCACTTCCCGCTATCTGGATGAATATGAGCATGAAAAAAACACTCCTGCTCTAAAGCGTGTACAGGATAGCCTTGCTCTATTGGAAAAACAACTTAAAAAGCTGAATAACCAACGTTATACAGAGGAAAAAACCATCCGACTCTTGGATGATAATGATGCACTCAAAGGAAAACAAGATGGTGTCTCTATTGCTGATATTCCTAAAGTAACTGACTATTATACCACCAAACGTATAGAATTACTCAATAGTATAGATGTTATCAAGGAAAAAGAAGAGCAACTTACCAAGGCAATTACTAAGCTCAATGCTAAGCTGGATATTAATACCTCCAAGCAAGAGAAACTTTCTAATGGAAAAATTATCCTTCAGTTAATGTCCCCTGTAGCTCAAAAAGCAGATTTCCAAGTAAGCTATATCTCCAACCGTGCCACTTGGCATCCGTTCTATGAACTCCGTGCTGAAAAACTCTCAGCTCCTATTCATCTCCTTTACAAAGGACAAATATCTCAGAGAACAGGAATAGACTGGAAAGGAGTGAAACTCACCCTCTCCAGTGGAAACCCAAACAAGAGTAACCAATTCCCTATTCTCCAATCATGGTACTTATACTTTGGAAGAGCTAATAAGGATGATAACATGGCAAGTAATAGAGCTCCTTTAGCAAAAGTGAGATCAGACGTTGCTGAAGTAACAAGCTTGGAAAGAGCCGATGTGGAAAAAATGGATTTGGCAGAATCCTCCGTTTCTGAATATGTAGAGATTGCTGAAAATCAACTGAATGTATCCTTTGATATAGATACGCCCTATGATATTCCTTCCAATGGCAAGGCGCATAGTGTCTCCTTACAGGAATTTGACTTAAAGGCAAACTATAAGTACTATACTGCTCCTCGCGTGGATAAGGAAGTGTATTTAGTAGCTGCCATAGAGGATTATTCCAAGTATAATCTCTTAGTAGGAGAAGCAAACATCGTATTTGAAGGCTTATATGTAGGGAAAACCTATATAGATCCTAACCAAACTTATCAGACACTCAATGTAACCATGGGGAACGATAGGAAAATTAGTGTAAAACGTGAGAAAATCACGGATAAGTCCCAAACAAAATTTATCTCAGGTAATAGAGAGCAGATATTCACTTATGATATTATATTACGCAATAATAAGAAAGAGAAAGCAGAACTTGTTCTCAAAGACCAATATCCTATTTCCACTGATAAATCAATAGAAGTGGAACTCTTAGAAAGTTCCAAAGCTTCTGTTGATGAGAAAACACATATCCTCACTTGGGAGGTATCTCTTAAGCCAAATGAGACAAAAACTTTTCGCCTAAGCTATAAAGTGAAATACCCCAAGGACAGATTTATTGGAAATCTTTAATTCTAAGTAAAAGAAAAAATAAGGAATCTATTTAATATGGATTCCTTATTTTTTCCTCTTTAAGACATCTATAGAGCCTTTGATTAGGGTTTCCTTGTATCAAGGATAGCTTCTTCAATTCATCTTACTGAATACCTGCATGATTTACTTAATTATTATAGTCACTTCCCTATAGTTTCTTATCCAGGAAGTAGTAGCAAGAAACCTCTCTAAAATTCTCTATTTTATACAGATAACAACCTAACAATCTCTTCTTACCAGAACTTCAGAAAGAGAATCACAAAGGCACTTAAGAAGGTAGCCAAAAGAACCCCCTTTGCTCTTAAGTCATGCCCTAAGCGAATAAAAGCAAAAAAAGCCACAAGGTTCAGAATAGCCCCTAAACCAATAATAGCTCCCAGAGTTTTTTCTTCTAAGGCAAAAGTAAAAGTAGTTTCTATATCAACAGGAGAAAAAATCAACCACCAAAGAAATATACCTAAAACATTAGCTATAAGCCCCACTAAAAAACCAATACCGGTCTCTTTGTATTTATATTTTCTCATTGAAATTCCATGAATTAAGGTGTTCTACAGTAGGATAATGAGTAAGATCAGCATGTACAGGAACTACAGATATATAACCGTGATTTAGTGCCCAAATATCGGTATCAGTACCTTCATCTTCATTAATGAACTTACCTGTAAGCCAATAGTAATCACGCCCATACGGATTGGTACGATGGTCAAATTCTTCTTCCCAGTGAGCTCGTGCCTGCCTACATACCCTTATTCCTTTAATATCCTTCTTAAGAAGTTTGGGAATATTAACATTCAGGACTACCCCTTGTGGAAGTCGCTTGCTAAGTACATTCAGGGCAATATCCTTTACAAAACTCGTACATTGGGAAAAATCTGCATCCCAATTTACATCCAACAAAGAAAAACCTATAGCAGGAATCCCATCAATCCCTGCTTCCACAGCGGCACTCATAGTACCTGAATAAATGACATTAATAGAAGAATTGGCACCGTGATTAATACCACTTACACACAGGTCAGGCTTGCGGTTAAGTATCTCATGCTTGGCAATTTTCACACAATCCACAGGAGTTCCACTGCAACGATATTCCACTTGTGCACCACTATCTGTATGTACACGCTCACAAAACAAGGAAGAAGTGGTAGTAATAGCATGTCCCATACCACTCTGTGGAGCATCAGGAGCCACCACCACTACCTCTCCTCCTAAATCATTCATCACCTGTATAAGTGTACGGATACCAGGAGCGGTGATACCATCGTCATTGGTGATAAGTATTAAGGGCTTTTGCATATATTTTTCTAAAAACAGTGGTGCAAAAATACAAAATAATGATTAATGCCCAATGATTAATGATTATTTTTTTCTTTTCTTTCTTAAATTCAAAAAACAAAAGTCGTCTATTATAATCAAATAAAAATAGTTTATAAAAAAATTAACATTAGTAAGATAAAGTCGGATTGCTATTCATCCTTGAAAATGAAAAAATTAAGGTTAAGGTATTCTGATATTTATTCGTACGCTAAGTGTGATTAACTGTAATTCGGATGACTAATTCTTCTATAACTCATTGAATCTTTATAATAACTAATACTCCCTCGCTCAATAGAGTGAAGGAGTTTTTAGTGCCAATGTATTATAGAGTTTGCTAAAATTTAGTCATTAACCATTGCTCATTAATCATTCTGTTGGTTCCAGTCTATTTTTCTGGAAGCATACATCACAGTTGCCAAAATAACAAAGAGCCCTATACTCCCTACCAATAAAGCAT
This sequence comes from Capnocytophaga sp. oral taxon 338 str. F0234, assembly GCF_000192225.1. Taxonomy (GTDB): domain Bacteria; phylum Bacteroidota; class Bacteroidia; order Flavobacteriales; family Flavobacteriaceae; genus Capnocytophaga. The sequence continues at coordinate 2,206,384 of NZ_GL872413.1, forward strand.
AATTTTCCATCTGGATAATCACATAAATAAACCCATATAAGGCAGCTAAAGAAATACAGATAAAAGTGGGGAATTTCTTATTCTTTAGAATAGCCACCGAATACAAGCTAATAAGCCCTATCGTCATCACTGAAGAAATAAAATAAGCCAAACTAAAACTGCTGTGCTCTGTAATGGAGATAAGCAAAGTATAGAAAAGCACCAGCGCCAAACCTATCATAGTATATTGAAAGATATGAATTTTTATTTTACTAATACTCTGTATCAAAAAGAATATCAAGAAGGTAAGTCCTATCACTAAGAAGCCATACTTTACTGCTCGCTCATTCTGTTGATACTCATCTACAGGAATGATAAAGTTCACATCAAAGGTATAATCCCCTATATTAGGTAAACCTTCAAAGGATTGTTGCGAAAAGGGACGATTCAGATGCAATACTCGCCATGAAGCGGTAAAGCCCTCAGGCGTAATCTGCTTATCATAAGGAAGAAAATCTCCCGTAAAACTCGGATTTGCCCAATTAGAGGAAATAGTACTTTCGGTCGTCTTCCCTATAGGAACAATCGCTATTCTCTTACTCCCATCATATTCAATAGTAAGACTGAAAGAGGAATCAGAGAGGACTTCTTTCAGATTAATAAAACCCGTTTCCAAGGAAGCCATCTCATTGGCTTGATAGCCATCTTTTTCATCATAAATATAATCCTGCTCTACCTTCTGTTCATATACAGGCTCAAAAGGATAATCCTTTCCCGCAAGATGTATAAAAACCCCATTCTTAATGCTAGAAAGATTGGTGGTACGAATGATAATGGTAGCTTTTTCCCACTCTATATCATCCTCCAAGATTCCCTTAGGAGAAAAATCAGGAGTTACATACTTACCTGTAAAAGCCATCGTAGAGGTAAATACCACTGACTCATAATTATTACGCTTTTTCACCTCTGTTTTTACCTCAGAGGTGTTCTTAAGTACCTCAGGAAAGAAATAAGCATACTTCCTACTGAAAGATGTTCTTTTTGCAGAATGGTATTCCTTATAGGGTACCTTCAGCACAGGACCATAGAAAAAAACAAAGCCTCCCCATTTGCTATCTATTTCTCGGATCACTTCACGTTGTCGGTATTTCCGTTCGGAAACTAATTCCTTAACAAAGAACAAAGGAATAAGCAAAAGTAATGTCAGTACACCTATCAGCAACATCCGAAAGGTATTGGATTGCAACAGCGTTGCAAAGGTTGATTTCTGTGTTGTCATTATTATAAAAATTTAAGAATTACAGAGTTATAGGGTTTTAGTTGTTTAGGTTTTTTAGTAAGATTTGTCATTAGTTTCTTACTATTTATTTCAAAAAGTGCTTTGCGTTTCAAAGTATTTATACAAAAAAGAAGTCTTTTATTTTTCTTTTTTGTCTTCGGTTTGATTTCTAATAATTTTTTCAAGAGCATCCAGATGAGCTTGAAAAGCTTCTCTTCCTTTTTGGGTAGCTTTATATCGAGTATTCGTTTTCCTACCTACGAACATTTTTTCTACAACAATATATTCCTCATTCTCAAGAGCACGGGTATGACTTGCCAAGTTACCATCGGTAACTCCAAGCAACTCCTTGAGAGTGTTAAAATCAGCACTCTCATTGACCATCAGTACTGACATGATTGCCAAGCGAATACGATGATCAAAAGCCTTATTGATATGTGCTAAAAGAGACTTCAATTTATGGGGTCTTAACTAATTCCTTTTTGGTTTGATATAGAAATTTTTATCACTTAAGATATTGGTAATCATGTATTTTCCTTGACCGTTTTTCTTTAATTGAAGATCTACACAAGTCTTCTTTTTATCTTCGCTAAATAGAACGAAGCACACTTTATAGATATTGCCTTCTATGTGAGTGATTTTTAAGCTATTGTTGAGTGTTTTTGCCTCATAGTCCTGTCCTTGTATAAAAGGATCATACCCTGGTGAATTGTCTTCACCTGGTGGGGAGGGAGGGAATACTTTGTGGTACAATTCTTTAGAGAGATATTTTTTAAAAAGAGGCTCTTTGTCATCTAAGACCTCATCATATATTACTTTGTAAAACTCTTTTAAAGTAACGATAGCCTTTTGCGTATCATTATCTTTATTTTGAGCTTTTAACATAGTTATTCCCATAAGGAATAATAGTGTTATGATAAAAAATTTTGTCTTCATGGTATATTGTATTATCCGTCTAACCCCATATGAGTGATTTCTTTCTCTTCAAATTCTATTATTAGCAAGTGGTCAGTGTAAATATCTGCTGCTTCTACATTGGTAAAGATACCTTTTTCCCCTACTTCTACTCTCATACGATATACTTCTAGGGTGTCATACCAATTATCGTCGGCTTTAGGAAAAATATCACAGTCTTCAAATTCATTGTTAAAGCTATTGATAATAACTTCTTTAGCGGTAGCGAACCATTCTAAGTATTCTTTTATTTTCGGAAAACATTCTTCAAAGGTAATTTTGGCATAGATAAATAACTCAAATCTGTTACCTTCTAACTCTTTATTGAAAACGAGTATTTTTTCACGCTGCATCTTATACTGATGTCCGAAAGTTGTTTCTTCTTTTAGAGAAAAATCCTCTTTCTCAAAAGGTTTTTGCTCTCGTTTGACTCTCAATTTGCGAATATCCTTGATACAAAAAATATTTTTATGCGTTTTGGCTTTATCTTCCAAAACTAATAGTTTGCTTTTCTCTTTATAATTGGTTGGGTCAGCAATGCGAAAGAAAGTCTCATAAGCCGATAGATGGTATCCTAATAAAGTGTAAGTATCAGTAAGGATATGCTCCTCTTCTTTGGTGCGTTCCTCTTTGGCTTGCAAGTCGTACAATAAGTCATAAAGAGCTATCGCTCCTTCATGATAGTCCGCTGCTTTACGAAAAGCATTAGAAGCATCAATATAGCGCTTTAAAACTTCTGTCATTACTTTATTTCTTTCTATTACGTTCGTATTTGAAGTGCATAATACCTCCATAAAGGATATGACATACTCCGAATCCCAAGACCCAAAATAGCAATCCATAGCCTGAAAATTGTACAGCTAACAAGCCCAATACAATTTCGGTAATACCAAGATAATGTACATCACCAAAGGTGTATTTACTCACATTCACACACGCCAATCCGTAGAAAATAAGCGTCATAGGGGAAAGTAACCCATAGTGACCATTCTTAATGAGTAGGACACAGAGTATCCCTCCGGTAAGCAAGGGAAGAGCAAAGTTATATAAGGCACGCTTGGAGGTAATATTGATAAGTTTATCACCATTACACTTCGCCTTATAAACTGAAAACAAATAAGCAGTAACTACGGAAGCTAAAAGAACTGCTAAAGCAATCCCCATAAGAAGCTTGAAGGTATAACTCTCAATAGTTACATAGGCTTGATGCTGATAGTGGTCTTCCAAGATATCAAAAGCTAAACCTGCACCAATGAGTGCATACACCCCTGCCAGAACTCCTGAGAGTCCACTAAGAGATAGAAATAGAGATGATCTACGCATCATCTGCCGTATTTCCTTTAGATCATCTAAGTATTTATGCTTCTCCATAAGAAAGTACTTTGAAGTGCAAAGTAACGAAATATTATTGAAACTACCAAATGTTTACAATTTTTTTTAATAAGAAAAGGCTACCCTTTTCGGACAGCCTCTTTTCTTTAGTGACCTCGACAGGATTCAAACCTGTAACCTTCTGAGCCGTAATCGGAAAGGATAATTTTTTACTTCCTGTAACTTCTTTAAAATCAATAACTTTTAAACGAACAATTATAGGGAAATAGCACCATCCCCTACTTTCTACCTTGTCGGTAATAAACGATGAAATGGTTTGATTTATAGTGTTTTACAAGGATTTTCCTTATAGCTTTCCTTGCCTTTTGAGTAGCTTTTAGCTTTTAGTCATAGGTTTTTCAGAAAAAGCTATTTATCGTTATAGTGCCCCAATAATCGGAAAACAACAATCGTTTTTGCTTCTTCAAAGACTTCATAAGTAACCCTATCCTTTTTTGATAGCTCTCTACTCCAAACCTGTTCATTGGGATAGTGTTTTAATCTTTCAGGAGAAGCAAAACCATTACTATCCATTGGAGTTAGAGATATTTCAGTAAATATTCTTTCTAATCTCTTTTTAGTAGCGGGGGTGGCAGTTTTTTTTATTTTCTTTAACTGCTCTATTGCTTCTTCTGTAAGTTCAATGTTATAGACGGGAATAATAGGTAGCGGCTCTTCTTCTAAATGTTCTCCCATAGGTTAAGTGGATTTATTTTAGTAGTTCTACCTTCTTTGTAATCCTTTCGCCCTTTCTCTACCACTTCTTTAAGGGTTTCAACACTTCTTATCTTCACTTTCTTAGCCTTTATTTTTTTTAGAAATTCTTCTACTATAGGGAGATTTATTTCTTGTATCTCTGCTTGTAATAATAATGTTTGCATGACATAACTGTTTTTATATTTATTTTTATTCTTTATCTTAATCCACTTTTCACCCTCTTGAAAAGTAGAAAAGACGGGAACGGACTCTTTATATAGAGGCTCCAAGTATTTTATTTTCTCATTCATAAATCACCAATGTATTCAACAACCTCTCTTTGTAGTTGTATATTTCGTCTAACTCGTCTATAAAAACCTTTTCAGAACTTCCCTTGCCATTATCAAAAAACTCTATATATTTCTTGTTTCCGTTAAAATGTAAGCGACAAATAGGCTTACGATTGTTATCATCTAACAATATGCCAAAGTACGAAATGGTATCACGGTAGGCAATACGTGAAGCGGGTACTTTCTCTCTTACAATTGCTTTAACTATCTGAAAGCCCTCTAATTCTTCATCAGTAGTAATAATCCTATTTTCATCTTCCTCTTCTACCATCTCAGGAGTTGCAGGCTCTTCTTTGGGGTGAGAAGCCTTACCTTCGTTAATGTCAAGGGCTGTTTTCAATCGGGCATTGACAGTGTCATTAAAATAGGAAGTCATTGCACGTTTGAGGTATCCGTGGAAAGTTTCCAAACGATTAGCTGTGATTTGTTTTTCAAAAAATCGACGTGCCAACAATTTTATAAGGTCATCGGAAGGCTCTTGCATTTCTCTTTCAAATTCATTCCTGAAAGCTCGTACATATTTGAGAGCTTCGGCACTTTCTAAGATGTTATCAAGGCTAAATGTAGCTTTAGAGAACTTTACAAGTTCTTTTATAGTGCTATCTTTGAGATTTGCCAAATTAACAGTTAGGAAAGGATTGTTATCCATCACATTTGGCTTTTCAAGGTCTGTATAGAAATTGTATATAATTCCGTTAGTTATGATAGCAAAGCGGGTATCTGTTACGTGATAGTAACGGTGGAGTTGTGAGGTGTAAGCGTCAACATTCTCTTTCCAATGCTTGCATTCTACAATAAGAATTACTTGGTCGTCCTTCTTGATTACGTAATCAACCTTTTCGCCTTTTTTAGTCCCAATATCGGCAATAAATTCAGGAATAACTTCCGTAGGATTAAACACATCATAGCCTAATATCTGCAAAAAAGGCATAATAAATGCGTTTTTGGTTGCTTCTTCTGTGCTGATTTGGTCTTTGAGAGTTTCAACACGACTATAAAGCTGGTCTAACTTAGCTTTAAGCTCTTTTTCTATCTCTTCCATAGTATTTATAACATTTACTTAAAACCTAATTTTTGAATTTACAATTTTTTCAACAGTAAATATTTGTAATATATTTTCAAAATCGACAAATTGATCGGGGTATAAAGGATTGAATGAATGACAAGTGATTTGCTGTTTTTTTTGGTCTATTTTAGTGATTTGCTTAATGATGTAACCGCTTCGTGTGGTAATCACAAATAACTTATTATGCATGGGTAAAGTATCCAATGTGTCTGTATATAAACGTATAAGAACTTCATCATTATCAGAGATGGAACGCTTGGTGCCGTCATCCATACTATCGCCATTGATACGTACGACGAGGTAATTCCCATCTTTGTACTCACGAGGTACAAGCCTTTTGTGAGTATCGGGGAGGCTTTCAAGGAGAGAGGCGGAGAAATCACCTCCGAGCATACCCGCTGATACAGAAAGGTCAACATATTCTACCATCATATATTTTAACTCAGGGACAGGAGATACTTCCTCAGTGCCGTTTTTTGATTTGATTTTGCTTATAGTGTGATTGATGTCCTTTCCATTGATAAGGTCATTATCAGAGAGGAACATAGCCCCTTTGTTAGCAGTAAGCCATTCCTTATTTATGTCTGGAAAGGTTATGACTATTTCCTCAATGAGTTCATGTGTTACAATGGTCTCTCCTTGTGATAGGAGCGCTTCATATTGCTTGAAATCCTGCTTCTGGTCATTGGTAATTCTACTTCTTAGGGATATAAAGAGCTTTTTTAGCTTTTTGAGGATGCTTTTTTGTTGGACGAGAGTTAGGGGTGGGGTTTTTAGCATGGAACCGTTGCCCGTGAGAAGCCAATCCTTGCTGATTTCAGGAAAAGCAGTGACAATTTTATCTGCTAATCCCTCTGTTAAATACTTATCTTCCCCTCTTGCAGCAGAAGATAAATTGTTTCTTGAAAAATCTATTTTCCCTGCAATAGCTGTTTGTGTTTTATACTCTGTTTTATACTGAATATAGTTAAGGGCTTCTTTTAGTCTATTGACATCAATTTTTTTTATACTACTTTTTGTCGTATCTAAATTATTTTTCATACCTTTGTGCTTTAAAAATTTTGCTGTTATGAATAATAGACATTATGAACTAAGAAAATGGTTGATCCTTAATTTTAGTTTAGATCAAGCTGAAATTATATATAAACTTATAAAGGACTTTAGCAAAGATGATATTGAGCTTTATAAAACTGTTTGTAATGGTTGTCATATTGATACCCTTGAAAGAATGGATTTTGTAAAAGGAAAAACCTCTGAATATACTAAAAATGCATTAAAAATAATGGATCTTTTAGAAAAAGCGGACAGATGTAGAGACATTATAGCTGAAGAATTTCTAAAATATGTAATAACCAATCCAAAGCTCTTTACTTAATCCTTGCCTCTATTAGGTATTTGCTTATTTGTTTAAATCTATCCACATCTAACCCCTTTATCAATTCAGGGGTTTTTATGCTATAGTATATACTTAGCAAGAGTCCTTTTTCAAATTCAGTAAAAACGATGTCGTTTTTACTAAGTACTTCCTCCATAGCTTTTATAACAGAGTTACATGCTGATATTTGATTGCAAGCTACTCTATTCCAATGTTTGTAAAGCGAATTTTACATAAGGGAATGCGTTCTTGTTCATCTCATAATACACCATAGAAAGCTCGTGATTTATTATAAACAGACTATGAGTTCTAAGAAAATCAATTGTCTGTATAGTATTCTTTATTTCCTTTTGTTCCTCTTCTATTTTCTTCTCAAAACTCCTTACCCCTATAATAGCCCAAATCTGAAAGCCTACTAAAAAGGTAACAATTACTCCCATAGTTGTAGCCATAGCCCCGAAGCTATCCCATGTAAAAGGGCTTAGTCTTACCCAAAAAGACAGCCAAGTACCTACACTTATTACGATAGCCACCAGCCCTGACCAGTTCTTTTTAAAGAATTTCATTGTTTTATTATATTTACTTAGTTTAAGTAGTATTTAATCTCTCTAACTCTCATTTTTATAGGAATTGTATTTTTATATTCTACTACTTTTATCCAATTTCCTTTATTATCAAAAGTATATTTATATTCAAAAATGTCTCCATTAATTTCTTCTATCTTTGTTAATAATCCTTTTGAATAGATCTCCTTAGATACTTCATTGTCTTCGATTGATATATCTTCTATGATAGTAGTATCTTCAGAATATTTATATTTTTCTATATTGAAAGGGGTTTCGTCTTCTTTACAAGAGTATATTTCTTTTATCTTATCTCTATCATATATATATTTATAAACATTTACAAAAGCATCATGCTTACTATTGTTTTCATATTTATATCGCTCTGATATACACTTAATTTTCTTACCTAAACTATTATACTCACAATTACTTTCCTCTATAAAATAGTAATCATCTTCTCCATCTAAATCTTTTGAATATTTATATATTTCACTTCCATTATTATCAAATTTTACTATTTTCTCACTTTTTACATATCCTTTTTCTTCATCTTCATAATACCCCATGTTAATGATTCTTACAGAAGATAGAATATTATTATTATATTCATATACATAAGACTCTGATAGGTCTCCCTTATTATTAAATATCTTTATACTTTTTAGATTTTCATTTTCATATTCAAAAAGCGTTCTTTCCCACATCTCATTTTTTCTATACTTATCTATTTGTTTTACTTTTCTATTTTCATAGGTATATTTACTGTTCAATGGTATAGTTTCTTCTGTAAATATTATTTTTTCTTTAACTTCCAACAATCTATGATTATTACCATAGATATAATTAATTATCCAATAGGGAAGTTTAGAAATAGACATGTAATTTTCTTTTCGTGTATTTTTCCCGTTTATATCAAAATAATATTTGTATTTTATAGTCCTATAATCACTTAATATATTTCTGTTTAAATACAAAGATTTATTCCACTTCAATTTTTTATCATCAGGATAACTTTCTATTTCCTCCCCCTTAATTATAGAACCGTTTTTTTCAACTGCTACAAAAGAAAAGTCTGAAACAGATGATACTTTCCCTTTCAATCCTAATGATTTTAAACTAATAGTATCTGTCTCTATAGTTATTGTACTCTTATACTCTTGTGCTTTAATATTTAAAGTTAAAGCAAACAATACACTCAAATAGAAAAATTTTACCATTATAAATATTTAAAAACCAACTATTTAAAAACTTTAACACTATTTAATACGACATTTTTTCGTATAAATGTTTTTTATTACGACAAAAAGTCGTATCTTTGCTGCGTCAAACTAAAGTAATTTTCGCAATGCAAAAATACAATTATAATATGAGAAAAAAAAGAAAAACCAACAAAAAAATGAACAAAATGTACAGAGAGGCAATAACAGGCATATTACCTGATGAGATTGCTGAGAAGATTTTAGACGATAACGACTTCAGTTTAGATGTTGCAAAAGTGGCAAAGAAGCGTCAAGTTAGCGTTTTACAGAGTGCAAGAAAAAGAAGTAATAAACTGTTAACTCGTGAACTTAAGGAATTCTACAATGAGAATGGTTTTGAAGTTTAGAAAAAATGAACAACGAAAAAACAAAAAGAAGTCTAAAAAGGAAATTACATCGGTTAGAGACTTTAAAATTATGCTTACAATCAGCAGTGAGAAGTCTTACAGATGAAATTATATGTGTGAATGAAGAACTTGCCCTTGTGGAAGGGGGCAAGTCTTCAATAAAAGCTAAAAAAACTTTTGATATTTCAGATTACACAAGCAAATTTTATGCTGAATTTGAAAAAGCAAGACAGAATAGTTAATAAAAAAGCCTCACACGAAGGCGAGGCTTATAATGAAAACATTAAAAAATAATTAAACATGGCAAAGATACTACAAAAATTATTTTCTCACAAGTGCAAGGCAAAAAAAGTGCAAGAGAAACAGCTACAAGTGATTAACGGCTATTTATGTTATCAAAAGCGCCGTTATAGTGAGTGTAACCAGCGTCAAAAAGAAGATTATAACGCTTATTTTGCTCCTGAGTTGGAAGAATCCTTCAGGGTAATCCTTAGAAAGACGCAACTAAAATATGTATAAGATGAGAGCGTTAACACACTTAGAACTTAAGAGAGTGCTCTTGGAAATGGAAGAGCGACCTTATTATAGGGGTTATGATTTGTTAGGGACAGACCTTGAATGGCAGGGAGATATAGAAGGAGATTTTGAAACTGAGAAAGAATATGAAGATGATTGGTATTGTAGGATTGAGTATGTAATTTCTCCTGATTATGTATATAAGCATTGTGAATATATTAGTAACCACGAGGTAAGTATTACTCGTGTGGAAGTAAATTTTGAAACAGTAGAGATAAGTTCTTTTCAAGAGGAGTTGCTTGTGAAGGCATTAACAGAGCGGGCAAATGAATAGTATGAATTCTATGATGATGAAGACTTACATCCTGATTATGCAACGTCTTATAAGTGGTAATTAAAAAGTAAAAGAAAATGAAAACAGTAGTAGAAAAGGGCAAATGCTATGAGATAGGCGATTGGCTTTTGCAAATTGACAGAATAGACGAGTGTTATATATGGGGTTTTGGTGCCGATAGTGATAGGGTGATAGGGTTTGTATCCTTCCCTATTGATAGCCAAATAACCCGTGAAGTGCCCATCAATGACTATATCGCATATATAGATACAGCAAGGCAAAATGTTGCTTATGAGTATGAGCAGCGACTTTATAATCAATTCAAGAATAAATAACATTAAAAATAGATATAGAAATGAATGAGAATTTAATCACCGTGCAGCAGTTGCCTGTAATCCTTTATGAGAGGATAGAGAGTGTAGGGCAAGAGATTGACAAGCGTATTGCAGCGCTTGAGTTAGACAAACAACTTGTAACAGAGGAGACAAAGAAATCCGTTAAGGAGACAAGAGCCATGCTCAACAAAGAACTAAAAGATTTTGAAGAGCAGCGCAAACGGATTAAAGAGCAAGTAGCAGCGCCTTATGTGGCTTTTGAGAAGGCATATAACACCTTTATCAAAGAGAGGTATGAGAAAGCGGAAGGCATTCTTAAGGTTAAGATTGATGAATTTGACAATCGTCTTAAAGCGGACAAAGAAGCACGTATCAAGGCATATTTTGCAGAGCTCTGCCAAGCGAATAATATTGACTTCTTACCCTTTGAAAGGCTTGGATTAAAGATAAACACTACTACCATAGATAAGAATCTGCAGGATCTTACTAATGGCTATATAGACAATGTGGTTAAAAGCCTTGAATTTATTGATAGCCTTAACGAGACAGCCGAGTACAAAGCGGAGATTCTCACCGAGTACAAACAAACGCTTGATGTAACGAGTGCCATGCGTAACGCACAATATCGTAAGCAACAACGAGAATATGAGTTACAGAGACTTGAAGCGCAAAAGGCACGAGCAGCGCAAGCGAAGGAAGCAGCTGAAGCAAAGGAAGTAACTCCCTTGCAAGCACCTGAAGAAGTGAAGAGAGAAGAACGAATAGAGAAAAAAGAAGAAGAGCCAGCTACTGAAGAAGTAATACAAACCAGTTTTACAGTACAAGGGACTTATGAGCAACTCAAAGCCTTGAAAGCATATATCATTAGTAACAATATAAAAATCCTATAAAAATGAGTGCAATAACACAAACAACGGACAAAAGATTAGGGAACTTTCTTAATCAAGCTAATACAGCTGACTTTTTGACTAAAACATTAGGTGCAAGAAAATCGGAGTTTGTATCCAACTTATTAGCCATTTCAGACGCTGATAAGAATCTTTCACAATGTGATCCTTCTGAAGTGATGAAGTGTGCGATGAATGCCACAGCACTGAATTTGCCACTGAGTAAGAATTTAGGGTATGCATACGTTATTCCTTATAAGGATTGGAAGACGCAAGAAGTGCACCCGCAATTTCAGATAGGTTATAAGGGCTTTGTGCAATTGGCAATTCGCAGCGGTCAATACAGAACGATTAACACTTGCGAGGTGCGAGAAGGAGAGATTAAGCGTAACAAGTTCACAGGGCATACTGAATTTTTAGGTGAAAACCCTGAAGGCAAAGTCATAGGTTATTTGGCATACATAGAGTTACAAAATGGCTTTCAGCAATCACTATATATGACCCTTGAACAGGTTCAAGAGCATGTAAGTAAGTATTCCAAAAGCGGTATAGACAAGGACACTAAAGAATTTAAGGGGATATGGAGAAACGAATTTGATACTATGGCAAAGAAAACAGTTCTCAAGCTGCTACTGAACCGTTTTGGAGTGCTCTCAGTAGAAATGCAGCAAGCCATAGAGAAAGACCAAGCAGACAGCGAGGGGCGCTATATAGACAATCCTCAAGGAGGTAGGTATGTACAAGACGCTGTTATCATAGAACAAAGCGAGCCTACTGAGGTAGTAAGTCAAGAAGAGCCTTCACCAGCTCCTACTAAAGGCATTAAACAAGTAGATTTTAAACAGATGTAACTATGAAAACGAGTTATTTTACCTTTGGACAATCACACATATACCGGTTGAATGGTCAATCCTTAGATTGCAATTGTGTGATTAAGATAACAGCCGAAAATCCAAGAGATGTAATGGTTGAGTATTTTGGCTTAGGGTGGGCTTTTGAATACGATAAATGCCCTGAAATGAAATACTTCCCACGAGGTATTTATAACCTAACAGAGAACAAATGGGAGTAGCACAAGTCATTAGTTCGGGTAGCGAGGGAAACGCTGTGATTTATGATAATCAGATAATGGTAGATTGCGGTGTTTCTCTCAAAGCCTTAGAAGCAGTCAAACGTTCTTTGAAAATCGTATTACTCACTCATAAGCACGGAGATCATTTGAAATTACGCACCTTGCAGCGGTTACAAGCTGAAAGACCAACCTTGCGAGTAGCTTGCGGTGATTTTCTATTAGAGGAGTTGCCTTGTATCAAGAATATAGATGTGCTACAAGTGGGTATGTTGTACGATTATGGAGCGTTCAAGGTATCACCTGTTAAGCTGTACCACGACATGCCTAATTTCGGTTGGCGGATATTTTTAAACCCTACAATAATAGACTTTATAAAGGGTAACTATGAGTATAAAATATTCCACGCTACCGATACAGTACATTTGGAAGGTATCACAGCTAAGGGTTACGACCTCTATGCTATTGAGCATAACTATTGCGAGGAGTACATACAACAGGCAATAGAGGAAGCACGAGCCAATGGCGAATATACCCACGCTTACGGCAATATCAATACACACCTGAGCATACAACAAGCGAGGGCGTTTATTGAGGAAAACAGAAAGGAAAGCAGCGAGGTTTTGGAGCTGCATAAAAGTAGAAGTTTTTATCATTAGAATTAAATAAAATGAGTGAGTATATATATAAAAACGGCAAAAAATATCGCTTAGTTGAGGAAAAAAAAGAACGTTTATACGAAATTCATCTATTAGGAAACGAAAACAGCAAAGGTTACTATGGCGTTGATATAAGAACCTATGTTATTGCTTGTTCTGAAACTGGAGCAAGAACTAAAATTAATGGTTATTTGATAAATAATATAGGATATAATACTTTCAAAATTGTAGAGGTAAAAGATGTTACAAAAAGAATTGCATGTCCCATAGTAAATAAGAATTTAGACTTTTTCACCCTATATGAAGAGTATAAATATCTAAAACAGATTGAAAAGGAATATAAGCAACTAAAAAAAGAATTGAAACAAAATCAAAAGACATGGAAATACAAGGACGAATAAAACAGATATTTCCCTCTCAGGTGATAGGACAAAATGGCTTTGAGAAAAGGGATTTAGTGATAGTAACGGAGGAGCAATACCCGCAAACGATTATTATTCAATTTACACAGCAGCGTTGCGACTTACTCAATAATCTACAAGTGGGGCAAAATGTAAAGGTATATATTAATATCCGTGGTAGAGAATGGACGAACCCTCAAGGAGAGACCAAGTACTTTAACACGATTGAAGGTTGGAAAATTGAGGTGATACAGACTACTAATGTAGCTTATCAGCAGCCAGTCCCGCAAGCAGTACCTGTGCCACAACCACAGAGAGCACAGCAGCAGGTACAACAACCGCAGATATTTGATAACAACGGCAAAGAGCCTAACCCTGCAATATATGGCAATCAGGAAGATGATGATTTGCCTTTTTAACAACTTAAAATAAAGAAAAATGGAAAAACACACATTTTGCAAAGTGTATGAGTATGAAGATAGACAGATACTCGTGCAGAAAGAATACAACGGAGAAGATGAGAACTACTACATAAAAGTAACTACATCTATCGGAGGAGTATTAACAATGTTATCTTATGGATTTGCTACTGAAGAAGCGTCTATTGAATGCTTTGACGCTTTGACAAAAGATAAAGCATTAGAAATGTTTAAAAAATTAGGAATAATAAAGTAAAAAGAATGAAAACAGTATTTAAAGTAGGAATGAAGGTCTATGACCAAATAGTTTTTCCTAACAAAAAAGGTATTATAACTGAAATAGGAAAAGGAACAGTTTGTCCATTAATTGTAAAAGTAGAAAATTTTTATTTATATTACAAATTAAATGGAGCATTTGGAGCAGGTGTAATTCCAACTCTTTCTATAAAACCTTATGAAATAGAATTTCAAGGATTTGAACAAAAAGCTTCTGTACCAACTTATAAGGAAGCTGTAGAGTGGTTAGAAAAGAACTCTAAAGATAGAGTGATTTATGCAGATGAAGCCTACATTAATGAAGAATATGAAAGAGCTTTTGAAGCGCTCAAAAAATTGACTATTCTTAGAGACTATTACAATGAAGGTTGGCAGTCTGATTGGGAAGATGAAGAGGAAAAGTTTAGTATCCAAGTTTGTGAGGGAGAATTTCACACTTTTGAATCTATTGAATGTCAAAGGGTGGTTTCTTTCAAAACAGAAGAAATCAGAGACAAATTCCTCGAAGACCAAAGAGAACTATTAGAAATAGCAAAACCTTTATTATGACAAAAGTAATGATTGTCCTGTTGTTAGCCATTAACATCCTTAGCTTGATAATTCTAAGGGACTATACCAAAGCCACTCATGCAATGGTAACAGCTATATTTCTTTATTTATTACTCAGAGACCATGAAGAAGATAACAATCCGTAATATTAGGTAATTAGTAATATAAAAAGCAAGTATCAATCGGGATAGTAGCAGGTTCGAGTCCTGCCTTGCTTTCAAAATAAAGACAAAATGGAAGAACTTAAAAAAGAAGCAAAAGATATTCAAGATTACTTAGAGATTAGTTGTTCAGATAATCCAGAGGAAATGGTTGAACGTATTAAAGAGTTATCGGTATATATGGCTCGTAGTGGTGAGATGTTGGCAAAGGCAAAGTATCTCTACAACCAACGTACAACGGCTGAAATTACAAAGACTATCATAGCCATAGCAAAGGAGCAATATCTATCGGCAACAGCTCAAAATGCCTTAGTTAAGGGGATTGCTCAAGAGGAGCAGTTTCTTGTAGATTGGTTGGAACGTATTAACAGAGCTTGTACTCATCAGATAGAAGCACTTAGAAGTCTTCTAAGTTATGAGAAAGAGAATTTAAGGATAACAAAAACGGGATATTAAGCAAGTTTAGTTATTCGTTAAGCAAGGTGAAAATTAAATCCTAACAACCTAAAAACCAACGTAAAAAAGAAAATAAGCAAGTTTTAAAAGAAAATAAGTAATGAATAATCAAGTTTACAACTACAACGGAAATAATATCACTTTCCAACTTGGAAATGGTGATGTAATGATTAACGCTACTGAAATGGCTAAAGCGTTTGGAAAAACTCCTAAAGACTATTTAAGAACTCAATCAGCGCAAGAGCTTATTAACGCTCTTTCCGTTAGGCTAAAATGCCTAACGGCTGATTTAGTGAAAGTTGTACAAGGAGGGGATATACAAGGCACTTGGTTACACGAGGATGTTGCCTTAGATTTTGCCCAATGGCTTTCAGTTGATTTTAAATTATGGTGTAATGATAGGATAAAGGAGCTTTTAAAAACAGGCGTTACCACTATTTCAGACGAGGATGAAGCTATCTACAATGCTATGAATATTCTACAAAAGCGATTAGAAGCAAGCAAACAAAAAGTACAAATGCTTGAGAGTAAAGTAGAATTACAAGAAACAGAGATAAAGTACCTTGCTCCAAAGGCTCAATATACAGATGAAGTGTTACAGAGTACAAGTACTTTCACCACTACACAGATTGCAAAGGATTTAGGCATGAGCGCTCAGGCTTTAAATCAAAAGCTAAAAGAAAGGAAAATACAATTCTTTCAAAGTGGGCAATGGTTTCTTACTCATACCTATCAAGATAAAGGATACACAGACATGCGTATAACACCTTATTTTGACACAAAAACAGGAGAGCCTAAAACCTCTCAATCTATGGTTTGGACAGAGAAAGGCAGGCAATTTATTCATAGTTTAAAGATTAGTTAGTATTTCCGATAAACTGGTACCACAAACATATACCTAAAATATTTTTAACATAGAAATTGTTAAAGACAAAAAACCTAACATTATGAAAGTTATGTATCTCATGTCTTAGACATGATGCCCCCCGATAGGCAAGCCCTCACGTTCGAGCCGTGAGCGGGGGCAAAGATTAAAAAATAAAGTAATGAGAACAATTAAATTTAGGGGTTTTAGTGAAAAAGCTAACATATTTGTATATGGAGATTTATTAACCTTTGAAAATTGTTTTGGAATATCAGAAACTAAAGGTGAAAGAAATTTCTATATAGTAGAAACTAATTCAATTGGACAATTCACAGGACTATATGACAAAAATGGAAAAGAAATCTATGAAGGGGATATTGTTGAAAAAGCAGTAAATAATATAATTAGTAGTCATAGATTTAAGATTGTATACTCTGAATGTTTTGCTGGCTTTTGTAGACTTTATATAAAGAAAAAGGGTACAAGAGATGGTTTAATAAGTCTTTCTGAAATGGATGTAGATAGAGAAGAAATAAAAGTAATAGGAAACATCTACGACAACCCTGAATTATTCAAACAATAAAAAACAACCCGATTTGAATGAGATTGAGTGCGCATAAATCTTTATCAAATCTCTAATTTCAAATCAAAAAAAGCTAATGAATAATATACAATTATACAATGCCGATAACTTAGAGGTAATGGCAACCCTCGCCGATGAGAGTATTGATGTGATTTGCATTGACCCGCCTTATCTGTACCTCAAAAACCAAAAGCTGGAACGCCCTTTTGAAGAGCACAAGTTTTTTGCCGAATGCAAGCGGTTACTTACAAAGAAAGGCTTTATTGTGATGTTTGGTCGTGGTACTTCCTTTTATAGATGGAATACGATGTTAGATGGATTGGGGTTTGTGTTTAAGGAGGAGGTGATTTGGAATAAGGGATTTTCTACTGCGCCGACTTTACCAATACAACGCTTCCACGAGACAATTGCTATATACACAAAAGAAAAAGGGAGTATTAATGCAGATGTAAAAGTCCCTTACTTAGAAGTAAAACAGCACAATATAGATACTTTGGTGGGTGATATTAACCGAATTAAGTCAGCACTGAATAATACTAAGGAGTTAGATTACATGAAAGAATACTTGAGAACGGGGCATATCAATATAAGCAAAAAAAGAAATGACAAAACCAGTGGGTGTACGATCTCTAAAAATTCAATTGGTATATTCTCTATACCAACAATGTGCCTGAAAGCTATCAAAGAAGGAATGCGAGAACGCTCTATTATCAAAGTGAATTATGAAAGATTTAATAGACTTCACCCCACTCAAAAACCCGTTCGCCTCTTAGAGCGTCTGTTAGCACTGGTTATCCCAAAAGATAAACCTCTTAATGAAATAGTAGTAGCCGACTTCTTTGCAGGAAGTATGAGTTGTATGGAAGTGGTGTATAATATGGGTATGAAAGGCATTGCTACTGAGATAGACAAAGAATATTTTGAGAAAGGGAAACAGCGTATTGAAAATTTGCAACCTAAGTTATTCTAAGTACTCATTCATTTTTATGAGCCCTCGCTTGTACTTGGTGAGTTTGCTCAAGGAGAGGGCTTTATACAGATAACAAGTAATAGATAAAAATATGTCAAAAGATTTAATTTTTAAGGAGAGTTGGTATGAAGCCATGTGCCACCTCCCCAGATCAGAACAATCAAAAGTAACCATGGCAATATTGCACTATGTATTTGCTGATGAGGATTGGGAGGATGTCCTCAAGCCACAATCAAGAGCGGTATTTTTGCTTATCAAGTGTGAAATTGACAAAATAAGCGAATAAAACAATATCAATATGGCACGACCAAATAAACAAGGATTAGATTATTTCCCTTTGGACGTTGGGATTTTTGAAGACGATAAAATACTGGCTATCTCGGGGGAGTTCTCTGTGAAAGGAGAGATAATCGTTCTGAAAAGAGTTCTTTTAACCTTTGAAAGGAAGTGTTTATAAAAACCAAAAAGAAATGGAAAGAGAAACATTTGTTTTTTACAAAGATTGGTTGAATGTTATTAGGGATTTGCCAAGTGAGGTTCAGTTGGAAGTTTATCAGGCTATTGCGGAATATGCCATTTATGGTAACTTGATTGAACTAAAACCACTTGCAAAGGTAGCATTCGGATTTGTAAAGCAAACGATTGATAGGGATACACAAAAGTATATATCAATCAAAGAAAAGAGAAAAGAGGCAGGAACGAAAGGAGGAAGACCGTTGAAAACCAATGAATTAGAAGAAAGTAAAGAAAAGCAAAAAAACCAATTGGTTTTTAAAAAAAGCAAAAAAAGCAAAAGCCCCCTTAATGTAAATGTAAATGTAAATGATAATGTAAATGAATTTTCTCTTTTAGAAAAAGAGAAACAGAAAAGCGACTGCGCAAATTCGGAAATGGAAAGAGAGAATTCTCCTGTAGAAACTCCCATAGAGACTCCTTCTACTCCAGAAACACAAAGCAGCGGCGGGCGGAAAAAATTTATTATCCCTGCCCCTGAAGAAGTACAGACATATTGCGAGGAGCGCAAGAATGGCATTTTAGGACAGCAGTTTTGTGATTTCTATGCTTCCAAAGGTTGGAGAGTAGGGAGTCAGCCGATGAAGGATTGGAAGGCAGCTGTACGAACGTGGGAAACACGAAGGAAAGAAACAACAGGACCTCCCATGCAACAAGCACAAGTGCCCGTAGCAGCTCCTAAGCGCTTTCGCTATGATGAGAGCGGAAATGAGATAATTTATTAATTAAAAAAAACGGAAATGATAAGACAAATGCCTAATGACCTCAATCTTGAGGAGATTGTACTGGGAGGTATGCTTATAGACAATCGTGGAGTTTCTGAATTTGTAGAGGTGGTTAAGGATACAAATGTTTTTTATAATCAAAAAAATGCATTGATTTATAATGCTATCCTTTCGCTTTACAAGGATTCACAGCCAGTTGATTTAGTAACAGTTCGGATTGCCTTGCAGAAGAAAGGCAAACTCAAAGAAGCAGGAGGGGGTGCCTATCTTGTTGCACTCACTGAAAAAGTATCCTCTTCAGCACATATTTACAAACATGCGCTTATTCTCATGCAGTTGTACGTCAAGCGCAAGAGTATTGAAGTAGGTTATCACCTCACTGAGCAAGCCTACGATGAGGACATGGATATATTTGAGCTGTTGGATAGTTCTTACAAGGAGCTTGATAAAGTTTCCGATTGGCTTTCTATCAAACAACCGAAGGAGATAGGGGATTATCTTACAGAGGTCCTAAAGACAAGAGCAGAACGTCAAGTGGTACCTATGGCTATTCGTGATTTGAATTTGAAATTCAATGGTTACCAGATGAGTGATCTTACGGTTATAGCAGGACGTCCAGCTATGGGAAAGACAGCATACGCACTGAATGACGCCCTTCATCAAGCACGATTAGGTTACCCTGTAGGAATATTTTCCCTTGAAATGAGTGCGCAACAGCTTACCTCAAGGCTCTTTGCTAACTTTGCCCAGATAGACAGTAGTAAACTATTCTCTGGCACCCTTACTCCTTCGGAAATGGAGGTTGCCGTAGAACATAGAGAAGCGTTTAATAAGTTGCCTTTGTATATTGATGAAGAGCCTTTTTTATCCTTGCTTTCTTTGAAAATCAAAGCAAAGAAGTGGGTAAGAGATAAGAAAGTAAAAATTATTTACATTGACTATCTGCAACTGATTAGCAACCCTCTTAAGGGACGGACGCGAGATCAAGAGATTAGTGAAATATCTCGTACTCTCAAGGGCTTGGCTAAGGAATTGGATATTCCTATTGTCGCCCTCTCTCAGCTTTCTCGTTCTGTAGATTCAAGAACAGATAGACGTCCTCAACTCTCTGACCTTCGTGAATCAGGTGCCATAGAACAGGACGCTGACAATGTACTCTTTCTCTATCGTCCTGAATATTATAAAATTCCTCAATGGGAGGATAACACCCCTACAGATAACGAAGTAGAAATTAATATTGCTAAGTTTCGTAACGGTTCTGTAGGTCGTGTAATTGCCGGCTGTCAGCTACACTATATGCGGTTTTTTGAACGATACGGAAACGTAAGTATAAATACTTATCAAGAAAATAGTTTCCCAAAAATTGACCCTAAAAATAACAATCCATTTTAAGAATTAAACAATGAGAACAAAAAAACAAGATGAAGTTTCTCTTTTTGAGTATGCCACTAAGGACCTACTAAAAGCTTTTTGCAAGAAACAAGACTTAATCCCTGATTATTCAGTTGGAGGGGATCGTATAGACATGTTTTACATTTCTGATTTCTTCTTCAGTATCTCGGATATATACTTTGACCTCAAGAGCAATCAACCTGTGAGGAAAATTGTAGAGTGGTATTATTACATCTCTGAGCATGATGTAAATATTAATTACTACTCCTATTGCATGGGATTGAGAAAGGAGCAACTAAAAAAATGATTAACGGTAAATTTGTGAAAGATGAAAAATAACAACTACCCCAATTGGCTTGTCCCTTTTGATATAGCCTTTATGTTAGAACGAATAGGCTTTGATGAAAAATGTCTATTTGTATATCGTAAAAGCGATGAAATAAAATTCAAAATGGATTTAGATAAGGTATTTGAGGATACATCTGAATATTATTTTGAGGACTTAGAACCTTATGAGGAAGCTCCATTATTATGTATTCTATGCCCCACTTGGGAACAAGTCTTTGAGTGGTTCAGAGAGAAAGGTTTTGTAAGTTTTATCAAAATTGATAATCAGTCTATGTTTGACGAAGGTTGTTATTATTGCTATGTAATAAGCAATGAAAGAGGTAAGACGATAGATTGTAAAAGTGATTTTGACGATTACAAAGAAGCCCGTGAAGCCCTTGTAAAAGCTCTCATACAAACCTATAATATGCTAAATTAATAGTATTTTATGAGTAAAAAATGAAGTTATAAGGAGGGTGAAAGCAAAATATTTACCCTCTTTATTTACCTGCTCTAAAATCACAATTTAACAAAATAAAATAATATTTATTATCGTTTTTGCAAGTGTAAAAACACCCTTAATTTAACAATGCAAAACACCTATTACCAAATAGTTATGTTGATAACTTATAGCGATAATTCAAATATTTTTCTTATCTTTGCACTTTGTAAGAATTTAACAATAAAAATCGTATTTTCAATTATGAAAACCAATATCATAATGAAGAGTGCCGACCGCAACTTATTCGGCATAATTATCAAACAAAACACTAAAAACGGACAAAGTCTTTCTGTTACTGACCTTATGAAAGCATATGAAAAGGCACGTATGCAATATGGCGGAGAAGAAAAAAACATACACGAAATAGTCAATAATAAAGGGTTTAAGGAAACAATTTACATAACATTAAACAGAATAGGAGTTGTTAAGTTACATATTGACGACTTCCTGAAAGAAGTTGATGATAAAGGACTTATTAAGGTTTTGAAATCTATAGGAATGTGGGAGACGTATGGGAGAGGTGATAACAAAGAAGTTTTTTGTAACCCATATATTTGGACACTTTTAGCCTTAGAACTACATCCCATGTTCTTTGTAGAATTAATGTTTAGTGCGGATTTGGAAGGGTTAGATACAGACAACTTCTTTTGCTTTGACGTTCCTGCAATGCTTCCTAAAAAGGAGGTTATGAAAACGTACTTATTTCAATCAGGAGATAAATATAAGATAGGAAAATCACGAGATGTTAATAGACGATTAGAGGAATTAGAGTTATATAACCCTGATATAAAATTAGTGTGTGAGATGATGGGAGATTTAGAAACTGAACTACATGAAAAATATAAAAAATATCTGTATAAAAGAGAATGGTTTATTTTTGACAACGAAACTCTAAAATCAGTATTAAAAGATTTTAAACAAACAACTTCTAAGGGTAATTACTAATTACAAAGCAGCCTAATGACAACAGACGTACTAACCCCCAAGATAAAGAGCAAAAACAACAAGCAATTAAAGAGGAGTTTTCGTATAATGAGAGCATACCTACTTATTAAGATGGCTCATTTATATAGCCTCCGTTGTTTGAACCAATCGTTAATGAAGGCGAAGAATGACTATCATACAGCGGAGAATATATCCAATATGATAAATGAAGTATTCGGAGGACAAACCTCCCCTCAAGATTTTATCTGTGATAAGAATGAGCAGGCAGATAAGTGTATTAACCTCACTGAGGAGATGAAATCATACGAAGGGGTTCTTAACACACTAAAGATTAACCCTCAAGGTGTGTATGCCTTTTGTGCCGATGTAGAATATAATAACTCAGTCCCATTATTCAGTCGTTATGGGCAAATTGCTATGTATGTAATAGGGCATATTATGAATTATGACTTAGGTATGATAACCAAAGACGAAGCCTTAAAAAATATACAGTACCTCAAGGATTTTGAATTTGCTCCTAAAAACCTATCTATGGTAACTCGTAAGATAGTGATTCAAGTAGAAGAAGCCTTTGGATTAGTCTCTTTGAGAAGAATTATAAGACGCTACAAAAAAGAGTACAAGGGCAAAAAATTTAAAGTGACAATAAAAAGTAATGTACCCTTATGAAACACCAAGAAAGTACCCTACAAACCCAATGCGTTAAGTGGTTCAGGCTCCAGTATCCGAACCTCATTATTTACGCTACTCCCAACGGAGGTTCTCGCAACTCCATAGAAGCAAAAAGACTCAAAGCAGAAGGAGTACTCGCAGGAGTAGCAGACTTGACTGTATTACTCCCTCATGGGAAGATTCTCTATATAGAGATGAAGGTAAAAGGAAACAAGCAAACTCCTAATCAAAAAACCTTCCAACAAAAAGCAGAAGCTCTGGGGCATACCTACTATGTATGCTATTCCTTTGAGGAGTTTAAAGAGATTATCACTAAGGAGATACAAGAATAAAAAGTATTATGCCCATGCTTGAAAAAATTAAAATAGCCATCGAGGATACTACTCTTGAGTTCATAAAAGACAGGGTTATTTATCTAAAACTGTTTTGTGGACTTGCCTGCAAACACTCCTTTTCCTCACAGAAGGAAATAGCCTTGTACTTAGGAATTTCCCCTGCAAGTGTTGCCTATTACCGCAAGGAGCATAACAACATGCTATACATCACGGAATACGAACAACTATTCCATGAGGTAGAAGCAAAAATATTGTAATTGATATTCGTTTTTAATCTATTTTTGGTTAATGTTTTTCAACAGCAGCACCACTCCTAAGCTAAGGGGTGGTGCTTTCTTTTCCTTCTCCCCTCTCCTGCTCGTACTTCTCCTTGAGTTGAATAGCGTCTGCTTCCTTACGTACAAGGTACTCTATTAGGTTAGCTTGCGACATGCCTTTCTTCTCGGATAACAATTTTAGTAGAGTGATAAACTCCTCAGATACCCTAATATTTAAGGCTTTTCCTTTTATTCTTTCTCGTGCCATGCTCCTATTTATTTTTTTGCAAAGGTACATATATATTTTAATGTAAATATATGTGTATATACATTTAACTCTACATATAGAAAGGTTTATGATTTTATTAACTATAAGTGTAGCTAAAAGTATATACCTTTGCACCATCAAAATGAAATAAGAACATTAATTAAAAATATACGAATATGAAAGCTAAAGTAATTAAAGTTGGTACAAATGTTTATACAGAAGACAACTACAAAGCATTAACAGAGGGGTACAAGGTTGTAAAAAATGAAGATGGTACAATCACCCTTTTTCAAGGTACTGTCAATAAAATACCTGTTACTATCATAGCTGATAGAAAAAGTAAAAATGATGTATACACACTCAAAAATAGTCAATATATAGTACCTGTAAATATGCAAAAAGAGTTTTATGAAAACTACATTCTTAGAGAAACATCTCTTGAAAAAAACGCCCTCTGCAACAAAGGCAAACGAAAATTTGCACCTATGATTATAGAGGTTTTAGCTTGTGAAAATGCAATAAAAGCAGTAAGAGAGTTTAAAGAAGATTTTCTAAAAGTCAAAGAAGTACCAAGCGCCGAGCGCGGGCGTGCAAAAATTGAAATGCTTATGCAAAGAAAAGGTTTTTAAAAACACAGACCTAAGCAAGTCTAAAAACTGCTTTCTATCTTAAAAATCAATCAAAAATAAAATGAATATGAAACCAATGAACAAAAAACAAGATGCTGCATTTACATACCTTATGCTACAATTTAGCTTTGTAAGACCCCTTGAACAAACGCTTAATAACCTTAACGAGGGCATATACAAATATGGCAGTAACCAAGCCATGAAAGTACTTAATGAGACCTTGCAAGATTGCGTTAATTGCTTGCTTAATGCCCTTAATATTGACCTTAAATGCCCCGCCCTTGAGGGTACTTTCTCAAAAGAGAATGAACAAAAGTTTATCAAGTATTTTACCATGTTAAAGCAAAAATATCAAGAATATTCAGATGTAATAGAACTCTAATCACAGCCCTGAGCAAGGCGCAAAAAGGCTCAAATTTTCAATAATAATATATAAAAATCATTACAATGCTAACATTAGAACAAATTAAAAATTATCAATCAGAAATTCAAAAAATAGAACTTTCTGAAAACGATTTTAAAAGAGTAAGAAAAACAGCTAAAACTATTAATTATGGTTTTACTTTTACTGAACTTATAAAATATATCTTAGAGCACGAAAAAGCTGTTATGAATAATAACTTTCAAAAAGCACTATTTATTGAAAGACTTTTTGAAGATATAAACTATCATAGAGAGCTTGAATATTTAAAAAAATGCGATTATGAGAACGTTGCAAATATTTATCTTAATTATTAACTTCTAAAACACCTACCAAAATGGACAATAAATTACCAACCTGCGCTGATTATAAGAATTTTTTAAATCAAGCAATTCTAAAATTCAATATTTCAATAGATGAAGCACGAAATAAATTTGGACTTTATACTTATGGACAATGGCAAAAATTATTAAAAAATAAATCAAAATGAAAAATACAGATAGAAAAACAGTCTTTTGCCTCGCATGGCAATTTTTCAAGCAAACAGGGTACTCTTTTTCAGAATGCCTTAAAAAAGCGTGGGCAAATATCAAGCTCAAAGCTAAAATGAAAAGCCAAATCGTAGAATTTCACTACAAGAAGTTAGATGGCTCAATTCGTCAAGCCTTTGGTACGTTGGCAAACACACCTGCTACCACTACCAACCGCAAACCTAATGAGAATCTTTTTACCTACTTTGATACAGTAAAAAACGAATGGCGCTCATTCTACAAATTTAACATTTTAGATATAGCATAAAAAGTTATTCAAAAGAGAAGGGTTTTTAAAATATTTTTCATATTTTTGCACCTAACTAAAATAAAAGAAATGACTATCACTATAACACAATTATACCAACTACTAAGTAAAAAGCTCAACCAAGAAACCGCTGAGGCACTTACTACCTATATATCTGAGTATGTAACTGAAAATGTATAAAGAATTAGCCACAAAAGAAGATTTAGTACAAACTAAATTAGACCTTATCAAGTGGCTTGTGAGCCTCTTTGTTACCCTCGCCCTTATGATTATCGGCTTGTACCTAAAATAATATAAAAATTCAAAAAAAATTCAAAGAAAGAACAAACTTTACACAAACAACTATAGTAGCCCTTTGTGGCTTATATCGTACCTTTGCCTTGTACATAAAGCGTGTATAAGGTCTTTGAAATAGTGAAACACTTACAACCTTAATATAAAACATTAAAAAAATGACAATAGAGATAAATGGCAAATCAGTAGAGGCGTACCATCTTATAATGAAAAAAGAAAATGCCCTTGATATACTCAATGGTAAAAAGAAAGTAGAAATACGCACCTTTTCAGATAAATATATTTCAATGTTTATCGACCAAGAAAAGTACAAAGAGTACCAAGAGAAACTCAAAGAACCAGACTTTCAAGGTATAGACGAAAACGGTATATTAGAGTTTGATAAAGTCTATAGAGACGATATTAGGCACATCTTTTTCACCAACTACAATAAAACGTGGAACTTGGTAGTAGAGCTTGACGGTATTAATACCTGCTCAATGGTGAAAGATGATATTGAGTTTCTTAATCGTTGCTTTGACTTTCACGATTATGATAATGAGTGGCAACAGTTTGAGGGCAAAGAATTAGACGAAGTACCCGCTTTCTTTGTGCTTGTTATGGGTAAAATCATCAGCCACAAAGGTATATAATAATAAATCACGAACCTACAAAGGTCTGTAAGTGTAATAGCTTGCAGACCTTTTTTATTGTTTAACTTTAATATCTTTCAATTATGAGTGAACCTTATGCAGTACGATGGGCAGATGGTAAAAGAACAGTCTACAAGACTAAAAAAGATTATGAAAGCGGCAAACTTTCGTCTTTTGGTAGAACAAACCAAAGGTTAAGTGCTTCTTTTGCTAAGTAATCTAATCTTTTTTAGCTTATGCTTAACCGTGCCCAGCAAGTCATCGAGCAAATTGCTCAAAAAACCAGCAAGGTGATACTATTTCACTCTATGAGTGGTAAGGATAGTATTGCCTTGCTAAATTTGCTATATCCTCACTTTGAAAAGGTAGTGTGCGTATTTATGTATGTAGTGAAAGACCTCGACCACATCGCACGCTATATGCACTACATCAATAAGAAATACCCAAAAGCACAAATCATTCAAATACCTCATTTTGCTGTATTCTCTTACATCAAAACTGGACACTTGGGACATGCTCAAAACGAAAAACAACGCCTTTACAACCTTTCAGACCTTACGGATAACATACGAGAAAAAACATCTATAAAGTGGGCTTTTTTCGGCTTTAAGCAATCTGATAGTATGAATAGACGTGTAATGCTTCGTACTTATCAGGAGCAGGCTATCAATGAAAAGAACAAAAAAGTATATCCGCTTTCCACTTACAAGAATAATAACATAATAGAATACATCAAAGCGGAAAAACTCATCACTCCCGAAAAGTATGGTAATAGCCAATCATCAGGTACAGATATAAACGACCTTAACTATTTACTATTCCTTCGTAACCATTTCCCTAATGATCTGAAAAAGGTAATAGCTGAATTTCCATTAGTAGAACGCAAACTATACGAATATGCCTATGAAAGAGCTAAAACAATCTGAAACTATCACCATAAACCGTTCCCAAATCAACCTAAATCCTTACAACCCTAAAAGACACACCGACAAGGAAATCAAAAACCAACTCGCCAACCTCAAAAAGGTAGGCTTCAATGGGGGTATAAAGTGGAACAAGGTAACGGGTAATCTTATAGACGGACACCGTCGTATCAAAGCAATGGATATGTATTACAAGTATGATGGCACTCCTGAAACTGATTACCAAGTAAAAGTAGAAGCCGTTGCATTTGATATAAAAACAGAAAAAGAACAACTTACATACGAAGCACTTGGCAACACCCGTGCTGATTATTCCCTTGTTGCTGAATACATCAACGATATAGACTATACCAATTTAGGATTAAGTGACTACGATATTAACGAGCTTTCTCATTTCGTGGTTGATATAAATGACTACGCTCCACAAGTAGAAACTTATGAAGACCTTATAACACCGCAAAAGGAAGAACCTACCTACGACGAGAAAAAGGAACAAGTCAAACAGATGAAGCAGCAGGTAAAGGAAAAAGTTATAGAGCGACAAAAGAACGAAGACGCTTTTATTACACTATCCTTTTCCTCATACGAAGCTAAATCAGCATTCTGTGAGATTATGGGTATAGACCCTGATGAACGTTTTGCAAAGGGCGAAACCGTCCTTAACATGATAGATTAACATTTAATAACTTTTGATATGAAACCACGTAAGAAGATAGATAATGAAAAATATACTGACGAGGAGCTTAAACAGGCTCTTATCAAAGCTAATGGACAACCTACCAAAGCTGCCGAAATACTTGGTGTTACCTATCCATCTGTATATGGGCGTATTCGTAAAAATCCTGAATTGGAAATGGTACAAAAAGCCTACCGAGCACGCACATTCAATGATGTATCAAACTTGGTATCTGTCGTTGCTATTATGGGTGTTATTCGTGAGCCTCTTACTGATGAAGATGGTACTGTAATACCTAATCAATTCCGCGAAGTGCCTGTTGATTATCGTACTCGTATGACAGCCATGCAAACAGTACTATCCACTTTCCGTGTTGAAGATGGAGTGATTGACAAACTGGACATCACCACCGCTGGCAGCCCACTCGCTCAAGGGATCACCATTGAAGTCATTGACAAGCGGGAACAAGTAAGAACAGATAACGATGATAATACAGACCACTAACATATATACCCAAGTGGATAAGGCAATTAAGAAAGGATATACCACCGTATCAGCACAAGGCTCCAGCCGTAGCTCGAAAACGTTCAATATCCTTATTTGGCTCATTATTTATTGTCTTACTTACCCTAAGACACGTCTTTCTATTGTCCGTGCTACCCTGCCTGCTCTCAAAGGGTCTGTATTTGTCGATTTCAAGGAGATATTGTACAAGCTAAATGTATTTGATGAAGACAGTATCAATAAGTCTGAAATGATATACACCTTTCCTAATGGTTCATGGGTAGAGTTCTTTTCTACTGATAGCGAGCAAAAGCTAAGAGGGCGCAAGCGTGATGTATTGTATGTGAATGAAGCCAACGAACTCAAGTTTATAGAGTTCCAACAGCTAAAAATGCGTACTACCCAATTTACCATTGTCGATTACAATCCCTCTTTCTCCAATGACCATTGGTTGTGCGAATTAAACAAGGACCCTCGTACCTATCACTTTATATCCACTTATAAGGATAACCCTTTCTTGGAGCAGACGGTCATTGACGAGATAGAGAGTCTCCAGCACAAAAACCGCTCCTTGTGGCAAGTCTATGGATTAGGGCAGCAGGCAATGATTGAGGGACTTATCTTTGAAAAGGTTACTATAGTGGAGGAAATACCTATTTGGGCAAAGAAACGATACTTAGGACTTGACTTTGGTTTTACTCACGACCCTACCGCTATCGTGGAAGTCGCTTTCCTTGATAACAAGGTGTATATTGATGAAATATGCTACCAAACGCAAATGCTTACCACCGACATCATCGAAGCCCTTCGCCCCTATCGTATCTACAAAATCATTTCCGAAAGTGCTGACCCTCGCTTGGTGAAGGAAATAAAGAATGCAGGATATAACATCACTGCAGTAACCAAAGGGCATGGATCGGTTATGGAAGGACTTACCAAGATGTTAGAGTATGAAATATGTATCACCCGCAGAAGTGAAAACATCATCAAAGAGTTCAAGAATTACACTTATGCCCAAAGCAAAGACGGCGCATTCCTCAATGTACCCATTGACGCTTTTAACCATGCTATTGATGCCTCTCGTTACGTATTCTTAGAAGAAATATTAGGTAGAAACCGCAAACCGAAAGACTTAACAGGTATATTTTACTAATGAAAATTAATAATATTGACATACAAACGCTGAATGCACAACTCATTGAAGGCTCACTCGCAAGCCTCTTATCCTACCCTGCCCTTAAGACACCTAATAAAAACGATTGGGCAGAGGAAAGCGGTACAGAGTATGACCTTGCGACCCAAAAACTATCAGCAAAGGAAATCACTTTACAGTTGTTACTACCTGAAAGTAAATACAGCCAGCTTGTAACACTCCTTTCAGCAAGTGTGTATGCCGATTATACGTTTAAGCAAATACAACGGACATACAAGCTCCGATTGGTAGGGCTCAATAAAGTACAAAACAATGGTAATTATATAGTAGCCGATATTCGTCTTTCCGATGATAGCCCATTACAAGGATATACTTACCAAGCTCCCCTCCTTACTGCCTACAATGTAGAAACCTATATTGACAGCAAAAACTTATCTCAGTATGGTATTACACTATTAGAAGGTTCACAACAAGAAATAATCGCAGCAGGAAATGCTAAAGTGCCTTTCACAGCCCAAAATAGTACAATGAGCGGACTTATAGCAGCGAGTACCCCTGTACACTTTCAGGAGCGTGTTGCAACCCTCAAATGCTTTATGCGTTTGCCCATTGTCGACTTTCTCAAAGGGTATTATGCTTTCCTTTATGATTTAGTGCAACCTAATGCACGAACGCTCAAGTATAACGAAAAGGAGTACACTTGTATCTATAAAGACAGTAAAATAACGGAACTATATATTGACAATTCACTCATTTGGTCTAAGTTTGATTTACAACTAACAATAATCTAACGAATATGCAAATTCACTTTAACAGCACCTATATAGATGTCCTCCCCACTGATGAGAGCTACCGATACCACTCCATAATGGGCGAGCATACCCTTAATTTATATTTTGCCTTGCCTACTTACACCGACATACCTACAGGGGCTTGGTGCGAGTTTGCTAATGAGCGTTATACTCTCAATCAACCTGCTAAGATAGTCAAACATAACACACATCACTTTGAATATACCCTTACTATGGACAGTGAGGGCGCTAACCTGAAGAATTACAAGTTCCGCAATCCCAACGATAAGACCCTCAAATTTCCTTTCACTGCTTCCCCACGCTACCATATTCAGATATTAGTGGATTGCCTTAATATGATAGATAGCGGTTGGCAAGTAGGTAACTGTATAGAAGCCTCCGAAAAACTCGTATCATACAGTCATAACAACTGCCTTGAAGCGTTGGAAATGATAGCTAAAGCCTTTGAGACTGAATACGAAATCATAGGCAAAACAATTCATTTGCATAAGGTAGAGTATTTCAAGGATAATCCCTTACCACTCCAATATGGCAAAGGCAAAGGCTTCAAAACCGGTGTAAGTCGCACCACTGAGCAAAGCCGTATTACCCGCTTATACGTACAAGGAGGAGAACGTAATATTGACCGCTCAAAGTACGGAAACAAGGAACTCCTTTTACCCAAATCACAAGAGTACGTTTATGAAGGTGTAACATTCGTTTCAGATAAAAAAGGGCTATCAATAGCTATCAAGAACGTACAGAATAACGGCTTTATCAACGAACAAAGCCTTGATTTGTCTCATATATATCCTAAGCGTAAAGGCACAATTTCAGAAGTTTTTGAAGTTGATAAAGCAAAACACTTTTATGATTTTACCGATACTTCCATACCTCAAGCCCTTGATTTCAATGCAATGCAAATCAAAGGTGAAAAAATGCTTATCTACTTCGAAAGCGGTATGCTCTCAGGTAGAGAGTTTGAGGTACAGAAATACGACCACAATCAAAAAAGGTTTCAACTCGTACCCAAAGAGGAAGACGGCGTAACAATGCCTAATGATATATTCAAACCTGCTATAGGTGATGAATATTCCGTCTATAATATGCAAATGCCTAATGCTTATATTTGCGATGATAACACAAAAACGGGCGCAAGTTGGGAGATGATGAAAGAAGCATGCAAATACCTATACGAAAACCGCGCCGACCTCTTCACCTTCACCGGTGATTTAGACGGAATATGGGCTAAAAAGAACTGGGTAAATGTAGGAGGTCGTCTCAAAATGGGTGCTTACATCAACTTTTCAGATACCGAGTTCCAACGTACCCCCGTGGCTATTCGTATTGTAGGGCTTAAAGAGTATGTAAATAACCCCTATAGCCCACAAATAGAGCTATCCAATAAGGTACAAGGGCATTCTTTTGTTTCTGAAATGCGCAAACTCCAAAACCAAGAAGTATATTTTGGAGAACTCAATAAGCGTACACAATCATTAACTAAAAGAAGCTGGCGTGATGCCCAAGAAACCATCAAACAGATAGAAGCAGCCTTTCCTGAATATACCAAGAGTATTGTTCCTGCTACTGTACAGACGATGATGGCACTTATAGGTAATAAATCTACTCAATTTGCTTTTGTATCCTCTAAAACAAATCCTATTACTGTACCTCATGCATTGTATTTTGATAAAAACACGAAGCAAATCAATGCAGGTAGCGGGTGGCTCAAACATTTCACACTTGGTACTACTGATATAAATCCTAATCGTGATGCTAACAGCTATAAGTATTGGAATATTCCTGCTTTCGTATCAGGTAGATTAGACGATAAGGCTAAAACCTATTACCTCTATATCAAAGCATCCAAAACCGCTGAAACGGGCGAGTTTATCCTATCAGAGAATAAAATAGATATAGAGCAAGAAGCAGGCTTTTATCATTTCCTATATGCCACTGTCAATTCAGAATACGAAGGTGAGCGTGGCATAGCTAAACTCAATGGTTTTACTGAAATCACAGGTGGACAAATCAAAACCGATAAGATAACATCAGGAAATGGAGAGCAGTATATACACCTCTTTGATGACCATATAGAAATCAAAGCCAATCTTAAAATAACAGACGGCAACAAAACCGAGATAAAACAACTTATTAACCCTGATTTACAATTATTAGAGAATAGACTCAAACAATATTCTAATGAAAACAATGCCAAAGGTGAGATATACCTAAGAGGTACAGGATTAAACAGACACGCTGCACCTATTATTCAGATTAATGGACAAAATATAGTTCCTGACAATTATAGGGGACTATATCTCGCTGTTATTCGCCGTTCAGATTTGCAAATAATATTCAAGCAAAATTATGATACTTATGGGGCTACTGAAGAAAGAAAAGCATTAGCAAATAAGCTAAAAAACCTTAATAGTGATGTATTAGTTACATTAGTCTCAAGAGATTCAGCATTTGAAGACCCTTATATATTAGGTACTGATGAATTGAAAAATGCTCTCATCCGTTGTGGGGCTAATGATGACAATTCAAAATTTGTATCAAGAATGCCATACGCTTTTTTAGGTATTCCAAACATAGGCAAGGGCAACGGTATAGAGGTTTACACATCTACTGAAGTAAATGCCCCTTATGCCGAGATTGCTACTAAAATTATCAATGGTACACCGCAAGGAATGAATAGTGTTTTTAATGGTATGTTGCAAACCGCTAAAAATGCTACAGAAGCATATGCACGAGCGCAAGCAGAACTTACCAAAACACAAGCTATTGCGAATGCCGACGGCAAAATAACAGCGGCAGAACAACGACAAATACAACAACTCCAACAGAAACTACAAGAAGCTAAAAATTTTGCAAAACAAAAGGTAGATGAATTGAATATTGGTAGTCGTAATTTATTGCGCAATAGTGGCAGAAAAATAACAAACAATGGTTATCTCATTGCTACTTATGATATTACTACTGATTTAAAAGAGGGTGAAATAGTAACCGCAACCATCAAAGGTAAATTGGGCATGGGGAAAGCAGCATTTGCATTGTACAATAGTGGTGATAGAGTTGAGATAAGTACTTTAAAAGATGTAGGTAATGGTATATATAAAAACACATTTTCTTGGAGGATTGGTGGCACAAATAATAAAAAATTGTGGATTTGGATTTATCCATCAAATGTTGTAGTAGATAGCACCATAGAATGGGTTAAACTCGAACGCGGTAACAAAGCCACCGACTGGTCTCCTGCACCTGAAGATGTATGGGATACCATGGTAGATTTAGGTATCATTGACAAAAATGCAGCGGCTATCAATGAAGCCGAAAAAGCCAATATAAAGTATATCAATGGTATATTTAGCAAAGGGGCTGACTATACTAATGGCACGGAAATAGTAAAAAACACCATTACCACAGGGGCTATTACGGTAGGAAATACATTAGGAGGAAATGCAGGTATCAATGGGGCGGGGTTAGCAGGAAATTCTATTCGCTTATTTGCAGGCAAACCATATTCTCAAAAAGAACAAGCTCCTTTTAGAGTAGATGACAACGGCGAACTATGGGCTACCAATGCACATATATCAGGGCAGATTGACGCTGCCAGTGGACGGATAGGACAATTCTATATTAACACTGAGAACAATGACAATAAAGGACAATTATTTTCGGGAGATAATAATTCAGGAGGAAATGCTATTAATTACTCAGGGATTTTTCTGAAGAATCTTAATGAACAAACAGAAATACACCTTAGTTCCTCCCCTATCATTACCCAGAATAGAAGAGGTTTTTTAGATATAAATTATAAAGGAGAAAATCATAATACCATAGGCTCAAATATAACAGTAAGACCACGTACAGATAATGAATTTCAAAAATATTCACTTGCTCAAAAGATAGATGGGAATATTTTTACTATTGGTCAAAGAGCTATCTTTGATGATGGTTATATGGGGCTCGCTGAATCTTATGCTATAATTAACAATATAAGACATACACATACTTATATATTTACAAGTGTAGCTTCTAACAGACATACTATCTATTTACCAAACCACAGTCAAATAATACAAATAACAGGAAAGAGTAATGTAACCTTTGAAGTTACTATTATAATGGCTTATTCTGTAGGTGGTAGCAAGATAGTAGTACAAGGAGTTGCTAATGGATATATATTAGATAATGACGGAGGACATGCAGAAGGAGGTGATGGATATATAGAGATGGCTCGGGGAGATACTATGAGACTTCGTTTTTGTGAAGGTAATTATTATATTGTTTCTCTAAGAAGATAATTTTTAAACACTTACAAATATGCAAATCATTCAAAAAACAACGCGTATCACCGCAAAAGAGGAAGTACAAGGTATATCTGTTATGTACTCCTACGAATTTGAGAAAGACCAAAACCCACAAGCAGTGGCTTTTTCAGTACAGAAGAATATTGAAACACAAGGAAGCTATTCCTATTTGCAAGGAACAGTAACCGAGCACGATTTCAATATGCAAAACAACAATTTCCAACTCTCGGATATTGACTTGATAAAGCACATTCACACCACTTGCACGGCTATCATCAAAGGAGAAAGTAACGAAAAACCAAAAGCCAATGATACGAAAAAATAGGTTTCTCGTGCCAAAAGGGTATAGGGCAATTACCCTATATCCTTTCATCTTCGTTCGCAATGAAAGTGATAAGTACGATAAAGAGCTTATCAATCACGAGCGTATCCACTTGCGACAGCAGGTAGAGACCCTGATACTCCTCTTTGCCATTTGGTATTTTCTTGATTTTCTTTTCAAGTATTTACGCTATCGCAATTGGGATAAGGCTTACCGCAATATCATCTTTGAAAGGGAAGCCTATGCTAACCAAAACAACCTTGACTACCTCAAAATAAGGGGTATATGGTGGTTCACTGCTTATTTCAAACCTAATTATTAATTATGACCTTACAAGAATTACTATCACTCCCTGAAAATGAACGTATAGCAGAACTTAAAAAGTACCCTGCTAAGAGACCTGACACCCTTTCTTTACTCAAAGATTGGGATTACTCTAAACATGATATTTTCAATGAGAAGTCCAGACCAAAGCGCAAGGTACTTACCCAAGATGAAGAAGTCAATCCTGACGGCTCTATTCGCATCCCTAAGCAATTCAAATATGAAGAAGTCAATCGCCTTGCTTTGCCCTTGGAACAGGACATCGTCAATATACACACCGCTTTTACCGTGGGGACATCCCCAAAGATAACATCTAATACTGATACTCCCCAACAAGAGGAATTACTAAAACTACTAACCGATATTCATCAGCGAAACAAACTACAATACGATAACAAGCGTATTGTTCGTTCGTGGTTTGCCGAATGCGAAGTAGCAGAGTATTGGTATGTAAAACCCGAAAAGGAAGACAATTCAAATCCTACCTATCGCCTAAAGTCAATGATTTGGTCGCCTTTTCGTGGAGATACACTATACCCTTACTATGATGAGTACGGCGACCTCATTGCTTTTTCTCGTGAGTACAATAAGACGGACAGCAAAGGCATACAGACCAACCGCTTAATGGTGATTGATAACAAAATGGTTACTATCTATTCCAATGGTACGCAAATAGAGAAGTACCCACATGGTTTTTCTAAAATACCTGTTATTTATATGAAGAGAGAACGACCTTTATGTGATAAGATACGCTCTCTACGTAACCGATTAGAAGAACTCTTATCTAATTTTGCTGACTGTCTTGACTACAATTTTTACCCAAAATTAGTAGCTTCAGGAGAACTCAAAGGCGTACGTAACAAAGGAATGACCAGCGAGATAATACAGCTCGAAAACGATGCTCAAGTATCATACCTCACTTGGCAACAGTCTCCTGAAATGGCAAAGTTAGAGTTTGATAACCTTACATCCCGCTGTTATGCACTTACTAACACCCCACAAATCACCTTTGAGGCTTTGCAGGGTATAGGGAACGCATTGAGTGGTAAGGCTTTCAAGTTTATGTTTATGGGGACACACATGGCAGTGAGCAACCACGCTGAGACTGTAGAAGAGTTTCTACAACGTCGTATCAATTTTCTTACCTCTGCTATTGCAAGTTTAATGCCAAAGTATGCAACTATAGTAATGCAAATGCAAGTTAATATAGAAATTGTTCCTTATATGATTGACAGCCTCACCGAAAAGATAGCCGATGCCGTGAGTGCTGTACAAGGGGGCGTGGCTTCTCTTAAAGAGGGTGTTATTTTGGCAGGTATCACCGATCGAGTGGAAGAAGAAATCGCTCAGATTCAGAAAGAAAAAGGGAAAGATTTGTTCAATCAGTAGTTAGATAAAAATGGACTTAGAAAAGTGGAATGAATATCACCAAAACCAAACTGAAAAGGATGTTTCTCAGGTTCTCAAACTCTTTGATGAAGTCCTTAAAATGATTGTACTTCATTATGGATTGCAGACTATCAAAGAGGGGCTGTTTTCCTTTGCGCTGTATCCTGTACTCAACAATAAAGTGAAAAACCTTTTTGAGAAATTTAATAATGTTTTTTCTCAAAAGATGAATTTCTATATAGATAAGCATTATAATATCTCAAAGAATAAGTTTAAGGATGTATTCACCGACATTCAGCATTCACCCAAAGGGGTGGTTGCTCTACAAAGCCTTGTGATGAAAGAAAAGAAGCGTATGATGTCTGATAGGGTATGGAACTTAACCAAACAGTACCGTACCGAGTTAGAAATGGCATTAGATGTAGCCATGCACGAGGGAACACCAGCTAATCAGCTTACATCTGTACTAAAAAAGTATTTACAAAACCCAGATACCCTTTTCAGAAAGTACCGAGACAAAAACGGTGTGCTACAACTATCAAAAAAAGCAAAGGAATATCGCTCAGGACAAGGAGTATATAGGAGTGCATACAAGAACGCCGAACGCTTAGCTCGTACAGAGATAAACATTGCCTATCGTACCGCCGATATAGAACGCTGGCAGGCTATGGACATTGTGGCTGGTTATGAGATTAAGCGCAGTAAGCACCCTTACGGCTGTGAGATTTGTGAGATGATGAAAGGTATATATCCCAAGAACTTCGTATGGGTAGGCAACCACCCTAATTGCCGCTGCTATATGACCCCTGTATTCAAAAAAGATACAGCAGGGAAAGAAATTTATATCAACCCTAAATTAACGGAATGGATAGCCCAAAACGAGGATAAAATTGCAACGACTAAGAGTATGCCAATGTTCTTGTGGGGTATAGACAGACAAAACGAAGGAGTATCACAAAGAGTAATACAGGCAATACAGCCTTTCAGTAGGAGTACTTATGTAGCCTTTGATCCTTTCTCACCTGTGATTATTGAGCGTTTGAAGAAGATAAAACACAACGCCGATAAGCAAAAACTATTACAAGAAATCATAGACGATGAAAGGGCAAAACTTGTCTTTCAGCACGAGACAAACGGCTCAAAAACAGTCCTTTTTGACCTACACAGAGGTAAAGGAGAAAGCCTAAATAACACCTTAGCAATGGCAAAAGCCCTCAATGAGAAAGGAAAGTCTGTCGCTCTATTGCCTGAATATGATAAGATAAGTAGTGCCGATGCTATTACTTTATTCAAAAAGAAATATAGAATAGCCGACTTTAAACACTCAGCAAAAGACAATCACAATACCATAGCAGAAGAGCTAATAAAAGGATATAAACAAGCCGACTTAATAGTCCTTAAAATGGAAAAAGGTAATCTAAATACTTTTAAAAAATTGGTTGAACAAGTGTATCGTAATAGTGATGGTATGAAAGACTTGATACTGATTAACAAATACAACAAGGTTATAGAAATTAGCAAAAAAGATTTCTTACAGAAAAAACATCTTAGAATGTTAAATAGGTATTTTTAATATATATATTTGGTATATCAAAAATAAGTTGTATATTTGCACACTCATTAAGATTAAAGGCAGGGCAACGCCCACCAGAGAGCGGGACTGCAAAGCTATACGCAATAGATAGATGTTAAGCCGAGCTTTCGCCCTTTAATTAAAACAAAGACTACCTTACAAAATTAAGGTGGTCTTTGTTATATTTGTGAACTACCTACTACCTCTAAAGGGTAGAGGCTTTGGGAGTCAACACTCCAACTAATGTTGGCAGTTCGTCCCGATCTTGACTCTGTGTTCCACAGATCCTATCTTTTAAAGCAAAGTGCTTGATATTGATAGAGACGTTCTTGTCTCTATCGTGGTGTGTACCACAATTAGGACAAGTCCATTCTCTATCTTTCAGTGTAAGCTCTTTGTTGATATAACCACAGACACCGCACAGCTTGGAACTCGGCTCAAACGATAAATAAAGCCCTCAATTACGAGAGTTAAAGTTTTACACTTCCCTAAATTAGAAAAAATTCAAAGAAAATTCAAAAAAAGAACAAACTTTACACAAACAGCTATAGCAGCTATTTGCTACCCATGTCATACCTTTGCCATATTAATACGTAATATATTATGCTTAAAGAAAAAATCTTACAAGCGCTCAAAACTAAGTATGCAGCATTAGGGTTGAGTGCACAAGTGCTCGAAGGAGTAGCCACTAATTTAAGCACTTTCGTAACCGAAGAAGCACAAGTAGAACCAGCTATTGCTGGGGCTGAATCTATGCTAAAACATTTCCAATCGTTTGCCGATAGTCGAGTAAACACTTTCAAAACAGAAAGCGAAAAATACAAGAAAGAAGCTGAGGATTGGAAAGCCAAGTTCGAAAAGGGTAACGAACCCGCTAACACGCAACCTACACAAGGAAGCAACCAGCAACAACCTAATCCGGAACTCACCGCCGTGCTTGAAAAGCTCAACGCACTGCAAAACACATTCACAGAGTTCCAAAAAGGTCGCACATCCGAAACCCTTAAAGAACAATTCATCAGGGCAATGAAAGAGAAAAACATCCCCGAAAGCTACTACACTCCCGCACTTGCAGGGCGGGAATTTGCTGACAATGCTGCCGTAGAAACTCTTACTATCGAAGTAAGCAACGGCTTTGAAAAACAAAAACAAGAGCTTGCTGATTTGGGTTTCTCTTACTCCAAAGCCCCCGACAACCCAGACACTCCTCTTAAAGAGGAAGAGACAATTGCCAAACTCATCGAGCAAGGCACTAAAGAAATCGCAGAAGCCAAAAAAGCAACTGCTACAAATTAATAACATTAAATAATAAACAAAATGCCAGCAGGAATTAAGTATGATCTCAAAGGTCAAGATGTAGAGAAAGAACTCTACAATGTTAAATCAGGCTACCGATTGGCAGGAGGTTTTAATATTAATGATGAAGATATAGCAGATGGTCAATATATACCTGTACTTGCGCCTTTGTCTATTGATTTTAAAACACGAACCGCTAAAGTGGCAAAGAGTGTAAAAGCTGTTGAAAATATAGACAACACTACTCTAAAAGTCCAGAAAGGAAGCCTTGTAAAAAAAGGAATGCACTTGGGTACCGGTAGCAAGGGCGCAACCATTACCGCTATAGATACCTCCAATGCCAATTATGACACCCTTACCCTTTCCGCTACCATTACAGGAGTGAAAACAGGAGAAGTACTTTTTGAAGCCAAAGCAGACACAGGTAAAGATGTCAAGAACCCCGCCAATTTCCTTAACTATGCACATGTGAAGAAAGAAGCTGGTGCAACTGTTACAGCTCTCGGACAGGCTTATGAAATCCAAACCGAAAAGCTATATGCTCCCGTATCGGAACAAGATAAGGAAACACTTGGGGCAAGATTTATGTTCATCTAAAAAACACTCAAACAATGATTTTAACATTAGAAAAACTCTTTAACAGCCCTCTCATCATTAAAGCGGTAATTGATAGGGTAATGCAAACTACCATTGATACTATCGTATGGAAGCGATACTTAGATTTTGAAGAAACCAAATCACGTTTGTTCAAAACCTATCTCGGCACAGTTACTGGTGTAGTAATGGGATCTATTATCGATAAGAACTCAGGAAAGCCTATCCGTGAACGCAAAACACTTGGTAGTGGTACTGGTGAGGTTGCCGATTTGGGTAACTCTTTCCAAATGGATAACGAACGTCTTAGTATCGTGCAACAACTCATCGACAAGTACAATGAGGCAGGAGCAGGGCAACCCGCCGTACTTACCGAAATTATCAATTACCTTGCAGACGATATTCGCCAATGTACTCTCGCTCCTCATAAGCGTATGGATTATGTAGTGGGGCAACTCATCTCTACCGGTGAAGGCGAAGTAAAATTAGACGACAACAAAGAGGGTATAACCCTTATGAAAATGGAACTCCCCGTGATGAAATTCAACCCCACCAGTGCCGAAAAGCCTAATTTCATTGCCTACTTGCAAAAGATAGTGGAAGAAACCAGAGCCAAAGTAGGCACTTTTGCACTTATGGAAATGACACGTAGCACTTTCAACAAACGTATCGTGGCTTCCGATGAGTTCAAAAGCACCTATAAAATGGTATTAGGTGGCGCACAAATAGGCGTTGCGGGAGGTATCATCACCGAAGCAATGGCAAACCAGCTGCTCACTGGGATAGGATTACCACCTATCCGTATTGTTGAGGATTACGTGGTAAAAGAAGACGGAACAAGTACCAACATCTTTGCTAATGAACGTATTTCCTTGTTGCCTACTGCAAAAATTGGGAAAATGATGTGGCATCAACCTTACGAGCTTGCTGACCGTGTTCCCGATAGAGCCTACACTGTATTAGAGGGTGGTCATTTTATCACCACTAAACGTACAGAAGAAGGTCGTTTTATAGAGTACGGCTGTGAGTGGATACCAAACATCACCGCTCCTCAGCGCATGGCAGTGATTAACACTTCTAATATGGGCTAAGATGACTAAAAAGGATTATTTCCGTCAAAGGTTCGCCTCTTTAGGACTATCTCTATCTGATGCAGACCTTTTAGACTTAAACATTCCCGATTTATCAAACGAAGCCACCGTCGATGAGCAAAAGAAACTCTATATTACTTTCATCAAGTTCATTCCTCAAATGTTATTGCACCCAAGTTCAGTATCAGAAGGAGGTACAAGTCTATCACGTGCCAGCAAGGACGATATTATCGCATTCTATGGCAGTGAATGCAAGCGGTTAGGACTTAAAGACGAACTCACTAAGAAACCCAGAGTAATATTTATATGATATTAGATAACGGCACTTTGCAAGTGCAAACTATAGTAGGTGGTGAGCTTGTAAATGGTATACCACAAGTGGGAACTACCCAATGGAGCGATCCCATACCTTGCCACATTGTAGCTAATACCTATAACCAAAAAGGAACTTTTAAGGATAGTACTTTTACTCAATGTTCATTTACGGTATGGTTTGACTATGGGGTGCATATTTTTAAAGCTAAAAGGGTACGACTTATTAATAATAAAGGGTACGACTTAGGAGAGTTTGAAGTACAAAGCATTGAGCACGCCGATTTAGTGGGTAGAACCAAAATCACTGTATAATGATAGAAGGAAAGCTAAACATTACCTTTGATAAAATCAAAGAAAAGTATATCAATGAAGCTACAAATAAATTCATTGAGGTTGGCGAACGATGTATCATTGAAGCACGAGATAATGGGGCATATACCGATAGAACGGGCAACCTTCGTAACTCGGTAGGTTATGTAGTGCTACTAAATGGGGTAGAGAAGTCTCAAAGTAATATTTCTAAACTAAACCGCACCCATATTGAGGAAATCAAAGCCCAATATCCAAAAGATTTAGTTCTGATTGTAG
The DNA here is from genome assembly GCF_000192225.1 of Capnocytophaga sp. oral taxon 338 str. F0234. Classification (GTDB taxonomy): domain Bacteria; phylum Bacteroidota; class Bacteroidia; order Flavobacteriales; family Flavobacteriaceae; genus Capnocytophaga. The sequence continues at coordinate 2,248,671 of NZ_GL872413.1, forward strand.
TAGCAGGAATGAATTATGCCGCTTACGTAGAAGCAAAAGGATTTAATGTACTCAGTAGTGCGGAGCTAATGGCTAAAAATATCTTAAAACAATTATTTACCCTATGAAAAAAGGAGGTACGCAAATAGAAAAAGACGTTTTTGATACGTTCAAAAACGAAATAAAGAATTTCATCAGTGGTGATGTATATTTGCAAGGCACACGTCCACACAATTCCACCAAAGAAGATTGTGTAATTGGCTACCTTACAGGTATCAACAAAGACATACAAGAGGGTAAGGTAAATATCAATTTCTATGTGCCTAAAATTAATATAGGCACACAAAAGAACGTGAAGAACATCGCTCGTATCTTGGAAATTGAGGAGTTTATGAGCCAATTGGTACGACGTATAACCGATGAATATTTCTTTATACAAGAACAAACCATTAACAGTTTTGAGGAAAATGAGTTCCAAAATTTAGTAAATGCCGTCCTCAAATACAAACGATTTAGTAACGATTAAAACATTTAAGAAATGGCAAATATCATAAGCTGGGGGAAACCCAAAATAGAATATGTCAAGTTGGAGAATGGCGAAATGCCTTCTGCTCCCACTTGGAAAGCGTTTCCTACACCTGTTGAAAACTCGACAAAGTTAGAGACAGAAGAAGGAGATAGCAAAGAAGCTAAAGTAGAAGGTGGTGAAATTATTGCTACCCGTAAGAACGCCAGCAAGTATAAGTTGGAGTTTGAAATCTACGAAACAGACGACCTTGTTACGCCTATTCCAGACGAAGATGGTATTATCCTTGACCAGTATGCTGTGAGACTTTCACCTGAAAACAGTAGTGCAAAAGGCTTTATAATGGATAAAACCAATGTTTCGTCTATAAAAACGTGGGACAGTGAGATAGGAGGTAAAATAAAATATACCTTTACGGCTCTCAAACCCAAAACAGGGAAAATGCTCAAAGAGTACAACGGATAATTATTTAGGTAAAAGGTAATAGACGAAAACCTAATTACCTTTTACCTTTCATCTTTTAATTTTAAGAATGTGGATATTCAACAAAAGACAGCTCAAACCATACTACAGCAGGAACAATCTGTAAATATAGCGGGTAGCACTTACCAAGTTTCACAACCTACCCTTGCTACTCTTATTCTTGTATCTCAAGAAATTGCTCATATACCAATGGAAGAAATCAACAAGGAAAAAGCATTAGGCGAAGCTTTCAAAAAAGCTATCCATGGCAAACATATAGCTCGTGCCCTCGCTATAATGATACTCGGTGCTTCCAATCCCAAAAGGACCTTATGGAAATGGTTTAAAAATATCTTTAGTTGTCACTACAAAAAACAAATCCAAGCACTCACAGACAAAATACTATATCAACTAAGCATACAAGAAGCGGGGACACTTTTTATTCAGCTACTCGGCAAAATGCAGACTTCTGATTTTTTTATGCTTATCACTTTCCTAAACGAAGCAAACATGCTGAAACCGATAAGGAAAGTGAGCGAAACGATAGCCTTTGGGCAATAGTCGGTGGTTTTTTAAAGCAATATCCTAATGTAACTTTTAACGAGGCTCTATATGATATTTCCTTTGCAAACATCATTCTATATAACAGTGTAATACCTGAATATTTGTATAACGATGAAAAGGACAAAGACAAAATAATAACCGACAAAAGCCCCGATTACAACAAGGAGTTAGATAAACTTATCAATCAATCGTAGATGAAAAAAATTTTACAATGGCTTATAAAAGTTAAACTAAAAATAGCAATATGGGCTACCCCCTTGGTGCTGCTCTTTTACTTTGATGATAGGATACACTTAAGGGATAGGATTTATTACTTCTTTCTCGCATTCTTTAAGAGTATTCCGCTTTTGATGTTGTACTCGTACTTCTCTATGTGGAAAGACAAAAATGAGTTCTTTTACGCAGGTATATGTACAGCATTATTAATCAATGCTTTGGTTGGAGGGGTATATCATTTTAAGGCAGGAACTTTTAGCATTAAAAAATTTCTTGTCAAGAATACAGAAATGGTATTTATCATAGTTGCTGTATATATTTCATTATCATTGCTTAGTATTCCTCTTGATGAATCTGAAATGGGTAAGATATTTAAAATCGTAGTACAACTCACCACATTATTATATCCAGTGAGTAAAACCCTAAAGAACGCATTTATCCTTACAAACGGGAAGTATCCTCCACAATTCATTATGAAAGCGTTGTACAATTATGAGCGGGAGGGGAAACTCAAGGATTTCTTTGATAAGATTAACAAGGGGATGACTGAAAATAATAAAGAGGGAAAAGAGGAAGAAAATAATTAATTAAAATATAACGAGGATGACAAAAAAAGAATTTATAACTAAATACAAGCCCTTTGCGCTTGAAACAGAGAGAAAGATAGGGATTTCTCATTTGTTTATTTTGGCACAAGCAGCGTTAGAGAGTGGCTGGGGAGAAAGGGCGCCTGGGAATATGTTTTTTGGAGTGAAAGCAAAAAAAGATACACCAATAAATAAAAAACAACTGATAAGAACTACAGAAGTATTGGGTACTCCTAATGAAAAGAGCAAATTTCCTGAAGTGATTAGTATCACAAAGCGCACGGACGGAAAATACTTGTATATCGTACGAGATTGGTTTATGAAATACGATACCCCAGAGGAGTGTTTTACAGACCATGCTAATTTCTTTTTCAGGAACAAGCGATACGCAAAGGCATTGCTTGTAAAATCCGACCCATACAAGTTTGCCGAAGAAGTAGCTAAGGCAGGGTATGCCACTGCTCCGAACTATGCAGAGAGCTTGAAAAAACTCATAGGAGAAATTGAGAAAGTAAAATAACAGTTATGTATGAAAAAGATTATGTATTTACTCTTAGCCCTTCTGCTATTAGGTGGTTGCAGGAGCAAGAAATCAAGCCGAACCGAGCTGAAAGAAGAGCAAAAGAGCGAAAGAAAGGAAGTCAAAGACAGTTCTACACACGTAGAAAAGACCCAAAAGGTAAGCACTTTTGACCTTCAGCAGTCCCAATCGTACGAAATCACCCTTGAGAGTGATAAGGACTCTGTTGGAAATGCCAAAGAATTGTTTTACAACCATGTGAGAGACGGAACAAGCGAAACAATAATCGTACGAGGGGGAATAGTTAAGTTAAAAGCAAATAGTGTAATAGAAAAAGACCTCGTGCAAGTTAATAATGAAGAAAAAGAAGCAGTAACTACTAACAATAATTACAGCTATAAATCACAATCAGAAATGCAACAAATCACTAAACAAAAGGAAGTCAAAAGGTTTAATTTTATCTTAATAACAATCGTTCTATTACTTGGAATAGTAGTTTTTATTATTTGGAGATTTAAGTTGTTTAGGTGGTTTAAATAAAAATTCTTATTTATTCTTAGTTGTTTTCTTGTAGAACGTCCCTTTTCAGGGGCGTTTATTATATAAATTTATCTTTAACCTTAAACCCACTATAATTATGAATATCACCAACGGAAGTATAGACTTTGAGGCTACTCTAAGCCTTACCCAATTAGACAGCAGACTTCGCGAAATGGAGCGAATGTTCAATAATTCAATGCAAAGCTCCCAACGTGAAACAAATAAGCTACAGCAGTCTATTGATACTCTCGCTAAGGGAGCATTAGCGGTTTTTACTTTTTCACAGGCAAAGGCTTTTGTCAATCAAGTAATTGAGGTACGCTCGCAATTTCAACAGCTCGAAATATCTTTTAGCACTATGCTCAAGAGCAAGGAAAAAGCTAATGCACTAATGTCGCAAATGGCAGACCTTGCTGCTAAAACCCCTTTCGGATTAGAAGAAGTATCTGAAGGGGCTAAGCGTTTGCTTGCTTTTCAGGTTCCTGCTGAGGAAGTAACCGAGACCCTCCGCCGTATGGGAGATGTAGCTGCGGGATTAGGAGTGCCTATGGGACAACTTATTCATGTGTACGGACAAGTCAAAGCACAAGGCAAGTTAATGACTAATGACTTGTATCAGTTTATGAATGCAGGTATTCCTATCATTGCCGAGCTTAGCAAGGTGGTAGGTAAGAGTGAAACCGAGATAAAGGACATGGTCAGCGCAGGGAAGATTGGTTTTCCTGAAGTACAAGCCGTTATCAAAAATATGACCAATGAGGGCGGGCTATTCTTTAACCTAATGGCAGAGCAGAGTAAGAGTTTTGGGGGACAAATTTCCAACTTAGGAGACAGTTTTAACCAAATGCTCAATGAGATAGGAAAAGCCAGCGAAGGGTATGTGTCAGGTGCTATTCAAGGGGTTGCTTTTTTAGTTGAAAACTACCAAACGTTAGGCAGAGTAATAGCAGGAATGATTGTTACTTATGGAACTTATCGCACTGCAGTATTAGTTAATATTGCTATTACAAAGGGATGGGCTGTAGCTGCTAAGGAAGATGCCATTGCAAAAGGTATTCAGACTGCTGCTACTAAAGCTCAAACTATAGCTACTGCTGCCTTAAACACTGTAATGAAAGCCAATCCTTATGTATTGGTAGCTACTGCTGTGGTAGGGTTAGGAATGGCTTTGTGGGCTTTGAAAAGCAGCACAGATGCCAATGCTGAAGCTACTGAAAGACACAATCAACTTAGAGAGGAGCAAGCTAATAAAATAGATAAAGAGAAAAATCGAATTAACAAGCTAATAGGAGTTATTCAAGATGAAACCAAATCTTGGAATGAACGAAACAAGGCTTTCTTAGAATTACAAAATACAACAGACGGAGTACTTGATAAATACTCCTCTCTAAATCAAGTGTTACGTGAGATGTCTCAAGTGTTGAAAGATTTGAATGGACGTTATGAAACAATGAATGATAATCTATCAAGGGAAGCTGTAACTAATACGGAAAAAAGTATACAAGCTAAAGAAGCAGAAATAAAACGATTAGAAAAATTACAGGAAAAAGTAGATAGTACTGCTTCTGTAGGAATACAACAGTCTATAGATAGATTGAAAAAACAAATCGAATCCGATAAACTTTTAATGGGCAAACAGAAAAAAGTCGTTGTTAAACTTGATGTAAACAACTACGAAAATGCCCTTTCAAGCAAAAACCTTGCGGATATACAAGCGGAAAAGAAACTTATCAATGAGGCTTACAATATCAAGAAGAAAGAGCGTGAGGGGCTTGCTAAATTCTCCTATAATAAAGTAGATAGTAATAATCCTTATTTAAAATTCAGTTGGGAGGAGCTGGGTATGTATAACCAAGCTACTGAAAGACAAATTAAACTCAAACAGCAGGAGAATGAAAAGACTACAGATACAAGGAAGTTATATGCTGATATTTTATCGCTCCAAAAAAAAATTAGTAAGCAAAAGAACGCTAATAAAAATAGCATTGTATCAGAAACGACCGAAAGAGAACTATCCGAGAATGAAAATACGCTTAAAGGGTATATTGATAGATATAAGAGCTTAACGGGTATTGATTTAACCGAAAGAAATTCCTCAAAAAAAAGCACTAAGACTAAAACCAAATCCGAACTTCCAACTTTTGATTATGAGAAGTACGCAAGGGATAGAGAACGTTTGGAAAAGGATAGGATGTTTGAGGAAGATGAGGCTAAGATTAGGGGAATGAAAGAAGGAGCTGAAAAGCGTAACGCTCTGCTTGTCTTTGAGTATGAGAAACGAGCCGAAACAATCAAGCGCAAAGGAGAAGACGAACTACAGGCTTTTATAGAGCAGCAGAAAGCCCAAGACGAAGCAGCGGGGAAGTGGAAGAAAGGGGAAGACTTCAATACTGATACCGAGGCAATCCACAAGGAAGAAGCGAGAATAGCAGAGAATCAGCGAGTACTCAATCAGGACAATTTAGACGAATATACCCGTCAGCAGGAGGCTATGTACAAAGAACTCTTAGAGAAGTACCAAACCTATACCGACCAACGCAAAGCGATTGAGGAAAAGTACAATGCCGATATAGCTGCCATGCAAGCCAAGTTAGGTGCCGACGCTCCACAAGTCAAAAAAGCACAAGACGAGAAAGCTCGTGAACTTAAAAAGTTAGATATACTCTATAAGAAAGAAGGAACAGCTATTGCTAAACTCTTTGAGAACATGCGTAAAAAGACTGTCAAGGAAATCCGTCAAACCATTGTAGACGCTGAAAAAGAAATTGACGCATTAGCAAGCACCCTTGACATGAGTGACAAGGACAACGTAGAATATATCCAAAACCTCCGACAGCAATTGGAACAAGCGAGAGACACTGCTAACCGCAGTGATACTGCTTTTGGAAAACTTGGCACAAACATCAAAAAGATGTTCAAATCCAAGCCAAACACAGCCGAATGGCAGGAAGCGTTCAATGGAATGCTATCATCAGCACAAGCTGTTTCAGGAGCCATAAAATCTTTTGGAAGTGATTTTTCTAAACTTGGAGAAAATACAGGAAATGAAGCCTTGAAAAAGATAGGAAAAACAATGGAAGAAGTTGGAAACATCATTGATAAAACCCTATCAGGCGCAAGTATGGGGGCTTCTGTTGGAGGAGGGTATGGAGCTTTAATAGGAGGAGCTGTAGGTTTGGTAACCTCTCTTGTAATGAATAAACAGAAAAAAATGGCAGAGAGGAGAGCTGAATATTTGAAGACTGAACAACAAATAATCAATCAGCATAAAGAATATAATCATTTATTGACAAAGGAAATGTTTTTAATGAATGATTATAAGAGTATTTTCGGGACAAAAGAACTTTCTATTGCTATTGGATATATGGATATATATCTCACTCAAATGGAAAAATTCTATAGAGTAACAAAGAAAAATTATCAAGCACAGCGATTTATAGGCACATTTCGTTCTTATGATAGTGGTGTGCCTTCTGAAAGTAACAGGAGAGGAGATCCTAATAGATACGGCAAAGTGGAGGATACGAGGACCTCTTTGGAAAAAATAGAAATAAAAACACTTGCAAAAGGAGGTTACCAAAGTATTACTGAATATTATCCCGATTTAATAAAAGAGAATGGAGAACTAAATGAAAGTTTGGCAGATAGTATCCTTAAAACAAGAGAATTTAAGGAAGGGCACAAGGAAGCTCTTGAGCAAATTGTTAATTACTATAAAGAAGCAAAAGAGGCTAAAAAACAATTTGATGAATACCTGAAAAATACCTTTGGAGAACTTGGCACCTCTATTGTAGATAGTGTAGTGAAATCGTTACAAACAGGAGAAGACGCTTTTGAGAGTTTTGCCAAGTCTGTAGGAAATGTAATAGGTAAGTTAGGCAAACAACTTGTATATGAAATTTTTGTTGCAGAAAAATTTAAGACTTTTCAAAAAGAAATCGAAAAAGTATATAAAAAGGGGGCTAATAAGGAACTTACTAAAGAGGAAGTTGCACGTAAATCAGCTGAATTGGTGGCTCAATTTGGAAATTCAATGAAAGGGAATCTTGATAATATGAAAGCCCTTTATAAAAGCATGAATGACTTAGCAAAGTCTTATGACCCTAATTTTGATTTTCTCAATGAACAGCGCAAAGCCGTAGAGAAAGGACTTGCACGAATGAGCCAAGACAGCGCCGACGAACTTAACGGACAATTCAGACTGCAAACACAACTAAGTGCCGAGATAAAGAATACCGCTATACAGACCGCTAACTTCATCAGGGAAATGAATCAGTCTATGCAAAGCAATGCGGCACAACAACTGAGACATCTTGCAGGGATTGAAGCTAATACATACAAGCTAAACAAAATGGAAACAGACCTTGCAGGAGTGAAAAATGTGTTAAGCGATATTCAAACCAAAGGAATTAAAATAAGATCATAAAAAAGCCCCAATTAAGGGGCTTTTCTTATATCTCTATTTTGAGATGTTTGAGCATTTCCCTATCTTTTTTAGCCTTATTTACTTGATAGATAGCTGTGGTATTTTTGTTGGTGTGGGAAGCTAATAACATAGCAGTATCGCTATCCAAGTTATCCAGCATATAGTGCTTGAGGGAATAAAAATCAGCTTCAATACCGAGTTTATCCTTTACATTGCGTTTCCAAAAACGGGTAACAATTTCCTTATGTCCCATTTTCTTACTTGGTGCGAAGTTTAAGGCAAAGAAATAATCATCGGGGCTTTGGCACTCACTGCATATATCCTGCCAATATCCTAATGCAGGACCGAGTATCACCTTTGTACATCGCTTATATTGACCTCCTTTTTCAAGAAGTATCACAAACTCTTGTTTATCCAAATCTACATCTTTGCGCTGTAATCGAAATAATTCCGTATTACGTGCCCCTGAGTAAAGGAAGATCATCATATAGCGATAGAACTCGGGGTAATTTTCCTTTAAGTGCTCTTTAATCCTTTCCAATTCGTTTTTTTCAAGAATAAGACGCGGCTCCTTGAATACCTTCTTTGGGTATATATCCCTTGTGATATTAGTTTCACAGCATTCATATTCTATCAGCTCACGATAGAGACTTGAGAAGTAAATCACAAATTTATTGTAATACTTATCGGGAAGTTGTAGATAGTCAAGCATACGTTTTAAATCTACACGACGCAAATCTTTGATTTTGATGTACTGCATACCGAGTGCTTCACTGGCTTTTTCTAATCTATCAATAGCACACTTTATATTATATAGGTGTGATTTAGTACCTGTTTTCATTTCCAAAGCGCGTCTAAATGCTTCTATGAATAGTAAATCAGGATACAACCCCTCATTTCTGAGGTTCATGTACTTTTTGGTGATAGGATTGTACCCGTCGTTAAACTGTTGTGGAATATTTTTGAGAAAGAAAGAAACAAGCGCCTTGCGTTCCTCTATGGATTGGGGTTTGTTAGCCTTTTTCCGATAGGGGAATCCTTTAGGGTACTTCTTTTCATAGCGAGGATCAAAGAAGGTACATTGTACATACCATTCTTTATTTAGGTCTTTTTTAGTAGCTTTTTGCCAATTGGCAGGGGACACCCAAAATTCGGTGTAACTACACCCTTGAAAAGTTTTTGTTATCATTTGTCTGTAATTTTTACCTTGCCGTTTACCTTGCCGATTTTAAAAAAATTACAGATGAAATTATATGTTAAAAACAAAGGTAACGCTTTGTGTGGAAGTGCGTTACCCTTTAGTGACCTCGACAGGATTCAAACCTGTAACCTTCTGAGCCGTAATCAGATGCGCTATTCAGTTGCGCCACGAGGCCAATCGTTATTACGAATGCAAAGGTACAACTTTTTTTTAAGTCTGCAAGGATTTTCTTATTTAATTTTATACAAAAATAATTGATATGATAACCTATTCATTTCTAAAAAGTTATGCTCGAATTATCCTTGCTCCTATTGCTTGTAGACGTTCTTCTATACATTCATAACCACGATCTATCTGTTCAATATTATGAATGGTGGAAGTCCCCTTAGCTGAAAGAGCCGCAATAAGCAACGCTATTCCTGCTCGAATATCAGGAGAGGTCATCGTTGTAGCTCGCAATCGTGATCTGAAATCATTTCCTATCACCACTGCTCTATGAGGATCACACAGAATAATCTTTGCTCCCATATCTATTAGTTTGTCCACAAAGAACAACCTACTTTCAAACATTTTCTGATGTATAAGTACCTCTCCTCTTGCCTGAATAGCGGTAACTAAAATAATACTGAGCAAGTCAGGAGTAAATCCTGGCCAAGGAGCATCATATACCGTTAGGATTGAACCATCTATAAAACTTTGTATCTCATACCCATCCGTATGTGCAGGAATATAGATATCATCTCCTCTTCTTTCAAGAGATATCCCCAATCGTTCAAATACAGAAGGAATCAATCCCAAGTGTTCCCAACCCACTTCTTTGATTGTAAGTTCACTCTGTGTCATAGCTGCCATCCCTATCCAACTTCCTATCTCTATCATATCAGGCAAAATTCGGTGAGTACAACCTCTCAACTTTTTTACTCCTTTAATAGTAAGTAGGTTGGAGCCTATCCCTTCTATTTCTGCACCCATCCGATTAAGCATACGGCACACTTGTTGTAGGTATGGCTCACAAGCCGCATTATATAGTGTAGTGGTACCTTCTGCCAAAGAAGCTGCCATGACTATATTGGCTGTTCCTGTTACAGAAGCTTCATCCAGCAGAATATAGTTTCCCCTAAGTCCTTCTGGAGCATTTACCGTATAATAGTGCTTCTCCTGTGAATAGGTGAAGGTAGCTCCTAATTTTACAAAACCATCAAAGTGAGTATCCAATCTTCGACGTCCTATTTTATCTCCTCCTGGCTTGGGAATACCTCCATAACCAAAACGTGCTAAAAGGGGACCTAAGATAAGTATTGAGCCTCGTAAGCTTTGGCTTTGTTGGGCAAACTCAGCAGTGGAGAGATAATCCATGTTAATCTCATCTGCTTGGAAAGAGTAAGATCCTTTTGCCAACTTCTGAATCTTTACTCCTAAATTCTCCAGCAATCCTATAAGCTTATTCACATCCAATATATCAGGAATATTGTGAATAGTCACTTTCTCATCGGTGAGCAATACCAAGCAAAGTACTTGTAGGGCTTCATTTTTTGCTCCTTGTGGGGTAATACTCCCACTCAGAGAATGCCCTCCTTCTATTTTAAAACTTTCCATAAATATAGTAGTTAGTGTGTTTTTATATTAATGTATACAAGTTCCAATATTGTCATGGCTAAATAGTAATTGAAACCTCTTAACAACCTATGATAATATCTATTATAAGTCCTTTGAATTATTTTCTTCCTTTTCCCTTCCCATAGGTTGTATTTTTCTTTGTCATGGGATTATTATTCTTTTTCTGATAATGAGTTGGCTTACTGTTAAGGTTCTCTTCCGAAGTAGCCAAATCTATCTTCCCATCACTAAGTTCATACAAATGCTCAAAAATCACATGATCCTCCACTCCTTCTTTATTCCAGGTAAGGAAACATTTCTTCATGTGATTGGCTATAGAAAATTTTAAGGCAGTCTTAAGTTCTCCTTCTTCCCAACTATTACATACTTGTATCATCTTCAGTATGTTATTCCCATAGAATCGATACTTGAGACGATGCTGAGGAAGGGGTAATTTTTCAGGATGAGGCGTGGTGGACTCTCTCGTAGGTTTCTCAAAAGGAGAATCTACATCTATCTGAAAATTGGACATCTTAAAAAGTTGATCCCAAAGCTTATGTTGAAAATCAGGCACATCTCTTAGGTGTGGATTCATATTTCCCATCACAGCAATGATCCCCTTAGCAGTATTATTCCGTTGAGTTCGATCGGTTATCTTCATCGCTTTCTCCACCATTTTCTGAATATGCCTTCCATATTCAGGAATAATAAGCTCATTACGTTCAGTATTATATTCTAAAACTTCTTGTTCCACGTTAGTAAATTATAAAGTCAATTAATAATTATTTTTTTGTATTTTTGTACCCGAATTTACAGATATGCAATATACTCTTCAGCAGTTAGATGCTCTTGCTAAAACTTTTTCCGAAAAAGTACTCCCTCTCTCTCACAATGTCATTCTTTTTCAGGGAGCTATGGGAGTAGGTAAAACCACTTTCATCAAAGCCCTCTGCAAGCACTTAGGTGTTACAGAAAGGGTGAACAGTCCTACTTTTTCCTTAGTAAATGAATACCAAGGAGAGGAAAGAAAAATCTTCCATTTTGACCTCTATCGTATTGAACAAGAACAGGAAGCCCTTGATTTTGGCATAGAGGAATATTGGCAGGAGAATAACTGGTGTTTCATAGAATGGGCGGAGCGCATTCCTTCCCTCCTCCCCGATCAATACACAGAGGTCTTATTCACCTTTATTGATGAAAATACTCGAGAAATTACTATAATACAGCATAATTAATACCTTATTATAATATGAGCTTACTCAAGCGCTTTGGTTTCTTTTTCTTTGGACTTGCCTTAGGCAGTATCATCGTTATGTTTTTCTTTCAGCGTAAAGGAACTGAATTCTGCTATTTACCTAATTGCCGAGTACTAAAGAATTTACGGTCTAAACCCTTAACTATATCACCAGAGGTACAATCCCAAGGATATACTATGGAATCTCTCTCCCCTATCTTCAAAGAAGGAAATGTAGATTTTTCACGTAGTGATACCCAATCTGCTTGTCGTACCTATATAATTCAAGGGAAAGACACCCAACAATCCTCTCTGGAAATAACAGTAGAGAATTGTACTGAAAAAGCCACCGTTAAATCTGTCACTCTTATAAAGTGATGTTAACTTTCTTTTCTTATTTTTTGTCCTATTTCCCACATGACAATACCAGCACTCACGGAAATATTCAAAGAATGCTTCGTCCCATATTGGGGAATCTCTATTGCCTTTCCACATAAGGAGACAACCTCTTGTTGTACTCCCTCCACTTCATTACCAAAGATAAGTGCATATTTCTTCCCTTTCTCTGGAAGAAAATCAGATAAACTTTGCGCTCCTTCTACTTGCTCTATCGCAATAGTCTCCACTTGAGATTGATGCAGTTCCTTTAACAGCTGGAGAATATCCTTTTCATACGCCCATGTTACACTTTCAGTAGCTCCTAAAGCTGTCTTATGAATATCCTTATGAGGAGGACAAGCTGTAATTCCACACAGATAAATCTTTTCTATTCTAAAAGCATCTGCAGTCCTAAAAACAGAGCCTATATTATTGAGGCTTCGCACATTATCCAACACTATAATAACAGGTATCTTTTCTGCCTGTCTATATTGATCTATACTCAAGCGGTGTAACTCCTCATTGGTTAGCTTCCTCATATCTTTCAAAAACGATAAACCAATTCCAACTTATGGTCTTTCAAAACCTCTTTAGCGCGTTGGTAATCAGGAGTAAATCCTAAAATATAGCCTCCCCCTCCTGATCCGCAGAGTTTCAAATAATAATCTCCTGAATCAATTCCTTGTTGCCAAAGTGTATGGAACTGTTGAGGTATCATGGGCTTAAAATGATTAAGTACTACCCTAGATAGTTTCTTCACATTCCCTATCAAAGATTTAAAATTACCTTGTAGAAAATTATCTATACAAGCATCTGTATATTTAGCAAATTGTGTTTTGAGCATCTTCCTAAATCCCTCATTCTTCATCTTCTCCATAAATATTTCTACCATAGGAGCCGTCTCCCCTATCATTCCACTATCCAAGAGAAACACAGCTCCTTTTCCTTGTTCAAAGGGGGAAGGAATTCCAGTAGTTTCTATTAAATTGGCTGAATTAATCAGTATAGGAATACTCAAATAACTGTTTAAGGGGTCTAATCCTGAGGATTTCCCATGAAAGAAGGATTCCATCAAAGAAAATATTTCCTTTAACTTTAAAAGCAAATCACGTGTGAGATGCTGTGATGTCTCTATCTTATCTATGGAATAGGTATCATAAATAGCAGCTACCAAAGCACCACTACTCCCTACTCCATATCCTTGAGGAATACTACTATCAAAGTACATTCCCTCTTCTATATCCTTTTCCATACGTTCAATATCAAAATGAACAATGGCTTTCTCCTCTTGAGAAATTCTCTTAAGGTACTCAAAATAAATCTGTAGAGATTTGTTAGAGTCCTGTTGCTGCTTATTTTGTTCTTTTATTGAAATTTTCTTTAGCGTCCCATTATAGGAATTATAAGGGATAGCAAGTCCCTTAGAGTCTTTTATAATTCCATACTCTCCAAATAAAAGTATTTTTGAGTAGAAAAATGTTGAATTCATTGAGGTTAAAAATAGTGTATTCAAAGGGCAAAGGTACAAAAAAAGTGAAAAAAAAACTAAAAAAGTGAAAAGTTTTTCTATCTTCTTTAGCTTTAACTTTTATCTTTCATTTTTTTACTATTTAATTAGTAGGTTGTTTCAAAATATTTACCTATTTTTGCCCTCTGGAATGCATTATGCTAAATGAATCTCATGAAAAAAATATACATTTTTTCCTTAATTTACTTATTCCCCCTCTTAGGAATTTCACAGGTAAAACACAATATATCAGATACTTTACACAAGAATCCAAATCGTACTAACTCAAGACTTACTTCCAAAGACAGCCTTTCTTTAGGGAACCTTCGCGAGGGACTCCTTCAACTAAAAGACAATAATAAGGCATTAAACTATGATAAAAAATGGTTAGAGGAACTCTCTAATAATTCTCTCTATCCAATGATGCAAAATGACATTCAGAATAATCCTGAAGGAAATGTTGTTTATGACGAGCTCCCCACAGAAGTCCTTAAGGAACGCTTAGCCAAATTAGACCAAAAAACACCTTTTCACATAGAGTATAATCCTATCTTAGAAAATGTTATTAAGAACTTTCTAAAAAACCGACGAAGTTCCCTCCAGAGGCTTATGAATATCAGCCAATATTATTTCCCTATGTTCGAGAGAGAACTTGTTAAATACCAAATTCCTAAGGAAATCAAATATTTAGCTATTGTGGAATCGGCAATGAATCCCAAGGCTACTTCCAGAATGGGAGCTAAGGGACTTTGGCAATTCATGTACTACACAGGAAAAATATATGGATTAGAGGTCAACAACTATGTGGATGAGCGCTCTCATCCTGAATTATCTACTCAAGCAGCTGCTCAATATCTCAAAAAACTTTATAGTGTTTTCAATGATTGGAACTTAGTACTAGCTGCCTATAACTCTGGACCTGGTAATGTTACTAAGGCTATGCGCCGCTCAGGAGGAAAAACTAATTATTGGAATCTGCGTCCCTATCTCCCTAACGAAACTGCAGGTTATGTGCCCGCCTTCTTAGCAACTCTATACATTTTTGAATATGCCAAAGAACATGGCTTTCAAGTAGATAAAAAAACTAATGTGTTTTTTGAGACAGACACAGTTCAAGTAAAACGACATATCTCCTTTAAGGATATAGGAGATATTGTCGGAATGAGTGAACAAGAAATAGAGTTCTTCAACCCTGCTTATTCTCTTAATATTGTCCCTTATATAGAGGGGAAAAAATATGGAGTACGGCTCCCTGTAGAGGCTATTGGTATCTTCGTTAATAATGAAGACCTTATCTACGCTTACCTTGATCAGGAGGATTCCAAGCGAGAAAAAATTCTTCCAAAGGTTGTTACTGCCGAACAAGCACGTGCTAATAATCGTATCACTCATAAAGTAAGAAAAGGAGAGACCTTGGGACGTATTGCCTCTCGCTATGGAGTAACCGTCAGCCAACTAAAAAAATGGAATAAGCTAAGAAGTAACTCCCTGAAAGTGGGACAACGGATAGTAATACATAAGTAAGTTAAAAATATTTCTATAAGAGCTAAAAGATGATATAATTATCGTTTAGCTCTTCTCTTTTTATTTTTTTAATATTATTTTATTTTTTCTTGAATTAACCCTTAAAATGTTGTAACTTTGCACCCTTGACTTTATCCTATAAAGGATAGCCTTACTTTAAGGCTCTGATATACACTATAGAACATTATGATTTTTCTTAATTAAACCATTACCTCATGAAGAATATTCAATACTATGACAGCATTTTGGATTTGATAGGAAATACCCCTCTCATCTCCCTGCAAAAGATCGCTTCTCCTATGAAGGGACACTTCTTTGCCAAACTTGAAGCCTTTAATCCTGGACATTCTGCCAAGGATCGTACTGCCCTCTACATCATTAATGATGCTGAAAAGAGAGGGTTACTTGCTCCTGGAGGGGTAATTGTTGAAACTACTTCTGGTAATACAGGCTATAGCCTTGCCATGATTGCTGCTATTCGTGGCTATCGTTGTATACTTGCTATATCTGACAAATCCTCTCAGGATAAAATAGATATGCTCCGAGCCCTAGGGGCTGAAGTACATGTATGCCCCGCATCTGTACCGGCTGATGACCCTCGTTCCTACTATGAAGTAGCAAAACGTATCCATAAAGAAACACCTAACTCTATTTATATCAACCAGTACTTCAATCCTTTAAATATTGAGGCTCATTATCAATCCACAGGAAAAGAAATTTGGGAACAAACCTCTGGACAAATTACTCATGTGGTAGTTTGTAGCGGTACAGGAGGGACTCTCTCTGGTATTGCTCGTTACCTGAAGGAGAAAAACCCTGAAGTAAAAGTACTTGGAGTAGATGCTGAAGGTTCACTTATTAAAAAATATTTTGATACTGGAGAAGTAGACAAAAATGAACTCCATCCTTATTATATTGAAGGATTAGGTAAAAACCTCATCCCTGGTGCCCTTGATACAAAGGTTATTGACCATTTCGTGAAGGTAAATGACATAGAAAGTGCCTTAGCGGCACGCTATATTTCTCAGCATACAGGTATTTTCTGTGGCTATACTTCAGGAGCTGCTTGGGTAGCTACTCAAAAGTATGCACAAGAGGGACTATTCTCCCCTGATAGTATTGTTGTGATTGTTTTCCCTGACCATGGCTCTCGATATATGAATAAAATTTATAACCAAACATGGTTAAAAGAAAAACTAAATATTAATGATTAATGATGAATTATTAATTAATTCTCACTTAGATTAAAATGATGAATTTTTCTTATACACAGGAGCAAGAAGTAATTGCTCAAACAGCTCATTCCTTTGCTAAACAATATATATTACCCTATCGCAGTGAATGGGACAAAACACAGACTTTTCCTATAGATGTATTTCGAAAAGCAGGAGAATTAGGCTTTATGGGTATACTTGTTCCTGAAGAATTTGGAGGCTCCGGACTGGGATATCATGAATATATTACCATTGTTGATGCCATTTCCCAAACAGACCCTTCTATAGGACTTTCTATAGCAGCTCATAATTCATTGTGTGTAAATCATATACTAACTTTCGCTAATAAAGAGCAAAAAAGACGTTGGCTTCCTAAATTGGCTTCAGGAGAACATATAGGCGCTTGGGGAATTACAGAACACAATACCGGATCTGATGCTGGTGGTATGCACACTACAGCTATCAAAAAAGGAGATATGTGGGTACTCAATGGAACAAAGAACTTTATTACTCACGCTATTAGTGCTAATGTAGTAGTTGTTATTGCTCGCACAGGGGAAAAGGGAGATAAGCATGGAATGACCGCCTTTGTTGTAGAAAGAGGAACTAAAGGGTTTTCAAATGGAAAGAAAATAAGCAAACTTGGTATGCGTGCAAGTGAAACAGCAGAACTCATTTTTCAGGATTGCCTTATCCCTGATGAAAACAGATTAGGCGAAATAGGAGAGGGTTTCATACAGGCTATGAAAGTACTTGATGGAGGTCGTATTTCTATTGGAGCACTTTCCTTAGGAACTGCTAAGGGTGCTGTTAATGCTGCTATCAAATATGCTAAAGAACGTACTCAATTTGGTAAGCCTATCATTTCTTTCCAGGCAATTGGATTTAAGTTAGCAGAACTCTCCACTGAAATAGAAGCCGCAGAACTTATGTTACATAAGGCAGCACATTTAAAAGAAACACACCAAAAAGTAACCCAGCAGGCGGCTATGGCAAAACTCTATGCTTCCGAACTCTGTGTAAAAGCATCCAATGAAGCAATACAAATACATGGTGGCTATGGTTACACAACGGATTATCCTGTAGAGAAATTCTATCGTGATGCTAAACTCTGTACTATTGGAGAAGGAACTTCTGAAATCCTAAAGTTAGTTATCAGTAGAAACCTATAGCATTAGAGAAAATAAAGCCACGCAAGTGCTTAGGATCAGTTACACAGTAAGAGAGGCTGTCCAAAAAGTTTTTTGGACAGCCTCTTTTATTTTATATTATAGTTTACTTTAAAAAGTCCAAGTTAGCACCTTTTTTTTGTAATGCTTCATTCTCTCTTGCCAAATCATAAGCCGTCTCTCCCAATGATGTCGTAAGCCCCTTATCAGCCCCATGAGTTACTAAATATTCAAGAATTGTTGTATCTTTAGCTACCATTGCAGCCTTTATTAAAGGAGTCTCTCCATCTTTATTTTGGCTATTAATATCTCCTCCAAAAGAGAGTACTTTCTCTAATAATTCCTTATTCCCCTTAACTACTGCCAAATGTAAAGGAGTATCCCCCTCCGTATTGGGAGCTTGTAAAGAAACCAGATACTGCTTTAAAAGAGTTACCTTTTTATCAAAATCAATCTCATTATCCTTCTTACGAGGATTATAACTATCCAGCAAGGCTTCTATTACATTTGTTCCTTTTTTACTAATTACTCTTGTATCAGCTCCTTGTTCTAAAAGGAAATTAACTATATTATTGTCGCTACGCTGTAGCGCTATGAGCAAGGCTGTCTCTCCTTTTTTATTTGCCTGGTTAATATGTCCTTTACTTTTATAAAGAGCCCTTACTATGTCCAGATTGCGTCCATAACATGCATTCATAAGGGCTGTATTACCATCCTTATCTATTATATCAATCATAGCTCCTTTGCCTATAAGATATTTTATAGAAGGTAAGTCCTGCCTTCGTGCCAAGTAGTGAAGAGCATTAGCTCCTTTAGAATCAAAGGCATTGGCTGATATTTTTTGATTTTCTACCAAATACTTATAGAGCTCTATGGGATTATTAGGCTGTCGCACCATCCCTTCAGCTGCCATAGGAAGAGCCTGATAAGTAGGCTTTACTTTTTTACGTAGCACTTTAAGTAAGCGCATATTTCCTCCCTTAGCAGCATAGTCAAAAAGCGTAGCTCCACTATTGCTAACTTCTTTAATTTTCATTCCTTTCCCTAAAAAATATTGAGTAAGTTCTAATCTCTCATTATCAAAAGGGATTACTTTCATAAGGAGCGTCTCCCCTTGGTCATATTTTGTCTTAGGACTTATCCCTGCTTTGAAAAAGGCATCATATACCTTAGGATTCGTTACTCCAAAAAGGGCTGCAAAGGTAATGGGTATATTTCCTTTAGTGTCTTTAGCATACAAATCACTTCCTTTTTGAATAAGATAATGCATCAGCTCCACATTCCCTGCACTTGCTGCCCAAAAAAGGTAGGTACGTCCATCATGTGTGGCTTTAGTTATGCCATTACCTGGCTGTTCTATCAGATAGATTGCTGTTGCAGTAGGTACTTTGCCTAATATAGCCAATGTAGGTGCATCAAAAGCTCTTTCATTAAGCTCAGAAGGACTATTCCCTTTGGCTATTTCTGCTTTTACTTGATCTACTGTAGTATTTTGAGTCCAGAAATCACGACTCAAAAAAATATTTGTTCGCTGTCCAAAGGCAGGTAAAAAAGCTATAAACACTACTCCTAAAAGTATCTTTCTCATACAATTTTCCATATTTTTTAAATGATGCAAATATAAGAAATAATTAGAGCGTTTCTAAATAAAGTTGCTGAAAATATTTGTTAAAGATTAGAATTCAGGTTTTATCCCAAAGCGAATACCAAAATAAGGATTACTTACTCCATTGAGGTCATTAAAACTACTTCTCCAGATAAAATCCACTCGAATAGGACGGAAATTACCTATCCCTATATTCTCTATCCCGAAACCATATTCCCAATAGAGTTTCTCAGGAGCATTATAGTAGATGTTAGAGGCACTAACCCCTCTATTTTCCTCTCGTAAGGTTCCGTAAGCCACTCGTGCCAAGAGCAAACTTCGCCATTTAGTCTTTTTAATTAGCGGTAATCTATTCAGCAAAAAACCATTAAAATGATGTTCTGCATATACATTAATATAAGCATCTGTCACAAAATCATAATAATCCAAAAGTTGGAAAGTACGATTGAATTCCCTACGAGAAGTAGCGTAGGTTTGATTAGCCGGAGTAGGAGTCAATAGTGGAAGAGGCACCTCTCCAAACACCTTACCAGCTTCTACTACAGTATGAAGAATACCTATACCCCAGAGAGGCTGTGGATAATGGATCATACCTTCCAAACGAGAATAGTCAAATTGACTATTACGTATCCCTGAGAACCCCTGTGTATACTTTAATCGGAAAGTAGAAAAGATATTTTTCCCATAGAACTGCTCTACACCATAACCATATACATTACGTTTTGGGGTATAAGTAAGAGCTAAAGAGGCATTGGCATCAGAATATTTATCAAAGATTCCTCCTTCAGAAGCATGATAACCAATAGAAAAATGTGCAGGATCTGCCGATTTCATCTGCTGATAGGTTCCCGATAGAGTGATATGCAAATTACTCTTAAACAATCCTATATCAGCAACTCCTTGAATACGTTTATTACGAGTAAGATAATAGTTCTCTCCACGAGCAAAGAGAAAGTTAGAGGCATTGCGAAGGTCTAATTGTGCATCATCTCTTTGAAGAATACTTCCCAACTGTAAATAATCATCTTGGTAAAGCCCTCCTATCATTATTCTCGGCTTATGGAAGAGTAAGTATTTGGCACTAATTCCATACTTAAACTTTTTGTCCAGAGTACCATAAGCACCATAAAGATAGGTGCGGAATCGGTCATCATTGCTTACAAAACTTCTGAATCCGAAACGAAAACGATTACGTTCTACATCATTATTGGTAAAAGATTCCCACAGAGAACCAAATTGTACATATTGTCCTATAGGAATATAACCTGAGGTTATAATATTCAAGGCATCGGAAATTCCTTTAATTCGTCTATTATTACCTACCCTGCGTATAAGGTTCTGTGTTTTCGTCATTAGAGAATCGCCTCCTGAGAGTCTCTCCCAATAAGTTTCAGGTTGGGCAAACTGATTGGATTTGATTTTCTCCACTGAGGCTAAATAGAAAGATTCCTCTTTAGGAACATTTAACAGATAATCGGAATAAACAATACTCTTCTTTACATACATTCCCTTTTCCTCATCGGACTTAGTAAGGATTGTAAAATCCCCTTCATAATAATCCTTTTTAGGAAGCACTAAGGTATCATTCACCCATTGAAATTCCTTTTCTATGGATAAGTCTCTTACAAAATTCAGGGAGGCTTCCTTAATTGTATACATTTGTATAGAAGTAATAGCGTATGTCTTGCTATCTACTGTAAAGTTCCCTTTGAAAAGCAAATCTTGGTCTTGTTTCGGAAAAAAATAAATAGAATATAACTTACGATTATCCTTTTCTATACTATCATTCAACACATAGGCATATACTCCATATCCATATTCAGAAAGTGGACTCACGAAGGATTTGTCCAACAGATAAAAAGAATTATCATATACATCAAATTCCCTAAAATTACGCGTAAATCGTTCCAAACCAAAGCCCGTTTGTACAACTCCTTGTGTACGCTCCGCCTCTACATCAGTACGTTGCAAGTTATGTTCATTGTCTCCATACACTTGAGAAACTTCTTCCTTGAGATACATAGGCATAGAAAAGTATTGCTTATATTTTTTCTCAGAAAGAATATTACGTACCTCTTGATATTCCGATTGCAATGCCCTCTTAAGAAAAACAGAGTCCAAATTATTAAGCCCCAACTCTACCGTTTCATAACGCTTATACTGATAGGATTTCGCCTGAGTAAGCGTATTTCTATGCTTATTTGCCCATATTTTCTGTAGAATTGGATAGGCGGGGTTCTCTTTCTTAGAAAGATTTTTCTTAGGTTTTTCTACGATCACTACAGGAGCTAATTCTTCCCCCATAATAAGCACAATCTTCATACGGGTATTATCATTCCCCTTAAGTTTTATTTCCCTAGTAGTAAATCCTACTGATGAAACCTCAAGAGTTGTGTAATTCTTCTGAGAATACAGAGAGAATTTTCCATTCTCATCACAAGCTGTCCCTATATGAGTATTCTTAAAAAGTACATTGGCAAAAGGAACCGGTTCTCCTTGTTCATCAATCACCTGTCCCGAAACACGTGTTTGGGCTATAGTAAGTACGTACCCTCCAAGAAATAAGAAGAGGGTTAGAATAAATACATTTTTTTTTAGCGGCATAATATTTTTCTATTAATAAGAGAGATAATCAAAATATATTTCTTTAAAAAATATATTAATTTATCAGTATTTAATACAATTATAGAGAGCAAAGATAATAAAAAAATCAATAATAGATATACTTATAAGGATAATTTTTTAAGTGATTCTTCTATTAGCGTGTAAGAGAACGGGATTGCTTGGAGTATCTTTGTTCCATCATAGCATGTCCTTTGTTGTAGTGTTTGTAGCATCTTAGAAGATAATTGTCTTCTCTTACCAAAAAAAGAAAGAAAGGCATCAATATAGGAAAGTCCTCGTAAGGCAGTCCTATTCAACAAACGCTTTTTAGGTAATGTAGGGTGTAACTGTTGTAACTTATCAAAGAATTCTCTATAAAGCAAATTCTCTCCATTAAGAATGAATCCCTCATTCTCAATAGAAGATTCTACAAGTAGTCGCATAGCATGTGCTACATCAGATGCGGTAACAAAACCTGTCCCACCTTCGGTCACATAGGGCAACCGACAAAGTTTCTTTACATTTATAGCTGGATGTTGCTCCACTCCTACACCTATAATTACCGACGGATATACTACTATGGCAGGCAGTCCTTCCTGTATGCCTCTCCATACTTCCATCTCGGCACTATACTTACTAAGAGCATATTCTCGCCCCTTCTCCCTCTGGGGTTCTTGCTCTGTCTGTTCCGTAACAATGGAGCCCTTTTTAGGGGTAAAAGTAGCTATACTACTTACATAGCAAAGTTTCTTGACTCCTTCTTCTAAGGCTACATTCACTACATTAGTTGTTCCTTCCACATGACTTCTAAAGAGTTCCTGGGTATCTTTTGGGTCAAAGGACACCTTCCCTGCACAGTGATACAGTTGTGTTGTCCCTTTCAAGGCTTCTGTAAGGGCGGGAATATCTAATACATCTGCCTGTATCCATTCTATTCTCTCTATCAAAGAAATAGCTGATGGACAATAAGTCTGGAATATACGTTGTAATAATGAAGTGTCTTTATTCTTTCGGTACAAAGCTCTTATAGGAGAAGTAGTATGAGAGAGCAGTTCGTAAAGCAGATGTGCTCCTAATAAGCCTGTAGCTCCTGTTACCACTATCATAGAAGTACATATTTGGTAAATATTTCCTTTTCAGATACTCCTTCAAAAATCTCAAAAAGAAGTTTCTGCAAATCTATTATTTGTACAGTGGTGAACACACATAGGTATTTCCCTCCACAGAAGGTAAGTATCTCAATTCCTGGTTGAGAATAATCAAAATGTGAGGTAAGGTCAATAGCCTGCACTTTACCACGAAACTCCAAAAGTTCACAAAAACGAAACTCTAGGGTCTGTTCAGGCATTTCTACATAAAACCTCCGATCATTGGTTTTTTGATAAATACGATAATATTTTGAAATTCCTATGGTTTTCACAAGGGCAAAAATAAATCATTTTTTTTGAATACTAAAAATAAGTTATCAACACTTATATTAAAGAGTTATAACTTATAATGACCTTTCAGCAATTTTTCAAAACACTTGCTAGGTAATACCTTCTTCAAAACAATAGAGAACCTTTCTAAGAATTTCCCTTTTACATAATGTACTTTAGGATGTCTCTTACAGATGATTCTATAAATTGTTTTTGCCAAAATCTCCGGAGCCTGTCCTTTATCTACATCCTCATTCATTAAAGGGAGAGCTTGCACATATTGCTTATAAGGGGAATTCTCAAAAGCTGGCGTATGGAAGCGTCGAGAAGCTATATCGGTAGCTACATCACCTGGAGCTAAGGTGCAGAATTCAATTCCAAACTGCTGAGTTTCCATACGTAGTGTTTCTGTGAGTAAAGAAAGGGCTCCCTTGCTAGCAGAATACCCTCCTCTGAAAGGTAAGCCCATATAGGCTGCTACCGAAGTAATATTAATAATAAGTCCTTTCCTTTGGGCTCGCATAGTAGGAAGTATTGCCTGAATGGTACGTATAGCTCCAAAAAAATTCGTTTGAAAAGCATTCTCCAAAGCATCAATAGGGGTCTCTTCTATAGCTCCTGTAATACCTACCCCTGCATTATTAATAAGAATATCTATATGACCTTCTTTCTCCAAGATATGAGCCACTCCTGCCCTTACTGAGTCCTCCTGTCTCACATCCATTGCTAGCAAAACAAAGGTCTTAGGAGTCTCCTTAGGTTGCCTTGCCGCACCATACACTATATAGCCCTTGCTTGCTAAATATTCTGCTGTAGCCTTTCCTATACCTGAGGAAGCTCCCGTGATAAGTACTACTTCTTTTTCCATTAATTTTATTGTATCTAAACGAGGACAAAAGTAATCTTTAAAAAGAAAATAGGCAAATTTTTTTCCTTTTTCTATTTCTTAATATGAAGAAAAAACGTAAATTTGTATCCTGTAAAACATAACTTTCGTAAATTATGAATCAATTTTTATCCCACCGCGCAAATAATATGACTCTCTCAGCTACCTTAGCGATGGCTGCAAGAGCCAGAGAACTTAAAGGACAAGGCAAAGACATTATCAGTCTTAGTTTAGGAGAACCTGATTTTGCTATTCCTGACTTTATAAAGGAAGCTGCTATTGAGGCTATTCATCAGAATTATAGCAAGTACTCCCCTGTAGATGGTTATATGGAGCTAAAGGAGGCTATCTGCGAAAAATTCAAAAAGGACAACCATCTTACTTATACACCTTCTCAGATAATCGTCTCCACTGGGGCAAAACAGTGTCTCTCTAATATAGCTTTAGTGATGCTTAATCCTGGTGATGAAGTAATTCTCCCTACCCCTTATTGGGTCAGTTATTCCGATATTACTAAGATTGCCGAGGGAGTCCCTGTGGAAATTCCTACTACTCTTGAGAGTCATTTCAAGATAACTCCTGAACAATTAGAAGCTGCTATTACCCCCCGCACTAAGATGGTATGGCTCAGTTCTCCAGGAAACCCAAGTGGAGCCATTTACTCTCGCCAAGAGTTAGAAGCCCTAGCTGAAGTGCTAAGAAGGCACCCCAATATCTTCTTCCTCTCTGATGAGATATATGAGCACATTAACTATATAGGGCAGCATACCTCTATGGCAGAAATAGAAGGGATGTATGAACGTACTATCACAGTAAACGGTCTCTCCAAAGCCTTTGCTATGCCTGGATGGCGTATGGGATATATGGGAGCTCCCCAGTGGATTATCAAAGCTTGTACCAAAATGCAAGGACAAATTACCAGTGGTGCTAATAGTATTGCCCAACGTGCTAGTATCGCAGCCCTGAAAGCACCCTTGAGCAATATACAATACATGATAGATGCCTATCGTCATCGCCGTGATGTGGTATATCAACTTCTTTGTAAGATAGAAGGATTCAAAACCAATATTCCTGACGGAGCTTTCTACTTCTTCCCTGATATTTCTTATTATTTCGGGAAAACCTTACGAGGCAAGACAATCCACAATGCGGGTGATCTTGCTCTTTACTTATTGGAAGAAGCCCATGTAGCCACTGTAACAGGAGAGGCTTTTGGAAATAGCCACTGCATCCGCCTTTCTTACGCCACCAGTGAGGAAGATCTTAGGGAAGCTCTTCGCCGTATTAAGGAAGCTGTAACCCTCTAAAATACAATATCATGAATGACATACAACATGTTACACCCGAAGAAGCGTGGAAACTCACAAAGCAAGGTACTCTCCTTGTAGACGTGCGGGAAGCCAATGAAGTAGCTCAGAAGTGTTATAAAGTAAATCACTACCTGCATCTGCCTCTTTCCACCCTTACAGAGAACTTTGCTCAAATTCCCACTGATAAAACGGTAATTATTGCCTGTCATTCAGGGGGACGTAGTCAGAAGGCTATTGCTTTTCTCTTAGAACAAGGTTATAAGAAACTTCTGAACTTAGATGGAGGAATCCTCTCTTGGGAAAAAGCAGAATTACCTATTATATAATATAAGGGGCTATCCTTTCAGATAGCCCCTTATAATCTATTTGCGCTTAAATATCGTATAGCTATTCTCTATAAGATTAGTAAGACGAAGATGTGCCCCATTATCCTCTAATGCATAGTAATAATAGTGAAATTCACCATCTTTTTTTATCCTACTTTTCCCATTTTCTTTATCTATTATATAATCATACTCGTCAATTTGAGATTTACAATCTTGATTTTCTTTCCAATATTCATAATAAGTAAAGTGATTTTTTGTAATAATAACTTTTGACTGTTTATTACAACTATTAATAGGAGTTTCCACCTTTTGCCTTACTATCTTTATAGGGACCCATTCATCTACGATAGAAGTTCCTGTTCTTTCTCCTTCACTTTTACTGCAAGCAGTAGCTATCGCTACTAAACTTGCTAAGATTAAAAAATTTTTTTTCATTAATTATTAATTTTTGGTGCAAATGTAAAACAGAAAAACAAATTAATCTTAAGTTTTTCTTGAATTTAACAAGAATATAACTTTTTAATAAATTATCCCCCTCAAAATACATTAAAAAGTTAATAAAATCCGAATAAAATATTACAAAATAAATTCAGAAATCTCTTGCTTTATATCAAAATAAAATCGTACTTTTGCAAAATCTTTGAGTTTTCACAAGGGGGAAGATATACCATATAATATATGTATTACTAACCTATGCTATCTGTGCTCCTCCCCTTGACCTATAGCATAGTTAACTTTTTTTATCAGCAATGGCTGAAATCACTAAAGAACAACAAGAACAGTTGGACAATTTCAACTGGACTAAGTATGAACAGGGTATTGACCAAGTAGACCAAGACAAATTAGACGAATTCGAACGTTTAGTTAAGGATAACTTCGTAGATACCCAAACCGATGAGCTCGTAATGGGTACTGTAACTCACCTTACTGACCGTGAAGCAATCATTGACATCAATGCCAAGAGCGAAGGAGTTATCTCCCTTAATGAATTCCGTTACAACCCCTCTCTAAAAGTAGGAGATAAAGTAGAAGTACTTGTGGATGTACGTGAAGACAAAACAGGGCAGCTCGTTCTTTCTCACAAAAAAGCTCGTACTATCAAAGCATGGGACAGAGTCAATGCTGCCTTTGAAAGTGGAGAAATTGTTAATGGTTTTGTAAAATGTAGAACCAAAGGAGGTATGATTGTAGATGTATTCGGTATAGAGGCTTTCCTTCCTGGCTCTCAAATAGATGTGAAACCTATCCGCGACTACGACCAGTTTGTGAATAAAACTATGGAATTCAAAGTGGTAAAAATCAACCATGAATTCAAGAATGTAGTAGTATCCCATAAGGCTCTTATTGAGGCAGATATAGAGGAACAAAAACGTGAAATCATAGGACAACTTGAAAAAGGACAAGTCCTTGAAGGGGTTGTGAAGAACATTACCTCTTACGGGGTATTTGTAGATCTTGGAGGAGTAGACGGTCTTATCCACATTACCGATCTTTCTTGGTCACGTATTAACCACCCTACTGAAGTATTAGAACTTGATCAGAAAATTAATGTGGTTATCCTTGATTTTGATGACAATAAGTCACGTATCCAATTAGGGTTGAAACAACTACAAAAACATCCTTGGGAAGCTCTTCCTGCTGACCTCAAAGTAGGAGATAAAGTAAAAGGTAAGGTTGTAGTCATTGCTGATTACGGAGCCTTTGTAGAAGTAGCCGATGGGGTAGAGGGACTCATCCATGTCTCTGAAATGTCATGGAGTACTCACCTTCGCTCTGCACAAGATTTCGTAAATATAGGAGATGAAGTAGAAGCCGTTATCCTTACTTTGGACAGAGACGAGAGAAAAATGTCCTTAGGTATTAAGCAACTAACTGTAGATCCATGGACAGATATTACAGCTAAATATCCTGTAGGTTCACGCCATATAGGTACCGTACGTAACTTTACCAACTTTGGTGTATTTGTAGAATTAGAAGAGGGTATTGATGGGCTTGTTTACATCTCTGACCTTTCTTGGACTAAAAAGATTAAACATCCATCCGAATTCTGCTCTGTAGGAGATAAAATGGAAGTCGTAGTCCTTGAACTTGATGTAAATACACGCAAGCTTGCCTTAGGACACAAACAATTGGAACCTAATCCTTGGGACAAGTATGAAACTGAATTCGCTGTAGGTACCATCCACCAAGGTACTATCTCTAAAATTACCGACAAAGGAGCTACCGTTCCTTTCAATGAAGATATTGTAGCTTTTGTTCCTTCTCGTCATTTGGAAACCGAAAGTGGTAAGAAGTTAGGTAAAGGAGAAACGGCTGATTTCAAAATCATTGAATTCAGTAAAGAATTCAAACGTGTAGTAGCTTCCCATACTGCGATCTTCAAAGAAGAAGAAGAAAAAAATGTAAAAGAAGCTGCAGCGCAACCTACTCAACAAGTAGAAAAATCCACTTTGGGGGACTTGGATGTACTCCAAGAGCTCAAAGATAAAATGGAAAAAGGACAATAGTGGTTTAGTTTTTTTCATAATTTTTGTTTTAGGGTACTACTTTGTTCAAAGGTAGTACCTTTTTTACTTTTTTAAATCTATTTTTTATGAAATCTATTCGTATTAATGAATATCTAGTATTCTTATATCGCATTTTTTTAATCTATTTCTTTTATACTATTGCTCGTGGATTATTCATTTACTTTAACCATGGCATGATGGGAGATTATAGTACTCTCAAACTCTTGTTTTATGGTTTGGCTTTTGATAATTGCGCCATAATGTATCTCAATCTGATCTTTATATTAATGAGTTTATTGCCTTTATGGGTAAATACATATCCCCAATTTCAAAAAATCATCTTTTGGGTATATTTTATTCCTAATATAATAGGCTATGCCTCCAATTTTATAGATATGGCCTACTATCCTTTTAGCAAATCACGGCTTACCTCAGCATCATTTGCAGTAATAGAGCATGAACAGAACAAAACTAACTTATTTTTCACCTTCTTAATGGACTATTGGTATCTGTTCTTGGGCTTCTTCTTATTAATTGCAATTTGGATATTCCTTTATACCCGCGTGAAGGTTAATCAAACTCCTATTCTGAGAAAAACACCTTATTATAGCTGGTCTACCTTGTTCTTTTTAGGTTTTGGCACTTTAATAATGATGGCTATCCGTGGAGGAGGTTTCACTACAGATACACGTCCTATTAATATGTTGGATGCCAGTCGCCATGTAAATATCACAGCTCAAGCTGACGCTATCCTCAATACTCCCTTTTGCCTTATTCGTAGCATAGGAAAGAACAAAGGATTTAGAGAATATCAGTTTGTAGATGAACAATATATCAATAAAAATATAAAACCAATCAAACAGTATGATCGAGAAGTAACTAACAAACCTAATATAGTTCTTTTTATCTTAGAAAGCTTTGGAAAAGAATATTGGGGATGCATGAATACCAAAACTCATATTCCTAATTTTAAGTCCTATACACCTTTTTTGGACTCCTTAGCACAACATTCTTTTGTAGTAGATAATGCCTATTGTACAGGAAGACAATCCATTCATGGCATGTCCTCCATGCTAGCTGGTATTCCCTCCTTTCAAGTGGCTTATACTTCTTCTCCTTATGTGAAGCAACCTACTCAATCCTTAGTCTCTATTGCTAAGGAGATGGGGTATGATACATCCTTTTTCCATTCTGCTCCTAACGGTTCTATGGGCTTTTTAGGCTTCTCTAATATCTTAGGTTTTGACCATTATTATGGAAAAACAGAATATAATAATGACGATGACGATGATGGTCATTGGGGAATTTGGGATGAACCTTTCTTTCAATATATGTGCCGCATTTATTCTGAGAAAAAACAACCTTTTTTAGGAAATATATTTACTCTTTCCTCACACCACCCTTTCCAAATTCCTAAGAAGTATGAAGGAAAATTTGATAAAGGAAACTTACAGATTCACCAATGTATTGGTTATACGGATTATGCTCTCAAACAATTCTTTGCTTGTGCCAAAAAACAACCTTGGTATCAAAACACAATCTTTGTCTTTGTTAATGATCATCCTAATCAGACCTATTATGACCTATACAAACAGCCGATTACCAATATGGGGGCTGCCATTATGTTTTTCAGCCCTAATTCTAATTTAGTTCCTACAAAAGTTTTTTCTGAAATTTCTCAGCAAATTGATATCTATCCTTCATTAGTGGATCTAATGGGTTATCACAAACCTTTCCGTTCATGGGGACGTAGTCTCTTTGCAAACAAAGCAGATGAAACGCCTCGTGCCTTTATCTCCGATGCTACAATGTATCAGATGATGCAAGGTAATTATATTTATATTCTTGATGAAAACGGAAAGGTAAACGGCATTTATCATCAAGCGGACGGAGCCTTGAAGAATAACCTCTTAGGCAAAGAAGATAATGCTGAAATTCAAAAAGGAATCAAAGACCTTAAAGCCTTTGTACAGGATTATATGGATAGGATTATCCATCATAAATTAGATCCTGAAAAATAATTAATAATCAATAGATTATAAATAAAGAGTTAATAATTTTGTGCTTATATTTTTATTTTGTAAATTTGTCGCCAAATAGATAATTTCTTATGGGAACTAGTACAGAAAATCAAGAAATAGTAAAAAAAGTTTTTACCAAATATTTGGAAGAACATGCTCACAGGAAAACCCCTGAACGTTACGCTGTCCTTCAGGAAATCTATGATAGTGACGAACATTTTGATATTGAGTCCCTCTATATCAAAATGAAAAACAAGAATTATCGTGTAAGTCGTGCTACTCTTTATAATACCATAGAAATTCTCTTGGATTGTGGGCTGGTACGTCGCCACCAATTCGGGCAAAACCAAGCCCACTACGAGAAGTCATATTTTGACCGCCAGCACGACCATGTAATCCTAACCGATACAGGGGAAGTAGTGGAGTTCTGCGACCCTCGTATACAAGCTATCAAGCAAACTATAGAAGAAGTGTTTGATATAAAGATAGATAACCATTCCCTTTATTTCTATGGTACTCGTAACAAAAAAGAAAATACTAACGATTCTCAAAAATAATCAATCATGGCAATAGACTTGCTCCTTGGTCTCCAATGGGGAGATGAAGGAAAAGGAAAAATTGTAGATGTCCTTACTCCTAAATATGACATTATAGCACGTTTCCAAGGAGGTCCCAATGCTGGTCATACTCTTGAATTCGAAGGAATTAAGCATGTTCTGCATACGATTCCTTCAGGGATCTTCCACCCTAATGTAATCAATGTTATAGGAAATGGTGTCGTTATTGACCCTATTATTCTCAAAAAAGAGATAGAGGCACTAACTCCTTTTCATATTAATATCAAGGAGCGCCTACTCATTTCTCGTAAAGCTCATATCATTCTCCCAACACATCGGTTATTAGACAAAGCCTCTGAGCTTTCCAAAGGGAAGTCTAAGATAGGTTCTACCCTTAAAGGCATAGGTCCTTGTTACATGGATAAAACAGGTCGCAATGGATTAAGAATAGGCGATTTGGAAAACGCAGACTTCCCTAACTTATACCATAAGTTAACTCAGAAGCATTTGGCTATGATTGATTTCTATGGAGTAACTTTGGATTATAACTTAAAAGAACTAGAAGAAGAATTCTTTGAGGCTATCAACCTTATCAAAACTCTTACATTTATTGATAGTGAGGATTTCTTCTATCATGCTCAGAAACAAGGTAAGAAAATTCTTGCAGAAGGAGCACAAGGTTCTATGTTGGATATTGATTTTGGTACCTATCCCTTTGTTACTTCCTCCAATACTACAGCATCAGGTGCCTGTACAGGACTCGGGATTGCCCCTAATCAAATCAAAAATGTCATGGGTATTTTTAAAGCTTATACTACCCGTGTAGGTAGTGGTTCTTTCCCTACTGAACTCTTTGACGAAACTGGTGATAAAATTGCTCAAATAGGCAGAGAGGTTGGTGCTACCACCGGAAGAAAACGACGATGTGGCTGGCTGGATTTGGTGGCTCTTCGTTATGCCATCCACCTAAGTGGTGTTACTCAACTAATGATGATGAAAGCAGATGTACTCAATGGTTTTGACTCGTTAAAAATTTGTACCGCTTATCATTACAAAGGAGAGACTATCCACCACTTTCCTTATGGAACAGAAACAGAAAATATTGAGCCTATCTATACAGAACTCAAAGGATGGCATAAGGACTTATCTGATATAAAAAATGTCCATGACCTCCCTAATGAACTTATGGATTATATCCGTTTTATTGAGAAAGAAACAGAAGTTCCTGTTACTTTAGTTTCTGTAGGAGCTGATAGAAAGCAGACTCTTTTATTCTAAAAATAATAACTCTTACCGAATGAAATATTTTTACAATCCTTTCTTTTCCCTATGCGGAATCCTTTTACTTATCTCTGCCTGCAATACTGATGGAGATATTAATTCTATTGATGGAAATATTCTGGGAGAAACAAACTTCACCCCAAAAAAAGATTCTATTCCTTTAGAATTTAACAACATAAAGGTAAAAGCTATTCAAACTAATGGCTTGAATAACTATTTATTGGGACAAATTACTCAAAATAGCTTAGGAACTACCAATATTTCTCTCATAAGTCAGGTACTTCTTTCTAGTACTGCTCCTTCTTTTGGAGAAAAATCCTCAAGTGCAGAATCCTCTTCCTTTAATGAAAATGAAACTGTAGAAAAAGTGTATTTATATCTCCCTTTTTTATCTAAGGAAAAAACAAAAAAGGATCCTAATAATAGTAATAAAAATATTAAGACCTATACTTTAGATTCCATTTATGGAAATAAAAATGCCCGATTTACTCTTAAAGTAGAAGAACTCAACTACCATCTGAGTGATACAGACAGTAACCTAGAGAGCAAGATATACTACTCTAACTTATCTGTTCCTACTTCCAATACTTTAGCTGAGGTTACTGTACAAGGATTTAGTGATCAGGCTATCGTTCGTCATCAGTTTGATGACCCTACCACTAAAGAAGATGAATCCAAAAAGGAAAAAGATAAGCTCGCTCCTGGTATCCGCATAGAGCTATCACCCTCTATTTTCCAAACATATCTACTAAACAATGAAGGTAGTAATGTTCTAAGGAGTAATGATAGCTTTAGAAATTTATTAAAAGGAATCGTAATCTCCTCCTCTAACTTTTCAGCAGATTTACTGGGTCTTATCAACTTAAAAAATGCTAAAATAGAGGTCATTTACACCTATCTTTTCAAAAAAGATGGAAAAGATTTTACAAAAAGAAAATCCTACGAACTTAACCTTACTGGAGGCATCTCCTTCAACAAATATAATGTAACTAATGAATCTCTTACTTTATCCCAAGATATTCTCTACCTTAAGGGAGGACAAGGATATGTGGCTGAAGTGAGCATTCCTGAAAATAATACCGTTTTCAAAATGCTTAAGGAGAAAAAACCTATTATTAATCAGGCTGATTTATATCTCTATGTAGATAAAGCAAATGTAAATATAGCTCAACTCCCTTCTTATGTACTTGCCTATAATGCTGACAAAGGTATAATTTTATCTGATTATAGAAATGATTTAGCCAATAAAATATCCTCTGATTATATTTCTATAGGGAAACTTAAGAAAGATGCAAAAGGAAATTACTTTTATTTGGTTCGTATCACTGATCATCTTACCAATATTATTAAAAATAATGCAGAAAATATAAAAATAGGATTGGCTGTTTCCACTCACTTAGCCGTAGCTTCCAGAACAACCCTTTCTGCTATGAATAATAAAAAGTATCAGGATACAAGTAATCAAGTAAGGAATACAGTTCTTGGAGATGCTGAAAATACGTTATATACAGCGATCTATGGAAATAGTTCCAATGTTCCAGAGGCGAAGAAGCTTAAACTTAAAGTATATTATACTTTAGCAAAATAACTAATCTAACCTATTGATTATTTTGTAATTATTCTCTTTAAGGTACTTCAACAATTTTTCTAAAACATGAAGAGTTCGTTCTGAAGTATCATGCATAAGAATAATATTTCCATGAGATAATTTAGATAGAACTCGGCTTAATAGCCGAGTTTCGTCTTTTATTACTGTATCTAGAGAACGTATATCCCATCCTACAGCCTTTTTCCCTGTAAGCTTTATAGCTCGTGCTATATGAGGATTTGTTACTCCATAAGGAGGACGAAAAAAGCAAGTAGTAATTTCAAATTTTTTTAAAATTTCATCTGTTTTTTGAATTTCCTCTACCATAGTAGCTGTGGGTGCAAAACAATTCTTAGGAGAATGAGAATAGGTATGATTTCCTATCAAGTGCCCCTCTTTCTTAATACGCCGTAGCGTATCAGGATATTTTTCTATTCGTTGACCTATACAAAAGAAAATAGCTTTTACCTCATACTCCTTTAACAAATCTAAAAAGCGTGGTGTAAGCTCAGTAATACCATCATCAAAGGAAAGAGCTATTACTTTTTTAGGTCTACCCTTCAAATGGTAGATAGTTGAAACAAAGTAAGATAACCGGATATCAAAGATACCCCAAAATAACAACCCTATAAACACTATACTTATTATAAGGTAGTAAACCCAAGAAAAATGCCATAGATAGCCTACTACCAAAGATAGCAATAAAAAAAGGCAGTTATATTGGTGTTTGTTCATCTCTAATAACAATCTGCTAAAAGTTGTTTATTCGCCTTATAATATTCTGATGAAAATTCAGTTAAGGTATCTATCCATTGGATAACATCTTTGTACATATTCATTGATCCACATATCATAATAATACCTTCTTTTTCAAGAGCAGTCCTAACAAATTCTGCATTTTTCTTAAGCAAATCTGTCACATATCCTCCCTCTTCTTCTCTTGAGTAGATAAAATGATACTCCTTGAGTTTTCCCTTCTGTACCTGCTTCTCAAAGAAATCTCTATAATAAGCAACGGCTTCATCATTATATCGGAATCCTACATACAGGTGAATAGAAGCATGTTTATTTTCTTCAATCATTCCTAAATAAGGAGCTATTCCAGTACCATTAGCAACTAATATTATAGTCCTGTTTTTAATCTTCTTCGGAAAATGAAATGAAGGATTTGGGACGATACGTGCTTGTATATTCTCTCCTTTTTGCAAGTTATAGAGATAATTAGAACCTAATCCATAAGGATGAAGCTTTACGGTAAGCTGTATCTTCCCTGCTACTTTACCTATAGAATACAAGCGTTCTTTCTTACCATCGGGATATATAGCTAATAAATCTCCTGAAGTATACTTCTCAGGAGAATACAAACGCAAAGAAAAGATGCCTTCTTCCTCAAGAGATAAATCTGATTTTTCAAGTACCTTTACCTTATGAAGTATTGGTTCTTCTGCTTGATAGAAAGTAGTCAAGGTATCCAAAAGTATGCCTGTAGTTGCATTCCAATCGGTTACCCATTTCAAAAATTCCTCCACTGATTGATTATTCACTGTATGTAAGGGGAGTAATTCCTTTGCCCATGACTGCTCTTGAAGTATCTGCTGTACCTCTTTAGCAAATTGACAAAAGTCAGGATAAATATCGGAACCAAAACCTACTACCGAAAAAAATAGTTCTTTTTGAGAAATCATCCTTGCTTTGGGTAGAAACTTATCTGCATTAGAAGGAGCATTCCCTACGCCATAAGTAGAGGTAAATACTAATAAAAGCGTTGCCTGTGAGTATTCTTGATAATGGTTTAATGGGGCAAGATAGGCTTTCTTCTCTAAGGAAATAAGTTGGGAAAATACTTTTTGCGCTAAGAAAAGAGTATTCCCACCCTCTGAACCATAAAGAATAATATATTCAGCCTCCTGAAATGTATAGAGATTATGGAACTTGACGGATTTCTTTCTTAAAGTAATAGCAAAGCCCGTATAGATAAAAAAGAGAATTCCTATACAAGAAAGTACCAATATAGCTGCCCACCAAGCGCTTGTCCTACCTGTATGTAAGTCCTTGAAAAAACTTGCTAAGAGTTGTGCTTTAGGGTATTTTATCTCGCTAAGTATATTTCCTGTAAACTGGCTTACTATAAGCTCTCTGTCCTTGAGCTTTATCAAATAAGTATCTTCTGGAGTAGTATCAAAAGGAAACTCTACACTCACTACCTGATTAAGAGTAATTTGGTTAAATACAGCTATCTTTCTCACCTCCATAGGTTCTCCCCCATCATAGAATTCCTCTTCAGAGGTATCCACTGAATGCTTTACCTCTTCTTTCTGAATAAAGAAACGATTATACACCAGATAAGTACCTGTGAGTCCTAATATCAATATAGGAATGAGCAACCATTTACCAAAAACTGTATGATAATATTGAGAAAAATTCCATTTTATCGTTCTTTTAAAGAAATTTCTAATTCCCTTTTGCTTTTGAAAAACAAGCATTAATCCTGAGAAAGCACTCAGTAGCAAAAAGAAAGCAACTATTCCCATTACCATACGTCCTATATTCTTCAGTTCTAAGGAACGATGTAAGGATATTATCCTCTTTATAAAAGAAGATTTATTTTCTATCTTCCCCAATATTTTCCCTGTTAAAGGGTCAATATGTGCATTAACTTCTTCTCCTTTTAGGTTAGTAGCCTTAATAGATGCAAATCCTCTGGGGTCAAAAGAAAGTGTATTTACTTCCAGATAAGCATCCTTTATCCCTGCCACAGACTGCGCTAAGGTTATCCTTCTAAGGTTATCTATTTTATAAGAAGGATATTGTCTGTCTATATTATTTATACCTATAATAATCCCTGTAAGAGAGGCTAAGACAAAGAATAAGGAGGCTATAATAGCCAATATCAGATGTATATAACGCCAACGCATATTATTAGTTTTGAGTCCATTTGCCAATAAACTATTAGCATTAATTATTTTTCTTACTTCTCACTCACATACTCGCACTCATCTGACTTCATTTTTCATTTAATAAAGTTGTGAGTATCCATAAGCTATAGCTTTTACTTATTACTTGACCTAAATCATTCCTCGTGCTTTAAGTTCCAAATACTTATTAATACTCTGTAAGGTAAGTTCCTGTGGAGCAGTAAGGATACACTGTATCCCGTGACGGATAAGTTCCTGAACAATAAGGCGCTTTTCAAAAGAAAATTTTTCTGCTATCACCTTATCATATACTTCCTGAATATTTTCTGAAGGCTTCTGCACCATCCTCTCTAATTCTGTATTTTGAAAGAAAATAACTACTAACAAATGCTTTTTAGCAATAGCTTTAAGAAAAGGTAACTGCCTATATAAGCTATTTCTCGTCTCAAAATTAGTATAAAGTAATAATAAACTCCTTTGTTTTATCGTATTATTAATATCTGAATAGAGCCTACTGAAATCTGTTTCTTGAAAATTGGTCCTAATACTATAGAGAGCCTCCATAATCCTCTCCATTTGAGAGGATTTTCGATCAGCCACTACCCTATCCTCCACTTTCTTAGAAAAAGTAAATACGCCTGCTTTATCTTGCTTTCTTAGAATAATATTGGTTAGCGCCAATGAAGTATTAATAGCATAATCCAGAAGAGATAAACCTTCAAAAGGCATTTGCATGCTACGCCCTTTATCTATAAGAGTATATACATTCTGGGACTTTTCATCTTGATACTGATTAACCATCAGTTGTCTTCGCTTGGAAGAGGCTTTCCAATTAATAGTTCGCATATCATCACCCTGTACATAATCACGGATATGCTCGAATTCCATAGTATGCCCTATCTTGCGGATCTTCTTCAATCCATAATCAAATAAACGCTGGGAAAAAGCAATAAGTTCAAATTTCTTCATTTGTATGAATGAAGGGTAGGTAGCTACCATTGCATTCTCACAAGAAATATATCGCTTCATCACTAGCTGCAAGGGAGTATATACAAAGGCATTGAGTTTCCCAAAACTATATTCTCCTCGTTCGGTAGGGCGGAGTTGGTATTGTAATACTTTTTCTTGTCCTCCTTTGAAGAACATTTTATACTGAAAATTACGTTTCTGAAACTGAAAAGGAATCTCATCTATCAGTTGTACATATATTGGGAATGGATAAAGACTTTTTATATTAACCTCTATCAGATTTTCATCACTATTAGAAAGCCTTTCAGGCAATATCCGCTGGGCTATAATCCCCCTCTTGATAGTAAATACAAAAAGAAAATCTAAGAAACATAATAGGATAAACACATACAATGCTCCTTGTGCTATGGGAAGGAGTTGCTCCCAAAAAAAAGCAAGCACGAAGAGTCCCATCAGGCATAATATCCAAATGAAAAATCCCGTATGTAGGTATAATTTTCTCATCGTGGAACGGCTACACTCTCTATGATTTGTTGGATAATTTGTTCTGTTTTGATACCTTCCATCTCTTTTTCAGGAGAAAGAATAACCCTATGTCCAAGTACTGGATAGGCAGCTTGTTTAATATCCTCTGGAGTTACAAAATCTCTCCCTGCAAGAGCGGAAAATCCTTTGGATGCATTGAGCATTGCTAAAGAAGCACGTGGAGAAGCCCCTAAATAAAGGAAACTGTTTTCACGAGTATTTTGAGTAATTTTGGCGATATATTCTATTAATTGAGGTTCTATTAGAATATTTTTTACTAATCCTTGATAGCGTATTAAACTTTCTCCATCAAGTACTTTCTCCACAGAGGTTGTTTTGTCCTGTGCTTTAGCTTCGTGCTCACGAGTAATTATCTGTATTTCATCTTCTAAAGAAGGATAATCAATTACTATCTTGAAAAGAAAACGGTCTAATTGTGCCTCTGGCAAGCGATAAGTACCCTCCTGTTCCACAGGGTTTTGGGTTGCTATTACTAAGAAAGGGGCTTGCATAGAAAAACGTATTCCGTCAATGGTAATTTGTCTCTCCTCCATTACCTCAAAAAGAGCCGCTTGGGTTTTGGCAGGAGCACGATTTATCTCATCTATTAGAATAAGATTAGAGAAAATAGGTCCCTTTTTGAATTCAAATTCCGATTTTTTTAGGTCAAATACCGAAGTTCCTAATACATCTGAAGGCATAAGATCAGGCGTGAACTGTATACGACTGAACCCAATATCTAAAGCCTTGGAAAGAAGCTTTACAGTAATAGTCTTGGCAATTCCTGGCACTCCTTCCAAAAGGATATGTCCATTACTAAGCAAAGCCACTAAT
Source organism: Capnocytophaga sp. oral taxon 338 str. F0234 (assembly GCF_000192225.1). Taxonomy (GTDB): domain Bacteria; phylum Bacteroidota; class Bacteroidia; order Flavobacteriales; family Flavobacteriaceae; genus Capnocytophaga. Next base: position 2,287,661 of record NZ_GL872413.1, read on the forward strand.
AGATAGTCAATCATTCTTTCTTGTCCTACTATTACCTTTTTTAGCTGGGAACGCACCTGACTCATCTGACGTTGCAAATCATCAAGGTCAAGGCGAGAGGTAAATTCTAACTTACTTTCGTCCATAAGTATATTTTTAATTATTATAATTCCAAAATTCTCCTATCCATTTGTCAAGGTCTGTAAGGGTACTCTCATTGGCTTGATGGGTACTCTCAAACTGACTTATACAGGCAACTATCTTATCTACCAATTGTTTGTCTCTACCCGATTTGTTATGTAGTCGTTGAGCAAAAGCCTCATTAATTTCTTGTGTATCCAAGTAATATTTTCCTCTGACATTATCCAAGAAATAAGTAATCTTTTTTTGCACTAAGTCACTAGCATCCCCTTCCTGATAGTATAAAGAACTTACGCTTTGGGCAAATTCAATGGTAGTATTTTTCGGTTTCTCAATCACAGGGATTATCCGCTGTTGTCGTTTACCTTTGAAAATTAAGTAAAAGAGAAAGCCCAAGAGCATCAATCTCCAAGCCGTCATTAGGGCTGGCTGGCTCATAACAAAACTTAGAAACTCCGAACTGCTTGTACTCCCCAAGGAACTATCAAACCATATCGTTTTATTATCTTTAGGCAGATAAGAGAGGATGGTACTGGCATATTTACGTACTTTAGGTTCTTCTTTTAAGTAATAATTAGTAAAAACAATGGGAGGACCTAAGTGAATAAAAAATTTCCCCCTTCCAAAGGGTACCTCTACAAAGTTTATTTTCTTTCTAATCTTTCCCTCATCTGAATAATATATGTATCCTAATGCCTTATCTCTATTTTTATCCAAGATGGTAAAGTAATCAATTCTATCAAAAGAATGGCGACCCTTCAAAGTAAGATCGACTCTTTCATTATAGGAAGAGGTTACCAATTGTACCTCTTGATCCTCTACATAATATGCTTCATCTGCTGCTATCCCTAAAGTATCATTCACATGATATGATGTATTCAAAAACAGTGCTTGGCTTCCTTGCTTAACCTCAGAAAGTATTTTCTCTAAAGATACTTCATCTATATCTTCTTCAGTAAAAATATAGTTATAAGTATCCTTTTTTTGATTCTTTATTAGATATTCATAAGGGGTATAGGACACCTTAGAAACTTCTTTTGTAAAAAAATGCTTCAACTCTTCTCCAAAGATATACAAGCCATAAGGTTGTTTGCTGCGTGCGTTATAAGTCATTCGCCAATCTACCTCTTTATCATTGGAAAATACCATAAAAGCCATCACAACGACCACTAAGCCCAAAAGAATCAAATAATTACGTATTGACTTTCCCATTTATTTACTTTTTTGAGCATTTATATAACCCTGATAATCTGACTTTGCTTGTTGATATTGGGTGTCATTTATGGAGAATTCTCCATACCATATATAATTATACACCTTAGAGAGATACATAAAATTAGCTTTCTCCGTAGGATCTTGTATTTCACGTTCGTAATCGGAATTAGTTTTCCTTATATTCCATTCTATTCGTTTCCTATCCGAAAGCACTCTCAAAAGCCATAAATAATAAAGGCGAATACTTTGTCGAGTATCATTCTGTTTCTCTGCCTTTTGTATCAGTTCAGCAAAATCTACTTCATGAATGTGTTTTTCTATCTCTGAGAGAGGAATATCATCAAACTTTTCGGTACTTCTTGCAAGAAACCAGCGCCCTTTAGCCCTTAAAACCCAACGTATTATAAAAAATAGGGCCACTGTCAGAAGAAGTACTCCCAATATACGCACAAGGGTAAGCATCCCTACATCACCTCTATTTTTCCCATAAAGAAAATTAATAATCTTTTCTACTGCCCTTATGAATATTTTCCAGAGTCCTTCCAAAAAAGCCTCTCCTTTCTTGGATGTATCGGTATAATCAAAATCAGAAGAGTTATATTTTCGAGGAATATCATCAAAAGCTCTCAGAGGGACAGGCGCTTCATTGATAGGTATTTGATTAACCAAGCTGTCCTTGGTTTGTATTGCTTCTTGTTGTGCATAAAGAGGGACTCCTATACACAAAAGGTATAGGAGTAGTCCATATAATTTTATCTTTTTTCTATTAGTCCTCCACATTTTGCCCAATAAGGTCAATATCATCTGTTTGTTCGCCTTCTTTCTCACTAAAATAAATAAGTATTTGTAAAAAAGATTGCAAGTTCATAGTTACAAAAGCTACAATTATGACAAGAATAAACAATATGAAAAACAGAAGACCTGTTCCTATTCCGTAATCTGAACTTTCAAAACCTGTAACTCCTATAAAAACAAAGAAAATAACTATAGGGATAATAAGTCCTGCAAACATAAAGAGTCCTGTAATAAGGTTCATTATAGCTGTAGCTCCCCATTTGTCCCAAAAGTTAATTTTGAGTTGTTCTCCCACCTTATTAAGTGCTGCAAAATATCCCATTTTATCCTTTACATAGAGTAACATCGCCTGAGTTACATAAAGTGTAAATAGAATATTTAGAAATATAGAACCTAAAGTTCCTATAATAGGTATAAAATTTAGGATTGTTATCAATATCATATAAGGAATGCCAAGAACAAAAGCTGAAATGAAGCCAAACAAAAACATTCTAGCAATCATTCCTTTGATAATTTCAAAAAGCTCCTTAGCTGTAATCTCTGTCTCATTAGAACGTTTCTCTAATATCTGCGCATAAGCAATAGGGAAACATTGTACAAACAATGAGAGAACTACAAGCATAATCACTATAACAAGAAATACTAACATTACAGAAGAAAAGGCACCAAAAAAATCTCCTGTTACTGCCATTTTCTCCCCTATCAGAATAGTCATAAAAGTAGCTATAACTGCAATTGCAAGCAACAGAGCTCCATTGATAATTAAATAATTAACAAAAAAGTTCTTTGCATACATTCTGAAGAAAGACAAGGTATCATTTACCAAGGCATTAAAATTCCTTTTCTTATAGAAAATAAAATTACTCATAATTAAATTATTTTGATTTATAATGTTTTACTACTGGATATATCAGAAAATAATAGGTAATTACCGATAAGGTACCAAAAATAATAAGTATATTCAACCACAGAGGCATATCATAATAATACCGGGTGATAAACCCTTCTATAAAGCCAGCTGCTATAAAGAAGGGAACTGTTGCCAGAAGAATATAAAGTCCTTCACGAAAGGCTATTTTAAAGGAGAGTATACGTGAATATGTTTTCGGGAAAAGGATTCCTCCTGCTAAGATAAAACCTGCAGCAATCGCAATAATGATACTAAATATCTCCATTGCCCCATGCAACCACAATGCTCTAAGGCTCGCTCCAAGAGCTCCTTCTTGGTAACAAAAATACTGAAAAGCTCCCAAAATCACTGCATTCTGCAAGGCTATGTAAAAAGTCATCACTCCTGCACTGATTCCATAAAGAAAAGAGACGAAAGCCACACGTATATTGTTAAAAGTAATTCCTATAAAAGAACCCCAATTACTACCCGACTTATATACAGCCATAGGATCTCCTTTTTCTATATTCTCTAAAGTTCTATTCACATAAGTATCTCCCATAACATCTCTCACATAGCGAGGTTGATAATGGGCTGAAAGAGCTCCTATACAAGCAAAGAAGAAAAACAAAATAAAAGAGAAGTAAATTAACTTACGATACTTATACAAAAGCATCGGTACTTGGTCGGTGAAAAAAAATTTCAATCTATTTTTATCAATACGCTTGGTTTTGTAAATTTTTTGGTATATTTGCGTTACCAAAAAATTGAGATAAATAGTAGTGTTACTCTTTGGGTAATAGGTCTGTGCAAAGGACAAATCCCCCAATAGCTGGATATAATTATCTGCCATTTGGTCAGGGGAGATGTGCTGTCGTTCATTTAGAATGGATTCCACCTCCAACCATTTGTCCTTATTTTGCTTGATAAAGGCTACTTCTCTCATACAGGGTGCTAAATTAATAAAAAAATGTCAAAGATAGAAATAAAAACCACACAAAATATTTTACTTTTTTTTGAGCCCGCTTCCCTTGGAGAACGTATAGGAGCGTATCTCATTGATGCACTTATCATCATAGGCTATGGCTTCATCATTAATAATATCATCTCAGAAATACTATTACATTCCTCTATCCCCTTAGATAGGTGGTCAGGAAATGCCATATTCATAATACTTTTTTTTCCCGCTATTTTGTACCCTTTAATAACAGAATCTCTTATGCAAGGACAAACTGTGGGCAAGCGAATCCTGAAAATCAGAGTGCTAAAAATAGATGGTTACCAAGCCTCCTTTATAAATTTTTTCATTCGTTGGGTGTTTGGCTTTGTAGAATTGGCACTCTTTGGTGGTTCTATAGCGCTTATCAGTGTGATTGCCTCCAAACACTCTCAACGCTTAGGTGATTTTGCTGCTGGTACTGCCGTTATAACCGAGCGTAATAAGCTAAATATCTCTCATACTATCTTGGAGGAACTCACTTATGCTTACCAACCCCTGTTCACCCAAGCAGAAGTACTACTCTTCTCCGATAACGATGTACAGACTATAAAGAATTATCTTACTAATGCTTTAAAAAGTAAAAATGAAGAGATTCTTACCCGATTAGCAAATAAAATAACCGAAATATCTAAGCGTAAGAATACTACCCTTACCAAGCAGGCTGATTTCGTTGAACAGTTTCTAAAGGATTATAACTATTATACCATGGGGTGAAAAATTTAATGATTAAGAGTTAATTATTAGATTAAAAAGATTCTAAATAAAATTTGTAGTATTGAATTTTTATTTGTACTTTTGCCACCTATTCATCTATTAAATAATACCAAAATGAAAAAAACATTATTTTTAATGGCTTCTGTTGCCTTAATGGTTGCCTCCTGTGGAGATAACAAAAAAACAGAAGAATCTTCACAAACTACTGAACAACAGGCTACAACTACAGATACACCCGCTGCAAGCCAAAATACTGATGCGGTAACTGTAAACTTAGAAGGTACTGATCAAATGACCTTTAACCTTAAGGAAATCAAAGCTAAAGCAGGGCAAACCATCAACCTTACTCTTAAGCATGTAGGGCAAATGGACAAAAAGGTAATGGGACATAACTTCGTACTCCTTAAAAAAGGAACTGATGTAGCTGCCTTCGCAGAAGCAGCTATGGGAGCTGCCTCTACAGACTATATTCCTAACAATGGTGCAGATGTGATTGCTCATACAAAACTTCTTGGAGGTGGAGAGAGTGATTCTATCTCTTTCAAAGCTCCTGAACCAGGTACTTATGATTTCATCTGCTCTTTCCCTGGTCACTATGCTATGATGAAAGGAGTGCTTATAGTAGAATAAGTTTTTTACTCACTATTATTGTAAATACATTTTTAGAGAGGTTATCCGAAAGGGGTAACCTCTTTCTATTTTATCATTACTGAAAATATTTTCTCGTCTTGTATAGCTCCTTCCCAAATAGTCTCAGCCTCTATTTTATGGAATATAGGCGACAAAGGTATTACTACTATATCTCCCGTACGGAGGGTTATATACTCAGAAATATACCTTAGAGCAAAAGGTAGCTCTTGTAAGGTACAAGATAGAGGTCTCTCCAAAAAGGATATGCCTCTATTAGTGAAAGTAGCTAGGGGATCCTCTACCCTTAAAGAACTCAAAGACAAAAAAGTGCCTACCACCATAGAACTGTCAAAGGAGGTACTCTCTTCCCAAGGTTTACCTTGTGCAATAAGACTTTCCTGTTTATCATAAGCAATAAGGTTCAGTCCCAAAGAGATTTGTTCATAGTACTTATAAGCAAACTTCTCTGAGATACATTTGCCTTGCTTACTAATCTTTATCATAAGGACACACTGAGCCCTGAGGTCAGTAGTAAAGTCAGGAATATATAAGGGTAACTCCCTGTTATGTATTGCAGTATCAGGCTTTAAATAGAGTATAGGAGATTCACTAACAGAGGTTTGTGGTTGTATATATACTATTTTCACTAAAAAACTTTTTTTATCATTACAAAATCCGTACTTTTGCCCTTTATTATCAACTAATATGCGTATTATCTCAGGCTCTCACCGTGGCAAACAACTCATTGCTCCCAGAACACTCCCTGTACGTCCTACTACAGATTTTGCCAAAGAATCCCTTTTTAATATTCTAAATAACTATTATTATATGGATAGTATTAAGGTATTGGACTTATTTGCAGGGACAGGTAATATTAGCTATGAGTTTGGTAGCCGTGGTTGTCCAAATATCACCTGTATAGATAACCATATAGGTTGCATACAGTATATCCAAAAAACAGCCCTCGCCCTCTCCTACCCTATTGAAGCTATTAAGAGCGATGTTTTCACTTACTTAGAACGCACCTTGGGTAAGTGGGATGTCATCTTTGCTGATCCTCCTTATGAAATGTCCTTAGAGGAACTTACTAGGCTTGTCTCTTTAGTTTTTGATAGAGCACTCCTATCCCCTGACGGAATTCTTATTATAGAGCATTCTGCCAAAGTCTCTATGGGAGAACAGCCTTATTTTGACCAAGAAAGGCGGTATGGAGGCACTACTTTTAGTTTTTTTGAACATAGCAAATCCTGAATAATTCTCCCTCTATTCTTCCCTTCATTCATTACTTTTTATTCACCAAATAATTGAATGAAATCACAAGTCCTAAGTGCATGCCTTCATGCGTATTATTGAAGTAAATAGCATCCTCCACACAGCTAAGAGGAAAATTTAATCCTGTAAGGTAATCGGTATAGGTAGTAAAGAGTCCCTTCTGATAATCTTCTTCCAACTGCACTTGGGTACTTAGCAAATATTCCTTCAGAACTTCTACTTCCTCCTTAGTGGGAATATGTCCATCGGGTACGGTACCCTTGCGATAGGCTGCGATAAAATCATCCGGAACATACATAGGAAGTCCACTATTGTGGTAACAATACATCTGTTGGGTTACGATAGTGTGGGATATATTCCACAATAAGTTATTACGAAACCCTTGAGGTATTATGGCTAATTGTTCTAAGGAAAAGCCTTCTAAATACTGCAAGAAACGCTCCCTGATACACTTATGCAAGGAGAAAACTGCTTTATCTAATTTTTTCATAATTATATAGATTTAATTTTTTATAATAATTGTTTAATAATCAACGGAAAAGCTTGATATTCTAAGGTATGTACTTTCTCAGCAAGGCTCTTTGGAGTATCCTCTGGAGTGATGGCAACCCGCTCCTGATAGATAATTGCTCCCTGATCATAATGTTCATTGACATAATGAATAGTAATTCCACTCTCCTTTTCTCCATGCTTGATAACCTCATGATGGACATGCATTCCATACATTCCCTTTCCTCCATACTTAGGCAATAAGGAAGGATGTATATTCACTATTTTATGAGGAAAGTTCTCTATAAGGTTAGTAGGAAATTTCCATAAGAATCCTGCTAAGATAATAAGGTCAGGTTGTTCTCTTTTTAGGAGTTCTAAAAGATAATTTGATTCATATAAGTCCTTCTTATCAAAGATCCTACAGGGTACTCCTAATCGCTTAGCACGACTGATAACCCCAGCCTGAGGATTATTAGTAAGGATAAGGGAAACCTCTGCTAGTTTATTTTCCTTAAAATAAGTAATGATACGCTCTGCATTGGAACCATTACCAGAGGCAAATATGATAAGTTTCTTCATATATAAAATTTCTGCAAAGTACGTATTTTTTTTTTGATTTCCAAGAAAAAACAACATCTTTTTCTTACCTTTGCCCCACGAAAAGATAGATATGAAAAGAGCTATTTTTCCAGGATCTTTTGACCCTATTACTTTAGGACATTATGATATTATCTGTAGGGCTATGGAGCTCTTTGATGAAATCATTGTAGCGGTAGGAGAGAATGCCGATAAGCACTATATGTTCTCCACCGAACAGCGTATAGCCTTCATAAAGAAGGCTTTTTCTCATCAAGAGAAAGTAAAAGTACTCAGTTATCAAGGGCTTACCGTTGATTTTTGTAAGAGTATGGGTACTTCCTTCATTCTTAGAGGATTACGGAATCCTGCGGACTTTGAATTTGAGCGAGCTATTGCCCATACTAACCGTGATTTGGGCGGTGTGGAGACTATCTTTCTACTTACAGCCGTAAAAACCTCCCATATATCCTCCTCCATCGTTCGCGATGTAATTCGCAACCGAGGGGACTATACTCTTTTGGTTCCTGAAAGTGTGCGCATTGAAAATATTGAAGATTACTATATACACTCATGACTTATACAGAAACTCTGGATTGGCTATGGGCACACTTGCCTATGTATCAGGAAAAAGGACGTGCTGCTTTCCGTGGTAAGTTGGATAATATACTCTTATTATGTGATCACTTAGGCAATCCACAGGAAAAGTTTCCTACCATACATATTGCAGGTACCAATGGTAAAGGTTCCTCTTCCCACGCTATAGCATCAGTATTACAAGAGGCAGGATATAAAGTGGGGCTCTACACCTCACCTCACCTAAAGGATTTCCGTGAACGAATCAAAATCAATGGAGAGAATATTCCTCAAGAGGCAGTTACTCGCTTTGTAAAAGACAATAAAGACTTCATGGAGGGGGAAAACTTATCCTTCTTTGAGGTTACTGTAGGTATGGCTTTTGACTATTTTTCCCAACAAAAAGTGGACATTGCGGTCATAGAAGTAGGCTTAGGAGGGCGATTGGATTCAACTAATATTATCACTCCTATAGTATCCCTTATTACCAATATTGGAAAAGACCACACTGAGATCTTGGGTAATACGCTCCCTGAAATTGCTAAGGAGAAAGCAGGAATTATTAAGCCTTATATTCCTGTAGTTATCAGTGAATATCATAAGGAAACTGCGCCTGTATTTGAACAAATCGCTAAAGAAAGAAAAGCCCCTATCTACTTTGCCAACACTCTTGAGACCTCTTATACTATGGACTTAAAGGGAGATTACCAAAGTAAAAATATCAAAGGTATTCTGCAAACCCTTAGAATCCTACAGGAAAAAGGATGGCATATAACAGAGGAAAATATCCAACAGGGACTCACTCATATTGTAAGAAATACGCACCTTATGGGACGCTGGCAAGTACTGGGAGATACCCCAAAGGTAGTGTGTGATACCGCTCACAATGCCCACGGCTTTACAGAGATATTCTCACAACTTGAGAAAGAAAAATATGCTACCCTCCGCATGGTCATTGGCTTTGTAAAAGAAAAAGATTTAGAGGCTATTCTGCCATTATTCCCTAAAAATGCAGTTTATTACTTCTGTATGCCTAAGATAGACAGAGGACTTAATGCTGATATACTACAGAAAAAAGCCAAAACTTATAACCTTATAGGAGAAGCCTTTTCTACGGTAAGAGCAGCTTTTGAGCAAGCTTGTAAAGAGGCAGCGAAAGAAGATTTTATCTATGTGGGAGGGAGTACCTTTGTAGTGGCAGAAATAGTGTAAACAACCTTAGATTTTCTTGGTGGTGATAATCTTAACAGGACATGCTTTCTGAGCATTTTCACAGGCATCAAAAATACTATCGTCAAAGGATTTTAAAGTAAAAAAGCCTTTTTTTTCAGTAGAACGCAATAGAACGCTCTTACCATCCTTTTTACTCATCTGAAACTGTTCCGGAGCCATCTCCACACAGTAATTACAGCCGATACACTTGTCTCTCTGTAGGGTTACTACTACCATAATCTTTCTTTGAACGCAAAAATACAAATTTAATGATTAATTGTTTATGGCTAATGATCAATTGTTAATAACTTTTATTCACATACCCAGTTGCAAAATATTTGCTGGTTACATTCACTTATGTTACCCTTTTATTTTTTAGATTATGATTGAAATAAATGATACTCTCATCTCAGAGGAAATATTAGAGAATCACTTTGTTTGTAACCTTCAAGCATGCAAAGGAGTTTGTTGTGTAGAAGGAGATGCAGGAGCCCCCGTAGAAGAAGAAGAGGTGGAAATCCTTGAAAGAATCTATCATAAAGTAGCTCCATATCTGAGTGAACAAGGGAGAAAATCTATTGAAAAACAAGGAGTTGCTATTTGCAACTATCATGAAGAATGGGAAACCCCCTTAATTGAGGGGGGAGAATGTGCATACGCAGTACGTGATGATAAAGGCACTGTCCTTTGTGGAATAGAACAAGCCTACCGAGAAGGAAAAATAGATTGGAAAAAACCTATTTCCTGCCATCTATATCCTATTCGTTTGAAAGAATATACCTCCTTCACAGCCGTGAATTACGAACGTTGGAGTATCTGTAAGGATGCATGTATACTAGGGAGAAAACTACAGATTCCCATCTATCAATTCGTTAAAGAAGCGCTTATCCGCAAGTTTGGAGAGGAATGGTATGAGCAATTAGAAATAGCCAAGTCATTGATAAGTAAAAAGTAAAAAATATCCTCTTTGCTTAAACAACTTCACTCACACACCCAACTGTAGTCACTCGCTGGCTATACTCTTCATTTTTCACCCACTCACATACTCACTCACGTGACTTTCCATGTTCTATGTACTTGCACTATACTTTTACTTCTTAACTAAAATTTGGATCCCATTGTTCGGGATACTTAGGATTTTTATCTCTGTAATACTCCCTTATCTCGTCCATAATGCTTTCCTTAGAACGAGATTGCAACTCGGACAAAGGTATTGTTTTTCCTATATATATAATCTTCTTTTTGAAATCTCCCGAGCCTAACACTACAGGAACTTGAGCAGAGAGTGCCATATAATAGAAGCCCATACGCCATTTGCTTACTCTGGAACGCGTCCCCTCTGGAGTAACTACCAAACTAAAATCTTCCTTTTTATACAGTTCAGTTACAAATTCCACCAAATGATTCCGCTGAGAACGATCTATCCCTATACCTCCTAAAGCACGAATAAGTCCTCCATACCATGCCTTAGTATGAGCATCCTTAATAATAAGCTTTATAGGCTTTTCAAACTTCCAATAAGCCAAAATTCCTATAACAAATTCCCAGTTAGTTGTATGGGGTGCCACTACCAATATACAGCGGTTGAGGGTGTTCATATCTCCTTGTAACTCTACCTTCCATCCCATTAACCAAAGGAAAAAAGAACCTATCCATTTCTTCATTCTAGTAAATTTGAGTGCAAAAATACAAAA
>NZ_GL872413.1:2304088-2360944 GCF_000192225.1 Capnocytophaga sp. oral taxon 338 str. F0234
TCCTTATTATTTGCCAAAGGAATTGTAAGGGTTGTATTAAGGGTAGGACAGTTCACAGGTCCTTGGAATACATAAATATCATCTATGGCAAAGTCATTACCATATTCATGATTACGAGTATTCTGAATCTTAATGCGTACACGATTGTTATTACCTGGATTAATATCCCCTAAATTATCAGAAGAAATTTTCACCCAGTTAGAAGGTCCTATATTATTATACGGAATATCTTGTGATGTAACTTCTCCTAACACGTTATCCGAAAGGTCAGTTACCTGAACACGAATATTAGGTCTTACAGAAGTTGGATGAGTTAAGGTAGCCGTTGGCTTATTAAGATTCATAATCCAAACTTCAAAACCAATAGGTCCATTAGGTACTATATCCACTTCTTTTTGATAAAGAGTAGTTCCTACAGGGATATTTCCTCCCATATCTATATACATATAGCGTCCTTTAGGGAGTCCTGTATGATCAACAGGAGCCGAATCTATCCAGAAAGTACTGTTTCTATGGTCACCACAAGGTGCACCAGTTCTCCACCAAGCATAATTAAAATCACCTTCATTGATGATCATATACTGATTCCAACCTGTACAAGGTTGTACATAAGTCAGATTAGGAGAAATGGAAACTCCAGGTCGATTTAACCCAGCAATATCTGTAACTGCACCGGCACCAAAGTCCTCACGGATAAGTTCTCGCTTAGGTACATTGGTTTTCTTATAAAATATACGTACATATTGAGTAGTACCCTTATCAGCAGCGGTAAAGGTTTTGTCAGGAATATTTCTTGCGGTGTAAGGTCCATAATGTTCTGTTGCCAGTGTACTAAGGTTGTTACCTGTTACATAAGCATAACTATAATCCGAATGATCAGTAGTAAAGGACACCCGTGCTACCCCATCACAATCATAAGCTACTGAGGAATTTACCACAGGCAAAGCAAGAGGAGATTCCACCTGTACCACCTCTGTCATTTCACAAGGAGGTACTCCTCCAGCAGGGTTTTTACTACGTACTTTTACCGTATACTGTCCTACAGGGACATTATCAAAGCGCAAGTCATTAGCATCAAAAGTAACTCCTGGAAGGCTCGCTGGTGGATTATTCCAAGTAACTCCATTGTCCAAACTTACCTCAAAACGAGCATTCCCTGTTCCTGTCCCGTTACCTCCTGTAGGAGAAGCAACGCGAATAGAAGCATGTGCATGTGCCGCAGGGTTGTTAGCTAATGGCTGACAAGCCAAATGTGATACCCCTACATAGGCATTAATAGGTCCATTCCCTGAGGTAATGGTGGTAGTAATATCATCAAAGTCAGGACCTGAGGTATGTACACGCCTGCCGGTAGCAGGGTCAGTATATTCATAACCTTCTTCAGGGAAGGAGCATTCTTTACTACCTATCCTATAGAAAACACGCATACGGTATTCTCCCTCTGTAAGACCACGAAATACATTATTGGGGTGTGCCTGACGTTGCCATGCTCCCCATGTGCCTCCGCTTTTCTTACTAATGGCGTATTCCACCTGATACTTAGCAAAATTAGCAGGTGCCAAGAAAGCTGCTTCTGTAATATTAATGGTAATAGTACCCGCCGTAGTTGAACAATCTGCCTCTGTTTTAGTAAAAGCAAACTTAGGCTTTGGCTGGATAGTGAATGGTACATTACGTACTGCAGTACAACCATTAGCATCAGTTAAAGTAACTTTATAGGTCTTGGTGCCGGAAGTAAATCCACCATCACTAATCGCTAATTGTGAAGAAGTATTAGATCCCACATTGCTTGATAGCAAGGTACGTGCTCCTTCTTCTATCTTAATGGTATAAGGAGGAGTACCTCCTATTTGTGTAGTGGTAATATAACGTATTTCTCCACAAGATAGATCCTCAGGAATGGCATTCAAGAGTTTAAGCTCTGGCAGATTTGTAATAGTTATTGGAGTGGGAGGTGTAATATTACAAGTAGGACGATAGCTTGGTATAAGTGTTATCGTATAAGTACCACTGGGGAGTGACTCTAGGGCAGTACGTGCAGTACTATTATTGGAGTCTCTCTCAGCATCGGTAGTTACTTGGTAGGCAGCCACTTGAGTATTGGAAGCATTCTTCACAATAATTCGTACCGGTAGGGTAACATCCCTATTAATTTGAATACGAATCTTACCGGTATTCGTATGATTACCCACACACTTAACATCCTCCTTACTTATGGTAAATACAGCATCCGAACCTATGATTGCTTGTAGAGTGATTTTTTTCTCAAACTTACACACATTATTCTGGAACTGATTTGCTCCACCTGTAAGTTTAGGACGTATCGTTACTGTATATTCTCCACCTGCAGTTACCTCATGATTGAAGTTCTGTCCTGGTACATTTGTCCAAGGAATAGAATTTGATGGGCCTGCCACCATATATTGATAATTGGTATTAGGCAAGCCAGATATCTTAAGGCGACCTACCGTAGAACCTCCACAAGGGAGAATATTTTCCTTATCCAAGGTATAGGAAAGTGTACTCTTATAGGCACGGAAGAAGTAAGTAGCAGGACAATTGTCATATCTTACAAAAATAGCAAAGTGTGTGCCATTATTATGTACTTCCGATTCGCTAAGAGTAAAGTTCTTACCCTCTCCTATTTTCCTCCAGTTCGAATTGGTGGAAATATCCCCACCTCCTGAAGGAGGACAGGTATCATTCGGAGGCGTAGCGGCACCTATATATTTGTACCACTCTACCTTATTATCTGGTACGGAAAGAGGTCCTGTCTGCAAATTCACAGAAGTACCACAAAGGGCTATTTGGTAATAATCCGTACCATCAATATTACAAACCTGCTTCTCGGTGATGTTCGGATTATCCTTAAGTGGATGGATTGCCTGCGGACCCGTACGCTGTGTAATATTAAAGGTAATGGTAGTTACATTATTACATTCAGTGTTACCGCGTTCCAGAACATAAGTTCCTTGTGAGGTTACCTCCAAGAAACGATCGGTAGAGAGTACCGTAGGACTCCCTTGTTTTGTCCATTTATATGATGGATAACCAGCACCTCCGTCCAAGCGCATTGCCGAACAGTAAGGGATGGTATTATTGCTTGCCTGTCCACATGGATTATCTTCTAAGAAGAAGGTGGTAGGAGCAGGGTCACAATCTGTAATTTTTTTATAAGAAAGCTGCTCTAAATTATTTTCATTAGGACCTATTACATTATAAATCAGTTTAGGTTGAAAAGCGAGTCTGTTTGAACAAGCATCTCTTAAAGCTCCACAATCCGTAGTGGCTTTGACCTTAATAGTGATAGGTGCGGAAAGATTGGCATTAGGATCTGCAGGCAACTGATTTGCTGGAATAGAGAATTTGAGCATAGTACGCCCGCTCACTTGAGACTGACCTATAAAGGTAGCACCCAACGGTAATGCTTCATGGCTCTGATAAGTTACATTAGCAGGCAAGAGAGCCTCTAAAGTAATAGGAGCAGAAGCTACCCCTGACCCTATGTTACGAATACGAATTTCATATTTGGCTTCTGTACCCAACGGCTTACGTTGTCCTGAAATATCCACTCCTGCATTGTCCTTAACTAAAGTTTCCACTTCATAAGTAGGACGCGAGGTAGGTACCAACATGGTATTAACAATATTGATAAAGGCATCATAGCCTGACACCCCTGCTTGCTGTGCAAGGTACTTTATTGTGGTGGAAGTCGCCCCTGCTGCAGGGTTATCTTGTATACCGAAAAGAGAGACATCCCATCCTTTTCCTTCCTGTATAGGGTCATTCTCACGAGTGATTTTTCCTTTAAAGAAGTTATGAGACTCACGAGTATTATAAGCAATTCCTGCACTTCCATTCACTTTCACTCCATCGCCTGCTTGTGATTCTTCCCCACCGAGAGTTACCTGTCCGTAGGTAGGCCACACTTGATTAACAGTTCCAGGCGGGATTCCCGATGCATTTGCCGCCACAAAACCTGAAAGGGTTCTATCCCGCTCAATTGCCTGCCCTGCTCCTACTCGCTCAAAGCCATCCTGTACTTGGAAGACAACATTAGAGGCATTCCCTTTAGCTTTAGGGTCTTCATAAACTACTACTAAAGCCCATCCAGAGCCCAATTTCCATGCATGTCCTCCATTATTATGGACATTATCCACTTGATAAGTACCATTAAGATTCCCTGCATTGGCTAAAGCTTGAAGGTCAGCAGTAACATCTGCATAACGGTAATAATAAGAGTCATCCGTTACACGTGTTCCATCATTAATAATGGTCTTACGAGGATCAATATCATCATTTTGTCCTGCCTCATAAATAGTACCATCCGGTTTGTGCCATACAAGTTTTCCATTAATTGCATTATATTCAAAATCTCCTACATTCCCTAAATCATAATCACTACGACAACCTCCTCCTTCTTGAGTAATGTTAACTGGTTGAGGGAATTGGTAAGTACCTATTTCTGTACCTCCAACATTCACCCAGTTAAATCCATGCAATTCCATGTGCCCTCCTCGGTAACCTTTCACCTCCATTTTTACATTTCCATTATTTCGGTAACCATACCACCAGGTTTTATAATTGAATCTTAGGGTCATCGCACTTCCATAAGTTTGACGCATTCTCTTTACATCAAACATAATGGATTCCAGTCCATGGCCTGTATTATCCCCACTCCATTGTGCATAAGTATCTGAAGAACTTCTACACCAACCCAATTGATTTCCACTATAAGGGGAACTTACCTGCACCCGGATATCCAAGTCTCGCCCATTATATTGATCAAAATACAAACGATATACCAAATAATCAGCCTCATCCCATACAATAGCATTGGATTCCGTATGTCCATCATTTTTAGTTACAACTTTATTTAACCCATTAGGACCTTTAAGCCGTACAATATCCATATTTCCACCTCCTGCATGACCTCCCCAATAAAGGAGCGCCTTCTTCACCCTTACACGGCAATTAGGGTCTGTTGAAGGAATATTAAGATTATATGGAGCATCGGAACGGTTCCCAATCAGGGCAACTCCCCCTCTTATAGGTTTACCATCATTATTGTAACGAGTGCCCATAGTCTTTTGAGCGAATACAGCCGTACCTCCTACCAGTAGTATAAGGGTCAGCAAATACCGGAAAAGTTGTTTTAGTTTCATCACTTTAAAATTTGTATCCATAATTGTTTAGTTAAAGTAATAAAGTATATCCAAATGGATATATGAGTAAAAGTCTTTTATTTTCTTATTATTGTATGCTATTTTTGACTCTCTACAAGGGAATCATAGGACATTGGATTCTATTCTCATCTGTCTTATCGTGAGTATTTCAGTTTCCATGAACTTATTGATTTTTATGTTAAAATATCTTTATTATTGATAATCAAATATATACAAGAACTTCCTGTATATAATGATCCTTCCATTTTCATTGAGCAAAGATATACATTTTTTTAAACTTTCTTTAATCTATTTTCTTAAATATTGAAATTTATTATTTTACTGTATTAAATTAACTTTTTAATAACATTTCAAACTTTTTCGTAAAGATTTTTGGAAAAATTTATTTAAAACATTTTTACACCTAAGGTATAAGTTTTTAACTTATACCTTAGGTGAATATTATTTTTCTAGTTTTACTTCAAGAATCCAAATGCCCCCGTAGAAGTCCTCTTTCATCATATTCTTACGCATGAGGCTTTGAGCCTCCTCGGCGGACATTACTCCTTTACCTAAATAAAGATAAGTATACCCATTCTTGGAATTAACAAAGGTACCTACATCATAACGTTTACCCAATCGTTGACGTTCATTAAAGGCATTACGAGGATTTGCATATACCCCAATAACCACATAATAACCTTCGGTTACCCCTTTCATTTTCTCTGTCTTAACTGCCAAAGGAGCATCTGTTTGAACGGGCACTGGTTTTATCTCCTCTTTCTTCTTTTCTACTGGTTTAGGTGGTTCTACAGGTACCACAGGCAACTTATTAGGTCGCTTAGGAGGAGGCGGTGTATGTTCTTGTCGCTTACCTCCAAACTGTACATTAAGGTATACACCGAGAGTATTTCCTAGTTGAGGCACTTTCACTCCTATAGCATTCTCATACTCCACTCCTATGCTCCATTGTTGGCGAATATTAAAGCCTACTCCAGCAATAAGACCATTACGCTGGGTATAGCCTACATTTGCCCATCCCAATGCGGGGAGATCAATAAGGGCATGTCCTCCAAAGTTAAAACCATCATATTCCTTAGTAGCTCTTAGGGCTACTGACCAATAACCTTCCTCTAAGAGGTCATTACGACTTTGAAAAGCAGTACGGTACATTAGGTGAGCCGTGAAAGTTTTATCACGAAAAGCTGTCATTGCCTTATTGGATCCTGTAGCATAGTCTATCAAGTTATCAGAAGTACCTGCAATATGGAAATCTCCTATAGCAATATCCACTCCTGGTTGCACACTGACACCAAAGATATTACCCACATTCAAAAGAGGATCGGAGGGGTCTGCAGCATGTATACGACCTTTATCCAAACCGCTGAAAGTAGGGATTACATTAAGTCCCATATTAAGCTTTACCGCATCCGAGAGCTCTACAGCATGTCCATAATTGAGTACCACTCCATAGCTGGTCATTACTGTAACATTGCGCTTGAAAATCATAGCATTCATGGAGCTGGTCTCTCTAAAATTTCGCCCGTAAGAAAGTCCCATTAGGGAGAAATTGTCATTCTTATAACCCATCCACTGGTTACGATAGTAAAGTCCTATATTGTGTTCTTGATAATTAACTATCAAAGGGAAAGCAGGGTTTGCCACAAATGTATTAAAGCGCACAAAGGCGTGAGTAGGCATTTGGTAAGGCACATAAAAGCCTGATTGCTCCTGTGCATAAGAGAAAGTCATGCACAGTAGCAAAAGGCACATTTTATATTGAATTCCTATCTTCATACTAATGTAATACCGTTAGGGTTCCGTTTTTAGTTTTTCCATCTTTTTCTATAACATAGAAATAATAAATCGCAGCTCCACGTTCTGTGGATTTAGGCTCAAAATTTGGGAAGTCATTATTATATCTATCAGACTTATAAATAATCTCTCCGGTCTGCTTATAGATTGTTACCTTAGCTCCTGTCCATTCATTAGGAAGCACCCACTTTCGGTTGAGGTCTTCCCCACTTAGGAGTACTATGTTTGGAATTTCTTTCCCTTGATAGGAAAGAGTATAAGAGATGTTAATCAAGCCCTCCACCTGTCCACAACTGTGAGCATAAGGCGTCAGATCAATATTTTCTCCTGCAATATTCACCGTTCCTTCCTTAAGCCTCACTACCAATTGGTATTGCCCTATGGATTCTCTAAAGGCAGCTGAACCATAAGGAGCCGCTGCAATGGTATATTTCTTATCTGTCAGGGCAGTTACATCTGCTTTTTCTACCCATGACTGAGTGTCATCCTTACGGAAATACCACTTATAAGTAAAGAGTTCTTGTTGGAAGGTACCCATAAGGGTTGGGATAAGGTCTAAAGAACGATTATCCTCCAACTCCTGAGCTCCCGAACCGGTAGTGATACGCACTGCGGTAGGAAACTTGATATCTATAAGCTTAATCTCATTAGAATTAAAGGCTCCATTGACCTGTAAGCGATATACGCTAAGTGTATTGGAAGTAGTAGCTGCTATTTCAGTCCCCATGGATTGATTCACCCCATCTTTCTTCCACTGAAGGGTATAATGTGAATAATCCGAACTGGGAACTAAGGTACTCTTCTCTTGACCATTATGTACGATGGTTGCCTCCAGGCTGGAAAGTTCCAATATCGCTTGTCCTCCTCCACACGGAGAAGATCCCTGCTTGAAGCCAATGGTAGGTTTATAGCGAGAAGGTTCCTTCACATGGAGCTTAAGAACTCCCGTACTCACACGATTATGGCAAGAGTCATATACCTCTGCTACAAAAGTTCCCTCTGAAGGTACTTGAAAAGAGCGTGTGGTGTTCTCCTGCAAAATATTGGTAGGATCATCCTCCTTAAACCATTTGATGGTCAAGGTTTCTGTACTGGGAATATCAAGTTCTATTACAGGACGTCGATAAGGGAAGGCAAAAACCACATCTTCATTATTATAGCCCAACCATTTGATATCGCCTGGATTCACGGAGGACTGATCACTTACTGTTACCACATTGGACTTAATTACACAGCCACCTGCTTCGGTAAGGGTAATATAATAAGAACCATTATCGGAAACCGTATAGGAAGTGGTAGTAATACCAGGTATTACTGTACCATTCTTATACCATTTGTAAGTCCCTGTAAGGGTAGTATCTGTTAGTGAAGCCGTAAGAGGGAGCGTTTGTCCGGAACATTTTACCTGATTGTTTCCACCAGCGATAACCAGAAGTCCCTCCGTATTGCGTTGGGTAATTGTTACAGCAGAGGAGGTTTTCTCACAGCCTGTACTAGGGATAGCCTTGACAGTATAGCTCCCGACAGCCGTAACATTATAAGTAGGCTGGTTGGCTCCTGTAATGAGTGTATTATCCTTATACCATTGGTAAGTATAGGTGGAACCACTTGAATCATTAACAATTTCTGATTCAAGAGTAAGGGGTACACCTGTACATATCTGCTGAGAAGCAGCTCCTTTTATTCTCACTTGAGCAGCATTAGCTCCTCCTGCATCATTAACAACTACCTCATTGGAACGATAATTTCCTCCCTCACTACAGCCCCCAAAGTCAGGATCTACCGCATAGCGTCCTGGTTGGGTTACTGTATAACTCTCACCTGTAACTCCTGGAATTACTTGTCCATCCTTATACCATATATAGGAAGCCGCATGAGTGGATCCTGTAACAGAGATTGTTTTACTTGAAGAGCCTGGACATATCTCAATAGGCGAATGCAAGTTATTAAGTTCCAATGCCGTAGCAGAACCTAAGTGATGAGCTTCAAAAAACTCACTTTCTCCTTGAGCTACAGGATTACCACTTCCGTCCTGCTTTAGAGTACTTGTCTTAATACGTATCTTATATCTATTTCCTGAAGTGTTGGTAGGAAATTCTATCTTTATATAGATAGGAAGTACATTACTTCCCTTATGAAGATTCCCCGTAGAGTTAGTTTTATCAAGCCGTCCTATCTCTATAGGGGAGGAAAAATCCCCTGTAGGAGAAGAAAGTTCTGCAATAAAAGCATTATCATCCGAAAGAAGTGTTCCACTCCAGCTAAATTGTACAGTCAACTTATTTGGCATATTATTTCGTGGACAATACAAATTACGGCTATTGGTACGTATATTCTTTATTTCAGGGATAATTTGCCCATATATAGTCCCCCCTATAAGGCTTACTATAAGGATATATAATATATGTATTCTTTTCATAACATGGATGCTATTTTTTTATTAAATTTATTGGTTTTTTTATATTTCTATTAAACATGCTTTTTATGCTTTTCCAAGTTGGGCACTAACCCAACGCAAATATATAAAAAAGTTTTTATTCGTTGGATTTTTCTTAAATTTTTTCTTTTCTCTTAGGTTTTAATTCTTTCTTCTTTTAGGAATATAAAACTATTTGGTTACTGTAAATACAAGGGTTTTCATCCTTTTCATTCATATATATGGTATAAAGGAAAAAGTTATTAACATTTCTTAGAATTATAAACATTTATCTTTAAGAGGATTTTTAGATAAATTATCTTCTTTTTTTTATCCACAAAAAGCCTTTGCAAAATTCTTAATAAATTCGTAAAAAATATAACAAAACTGAAAGATAAAAAATCTGTTTTTCTTTATCTTTATCTGAGAAAAAAATAGTATTTTTGTAAAATGATTCGCCGCTATACTTACAGACTCCTTAACTACATAAAGACCCATAAAATAAAATCAGCCATTTTAGTGATTCTATTAATATGGTACACCTTTTGCCTGCCTTCACCTCTCTTTACAGAGGGATATGCTACCATAGTGGAAAGTCGTGAAGGAAAACTCCTTGGGGGAAAAATAGCCCCTGACGGACAATGGCGTTTCCCTGAGCGGGATAGTGTACCAGAAAAACTCCGTAAGGCGATACTTGCTTATGAGGATGAGTACTTTCATTATCACTTAGGAGTGAATCCTGTCTCCACTGTAAAAGCACTCCTGGCAAATATTCGCCAGGGACACACGGTGCGAGGAGGCAGTACCCTTACTCAACAGGTTATCCGCTTGGCTCGTAAGAACAAATCGCGTACCTACGGAGAAAAACTCATTGAAGCTATCTGGGCTACTCGCTTAGAACTGCGTTACTCTAAAAAGAAAATCCTTGCTCTTTATGCTTCTCATGCTCCCTTTGGAGGTAATGTTATAGGGGCAGATATGGCTGCATGGCGCTACTTTGGTGTACCTGTTGAACAACTCTCTTGGGCAGAGGCTTGTACCTTAGCTGTACTTCCCAATGCTCCAGGACTCATCTACCCAGGAAAAAATCAAATCTTTTTAGAAAAAAAACGTAACTTCCTCCTTGAAAAACTCTTCAAAAATCGTACCATAGATAAAACCACCTATGACCTTGCTCTTACCGAACCCCTACCTGAAAAACCTCATGAACTCCCTAATATAGCCCCGCATCTGGTAGAACGTATCGCTAAAAGTTATGGTGGAAAACGAGAAAGAAGTACTATAAACTACCACTTACAGGAACGAATCAATCAGATAGTGAAGAAATATTACCTCCACTATAAGCAATTCGAAGTACATAATATGTGTGTATTGGTCGCAGATATACGTTCAGGAGAAGTGCTTGCTTATATAGGTAATACTCCTACTGATAGGGAACATCAAAAGGACGTCAATATCATTCACCGTCCTCGCAGTACCGGTAGTATACTTAAGCCTTTCCTATATGCTGCCATGCTGGATAGTGGAGAACTCCTTCCTCAAGAGCTTATTGCCGATGTACCTACTCATATTGCAGGTTATGCCCCTCAGAACTTTGAAAACACCTATGAGGGAGCTGTCCCTGCCGACGAAGCTTTATATCGCTCACTGAACATTCCCTTTGTACTTATGTTACGCCAATATGGCATTAGTAAGTTTTACCAACAATTACAGATGCATCGGTTACGTACCATTAACCGTCATCCCGATCATTATGGATTATCCTTAGTCCTAGGGGGAGCCGAAAGTAACCTATGGGAACTAAGCCAAGCATACATGAATATGGGAGCTGTTCTGAATCACTTCACAGAAAAAGGTTCCTACCTTTCTCATGCCTTCCAACCTTTAAGTTATCTGCCTTATACCCATGACTATGGCAAGGAACAAACCTATAAGAATCACTTAAGCGCAGGGGCTATCTATAAAACCTTTGAAGCTCTTACTCAAGTAAATCGTCCTTCATTTGATTCAGCTTGGCGTTACTATGCTTCAGCAAGAAAGATTTCTTGGAAAACGGGTACCAGCTTCGGCAATCGGGATGCGTGGTCTATCGGACTGACCTCCCAATACCTTGTAGGAGTATGGGTAGGAAATGCCTCCGGAGAAGGACGTCCTGAACTTACTGGAGTAGGGACAGCCTCTCCTGTGATGTTAGAAATATTTCAACTACTACCTAAAAGCAAATGGTTCAGTACTCCATGGGATGACTTACAGGAAATAGAAGTATGCTCCCAAAGTGGAATGCTCGCCAGTGATATCTGTCCTAAAAAGAAGATTTATGTACCAAGAGGAAATCTGCAAACAAACCCTTGCAAATATCATAAGTGGGTACACCTATCCTTAGATGGCAAGTGGCAAGTAACCACCGATTGTGAATCCTTAGCCAATATTCATTCACAAAGCTGGTTCTCCTTACCTCCTTTAATGGAATGGTTCTACAAAAAACAACACCCTTCTTACCAATCACTTCCTGCCATGCGCGAAGATTGTCAAAGAGGTGATAAGCAGAGCGTATTGGATTTTATCTATCCCAAATATGGCACTATACTACACCAAGCTAAAGGATTTGGTGGAGATGTGCAACCCATCATCGCCCGTGTGGCTTATAACCATACAGGAAAGCTCTTTTGGTACTTGGACAACACTTATCTGGGAGAAACACTCCACTTCCATGATATGAAAATCTTCCTTAGCCAAGGAGAACACTATCTAAAATGTATGGACACTCAGGGCAATGAGAAGACAATCTTAATAATGGTTACCAACTAATGATTAAATAAATCATTGCTGGCATTAATCATTATTAAATAATTCCCTCCTGTATAAGGTTATGCAAATGAATGACGCCTATATAGTGTCCCTCTTTGGTTACAAGCAGTTGAGTAATTTTGTGGTTTTGCATAAGGTCTAAAGCATCTACAGCAAGGACACCTGCTTCCACCGTCTTGGGATGAAGGGACATAATATCCTTTGCTTTTAGTCCTTTAATATCCTCATAATGACTAAGCATACGGCGAATATCTCCATCGGTAATAACCCCTACAATAGTTTCACCTTCAAGGACAGCCGTAACCCCTAACATTTTTTGGGAGATTTCCACAATCACTTGTTTAATATCTGTATCTGGAGCCACTGCAGGCACCTGATTCTTAGCAATGGCATCTCCTACAGTAAGGTAAAGCCGCTTACCCAAAGCTCCCCCTGGATGATATTTAGCAAAATCCTGACTTCCAAATTGTTTCATTCGCATAAGAGCTACTGATAAAGCATCACCTATGACTAATTGAGAGGTCGTAGAGGTCGTAGGGGCTAAGTTATTAGGACAAGCCTCCTGGTGAGTATAGGCATACAATACATAATCAGATTGGGTAGCTAAAAAGGATTCCCTATTGGCTGTGATAGCAATTAATGGATTTCCTTCTCGCTTAAGCAAAGGCACTAATACTTTGATTTCTGGAGTATTACCACTCTTAGAGATACAAATCACTACATCTCCCTCTTGAATAATCCCCAAATCACCATGAATAGCATCCGCCGCATGCATAAAAATAGAAGGGGTACCTGTAGAATTCATTGTCGCAACAATTTTTTGAGCGATAATGGCACTTTTTCCTATCCCTGTAATGATGACTCTCCCCTTAGCATGAAGAATAACTTCTACTGATTTGATAAAATTTTCATCTAAAAAATTTGTTAATTTTTTTAAAGAATAAAGCTCAGTATCAATGGTTTCCCGAGCAAAATCAAGCACTTTATTAAAATTTTCCAAAATGTTTGTTTTTAAATTTGCTACTTAAAAAAAAAGTTGTAATTTTATCCTGCAAAAGTAAGAAAAAATACTACATATTACAATGATGAGTACAACAAAAGTTGATTTACAAAAAGCATTAAAAAGTATCTTTGGCTTTAATGCTTTCAAAGGAAAGCAAGAGGAGATTATCACCAGTATTATGGATAATCATCATACCTTCGTGCTAATGCCCACTGGCGGAGGGAAATCCCTTTGTTATCAGCTTCCTGCTTTGCTTAAGGAGGGAACTGCCATTGTGATTTCACCTCTTATTGCTCTGATGAAAAACCAAGTAGATGTAGTTCGTGGCATCTCTGGTACAGATAAAATCGCTCACGTACTTAATTCTTCCCTTACCAAAGGAGAAATTCGCACTGTTATGGAAGATATCCGTAATGGGGAAACCAAGCTCCTATATGTAGCTCCAGAGTCCCTTACCAAAGATGAATATGCGGATTTTCTAAAAACTATTAACATTTCCTTTGTGGCGGTAGATGAGGCACACTGCATTTCCGAATGGGGGCATGATTTCCGTCCTGAATACCGAAATATCAAAGCTATCATTGACCGTTTGGGGAACAACATCCCTATCATTGCCCTTACAGCTACAGCTACCACTAAGGTACAGGAGGATATCCTAAAGAACTTAGGCATTCCAGAGGCTCTTGTATTCAAGTCCTCCTTTAACCGTCCTAACCTATATTATGAGGTACGCCCTAAAACAAAGAATATCAATAGTGATATTATTCGTTTCGTAAAACAGCATCCTGGACAATCGGGTATTATTTATTGTTTGAGCCGAAAGAGTGTAGAGGAATTAGCACAAACCCTTCAAGTGAATGGGATTACTGCAATCCCCTATCATGCAGGATTGGATGCCAAAACCCGTGCTAAACACCAGGACATGTTCCTTATGGAAGAGGTGGAGGTTGTAGTAGCCACTATTGCCTTCGGTATGGGAATTGATAAGCCCGATGTTCGTTTTGTTATTCACTATGATATCCCTAAAAGTATAGAAAGTTATTATCAAGAAACCGGACGTGCTGGACGTGATGGTGGTGAGGGATACTGCCTTGCCTTCTACTGCTACAAAGATATAGAAAAGTTAGAGAAGTTCATGGTAGGAAAACCTATCGCTGAACAGGAAGTAGGACAAGCACTCTTACAGGACATGGTTGCTTATGCAGAAACCTCTACCTCACGAAGAAAGTTTATATTACACTACTTCGGTGAAGAATTTGATGAAGTTAACGGAGAAGGTGCCAATATGGATGATAATATGCGATACCCTAAGAACAAAAAAGAAGCACAAGAACAAGTCTCTATTCTCCTAAATGTCATTGATAAAACCCGACAAAAGTTAAAAGCTAAAGACCTTGTCAATGTACTTACTGGGAAGTATTCCGCTATTATCAAGTCCAATCGCTTCGATGAGCAAGATTATTTTGCCTCCGGAAAGGATTTTGATAGCCGTTATTGGATGGCTCTTATCCGCCAAGTAATGGTTAATGACTATATCCGCAAGGATATTGAAACATACGGAGTCATGTTCCTTACCGAAAAAGGTCGTGAATTCCTCAAGAAGCCACATTCCTTTATGATGACTGAAGACCACAATTTTGAGGAAGAAATAGAAGAGGCTCCAAAAAATACCATATCCGCTTTGGATGATACGCTTTTAAGATACTTGAAAGACCTCAGACGAAAAGTCGCCAAGGAGTTTGAAGTGCCTCCTTTTGTGGTATTCCAAGATGCCTCCCTTGAGGATATGTGCATGAAATATCCTATCACCATTACAGAATTAACCAATGTTTTTGGGGTAGGAGAAGGAAAAGCTAAAAAATATGGAAAAGAATTTGTCTCTCTCATAGCTAAATATGTGGAAGAAAATGATATCATCCGCCCAGAAGATCTCATTGTAAAGACTACAGGAGCCAACTCAGCTCTCAAACTCTTTATTATCCAAAATATAGACAAAAAACTACCCCTCCCTGATATTGCTAAGGCTAAAGGGCTTACTATGGATGAATTCCTTAAGGAAATGGAACAAATTGTATATAGTGGTACTAAGCTCAATATCAACTATTGGATAGATGAAATCCTAGATGAAGAGCAACAGGAAGAACTTCATGACTATTTCCTAGAAGCTGAAACTGACAAGATCTCAGTAGCCTCCAAAGAATTTGGCGGTGACTATGAAGATGATGAACTACGCCTATACCGTATTAAGTTTATCAGCGAAGTAGGAAACTAATATTAAGATAAATATTTTAGGGATGAATGCATGTTCATCCCTTTTTTTGTATATAATCACTTTTTCTTAAATCTGAATTATAGAAAACATACCTTTTCATATCCCTCATTTATAGATGAAAAATTTACAAATAAATCTGCAACAGAAATTTTCTCTTTTCTTTGCTTAATTATTGATTATTTGAAAATTATTAACTATTTTTGCAGTTTTAAATATAGCTAAAAAAAGTAAAATATTTAGCTATATTTTATAATAACTCAAAACTCATTTTATGTTAGAAGAAATTAAGGAACAACGTGCTAATAATTTTATAGAAAATATTATAGAAGAAGATCTTGCTGCTGGCTTTCCCGCCAGCGCCTTACGCTTTCGCTTCCCTCCAGAACCCAACGGATATTTACACCTTGGACATGCAAGTTCTATCTGTCTGAATTTTGGCTTAGGCTTACGCTATAATGCCCCTGTAAACCTGCGGTTTGACGATACTAACCCTAGCAAGGAAGAACAGGAATATGTGGATGCTATTCGTCGTGATGTACAATGGCTTGGCTTCCATTGGGATAAAGAATGCTATGCTTCCGATTACTTCCAAGAACTCTACGATTGGGCAGTACTACTCATCAAAAAAGGAAAAGCGTATGTGGACAAACAAACCTCCGAAGAAATAGCCTCCCAAAAAGGAACTCCTACGATAGCAGGCACGGAAAGTCCTTATCGCAATACTTCCCCCGAGGAAAACCTTGCCCTTTTCGAGCGCATGAAGAACGGTGAGTTTGAAAATGGCACTTATGTACTTCGCGCTAAAATAGATATGGCATCGCCCAATATGCTTATGCGAGACCCTATTATCTACCGTATCATGAATGCTTCCCATCATCGCACAGGCGATAAGTGGCATATCTACCCTATGTACGACTGGGCACACGGCGAGAGTGACTACCTTGAACAAATATCCCACTCCCTTTGTACGCTGGAATTCTTACCGCATAGGGAGTTGTACGATTGGTTTTTAGATCAAGTGTATGACAACACACGTACCCGCCCCAAACAACGTGAGTTTGCCCGCCGTAACCTCAGCCATACCATTGTAAGCAAGCGAAAACTCTTGCAATTGGTTACTGAACACTATGTTGCTGGATGGGACGATCCTCGTATGCCTACTATTTCTGGCTTACGTCGCCGTGGCTATACTCCAGAGGCAATACGTAAGTTTGCTGATACTATCGGTATCGCTAAGCGAGAAAACCTTATTGATGTATCGCTCTTAGAATTCTGCGTGCGCGAAGACCTTAATAAGAAAGCTAACCGCGTAATGGCAGTGCTTGACCCTATAAAGGTAGTGATTACCAATTATCCTGAAGGACAAGAAGAATGGCTTGATGCTGAAAACAATCCGGAGGTAACTCCATTAACTTATCGAAAAGTACCTTTTAGCCGTGAGCTATATATAGAACGTGATGACTTCCGCGAAGAAGCTGATAAGAAATATTTCCGCTTGAAATTAGGTGGTGAAGTGCGTCTTAAGAATGCTTACATCATTAAAGCACAAAGTGTAGTGAAGGACGCTGAGGGTAATATTACCGAAATCCACTGCACCTATGACCCTGATAGCCGTAGTGGTAGTGGTACCGAAGCGAGTATGCGTAAGGTGAAAGGTACACTCCATTGGGTATCAATTGCTCATGCTATACCTGCTGAAACACGACTATATGACCGCCTTTTTACTGTGCCCGAACCCGACCGACAGGAGGACAGCTTCTTGAACTATATCAATCCCAATTCCTTGAAAATAGTAACTGCTTATGTAGAACCTAACCTTAAGACAGCACAGGTAGGTGATACTGTACAGTTCCAACGCCTTGGCTACTTCTGTGTAGATACTGACAGCAATGCAGAGAAACTTGTATTCAACAAAACCGTAGGCTTAAAAGATACATGGGCTAAGATAGAAGTGAAAGAGGAATAATTTTTAAAGATCATAAAAACAAACATAAAATGAGACGTATTTTTAATTTTACTATCATGGCTCTTGCCATGAGTTTGCTTATTATAAGCTGCAAAAAGAGTGAAAAAGAAGTGGAAGCACCTCCCACTCAACTGAAGTTTACCCCTGAAAGAACAGAGGTAGAGGTAGGAAAAACAGCCACTGTAACCATTGTAGGAACTTGGAATAAAACCGACAAGGTACAAATAGCTAATAAAGAAATCATAACACAACAAGGAGAGGTTACCGATAACAAAATCAACCTACTGGCCAAAAAAGTGGGGACTACTAAAGTGAATGTGCTAACTGCTGATGGTCGTAATAGGGGTAACTTTGAAGTTACAGTAACCCCTACCTCTGAACTACACTTTACTCCTAAAAAACCAGAAGTGGAAATAGGAAAAGCAACTACTGTAACCATTGTAGGAACTTGGAATACTACTGACAAAGTGCAGATAGCTGATAAAGAAATCGTAACACAACAAGGAGAAGTTACCGATAACAAAATCAACCTATTGGCTAAGAAAGTGGGGACTACCAAAGTGAGTGTGCTAACTGCTGATGGTCGTAATAGGGGCAGTTTTGAAATTACAGTAACTCCTATCGCTGAGCTACATTTTACCCCTGAAAGACCCGAAATAGAAGAAGGAAAAACGGCAGAGATCACCATAGTGGGAACCTGGAATACCTCTGACAAAGTAAAGGTAGAAAACACCGAAATTGTAGAACAACAAGGAGAGGTTACTAACAATAAAATCACTCTTTTGGCAAAAAAAGTAGGAGATACTAAGGTGGAGATCTTCACAGCTAATGGTCATAAAAGAGGTAGCTTCCAAGTGATTGTAACCCCTAAGTTGCTACTTTCCTTCTCCCCTGAAAGTGTATCCATAGAAGAGGGGAAAACAACAATTGTAACCATTACAGGAGTATGGAATACCACTGATAGAGTACAAATAACCGATGGGGAAGTAGCTGCCCTACAAGGAGAAGTTACCGATAACAAAATCACCCTATTGGCTAAGAAAGTAGGGGCTACCAAAGTAGAAGTTTTCACTAAAGAAGGACAAAGTAGGGGTAGTTTTGAAGTTACAGTAACTCCTAAACTCTTACTTACCTTTAATCCTGTAAAAGCTGTTGTAAAGAAAGAAGAAACTACCACTGTAACTATCATAGGGGTATGGAATACTACCGATAGAATACAGATAGCTAATAACGAAATCGTTGAGCTAAAGGGAGGAGTTACTAATAACAAAATCACCCTATTGGCTAAGAAAGTGGGTAATACTAAGGTAGAAATATTCACTGCAGATAATCGCAGCCGAGGTAGTTTTGAAGTATCTGTATATACCTTAGCCAATACTCTTAAATTGGCTTATAAAGCAGATATCCCTCACTACAAAACAGGGATCACCGACAAAGAAGAATACAAACGCCTTATAGAAGAAACGCTCGAAGCCTACGAAAAACTGAAATTAGAATTAGAAGGTTTGGAGAAATATCCCTTAGATAAATACCATTACAATATGCAAGATAAGACTTGGCATGAAGGAATAAGAATCTCTAGATCTGCAACGAAACATTATAAAGAAACTAAAGATACTGCTAGTCTTACAGACTTAAAAAAGACATATGAAGATCTGCATCTATTCGGAATTGATTTTGCTGAAGTAGAAATCATGGCACGAATAGCTGAACAATATCGTAAGAAATATCCTAATAATACAGAAATAGAAAAACTTATTAAAGAGAATTTTAATGGGGAGTACACTAATTTGGATGGGCCTCACTTAACTAATTATCTCAATAATAATATAGTAACTGCTTTCAATAAAATTATTGATATTGTAAATAGTCTCCAATAAGTAAGGAAGAAGAAGTTGTAGAAAGAGATAAGTGAAGAGTGAAAAATTTCATTCTTCACTTTTTATTTTGCACTAATTTATACCCTACCCCTTTAACGGATTTTATATACTCTTTCCCTATTTTCTCTCGTATTCTGGCAATATGAATATCTATAGTACGACTCTTAGAGAGATCTTTATCTCTCCAAACAAGGGTAGCTATTTCCTCTCGGGTGAACACCTTATTAGGAACACTCATAAGTAAGAATAGGAGTTCATATTCTTTTTTAGAGAGAAGTATTTCTTTTCCTTCTTGAAAAAGGCTATAAGCATCCGTATTAAGGGTATAAGTTCCCAATATCATCCCTTCTGTATAAGATGGGTTAAGGAGCGTAAGCTTAGTTAAAGCGTTGAGCTTACTGAGTAGAAGTTTGATTTTGATATTCTTATACACAAAATCATCCGCTCCAGCATCAAAGCCTGCTAAGAGTGCATATTCCTGATTTTCCTCTGCCAGTAGGACAATAATAGGACGCACAGGTAGCTTCATTTGGCGCAATCGCTCACATATCTCCACTCCATCAGTATCAGGAAGAAAGATATTAAGCAATATTAGTTCAGGAGTCGTTCGCTTAATTATGCGCAATGCCTGTGCCCCTCCTGTAGCTGTAAGCACTTCAAAACCTGCCTGTTGTAAAACAGGAGCTACAGACCTCAACCACTGGGTATCACTATCTACTATTAAAAGCGTAATAAATGTTTCTCTTTCCATTGTGTATAAAATTCAGGATTATACAGAGAGAGCATTCCATCCTTCAATGAGGTAAATACCTGCACTGTTTCCCCTGTACAAACTAATTCTCTTTGTTCATTATAGATAAAATAGTGGAAGACTAATTTAGCAGCAGGAGTATCCATATAAAGGGTCTCTATCTCAAGGAGTTCTCCATAGCGTACTCTTTTTCTGTGTTCACATATACTCTTTACAACAGGGGTTGCGAAGCCATATTGCTTTATCTCCAGATAAGAAATGCTATACTTTCTGCCAAAAGCCTCTCGCCCTTCTTCAAAGTATTTAATGTAATTACCATGCCATACAATCCCCAAAGGATCTGTTTCACTAAAGCGTACTCGTATCTGTACACTTTCTTTCAAGGAAGTGGACTTATAGATTTCTTTTTGCCTTGTCATATACTATAGAAATTACCATACAAAGAATAAAAAACAAACAAAGAAGCGCTACCTTTAAAAGTACAGAGGCAAGCGTACCTTCCCTTAGAAGAATTTCATAGAAAGCCTGTAAACCCCAATTCATAGGAGAGAGCCTAGAGATTGCCTGCATAAAAGAAGGCATGGCAAATACAGGAATCCACACCCCTCCAATAGCCGCTAAAATCACTGTAAGAGTAGCTCCTAAAGGGGCAGATTGTTCCTGTGTCTGACAAAGAGTTCCTAAAAGGACTCCCAAGCCAATGGCTGCCATACTGGAAGCGATTGCTACTACAAACAAGCTCAATATACGTCCACTAATATCCAAAGCAGGAAGCCCTAACATCGGGAAAATATATAAACCCATCAAAACCATTAGAATAAACTGTAGTAAACCTATAGCTGAGAAAACCAGAATCTTTGCCATAAGTAATCGTCCATAAGGGAGCGGAGAGGTAATTAGGCGTATATTCGTTCCTTGTGTTCTCTCTCTTACAATATTAGCAGAAAGAGGAATTGTAATAAAAAAGATGGCAAAGAGCGCCCATGCCGGCACATTGTGCTGTACTGAATTAGGAATTTTTTTCGTGGGTGTTGGATTTATCTCAGTGAAGGTAATCAATTTTTTTCCTGTAGGGAAAGGCAATTGTTTATCTTCTCCCAGTTCCTTCTCAAAGGCAATATAGATAAAGAGATTCTCTACCTGATACATCATTTTATCTATATGGGTCTTGATCGTTTCCTTAAAAGAAAGCGGCAATGTAGGATCAAAGTAGAGCCGTATTTCCTTAGTTTCAAAATCTTTTAGCTGTTCTTGAGGAATCTCCTCTTCCATGAAAGCACTAAGAATTCTGTTTACTTTTTGCTGTACTTCATCTTGCAAATCCTCTGAGAGATGCTCGGGCAACACAATAGCCATAAGAAAATCACCTTGACGCACCATCTGCTTAGCTTTCTCTTCATCAAGGTCTTTGATATTCACCCCTGTAGAAACCGAAAAGAAAAGACTCCCTTCAATTCCCATGCGTATATGCTCGGCTACTTCTCCATGATCATTATCTACCAGAAGGATAGCCGTTTTCTGCTCAGTAATATTACGAAAGGCACCGTCCTGCAGAAAGGTTACCGTAATAACCAATGCTAAGGGCATCACGAACAGAATAATAAGCCCGCCCAAATCCCTACAGATAAGGAGGGTTTCCTTGTAAACAGAAGTAATAAACTTATACATAAGAGGGTTCTTGACTGGTGAAATGAATAAATACCTCTTCCAAATTTAGGGCTTTCTTCTGAGCAATAAGCCCCTGAGGAGTATCCTCACAAAGTATTTCTCCCTTGTGGAGAATAGCTACTCTATGACAGAATTCTTGCGCCTCTTGCATGTGATGAGAGGTATATAGGATGGACATACCTTGTCCATTGAGTTCCTTCAAGTACTGAAGAATAATATTTTTTGACATTACATCCACGCCTACTGTAGGTTCATCCAAGAAAAGTACTTCAGGGGTATGGAGGATCCCCGCAATTAGGTTAATACGGCGTTTCATTCCTCCAGAGAAATATTTAATTCTCTTATCGGCTACCTCCAAGAGTTCTACACGAGTAAGTGCTTGTACTACCTTCTCATGTAAGTCCTTTCCCTTAAGCCCATATAGACTTGCAAAATAAAGAAGATTTTCCCTTGCCGTAAGGGTAGGATAAAGTGCATATTCCTGGGGAACTACTCCTATTCTGTAACGAATTCTATGAGCTTGCTTGGAAAAAGACAAATCACATATAGTAAAACTTCCTGCTGTTGGCTTAATACTCCCCATCAGTATAGACATTAATGTAGTTTTTCCCGCTCCATTAGTCCCTAAAATACCAAAAATTTCTCCTTTATGTACTGAAAAGGAGATATTTTTTAATGCAAAACTTTCTGATTCCTTATATTTTTTATAAAGGCTTGTTACTTTTATCACCTCCTTCATGACTTCTCAGGAAAATTCTTTAATTCCTCTACAGAAGTACCAAAAATTTCAGCATATTTCTGTAGTGTTTTTTCTGTCAATCTCTTAAACACTTTTGGCTTAGCATGTCTCTTTACAATCCATTGCCATTTATTCATATAACTTGCTAAGGTAGACCAATCCATACGAGCTTCTATCATATAATATACAATAGGGCTTAACTTTCCTTCTTGCACCTGCTTTTTCACCTCTTGCATTTGTTCCTCCAATAGTCCTATAGAGGCTTGCAGGGCAATATTCTTAACCTCCCAACCTTCACTAAGAGCCGTAGTATAATTACCCTGAGTATCCGTTACATAATAAACTTCCTTAAGTTCTCCTAAGGCTCCTTTATCCTGAGGAACTTCACTCTCTTTCATTTAATTAAGTTCTTTGATAAACAAATTCATCTGTGCTTGTGCCAATAGTATCCCCTTAGAGCAAGCATGACAATCCATAGAACAAATACTATAACCTTGACCATCAATCCTTGAGAGAAGCTCTGCCTCTGTAAGAACAGACTGTAACACTTCGGGTAAGGAATAGATCTCTACTTTCTTTATGGCACTAATATAGCCTATGATATTTTTAGTAGCTTCCCCCTTTTCAAAAAAAAATTGTCCTACTATAGCCGAACATGTTTGTGCCATATTCTCAATAAGCCCTACCTCCATAAAGAAACCTTTTTGAGTAAAAATACAATCTTTCCTGATTAAAAACTCTGTAGTAACACTTGTGTCATTGATATGTATAATGGTATCTACCAATTGCATAGGCGGACGATGAGGCAAATACTTATGAATAGAGATATTCATTATAGTTATGAGTTTGGAAAATTCAGTTTTTTACTTGTCCAGAGAGTTTTATAAGTTCACTTTTCAATATTGTTCTAATATCTTAATGCGTTTTTCAATAGGAGGATGGGTAGCAAAAAGAGAAAAGAAACCTTGTGCCTTATAATCAATAAAAAGCTCCTTAACCTCATCATTCTTAATCCCTTTAATAGTAGAGTGTCCTGATATTTTCCTCAGTGCATTAGCCAGTGCCAAGGAATTGTGTGTTATCTCTACGGCTCCGGCATCCGCCATATATTCACGACTGCGAGAAAGAGCAAGTTTGAAAAGAATAGACAAGAAATAGACGGCTCCTGCCACCAAAAGAATAAGAAGTATACCACCTCCTCCTTTAGTATTTTTCCGATTGCGTGAAGAATATTGCCCATTAAGTAGCATCCGAAAGGCTAAATCAGCAATAGTTGCAAAGATTCCCACAAATACAATGGTAACAATAAGCAAGCGGACATCACGGTTACGGATATGAGTAAGTTCGTGGGCAATGACCCCTTCCAATTCCTCATCATTCAGAGTATTAATAATCCCGCGCGTAAGCGTAACTGAAAAAGTCTTCTCATTAATTCCTGAAGCAAAAGCATTTAGTGCATCACTTTCTATAATATAAAGTTTAGGCATAGTCATTCCTACCGACATACAAAGGTTCTCCGTTAGGTTATATACCCGCATATTCTCCCGACGTTCTAAGGGCTCGGATTGAGTTGCCATCTGTATCATCTGAGTATGGAAAAAGTAGGAGATAAAAAACCACACAGTAACCCCAATGAGTACAGGGGGAATTACTGAAACAAACTGACTATTAGCTTGTTCTATATCTTGATCAGAGAATACATACAATACTACATATACCCCTGCTAAAATAAGCAGGGGAAATGCTAATAGGAACAAGATAGACTTGGTGTTGTTCCTTGTTATTTGTTGTTGTATTCCAAGATATTGCATAATCACAGAACAAAAGTACCTCCTAAGTTCTTTTCTCTTGCTATAAAGAGGACTTAAAACAAACTTCTTTGAATAATTATTAGTTCACAAATGAATTATAAGCACTAATAACGTCTTTATATTCATCTGAGAGGTCATTATAATCTCTTTCACTAATAGTTTTATTTTCTTTTCCATTACGGATAAGCTTACGTGCTGCTCCTAAGAACTTTTCTGTAGCTTTGTGAATATCCTCATAATTTGTTTTATCAGAAGGAGTTTTACTCTTTACCTCTATCTTTCGATTTTTATCCAATAGATCTTCTATATTCTTGTAGAGAGTTTGCAACTTAGCTTCATCAAAGGTATTTGCTTCTCCTTGTCGGAGAACTTCATCTAAGAGATCCCCTTCTTGGGTAAGAAGTTTCTTCGTTGCAAGGATATTGTCCTTAAGAGGATGGTCTTTAAGGATACTTTCCTCTGCTTGATCCACAATAGCCCTCATTGCATCAAAAAGGGTATCATGACTATCATAGAAAGCAGTTGCTTCTTCTTGTATTGTTTTTTTGAGATCTTGTAGTTTTTTTCCTTGATCATCCTTATAATCCTCTGCCTCCAAATAAGAGTTAATTTCTACTGCAGAAGCTCCTATTTTATCGGAGTGTGTCTTGAGAGCTTCAAAAGCTTTTTCTATAATTTCCTTTTTATCTCCAAATCCATCAGGCACTTTTAGGTTATCCTTCGCAGAAACCGTAATCATCTTCATAGGTCTGATAGGCTTAATGGCAACTCCTCCGCTTGCTTTCTTTTGAAGAAACTCTTGTGCTTCATCCACATAGTCTACAACATCATCCGTATAGGAACTATTTCTCTTATAGAACTCTAAAGCATCATTATAGAATCCTATTACTTCATTAGCTTGATTCTGTCCACTTATGGAATCAAAAGGATTCTTACCCTTGGAGTTAGAGTTACACCCTGCTAAGAGAGCTCCTGCAAGAACCAAAGTTAAAATAATTTTTTTCATATCTCTTTTTATTAAATTAAAATATATTTATTCTTCTGCAAAGATACATATTTTTTTTGATGTTACCACTGATTAACTGCGAAAAGTAGTGCCAAGCGTATTTGTGTAAGCAATTGCCCAGAAAGCATATCATATTGTTTTTCCAAACCTCTTTCATATGCTTCATAAGAAGGGCTATCATTCCATGAGCCCATTGCTCCAAATACATCAGCAATCTCTGCAGCACAAAAAAGACGAACATTTGACTCAGGCATAGGAATATTTTTCAAATATTGAGCATAATAAGTATCATTCACTCCTGTTCCTTCTAATATATCAAAAGCTTTAGTGAAAATATTGGCAAACCCTTGAAAGCCTATCTTATCGGCAAAAGCAGCTATTTCTTGCAATACTTTTTTAAAATCCTTAGTATTATCGGAAAACAAAGGCTCCCCCTTCGGAGCATTCTTCCACAACCTCTCTGTATAGAGAATATCCCAGCCATCATTTTTATACGCCCACTCAGGGGTAAAATAACTCACCACATCACCGGTAAAGAAACAAACTATACTACTTCCACTTGTATTGGAAAAACCTAATATCCCTCTATCCTTCACTGTAGTAGGGGTTGCATATTTCACATCTTGTAGCCCTTTTTCAAGACAATGAGTATACCAATCACTCACACTTTTAGCACTATAAAAATCCCCTTCTGAAAATACAAATGTAAGGTTCTTTACATATTCCTCACACAGATAATCTATAGTAGTTTTTGTTTGTAATGCTTTTTTGGCAGCAATTACAATGTTACAGAGTTGTGCCACTTCTCCATTCATAGCTATTAGTTTTTATCAAATATTCTTTCTTCAAAGCCAAGCCACATCACGGAAGCTGCCATATCTACGAATTTCAATTCATCTTTACGAAGATCTGCTAAGGCTTTTTGTCCTTCAGGAGTATTGCGTGCTTTGATAAAATCATCTTTGCTTTCATACCATAACTCTCCCATAGCATCAAAAGTAAAAGGAAGCGTTTCACGCTGAGTAGATGATTTCTCATCCACGGGCTGAAAGGGAAATGTTTTTGCATAATCTTTTATGAGTAATGCCTCCTTATAACCTATGACTTTTTGAGAATGTGCTTCCCATAGCTTTACAAATTCCTCTGTTGTAAGAGAAGCCTTCTTACGAACAAACATTATAATCTTAAACATTATTCTTTAATTTACCAATTATTGTATAATATTCTACTCTTTCCCCTTTTAAGAGGAAAGACTCATAATTTTTATTATTTGGTAAAAGAATAACCCTCTGTATTATTTGCTATTCTTTCTTATCAGCTGAATG
Source organism: Capnocytophaga sp. oral taxon 338 str. F0234 (assembly GCF_000192225.1). Classification (GTDB taxonomy): domain Bacteria; phylum Bacteroidota; class Bacteroidia; order Flavobacteriales; family Flavobacteriaceae; genus Capnocytophaga. Next base: position 2,330,714 of record NZ_GL872413.1, read on the forward strand.
AGATTTCCGGTGCCTTATCCAACTGTTTACGATCTTCTTTTCCTAAGTCAAAGAAAGGTTGAGGAGTCATTTTTTTAAATCCAGCTACAATATTGGTAGGGATGGATTGGATAGCGGTATTGAGCTCCTTAGTAGTAGAATTAAAATAACGTCGCACTGATGCCAATTTGTTTTCAATATCGGCTATTTCTTCTTGCAAATGCATAAAATTGGTATTTGCTTTAAGTTCAGGATAAGCCTCTACCTGTATATTGAAGGCTCCCATAGCGGAGGAGAGTTCCTTTTCAGCAGCTATCTTATCATTGATACTTGTGGCAGCCAAAGCATGACTGCGCGCTTGAGTGATTTTGGTAAGCACCTCTGATTCATGATTCATATAACCTTTTACCGCCGCTACAAGTTGTGGAATAAGATCATGGCGCTGTTTGAGCTGTACATCTATATCGGCAAAAGCATTCTCACGATTATTTGCCAAAGCTACTAATTTGTTATTGGCACTGATGTACCAAAACACTACAATTACTATAATTGCAAGGGTAATAATAAATCCTGTCATAATATAAAAACAATTAAATTTGGGGCAAAAATAATTAAAATAAATGGATATTCCTATTCTTAACTAAGAATTTGATAGGCTGCAAATGCAGAAAGATAAGCAAAGCCTGTCATAAAAAGCCATTGAATGATTGCCCATTTCCAACTATTGGTTTCCTTGCGCACAATAGAAAAAGTGCTGATACATTGCATAGCAGAGGCAAAAAATAACAGAATAGAAACTCCTGTAGCAAGATTGAACATTGGTGTACCATCAGGACGCTTTTCCTGTTGCAGTCGCGTAATGACTGTACGCTGCTGGGCTTCTCCTTCTTCCACATCCACCTCTCCTAAACTATAAATAGTAGCCAAAGTACTTACAAATGTTTCCCGTGCAGCAAAAGAACCTAATACAGCAATACTAATCTTCCAATCATAGCCTAAAGGACGAAAAACAGGCTCTACCCACTTACCCATATTTCCTAATAAAGAATTCTCAGTACGATAACCCAACAAATAATGTTCCTTTTCATCTTCATCCCAGCCATTTTGTAATGCAAGTTTTTCTGTATATGCCTCAGCATTACGATACTTTTGAGTAATTCCATGAGTCTGTAGAAACCAAATGAGTACCGTTATAAAAAAGATAATCTTCCCTGCATTAACTACAAAAGCTTTTGATTTCTCATACACAGTTAGTAACACATTACGTATCAGAGGCAGTTTGTAGGTAGGCATTTCTATGATAAAATGAGACTTGAAAGAATTCTTTAATACTAAGAATTTGCTCAGAAGCCACGCTGAAAAAATAGCCATAAATACCCCCAACATATAGAGAAGAAAGAGAGCTACAGCCTGATTATCAAAGAAAAAATAATTCCCTTCTGGAATAACTAATTTTATCATAATCAAGTATATAGGAAGCCTTGCTGAACAGGTAATAAAAGGAGTTACCAAAATAACAATAAGCCGCTCCTTCCAACTTTCAATAGTACGAGTAGCCATCACTGCAGGAATAGCACACGCAGCACCTGAAATCAGTGGAATTGTACTCTTCCCATTAATCCCAAAAGGACGCATAATCCTATCCATTAGGAAGACAACCCTGCTCATATAACCACTCTCTTCCAATAAGGAGATAAAGAAAAAAAGTAAAGCTATTTGAGGAACAAAGGAGACTACTGCTGTAAGCCCAGGTATAACTCCATCCACCAAAAGAGAGGTAAGGGATCCCTCTGGTAATACCTCGGATATCCATTCACCTACCCATGCCAAAGCATTCTCTATCCACCCTTTAGGATATTCACTTACATAAAAAATTACTTGAAAAATAAGTAGTAATATTACCATAAAAATAAGATAACCCCATACCTTATGTAAGAGTATCTTGTCCAATAGAGCACGAGTTCCTACTGCTGTTACCTTATAAGTATCCTTCAAAGCATTATTAATCACCTGATAGCGAAGAATCGTTTCCCGCTGTTGCATGCGCTTAATCTCTGCCTCTGTTTTTATGTTCTCTTTCTGAATTTCTACTTTACGTAAGTTACCTACCATTTCAAAATTCTGAGAAATAACCATCCAGAGCTTACCCAATTCCTCATTAGGAAACTTTTCTTTCAAGAATCGGAAGAAAGTAGGATCAATGCGGTTAATATCTAATATTGGCTCTAAAGGGAGCTTTCTATAATTGATAATAAGGTTCTTAAGGGTCTCTATCCCTGTCTTTTGTCGGGTACTTATAAGGGCAATTCGCGTGTGAAGTTGTGATTCAAGCGCCGGAATATCAATAGTAATTCCACGAGATTTCATCCTATCTGCCATATTAATAGCCAATATCGTGGGAATCTTGAAGTCCTTTATTTGAGTGAAGAGATATAAGTTTTGCTTAAGGTTCTCCACATCAGCCACCACCACTACTACATCCGGGAATTCAATGTCATCTCTGTCCAACAAACAACTAATAGCTACCTTCTCATCCATGGAGTTAGGATTGGTACTATAAGTACCTGGCAAGTCATATACACGAGCATGGAGTGTCTGGGAAAGCTTACAGAAACCTACCTTCTTATCCACAGTAACTCCAGGATAATTCCCTACATGCTGGTTCATTCCCGTAAGAAGATTAAAAATAGAGGTCTTTCCTACATTAGGATTTCCTATGAGGGCTACTTTGATTTGATTCTTACTCATTTGTAGTGGATTTACATGGTTCTATCTCAATATATTGCCCCATTTCCTTACGGATAGCCAGATGAATATCATTAATAATCAAATAAAAAGGGTCTCCTAAGGGAGCAATCTCTACAAGTTTTATTTCATTACCAGGTAGGCACCCCAGTTCTAATAATTTAATGGGAAGCATCTCTGTATTCACCTCTTTAATAAGGTACTTCTCTCCACGCTTCATTTTATTAACTGTAAGCGTCATATTTTATTTATACTTAATTTAAAGAAGCAAAGATACTATTTTTTTCCTAAGTATAAAAAATTTTATTTACTTTTGTCATGAATTTTAACAAGTATTCAAAAGCATGAAAAACTATCTATTACGCTCAATAGTATTGGTGCAAATCTGCTTCTTGTTATTGGTAGGGTTACTTATCTTTATGACAGATATGATTGATAATCACCTCTATATAAATGGAGGAAGTCCTGCAAGTGAGCTCACCGAGATGTTACTTTCCCCTTTCTACTTACTGACAGACAATAGCCAGTATGCAAGTTCTTTCCTCCTACTCTTGCACTCTATGTGTCTTTTCTTATTCTTTTCGATGGTAGTAGGAATTATTATTGGCATTATCTGGTATTATATAAAGAAAAAATCACTCACTCCTATACCTTGGATGGCTGATTTGCTACTTACAGAGGGTATCTTCATAGCTGTATTGTTTATTAGCTACCTTATCATATATATTTTTCATCATTTTTCTTTCGAAATAGAAAAAGATGCATCCCTTTCTATATTCTTATTTACCCTTATGGGATGTCTTCCTGTATTTCTTATAGGAAGATGGCTTTGGCGACGAGGTATGCGGCTACTGGGAGGAATCACTTTGAATATTTACGGTATCGCCCTCGTTTTTGTTTCGGCTGTAAGTATCTATGCCTATGGGCAAGGAGATGAAAAGGACTTGGATCAGTACACCTATTCGAATCAGGACTATCCAGAGGAAACCTCTTATTACCACTATGAAGAAGAAGAATCTGAAGAAGAAGATCCTTACTCAGATGTCCTATACGAGGAGGATGATATTGTCTATTCAGAGGAGAATAATACATATCTCACCTATAATCCTTTTGATTTTAAGGCAAAGAGCGAAGATTATCTCACCTTTGACAAGCCTGGGGAGTATTACAAGTGGAATTTTGAGAAATTCAACAGTGATTTTATGAAAAAAATACTCTCTGACTACCAAAACATATTCTTCTTAGAGGATATTACACCTACTATAAAACCTACAGGTCAAAAGAAAATAGATGAAAAGAACCAAGCACTCCGTGATTTTGTTAATTACTTAGGAACAGACTCTTATGTACTTAGTTGCTTTTGGCATTTCTTCAAAAATATTATTTTGGATCACATGAAGCTCAATCAGCTAATACGTTATTCCTCAAGAGCGAGATTTCTTCTTAAGATATATTACCTGAACAACACCCCTGCACTGTATGAAGATATAGATAGAGTCATGCAGATCTCCTATGTAGAAGAAAGAATCGATGGTCGTATTACAGAAGAAGAATTTCTAAAGGCTCAGGTTAAGTTACTTAGAGCTGTATACAGAAACTATGATGTTACAGAAATTGACCGAGACTTACTCAATAGTAATATAGGAACAGATGAAATTCGTTGGGCTTATTCTTTTTGGGCACGTAGATATAAGGAGAATAATATCCCGATCGTTTTAGGTATCCTTTTAGATGTAGATCGTTATGTTAAGGAAAAACACCCGACTGAGTATGATTATCCTCAGATATAACTATCAAATAAGGCGAGCTGCTTTAGAGTAGCTCGCCTTATATTATAATAAAAATTTCACTTTTTCTAAAGCTTCAATAATACCTTCAGGTTTTTTACCTCCTGCAGTAGCAAAGAAAGGTTGACCTCCACCACCTCCATGAATATATTTGCCAAGCTCACGTACAATCTTGCCTGCATCCAAACTTTTACTCTTAGTAAGTTCTTTATTAATATAACACAATAGCATTGCTTTTCCTCCTTCTTGGACAGTTCCAAAGAGTATAAAGGCATCTTTGACTTCTTCTCCTAACATAAAAGCCAAATCCTTAAGAGTAGCCAAATCCAAATTCAATTGCTTGGTAAGGCATTGTATCCCATTTATAGGGATAAATTCTTTCTTCAACCCTTCTTTCAATTGTTTGGCTTGTTCTCGCTTAAGTTGTTCTATTTCCTTATGCAATTGTGCATTTTCTTCTTGTAAATTTATAATCGATTTGATAGGCTCTTGAGGATTCTTAAGCGATGCCTTGATCCCTTCCAAGAGAGCCTCCTGATCGGCAAAATACTTGAGTGCTCCTGCACTGGTAATAGCCTCAATACGACGGATTCCAGCCGCTACAGCTCCCTCTGAAATGATCTTGAAGAACCATATATCTCCCGTATTCTTTACATGAGTTCCTCCACAGAGTTCCTTACTCTCCCCAAACTGAATCATACGCACATGGTCTCCATATTTTTCTCCAAAAAGAGCCATAGCGCCTGACTCTATTGCTTGCCTAATAGGTATATTACGATGCTCTTCAAGAGGGATTTTCTCAAAGATACGCTTGTTCACCAATCGCTCTACCTTCCTAAGCTCCTCCTGAGTAAGTTTAGCAAAATGAGAAAAATCAAAGCGTAAGGATTCAGGAGCCACATGAGAGCCTTTTTGTTCTACATGGGTACCCAATACTTCACGTAGAGCTTGATGAAGTAAGTGAGTGGCACTGTGATTTGCCTCTGCCAAAGTACGTGACAGAGAGGCTACTTCTGCTTGAAATGGATCATTAAGATTCTCTGGAAGATGCTCTGCGATATGAATAATTAAGTTGTTTTCTTTCTTAGTATCCAAAATATAGATAAGTTCGCCATTGGCTGCCTGCAAAGTCCCTTTATCTCCTACTTGTCCTCCTCCTTCTGGATAAAAAGGTGTTGTATTAAAGACTAATTGATAGAGTGTACCGTCTTTTTGGCTTTCTACTTTACGATATTTCACAAGGCGCACGATAGCTTTTAAAGTATCATACCCAATAAATTCTTCCTCTTCATCATCACGGAGTATTACCCAATCATCTGCTTTTACTTGAGCAGCCGCACGAGAACGTTCCTTTTGTTTCTGTAAGTTCTCTTCAAAACCTCTTTCATCCAAAGTCATTCCTTTTTCTGAAAGAATCAATGCTGTCAGATCCTTAGGAAAACCATAAGTATCATAGAGCTCAAAAGCCTTACTACCTGAAAGTTGCTTATCTGGATTATTTTGTATCATTACATCCAACATCAATAAGCCTTGCTCCAAAGTACGCAAGAAAGAGGCTTCCTCCTCCTTAATAACACTCATAATAAGGAATTGTTGTTTTTCTAATTCAGGAAAGGTACTTCCCATTTGTTTGGAAAGGGTTTCTACTAATTTATAGATAAAGGGTTCTTTCTGTCCTAAGAAAGTAAAACCATAGCGGATAGCCCTTCTAAGGATGCGACGAATTACATAGCCTGCTCCATTATTGGAGGGCAATTGACCATCGGCAATAGCAAAGGCTACCGCCCTAATATGGTCAGAAACTACACGGATAGCTACATTTATCTCCTCTTGCTCTGGGGTTACATTTGTACCATTACTATATTTGCTTTTAGTTATTTCTTCTACTTTATGGATAAGGGGCGTGAAAACATCTGTATCATAGTTAGATTGTTTCTTCTGTAAGACCATACAAAGCCTTTCAAAACCCATTCCTGTATCCACATTATGCGCAGGGAGCTTTTCTAAAGAACCGTCTGCTTTACGATTGAACTCCATGAATACATTATTCCAAATTTCAATCACCTGCGGATGATCACGATTAACCAAATCACGTCCAGGTATTTCAGCTTTCTCCTCCTCAGAACGGATATCCACATGTATCTCTGAACAAGGCCCACACGGACCCTGATCTCCCATTTCCCAGAAATTATCTTTTTTATTTCCTAAAAGGATATGATCCTCTGCAATACGTTCTTTCCAAATATCATAAGCCTCTTGATCAAGAGGAACTCCCTCCTCAGGACTTCCCTCAAAAACAGTTACATAAAGGTTTTCCTTAGGAATTCTATAGACTTCTGTCAAGAGCTCCCATGCCCAACTAATAGCTTCTCTCTTAAAGTAGTCACCAAATGACCAATTACCAAGCATTTCAAACATAGTGTGATGGTAAGTGTCCCTGCCTACTTCCTCCAAATCATTATGCTTTCCTGATACACGAAGACACTTTTGGGTATCTACAACTCTTTTTTGCTTAGGTTTAGCATTACCAAGGAAATACTCCTTGAACTGATTCATCCCCGCATTGGTGAACATCAGTGTAGGATCATTCTTGATAACCATAGGAGCAGAAGGCACAATAACATGTCCCTTACTTTCAAAAAATTTTAAAAATTGTTGTCTTATCTCTTGTGAGGTCATATACTAAAATATTATACCTTAAATAAAAATCGGGCAAAGATACAAAATAAATATCAATTGCCAATTATTGCTCATACATTAAATTTGTGGTTTTTCTTATATATTTTCCTACCTTGTTAAACTCCTATCCTTGAGATTCACTGATCATTTATAAGAGGAATATGCTTGACTATCCTTTAAAAGTTTTCATAATGGACTTGTACTCCCGTTGGAGCAAAGGATTGGAGGATTTCCACATTTTTATTGGTCAACCAAAGATGTGATGGAGTAGCCTTATTCTCTGTAAGTAACTGATTTTGAGAAAGTATACGTTGAGTTTGCTTAGCTACCGCTTCTGCTGAGTCCATGATACGAACTTTTTCGGGTAGGATTTCTGAGATAAGTGAGGTAAGGTAAGGATAATGAGTACAGCCTAAGACAAGATAGTCCATATTTTGTTCTATCATAGGTTGAAGGTATTTCTCTAAAAGTTCTATCATTTCAGGAGTATTGATTCTACCCTCTTCAATAAGAGGTACTAAGCCCACTCCTTCTTGCTTTATTACATGGATACCCTTATCAAACAATTGCTGACAGGTACGAGCAAAGAATGCACTACGAAGGGTGCTCTGTGTCGCCAATACACCAATGGTCTTAGTTTGACTATAAAGCCCCGCTGGCTTTATAGCAGGTTCTATTCCTATAAAAGGTACTTTATACTTAGCTCTAAGATGACTAATAGCATTAGTGGTAGCTGTATTACAGGCAACTATAATGAGCTTACTATTATGTTCAAGCAAATATTCTGTATTCTTTTCACAAAGAGCTATAATCTCCTCAGAGGTCTTCTCTCCATAAGGAGCATGGATACTATCGGCTAAAAATAGGGTATCCTCATAAGGGAGCAAACGCACTAAAGTACGCCAGATAGTGGTTCCTCCTACTCCCGAATCAAATAATCCAATTGGGGTATTCATAAGTTATCAATTAACAGGCAAAAGTACAAAGATAATTATCATTTACTTTTGTAAAAAATTGGTTTAGACAACAAGGGGTATGCCAATAGCACACCCCTTATCATAATAATAATGAGAAAAACTTTTCTTATTTATCCTTTTTAGCATTTTCTTTACGTACAATCTCCCCTATTTGGTTAGAGGCAGCAAAGGAAGCAATCATATTACTAAGCATTTCAGCACCTGCTTGAGGTGAATTAGGCAACAATATCAAATTGCTCTTGGCATCCTGTCCTACGGATTGAAGGGTATCATAGTGCTGAGTAACTACAATAAGAGCAGATGCTTCCTGAGAACTAATACCCACCTTGTTAAGCACATCAACACTTTCCACTAAACCTCGTGCAATCTCCCTACGTTGGTCAGCAATTCCTTGTCCTTGCAAACGCTTACTTTCGGCCTCTGCTTTAGCTTTCTCTACGATAAGGATACGTTGCGCATCTCCTTCATATTGAGCAGCCACCTTTTCACGTTCTGCTGCATTGATACGATTCATAGCCGCTTTCACCTGTGCATCGGGGTCAATATCAGTAACTAAAGTTTTAATAATATCATATCCATAAGTTTCCATGGATTCCTGTACCTCTCGCTTCACAGCAATAGCAATATCATCTTTTTTTACAAAAACATCATCTAACTTCATTTTAGGTACCTCTGCACGTACCACATCAAAGACATAACTGGTAATCTGATCATGCGGATACTCTAATTTATAAATAGCATCATACACCTTGTCCTTAATAACAACGAACTGTACAGAAACTTTGATTTTCACAAATACATCATCCAAAGTCTTAGTTTCTACAATTACATCTAATTGCTGAATTTTAAGACTAATACGGGCAGCAATCTTATCAATAACGGGAATTTTTAATTGCAAACCTGAGTGACGAATACTCTGAAATTTTCCAAAACGCTCAATAGAGACTGCTGTTTGTTGCCTTACTGTAAAGAATAAAGAAAAGAAAACAAACAGAAAAACTAAGCCTAAAATTATGTAGGTATAACTCATAACTAATAATATTTTAATTGGGGCAAAGATACAACTTTCTAAAAACAAAAACAATATTTTCTTTTTATTATTTTTATCCTTAAAGAAAAATTAATATCATTAAAAATCCTTTGAATAAAGGTTGCAAAAATAAATAAATTTACCTAATTTTGCACTCTATTATACAGATTTATGGAATGGACACAAATGTACATAAAATCACTGGGTAATATGTCCCATAATAATTATGCTCTTCTCTTAAAAGAAACAGATGGAGCACGCCAGTTACCCATTATTATTGGAGAATTAGAAGCCTATACTATCCAACATGGAACTTTGCGCCTTCCTACCCTTGTCCCACTAATACATGATGTCATATTAGATATCATGAAAGCTAATGATATGCATATTGTACAAGCACAAATCACCAACTTTCGTGAGGGAATATTCTATGGGCAAATTATCTGCGAAAAAGCAGGAGAAACTTTCTCTTTCCCTATCCGTGTTGGCGACGCTATGGCAATTGTAATCCGCTCCAGAATCCCTCTCTTTGTTGCTACATCACTTATTGAAAAATATGGCTCTCTTCCTAAAGAACCTGATACGCCAGAGGAGAAAGAAACTTATTCCAATGAACGTACTCTTCCAAAAAATAATCTAAAACGCTATCTTACAGGAGAATTAGAAAAACTAATGAATGAGGCTATTGAACAAGAAGATTATGAATTGGCTGGTGAAATACAAGACGAACTTAATAGAAGGAAAAAAATATAATACAAATATCTATGAGACTTATCTATACTTTTATAGCGTTGTTATTCTCTATAACAGGCTATTCACAGTCCCAACAAACCACTATTATTCCTAGTGAAGGAATATCTATAGAAAGTATATTAAGAGGTGCTTTAGGAATGTGTGTACTTCTTATGATTGCCTTCCTTTTTAGTCATAATCGCAAAGCCATTGCTTGGAAAACTGTCGGCGTAGGACTTCTTATACAACTACTCTTAGCCTTCGGTGTACTGAGAGTAGAATGGGTAAGACGTGTATTTGAACTCGCTGGAAAGTTCTTTCTCCTCATTCTGGACTTCACTAAAGCAGGTAGTGATTTCCTCTTCGGTAATCTAATGGACATAAACGGAATTGGATATATCTTTGTCTTTCAGATACTCCCTACCATTATTTTCTTCTCTGCTCTTACCTCTATTCTTTTCTATTATGGTATTATTCAGGTATTTACCCGAGCGTTAGCATGGGTACTGAGTAAATCTCTGAAAATATCCGGAGCAGAAAGCCTTTCCGTTACAGGAAATATTTTCTTAGGACAAACAGAAGCTCCTCTTATGATAAAATCCTACTTAGAAAAAATGACCAAAAGCGAGATTCTCTTGGTAATGGTCGGTGGTATGGCAACAGTAGCTGGGGGCGTACTGGCTTCTTACATCAATTTCTTAGGAGGTAGTGATGAAGTCCTAAAATTAGAATTTGCTAAACACCTTTTAGCCGCCTCTGTTATGGCTGCCCCAGGAGCCGTAGTTGTCTCAAAAATATTATATCCTCAGGAAGAAGCTATTCCTACTCAATATACAACCTCTAATGAAAAATATGGCAGCAATATCCTTGATGTAATTAGTACAGGAACTACAGAAGGACTAAAACTTGCAGCCAATGTGGGAGCTATGCTTTTAGTATTTGTTGCCCTGATTGCTATGGTAAACTACTTCCTTGGTTGGGTGGGCGATGTTACCTTCTTAAACCCTATTATTGCTGACAGTAATTTCCTCCCTTATGATAAGCTTTCTTTGGAAATGATTTTGGGTTCTATTTTCTCTCCTATTATGTGGCTCATCGGAGTTGCTAAGGAGGATATGATGCTGGTAGGACAACTCTTAGGAATCAAACTTGCTGCTTCAGAATTTGTAGGGTATACCCAATTAGCAGTACTAAAGGATCCTACTGCCCCTATGCATTTTATGTATCACAAATCAATAATCATGGCAACTTATCTCCTATGTGGATTTGCTAATTTTGCCTCCATCGGGATACAAATAGGAGGTATTGGTTCTCTTGCACCTGGTCAGCGTAAAACTCTTTCCGAATTTGGAATTAAGGCTGTATTAGGAGGAACACTTGCTTCCCTTATGTCCGCCACCATTGCAGGAATGATCCTAGGTTAAAAATCATCAAAGATGTCCTTATCAAAAATTCTCCTTGTATTCATAGGTGGAGGACTGGGAAGTATGCTTCGCTACATGACTAATAATGTTATTATGCGATGGGTAGGGATAAGACCTTTCCCGTGGGCGACTTTTACTATAAACATACTAGGCTGCCTACTTATAGGAGTAGGAATTTCTCTTATCAGAGAAAATTCCCTAACCAAATACTTATTCATTACTGGATTCTGTGGAGGGTTCACTACTTTTTCCACCTTTTCGGCTGAGAATGTGCATTTATGGCAACAAGGGAACTATATACAACTTCTTTTGTATATTGTATTAAGTATTCTTATAGGCTTTTTATCTCTCATAGGAGGAACTTATATAGGGAAAACATATTTATAGATATTACTAATTCAAATAAAATTAACTAATAAATGGAAAGAATAGCTAGTTTTTGTGTAAATCACCTTAAATTACAAAGAGGAATTTATCTCTCTCGTAGAGATGTTGTAGGTAATGAAGTGATTACTTCTTTTGATATTCGTATGAAAGCCCCCTACCGAGAACCTGTATTAGGAGGGGCAGAGATACATACTATGGAACATTTGGCGGCTACATGGCTCCGTAACAGCGATTGGAAGGATAAAATTATCTATTGGGGACCTATGGGATGCATGACTGGGAATTACCTTATTTTGGCTGGTGATTATACTTCCAAAGAAATTGCTCCCCTTATCACTCATTTGTTTGAATATATAGCCAATTTTGAAGGAGATATTCCTGGAGCCTCAGCCATAGAATGTGGAAATTATTATAATAATAATCTTCCTATGGCAAAATATGAGGCTAAAAAGTATCTGGAAGAAGTACTCTATCACCTAACCGAAGAAAACTTAAATTATCCATCCTAATCTTATTAAAATAGAATGCCCTCCAAAAAGTTTTATTGCTTTTATGGAGGGCTTTAATATTCAAAAACTTTTCCTTGTAATTCACTACTCCTGGACTGTACTATTTATTTTTCTAAGTTCTTCTTTCGCATCGAAACGATTCTCTATAGGCTTATCATTAATAATATTACCATCCTTAAGTACTACTGTGCGCTTACTAAAATGTGCAATATCATCCTCATGCGTAACAAATCCTATAGTACTTCCCCTGTCATTGAGTTCTTGGAATAATTCCATAACTTCATAAGAGGTACGTGTATCCAAGTTTCCTGTAGCTTCATCTGCCAAGAGGATTACAGGGTCATTCACTAAAGAGCGTGCAATGGCTACTCGTTGCTGTTGCCCACCTGAAAGTTCACTGGGCATGTGATGCAAACGGGATTCCAAACCGACCCTTTTCAATGCCTCTATAGCACGCTCTCTACGCTCTTTTGCCGAAATTTTAGAATTGTACATTAAGGGTAGTTCTACATTTTCTATAGCAGAAGTTCTTGCCAAAAGATTATATGCCTGAAAGATAAATCCTATTTTGGTATTACGCACATTTGCCAATTCATTTTTTGTCATATTTTTTACAGAAATACCATCTAAAAGATAATCTCCTGAAGAAGGCCTATCCAAACAGCCTAATATATTCAGTAAAGTAGATTTTCCAGAACCACTGGGACCCATAATAGTTACAAATTCCCCTTCATAGATACTTAAGTTGATCCCCTTGAGAACCTTTAGGACTTCACTTCCCATTTTAAATTCTCGCTTCATATCCCTTATTTCAATAATTGACTTCTTCATAAGTTTCTATTTTGCCTTAGTATTCTGCCTTCTACGGAAACGAGGCATAAAAGGACTACCTCCATTTTGCTGATCATCTGCTGTTTTTGCTGACGGATTGATACTATTAAGAGACGTTACTACCTCCTCTCCTACAGTGATTCCTTTCATTACCTCTACATTAATACCATCATTACTTCCTATGACAATTGGCTTCTGAGAGAGCGTACCATCAGAATTTTCAACCCATACATACTTATTCTTTCCCTTGCCTATCTCAACCTTAGGCATTTGTGCTTTTATTCCTTTCTGCAGATAATACTTTGCTAAGAGTGAAAGATCTGGAGAGAAATTAATTGCCCTGTTATTAAGTGTTGTAACATCTTTTAACTCATTCGTATAGATGATAATGGTCGCAGTAAGTCCTGGTTTTAGTTTTTCTTCAGGATTCTCAGCATCTACAATAACGGTATAGGTAACCACATTAGAGGTAGTTGTGGGAGAAAGCCGTACTTGAGAGACCTTTCCTTGAAACTCTTCCAAAGGATAGGCATCCACAGTGAAGGTTACCCTTTGTCCTAACTTCACTTGACCTATATCTGCCTCATCCACATTGGCTTCTACCTGCATTTTCTTAATATCTTTAGCAATTTTAAAGAGGGTTGGTGCACTCATCGTAGCAGCCACCGTTTGTCCTACTTCTACCTCCCTACTAAGGATTACTCCATCAATAGGAGCATAGATATTGGCATACCCAAGATTCGTTTTAGCTTGGTTCAGAATAGTAAGCCTTTGGGTAACTGCAGCCTTAGCATTATGAAGTTGATAATAAGCTTGCTCGAAATCTGCCTTACTAATAATCTGATTCTCATACATGCTTTTTTTGCGATCATAATTTTGCTGGTAATAAGTAACCTCATTAAGAGAAGCATTATAATTGGCTTGTGCATTAATCACATTCTCTTGCAGATTGGTTTTGTCCAACTCTGCTAAAAGTTCTCCCTTTTTCACTTGGCTGTTGTAATCCACATATATCTTACTCACCAATCCAGAAACCTGTGTACCCACCTCTATTTCATCCACAGGTTGCACACTTCCCGTAGCAGTTACTTCTGTGGTTACATCTCCTTTTTCTACCTTTTGCTTCTGCAAAACTATAATAGCCGGCTTTTCCTTAAAGAAAAAGTAATATACCCCATATCCTATAACAATTAACAATAGAGTAAAAATACTATTTCTTAATATCTTTTTCATTCTTTTATCTTATTTTTTAATGAACATCAATATTCTTCCCTTGATAGAAATTCAACAATTGTTGGTAAAGTATTACCATGTATTTATTCTGCAAATAGGTCTGCTCCGCATTAAGATAGGTATTCCTACTGACCAAGAGTTCTGTATTGGTAAGATTACCAAATTCATGTTTTTTCATAGCAAGTTCATAAGCTAACTTAGCATTATCACGCGCTGTTTTAGAAGCAACTTCCTGTGCCTGATGTGTGGTAGCATTATGCCAAGCTGTTTCTATCTTGGTATAGAGGTCTTTTTCAGCTTGTCTACGTTCAAGTTCAGCTTGTGATTCAGAAATTTTAGCTAAAGTAACATTATCTCTATTTTTGTAACGAGAAAAAATAGGTACATTGAGTGAGAGTCCCACCGTTTGTCCAAAATTATTATCTAACTGTGTTCTATAATTCACTTCCGCACGATTGGAATATCCTGTATTTACACCTGCACTAAGAGACAGAGTAGGTAGAAAGCCTGATTTGGCTATCTGAATATCCTTCTGCGCTATTTCTTTCTGTTTTTCATATATTTTTGTATTAGGAAGTTGTTGTAAGGCTTGCTGGAAAATGACTTCTTTGTTTTCAATAGGCTCATTAACTTCCTCCTTCTGAATAATTTGAATTCTGAAATCTGTCCCTACAGGGAGTTCTAAAAGTTGCTTGAGAGCAAGTACCTGAGTTTCATATTGGTTTTGAGCTTGTATAATATTGTATTGATTATTGGCGTTTTGTGTTTCTATTTCAATAAGATCAATCTTAGCTATAGCCCCATTTTCAAAACGCTTCCTTGCCTGTGCAAGTTCTTCCTGAGAGGAAAGAGCCGTATTCTTGGCAACTGTAATATTCTCATACTTAAAAAGCGCTTGCAGATAAGCTTCTAACACACTCAGTACTATATTATTTTGAGCTTCTTTTACATATAATTCATTCTGTTCCAACACCAACTGTGTACGCTGTATTTGTAGGTTCAATCTATTCCCTTCATAGAGAGAAACTGAAGCACTTATGCCAAAACTATTAGTGAAGGTAGTTTGGTTCACCCTATCATTCGTTATCTGATTAATCACAGATCCATTGTTTACATTTGCTGAAGCATTAGCTCCTACATTAGGCAAGCGATTACTTCTTGCCTGATGATGATTAACGGAAGCTATCTGTTGGTTAAGTTGTGTTTTCTTTACTGAAATATTATTAGTAATCGCATAGTTAATACAATCAGTAAGAGACCATGTTTTTTCTTGAGCCCATATAGGAAGAGACAAAAGGGCAATAAAGATAGTTTTATATTTCATTTTCATCTTTTATTACATTTGGAGTACCTAACAGAATATTTAGGTGCTCATTTGAACTACAAAAGTAATAATTTTTCGGGAATTATATAGCAATTATATAAATTTTTTATACCTTTCTTTATCAAAATATTTTTAGATAAAAATTTGTCAGATAAAAAAAAAGGAGTATCTTTGCACCCGCTAAGTAACCTCTGGCGAAGGACGTATATGTTGCTTAGGGTTAATTTAATAATTTTTATACTTTTATGGAGTCTTTATTAAAGTACGTACAAGACAATCTCATTACAAAGAAAGATTTTCCTGATTTCTCCACCGGAGACACTATTACAGTGTATTATGAAATCAAAGAAGGAGAAAAATCCCGTATTCAGTTCTTCAAGGGAGTCGTTATCCAACGAAAAGGTACAGGTGCAACAGAAACATTTACCATCCGTAAGATGTCAGGTGAAGTAGGTGTAGAACGTATCTTCCCTATTAATATGCCTGCTATTCAGAAAATTGAAGTTAACAAATACGGAAAGGTACGCCGTGCACGTATCTTCTATTATCGAGAATTACGTGGTAAGAAAGCACGTATCAAAGAAATAAGAAAATAGTCTTTTAAACGTGATCATAACAAAAAGGTTGTCAATTGACAGCCTTTTTTTATAATTTCTATTCATTTTCAATTGATAGACCTATCATGAGCAAAACTTTTATTAATGGAGCCTCCTGTATCTCCGTACAGCCCTCTTTTACGGAGGAGTTCCCCTCTTATTCTATTGAAAACAAGGAGAATAATATACTCTATGCTATAGAACCTGCTTATAAGGAGTATATTCCACCGGCATCTATCCGAAGAATGGCTAAAGGAGTAAAAATGGGAATTGTAGCGGGAATTCATGCACTAAAGCAAGCACAAATCTCCTCTCCCGAAGCTATATTAGTAGGAACGGGGATGGGATGCGTACAGGACTCTGAGAAATTCTTACGAGGTATTTTAGACAATCAGGAACAACACCTTACTCCTACAGCATTCATACAATCCACTCATAATACAGTTGCAGGGCAAATTGCACTGAATATGCAATGCAAAGGAATGAATTTCACATACGTAAATGGGGCAGTCTCTTTTGAAAGCGCCTTACTGGAGGCTAAGATGCAAATGGAGCAGAATTTACTGAAAAATGTTTTGGTAGGAGGAGTAGATGAACACAGCCCTCATACCCTCTATTTATATGAATTAGCAAACATCATAAAAGATAAAGGAAGTCTCCCTCAATCCATTTTATCACCAAAAACTCAAGGGGTTCGTTTGGGGGAAGGGGCAACCTTCTTTGCTCTTTCTAATTATTGTAATGAGAGTACATTTGCGGAACTTATAGAGGTATCTTTCCTTAACAGAATGGATATCAATGAAATTCCTACTTTCATTAACCATTTTCTACATCAGCAAGGAATTACTATTAATGATATTTCAATGGTTATCTCTGGAAGAAATGACAACAAAGATGATATTCCTTATTTCAAAGCCTTTGAAAATTTATTTTCCTCTATTCCTATACTTATCTACAAACATCTAACAGGAGAGTTTCTTACGGCTTCTGCTATTGGATTATGGATTGCTTGTAATGCTCTCAAGAAAGGCACCGTACCTCAATCCTTGAACATACTTACCCAAAAGGAGGTAAATGCTCCCATCCAGTATATCTTACTCTATAACCAATACTTAGGGAAAGAACACAGTTTAATATTATTAAGAAAAAAATAACAATTCTATTTATACAAAATAGTTTTTTATATTAATCATTTTTTATATCTTTGTACTTTATTACTAAAAAATAAAAATATGTCATTTAATCTACCTGAACTTCCTTATGCATATAATGCTCTTGAGCCTTATATAGATGCACGTACTATGGAAATTCACTACACCAAGCACCACAAAGCCTATACAGATAACCTAAATAATGCCATTACAGGAACTGAGTTAGAAGGAAAAAGTATTGAAGATATCCTCCTTAATTTAGACCCGGAAAACAAAGCAGTTCGTAATAATGGCGGAGGTTATTACAATCATAATCTTTTTTGGGAGATCTTAACTCCTAATAAGGGGATGACTCCTTCAAAGGAGCTCTCTGAGGCTATTGATAAAGCATTTGGTTCTTTTAAAGCTTTTAAAGAGATCTTTTCAAAAGCTGCTGCTACCCAATTTGGATCAGGATGGGCATGGCTTACTGTACACAAAGGAGGGAAAATAGAGGTATGTGCTACTGCCAATCAGGACAACCCCTTAATGCCTCATATACAATGTGGCTCTCCTATATTAGGAATAGACGTATGGGAACATGCTTATTACCTAAACTATCAAAATCGTCGAGCAGACTATATTGAAGCATTCTTCAATGTTATCAATTGGAATAAAGTAAGTGAGTTATATCACAAAAATAAATAAACCTTTTGTAGATAAGATCTCTCTTATATCAGTTATTTTGAATATACAAAGAAGCTATTTCTAAGAGAATGGCTTCTTTCTTTTAGATTTTTTATTAAAATAGAGTAAAATGGCACAATTATTGAGCTACTTTTTACAGATATAAATTCTTAAAATATCCACCCCATGAAACCTAAAAAAAATCCTAATGTTGATTTAAAACGCCGTACTGGATTATTCTTTTCCATAGGTCTTGCTATAGCTACTTTTGCTAGCCTCTATGCTATTAATTATAAGACCGTAGAAGAAGGTAAAAAGAAATTAGAATTTGACAAAATTACTGACCTTACAGAGGATGTGCAGGATTTCACTATGGAGGATAATACTCCCCCTCCTGCTCAACCTGAAGAAGAACAACCTAAGGAAATTGAAGTTCCTGATGTTATCAAACAAGTAGATGACAAGGAAAAAGTAGAGGTTAATTTAAAAAAGAATGATGATAATAAGGATGATGCTTCTAACAAAGCCCCTATTCTAAAAGGTGTCCCCGGAGGTACAGGTACCGGTACAGGAGGTGATGAGGATATTCCTGATGAAGTTCAATTCTTTGCTATTGAGCAAAAGCCTATGTTTGAGCAATGTAAAGATGAACCCAAAGATCAACAGGAAAAGTGTTTTAAGAAGTCCTTAGATGCTTTTGTTAACAAAAACCTTGTCTATCCAGAAATCGCTAGAGAAATGGGAACACAAGGAAGAGTAACTGTACAGTTCCGTATCAAGAAAGATGGCACTGTAGAAGTCATTAATGTTCAAGGAAAAGAAGATATTCTTAAGAAAGAAGCTCGTCGCGTGATTGAAAAACTTCCAAAACTTATCCCTGGTAAACAACGTGACAGACCGGTAGCGGTAATCTTCTCTTACCCTATCTTATTCAGACTAAACTAATGAATATTTTTTATATTTATTACAAGTGAATAGTTAATTATTATTTTTCTATTCACTTTTAATTTTTAATCTTAACTAACTATGTCCCAAAAGATAAAATCTACTCTTTATGGATGTATCCCTTTAGTACTCATAGCCATCATTGTATGGGGGATCCACTCTTGGCGCAAAGAGAGTTCTCATGGATTATTTGTAGTAGGGAAAGCTCCTTCTTTTTGCCTTACTAACCAATATAATAAGCAGATTTGTAATAAGGATTTTGAAGGGAGAGTGTGGGTAGCGGATTTTTTCTTTACTTCCTGCCCTACTATCTGCCCTATTATGACCACTAATATGGTAGCTGTACAGAATGCTTTTTCTGATAATTCCATAGGGATAGCATCCTTTTCTATTGATCCTTATACAGATTCTCCTGAAGTATTACAAACTTATGCTAAAGAAAAGGGAATACATTCTCCATATTGGCATCTGCTCACTGGAGATAAAGAAATTGTATACCATATCGCTAATGACGGGTTTAATATTTATGCTAAAGAAGGCAATAAGCCCGAAAATTTTGAACATTCTGGATTATTTGCCTTAGTGGATACTCAAGGAAATATTGTCTGCAGGAAGGACAATACCGGAAAACCCATTATCTTCTATAATGGTATGACTAAAGAGGGAATTAATATGCTTATAGAGGACATCAAAAAACTAAAGAATAACTCCTTATAATTGACTTTATCTTGAAAAAATCTCCTGTTCAACCTAAAAAGTACTTAGGACAACATTTCCTCACCGATTTAAATATTGCTCAACAAATAGCAAACACTCTATCCTTTGATGGGTATAAAATAGTTTTAGAAATAGGTGCTGGTACTGGAGTACTTACACAATTTCTTCTCCTAAAAAAAACAGAGACTTTTGTTATTGAAATAGATAAAGAATCTGTTGAATATCTTCAAGTTCATTTTCCTCAATTAAAAAACCATATTATTGCAAAAGATTTTCTGAAGTTTGATATTGTAAGTTATTTTTCAAAGGCTTCCTTTGCTATTATAGGAAATTTTCCTTATAATATTTCCTCTCAAATCATATTTAAGTTATTGGAAATTCGCTTTTTTGTTCCTGAGTTTGCCGGAATGTTCCAGAAAGAAGTTGCTGAACGCATTTGCGAAAAGGCTGGAAGCAAAGCCTATGGTATTCTTTCAGTACTCACTCAGGCTTTTTATGATACTGAATATCTATTCACCGTTCCTGAGAATGTATTCAATCCTCCTCCTAAGGTGAAAAGTGGAGTCATTCACCTCAAACGTAAGGAGAACTATAGTCTCCCTTGTGATGAGAGACTTTTCTTTACTATCGTTAAAACTACTTTTGGGCAACGCCGTAAAACCCTTCGCAATAGCCTAAAGTCTTTTTTATCAGAGAAGGAAGAACTTAAAGTTCATTCCGTTTTTGATAGGCGTCCTGAGACACTCTCTGTAGAGGAGTTTATCACACTCACCCAATGGCTTACTCCTTAAGAATAAATTCCCCCGTTGATATTTATCACCTCCCCTGTAATATAACTTGCCTTATCAGAAACAAGAAAACTAACTAAATTAGCGACTTCTTCTGCTTTACCAAAGCGTCCCATGGGGATCCTCTTAGAGAGTTCCTTCTCATCCAAAGAAGCGGTCATATCCGTTTGTATAAACCCTGGTGCTACTGCATTAACCGTAATATTTCGCTTAGCAACCTCTTGTGCTAATGCTTTTGTAGCAGCAATCAGAGCCCCCTTAGCTGCTGAGTAATTTACTTGTCCCTCTGTACCTTTCACTCCCGAAACAGAAGCTATATTAACAATCCTCCCATAACGATTACGTAGCATTTTTTGAATAAAAAAATGGGTCACATTATAGAACCCATCCAAGGTTGTTTTCAGTACCTTATCCCAATCCTCATAAGGCATCCACATAAACAGTCCATCACGAGTAATTCCTGCATTATTGATAATCACCTCCACTAAGGCCTCCTTATTCGTTTCCTGCCAAAGAGTAAGTACTTCCTGTGTTTGCTCCTTATTGGTAACATCGAAACAGAGCAATTCTCCCACAGCTCCTAAACTCTGTACTTTGTCAAGGGTTTGTAAAGCAGCTTCTTTATTACTCTGATAATTAATAAGCAAATGATAATGATTATCATAAGCCAATTTTTCACAAATAGCTCTTCCAATACCACGAGATGCTCCTGTTATAAGTGCACATTTTTTCATATTTCTTCATTTTTTAGAAAAAAAGGCTATCTTACACTCTCAGATAGCCTTTCTATTCCTTGATTTATTAAAATATTTTCGGATACTTAACAGGATTTATCTCATTCATAATTTCATATATTTTCTCATAAATATCCTCAGCATTAGGTTTTGAGAAATAATCTCCATCAGAGGCATACGCAGGACGATGAGATTTGGATGTTAGGGTCTGTGGCTTACTATCCAAATAGCGGTAAGCATTTTGTTTGTCCACAATCTCTTGCAATAAGTAAGCAGAAGCACCTCCTTCTACATCCTCATCTACAATGAGCAGATTATTAGTCTTCTGAACACTTTTTACAGTATCATGATTAATATCAAAAGGAATTAAAGATTGAACATCAATGATTTCAATACTAATATCTACCTTATCCAATTCCTTAGCTACCTGTTCCACTATACGCAAAGTAGAGCCATAAGAAACTACTGTAATATCACGACCCTCACGAATTTTTTCCACGACCCCTATAGGAGTGGTGAATTCGCCCAAGTTGGAAGGCATTCTCTCCTTAATACGATAACCATTCAAGCATTCCACTACGAAAGCTGGTTGATTTCCTTGCAGAAGCGTATTATAGAACCCCGCTGCCTTAGTCATATTACGAGGCACCAAGAAATAAACTCCTCGCAAAAAGTTAAGTAGTCCTGCCATAGGTGAACCTGAATGCCAGATTCCTTCCAAGCGATGCCCTCGTGTACGAATAATCAAAGGTGCTTTCTGATAACCACAAGTTCGATAATTTAGAGAAGCTAAATCATCTGTGATAGTCTGTAAAGCATAAGGCGTATAATCTATATATTGAATTTCGGCTATAGGACGTAAGCCACGCATAGCCATTCCTACACCTTGTCCTATAATGGAGGATTCTCGTATACTTGTATCATCTATACGGGTAATCCCATACTTCTCTTGTAAGCCTTCCATTCCCTGATTTACATCTCCTATTTTCCCAGTATCTTCTCCAAAGGTAATCAAGTTAGGATATTTAGCAAACAGTGCATCAAAATTATCCCGCAAGATAATACGTCCATCTACCTCTGGAGCATCTTCCGCATATTTAGGAAGTACTTCTTTGACAAAAATAGGATTTTTATCATCTTCACTATATAAATGAGAACTATATCTGTCCTGTAGATCTTCAAGGATATTATTAAGCCATTTTTTGAGGTTTTTTACAGATGTTTTTTCCTCTCCTACTGCATAACGTAATGCCTTACGGGCAGTACTAATCACATCGCGATAGAGAGGTACATCTACATCAGCAAGTGCATCCTTCAGATGAGATATCTCAAGGCTATTGAGGCACTCTTTCTCCATTTCATATAGAAGATTAATAAGCTCTCTTTTGGCTGTTTTTATAGGATTTTGATACTCCATCCAAGCCTTATCACGAGCATCTTTTACTGTTTTCTTTACTTCTTCCTCTATCGCTATAAGTTCACTTTCTGTAGCTATCCCATTAGATATAAGCCATTTACGAAATTGTACATTACAGTCATATTCTTTTTCCCATTCAAGTCGTTCAGGTGTTTTATAGCGTTCATGTGAACCTGAGGTAGAATGTCCTTGTGGCTGTGTAAGTTCCGTTACATGTATAAGGGAAGGTACATGTTCAGTACGAGCTAAATGCCCTGCCTTAGCATAAGTTTCCATAAGGGCAGGATAGTCCCATCCTTTAACCGTATATATTTCAAATCCTTTGTGATTGAAATCTCGCTGGAATCCCTTAAGAGCCTCTGAAATACTCTCCTTTACTGTATGATAAGAAGCAGGAACCGAGATACCATAATCATCATCCCATACACTCATCACTACTGGAACTTGTAACACTCCTATAGCATTGAATGCTTCAAAGAAAAGTCCCTCACTGGTAGAAGCATTCCCAATGGTTCCCCAAGCAACTTCATTACCATGGTTAGAGAAACCCTCACTATTGGGAATAGAAAGATCCCGATAAATTTTAGAGGCTTGTGCCAGTCCTACCAAACGAGGAATTTGACCAGCCGTACAGGAAACATCACTTGCCGTATTATACTGGTCAACAAGCCTTTTCCAATTTCCTTTTTCATCAAGACTATGGGTAGCAAAATGCCCCCCCATCTGCCTTCCTCCGCTGTGAGGTTCATGTTCTATATTATTATCAGCATAGATACCTGCAAAAAATTGCTTAGGAGTATATTCTCCGATTGCCATCATAAATGTCTGGTCACGGTAGTAACCACTACGGAAATCTCCCTTCTGGAAAGCCCGAGCCATAGCCACCTGTGGTAGTTCCTTACCATCTCCAAAAATACCAAATTTAGCCTTTCCCGTAAGTACTTCTCTACGTCCTGCCAAACTACATTCACGGCTAAGAACAGCTATTCTATAATCCTCCAAGGATTGTTTTTTTAATTCTTCAAAAGGCATGCTTTGTAAAAAAGAGGTCGTTGTATCCATAAAAATTAGTTTTTCTGAAATAAAGCCCAAAAGTACATAAAAAATAATTATTTGCCAAGAAAATCTATCTTTTTTCATACAGATTTTTCTCTTATGGGAAATATAAAAGGCTATCCAAGAAGGACAGCCTTTCTGTTAAATTTAATTTACCAAAATATCAAACTTTTAGAATCTCTGCTTCCTTTTTAGCAAGTATTTCATCTATCTGTTTGATATACTTATCAGTAAGCTTTTGCACACGTTCCTCAGTATCCTTCTTTATATCATCGGAAATCTCTATCTTTTTGATTTCCTTATTAGCTTCTTGGCGAGCATTACGCACCCCTATTTTAGCTTCTTCGCTTTCTCCTTTAGCTTGTTTTACAAGTTCTTTACGGCGTTCCTCCGTTAACGGAGGAACACTAATGATAATTGTTTCTCCATTGTTCATAGGATTAAACCCTAAATTGGCTACCATGATAGCTTTTTCTATTGTTGAGAGCATATTTTTCTCCCAAGGTTGTATACTAATAGTTCGAGAATCAGGAGTATTCACATTTGCCACTTGGCTTAAAGGTGTTTGTGAACCATAATAATCCACAAATACACTCCCGAGCATCTGAGGAGAGGCTTTCCCTGCACGGATATTGAGTAACGATTTCTCTAAATGTGCTACTGAACCTTGCATTGCCTCCTTAGTACTCTCTAAAATAAAATCAATTTCTTCATTCATAGATAGTTGTTTTTTATTTGTTATAAATATCCTTTCGGTTGGCAAAGATACAATATTTAAGTGAAAAATAAAAAATGAAACTTAAAAATTTTTAATCATCCTTTCCAAAAATCTACTAAGATAATCATTTCTTCTCCCTTACCTGTCAAACAAAACTATTATATTTCTCCAAAGAGTCATAAATATATACAAATCAATTCATTAAAATCAATATGACAAAAAACTTTTTTTATCATAAAAATTTTTTTAATTAAAAAAAAGATGTACTTTTGGCACAGAATTAAAACTTATTAAACTACAATTATTTATGAAAAAATCTTTATTCTATATTCTCTTCTTTCTATTAATCCCTACTGCCTGCCAACACAATGGTGACCTTATGATAGAAGATTTTGAATCAGGATCTTTTCAAGATTGGATTATTGAGGGAGATGCCTTTGGACAAGTTCCTGCTGAGGGAAGTCTTGCAGGCGAACAAGAAGTTATTGGATTTCAAGGAAAATATCTTGCTAATAGTTTTCATAATGGAGATGATTCCCGTGGAATCCTCACCAGTAAACCTTTTCGTATAGAACGAGACTTCATTAACTTTCTTATTGGAGGAGGTAATTCCAGTGATACCTATATAGAACTCCTTATTGGAGAACAGAGTATTTATAAAACACATAGCCCTGTGGAGAGTGAAACTCTACAACTAATGAGTTGGGATGTAAAAACTTACAAAGGACAACAAGCCACCCTACGCATCGTAGATAACCAACGTGGCAGTTGGGGGCATATCCTTATCGATGCTATTGAACAAAGCAATCTTTTTAAAAGTAATATAATGGAAAACTACACTCTTACCTACAACATTTCCCAAAAGTACCTTCTCCTTCCTATTGAGGATAGTGCTCCAGAGACTAAAGTACAACTCTTAGTGGAGGGAAAAGAGATGGGTGCCCCTATGGATATCCGCCTTGCTAAAACACACATTCAATATTGGTTACCTCTTCCGGTAGCTTCCTATCAAGGGAAGAAAATTTCGCTCGTTTTTAGGCAAGTTACAAAAGGAGATATGGGGATTCACCAAATAAAACCTTCTAATACTTTTGATTATAATTATAAGGAATCCTATCGCTCTTGCTACCATTTCACTCCTGAATATGGCTGGATGAATGACCCTAATGGTATGGTATATCATAATGGAGAGTATCACTTATTCTACCAATATAATCCCTATGGAGCTCGCTGGGGGAATATGCACTGGGGGCATGCTATAAGTGAAGACATGATGCATTGGAAGCAGCTCCCCGTCGCCCTTTCTCCTGATAGCTTGGGAGCTATCTTTTCTGGTAGTGCAGTGATAGATAGAAATAACTCCGCAGGCTTTGGTGAAAATGCCATGATTGCCTTCTATACTTCTGCAGGTGCACAACAATCTCAATCCATTGCTTATAGCCTTGATAACGGACGTACATTTGTCAAATATACTCATAATCCTGTGATTCCCAATCCTAATATTCAGGATTTTCGTGATCCTAAAGTATTTTGGTATGATCCTCAGAAGAAATGGATTATGTCATTAGCTACTTCACAAACTATTACTTTCTACACATCTAAGAACCTCAAGCAGTGGGAAAAACTTAGTGAATTTGGACAAAATATAGGAGCTCATACAGGTGTATGGGAATGCCCTGACCTCTTCCCTTTAACTTATAAGGGACAAAAAAAATGGATACTCTTTGTGAGCATTAACCCAGGAGGCCCTAATGGAGGAAATGCTACCCAATATTTTATTGGTGACTTTGATGGAACTACCTTTACCCCAGATCCTCTTCCCTACCCTCTCTGGATTGATTACGGACGTGACAACTACGCAGGAGTTACTTGGAGTAATATTCCTGAAAGTGATGGACGCAGAATTTTCCTTGGTTGGATGAATAATTGGGATTATGGTAATTCAGTGCCTACCCAAAATTTTCGAAGTGCTATGACCCTACCACGAGAACTAAGACTTGCTGACAACGGACAACACTTAGTAGTTGCAAGCTTTCCTGTACAAGAGGTAGGAGAAGAGAGAGATAGTAATCCCGTTATTATAAACAAACTCACTGAGAATCCCCTGCCCATCAGTGCTGATTTCTATAACAACGGGTATGTGGTGAGCTTCACTGTCAAGCTCAATACTCTTAAGAGCTTTAGTTTTTCTCTACAAAATAGCAAAGGAGAAAAGATAGTGTATTCTTTTGATACAACAGAGAAAACCTTTGTAGTAGATAGAAGCCAAAGTGGTCTTACTAACTTTAGTGGTAACTTTGCCGAGCCTCTAATCAAAGCTCCTTTGACTCCAAAAGAAAGCTATACCATACACCTTTGGGTGGATAAAGCCTCTACCGAAGTCTTTGTCAATGGAGGTGAGGTGGTACAGACCAACATCGCTTTTCCTACAGAACCTTATAACCAATTATGGTTCAATCTAAGAGGAAATACAGACGTTAGTATAGAAAATATTACACTTTACAAGATAAAAAATTAATAACAACAAAGGAAAAACAGGGAGAAAGCAACTTTCCCTCTGCTTTTCTATTAATAACCACTCTAAAATTATTGGATAATGAAAAATAAAATCATAGGACTTGGAGAGATTCTTTGGGATGTATTCCCTGAAAGAAAAATATTAGGAGGTGCCCCTGCTAATTTTGCTTATCATATCTCTCAATTTGGCTTTAATGGTTATACAGTAAGTGCCATTGGTAATGATTCCTTAGGTAAGGAAATCTTAGATAACCTGGAAAAGAAACAGCTTAATTATCTGATAGAGAAAACTGATTTCCCTACAGGTACTGTAAAAGTTAGTGTAGATAACTGGGGAGTTCCTCAATATGAAATCTGTGAAGGAGTTGCCTGGGATAATATTTCTTTTACCTCCCGCATGGCTAATCTTGCTAAGGAGGCACAAGCAGTTTGTTTTGGCTCTTTGGCACAACGTAACAGATTATCACGAGCTACTATCAATGCTTTTTTAGATGCTATGCCTAAAGACAGTATAAAGATATTTGACATCAACCTTAGACAGAACATTACACTCGGGAAATCATAGAAAACTCATTACAAAAATCTACTATCCTTAAAATCAATGATGAAGAAGTTGTAAAAATTGCTAAACTTTTAAAATGGGAAGCCTCTGAAAAAGATATTTGTAAACACTTATTAAATAATTACAATCTTGATATTCTTATACTTACCAAAGGAACTGAAGGAAGTTGGGTACTTACTCCCAAAGAAGAATCTTTCCTGCCTACTCCAAAAATAACTATTGCTGATACTGTAGGTGCTGGAGATTCCTTTACAGCTGCTTTTATAGCCTCACATCTGCATGGACGTTGTCTTGTTGCCTCTCATCAATTAGCCGTAGAAGTATCTGCCTATGTATGCCAGCAACATGGAGCTATGCCTAAACTTGCTGATGCTCATTTGGAACTATTTAGATAAAAAATTTTATTTATTATCTTTAAGTCCTCTCTTTCCTTCACAATATGACTGAAATATACAAAGAAGAAATAATAGAATAAAATACTAAAAATAACTTTTACAATAGTTTTAAAAGGTATTTAATAGCAGATATAATGTAAATAAAAACCATTCATAGGAACATCTACACTTAAGAACTCATCATTTATTAAGCTAATAAATGATGATAGAATTTGTCAAATATAATTTTAAACCAAGCAGTATATTGCTGGGGCGATTGTGCTATACCCTCTTTTATTGCTTCCAAAGGGAGCCATTTCCAAGAGGCAACCTCCTTAGGATTTACCACAGGAATATCATCACTACAACCTACCAATACATAATCATACTCATGTTCAGTAAGTCCATTATCAAAATCAGCCTTATAAATAAAAGAAAAGAGTTCCTTTAAGGGAATTCGTAAGCCCATTTCTTCCCAAAGCCTACGTTCACCTGCTTGTATATTGGTCTCTCCTTCTCGGGGATGACTACAACAGGTATTTGTCCAAAGCCCCGGTGAATGATATTTGGAAAAAGCCCGTTGCTGAAGGAGTATCTCTTTTTTAGAGTTGAATACAAATACAGAAAAAGCTCGATGGAGTAGCCCCTTTTCATGAGCTTCCATCTTCTCCATTAGTCCAATAGGACGGTCTGCATCATCTACTAAAATAACATACTCTTTCATTAGTCTATCAAGGATTCAAAAGTCATATAATCCCCTTTCGTAAGACCTAACTTATCGGATAAGCCTGCATTAATTTCAAGTACGTACATAGCATTTCCTTCTGACGGACGTGAAGTCTCAGAGAGAGGCTCTGCATTCTTAGCTATACTCACAATATGCTTATCCTTATCTAAATAAATAATATCCAGAGGGATATAAGTGTTTTTCATCCAAAAAGAACGAGGTTTCTCCTCATGAAAAACAAAGAGCATACCCTGATTCTCCTTCATGGATTTTCGGTACATCAATCCTAGCTCAGTTTCTCGCTCTGTTCGGGCAAATTCAACATCAAAGGTTTTAATAAGAGTATTATCTTTTTTATAGAAAGAGAGATTCCCTTCATGTTCAAAAGGAGGTTCATATTCCTTTATTTCATCAGGAGTCACTATCTGTTGGGGGAGTGTGTCATTATTAGAAAAAAAACGTGGTAACACTGTAGCTAATGCTACTAATATTAATATTCCTATAAGGATATTAGTAAAATGTTTTCTGAAAAAATCCATCGAAATTCATTATTATTTTTAGGGGACAAAAATACAACTTTTGTAGAAAAATGAAAAGCAAAAAGCAAAAAATTAGTAATCTGTCAATTCATCATCAATGTCTGTTATTTCTCACAATAGCTTTCCTGCAAAAAATAAAATACTCATCAAAAAAGTTGAGAAAGCTACTACTTTCAGCTGTGAATCAAAATCCTTAGGATTCTTTACTCCTCTTACGTAAAACAGATGAAAGACTAAAGGAATAAAAGCTATAATATACAAAGCCTTATAACGAAATTCAAAAGTAAACACTGTATAGAGCATCATCAAAAGCATAGGTAATATAATAAGTAGATAATGATAATACTTAGCAAATGAAAGTCCTATTTTTACAGGAATAGTATGTTTTCCCATTTGCTTATCATTCACCATATCACGCATATTATTAAGATTCAATACTCCCATACTAAGCATCCCACAAGCAGAGGCTGGAAGTAAAACTAAAATATCAAATCTTTGTGTATAAAGCATATAGGAACCCATTACACTTACCCAACCAAAGAAAATGAAAACAAATATATCTCCCAATCCCTTATATCCGTATGCAGATTTTCCTACTGTATATCGGATAGCTGCAAAAATAGCCCCCCCTCCTAGAATTATAAATACAAGAGCTAATATCCATTCCTCTTCAAAAGCAATCCCTATAAGTACCAGTGCCGAAATAGCTGAAAGAATAGCGGTAACAATAACTACTCGTTTCATCTCCTCAAGAGTCATAGCTCCTAATTGTATAGCTCGCTTAGGACCTAAACGCTGATCATTATCTGTTCCTTTCTGAGCATCTCCATAATCATTAGCATAATCCGAAAGAACTTGAAATAATACAGTGGTTAACAATGCTAAAAGAAAAATACTCCACTGAAATTCACCTTGACCATAAGCGATTGCACTCCCCAATATGATTCCTGATATAGAAAGAGGCAGTGAACGCAAGCGAGCAGATTGGTATAAGCTATGAAAAGTTATCACAATTATAATTATTAAATAAAAACAAACAATAACCCCGAGTACTTACTCGGGGTATTAATACAATCAATATTAAAGT
>NZ_GL872414.1 GCF_000192225.1 Capnocytophaga sp. oral taxon 338 str. F0234
TTTCAAGATCTCATCACATCAAGAAGTAGCGCAGAGTTGTTATGGGGTGAATGATGGGAAGATGCGAGCGATAGTAGAGAACTATGGTACGGGCAGTTATAAATGGAAAGTAACGACATCAGCGGGAGTGAATGTACAGCCATCTACGGGATGGAACAGTCATAATAATGGCACTTTAGAGGTGAATAACTTAGCGCCGGGCACTTATAAGTTAGTATTGCAGTCAACCCATCAGAACAAGTATAATGGCAATACGCCTTGTGAGGTAAGTGTGGACTTTACCATAGGGCATAGAGAAGAGTTGAAAGTTACGGCGAATAAGACCGAGATCTACCTCAACTGTGGAGTGAATCAGTTGGATACTAAGTTTTATGATCGGGCAACGCCGTCCAACGGGGTTTATAAGATAGAAGGGGGAGTACAGCCATATAAGATTACGGTACACAAGCAAGGGAGTCCAGGTTCACCAGAGGTGATACCGAGCAATACATTCCAGTATATATTAACAGAAGGCAAATGGGATGTAGAGATTACAGATGCGAATAACTGTTCGCCTAAGAATTTTGTTCTTGAAGTGAAGAAGCGCAATACTTTTGCTACGATATCGGTAGCGATGAGTGATTGTAGGACGTCTAACACGAAGATGCGCGTAACGACCACCTATAATGGAGGAGGTAACGGAGGTGTACCGCTTAAGTATGAGTATATGAATATCTCAGGGGGGACACCAGCGAGTTGGACAGTGAACCCAGCGGGGACAAATAATCCTGAATTTGATATGGCGAGCTGGTCGACAGGCAGATATAGGATACGAGTAAGTGACCAGTATGCATGTTCTATAGAGAAAGACATAGAGAAATCTCCAGAGATCAATCCTCTTAATGGGGGTGATTATATAGTAACCCATAACTCAGTGTGTGGAAGTGTTCAGCAAGGAGGTTCCATTACGGTTACCCGTGTAACAGGAGGATCAGCTTCTCCGTTGTACCACTATGCTTTTGTAGAAGCAGGACAGACTCCAAATGATAGTGACTATACGGCTAGTGCAAGCAAGACCTTCCCTTATACAACACAGGACAAGCACTATGATATTTATATTAAAGATGTTAATACCATTCCGGTAGCCTGTGGTAAGAAGGTAGTGGGCAATGTAGAGATAAAAGGAGCGGTTCCTACGGAGATAGACCCAAGTACGAGCAACATTATCGTTCACAGTGCTACTTGTACAGGCGAGAGTGGAAAGTTAGTGATAAGGCAGATTAAAGGACGTGGTCCATACCGAGTAAGATTGCAACGTAATACACCTACCCCTGCGGTAACCTTCCCAGAGGTAGTGATTCCAGCCGCTCCTACGGTAAATAATTATGAGATACCAGGATTGGAGATAGGAACCTATACCTTAAGGATATCCGATGAGGGGAATAATAACTGTGAGCCATTGGGCAGCAGTGGTTATAACTTTGAGATAAAGGATATGCATATTACGGTAGGGAATACAACCTTTACCACACCGAGCTGTACGGATACGACAATGGGCTTTACCTTAAGTGGAAGTAGTGATATACAGCCGGCATCTGATTATGAGATCGTATACCGAATTATCAAAGAGAATGGCAATGCTTATACGGGTCAGGTAGTGCATGGCAAACCAGTGGAACTTTCACGGGTTATAATATAGGCAGTAGCTATACAGCGCAGATAGGAGTACGTCTTAGGGTGGCTCCCAATACGGTGGTATGTACTAAGGAGGTGCCTGAGTTTACTTTGCGACGCAGTCAGGATTTGACCTTTACACCAGAGAACTTTACGGCAAATTGTAGCACCTTTGACTTAAAGGTAACTTTTGCCAATGGTAGCTATACACAAGTACAGTTTTTCTTGAATCACGATGGAGCTCCTGCAGAGATGCAGAGTTCACAGTTAGGACCTATGACAGGGACACCGACCCATACTTTTACCGGATTACAGAAAGGTCGTACCTATATTGTATACGTACATTATCAAGTAGCGGGAGGAAGTCTATGTAAGGCAAGTAAAGAATTCCGTTACGAGGATCACACAGAGGTACCTTTATCTACAACAATAGATCCTAATGGGGTATCTGGGGTAGCATGTACGCCAGGGGCTACAACAACAGTAGAGTTTAAGGTAAATATCACTGGAGGGCAACCACCTTATACCTTTAGGGTATATGAAGTACAACCCAATGGTTCATTGACTGCTGCTTCAGGGACAACTACTGTGACCCCTCCTATACCTCCTTCCACAGAGTATAAGATAAGCCAGACAGGGCAGAATATTCCTGCAGGACAGAGCAAGCAGTATGCGATAGGGGTTTCAGATAGCCATACCCCTGTTTGTACTACTTATACAAGGAATATAACCGTAAGGACAACGACAACTCCAATGAACTTGGTAGGAGGAGGAACAAATCTTACCTTTACCAATACGAAAGCGATTGGCTGTGATGGTACCTCAGGCGGCTTTACCTTGACTGCCTCCTCAGGCTTTACAGGAGGCGTAGGACCTTTTACCTATAAGATACTAAAGGCAAATAATCCGCTTTTGCGTAGGAATATCATTGTAAGGAATGTAGCGAAAGGCACTGATCCAAGCTTTACCTTCCGTCCGACAGATTTCACTACCTTGCCATTCCCTGCGGGCTCTACCTTGACCATTACGGTAGAGGATGAAGGGACAGGATGTGAGATTACCTTGACCTCACCGATGACAAGTATAGGACAGTTCTCTAATAGTCAACATAAGGCGAAGTTTACCATATCGATAAACAATGCCACAGCGTGTACGGGAGATACCTATGATATGATCCTTACCTTAAGCGATTTGAATGCTCCAGGGGTACCAAGTGCACCTGTACCGCCATATAATGACCATACAAGTTATGAATATTCTATAGATAATGGAATTCATTGGACAACCTTTACTGCGAATCCACAAACGATAGCTATTCCGGCATTGTTTGACCATAATAAGGTAAAGGTACGTCATAAGGAGAGCAAGTGTGAGGCAACGAAGACTATTCTACCTCCTGTGCCATCACCAGGGCAGGTATATACCTATCCTAAGTTGAAGTTTACCACAGCGAAGGAATCCGATGTAATTTGTATACCAGGCCCTCCTAATAAGACAGTGGCGAAGATCAAAGTAACTATTCTCAGTGGTTCTGACTTTGTTCCACCAGGAGTTACCTTGCCTACTTATCCAGGAACGGATCACTATACCATTCAGGTAAAAGATGCCGGAGGAACAGTCATACCAGGGGTTACCGTTACTTGGCCTACTCCTCATAGGGTTGCTATTGTAGAGGTACCTGTAACAGGAGGAACTCCTCCTACTATTACCAACTTTAAGGTAGAGGTTAAGGATAATGGGAATGCCTATTGTAATACCTTCCAGGCTGCTGGAGGCACAGTAGGACCTTTCAAGAATACGGAAGATGATAATGCGCTAAAAGCGCGCCATAGCCTATCACATGAAGATGCCTCAGGCTGTCAGCCAGGTAGTGAGACCGGTAAGCTTGTATTAACTCGTAATAAGACAGCTAATGCTCGTGAAGAGGGAAGTTATACCTATGAGCTTACTCGCTCAGCCACAGCAGGAGGATCTTATAGTGTAGTACGAAATATCACAGATGCGGATATCACCCAAGAGGATGCGACAAAGGTAGTCTATACGATACCAGGTCTTAGGAAAGGCTACTATAAGATAACGATCAAGCAATCTCCTAACGGAACTTGTCCGGTAGAGATTACCAGTGGAGCCGCAGAAGAGATTAAGGAACAGACTTCGATAACTGAGGATGCTACCCAAGGAAATGCTCAGCTATACCAGATGGGTTGTGATGCACTTGCGAGTGCGGATGCAGCTAAGATAACAGCAAGGATTCCAAGCTTTACCAATGCAACCCCAAGAGAGAAAGCGTACTTGTATATCCCTGTAAAGGGAGGGGTACCTCCTTATACCTTTGAGGTGATAGAGGCAGGTAGGGTTATAGCCACTAAACAAGGAACAGTAACGACTCCACCAACACCACCTGCAGTAGCGAGTGATTACCAAGTATTTGAGTTGGAGGATAGAGGGGCTAACTATACCGTTGCTTGGAAGGTAACCGATGCACGGGGTTGTAGTATAGAGAATGCTCCAGGGGTTAGCTTTATGGTTCGTACCTTGGCTAAGACCCAGCAGGTAACGGTACGTAGGACGCAACAGATGGCTTGTAATCCGGCTATAAATGAAGAGTTAGAGCTTACCATTAGGCGTAATATAGCAGGTACTAATACCAATGGTTATGATGCTTATATAGAACGTATTCCAGCACCACCAGCCACTGCAGTAGTTGTACAGAACTATGATGGAACAAGAGAACCTGCGGGAGCTACTCCAGGAACGATTAAGCTAACGCTTCCTAATAACCTTCCAGCGGGTGAGGACACAGCAGAATATCGTATTACCTTAAAGGATTTGGATACGAACTGTACTTACACACTAAGTGAACTTTACCGAGTAACAAGGACGCCAAAACCAACGGTGAATGTATCGGTAACTCAGGGAGCATGTAATGATGGATCTGCCACACCAGCTCCTACGCTCAGATTCCGAGTAGAGGTATCAGGAGGAGCGTATGAACAAGGCTATAGCTATAAGATAATAGAAGTAGGTGGTGGTGGCTTCACAGCAGGACCTTTCACGGACTCAGCTGCGGTGAGTGAGAAAGAGGTAACCGTCAGTGGAGGATGGACAGCGAATACGGCAAGAATCTTTAAGGTGGAATTGCAGGTAACTCATACCCAGTGTTCAGCGAGTGCACAGACTCAGGTAAGTATTCCTAACACGGTTACCGCTACCAGTGCTTTACTCAGTCCGATGACCTATTGTGGTACCCAAGCACAGAATGATGCGGTAATAGGACTTACCAGTGGTATCACAGGTGGCTGGGGTGCACCTTATCAAATACGTTTGGTGAGTGTTGTCTCAGGAGGTACGCAATCAACCCCATGGGGTACGGCAACAGTCTTCCGCAATATAGGGGAAGGTACCCACCATATAGAGATTAAGGATGTGAAAGGCTGTGAATATAAGTTATCACCATTTACGATACCTCAATGGAGTGCTTCAATGGCACTTACCAAAGGGACTGCTACGGTAACTAATCCGACATGTAGTGGTGATACAAATGGAAAGATTGTTCTCAGTGGTGTAACAGGAGGCTCCGTAGTCGCTCCTGCGACCCCAGTACCTCCTACCTATAGTTATACCTTATATGATAAGGCGACAGATAGAGCCTTAGGGCGAGTACAGGGAGATGATGCAGGGCATACAGGTCAGGTTACCTTCACAGGGATAGGAGCGGGAACCTACTATATTAAGATAGGAGCAGCCCTCTTATGTCATGATGATTGGATTAAGTCAGATGATATTGTAGTGAAAGATCCTGGAACGATTATCGCCCGTGCGAGTCTGTCCACATATCCAGGGTGTGCTACAGCGGGAGATATTCGGGTAGTGGTGGAAGCACGTCCGAACATGGATCCTACACGATCTCCATATACCTTTACCCTTTATGAGGTTACCTCAGGCAGTAGGGTAGCTGTACCGGGTGCTACGGCTTCTACTTCAGGAACAATTCCTGGTGAGGTTACAGCCACCTTTACAGGTGTGATACCACGACCTACCGCAGAGAAGAAGTATGAGGTAGAGGTCAAGGATAACAATGGAGCAGCAGATGCTTGTATAGGCACAAGTAATGTAGTTACGGTAGATAAAGTAGAGGATATCACCGCAACGATAGATATGGATAATACTACCGCTCACCTCAACTGTTTTGGCAGTACCTATGGTAAGATTACCGTAAGGGCACGAGGGGGAAAGAATGATGAAGGCTATCGCTTTGCCATCAGCCCAGTACCGTCAGGGGTAACCTCTCCTAATACCACAGGGGTATTTGAAGGTTTACCAGCGGGCACTTATACCATTACGGTAGATCAAGTGAATGGAGGTTGTCCAGCAGTAACGAAGACCCAAGTCATTACAGAAGAGCCTAAGTACCGAGCCCAATATGAGGTGAAGAATGTAGAGTGTAATGGAATGAATAATGGAAGCTTCAAGGTGAAGAATATCAATCCGACCACGAAGTTGGATGGCAGTGTTAGGAAGTTTACTTATGCGATAACACCTCACTTGGATCGTTTCTTGGATAATGATGGCAAGTTTGAAGGGTTAGCACCAGGTAAGTACTATGTCATCATGCAAGATGAGAATGGTTGTCGTCCAGAGATTTTGGATGAAGGGGGTACGCCAACGGGTAGTGATATATTTGAATTTACCATTACTGAGCCAGAGATACTCAGTGTAACGGTGAATGATGATGCTACGGTACATGAGAGTTGCTTTGGAGCAAACGATGGTAAGACGAAGTTGCGTATCTATGGAGGAACCGCCTTTACGGTACCCCCTGCTTTATCTAAGTATAAATATTCTAAGGATGGAGGAGCTACGTGGGAGGATTATAATGAGAGTCAAGGCATAGAGAATTTGGCAGCGGGTGATTATACCTTCATGGTTAAGGATGCGAATGGCTGCCAGGCAACAGCGGCACAGATGACTATAAAGTCAGGATCAAAAGTAAGCTTACACCTCAATGAGATAGGCTACAGGTGTGTAGATGGGGTACTTAAGTATATTGTAGAGGCGAGTGTTACTCCGGCTACGGAAGCTTTGAATGTACGATATCAGTTGAATGGAGTGGCACATAACAATGCACGTTTTGAATTGGAGGTTGACCTAACAGGAGGAACCACAAGGACTTATGTGATAAGTGCGATACATTCAGTGGCAGGGCATGGTGATTGTAAGAAGGATCAAACGGTAACGGTAGGGCCACAAACGGCATTGAGTATTACTTTGGTAAATCGTAAGGCAGTGAAGTGTAATGGAGGCAAGGATGGATCTTTCACTATTGCAGGAGCTGGCGGATCTGGACATTATCAGTATGGAATTAAGCAAGCTGATGGCACTTATAATTGGCAAGATAGTGGTACGTTCAATAATTTGGAAGTAGGCTCTTATACGGCTGCGGTGAAGGATAAGGACTTTGATTGTATTGTAGAGAAGAGCAATATCCAGATAGAGGAACCTAATAAGATAGTGATAACCCAGGTAAGAGTGAAACATGTAGGATGTAAGGGCGCCTCAGATGGTAGGATAGAGTTCAACTTTTCAGAAGGCACACCGGTGTATAGCTGGGAGGCATTCAAGGCGGATGGTACCACCACAGGACAGCGAGGTAGCAACTTGTATTCTACCGATACGGCAGTGGTTCAGAATCTATCGGCAGGTAAGTACTTGATAGTAGTTAAGGACTCCAATGGTTGTGAGCAGACGAAGAACTTTGAGATTATAGAAGGAGTAGACCTCAAGGGAGAGATTGTACAGAATTACCACTGTAATTCCTCAATAGGGGCGAATAATGTAGTGCTCAGGGTAGGAGCGAGTGATACGGCAGCAGCGGCAACGTATGATGTATATGTATCGGTAACCACTCCATACTTGGTACTTTCTCCGGGCTCACATAGTGCAGCGAATCGTTTAAGATATGGCTTTACAGGGAACTCTACTACGGATAGGTATGAGTTTTCAGGAACCACTCCGATAGGAGATGACAATACGCATAATATGTATCAGATACGTGGTGCAGATCTGACCACTCAGTTAGCTTCCGTAACGCCTATTCGTGAGGATGCAGCACAGGGGACAAAGACGTATAAGATGTATCTGTACTATTATGATAAAGACAACCCTGCCATAGGAGATCCTGCCTTGTGCTATGAGGAAAGGGAATTCACCATAGAATACCATGATCCGCTTAAGATTACCAACCAGAGCATAGCCAATGACTTGAACTTAGTGAAGGTGAAGGTAGAGGGAGGTAAGCAGAAGTATACGGTATACTTTGGTTCAGCTGAATATAACACAGTAGAAGAGATCAAGGCACGTCATGTACAGAGAGAGACAGATGTGGTCTCTGGCAAGGAACTCACCTACTATGTACAGAAGACGGATTATGAGGAACTCAATCCAGCCACAGGCAAGATAGAGAAGAAGATACGAGTATATGTAGAGGATGAGAAAGGTTGTGCGCACTCAGTATTCATCTATAAGGAATTTGAGGATGTGGTGATACCGAATTACTTTACTCCGAATGGAGATGGTCAGTATGACACATGGGCACCGTTGAACTTGGCAAGTTATCCACAAGCAGAGACGAAGATTTATGATCGTTATGGACGTCATATAGCGACATTGAATAACCACCAAGAATGGGATGGTACTTATGGAGGGAAGGAGCTACCAGCGGGTGACTACTGGTATATTCTTCAGCTCAATGAGCCGGATGACAACCGTACCTTCAAGGGACACTTCACTCTTTACCGATAGGAGAGGGAAGGACGTTTGAAATAGAGCGATAAATAATAATATAGAATAGAAAAACCAAGAGCGGAGCATGAAGAGATTCGTGCTCTGCTTTTTTGTTTAAGGCGAGGGGCTTAGGGTACTTTGTAGAGTATTTTTTCTTGTCTGTGGAAGAGGCTGAAGGAGATTTTTTTAATGAAACTTAAGCAGTGAATGATTAAA
>NZ_GL872415.1 GCF_000192225.1 Capnocytophaga sp. oral taxon 338 str. F0234
TTCATAAGCCCCTACAATGGTTTGAGGGCTTGTCCATTCATTTTTACCACCTGCACTGAAAGTTAAATCACCTCCAAAGGTATGAAATTCTATATCTCCATCACTTGAGATGTTCATTGTTCCTTTTACAATTCTTGTTCTCATAGTATTATCTTTTAGCCTTGATTATTATATTCTCCACTCTTCTTTTTA
Source organism: Capnocytophaga sp. oral taxon 338 str. F0234 (assembly GCF_000192225.1). Lineage (GTDB taxonomy): Bacteria > Bacteroidota > Bacteroidia > Flavobacteriales > Flavobacteriaceae > Capnocytophaga. The sequence goes on from NZ_GL872415.1 coordinate 193, forward strand.
AGAGAGGTAGCAGAATTTACTTTCATATTGTTAGAGCTATCTACAATAGTCTCTTTCGCTGTATATTGGCTTCCTCCTTTTGAATGGCTATGTAAATCTCCCTCAATCACCTCTGTTAAAGCACCATTTACATATACAAACATATCTCCACCAATATCACTTCTCTTAGCCTTTCCTGCTGTTTCAGTGATATTTACATTAGCATCAAAATCAATACTATCACTTGCCTTTAAATTGATGTTCTTAGCTGTGATATTAATAGTCTCAGGCGCAGAAATTTCTATATTCTTACCCTGAGTATCCAACTTAATTACATTGCCATTCTTATCAGTAAGCAAGATGCTCTCATCTTCAGTAAAGATGAGCTTATGTCCACTTGAAGCCTTGGGCTGAGGCATTTGGTGGAGAAGAAGTAATTACCACTTCTCAAGGATAAATACCCTATAGCTAAAACTAAATGAAACTTTTTCATCAATTTTCCTCCTTATCTTTCTCAATTTTTCTCGTATAAGATATATGACTATTATATTCTAGTAAGATCTTAATATTCTTATTTGTTTTAACTTCCTTTATTTCCCCAGTGTTACCATTAATCCAAATGCCAGATAAGTTATAGTTTCCTGTTTTCAAGCTATATGGTTCCCCCTTTGGCTTAAAAATATAATAATCTCCATATATAATATCCAATTCAAAAAAACCATCATTAGCTATTTCTTCTTTTAAAATATATTTTATACATTTTTGCCCTGCTTCATCCAATGAAAGTTTAAATGTTTTTCCTTTTTTTTGAATTCCTCTGTTCTATATATAGAGATGTCTTTTTCTACTTTACAAGAAAAAATACTACTTAATATACCCATAATAATAACTATTTTAATAACTTTATACATATTTTTATTTCTAATTACTCAACTGTTGGTTATAACTTGATCTGAAATCACGAATTTCTATGTAAGGAATCTCTCTATACTCTTTATTTATGGTTAATTTATTCCCTTTTTTAGAACCATAAGTATGTTCACCTTCCTCTGTTAAAAGTTCCAAAAAACCTTGTGGTGATTGAGTTGTTGATGTTATATCGAATGTTGAGAAAACTTCGGTTGATTTCTCTATCGATATTTTCACTGTAGTACATTGTTCTCCAAGGATAGGAATAACACTATAAGTTCCTAAATTGTGATATTTATCTTCCCACCACAAGAGCTCTTTCGGTTTTATCAATTTTATTTTTCTTCTATCTTTATTTTTTCTCCATTATAAGAAGTTAGCCAAATACTTGAGTTTGTATGAAAATTTTGATCTTTACCTACCTCGACATAATTAACTTCACCTGTATTTGCATTAACCCAAATGCCCGTACAATTAAAAACGCCAATCTTATGGATATATGTTACCGTAGAAAATATATAGTAATCATCATAAACATAAAATAGAGGATACCCTCTACTTGATTTAAGTTTTATCCTATCTTGATTTTTTGAAGCATAATCTAAATGTATTCGATAAGCCTCTTCTAACTTTATGTTTTTTGTAGATTCCCACTCTCGAAATTCTTGTGAATACTCGTTGTAAGATATCGCTTTATTTTTATCTATTTCCATTCTTAAGTTATTATTTTTACAATTAAACAAAAATATTGCTAAAATTAGATATTGAATAAATATTTTCATTATTAATATAGTTTATGATAAATCTTTTAGTATTGTTTCTTTTGCTAATTCTCCTTTTTTAGCTCCTGCCGTATTTTTTAACATACGTGTTTTTAAATGTATTAAAAAATTTTTAGGTGTACAAATTGTGCCAAATGGAAACTTTTTAATGATTTTTGCATT
>NZ_GL872416.1 GCF_000192225.1 Capnocytophaga sp. oral taxon 338 str. F0234
AAGAAGGCGGCGACATACTCTCCCACAAATTGCAGTACCATCTGCGCTAAAAGGTTTAACTTCTCTGTTCGGAATGGTAAGAGGTGAGACCTTCCGCTTTAACCACCTTAAACTCTTAGTGATTAGTGAAAAACTAATAGTGAATAGTTCTTCTCAACACTTATACTTTTAGTGAATCGTGTATAACGCTTAGCAAATAGAAAGTCTTATGTAACTTTTTCGCTCTTCACTTAATTGACTCCATTGGATAAGACACCAAAACAATGTTTAATTTCATAATGATTATCGTTTAATACTATGATTGAACATTAATCATTGAACATTAATCATTAAAAAGAATTTCGTACAATAAGTCTTCGGGTTATTAGTATCACTCGGCTTTGATGTTACCACCTTTACACCTGTAACCTATCAACGTGGTCATCTCCCACGACCCTCTAAAGAAATCTCATCTTGTGGTGGGTTTCGTACTTATATGCTTTCAGCACTTATCCACTCCTAACTTAGCTACTGAGCTATACCCTTAGGCAGAATAACTCATACACCAGCGGTTAGTCCAACTCGGTCCTCTCGTACTAGAGTCAGCTCCACGCAAATTTCTAACGCCCACAGTAGATAGAGACCGAACTGTCTCACGACGTTCTGAACCCAGCTCGCGTGCCACTTTAATGGGCGAACAGCCCAACCCTTGGAACCTTCTCCAGCCCCAGGATGTGACGAGCCGACATCGAGGTGCCAAACCCCCCCGTCGATGTGAGCTCTTGGGGGAGATCAGCCTGTTATCCCCGGCGTACCTTTTATCCTTTGAGCGATGGCCCTTCCATACGGAACCACCGGATCACTATGCTCTACTTTCGTACCTGATCGACTTGTAGGTCTCTCAGTCAAGCTCCCTTCTGCCATTGCACTCTTCGCACGGTTACCAAGCGTGCTGAGGGAACCTTTAGAAGCCTCCGTTACGCTTTTGGAGGCGACCACCCCAGTCAAACTACCCTCCACGAATTGTCCCCTCCCTTCAAGAGGGTTAGGCCTCAGATAAGCAAAGGGTGGTATTTCAACAACGACTCCACAACTACCAGAATAGCCGATTCAATGTCTCCCACCTATCCTACGCATCACTTATCCAAGGTCAATACGAAGATGTAGTAAAGGTGCACAGGGTCTTTTCGTCCCACTGCGGGTAATCGGCATCTTCACCGATACTACAATTTCACCGAGCTCATGGCCGAGACAGTGTCCAAATCGTTACACCATTCGTGCAGGTCGGAACTTACCCGACAAGGAATTTCGCTACCTTAGGACCGTTATAGTTACGGCCGCCGTTTACTGGGGCTTCAATTCAAACCTTCGCTCAACGCTAAGCCCTCCTCTTAACCTTCCAGCACCGGGCAGGTGTCAGACCCTATACCTCATCTTTCGATTTTGCAGAGTCCTGTGTTTTTGATAAACAGTCGCTTGGACCTCTTCACTGCGACCTATCTCGCGATAGGCGACCTTTCTCCCAAAGTTACAGGTCTATTTTGCCTAGTTCCTTAGCCATGAATCTCTCGAGCGCCTTAGAATTCTCTTCCCGATCACCTGTGTCGGTTTACGGTACGGGTAGTATCTCTCGCTTTTCTTGGAAACGTTGTCTATGCTATCACCTCGGCCGTAGCCTAAGTGTACTATCAGTGCCATAACAACACCTTTAACGCAACTCCGTCTGTGCGCAGCATATATCTCATTCCGTCACTTCTATTGAAATACTAGTACTGGAATATTAACCAGTTGTACATCCACTTCCCCTGAAAGGGTACGCGTTAGTCCCCGACTAACCCTCAGCTGATTAGCATAGCTGAGGAAACCTTGATCTTTCGGCGGGCAGGTTTCTCGCCTGCCTTATCGTTACTTATGCCTACATTTTCTTTTCTATCAGGCTCCACTATAACTCACGTCTTTAGCTTCAATGCCCATAGAATGCTCCCCTACCGGATTATACCTATCGTATATCCCCATAGCTTCGGTAATATGCTTATGCCCGTTTATTCTCCATGCCGAGCCGCTCGACTAGTGAGCTGTTACGCACTCTTTAAATGTATGGCTGCTTCCAAGCCAACATCCTAGCTGTCTATGCAGTTCAACCGCGTTTTTCCAACTTAGCACATATTTGGGGACCTTAGCTGATGGTCCGGGTTCTTTCCCTCTCGGACTTGGACCTTAGCACCCAAGCCCTCACTGCTGTGTAACATTTAATAGCATTCGGAGTTTGTCAGGAATTGGTAGGCGGTGAAACCCCCGCATCCAATCAGTAGCTCTACCTCTATTAAACTTTAGCACAACGCTGCACCTAAATGCATTTCGGGGAGTACGAGCTATTTCCCAGTTTGATTGGCCTTTCACCCCTACCCTCAGGTCATCCGAAGTCTTTTCAACGACAACCAGTCCGGTCCTCCACACTGTGTTACCAGTGCTTCAACCTGCCCAAGGGTAGATCACCAGGTTTCGCGTCTACTCCTACTGACTTCAACGCCCTATTCAGACTCGCTTTCGCTACGAATGCGCACCTTAAGTGCTTATCCTTGCCAGTAACAGTAACTCGTAGGCTCATTATGCAAAAGGCACGCCGTCACGGCCTCAGCCGCTCCGACCGCTTGTAAGCGTATGGTTTCAGGGTCTCTTTCACTCCGTTATTCACGGTGCTTTTCACCTTTCCCTCACGGTACTCGTCCACTATCGGTCTCTCAGGAGTATTTAGCCTTACCGGATGGTCCCGGCTGATTCAGTCAAGGTTCCTCGTGCCCCAACCTACTCAGGATCCTGCTATCACTTATTTATCTTACCTATACGGGACTTTCACCCTCTCTGGTCACGCTTTTCCAAGGTGTTCTAATTCGATAAACAGCAAATCTCGCAGTCCTACAACCCCTGCATTGCCAAAACAATACAGGTTTGGGCTCCTCCCATTTCGCTCGCCACTACTCTGGAAATCACTCTTGTTTTCTTCTCCTCCGCCTACTTAGATGTTTCAGTTCAGCGGGTTCGCCCATCTTACGATGTAGTACACCTCCCGTGTACTGGGTTGCCCCATTCGGATATTTGCGGATCATATCGTATGTGCCAATCCCCGCAACTTCTCGCAGCTTATCACGTCCTTCTTCGCCTCTGAGAGCCTAGGCATCCCCCATACGCCCTTACATAACTTATTGTACTCGTATGTAGTAGTCTTTAATGACTATGGGTTAATGCTCAATGGTTATTCATTATTCATTACCGCTTTAATCATTAAAACTTACCTATTCTTTCTTGTATCTACTTGTTTTTCTCTTTGATATCTTATCCAATATGTCAATGAACTTGTTTCTCTTTAAGTTATAGATCTATTAAAATTATAGAACTATAGCACCTTGAGAATCGTGGAGAATAAGGGATTCGAACCCTTGACCCCCTGCGTGCAAGGCAGGTGCTCTAGCCAGCTGAGCTAATTCCCCTTTTGTAGTGAATAGTGTCTAGTGAAAAATGAATATTTAATCTATCTAAATTTACTCTCTCTTCACTCTTCATCCTTCGCTTTTCACTTTACTCGGCTTCTAGAATTTCCTTCTTTTACAGCTCTGTCGCTTTTGTAGTCCCAGGCAGACTCGAACTGCCGACCTCTACATTATCAGTGTAGCGCTCTAACCAGCTGAGCTATGAGACTGCTTTCCTTTTTATTCTTTAATAACACAACACAGATTTAAACTAAGCACCCTCTTCAACAGTCTTTTCTCTAGAAAGGAGGTGTTCCAGCCACACCTTCCGGTACGGCTACCTTGTTACGACTTAGCCCCAGTCACTGGTTTTACCCTAGGTAGCTCCTTGCGGTAACCAACTTCAGGTACTCCCAGCTTCCATGGCTTGACGGGCGGTGTGTACAAGGCCCGGGAACGTATTCACCGCATCATGGCTGATATGCGATTACTAGCGATTCCAGCTTCACGGAGTCGAGTTGCAGACTCCGATCCGAACTGTGACCGTCTTTTAAGATTCGCACCTGCTCACGCAGTAGCTGCTCTCTGTAACGACCATTGTAGCACGTGTGTAGCCCAAGATGTAAGGGCCGTGATGATTTGACGTCATCCCCACCTTCCTCACGGTTTACACCGGCAGTCTCAATAGAGTCCCCACCTTTACGTGCTGGTAACTATCAATAGGGGTTGCGCTCGTTATAGGACTTAACCTGACACCTCACGGCACGAGCTGACGACAACCATGCAGCACCTTGATAACTGTCCGAAGAAATACCCATCTCTAGGTACGTCAGTCACCATTTAAACCTTGGTAAGGTTCCTCGCGTATCATCGAATTAAACCACATGCTCCACCGCTTGTGCGGGCCCCCGTCAATTCCTTTGAGTTTCACACTTGCGTGCGTACTCCCCAGGTGGGATACTTATCACTTTCGCTTAGCCACTCAATATTCCTACCAAACAGCTAGTATCCATCGTTTACAGCGTGGACTACCAGGGTATCTAATCCTGTTCGCTCCCCACGCTCTCGTCTCTCAGCGTCAATTATTTGTTAGTCCCCTGCCTCCGCAATCGGTGTTCTGTGTAATATCTATGCATTTCACCGCTACACTACACATTCCAAAAACTTCACAAATATTCAAGACTACCAGTATCAAAGGCAATTTCCCAGTTAAGCTGAAATATTTCACCCCTGACTTAATAGCCCGCCTACAGACCCTTTAAACCCAATGATTCCGAATAACGCTCGCATCCTCCGTATTACCGCGGCTGCTGGCACGGAGTTAGCCGATGCTTATTCATATGGTACCGTCATCAAAGTACACGTACTCCTTATTCTTCCCATATAAAAGCAGTTTACAACCCATAAGGCCGCCTTCCTGCACGCGGCATGGCTGGTTCAGTCTTCCGACCATTGACCAATATTCCTCACTGCTGCCTCCCGTAGGAGTCTGGTCCCTGTCTCAGTACCAGTGTGGGGGATCTCCCTCTCAGGACCCCTACCTATCGTCGCCTTGGCGAGCCGTTACCTCGCCAACTAGCTAATAGGACGCATGCCCATCTTCCACCATCGTAACTTTAATTGCCAAATGATGCCATCCAACAATATTATGGGATATTAATCCAAATTTCTCCGGGCTATCCCCCTGTGAAAGGTAGGTTGCATACGCGTTACGCACCCGTGCGCCGGTTTCTGCCCCGAAGGGCTTCTCCCTCGACTTGCATGTGTTAGGCCTGCCGCTAGCGTTCATCCTGAGCCAGGATCAAACTCTTCATCGTTATTTCTTTAATCTCTTTTGACTCTCTCCGAAAATCGCCTAGTCTAAATCTTTCTGTGCTGTATTATCAATATTTCTTAATGAACTTTCTCGCTTTATTCGCGGACGCAAAAGTACAACCTTTTTCACAAACTATCAAATCTTTTTTCATTTTTTTTAGTCCGCTTCTTGAACTTAACGCTCCCTTTTTGAAAGCGGGGGCAAAGGTACAACCTTTTTTCAAACTGACAAAACTTTTTTTGAAAAATATTCTTTTAGTCTATTCCTATGAACTTCGCTCCCTTTCTAAAAGCGGGTGCAAAAGT
>NZ_GL872417.1 GCF_000192225.1 Capnocytophaga sp. oral taxon 338 str. F0234
TCATTAAGCAAGGTGGGGACAAAAAACCACAAGAAATGCATCAACATCCAATAAGCAAAGATTACGTCATTGAGGAAAGAATAAATAAGCAAGAATGGAATGCTTGCAAAAGCTACTATCAGGATAGCAAAGAGATACTCTGTGAGTGCCTCTTTTGACTCAAACTTCTTAAAGTAGTAGCGGTATAAAAAGCAGTGGAGTATTCCCAGTCCTAATGAGGCTATCTGATAAAAGATAAACTCATATAGGTTGTTGTCTATAAAAAGGCGGCTATAACCCATTAGAGGGACAAGCGCATAAACAAATACGGCTGCACTTACATAGATATAGAACTTGGTTTTATATTTATCCTTAAAACCACTTACTTTTGAGGCAAAAAACATCTTTAAGGCTACACAGCCCATAATGATAACCAGCACAATGATAATCAATTGCGGGTCAAGTAAGTGTCCAAAGTATTTCTTTATATGGTTCATAGTATATTGTAATATTAATCTGCTTTAATTTCTGTTAAGTAAGTGTTGTATCCCAAATAGGAGGAGGATTCTGTTGCATTTAGGGTTGATGATTGCTTTTCCTTGGGCAGTAGCACCTCTGTGGTTACCTCTACTTCCATAGGGAAGAAGTGCCTATAAAAAAATGCCAAAAACTCCTTAATAGCTCCTTGATGTAGGTACTCAGGTAACTCAGTTTGCTGTAAAGGACCTATTACCAAATCTAAATGCTTGGTGTAATCTGTATAATCAGTACCTGCAATCGTATCCAAGCCTAAATAACAACTCCCAAGTAGGGTATCTTGGGCGGTATCTGCGTAGTTATCATATTCTCTGATATTTACCTTGACCTCTTCACCGATAAGCAGTGATAGTACCTCACAGGTCTTATCAAGGTCGCCTATAATCTTATGTGCATAGGGTAATAGACTGATAAACTTTGAGGCTAACACAGCTTCAAAACTCGTAGGGACATTCCATAGGGTGTATAGTACATCAGGGGCAAGGGTGCTATTGATTTCTTTTAAGAACGAACTCTCAAAGATTTCTGTTTGTACATTAAATTGAAACAGCTCATTCTCCAAAGGCGCAAAGAACAATCTCGCTGCTTTTTCCTCTTCCTTTTGCTGGCGATACTCCTTAACCATTGTCTCTATGCCCTTCTTTGAGGTATCTGCATTCTTGCTGTGTACCATTCCTTCAGGTAAGGTATCATACAGACTATCACGGGAGAGACTTATGTAAAGCATCTGAGTGGCATCGTAGAGATAGTCCTTTACAGAAGCATCCAACACATCAAAGCGATAACTGCGCGAGAACTGTCCTTCTTTCTCTACAATACACTGGTTTTCTTTGATATGCTTGTGTTGTATCAGGTCACTGACAAGGACTTCTGCCTTGATGTCGTATTTCAAAGCAGTGATTTCTTGGGCGATATGTTCTAAGTCTGTTGCCATTACTTTTTTTGCTCTTGTTTTAGTCTGCCCGCAGCTACATAGCGCAACTGAAAATAAGAGTCATTAAAATCATAGATATTTAACCCTTCCTCAGTGCAGGCTAAGATACGGTCGTTGTGTAGGTATATCCCCACATCTGAGATAGGTTGTTCTTTGGAATATCTGAAAAACAATATATCGCCTTCTTTTAAGAAATCTCTTCCTGTAAAAAGTTGTAAGGATTTAGAGCGGAATATACCATCAGCAGTTTTAGGAAAGGTCTCTTTGTAAACATCACTAAATAGTGCTTGTACAAAGTAAGAGGCATCTACACCTGTTTTCTTATCCAAGCTCTGCGGTTTATAAGGCGTACCTATCCAAGCATCAATATAAGTGTATAAGGGATAATTGCGTATATCCTGTGGCATCATCTTTAAGATGATGGAATACTTCTCTTTAAGCCGTATTTCCTCATCTGAAAGCTGCTCATCTTTGTAGTTGCTTTCTGTGTATTTGGCGTCTATACTATCCTTATGAGCTTGCGCGGCTTTGCGAAAGCTATCCGTAGAATAATGATAGGGCACCTCACGGATATACTTACCTCCTGAACAGGCGG
>NZ_GL872418.1 GCF_000192225.1 Capnocytophaga sp. oral taxon 338 str. F0234
CAGCTGAAAGTGGCACTACATCCGTTACTTCCTTTACTGTAAAGGTCTTATAAATATAGGTATGAGCTAACAAACCAACCCCTCTTTCTTGAGGTCTAAATCCATAGGTATATCCATTCTCCTCTGGCTTATAGACTGCTGTATAATGGTGATTACCTCCTGTACCAATTCCTAAGATATAATTACCAGGAGGCAAGTTGTCTATCTCTGCTTTTTTCTCATATTTGGAAGGATCTGATGAAAGCTTGGCAACTGTATATCTCGCTTGTCTTATATAGTTTCCCGTATTAGCCCGTTTGTAAAGTGGTTCTGTTCCTCCTGGGTCTCTAAAGACATGTAGCCAACCCAGTACATTGTTATCTACCTCATCTACTGCCCTGTAGATAAGCTTTCCTCTTCCCACTTGTCCATTCTTACTACATTCTACCTCTACCTTTAAGGGATCTATCTGTATGTACGGTGCAGGAGTCTCCGCTACAGTAAGAGGAAGGTTACGGGTAGCACAATTATTCTGAATATTTACAATATATTCTCCTGGCGGCACATCCATAATCAGTATATAGCCTGTACGTATATCTGCCTCCTTGTAAGTTCTCTCAATAGGAAATTTTATCTTATAGGTACCTGCCAAGCCTTCAGGACCAGTAGCTATATAGGTCTTTATCCCTTGTAAGCCATCCTTGCGACGGATAGAGACCTTCAAGGGGTTAGCATCAGTTACTATATCTCTCACACCATATAGCTGTACCCTTTTTCCTCTGTGTTCCCACTGTAGGACTGCCCCGTACCCATTATAGGCGGCATGTACCCCTATATTATCAATCAAGTCAGGCTTAGTAAGGGTTATCTCCTGAGAGACATAGTGCTTGCAATCAGTAGGTGTAGCGGGGTTAAAAGGCGTAGAAGCTCCCGCATATTCTACTTGATATTTGTTAGTTATGGTAGAGACTGGTACATACATCCTATGGCGATTAACATCATATTCGTCATAGAACTTATACATGATATCCGTTACTGGGGTGGCTGCCTGCCAAACATTGGAGGTCTTCACACGCCCTTTCATTCCTGTGAAATTACAAAAATCGGTATAGGAAGGCGTTCCTCCATGTTGGAAATGAGTGGTAAGTTCCACCTCTCTGTCACAATCACTTCCTCCTATTTTCTTACGTACTCCTATTTGAGTGTAAGGCTTGTAAGGTGTAGTAACAACCGTATGAGTGAGCACTATAGGAGTTGCCAAGGCACAATCCTCATAAGTAATGGTGATTACATCTCCTCCTTTTACCTTATGAGCGGACTTATGCACCATGGCATCGTAAAGACTACTCAGCCTAAACTCATTATTCCCATACACGATCCCATGAGCGTCTATTCTCGTTTGTGGCAGGGCATCGGTATTGGTGAATTGTTCAGGATATCCTGGAAGCATTACCCCACCACGCTTTACTTCAACCCTTAGAGTATAAGTATAGAACTTATCACGGGTTATTTGATAATTGAGAATACTATTTCTATTAGGGAACTTAGGTGCTACGGCAAACTCGTATTCCCCACAGTCAGCACAGGTGTGTGCCAAGTGAAGTCTCAAGGATTCTGCAGAGAAGCGAAGTGGATTGGTCTGGGTACGTTCGGCTACACAACCTGCTCCTATGTCTTTTATCTTAATAATATAATCCTTTCCTATCTCTAACCTCTTACCTGCATCAGGTTCTATTTCCTTCAGAGTAGTTCCTGTAGCACCTCCTTTAGGAAAAGAAGCATCCGGATTCCCTGAAGATACAATTAACTGGTTATTATCTTTCCGACGTACCTCTACCTGAAAGGGACCTATAGCATTAGAATTATTAATCTCTACCGTGAGCATTCCTCTGGAGCCTTTGAGAACTCCTTTCTGTTTGCAACTCTCTAAGGTGAGACCTCTAAGGAAAGAAGCTGAAGCTGGCTTGGTAGTGAAGTTTCTTACGTTACGGTTTTCTTTTTTTTCGCACATTCCTCCTCCTACTTGATCAGTTACCTCTATCTCATACTTAGTATTGGCTTTAAGACCTGTGGTAATTTGTACAGTAGTCTCATTGCCTGTCTTATTAGTAGGGGCTGAAGTAGCTGCAGCGGTAGCTTGCCCTACTTCATAGAGTTTTATCACAAAGGGACCTGCACCATTTTTTATCTTAAAGGTCATTTTCCCGTCGGAGGTACATTCCCCTACAGCACGTTCGGCATCAGTCTGCTCGAAAGGCTCTACCACGATAAAATCCCTATAGGTGGAGACTACCGCTTGGGTAACTACTGTAGGATGGGTCATAGTACCATCCTTCCTGACAAGTTTTACTTTATAGGTGCCTGAGGAAAGATTCTTGAATTCTGCCTTTCCTGCACTATCAAATGCCTGCTGGGATTGTTTATTAGCACCACTATTATCATACAGCTCTGCCCACCAGTCAGCTACATAAGCAGCTCCTTTAGCGGCTACAGCAGCACTCCAATCCACCTTCACTGTACCTCCACATACTGTGTTCTGAACACTCGTACTATATGGAGGAGGGGTAGTTTGCGATCTACCTAACAGAGAAAAGCATAAAAGAAAAAGTAAATATAAATACCTATTTGTTTTTATATTAGAACTATTGATTTTCATAATCTTATAATTTTATTAGCTATTTATAAGGTATTTTGTGTGCAAATTTATAAATTATTATTAAGATACCAAGTATTTTTTCTTTATTTTTTTTCACAATTTGAAATTTAACATTTAAAATGTTAAATATTTTCCTATTGACAATAATTATAAGCAAACGGATTTCAATAAAAAAATGGTTAATGACAAAAATCATCAACCATTTTCTAAACTATTTAATTAAATTACGCTTCCCCTGAATTTCCGAAATGAGTTTGCTTATTTAAGATATCATCTTCCGAAACTTTATCATGTTCGTATTGATAGAGATTACTACTAAGGGTATGTATCAGTTGTTTGGCTTGCGAGGGAGTAATAATTATCCTACTCTGCACCCTCGCTTTGGGGACTCCTGGCATAATGCTTACAAAATCCAAAACAAATTCAGTTTCTGAATGATTTACTACCACTAAGTTAGCATATACACCACTGGCAATACTATCATCCACTTCAATACTAATCTCCTTTTTTATTACCTTCTCCATGAGATCATATATTAATATTTTGTTTTGCTAAGTCCTTACGGGAACCTACTATGATATTTTCATACCGTTTCATTCCTGTCCCAGCGGGGATACGATGACCTACAATCACATTTTCCTTCAATCCATCTAAGTAGTCCACTTTACCTTGTACGGCAGCTTCATTAAGTACCTTCGTGGTTTCTTGGAAAGAAGCAGCAGAGATAAAGGATTTTGTTTGTAAAGAAGCTCGCGTAATACCTTGTAATACAGGAATAGCAGTAGCAGGAACTACCTCACGAGCCACTACTAAGTTTTTATCCTGACGCTTAAGGAAGGAATTCTCATCTCGTAACTGTCGCATGGTCACCATTTGTCCGGCTTTAAGGTTTTCGGAATCTCCAGCATCCACAACTATCTTCATGCCAAATATCTTATCATTTTCCTCAATAAAGTCATCCTTATGTACCATCTGTTCTTCCAAGAAGAGTGTATCCCCAGGATCCTGAATTTCCACCTTGCGCATCATCTGACGTACTACCACTTCAAAATGTTTATCATTGATCTTCACCCCTTGTAAGCGGTATACTTCTTGTACTTCGTTCACCAAATATTGTTGAACAGCGGAAGGGCCTTTTATCCTTAGGATATCATCTGGTGTTACAGAGCCATCAGAGAGTGGCATCCCTGCACGTATATAGTCATTCTCCTGTACCAATACTTGGTTAGAAAGTTTCACCAAATAAGTACGCTTTTCACCTGTTTTAGATTCAATAAAGATTTCTCGGTTACCACGTTTTACCTTTCCAAAAGAAACGACTCCATCTATTTCCGCTACAATTGCAGGATTAGAAGGATTACGTGCCTCAAAAAGCTCAGTTACACGAGGAAGACCTCCTGTAATATCCCCAGACTTAGCGGATTTACGAGGTATCTTAACCAAAATCTTACCTTCTTTTATCTTCTCTTTATCATCTACCATGATGTGAGCTCCCAAAGGCAAGGTGTAGGAACGTAATATATTGCCCTCCTTATCTTGAATATGCAAGGTAGGAATGAGTTTTTTATTACGTGATTCAGAGATTACTTTTTCTTGGAAACCTGTTTGTTCATCTATTTCCACTTGGAAAGTAACTCCTTGTTCTATATTTTCATAAGCTATTTGTCCGGAAAATTCAGAGATAATTACTGCATTATAAGGATCCCATTGGTTAATTACATCTCCCTTTTGAACGGTATCTCCATTCTTCTTAAAGATAAAAGAACCATAAGGAATATTAGAAGTACTTAATACCATGCGGGTATGAGGCTCTAAAATCTTTACCTCAGAGGTACGAGAGATGACTACCTCTACTGCATTACCATCATAATCTTCTCCGCTAACGGTCTTAAGATCATCAATTTCAAGAATCCCATTGAAGTGTGCAATAATCTTATTCTCTTCAGAGATATTTCCAGCAGTACCTCCCATGTGGAAAGTACGTAGAGTAAGCTGAGTACCTGGCTCTCCGATGGATTGTGCTGCCACTACCCCAACGGCTTCTCCTATCTGTACCATCTTACCTGTAGAGAGGTTACGTCCGTAACATTTGGCACAGATACCATGTTTTGCCTCACAGGTAAGAGCAGAACGTACTTCAATATATTCAATAGGGGCTGCATTAATCTTAGCTACAGCATCCTCACGAATTTCTTCTCCAGCAAGGACAATAATTTCTTCATTAAGTGGATTTATAACATCATTAAGAGCTACACGACCCAATACACGTTCCCCAAGAGTTTCAATTACTTCTTCATTTTTCTTGAGTGCACGTATCTCAATACCACGAAGAGTTCCACAGTCATCAGTATTGATAATCACATCCTGAGATACATCCACCAAACGACGGGTAAGATAACCTGCATCGGCAGTCTTAAGAGCAGTATCGGCAAGCCCTTTACGAGCTCCGTGAGTAGAAATGAAGTATTCCAAAATAGAAAGACCTTCCTTAAAGTTAGAAAGGATAGGATTCTCAATAATTTCTCCTCCTCCTGCGGTGGATTTCTTTGGCTTTGCCATCAATCCACGCATACCAGTAAGCTGGCGAATTTGCTCCTTAGAACCACGTGCTCCAGAATCAAGCATCATATATACAGAGTTAAACCCTTGCCTATCCTCACTAATACGCTTCATCGCCAAATCTGTAAGACGTGCATTGGTAGAAGTCCATACATCAATTACCTGATTGTAACGTTCATTATTGGTGATAAGCCCCATGTTATAGTTATTAATGATTCCCTGCACCTGTTCATTAGCATCGGCAATCATCGCCTGTTTTTCCTTTGGAATAATGATATCGCCTAAGGAGAAAGAAAGACCTCCTTGGAAGGCAAACTTATATCCCATGGATTTGATATCATCTAAGAAATCTGCAGTACGTGGAATACTAGTGCATTTGAGTACATGCCCTATAATATCACGAAGCGATTTTTTAGTCAATACGGTATTAATATATCCAGCTTCTTTAGGCACTACCTCATTGAAGAGTACACGTCCCACAGTAGTTTCAATAAGCTTGGTTACGATATTACCCTTTTCATCCAAATCCTTAGTACGTACCTTAATAGAGGCATTTAAGTGTACTTTACGTTCATTATAAGCAATATTCACTTCCTCTGGAGAGTAGAATACGGAACCTTCTCCTGCAATAGGATCTTCAGGAGTACTCTTACGAACCTTAGTGATATAGTACAATCCCAAAACCATGTCCTGAGAAGGCACTGTAATTGGTGCTCCATTGGCAGGGTTCAATATATTATTAGAAGCTAACATAAGCATCTGTGCTTCCAAAATAGCCTCAGGTCCCAAAGGAAGGTGTACTGCCATTTGGTCACCGTCAAAGTCGGCATTGAAAGCGGTACACACCAATGGATGCAAGCGAATTGCCTTACCTTCAATAAGTTTTGGTTGAAATGCCTGAATACCCAAACGGTGCAGTGTAGGGGCACGATTCAGAAGTACAGGATGCCCTTTAATGACATTTTCCAAAATATCCCATACTACAGGCTCTTTCTTATCTATAATACGTTTAGCAGATTTTACAGTTTTTACAATACCACGTTCAATGAGTTTACGTATCACAAAAGGTTTGTAAAGCTCAGCTGCCATATTCTTAGGAAGTCCACATTCATAAAGCTTTAACTCCGGCCCTACTACAATCACAGAGCGCGCAGAGTAATCCACACGTTTCCCTAATAAGTTTTGGCGAAAACGTCCTTGCTTCCCTTTTAGAGAATCTGACAAGGATTTCAACGGACGATTGGCATCCGTTTTCACAGCAGAGGATTTACGGGTATTGTCAAACAAAGAATCTACAGATTCCTGTAACATACGTTTTTCATTACGTAGAATTACATCTGGAGCCTTTATTTCTATCAAACGCTTAAGACGATTATTACGAATAATCACACGTCTATACAAATCATTAAGGTCAGAGGTCGCAAAACGACCACCATCCAAAGGTATAAGCGGACGAAGTTCTGGAGGTATCACAGGGATGACCTTCATGATCATCCATTCGGGCTTATTCTCTCTATTTTTCTGGGAATCACGGAAAGCCTCTACTACTTGCAAGCGCTTAAGAGCATCTGTTTTACGTTGTTTAGAAGTTTCTGTATTAGCCTTATGGCGAAGGTCATAAGAGAGTGCATCCAAGTCCAAATCATGAAGTAGATCAAAGAGTGCCTCAGCTCCCATCTTAGCAACAAACTTGTTAGGGTCAGTATCCTCTAAATATTGGTTTTCTACAGGAAGTGATTCCATAATATCCAAGTACTCTTCTTCGGTAAGGAAATCCATCTTCTGTAATGGATCTCCATCAATAGTTTTGGCAATACCTGGCTGGATTACTACATAACGCTCATAATAGATAATCATATCCAACTTCTTGGAAGGGAGTCCCAGCAAGTAACCTATTTTGTTAGGCAATGAACGAAAATACCAGATATGTGCAATAGGCACAACCAAGCTAATATGCCCTACACGTTCTCTACGTACCTTCTTCTCAGTAACTTCCACCCCGCAACGATCACACACAATTCCTTTATAACGAATACGCTTATACTTCCCACAAGCACACTCGTAGTCCTTTACAGGACCAAAAATACGCTCACAGAAAAGCCCATCACGCTCAGGCTTATGTGTACGATAATTAATCGTTTCAGGTTTGGATACTTCTCCCCTAGAGACCGCTAAAATACTCTCAGGTGAAGCTAGTCCGATAGAGATTTTATCAAATCTCATTACTGCATTTTTCTCTTTTACTCTTGCCATAGCATTTTTTAATAACAAATTTGTTCCCATTTGGACAAACACACGAAAAGAGGAGGTTACATAATCACTCGACTACGTTACCTTCTCCATCACGCTCCCTCCTCCTAAAGAGAAGAAAAACAAGTGTTTGTATGTGTTAGGAAAGTCAAAATAACTTCTATTGAACACTTTACCAAATTGCGGGCAAAGATACAAAAACTTTTTTATATTACAATTTTTTTGATGATTTTTTCTTTAAAAACAAAATCATTAAATATTGTTAAAATCAGCTCTCTTCTCAAGAAATATCTTTAACCATAAGATCATTAAAACCCTATTGCCGTATCATCGCCACGAGGATCAGCACCTCCCTCTAAGGAACCGTCTCTTTCAACCAAGATAGCATCTACTTTACCGATAATCACAAAATTCTCTTCCTTAGGTTTATAACCCTTTGCCTTGAGCTTAGCTACCACTTTGGGATTAAAACCATTAGGTTCAAACATTACATCATCAGGAAGCCATTGATGATGAAAGCGAGATTTACTTACAGATTCTTGCATGGTCATTCCATATTCGAAGACATTTAAGAGACATTGCAGTACTGAGGTAATAATAGTAGAACCTCCTGGTGTACCAATAACCATACGAAGTTTCCCGTTCTCTTCCACTATGGTAGGTGTCATAGAACTAAGCATACGTTTATTGGGTGCAATCGCATTTTTCTCAGAGCCTACCAATCCGTATGTATTAGGTTCTCCTGGCTTTATACTGAAATCATCCATCTGATTATTAAGAAAAAAACCTCCTCCTTTTACATACACTTTTGAGCCATAATTTGTATTAAGGGTAGTGGTTACGGCTACTGCATTCCCTTGTGCATCTACTATAGAATAATGAGTAGTTTCATCACTCTCATAACCTACTATCTTCCCATGAGCTATTTCAGCAGATTTGCTTGCCTTATCCCAAGAGAAACTTCTCATGCGTTCCTTAAGATATTCAGGAGAGAGGAGAATTTCTGTAGGAACTTTTACAAAATCAGGGTCTCCCAAGTAATAGGCTCTATCGGCATAAGCACGACGCTCTGCCTCTACCAAGAGCTGTATGTATTTTTCTCCATTATGAGGATATTTTCCTATGTTATAAGGAGCTACCGATTTTAGAATTTGTGCTAAGCAAATTCCACCACTAGAAGGTAGTGGCATAGAGGAAATAGTATAATTCTTATAATTAAAAGTAATAGGAGTACGCCACTGAGAATGGTAATTCTTTAGATCCTCAAGGGTTAGGATTCCTCCTAATTCTTGTACATAACTGACAATTCGCTTAGCCGTTTCTCCTTCATAGAACTCAGCACGACCTCCATCACGAATACGTTCTAAGGTTTGTGCTAACTGTTCATACTTAAAGTGCTCACCTGCCTTCCACCCTTTATCAAAAGGAGTTACATAGTTATTGGCTTTTCTAATTTCATCAACATTTTTCCCCATATAGAAATCAGCTTGCAAGGGCGTAATAATAACTCCCTTACGAGCCAAATCAATAGCTGGCTGTATGAGTTCTGCCATTGGAAGCGAACCAAATCTCTTATGTACCTCAAAGAGGGCATCAATAGTTCCTGGCACCCCTATTGCCAATGCCCCAAAAGTGCTCTTATCAGGAATTACCTTGCCATTGGCATCCAAGTACATATCACGATGTGCCTTACTAGGTGCTTTTTCACGATAATCTAGAGCTCCTTTTTCTCCATTGGCAAGACGATAGACCATAAAGCCTCCACCTCCAATATTTCCTGCATTGGGGTAAGCCACAGCTAAAGCAAGTTCAGTAGCTACCATAGCATCAAAGGCATTACCTCCCTTTTTTAGAATAGAAAGCCCTATCTGAGAGGCTTCCTCCTTGGCACTAACCACCATCGCATGTTTAGCTATTACTCCCTTTGCGGACTGCTGGGATATTTTTGAGGTAGTGCAAGCTCCCATGAGGAGAAGCACAAGAAAGAACAAAAATTTTTTCTTGAAAATCATATCCATTATATTTAAATTGATTGTGCAAATATAATGAATTTATCCATAATTCAGACAAAAGAGTATTATTTTTTATTTCAAAGGAGATCTTTTCTAGTTAATTCTTTATTCCAAGCGACACGGAATCTTACAGGCCTACTTTCCTTAAAAGAAAATTCAAATGGATCCACTGCAAAATAGCAATTTTCCTTAGTTTAAGAGGTTTTTAAGTAATTACCCTTAAGAGAGCAAGAGCAGATGTCTTTTCGAAATAGTTGCCTTATTATCCTATCTTCTTCTTTGATAATCATCTCTTTCTCATAGAATTTTGTCACTTCCCCTCTGGAGAAAGGAGTACAAAAATGCAGTGAATAATAATGATTTCACCACTAATTAATCTTTAAAAGCGTTTGGATATTTAGCTTTTATTTCTTTGATATATTCGCCCCAACCATACTTATAGTACTGAGGTGCAGGAGAGAATTCCCCAGCTCCCATATCCAAATCCCCTGCACAAGGAACACGATAATGACCCCAACTTACTTGCTGAGACTTATGTGTTTGCTTACTTGTCCAAGTTCCTATATAGGCATTATTCAGGTAAGGGTCTGCCATGAGATAGCCATCGTTATATTCTATTTTTCTCTTTTTGGAGAGAAACCACCATAGGAGTACTTTCCCTTTGAATATGCCCGTAGCGGGAAGATCTTCGTATTCGTCCAAGGTAAAATCCCCTACAGCCACGCCTTCCTCCTGTACACCACTATTTTTCGTGTTGAGTTCTCCACTTGCATCCTCTGATTTACCTGAGACAAACTGGGTTAGGATTATACGTCCCTTGAATTGACGTATGTTCTTTCCTACACGTGTTTTCCCAGCTACTTCATACACCAAAGGATGCTTTGGGTCACGCTTAGCGGAAGAGAATATGACTACTAATCGTTTTTTATGGACCCCTATAGCTCCTAAATAATCCGTACTTTGGTCAAGAATAAGGGAAGAAAAATCCGCCTTTTGAATATCTATCTTAGAAGGATAAGTCTTATCATAGAACATCGTCATTTTCTGCAATACCTGCTCATAGGCACAAGGTTGTGCTATAGCACAAAAAGGGAGCAAACTTAACAGTAGTGTAAAAATCACTTTCTTCATATCTAAAAGTTAAAAAGGGACAGAGTTTTCTCTATCCCTTATGATAAGTCTTTCTTGAACTATTTCATAGCCTGAATAATAGTGATAAAATCATCTACTATGAGGGCAGCTCCTCCTATGAGTCCACCATCTACATCGGGGTTAGCAAAGAGAGAAGCAGCATTCTTAGCATTACAACTACCTCCGTAGAGGATGGAAAGATCATCAGCTACTGTTTTTCCATATTTATCAGCTACAATCTTACGTATAAAGGCATGTATTTCCTGTGCTTGTTCAGGAGTAGCTGTCTCCCCTGTACCAATTGCCCATACAGGTTCATACGCAAGTATGATACTTGTCCATGCTTGTTGTGGAAGATGAAAGAGAGCTTTTTCTATTTGACCTTTCACCACTTCAAAGTGCTTACCTGCCTTACGTTCAGCAAGCTTTTCCCCTATACAGAAAATAATACGGAAATGATGTGCTAAGGCTGTATCTACTTTCTTGGCAAGGCTCTCGTCAGTCTCGTTAAAGTATTCACGACGTTCGGAGTGCCCTAAAATGGTAGTCTTTATCCCAATAGCTTCAAGCATAGAAGCGGAGACCTCTCCAGTGAAAGCTCCTTTTTCAGCAAAGTGCATATTCTGCGCTGCTACAATAATGGGAGAATTTTTTGTTTTTTCCACTGCCAAAGCCAAATTCACAAAGGAGGGTGCAATAACCACCTCCGCATGAGTTTGCGGAAGCTTTTGTAACAAGGTATTAATGAGCTGAACAGATTGCTCGGCATCATTATTCATCTTCCAGTTTCCTGCGATTACTTTTCTTCTCATAAGTCTGTTATTAAAATAAATTGTTTGTTAGTCCTATCGTAAGGAGGTGTAAAGGTAGGATTTTTTTATTGAAAATGCAAAAAGAATAAGGACGAATTTTCATTCGTCCTTAATTCTCATTTAATTAAAAAATTATTTCACACCATGCATGAGTTTCTTAATCATAGGATGCAGAAGTATTACCAATATCCCTGCTGCTGTTGCTATCACAGCAAAGATAAGGAAGAAAGAACTTAATCCATAGTTCTGTTTTACATACTCTATTTGTCCTCCTAAGGTAGCGGCTATCTTCTGAGCAATGGCTATACCTAAGTACCACATACCAAACATGAAGGCAAGCATCCTTGCGGGTACTAATTTGGAAACATAGGAAAGTCCCACAGGAGAGATAAACAACTCACCTAAAGTATGGAACAAATAGGTAAGGATAAGGAATACTACAGAAATCTTAGCTCCATCACCCAAATCCACTGAACCTAACCATATTGCTAAATATCCAATAGCAACAAAGAACAAGCCAAAGCCATATTTATAAGCTGCAGGTGGATTGAACTTAGATTCCCATATCTTGGACACCGAAGAGGCTAAGGTAATAACAAAGAATGGATTTAGCACAGAGAACCATGATACAGAGATTTCAGAATCTGTTTTAGCAAACTCGCTCTTAAGCATATATACCACTACTACCCAAATCAAAAAGAAGCAAAGAAGAAGAATCATATTGGTAATAGGAATGCGTTTCCATGTAGCTATAGCAAGTTGCATCAGCACATAAGAAATAATAATCAATGGTACTACTATAATAAGACTATTGATAATATTAAAGGTAAGCAATCCACTACCACTAAGACTCCTATCCACATGATCACGAGCAATAATAATCAAAGAAGAGGGTGCCTGATCAAAGGTAATATAGAAAAACATAATAAAAATTGCTAAACTCACTACCGCTAACATTCTGCTACGTACAACCCCTTCGTAACGCATGATACGAGAGAAAAGTACATAGATAAATAAGACTAAAGTAATGATAATAAAGAGTGTTTGCCCTCTCATAAAAGAGCTATCCGCCCACTTGAAGACATCAAATATCCCATTCTTAGACAAAGGGTCATTGAAAGCATAGGTAAGTCCTAATATAGTAACAACAACAATAAGAATACTATCTACAAGAGTAAAAGGATTACGTTTATCAGTATCTACTTTTTGTTCCTGTTTATGAGGTTCTTCCTTCTTAAGTACCCCTAAATCACCCATAAGGTTCTTAGCAAAGATAAACTGAAGAGTACCCAATGCCATAAAAATACCAGCTAAGCCAAAGCCCCAACTCCAACCTTGAGTCATGGCAAGATAACCACAAAGCATAGTACCAAAGAAAGAACCAGAATTCACGCCCATATAAAAGATAGTATAGGCACTATCCTTCTTATCGGCATGCTCCTTGAACATTTCCGAAAGGATAGAAGGTACATTAGGTTTAAAGAACCCTACCCCAATAACAAGGCAGGTAAGTCCCAAAAAGAACATAATAGGGGTTGATAGGAATAGACATAATTGTCCAAAGGTCATCACTACTGCCCCCGTAATTACGGCATTACGTGCTCCAATATACCTATCGGCGATAATACCTCCCAAAACAGGAGTAAGGTAAAGAAGCATCGCATACGTACCATAGAGTGATGCCGCTTGTTCAGGGGTCCAGCCCCAACCTCCCTTGGGATCACCAAAGAGAATTTCGGCAGTTAAGAATTGCACCAAGAGTACTCGCATCCCATAAAAAGAGAAGCGCTCCCACATCTCAGTAAAGAACAAAAAGAAAAGCCCTGAGGGTTGCCCCAGTACTTTTGTGTCAAAATAATGTTTCTTTTGCTGTTCCATAGTATTTATAATAAATAATTTGCTGTTTCTTATCTTTTACTGATTTATCTGCAACACTTTTGCCTAAAAATCCCTTATGACAGACTTATTCTTTGCATTTTTGATAATATTCCTTTTCTGTAAGAAGCTGTCAATTACCACTTTGCTATTAAAAATAAGTCTTTCAAAAACGGTTATAAAATTAAATCTTTTTTTTGAATTTTCCTAATCTTTATCTGTAAAATTTATTCTTTTACCTTTTAAGAAAAAATTGTACCTTTGCACATATTATCTAAGTCATCCTTTTCTGATGAAAAAAATAATTTATATTTTTCTCCTATTCTCCTATTCTCCTCTCTTTCCTCAAGAGAAAGATACACTTTCATTACTCTTTGTGGGAGATATCATGGGACATTCTCCACAAATCCACTCAGCTTACAATAACCAAACTGGACGTTATGAGTATGACCCTGTTTTTGCTAAGGTAGCCCCCATTTTTAAGGAAAATGACTTTGTCATTGCTAATTTAGAGGTTACTCTTGGAGGAAAACCCTATACAGGTTATCCTACTTTTTCCTCTCCAAATGCATTAGCAGCAGCTTGTTATAATAGTGGGATCAATGTAATGGTAACGGCTAATAACCATTCTTGCGATCGTGGTCTGAAAGGGATTACTAATACCCTTTACCAATTGGATTCCTTAGGTATCAGGCATACAGGCACCTTCTATGACCTAATGGACAGGGCTCGAAGAAACCTCCTTGTCCTAGAAAAAAACCGCATCCGTATAGGTATTCTTAACTATACCTATGGTACTAATGGTTTACCTATCCCCAATCCTACTCAGGTGAACCTGTTAGATACGTTACAAATTAAGAATGATATTTATCATGCCCAGAAATTAAACTTGGACAAGCTCATCACAGTAGTACACTGGGGTATTGAATATGCTAATAAGCCTAATAAAGCTCAAAAAGATATGGCTGATTTCCTCTTCAAAAATGGTGTAGACATTATCATAGGAGGGCACCCTCATGTACTACAACCCATGGAAATACGTCCCTGTAAAGCCCCTTACTCTGACCAATTTATCACCTATTCTATAGGAAACTTTATCTCCAACCAGCGAAAACGTCACACCGATGGAGGAGTAATGGTCAAACTTACTTTAATAAAGAATCAACACAAACAAACCTATTTCTCTGCTCCTAAATACTACCTCACTTGGGTACATATTTATAACAAAGAAGGAAAAGCCCACTATGAGATTCTTCCTTGCACTCAAGTAGAAAAGGAAAATTTTAAAGGTATGTCCTTAGAAGCTATAAAGCAAATGAAAATTTTTATAGAAGATTCTCGAAAGCTATTCAAAGAGAATAACTCAGGGGATATTTTTGAAAAAAAATAGTCTTTAATGACCCTTAATAGAAGTTTACAAGGAGAAAAAACACTACATTATATATAGATTTATAAAACTACATATCAAAAAAGATATCTTTCAATAACTTCACAATCTTACACATCTGTTTGAATTAAAACTAAATACTAAATAATGCAAATTAATTGTAAGGGTGAATTAATCACCTTTGATACTCCTAAAGTAATGGGAATACTGAACATAACCCCAGATTCTTTCTATGCAGGAAGTCGTACCCAAAGTACAGAAGTACTCAAAAGAACAGAAAAAATGCTTTTAGATGGGGCTTCTTTTATAGATATTGGTGGATATAGCTCTCGCCCCAATGCACAAGAAGTTTCTCAAGAGGAAGAGATCCAACGGGTAATCCCTGTAGTGAAAATGCTTGTGGAACATTTTCCTGATATTCGTATTTCGGTAGATACCTTTCGTAGTGAAGTAGCACGACTAAGTCTTGAGACGGGAGCCTGCATCATCAATGATATTGCTGCTGGACAAATTGAGGCTACCATGTGGGAGGTTATACAGAAATATCAGGTACCCTATATAGCTATGCACATGCGAGGTACACCACAGACTATGCAAAACTATACCCAATATGAAAATCTTACTAAGGATATTCTCTTCTATTTCTCCCAAATAAAGGATAAAACACGTAAGTTGCAGATCAATGATTTAATCATTGATCCAGGTTTTGGTTTTTCTAAAACTCTTGCCCAGAACTATGAACTTATGCAACATCTGTCTCTTTTTAGGGAACTGGATTGCCCTATCTTGGTAGGTATTTCTCGCAAATCCATGATATACAAGCTCTTCAATTCTTCTCCTGAAGAGGCTCTCAATGGAACTACTGTATTGAATACTTTTTCTTTGCTTCAAGGAGCAGATATTCTCCGCGTGCATGATGTAAAAGAGGCTATAGAATGCATAAGAATTATAGAAGAACTAAGAAAAAAATAGAAAAGAGGCTGTCCCAAGAAAAAGTCTGGGAAGCCTCCTGTAAAGAACTAATTTTTAAATTTATTTATCTATGGTACCAAGTACCCGCCGCATAAAAGCATTAAGAGCATCCTTCTGAGGAGTACCTGCTTTGATAAGCTTTTGTACCTCCAAAGCTCCATACATATTAGAGAGAAGTTCTCCGATAACATCTACCTCTTCCTCTTTAAGGGAAGAAAGCTCAGTGAGATACTCTAATACTTCTATTGTTTCTATCAAATAATCCTCATCATTAACCTCAATAAACTGAGTAAGGTGCTTAATTACTGGTAATTTCATCAATCAATTCATTTAGTACCTCTTGTTTATTGGTTTGTACGTCTCTGACAAGCTGTCCATCTACAAAAATAGCAAAGGTAGGTAGGTTAGTTACATTAGCGAGTTTACGAGATTCTGGAAATTGCTCTGCATCTACAATCACAAAGGTAATATCCTCTCTCTCTGAGGCAAGTTTCTTAAATTTGGGCTTCATAATACGGCAATTCCCGCACCACGAAGCGGAGAATTGTACCGCCACTTTTTTAGTAGCTTGTACTATTTCTCCTAAAGTATCAGTGGTGAGTTCTACTAACATAATTTAATAAAGAGATATAATATTTTTTTGTTTTTAGATGTGAGAGCTAATGTTTAGCTAAGTATTCTGCTGTGCTCTTCCTATCGGCAGTCATAGCATCTTTGCCTTCTTCCCAGTTAGCAGGACATACTTCTCCAAACTTTTGCACATGTGTATAAGCATCAATAAGTCGTAGGTATTCTTTAACATTACGTCCTAAAGGCATATCATTCACACTTTCATGGAATATTTTCCCTTGTTCATCAATAAGGTAAGTAGCCCGATATGCTACATTAGAACCTTCAATAAGATAAGTTTCTTGTTCTTGGTTATATACATGCTCTGCGTCCAGAATCCCCAGAGCATTAGAAAGATTACGAGTAGTATCGGCAAGGAGAGGATAAGTAACTCCTTCTATTCCACCTTGATTTTTCGGGGTATTAAGCCAAGCAAAATGTACTTCACAGGTATCCACGGAAGCACCTATAATAATTGTATTACGCTTTTCAAATTCAACTCGTAACTCCTCAAAAGCATGTAGCTCTGTAGGACATACAAAGGTAAAATCCTTAGGATACCAGAAGAGAACTACTTTTTTATTCTTCTTAGTGGCTTCTTCTAAGATATTAATTCGAAGATTATCACCCATTTCTGACATAGCGTCAACGGTAATATTTGGAAATCTTTTTCCTACTAATGACATATTTCTCTTAATTTAAAATAAACTATATTTCTACTTTTTTTCAGTGGCAAAAGTATAAAGAAAAACTATAGTATGTCTACTATCTTAATCGTTTTTTTCTATAGTAGAATAAGTTTTCACAATACTTGAAACTCTTGAAATTGTTAAAATTCATCATTCCTAATTCTCATTAAACAAGAATTACTATCTTTGTACTTTTAATTTTTTAAACCTTTATATTATGATAAGGAAAATATGCTTTATGTTATTTACATTTCTTTCGCTATCTCTTTTAGCACAGGATAAGTACAAGTGTATGATACAGATGACCAACTATACAGGAGAATCCGCTTATATGGTAGTTTCTTTGATTGATCCAGAGGGAAATTATCAAAAGACTCTTCATATTTTTGGAGACAATGGTAAGTATTATGACTCTCTTAAAAAGTGGTTTGGTTTTTATTCTTCCAAGAAAGAAAAAGTAGATGCTATTACAGGAGCTTCTATTACTCAAGGTGATCGTAAGACTATTGTACTAAACCTTGAGAGAAGCCTATTGAACAAGGGATACAAAATTCGTTTTGAGTCCGCCGTAGAAGACCAATATTACTACACTACTGATGCGGAAGTACCCTTTTCCTCAGAGGGTTTGAAAAGTAAAACAGAAGGAACTGGATACATACGCTATGTACGCATTATTGAAGTCAAGTAACTCCTTCTCTTAACCTATTGAAAATAAAATATTTGATTTTCATTTAGAAAATAGAGCATTTTTTAACAAAAAAAAGAGACTTAATCACTTGCAAAAACAATAAAAATTCCTAATTTTGCAATCTCTAAAATTTCCAAATGAATATAGCCTTTAATAAGAATGAAGATTATAACAAGCTTGCTCGTGACCAAGTTCGTCAACGATGGGAGCAAATAAAACTTGGAGGTGGAGAAAAAGCTATAGAGAAACTTCATTCACAAGGTAAGCTAACTGCACGCGAGCGTATTGATTACCTATTGGACAAAGATAAATCACGTTTGGAAATAGGCGCTTTTGCAGCAGAGGGCATGTATAAGGATTATGGAGGTTGCCCTTCTGCAGGAGTTATTGTAGAAATCGGTTATGTGAAGGGTAGGCAGGTGATTGTCGTTGCTAACGATGCTTCAGTGAAGGCAGGTGCTTGGTTCCCAATGACTTGCAAAAAGAATCTTCGCGCACAAGAGATATCAATAGAAAATCGCTTGCCTATCATCTATTTAGTAGATAGTGCAGGCGTTTTTCTTCCTTTACAAGATGAAGTCTTCCCTGATAAGGAACACTTTGGACGTATTTTCCGTAACAATGCACAGATGAGTAGTATGGGAATTGTTCAGATAGCAGCCATCATGGGAAGTTGTGTAGCAGGAGGCGCTTATCTGCCTATTATGAGTGATGAAGCTCTGATAGTTAACAAAACAGGAAGCATATTCTTAGCAGGAAGTTACTTAGTGAAGGCTGCCATAGGAGAGAATATTGATAACGAAACACTTGGAGGAGCAACTACACATTGCCAAATTAGTGGAGTTACAGATTATCAATGTGAAAATGATTATGATGCCTTAAAGGTTATTAAAAATCTTGTTGACAAATTAGGAGACGCTCCTAAAGCCGGTTTCAATAGAATAAAGAGCGCAAAACCCAAACTCAAAGAAACGGATATCTATGGTATTCTGCCCTATGATAGGTCTCTTCCTTATGATATGAAAGAAATTATCCTTCGCATAGTGGATGACTCCGAGTGGGAGGAATACAAAGAAGGTTATGGAAAAACAATCCTTACAGGTTATGCCCGCATAGATGGCTGGGCTGTAGGGATTGTAGCTAACCAACGAAAGGTGGTAAAAACAAAAAAAGGAGAGATGCAGGTGGGGGGAGTTATTTATTCCGATAGTGCTGATAAGGCAACTCGCTTTATAGCTAACTGTAACCAAAAGAGGATTCCTTTGGTATTTCTACAAGATGTTACCGGCTTTATGGTGGGTAGTAAGTCCGAACATGGAGGAATTATTAAGGATGGAGCAAAGTTAGTAAATGCAGTTGCTAATTCTGTGGTTCCAAAATTCACTATTATTATAGGCAACTCCTATGGTGCTGGTAACTATGCCATGTGTGGCAAAGCGTATGACCCTCGCCTTATTGTTGCCTACCCCACAGCTCATATAGCAGTAATGGGAGGGGTACAAGCTGCTAAAGTACTCCTACAGATAGAAACAGCAACCCTTAAGCGTAGAGGAGAGAGCCTTTCACCTGAGAGAGAAACTCAGTTATTGGAGGAGATACAATCAAAATATGAAGCACAAACCACACCCTATTATGCCGCTGCACGCTTGTGGACAGATGCTATCATTGATCCTTTAGATACACGAAAATGGATCTCCCAAGGGATAGAGGCTGCCAATAACGCCCCT
This sequence comes from Capnocytophaga sp. oral taxon 338 str. F0234, assembly GCF_000192225.1. GTDB lineage: Bacteria > Bacteroidota > Bacteroidia > Flavobacteriales > Flavobacteriaceae > Capnocytophaga. Next base: position 19,347 of record NZ_GL872418.1, read on the forward strand.
ATTGAGAAGAATTTTAACTTAGGAGTAATTCAAGTATAATAATTAGAATAAATAAGACAACACAACATTTTTCTAACATAAAAACACTTTTTTATAAAAATACTAATTAATAAAAATGAGTACCTACATTAGAAAAAATGCTTTGGAATTTCACATTGATTTGCGAAATGTACATGATGAACGCACTTTTTTGATGAGAATGAAAGAAGGCTTCTCTTTTCCAGATTATTTCGGATACACTTTGGACTGTTTGGATGATTGCATGCAATCCTTAGACTGGATAGAACATAAGCATGTATTGGCAAAGTTCTATCACCTGGAGGATGTGAAAAAGCACAATGAAACCTTGTATGGGGAAATCGTCAATAGTCTTAATCTTTATCGTTCTTATTGGACTGGGAATAAAGAAAAAAACGTTCAATTTGAATATTAATCCTTACGAGAGATCGCTATCCAAAAAGTATAGTTAACAATAATCCTTACCTCCTGTAGGAGGTAAGAGGAAGAGTATTTGCAGTTTTTTGGACAGTTTTTTTCTTCAAATAGAACTAACTACTTAAAAATAAAGCAACCTATATAGGTTGCTTTATTTTTATTTATCATCTTCTTCCTCGTCAAAGGCTTCATCATCAGGTTCATCATATTCAGATTCATCTTCCTGATCTTTACTCTTGGATTTTGTCTTTGTTTTTTTCTTAACAACTACTTTTCCTTCCCTAACAGCTTCTTTAATTTTATTTTCTATCTCTTCTGCCATTTCAGGATTATCCAAAAGTACTGTCTTCATAGCCTCTCTCCCTTGAGCCAAACGTGTACCTCCATAGCTATACCATGCCCCACTTTTAGAAAGAATATCATAATCCGTTCCCCAATCTATAATTTCTCCCGTTTTTGAAATTCCCTCTCCGTATATAATTTCAAATTCAGTATTTTGGAAAGGAGGGGCTACTTTGTTCTTTACTACTTTTACTCTGGTAAGGCTTCCATAGGCTTCTCCTTCTTTATTTTTCAAAGGAGAAGGTTGTCGGCGTACATCCACTCTTACAGATGCATAGAATTTTAAGGCATTTCCTCCAGTAGTGGTCTCAGGATTTCCAAAGGAAACCCCTATTTTTTCCCTGAGTTGATTGATGAACATCACCACACAATTAGCCCTACTAATACTCCCTGTTATTTTACGAAGCGCCTGAGACATAAGGCGTGCATGTACCCCCATCTTGGATTCTCCCATATCTCCTTCAATTTCCACTTTAGGAGTAAGGGCTGCTACAGAGTCCACCACAATAATATCCACTGCTCCTGAACGAATAAGATTGTCCACAATCTCCAGAGCTTGCTCTCCATTATCAGGTTGTGAAATAATGAGATTATCTATATCTATTCCTATTTTCTTAGCATACCCTGGATCAAAAGCATGTTCTGCATCAATAAAGGCAGCTGAACCTCCTTTTTTCTGAGCCTCTGCAATAGCATGCAAGGTAAGGGTAGTTTTCCCTGAAGATTCCTGACCGAAAATCTCAATAATGCGTCCACGAGGATAACCTCCTACCCCTAAGGCTATATCCAACCCTAAAGAGCCAGAGGGGATTACCTCTACCTTCTCAGCAACCTTATCGCCTAAGCGCATTACGGTTCCCTTTCCAAAGGTTTTATCAAGTTTCTCTAAAGCAAGTTTTAAGGCTTTGGCTTTAGCTTCTTTATCCTTGATTTCCTCTACTTTTTCTTTTTCTTTTTTTGCCATTGATTTTTAATTTTTTAATAACCTTAAGGAAATCTTTAAGCCAATTATCTTCTATAGCAAAGATTTCCATACATTATAAGAAGTTATAATACAAACTTCTTAACAGATTGCCTTTGATAACGTTCTATGCACGCTCTGTATACTTCAAGTGCTTTTTCTGCATTTCCCCATCCTCTTACCTCTACCTTCTTGTTTTCAAGGTCTTTATACACCTTAAAGAAATGTTCTATCTCCTTAGTCAGATGAGGGTTTACTTCATTAAGTTCATTAAGAGATCTTACCATGGGATCCGCCTTAGGAACACAAAGAACCTTTTCATCTCCTCCTTTTTCATCGGACATATAAAGGATTCCTACAGGTTTAACTTCTACTACACAACCAGGAAAAAAAGGGATAGTAGAGATAACAAGTACATCCAAAGGATCTCCATCATCGGCAAGGGTTTCTGGGATAAAACCATAATCCGTAGGATATACCATAGAAGTATGGAGCATTCTGTCAAAACGCATTTTACCTAATTCAAAATCATATTCATACTTATTCCTACTTCCTTTTGGGATTTCAATAAGCACATCAAAAGTTGTCTCTTTTGTCATCTTTTATATTTCTTTGAAAATTAAAGAGCAAAGGTATATATTTTTTTTTATTATCAAAACAAATATTATGTTTCTTTGCCCAGAAAAAAGTTGTATATTTGCCCCATAATTTTGTAAGATATGTATTCAGAACTTTCAGAAGGACACCCCATACGCACCTACTTACGTGAGACAGAACTTATTGAAAACCTATTAGATGAGATCATGCGTACTGATCCCTCTGAGGATTATCAGAAGTTCTACAACCTTTTCAATCAACTTTCCACTGTTGAAAAGCGCTTCCAGCGTAAAGAAAATCAACTCTTTCCTTTCTTAGAGCAACACGGTTGGACAAATCCTTCACAAAATATGTGGTCATTCCATGATACTATTCGTGATATGTTTCGTTTAGTACGTAAGAACTTGGAGGAGAAGGACCTTGTAGGCGCTAAAAACAATATGGTATATGTAGAAGAAAATTTGCAACGCTTACTCAATATAGAATATAACATCCTTTTTGCACGTGCTTTGGATATTCTTTCTGAAGATGATTGGATAAAAATGAGACAAGGAGAAGAGGAAATTGGTTGGATGCTCCCGACCCCTCCTCCTCCCTACCCTAATGAATCCACCTATATACATCCTTCTATGGACACCACTCTACGTACTGATGTTGTCTTTGATGAAAAGGCACAGCATTATAATGAAGGATATATGACCATAGAGCAGGTAAACTTACTGCTAAAGACTCTTCCTGTTGATATTACTTTTGTAGATGAGCATGATAAGGTTATCTTCTATAATCGTGGAGAAGAACGCGTGTTCCCTCGTAGTGCAGGTATTATAGGTCGTGAAGTCAAGTTCTGTCATCCTCCAAAGAGTGTAGGAACTGTACTCAAAATAGTAGAAGCTTTCCGTAATGGCACTCAGAATGAAGCTAATTTCTGGTTTAACTATCGCGGTAGGCTTATTTATGTGCGCTATTTTGCTGTACGTGATGCACAGAAGAATTATAAGGGAGTGATAGAGATGTCTCAGGATATTACTGATATCAAAACCATCGAAGGAGAAAGACGACTTTTAGAATGGGAGTAAATAATTTTTTTTATATTTTCAACTTTGGCAAAAATCATAGAACAAATAAAAGAACCCATCGCTCAGGAGATGGCTACCTTTGAGGACAAATTCAGACAATCCATGTCCTCACGGGTTGCTCTACTGAACCGTATCACACACTATATTGTAAATAGAAAAGGAAAACAAATGCGCCCCATGTTTGTCTTCTTAGTAGCAAAACTCATCTCCAATGGTATTATAAACGAGCGTACTTACAGAGGGGCTGCTGTAATAGAACTTATTCATACCGCAACCTTGGTGCATGATGATGTAGTAGATGATAGTAATAAGCGACGCGGTTTCTTCTCTATCAATGCATTATGGAAAAATAAAATTGCTGTTCTGGTAGGCGATTATCTTCTTTCTAAAGGACTTCTGTTATCAATAGATAATAATGATTTTGACCTGTTGAAGATTATCTCCGTCGCCGTACGTGAAATGAGCGAGGGAGAGCTCCTTCAAATGGAAAAAGCCCGCCGGTTGGATATTACTGAAGAAGTATATTATGAAATCATCCGACAGAAAACAGCCACTCTTATTGCTGCTTGTTGTGCTATGGGTGCCTGTTCTGTTGCTCCTGAGAATACTACGCTAATAGAAAAGATGCGACTCTTTGGAGAATGTGTGGGCATGGCTTTCCAGATAAAAGACGACCTTTTTGACTATACAGAAGAGGCTATTGGAAAACCTACAGGTATTGATATTAAAGAGCAGAAAATGACCCTCCCCCTTATTTATGTATTGAATACAGTGAAAGAAAAAGATCGCCACTGGCTCATTAATAGTATTAAGAACTATAATACAGATAAGAAACGGGTAAAAGAAGTCATTGCCTTTGTAAAAGCTCATGGAGGTATAGAGCGTACTCAAGAGAAAATGAGAGCTTACCAAAGAAAAGCACTTGCTATTTTAGATGATTTTCCTGCTTCTCCCTTCAAAAAAGCTCTCTTACAAATTGTGGACTACGTAATTGAACGAACAACATAATATAACCCTCACATTTTCAATTTTCTATCATATCCATTAGTTCTCTGTAGAACAAATAGGTGGGGAATCCTACTACATTATTATAGGAGCCTTTAATTTGAGTGATTCCTACGGCTCCTATCCATTCTTGAATTCCATAACTACCAGCCTTATCAAAAGGATGATAATTAGCTAAATAGTAGTTAATCATCTCAGAGGTAAGAGGAGCAAAAGTTACCTCAGTAGTATCACAAAAGATTTTCTGTTTGTCCTTCATCGTAAGGCATACAGCCGTAATTACCTCATGTGTTTTCCCAGAAAAGGCAGTAAGTGTCGCCAAAGCATCTGCATAATCCCTAGGCTTACCGATAGCTTCACCTTCAAACCAAATAAGCGTATCAGCAGTAATCAAAACTTCCTTATCCCTAAGTTCCTTAAGGAAGGGTACTGCCTTACTCCTAGCTATATAGAGGGGAATTTCTTCTCTACACAATTCAGGAGGATAATGTTCCTCAATTTCTTTGATGCGTACTTGAAAATCAAGCCGTAATTCTCTTAAAAACTGTTGTCTACGAGGAGAGGAAGAAGCTAAAATAAGTGTATAATCCTTTAATTTATCTAATAACATGATGCATTAATCTGGAACAAAAATATTTTCACCATCCTCATTTTCATAAAGTATTCCCAAGCGTTTACCCTTTTCTTTAGAAGAACCATCAGAGGGAGAGCCCCCCTTAGTTGTCTTGTATTTAGTAATTTTTTCTCCTTTTTTCTGAATAATTTCCATATCATCTCCGTTCTTATTCACAATCGTAAAATCTCCTCCAGTAAAGAAAGCCGAGAGATTTAGGTTCATTACCATGGAAACCATCAATGCTACAGAGAAGACCATAGCTACATCAAAGAGATTTACTACCACACTTAGGGGATCTGCATCATCATCCTTGAAAGGCATTGTTCTACGCGTATTTCTCATTTCTCAATAAGTTGTTGGTTATAGGTACGAGTAATATAATCCAATTGGTTCACCTCCTTAGCATACCAGCGTTGCTTGAGCTGAAGGGTTATCAGCCCTACCAGGCTCACAACAAGCCCTACTACAGTAGTGGCAAAAACCACCTGCATATTGGATGCCATCTTGGAAATATCCCCTTGAGAAAGTCCTGTAAGAGCAGGGCTCATAGCAATAAGCGTCCCGATAAGCCCTAATACAGGACCTACTTTTGCTAATAATTTGGAAGTAACTACATCTTTTTCCGCTTCATTCTCAAAATTAGTTATCATATAATCAGTATAAGCATCATCCGCAGGATGTTCTAATATTTTACGCAAGTACTTTACAAACAATGAATTATCCTTCTTTGGTAGTACCTTATGTAATTCAACTACCGACTCAGGAGTAAGGCTCTGAAGTATAGGGCGAAGCTGTCTCTCATTCTTATACTTAGTAATATACTGATTGTAAAAGCTGCCTACCAACAGTAAAGCACGTACAAAAAGTACCAATAGCACAATAATATCAGGAATAAGGAGGCTATCGGAAACCAAAAAGAGGATTTGTGAAATCTGATCCATATCTATCATTTTTTTGCGGAGCAAAGGTACGAAATTAATTCTATTTTTTTTGTTTTTACTTATTCTAAAAAAATATTAACTTATCTCTTTTTTTACAATAGGATGTAATAGCTATGAAAGCATTTGTAACTTAATGAAAACAAGAGAAAAGGAAATTTTTCACTTTTCATTTTTCACTATTCACTTTTTTTGTACCTTTGCCCTTTCAAAGAACAAGATGAAACACTTAGAAGCTATCGGGCGCTATTTCCTGATGATATATGAAATATTTCGTAAGCGAACCAAATGGTCTATAATGAAAAAGCTCATTATGAAAGAGATAGATGACCTTATGTATAGTTCATTGGGGATTATTGCCTTTATTTCGCTATTTGTAGGAGCTGTAATTGCTATACAAATGGCACTGAATATTGATAATCCTCTTATTCCTAAGAGTTTGATTGGTTTTGCTACACGTCAGACCATTGTACTGGAGTTTGCTCCTACTTTCACCTCTATCATTGTAGCAGGGAAAGTAGGTTCCTTTATCACTTCCAGTATAGGTACTATGCGGGTTACCGAACAGATTGATGCTCTAGATATTATGGGGGTCAATTCACTGAATTATCTAATCTTTCCTAAAATTATTGCTTTGCTTTTATATCCCTTTGCTATTACTATGGCGATGGCTTTAGGTATCTATGGAGGATATATAGCAGCTACTGTAGGACATTACGCCACTTCAGCAGAATTTTTAGAAGGTTTAAAACTTCAATTCCGTTCCTTTGATATTACCTACGCACTAATTAAGAGTGTTATCTTTGCCTTCGTGCTGGCGACTATCCCTGCTTATCATGGCTATTATATGAAAGGAGGTGCCTTGGATGTAGGAAAGGCTAGTACAGTATCCTTTGTATGGACAAGTGTTGCCATTATTATTATTGATTTTATCATCACTCAAATACTTCTTACATAAATGATTGAAGTACAGAATATAAAAAAATCCTTTGACGGAGTGGAAATTCTCAAGGGAATCTCTGCAACCTTTCATAAAGGAAAAACGAACCTCATCATCGGACAGAGTGGTTCTGGGAAGACTGTTTTTCTTAAAACTCTTTTGGGACTTTATGCACCTGATAGCGGAAACATTATTTATGATGGGGTCAAATACACCGATATGAACAAGGAGCAGCGCCGGAAGTTACGACAGAAAATGGGCATGGTTTTCCAAGGAAGTGCCCTCTTTGACTCCATGACAGTGGAAGAGAATGTAATGTTTCCCTTACAGATGTTCTCCTCCCTCTCCTCAGCAGAGATGAAAGACAGGGTGGATTTCGTTCTGGATAAGGTAAATTTAGTAGATGCCCATCACAAAAAACCTTCTGAAATATCAGGAGGAATGCAAAAACGTGTGGCTATTGCTCGTGCGGTAGTCAATGAGCCCAAATACCTATTCTGTGATGAACCCAACTCAGGATTAGATCCCAAAACAGCCATTGTAATAGATAACCTTATCCACACAGTAACCGAGGAGTTCAATATCACCACCATTATTAATACCCATGATATGAATTCAGTGATGGAAATAGGCGAACAGATTATCTTCCTTAAGAATGGCTACAAAGAATGGGAAGGCAGCAAAGATACTATCTTCAAGACAGATAATGAAGCGGTTACCGACTTTGTATATTCCTCTGAACTCTTTAAAAAAGTACGGAAGATGTATTTAGATAATGATTAATCATTATTAGCGTTAATTATTGCCTGGTATGCCTCCGCTGTAAGAAGGGTATCCCACTGCTCTATTTGGGTAGGTTTTATTTGGAGAATCCATGCTTGGTAGGGAATCTTATTAATTTGTTCAGGCTTGCGTACGAGTTCTTTGTTGAAGGCAACAATCTCCGCAGAGAGGGGCATATACAGGTCAGAGAGGGTTTTTACCGCCTCTATAGTGCCAAATATCTGATCCTTTTCGAGTGTTTGCCCCTCTGTTTCTACCTCTACATATACGATATCACTGAGTTGTTCTTGAGCAAAATCAGTAATCCCTGCATAATACACTTCTCCTTCTTGTCGCACCCATAAGTGCTCCGGAGTATAACGAAGATCTTTAGGAAAAAACATATTAATTTTAGTTTTTAAGTTTTGAATTATTTAGTCATGAAATAAGTTCTTTACTTCTTATAATTATAGTTTCTTGTATATACCCAAAGAAGAGAATTGTTTTCATTGGAGACTCCTACTTCTATGAAAACATCCTCCCTTTGAAGTTCTTTGCTCAGAAAAAAAGGTTTTGCTTCTTCCCACTTTTGGGTTAAAATAAACTGTTCTCCCTTGCCCTTGTAAGAAAGACTATACTGAATATTGTTTGTAAGACGGAATTCTTGAATCTCATCAGAGATACATTGTACCGATTCCTCTTCATATTCTCCCTTTTCGCTTTGCACATAAGCTCTTAGTATATCACAACAATTTCCTTGTATGAAATAATCATTTCCCTCTTTACGTAATCGAATATGTGTTAACACTATATGTCGGGTTGTCCTGTCCATAGCTATATCTTTATCACAATAACACTCCTGGTGGATAGCCTGTTTGTTTTGCGGTAAGAGATTCTTTCTTTGCGCATGACAAGAGAAGAGTATCCCAAATAATAAGAATATTATTCTTTTTTTCATAAGTATTAATCATTGATAATTAATCCCTATTTCCAATCTTTTTTCTTAGAGGTCTTCCCAATACCTGAGTTAAAGCTATTGGTAGGATCCAGTTCCTTATAAAAGTTCTTAAGGGAATCCTTGGCGTGATATAGGTGACCGACATTATGTTCGGCGGGATATTCCGCTCCTCTCCTATCAAGTATCTTAAGCATTTCTTCCTCTATCTCCTCACAATTATAGCCTTTCTTAATCACATAATCCTGATGGAAAACATGACACATAAAATGTCCATAATAGAGCTTGTGTAGGATCTTGTTGTCTAATTCGGCAGGGAGTTGTTCAAACCAGTTCTCCTCATTGCGCTTAAGAGCTATGTCCAAAGCTACAATATCCTCTACTTCTTTTTCATGTACGGAGCGGTAACGAATGGCTGCTGATGCTACAGCAAAACGCAAGAGCATAGCTGCTTGGGCAAGCTTAGCATCACACTCAAAATAAGCTCCTTTATTCTTATCAGCAAAGTATTCCTTAAGGTATTCTCGAGCTTCTTCTACCCCTTTTCCACCCATTTTTAGGATAAGGTGGTGTTCATATTGATTGCGATAATCCCACATAATCTGAGGTAAATGCTTAGGCATAAGTTTAGAGGTACCCTGTAGGAATTTTTCACTAAAATGATGTGGCATAAAAGGGAGTTTTTTTGCCACACGGTCTGCCCATGCTTTAAGAGAAAAGAGTTTAGGTAGGTACTCAGTACCTACATGCTTGATGTACCAGAAAGTATCCTTACCATATTTAGCAGCAATGTCAAATGCTGTACGGTGAATATACTCTCCGGAGATAGGAATCTGCTCAAAGGTTCCAAGCATGTGTCGGCGTAGCTCAGTGAGTACCTTAGTGTCATTAGTACCAATGTAGAACACTGCTGTATGCTCTTCGGCAGGGAAAGTATCTACACGCACGGCAAAGATCGCAAGGCGACCTGCACTTCCTGAAGCTTCATATAGACGAGCAGGGTCAGCGTTAAAGCGAGCAGGAGTATCAGCATCTATCTGACGAACATGATTACAATATTCATGATCATGCCCTCTTTTCCCAGTGTCCTTGATATCCTTATTTTGGTATTTCCCCTCCTGTAGGTTAGTGAGTATCTCCTTAGGAGTCTCCCCTAAATCAATTCCCAAATGATTGATAAGCTCCAGTTTCCCATCAGCATTACGCTGAGCATAGAGCGCCATCTCAGTATAGGCAGGACCTCTCTGTACAAGAGAGCCTCCTGAGTTATTACATACTCCACCAATCACTGAAGCTCCTATACAGGAAGAGCCAATCACCGAATGAGGTTCTCTCCCATAAGGCTTAAGTTCCTGTTCTAAATGATTCAATGTAGAACCAGGTAAGCATACCGCTTGTTCTCCATTGAGGATAAGTTGAATATTATCATTACGCATAGTATTGATAATCACTACATCACGGTCATAATCATTTCCAAAAGGATTAGACCCTCCTGTAATTCCTGTATTTGCAGCTTGAGAGATGACAATTACATCTGCATCCATACAAGCTTCAAGGATTTGCCATTGTTCCCACAGAGTAGCAGGGCGCACCACCGCCAAAGCATTTCCTGTCCCAAATCGGTAACCAGTGCGATAGCGTTCTGTCTGTGAAGGGTTTGTAATCACATACTTACTCCCCACAATCTGACGTAGTCTTTCTAATAAATTTTGTGTATTCACAATTTACAAATTGTTAACAATGTAATATTTAATAAATTGATAATTAATTAACCATTGATTTAATTCCTTTTTCAAGCCATTCTTTATAAGTTTCTGTATCCACATATTGTACTGGGGTAGAGAGAAGTTCTGTATTAGGTGAAAGGAGGACATAATATGGCTGGGAAGCCGTAGAGAAATTCACCTCTTGAAAAGTTGCCCACTTATCCCCTATAGTCTTTATATACTCCACACGACCGTTGCGATGCTTAAAATCAAATTGCTGTTCCTTAGGGAGTTCCTCCTTATCATCCACATAAAGAGAGATAAGAACATACTGTTGCATAAGTTGCTTCACTTGAGAGTCCGTCCATACATGTTCCTCCATTTTACGGCAATTCACACATGCCCATCCTGTAAAATCCAACATCACTGGCATATTATGTTCCTTAGCATACGCCATTCCTTGATAATAGTCCTTAAAGATAATCTGTCCACTACTTTGCTCTTTAGGGAAGAAGGCATAAGATTCTGGGGGAGGGAAACCACTAAGTATACGCAAGCTATTCTTTCCGAAAAGTCCTAAAAGCAGATATATAGAAAATAATCCCGAAAGTACCCCTATAAACAAACGACCTTTGGAGTATTGTAGCAATGATTTTTTAGGTCCATCATGAGGAAAACGAATAAAACCAAAGAGATATAAGGTGAGTAAGGCAAAAAGAATAAACCAGAGCCCTACAAATATTTCTCTTTTAAGCAATCCCCAGTGCTCTACCAGGTCAGCATTAGAAAGGAACTTAAGTGCAAAAGCCAATTCTAAAAAGCCTAAAAATACTTTAGCAGTGGTCATCCAACCTCCTGATTTGGGTAAAGAATTCAACCAAGAGGGGAAAAGAGCAAAGAGTACAAACGGTAAAGCCAAGGAAAGCCCAAAACCTGCCATTCCTAAAGTTAGTTGAGTAGCTCCTCCTGAGGAGAGTGATCCCGCCAAAAGTGATCCTAAAATAGGTCCCGTACAAGAGAAGGAAACTATGGCTAAAGTCAGTGCCATAAAGAAAATTCCAATGATTCCCCCTATATTAGAAGCATTATCCATCTTATTCCCCCATGATGCAGGCAACGTAATTTCATAGAATCCAAAGAAGGAAAAAGCAAAAAATACAAAAATTACAAAGAAAATTACATTCAACCATACATTAGTAGAAATAGTATTGAGAATTTCGGGATCTATATTATCCAAAAAGTGAAAGGGAATACTTAAAAGCACATATATCAATAGGATAAAAAGCCCATATAGAAAAGCATTGAATATACCTTTTCTACGTGTTTTGCTCTGCTTAGTAAAGAAAGAGACTGTAAGAGGTATCATAGGAAACACACAAGGAGTAAGTAAGGCTATAAAGCCTCCTAAGAAGCCTAAGATGAATACTGTCCAGTTGGATTCTTTTTTTGTTTCCTCAATAAGTTCTTTGTTCTTGAGAGGGAGCTCGAGATTTTTTGCCAAATCCTGACTACGTGCATCTATGTGTTTTTCTTCTACTTGAGCCACAGATCCATCCAAAGAAAAGGCAAAATCCTCCTTGAGGTTGATACATACATCTATACAAGCTTGGCAGAAGATTTCCCCTTTGATATACTTTACATTAGGATCAGTAAGCTTAACTTTTTGAGTGATTTTTATATTTTTCTCAAAGAAAAGTTCGTTCACTCCAAAAACATCATTAAAAGCTTTCTGTAGACCTTCCTCTTGAGATTCTCCCATAAGCTCTATTCCCTGTGTTGTATAGGTAATGACCATAGGAAGGGCTCCTCCTTCTGGATTTTTCTGAGAATAAACATGCCATTTTGGAGCAATTTTCCCACTAAAAGTAAGCAAATATTCTGTATCAGAAAGTCTCTCCTGAGAGAAAGACCATTGTACAGGATTTTCATCACGTTGTTCAAAGGGTTTACTCCCAAAAGAAATTTGGGCTTTAGCCATAAAACTCCATAATATGGAAAAGAATAAAACAAAACTACTTTTTTTCATATAAATTAAGTTATTCAAATGTAAGATTAATCATTATCCCTCGTGTATAGAGTCCCTTTATATTACTTGTCCAGGGACTGGCAGGGTCATTATCCCAAATAAGTTCATTATTAATAGAAAATAACCCACGTATAGAGGGGGTAAAACGAAAATGAGGTGTATAAAAATCAATTCCGAAACCCAACTCATAAAAGAATATTGTGGGATTCACCCGAAACTTTCCTTCACTATTATCTGCATGAGATCTGTTATTAGCACTAAGATTCAAAGTCATAGAAGCTCCAGCGGTTATATAAGGCTTAAAGTTATACCATCTCTTAGCACCATATTTCAAGAGAACAGGAACATAGATATAAGTAGAATTAATATCCCTTATACGTTCATTATCATTGGTAAAATTAGGAAATTCCAAATGCCGCTTATTATAGATAAGACCCGGTTCAAAACGCAGGCTCAAGTGATCCACAAGACGTAAATCCCCTGTAAGTCCCACATTAAAACCTGCTGATTTTTTCGTTTGGATATCTATAAGATTATTAGTAGTATAGTCCAATTTCTGATAATCCAAACGGAAATCTAATGAGTTAAGTCCAAAATAATAACCCCATTGGAATTTTTGATAATCAAAATCCTCTAAATTAGTAATAGGTTGTGCCTTTGCAAAGAAAGGTATTACAAATAATATTCCTATAATTTTCTTCATATATACTTATTTATCAGCTATATATATAGTAGCTACGCCTAACGTTTGGGGCTTGTAGATAACCTTTGAAAAGCCTATTTCTTTAGAAAGAATCTGTGACAATCTTTCTCCAAAGGGAAACTTAGCAGCGGACTCTGAGAGATAAGCATAAGCATTTTGGTTCTTTGCTAAGAATTTTCCCATGAGAGGGACTATAAATTTTGTATATAACTTATATCCCTGTTTGTAAGGAAAACGAGTGGGAACAGAGGTCTCCAAAATAACCAATCGTCCTTTAGGACGGAGTACTCGCTTAATCTCAGTAAGTCCTTTTTCAAGATTCTCAAAATTACGAATTCCAAAAGAAACTGTTACAGCATCAAAACTCTCATCAGCAAAAGGTAGGTTTTCGCTATCGGCTACCTGCATAGTAATACGATCTGATAAGTTCAACTCTTTTACCTTCTTCTCTCCCACTGAAAGCATTCCTTGAGAGATATCTACAGCAATAATATGTGCTTTAGGAATCTTAGAGAGTTCTATAGCCAGATCTCCCGTTCCTGTAGCTACATCAAGTATTGTGCCAGGTTTTATTTGAAACACTTTTTCTCTCACATGTTTTCGCCAAGAAATGTCCATACGCAGGGTCATTACCCTATTGAGCCCATCATAGGAAGAAGAAATAGTATCAAACATTTCTTGTACCTGTACTTTTTTCCCTTTATCTGAATTCTTATCTGGAGTTACTATCTCTTCTTGTTTCATAAATTTCAATTTAGGCGCAAAGATACAAATTAATGATTAATTGTTAATTATCAATTATTAATTTTTTAGGATAAAGAAAAGGAGTACTCTAAGAAAGAGCACTCCTTGAGTTTTTAATTATGCCGAAAAAAATAAAATTTTTACTATTCAAAAGCTCCACCAAAACGAATACCAAAAAAGAAATTCAGCTCTTTAGCATTGTTCTTAGCTATCAAATTAGTCAAAATACTACGAGATCCGAAGAACAAAGGCCCTAAACGAACCGCTGTTCCTACATTAAATTTAGATACTGAATTAATACTCATAGGCAAATAAGCGCCAAAAGTATTATTTTCCCAACGAGGAGTTAGCACAAAGTCATTTGCATAACGTGCATTATACTCATTTTTCTTTACTACATTGAACTGGCTGGAAAGGTTCAAATATACTCCTTCTATAAAACGGTAATCCAAATTGATATTCAGTGTAGTAGGCAAAGAAGAGGCAAAAGATTCTCCCTCTTGTGTTCTTTTCAAAGCATCTGACATTTTATCAAAACTATCTTGCATATTTTCAAGATTAATATCTTGATTATGAAGAGTGTATGTAAAAGAGTTTTTATTTGTCTTGTACTTGAGACGTCCTAAATCTAACAAGGAAACCCCCACCTTAAAATCGTAAGGAATATGTCCGTCGCAATTAGGACAACCATCTTGGCTATATTCATACACAAAACCGAGGTCAAGTCCTACAGTAGAAGCCTCTGATTTAAAGAGGTCTCCTAACGAACCATCATTAATTACATTCAGACCACCACTCCTTACCTCTGCATATCCATTCCCTACATGCATAATAACATCACCATTCTCCCTACGAAGAGTTACATTATCACTGTTAATTCCTGAGAATCCCATACGGAAACTACCTGAACCTTGTACATACTTAAGAGTTGCTCCCACACGCATAAGATTATAACCATCATTATATAGGGTATAAGCATAAGTGGCTCCTATTTCCATAAAGGCATTGACCAATAAGTTCATATCATTAATACTCTTCACCTTATAGTAATCCGAAGGATTGGTAGGTAGTTCTAAATTCTTAGCTGATAAAAATGCCTGTAACATCTTAGCATCTACGCCATCGACACTTGCCATAGCTCGTGCACGAGAGAAAAGCCCTACTGCATGTTTCTTATTGATACGATATAGAAAGGAAGGACCTAAAATATCCGCTTTAATGTTAGCATCAATTACATTATTCAACCCCTTAGAGAAATCCTCAAGGGACTTTGTCAAATTTGGAGAAAATCCCATAGTATTATTTCCCATATCAGCATCTACAGATATCAGATTGGCATCCCAAGGACGTGCTCCAAGTACATTAGCAGGATTAGAAATGGGAGTTAGTGTGCCTCCATATACGCTGGTTCTTAATCCCGAAAAAGATTGTTGTGCAAAGCCCTGATAAGTGGCTAAAACAAGCAACGAAAGACAGATTCTTTTCATATTTATAATCTATTTTTTCACGGGGCAAATGTACAAAAATAATGATTAATTATTAATTTTTAATTATTATTTAACGTTTATGGTTGTTAAAATCCAAATATAATAATTTTACCATGTTTATTATACATTCTGGAAAAATTAATGCTTAAAAATATTTATTAAGAAATAAATCTATTTAGCATTGAAAATAGAAAATATTTATTACCTTTGCCTATTCTTAAATTGATTCAATATGAATTTCTTAAAATTAGCACAAACTCGCTATACTACTAAAACTTATAGCAATCAACGCATCCCAGAGGAAAAAATCCAAGAATTAAGAGAAATTCTACGACTTTGTCCTTCCTCTATCAATAGCCAACCATGGCAGTTTGTATTTGTGAGTGATGAGAAACTTAAGAACGATGCTTTTGCCAAAGTTTCTTTCATCAATGAACAACGTGTAAGAGAGGCAAGCCATCTGGTAGTATTCAGGGTAATAGCCAGTGAAGAACTCTTTGAGGAAAAATCTAAAAGTTTCCTTTCCGAGACAGGAGCCAACTTCTACCGACAAACAATAAAAACTAAAGGAGAAGCTTTCGTTCGGTCATGGCTTGCCCACCAAGTGTATATTGCCTTAGGTTATTTCCTTTCTGCTTGTGCCTCTATAGGGATTGACTCCACTCCTATGGAAGGTATTCTTCCTGAAGAATATGACAAGATTCTCCAAGAGAACGATTATCGTACGCTTTTTGCTGTAGCTATTGGCTATCGTAACCCTGAGGATAAAAATCAACCTTCTTTTACCCCTAAGAAACGATTACCTTTAGAAGAAGTAGTAAAAAATAAATAAAATTAAGGTTAGTACAATAAGGCTGTTTTTTTATCAGCCTTATTTATTTTTGTCCCAAAGAAATATACTTAATATTCATTAGCCTTTGATAATTATTTCCTATCTTTGCCCCTACTTTTTAATCTTATAATAAATGTTGAATGTCAGTGGCTTATCTATTTCATTCCAAGGAGAAACACTCTTTTCGGAAGTAGCTTTTATGCTCAATGGAGGCAATCGTGTAGGAATCATTGGAAAGAATGGAGCTGGAAAATCCACTTTGCTTAAAATTCTCTCCGGTCAGTTACATCCCGATACGGGAACTATAGCCTTGGAGAAAAACACTAAAATAGGTTACTTAAGGCAAGATATTGACTTTGTTGCAGGGCGTACCGTCCTTGAGGAGGCATACCAAGCCTTCTCCAATCTCATTGATTTGGAAGCAGAAATGGACGCTATCCATTTGGAGATGGCAGAGCGCACCGATTATGAAAGTGAGAGTTATAATAAACTGCTCATACGCCTACATGACATCACTCATGAATATGAAATTCACGGAGGTTACTCCTACAAAGGGGATACGGAACGTATCCTGACGGGCTTAGGCTTTTCTAGAGAGGATTTCACCCGCCTAACCGATAGTTTCTCAGGAGGTTGGCGCATGCGAATAGAACTTGCCAAACTCCTTTTGGAAAAAAATGACATTCTTCTCTTGGACGAACCTACCAACCACCTGGATATAGAATCCATTATATGGTTTGAAGGATTTCTTAAGACTTTTCCTGGAGCAGTGGTGATCATCTCCCATGACAAGATGTTCTTGGATAATGTAACCAATCGTACTATTGAAATAGTAGCAGGACGTATCTATGATTATCCTAAACCTTACTCTGCTTTCTTGGAACTAAGAAAAGAGATGATAGCCCAACAGCTTTCCGCTCAGAAGAATCAAGAAAAAATGATTCAACAAACGGAAAAACTTATTGATAAATTTCGTGCCAAAGCCTCTAAAGCTTCCATGGCACAATCACTCATCAAAAAATTAGAGCGTATTGAACGCATTGAGGTAGATGAGCAGGATAATTCTGTAATGTCCGTACATTTTCCTATTTCCCAACAACCAGGCAAGGTAGTTCTGGAGATAAACCATGTGAGCAAGAGCTATGGAGCAAAGAATATTTTAAAGGATGTAAATCTCCTGGTAGAACGAGGAAGTAAAATAGCCTTTGTAGGACAAAATGGTCAAGGGAAGACCACTCTTGCCAAAATGATTATAGGAGAGATTCCCTTTGAGGGTAATATTCGCTTAGGTCACAATGTGGAAATTGGTTACTTTGCTCAAAACCAAGCCCAGTATTTGGATGGTGAACTCACCTTACTTGATACAATGCTCAATGCTGCCAATGACTCCAATCGCACTAAAGTACGGGACATATTAGGGGCTTTTCTTTTCCGTGGCGATGAAGTGGAGAAGAAAGTAAAAGTCCTCTCCGGGGGCGAACGTAACCGTTTAGCATTGGCAAAAATGCTCCTTTCTTCTTTCAATGTTCTGGTAATGGACGAACCCACTAATCACTTGGATATTGCCTCCAAAAGTGTCCTCAAACAAGCCTTACAACGCTTTGAGGGAACACTGATTATTGTTTCCCATGACCGTGATTTTCTTACTGGACTCACTGAAAAAGTATATGAATTCAAGAATCATAATATCAAAGAGTATTTAGGAGATATTGACTTCTACTTAGAGCAAAGAGCCGTTTCCTCCTTCCGAGAAATAGAAAAAGGTAAAGAAGTGAAAAAAAATGCTTTGGTAGATAAGGGGAAAACTTTATCCTATGAAGAACAAAAAGAACGAAAAAAACTCACAAATCAACTTAGTAAAGTAGAAAATCAGATCAATAACTTAGAAAAAGAACTTGCCCTATTGGATGAACAGTTACAGAGTGTATCTCCCACAGCCTCTCTCTTAGAAGAATATGGACAGAAGAAAGAAGCCTTAGATACTCTTATGGAAGAATGGGAGAAAATTTCATTAATGATTAATGACTAATCAAAAATAACTAAAAAATTCATTCTCGATCATTAAAAACTAATTATTATTTTCGTATCTTTGTCGCATGAATCCATTTATAGTATCTGCACGTAAATATCGCCCACAGACATTCAAGGATGTAGTGGGTCAACAAGCCATTACTGACACTCTGGAGAATGCTATCGCTAATGATCACTTAGCGCAAGCCCTACTTTTTACAGGTCCTCGTGGAGTGGGCAAAACTACTTGCGCCCGTATCCTAGCAAAGAAAATCAATGAAAAAACAACCTCTACTCAAGAGGAAGATAATGATTTTGCCTTTAATATATTTGAGTTGGATGCAGCTTCTAATAATAGTGTAGAAGGGATCCGCTCCCTTATTGAACAAGTACGTATCCCCCCTCAGGTGGGAAAGTACAAAGTATATATCATTGATGAGGTACACATGCTCTCTAATGCTGCTTTCAATGCTTTTCTTAAAACATTGGAAGAACCCCCTGCACATGCTATTTTCATCCTTGCAACTACCGAAAAACATAAAGTAATCCCCACTATTCTCTCCCGATGTCAGATATTTGATTTCAAACGGATTACTATAAATGATGCTCGTGAATATCTTAAGTATATTGCTAAAGAACAAGGATTAAATGCTGAAGATGAAGCCCTACAAATCATTGCTCAAAAGGCAGATGGTGCTATGCGCGACGCTCTTTCTATTTTTGATAGGGTCGTGAGTTTCTGTGGGAAAACTATCACCCGACAGGCTGTTTCAGAAATACTTAATGTATTGGATTATGATACCTATTTCAAAATTACCGACCTTATCCTACAAAATAACATTCCACAACTTCTAGTAGAATTCAATGGTATTCTTGCTCATGGTTTTGATGGACAACATTTTATAGCAGGATTAGCAGGGCATTTTAGGGATTTAATGGTTTGCAAGAATAGCAAAACCATTGCTCTTATGGAAGTAGGTGAAGAAACCAAAAGGAAATATGCAACCCAATCCGAACAATGTGATTTTCCTTTCCTTATAAAAGCTTTAGAAATTACCACCAAATGCGACCTAGAGTACAAGACAAGCCGTACCCCTCGCCTACTGGTGGAACTTACCTTAATGCAACTTGCCTCATTAACCTTTGAAGGGGATAAAAAAAAAATGATGGATATATAATTCCTGTTGCTTTCTTTCATAAAACCACAACACAAGAGACTGTAAATAAAGAAGATACATATAATATTTCAACAAAAGAAAACAGTTCCTCCACAACGGTCTCTCCTCCTGAACATAGTGTCTCGGCTACTTCTCTCAAGAGCATTCAACTTAAGCGTGAAGCAGCTAAAGTACGTGATGACAAAAATATACACGCACAAAACCTTGCTACCGATGACTATTCATCAGATGATTTTGCGCGTGTATGGCAAAACATGTTGACTATTTTAGATAAAAGAGGAGAACACCTCCTTATCACTAATTTGGGCAAAAATACGCCTACTATTAAGGATGATATGATCCAATTAGAAGTAGCTACTGATATTGCACAAATAGAAATCCTCTCTCAACAAAAACGATTGCTTGCCTATATTTGTAAGTCACTAAACAACTATAATATTTCACTACAGATTACTGTAAATAAAGAAAATACCTCCAATATTGCTTATACTCCTGAGGAGAAATACAAAGCATTAAAAGAACAAAATCCTTATTTAGAAACCTTTATTCGGGAATTAGGCTTACAATTCTGATAATTTCTCTTTATTTAAAAAAGGAAAGAGGTTTTTTACCATCCCATTCATAAGGCTTTTTACCTTGCTCAAAAATACGAGCTGTAAGTTTGCCCTTGAGTGTAAGTTTACCATTTTCTATTACAAGCCAACTTCCTTCACGTAAGCCAATAACAGGAGTCTCATTTAGTACATGAAACTCATTGATACGGGTTTCACGGGTTTCTCCCTTATGCTTGCTCTTAGGATCTGGGTCAAGGTAATGTGGATTGATATTGAAAGGCACTACCCCTAAAGTTTTAAAACTGGGTGGGTAGATGATAGGCATATCATTTGTAGTTTGCATACTCTGCCCTGCTATATTGGTTCCAGCACTAGCTCCCATATAAGGAGTTCCATTATTAACGGCTTCACGAAGAGGTTCTATTACTCCATTCTCATAGAGCTTAGTCACAAGTAAAAACGTATTCCCTCCTCCTGTAAAAATAGCTTTGGCTTTTCTTACTGCTTCTGCAGGATTCGAAAAAGTGTGTATTCCCACGACCTTCTTGCCAATGGTGGCAAAAAATGTTCTTGCCCTTTCAGTATATTCATCATGAGAGATACCACTGGGACGTGCATAAGGAATAAATAGAATTTCATCTACCCCATCAAAGAAGCGTACAAGTTCTTCTTTCAAATAGGATAAATAAGTACCTCCGTAAACAGTTGAAGTACTGGCAAGTAGAATTTTTTTCATAGGAGTTTGCGTTTGGTTCTCTTGAGGATTATTCTCTAGAGAGATTCTCTGTGCACTAACAAAATTACCTACTAAAAATATAAGTAGGGAGAAAATCATTTTTTTCATATTTCAAAATCTTTTAGATATGTTTAACTTCTACAAAACTACGTTTTTTTTATGATTTACCCAAGAGAATCATTTAAAAAGTATCTATAATTATTTCTTCGTTAAAATAATCAGTTCATTATTTAATTCTATTTTTGAAAAAACTAAGATATTATATTTCTCCTTAAGAATATGCATAAAACTCCTATTTCTCTGAAATTCTTGCTTGTTCTTCACAATTGTATTAAACAGAATTATCCCTTCTTTGTTTATGATGTTATTAATTTGATTAAAGAATAAAGGCTCAAAAAGGAAGTTAGGCATTCTATCGTCTTGAAAAATATCTACTATTACCAAATCATATCTATCGTGTGTTCTTTTTATATAATCCTGTGCATTCTCTATAAATATCTGCAGGTTTTTTATCTCTCCCAAATGGAAGTATTGCTTTCCTATCTCTATTACCTCTTTATCTATATCTACTCCATGTATTTCTCCTTGAAAATTAACCTCTTCTACTAAGGTCTCCACTACGCTTCCTGCCGCCAAACCTAATACAAGCACCTTTTCTTGGCTGCGAATAAGGTCAAAACCTATCTTATGGAGTCCAAAGCGCAATACACGTTGGAGACTCCCATAAGAATAATCAGTATTAGGAGAATTAAGTATTTGTTTTCCATTGAGAAGTGTTACAGAAAGCAATCCACTTATAGTTGATTCTTTCTGGAAGAGAGAGAAAGGAAGAATATAACTAAAAATACGTTTGAACATTATATATCATTTAAGGAATATTCAAGTATTTATGCATCTGCAAGGAAATTTTCCATTGAGGATGTTCCATTACATATTCTACCATCTTAGGAATCATTTTCTCCCTTCTACTCCACTCAGGTTGTAGGTAACGGATACAATCCGTACGAGTGAGAACGGACATTTCCTCCGCAAAAAGGAAGTCATGCTGATTATAAATAATCATTTTTAGTTCATTGGCTTTTTGGTGAATTGGTGGAAGTGGGCGCTTATTCTTTTTGGGAGAGAGACATATCCAATCCCAAACACCTGTAAGAGGGTGAGCACCAGAGGTTTCTATATGAGTACGAATTCCTTTACTTCTAAGAAGTTCTGTCAGAGGATCTAAGTTATACATCAGGGGTTCTCCCCCTGTAATAATCGCTATTTTTGAGAATTTAAAAGCTTCTTCTACCATTGTTTTAATGGGAACTAGTGTATGTATAGAGGCATCCCAACTTTCCTTAACATCGCACCAATGACATCCTACATTACAACCTGCTAACCTAATAAAATAAGCCGCTGTTCCCTTATAAAATCCTTCTCCTTGAATAGTATAAAAAGACTCCATCAAAGGAAGCACTTCCCCTCGTGTTATAAGTTCTTGCATTTAATTTATAAGTGATTCTAAATAAATATTCAGGACTTAGATATTGAGTAAAAGGTAAAAAGTAATAGAATTTATTACTTTTTACCTTATTACATACATAAGATTACTTGTCTTTAGATTACTTATCTTCTGTTTGTTGTATTCTTCGAGAGTAATCCAAGGACACGGCTGTGCGTTCAAATTTAAGCTTTCCAGAAAGGGTTTCTATCACTACAGACGTATCTGTAAGTTCCACTATCCTCCCATGTAATCCACTCTTCATAATTACCTTATCTCCCTTTTTAAGTGATTCGTAGAATTTCTTTTCTTGTCGTTGTCTTCTCATAGAAGGAAATATCATAAAAGCAAACATGATAACGACCATTATCAGGATAAAAAGGAAATTACCTCCTCCCCCCTGAGGAGCTGCTTGTAATACTATATTCATAAAATCTGTGTTATTATTCTTTTACAAAAGCCTTAATAGTAAGGAGTTCTGTACCTTGTTCTGTATTAGTGGTAAGGGTGACTGTCTTAGAGATAGCATCCTTGCCTGAACCATTATATACTACTTTTATTGCTCCTTTCTCTCCTGGTGCAATAGCTTCTTTAGGATATTCTGGAACAGTACAACCACAACTACTGGTAGCATTGGTAATTACTAAAGGTACTTTTCCTGTATTTTTGAATTCAAAGGAGGTTTCTACTTGCACATTCTGTTTGATTTCTCCAAAATCATGAGTAGTTTCTTCAAATTTTATTACGGGAAACTGATTTGCTTGTTCTGCTGTCCTTTGAGCTTCTTCTAAGTTACTTTGCTTGATCTTACTGGCAGCATTTGTACCATTTTCTGAGCAAGAAGCCAATAAGGCAATTCCTGCTAAAAAAAATATTTTTTTCATAAAATCCTTTTTTTTATTAATTCTTTATCATTATAAAAGTCCTCTACCTATTTTTTTGAGTTTTCCTTCTTGTATGAAATCCTTAGAAAGTGTATCCAAAATACCATTTATAAAAACACTACTCTTAGGGGTAGAATACTCTTTAGCTATCTCCACATATTCATTAAGTGTAACCTTTACAGGAATACTAGGAAACTTAAGAAATTCTGTAATTCCCATCTTAATAAGGATAGCATCAATTTCAGCAATACGCTCTGTATCCCACTGGGGAGTTTTTTCCACTAAATATTGATGAAACAACTCATCATTTAATATCGTCTTCCTTAAGAGTTCCTTTCCAAACTCCTTATCAGACTCATCTTTGAACAAAGGGGGAAGGAGATTTGCTTCTTTTCCCTGTGAAAGTCCCTTAAGAAGCTTTACTATCAAGGTATTCACTATAGGAAAATCGTCACTCCATGTAATTTCCTTATCTGATAAAAAGTCAAAAAGTTCTTCATTTGGAGCAATCACTTCTGTGTAAAGTTCCACCAAAAATTGTCTATCTTTCTCAAAAGTCCTTTCAAGAGCCATTTGTCTTCTATATATTTTGCTCTCTACTAACTTATTGTATAAGATGTTCACATACTCATTATAGGTATACCAAGATAATTTCTTTTCCTGTTCAATTGCTTCATTCAATTGCTTATTAGTTATAATAAGTTGTAATGCTTTATTCTCAGAAAACAAAGTATGTGAAATGTCCTCATTACGGATAAACTTGCTTTGGAAGAGAAGCTGCATTTGCTTAGAACGCTCATAAAGGGCTACCCACAAACCCATTAATATAATATATAAGCTATACATATTATCCATACTTGCTTGCAGGAAAGTTTCCTGACGCTGCAAGTTATGATTTTCTTCCTGATGCAGTGCATAAATGCACTGCATTACCTTTACACGAATGTGCCTACGTGTGAGCATAAAGAACTTTAATTAATTGCAAATTTACCGGCAAAAGTACATATTTATTTTTATATAACTCTTACTTTTTTCTTTTTTTTACTACAAAAATAGTATCTCGCTGATTTTTAATAAGTAGTACTCTAATAAAGAATAGGAGACAAAAAGTTATTAACAATCTTATGTGGAAAAAATAAGTCTTTTGTTTATAAGTATTTATGACATCATCCTCTTTTTTTGTTGCAAAACCCTACTTAAAGTTCTAATTTTGCACATAATTTTTTCACTATGACACAAACTGACATTGGCCAGATAGAGACCCTTATCCGTGAGGGTCACAAGCTAGAAGCGGTAAAGCTCTTGATGGAGACGGCTCATTTAGGTCTCAAGGAAGCCAAGGACATCATTGATGACTTTTTCTTAGGCAAGCAAACCGACCTGCAAGCAGCGGTCACTCAGTCCAAGACTCGCTCCTCGGAGAACTACGAGAGCATCAGTGCCACCTCTGATCCCGATGGATCCAATGTACATTTCTTTTACCAAAAAGGCAATGTTAAGGAAGAGGTAACCCCAGGTCACCCTATGTGGGAGCGTGTCAGAAGTTACTACACCATTGCTTGGGATCAAGCCCCCGAAGAGGTCAATAAGGCACGCGAACCTCTCTTCAAGGCTGTCTTAGATTTGGAAGCCAAAACTGGCTACATTCCCAAGAAAGGAACCCAAACCACCAGTTCCACCGAGAAAAAGGACTCTTTATTCATCAAGAAAAGCCCCTTTGACTTTTTTAAATGGTACTTTTACTTTTTCATCGCCGCTATTATAATCTATATAGTATATCTAATCATTGGTGATTAGTGCCTGTAGGAGCAAAGTCTGTGAAAGCGGAGTATGTGAGTCAATTCGCCCCCTCCTCATTATTCATTAATCATTATTCATTAATTATAAAAAAATGGGAATATTTGACAAAAGAGAAAATTACAAGCCCTTTGAGTATCCAGAAGTGATGAAATTCGTGGATATGATGCACCAGACCTTTTGGGTGCACTCTGAAGTAGAATTTACCGCTGATATACAAGATTTTAAGTCCAATCTCAGCTTAATAGAAAAAGAAGCCGTAAAACGTGCTTTATTGGGGATTGCACAGGTAGAGGTAGCTGTAAAAACCTTTTGGGGAGACCTCTATGACATTTTCCCAAAACCAGAATTCAACGGGCTGGGAGCTACTTTTGCCGAATGTGAGTTTCGCCATTCAGAAGCCTATTCACGATTATTGGAGGTATTAGGCTACAACAATGAGTTCGAAACACTTCTGGAAGTACCCATCTTCAAAGAAAGAAATGGTGTGCTTAAGGAATATTTGGCAAAGAACCGAGAGAATGCTATGGAGCGTATCCTTTTCTTTACCTTAATTATTGAGAATGCCTCCCTCTTTAGCCAGTTTGCAACTATCCTTTCCTTTACCCGCTTTAAAGGATATATGAAGAATGTAGCCAATATTATTGCATGGACTTCCATAGATGAGCAAGTACACGCCAATGCAGGCATCTATATTCTCAAGACTATTTTCGAGGAAAATCCAGAGTTCCGCACTAAAGCAAAAGAAGAGGCTACTCAGTTCATTCGCGAATATATTCTCTTGGAGGATAAGATGCTGGACTGGATTTTTGAGGAAGGTGAACTAGATTTTTTCACCAAGAAGGATTTAGCTAATTATATGCGCTATCGCTTGGATGATGCCCTTACCCAACTGGACTTAGGCAAACCTTTTGGTATCACGGCTGAAGAAGCAAAACCCATGCTGTGGTTTGAGGAAGAGGTCTTCGTAAACGAACTTGATGACTTTTTTGCCAAACGACCTACCGCTTATACTAAGCACGATAAAAGTATTACCGCTAATGATTTATTTTAGTACTTAATTAATAACAAAATCTAATCTTTTACCAAAATGCATCTAACCAAAGAAATCAACCAAGAAATCAACCTTATCAATACCGACTACTTTACAAAAGGAGAATATATTTATATGGCAATGGGGCTGGTTGGCAATCACCGTGTATGTATCGCTGTCGCCTATAAAATAGACTATTGTATTAAGAAAGCCTTACAATTCACAGAAGTAGATCCTAATGTAAAGTTTACTCATATTAACAAAGTGAAAGTAGGAGAGAAAGAGGCAGAAAAACGGTTTGAATGGGAACCTTGAAAAACTAATTTATTTTCCTGCAAAAAAGTTTGGCTATTTTTGAAAAAAGTCTTACTTTTGCGCCCAAATTTAATTAATTAAAAGCAACCGAATATGTATGCAATTGTAGAGATGGCAGGGCAACAATTCAAAGTTAGCAAAGACCAAAAAGTATTTGTTCACCGCTTGGAAAATGCCGAAGGAAGTGAAGTTATCTTTGATAGAGTACTTCTTTTGGATCAAGATGGAGCCATTACCATTGGCGCCCCCGCTATAGATGGAGCTTCTGTGCAAGCTAAAGTTTTACGTCATGTAAAAGGAGACAAAGTCATTGTTTTCAAAAAGAAAAGACGCAAAGGTTACAAAGTAAAAAATGGACATCGTCAATCTTTTACTGAAATCATGATAGAAGAAATTCTTGCCTCTGGTGGAAAAAAAGTTTCTGCAAAGGAAAGCAAATCTAAAAACACACCAAAGGACGATCTTAAAAAAGTAGAAGGTATTGGCCCTAAAGCTGCTGAAGCCTTAGTAAAGGCAGGAGTAGATACTTTTGACAAACTCTCTAAAAAATCCGTGGAAGAAATTCATGCCATCCTTATGGAGGCAAGTAATACCTTAGCCCACCTTGATCCTCAAACATGGGCTCAACAAGCTCGCCTTGCTGCTGATGGCAAATGGGACGAACTTAAAAAATGGCAAGATGAACTTAATGGAGGAATTGTAAAATAATTGTATAACCCACTTGAATATCAAGTACTAAATTAAATAATATGGCTCACAAAAAAGGTGTCGGTAGTTCTAAGAATGGTAGAGAGTCACACTCTAAACGATTGGGTGTGAAGATATATGGAGGTCAACTTGCGGTAGCAGGTAACATTATCGTTCGCCAAAGAGGAACTGTACATATAGCTGGAGAAAACGTATATATGGGTAAAGACCATACATTACATGCCGCTATAAATGGAATTGTAAGATTCCAAAAGAAAAAGAATAACAAATCTTATGTCTCTATTGAACCTTTAGCAGAAGCATAAGACTTAAAGTAATTTCTTTTTAACAAAAAAGCAGTGAGATTTATTCCCTCACTGCTTTTTTTATTATGAAAAAAAACGTAAATTTGTAGCTCTAAATTTATATAAAATGAAAAAAATAAGTTTCCTCATCGCTTTATGTCTCCCTTTTGTAGGATTCTGCCAGAAGCAAACAATAGCGACTGACCAAGCCGCTTATAATTATTCCTTACGGGTTAAGCGCTTATATGACTTGCGCTGGATAGAAGGAACCGATAATTACATGTACTACAAGGATGGCAATTTTGCTATTTTTGACAACAAAGGAGTAGAAGCAGCCTCTATTAATGTTAAAAAATTATCTGAAACATACAGTTTGCAAGGATATCCCTCCATTGTTTATGTAGATAGTAATCAATTAGTAATTACAAATGGCAACAAATATCATATCTATGATTATCTAATTGAGAAACCTCTCTTTACCATTACACTTCCTGAAAAAGCAGAGAATGCAGAATATAATCATGCACAAAGGGCTGTTGCCTATACTTTAGATAATAACTTATTCGTAGCCACAACTTCTGAATCACGTATTCCCATTGCTGTTTTCAAGGATGAAAATATTATCTCAGGACAGTTCATCCACCGAAATGAATTTGGTATTCAAAAGGGTATCTTCTGGTCTCCTAATGGAAACTATATTGCTTTCTACCAAAAAGATGTCAGTCAAGTAACCAATTACCCTCTAGTGGATATAACTACCACTCCTGCTTCCCTAAAAAGTATTAAATACCCTATGGCAGGAGGAAAAAATGAAATCGCTAAAGTAGGTGTATTTGATCTTTCTAAAAGAACTACTTCTTATCTTAAAGTAGATAACCACGATGCCCATTTCCTTACTAATTTAGCTTGGACACCTGATGAAAAACAAATTCTTTTAGCTGAAGTCAATCGTGGTCAAAATCACTATGATTTAAATACATACAATCGTGAAACAGGGGAAAAGGCACAAACTCTCTGGCAAGAGAGCAATTCTCGATGGGTAGAACCTGAAACAGCCGCCATTTTCATCCCTAATAAGCCTAACGAATTCATCTGGCTTAGTGAGAAAGATGGTTTTATGAACCTCTATATAGGTGCTACCAACTCCACCAAATCACGCCAGCTTACTTCTTTCAAATGGGTTGTTCAAGAAGTTTTAGGATTTGATACTAAGGGGGAAACTGTATTCATTAAAGGAACAGGAGAAGATCCTCGTGAAGGACATATTTATAGTGTAAACATCAAAAAAGGAACTGTAAAAAATATCACCCCTAAAGGAGGAGTCCATAATGGAATGCTAAGCCATAGCGGACGCTATTTATTAGATATCCACAGTGCCTTAAATACCCCCTATAATGTCTCCTTAGTGGATATTCATAAGAACACCTCTAATACCTTCTATCAGGCAGAAAATCCTTTTGAAAAATATGACTTAGGAACTGTAGAGTTTCTTACTCTCAAAGCAGATGATGGCACTCCTCTGTATGGAAAAATGGTAAAACCTCGTGATTTCGATCCTAATAAGAAATACCCCGTATTAGTATATGTATATGGAGGACCTCATGCTCAGTTGGTTGTTAATGAATGGGCAGGAAGCACTTATACATGGATGTTAGCCATGGCTCAAAATGAACAATATCTCATCTTTACTTTAGATAATCGTGGCTCTGAAAATCGTGGATTTGCTTTTGAAAGTGTAATTCACCGTAATTTAGCTACTTATGCTATGAAAGACCAATTAGTGGGAGTAGAGTATCTAAAATCTCTTCCTTATGTAAATAGCAATCGCATGGCCGTCTATGGTTGGAGTTTTGGAGGATTCCTTACCTCTTCTCTCATGTATCGTTATCCAGGCGTTTTTACTACCGCAGTCGCAGGAGGAGCTGTTATTGATTGGAAATACTATGAAGTAATGTACGGAGAACGCTATATGGATACTCCCGAAGAAAATCCAGAAGGTTATGAAGATACTCGTGTTACCAATTATATTAAGAACTTAAAAGGAAATATCCTTTATATTCATGGATATATAGATGATACCGTGGTTCCACAAAACATGTTAGCAATTTCCTTAGCTGCTATTAAAGAAGGAAAGGTCATAGACTCCTTCCTCTACCCTCTGCAAAAACATAATGTACAGGGGCCTAAACGTATTCATCTTTCCAAAACTATTGTTGAATATATTCTCAAGAATAATGTAGAAAAGGCTAAAAATTAATTTTCTTCATATTTGACCTATGTAAAGAGGCTGTCCCTGTTTGCAAGGACAGCCTCTTATCTTCTATAAAATTAATTATGATTCTATTTATTTAAAGGCTTGTTTAAGATCCCCTTGCAAGTCCTCAATATCCTCCAAACCTACAGAAAGGCGGATAAGGTCGGGAGTAACTCCAGTAAGTGCCTGATCAGCCTCACTCAACTGCTGATGGGTGGTACTGGCAGGGTGAATGATAAGTGACTTAGTATCACCCAAATTTGCTAATAAGGAAAATATCTTGACATTATTCACTGTCTTTTTGGCTGCCTCAAATCCACCTTTAAGTCCAAAGGTAACCAAACCACTCTGTCCTCCTTGCAAATATTTATTGGCTAATACTCTATAAGGGCTATCATCTAATCCAGGATAATTAACCCATGCCACCTCAGGCTGTTCCTTAAGCCATTTGGCTAAGGCAAGTGCATTCTCACTGTGTTTCTTCACTCGAATAGGAAGGGTTTCCAAGCTCTGTAATATTTGAAAAGCATTGAAGGGACTTAATGTGGCTCCTAAATCACGTAACCCTTCAATACGTACCTTAGCAATGAAAGCCAAGTTGCCCAAAGCCTCATGTAGTACCAGTCCGTGGTACCCCGCAGAAGGCTCTGTAAATTCAGGGAACTTACCACTACTCCAATCAAAATTACCCCCATCAATGATAGCTCCTCCAAGAGAAGTACCATTACCCCCAATATATTTAGTAAGAGAATGAACCACTATATTAGCTCCATGCTTAATGGGATTAAGTAATATAGGAGTAGCTACTGTATTATCTACTATTAGAGGAATTCTATGCTTATAAGCTACCTTAGCTATAGCTTCTATATCTAAGACATCTAATTTTGGATTTCCAAGACTCTCTATGAAAATAGCTCTAGTATTCTTCTGAATAGCCTTATCAAAATTCTCTACCTGTCTAGGGTCTACAAAAGTAGCAGTAATCCCTAAGCGTGGCAACGTTACATTGAAAAGGTTATAAGTCCCTCCATAAAGACTATTAGAGGAAACAATATGATCTCCTGTACGCAAAAGTGTCAAAAAAGCAGTGGTAATAGCTGCCGCTCCCGAAGAAGTAACCACAGCTCCTACACCACTCTCTATGGCAGCCAAGCGTTGTTCTAAGACATCATTGGTAGGGTTGTTTAGTCTCGTATAGATGTATCCAGGAACCGAAAGATTAAACCTTCCTGCAGCATCATCTGCATCTTCAAATACATAGGACGTTGTCTGATAGATAGGCACCGCCTGAGCACCCTGGTGTGCTAATGGGGCATACCCTGCATGTAGGGCATTGGTAGATTGTTTAAATGTTGTCATACTTTTATATTTTCTATTACAATGATTAAATTCTATTTTAAATTTCAGTTGTGTTTTTTTATTCGTAAATAAAGCACAAAGATAGAAAATATTTTTTATATCACCAAAGGAAAAAAGATTTTTTTTATAATAAACAAAATATACTTACCTTTGTATCTCTATAACCCTATAACTCAAAGTTCATGAAGTGGTTTTTACTCTTATTAAGCACTGCCCTTTACGCCAATGACGGAGCTTTTTTCGGTTCGGGCAATCACTTGGTTCCTATCATGGAAACTGATATTTCCGTACAGAAAGAAATTCTATATCTCAAAAAGATACAGAACAAATATATAGAAGTCTCCGTCTATTACGAGTTCTTCAACCCCAAGGAAGACAAGGAAATCACCGTAGGCTTCGAAGCCGAAAGCCCCGATGGCGATGTAGATGGTGCCCCTAAAAACGGACACCACCCTTATATGTTTGATTTTACGGTAAACCTCAACAATGTCTTCCTCCCCTACCAAATCGCCTATATAACCGATTCCCTCTATGCCAAAGGGGGAAAAATAAAGAGCATAGACCTCAACACCTTCGATGGAAATAAGGACGGCAATTATATTGATTTCAGGTACGTCTATCACTTCAAAGCCAAGTTCAAAAAGGGCGTGAATATCCTAAAGCATACCTACAAATACAACATCTCTGGCGGCATCGCCTACAACTACCACTTTGACTATATCCTTACTGCCGCCAACCGCTGGGCGAATAAGCGCATAGACGACTTTACCCTTATCATTGATATGGGTGCTTTCCAAACTGCCTCCATAGAACGCACCTTCTTCAAAAGTGGCAAAGAATGGCTTCTCAGCGGCATAGGGAAAATCACTGAAACAGCCCACAAAGGACCTGGAGACGGTACCGAGCTGAATACTACCAACTTCTATATACAGCAGGGGTTACTCCTTTTCCAAAAGAAAAATTTCACCCCCAAGGGAGAACTCCATATCTATGATTGGGCACTATGGGTACATCAGAATGCGGGCTTCCCTATTGACTACCCCTTCACCATTGACCTACCCAACTTCAAATACGAAACAGAACCCAAAACAGAAGAAGAAAAGCGCCTCCTACGCAACCTACCCTTTGCCCGCCGAGGCTATATCTTTAAGGACAAGACACTACAAGCCTTCTATAACAAACAGGATTGGTACCAGCCTAACCCCAGCTATATCCCTGAAGTCGAACACTTGACCCCAAAGGAAAAAGAGCTAATCAATAGCCTAAAATAAAACTGATGATGAAAGAAATACTCATAAGTAGCGATGGTAATTATGAGTATTTGGTCGCTGAAATCTATATTGAAGGCAAATATATCGCGCTTGTTAGCTACGATGAGGATCATAATTTTTTCGTAGAAACGCCTACCATTAATCGAAGCAATGAGGAAATAATAACCCATAAGGTAGAATACAATACCTTTATCGAACTATTAGAGGATGCTAAGAATAGTTTAAAAGGAAAATATACTCAAAAAACTTAAAAAATTAGAAAAAAACACCTAACAAAGAAATTAGAAAAATCTAATTGTCAGTTATGAAAATAGAAGGATGAGAATGCCATGTGATTTCATCAAGATTTACAATGATTAAAATAAAAGAAATCACAAGAGGGCAAATTATCGTTTTTTATAAAGGCCAGTATTACAAAATCTTAGGAAAAGGTTTGTTACTGACCGAAAGGAATAGTTATAGTTATGTCATCTATTGTAATTCCATAGATAATACGCTTTTCCTTACAGAGCAAGAGGCTATATTACAAGTTATTATAGATTATTTCTCAAACAAAGAACAAAAGGTAATATGTGGATAAAAAAAGAAATAACCTTCCAAAATTCAAAACTTATTATCGAATTGAATTTTACTTATCATCGTTGGTCTCTTTGAAGTGGCTTTTACTTTCTGCTTAAGCAAAGGAAAAGAAATGTATATTCTTCCTCACTACGCTGATAGACTCTGTAATGGGACTAAAATCCAATAGCCAGCAGTCAGTGATAGACTGAGAACTACTTTTTTGAAAATTTTTACCTTTTATTTTTTATTTTTTATCTTTCACCTAAAATTTGGCATGTTTTTTGTCATTAGGAAGGCGAAAAATAAACTTAATGAGAAAGATATTTATTATCACCAGCATGCTATGTTCTTTTATGAAACTATGACACAAATTAAGCTCCCTCAACCCAGCGTAAAGGGTAGCATAGGCCAAATGGTTGGACTTACCGAAGTGGAAGTAAGCTATACACGCCCAGCTAAGCGTGGTAGAAAAATCTTCGGAGAACTGGTACCATACAGCCGTGTATGGCGTACAGGCGCCAATGAAAACACCACTATCTCTTTCAGTGAAGACGTATCTATCGCAGGCAAAGTACTCCCTAAGGGGAAATATGCCCTCTATACCAAACCTGAAGCTGACAAATGGACTTTCTACTTCTATAAGAAAAATGACAACTGGGGTGTTCCTCAACAATGGGACGAAAACCAAATCGCCCTACAAGCCGAGGCTAAACCTATCCCCTATTCCATGGAAACAGAATACCTTACCATTGAGCTGAATCCAATCAACTATAACGATGGTAAAATAGCGGTACGCTGGGATAAGACCCTCGTAGAACTACCTTTCCACACCCAGACTCAAGAGCAGTCCATGGAGAACATAGCCGACAAGATTACCCTACAATCCTCCGCTCGTGATTACTACGAAGCGGCCAACTACCTGCTTACCTCCAACGGAGACCTCAACAAGGCTAATGAGTTCATCACCAAGTCCCTAAGCATGCAAACCGATGCTCCTTACTATATGTATCGCGCGCAGGCTGTGATTCTCTCTCGCTTAGGAAAAACCAAAGAAGCTATCAAAGCTGCCGAAACCTCTCTACAAAAAGCCAAAAAAGAAGGCAATGAGGACTATGTGAAAATGAATCAAGACTCCATTTCCCAATAGAAGAAGAAAAGGAAATGATATTAATGACTAATATCTTAGTGTATGAGTTATTAGTCATTATTTATACATATCAATATCTATCCAAGCATTAAGCCTATGGAGTATATCAAGTATTTTGTTATCAAAAACTATAGCAGGGCAACTCTCCTTAGGACTCATTTCTACACAAACAAGTAATTTTGAGGTAAGAGCAAACCCTTTGATAAAAGAGGATAACGCCGGCAAACAAGGTATTATCTGAGCAGCAAACACCTGCAAATTATCTTCTATAAGGAGTGTTTCGATAGGAGCAAAGTTATATTCCCAAAAAGTCTCTTCACTGACGCGATATTTTAGTTGGTCTCCCTTATAAGCGGTCTCAGTAGGCGAAAGCCCTATTATATCTGTAACCTTATCCACATCAAAATAGTCTCCATATATACAAAAGGAAAGGCGAATAGTGGTTGGCTGGTATTTCATTAGTTGGTTATTGGTTATCTACTGACGTTTGATTCCTATCTTGATATACATTCGTTGTTTATTGGGGTTATTATGCTCGTCAAAAAAGTTTGGGATAACATTCATTGGGGCGTATAAGAAACCATTTTTACTAAAAAAGATGGGTTCTTTATCAAAATCATAGGCTGCCCACCATTTTGTGTCTTCATTTACTAAAGTTTCAATCACAAATGGTTTTATGCTTTTTATGCGATACAAAGAAATCTTTCCCACTAAATCTTCATAAGCTCTCCCTATTGTAATGATATACTTCTTATCGGGAGAGAGAAAGGGAAAACGCTCAAAATCAGTTTGCTTACCAGTGGTTTTATCTATAAAAATATAAGCATAAAAATCTTCAGAATCTTCAAAAACTAAATATTGATTGAGAACAGGTACATTCCCTACATAAGCATAGGTTGTAGAAAAAGGATCTTCAACGCTATTAGGCAGGTCTTTTAGATAAACTGTTTTATGCTCACATGGGAAGGCAAGTTTGCTATTCTTCTTTACAATTGCAAGGGTGTCTTCTATGAGAAAATCTATCTTATTTCTAAGAGCTTCTTGATATTCTTCATAAGAAATTTGATCTATAATCAGGTATTTAGAGATACGATCGTTAGATTTTCCGTTAATATCTACGTTTTTTGTAAGATCATCCCTACTGATTTTAGTTTTCAGGGTATTCCAATCGCCTACATCTTTCTTTTTTATATAATCTCCTCCATCAGTTTTGTAAAACTCATTTCCTTCTGCACTTATTTTTATTTTCTCGCCGAAAAGATAATTATCTTGCCGTTCTTCCTTATCAATCACATACAACTCCTTCTCCACTGGCACAAACACTTCTTCTTGTTGCTGCTTTTCCTCTGCCGATTGTTGCCCTTGAAAAAGGTTACAGCCTGCAAACAATAAGATTGATACATATAGTAGTAAGATTCTCATTTCTTAATATATTTTTTAGTTCCTTTTTCTACTAATATCTCTTTATAAGTTCCACTCTTTGTATAAAAAGTAAAGATTATAGCCGTCATTACATAATCCTTACAACCTTTACAACATTCTTTTATAAGATTTTCCCCCAGAATGTCTGCTACAAAAATATGGTCTCCTTGTTTGAACTCAAAAGCCGTATATTCACGATATAGGAAAAAATCATCAGCATTAGGGTCACAACAATAGCGGTCATATACTTTGCGCTTCATTTCCTTATCGAGATACTTGGCTATATGTTCATCTATAAAAAACTGGCTTCCCTTAAAGCAACCTTCTATTATTGAGGCTTTAAATAACTTACGCTCATAGGTTATTTTTTCAATTTCTTCAGTAGGAATCTTCTCATCAAAGCAAATTTGCTCCCCATCTAGAAAAGTAACACACCTGTGCTGACTGTAAACATTTCCTACCCATAAAATCCCTAAAAAGTAAAGTAATAATCTTGTCATAATAACTATTGTTTGATCTTAATTCTTATATACTTACAAGGTTTATCTGGCTTATCGTATTGATAACTATCATAGGCATCCATGGCAACATATAGGCACCCGTCTTTTCCAAAGAAAGTAGGTCGTTTTTTATCATTCTCATAGGCTATCCAATAGCGAACCCCCACCACTGCTACAAGTTCAATTTCGAAAGGCTCCTTATTGAGAACTTTGTATAAGGCAATAGCAGTAGGTCCTCCCATTTCTGTAACACCAAGCGTAATGATATACTTCCCATTTGGGGAAAGGTAAGGGTGACTATCTATTTCTGTCTTATGACCCGTTCTTTTATCTATAAAAAACTTATCCCATGCCTCGTCGTAAGTTCCTGCTATAAGGTACTGATGTATTGGCTTCATCTCACCCAAATATTCATATTCCTCCCTATCTGCCTCTGGATTCAACTCTGAATCCTTAAGCTCAACAAGTGTATCTCTACAGGGTAGTGTTAGAATCCATTTTTCTTTTTTAATAGAAACTGTATCTCTTTCCAATGGAAAATATCCATTGCTCAATGCTTTTTGATATTCTTCATAAGAAATCAAATTAATTATAAAATATTTAGAAAGAGTAGTTCCTTCTTCATTCTCTATAGTACCATCTTCTCGTTTTTTACCTATTATATAAACATCTTCTAAGGCTTCCTTAGTAAAACGAATATCCTCATAGCTGCCCATATCCTCCTTGCGAAGATACCAATCCCAATTACTTTTTATTTTATAGAAATGCTCCGATTCCGCTTCTATTTCAAAGAGATATCCAAAAGAGTCTAATCTGTCTTTAGGCTCACTATGAATATCAGGTTCTGTATATTGCATAGCTGTAGAGCTAATCACATACAACTCCTTCTCCACTGGCACAAACACTTCTTCTTGTTGTTGCTTTTCCTCTGCCGATTGTTGCCCTTGAAAGAGGTTACAACTGGTAGATAACAATGCCAAAAATATTACAAAGTATTTCATTAGTTGGTTATTTACTGATAACTATCTTTGATTTTGATTCTCAAATACTTACAAGGCTTATCTGATTCTTTATAATTATACTCATAGCTATCTAAAGCATCCATGGCAACATACAAGCACCCATCTTTGCCAAAGAACGTAGGTCTATTTTTAGATGCTTCGTAGGTTACCCAATAGCGAATCCAAGCGGATACTACCAGTTCAATAGCAAAAGGCTCTTTGCTTAACACCTTATATAGCGCAATAGCTGTAGCCCCTCCCATCTCTGTCACCCCTAAAGTGATGATATACTTTCCATCAGGCGAAAGGTAAGGGTGACTTTCTATTTCTGTTTTATGGCCTGTTCTTTTATCTATAAAAAACTTACCCCTAGCCTCATAGTAGTAACCTGCTATAAGATATTGGTGTATGGGCTGCATCTCTCCCTCATATTCATAGACTTCCAAGTCATCTTGGGGCGTCATTTCTACATCCTTAAGCTTAACTACCGTATCGCTACAAGGGAGTGATAGTATTCCCTCTTTCTTTTTTATAGTGAGGGTATCTTTTACCAAAGGAAAATATCCTTTTTTCTTTGCTTTTTGATATGCTTCATAAGAAATCATGTCAATTGTAAAGTATTTGGAAAGGGTAGTCCCCTCTTTTTCATCTACAAAAGTATCTCCCTCCCATTTACCTATAGAATTGACTGCTTCCAAGACCTCCTTAGTAAAACGAATATCCTCATAGCTTCCCATATCTTCCTTGCGAAGATACCAATCCCAATTGCTTTTTATCTTATAGAAATGCTCCGATTCCGCTTCTATCTCAAAAAGATTTCCAAAAGAATGCACCTCCTCTTCGGGATCACTATGAATATCTGGCACTGTATATCGCAGTGCTGTAGGGCTAATCACATACAACTCCTTCTCCACTGGCACAAAGACTTCTTCTTGTTGCTGCTTTTCCTCTACAACAACACTTTCCCCTGCCGGCTGTGCTCTTTGAAAAAGGTTACAGCTTGCCAATAATAATGTTACAAAGGATATTACAAAGTATTTCATGGGTTAGTTATTATTTATCAGCATTTCACTATTCATTCCCAGCGTGGTGATGAATTGAGGAGTAAGTTACAAATTGGCGCTTGTTAAGACCTATTCATAATAAGTAAAGTTTCTCTCTATAAGATAATCTAAACTATCTCTAAAGAATTTAGCTTCATAGATGCAGTTGTTATACTTATCATATTTGTAAATACTTTTACCTATAGTTTCTATGGTTCTCGTTCTTATGTTGTAGACTTTGGAAAGTTCCATCGTACAATTCCCCTTTTCATCATAAGAATAATAAACGCCTCCTTGTAGCTTTCCATCGGGAGAGAATTCCTCTTGCTGGGTCGTTTTTCCATTCTCTTCTCTCCAGAAAGTAATACTTTTAAGAGTCCCTTGTACATAAGTATAATTTTCTTTCAATTTCTTATCCTCATAGCAATAAGAAGTAATCACTTTGAAATCATCCGTATCTATGTATTGGTCTTCTACGAGGTCACCATTCGCATCATAGGTATAATAAGTGATGGTCTCATTCCTCTTTTTATCTTTTTCTCCTGAGTGAGTTTCGTAAGAAGTTTTCTGCCACACTTTTCCGTTAGAGAGATAGGCAAAGGTATCAAAATAGTGTTTGTTTCCTTGTTCTATCCTTTCCCTTATAAGAAGTTGTCCTTTATCATCATAGGTATAATAGGTAGTTGTATTCTCTTCTTTATTGGTCAGATTTTTGTATTCCTCTTTAGTCAGATTTCCTTTGGCATCATAAGTGAAAGCCATTTTAGCCTGTAGTTTGTTTCCAGCATACACTAAAATACTTTCTTTTTGTTCTTTGTGATTGAACTTAGTAATATCCTTGAATACATTCTTTTTTTTCTTATCAAAACTCGTATTTATCACGGTTTCCCTTGAGGCCACTTCTTTTCCTTTGTATGTATAAGTTTCCAAGGAATGTGCTACTTCTTTTTTGTCTTGATATTGGAAACTTTCTATATGTGAAGGGAGCCAAAGGTTGTTATAAGTAAAAATCTGCTTGTACTTTACATTGCCTAAGGTATCAAATGTTTGGAATTTGGTGATATTACCCTCTCTGTCAAAGCTATATTTGCAATGTTCGTTCGTGCTATTGGACTCTTCATCATTAGGGAACCTTTTCTTATCTACCCCTTCGGATACTTCTTCGCCTATATAATAGATTCTCTCCACGGATTTTACACGTCCCTGAAGTGTGCCTCCAAAAGCCTCTAATTGTTCCTCTGTATATTTGCCTTCATCCTTCTCTTGTGCAGAAAGAGAAAAGCAAGCACAAAAAAGTAATGTTATAAAATAGGGTTTCATGGTTAAAATAGGGTTTAAAGCGGTATCTAAACTAATGGATTCTTTCATCATTCAGGTTTTTAACAAATATGGTTTATTCTTCTTTGGCATCAAAAAGCTACACGCTATTTTTTATAATAGGTACAAGCAAAACGCTCACACCAGCGAGGGCTTTTATTTTTCTGCAAATATACAAAATTAATACCTAAATAGGCAGATTACTTCATCTACTCCTTGATCAGAGCATTTTGATATTTTGGGGTTATGTATTAAAGCCCTACCACAACGTTGATTCCTTACCAACTTGTAATAGGTCTTTTTATGTGAATCGTACTTTTGAATATTCTTTTATTGCAATAGTGAGCTCCTCTATGGTACTACAAATTTGTTTTTCACTAAATAGTTCCTCTACTTTTAGCAAATTTGCTGCTACCTCCTCTTGGTAAGAAAGTTCTTTTATTTCTTCAAATCTTTTCTCTGGATATAGAACTTTTAAAATATAGAAAAAGTCAAAGAAAATCTTTTTCTCTAATAGTTCTTTTGTTGTAACTGCTATTGATAAAACACCTTTCTCTATTGTAAAATTAAAGATAAGCCCTACTTCTGGATGAATACAGGTCAAAGATGAAAACAACAAACCTCCATCTTCGACAAGTTCATTTTTATACCCTTTATCATATAATAGGCTATATTCTTTACGTATTTTATCTCTTATATGTAACATCATTCAAAAATATAATCTTTTTTCCATTACACCTAATACCTTTTGTAAAAGCCAAATGAATGGCAAGCTTACTACTCTCCAATATATATTCGTACAGATTGCTATAATTCTCAAAATTAGTCTCTAATACATAAAAGTTCTTATCATTCAGTGGTACATAAAAAGCCTCTTCTACTTTTTCAGAAACTCCATACGAAGCCTCCTTTTCATTAGGTATGGCAACAGAAATAGAAAACTCAAATTCTTTATCCGAAGGGTAACGCATTGCCCCTTTAAAGACGCCTATTCCATTAGTGGAGCGTAAAGTTACC
Organism: Capnocytophaga sp. oral taxon 338 str. F0234; assembly: GCF_000192225.1. Lineage (GTDB taxonomy): Bacteria > Bacteroidota > Bacteroidia > Flavobacteriales > Flavobacteriaceae > Capnocytophaga. Next base: position 59,346 of record NZ_GL872418.1, read on the forward strand.
CTTATCATAAGCCTCCAATCCTCTAAATCTGCAACATTAATGCCCCAAATAATAGATTTCACATAGTCATTTAAGCCTTGTCGCACAGAGTCTATATCCACATCCTCACTCAAACGAGGAATTTCAACCTGTAAACAAACTTTAACTTCTTCATCCATAACTACTTTTATAACAGAGATTTATTAGGAATTATTGATTATTGTATATCTTTGTGCTGATATAAGCATTTCGCTCGTGCTTATCATTAAAGACATAAGAAATACATCACTGAAGGATTCTTCTATGGCATGTTGAAAGATCTTTATCCTCTGTTGTACCTGATATAGTATATTGGAATATCTTTTTCATCCTTTATCAAATACAATCATACGCTATAGCATCTAATAAATCTGCAATTTTATCAGCCTTATCACGCGATTCATCGTTATTATTCTCCCCTTCTTCATAATACTTGACAAATAAATTTAGTAATGTAGCCTTGATTTCTTCATTAGAAATATTATTTTTTCTTGTTAAAACAACTAAATCTATCATTAATAGAGATGATTTCGGCTCTTCTTTCAAGCTTAAGGCTTTTTCTATTTCCTCTTCTAACAACATAATCAGTCTTTAAAAAGTTCTCTATGGTATAGTGCTTGCTAAACCACTTTTCCCCGAAGCAGGTTGTCCTCCTAAGATAAAAGCAATAGGGCTTTCTTGTGAAAGTTTTTCTCTAAGTAATTTATCTCTTTTAAGAAGATAAATAGCTTCAATTTCCTCCATCTTCATTCATTTTCTTCATTAGGGGACTATAATAATGTACCATTTAATCCATTACAGAAAGACGTGCCATATCATTAACCCCATATAGCATTTTTTCTTTCTGTGAATACATATCTATTTTTTGACTAAGTAACTCTTTTTCATAAGGATCATCTACTTGATCTATTTCCTTAATAGCCCTTACTTTTAAGGAGCCTACAATCTGTAAGGCAGTATCTAAACTAATGGGATCTTTCATAATTCAGGTTTTTGACAAATATGGTTTATTCTTCTTTGTCATTAAAAAGCTACACGCTATTTTTTATAATAGGTACAAGCAAAACACTCGCACCAGCGAGGGGTTACAAAGGATATTACAAAGTGTCTCATTAATTATTATCTATTAGTGTTTTACAATTCATCACCAGCGTGGTGATGAATTGAGGTTTCTAATTGGGGATGGTTTATTTCTCTATGAGATAATACTTTTCAAGGCCTCTGTTTTACTGCCTGTAGCAATAAGGGCATCATGATGATTGATAGCTATAAGCCATTCGTATTTCTTAGAAACAAAATAAAACTCATCATAATGACGAAGTTCTCCTATAAGTGGGAGTACTGGGATTATCCTCCCTTCATAAAACCAAAACTTATCATTCTGAGATTCCGCAAAGATAAAGAATATCTCTTCCTGTGCATCAATAAGTTCAGTAAGATAATTTTCAGGATTATGAGGCGGAACAAAAGCAACCGCTTCTTGAGAGAAATCCTCCCAAAGCCAATAGTACCTACCTCTTTGATGCTTACAGAATGTCTTATAAATCTGAGTCTCTACAGCTTTCCATTCTTCTATTCCTAATGGGCGGAAATCCTCTGAAGAAATCTGCAATTGAACAACTAATTGTGCTATTTCTGTTCTAAGACTTGTCCAGGTTCGTTTTTTCTTTGCCATTAGTTATTTCTTTTGTTTGTCTCTGAATAAGTTGAATTATATAATAGCCACTGACTTCTGACTACTGACTACTGACTACTGATCTAATCCGCTAAAAAGGTCTGGTTGTGTCGCCTCTGGTGCTGCGGTTTCCTCTTCTTTGTTGGCTTCTTCTTCAGCTTGAGGTTCTTCGTAAGGAAGTGGCTCCAAAGGAATAATCTCCTTGATACGCTCGGTGGTGAGTTGGTTACCGATGGCTTTGATACCCTTGATAGCGATAAACTCTTCTATATTGACCGTTTGGTTCTCAGCACGTTCCCTACCGGTCTTGGTAAATACGACCTCAGCCATAGGACGCCACTGAGTGGAGACAAAGAGCAGCTGAGATTTAGGGTGGTCGGAGATGACGAGTTCCTCTCGATTAGGGTTTTCCACTAAGAAGCGTTTGACAAAGTAGCGTTCTTTCTCTCCCTCATAGTGAATCACCGAAATAGGCTTTTCAGGGTTCCACTTCTCTATGATAAGCAGGTTAGGGTCAAAGTGTAGAGAGAGATCAGGAATTACTGTCTTCACTACAGCATCCTTGCCAATAAGCAGCAACCTATCTTCCCCCTTGAAGGAGCCGAGTAGCTCGCCACGGCCCTCGGTATTGAGGCGGTGTACGATAGGGTCGTACCATATCTTGCGTGGCTTGAGGGTGGAAATACCTTTTTCCTTGAGTTCTATACGCTTAATGGCGTACTTTGTCACGATATTTCCGCGAGAGGCTCTTCCTTTGATAAGAATATCAGCAAAATTGATATCCCATTTGAGTTTCTTTACGCTACCTGCCTGACGGAGTATGATGGTTATCACCTCCGCCTCTCCGTTGGGATTGGCTGAAAAGTATAGGATTTGAGAATCCTTATGTGGTTCTATCACATCATATTCCTTATCACGAATAATTCCCGTCACGGTAAAGCGTTTGATATAGGAGATTTTGTCATTCCCGTTGCGATACACTAGGTTGTACACCGTACGGGTGTCATTCTTCTTAAACACTCCTACATGAACAATATTCTTGCCTACATAGCTCTTTTCGGTTACCTTGGTGATAATCATTTTCCCATCGGCGGTAAAGACAATAATATCATCTATATCGCTACAATCGGCCACATATTCGTCTTTCTTGAGAGAAGTACCCACAAATCCCTCTTCGCGATTGACATAAAGTTTAAGGTTACGTACCACTACCTTGGTAGCCTCAATGGTATCGAAAGGACGTATCTGCGTTTTGCGCTCCTTGCCTTTGCCATATTTCTTTTGCAGATTCCTGAAATAGTCAATGGTGAAAGAAATCAAATTGGCCAAGTGATTTTTAACCACTTCTATATCTGCTTCTATCTTTAGGAGATTTTCCTCGGCCTTGTAGGTATCATAGCGAGTGATACGAATCATGGGGATTTGGGTAAGGCGGTCTATATCCTCATCGGTGATAGGGCGTAAGAGTTGTTCCTTGAAGGGTTCAAAGCGCTCGTATAGGTAGGCAAAAAGGCTTTCCTTATCATTATATTTCTTAAAGTCAATATACATCTCCTCACGGATAAATATTTTCTCCAAGGAGGCGTTGTGCCATTTTTGTTCTAGATCATCGAGCTTTACCTCCAATTCCTTTTTGAGAATCTCCACGGTGCGGTCGGTGCTCTTGCGCAGTATATCGCTCACCCCTATAAAGTGGGGCTTGTTATCCTCAATCACACAACAGAGCGGGGAAATAGAGAGTTCACAATCGGTAAAGGCATAGAGGGCATCTATGGTCTTATCGGGGGAAATTCCTTTGGGTAGGTGTACCAATATCTCCACATCCTTGGCTGTATTGTCATCTACCTTTAGGATTTTTATCTTTCCTTTTTCATTGGCTTTAAGGATAGAATCAATCAGCGAAGAAGTGGTTGTCCCAAAGGGTATCTCGGTGATGACCAAGGTAGCTTTGTCCCTTTGGGCGATACGGGCACGCACCCTGATACGGCCTCCTCGCATACCATCGTTATAGGTGGCGGCATCCATGATACCTGCTGTAGGAAAATCGGGGTATAGCTCAAAGGGCTTGCCTTCTAAGTACAGCACAGAGGCATCAATGAGTTCGTTAAAATTATGGGGCAATATTTTGGTAGAAAGCCCCACAGCAATTCCTTCCGCTCCTTGGGCTAGAAGTAGGGGAAACTTTACCGGCAGGTGTACAGGCTCATCGTTACGGCCGTCGTAGCTCTTTTGCCACTCGGTTACCTTGGGACTAAAGAGCACATCAAGGGCAAACTTAGAGAGACGTGCCTCTATATATCGGGGAGCCGCAGCATCATCGCCTGTGAGGATATTCCCCCAGCTTCCTTGGGTGTCAATGAGCAGCTGTTTTTGTCCCAACTGGATGATAGCATCGCCAATAGAAGCATCTCCATGGGGGTGATATTTCATGGTATTACCCACGATATTGGCAACCTTATTATAGCGGCCGTCCTCTAGCTCGTCCATGGAGTGCATGATACGGCGCTGCACAGGCTTAAAACCGTCCTCCAAAGCGGGAACAGCTCGTTCTAAGATAACATAAGAGGCGTAGTCCAAGAACCAAGTCTCATACATTCCACTGATACGAGTAATAGTCTCTTGGGAATCTCCTTGTGGAGTTTCAGAAGATAGATTTTGTTCTATAGGAGTATTTTCTTCCATAAAAGTAAAAAGCAAAAGATAAAAAGTAAAAGGAAAACCTATTACCTTTTACTTTTTACCTGATATTAAAACTGTTGTCCAAAAATAAAGTGTGTTTCCCATCCGTGAGGAGTAGTTCGCCCATTGATTCCATCATATCCATATCCAAAATCAAAACCTAACAATCCGAGCATAGGCATGAAGATACGTACTCCAAATCCTGCAGATCGCTTGATATCAAAAGGATTATACTGAGAAAAACTCTGGAAAGAATTAGCTCCTTCAGCAAACACCAATCCATAGATAGAAGCAGTGGGTTTCAGAGTAATAGGATAGCGCATTTCTAAGGAGAATTTGTTATAAATCACATCTCCATCCCGTGAAGAAAGGGATTGATTAGGATAACCTCGCATTTGTATGTATTCACGTCCTTCCAAAGTATTATAAGCCATACCATCTCCTCCCACTAAGAAACGCTCAAATGGTACAGTTCCTCGGTGTCGGTTATAATAGCCTAAATAACCAAAATCCACGCTTGGCTTCAATACTAACTTATCCACAAGATTTAAGTACCATATCCCTTGTAAGCGAAGTTTATAATATTCAAGCCATTTGAAACGCTCTTGATCAATTTCTGAAATACGATTGGTATTCTTTTGAGATGCTGCCTGGGCACGTTGCTCCATAAGGGACTTATAATCCACATTACTGAATAATGAATAAGGTGGAGTAAGCTTAGCTGTGATGGTAAAATCACTTCCCCCCAATGGAAAAATAGGATTAGGTCCACTAGAACGTCTGCTCAAAGATATAGTATAGGCAAGGGCATTAGAATGTCCATTTCCAAAGGTAAAAAGCGTAGTATTATAATTTCTTAAATCATAATAATTATAGCTAATATACTGGGCCAATTGGAAATAATCATCAGGTACTCTTAAGCGCTTAGCCAAACCTAAAGTAACCCCTGTAATATAGAATCGTTTACTTTTATCTACATCATAAGTATAGTAGTTATAGTTATAGCTTACAGAATAATTAAATGATACGGAGAACTGTACAGGACGTTCTCCACCCATCCATGGTTCCATAAAAGAAAAACTTGCGACTCGATAAGAACGACTAGCACTCACATTCAAGGAAAGCCTTTGAGCATCTCCCATTGGAAGTGGGCGATAAGATTTCTTATCAAATATATTCTGTATAGAGAAGTTATTAAAATTAAGCCCTAAGGTACCTATAAAACCTCCTCCTCCATAACCTCCTTGTAGTTGAATTTGGCTAGAAGAGCTAGTATCATCCAATCCGTATTCCAAATCTACAGTTCCTGAATTAGGGTCAGGATTCTTTATTTGAGGGTTAATTTTTTGAGCATCAAACATACCTAATTGAGAAAGTTCACGTACGGTACGGATTACATCCTCTTTGGAATACAAATATCCTGGTCGGGTACGGAGTTCCCTATAAATAACCCTATCATTGGTAATAGTATTTCCTGCAATAGAAATATTATTAAAATGGGCAGGTTTTCCTTCATGAATACGAATTTCAAAATTAATAGTATCATTTACCACTGAGGTTTCTACTGGATTAATTTGTGAAAAAAGATACCCTGTATTCTGATAAAGGTTAGAGATACTATTAGCATCTGGATCTTTGGGATCATTGATACGATTACGAAGCTGTACTCCATTATATACTTCTCCCTTCTTGAGCCCTAGTATATGACTGAGCGCTTGATTGCTATAAACGGTATTCCCTAAGAATTTAATATCTCCAAAATAGTATTTTTTACCCTCTTCTAAGGAAATCTTAATATCAATATTTTCTTTTCCATCATAAATAGTATCATGAGTTACACGTGCATCACGATATCCATTTTCTTTGTAGAAGTCAATCAGGGAAGAGATATCTTCCTTGTATTTATCTTGTACATATTTAGAACGTTTCCAAAACCGTCCAAAGAAGCGCTGCTTAGTCTTTTTCAATTGGCGACGAAGTTTAACATCGGTAAATTTTTCATTTCCTTCAAAAGTAATATGATTAATCTTTACCTTATTACCTCTATCTATATGAATAAGCATTTTCTCCTTTGTTCCCAAAGAATCAGCCTCTTGGGTAGAGATATTCACCTTTGTATTAAGATAACCCTCCTTCTTATATTTATTAGTGATATAGGATTTTGTTTTAGCAATAAGGCTCTCATTAAGTTTCTTGCCCTTATCAAGCTGTTCCTTAGTAAGCTCTAACTTCTTTATAAGTTCTTCTCCCTTTCTCTTACGGAGACCTACAACCTGCACCTCTACAAGTTCAGGCATTTCTTGAATAGCGAACTCCAAGAATACTTTATCACCTTCTGTTTTAGTAATATAGATATCAATATCGTTAAATACTTGATAATCCCATAATTTATGAATAATACGGGTAAATTTTTCACTAGGAATTGTAATTTTGTCCCCAACTTTAAGTCCAGAGGCGACAATAATCGTTTGTGCATTGTAGTGCTTTGCACCTTTTACCTCTATTCCTCCTATGATAAACTCCCTTCCCTTTTCAAGGGAAGTAAGCTCTGTCTCTTGAGTGATAAGAGTATCTTTCACGGCAAAGTCCTTGCTGGTTTCATCCTGTTGTGCATAAGCCATATTGAGAAAAAGTATCCCAAAAATGTATACAAATGTTCTCATACTAAGTAAGTTGTTCACTGGTTTTTCCAAATCTGCGTTCTCTATTTTGATAATCTAAAAGGGCTTTATGTAGTTCTTCAGGAGTAAAATCAGGCCAAAGAACATTAGTAAAATATAATTCTGCATAAGCTATCTGCCAAAGAAGAAAATTACTGATACGATACTCTCCACTGGTACGAATAAGCAAATCCACTGGAGGAATTCCCTTAGTATAAAGTGATTCCTCCACAATATTAGGAGTAATATCACAAGGAGAGAGTTCTCCTTTTTCCACCTTCTGAGCTACTCGCTGAACCATCTGCAAGATTTCTTGTTGTCCTCCATATCCTAAAGCAAGACTCACAGTTGTTTTTGTATTATTTTGAGTAAGCTCCATAGCCTTTTGAAGTTCTCTCTGAATACTTTTAGGTAGGCTCTGCAGATCTCCTATGGCATTAAGTCGGACATTATTCTTCTGCATAACAGCCATCTCTTTTTTTAAATATCTTGACAGCAAATGCATCAGTGCATCTACCTCTAACTTAGGTCGCTTCCAATTTTCAGAGGAAAAAGTATATAGTGTAAGATAAGGAATTCCAATCTGAGAGACTTCCTCTATAATTTTACGTACAGTCCTCGCTCCTTTTTCATGCCCGAAAATACGTTTCTTGCCTTGTTGTTTTGCCCAACGTCCATTTCCGTCCATTATGATTGCTAAATGTTTGGGTAACCTTTCCTTATCTATATTCATCTATATCTATTTGCCAATTGCTATCAAGTGGCAAAGATATGATTTTTTCTTTAATTTAAGGAGATATTTTTTAACAAATAACATCTTATTTTTATTTTTTTAGCAATCATAAAAAAGAAGATTACTTTTTTAAGTTTTTTTATAAAAATATCCCTTATTACAATATAGTAATAGGGATATCCTATATAACAATCTATAATTATTTCAAAAAAAACAAAAGTGTTCTATTTAGCAAATTCAAAACAGTTGCATTTTTTTGCCCCAAAAGTATAAGTAAGATAAAAACCTGAGACCATATACCAATCAGGGGTATTAAGGTTTCCAAACTTCACTCCTTTGGAGGAATAGCTACCATCTAGATTATTAGTAAAAGTATAACGTAAACTCACTTCTGCTCCTACCAGAAAGCGTGATCCCCACAAGCGTGTTTTAACCCCTAAAGTAAAAGGAATCGCCCATGATTCATCTCTTTCAGGATATTTTTGATGCTTAGCTTCCTGTCCTGTAAGAGCAAGATTATCAAAATATAGCCTATCCATCTTAAAATAATAAAATCCTGTATGTATATAAGGAGTGAAAAGTAGCTTAAAGGGCTCATGAGTATCAAAATGTAAGAAATCATATTCTACTCCCACTCCCATTTCCACCATTCTATTTTTAAAAGAAAAGTCTCTATTTTTGCGTGCTTCTGTTGTTGCTCTAGCATCACTATCCCAAAGGTCAAACCATTTAATATCAGCCCGTGCAGAAAGTTGTTTATATAAGTTACGCTTATATAAAAATCCCACAGCTGGCTTGGTAGGAAACACATAATAAGTAGCTCCTATATCGGAGATAGGATTCACTCCTCCAAAGAATACACCTATCTCATTATATTGTGCACTCACTTTAGAGAAGAAAGATATTCCTATAAAAAAAAGAAAAATATATTTTCGCATTGTATCTTTTTAATTAATTAGACCTGCCTTGCAACAGTGACTGAACAGCTGAAAGGCAAAGACTAAAGAGAACAGCATACCAAAAACCTACTATTTCTATCCCTTCAATAAGCTTATCAGCTAAGATAATGATAATTGTATTGATAATGATTAGAAATAATCCGAAGGTAACAACTGTAATAGGAAAAGAAAGCACTACCAAAATAGGCTTTAGAAATACATTTAAAATACTTACCACTAAGGCAAAAAGTAAAGCATCTGAGAAATCTCTCACATAAATATGAGGCAATACCCTACTTAGACCCAAAATAAGTATACTGGTAATAATAATATTAAGTATATACTTCATTTTAATAAATTATTTTTGTAAAAATTGATAGGTTGTCTCAAAAAATTCCTTAGGTTTTTCTACCTGTATCCAGTGCCCTGCATCCTGTATAACTACTCGTTCAGCCTTTGGAAAATGTTGTTTGATAAGAGTCATATCCTCTGGCAATACATAAGAGGATTTTCCTCCCACCACAAAAAGTGTTTCCCCATTATAAACAGTTCCTACAGGAAGTGCTGTACCAATCTCAGCGACACGTTCTCTAAGAACCGGCAAATTAATACGCAAACCTAATTCTTCAGAAGTCTTTCTATACACATTCTTAAGCAAGAACTGACGCACAGAAGGTTCTATGATGAATTTTCCTAATTGTTTATCGGCTTCTTCACGAGTTTTAATTTGAGAAAAATCTAAAGTTGAAAGTGCATCCAATATTACCTTATGATGTACAGGATAATATTTAGGAGCCATATCCACCACCACAATGCGTTCAGCACGCTTAGGATAGGTTACTGCCAGAAGCATAGTTGTTTTTCCTCCCATAGAATGCCCTATAATAGGAGCCGAATCAATATGATAGAAATCCATATAACGAATAAGATCCTCTACCATCAAAGCATACGAGAATTCAGAAGAATGAAAACTATGTCCATGGTTACGGGCATCTATCACGTGTACTTGATAGCCCACCTCTGCAAAACGAAGTGATAGGGTTCGCCAATTGTCTGCCATACCTAAAAAGCCATGTAATATAACTAAAGGTTTTCCCTCTCCTACTATTTGTGAATTAACAAGTTCCATAATATTATTATTTAAGACGATATAAATACATACTTACTACATTTTGTAAACCTAAATACAGAGCTTCACTTATAAGAGCATGTCCTATAGAAACTTCTAAAAGAGAAGGAATATTTTCTTTGAAATAGTGTAAGTTATCTAAATTAAGGTCATGTCCCGCATTAAGCCCTAATCCTATACTATCGGCTACCTTCCCCGCAAGTATATAAGGTGTTATGGCTTCTTTATTACCAAAGGCATACCCTTTAGCATAAGCCTCTGTATAGAGTTCCACTCTATCAGTACCTGTTTTAGCAGCGGCTTCTATCATTTTAGGAATGGGATCCACAAATAGAGAAGTACGAATGCCATTACGCTTGAATTCAGCTACTATCTCAGTAAGATAAGCCTGATGAATAAGAGTGTCCCAACCTGCATTGGAAGTAATAGCATCCTCAGCATCTGGAACAAGGGTAACTTGCGTAGGTTTTATCTGTAGAACCAAATCCATAAACTTTGGAATAGGATTTCCTTCTATGTTATATTCAGTATGTACTATTTGCTTCAAATCCAAAGCATCTTGATAACGGATATGACGTTCATCTGGGCGTGGGTGAATCGTAATTCCTTCTACTCCAAATTCTTGAAGATCAGTAGCTACTTGCAATAAATTAGGTACATTACCTCCTCGTGAGTTACGCAATGTAGCTATTTTATTAATATTTACACTAAGCTTTGTCATTTATTTATTTCTTTAAGTGGGTGCAAAGGTACAAATTATTTTCTTTACTACATTCCTAATATTATGAAACTTATCCTCCACATTTACAATCAGGACCTCCTCCACATCTTTTCTTTTTAGTAAAAAAGAATTTTTTCACTAAGAAAACAACAGCAAATGCCACCAAAGTATATGTAATTATATCTTGTATCATCTGTATTCTATTTTTTCTGACAAAGATATTGCTTTTTCTCAATAAATAAATTTATTTTAACTAAATCAAAACATGAATATATATCCATGAAAATCAGTATATTGTACAATATACTGATTAGACTTTATTTGTTTTAAAATATTTTTCTAAAAAACACGTTTTTTAAATTTTTTGTTTCCAAAATAATATGTATTTTTGCAAAAAATATTTACAATATCTCCATTGTAAAAAATTCTAAAATAGAATATATAATAATCATGGATAACTCACTTATCAATCTCATAATAGAACAGCGAAGGGATATCAAAAATATACTTCCTAAGAGGAAAGCAGAGGATTTTATAGATAGCCTATACCACTTACTTTTTAACCTGGATATGGTCCCCTGTGAATGTCATTATGAGATAGAGCAACAGTTGAAGATAAAGCAATTAGAGTTTTCTCAAATCATCTATGATTATTGTAAATCTGATCAAACAGTTCAAAGAGAAACTCTATTCCTTTTTAACAATATGGAGGAGATATATCTTACACTATTATCCGATGCACAAACCATCTTAGAGAATGATCCTGCTGCACAGAACTTAGAGGAAGTATATATCGCTTATCCTGGTTTCTATGCTATTGTTATTCATAGGTTTGCCCATCAATTATGGTTACGAGATTTGAAGCTATTGGCACGTATTTGGTCGGAATTCGCTCACAGTAGAACAGGGATAGATATCCATCCTGCTGCACAAATTGGTAAGAACTTCTGTATAGATCATGGCACAGGCATAGTCATTGGAGAAACTTGCGTGATTGGAAACCATGTAAAGATATATCAGGGAGTTACTTTAGGAGCTCTTTCTGTTTCCAAAGATAAAATGAATACCATACGACACCCAAAAATAGGTGATAATGTTATTATTTACTCAGGGGCTACTATTCTGGGAGGAAACACAAATATTGGTCATGATAGTATCATTGGAGGAAATGTCTGGCTTACTGAGAGTATTGAACCATATACAGTTATATACCATAAAAATGAGATGATTACCAAGCAAAGGACTCCTACTACTGAGCCTATCTTTTTTCATATATAGAAACAATTTTTATTAAATATTATATTTACATTTTATGAAGTACAGTAACATTTTGGGAGCTATAGGAAACACTCCCGTAATTCGTCTATCTAGGCTTTTCCCTACACATCAGGTTTGGATTAAACTTGAAAAAAGCAACCCTGGTGGAAGTATCAAGGATCGCATTGCCCTTGCAATGATTGAAAAGGCGGAAAAAGAAGGGCTTATTAATAAAGATACCCTTATTATTGAGCCTACCTCTGGAAATACTGGTGTAGGATTGGCTTTGGTAGCTGCAGTAAAGGGATATAAGTTAGTTCTTGTTATGCCAGAATCCATGAGTGTAGAGCGTCGCAAACTTGTTTCTGCTTATGGAGCTTCTTTCGTACTCACTCCTAAAGAAAAGGGAACGGGAGGAGCCGTAGAGAAAGCCAAAGAACTTGCTGCTTCTATTGCCAATTCTTGGATTCCACAGCAGTTTGAAAACCCTGCTAATCCTGAAATCCATCGCCTTACTACCGCCCAAGAGATTGTAGATGACTTTCCACAAGGAGTGGATTATTTCATCTCTGGCATTGGAACGGGAGGGCATCTCTCTGGCATCGGAGAAATTCTAAAACAGAAGTTTCCAAGAACAAAAGTATTAGGAATAGAGCCTGCTACTTCTGCTGTGCTTAGTGGGGGTAAACCGGGACCTCATCCTTTACAAGGTATTGGGACAGGATTTATCCCTAAAACACTTAATACTTCTATTTATGATGGTATTATCACTATTGATAAAGATGAAGCTTATGATTATACTCGTCGCTTAGTGAAAACTGAGGGTATCTTAGCGGGTATTTCCACAGGAACTTCTCTTGCTGCTATTGCTAAAAAACTTCCTGAAATCAAAGAGAATGAAACTATTCTCACCATTAATTATGACTCAGGAGACCGTTATTGGTCTGTAGCAGACTTGTTTGAGGAAAATCCCTTCAATCTATCATAAATTAATCTTAGAAAATTCCCTTTGCTTTCTATAACAAAGGGTTATTTTTTTGTATCTTTGCTAAAAAATAATATGCGTATACTTATACAGCGTGTAAAGAAAGCTAGTGTTTCCATCAAAGGAACTATCCATTCAGAAATTTTACAAGGTCTACTTATCTTTTTAGGAATAGAAGAAGCCGATAACCAAGATGATATTGATTATTTATGTAAGAAAATTGCACAGATTCGCCTGTTTAATGATAGCAATGGAGTAATGAATCTCTCTTTGCAAGAGGCAGATGCTTCCTTATTGGTAGTTAGCCAATTCACCCTACATGCAAATACTAAAAAAGGAAATCGCCCTTCCTACATTCGGGCAGCAAAACCAGAGATAGCAATCCCCTTATATGAACAATTTATTAAAACTCTTAATAAAATAGCACAAACAACGGTTGCTACAGGAGTTTTTGGCGCCAATATGCAGGTGGAACTCTGTAACGATGGTCCTGTTACTATTTTTATAGATAGCAAAATGCGTGATTTCTGACTATAGAATCACGCATTTATTATAATTAGGTTTCTGACTTTCACTAAAACTATGCTCTTACGGGCAAGTTCATGATAAGGTCAATATACAGATTTACCTTATCCTTAAGTTCCTTACGGTTCACAATAAAATCCAAAAAGCCATGTTCTTGTACAAACTCTGCTGTTTGGAATCCTTCAGGGAGATCTTTCCCTGTAGTATCTTTAACTACGCGAGGTCCTGCAAAACCAATTAATGCACCCGGTTCAGCTATATTAATATCTCCCAACATAGCAAAGGAGGCAGTTACTCCTCCTGTAGTAGGGTCAGTACAAAGAGAAATATAAGGTAATCCTGCATCATCCAACTGTGCAAGCTTAGCAGATGTTTTCGCCATCTGCATAAGAGAAAAAGCTGCCTCCATCATACGAGCTCCTCCAGACTTGGATATCATCATAAAAGGCAAGCGATTATTAATAGCATAATCAATTCCGCGAGCAATCTTCTCTCCTACAACACTTCCCATAGACCCACCAATAAATTCAAAGTCCATGCAGGCAATCACAAGTTCCCTTCCTTTAGATTCTCCTACAGCACAACGAACAGCATCATATAAGTTTGTCTTCTTCTGGGCTTCCTTGAGGCGATCTTTGTATTTCTTTGTATCCTCAAAATCCAAAGGATCTTTGGATTTCATAGTTTTATCCAATTCACTGAATTTCCCATCAAAGAGAATTTCAAAATATTCCTTACTCCCTATACGTACATGATAACCATCTTCTGGGCTAATATAGAAATTCTGAGCAAGTTCTTCTGTCTCAATAATCTTACCCGTAGGAGATTTATACCATAAGCCCTGTGGAATATCCTTTTTCTCCTCAGTGGCTGTCTGTATTCCTTTTGTTTTTCGCTTAAACCAAGACATATGCGTTTTTTAATTTCTAAATTAAGAATACTGATTAACATCTTTTATCACTAAACATATTCAGTATCTCATCATTGAACTGGGCAAAATTACTATTTTTTTCCTAAACTAATTATACTCTTTGTGTTAATGTTCATAAGTTTTTTCTTTTACAAATCATAAAAATCTGACTTTTAACTTCTTAATATCCTTTTTCTTTTTACAAGAATAAAGTCATTCTTTTTACAAAAAATAACATCCTAAAATGATTATTTTTAGAAATAAAAGTGTATCTTTGCCCAACATTAAAAACTATTTAATCATGTCTAAAATAGGAAATACATTAGCAGGCTTAGTTGTAGGTGCTGCTATCGGACTAAGTGTAGGTATTCTCTTCGCTCCTGATGAAGGAAAGAAAACACGCAAACGCATTAGAAAATCATTAGAAGATGTTTCTGATGGTCTAAGAGATAGACTCACTCATTTGAATGAGAATTTAAAAGAAAAGAAATTAAAACTCAAGGGCACTTTAGAAGAAAATGTAGAAAGACTGCTATCCAAGTCTAGTTATAAGACAGAAGAGATTATTAACGCTCTAGAGAGAAAGTTAGAGGATCTCAAGAAAGCAAATGCTAAATTACAAAAATAACCCAAACTAAGTAATTATTATGGCACTGAGTGAACTAAAGGAAACAGCAAAAAACTTACCTAACGAAGTAGAGTCCACCATTGATTCCTATACGGAATATTATAAGCTATATATTTTCCGTATTATAGCCAAGTCAGCTGCAGGATTGGTGAGCCTATTTGTAGTAGGGCTTTTTGCCTTGGTTATTGCTTTTTTCCTAGCATGTGCCTCTGCTTTTGCCATAGGACAATGGCTCGGTAGTGATGCTTTAGGATTTTTAATCATGGGAGTTATATTCCTTATAGGCTTACTTATTATCTATAGGTTCCGTAGGTTTCTTATCCACAAACCTATATTAGGAAAATTATCTGAAATATATTTTAAAGAATAACCAACATGGAAAGGAAATATACCTCTTTTAATGAAATAGAGAAAGATCTGCGTGCCCTTAAACTAAAAAAGGACATAGATCTTGTATGCCTAAAAAGTGACTATCAATCACTCTTACGTAATCTTTCTATCAGTAAGTTGTTTTCAGATTCTATAGCACAACTAAAAGAGTCTATCATAAACAAGCAAAGGAGCCTACTCGCCTTGATAGGAGGTTTTTTGCTTAGAAGATTTTTTAACAGATAACCTTATTAAAATCAGCATTCTATATACTTCATTTAAAAAAGTAAAGTGTAAAATTTTGATATATGAGAAAAAGGTTGTAATTTTGCACCCTGAAAAAAGAGAGGTCTTGTAGCTCAGCTGGTTAGAGCACCTGACTCATAATCAGGGGGTCCTTGGTTCGAGCCCAAGCTGGACCACCTCAAATAAAAACACTTACATTTTTGTAAGTGTTTTTTCATTTTGAAAAAAAGAGATGCCCTAAGCTAAAGGACATCTCTTTCTCTAAGACTTATAAATATTTATTTAATCCTTATTTCTGAACACAAGCCCATTATCAAAGGAGTCTATAAGTACTATGCTTCCGGCTTTGATACTTCCCTTAAGAATTTCCTTAGAAAGAGCATTCATGACTTCCTTCTGTAGGACACGCTTTACAGGACGAGCTCCAAACTGTGGATCATATCCTTTCTTTGCTAAATAATCTATCGCTTCATCTGTAGCTTCTAAAAGGATATTCTCACGAGCTACCAACTTAATGATAGCATTGAGTTGTAAGCGAACAATTTGCTTAATATTTGCCTCAGTAAGAGGAGTGAACATTACTATATCATCTATACGGTTAATGAACTCAGGACGTACTGTCTGCTTAAGAAGCTGTAATACTTCATCTTTTGCCTTTTCGGTAGCTTGCTCTATATCCTTATTGTTCTCAAAACTTTCTTGAATAAGATGACTACCCATATTGGAGGTCATAATGATAATAGTATTCTTAAAATCAGCCGTACGACCTTTATTATCAGTAAGCCTTCCTTCGTCCAACACCTGCAAAAGGATATTAAAAGTATCAGGGTGTGCTTTTTCTATCTCATCAAGTAAAACTACGGAGTAAGGACGGCGACGTACAGCCTCGGTAAGTTGTCCTCCCTCATCATAGCCTACATATCCAGGAGGTGCTCCTACCAAACGACTCACAGCATGCTTTTCTTGATATTCACTCATATCAATACGTGTCATTGCATTCTCATCGTCAAAGAGATATTCAGCAAGTGCCTTGGCAAGCTCTGTTTTTCCGACTCCAGTGGTTCCCAAGAAAAGGAAGGAACCAATTGGTTTTTTAGGATCCTGTAAGCCTGCACGACTGCGGCGAATCGCATCGGAAACAGCTGCAATAGCTTCCTCTTGTCCTACAACCCTTTTATGCAACTCTTCCTCCAAATGAAGAAGTTTTTCTCTCTCACCTTGCATCATCTTAGTTACAGGTATTCCTGTCCATTTGGCAATCACCTCAGCTATATCCTCACGTGTTACCTCTTCCTTAATCATGGACATTTCATGTCCTTCTACTTCCTTCTGAAGGTCTTCAAGTTTTGCCTCTTCTTGCTTAATTTTCCCATAACGAAGCTCTGCTACTTTTCCATAGTTTCCCTCACGTTCAGCACGCTCGGCTTCTAACTTATAGTTTTCTATATTATTCTTAGCAGCCTGTATTTCATCTACCAAAGTTTTTTCTCCTTGCCATTTAGAAAATAAAGCATTACGTTCTTCTTTAAGGTTAGCAAGTTCTGCATTAAGCAATCGAAGCTTTTCCTCATCATTTTCTCGCTTAATCGCCTCTATTTCAATCTCTAATTGCATTATCTTACGGTCAAGTACATCCAACTCCTCTGGTTTGGAATTAATTTCCATACGGAGCTTAGCAGCCGCTTCATCCATCAGGTCAATAGCCTTATCAGGTAAGTAACGGTTAGGGATGTATCGCTCAGAGAGTTCCACAGCGGCAATAATAGCATCATCCTTAATACGTACCTTATGATGTGCTTCATATTTTTCTTTAATTCCTCGGAGAATAGAAATAGCACTCTCGGTATCTGGTTCTTCCACCATCACTTTTTGGAAACGACGCTCAAGAGCTTTATCTTTTTCAAAATACTTTTGGTATTCATCCAAAGTAGTAGCTCCGATTGCACGAAGTTCACCACGTGCCAAAGCAGGTTTTAGAATATTGGCAGCATCCATAGCTCCTTCTCCTCCACCCGCTCCTACAAGAGTATGTATTTCATCAATAAAAAGAATGATGTTTCCATCGGAAGAGGTAACCTCTTTCACTACCGATTTAAGTCGTTCCTCAAATTCTCCTTTATACTTTGCCCCTGCAATAAGGGCGCCCATATCCAAGGAGTAGATAGTCTTATCCTTAAGGTTTTCAGGTACATCTCCGTTAACAATACGATGTGCCAAACCTTCTGCGATAGCCGTTTTTCCTACCCCAGGTTCTCCTACGAGCATAGGATTATTCTTAGTACGGCGAGAAAGAATCTGAAGTACTCTACGGATTTCTTCATCACGACCAATAACGGGATCAAGCTTACCACTATGAGCAAGTTGGTTAAGGTTTTTAGCATATTTGTTAAGCGAGTTGTAAGTTTCCTCCGCGGAGGCAGAAGTTACACGCTCTCCCTTACGAAGTTCTGCAATCACTTTTTCAAACTCTTTCTCAGTTACACCCTGTTCCTTAAGAGCCTGTCCTACTTGGTTCTTAATTTTAAAGATAGCTAAAAGCAAATGTTCTATAGAGACATATTCATCATTCATCTTTTTAGCTATATTACTTGCCTCCGTAAGCACCTCCCCTGCAGTACGTGAAAGGGACATTTCCCCGCCCTGTACTTTAGGGTAGGAGTTAAGAACTTTCTCTACAGATTGATTAAGAGCTGTAACATTCACTTGCAACTTTTTGAGAATGAAAGGTAGCACATTGTTATCTACCTCTTGGATTCCCTTGAAGATATGCTCCACTTGGATATCTTGCTGCCCAAGACTTTGAGCGAGTTGCTGCGCTCTTTGAATAGCCTCTTGGGACTTAATAGTATAGTTATTAAAATTCATAGATTTCCCTTTAATTGTGATTTGTACTACAATTAACAAGAAATATTCCAAAAACAAAAATATGTCAATTTGTCATATTTTAGAAGGAGTGTTGGAAAGATACCAGAAATAAGCGTTGATTCCTAAAGGTTTGAGATACAAAAAAAATGACAGAGAGAAGAGGAGGAAATGTCAGGAAGGAGAATAAAAAATAATTAATTATCTTTGCAACATACTTGAGTTACAGAATATGAACCCTACACAAGAAAAAACATTCAAGAACAATTATGAGATATTATTGTAGAAATATTTTTCCAAAAAAACACTTGAAAAGAACCGTTTTTAGCCCTCTAAAAAGATGTTTTTGAAGAATAGCGCAAACTCTATGAGCGTATTATCCCTGTTATCTTTTACTTTAACACCAATCAATAGTAAAAAATATTTGTATAGTATAATCAATTAATGACCAACAATTTGTATCCTATAAATTAGTAAATAGTATTTTAATTACTGATCCGCATAATTACCTTTTACTTGTTATCCTTTACCTATTATCTTCTCTCTAAACTCCCTCACCACTTTATTAAACTCTTCCGTTAAGTAGCTCATGGCTTGGGTTTCTATGGCTGTAGGAATGCCATAATAGGCTTCGGCGATACTACCTGTAATAGCTGCAAGAGTATCACTGTCGCCTCCTATGGAGACAGCCAAGCGTAAGGCGCTCTCAAAGTCATGACTTTCTAAAAAACAGGTGATAGCCTGTGGAACAGTTCCTTGACAGGTTTCATTGAAGGAATAGTTTTTGCGTAGGACATCACAACTGGCAGAGAGGTCGTAACCATAGGTTTGTGTAACGGTTTGCTTGATTTTACCCTTTCCACGGCCCCTAAGTGCTAAGGCTATGACATGCGCTACACACTGGGCACCCTTGATCCCTTCGGGATGGTTATGGGTACATTCGGCACTCAGACGAGCGGCTTTTAGTACCTCTTCCAAAGAACTTAACCAACCACAAGGGGCTACTCGCATAGCGGAACCATTGCCAAAACTGTTATACGGTTGTGGGTTAGCACTATGCACCCACCGACCAAAGCGCACCCCATAAGCACCCATAGGTGAAGGATATTTTCTACACCAATAGAGCAGGCTGTCCTTAAAAGGTTTTCCTTGAAGAAGCGCATCGGCTACCGCAATGGTACATATAGTATCATCGGTAAAGCCGTTGTAAGGAGTAAATAGCTCAAAATCTGTCGTATGGATATTAGCAAATTCATAACGGGAGCCAACTATATCACCTATAATAGCACCTAACATAACGAATAATGATTAATGACCAATGACCAATGACTAATACCTAGAGGATTTGTCATTGGTCATTTGTAGTATTGAAGTGGAGAATACGGGATTCGAACCCGTGACCTTTTGCATGCCATGCAAACGCGCTAGCCAGCTGCGCCAATCCCCCAGAGTCAGTGGCAAAGATACAACTTTTCTCTTTAACCACCTAAATATTTTCTGTTTTTTTTCGTCGCCAATTCTCCTAGCATACAAGGCTCTTATTATAACCAATCTTTAGAGAACAATTACAAAGAATTAGCGCCTTTCCTATAAAGTCCAATCACTTCTTAATTCTTGATTTCAATCACTTTCCAAATACCTGCTGCACAACAAGCACCAATGAATGGTCCTACAATAAAAATCCAAAGATGTTGCAAAGCAGTACCTCCCGCATAAAGAGCTGGAGCAATACTACGCGCGGGATTCACTGAGGTACCTGTATAACGAATACAAGCTAAATGAATGAGTACCAAGCCTAAACCAATTGCCAAACCAGCGAATTTGTTCGTGGTACCATTATCCTTTGCTGTTGTTCCCAAAACGATAAGCACAAACACACAAGTAAAAATAATTTCAGCTAATAAACCACCTAATATTGTTACATTAGCATCCTGTAGGTCATTGGCTCCCGTACCTGTTAAACCTGCATTTGAGGTCAAAACATACAAAAGAGTTGAACCAATCAGTGCTCCAATCACTTGTGAGACCATATAGCCTACTGCATCTTTGCCACTCATACGCCCTGAAAGAAATACACCTAACGTAATGGCTGGATTGATATGACAACCTGAAATACCGCCAATGGTATAAGCCATGGCTACAACTGACAAACCAAAAGCCAGTGCTGTGCCAATCACTGTTGAAGGAATATCATTGGTACATCCTAAACTTACAGCAACACCACAACCCATTAAAACAAGTACCATCGTGCCAAACATTTCTGCTAAATACTTTTTCATATTCATTATATTACTAATTTTATTATTTCTAAGAAAAATATTTTTTATCAGAACTTACACCTTTATTCCTCGCTCTCTTTCATGGTATGATACACATTCTGAACGTCATCATCCTCTTCTATTTTTTCAAGGAGTTTTTCCACATCGGCTTGCTCTTCAGGAGTAAGCTCCTTAGTTACCTGTGGAATACGCTCAAAACCAGAAGAAAGAATCTCTATATTGCGACTTTCTAATTCCTTCTGGATAGCTCCAAAGCTCTCAAAAGGAGCATAAATTAAAATACCGTCCTCATCTACAAATACCTCTTCTGCACCAAAATCTATCATCTCCAACTCCAACTCCTCAGGATCTATCCCTTCTCCATTAATACGAAAATTACAAGTATGGTCAAACATAAATTCCACAGAACCTGAAGTACCTAAAGTGCCATTATATTTATTAAAATAGCTACGAATATTCGCCACAGTACGGTTGTTATTATCAGTAGCTGTTTCTATTAAAACAGCAATTCCATGAGGAGCATACCCCTCAAAAAGAATCTCTTTATAATTAGCTGTATCCTTTTCAGTAGCACGCTTAATGGCACGTTCTACATTTTCCTTAGGCATATTGGCTGCTTTCGCATTTTGCATAACGGCACGCAAGCGAGCATTAGTTTCAGGATGAGGACCTCCCTCTTTTACAGCCATTACAATATCTTTCCCTAACCGTGTAAATGTTTTCGCCATTGCAGCCCAACGCTTGAATTTGCGGGCTTTTCTAAATTCAAATGCTCTTCCCATTTTCTCTTCAATTATCTTGTTAAAATGCGTGCAAATATACGGCTTTTCTTGAAAAATTTCACCTAATATAGCTAAAAAATATTATCACTACTATATTTGTTTATATCTAATATAAAATAACAAAAAAGAATGTTAAATTCCTGTCGTAAAACAAAAAAATACTAACTTTGTACTGAGCTTTTTCATCATGGATAATTGATTCTCTTATTGTGATATTTTTATGAAATCTTTCTTCTTTTTATGCCTACTTATTCCTCTTTGTTGCTGGGGTCAGTTTAAAGTCACTGGTACCTTAACAGACAAAGAGGGGAAGATGGTTAGAGCAGTGTTCTCTCAAGGAGACGGGAGTTTTATCATGGAGAAATTATCAGTAGGGGAATATACCCTTACCGTTCATTCTGTTTTTTATGAGTTGTTCTCTTATAAGTTTTTTCTGCAAACGGATCTTTCTTTGGGAAAATACTCTCCTTGACAGAGAAAGTACAAGAACTTTCAGAAACTGTATATTTAACTTTTTATTCTTGACTTTTTTGCGTATTTTTGCCCTCTTAGAAAAGTATTATTTTCAATCAATGATTTACAACAACGAACCTTCACATAATAAAATAGCGTATAACTACGGAAGTGTCAAACTCTCCGTTTATGACTGGCTTTCCGATATCCCGCTGCCTGCTGGGCAAGAGGCTTTTGACTGCGTAGAAGTACGCTTTAAGAACAGCCGCAAGGAGTTTTTCCGAAATGTACATAAGCTCCCCTTACAAATAGGGGATATGGTGGCTACCGAAACCATTTCAGGCCATGACATAGGTACCGTTTCCCTCACTGGAGAGTTAGTGCGCATTCAGATGAAAAAGAAAAAAGCAGATGCACAATCACCTACTCTACCAAAAATATACCGTAAAGCAACAGAACGTGATATAGAAGTTTGGAAAGAACATCGTGCCAAAGAGGAGTTTTTACAGAAACGCTCCCGAGAGCTCGCTATCGCCTTAGGTCTAGAGATGAAAATTTCTGATGTGGAATATCAAGGAGATGGTTCAAAAGCGACTTTCTATTATACTGCTGAAGGTCGTGTAGATTTTCGTCAGCTTATCAAAGATATGGCTAAAGAATTCTCCACTCGTATAGAAATGCGACAAATAGGTTACCGCCAAGAAGCAGCACGTCTCGGTGGAATTGGCTCCAGTGGGAGAGAAATCAGTTGTTCCACTTGGCTCACCGAGTTCCGTAGCGTAACGACTGCCGCAGCGCGCTACCAGCAGCTCTCACTCAACCCCCAGAAATTGGCGGGACAATGTGGCAAACTCAAATGTGATCTCAATTTTGAGCTAGACTGTTATTTAGAAGCGCTTAAGGATTTCCCTCGTACCGATACTAAACTCTTGACTGATAAAGGGATTGCCTCTTGTCAGAAGGTAGATATCTTCAAGCGCTTAATGTGGTTCACCTATGAGGGTGATTTCATTAATTGGCATAAACTCACTGTAGATCAAGTAAAAGAAATTCTGGAATTAAACAAACAAAAACAACCTGTGGCAAGCCTTGAAGAGTATATGCAGGAGGAAGATAGCCCTGCTAAAACAACTCCTCTTGATAATTCTCAAGAAGGAAGCCTCACCCGTTTTGATGAAAAACCCAGAAAGTATAAATCCAAGAAAAGACAAAGTATCAAAAACACTCCTACTGATATAGAAAATACGGTTACAGAGACCATTCCTAATAAGGAAAAAGTACTACCTTCTATAAAAGAAATACCTGAAGAAGGAAAGCCATATCCTATTAATAAAAAACCCTTTTACAATCCTCCTCAAAAGCATATAAGTGCCCAACAAAGACAAGAGAAGGCATCCTCTCAAGGACAAAATCTTAAAAAAAACAGCAGGAAACCTTTCAAAAAACCCAGTAAAACTACTCCAAAATCCGATGAATAAGTCTTTTCTTTTCCTAATAACAATTCTCCTTTTGGTAAGTTGTGGAGAGAACATACAATATAGCGAATACGAAACCCTCCCTAAAGGGTGGAAAGCTCACAAACCTATTGCCTTTCGCTATGAGGCTACTGATACAGTACAGAAGCACAACCTCTTCATTATGCTAAGAAATAATAATGATTATCCTTATAGTAATATCTTTCTTATTACCAAAATGGAGTTCCCTAATAACCAGATCATAGTGGATACTTTGGAGTATGAGATGGCTACTGCTGAGGGTAAATGGTTGGGAGAAGGGGCTACTATCAAGAACAGTAAGTTATGGTATAAGGAGGGGGTTATCTTCCCCACCAAGGGAACCTATACATTTTCCATAGAACAGGCCGACCGCAGTTTAGGAAAGGAAAAAGGCGTGGAGAACCTACAAGGCATCACCGAAGTAGGATTCCAAATAGAGGGCAGTGGTCGGTAATAAGTCTCCAATAGTTAGTAGAGGCTGTGATGTTCCCTAAAAAATTAGCTCTTGCAGAAGAACTCCTTAAGCATGCTATATTTCCAAAGGAATTGCAGGAAAAAATGAAAACAACAGAAATGAGTATAATATGAGAAAGGTTGCTTTCATTTTTTAAATCTTTCTTGATTCATATATTATTTCGTTTATTTTTTCAGGATCATAATCTTCAAAAAGGATTTCTCCAAAGTCTTTTTGCGTTAGTTGAGCATTGAAAGGCTTTCTCTCATCCCACCAATAGGTGATATCTCCAAATCGGTGTAGAACAATCTTATTTTTACTATATTTAAAAGTGATATACTTTTCAGCGGTATATTCATCAGGTACTTCAGTATCTAATTCAATAGTGAAAAAATTGTCTTTAAAAGCAATTCTTTTGAAGAAAAAACCTTCCATACTTGGATAGATTTTTTCATTGTGAAAGAATTTGTACTTATCACCTCCTTGATGAATTAACAAGATAACAGGGGCAACCAAAGTCTTATGGTCATCAGACTTTAAATCGTTGTTATTTTTAAAAACAAGAAAGATATCTTTATAACCATCTTGATTGAGGTCGTGTTGATACATTTTTTTTAGCGTAAAGAGCTTAGATTTTTGTATGCGATTGATGACCTTAGTAATATTTTTAAATTGAATGATCTCCCCACTATCATTTTGAATGATCCCCCCTTCTGTTATGACGATGTCCTTAGGAGTGGTAATATTGGGAGTCTTATTAAGATTCCATTCTTTTATTTTTTTATCATCTAAAAATAAAGACGCTCCCAACTCATTATGGATGAAATTAATATGAGCAATGTTTTTAAGATGCAGTGTATCTAATATACGGAATTTTTCTACATCTTCATTTGAAAGAAACTTTTCTAAACTAAAAACAAAATAATGATAGTTCAATGGTTTGTAAACACTATAACAAAGACTATCAGATTTAAAATGATTACTATTTTTTATACATTCATAATCCGAAAGCTCATCACCGGCATAAAATTCTTTTCCTATAAAAATCTCATTTTTTGATGAATTTTCGTTCCCGACAGTTTCAGTAACTGTAGTGGTGGCTACACTATTGTCATACTGAACTTGCTGTTGCTGACAAGTACTTAACAATAGGAATGAGTATAATATGAGAAAGGTTGTTTTCACTTCAAAAGTTAAAAATTAAAATAATTTTAGTGTTTCAGGGTCATAATTTTCAAAAGAGACTTTTCCAAAGTCTTTTTGAGTTCGAATTATATCAAAATCATCAGATGCATTGTTGAAAATATTTGAAACCTCTACTTTGTAAAGAAAAATTTCATTTGTTTTATAATCTATTGAAAAAGTAGTGTATTTTATTTGTATTGGATCTGTAGAGGTATTTTCTTCAATAGTGAAAAAACGATTTTCAAAAGAAATATTTCTAAAACCTTCTCCACTTGTAATGGTTTTATTAATTATCTTACTATTAAAAAATAGTTTTTCTCTATTTTTATTACTTAAAACTATCTTTATGGTCGCAAAAAGATCATCATCTCCTGAATCATAAACAATAAACCTATCCTCAATGCCATCTTTGTTTATATCCATTTTTTTCCTAAAAAGAATCTTTCCTAAATCACTATCGTCATCACTAGGCATTACATCTCTTTTCCCTGCTAAAATATCATCATTTAATATTTTAGAAATTATAAAATGCCCGTCCTTATCTTTTTCTAATAAATAGTCTACACAAGTTTCTTTTTCATAAGTGTTTCCAAATAGTAAAAAACAACATCGGTATTCATTTTTGTTTTCTAAAGGTGTTATTTTTAATGTACTATTGAGAACATCAGCAAAAAAATCTTGTCCATTTATAAAAGGGTCGTAATCTAATGTCATATCAGCAGATAGTTCGTCAATCTTTTCCAACAATTGCTTGGAAACATATTGCTTGAAAAGTACTTTACGGCTATGTACCGAATCATTATACGCTGAGGAATAAAATGCTTTTAAAGTTGCTATAGCAACTTCTGTATCTGTAGGTGTAGGTTCGGTGGCTATATTATTAGCGTTCTTCTTATCTCTACAACTAATAAAAGTTATTAAAATAAATATGATAATAATTCTTTTCATAAAACGTGTTTAAACTTTTTTGAGGAACTTGGAGATAAACTCAAATAAGGAGCATTCCGATCCGAGTTATATCAAGAGATTCTATTTCATATAAATCATTGTAATTTCCTGCTTTAGAGCCCCCATTGCTATCATTTGTCCTTATATTATTATCACTCAAAAAAATGCTATTTGTAGTTACGGCTTTTTTTCTTGCTTGATAACCTGCTGATTTTCCTTTTTGGCGACAACGTGTATGACTACTATCCAGATTATTTTACAAATTCTCCTACCATTATTCTTCCTCCTCCTTTTTCTTTCTCGGAATTTCGGTATACGCCTCCTTTTAATACGATATATCTGTCCTTATAATAAGCGATAGGACGGGAAGCAGCAAAAAAGTTATCCGCTTCATAAGAATACCAATGATTCCCTTTATCAAAAGAGTAATTTAGTACTATATGAGGAGTGGAAGATTTATAATGGCATATAAAATCTTTATATTTATAATGTTCTATATCTTCTTCAGATTCAGTATATATTTCTCTTTCTTCTAAATTATACAAAGTGGCTTTATCTTTTAAAAAATTAAATTTCACCAAGAAAATATCATCGTTTTTAACTGACAAAACATCGTAATTCTGAGACAATACTTTTACTTCTTCCTTTTGGGTGAGAAGATTGTAAGTGTACAAGTTCTTGTTTTCTACATAATATAATGTATTATCTGAGTGTAATCGGTATTTTTTATGTTGCCAATTTTCAGGTATATTATATATTTTATGTGTCTCTATATCTGTAAACTTGGAAATATCATAAGATATACATTCTAAGATTTTCCCATTAAAAGCTCCATAAGAGAAAATAGCTCCATCATATTCTCCTATTTTTTCATAGTTTAAATTTGAATTATTTAACAAATAGGCATTTCTTTGATTGTCTGTTTTTTCAGTTTCAATTAAGCAATAGTCTTTAGTTACCGAAATGAAATAAATATTTTCATTAACAAATTCTATTTTGTGATATGTTTTTCCTAAGTCTTTTGATATAAAAATAATACCTGTCCGAGAAGGGGTACCTATCCCTTTAAAACCTGATAAAATTAATGTGTTTTCATCTACAAAATAGAACTCCTCGAATTCTATATCATAAGAATTTATACCAAATTCTTCATAAATGTCTGTAATTGCAATCCATTTTATATCTTTCCTTATGGTGCTTGTACATTGACAAAATAGTATAAAAAGTAGTATATAAATAATATTTCTTTGCATCTTTCTTTAAAGTTAATAAGTGGGAATTTTTGGAAACTTAGAGATTGATAGGATTCTTCTGTTTTTATAAAATTACCTTTATTAATTGAATCTGCTACTATAACTTGCTTATATCGAACTCATGTTGATTATCTTTTCTTAATATAATTGAATACATTATAGAAACAAACTAATATGATATAGCCATTACGCTTTATATTTCTACTAAGTAGATTCATATTATCTTTACTTCATTCTTAAAATCAATATTTTTTCCTACATACCAGCCTGTTATCATATCCATTACATCCTCTAAGTTATCCTTATGTGTTTGTTCCATAGTTGAAGAGGTACAGTTGAGGAATATCTCATATATTTCCTCTTTAGAAAAGCCTTTTGTATACAATTGCAAGGCATATTGTTTCAACTTTTCTGTAGGATTAGGTTCACATAATAGGTCTTCTATATTTCTTCTTTGAATATCTTGAAAAAAGAGATAATTCAGCCAAAAATCGCTGTCAAAAGTAATTTTTCCTGCCAATAAAAGTGCTGCTTTTTCTTTCCACTGCACCACAGAAGGCAAAAGAGCTTTCTTGCTAAATAAATTATCTATACGCTCCCGATACTTCTCCATATCATTTGAGATACACACTTCACCAATAAAGTAATACAAACAATGCAGGAAGAACTCTTGTTCAGGGCACACCTCGTCATTGACTAACAGGAAAACTAAATCGTCGTTCTCTCCATTCATCACATAAGAATCCCAATCAGAGGCAGACCTTTTTTCATTATGGGCTAACACAAAAAGTACATCTTCATTGTCGGGTTCATAAAGGTTTTTTTATCATAGTTCAGCAAAATCTAAAAATTTAGATAGTTCAGCTAGTTGTAAAAAGAGCTTCTTTGAGTTTCTCATTCACCTTAAATGAGGAAATATCTTTCACCACATCCTCTTAATGATTAAGCGCTTGTATCTTCAACACATCCGAAAATTGAAGAGTGTAGTTTTCAGGAAATTTCACATCTTCATTATTCCCTATCACAAAACGATAAGCAAAAGTAAAATACTTCCGCCACAACTTATCATCCTCTTTAAAGATAATTCTAAAATAAGCCATAATCTATTTGTATATAAATATTCACAATACTCAATTTCTGAAAAGCGTTCTCAAACTTATATTTATCGCAAAAAAAAGCTCTTTCTTGTAAAAAAGATTTTGCCTGCTCAGCAGAGGAAAAAAGAGAATATTCATTAAGTTGTTTTCTATATTCTACACAAAAAGAATTGTTCATTCTTAGAATCTCATTGTATATGATTGAAAAGTCTATATAGAAATCATCATTTGGTTCATATAAATAGCCACAATCTACACCTATCTGTTTAAAATCGAGGTATTTACAATTATCTTCACTGAAGTATAACAAATGAAGATTATTTTTCATAAAACTTTTCTTTTCTTTTAAAAGACACTCAAGATATTTTGCTTCCACAAAATAATCATCAACTATAGGATATTGAAAGGAATATTGCCCCCATAGAGAAATATTTCTATCAAAACCTAAGTAATTAGTATTATCTGTTAAAATGACTCCTTTCATTGCCACTTGTATTTTGCCATTACACCACCTCTCCCATTTCTAAAAACACTACATTCTCATAGCCTTGTACCTCACAAAAAGTCTTTACCTTTTCCGTACAGAGCTCCAATCCAGACCCTTTAAGCGTAAAGAAATCATAATTCCTTACTACTTCTTTACTAAAGAAAATTCCTTTTCCTTCTTTTCGGGGAATGAGAATATCTCCTCGTAAATCGGCAACACCTATGAGTTCTTCAATACCTCTCTCACTCCTTACAATAGTACTCTGTGGTAGGCAGTCAAAGTATTCAGGAGCATAGAAAGCTACTAAAGAAACTTTTTCTTGAGGCAACCAACGCAGGCGCTTAGGGTCCTTAGCAGTAAGTTCTTTTTGAGTTTTATTAATGCGCAAAGGCACTGCTTTAAGAGTGCTAAAATGCTTATGTAAAGCTTCAAATACACTTGCTTTACAGATGTCTGCTCCAATACAATTTACAAAATCGCCTATTTTTTTACCTCCACTACACCAGTCGTCCCACCATACATCAAGGACTTCTACTTCTCTAACATATTGTTTGTTACTCTGTCTCATACAAGCAAAACCTTCATTTCCTACAATATTGGTAATTTTATATATTTTCATTTGATAAATTAGTTATTAATGTTTAGTCATTAGTAAATTGGGGTACATCGGCACATCGACAAATTGACAAATCGGCAAATCAACTCATTATCTCAAGTTTTTCAGCATAAATTGTGTCATCATCTCTGCTGCTTGCGCTTCTTTCGACGTAAACAAATGGTCTCCCTTTTCAATGAGACTTACTTTACAATGTTTATAGAAATAAGGCAGATTTTCACTGTAAGTATAAGAGAGCATTCTATCGCCCGTACCGTGAATTACCAATACATTGCCTTTATATGCTCTCGCTTTCTGAATGAGTTTGCACCGTTGTGCTGAGAGGATATAGTCCTTCCCTACAGTTACCTTCCCTCCAAAAAAGGAAAGCTCCTCAGGTACGTTCAATGGGTCGAAAGTGGCATCGAACAGTACCCCTTGTGATAGTATGTCGTGAATTGTAGAAGCAGGTGCTAATAAGCCTAATGCTTTAACGTTTTTCTTTCCTAATTCTGCACTCAAAAGCATCGCTATAGCCCCTCCTTGCGAGTGTCCTATCAAGCCTATCTTACCTACGAAAGGGAGTCTTTTAGTAAATGCCATTATGCGCCGTGCATCTTCTAACTCATTATCTAACGACATTTTCTTAAAATCTCCTTCACTTTCGCCGTGTGCGTTAAAGTCAAAGCGTACTGAGGCAATACCGTGTGCCGCTAAGCTATCTGCCAAAGTAGCATATAGCTTTTTGTCTTTATTGCTAGTCAGTGCGTGAAAGATAATCACAGTAGGGATTTTCTGAGACTTTTTCACAGTATCAGGGGTGATTACCACTCCATGAAGTGTTCCCACTGCTCCCTGAATAGTTACAGGTTCTGTTTTAGCATTTGCCAAGTTAATAGCAACTAAAAAAGTAAAAATTATATTCCTAAGTTTCATATATTTGAATTATTAAACAGTTATTAGTATCTAACCATTATTCATTAACCATTATTCATTAACCATTAATCATTATGTCTGTACACTTCCTCAAACGGCAATCTAAACCTTTCGCCCCAGATACCGCGCTGTTCACGAAGTCCACAAGTAATCACCATATTCACTTCCGCTCCGCAAGGCAAGTGTAACAACTTCTTAATGCGTCTGCTATCGTAACCCTCTAACGGACACGTATCGTAACCCTCCTCTGCCATGGCTAGCATAAAGGTCTGTGCTACGAGTCCACAGCTTTTGTGTACACTTACGCGAATATCGCCTTCCGAGAGCTGTTGCATCATAGGTCGAAACCAACTGGTAACCACCCCAAATGCTTTGCGGAAGAGTCCTAGTAGCCCAAAAAATCTACTATACACAAAAGGCATCAGTTTACTGTAATATGCCTCTTTATCTTTAATACGCTTGGCTTGCCTTTCGGGCGGACTGTTACGCTGTACGTTACCTCGTTCAAATTCTAAAATCATCTCGGCATGCTGGCGGTGCTTGTCTTGACGGGTAACAAATATGACCATTTGCTGGGCTGTAATGGCCGTACGCTGGTCAAGGCAGGCATGGGCGAGCTTCTTGAGCAGTTCTTTGTCGGTGATGTGGTACAACTCATAGAGTTGCATATTGGAGCTGGTAGGCGCCAGTGTGGCGAGTTTAAGACATTCGCGCACCTTCTCCTCACTTATGGGTGTAGGCGCATAATAACGCACCGCTCTCCTAAAGTTCAATATATCTTTTAACATAATATCAGTAATTAATAATGTTTTACTAATTTTACACATTCCAATACACACATACTATTACCAACAACGCTAGCAATGCTTGCGCAAAAAATATCTTTTTAGATGCGGTAGGTCCGCCATAAATCCACGCTACCGCTACACAGCCTAAGAAAAAGAGGCGCATATTGAGGTTCCACTGGGAATCGGAGATATAGGAACTCCACACAAGCCCCACTACTAAAAAGCCGTTATACAAACCTTGATTAGTGGTAAGTCCTTTGGTTTCAGGAAATAGGTGTTCTGGCAGAGACTTGAAAAACAATTTACCACGGGTCTCCCAAGCAAACATCTCCATATACAAGATGTACAAATGCTCTACAGCTACTAAAATTGTTAAAATTCTTCCTATCATATATCTGTTATGCATTATGTTTCTTTCATTTGCCCTAAACGATTTGCTAGCCAGCTTACGTAAAAGAGTTGAAAACTGTGATACAGCATGATAGGGAGCAGATAGAGTACTTTTTGGGTTTCAGGAATCCCTAAGACCATTACAAAGAGGCTCCCATGTACCAGTGACTTCTTAGACCCACAGAAGGTCGCTGTAATAGTATCCTCTCTATTAAAACCTAAAGCCTGTGCAATACGTTTGAGTATAGCATACACTACAAAGAATAACCCTACCGAAGCGAGGGCAATAATCACAAAAGTTATAGGAGAAACAGAAAGGAATATCCGCTTAACAAAAGCATCAGAAAAGCTCTCATATACAATGAGCAAAATGATAAATCGGTCAAACTGCCCTATCCATTTGTTATATTTATCCACCCATTTCTTCAAAAGTGGATTCAAAAGGAGTCCTAATATGATAGGTAATAATACTTTTAATAATAATTGTTGGATAATTTCTCCTTGATTGACCTCTGCAGAGGCATTCCCTAAGAAAAATCCCATAAGCAAAGGTGTGGCTACAATCCCAATAAGCCCCGATATGGAAGCATTAAATATAGCTGAGGTAATATTGCCTTTAGCAATAGAGACCATCACCACTGAGGACGACACAGTGGAAGGTAGACTTGCTAAAAAGAAAATGGAAAGCCATACCAATTGGTACTCTGTTCCCTTGGCAAGGGGATAAAACAAAACTACCAAGAGCGGAAAGAGGACAAAAGTACCCAGTTGTACCAATAAATGTAGTTTCCAGTTTTTTATATCCCGAAAGACTTCTTTAATATTGAGTTTCAGTCCGTAGAGCAAGAAGATGATACAAATTCCCCAGTCAATAAAGCGATTCAAGTTAAAAACCGTATTGTATTCATCTCTATAAGGGACAATTCTCGCCAAGACGATCATACCGACTAAGGCAAAGAGGAAGTTGTTTTGTTTGTTAAAGATTTTTTTCATTTTGAGTATTTTGTTTTTTTAATCGGCTTAATAAGATGAATAATAGGACATAGCCTATACTTATACTACCCCATATAAGCAAAGTTCTCAAAGGACGATAGGGCAAATGCTGTAATATCTCTAAGGAAAGTAACCCATAAGGCAGCAAAAAGAGTCCTTTCTTCCATTGGAATAGTAAAAAGGCGAGCAGTAACCCTATAGGGTTGAAATAATAATACACAAAATAAACAAATGAACTCCATGAGACACCATGTATAGTGGTATAAGAGAAGTATTTTTCATAGAAAGCACTTATTAAGGTCTGTACTCCTATAGGTAAGAGCCAACATCCTACTAAAGCTAAAGTATAGAATAGACATTTTTCCATAAGAATGTTTTCTTTCTCTTTCTATTAAGAGTAAAGCATAGAATTTAAATAAATTTTTATCAAATAGAAAAGCGATACTTTTGTATCGCCTTCGAAGTTCCTTTATTATTCCACTACCCTCACAGGAGTACCATTATCTATATTGATTTGTCCACTGGTGATCACTTCTTCACCTTGAGTGAGTCCACTTAAAATTTCCACCTTATCACCAAAATTACGTCCACTTTTTACAATCACCATTTCAGCCTTAAGTACATTCTCTCCTTTGCTATTTTTTCCAGTTACAATTTTAAATATTTTGTTTTGGCTTACACTTCCCACAAAAGCAGCATGAGGCACTACAAGGGCAGTAGTATTCTCTGTCTGTCCATCAAACTGAGCCGTAGCATACATTCCTGCTTTAAGTTCTCTATTCTTATTGGCAACCAAGATTTCTACAGGGAACTTAAGAGCGCCGTTGGATTTAGGTGCTATAAAAATAATCTTTCCTTCCACTGCTTGGGAAGAAGTGCTGAGTTTTATCTTAATCATTTCTCCTACTTTTAGCCTACCTACTTGATCCTCATCAACAGTAATCTTAAGCTTTAGATTGTCAATATTAACCACATTAAAAAGAGGTTGACCTGCACTGACAAGAGTGCCTTCTTCCACTTCCTTACTACTTACAATTCCACTAATCTTGCTTCTTACAGAAGTATCTCCAGAGACAATGGCAGCTGAGTTATAATTGGCTTGAGCATTTTTGAGTTGTAAGCGAGCTTGCTCCAATTGTTGAGCAGTAACCCCTCCTGTTTGATAAGCACTTTCAAAACGCTTAAGGTCAGCTTTAGCATTCTCAAGAACAGCCTTAGCATTTTCTAACTGTACATTAGTACGGTCAGCTTTGGTAGTGGCAAGTACTTGTCCTGCCTTTACATAATCTCCTTCTTTTACATAGATCTTGATAATCTGTCCACCTACCTCAGAAGAGACATTAAGGTCTTGTTCAGCAACAAAAGTTCCATTGGCAGTAAATAAGTCGGATACATTTTCTCGAGTCACTTTAACAGCTCGTACTGCTACTTGCGCTTCTTTTTGAGCAACAATAGCTACTTCCTGGGCATTTTTTTCTTTGTTAGAATACAATCGGTATGCTATAAGACTCATTATAGCAATTACGATTAATACAGTAAGTATCTTTTTCATTTGTTCTAAATTTTATATTTCAAGTGAAGGTTTTATCTCTGTCATCCACTTTATTCTTTTTTCAAGGCGCAAAGGTAATATAAAAAACTTAATAAACAAAAAAAGTTTCCAACTTTTTATTAAATGAAAAGTGAAAAATAATTTGTATCTTTGCAGTACGCATTTCAAATAAAGAAATCACATTTCAGATGAGAGTATTTTTAAGTTTTTTCGCTATCATCATAGCTTTTATAAGTTGCCAAAAGGATAACACTCCTAAAGTAGCACCACCTCCCAAAAACCTCAGTACTCTAATAGGATATTGGCAGAAGGAACATCCCTCTTCCTGCGGAGAAGAGGAAATCCTTCTTTTTACAGAGACGAGAATAGGATTTGTTCACTTAGAGGAAAATACCTGTAAACTTGCCTATCCAAAAATCATAGAGCATACTTATACCTTGACTGAGATAGGAAAAATCTCTATAGAGGGAGAGAATAACTCTTGGGAGTATGCCTTTAAAGAAGAACAGCTCTTATTGAAAAAAACTTCTACAGGTACCCCCCATACCTACAAACGAATTTCAGCCGATGATTATGGAAGGTTCATAAAAGAACATCAAAAACAGCCATAATCACCTTATACTTAATTAAAAGTAATTTTACAACAATAAAAGTAACGCACAGGCTTTCCTCTCTGTTGCGCTGGAATCAGTTTAGGAAAACGATCCATAGAGTGCTGTACCTCTTTCCTGATATAAGAGGAGGATGTGAGACACTTAATAAGTCTTACACTTCCATCCTTCTCCACACTAAAAAGAATTGTTGCCTGTCCATCAAGTTCTTTGTAACACTTCGTTTGAGTTCTCTGTTGAAAATATTGAGAGAAAAAATAATAGAAACAAGCATCTCTTTTACTCGTACTCACCTCCTTACATTGTACAAACATAGGTTTTCGTTCCCCTGAGGGGAAGCAACATACTACTACATCATCAACCTCCTCTTCCTCAATACTCATCTGAGGAATTGTGTCCTTCACTTGTGCTTTCCCTAAATAAGAGAATAACACCAATAAGGAGGTCAATAAGGATATCTTTTTCATATTATAAGTTTGCTTTTAAAGGTAATATAACTCATTTAGTCGCTTTTTAATGCTTCTTCAAAACTAAGTATCTCGTATTCTTCATTTAAGTGATATTTCTCTTTAGTCTTCTCGTACCAAGCGTCGTGTTCTTCCTGAAAACCATTGGTATCAGAGGGTGTTCCGTCTTGCCAATACCTATTTTCCTTGGTTATCTCCATTGCGTTATGATAAGTAAGTTCGTGCGTAATACAAAATAAATCCTCAAGATCTTTAGGCGGGGTTGCAAATAGGGCTTTCAGGCGACCTTGAGCTAATTTTTCAGCAGCTCCTTCCCAGCTAAGCCCTGCATAATGTACCATATAGTGCTTAAGCCATTCACAATAGGAATAGTGGTTGTAAATCCAATAATATTGGCTTTCTATGTCTTCATATACAATTCCATCGCGCAAGCCATTTTCGTGAGGCTCGGTTCCTATCTGTACTAATCGTTTTTGTAAGACATTCATTTATTTACTTTTTCTAAAAGTAATACCATAAAATTTATTATCCCAAAACAATTCTGTTTTCTTTTCAGCTACAGAAAGAGGAATACATTGTTCTATGGTGTTCAAATCGACTGTTTTGCCTTCAAAATAAGATTTGGAGAAGACACTTTTCTTGTATTGGGTCTCCACAAAGTCGGCTGTTTCATCAGCAATAAGCAATTTGCTTCCCACTTTAGCCACTCTAAGCATTTCACTCATTGCACGAATTTTGTCGTTAAAAAAGTTAATGCCCCCAATGTGAAAAACAATATCAAAGATATTATCAGCAAAAGGAAGATCTTCAGCGGGGCATTGTACAAGCGTTAAATTAGTTTTCTTTTGCATTTTTTTCTTGCACTTTTTGAGCATTCCCATCGAAATATCAACTCCTACAAGGTCTATCGTTTTCAAATCAATCCTTTGTGGCAAATAACGTAAGTCAGCTCCTGTACCTATGGAAACATAAAGTACCAAAATATTGTTTTTCCATTCCAAACGGCTCATCAACTCGGTACGTAGATGATCAATAGCGTGTCCATACTTGAGTCTTCCTATCCATTTCTCTCCAAAATCATAGAAAAAAGACATCCAATCGTACATTTTCATATACCTTTGGTTATCTCCACTAATGAAATAGTCATTCATACAGCATAAAATACCATTTTCTTGTTTCAAATCTTCTACTTTTATATCAGATTTTAGCTTTTGAGATATATCTGTCATCATATTTATTTATTCAAATGAGTTTTTCTTAATTAAGTTATATTTCAATTTCCATAGGGCTTTTTCCCTTTTTATATCTTTTCGTTCTACCCACCTATTTTTGTTACTTTTTCTATTATTCTTGATAAAAAATCCAAGAAATCCGAAAAATATCTCCTCACTTTTTACCAAAAACAAACAATATTCAGTATATTTCTTATCTATTCTGTCAGTTTTCTACTTCATATTGCATTGCCTGTACTTAATATTGTATTGTTTGGAATTAATATTGTATTGTTTGTAGTTAATATTGCATTGTTCGGACTTAATATTGTATTGTTTGTAGTTAATATTGCTTTCTACGGACTTAATATTGTATTGTTTGTAGTTAATATTGCTTTCTACGGACTCAATTTTGTATTCTACAAACTTAATTTTTTACCTTTATTATCTTTTCTTAATTAATATATCTCCCTGATTCAAAAAAAGTTTTTCACCCTCTATTTGTAACTCTTGCCAATATTTCCTCTCTTCAATTTCTGTATCATCTACAATACGAAAATTAGCAAAATCGGTAGAAGGAGCAGGCAAAACAATGAGCTTTTCTATATTTTTTCGTTCCAAATGATAGGTGTCTGAAAGGTTTTTAAGGAATAATAGCTGTTCTAACTCCTTTTTATAATCTACAAGTTCTTGTTTCTCTTTCTCTGAGAGAAAATGTTCTTTAATCTGCTGAACTGTTTTTTGAAGTTCATTTTCTATAAGTTGTTGAGCAGTTGTCTTCATTATAATCCGTATTTTTTCCAGCCTCCGTCACGCCATTGGCACTCGTCAATCTTCCAAATACCGTTTTTTCGGATAATTAGGAAGCGATACTGAAAGTTTAACTCGTCTTGGGTGTAAATATATATCTTATTCTTGGTAAGGGTTTCACTATCTATAATTTGATGATTGCCATAGGTCCCACCTTTTGTCATAGAAAAGCTAATCCACTCAGGACGATAGCCTATGCGGCGTTTGTCGGTGCAATATTTTTTAAAAATCGTTTTACATTTTTCTTCTATCAAAAGGTCATCCTCTTCTGTTTCATCATTTTTTGTAGCGAATTCTTCCCACTGGGTCATCGCCGAGAAAAAGTTTAAGAGCAATTGTTTAACTACTTGCAAATCATCAGCTTTGGTAGCAGTAGATTTCTTCTTTCCTGCCGTGCGCTGGGCTTGTTCAAAGGTTTTAATTTGTTCCTCGGTGAAAAACTTATCGAGATAGAACTTTATTCTGCTATAATGCGCCACAGCCATTAGCCCCTCGAAAGTGATGTGGGTACGGCGCAATGAAATAGACTTCAGGCGAGGCACTTGCAAGACGATTTTCAAGGTTTCATCGGTTATGGGGCAACCGTCCAACGAAATGTGGTCAACAGGTTTCGAGGTAAAGTATTTGAAGCCTTCGCCTGTGAGTTGCTTATTGTCTTCTAAGAAAAGGAGTTTTAGTTTGGGCAAAGTAGCCAAGTATTTGAGGGCTTCATCGGTAATATCAGTATTGATAAAACCTATATTTACTAAGGATTTTACTTGTACTATCTGCTCTACCATCGCATCGGTGAGGGCAACGTCTTTATAATGATGCCCTTTGCAGAAGCGCTCTTCGGTTACTTCTTTTAAAGCGGCTTCTAAGGTAATAGCGTGTTTGTAAGCTGCCATATCTTTGAATTTTGAGTTCAGCTATTGTCTGGTTATACTTTTTTTATCATTCGTTTGTAAAATCAGGATCATCATCTTCTTGTTTCTCTGTACGAGATAGTTTAAAATATGGTGTTATTTGCTCCCTTATTCTGTCCATCATTTCTGCCATTTACATTAAAACGAAAAATCTTTAGATTTAGTGCATCTGCCTCCTCTGTTTTTCCTGCTTTTCTTAGGTTTTCTACAAGCCCTTCTTTTGTTTCTCCCACATTATTCATCACGTCATTAAGGGTTTTTCCTGTAGCATAAACACCACCATTATCTATATAAGCTACATACAAGTTGTTATTCTTTTTCTGATTAAATATCAATCATAGCAATTTGGTTACATTATCGTAAATACATTTTTCAATTATAAATACAATATATTCCAACGAGACATTAGTTACTGGTCATTTGTTCCACTTTCGGGTTAGTGGGATATCATTTCCCAAAAGACACCTACAATAACTCTTGAGTATCACAGCCAACATATCAATTGGAGTGGCAGACGCTTTTTTGAGAGTATAGTCCAACATTTGAATACATTCTGTTAGATTTTTAGTTTTTTTATATTTCATTTCTAATTATTATGTACTCCATCACATAAGCGGAACACCAATAATTGTTTCACAACCAAAAAAGAACTCTTCTCTTGAAGTGTTTGGGCATATTGTCTTAAACGCTGAGCACCTTCGTCCCAAAGTTCATTGTTCAGCAAACACTCTACCATACAGTCCTCCCAAACACGTGCTACATAGCATTTGAGCGATTGAATACGAAAGTCTGTAGTAAAGTTTTTAGGGAATATATCCATTAGTAGATGGTAAAAATCTGTCTCCTTAGGAGGTGTTTGCCATTTTCCTAAAAGATACAGACTACCAAGAGAGGTATGCCAATGGTAATCTCCGATATTGATATCGCACCCCTTATCAAAATAACAGTTTAAACTATTGATAATAGTTTGAAAAGTAGTGGAAAGGTAGTTTATTGCAAGAAAACGTACTTTTTCCTCGTCTGTCTCTCCGAATCCTGCTATGTTATCCTTGATTCCTTGAGGAAAATAGCCTTCTTCCAAGTAAGTGCCTATATGTAGTTCTATAAGGTTTTCATCCATTTCAGGAGTAGGGATTACCTCTATCTCAATACGCATTTTATCCCCCATCCAGATAGTACGGGTAGGAATATCAGGATTTGCTTTAAATCCTTGTTTTATAATTCTTTGAGAGAGCTCCTTAAGGATCTTCTCTTCTATGTGAGTGGTAAGGCGCATATTTGTTATTAAATATTTAGTTCATATTTCTTAGCATAACCTTCTAAGGTTGGCTTAGCCAAAGGATTTACTTTTTGTAAAAGTTGGTTATATACTGCTTGGGCTTTCTCCTTCTGTTTATACTCGCCATAGAAAATGAGAAGGTCAAAAGAAATACCCAACAGTTTTGAATCTTTTTCTAATGTTGAAAATATTTTTTGCACTGAATTGAGTTGGTCAAAGAAAGGTAGAATATAGTTTTGTACATCTTCCTGTACTTCTTTGATGAGTTTTTGTTCATCAGTAGTATCATTTACCTCGTACCACAAATCCTTTCTACCTCGTAAATCGTTAATAGTTTTACGAATAATACAAATGGGTTCTGTGGGGTAGTCAGGCACTTTTCCCGTATGGCTAACTGACCAAAATCTGGGTTCGAAGATTCCTATATTGATTCGAAACCTAATATGATCTCTATTACCATAACTGCTTTTTTGAATATTGATGATATGCCCTACCTCAGAGAGTTGGCGATAATAGTTCAAGGCTTTCTTTTTAAAAGAAAGGGGCTTTAACAAAGGAGTAAATCCCTCTTTTACAATCGTATCAAATTTAGTTTGTGTATCTGTTTTCATCTACTGGGTATTTTATTGATTTTTTGCTTTTATTTGATCATCATTGATTTGTCTTCTGTTGTTCAAATCAGTATAGAAATAGGAATCGTGAGGAGAAAAATAGCCTTCAGCTTATATATTAGCTTCTTCTATGGCATCTTTCTACCTTTGTTGAAACTATTTAGAGAAAATGATATTCTTTTCCTTTCCATATTTTTATAAATAGTTATCTATCTCGTCTTCTTTCAAGCCATCATCGTACAAATTATCTTCCAGATAGATATCTTTAGCAATAAAATCATACGAAGGAAAGTATTTTCCCATTTTCTGCGAAAGGATATCAATATGTTCACCTTTTGCATTTATTGTTCAAGCAGAAATTATAAGCTATTTGTAATCGTATTCTAATAGATAATATGTTCTTTTATTTTGTAGGAGTCCTATAATGTCTTTTTCTACAAGTTGATTGTACATTTCCAAGTCAGAAGCAAATAATTTCAATAATTTTATTATTCTTTTCATCGTTTATGTTTATTTATGATGCAGAATTACTCACTTCTGTACAAAAATAGATTCATATTCCATTATTTTGTGTTCATATCCTATTTTTTAGAGTTAATATTGTCTTAGCTGAAAATATTTTTCTATCCTCTTAGCAAAGGTCTGATAAAATCAAAATATTTTTCATCTTCTTCTTGGAAAATATCTTCTCCCTCCATCATATAGGCGCATAGGAGGTATTCTTTTGCTTTCTCCTTATCACCGAGTTCATATTGAGCTTGCCCTAAACGGATATTTACAAAGGGATTTTCGTAGCCATCGGCGCAATTTATTGCGTTATACATCTGCTTACTGCACCCCGCATAATCGCCCATCATAAAACACATATCTCCGATGCTCGCATAGAGCCAAAGAGATGCTTCCCAAACGGTTTTGGGTTCGGGGACTAAGGCAAGTGCTTCTTCAAACTTCGCTTTTGCAGCGGCAAAACAGTCATTGTCGGCAAGATCGTTGCCTTCTTCAGATAAAACGGTGATGCTATCGTAGAGTGCATCATCTAATTCTTTTGGCGCATTCATCTCTTTAATAATTTAATTTTTAATATTTAATTTACAGAGAAAAATAGGATGAAATTTTTCACTTTTTAGTCTGCTGTCGAGACAACAATTCCTATATAAGGGTTTGCTGAGCTACTGCCAAATGTTTGTGATAAGGGTTGTTATTTTGCTCAGTATCCAGTTGAAAAAGGTGAAAATCTATTACACCGCCTTCACGTTCATAGATTTTGTATTTCTCTATAAATTAGGGAATCTCAATAATTGCCATTTGCTTATGATTAATTGCTATCAGCAAAAGGTGCTAACAGTTGTGTTAATGCTTCTTTTATGACTGTGCTATCAACATTGGTAACTTGCTTTTCTATAGGCTCAAAAATGGTAAAAGTCGTTTAAAATACTGTATATAGCTATAGTGTGTAGTGTATTGGGTTACATTTTATAGGGGTTCCTTCTAATGAGTGGGTATCTCTATCGTTTTTTACATTGCTCAGAAAGTACCTTAGCAAGCTGGGGAAATATTTCCTTGAGCTGCTCCTGTGTCCAATCTCGGTTTCTGATTTCTGAATTAATAGCTAGAGATTGGTCTATTTCATCTTGCATTTCTTTGTTCCACACTCCAAGATAAATCTTTTCAAAAGCACGAATTTTTATCTTAGTACGCTCCATATAGATTTTCTGCGCTAATCTTCTTACTTCTTCATAGTTACATTTATCCTTTTTAGGGTTCAGTATAGCCAAAAAATCTGGATCAGCAAGCGTTTTCTCATAGACCTCTCGTCCATGAGTAATAAGGTAGCCTGCAAAACCATAAGTATCAGTACAATAACCTCCATTAATCAGTACCAACGCTGACCACATTAAGTGTCCAGGTTGTTTAATCACTGTAATCTCATACCATTCATAAATAAATTGAAACAAGAGTAAATCTTCGCCCTATAAAGTCTCTAGTTTGGTTTGTAATATTAAGGAAATTTATCATTGTTTCCAACAGATTTTCTCGCCTGTTCAATGATTTTCCAAAAAATTTCTACTGTCATTATTTTCAAATATTAAGTACTAAAATAGTGAAAGACAAACTTAGGAAAATGGTTATTTAGGTAATATTCTCCCTTGATAACAGCAAAATATTCTTTTCCCTCATACAAAGAGGCTTCAATTCCCACCACTTCGTCAGTGTTGTTCATCACAAAAATTTCCAAATTACTCTTTCCTCCCTCTCCCTTATCCATTTCCTCAATTGGAAAAAGGGTCAAATTACTTTTATCTTCTATAAAGTCTAACATTTCATATATTTCCTCCAAAAAACCATCTGAGATATCATATCTTCCAGCTAAAGTTTGTGTATCTTTAGCTTTATAAGATTCTAAGAAATTAGAAAGTGTATTGTAAATATCCGTCCTAAGCTTTTTATCCATATTATTTTAGCATAAAAATCTATCATCCAAGTCCAAAAATAGTTAAGTATCTATATCAAAAGCTTAATTTAAAGCTTTACCAACTTTACCTAAGTTAATCTGTGCCTCAACTTTAGCAATAGCTCCTAAGCATTTTGCTATTAGAGTCTCTTTTTCTTTAATTTCTTTTAAATAATATTGTGCAAATATAATCATTTTAGTTAGAATAACAAGTTCTTTAATAGAAAAGAGACTAACCTTTCGGATAGCCTCTTTTATCTAAATATCATGAAAATTTTATACCTCATGTTCGCCTTTGATGTCTCTGTGCTCATAATCAGCAATCATCAGTTTTTCGTAATCAGTTTTAGTACCTTTACCGAAACGTCTGCCAATATTGTCAAAAATAAGATATACCAAAGGCACTACAATAAGTGTTAAGAACAATGAGGAAATAAGTCCACCTATAATTACAATCGCCAAACCATTGTTCACTTCGGCACCTGCTCCATTGGCAATAGCAAGCGGAATCATACCTGCTACCATTGCGATAGTCGTCATCAAGATAGGGCGTAAACGCGCGTGGTTTGCTTGTATTAATGCGGTTACTGTATCTTCCCCTTCTTGCTTGCGGTGGTTGGCAAAGTCTACTAACATAATTGCATTCTTAGCAACCAACCCGATAAGCATAATGATACCTAAAAGAGTAAAGATATTGAGTGACATATTAGCTAATGCCAAAGCTACTAAAGCTCCAATGAACGAAAGCGGTATAGAGAACAATACCACAAAAGGTCGTGAAAAACTGTCATATAACACTACCATTACCATATAAACTAAGAGAATAGCTGCAAAGAGCGATATGAACAAGGTACCAAATCCTTCGTCTTGCATCTCTTGGTCACCTGTAAACACGAAGTGTACGTTAGCAGGTTTTTCTAATTGATCTATTTTAGTTTTCCATTCTGAAACTATAGTACCTGTAGGACGACCTACCGATTGGGCTTTTACAGTTACCGAAGGAGATTTGTCATAACGTTCCAGCTGTGTAGGTCCTGAAGCGTAGGCTATAGTTGCAAATTGTGATAGTTTTACCTGTTGTCCCACTGAACTAATAAACATCATATTTTCTATATCGTCTATAGACTGACGGCTACCTTCTTCAAACACTATATTAATATTGTATTCTGAATCTCCTGTACGGAACTTACTGTTGTCATTACCATTAAAAGCGGTTCGCATCGTTCCTCCTACAGTAGCAATATTAAGTCCTAACATTGCCATCTTATCGCGGTCTATTTGCACATTTATCTCAGGATTACCAGATTCTGAGGAGAGCTTAATTTCAGTAGCACCTTCAACAGTTTTAAGAAGCTCAGCTGTTTTTTCAGCGTACTGTTGGGCTACTTCCACATTGTCAGAAGTAACTATCAAAGCAATTGGCGATTGCTCAGCTCCCATCAATCCTACAGGCACCGTCTTTACTTTAGCATCTACCAGATACTGACTCAGTTCACGTTTCAGCTTTGCCGCAATCACTTTAGTCGATTCACTACGCTCTTTCTTATCGATAATAGTAAGTTGTATTTCCGATTTGTAAGGGGTCGCTTGTGAAGCTCCCATACCACTGGTAGACTGTCCTACAGTAGTAATCATACTCTCTACCAAAGGTTTATTGGTACCCTCTACTTTTAAGCTACGAAGGTAGTTCTCAGCCTTTTGGGTGATAAAGTTAGTCTGCTCTAAGGAAGCATCTTTATTCAATTCAAACTGCACTAAAAACTTTCCTCTATCCATATTAGGCATAAATTCAGATCCGATAAATCCAGTAGGAATCAATGAACAAGAACCTGCAAAAAGAAAAAATACCAAAATGATAGTTTTCCATTTATTGGCAAATACCCATACCAATAAGTCAGAGAAGAACTGTGTAAAGCGTTTGAGATATCCTTCAAAGCCTATGGTCATCTTTCCTAAAAATGAATTGGGATTTGCGTGCTCTAATTTTCCAAACCTAGAGTACAACCAAGGGACAACTGTAAAAGACATCAATAATGAAAGCATTGTAGCAATAGCTACAGTCAAACAGAATTCACGCAATACTTTTACTACAA
The DNA here is from genome assembly GCF_000192225.1 of Capnocytophaga sp. oral taxon 338 str. F0234. GTDB lineage: Bacteria > Bacteroidota > Bacteroidia > Flavobacteriales > Flavobacteriaceae > Capnocytophaga. Next base: position 103,808 of record NZ_GL872418.1, read on the forward strand.
TAGCATTCCCTATTGAAATAGGGACGAATACTACCACAATTACTAAGGTAATTGCCATTACAGTAAGCACAATTTCCTTAGAGCCATCAAAAGCAGCACGCACTTTGTTCTTACCCATCTCCATATGACGGTGAATGTTTTCCAACACTACAATAGCATCGTCCACCAAGATACCTACCACCATCGAAAGGGCAACAAGGCTCATCATATTCAGCGTAAAGCCAAAGAAATACATACCTATAAAAGTAGCAATGAGTGAAGTAGGTATAGATACCATTACAATAATAGCATTACGCAAGCTGTGGAGGAAGAAGAACATTACTACCGCTACTAATACAATTGCCAATATCAAATCGGACATTACAGAATTGGCTGCTTCCAAGGTGAACTTACTGGTATCCTCAGCTAATAGCATCTTTACACCTTCATTCTTATACGTTTGTTCTATTTGTGCCATTTTTTCACGCACCATTTCACTCACCGATACAGCATTAGCATCGGTTTGTTTCAATACTTGTAGCAAGAGAGTATTTTCTTGATCTATCCGTGCTATTTTTGTGGCTTCTTCTTCGGTATCTTGCACATCAGCAACATCAGACAAATGAATTTCTATACCATTCTGTGAAGCCAACGTAAGGTTACGCAACTGTTCCACATCTTGTATTTTTCCCAACAGACGTATAGAGGTACTATTCTCGCGAGTTTTTATTTTTCCTGCAGGAATTTCCATGTTGGAGGCTGCAATGAGTTGTTGTACCTGTGCAATAGAAAGTCCGTAACCTTCTAACTTCTTAGCATCAATGCTTACGCGTATTTCGCGCTTGCGACCACCTATTATATTTACTTGTGCTACTCCTGGAACACGTGATAACTCTGGCTGTATTTTTTTATCTACCAAGTCGTACAGTTCTTGTGCCGATAACTTAGAAGTTACCCCTATAGACACAATAGGCAAATCGGAAAGAGAGAATTTACTCAATGATGGCTCTTTAGCATCATCGGGTAAATCAGCTCTTATTGCATTAATTTTGCGCTGTGCCTCATTAAGGGTGTTATCTACATTCGCATCGTTAGTAAGTTGTACTACTACCACCGAAAGACTTTCGTACGAGTATGAATATATCTTTTTGATATTCTCCAAAGCCGAAACGGCATCCTCAATTTTCTTTGTCACGGTGCTCTCAATCTCCGAAGGAGAGGCTCCCGCATACACAGTAGAGATAGTAACTACATTTACCTCAAACTTAGGAATGAGTTCGTAGTTCAATAACTTATATGAATAGAAACCACCAAGTAGTAACAACAAGAGCATCACAATAAGTACACTGGGACGCTTAATAGAAAGTTTAATTATATCCATTTGTTATATCTTCTAAATCGGGGACAAAGGTAAAACAAAAAACTTAATAAACAAAAAAAGTTTCCACATTTTAAAAACTTTTATTAGTAACTCATGATCTCCATTGAATCATGATCTCCGATAAATAACAAATAAATGAGCCATCTAATATATAAATTATTGATATAAAACAGCATATAAAGAATAACCCATATCTTTTCTAAATACTAAACAAAGTTAAGTATATTACAAAATAAAAATATATAGGGTTTTATTTTGATTTATCAATAGACATTCGTAACTTTACTCCCTATTAGCAAACAGATGAATCTAAAATAAATAAGATATGAAAAAAGAAGAATTTCAAACTCCAATGGAGGACTCTCTTTATCCCTCCGAATGTACTACCATTATCGTAGGCAAAAAGATGACTCAAGATGGTTCCATGATTATAGCTCGTTCTGATGACTGGAATGCCGTAAATGCTAAAAAATTCAAAGTACATGCTCCTCAGAAAAAAGGACCTGAGGAATTTGTTTCTTTCAACAATCCTTTTCGTTGCAAACTTCCTGAAGAAGCATTAGGATATATGGGAATGCCTCCCTATCAATATCCTGATCAATGGGAAAGTGCAGGATTTAACACTGCAGGAGTAGGATTAAGTGCTACCGAAAGTATCTTTAGTAGTGACAAAGCCCTTGAAGCTGACCCCTTAGTCCCTTCAGGCCTAGGAGAAATTTCTATCACTAGTATTGTACTTCCTTATATTCATTCAGCTAAGGAAGGTGTGTTACTATTAGGTAAGCTTATAAAAGAGCACGGTGTTGCTGAGGGTTTTGGTGTAAGTTTCGTGGATAACAAAGAAATATGGTACTTAGAAACTGCCTGTGGACACCGTTGGCTCGCTTGTCGTATCCCTGATGATGTATATTTTATATCTGCCAATCAAAGTCGTTTCCGAGATTATGATCCTAAAGATAAGGAAAATTTCCTTGCCAGTGAGGATTTGATAGACTTCGCTATACAACATAAATTACACAATCCTAAAGAAAAATTTGACTTTCACAAAACCTATATTCGTGATGTAAAACTTGATATCACTTATAACTATCCTCGTGTATGGGCGTTGCAAGCATTCTTCAGCCCTAAACTTAAGAATGATGTAACTAAGAATACATTCCCTGTATATGCAAAAGGAGAAAAACCAATTTCTCTCTCCGATGTACGTCGTGCTTATTACCACCACTATCAAGGTACTGAACATGACCCTTATTTTCATGAAAACCCTAAAGAAGTATACCGCCCTGTGGCTATCTTCCGTGCTACCAATACACACATCTTACAAGTAAGACCAGAATTACCTGAAGCTATTGGAGAGATTAACTATGTGGCCTTAGGTATGGCTGCACTAGGAATCTTCATCCCTTTGTATCAAGGGGTAACTTCCTATCCAGAAGCTTATAGTAAGGGGGATAATCATTGTAGTTCTGATTCCGCATATTGGATTCTGAGAAAAGTACAGACTTTAGGTATGGTTAATTACAAAAAATATGCTCCTGTTATCCGAGATGTATATGACCGATTTGAAAAAGAAATGGAACAACGCCAACGAGAAATGGAAGCTAATTACTTAGCTATATACAAAGCACAACCTATCGCTGCTCAAGAATTATTGCAAAAATTCTCTGATAAATTATTAGAGGATATCTTGCAAGTAAGCCGAGATTTATTAGATGATTTATTCACTCGCCTTACCCTTGACGTACAAGCAGAATACCGATTCGCTGGTGCTTAAAAATATATAAGAAGAGAAAAAAGAGGCTGTCTGGAATTTCAGATAGCCTCTTTCTTGTTGCCGTATAAGTGCTATCACGATAGATAAAACGGTGGAAAGCCTGAAGAGATCAAAAGTTTTAGTATTCCAAATACAGATACAAAGCTTGAAACTCCCTATATTTAGATAAAGATGTTATATCATCCTCCTAAAATTTGCTAATAATTTATTATTTTTTGCCTTTCAAGGTGATTAAAATTCTTATTTTTTACAAAAAGCCCTCTTCACAACGTAGTAAAGAAGGCTTTAATATTTGAATTCTAAAATCTTTGAATAATCTCATTAGTTTTTATAAAGATAGAACCAGTTCTCACTATTGGCAACACTGGTCAATTTATAACGAATCCCTTCATCCTCCACTGTATAAGGTCCACTATTAGCGATTCTTCTATAGAGGATAGTTACCAATTGAGAAAAGAACTGTATTTGATTTCTATATTCACCAGTTCTAAGAGATTCATTATCAGAAGGATCTTTAAGAATAATCCGAACTTGGTCAGGATGGTCACCCACCCCTACAAAGTCTGCTTCATAATAAGTCCAAGAACCTCCTTCATAAGCTGAAGAATAAGAAACAAACTTAGTAAATCCTACTACTGATTGATCATCATTACCCTTGATTGTTGAAACAAGAAGTTCTGTATTTCTAGCCAAATCATACCAAGAATATCCCCACTGTATCCATGCGTTTGTTGTATTGAAGCTTGTCAAAAATACATTAGAAACGTAGCCTTGGTTAAACCAAATTGACTTAGCAGTTCCATTAATTTCAATAGGACAAGAAACAAAGGTTATAGAAATAGCATTATCTGGTGTAATAAGACCCGTTTTTGCTTCATTAATATAGAGTTCCTCAATTTTAGTTCCATTTACATTCACAGGTTCGTAGAACTTAATTCCCTTATCTGTTACTATAAAGGCTTGTTGTATATTCTGGTCATCATAGCTAAATACTAACTGGCGATAGCTAGGAAAAAGAAGGAGAGAGATTGTTTTCCCATTAACTTGAATAGAATTAAGTCCTTTTCCTTTGAGGGTATTCGCATTCTCACGTACTTTATTAAGATATTCCGTACGATCTCCTGTGAATTTGGTAAGGGTAAAGGTCGTATTAGATGTCCTTCCTAATAGGGTAAAGACCTCTTTTTCTTCCTTTGTAATCCCAAACTCAATATCTCCACCTCGTGCATTAGGGAATTGCCCTGAGGTACGGCGAAAATGGTGTATCACATCATTATAAGTATCAAAGCTAAGAGTAGGTCCTTCTGTAATCTGATAGGTGAAATAGGTAGTATATTCACTATTATCCTTCATCATTTCCGAAGAAGCACTCACTTTACCATCTTTTAACTTAAGGAAAATATTATATCCACCTATACTGTGATGTGCTCTTGGAAGTTTTCCAAGGCTTCTATATACTTCTGGATAATAAGTAAGTAACCAATAACTGCCATCCTCTAAGGTTTTCTTATAATGCTCTAAAGTCTCTGTAGTACGCTCTGCAGGTTTTTTATCAAAGGCATCATCCTCCTTATAGCTACAAGAGACTATAAGAGAAACTATTAAAAGTAATGTTATATATCTTTTCATAAAATCTTAATTATTAGGTAAAACTGAAAAATCCTTTCTCTGAACAGGATTCCCTTCAAAATCTTTACCCACTACATAAGGGTAACGGCTACGTATCTCCGCACGAAGTTCATCCAAGTTAATATTCCATTCTTCCAAAAGATACTTTTTCATGATAGCCATCTTTTGTTCTATTTTTTGCTTTCCAGTATAAGTTTCAGTCTCACGTATTTTAGTATCAGCAGCCTTTAATCGCTCTTCCCATACATAAGAGGATTCATATTGAACACTTTGGTCATTATAGAGGTTGCCATAGTTCCAAAATTTATTCTTCCATTCAGTATAAAGCTCATAATCAAAACCATCAGGTATGGAGTGATACTGAGTATTTGTTTGATTTTTGCCCCAACGAGTCTCATCGGAAGTTGCACAACCGCAATCCAAAGTAGCATTATAATATACTATATAACGAGCTAACATTTCCACAAAATCCTCATCACTATTAAAGCTAGAGTAGGCAGTCATAAAGCCCGCAGGTAAGAAGTTACTTGTATTAAGGTTCCATGCATTCACCCAGCTATCCCTTTTATAATCTGTAGCGGATATCCTCTCATAATCTGTAGGATATAGCTTAGCTTGGTGCCAAGTATGGGCATTTTCATGATAGAGAGTAACTAAGATATTATCATTAAGCCAATAGATATTATTAGGCTGAGTATGATTAATTTCCAACAAATGAATTTTGATTCCTGCAGAAGCAAATCCCACAAGCTTAGCTCCTGTTGGGTTGAAAGCAGGTTCTCCTATCAAAATAATGGTATTGAAAGAGTGTTCCTTTAGGAATTGCTTAGAGGTTATCTTAATGTAAGGCTCCACAAATAAATAATTGAATACATTTACAAACTCTACCGCCTTTTCATATCGAGTAGGTGCAAAGGTATAAGCACGATAGATTTCTCTCTCCAAAAAGCGATAAATAATATCAATACTATAGGGTTTGGTAAAATTCTGTTCTATGTACTTATCCAAATCATTCTGAGGGTTGAGGCTTCGTTCATCCCCTCCCCCATCAGGGATAATACCACTCTCCCCTGAGAGTTTATCATCATTAGAGCAACCTAATAGAAAGGTTCCTGCCAAAAGTATGTATAATATTTTTTTCATAAGTTAAGGTATTTGTTATCTTGGATTAGGAGTCATTCCTGCTTTTATCACCATTGCTGGCAATTGAAGTGTCCTTCTTAAATCATCTTGAGGAAGGATTTCTTTGACTGTAAATAAATTACGGTTACTATTATCTGTTTCATAACGCACCACTTCTATATTATAACGGCGCACATCTTGCCAACGCAATCCTTCTCCCAAAGTAAGGATTCTACGACATTGAAGCACATACTGTAGAAGAGGCTCCTGTACACCATCACTGGCTATGGTGAAGGAAGGATTCAAGCGTTTTCTTTGAGTGGCTCCATCATTGGTACTTGTAGAATAAGCAAGATTACCATCACTATAGAAATCTATGATTTGTTGTTTGGTTACCACATTACGATTGGTATAACCATTAATAGTTTTCACAAAGATAAATTTGGAAGTCCACAGATTCAAATCATTCACGGCACTATCATATTGTCCCAAATGTATTTTAGCTTCAGCACGTACCAAAAGTGTTTCATCAGTAGTGAAGGGAATCATGATACTTCTGGAATAATCTCCTGAGAAAATAGGCCACTTGTCAAAGAAGATAGTATCATTTTCATTACTTGAGTTCTTAATAGGCATAAACCAGAAATATCCCCCCCCGAAATTATTGGCTCCAGCTTTCCCTTGAGGATCCCAAAGGTTTTTAGCATAAAGTGTTTCTTCATTGGAAATACGACTATTGTGAGTATAGCGTCTGGAATAATCCTCAGAATAATAGTTAGTAATCTGAGAATATACGGGGAGTACTAATAGGTTTGCTGTAATATCATCACGTGTGTAATATAGAGCTCTACTTCCTTGCTTAGCACTTCCTGCTTTGGTTACATCTCTAAAATCTTCCCAATTTCTTAGCAGATTCTTGGTAGTAGCATCATTAGTGGTAAGTACCTCATTAGCCGCGTCCAAAGCCTTTTGCCATTGTTGATAATAAAGATAAAAACGAGCCGCAAAGGCATAAGCTGCCTTTCTATTAAAATGATACTTAGGCATATCATAATAACTATCTCTGATTAAGGGAAGTCCTGCAGTAAGATCTTTATCTATTTGCTGATATACTTGTGCTACAGAAACTCGATTATACTTCTTATTAAGTTCTGTTTCAGGAGCAAGCATATAAGGGATCCCCATATCTGAAGAACTTGTATTAGGATTAAATGGTTTACCGAAGAGGTTCACCAATTCAAAATGCCCATAAGCACGAGCTACCAGAGCCTCTCCTTTAGCTGGTTGGAGTTCTGTAGTATTTCCCAATTTCTCAATTGCCTCCAAAGCAGTATTGGCATGATTAATAGCATCATAATGGTATTGCCATACATACTTAAGCCCTTCATAGTTAGAATATTCATTTACAGTCTTCCAATTTGCCAACTCCTCACTTAAGTAGTTAGAGTAAGTTATGATACTTCCTCCATCTCCTATATTATCTGAGGAGAATTCATTCAGGATACTGGCACTCACTTGTGGATAAGCATTTACAAGAAGTTTCTTTACTTTTTCAGGAGAATCTATCCGTACTTGATTATCTGGCAATTCATCTAACTGTTTGTTACAACCTGTAAACATCAAAGTTGCAACGGCAAATATAGTATATAATTTTTTCATACGTTCATCTTTTAAAGTCCAATTCGTAAGGTAAAAATAAGTCTTTTAGGAGAGATCGGAGTATAGCCATTGACTAAGTAATCAGGGTCATCTCCGTTAAGTTTCTTATCTGCATAAAGAAGAGCTAAGTTAGTGGCTTGCAACTTCACACTCAATTGACGAATGCGACTCTCACGAAGAAAATCCTTATCAAAAGTATATCCTACGGAAATTTCCTTCAACCGAATGTTATCTCCCTTAGCAATACGTACATCAGAATAGTCATAAGTAAGATAAGCTTGGTTCATATTTTTCCAACCTCCATATATTTTTTCATACATGTAAGTGGTGTAAAGCCTTGGAATATTCGTCTTATTTTCATCTCCAGCATATTGCCAACGGTTATTTAGTTCACGTGGTGCATTGGAATAGTCATTATAAACACTACTCAACCTTCTAAGGCGTACTACATTTCCATAAGAATAGGTGAAGACCACTCCAAAGGAGATTCCCTTATAATTAATTGTATTGCTAAAGCTACCTTTATCTGTAGGAATGAGTGTTCCTGAATATTTTAAGAAGTCTACATTTTGGCTATCAAAACGTATACCACTTATAGTAGTATTACCATTTTGGTCACGGAAGGTAGGAACTCCCTCTTTATTAAGTCCATTAAAAGGAATAGAAAAAAGAGATTTCAAAGGATATCCTTCCTTAGCAAAACCTCCTGCAGATGTAGCATCAGAGGAGTTATATCCTACCATATCAGATATATTAGGACTAGTAAGCAATTTTGTTACTTCATTCTTAGCTCTTGAGTAGACAAAAGAAGTCCTCCAAGAGAAATCATCAGTTTTAATATTAGTAGTTTCCAATCCTATTTCCAAACCATGAATACGCATTTCTGCCATATTTCCTTTCTTTACTATAGTACCTCCCACTCCTTGAGTAATAATATCTCCAATAAGGTCATAGCTTCTACGGTTAAACCATTCTACAGAGAGATTAATACGATCGTTGAATAAACCAAATGCTGTACCAAGGTTAAGTTCTTGATTCTTTTCGTAAGTAAGATCGTGATTAGCTACATAAGAGATATTAAGTCCTATCTCTTGCTTGCTAGAATTCTTCCAAGGAAGGTTAGGATATATTTGAGAAAGTGAGTTGCTTACCGATGGAGCCACCGCTGTAATACCAAAGGATCCATAAAGGCTTAAGTGAGAAAATGGCTTTAAGTACTTAAAGAAACTCTCTTGAGACACATCCCAAGTGAGACCTGTATTCCAAGTAGGCATCCAACGGATATAGCGAGATTCTCCAAACTGATTGGAAGCATCATAACGTAAAGTACCATTAAAAGTATAACGATTATTATAAGTATAGGTTGCATTCCCAAAGAAAGCTTGATAGTTTCCCACAGTATTATTGATTTTATAATACTTGGTAGCATCCTCTTCTTGGAATTTCTTGAAAAGCATATAATTATAAGAGCTATAGTAACCTAAATTGTAAAGAACTCCATAATTCCTATTGACATCATTGGTATACTTGGCATTATCCATATCAAATCCTCCATAAAGTCCCAAGGTATGTAATCCATTCTTGAAAGAGTCATTATAGTTTATTGTTGCACGGAAACTATTAGCATTGGTAGTATTCTCTGTTTTCCTACGAATTCCTCCTTCTGTAAGTACAGGAATAGGAAGTGCAAATGGATCATTAGGATCTTTGTAGAGATAACCATTCTGATTTCTTATAATAGAGTTGGGCATATAACGATATGAAATAGCCTCATTAGAGTACTCTGTCTTTTCCTGATTATAAATAGCTGATTGATAACGAATAGCTCCCATTACAGTAGCCACTACCTTAGGAGTGATTTTCCAAGAAAGTTGCGCTTGAAGTCGTAAAGTAGCTATATCTGTATCCATATAGGCATTATTTATCTCATTAAAGATATTATAAGGACTATATCGGTTAGTATAATATGCCTTAGGATCTAAAGTACGTGATCGATTAAGAGCAAACTTATAAAGAGAGCCTGTAGTAGAAATATAAGGGGAAGTTTCATCACGATAGGAAAGGTCAGTAATGACATTCAAACGAAACTGAGAAGAAAGATTGTAATTAGCATTTAGGTTTCCTGAATATTGAGAAAGTTTACTTCCTTTTGTCCATCCTGGATCTGTAAGCAAGCTCAAAGAAGCATAGTAAGTAGATTTTTCACTACCAGAGGAGAAGGACAAAGTATGGTTCTGCATGATGCTGGTTTGGAAAAGTTCCTTGAACCAGTTGGTGTTTCTTCTTTCTGCTTCTTGCATATAGGCTAACCGTCCTTCAGCAGTATTGGGGACTACAGAATTCCCATTGGCATCCAAAGTATTGTGTAATTCATACATTTTCCCTATAACCCCTTTAGAAGAAAGAATAGACATATAGTCCGCCTTAAAATGTCCACCCTTAAGCAACTCCTGATAAACAGACATTTGATCTTTGGAATTCATGATATTATACTCCCCATAAGTAGGAATAAGGCGGAAGGTTGATTCGTTTGTATAAGTAATACTACTACTACCAGAGGTTCCTTTTTTAGTAGTTACCACCACTACTCCAGCAATCGCGCGAGGACCATAAACAGCAGTAGCAGAAGCATCCTTAAGCACCTTGAAACTCTCAATACTCTCAGCCGTAAGTCCTGGAATAGCAGAAGCAATAAGCATTTTTGCATCATCAGAAACCAAATCTTCAGGCTTAAGGTCAATATCATCTTGCAATATCACTCCATTGAGCACCCATAAAGGTTTTGCCTCTTTAGCAATAGAAGTCTGTCCTCGTGTATTGGTATTCATAGGAGTTCCTCCTTCCTTTTTCCCAGGTGCAGCTGCCACTTCATTCACTCCTTCCATTTTGATATCCACTATCAGGGAAGTTGGAGTAATTTCCTGAGGTTTCATTCCCTGCAGAGCAAATATCAAAGTCTGCCCTTTAGTAATCTCAATAGAATAACGACCTTCAAAATCCGTATAGGTACTCTTCTCCGTACCTTTTACACTCACCTGTACTCCTGGCTGTGGTAACGATTTAGTATTGGTCACCACCCCAGAAATTTTCATCTCTTCTTGTGCAAAAGAAGTTTGCCATACCCCCACAAGGAGTATAAGCATTAGCAAAGTTCTGATCTTTAATGTATTCATTTTTTGTATTCTTAGCTTTTCCTAAATATTATAGAAAATTTCTACTTCCTTATTAAAACAATTTTCTATAATTTCCCATAAAGAGACGGGCAAAGTTACAAAAAATTTTTAAAACATACTAATATTTTACCATTCAAAAATCAAAAAATAATATAAAATAGATTAATTATGAAGACATTTCTTAAAATTAATCTTGTAACTCGTTATAGAATAAGAGGTTATATAAAATATAAAATCATAGAAAAATTTTTCAACTTTAACTAATTTGAAGTGATTCTATATAAAAAAGTCACCCAATTAATGGATGACTTTTCTGTGGGTCCTACTGGATTCGAACCAGTGACCCTCTGCTTGTAAGGCAGATGCTCTGAACCAGCTGAGCTAAGAACCCTACATTAATAACAAATAAAAATTTTTGACTTGAACAAAAGTGGTGGGTCCTACTGGATTCGAACCAGTGACCCTCTGCTTGTAAGGCAGATGCTCTGAACCAGCTGAGCTAAGAACCCTTTTGTAATCGGGTGCAAAGATACTACCTTTTTCCAAACTGACAAATATTTTTTACTGTTTTTTTAGATAAAATACTCATTCTATTTATTCTCAATTATTTACAAATTAACTCTTTTATATCAGTAATTAATCATTAATTTGTATCTTTGCACTTATTATAAATGAATCAAGAATGTCCGATGTTTCTTTGAGAATAACTGACCGCAATGGAGTTCTTTTTGAGGTAGAAGCCCCTACAGATATGAATATGTCCTTAATGGAAATTATCCGCGCTTATGCCATCGCTGAGGATGGTGAGATAGGGGTGTGTGGAGGTATGGCAATGTGTGGCTCTTGCCAATGTTATATTCTGAATAATACCCCCTTACCTCCTATAGGTGCTGAAGAAGAAGCGATGCTTTTTGAGACCTCTTATACTAAAGAAAATAGTCGGTTAGGCTGCCAAATACCTATTACTGAAGATCTTAATGGTTTGGAGGTAGAATTGGCTCCTTATCCTTGAGAAGCACCATCTCCTCAAAGGGAATGATTGTTGTAAAACCTTTTTCAGAAAAATACGTGCTAACATAATTACACTCCCCTATCGCTAAGATAAAATCACCTCCCCAAGCCCCTAAACTCTTTAATTCTCCTGTAAAATCCTTAAATAGCCGTTCTTTTATTGTTGGTATTTGCAAATATGAGGATAGAAGTGTTTCATGTTCTTTTATAAGAGAAGAAAAATCTGTAAGATTATTTGCACGATAAATACATTCTGTTAAGAATGTGACCTGCTCTATGAGATCTTTTTTGTTTTTTTTAATACTATGATAAAAAGAAATTCCCTCTCTACTATTTTGTTTCTTATTTAGATAAATAAAAAAAAGAGAAGAGACAAATGAAGGTTTATAATATATAGGATACACCTTTGCTTGTTCCTCTTGCAATTGATATAGAAGAGGAGAGGTAGCCTTCGCACAAGCAATATCATACCCACTTCCTCCGAAACTTTTCCATAACAGCAGATAAGGGTTTACTTCTGCCCATTGTGCTATCATAGCTATAAGCGTAGAAGAAGAACCCAATCCCCATTGACGCGGGAATTCCAATAGGGTTTCTACCTGTACATTTTCTTCTTTAAGGAAGTTAGGATGCAATCTTTGAGCTTCTCTAATAATTTTTTCTAAGGTTTGTGCTATAGGATTCCGACTTGAAGAGAAGAGCCTCTCTTCAAACCAAATCTCTCTCTCCTGAGTGAGACTACGGAAATAGATTCCTTCCTTCTCTGAAGGGAATACTTTCATTTGTTGTCCCTTCTGGGTAGGTAGTGCTAAAGCCAAAGCCCCATCCAACACAGCATATTCTCCTGTGAGGAGTAATTTTCCATGTGTATAAAAGTCTCTCTCCTCCACCATAAATATCTTCAGGTATTCATTTCAAGAAAAAATCCCCTTAATGGTCATTCTTTCACCAAGGGGACTTCCTAATAACCATTTCTTAATCATTTACACTTATAACCTTCTCTATTTCAGGAGCATATTTTTTTATCATCATTTCTACCCCACTTCTTAAGGTCATCTGGTTTACGCTACAATTAAGACAACTCCCCAGCAAATGTACTTTTACTATTTTATTATCTTCAATTCCAACAAGAGAGATATCTCCCCCATCATTCTGCAAATAAGGACGGATTTCTGCCAAAGCTGTTTCTACTCTTTTTAAAAGGTCTGGATTATTCATTATATAAGGTTTTATTATCAGTGCGCAAAGGTACAGAAATAATTAGAACTTACAATTATTATGTTAGACTTTTTTAGTGAGATTTTTTAGAAAGTATGTGTCAAGATAAAGTTCTGACGTGCTAAAGCAGGATCCATATTTTGACAGAAAGGATTATTCCTTTGAGGAGGAAGAAAATAAATAAACCGTATATACTTATATATCAAATAGTATCTTTCAGAATTTCGAATAATATCCCCTAAGAGATACATAGGAGTTACTTCTGTATCAATAGAAAGTTGTTCTAAAGAAAAAAGTAGATAATAAAGCATGTCAATAGGTTCTTCAAAAGAAAAACGATTAAAGAAAGCTACCTTTTCTTCCTTAAAGACTACTAAATGGAAGGCATTTTTATCAAAATGACCATAAATAGCATCTTTCTTTTGAGGATTATGCATCAAGAGTACTCGTAAAAGTGTAGTAGTAAAATGCTCATACTCAAAAATACCATACGTCTCACGTAAAATACGATTGATAGGCGCATTAGGAATATATACATTTACCATTTGCTCTTCGGACAAGGTATCATGACTGATAATCTGATTACGATATTCCTGTACATTGAACTTCAAGTATTCAAACAAATGTTCTGTAGAGAATAACTTTTCTGGTACAAAAGCATATTGCTCATTATTATGTAATACTTTAATTGTATCAAAGTCCTGACAAAGAGCACGTTCTTCATTTAGAAAGTCCTGCAATTCCTTCTCCACTACTAAGGAAGGCATAGAAGGAGGTAGTGGCAAATGATAAATAGATTCAATACAGGAGAGTGCTGGGTTGAAGATACAAAAAGAAAGCCCATCCAAGTTCAATTGAATGGACATTTTTTTAAAATCTATATGTAGGTTATTTTCTTGAGGCACTTTTTTTATTTATTCTTTCATCATAAGAAGAAGGCCAGTTCCCACTTGTAGATACTTCTCTTAAAGAACCTACAGAAACATAAGCTCCTTTAACATCATTTACTCCTTGTTTTTGGATTTCATTCTTAATCTCTTCCTCATCTAATCCCCTCAGAATATCTCTTTTAGGAACTTTTACTTCAAAGACAGGGAATTTTACATTATTTTCACGAGAAATAGTTCCCGTCTGTATTGTGAGCGGAATTTTTCTATCTCCAATAGTAACAGATGACATAGACTTATATTGGTCAGAATTCTTAAACAAGGAGTCCTTCACCGAAATTTTCCCTATAGTATCCGTTAGGACAGTTTGCTTTAAAACATCTATCTTATAATGTTTATCAAACTCTGTCCAACTAGTATCTCGTTGAGTTGTTATATAGAATTGTCCATTTTCAATAAATTTCTCTAACTCCTCATAGCTACTCGTATATGTCTTATGAACTGCTTCATAAGCTTCTTCTGCCTTACGAATATCTTTGAGTTTAGCTATTACTTTCATAAAGCGAGCTTGGCTTTCTTTTTCAAACTCAATAGGAGATTGTATGGATTTGTAAATCAAATAAAAACCTACTAAACTGATTATCAGCAAGGCTACTTGTATAATCCTTCTCATACCAAAAACTTTTTTCGTCAAATTCACAATGAGCAAAAATACAATATTTTTTGAAATAAAAGTGTTTTTTGAAAAGATTTTTTTACTACCTTTGAAATTAATTTATCAACATGGATGCAGCAGATATTCACCATTTACTCTTAACCCATTTCTCCTTCTCTCCTACGGATTCTCAAGAATCTGTCTTAGAGGAACTTGCATACTTTCTTGCTGATGAAGAAGAACAAAAGCTCTTTCTTCTTAGAGGATTTGCAGGCACAGGAAAGACAACCCTTATCAATACTTTAGTGAAAGTTCTTGGTAGTCTCTCCAAAAAAATAGTTCTTCTGGCACCCACAGGACGTGCTGCTAAAGTGATTACCTCCTATGCCAAACAGAAAGCTTTTACTATACACAAATACATTTACCAACCTATAAATGAAGAGAGTGGGTTTTTTTTCAACCTAAGGACCAATAAAGCATCCGATACCTTATTTATTGTAGATGAAGCTTCCATGATAGGGGAAGGTGCCAATTTCGGAAGCCGTTCTCTCCTTTCTGACCTGATAGAATTTGTATACTCCGGTGATCAATGCCAACTCATGCTTATCGGGGATACAGCACAACTTCCTCCTGTACATACTGAAATTAGTCCTGCCCTGGACTACGAACGGCTCTCCTACTATTATCACAAAGATGTAACCGAAGGAATCCTTACCGATGTAGTACGTCAAGGAAAAAAATCAGGTATATTATATAATGCTACTCGCCTTAGAAAACGTATTGAATCCTTCAAGGACAACTTCCGTATCCGTACTTTTCCTTTTAAAGATATAACCTTATTGGAGAACCCTTATCAAGTAGAAGAAGCTTTGATAAATGCTTATCAAGTATCAGGAACAGAAGAAACTTGTTTTATTGTCCGTTCCAACAAACGTGCTGTAGAGTATAATAGGCAAATCAGGAAAGTGGTCTTTGAATATGAAGAACCCTTATGTGTAGGTGATTTACTGATGGTCGTCAAAAATAATTATCTCTGGATAGACAGTACTTCTATTGCAGGATTTATTGCTAATGGAGACACCTTAAAAGTACTTGAAATCAATTCTATAGAGAAGATTTATGGATTTACTTTCGCTCATATATTAGCCCAATTACTGGATTATCCTACACTTGAACCTTTTGAAACCATCTTGTTCTTAGATACCTTAGAAAGCCCCTTAGCGGCTCTCTCTTCTGAAGAACAAAATAGGCTTTACCATTCCATCTTACAAGAATATAACCGACAGACAGGTCAAATAGCTCCCCTAAACATGAAGTTACACCCTTATTATAACGCCTTACAGGTAAAATATGCTTATGCCATCACCTGTCATAAGAGTCAAGGGGGACAATGGGATAATGTATTCATAGAAAAGCCTTTCCTTCCTGATGGACAAAGTATTGCTTATTTCCGATGGCTCTATACAGCACTAACACGTGCTAAGGAGGATGTATTCTTAATCAATTTCCCTTCTGAGGATATTATCCCGTGAATAATAGTACCTCTCTTCTTGTAAGCATTATATTATATACAAAATAAGCTGCCCGAAAAGGGCAGCTTATTTTCAAGTTTTTTAAAAAATTAAATAGCCTCATTAAGGTAGGACTTAAGCATCCAGAGATTTTTCTCTTGTTCTACAACAAAATCACTAATGAGTGTATTAGTTCCCTCATCATTGATTTCATCAGAAAGCTGAAGTAATTCTCTTTCTAAAGGAAGTAAAGCAACAAGACTATCTACA
This sequence comes from Capnocytophaga sp. oral taxon 338 str. F0234, assembly GCF_000192225.1. Lineage (GTDB taxonomy): Bacteria > Bacteroidota > Bacteroidia > Flavobacteriales > Flavobacteriaceae > Capnocytophaga. Next base: position 120,077 of record NZ_GL872418.1, read on the forward strand.
ATAAGTCGAACTGCTTTATCATCATCAAAAACATTTTCTCCCACTGGAATGGTGGCATGTTTTACATAGCTTGCCAAGGTATTAAAAGGAACCCCTCCAAGGGTAAGGATACGTTCGGCAATCTCATCCACTTGTTCTTGAGCGGCATTATAAAGCTCCTCAAACTTTATATGAAGTTCAAAGAAACGTTTTCCTTTGATATTCCAATGTACACCTCGCAAATTTTGGTAATAGGTTTGATAATTAGAAAGTAAAATGTTCAGTGCATTTATCTCTTTCTCTACTTTGACTTTTTCAAGTCCTAAACTATTAAAACTCATTATTTATAATTTTTAAATTAAACATGGCAAAAATACAACTTTATATAGAAAAATCAAGCCTCTTCTTATCTTTTTTTTCTATATTGATTATAAATTTTTTCAATAATAGAATAAAAAAGTATAGAATTGAACAATAATCACTTTCTTTATAAAGGAGCTAAGAGCCTGTACTTACTATAGTTACACAAGAGCTACAAACTCTCTAATTTTGCCTAATACTAGAACGCTGATGAGTATGCTGTTAAAGCTGCGAAGAACCCAAGAAAAATACCTGGAAGATTGGCAAAAACTATAGGGTAGTCTCTTTCACGCTTGAATAGTCCGTAGCTAACCCATAATGTACAGTTAATTCCTGCTATGAAGGGCTGTAACCACGGACCAGTAGCATCACCCCATGTAGCTTTGATTTGGTCAATATAAGCCACATACATAGCCACAGCCATAATAGCGGCTAAAACGCCAAGGATTCTAATAAATTTATTTTCCATTTTTGTACAATTTTTTATTCAGGGACAAATGTATATAACATTTTCTTATTTTCCAATTTTTTTTAGAAAAAAATTATATCCATTTGTAGATGATCATGCTTAGGAGTAGTCCAATAAATCCAGAAACAGAAAATGAGATAAAAAGAAATTTAGTTCCCTTTCCAAGCACTTAATAACATAGATATTTTCTCTATTAAAGAAAAAGAAGTTATGAATATTGATGTATTCTTTTTGGCAAAATTAGCAATTAGAAAATAACATTGTTTTCACTAAAAATTTCTTTGTACATAATGTTAAAAAAAAATCTACTTAAAAAATGCCTGTATTTGAGTTAAATTTCATATATTTGCACGTTTTTTGAAATAGTATAAATCATTGTAAAATGCAAAACAAAGGATTCATAAAATTATTTGCCTTACTATTTGGTTTAGTGAGTGTTTACCAACTTACTTTTACCTTTGTAGCAAATTATCAAGAAAGAAAAGCAGAAAAATTTGCAGCACAAAAGGTACCTACTTCTGTAGAAGATTATTCACACAAACGTGAAAAAATTGTTGCTCGTTACTTGGACTCTATCACTAATGAGCCTGTGTATAACTTAGGAATCACTAGCTATACTTATAAAGAGGTGAAAGACCGTGAGCTCAAAGAAGGACTTGACTTGAAAGGGGGTATCAATGTTACTTTACAAGTTTCTGTACATGATATCCTCCGTGGACTTGCAGATAACTCCAAAAATGCTAATTTTGAGAAAGCATTAGCTCAAGCAGATAAGCGTCTGCGTGAGACTGATCAAAGCTATATAGATTTATTCTTTGAAGCCTTTGAAGCTACAGGAGCTAAACTTTCTGCAGCAGACATCTTTGGGAATAAAATTCTTAGTGCTCAAATCACCCCTCAAATGAGCAATTCTCAGGTACAACCTATCATTCGAAGAAAAGTAGATGAATCCATCTCCTCTGCTTTTGAAGTATTACGTAAACGTATTGACAAATTTGGGGTTACCAATCCAGATATTAAAAAATTAGGAAATTCAGGACGTATTTCTGTGGAACTCCCTGGTGCTAAGGATATTTCGCGAGTAAAGAACCTCCTACAAAGTACAGCTCAGTTAGAGTTTTGGGAAACATTCAAAGCGGCTGATTTCTCCTCATTCTTCAGTCAACTCAATGCAGCTCTACAAGCTAAGGAAACCCCTCAAACAGCTAAAAGCAAAACAGAGGAAGCTACTTCTTCTCAAGCTACCGACACCCTTAGTACTCTTGCAAAATCAGATACTTTAGCTCATAATGAGGTTGACTCTCTTTTGAATAAAACCGCACAAAAGAAGGATTCTATTACTCCTGCTGAGAAAAATCCTTTGTTTGACTTATTCCAACTTACACAAGGAGAGTCCTCTCCTTCTATTGGGTACTTCTTAGCATCAGATACTACTAAATTACTTTCATACCTTCACAGTGATGATGCCAAAAGACTACAACCTGCTGAGCTAAAGAATGCTAAGTTCGTTTTTGGAAAGCCTCATAAGCTCACCGACTTGCAGCAACTCTATCGTATGTTTATGTCCTTCGAATATGAACAAGCTTACCCTGCAGAAGCTAAGAACTTTAAGGATCGTTTACAAGGACTTCTACGCAAATCTGACCTTGTGGAACTCTATGCTTTACGAGGCAACCGTAATAATGAACCCCCTCTTAATGGTAGTGTAGTTACTGAAGCCACACAAACTTATGATAACCACAACCAACCTTGTGTGTCTATGAATATGGATATAAAGGGTGCAAAGATATGGGAAAATCTTACAGGAAAAGTATTCACAGAAAAAGGAAATATTGCTATTGTATTGGATAATATTGTATATTCTGCTCCAAGTGTAACTACAGGTCCTATTTCAGGGGGAAGTACTCAAATTACTGGGAACTTCACGGTAGCAGAAGCCCAGGACTTAGCCAATGTACTCCGTGCTGGTAAGCTCCCTGCCTCAGCCGATATTGTCCAATCTGTTATTGTGGGACCTTCTTTAGGACAAGAAGCTATCACTAGTGGATTTATTTCTTTTGCCATTGCAGGACTTATTATTTTCTTCTGGATGCTTCTTTACTATGGACGTGTAGGAGTCTTTGCTGATATTGCCTTATTATTCAATATTTTGCTTATGTTCGGTATATTAGTAAGTATTAACTCTGTACTTACCCTTCCGGGTATAGCAGGTATTGTACTTACTATTGGTATGTCCATCGATGCGAATGTGATTATCTTTGAACGTATTCGTGAGGAACTTAGAACAGGAAAGATTCTCTCGCAAGCAGTTCATGATGGTTTTAGCCATGCCATTACCTCTGTACTGGATGCTAATATTACTACCTTCCTTACAGGAGCTGTTCTCTTTGTGTTCGGTAGTGGACCTATCAAAGGCTTTGCCACTACCCTTATGATTGGGATTATCACTACTATATTTACTGCTGTATTCATTACCCGTTTGTTAATAGATAATTATGTAGCTAAGGGAAAAGATCTTTCTTTTTCAACTTCTTTTTCAAAGAATATATTAACCAATGTAGAAATTGATTTTCTCTCCAAGAGAAAGATTTGGTATATCGTATCCTCAATATTGATTCTTATCAGTTTAGGTTCTATGTTCACACGAGGATTTGATCAAGGTATTGACTTTGTAGGAGGTCGTTCCTATCAAATACGCTTCAAAAATCCTGTAAAGACAGAAGAAATTAGCCGTATTCTTAAGGCTGGAAAATTAGGCTCTGTAGAGGTGAAAACTTTTGGATCAGCTAACCAAGTGAGAATCTCTACCAAGTACAAATACAACGATGAAAGTACCCAAACCGATAATGAAATTCAACAAATTCTATATGAAGATCTTAAACCTGTAATGGGGGCAGATATCTCCTATGATGAATTCATGAGTGGTGAAGGACTTGGAGTTATGAAGTCGGACAAAACAGGACCAAGTATCGCCGAAGATATCAAATCCAGTGCTGTATGGGCGATCATAGGTTCCTTAGTGATTATCTTTGGATATATATTGGTAAGGTTCCGCAAATGGCAGTTCTCTATGGGAGCAGTAGCGGCTCTTACTCATGATGTTACTATTACTTTAGGAGCTTTCTCTTTGCTCTATTCAGTAATGCCTTTTAGCTTAGAGATTGACCAACAGTTTATCGCAGCTATACTAACGGTAATTGGTTATTCCTTGAACGATACGGTGATTATCTTTGACCGTATTCGTGAAGAGGTTGGCAAAGGAGGCTGGAAAGCTTCTGTTCTTAACCATGCTATTAGTACTACTTTAAGCCGTACGCTCAATACATCACTTACCACTTTGCTTACTTTATTGGCAATCTTCATCTTTGGTGGAGAAACCCTAAGAGGATTCATGTTTGCTATGATTATTGGAGTTGTAGTAGGTACTTATTCTTCTATCTTTGTAGCTACTCCTTTAGTGTATGACTCTTCTAAAAAAGATAAAGATAAGAAATAAACTTTACTACCATTTAATCAAATAGAAATCTGTGAGAAGAAATCTTTTCACAGATTTTTTTATAAGTTATGAAAGATATATATGATGTTATTATCATAGGAGCAGGAGCTTGTGGACTTTTTACTGCTATAAACATGGCTGAAATAGCTCCTAAGAAAAAGATTCTTATTCTAGAGAAAGGAAAAGAAGCTCTTGGTAAAGTTCGCATCTCAGGAGGAGGACGTTGTAATCTTACCAATGCTCAAGAGAATATTCATGAATTTATCAAGAATTATCCGCGAGGAAGTAGAGAACTTTTAAGTTCTTTCTCTCGTTTCTCCAATAAGGATACTATTAATTGGTTTAAGCAGCATGGAGTTTCTCTTAAGGAAGAGGTAGGTGGACGTATTTTTCCTCTCTCTAACTCTTCTCTAACTGTTATAAACTGCTTTCTTTCCTTAGCAGAAAAATATGGTATACAAATCCTATACAAGCAGAATGTAACTGCCTTTTCATATCAAGAAAGATTATGGGAAGTAACCTTATCTGATACCTCTTTGCATGCCAAGCACCTTGTGATAACCACAGGAAGTAACCCTAAAGTGTGGCAACTGTTATCCCATTTAGGTCATACTATTATACCTCCTGTACCTTCTCTTTTTACTTTTGCTACCAAGGATTCCTTTATTGAAAATCTTGCAGGAATCAGCACTCGTGTAACAGTAAAATTATTGGATTCAAATTACCACCCTCTAAAGGCATCCTATGTAGAAAAACAAGGTGTCACTGGGGATTTACTCATTACTCACTGGGGATTCAGTGGACCTGCTATTTTAAAACTCTCCTCCTTCTTTTCTAGAATTTTAGCCTTGCTTAACTATACCTTCCTTATACAAGTTAACTGGTTAGTTGAGGAAGAACATACTCTTTCCTTTTCAGAAGCCTTAATTATTTTACAAAAAGAAAAACAAAAACATGCCCGGAAGGAATTGCAAAATTATTGTCCTTTCCATTTAGCGAATAAACTTTGGAATAGATTATTGGATAATATAAGGATACCTGCCCATCAGCTCTGGGCAGAACTCAATAAAGAACAATTACATTCCTTAGCTGATACTCTTACTGCAAGTATTTTCCATATTTCCAATAGGGCTACTTTTAAAGAAGAGTTTGTAACTTCAGGAGGAGTATGTCTGAAAGAAATTGATTTTAAGTCCTTCCGTTCCAAACTATTTCCATCTCTTTACTTAGGGGGAGAAGTATTGGATATTGATGCTATTACAGGAGGGTTTAATTTTCAAAATGCCTGGACAGGAGGATACCTAATTGCTCAAGCTATGGCATGCGAATTACGGTGAAAGTAGGATAATTATCACGCTTATATTCTACTCTGAATCCATACTCACTAAGCCTTTTAAACAATGCTTCATCAAAGTAATAGGGGATTCTCCAATCATAAGGCTGAACCCGTACATACTGTGGCTTATTATGCAGGATAATAGGTATTTCCCTTAGTTGAGAGAGTACAGTGAGCATATCTCGCAACCCAAGTCCCTGTATCATTACCTGTTCTTCTTCTACAGAGAGATTCGCACTAGGATACTTGCGATTTTGTTTGATAGGAGTAAGTTTATCATAATTCTTTAAGGTCAATTGGAGTGTTTGTCCTCCTTTCTGGCTTTCTACAATACTTAATCGTAAATCTTGAGCTACTTTATCCAATATTACTTCCTTATTAGCCGTTTGTTTGTATAGAAGTTCATAATAAGTATTATCCTTATCCGAAACACTCACCTGGGAAGTATTCACACTCTTGAGAAAAGCTATTATTTGCTTAAGGCTTCCTTTTAGTGAAAGTAATTGAGGATTGGGTTGTTCTATCTGGATTCGTTCACTTTTAGCATTTGTAGTAGGCGTAAGTTTATAATCTGTATCTGAGAAAGATAATTGTGCTTTCACAGAGAAAAAAGAAAATAAAAGGACAAAGGATAAGTAATATCTTGACATATCTATAATTCTAATTTAAGAAAAGACAAAGATACTCTCTTTTTCTTTTATATCCAAAAAAATATCCTTCTTTTTTATTATATCTGTCACGTTCTTAAAACCCCTCATAATATTCAAGAAGTTTTCAAATCTATATTTGAAAAGTCAATATTTTCCTTTTTTATTCTAACTTTTATTATTACTTTTGTAATTACTTTTTAACAAAGAAAATGGAACATATATATTTTATAGGTATTGGAGGCATAGGTATGTCCGCTTTGGCATTATACTATCACCTCAAGGGAAAGGAAGTGCGCGGCTATGACCGTACACCTTCTGATATTACTCGTATGCTGAATGAAAAAGGTATAGCAATTACCTTTACTGAGGACTTAGACTTTATTCCTAAGGACTATACCCAAGAGAATACTTTGGTTGTTTATACCCCTGCTATTCCCAAGGAACACAAACAACTATTGTTTTTTCAAAAAAACAACTATAAAGTATGCAAACGTTCTGAAGTATTAGGAATGATTACTGAGGATAGTTTTTGCCTTGCTGTGGCAGGTACTCACGGGAAAACTACAACAAGTAGTATCTTAGCCCATATTTTAGTAGAGAATCATGCTCCTATAAGTGCTTTTTTAGGAGGCATTTGTGAAAATTTCCAAAGCAATTTCATCTGCAAAGGAACTAAACTCACTGTAGTGGAAGCCGATGAGTTTGATCGCTCTTTCTTACGACTCTCCCCTACCATTGCATGTATCACTGCAGTAGATGCCGACCACTTAGATATCTATGGTAATGCTGAAGAGTTCCTAAGAGGGTTTAAGGATTTTACTCATAGGATTAAGCCTAATGGTAAGCTCATCATTCGTAAAGGACTCCCTTTTGAGGGGCTTACATACGGAATCAATGATGGGAGTGATTATCAAATTACACATGTAAAAGTACAGAATGGAGGTTATTTATTTGATATAGAATTCACTAATCCAGAAACTAAAGAAAAACAATTAGTAAAAGATTGTACTCTTTTTCGCCCTGGAGAACATCATTTACTCAATGCTTTAGCTGCTGTAGCTGTGGCTCATCAGGCAGGATATCCCTTGACTCATTTAGCACAAGCCTTAACAAGTTTTAAGGGAGTAAAGCGTCGTTTCTCTTATATTATTAACACTCCAGAACAAGTGTTTATAGATGATTATGCACATCACCCTACTGAACTTAATGCTTTGTATAATGGGGTAAGAAGTATGTACCCTAACCAGCAGATCACCATTCTTTTTCAACCACATCTCTTCTCACGCACACGTGATTTTGCAAATGGATTTGCCAAGAGTCTTTCCCAATTTGACCGGATTATATTATTGGATATCTATCCGGCAAGAGAACTACCCATTGAAGGCATCACCTCCCAATGGCTCTTAAACAAGATAGAGAATCCTAATAAAATACTCATTCAAAAATCAGCCATTACAGATTATTTAGCAAAGAATCCGAGCCCTATATTAGTAGTGGCAGGAGCTGGTGATATAGGCGTTGAGGTTGAGAAGATTAGAAAGTTTTTAGAAAAAGATTTGCGTAGCTAAAAAAAAGTATGTAATTTTGCGACCCGAAAACGGGAAGATACTCAAGCGGCCAACGAGGGCAGACTGTAAATCTGCTGGTTTTACCTTCGCAGGTTCGAATCCTGCTCTTCCCACAGTGTCATTCCTTTAGTGAATGGCTTTTTTTTTATATGATATGAAAAGACTATCTTCCAATAAAACCCATTTGTGAATGATAAAGAGTTATATTAAAGCCATCTCTACCCATTTTCCTAAGAAGATACGTACTAATGATAGTATTTCTGAACAATTCCCAGAATGGAATAGTGAAAAAATACTCCAAAAGATAGGTATTAAGCAACGCTACATTGCCTCAGAGGGTGAGTGTGCTTCTGATATGGCTACACAAGCACTACTAAACCTCTTGGAAGAACATCATTTAGAGAAAAGTGATATTGATTTTCTTCTACTCTGTACACAAACTCCAGATCATATCCTCCCCACTACAGCCTGTATCGTACAATCCAAAGCAGGAATACCTACCACCTGTGCTGCTTTAGATATTAACCAAGGTTGTTCCGGTTATATCTATGGGCTATCAGTAGCCAATAGCCTAATAGCTTCAGGGAATTTCAAAAATGTAGTATTACTCACTGTAGATACCTATACTAAGTATATCCATCCTAAGGACAAGGGTAATCTTAGTCTCTTTGGTGATGCTGCTACTGCTACACTTATTTCTACTTCAGGAGAATATCTAATAAAGAAACCTACTTTAGGCTCTGATGGTTCAGGGGCTGAAAACCTTATTATTCGCAATGGAGGAACTCGAAAAGCAAGAAACGAAAATCCCGATGACCCTGATAACTTTATAGACATGAAAGGGGGCAAGATATTTAATTTCATTGTAAAGCGTACCCCTGAGGTAGTATTAGGAAATTTAACTCTAAACCAATGGGAAATCAATGAAGTGGATTTATTCATTTTTCATCAAGCCAATACTCATATTCTAGAAAGAGTACGACAGGATATGGAAATCCCTTCGGAAAAATTTGTTATAGAAATGCTTAATTTCGGTAATACAGTTTCCTCTACTATTCCTATTGCATTTGTAGAACATCAAAAGAATTTCCCTGAAAAGAAAAAAAGAAAAGTACAATTTGTGGGATTTGGTGTAGGATATTCATGGGGAGCTATCTGTATAGAACAAGTAAAAAAATCATAAAAAGAAAGAAATTAGAATGAAACGTGTAGTAGTGGGGCTTAGTGGAGGCGTAGATAGTAGTGTAGCTGCTTATCTACTTCAAAGAGAAGGATACGAAGTCATTGGTATTTTCATGAAAAATTGGCATGATGATTCTGTAACTATCTCCAATGAATGTCCCTGGCTTGAGGATAGTAATGATGCTCTTATGGTGGCTGAAAAGCTTGGTATTCCTTTTCAAACAGTGGATATGAGTGAACCCTATAAACAACGTATTGTGGATTATATGTTTCGTGAATATGAAAGAGGGCGTACCCCGAATCCTGATGTTCTCTGTAACAGAGAAATCAAGTTCGCCACCTTCCTTGAACTTGCTCTAAACTTAGGAGCTGATTATGTAGCCACTGGACATTATTGTAGAAAAGAAGAAATAGAAGTCAATGGACAGAAAATCTATCGTCTCTTAACAGGAAAGGATAACAACAAGGATCAATCCTATTTTCTTTGCCAACTTTCTCAGCAACAACTTGAGAAAGCCCTTTTCCCTATAGGAAATCTGCAAAAATCTGAAGTACGTACCATCGCTAAACAATTAGATTTGGTAACTGCGGAAAAAAAAGACTCACAAGGTTTATGCTTTGTGGGTAAGGTGCGCTTGCCTGAATTTCTCCAACAACAACTTGCTCCTAAGGAAGGAAATATTATAGAGATTCCTGCCTCTTGGCAAGGATACCAAAACAAGATACCTCCTGTATTCAAATCCTATGAAGATGAACTACACTATTATGCTAAAAAATACAACTATCAACCCACTGATGGAAAAATCGTTGGGAAGCATGAGGGAGCTCATTTTTTCACTATAGGACAACGCAAAGGGCTCCATGTAGGAGGAACTGTAGAACCTCTTTTTGTTATTGAAACCAACACACAAAATAATATTATCTATGTAGGGCAGGGAAGTAAACATCCTGGACTTTTCAGACGCGCATTATTTGTTAAAAAAGAAGATGTTCATTGGATTCGCCCCGATTTAGCTTTATCACCTTTTCAATCTATGAAAGTTGACGTTCGTATCCGTTATAGACAACCTTTACAAAAAGCTCATTTGTATCTAACAAACAAAGGGTTATATATTGATTTTATACAACCACAAAGTGCTATCACCTCAGGACAATTTGCAGTTTGGTATATAGAAGAAGAGCTTATTGGTTCCGGTGAAATATGTTAAAAATTTGTCAAATCATTAAATTAGAAGTATATTCAAGGAAAAATTCATATTTTTGCCTCTGAAAAAGAACTAAAAACTTAATTTTTATGTCAACAGAATTGCAAAATGTAACCATTCCTGAAAAGAAAAAAGGAGGAGGAGGACTCCTCATAGCACTTCTATCCATAGGTTTAGTAGGAGCTGGTGGTTATGCTATCTATCAATCCGGTGAAGCCAAAAAGAATGAAGAGGCTATTATGGAAAAAAGAGACCAAGTCATCAAAGAATTGGAAAATCTTCAAAAAGATTATGATGAAGCCGTAACTGTATCCAAACAAAATGCAGATGAACTTGCAGAAGCTAAAGCTCGTATTGGTCAATACATCGATTCCCTTAAAACCATGAAGGCAGATATTAATGTATTATTCAAATATCGTGACCAAGTAGCCGTACTTAAAAGAGAGCGTAATCGCTTGTTAGCTATTAATGACTCTTTACGCAAATATAATGTACAAGTTACTTTCCAGAGAGATAGTACTGCTAATGTACTTACCCAACGTACTGTTCAGTTAGATTCTGTTTCCCAGAAAGCAAGCGAACTTAGCAAAGTAGTAGATGAGGGCTCTATCCTTAGCCTTAAAAATCTTACTGCACAAGGAGTTAAAGAAAAATCTGGAGGTAGATATGTAGAAAAAGAACGCTCTGGTGCCACTGACAAAATAAAAGTATGCTATACTGTAGGAGTTAATCGAATTGCTCCTGTAGGTAATCGTAACTTCTACGTACAAGTATTAAGCCCTAATGGTATTACTTTAGGAGTTAATGAAACGGTTACTATAGGAGATAAAACTGTTAATTACAGTGCTGTAAAGAATTTCTTATATGAAAGAAGTGCTGTAGATGTATGTGAATACATTTCCTCCATCACTAAAAAATATGAAAGTGGTACTTATCAAGTTTTTGTATTTGATGACCAACTTCGTGAGTTAGGAAAAACAGAGTTGAAATTGAGATAATTTGTCTAATTAATTTTATCTATTAAGAGGCTGTCCATGAAGGACAGCCTTAACTTTTAACCACTAACTGTAGCACCTTTGATTTCAAATCAAGATTCTTCATTTGCAGTATGAGAACTATATGGTAAAAATAGTGTCGTCTATAAGTAGTTTGATATACAAACCGATTATATCTCAAACCAATGTACTCAGCCGCTCCAATCCAAAGAACATTGAAGGGTTAATCTCTCCTATAGAAGCTTAATCGGAACAGAAAACTTATTTAACTACTATCAAAAACACGCTATCATAGCATCTGATCAACCTTTTGGTACTTATTTGATATCTCTATGATCTATGCCCCAGTGCAAGGACGTATGATATACGCAGGATTATATTTTAAACTGAAAGTAGAAGCCACCGAAGAGAACTTATAACAAGATATAAGTGACTACTGCAAATACCGTGATGAAGAAGTGGTGAAAAGTCATCACTAAGTCCATAGAATAAAAATTGAGGCTATTACAGGGAGCTCCTCGTATGATCTCATATTCATCAACTAAAAAGGCTACCCTCTCCGGATAGCCTCTTTCTCTTTTCTTATTAATTTTTCAAATCATGAATAAAAATCTTAGAATATGGATTCCAAGTCCTTCTTATATCTGGCAAGCAAAGAACGTGTAATTCCTAAATTTGCTTTAGAAGAATCTACCACCAAATATACAAAATAATTTCCATTAGGAGCTACATCTATTACATGGATCTGATGTGTCAAGGTAATAAGAATATCTTCTATTTTTTCTCTTTCTTCTAATCCCAAAATTCGTAAAGCATTCATTTTAGCCTTCACAACTTCCAAATTATAAGCAGAAGCTAAATTAGGATCAAAATTAGGGTCAGCTGAAGAAGCTATATATGACACACCTGATTTTACTTCAGTTACAGATACTGCTATAAATCCAGGTACATTAGCCTTTATATCTTGTACAAATTTCTCTAATACATTTGTCATACGTGATGCAGTTTTTAATTAGTGTTGAGGCATCAAGCGGATTCGAACCGCTGTATAAGGTTTTGCAGACCTCTGCCTAGCCCCTCGGCCATGATGCCTTATCTTTTTACAGGGTGCAAATATATATCATTTTTTCTTAGCACACAAATAATTAATCAATTATTTTTACGCTCACTTGCTCCACATCTCCATTAATGGGGGGATTTATCTTAGCAATTTCTACTTCTATTCGTGTAATTTTTTGAAATTCATTCTTTATAGCTAATAAAATTCTCCCTGCTACATGTTCTAATAAATTAGAACGAATAGCCATTTGTTCTTCTACTATTTGATTTAGTCTCACATAATCTATTGTATCTGAAAGAGTATCTGTCTGCATAGACTTTCCTAAATCCGCCCAAATAGTCATATCCACTCGATACCAACTCCCTATTTGAGCTTCTTCCTGCATACAACCATGATTGGCATATACACGAATATTCTTTAAAGAAATACTGCTTTTCATCAGATAAT
>NZ_GL872419.1 GCF_000192225.1 Capnocytophaga sp. oral taxon 338 str. F0234
CCCCTTTATAGATGAAGTCATCACTATTCTTTTCAAAAGTATGATCTAACCCAATACTGTGCAAAACTTCGTGTGCAGCAGTTTGCTCACCAGCGTTTAAGAAGCAAAAAGAGTGATTATTCCTAACATCTGTGAAACCCTTATATTTTTCTGATTTCACTCCTACAAGAAAAATTTTATAATAATCATTGTATTTATCTTTAAGTTCCTTATTACCATTATAAAACTTCAATATATGATTTTTAAAAGTTTCCTTATTCATATCCTTTAAATAATATATTCTTTCTTTTTTGTTAAAAGAAGTACATTCCTCTTTAAACTTTTTGTTCTCTTCCTCATTTTCATACTTACAAACTAAATTTTCTTCTTCATCAGGGATTTCAGGGTCTATCATTGCCTGATTAAGGAAGTTTCTCAGAGATTCTTTCCCACCCACAAGTTCTCCCTTATCACTAATACTTATTTTAGTATTAATTATAACAATTTTAATTTCCTTTCTAACTTTATAAAAATTAGGGAGGATAAGCATTGCACCACATAATTTGCCGTCCGCTTTTACTAATAACTTTTGAGGAGTATAAAATTCTTCTTTACAACAAATTGTAAAACAATCCTTCTTTAGATAATTTAGATTTCCATTTTCTAAACTTATTTTATTAAGATCTAACTTAGGTCTCTCTAATGTTAAATATATTACCTCTACAAGAGGATCTTCAAATTCAAAAGTAATATTTTTAGCTTTCTCTTTTCCTTCAAATTTTAAACTAAATGTAGCTTTTCTCCCTTTCCATAATGTTAATATAGGGACAACATAGAAAGGTAATTCCTTTGCAGGATCCTTCCAAGTGATTTTAAACCGAGGGAAAGTTCTAATCAGCCTATTAAACATTTTTTTGTCTTTTATAAACTTATAACTAAAATAATCATCCTGCGTCGCATTCACAGGTGTACCATATTTATGATATTCTTCTATGTTCTTAGGTGTTCCACAGCTATCTATTTCACCCCCAGAATTGGGAATGGGGAAATAATATCTACCCAGTATACAGTACAACGGGTTATCTCCACTTCTCCCTGTATCTCCTGTTCGTATCCAATCAAAACCGTATTCTCCTTTCCAGTTTGAATGAGGTCTAAATTTTACAAGACATTTACTTTCTATTATTGGTATAGAGGTTTCATTTGGCAACTCCATTGGCTCATAATCTCCTACGATAGTGCCTTGTTCTCCTCCCCAATAGTTTGATCCACCAGCAGTACTGACAATACTACCGTCAAAAGTATGAAAAGTAGTATCACCTTTACTGGTCATAATGATATTGCCCTTACAAATTGTAATCTTACTCATAATTTAATCTTAGAAATCAATTGTTTTTTCTCCACTATTGCGTTTAAAAGTTTTATTAGAATTTACATTAATATCAACTTCAGAGCTTATTTCCATATTTTGAGAATGAAATTGTCGTTCTTTTTCTGTATGAGAAATCATATTCCCTTCAAACCTTTCTGTAAAGTTTCCTTGAACAGTTAAACTCATATTACCACATACATCCGTTATTTTCTCTTTACCTACTGTTTCTGTAATATTTATGTTAGCGTCCAAATCAATATTACTAAAAGCTTTTATATTGATATTATTAGCCGTAATATTAATAGTCTCAGGAGCAGAAATTTCTATATTCTTACCTTGAGTATCCAACTTAATCACATTGCCATTCTTATCAGTAAGTAAGATGCTCTCATCTTCGGTAAAGATGAGCTTATGTCCACTTTTGGTATGAATTGCCTTTACGCGATTATCAGCATTGTGATATCCACTCTTTGCCTCACCATTATAATGAGCCCCAAGCACAAAAGGACAACTCAAATCCTCTGTGATTATTGACGAGTTGCCTACTATTTATTTCAGAGGCTTGGACAACCTGATAGCCACAGCCCGAAGTAATAAAGTAGCCGTTTGTTTAGGTTTTCAAGATTATTCACAGCTCACTCGTGATTATGGCGATAAGGAAAGTAAGGTGATACAAAATACGGTGGGGAATATCTTTAGCGGACAAGTAGTAGGGGAAACTGCTAAAACCCTTTCTGAACGTTTTGGAAAGGTATTGCAGAAAAGGCAATCTACCACGATCAACCGCAATGATACCTCTACCTCTATCTCTACACAATTGGATAGTTTGATTCCTGCCAGCAAAATATCCAATCTTACTCAAGGGATGTTCGTTGGGGCAGTCTCTGACAATTTTGATGAACGCATTGACCAAAAAATATTCCACGCACAGATAGTTGTAGACAACGACAAAGTAGCCGCAGAGACCAAATCCTACCAGAAAATCCCCGAAGTCCTCTCCTTTACCGATGCCAATGGTAACGATACCACCAAAGAACAAGTAGAAGCTAATTACCGACAGATAAAGTTAGACGTCATTGAAATCATTGAACGCGAAAAGGAACGCATCGCCAACGACCCTGAGCTAAGGCATTTGATGGAGAAGGACGAATAAATATTTAACTTTCTTCTTGGATATAAGTTTATCTTTCATAAGATAATTTATTATGTTT
>NZ_GL872420.1 GCF_000192225.1 Capnocytophaga sp. oral taxon 338 str. F0234
TGGTAGCGTCTACGGCATACGCTAAGTTCTTTGTAAGTAACGCTTCAGAGGCTTTTTTATGGTCTTCTGAAGAAGCGACCATATCGGTAATGGTCTCATTATCACTAAGCACATTGAGCCATAACTCTAAAGTCTTTTTTAAGGTCTCACGTTCTTTGGCTTTGTTAGCCTCTGAAAGGAAAATATTTCTACGTGCTTTGCGCTCTGGATTTACATTTTGTACATTCTCAATAGCACTCTCTAAGAGGTCAAATCCGCCATAACGTGCCAAAGCCTCTATAGACTTCTCTATGGAAATAGGTTTTCCTTGTGGTGCTAAGGGAGCACCTTGTGCTTGTTTAGCTGTATTATCTGCCATTGTCTTATATTCTTAGGTAAAAACTAAACTATTTCTTTTCTGTTAATTCACTAATCAAGCCTCGTAAGGTACTCAGCAGTGCTGCCTTGGCTTCGGGGTCTTCTAAGGCAGCTTTAAGCACCTTATTGCTTTTCAGTTGCTTGACAATCTTTTGGTATTGGTCTTTTTCAGTTTCTAAGCCTGTAAGGAAGTCGCTTTGTGCTGTGATGCCCTTTACCCCAAAATCTCCCAGATTGCTAAAAGAAAGTGTCTCTTTCTTCATAGCTCCTTCAGCATCCTCAAAGTCTATGTTTATCTGCGGGCTAAAGTGTTCAAATACTTTTTCAATAGAAGTAAGCCCTTCTACCAGCTCTGGCTTGATGGGGTCATCTGCTGTTAGCTTTTGTGCTATCAGGGTTCTATTCTGAGGAATGTCTGCAATTGCCTCATTGGCATCTAAGGGGACTTCATTTCCGCCTATACCTTTACTGCTAACTGCCATAGTATTTATGTATTAAGTTAATATTGTTTCTTTATTACGCTTCTTCGCACCTACTTTCCCATTCAAATCCAAGAATGGATAAATCTATAGATGTATCTCGGTGCAAAACTACGCAATATTACTTAACACACAAGAGCTTTTGTTAAATTTAACAAAACTTTAACCACTTCGTTTTAAAAGTAAGTTTTCAATTTATTGATATTCAATAAATTAAACGTGTTTATAAAAATCTTTCAAAACTCTATCAAAATATAAAAGTTTCTTTTCTCTTTTTTTAGTTCTTATCTCTTCTCAAAAAGCCGATAAGGGTACATATTAGCTGAGGCACTCTTTAGTTTTAGCATAAAACTCTCTTTGAGGTACTCCCATTCTTCTGGGCTTATATTTTGAGTTGTATTGTTCTTTGTAAGGTAGATATCTATGGTACGACTAAAACCTTGGGTAGTAGAGACCTCTTTCTTAGTGCCTTTTGTTACCTCAATGGTGGTTATAGCACTCTTAAAATGGCTCATCCCAAAAGCTTCTATATCCGCGATGGTTACTATCCTACCGCGTGAGAGTAGCGCACTTCTCAGTTCTAAGAGTTTCTCCTCAGAAGTGAGACGGTTTCTACCGCCTACAGAGGTTTTTAGAATAGTGGCAGGGGCTGTAAAATAAGAACTTTGAGCAGGTGGAGTACATTTTGTTCCTGCCCTTAGTCCATTGCCTTCTGCTCCTGAGGTATGCCAAAAAGCTACCTCACAGTTATTTTGCTCTTCGCTTTTAGTCGTGGAAATGATAAGATATGTATTGTTATCCTTTACGATACCTTGTTTATCTTTTCTCTGCTCCAAGGAGGCTATATGCTGAAAAATCTCTTTTAGTACATCTTTAGTATAATTACCTCCAATAGCAGCAAAGGCAGCAGCTTCATTTTTTATAACCTCTAAAAGGTATTGCAATAGCTCGGTTGCCTCTCTATTGTCAAGTCGGGCAACTCCTCCTCGCCTGACCATTGCAACAATGTCCTGCTCTTTGCTTTGATGGTTTTTTAAGTCAATTCTATTTTGATTGCCATCAATGATATAATCGATATCCAAAAAGTGATGCTTTGTAGGTAAAGGAAATATATTAAGACTTCCCTTGAGCATTTGTGAGAATTTTCTATGTCCTATGTTGATGACAGGTACGCAATTGAGCATAAAGCGGACACTGCGGAAAACCTCTGTGTGTACTACTGTGGAGAACTCAAATTTAATCCACAAAATATTTTCTTTGACCTGCTCTTCTATATTAGGAAAATGACTATATAACTGAGTTTCTGCTTCTTTGTTATTAGTTGGACTAATAGGCTCCAATACACCTTTAAGCGTATAGAAATTAGGCTGGTAGAATTGATTGACCTCATTGTATATAGAAGCTAATGAGTTGTTATTCTTGGTAATAATATGCTGTAAATCAAGATGTTTATCTACAACATTGTATCCATTGAGCAGTGTAAACTTCTTGTTTTGAGCACTTACAGTAGCTAATTTTAAATAGTGATAGAAGAGCTCTTTATGTTCATTGTTATTTACATTGATAAAAAACTGAAGGTCTTCCAAAGGTTCATTATTGGTGTTTTCTATCCCAATCCATAGCTCACCTGCTGGGAGTGGTTTTACCCCTTTGGCTATTTTCTCATCAAAGAAAAAGCTCTCTTGTTCTATTAGTTCATTGCCATAAGCGATATATTTTACTTTGGCTGTAGTGAGTTTTAAGGGTATAGTTGGGGAAAAAGTAATGTCTATTTCTTTATTCTCTTGGGGGTTATAGATATCTTGAACTCTTTTCTTGGTTGCAAAGCTGTTATATAATGAGATAGGCTTGTTGTTTTGGGAAGGGTACACTTGTAAGATTGTATACGCAGGGAGTGCCCCAGCGACTTCTTCGGGGAACATCACCTCTAAAATGCGGTCGATAATCCTTGCACGTGAGTTTTCTTGTTCAAAGCTGAGTTTTTCAAGTTCTGAGGCACAAGCAGAAATCAGTAAACCCACCAAGGGGTCAAAGGAGTTCTCGGTTTCGCTCTCACTATAGCCCCACATACGTGAGGCACGTCTTAATATGCGGTCTCTTATTCTATCTTGATCCATCTTTTTGTATTTGTTAGTAAGACAAAGGTGCTATAAACAAGTGTGTTCTATACTCATAAGGGTTGTTTGTCTCTTTTATAAAACCTTTGACGTAGATCATTACTTTCTTCTTTGTACGGGTCTTTTCTAAGGTACTCAGGTTTTGATTGGTTACCTCTACTTCAACCTCTTCTACAAATAAGCGTTTTTCGTATCGCTGTATAGCTTCTTTCAAGCTCTCTTTTACCAAGAGTTTTAGGTTGGCATCACTTTTAAGCATATCAAAGTCTACCTCCCAAAAGCCTATGCCAAAACCTTCATCAAATTTGCATTCTCCCCAAGCTGTGGTAGCCAGTAGGAAGAGTTGCTGGTCAATGGAGGTCTCTAAGGTGGTCTTGGCAAGGTCGCGCTTCTCTATCAGTGCCTTGAAGTCTATGGGAGTTTTGTAGTAAGTGCCTTTCATTATCATAAATATATTTTCTTTTTTATCTCTCCCTTTTCGGTATACTCTATCTCTTTGGTGAGTTGTTTGCGTTTGATAAGTTGCAATTGTACTTTTGGGGTGAGTTTGAGTAGTTGCTCACGGTAGTGTATATCTCCCATAAAACTCTGTCCATTGTGTGCATCTACAATTACAAAATAGTAATCCACATCTTGGGGTTTTTGAAAGTTTTCAATATTACCAGCATACAAAAGTATAGTTTGTCCTTCGTGAGTAAAAGTATAAGAGAGACTGTCTTCGGTCTTTTTGCGGTATTTGCTTAGTGTGTATTCAGTAATACCCTCTTTGTCGGGTTCAAAGCAGATATTCTCATACAAATAGGAAGTCGTGTCAAATCGTTTGATACCTATAAATGAGAGTAGGCTTTTGTGTTGCTTTTCTTCTGTAAAATGAGGAATGTCCCTTGTTACCTGAAATACCCTTATCTCTTCTGTTTTATCATCGGTTATAGTGAGTTT
>NZ_GL872421.1 GCF_000192225.1 Capnocytophaga sp. oral taxon 338 str. F0234
TAGGCATGTGTGATCCTTCCAATCCAAGTACAGGGATTGTGAAGGTGGAATTACCTTCGGGAGCCTCTCCTCAGTTTCCTATTACTTATACCTTATATAAGGTAGTGGGAGGGGTACGTACGGTTGTGATGAAAGCAGGAGTACCTGTAAAGAAAACGATCACTACCAGGCCAGCGAATATGGAGGATGCAAATGCTTTATTCAGTGATATAGAGAAATTAGGAGCAGGTGAAGGTTATGAAGTGAAGTTTGAGTCAGGTTGTTTTGATAAATGGATTCCTGTACCGGATTTTGGGTCATTAGCATCTCCGACGGTGCGTTCTAGTTCAGCGACGCAGTGTGCGGGGAGGTCATTGACATTGAGTGTAGATTTACCGGCGAGTTTGTATGATATAGAGTGGAAGTCAGCTCCTGCGAGTGCATTATCGGGGGTATCGTCAGCGGATAAGGCCAGGTCAAGTATTACGTTTAATGTAGGGGAAGATGCGGAGTATTGGGTTACCTATAGTATGAAGTCAGGATTTGGCTGTACGCCGAGTCAGAAGGATACGGCGAAGAAGCGAGTGAACCTTACGCGTAGCAATTTTACGGATGGAGATATAAGTGCTTTAAGTGATATTCAGGTAAGTTTACCATTGAACAGTTGTACAGCGAATGCGAGT
The DNA here is from genome assembly GCF_000192225.1 of Capnocytophaga sp. oral taxon 338 str. F0234. Classification (GTDB taxonomy): domain Bacteria; phylum Bacteroidota; class Bacteroidia; order Flavobacteriales; family Flavobacteriaceae; genus Capnocytophaga. The sequence continues at coordinate 663 of NZ_GL872421.1, forward strand.
TGGACGGCTCCGGTGATCACAGATACATCGGGTTGTGGTTATAAGCTTACATGGGAAGTAACAAAGCCAGATGGGAGTAAGTATACCCCTCCGACAGATGCGGACGGCAATAGTCAGGGTACGAGTTGGAATGGATTTCCAGTAGGAGAATCTACGGTGACCTATAAGGTAGAAGGGAAGATTTCAGGCGGCACAGTAGGGACAAAGCGATTTAAGGTAACGGTAACGGCTCCGAATATTAACCTACAGGTTAATAGTAGTTTTGTCAGTAGTGTAGGCAGTAGTACATCGCTTACGAGTGTAACGAAGGGGACAACGGTATATTATAAGGTAACGATAAAGAACATGACGACCCAGGCCATTACAGGAGGTGCGTTGCGAGTTACCTTACCGAGTGCGAGCAATGGGAACTATGAGTTACCGTTGGCAACGGATCCGAATATAAATAAGACCGAGTTGGGATCATCGGTGAATGTGACCTATGATACGGATCCACGGGTAATGATTTTAGCGAATATAGATGGGAGTGTATTGACGCAGAATGCGGAGCGTTCTGCGTATATCCCGATTAAGATAAAGAGAGATCGTCCTTGTAGTGAGTATGAGAATGCCTGTTCTGGAGTTTTATCTGGCAAGGCTGAGTTCAGGTACCAGATAGGGAGTGCGTGTCCTATGTCAGGGAGTGTAAGTGGCTCCTCTGTAGCAGTGGGGATAGATAATAGTGATTGTGTAAGACAGGAGTTACTCTGTCAAGGGGGTAATGTACACCTCAGTGCCAGGGGGAGTGGTTATACGGGATATGCTTGGTTTAGTGGAGGCAGTGATGGTACGAGCTATACGGCTATACCAGGGACAGGTCAGAGCCAGACAGTTACCACAGCGGGTTACTATAAAGTAGAGAAGACAGCGGTGTGTGATGGAGCGACAGTGAAGGTGAGTGAGATTATCCAAGTGATAGCCAGCAATGATAATACGCCGGGAGGGGATCCTATTCGTAATTTGTCAGGAGGAGCAGGAGGTGTATGTAGTACTACGAGTGATTGGGTGAGCCACTTCTACTTGTGTGATGGGAGTACACGTCAGTTGCAGGTAGGATTCTACCAGGCACAGGATGTTTTATGGCAACAGGAAGCCTCAGGGTGTGCGCCTGCCTCAGCGAACTGTGTAAATAAAGGGGATAGTTGTTGGACAACAGTACAGAGTGGCAGGAGTTTTACGTTAAGTACAGCGGGTAGATATCGTTTAAGAGTAAGAGAGGCAGGATGTACGAGGGATTACTATTTTGAGGTATTCACTGCGGGCTTGGAAGGGACCGTTACCAATAAGGTAGATCATACGGATCTTTCTCAAGGAGCGGCGACAGTGGAGATGAACACCCACCATGTACAATATAAGTATACGGTAGTGCGATTATCAGATAATCAGGTATTATATAATAATGTATTAGGACCTTCTCTTACGAGTCCTACGCCCCATATATTGAATATAACGGGATTGGTAGTACCGGGGACACGTACGTATGATGAATTTAAGATAACCATCACATCTTCACCGGAGAGTACGTTAAATGGTTGTAAATGGGAGCAGACGATAAGGATAAACTATTCTCGCCAGATGAAAGCAACGGTTACCTTCACGAATTTATGGAAGGAGGATCAGTGTAATAAGGCGCGATATGATTTTAGCATTACAGGAGGACAGCGGGATTATAAGATTCTTGTATATAAGATAGATGGAGCGTTGGCGAAGCCCTCGTATGTAGGGGTATTGATGGAGAACATTCCGGATAGTGAGTATAGCACCCATACCCCTAGTAATGCATTGGGTACAGCGCCGGATGTATTCCAGGCTTGGCTTGAGGTGCCACGGGAAGGCAGGTATATCTTTTTGGTAAAGGATAGTGCGGGTCGTTTTGCTGAGACCAATGAGGTCATAGTAGGTCAGACGTCCAAGTATGGGGTTCAGGTGAGCACGGAGGGGAATCCTCTGTTATGTGCTACGGCGAATGGAGCGACCATAAAGGCAAGGTTTTTGGATACGACGGTTCCATCGCCACAGATAAAGTTATCAAAGTATAAGTCAGATGGCACGATAGATACAAGTTTTCCAGTACAGACGAATGCATCGGGAATCTTTCCTAATTTAGGAGCGGGCAAGTATAGAGTGGATTTGAGTTACTTGATGAGTGGGGTAACGGGCGCCAGGTGTCATACGATAAGGGAGGTAGAGATCAGCAGTCCGGATCCTATAGAGGCATCGGTAGGAGTTGTGAAGGATATAAGTTGTTCTACCGACACGCCCAAGCAATTTGAATTAAGAGTGAATTGGGTTAAGGGCGGCGTTCCTCCGTACACCTATTCTACAGGAGGGGCATATACTTCGGATACGACCTTGAAGGTGAGTGGGGGAAGTAGTGCGAATCCGAAGGTAAAGGTATATATAAAGGATAAGAATGGTTGTATCAAGGAGGTAGAAGTGATGGCGAAGAAGGATTTAGAAGAGCCAACGGTACAGCTTCCGATAAATGTAACTTATGATTGTGCTGGGAATGGTACCTTTACCATTACGCCACAGGCGCCAGCGGGTCATACGTATGAATATGAATATAGTTTGGATGGAGGGGTAAGACAGTTGCCTAATGGAGCAGGAGGAGCGATGACTTTTAGTGGTTTGGCAGGCAAGGCGAGTCCATATCAGGTAGGCATCTACTACAGGGAGCCATCAACCACTTCAGTCAATGAATTGTATAAGGAGACCTTTGGCGACTTGGATACTGCGGGCTGCAGTGATGGAGCTCCTGCGATATTAGGATGTGCCAATGCCACAGGAGAGCTTTCAGCGGGTTCCTATGTGGTAACCAAGCAGTTACCTACTTCTACGGATTATATATCAGTGGCGGGGACAGGTCGTTACTATGCAGCACGTACGGCAGTGAGCGGCAGTTTGAGTTTGTATGAGAAAGAGATTCATAATGTAGTGCCAAGGCGTGGGGTAAGTGTAAGTTTTAAATATATCAACTTAGGTCAGACCAATGCGACGCAAGCGAATGTGGACTTGAATGTCATTTTGGAGGTAGCCAATCCAATGGGAGGCGGCTTTACCCGCTTCACAAAGAATGTGCCGAGTTTGGCACGAGGTGCAGGATGGGGGACAGCGACGATAGCCTTTGATGAATTAGAGGGCTTCAACCAGAATGCGAATAAGGTAAAACTGATTATAGAAGCCAGGAGGGCTAATACGGCAGTAGGATTGGATGATATACGTGTTTTCCAACCTACGGAGAACTGTCAGACCGCCAAGATCATTCCGGTGCAGGTAGTTCCTAATCGCGGTTTTTCAGCTATGGTAGTCTCTACAGTACCTCCGGACTGTCAAGGAGGAGAAGGAACGATCCATGTGAACTTACGAAATGTAGATGCGGGAGCTAGCTATACCTACCGACTTTCAGTCAGTGGCATGAACCATAGTATCACCTTGGTAGGAGGAGATCGTTTGGAGATTCCGGCACCGGTAGGTACCCATAGGGTATTTGTGACGATGACAAGGACAGATGGTACTTCTTGTGAGGTAGAAGCAGGGAATGCGACTATTACAGATGTGCCTCAGTTGGTTATCAGAGAGCTTACCATCCAGCCAAAGGGTTGTGCTGCACCTTACCTAACGGCAGGTGCTACGGTGAAGGTATCCTATGGAACAGCCCCTTATAAGGTATTGTATAAGGAGGTGGGAGGTAGCTGGCAGAGCACTCCTGCGACAAATGATGCGACTATAAGCTTTGATGGTTTGTCCGATAATAGGGCTTATGTGTTCCAGGTAGAGGATGCTAAAGGATGTAAGTCAGCGGAGATAAGTAGGTTTATTCCTGCCAAGATAGATTTAGCGGTGGATATACAGGAGACTTTGTGTTTTCCACGAGGCGGAACGGCTAGTATCAATATCCAAGTAACGTCAGGTAATGGAGGATATGAGTTCAGTAAGGACAATGGAACCACATGGGTGAGTGATCCTAGCAATCCGACCCAATATGAGTTTGATGGATTGTCACCGGGTACTTATCTTATAAAGGTAAGAGATCAGTTAGGCTGTGAACAGAGTAAGAGTGTAACCATAGGAGCCACTTTAGAGGTAGACCATACCTCGGATAATGGCTATGATTGTAGTTCAGCACCTCAGGAGACCATAGAGATATTGGTAAGAGGGGGTGTAGCCCCATATAGCCTACAGTGGAAGCGAGGAGGTAATGCAGGGGATCTGTTGGGTTATAATCCAAGTACGGATAATGATGGAGGGAATGTAAATATAACAGGTCCGGTACCATCGGGGTCAGATCAGAAATATACGGTAGTGATAAAGACGGCAGGTACTTATCACTTTAGGATAACAGATAGTAAGATTATCTGTGTACAGACCACCACAGAGGTGGTAGAGGCTGTACTTCCAGCATTTTTATCGAGTGCGAACTTAAGTGCTAGTGAGATAGGCTGTGCGGGAGAATCCACAGGAATCATAGGAGTTCCTGATGGTTCGGGAGGCTACCTTTCTATAGAGCATGCGATAGATAGGACAAAGGGAGTAGCTCCTTATACGATTACGATTTTTCATTCGGATTCAGGGGGAACTACAGGAAGTCCAGTAGGCAGCAATACAGGTCGTAACTTGGCTGCAGGTTGGTATAAGGTACGTCTTACTGATAGTAAGGGCTGCTATGTAGAGAAGTTGTTAGAAGTGAAGGAGATAGCTCGTCCTAATTTAACAGCTACTAAGGAAGGCGATATAAGTTGTGATACATCAGGTAACCGTCAGTTAGGAAAGATACGAATGGGCTTCACTACAGCACCGATGGGTAATTACTTCATAGGTTTGTATAGGGATAATACCTATACAGCATTGGCAGTGAATGAAAAGCCAACGCCAGAGAATACAGGTAAGACTTTAACAGGGGTTACTTCAGCCAATGAACTCTTTGATTATCTACCAGAGGGAGATTACTATCCTGCGGTAGTGAATTTAGCAACAGGATGCTTTACTAAGTTAGCGAAGATAACCATTACAGGGACTAACTTATCGGTAAGTGTAGGAAGTGTAACGAATGTAACTTGTGATAAAGTAACGGTAGAATTAAAGGTAAAAGATACTCAAGGCACCATAGATGAGACTAAGTTAAAAGTGGCATTCTATAGAGGTACGACTCCATCTTCGAGTGATTGGTTTACCAGTACCACTACCACGGGTACGGGTAACAATAAGGAGGTTATCTTCACCAAGGAAATTCTTCCTAAGGTACCTTATAAGATAGCGACCAATTATAATGGATGTATATCCATCCATGATTTACCAGCTGCAGATAATACAGGAGCAGCAACGATCACGCAGAAGCGTATACCAGCTCTTTGTGGCGGCAGTGTGCACTTGCACTATGAGGCAACAGGTATGCAATCGAGTGTAACCTCAGTGGATTGGGCAGTTTATGAATATCCTATGGATCCGAGAGTACCTACACCACCGGGCGTAACGGCAAAGGCAAGTGGTACAGCAGCGGTTACCTCAGGAACGGCGACCATTACTACCACAACCGCTTCTTTGCAAGCCCATAGACAGTATATCTTGGTATTGAGAAACAGTGTAGGAACGCCAAAATGTGTATTAGGTTCTAAGGTCTTTTCGGTGAGTGAATCACCAAGTCCATTGGCTTTGGTAAGTGCCACAGTTACGAAGAACTCCTCTTGTAATGCATCAGCGGAGGTTACTGTAACGGTGAAGGATGGAACGGGACCTTACCGTTATACGATAAGTCAGGTTTCTACAGAGCCTACTTTGTCAGAATGGAGTCATGCAAATGTCATAGCCACAGCGACTCGTAGTGTGATTATAGACAAGACCTTTGTTGCCACTTATGCAGGGAAGATAGAGGGGACTCTTACAGGAAGCGTATGGTATGTTCATGTAAGAGATGCTCAGGACTGTGTGGTAACCCAACAGGTAACGGTCTTCAAGGATGATACAGCACATATTACGGGAGTAGAGGTAGATAATCCATGTGTAGTGGGGAATGAGTATACAGTGAAAGTAACCTTAGATAAGATAGGTAGTGGACAGCATTATTATACCTTCAAGCCAGTGGGCGGGGTTGAGAGTGCGCGTCAGCCAATTCAGTTTACACAAGTGAGTACCTCTCCTGCGCGATGGGAAGGATATATCTACCGTGTTTATGCAGATGCTACAGCAAGGGAAGTAAGGATTTATGACCAGAATGGCTGTGTTTCCAATATATTTAGTCCATTTGAGTTCAAAGGCAAGGTTACCTTTACAGTGACGCAGAGCAAGCCTATCACTTGTCAGAGTCCTGGAGATGGAGAGATTACGGTATCGCACATAGAGAATTTCCTTACAGGGAAGACCTATGGTTATCGTTTGGTTAGGGAAGAGCGACATCCTGTATATGATCCTCTTACAGGGGAACTTATAGGGGAGACCACTACGGATGTGATCGTGAAACCTAATACATTACTTTCCTCATCAGCGGATTTTACCATAGGGGTAAGTACGGCAGGACGATATAGAGTAGACATTTATGAACAGAGTCGTCCGGACTGTGCCTACTCACGAAGCCTTACCATAAGGGATAAGGTAACACCTGTTATGCAGTTGCAGAGTACCGATAACTCTAAGTGTTATAATGCAGCACAGACATTAGGAGCGAGTGAAGGAGGTCAAGCTACATTACTTACCTCACCAGAGAGTGAAGCGCCGATGAGTTATACTTTGGTAGGGGCAAGATATGCTGATGATGGTACACCTGTTACCTTGACTATACCGTCCACCTATCAGAATGTATCGACAACCAATACGCATGTAGAGGTTACCAATAATGGTAGGAAGGTAACCTTCAAGAAGTTATTGGGAGATGTAAGAGGAATTGTCTATACAGTAAAGGCGAAGGCGAAGAATGGTTGTGAGGCGACAACGGAATTTACGATATATGGAGTGAAGCCGATATTGATAGATATCAATAGGGCGCAGGTGGTACAGTTTGCATGTAGTGGAGATCAGGAGCTTCCTGCTAAGTTAAGTTTACCATTGGGAGCTATTACGGGAGGATCAGGAACATATCGCTTTACGCTTCTCAAGGGAGGTGTGCCTGTGCCAAGGAATGAGAATCTTACCGAACCGAGCTTTACGATCACCGATGAGACAGGAGGTAGCTATAGATTACGCGTAGTGGATGCGGTGTACAGTTGTGATCCAGTAGAGATTGACTTTACAGTTCCAAGTCCCGTTCCAAGTGGTTTACCTACCCCTACGCCAGCCACTCCAGCCAATAGGGATATTCGTCCATTCATTAAGATTACGAATGTGGCAAGTGTAGAACAACAGGATATCACTTGTAATGCAGGGGAGAGTATAGATGTAACAGTTACCTTATCTCCTGCCACCACAACGGCTAAGGATATATCAGTCACCTTAAGGAGTCTTGCGGGAGGCTTTAACCAAACGCAGACCATTCAGGTTACCGGTAGTAGTGGAGTAGCTCACTTTGTCAATGTTCCAATGGGCAACTATAGTGTAACGGCGATGAATCCAGAGACAGGCTGTATCACTTATGGGCAAGCCTATAGGGTACAGGATCCGAACACGTTCTCTATTACGGCTACGAATGATAAGCCAGTGAAGTGTTATGGAGGCAGTGATGGAGAGATTACCCTTACTTTTACCGATTTGGATATGGACAATGGGGATCAAGCGAGTGCGGGCTTTAGCTATACGATAACGAGCATTACCAATCCGAGCATGGCACCAATTACAGGTACTGTAACGGGAGCGACCACCACCACGCTCAATAATTTGCCTTATGGCACCTATAATGTAGAGGCAAAATCATTATCTACGGGATGTGTAACGAAGATACCTTCTATCTTCAATATTCGTCAAGCGGATCAGCCAATAAATATTACAGCTAAGGCAGAGGTGCCAGATAACTGTAGTGGAACGGGATCAGGAGAGATTTCCTTAGTGATAACAGGAGGAATAGCTCCATATAAGATAACCATTACGGGAGATAATGGACATACTCAAACGGCGACAGGGGTTTATAACCGCTGGGTATTCATAGGATTGCCAGGTGGGAATGCTCCAGGGGTGACGGCACACTATACCTTTACGGTAGAGGATGCATGGGGATGTACTACAGCGACAGTAACTCCGAGTCAGGTGGACATAAAGCGTCCCATGCCGATAGATTTCACTCCGGTTGCCGATACCCAGGTGAGTTGTTTAACGATGGAAGATGCTACGATAGAGGTTTTGGGAGTAACGGGAGGTTCTCCAGATGATCCTAATAATCCAGGGGTGACTACCTACTATTATGAATTAGTACATAGTACGCGAGGCTCTATAAGGCCATTACAGACAAGCAATAAGTTTACGGATTTGCCAGCGGGACATTATACATTAAGGGTAATGGATCGATGGGGCTGTTATAAGGAACAACAGTTTGACATTAAGGATCCTGTTCCGATAGCGGTAAGTTTTGTAGGCACCACTTCATTATTGTGCTATGATACGACGGGTAGTGTAGAGGTAACCGCTACAGGAGGTACTCATCCGAGTGGGACACCAACCTATACCTTTGAACTTATTGATCAGGCTACGGGTACGGTAGTGAAGACAGAGGAAAACATTAGTGTATTACCTCATAGGATCACCGGTTTGAAGCCGAATGTGGTCTATGCGGTAAGGGCGATAGATGGGGTAAAATGTACAGGTACCTCAACAACGATAGTGCTCAGTACGGCACCGAACCTCAATGTAAAGGCTACGTATGAGGATGATTGTACGGACAACCACTATGAGGGTAATATAGTCATCACCTTTGATGAGGCAACGGTGGATTACTCTAAGGTACGTTACTCTTTTGATGGAGGAGCCACCAAGCATGCCTTTACAATGTTCTCAGGGGCACAGGCGCGTATAGACCGCAATCATGCCAGTGTAAGGCCATCTTCATTACCACAGGTAATAAGTTTGTACTATACCGATGGGGGAACATCCTGTCAGGGTGAGACCAATCCGGTAGTGATTCCGGTGGTAGAGGACTTGCTATTGATCAAGGATCCGAGCTATACGCCAGAGATCAATGAATTGAAGGTATTAGGGAAGAATGGGGTTCCGGAATATACCTATTACTTCAATGGGGTGTACTATGGAAATAAGAGTTTGTATGTAGTTTCCAAGGGGGATCCAGAGGGTATAGATCCGATGGATGGCAAGCTAAAGAAGAAGATAGAAGTGAAGGTACAGGACAGCAAGGGATGTACGGCAGAGGCGACCTTCTATATGGAATATATAGATATAGAGATTCCTCGATTCTTTACTCCGAATGGAGATGGAGATAATGATACGTGGGCTCCACGTAATACGCAGCATTATCCTCATATACATACGCTCATTTTTGATCGTTATGGTCGATTGCTTAAGGAGTTAGGACAGCGAGAGAGCTGGGATGGGGTATATCATGGCAAGCCGATGCCAACGGGCGACTACTGGTATATCATGACCTTGGGCGAAGAGGGCGAAGATAGAGAATATAAGGGACACTTTACCCTATTTAGATAATATAGAACAGAAATAAGAAATATAATGAAAAAACTAGCGTTATACGTATGTGTGCTTTTAGGTTTACCCAGTGTGATGGGGCAAGAGCTACAGCTTCCTGTGGGGAATCAATATTTATCGGATAGTGAATTTTTGATTATGCCCACCTATGCAGGGATAGGGAATAATGTTCGTGTACGTCTTTCGGCTACCAGTCAGTGGGTAGGGATAAAGGAAGCGCCGGACTATCAGAGCTTATCGGGAGATATGCGTTTGGGTAACCGTAGTGGCTTAGGGCTCTCCTTGTATAACGATCGAAATGGATACACCAAGCAGATGGGGGGGAAGTTCACCTTCTCCCACCATTTGACCTTGGATAGTTATGACAGCCATTTTGTGTCGTTTGGGATTTCCTATATAGTGAATTCTTTTAGGATAGATATAGATAAGTTCACCTCAGCGGGTCGTCCTACGGCGGACTTAGGGGTTACGGATAATCGTTCGACGATTAATCATAACTTTGAGGTAGGGGTTTTATATCGTTATAAGGGGATCTTTGCCAGTGTTTCGGCAACGAATATATTGAATAAGAACAAGGAGATGTTTGATATAAAGGAGCCTACGAATCTGAGGAATTACAATGTGTATGCTGGGTATAGGTATAAGCGTACTCCCAGCAGTAATTTGGAGATAGAGCCATCGGTTTTTGCTCAGTATATGGAGGGAGATGGTCGTTCGTTGATGGACTTGAATTTAAAGTTTCGATGGTTTGATTTTGAGGACTATTATTGGGCAGGAGCGACGGCACGTTTTTTAGGGGATCAGACATTAAAGCCCTTGAGTGTAGGGCCTATGTTGGGGCTTAAGAAAGGGGTATTCTACTTTGCTTATGGTTATAATCTGATGCTCAATAGCCTGCGTTCTTATAACTCAGGAACCCACATGATTACGCTGGGAATAGATATGTTCCAAGGAATCGGCGGATGTAACTGTACTGAAAGGTAATT
>NZ_GL872422.1 GCF_000192225.1 Capnocytophaga sp. oral taxon 338 str. F0234
ATACAGGAGGGGGTAAAGGATTCTATTTTGTCCCTGAAATAGGTGAAGAGGTAATGATAGATTTTGAAGGAGGTAATGCGGAACGTCCTTTTGTGCTTGGAGCACATTACAATGGTGAGGCAAAAAGTGGGTACGGCCCTACTACCAAAGCTATACATACGCAAAGCGGTACCAAAATATTGCTTAACGATGCTGATGGCAGTGTGAGGATTGAGGACCCAAGTGGCAATATATATGCTATGGACGGGAAAGGAAATATTAAGGTTCAAGCTCCTAAGAATATAACATTTGTTGCTGGCGAGAATATTAGCTTAAGAGCTACAGCAAGCATTGATATAGATGCAGGAGTGGATATATCTGAGACAGCAGGAGCTATGATCAATAAAAATGCAATAGGAGATTATTCGTTAATAGCTGCAAATATCACAGAAATTGCTCGTGGGGAGAGAAAGGCAAGAGCAAAACAAGTTGTTGATCAGTCCAAGAATGCAAAACTTATATCTGAACAAAAGAATGAGGTGCATTCAAAAGGAAAGTTTAGTAACAATAGTGGTGAAAGCACAAATATATCTTAGCTATGGCAGGAGGAACAATCATTAGAAAAGTAGGAGAAACAAACTTAGTAGAGTGTGATACTTGGCAGGTTTATACTGATGACTTTGAGGCTTGGGCAGGAGAACACAGCCTCTTTACTGCCGATGGAGGAACTTCGGTGGGAGAACCAAAAGATCCTCCTCCTGCAGGAAAGTATTTTGTAAAAGGATGGTGGACAGATGTCAATGATAAACCTATAAAGGAAGCTACAGTCGGAAGTACCATAAGATTTCATATACAGACTCAGGGAGTAAAAAATGGAGAAAAGATTGACTTTATAGTATATGATCAGGATTATTTTAGTTTTAATGATAAATTAGTAGTTAAAAATAAAAACAAGGAAATAAATAAAATAACTGTACAGAATAATAGAGGTTATATAGAATGGGTTACAGGTGAAGAGTGTTTGAAATTGCTTGAGGAAACATTTGAGGGTGATGAAATAGAACTTTTTATAAAATGTCAATACAAAAATGAGACTATTGATTTGCCTGCTATGGAAAGTGATTATTTGGCGTTGTATGAAAAAGAGGTATTGATAACAGTTATCATTGAATTGCCACATAGTAAAGAAACGGGGTGGGGAGCAAAAGGATTAGCAGGACATACGGGTATGGCAATTGGGAATAAATATTTTGATTATGGACCTGATTATGACTTAAATAATAATGGAACTCCAAATATCTATAAATCAGGAGAAATTGTTCCAATAAATGAAAAAGAGTATGATGTGGATTTTAATAATGATGGCGATAAAGATGATATAGTTAATATTAATGAAAACACTCTTAGTTTTAAAAATACTCTTGGTCGTCCTTGGTGGGGAGAGATGATTGCAAAAAGGGAAGGTATAGAGGCTAATAGTGTAACTCTTCATCAAGCAATAGAGTTTATCAAATTAGATTGGAAAAAATATGGAACAAGTATTTACGGCGAAGTTCATAAAATAGAATTTTATGTAAAGGAAAGCGAGGCAAATAAAATGCTAAAATGGTGGGAGAATAGGTATAGACATTTAAAGATATATAGTGTTTATCCTTGGAAAGGTGAGCAGTGTACCACTACTGTAAAAACAGCTATCCAAGAAGCATTTCCTTTTTATAAAGGGATAAATTGGATAGGGAAAACAACTCAAAAACCAAGTGGTCTTTTGAATGATTTGAAAAATTTCATTAGCACTTCCAAACAGCATAAAAATGAAAAAGTAAGAATAACCAAGATAAAAGAAGAGGCTAATGATTGGCAACCTTAAAAATATTTTCCAATGAAAAAAATAATATTTATGTTAATATTTAG
>NZ_GL872423.1 GCF_000192225.1 Capnocytophaga sp. oral taxon 338 str. F0234
CCTATAAAATTTCCTCTTAGTCAAAATAATAGTTGTACATGTAATATTTCAAAACCAGCTAAAAATTTTAAAGAACTCATTTCTTTGGTAAAACAAGCAGAAGAAGTTCTTATAAAGAATGGATATGAAAGCATGGGAGATAGGATTAGTATATTGAGAGGAATATATTATGGTACTGAATGGAGTCTAGACTACAAAGTAGAGAAAAGTAAAATTAGAAATATTGCTTTTAATGAGTTTTATGTAGGAAGTAGTGTTGTAGCTGATGCAAGGGATGTTCTTAAATGTTGCGAATTATGTAAAGCAAACTTATTTAATTCTTTATTTGATAGTTTTGAAGTGTTTGATAGTAAACATAAAGCTGTAGATTTTGGTCATATAATAATTGGATTAGATGCTAGAAGAAGTTATATTGCAAAAAATATGACTATGCAAGGAGGAACAGGTTTAGAAATATGTACTTGGGTAGGTGATTTAGGAGGAGGTGTCGGTAAATTATCAAATGATAGGATAAAAGAACCTAAAAAGAGAGCAAAAATTCTTTTTCCTGTAGAAGGTAGTAGTTATGGTGCTATGGTAAATATAGAGGGGGACGTAGCTGCTTATATAGTAGGTAGTAAAAGTGAGAGTTCTGATATTAAAGACCCTACAGAAACATTTACAACAATACATGAAGCTTTAGAATATTATTTTAATAATCAATGGAATAAAAGAGCATACCTATTTTTAACTTTACTAGGTGCAACTTTCGAAAATAAAAGGCTTAAAAATAAAGATGAACTTCTCAATAAATTCGCAAGAGCATTTAAAGATTTTGCTTTTTGGTATTTGGCAGTTCGATTAAAGGATAAAAATAGAGATGGAGACTTAAATTTAGCTTCTTCATACTTTGAACCTGTATCAGAGGAAGTGGCGTCTATATTTTTAGACGCACTTATGTATTCATTTAATAATCCTAATGATATGATAATAGGTAGAGCTGATCCTGACCCTAAACCTAAAGTATATTCAGACCTTAATAAAATTAATGATACTGTCGAAGAAGTGAAGAAAAAAGTCTCGAAAATATATAGAAAAACAAAAGAAAAGGCTTCGGAATTTTACAAGAAAATAGAAAATATAGACCTAAATCCATTTGACTAATGAAATTATACTGGAGAATAATAATTATAGTATCAACTGTTTTCTTTTTTTTAATGATACTATCTGTAATAAATATTTTTTTAGACTGTAAAATTCAAGTACTAGATAATTTGTTGATGATTATTTTTTTTTATGCACCTTGGATTGAAGTTATATTATTTCCTATATCACTAATTATGTATATATATAATTATAAATTTGAGAAGAACTATTTGCCTATTTATGCTCTTGTTCTTCTACCTTTATTTTTTCTTATAAAGATTTTTATTTATCTAATAATTCTTTTTTTTCTTAGCTTGTAAGAGATAATTAAAAAGAACAAATATTGCTGGTGCGTTGATTTTAAAGGTTAAATAAATTAGGTTGTTCTATTTCGATTTTATCTTTATATCTGACAATCAGGTCTTTAATAAGTTTTTTATCAAATAGAGAAATTCTGAATATTTCAATTATTTGATATATAGTTAATTCACTTTTTGATATATGCTACTATTAGATAGGTTATTATTGCTACCCATATATGAATCTTAACAGCATTTTCTGAATGCCCCCAAAGTTTCTTTATAGATAAATTCTGCTTTATCCATTTGAAAAAGATCTCTATTTGCCAGCGTCTTTTATATAAATTCGCTATCTCTAAAGCAGATGCTTCAAAGTTATTGGTTAGAAATTCAAATGTTTCATCTTTTTCAGCATCATAATAACCTACT
>NZ_GL872424.1 GCF_000192225.1 Capnocytophaga sp. oral taxon 338 str. F0234
TACAAGAACCGAATTATTCTTTTGAATAGTTCGGTTTTTTTATTAGTCATTATTAACTATGAATGAAATTCTTAAAGAAATTATCACTACTCCTATGCCTTATGGTAAGTACAGAGAAACTATGATTGCTGATCTTCCCTTATATTACTTGGAGTGGTTTAGCTCGCAAGGCTTCCCTAAAGGAAAGCTTGGCATGCTTTTGTCTACGACTTTTGAGATAAAAACTAATGGACTTCAGGAAATTATAGACAAACTTAAAACACTATGAAATATACCTTTTCCTTCTTTTTTATTTCTTTGCTGATAGCTTGTAATTCTACTTTTGAAAAGACTGAAGAGGTAAAGACTCAAGAACTACAAGAAAGCAAAAAAGATACCCTTGAAAATCCTTATTTCCAAATAAGGATTGCTGATAGTCTTCTTAAGGATAAGACTAAAAAGGAAGTACTTCTTGAGGTAGTAAAACGCTTTAAAGGAGAGGACTTGGATTTTGGTTATGTAATAGATGAGAGTAATACTTCCTATTTAAGTGCTACTGTGAAGGTAGGAAAATTCTTTGATGATGAGGCTTATTATGCCATTATTTATACGAATATGCAAGGAAATACTGACATAGATGTCTATAAATTAGAAAATTGCGTTGTAGAACATAAGATGGCAGCGAGGGATTATTATTTCCTTACGGATACGATTTTTGATGTCAATGGTGATGGAACTAAGGATTTTCTGGTAGAATACTATCCACTTTCAGGTTGTTGTAGGAGGGAGAGTTATGATATCTATTTATCTCCAGTAGCTAAGAAGAAACTTGTAACAAGCTATATTGTACTGATAAATCCTACTTTTTATCCTCAAGAAAAACTTGTTAGGGGTGTGGAATATGGGCATCCTGGTTGGGCAGGGTTATATAAATATTGTTGGCGCGGGGAGAAATTAGATACTCTGGAGTATATTTATCCCGACCCTATCAGTAAGGGACGAACTTTTATCAAAACTCAAATGTCGCATGATTCTTCTCAAAAAAGAAAGAGGATTTGCTTGCCATCACTCCCTGAAGAATACAAAACGGTAAAGGACTTAGACTGGTTTCTCCTTTATGACGAAGGGACATTTGATAGTGAGCAATGACGAATTATTAATTAACAGATGATTGGTAAAGGATAATTAACAATTGAATTTAGAAAAAATATTTAATTTTTTTGTATATTTGCCCTTGTTTAAAACTTTAGATAATGAAGCTGTTTAAACTTTTTTAGAGAAGTAAAAGTTCCCGAAAATTAGTAATTTTGTGTTTGAAAAAAAAGAACACCAAAATTCAGGAACTTTGGGCAAAGATACAATAAATAATTGGATTATTCCTTTTTTAAGTGTAGGAAAAAGAGGATTTAAAAGTAATTTTGATTTAGCTTCAATATTTTTATTGATTCTCAAGAGATTAAAAACAGGAGTGCAATGGAGAGAACTTCCAATCGAGAGCTATTTTGAAAAAGGA
>NZ_GL872425.1 GCF_000192225.1 Capnocytophaga sp. oral taxon 338 str. F0234
CATCATTGATGATATTATATTTTAAAATATTCAGATGGTAAAAATTTATTATTTTATTTCAGCGTGTTTATTGTTGTTTTCTTGTAACAATAACAACACCCAAGTGTCATCTTTCGATGATAGTACAGCTACTATTTCCTCTATCAAAAGAGATACCATAGTAGAAAAAGATACAATTGCACCAATTCAAGTGCCTAAAGAAGAAACTGATGAAGCTACAAAAATGATTTTAGAATTTTATGATAAGTACATCAGGCAGCAAGATAAAATGCCTTGTCATGATAAAGGGGAGTTTTGTGAAGAAGAATTGATAAGAATTAAGAAAAGATATTTATCAAATAAATTAATAAAAAAAATAGAGCCCACTGAAGATAGAGATATGGATTTTATTGTAGATGCCCAAGATATTTTCATAGAATGGTTGGACTCTATTAAGGTAAAGAAGATAAATTCAAAAAGATATAATGTGTATCTTTTTAACTTTTATGATAACAGATATGATAGCATACAATTAAAAGTTGCTAAAAAGAAAGACAGGTATATCATTGATGATATTATATTTTAAAATATTCAGATGGTAAAGATTTATTATTTTATTTCAGCGTGTTTATTGTTGTTTTCTTGTAACAATAGCAACACCCAAGTGTCATCTTCTAATGATACTACAGATACTATTTCCTCTATCAAAAGAGATACCATAGTAGATAAGGATACAATTACACCAATTCAAGCTCCTAAAGAAGAAACTGATGAAGCTACAAAAATGATTTTAGAATTTTATGATAAGTACATCAGACAGCAAGATAAAATGCCTTGTCTTGATAACAGGGAGTTTTGCGAAGAAGAATTAAGGGAAATAGAAAGGGAGTTTCTATCAAGTAAATTAATACGGAAAGTAAATTCAGATGAATTAAGTGCAGATCCTATTGTAAAAGCCCAAGATATCTTCATAGAATGGTTGGACTCTATTAAGGTAAAGAAGATAAATTCAAAAAGATATAATGTGTATCTTTTTGACTTTTATGATAACAGATATGATAGCATACAATTAAAAGTTGCTAAAAAGAAAGACAGGTATATCATTGATGATATTATATTTTAAAATATTCAGATGGTAAAGATTTATTATTTTATTTCAGCGTGTTTATTGTTGTTTTCTTGCAATAATAACAATACCCAAGTATCATCTTCTGATGATATTAGAGATACTATTTCCTCTATCAAAAGAGATACCATAGTAGAAAAAGATACAATTGCACCAATTCAAGTGCCTAAAGAAGAAACTGATGAAGCTACAAAGATGATTTTAG
>NZ_GL872426.1 GCF_000192225.1 Capnocytophaga sp. oral taxon 338 str. F0234
AAAGTGAATAATTAATGGATAATAATCTTAAAAAACTATTAGACTATTTTTATCAAAAAGACTTTGATTGTAAAATAGATACAGAAACAGGCATTTTATTTTTTTGCAAAACAGAAAATGACACTAAGAAATGTATACAAATAGACTGTGAAATAAAAAAAGAACATATACAATTAGGACCTACTATAACAGAATATATAGAAGTAGATAAGGTAGAAAAAATATTGGAACAAGTAACTAATAAGAAAACATATTTTCATTATACTATTTCTGGTACTGTTAATGTTGAAAGAGGAGGAAATCTTTCTGAAAACTTTTTCATTATTAAAAACGAGAGTGAGTTAGAAGCATATGTTCAATTGTTAGATACCTATTATAACAATTACACATTACCTTTTTTTAAAGCAATTCCTACTCTTCAAAGTTTTAATGATAAAGTTCTAAGTGTTGTTTCATTTGACGATTATCATAATTATTTGAGAGATGAAATTGGACTAAAAGCTATGATTATAATGAAACTTTGTAATAATTCTCTATATGAAAAGTATATTAAATATAGAGAAGAAGGTTTTAGAAATTCTCCAAATTTACAAAATGTGAAGTCTAAATTCCATCAAATTGTCAAAAAAAGTTTTATAGAGTTTAATAAATTAAAAGAGATGTTTAATAATGAGCATTCTCTATATTAACCCCTCCTTGTAACAAGCAAGGCGAGTTCTTTATTGCCGACCAAGTTTGGATTAAATATGATGAGTTTGATGAAATTGTAGATATGATAGTAGTAGAAACTAAACTAAGTCAAAACACTGGTTTAACTACAGGACAAATTTTAGCACAACAACAAGCTGGAAAAGGTAGTTTGTTTTATAAGCCTACTAATGCGAAAAAAACAGACATTAATGACATTCTTTTGCCAAAAAAAATTGATCAAGGGACAGGAATAAAGTTAAAAGATTTTTACAGACTGTATGGAGATGGTAACAAAACATTTAAAGGAATAACTAAATAATTTTACTTATGGAATTAACAAGAAACAAAATTAAAAGTC
>NZ_GL872427.1 GCF_000192225.1 Capnocytophaga sp. oral taxon 338 str. F0234
TCGACACATCTCTTTTTGAAATGTTATCAATGGATTTTAATTCTAAGAAGAAATTTGTTAGTTATCCTATCTTTAAGTTTTTTAATCGTTCGGCAGCAATTTCCATATCCTTGCTGATTTTCTCATTGGTGATTTTAGCATAAATCTGGGTAGTTTTGATATTCTTATGTCCCATCATCTTGCTAACGCTTTCCAAGGGAACCCCTTCTGTTAAGAACAGAGTACCAAAGGTATGGCGTGCCCAGTGAAAGGAGATAGGTTTTTCACGAATGATGTTGCAATCTTTCATCATCTTTTTAATCAGGAGGTTGCAATTAGCATTGGAGGGTGTAGGAAATAGTGCCTCTGTACGAGTCGTACCCTCATATTTTTCAATATTTTTCTCGGCTATATCTAACAGACGTACATTACAGGGCATATCAGATTTCTGACGTCGTTTGATAAGCCATTTGTTGCCGTCAAAGAACGATTGTAAGTGGCTTTTCTTGAGTTGCTTGATGTCAATGTAAGAGAAGCCTGTAAAGCAACTAAAAACAAATAGGTCTCGTACTAATTCAGCAGAAGCACTCTTAGGGTGATATTGTAAAAGAGTTTCTACTTCCTCTCTAAGCAAATAGCCTCTATCTTTCTCCTCCATAGAACTTATATAATTCTTAAAAGGATTGCGATAGATGATACCCTTGTCTATCGCTATTTCTACCATTTTACAAAGGGGCATCATATAAACCCATATTGTGTTGTGAGTAAGACTTTTATTAACTCTAAGATAGAAGTCAAAATCGTTGATAAAGTCTTCTGTAAGTTCTTTGAAAGAAATATCACTTCTGCGGTATTTGTACTGGATAAACTCGCTCAAATGAGTGTATACATTTTCGTATTTGTTGAGCGTACTATAACTTCTAACACCTTTTTCTACCATCAGGGCAAAGTCTTCTTTGAACTTCTCATAGACTTTTAGCAAGGAATCTTCCATTACTCCTATGCCTAGAAAAGTAGCTTTTAGCTTCTGAGCAGTAACCACTCCCTCGTACTTCAT
>NZ_GL872428.1 GCF_000192225.1 Capnocytophaga sp. oral taxon 338 str. F0234
CTTTGTAGTTTGAAAATCAAAAGTTTAACTAAAAATCTATCCCTATGTTATCAAGCCACAAAGTTACGGAAATTTTCTTTATAATAGATGAATTTGACAAGAATTTTGAAAAAATAGTCTCTGACCATAGCCTTGTGCAAAATACTGACTTAAAACAGAGAAATCGTAAATCAACTTTATCTGATAGTGAGGTTATGACTATTCTAATTCTCTTTCATTCAGGTCATTATAGAGATTTAAAACATTACTATATCAATCACATAAAGAAGCATATGAAAGGTGAATTCCCACAAACTGTATCCTACAATCGATTCGTTGAATTGCAAAAGAAAGTAGTTGTAAAATTAGCTATATTCTTGAAAATGTTTTGTTTAGGAAAATGTACTGGCATTTCGTATATTGATTCTACCCCCATAAGAGTTTGTCATATCAAACGTGAAAAACAACATAAAGTATTCAAAGAATTTGCCCAAAAAGGACAATGTTCTTTAGGCTGGTTCATGGATTTAAGTTACATCTAATCATTAATGATAAAGGTGAAATACTTGATTTTATAATAACACCAGGCAACATAGATGATCGTAAACCTCTGTCTGATATGAACTTACATAAGAGAATCTTTGGAAAACTCTTTGGAGATAAGGGGTATATCAGCAAAGATTTATTTGAACAATTATTTATTGATGGGGTACATTTAATCACTAAGATTAAAAAGAATATGAAAAATAGCTTGATGCTCTTACAAGACAAAATAGCACTTAGAAAACGTGCTTTGATAGAAACAGTAAATGACGAATTAAAAAACATTTGTCAAGTAGAGCATACAAGACATCGTTCTTTTGATAATTTTATAACTAACTTATTATCAGGACTTATAGCTTATTCTTTCTTTGATAAAAAGCCTTCTATTAATTTGCAAGAAGACATTGTTGATCTAAAAAGACTCGTT
>NZ_GL872429.1 GCF_000192225.1 Capnocytophaga sp. oral taxon 338 str. F0234
AAATAGTATTTTGGCTATAATCCATTATATTTTCTGTTTTACCTTCTTTAAAAATATACTTAGATACAAATGTTCTATTTTCTTGGTCTATTAGCAATTCTTGAAATGAATGAACTAAACCTAATGTATGTCCAATTTCGTGTACTATTGTTGTGTCTTTAATTTTGTCGTTATCAAGCAAAATTATAAATCTACCTTCTTTTAAAGGTTCATCACTATATGCTTGGAAATTATATATATCCTGTTTTAATACAAGTGGAATTAAGAATACTACAACTCCTTTACAATTGGAGTTAGTTCTTAACTATTTAATATTTCTTTTATTGCGGGGTTTATTAATTTCCATTGCCATTGATAGAGAGCAACTCCTTCGTTTAGATAATCCATCACATTATCTGTTTCTTGCCCTTTATAAATAAAGTCATCACTATTTTTTTGAAAAGTATGATCTAACCCAATACTGTGCAAAACTTCGTGTGCAGCAGTTTGCTCACCAGCATTAGAAGCTGCCAACTCAAAAATTATATCACGGCTCTGTAAAGATATAATCAAGTCTTTCATCCTCTTCACCAAACGCTGCTCTATATCTTTTTGCGTACTCTTGTTTTGAAATCTGTTTTCCAGAAATTGCATCTATAAAATAATGTAGATCACAATTTCTTTCTGGATATGAACAATCTAGATGACTATCCTCTTCTTTTTTTTGTTTTTCTTTTTTTGTTTTTCTTTTTTTGCTAATTCTATATATTTCTCTAAACATTTATCTTCTGGGTAACCGCCTTTTATGATAGCCTCCCACATATTCATTTCTTCTACATAATATAATTGAAATCCAAAATAATTTGTTCCTTTAATATCAACAATTCTACCTTTTCCCGTTTTAAGGTTGATATGCCC
>NZ_GL872430.1 GCF_000192225.1 Capnocytophaga sp. oral taxon 338 str. F0234
GAAGCTGTTTAAACTTTTTTAGAGAAGTAAAAGTTCCCAAAAATTAGTAATTTTGTGTTTGAAAAAAAGAACACTAAAATTCAGGAACTTTGGGCAAAGATACAATAAATAATTGGATTATTCCTTTTTTAAGTGTAGGAAAAAGAGGATTTAAAAGTAATTTTGATTTAGCTTCAATATTTTTATTGATTCTCAAGAGATTAAAAACAGGGGTGCAATGGAGAGAACTTCCAATTGAGAGCTATTTTGAAAAAGGAGAGATCTCTTGGCAAAGTGTTTATTACTACTTCAATAAATGGAGTAAAGATGGTAGTTTTCAGCGAGTATGGTTGAATCTATTAAGCAAGAAGAAAAGGAAATTAGATATGTCTTGCGTTCAATTGGATGGTAGTCATACACGTTGTCGTCAAAAAGGAGAATCTACAGGTTATCAAGCAAGAAAAAAAGCCGTAACCACAAATAGCATTTTTTTGTGTGATAATAAAGGGCAAATGATAGCAATGGGAAGTCCTAAAGCAGGAAATCACAATGACTTATATGAAATAGAAGAAGTACTAAAAGAAATCTTAGCTTTATTAGAAGAAGCAGGAATAGAGCACAAAGGTCTGTTTCTCAATGCTGATGCAGGATTTGATAGTAAGTCTCTTAGAGAGTTTTTAGAAAGCAAAGAAATTATAGCAAATATCAAACCTAATCCCCGAAATGGAGAGCAACCAAATGTTTATTTTGATGAAGAACTGTACAAAAATAGGTTTAAGATTGAACAATCAAATGGTTGGCTTGACGGATATAAAGGTTTGATAATGAGATATGAGTATCTTGATGTAACTTGGATTGGAATGCTTCTATTAGGGTTTATCTCCAAGTTCCTCAAAAAAGTTTAAACACG
>NZ_GL872431.1 GCF_000192225.1 Capnocytophaga sp. oral taxon 338 str. F0234
TAACAACACTTATAGGAGGTAAGAATACCGTAATACCAAATAGAACAGCTAATAATAAAGGATAATCTTTGAAATAAATCAGACCTCCTGCCCCAAAATGACTACCAATATAAACTTCGTCGTAGGTCATTGTTTGATAAAAATCTTTGATACCCACGCAAGTAATCAGTAAAAACAATACACTAAAAATCCAAATAGTAACATTCTTTGTCATTTTCTTTGTATTTAATAGTTTTCAATAAATTCTCTCTAATTTCTTACAAACTTGTCAGTACTCTACTCTCTAAAAGTTGAGGTTTGTCCTCCAAAGTGCAATCCAAAGTGCAAAATTTGCACTTTGGAATGAACACTTTCTAAATTTATTCTTTAGCTAAGGCTTTGTCCTTTAACTTTGCTTCACAAACAAATTGTCGTCCTTCTATGTTGTTTATTTTTACAGATGAAATAAAAGTAATGGGTTCTGTAAGAAAAGTGGCATTCTGTATAGTATGCCATTCCCCTTTAAACCAAATACTAATAGCAAACAACATATCTTTCTCAGCATCATAACTGGCTGAAGCTATCATTTTATCTTCATATCCTTGTACATATAAAGTGATAATAGGTTCTGCAAACGAATTGTCTATATTGTCTATACCAAGTACAGGCACTTGATAGTCTTCAGGGTACTCTTCTTCCAAATTGGCTTCCCATACCCACAACCATATTTTATTTTCCATCACATCTTTACCTGTGATTTCATCTAAACTCTTTACTTTTCCTAATGTATACATAATTTATGATTTTAAAATGTTATGTTTCTAAATAACTTCCCTCTAACTCCTTACAAACTTGCCAATACTCTCTAAAAGTTGGGGTTTACTTATTCTCTTTTACGCCTATAAAAA
>NZ_GL872432.1 GCF_000192225.1 Capnocytophaga sp. oral taxon 338 str. F0234
GGTGGTGCTTCAAAAAGTATGATACAACTTTAGATGTACCCATAATTGATATAAAAGAAAGCTAAAGCAAAGGCCTTTAGATGATTTATTAGTTTCTTAGAAAAACAACAAGTCTTTCGAAAAGCTCGTTTTATTCTATGTCTCAATTTACAGTTATTCCCCTCTATCCCAACAGTATACGCTTTTCCTATTAGATGCTTATCTTCTTTAAAGGTTGTTTTAAAACTTTTCCAATCATCAGTTGCTATACTATCATAAGTGATATTCAGTTCTTTAAGTTGCTTTCTTAGCTTTTTAGCTGTCCTTAAATCTCTTTTACCCCAAACATAAGTTATAATTTCCCGTGTTTCTCTGTCATAAGCATATATAAGCCACTGTTTGTTCTCTTTCTTCTGAACATAAGTCCAAAATTCATCGACTTCAATATGGTCATAATGCTTCTTTTTAGGTGTTATAGAATAACTAGATTTAGCTAAAACAGTAAGCACTTTTCCTATGCTAACTTCCTCTATTTTAGAAATATCTCTAATTCCTACACCTCTAACAAGCATAAGGGTTATTTTACGATTAATGTTTGAATGATAACCTTTATAGGTAAGATTATGGTCTCCAATGAATTGACGACCACATCCTTCATTCTTGCAAAGATAATTTTGTTTTCCATTTGGTTTTTTCCCATTTTTCACTACCTTTGCACTCTGGCAATTGGGGCAATATAGTTCTATTCTTATTTTCACACAACAAAAATACAACTTTTTGCTCTAATTGTCAACTTTTTACTTCATCATACTTTTTAAATCACCTCCT
>NZ_GL872433.1 GCF_000192225.1 Capnocytophaga sp. oral taxon 338 str. F0234
AAATCTTTAGGTTTTTTAAAGTTTAATACTTTTCTTGGTCTATCATTAATCTTATATTGATATGTCTTTATATCTTGATCTGTAACATCTTTAAAATCAGTTTCTTTAGGTATATATTGCCTTACAAGACCATTGGTATGCTCACTAAGTCCACGCTCACAAGAACAATAAGGATGAGCAAAGAAAAATTGTAAATCTAATTTCTTTTCAACTCTCTTAAAATCAGAGAACTCTGTTCCATTATCACAGGTTATAGTCTTAACACAGTTCTTATAAGGTAGCATCATATCTATAAGCTCATTAGCCAATGGTTTTGCTTTCTTTCCATCTTCTAATTTCTTCATAAACAACATTTTAGTTGATATTTCAACCATAGTCAATATAGCTCCCTTATTGCCAGCTCCCACAATTAGATCTATTTCCCAATGTCCAAACTCTGTTTTTTCCTTTACTATCTCAGGACGTTCATCTATAGATCTTTTATCTGCTATTTTCTCTTTAGAACTATATAATTTCCTATTTCTATGCTTAAGTTGATGGCGAGTATGAATATATAAATCTCCTCCGTTTTTTAGGTCTTCGTGGATAAATTCATAGATTCTTGTTTTGCCTACCATTGGTATCTCTTTATCCTTGCAATAACCTGTAATCTGTTCAGGTGACCATTGATTTTCAGTGATAAATTTAATAACAAGAGTTTTCATCTGATCGGTAAATTTTCGCTTATTAGTAAAACGTTTTTTACGTTCATCAGCAGTTTCTTGAG
>NZ_GL872434.1 GCF_000192225.1 Capnocytophaga sp. oral taxon 338 str. F0234
TTTAATATATTTTATACATTTCTGCCCTGCTTCATCCAATGAAAGTTTAAATGTTTTTTCTTTTTTTTGAATTCCTCTGTTCTATATATAGAGATGTCTTTTTCTTCTTTACAAGAAAAAATACTACTTAATATACCCATAATAATAACTATTTTAATAACTTTATACATATTTTTATTTCTAATTACTCAATTGCTGGTTATAACTTAATTTGAAATTACTAATTTCTATGTAAGGAATCTCGCGATACTCTTTATTTATTGTTAATTTATAATCATTTAATATTTTTTCATCTACTTTTGTTATGCCTTAAGTTCTATAATTACCTATAATAATCTGCATTTATTTTTTTTGAAGAAAAATATCCTTCTCTTTTAACCATATATACTCATTACAATTAGTTATTTTTCCTGTATTGGCATTTATCCAAACACCAAAAACGGCTACCTTTTTCTCAATCAAATTATGAAAAGAATATACATAATGATCATCAACAATTAAGGTTGGAGAAAGAAAAGTTTCATCATAATTTAAATCCTTACTTTTTTTTCTATCATATAAATATTTGACATATAGGTCATTAGATTTTTTAATGCTAATTTTATATTTTTTTTCTTGAACAATTTCTGGAGAACATGGAAAAACTTTATGATTTTCCAAAAATTTCTCTTCTTCACTTTTACATCCTAATAAGGAAAATATTGAA
>NZ_GL872435.1 GCF_000192225.1 Capnocytophaga sp. oral taxon 338 str. F0234
CTTAGTTGCCTTACAAAATAACCATCACAATTGAGAGGGTATTGATTCTTAAGGCTTATCATCTCTCCTGACTCAAAATAGACATCTACAATCTTTTCCTTTTTCAGACAAGTGGAAGGGGCAAGTATATTCAAAAATAGGAAGATACTATTCTTCCTCTTCCCTAATTGCAAAGCGGCATAAGTGTACTCCTCATTGTCCACTCTCAGGTACATAGGAGGCACATTTACATACGGCAAGCCGTTTAACTTGGCTTTAGGTTGACTGACATCGCACTGTTCAATTACCTTGGGTTGTGGCAAAGGTAAGGACTGTGCTTTTGTGGTAAGCCAACTTAAAAGTGCAAAAGCTATAGCGATATACGTTCTCTGTGGCATTGGCTTACTTACTGATTTTGATATAGTTGCTTACAAACCTCTAAGTCTACTTTCATCTTATCGTATTCCTCTTGTAGGATCTGATTGATGTCGTTTAGGCTATCCAACAAAACCCTATCAGCAGTAAGTTTTTTGATGTGCTTTTTAGCATCAATATACTGCTTACAAATAAGAATGGTGTTGTTGTACATATTCTTATTGGTCAGTGTATCACTCTTCAAGAAAGGCTTATACATATCTGTCAAAATAGAAAAAACTAATTTCTCATTGAAAAAATCGTCTTTAAGATTGGATACCCCAATGGAGT
>NZ_GL872436.1 GCF_000192225.1 Capnocytophaga sp. oral taxon 338 str. F0234
ATTTTTGGCAATAAACTCCAAGAGACCATTGAATTAGGTGAGAACCTGAACCTGATTGATGAAGAGTTCTTCTTAGAGGTAAAACCACAGGATTTTCAGTATATAAACTACAATATACATCAAGGAACATCTGAAAATAATGACTCACGAGATGCTGCTAATGAGTATAAGAATAACCCTATACAAACCGATGCAAAGAATGCTTCTAAAAAAATCTACAAAAAAATACCTCAAAAATATCACTCGGCTACTTCATTAGAGCAATCAAGTGTAGATTTAGAGGATGTAGTACGCTTAGAGAAAGACAAACGCGAATTGTTGCTCAAAGTAAAGGGACAAAGCCGTGACCCGCGTCTCAGGATGAATACCTTTGCGTGTCTTACTGACATCAATGCCCGAGCAATGGAGACTTATAGGGTCATAAAAATATCACACTATCATACTGGTATGGAGTATTACAATTCCTTTGAGGGTATCCCTATGATGCGTACCCCTGCTGATTTTGATGAGAATGCTTTTCCGCACTCAGAGCAGCAACCAGCTATTGTAAAAGACAACAATGACCCTTTAGGAATGGGACGTGTACGCGTGCAATTCTTATGGCAGGCAAAACGCAATGAAATGACACCTTGGATACGTGTAGTGCAACCTT
>NZ_GL872437.1 GCF_000192225.1 Capnocytophaga sp. oral taxon 338 str. F0234
AATTATAGGCTGATATAGGCTTCTACATCATTATCTTTTGCTCCTGAAAGTAATGTATTAATATTTTCTTTTACTGATTCCCTGCCAATTGTAATCGTTCCAACACATTTTTCCTCATTCATTAGAATTTCAATGATAGGCAATGTAATACTATCCTTAGTAAAATATTGCTTTGATAGTAATAAATAATAGTTTCCTGAGGAGATATGTATTTTTTTAATTCTCTTACCTACGTAGTATTTTATAATATTTCTACCACCACTGATATCAAAATTTCCGTCTTTAAAGTATGCGATATAATATTTTCTAATACCTGTTTTGACTTTATAACAGCCATTTAGTGGTGTATTAAATAGTGTATTTATTTTTCTATATTTGATAATTGAAGGAAAATTTACTTTTGTACTTTTAATCTTATACTCTTCTGTTTTTATATCTTTTATTTTTATTGATATAGTGTCTTGAGCATAGGAAAAAAATATAAATATCATATAAAAAAATAATATAAATATAATTTTCATATTCAAATTAATCATTAATTATACTTACTAAATCGATATCGTCTTTTTGCATCTCTTCCCATTGCCATTTCCAA
This sequence comes from Capnocytophaga sp. oral taxon 338 str. F0234, assembly GCF_000192225.1. Classification (GTDB taxonomy): domain Bacteria; phylum Bacteroidota; class Bacteroidia; order Flavobacteriales; family Flavobacteriaceae; genus Capnocytophaga. Next base: position 596 of record NZ_GL872437.1, read on the forward strand.
AAAG
>NZ_GL872438.1 GCF_000192225.1 Capnocytophaga sp. oral taxon 338 str. F0234
AAATGACAATATCAATGATTCTCTTTCTTTTTTTAAAAAAAGAAACAAAAAAAAGAGTGTGTTTCTCCAGAAAATTTTTTTCAAAAAGAAAATTCTTTTTTAGAAGCTCCCTTAAATGACTCTTCGGAAGAGGAAAAAAAAGAAAAAGAAAAAATTTCCGCCCAAAAAGAAAAAGAAGCTCAAAAGAAGGAGACGTCCTTTGATTTCAGGGCGGCTATGCTTGCAGAGGGATTCGCTCCCGACCTTGTTGACGAATGGCTCAAGATACGCAAAGCAAAGAAAGCCATTAACAGTGAGCATGCCTTTGAGCTCTTCCTTGAGCAGGTACAGTTCACCCAACAGGAGAAAAACACCATCCTCAAGCTCATCGTCCAAAAACAATGGAAAGGCTTTGAGGCAAGTTGGTTAGAGACCCTAAGCCACCCTTCACTAAATAGAAAAGAACCTATCACAATTGACCAAAATGGAAACATACTCAACCCTACCTACTTCAACACAACCAGCACCAACACAAGTCCTTACGTTGCAGGACGACAAACCGCAGAGACTCTTAGAGCAAATCTCCAAGGTTGGTA
>NZ_GL872439.1 GCF_000192225.1 Capnocytophaga sp. oral taxon 338 str. F0234
GCCTGAAAATATTGATGAATCTTTTTGGGTTCAAAAAGATACAAGATACACACTTTCTGATGATGGGAAAGACCTTTCAGAATATGAGGAGGTCGTGAATATATTTAATCTTTTTTATAAACAAGAAGCCCTTTCTTTGAAAAATGGAAAGATTTAAATGTTTTATATGAGTATATTAAAGATAAAACAGAACGGGAGGAGTTGTCAGAAATTTTAGGGCAATTCTGGCAATTCAAGAAAGCTGTTATTCTAAGACTTTGTAATGATAGTAGTTATGAAGATTTTATGACTAAATTTGTAAATAGACGGGAAGAGATATTAAAAATGCGCCCAGAAAGTATAGATGTACAAAGATATTACAACGCCTCTAAAGAACTTAAACAAGTTTTAGATAATATAAAACCTATTTACAATGTGTAAGTAATTACAGAATAAGTGTTTTTTAAAATCATTAGCGAGGGCGGTAATATAAAAATTCCTCCTATACAAATGTTTTGAATATGATGACCCACATTGATTATAATAATTTCATTTTAGAAAAAAATAGAAA
>NZ_GL872440.1 GCF_000192225.1 Capnocytophaga sp. oral taxon 338 str. F0234
TATCATTGATGATATTATATTTTAAAATATTCAGATGGTAAAAATTTATTATTTTATTTCAGCGTGTTTATTGTTGTTTTCTTGCAATAATAACAATACCCAAGTATCATCTTCTGATGATATTAGAGATACTATTTCCTCTATCAAAAGAGATACCATAGTAGAAAAAGATACAATTGCAACAATTCAAGTGCCTAAAGAAGAAACTGATGAAGCTACAAAAATGATTTTGGAATTTTATGATAAGTATATCAGGCAGCAAGATAAAATGCCTTGTCTTGATAAAAGGGAGTTTTGTGAAGAAGAATTGATAAGAATTAAGAAAAGATATTTATCAAGTAAATTAATAAAAAAAATAGAGCCCACTGAATATAGAGATATGGATTTTATTCTAAATGCCCAAGATATTTTCATAGAATGGTTGGACTCTATTAAGGTAAAGAAGATAAATTCAAAAAGATATAATGTGTATCTTTTTAACTTTTATGATAACAGATATGATAGCATACAATTAAAAGTTGCTAAAAAGAAAGACAGGTA
>NZ_GL872441.1 GCF_000192225.1 Capnocytophaga sp. oral taxon 338 str. F0234
TTTCTTTTCCAAGAATTGTAAAATATAAGGATATTTAATTTTCTTGAATTTCTTATCTTCATCTACAATTCTTTTAACGCCTTTTTTATTGTAATAAACAGATTTTCCGATAAGTACATTTTCTCCTATAAAATGCTTGATGCTTTTAATTTTTCCATTCGGATAATAATCTTTACGGCGTGTTATAAAAGAAGGGGAGGGCAAACTTTCCTCTATATATCCCCCTTCTTCTTTGTCAAAACTAATCTTATAAAGAATACAACCATCTGTTTTTAAATACTGATGTCTGTAAATATCAGCATTTTTTCCAAGATTCTTATATAATTCAAAATCAAACGTTTCATTTTTAGGTTGTGCTATTACATAGGAAGCATACAAATATAGTAATACTAAAAATACTCTCATAATTGCTCATTAATTATTCTATTTAATATTTCTTTTATTGCGGGGTTTATTAATTTCCATTGCCATTGATAGAGAGCAACTCCTTCGTTTAGATAATCCATCACATTATCTGTTTCTT